>OY970348.1:0-3485440 GCA_963717665.1 uncultured Solirubrobacteraceae bacterium
GTACGCCGCCGCACACGTGTTGAGGATCGCCTGGGTCGCGAACTGCTGGGCCTCGAGAAACGCGTTCTGCTTGTCGGCAAAGTGGTCATGAAGACGTCGCGGGAGACGCCCGCAGCCGAGACGATGTCGGCGACGGTCGCGTTCGCGTAGCGCCTTCGGCCGCCATCACCTCGGCCGTCCCGGCTATGAGCCGGTTGCGCTGGCTGCGCGCCACCACGCTCGGTGGAAGCCCATGCCGGCCGCGCGGCAGACGCTCGGGCCGGCCGTCGGCGCCTGCGCCGGGGAGGACTTCGATCGCGCCACCACCTACGACACCGCGATCTCTGCCAGCGGGGCCGCGCGTGTGGACCGTGCTCCAGCGCTCCTCGCCGGCGGGAATCATGTCGCCGAGCATCCACGTAAGGATCTCCTCAACGCGCGAAGAAGCAGGTCCTCGCTGTGCGTCCGCAGGTGGCGGGAGACTATGTAGCGGCGGGCGCCCTCCAAAGCCACGACGGGGATGTCGAGCGTCTCGGTCCCGAGTCGGCCTGCTGCTAAGGAACTCCTCGACACGCCGCTCCTGCTCGGCCAGAGCGTGTTCGCGCTTCTCGCGCATCTGCTCTCCGCCTGCAAGCGACTCGACGAACAGCAGCCGGCCGGCGGCGGGGTCGGCCTGCAGTCCGCCGAACAGCCCTTCGAGTGCGTCTCGACCAAGATCCAGCCACGACTCACTCGTGCTCTGCGGCTGCATCTGCCTGTACACACGCGCGCGCGCGGCGCTGAAAGCGGCCAGCAGGCAGTCTTCCTTTTCCGTCGAACTGCTCGTAGAAAGTGGCGCTCGAAACCCCCGCCCGAGAGCTCACTTCGGCGATGCTGACGCTCTGGTAGCCGACCCGCGCGCAGAGATCGATCATCGCGCTCACGAGGCGCTGACGCTGGGTCGGCTTGGGCCCTATCGCCGACATGCTGTCGCTCGGCTCGGCGGAGCGGCGTCGGCTGGCAGAAGCCCGTGGGTGGGGAGGCAGGGCACGGGGACGGGGGTCGCGAGAAGAATACCGCAGGCTCCCCAAGCCAGACCACTCTGTTTCAGACCCGGACTCGTGAAACTGGGCTTCTGCATACCCCTCGTTTTGCCTCACCGATTCCTCCCCAGGCGTCGGTCCAACAATGCAAAACCGCAGGCCCAGTAAGCGTACACCGTGTACGTTCTTGACATGCTCTGCCTCGTGTGGTTAGATACCGCCGTCGTTCAGGTACGCAGCCGTTTCAACAGGCGACGGCCGTTCGGACCTGATGACTCAAGTTGGGGAAAGGGGAGTGAGAAGGTGGGAGTAAGCTGTCTACCTGCGGACGCGGGTTTCCCTGGAGGGAACGAAGCGCACGCCGAGCAGCCACGGCGGCGAACGCTCCGTCGTGGCGACGCATCCTGTGCTCATGCCACGGGGCGCGGCGCGCAACTTGACCTTCTCACGGGCGCGCAGGAGTCGAACACAGCGCGCTCGACTCTCGACGAATGGGGAGCCCGGCGTAGCGCTCGCGCGGCCGGGCTCGCCTCGTCTAACGCTCGCCTCATGCCCGCCCGTCGGCGCCCGCTTCGGGCTCGCCGACCACAGACGTCCGTCGAGGAGGCTGAAGAAGGCCCCAGCGACGACGAGCGTGAAGCCGAGCAGGGGGGCCGCTGGTCCCGGTGGCACCGCTGTCGCACATTCGTCGCCGTCCCGAGGGTCGGGGCGAAGGCCGGATGGCGACCGATCATGACCAGAGGAACATCAAAGGAGGATAAGTGAGACATCTAAGGATGGCCGTGCTCTGCCTCGTGGCGGTTTTCGCCCTGAGCGCAACGACTCTTGTTGTCGCCTCGCCGGCTTCGGCGAGCTGCAACACCGAATGCAAAGAACAGAAAGAAAAAGCGCAAGCCGAAAAAGCGTTTGCGAAGAACATTGCGCGGCGTGAAAAGTGGGAAGCAAGCCGTGTCGGCGATCCCTACAGCGCCAACACGTGGGGACAGTTCAGCGCCTGCCGAACCCGAATATGAATTCCAAGAACCGCCCGGCAGCTGCTACACCGGGATCACCTTGGGCGGCAAGCAGGGTGGCTCCTTCGAATTCGGGAAAGTCGTCGTTCCGCTGGCGAGTCGATCGTGCTCCAGGGCACCTTCGATGGCGCAGAAGAATCGAGCGTGCTGATCCCGGCCGTGAACGGATACCAGACGCTCGACGCTCCGAACTACCGGTGACCGGCGGCATCAAGCTGTTCGACAAAAGCACGCAGGAACAAGAGGAATGGCCCGCGGCTCTGACCGAAAGCTGGAAGGAAGCGATCAAGAACAAAGAAGCCGGGGTCAACGTCAAGATCGAAATGGCCGGCAACGAATGCTTCGAAGTGATGGGCTGTCTAAACACGTCGAGCCTTCTCGAAGAAACCGGGAACGCGTTCAAGCTGCCGTTGAAGGTCAAAGTCACCGCGCCGTGGCTTGAAAAACTCGGCAGTGAACCCTGCTACATCGGCAACGACGCAAACCCGATCCACATCCACCTGACCACCGAAGGCGCCGGAACGGCTGGCCAGGTCGAATTCAACAACGCGTTTGACGTGGTCGCGGTGGATAACAGTCGACTCGTCGACGTCGGCTGGAAAATCGAACCGGGCTCCTACCCGAGCGGCTGCACCGGCCCGTACGCGTCCTACCTGGACAACTCGCTGAAGCACGTGCTCGAACTGGACCTCAATCCGCACAAGAAGGGCATCGTCGTGCTGAAGGGCGACCTGTACACGGGTATCCCCGCAAACGTCGCGAAACAGGGCAAAGAAAGCGGCGAACTTCATAACGCCAGCTAGCCAACCGCAGAAACCGCAGAAACCGCAGAAACCGCAGCAACTGAAGTAGCCGCCACGGCGGAGCCCCCAGTCGAACGGGGGGGGGCTCCGCCAAGCGGAACCGAGGGACTACGGGGAGGCGCAGGGACGCTTGTTCTGTAAATGAAGTATGAGTCGGACGAGAAGGGAGTCTTTTCAATGAGATATACGAGGGCGTTCGGAGTGTGTCTGGTAGCCGCATGTGTGGCGCTGGGCGCATTCGTCGCAAGCGCTTCGGCGACACCGCCGCGAATACGGCCGGTGCGTGAAACTGGCGAAAGTTGGAAAAGTCTACACCGGCAACTTCACGGACAAAGGCTGCACCAAAGAAGCGACGGCGAAAGAAAAAGAAGAAGGCAAAAAAAACAAGTACAATTGGCTGCCGGGCGGCGTGAAACTGGGCCAGACGAGCTCAGGCGGCAAAGCGACGCTACAGGAAGTCGGCAAATACGCCGTCGGCTGCACCTCGGAGTCGAGCGTGGGCGAATACGTCGGCACCAAAGAAGCAAAGGGCCTTTTCGTGAAGTTCGAGGGCTGCCACGTGCCTCCCTACATCTGCACCTCGGCCGGGCACCCCGAAGGGGAGCTTGAAACCAAAGAACTCGAAGGCCGCGCGGTGTGGCTGAACAAAGCCAAACACGAAGCCGGGCTCGACCTGTTCCCAGCGAAAGGCGAAGAAAAGTTCATCTCCTTCAACTGCGGTGCGCTGCACGTCGAGGTGCGGGGCTCGATCCTCGTGCCAGTGCAGGCGAACAAGATGAGCACGACGTTCAAACTCAAATACAAGCAGAAAAACGGCTTCCAGGAAACGAAATTCTACGAAAATGAAGAAGGCAAACTCGTAGAAGACATTCTCGAAGCCAACTTCGCAGAAAAAGGCTGGGCAAAAGCCGGCCAGAAGCATTACCTCGACGGTGAAAAATGAAGAAGCGCTGGAGCTGAACACATACGTGTGATGCTCTAAGGCGACGCGTGTGCGGGGCGCTCACAAGCCCCGCACACGCCGTCGGCCACGGCGAGTAAAGGGACAAGGGTGAGAGAAGTGAGGAGCGCTAAGCAGCAGAGGATCGCGGCCTTGACCGGTCCGGTTGTCCGTGGGAAGGGCGCGCTTGCGCCTCGTGCAGCCCTCGCCGTGCTCCTCGCGGCTCTGGCCGTCGTACTCTGGTGCCCCGCGGCCCTCGCGCTGCCATCTCGCGGGCACCTCTACAGCTCATCCTTCGGCACGCCGGGCTCGGGCGACGCTCAGCTCGCGCAGCCCTCGGCGGTGGCCGTGGACGAAGCGCAAGGGCTCGCCTACGTCTCCGATACCGCCAACAACCGCGTCGAGGTCTTCAAGCGCGGCGCGGACGGGGAATACGAATACGTCTCGCAGTTCAAAGTGCTCGATGCCGGGCCGATCGCGGTGGACAACTCCACAAGTGAATCGGACCCTTCGCGCGGCGAGGTCTACGTGGCGGGCGCCGGCAACGCCGAAGAAGCAGAAGAAGCCGAGCGCAACGCGCTGTTCGTGTATTCCCCGGCCAAGGGCGAAGTGATCCACAAGATCCGCAAATTCAAATTCAAAGAAAAAGGCGGGGAAGAACAGGAAGAAGAATTCGAAGAAAGCATCTCGGGCGTGTCGGTCGATGCGAGCGGGCTCTTGTGGGTCTACTGGGGTGAAGAAGGGGTGATCGACGCCTTTGAAAAACAACTGACCGGCGTGGGCAATTCCAAGCTGCAGTGGCTGCCTTCGCTGCGCCGCAGCATGGAAGAGCGCTTTGAATGCTGGGCGCGGCCCGCCTTCGCCGTGGCGCCCGACGCTAAGGCCTTCTACGTCGGCTACGAACGGCGCAACTCAGAAGAAGACTGCCCCGGCGAATCTGAAGAAACGCCCGATCCGACCGTCGTGGCCAAGCTCGACGGCCAGGTCCCCTCCCCGCAAACGCTGATCTCCGAAATCGACCACCGCAACACGACCGGCGCGGCGGTCGAACGCCCACAAGCGGAGACCTCTACCTGGACAACGTCTCGAGCCTCGCCGCCTACACCCCCGACGGCGTGCTGATCCAGCGCTTCGGCACCGGGCAGCTGAGCTCGGGCAGCGGCGTGGCGGTCGACTCCGCCAGCGGCGAGGTGCTCGCCGCCGACACAAGCGAAGACCGGGTGGTCGTGTTCGGCCCCGAAGATACCGAAGAAGCGCCGGTGATCGACAGCGTCTCCTCTGAGAACCCGACGCCTCGCTCGGCCGAGCTGCACGCACAGATCGACCCGCGCGGGGCCGAAACCGAATACCACTTCCAGTACGGCACGAGCGACTGCGTGCAGAACCCGCAGGCGTGCACGGATCTGCCGGTGGGCAAGATCGCCGCGGGCTACGGCGATGTCGCCGTCGGTGGCGAAGTCACGGGCCTCGCGCCCGCCACCGCCTACTACTACCGCGTGCTCGCAAGCAACTCCCACGGTCAAGCGCAGGGCATCCCCTCGCCGAGCACCTTCCAGACGCTGCCCTCGCCCGGCGTGCTGCCCGACGGGCGTGGCTGGGAGCTGGTCTCCCCGGCAAACAAGCACGGCTCGACGGTCGAAATGCTCTCCAAACGGGCCGGCGCCGTCCAGGCCTCGCTCGACGGCAGCCGCCTGGCGTGGCTGGCCTCGGGCCCGGTCCTCTCAGAACCCGAAGGCAACCGCAGCTCCGAACTGGCCCAGCAGATCTCGGTGCGCAGCGGCGAAGGGTGGCAGACGAGCAGCCTGGAAACGCCGCACACAAACGGCTGGGGCCTGCTGTTGCCCTCGCCGGGCGAGTACCACTACTTCACCCCCGATCTCTCGGCCGCCCTCGTGCAACCGACCGAATACGACCTGGGCAAGACCGAAGGAGTCGTCGAACACCCGCCGCTCTCCCCGCTGGCCAGCGAAAAGACGATGTACGTGCGCGAAAACCTGCCCTCCTCGCCGGGGCAGTTCACCCCGCTTGTGACCGCGCAGAACGACACGGCGAACACGAAGTTCGGCGGCGGCCTGGACTTCCAGGACGCGACCGGCGATCTCAGCCGCGTCGTGTTCCACTCCAAGCCCGCCCTCAGCTCGGCCACGCCGACAGCCGGCGGTCTGTACACGTGGCAGCAGGGCAAACCGCTCGAACTGGTGAGCGTGCTCCCCGACGGCAGCCCGGCGCCCGACAGCGGCCTCAACGAATCCTCGCTGGGCGATGGCGGAGGCCTGAACATGCGCGGCGCGATCTCCTCCGAGGGCTCGCGCCTGTTCTGGACTGACGGCACGGGCACGAGCCTCTACCTGCGCGACCTCGCGCTCGGCGAGACGATCCGTCTGAACTCAGCGCAGGGCCACGGCGCTATCGAAGCGGGCCCCGAAGGCCGGGAAGTCTCCGAACCGCCCGAAGAACTAAACGGACGGCAAGTGCACTTCCAGAGCGCGAGCACCGACGGCACGAAGATGTTCTTCACCGACACCGCGCGCCTGACAGAAGACTCCACGCAGGAACCGACGGGTGAGGAATCACCAGCGGATCTCTATGAGTTCGAACTGACGAGCACCGGTCCACTGCGCGGGCGCCTGAAAGATCTGACGGTGAGCGCATCCTCAGCCGGCGGCGATGTGCTGAACGTGATTCCCGGAAGCTCACAGAACGGCGCGAGCGTCTACTTCGTGGCCAACTCCGTGCTCGCGCCCGGCGCAGTGCCCGGGCGCTGCTCGCGCAACCCCGAAGGCGAACCCTCGCCGCCGGGCGCCACCTGCAACCTGTATCTCTCAGAAGTTGACCCCGCGCATCCCGACCAGCGTCTCGTGCGCTTCATCGCGACGCTCTCAAGCGAAGACGGTGGCGACTGGGGCTCGAGCCCGACCTCGGAACTCACGCCGCTTGAGGCGAATCTCAGCGTGCTGAGCTCAAGCGTCTCCCCGAACGGGCGCTACCTGGCGTTCATGTCAGAGCGCAGCCTGACCGGCTATGACAACCGCGATGCGCAGAGCGGACAGCCCGACGAGGAGGTCTACCTCTACGACGCCGCAGCCGGGCGCCTTCTGTGCGCCTCCTGCAACGCCGGCGGCGAAGGCTCAGCCTGGCAGCGCCCGCACGGGGTCCTCGACACGGAATTCTCAGGCGAAGGCGTGGGCCTCTTGGTCGACCGCCCGCAGATCCTCAAGGAACGCTGGCTTGCGGGTTCGCTCCCGGGCTGGGCCTACAACTTCAACGGCAGCTCCTCGCCTGCGGCCCTCTATGAGCCGCGCTATCTCTCAGACTCCGGGCGCCTGTTCTTCAACAGCCCCGACGCGCTCGTCGCCCAGGACACCAACGGCAAGGAGGACGTCTATGAGTATGAGCCCCGGAGCGTTGGCTCCTGCCCGGACTCCGGCGGCTGCACGGGGCTGATCTCCTCGGGCACCTCCGAGCACGAATCGGCGTTCCTGGATGCCGGCGCCAACGGCGATGACGTCTTCTTCTTGAGCTCCGCGCCGCTGGTGGCGGCAGACAGCGACCGGTCGATCGACATCTATGACGCGCACCTCTGCAGTTCCTCCTCGCCGTGCCTCAAATACCCCGAAGGCTCCACCCAGCAGTGCGAATCGGCTGGCGAATGCCGCCCGGGCACGGTCCCCCCGCCGTCAACGAGCACTCCCGCGAGCGCAGCCTTCACGGGACCCGCAAGCCCTGTGGGCACGCCCAGGCAGACGGTCGGCGCGAGCAAAACCACCACCAAGCCCAAACTGACGCGCGCGCAGGAGCTCGCCAAAGCGCTGAAGAGCTGCCGCGTGCAGCACCGGCATTCAAAGAGCAAGCGCAAGCGCTGCGAAGCACAGGCGCACAAGAAGTACGCCCAGCACACGCACAAGGGCGCCAAGAAGAAGGGCAGGCAGAAGCGATGATCGTGCTCGCCTGCAAGCTCGCCGCCCTGCTCGCAAGAGGATCCTCGCGCGCTCGCGAAGGCTGCTCGCGCAGAGGGTCGCTTGTGCTCGTCCTGCTCGCCGCGATCACGCTGCTCCCAGCGCTGGCCTGCGCCAGCCCGGCGTTGGCGGCGCCCCGCTGGCAGCTCTCCTCGCGCGCGGCGCCGACGAACCTGCCGCCGGGAGGTGAAGGGCTGATCGTGGTCGCGGCGGATCCGCTGGGAGACGTCGCAGTCAGCGGCGCCTTTAGCAAGATCACGATCACCGACACGCTGCCCGTCGGCCTGCAGGTGAGCGATCCCGCCGGGGTCATCCCGCATTGGGCGCGCGCCAGAGAATCTGCCGAAGAAAGGGAAGAAAACTGGGAATGCTCGGTGAGCGAACAGCGGCTCGTGACGTGCGCCACCTCGCGCGAAGTCCCGCCCTATGAACGCCTGGAAGTGGAAATCCCAGTCACGGTCGGGGAGCCCTCCGGAGCGGTGCTCTCGCTGCCCAACCAGCTCAGCGTGCACGGCGGGCAGGCGATCGGCGGTGGGCCGATCGCCACCGCCTCGCTCACGCGGGCGCTACAGGTCAGCGGCGAACCCGTGAAGTATGGGATCGAACCGGGCGGCTACACGATCGCCCTGGAAAACGAAGACGGCTCGATCGACACCCAGGCCGGCTCCCATCCCTACCAGCTGCAGAGCACCGTCAACTTCAACCAGACGCTCGAGGAAGTGCAGCTGCCCGGACAGCCACGACGGCTCGAGGCGGGCGCGCCCGGCCTGACCAAGAACGTGGGCTTCAGCCTGCCCCCCGGCCTGCTCGGCAACTTGACGGCGGCCGGCCAGTGCTCTGCCGTGGAGTTCTCCTCGCTTGCGACCTCGGTCGGGGGCGCGCGAAACCTCTGTCCCACCCCCTCGGCGATCGGCGTGGCGACGGTCACGATCCTGGCGCCCAGCCCGCTTGGATACGCGACCGTGGCGGTGCCGCTGTTCAACCTCGAACCCGCACAGGGCGAGCCCGGTCGCTTTGGCTTCGAGGTCGAAGGCGTGCCGGTCGTGGTCGACGTGGCGGTGCGCACCGACGGCGACTACGGCGTGACGGCCAGCGTCAACAATGCCACCGCGGCCGCGCAGGTGCTGGGAGCGCAGGTGATCTTCTGGGGGCAACCGAGCGATCAGAGCCACGACGGCTCACGCGGCTGGGCGTGCCTGCGCGAAGGCCTCTTCAGCAAGGGCGAAACCTGCCAGGCGCCGAGTCCTCGCCCTAACGTCCCGTTCTTGACGCTGCCCACCTCCTGCACCGGGCAGCTGGCCACGACGATGGCGGGAATCGACTGGACCGGGGAGCCGGTCCAGAGCACATACCTCTTCGGCGATCAGTCCGGAGAACCGCTTACGCGCCTGAGCGGCTGCGATCAGCTTGCGCTCGACCCCGCCCTTGAAGTCCAGCCCCGCCGGGAAACGGGCGAAGCGACGACGGCGGCGAGCACACCGACGGGGCTGGACGTGAAGGTGAAAGTCTCCCAGGTGGGCACGCTCACCTCGGGAGCGCTGGGCGACGCGGCGCTCCGCAGCGCGACTGTGACCCTGCCGCAGGGGGTGACGCTGAATCCCTCGGCCGCCAACGGTCTGCAAGCCTGCTCTGAGCAGCAGATCGGCTATGAGGGCAAAGGCGGCGGCGACCCGTTCGCCCCGGGCGCACCTGAACCGCTGCACTTCTCCTCGGGTCCCGTGCAATGCCCTGAAGCCTCGAAGCTCGGCACCGTGCGCATCAAGACCCCGCTGCTAGCCGACGAACTGACCGGCACCGTCTACCTCGCCGCCCAGGACGCCAACCCGTTTCACTCGCTGATCGCGCTCTACATCGTGGCCGAAAACGAAAAGCTCGGACTGCGGGCGAAGCTCGCGGGCGAAGGGCGCCTGGACGAAACGACCGGGCAAGTCACAACGAGCTTCACCGACACGCCGCAGGTTCCCTTTGAAGAACTCGAGGTGAACCTGTTCGGGGGACCGCGCGGGTCGCTCTCCACGCCGGCGCTCTGCGGCTCCTACGCGGCGACGGCCTCCTTCGAACCGTGGTCGGGCACCACGCCGGTGCAGGCTAGCTCCGATCCGGGCTCCTTTGAGATCACCTCCGGCGCGGGCGCAGGTCCCTGCCCGCCCGACCCACTGGCCTTCTCGCCCTCTTTCCAGGCCGGCTCTACCAACACGCAGGCGGGCGCGTTCACACCGTTCACGCTGACGCTCGAGCATTCCGACTCTGATCAGCCGCTGAGCGCGATCGCGATGCACCTCCCAGCGGGTGTCGCGGCGATGCTCGCCTCGGTGACTCCGTGCCCGGAACCGCTGGCCGCGAGCAACCAGTGCGGTGCCGACAGCCTGATCGGGCACTCGAGCGCCAGCTCGGGGCTCGGCGGCGAACCAGTGACGCTGCCGGGAGATGTGTACCTCACCGGACCCTACGGCGGCGCGCCTTTCGGGCTATCGGTCGTCACGCCGGCGGTGGCAGGCCCATTCAACCTCGGAGATGTGACAGTGCGCTCGAAGATCCTGGTCGACCGCAGCACGGCAGCGGTGACGATCATCAGCGACCCGTTTCCGACGTTCGTCAAGGGCGTGCCGGCGCAGATCAAACGGATCACGGTCACGGTCGACCGCCCGAACTTTCAGTTCAACCCGACTAACTGCAGCCCGATGTCGATCACGGGGACGCTGACGGGCGCCCAGGGTGCCAGCGCCTCCGTCTCCAGCCCCTTCCAGGTCGGCAACTGCTCCGCGTTGCCGTTCCATCCGACGCTGACGGCCAAGACGCAGGGCAATGCGAGCAAAGCCAACGGCGCCAGCTTCACCGTCAAGGTGACCTCCTCGCCGGGACAGGCGAACATCGCAAAAACGAAGCTCGTGCTGCCGATCGCGCTTCCGGCGCGGCTGACGACGATCCAGAAAGCCTGCCCCGACACGATCTTCGAGGTCAACCCGGCGGCCTGCGATGAAGGCTCGAACATCGGCTCGGCGACCGTGCACACGCCCGTGCTGAAGAACCCACTGACTGGCCCTGCCTACCTCGTCTCACACGGCAATGCCGCCTTCCCCGACGTCGAGTTCGTGCTGCAGGGCGAAGGGATCACGCTGATCCTCGACGGGCAGACGGACATCAAAAAAGGCATCACCACCTCTACCTTCAACAGCGTTCCCGACGCGCCTGTGAGCAGCTTCGAAACCGTGCTGCCCGAGGGCCCGCACTCGGCGCTGACCTCCAACGTGCCCCAGAGCAAGAACTTCAGCCTGTGTGGGCAGAAGCTGACGATGCCGACGACGATCACGGGACAGAACGGCACGGTGATCCAGCAGAACACGCCGATCCCGGTGGCCGGCTGTGGCGCCGTCAAGGGAACGAAAGCCTCCCGTGCGCAACTGCTCGCCAAAGCGCTGAGGAAGTGCCGCAAGCAGTTCACGCACAGCAAGAAGAAGCGCGGTGCCTGCGAAAAGACGGCGCGCAGGCGGTATGGGGCGAGGAAGGCGGGCAACGCTCACCGGGCTCGCCGACAGCAGCAGCGGCGCTAGGCAGGCCGCGCGAGAGGCTGGGTTGGCGCCCTGACCGTGTGCTCGCCGGCGTATTGCTGGCGGCGGGGTGCGGCGAAGCCTCGCGCAACAGCGCGTCCGGCGGTTGGACCGTGACCGTCTACGTCGTGGGCACCGCTCAGTCGACGAGCGCGCCGACGCCCCGGCCGGCTGTCCGCGGCGTCTCCACGGCGAAGCGCTCGACTGCACCCGCCGGCGACCGGCGCCCCGCCGGGCGCCCAGGCGAGGGCCGCGCCGAGCGCGCCGAAGAGCGCCACGGCGGGCGGGGCGACGCCGTCGGCAGCCGTTCAAATCATCCTCAGAGCGCGGGCTGAGCGTTGGCTCGCGCTTTGTCCGGCGTGAATCCGCAAGCAGAGTCGCGCCGTCGAGCTTCGGCGGTCTCACCGTGTGCAAGGGCCATAGTGCGCTGCGGAGCGCCGACTCACTCCAAGCAGAGGAGCAAAGTCAGGGCGCTCTGCGCGAAGCCGGCCAGCTGACGGAGCCCTCAGTCGGCACCGGCGGGTTCCTCGCGCAGCTTGCCCTCGACGAACTCGATCGCGCCGTCGCCTCCGAGGAACGGCGCGAGGATCATGTACACCAGCATCGGCAGCAGCGTGAACAGCTCCTCGGCGCGGTCGTGCCTGATGTAGGACGCGGTGGTCTCCATCACGGCGCCGGCGATCGCAGTGGAGATCGTCGCTGATGGTTCTGCGCTGCCGCGAACGTAGCGGTGGCCGTCCCTGAGGAAGACCGTAAAGGCGACCACCGCCTCGTCGGTGCGCCGGGCGATCGACAGACCGAGGGCATACGATTCGACGAAAGCAAAGTGGGCGAGGCTCGGCGAGCCCACGACCAGGCCGGTCGCGGCACCCCAGCTGTCCCAGACTCGGTCGGGCCAGCTGCCGGACGACGCAATGAACGCGCCGGCAGCGGTCGCCATCATTTGCTCGAACACGAGTTTGTGCGTGGCGAGGAATGCGTCCGAGCGGCTGTGGAAGTGCGAGTAGAAGACCTCGCGGGACACGCCGGCCTTGGCGACGACATCCGCGACGGTCGTGTCCTCATAGCCCTTGGCATGGATGACGTCAGCGGTCGCATGCAGGATTCGTTCACGCTGCACGCGGATCACGAGCGCCGCGGGAAGACGATGGCGCCCTCTCGGCAGCGGCGCCGGGGCCATCGCGCCCTGCGCGAGGCACGCCTCGGCTGCGAGTTCAGACTCCGGGAACTCGATCGGACGGCGCCCACTGCGCGCTCGTGCGCGATAGCAGTCGACCCACGCGAGCATCTCGCCGAGCAGTTCGTCGGAGTCATACGGGCCCCGGCGCATCCGCATGCCGAGCACGCGCACGAGCCCTCCGAGCAGGATCCCCGGAGGTATGTCGGGCAGCAGCGACTGCTTACGCACGCGCTTGTGCGCCTGGCCCACTAGGTCCTGCAGTGCCGCCAGCAAATCATCTCTCGCCTCGAGAACGGCGGGACCAGCGAGCATCGCCTCATGTGTGAGGAAGTCAAATCCAGGCGGATCGCGCCGGGCTGAGTCGACCAGGGCGGTGAAGGCCGAGTCGATCGCCCGCGACGCCTCGCCCGCGGCGATCGTGTCGGCGACCTTGTCGATCAGCCCCCCGGCCAGCTCGCGGTGAGCGGCCAGAAAGCATGCCTCCTTGTTCTCGAACAGCTCGTAGAACGTCGCTCTCGAGACCCCTGCGCGGGCGGACACATCGCCGACTCGCGCGGCCGGATAGCCGCCCTCGGTGGCGACGGAGACGATCGCCTCGAGTAGCCGCGCGCGCTGATCTGCCCGGCGCGACCTCCCCCCTGGAGCGGCGCCGGCCCCCGATCCGGGCTCCGGCGACATTGTTTCGTCCTCGGCCACGGACACCGTAGGGTACACAAATCTCTGGTCGGCCTATAGCGACCACAAACTTTCAATAGGTTGCTAATGCAGAATCGGGAGTTTGCCTGGGGGCATGCGCTGCGTACCGCGTTGAATCCCGGTGTCAAGCCTAGAAACACTGTCGTCCGCCTATTGTCGTGCTTGCTGTGGCAGCTTCCAGCAATTAGATACCAACTCCGTTCATAAGGCGGCACGCGCTAAGCGACGTGCTTTCCCTGACCCCTCCAGAAGTCAAGTCGAGGTGGTCGCTCGACGTATGTCGGGCAACCGATGATCAGCAGCCTCGCCCTCTCACGTGCTTCGTCGACGAACGTGCCGACGGGTGCGATCTCTACGCGCTGGCAGCCAGCGGGGGGTCAGCCTGGCTCTGCTCGCTCAGCTCTTCAATCAGCCGAACGGCTTCCTCGGGGCCCGTGAAGGGCGCGAGCGCGAGGTAGGTGAGCTGCGGCAGCCGCCGCGGCAGCCCGGCGAAATCCCGGCGAGCGGCGTGGCGTTGGACGATCTCGAACAAGGCGCCCGCGATCGCCTCCGAGGTGACGCGCGGCAGCTGCTGCGCCTCTGGTCGGTAGCCGTAGCCTTCCTCGAGGAAGATCGTGAACGACCGAGTGATCTCCTCGCCACGGCGAATCGCCACCGGGCCGGCGGCGTAGCACTCGACTAGGCGCAGGTGCGAGATCGTCGGCGCCGAGGCGATCAGCTTGAGCAGCGCGTCGAGTCCGTTCCACACACGTTCCGGCCAGCTTGCGACCGAGAAGTAGGCGCCGGCGCAGGTATCGACGATGTGCTGGACGGGATGCTGCTGAGCTTCCAGGAAGGCGTGCTGCTTGTCGGTGAAGTGCTCGTAGAAGACGTCGCGCGCGACGCCCGCTTGCGCGACGATATCGGCGACCGTCGTGTTCGCGTAGCCCTTGTCCATCGTCACCTCCGCGGTCGCGTAGATGATCCGAGTGTGCTGGCTGCGGGCGACCACGCCGGCGGGCAGCCCGTGTCTGCCGCGGGGGAGTCGTCTGTGGGGGGGCAGGTCCGACCTCGGCGCTCCCGATGGCTCGCAGGTCAGCAACGCCCGAGGGCTCGTGCTCCAGATGTCTGCTCCCGGCGGGACGGCGTAGGAGGCGAGCCAGCGGATCAGGTCGTCGGTCATTGCGGGAAGCTGATCGGCGGTGCTCGTGCGCAGCCGGCGGGCAATGATGCTGCGCAGCGCGCCGACGAAGGCTGATGCCGGCACGTCGAGACGCTCGCCCGTCGGCGGCATGCCGTCGAGCATCGACTGGACGAGACGCTCGAACTGCCCCAGCACCCGTTTGCGCTGCTCGTCGATCAGCGGCCCTCCGGCGGCGGCCTCGACGAACAGCAGACGCCCACTGTCGGGATCGTCGCGTTGGGCACTCAGCAACGCATGAAGCGCTCCGTGCAGCGTCTCAGTCCAGTCCTCGCTTTCCGGCGTGTGCGTCCGAATCTCCTCAAGCAGGTGATCGGCGACCGAGCTGTAGGCCGCGAGCAGGCAGTCTTCCTTGCCGCTGAAGAGCTCGTAGAACGTGGCGCTGGAGACGCGCGCGTGTGAGCTGATCTGGGCGATGCTGACCCCCTGATATCCGCCCTTCGCCGAGAGCTTGATGATCGCGTCCGTCAGTCGCTCGCGCTGGGTCCGCTTCGCCGCGGCCGACCGGCCGGCCTTGGGGAGGCGTGCGTTGGCTCGATGATCGCGGAACTCTGGAGCGGGTCGTGGCATGAGCGACTTCAGAAGCATACAGAAATTGTGCAAGTCCGACCACGCCGTTTCATTCTCGCCGTACGCGACGTCACGCCAAGGATCGGGCAGGGCCGCTGGATGGAGTCGCTGCAATAGGCGCCGAAATCGCTAGATAGAGCCGTGTTCTCGTCTAAGATACGTCACCTGCAAGCCTTTGCGGCGACCGCACACTTGACGCATGAGTCATTTTATGTTTAGATAACGACCTCGTTCAGAAACGATGCAGAGACGCCAGCGCGTCGGTCCCGACAGAGTGGAGATCTGTCGATTTGGATCGGCTGGGGGAAGGGGGATTGGTGCGGGGTACAGAGAGGATCGGTCGAAGGATTTGTCCGAGCGTCACGGCCGGGTTTGTTCCCGCGGTGGCGCTCGCAGAAGCTCGGCGGCCCCTCTATCCCTCTCCGCTGAAGCTCAACGGGCGCCGGGCACACATCCTGTCCGGCGCCCGTACTGATTCCTTCGGTTAGGGCACCCGATGAGCGTCGTGCACGAAGACCGCTCCGAGCAACTCATGCATGAGGTGCAGCGGGAGCTCGTACGGGGTGTTCAGCGCGGCTGGCTGATGTCGGCGCTCGCGAAGGTCGTCTGCGAGCACGGGGTGGAGGGAGCCAGCGTGCGGCAGATCGTCACGTGCGCCGGCGTGTCCAGGCGCCGCTTCTACGAGCTGTTCGCGAGCTCGGGCGATTGCTTCAGGGCGGTCTTCGAGGACGCGGTCGGACAGGTCCGCGTACGGGCTTCGCGCGCCTATGGCGTCGAGGGCGCCTGGAGCGATCGGCTGCGCGCCGGGCTCTTCGCAATGCTCGCCTTCTTCGACTCCGAGCCGGAGCTGGCTCGTCTGCTGGTCTTGCACACGACCGCCACCAGTCCGGCGAGGGCGCGACGCGACGAGCTGTTGTGGCAGCTGATCGATTTCATCGACAGCGAAGGACGCGCAGCGAATCCGACGTCGAACCCCCCGCCGCTGACCGGCGAGACGGTCGTCGGAGGCGTTCTCGGCGTCGTCCAGGCACGCCTCTCCGAAGATGGCGATGCGGCGCTCACCTCGCTCGTGAATCCGTTGATGAGCGTGATTGCGCTGCCCTACCTCGGCCCCGAGGCTGCCTGGGAAGAGCTCGCGCGACCCGTTCATAGGGCTGTGAGCAGACGGCCGCCCAGCGACGGCGAGCGCGAGGCGCGTGGGGCTCTCGACATGCGCCTCACCTATCGCACGCTTCGCGTGCTCGCCGAGATCGCGGCGGCGCCGGGCATCAGCAACCAGGCCGTAGCCGAGGCCGCCGGAATCCGCGACCAAGGGCAGATCTCGAAGCTGCTCAGCAGGGTGGAGGGGCTGGGGCTGATCCGCAATGTCGGCGCCGGACAGGCCAAGGGCCGTCCGAACGCGTGGCACATTACCCACCGAGGCGCAGCCGTCGGGCGCGACCTGGGCCAACGCTTGAGTCACGAGCACTCGGCTGTGCAGCTCGGCGGCGGGGATCAGTGAGACAGTGAGCGCGCCTGGAGACGCGGGCGGTCGAGGCGGGGGTCGAGGTCCGCTACGAGGGGCCCGCGCGGGCGCTGGCAGCGGCGGCGCGGCTGCTCGAGCTGGAGGGCGAATAGGAGTCAGCGCGACTGCTGACGTTGCACGCCGCGTGGATGGCCGACAACGGCCGGCCCAACTCCCTGCAGGCGTCGCTCGCGAAGGCCAAGGCCGGGCGGATGAGCGTCGATCTGACGCTCGCCCGCGTCGAGCTGTGCGGCGGCGTCGGCTACGGCGAGCGCGAGCTGCTCGAGAAGTGGGTACGCGCGACGCCAAGATCCTCGACATCTTCGAGGGCACCCAGCAGATCCAGTTGCTGATCGTCGCCCGCACGCTGCTCGGCAGGAGTTCGGCTCAGCTGAAGTAGGCGCAGCGTGCTCTAACCGATCACAGGAGGCCCGGGTCTTCACGGGCGTCGTGGGCGACGCCACACCACGACGTCCGTGAAGGCTCGGGCCGCACGCTCACGGCATGCTGTCCGCGCTAGTGGTCCCCTGACAGCTTCCGTCAGCCGCTCGGCGGCCGGGCAAGACCGCTCGTGCCGGGCTCGCCCGCCGCGCGGTCGGGATGGTCGCGCTCGTTGAAGCGGCGCAGCCCCTCGGCCATCTGCGGGTCGCCGATCAGCTGATTGAAGCAGCGCGCCTCGATCCGCAGACCCTCCTCGAGTGGCTCGCCGTAGCCGCGCACGGCGGCCTCCTTGTCGGTGCGGATCGCCGGCTGCGGCAACGCCGCGATCGTGTGCGCTAGCTCGACCGCTCGCTCGCGACACGTTCCGCTGGGGACGACTTCATTGACGAGGCCGATGAGCAGCGCCTCCTCGGCGTCGATCACGCGGCCCGTGACGTCAGCTCCATCGCGCGGCGAAAGCCGACGATGCAGGGCAGCCGCTGGGTGCCGCCGTCGGCCAGGCCGATGTTCCAGCGACGACACGTCACGCCGAAGGTCGCGTGCTGATCGGCGATTGCCATGTCCGTCCAGCACACCCACTCAAGGCCACCCGCCTAGGCGACGCCGTTCACTGCGGCAATCGTCGGCTTATAAATATCGGTTCAACGGGAGGGGCCGAGCACCCCCGGCCGCTCACCGCGATCGTGCGCCGCCAACGCCTCGGGTGCGAATCGCTCGGGCGCCTCCAGATCGAAGGCTGCCTTGAGGTCGCCGCCGGCGCAGAAGGCGTGCTTGCCCGCTCCTGTCAGCACTGCAACGTAGGCATCGTCATCGCAGCGGAAACGGCCCCAGGCGGCGATGAGCTCGTCGGACACCTGAGGCCTGATCGCGTTCATGCGCTGCGGGCTATCGATCGTGATCGTCACCACATGGCCGTCCTGCTCTATGGGCCCGGCGCCTTCAGACCGCGCACGAGCTCGGACGGGTCGACCCCGAGGCCGCCCGCGATCTTCAGCAGGTTGTGCAGGCTGAGGTTGCGCCGGCCGCGCTCGACCTGCCCGAGGAATGTCCAATGGACGGCGCACCGGTCGGCCAGCGCCTCCTGACTGAGCCCGAGGCCTTCGCGCCGCTCGCGCACGCGGCTGCCGAGCAGGCGGGTGGCATCTGAGAGCGGCTCGGGCATGGAGTGACAACACCATCCGACAGCGACTGTCTATGTCCAGAGCAAGTAGGCCTAATGCATCTGAGTCCCAACTATTCGTATCCTGGTACAGTCCGCGTCCCCACGCGGAGAGGCGGGGGAGGCAGGCTCCCACTCAGCTTGCCTCCCCCAGCATTCGCGAGGGCTCAGTAGACTGCCAGCGGCTTCGACTCCCGCGCGAAGCAGAGCGTCATGGCAACTACGGTTCCCGAGCCTCCATTCCACCTCCTGCTCGCGGTCGACGAGATCGGCGTGACGGCGACGGCGCTCAAACTGCTGATCTCAGACGAGGCTCACGAACAGCAGATCCGCGGGCTCGCGCGGGAGGTGCTGGCGCAGCTCGACGGTCGACCCGACGAGCACGGCATCCTCTCGGTGACGCTCGGCTCGCGCCAGATGAAGATCACGCACACGGCGCTGCGCTCGCTGTTCCGCGACCTCGGGCGCGAGCAGGCCGAGGACCTCGAGCGCCTGCGCGCGATCCTCGAGAAGCTTCCCGACGAGCACACGATGCGCGCGATCGCGCTCGACTGAGCGAAGCGGCTCAGCGAATCGCGACGATCACGGCGAAGCGGTACTGCTTGAAGAGGCAGTCGACGTCGCTGAATCGCGCGTCCCTGAGCCACGCGAGCTGATCCTCGACGCCGGCGAGCTGGTCGTGTGACATCCGCTCGACGGCCGCCTGCCACTCGGCGTCGTCTGATCCGGCGCTTCGCGCCTGCTGCTCGTGCCAGCACTCGTACAGAGCCGTGAGCCGCGGGGTCGGCCCCCTTACCTGCTCGGCGTTGACGAACACGCCACCGGGACGCAGCGACGTACGAATGCGTGCGAACAGCTCACGCTTGTGCTCGTCGCTGAGATGGTGGATCGCCAAAGCCGAGACGATCGCGTCCCACGGTCCCGCCGGCAGCGGATCAATCAGGTCTGCGGTGAGGTAGCCGGCGCCGGCATCTCCGAGCAGCACTCGTGCCTGCGCGAGCATCGACGGCGCGCCGTCGAGCAGCGTGACCCGGGCATCGGGGAAGCATTCCTTGATCGCCGCAGACAGCAGCCCGGTGCCGGCGCCGATGTCGAGGATCCGCTCGACCGGCTCGGCCAGTCGCACGGCCCCGACGGCCGTGCCGTAGAACGAGTCGAACGGTGGGATCAGCCTGCGCCGGGCCGCGTTGTAGGAGCCGGCCTGAGCGTCGAAGGCTTGCGGGGCATCTGTCATGACGTACGAGTGTACGTTGCTGCTCATCGCGCCACCAGGTTCATCAGCTGCGCGGCGGCGAGCCTCGCCTGCCTGCGCCGGCCGCGCTCGGTGATCACCTCGAGGCCGACCGATCGCAGCAGCGTGTGGCGGTAGGAGAACGGCGCGAACGTCAAGGAGACGAACAGCACCACGGCCTCTGGAACCTGGAACGCCCGCAACCCCCGGTTGGCGCCGGCGCGGCGCAGCGCCTGGAAAGCATCCTCCATCGCGGTCGAGGAGTGGCTCGCGCGCTTCAGCCTGCTTCCGCCGTCGAGCTCCTCGCGCATGATCAGCGCGACGAACGCCGGATGCTCGTAAAGGAAGCTCATGTACCCCTCAGCCGCCGCGGTCAAGGCGGGGCGCAGTTGCGCGAGCTCTGAATCGCTCTCACACCACGCGCGCACGCGCGCGAAGGCGTGCTCCGTTGCCTGCTGGCGGGTGCTGAAGACAGTGGTGAGGACCTCTCCGTACAGCGACTGCTTGGAGCCGAAGAGATAGCCGGGAGCGCCGCGGGAGAGTCCGGCGACGGCGCCGATCTCTGACAGGCTCGCGCCGTCGTATCCGTGCGCTGCGAAAAGCCGCGTGGCTGCGTCGAGGATCGCGACGCGACTGTGTTCGGCGTCACGGAGCCGGACGGTGGGGATGGGGATCACGCGATCGTCTGCGCGCTTGGACGCCCCACGCAAATGAACTGGATCGTGTACTGAGGCCTGTGCCATTCAGGCATCTTAGCTTGTCACTCGACAAGCTAACTCTGCTAGCTTGCTCAACGTCAAGTTAGATGTCCGACGAGGAGGATCGCTTGTCGATTGCGGACCCAGTCATTTACTTCGACCTCGGCTCCCCTTACGCGTATCTCGCGCTGTCGCGCGCGGAGTCGGTCCTGGGCGTGCGCCCCGAGCTTCAGCCGGTGCTGCTCGGCGCGATCTTCGCGCGGCGCGGGTTCGGCTCGTGGGCGCACACGCAGGCTCGCGAGGGGCGCGTAGCCGAGATCGAGGAGCGAGCGCGGCGCTACGGGTTGCCGCCCCTGCGCTGGCCAGCGGGATGGCCCGGCAACGGTCTTATGGCGATGCGCTGCGCGACGTGGGCTGGCGAGCAGGGGAGGGGAGAGGTCTTCGCCCGCGCAGTGTTCGAGCGGCAATTCGAGGAGGGCGGCGAGATCGCCGATCTCGAGCTGCTGCTCGGGTGCGCCATAGATGTAGATCTCGACGCCGAGGCGCTCAGCGACGCGCTGGGGCAGTCGGCGCTGAAGGAGACGCTGCGGGAGGCAACCGATCGCGCTTGGGAGTGTGGCGTTCGCGGCGTGCCGACCGTGCGGATCGGAGAGGCGCTGTTCTACGGCGATGACCAGCTCGAGCTGGCGGGCGAGGCGCTTGCAGTGCGATGAGCTGCTGGACTTTTCTCCACGCCCAGCAGCAATGGCGCCCGGAGGCCTCCGGGCCTCTTCGCGACGGCCTCCACGGACCGAGCGCAACTACATTTAGGCGGTGAACTGGAGGACTGTGCTGCCCTCGGTGGACTGGGGCGGATTACCGGTCGCGCTGACGTTGTCCTTGACCCACTTGGCGGCGCGGCGCGAGGACTCATCGGTGCCGGCCTTGTCTTGACAGACGGTCACGGTAAAGCCGCTGTCGGCGCCGGTCTCAGAGGCGGCGTAGCTGACGAAGCCAGGCACCCCGCTGATGAGGTCTTTGACATCCTCGGCTCGCTGCCCAAGGAGGCCGAACAGCTCCGAAGCGCCGGTCCCTGAATAGCCACGAACGACTACGTACATTGCGGCCCCACCTGTCGTTGAAGGCGTGCCGAAACGTCGAATCGCACCCGCTGCGCAACCTATGTGTAACGGCCTCGTTGCAGGCGCCCGGCGAACGGAGTAGCGTACAAAGTTCAGGAACATGGACTAGTTTGGTCCATCGGGCCGGACGCCCATGACGTAGGCCTGAGAATTGATCCACACGTAGAGGAGCAACGTAGGCCTCGCAGCCGTTTGGTGGTAGATGGCAACTGACAGCGAGATCCCGCCGCTTCGTGTCCTGATCGCCAACGAGCGACGTGATCGGCTCGACTTGCTCGCAAAGGTCGTCGGCGGCCTCGGACACGAGGTGGTCGCCGTCGAGACAAACGTCAGCGACGTCGGGGCGTTAACCGCGCGGGAGCATCCCAACGTTGCGCTGGTGGGCCTCGGCGAGTCATCGCAACATGCACTCGAGCTGATCGAGCAGATCGTCCACGAATCCAGTTGCCCGGTGATCGCGTTGCTGTGGGCCGAGGATCCGGTCTTCATTCGCGAGGCGGCCAACCGCGGCGTGTTCGCCTACATCGTCGATACCGTTCCCGGGGAGCTTCAGAGCGCGATCGACATCACCTTGCTGCGCTTCGCCGAGTACCACGATCTGGAGGGCGCGTTCGGGCGCCGGGCAATGATCGAGCAGGCGAAGGGGATCCTCATGGCACGTAACGCCGTCGGTTCGGAGAAGGCCTTTGCGATGCTGCGCGACCACTCCCAACGCAGTGGCGAGAAGCTCGTCGACGTGGCTGGCGCGGTCGTCAACAGCCACCTGCTGCTCTTGCCGACTACGGGCGAGCGCTGAGCCGTCGGCCTCAGGTGATGTCGATCGGCGTGCCGATCGCGATGAGGTGCCACAGGCGAGTGATGTCGCGGTTGCGTAGGCGAACGCAGCCGTGAGAGGGATCGCCGGGGATGAGCTGGGGCTCGTTGGTTCCGTGGACGCCGACGACGCCTCCACCGGGCCACTCGCTGAGCTTTGGCGCGTAGGCGCTGGTTCCAAGGGCATAGGGCCCATAGATGGGGCTGCCGATCGCGCGCAGCTTCTCGCGCACGTAGAAGTGGCCGGCCGGCGTGGGCAGCGAGGCTGCGCCGACTCCGACGCGGGCGCGCCAGAGCACGCGTCCATCCTGGTCGAACAGCGTCGCGCGAAACTGTGAGCGAGAGATCACGAGGCGGCCACGGACCACGTGGAGCGGCCCGAGCGCACTCGCCGCGACCCAGCCGGTGACGCCGTTGGGACGCTGCGGCAGGGAGACCTCGATCCAGCTCACGCCGGTCTGCGCGACACGCTGCTCGCGCAGGGCCATGTAGACCTCGGCCTGTCCGTCCTCGGTCAGGAAATGAAGCCGGCCGACCGCATGCGCTCGCGGCGATGCGTTTTGCCGAACGACGGCCGCCGTGTTCGCATGCGCCCAGCGCGAGATCGTGCGGCCGTCGGAAAGAGCGACGTTACCGGCCACACCCTGCGCGGCAGGCGATGCCCGCGAGGCGCCGGCGGCGGCTGGCCCGAGGGCCAGCGCGCCGAGGCCGAGACCGACCGCAAGTGATCGAGCGAGCTGGGTGGCAAGACGGGGGATGACGGCGCTCGCGCCTCAGCCCGCGAACTTCGGCGGAAGGGACGGGGGCTTGACGTGGATGAACGTTCCGGCGGCCTCGGCGCTTGCGCAGTTCGGGTTGCGCATCGTCGCCTTCGCCCGCAGCCGATGTACGCCAAAGCTGAGCCTTCGCGCATCGATCGAGACGGAGAAGCGGCGATGCGACGGCTTGGTCAGCGTTGCGAGCTTGCGACCGTCGAGATAGAACGTCACGCTCTTGACGCCGTGCGCCGCCACATGGGCGGACAGCGAGTTCTGCGCGGTCTCGGTGAGGCCACGCAGCGTCGCCGACGGGCTGGCGCAGACGGGGTGCGCGATCGTTGCCGTGACGGTCGATCGCTCGGTCGGATCCTGGCACGAGCCCGACAGGCTCTCGTTGTTCGCGTCGCCGCTGTAGCGCGCGATCCATTGGTAGGAGCCGGGGGTCGCGAGCGTGACCGCGGGCGAGACGTAGCTGCCGTTTCCGCTGACAGGCACCCGCAACTGACGCAGCGCTCTCGAGCAGTTGGAGTCGCCGGCCGAATAGAGCGAGAATGCGATCGTGCCGGTGGGCGAGGAGCCACCGCTCAACACGGCGGTATCGCGAATCGCGCCGCCCAGCGTCACGGGCGCCGATCCGCTCGTCGACAGCGCGATCGTCGGAGGCGCCGGTCCGGCGACGAAGTGGGGGGAGGAAACGGGACCCGGCGGTACGTCGGCAACTCGGGATATCGCGGGGCTCGACGGCGTTTCGGGAGGGGCAGGGACGACTGGGCAGTCCCCGATCGTGACGCTCTTTGACCCCGAATTGGAGTTGCCGTCGCGCGTCTGGGACGAAGTCCATGACGACGAGGCCGTTACCAGGCCATCGCCGCTCGGGATCGAGATCGTCAGCGAGAATGAGCTCCCGGCGAACGATGCCACGCCATGAATCGTGGCCGTGGGGCCAACGGCGGGTTTGAATGTGATCGCCCACTGTGGGGTGTTCAGCCCTCCGTTGCCGTAGCCGTAGGAGCTGAATCTGGTCCATTCGTAGCTCACCGATCCGCAGGCCGCGGTGGCGGTGACCGTGTGCGCCTGCGCGCTTGCGGCGAAGATCGCCAACAACGCGCCGGCGAGCAAAACGATGCGTGAGAAACGACGAACTATCTTGCGACTGGCACCGACACTGATCGCGTCCGAAATGAACCGCTCGGTGGTCATACTGGCACTCCTCTCGTCTGGGTTCGGGATCCGTCGACGCCATGGCGGTCAGTCCGCTTGAGGCGACGAGCGACGAGGAGTTGTGTCGCAAGGGGGCCGCCAACTTCGGCGAGCGCAGGATGGGTTCCCGGCGCGAACATCTGGCGCTCGCGGCCGTTCGGGCCACGAGTACCGCCGACTGTGTTCATTACAGCCGGAGGTGCTCACCCGCCCACGTTTAGGGCAAGGTGCGACTACGTAACGGCCGCTCCAAGCGCGAGCTTAAATCATGAATGAATTATTGCAGCGCCCCTGAGGGCCGCGGTCCTAGCTACTACGGCGCGATCGAGTGCGGCCAGCGCGCTCGCCCAGCAACGCAAAAAAGCCCCGCTGTGCAGGGCTTTTCGCATGCACTTGGTAGGACGGCTTTCAAACCCGTCGCCGTCCCAGAAGCGCGCACTTGAGGCGTTCTCGGGTGGGATCCCGGCGCGCACCGGTCGAACACAAGTCGTGTCGCCGCCTCCGAAGCGGCTCGGGAACGGCGCCGTTTGCAGAGGCGTCACGCGAGTCCTTGCAGATGGCCAGCCGATGAAACTCGCCGACATCCGAACGGCCGTCGAGACGATTCGCGGCGGGCCGGTTTTGATCGAGTCCGTGAGCTGGTGCTTGCGCATGGGCTCTCGCAAAGACCCGGTTCGCTTTGAGCGGGTCGCCCGTGGCGTGTACAGACTCCGGCCTCAGACATAAGTCTACATCCCACGCTGGTCGGCGGTCAACGCTGTTCCTCGATTTTGCGCCTTGACAGCTCCGCTACCTTGCTCCCTCGAAATCGATGAGATTGGCCCCCGCGGCAGCGTCAACTGTCCCGAGGCCTTGGCACGGAAAGGTGGCCTTCCAATGCACGATCAGCGTATTCCCACCGCCGCAGAAGAGGAGGTCCACGAGGACGCCGTAGTCCTCGGGCTCTTGCTTGGCGAGCGCGAGCAGCGGCCGTGGTCCAAGGAAGAGATTGCCCGGGAGCTTGGCGACGATCCAAGCGACAGCCTCAACCGGCTGTACGGAGCCGGCTTGATTCACCGCCTGGAGGGCTTTGCCTGGGCTACGCGGGCGGCGCTCCGCGCCGAGAAGATCCAGATGTGACCGCCGCGTGCGCTTCCAACAGGCGCCTCCAGCCAGAAGCGCTTGGCCGGCTACTCGATTCCGAAAAGAACCCGAAACGCGTCTTCAGCGGACTTGTGGAGCGTGTTTGTGCTCGCGCTGGTGAGCGTGCTCCAGACATCGTCCGGGAACCAAGCGGCCGGAATGTCGATCGAGGCTCCGAGGTCGGCTGGCGGATTGTCGACGTCGATCGGACCCAAGTGTCTTGAGTAGCTGCCGTGCTGCTCTCGGGTCAGAGGCTCAACAAGGCGATACTCGACGACCCACACCCGCACGCCGGCGTCTCGGTCAATCGCTGCGAGGACGACGCGATCAGGCACGTCATGCTCGAGAGCGACTTGGTTGAAGTTCGCGCGGCGGTCTTTGCACGTGCTCACACAAAGACGAGTACTCGCGGGATGAATCGTACTGCTCGACGCGAGGCCGACGCTAGGCGTTGATGTTGGCGTAGGGTCGCTTGCCGTACTCGTCGGAGAAGTCAGCGATCATCGCTTCCTCAACATCTCGGGGCACAACATCAGCCGGAAGCTCTCGCCACGCAACCAGGTAGTCCAAGGCGTCGGCGAGCTGCCAGATGTAGCGTCCGCCCGAATGCCTGCCGCTCCCGCCGGAGCCAAACGAGTGGTAGGCGCGGATGCGTTTTCTGAGCTGCCCGTGCTTCGCCTTGCCGATGTTGACGAGGCCGACGCCTTCGATCCATCGCTCTGCCAGCACCGCGGCGTCCTCGCTTGGATTGCCGCGCCGCGTGGCGGCTGGGCTGCGCTCTAGGAAGGTCGGCGGGTGCGTCGCCTCTCGATAGACGATGTACACGCCGCCAGCTGAGGTCGGAATCGCGCCGAGGTGTTGGCGGATATCGCCGAAGCGATGCCATCCCTGGAAGCCCGCGCATTCAAGTCCTCTGCGTGTCCAGCGGTCTGCTCCCATCGGCCCAGCCTCGCACGTGTAGAGGGCCCTCGCTTGTTTTGATATTATTTTGCTCTAGCAATCCGAGACCAATGGAGGCGAAGATGATCACAGCACAGCTTCAGAAGATCAAGAGCGCCCACGACCTGCTCGGTTCGCTACTCGCGGAAGCGAGTGGAGACCTTCAGCCCGCCGAGCAGCCAGCCTGGCGCCAGGAAGAAGAAAAGCGCTGGCGACTGATGAAGGCTGTCGACCTACGTGGCGGCGACGTGGGGGACCAGGAGTGGATCAAGGTCGGTGCTCAGCACGGCTACCAGTCGCAAGGCCTCGGCGGCTTCTTCCGGGGCTCGGCCCCGTATATGGGGATGCAGGGCAACCGGCGTGTCCTCACCGATCACGGCCGGACTTTTGTGGCCCGCTGGGAGCCGGAGTTCGGCCCCTACACGGCATGAGGCGGCTGGTGCACCGGCCGCCGCAAGTCGTGGCTAGGCGTGTCGGACGAAGCGATTCGTCGCAACTACCGGGTTTTTGGCTAGGCCGCGCATGATCGCGGTAGACGATGGTGCTAGGCTCCGCCGCCCGCGCTGCCAATCCTGCTCGCAATCCCGCGACCAGCATTGCCACCACGGAGAGAGGACGCGCCATGAGCGCAACAGAACAGCAGGAGCTCACCCAGGAAGAGCTGGACGAGCGCATCAAGGAGGGTGGTCTCGCAGCCTTCCGAGAGATCGAATGTACTCGCTTCCAAGGCGAGGTTGAGGATGTCGATCCGCAGAAGGTCGCGGAAGGGATCGTTCCTCTCGTCCTCGCAGCCAAGGTTAATTCCCTGGAGGAGCGTTCGGAGAAGGCCGTCATAAAGGGCGACCTGACCGCCAAGTTCCTGCCGGACATCATCGGTCCGCAGGACACGGAGTGGGAGGAAGCCGGACCTGTCGCACAGGGCATCTGGGATTGGTGCGAGCGCCGCGTCTGGAATCAGACCAACCCGAACGTCTCGGGCAAGGTGCAAGCGATGGTGCGGAAGAAGAAGCTCACGCTCTGCCACACCAAGGTCTCCCGCAACCATATGCCCCTCCCCGCGGTCTATGTGACCGCGGACCTGGAGTGCATCAAGCAGGACTTCGCGCTGGCGTTGAAGACCAGCGTTCGCAACGCGGCGAACAAGTTGGCGAAGAACATGGCCGCGACTATCGACACTCATCCCGAGTTTGCGAAGCAACTCGCGAAGGAGGTCGAGTCGGGCATGAAAAACGCCAGCCAGCTCGCCAAAGCGACGTTGGCTCTATCAGCGGGCGAGCCCGAAGACGACGAGTAGTACGGCATACCGGGGGCTGGGCGCGCCACCAACGCGTGCAGCCCCCGGCAGCCGTGACTCATAGGAGATCCAATGACCGAGCAGGAACGAGACGACCTGCTGCGCGGCCTTTCGCCAACGGAGCAGTTGATCTACAAGAACCTCGATGCGCGTGGCGGCCCGATGACGGCACCGATGCTGCGCGAGCCTGTCAGCCGTACCGATGGGTTGACCTTCGAGCTGCGCCATCTATGCGAGTTGGGCCTAGTACGACCCATGGGTAAGAAAGCGATCGACGGCAGGCATCCTGCGACTGCCTATCGCACGGTGGTACTCGGCGATATTGAGAAGGCTCGTGAGCGCTTTGCCGTGCGGAGTCCTCGTCGTCGCCGAAGTGGCCGACGACGTGCAGGACCCGGTATCGCGGAGCTGCGCGAGATGGAAACCGGCGACTATGAGCAGTGGTATCGAGTGCGCCGAAGGATCCTGGAGCTGGCTCAGATTGTGGTGCAGGCCGAGAAGATGGCGTTCTGGGAAATCGCTCCAGATGACGAGCGGGGGCTCGTGCTGGGTGAGCTCCAAGAGCTTCAGGCAGCAACTGAGGACACCATCGCGGCCTTGCGGATGCGCGAGGATGATGACGCAACGCGCGAGAAGATCGAGAAGCTGCGCGCGACGAACGGCCGTACGTCTGCCGAGACGGCGACCGGCCGCCGGCTCGCAAGGAAACTCGAGGAAAAGCTTCTGATTCCGCGTCAATAGACGGGCCTGGTGCGGCACCGTGCTCCGCCGCCGAGTCCGGAAGAATGGGCTGATGACGGCCCCCCGGTCCCAGCACGCCCAGCAACTCGAGGACGCGTTGCGGGCGCTGGTGCCATCCAGTCCGAAGCGGCAGCCAGCGACCGACCACGGTTCGTTCGACTACTACGCCGGCTACGCTGATGCCTTCGTTGAGGACGTGATCGGCGTGCTTAACGGGCACGCAAAAACCGTGCTCGACCCCTGGAACGGCGCCGGCACGACCACAGCGGCCGCGGCACGCGCCGGCCTCACAACGATTGGGTTGGACATAAATCCAGCGGCAGTGGTGATCGCGAAGGCCAGGCTGGTTATGAGCGATGTGGCGGCAAGTCTGCTGCCACTCGCTGATGATGTCGTTGCACACGCCCGACAACGGCGCGATGCTGCTAACGAGCCTGATCTTCTGCTCCGATGGTTCGATCCCCCAACTGCGACGAGCGTCCGGCGACTCGAGCGCTCGATGTTGGAGCTGCTCGTATCGTCCGACGGCTGCAGAATGACGACGCCCGGCGTCATCGACGGCCTCTCGTCTCTCGCCGCACTTTTCTACCTGGCTCTTTTCCGGACGACGCGTGATCTACTAGCGCCCTTCGTCGCCTCCAACCCGACGTGGATCCGCCTACGCGTTGATCCGGCTGATCGCCTGCACATAGGCTTTGGTGCGCTTGCGAGACGGCTGCGCGCGAATGTCCTCGCTCTTCAGGAGGCGACCAAAGGCAACGAGTATCCAGTGCTCTCTAAGCCGCCGCGTGTGTCACTGGGCAGCTCCTCACAGATTCCCTTGCGGGGTAGCTCTGTGAGCGCCGTCGTGACATCGCCCCCGTACTGCACGCGCATTGACTACGCGGTCGCCACCCTGCCCGAGCTGGCAGTGCTCGGCTACGACTGGTCGCATGTCCAAACCCTGCGTGCGCGACTCATTGGAACGCCGACAATCATTGATGACAAGCACAAGAGCCCAGCGGTTAACAGTGACACGCTTCAAAAGCTCATGCGGCGGGTCAAACGGCATTCCTCGTATGCCGCGCGAAGCTACTATTGGCCCTTCTATCGCCAATACTTCGACGGCATGATGGCCTCGCTCACCGAGATCAATCGCGTAGCACGGGCAGGCTCCCCGATCGTCTTGGTCATCCAAGACTCGTGGTTCAAGGAGGTGCACGTCGATACGCCAACGATCATCCGCGAGGTTGCCGAATCCATCGGATGGCGAACGATCGGCGAGCATCCGTTCGCCGTGAAGACGCGGGCAGCAGCCCACCCACATCGCGCAACCCGGCGAACATCACGCGCCGTCGAGACCGTGAGCGTATATTCGACCTAGGCAGTTGTAGTCATTCGAGACGCTAGATCAGCACTGCGGCCAAAGAACCTAAGACTTTGATGACGGTGGGCATCCAGGAGGCTAAATTGGAGATTGTTCAAAGTGGCATGACGGTTGCACAGTACTGCGAAGGCCTAAACGACGAGACGATCCAGGTCGATTGGCGTTATCAACGAAGTCAAGAGATCTGGCCCGAAGCAGCCCAGTCCTTCTTGATTGAGAGCATCCTTATGGGCTTTCCTGTGCCGAAGCTCTTCCTTCATCAGAAGACGGATCGAGTCAGTCGAAAGACGATCTACTACATCGTGGACGGCCAGCAGCGATCAGTCGCGATCAATACCTTCTATCAAGACGGCTTGCGCCTCTCGAAGAAGCTAGAGTTTGCCGAGGCGGCGGACAAGACTTACAGCCAGCTTCCGGACGACCTACAGGATCGATTTCTGTCTTACGGTCTGGGTATCGATCACTTCGTTAATGCGACCGACGAGATTGTCCGCGACATTTTCCGCAGGATCAACTCGTACGAGGTGCCGCTGAATCCAGAGGAGCAGCGGCATGCTCGATGGCAAGGTGATTTTAAGTGGTACATCTATCACCTGTCGCGGGCATTCGACAAGTATTTCAGCCGTTACCCCACCTTTAGTGACTCACAGCTCGCGCGAATGCAGGACATGAAGCTGCTTGCGGAGATATCGCATGCGATGTTGTACGGCGTTACGACAACTAACAAGCGCACGCTCGACGATCTCTACAGAGACGAGAATGAAAACTTCAAAGCGCAAGATGAATTCGTGACGAGGCTGGAACGTGCGATCGAATTCATCGACTCGATCGAGCCTATTCACGACACGGTATTGATGCGCTCATATTCGCTTTACTCCTTGGTACTAGCGGTCGTCAACGTACAGCGACGTCTTCCGACTCTCGACGACGTCGGGTATGGCGGGACCAAAGTAGCGCCGAAGGCTGAGTGTTCGCGACGGCTTTCCATCCTTGCGGAGGCGGCCGAAGGTGTTCCTCACTCGAAACTCAAAAGCTTTGTGGCGGCAACGGAGACGGGGACGAACATAAAGGCGAAGCGCTTGACGCGGAGCGAATTCTTCGCGGACGCCGTCAGCGCGAGCGGTGGGCGTCTGATTCCTGTTCAGTGATGTCGTACCGATCGCTGCCCGCGCTCCAGAATTGGAGCATGCGGAGACTTCTGCGCTTGCGCGCCGACGCGCGACGAGCGGTGGTCCTGCCATACCGCCAGCAGGTGAAGCTCTTGACGTTCGTCATGCTGGATCTTCACAACACCTGTACCAATTTCTTGCGGGCTTACTACATTGCGTCGGCGACCGGTGCGTACCTTGCCGACGGGCAGCGGGTCGCAGCTCCACGCTTTGTGAGCCGAGATGTGGCGATAGGGGTGGCCAGGGTGGCTGCCGGGAAAACGGGCCCCGGACCCTGGACGCGACGCGACGAGCCCACGTGGTATGACGAAGTCATCTTTCTACGCATAATGAACGGCGCGGGATGTGCGAACTCCGGAGGAGTCAATGCGGCCTGGGGGATCGGCACCTCGGCCCTCTTGCACGTTACGCAGGCGCGAAACTTCTTTGCTCATCGCAATGAGCACACCGCGCGAGTGCTTCGTCGAGTCGGAGTGGACAGCCGAGTGGGGCGAGTCGGGGATCCGACTGAGGTGCTCAGCCGAGCGGCGCCAGGGCGACCGCAGGCGCTCATCGAGGATTGGTTCGATGACCTTCAGACTGTCTTTGCCCTTATGCCGGTCTAGTCGATCGGGCTGCTCCTGCTGGGCGCGCGAGCAGCAATGTCGCACAAGCGGCATTGTGCGGCGACCAGTGTCGCGGGCGCTCGCAGACCCATCGGCTCGGTCGGTGTTGACGCTCGCGACAGCATTACGCGCGCTGTCTGCATCGTGAGCAGCCATTTGCTAGGCTGCCGCGCTCCAAAGGTTGGAATCGGGAGGAGTCAGCCGTATGGCGCCAGGCCGGGTGCGGAGTGCCCTTGCGAACATGGATGGGAATCGCAGGGTCTGGCTGACGCTGGCGCTAGTAGTGCTGCTCCTTCTTGGTGGGACGGCGGCGGCTGCGACGACAGGTGGTACGGCTAGGCGCCATCGGCCATCTGCTCACCGTTCTCGCGGCACAGGGCGCGTTCACGGCCGCTCGGCACAACGTGGACATCACGTCGAGCTCTGCTCGGCGCTGCTGAGGACACCGGTAAGGCGGAGCGACCAGACGTTTCGTGCCCACTGTCGGCGTGTACTCGGACTGGACCGGTCAAGCCGACGACGCCGCGGCCACGCCGAGCCCGCTCTGACGCAGTGGCCGGCTGGTGCCAGTTCGGCACTGGCTGCGCCGCCGCCCGCTGTTGATCCGTCGGTGGCGAGCGACAACGGGCGCTCGGAATGCTTGGCAAGCGCGGGCCGGGCTGGTTGTCGGTCCGAAAACGAAGCGGTGGCTTCGCGGCTAGTCGTTCCAGCCGGTACGGCTGAAATCACGGGGACTGTGCGCAGCGCCGCCACCAGCAGTGCTGTGCAACACATCGAAGTCTGTGCCGAAGACGAAGGCACCTTCGAATGTGGCGAAACAGACGCCACCGGCAAATACACCATTCCGAACTTGCCGGCTGGTGAATACGTTGTCTTCTTCGGAGTGCCGTTCGAACTCAACCTGAACTACGTAGGGCAGTACTACAACGGCAAGGCGTCGTATGAAGCGGCCAATCGGGTGGTGCTTGGCTCGGGTGCGAAAGTGAGCGGGATCGACGCCTCGCTTCAAACGGGCGGTCAGATCGTCGGGCATGTTAGGGATGCCAGCACGAAAGCGTCGCTGGCCGGTATCAGGGTCTGCGCCGAACAATTCTTCCGCTGCGCCGAAACCGACGCCAGTGGCAACTACAGCATCAACGGTCTGGCGAGCGGCGAATACACCGTCGGGTTTGAAGTGCCAGTCGAAAGCCATCTGAACTACCTGCCGCAGTTCTACAACGCCAAGCGCTCGCGGAACGAAGCCGAACTCGTTTCCGTGACAGTCGGTAAAGAGACCGAAAAAATTGACGCGGCCTTGCAGGTCGGCGGCGAAATCAAGGGTCAGGTGAGCGACGCCGGTAGCAAAGCGCCGATCGAAGGCATCGAAGTTTGCGCGTTTGGCGAAAGCGGCAGGGGGTGCGGCAGGTCGGACCCGTCGGGCAACTACACGATCAGCGGCTTGGGGAGCGGCGAATATGTCGTCGAGTTCAATGCGCCCGAAGGCGGGCCGAACTACGCACGCCAGTTCTTTAGCGGCAAGACTTCAAGCGCCCAGGCCAACCGCGTCAGCGTCACGGCTGGCAGCGTCACCCCGGGCATAGACGCGGCTATGACGGCAGGTGGGCAGATTCACGGCAAGGTTACCGCCGCCGTCAGCAAAGAACCTCTGGAAAAGATCCGCGTCTGTGCGCAAGCCTTCGTGAGTGGTGAATACGAATTCCGCTGCCAACTGACTGACGCCAGCGGCGAATACTCCATCGCTGCCCTGGCGGCCGCGACCTACTCCGTGTCGTTCACGGACATTTCCGGCCATTACGCGCAGCAGTTCTACAAGAACGCCGCGTCCTCCCTTGAAGAGGAAGGAGTCGCGGTGACTGCGGGAGGGGTCTCGGCAGGTATCGACGACGCTCTGCAGGTCGGCGGCGAAATCCGCGGCCGAGTTGTCGACGCCGTCACGAAAGCTCCGCTGAAAGAAATCGTGGTCTGCGCGTATGTGCCTGGCGTGGGTGGCGGCTGTCCGAGCACCAACGCCTCCGGCGAATATGCGATCACGGACCTCGAGCCCGGCCAATACCGTGTGGAATTCCGTCCGAGCACCTTCGCGCACCAGAACTACCTGCGGCAGTACTACAACGAAAAGACGACGGAAAGCGAAGCCAACCTCGTCTCAGTCGGCGCCGCCTCGGTGGTCAGCGAAATCAATGGGGCGCTTCAGGCCGGTGGCTCAATCACCGGGCATGTCACCAACGCCAAGACAAAAGAACCGATCACGGACACCCAGGTAGCGCTCTACGGCGAAACCAGCGAATTTCCGTTGCAATACGCCTACACTGACAACACGGGCAAGTACGAAGTCGAAGGTCTGAAGTCGGGTACGTATCGTGTCGGCTTCCTCCCCTTCGGCTACGAAGCAAGCTATTACAACGGCCGCACAAGCCTGGCAACAGCTGACGGCATCAAAATCACGGCAGGCTCGGCAGCGACGGGCATTGACGGTGCCCTACACCCACTCGCTTCGATCTCGGGAGTTGTCAAAGACGCTACGACCCACGCTGCGCTGCTCGGCATCGAGGCTTGTGTGTCGTCAGAAAATTTCAGCTTCTCGGGCTGTGCGCCAACCGACTCGGAAGGCCGGTACACCGTCAACGGTCTCGCCCCGGGCCACTACCGGGTCGAATTCACCGACTTTGGAGGCGGCTACCTCACCCAGTACTACAATCACGAGACCGACTTCGAAAAGGCTGACCTCGTGGCGGTGGAAGCCGAAGAAGCCGTCACCGGGATCGATGCCGACATGGTCGCCGGAGGGCACATCGCCGGCACGGTGACCGCCGAGGCGGGCGGCTTGCCAGTCAAAGGCATTCAGGTCTGCGCCACCGCAATCTCGCCTACGCAGGGTGGCGGCTGCGCGCAGAGCGCCGCCAATGGCAGCTACACCATCATCGGCCTCGCGACAGGCAGCTACAAGGTCGACTTCGCAGCGCTCGAAGGCGCCGAAAGCGCCAACTATCTGACGCAGTACTTCAGCGGCAAGGCTGCAGAATCGGAAGCCGACGCCGTTAGCGTCGCTGCAGGAGCCACAACGGAAGGCATCAATGCCGTGATGGCGGCCGGCGGTCAGATTCACGGCAAGGTGACGGCCCGCAGTTCGGAAGCGCCAGTCAGCGCTTATGTCTGTGCTGCGCCGTCTGGCGGCGGCCAAGAACATTGCGCACCCACGGGCGCTGGCGGCGAATACACGGTCAGCAGCTTGCCGACCGGCAGCTACATCGTCCGGTTCACATCGAACGAAGGTGCCTTTGCGGTCCAGTACTACAAAGGCGGGGCTCTGGAAACCGAAGCTACGCCGGTGTCCGTGACGGCTGGTGCGCAGACCAACGAAATCAATGGGCAGCTACCGGCGGCCGGGCAAATCAGCGGCACTGTGACGAGCTCGGTGACCGCGAAACCCATATCGAAAGCCAACGTCTGCCTGCTTAGTAGCGAAGGCGTCGTCCAGAAGTGCACGAGCCCCGACACCACTGGCAAATACACTCTGACCGGCCTCGCTGCCGGCCAGTACAAGGTCGAGTTCGAGCCTTACTGCTTCGAATACTACGAACCGAAATGCAAGTACGAATATCAGTACTACAACGGCAAGAAGAACGCGGCTGAAGCCGATCTGGTTGAAGTCAAGGAAGCGACCACCACTGGCGAAATCAATGCAGCGTTGGTGCCGGACGGAGAAATCACGGGCCGCGTGACGAAGGAAGATGGCACGACGGCGCTGGCCGGAATCTCGGTCTGCGCGTCAGCTATCAGCGAAGGTGGGTATGGCTGCGCCACTACAGGCGCCAGCGGCGAATACTCCGTCCAGGTGCCGTTCGGCAGCTACCGGGTCGAATTCTCGGCGCCGAAAGGCCTCAACTACATCCGGCAGTATTACGAAGGCAAGGTCGGCTACTCCGAAGCCACGCCTGTCGGCGTCAAATCGGCGACCGCGACGCCGAACGTCAACGCGGCGCTGCGGACCGGCGGCGAGATTACCGGCCAGACCACGATCGCCAAAACCACCACACCGATCGAAGGCCTGGAAGTTTGCCCGTCGACGGTCTCCGGGAACAGCTACGGCGAATGTGTCAAAACGGACGCCAACGGCGACTACACGATCGAAAAGCTTGACACCGGCACCTACAAGCTCAGCTTCTTCGACCCGTTCAACAGCACGCTGAACTACATCGGCCAGTGGTACAACGGCCACGCCCACTACTCCGAAGCGCAAACCTTGGCTGTGACGGCTGGCGCCGTCAGCAGCGGCATCAACGCCGCCATGGAACCGGGCGGTGAAATCGCCGGCAACGTCACGCGCATCATCAACAAACAAGCCATCCAAAGTGCGACGGTCTGCGCGTACGCCAAAGGCAGCGCCTTTGAACGGCTCGCCCCGTGTGCGCAGACGGACGCCAGCGGCAACTACACGCTGCGCGGGCTCCCGCCCGGGCTAGCCGACATTGAATTCTCGGCCTACCCGTACTTCACGCAGTACTACAAGGAAGTTTCGCAACAGAGCCAAGCTACGGACGTACCAGTAGAAGTGCTGCACGTCACGACGCAAATAAACGCCCGGTTGAAGCACAACCCGCCGCTTGTACCGGGAATAGTCTCGCTGCCGACCATCAGCGGCACGGCACAACAAGGTGCGGCCCTTACGGAGCACCACGGCAGCTGGGCCAACGAACCGACCGAATACCGTTATCGGTGGTACAGGTGCAACAGCCTGGGCCTGAGCTGCCTGCCGATCGCCAAAGCCGAAAGCCAGACCTACCAGCCGGTAGCTGAAGACGTCGGATCACGGCTCGAGATCCAGGAGACCGCCATCAACCTGGAAGGCGAAAGCGAACCGGCCTTCTCAGAACCGACTGCGGTGGTCGTGCCAGCCAAGCCGGTCAACCAGTCGCCACCGACTATCACCGGGGCGGCACGGGCTGGCGGGTCGCTCAGCGAGTCCCACGGCAAATGGACTAACGAACCGGAAAGCTTTACGTACCAGTGGGAGCGCTGCGACTCCAAAGGCGAAAACTGCAGCCTTATCAGTAAAGCCAACGAACAGACCCAGCCGCTAGGCGCGGCGGACGTCGGCAAAACGCTACGAGTCATCGAGACGGCTATCAACGGCGGCGGCGAAAGCGACCCGGCTGTGTCGCTGCCATCACCTGTAGTCGTGCCGGAAGTGCCGACGAACATATCGCCACCGTCGATCTCGGGTTCGGTTGTGCAGGGCCAGGTCCTGAGTGAGTCCCACGGCAGCTGGACCCACGAACCTGAAAGCTTTACCTACCGGTGGGAACGCTGTTCGGCCGAGGGCACCGAATGCGTCGCCATTCCTGACAAAGCGACCGAAGCAACCTATGTTCTGACGGGCGGAGATGTCGGGCACCGGTTGCGCGTCGCGGAGATCGCCACCAATGCCGGCGGCGCCAGCAAACCGGCGGTGTCGGCTCTTACGGCGGTCGTCGTCAGCGCCGTGCCTACCAACCAGTCCCCGCCCACGATCAGCGGACCGGTACTGGTCGGGGCCACGCTGACCGAGGCACACGGCACCTGGACGAACCAGCCGGAAAGCTTCACCTACCAGTGGAGACGCTGCACCAGCGCCGGCAAAGACTGCAAAGAAATGTCGGGCGCCACCGAACAGACCTATGTCCTGGAAGCGGCTGACCTCGGTCACCGGCTCATCGTCGAAGAGACCGCGCACAACGCTGGCGGCGCCAGCAAACCGGCCATCTCGGACTTCACGGAAGTCGTCGTGTCGGCGGTGCCGGTCAACACCAGCGCGCCGACTATCAGCGGAGAAGCCAAGCAGGGCGAAACCCTGCAGGAGCACCACGGCGGCTGGACCAACGAACCGACCAGCTACGAAATCCTTTGGGAACGTTGCGACACGGCCGGTGAAAACTGCACGACGGTGAGCGGCGGCCTGGAAGACACAAGTTACGAATTGACGAGCCAGGACCTTGGTCACACCATCCGCGCTGTTGAGACGGCGAGCAATGCCGGTGGTTCGGGCAAACCGGCGAGCTCGGCGCCAACTGCCAGAGTGGTCGCGGCCGCGCCGGTCAACATCACGCCGCCGACTGTTGCCGGCACCCCGGTCCAGAACGAAACGCTGACCGAGACCCGCGGCAGCTGGACTAACGAACCGTCCACCTACACCCAGCAGTGGGAACGATGCTCGGCGACCGGTACCGAATGCGTACCGATCGAAGAAGCCGCGGCGCAAGCCTATGTTTTGACGGAGGCTGACGTCGGCCACGAGTTGGTCGTCGTCGAGACGGCCAACAACGCCGGCGGGGCGAGTAAACCGCAGCCGTCTAAAGCGACCGCCGTGATCGGGCCGCCGGTGCCGGTCAACAAAGTGCCGCCGAAAATCTCCGGGGCCGCGCACGTCGGGGCCACGCTGACCGAGGAAAAGGGCACCTGGTCGAATAGTCCGACCGGCTTTACCTACCAGTGGGAACGCTGCAACACGCTTGGCTTCTCCTGCCTGCCTATCAAAGAAGCCACGCATCAGACCTACGTCGTCGAAGCGGCCGATCTAGGCTCGTTCCTCCTCGTCAAGGAGACGGCCCACAACGCCACCGGCCCCGGCTCACCGGCCAGCTCGAACGTGGTCGGCCCAGTCGTCCCGCCGCCGCCGACTAACCTGGCGCCGCCCACGATCTCCGGTAATGCCCAGACCGGCCAGACGCTGACCTCGGCGGCCGGTAGCTGGTCTAACCAGCCCAACGAATTTCGCCTGCGCTGGCTGCGCTGCGACTCCGGCGGCAATGGCTGTGGGCCTATCCACAACGCCATCAACAAGACGTACGTGCCCGTAACTGCTGACGTCGGCCATACCGTCAAGTTCCAGGAAGTCGCTATCAACGCTGGGGGCGAAAGCGAACCGGCTTTGTCTGAAGCATCGGCCGTCATAGCCGCCGGACCGCTTCAAGCCGTGGCCGGTGAAAACATTGCGGTGGCCCTCGGTGAAACCGTCCATCTGGACGGCAGCGCCAGCACGCCGGCCGAAGACATCACGGCCTACGCTTGGGACTTTGGCGACGGCAGCAGCGGCGAAGGCGCGCTGGTCAGCCATGAATACGCCGCGGCTGGCAAATACACGGCCACGTTGACGGTGACGCGCGGCGGCGAAACCAGCAAAGCCACCGTGACCGTCACCGTCGCCAGCTTCGCGCACCTAGCGACCGTGACGGTAGTCGACGAAGCCAAACAGCCCATCAACGGCGCCCAGGTGCTCTACATCGCGCCGGACGCGACACGGACAGAAGCCATAACCAAGGGCAGCGGCCAGGCCGGTCTCGGCGGTCTACCGGACGGGACAGACACGGTCTATGTCTACAAGAGCGGCTTCTTGCCCAAGGCCGCTCAAGTCAGCGTCGCTGAAGGCGCCGGCAGTGCCACCGTCACGCTCAAGAGCGGAGAACTGGCCGAAGCCAAACTGACGTCGCACGAAATGACCCTGGCGGAAATCGAAGCGGCTGGAATCGATACCAGCGACCCCAATAACAACAACGTCTACGAATTCCGCGTCGAACTGCCATTCGGCGGCGGCAAATGCTACGTCAACACAGCGGGCGAATTCATCAACCTCGAAAACTGCGACCTCGGCGGTGGTGGCGGCGGTGGTGGCGGTGGCGGCCTGACACGGGAAGGGGGTTGTTTCGAAGAATTCTGCATCGGCGCCGACTCCATCCATGAACATCCGCTCATCAAGGTTCTGCGGCTAGCTGGCAAGGCAACCTGGCTGAAGCAGTTCTTCGCGGTCACGCTGACGGTTTACAACCCGTCGCCGGAACCGTTCAAGTTCACGAACGGAACGGCCAGCCTCAGCGTGCCCAGCGGCATGAGCTTTGCGCCGACGCCGGTACCGCAGAGTCAGACCCAAAATGTGGCCGACATTCCCGGCGAAGGTGGCGCGGCGACCAACTGGATCATCCGCGGCGACAAGGCCGGGGAATACTACCTATCAGCCAGTTATCACGGACAACTCGAACCCTTCAAAGAACCGTTTGAAATCCAGGCCGCCACACTCACTCCACTCAAGGTCTGGGGGGCAGAAGCCTTCGACTTCCGGGTCCAGGCTGACTCCGGCTCGCTGACCAAAGGCGTGCCCTACCACGTACACATCGGTCTGTACAACAAAGCCGACATCCCGCTGTACAACGTTTCGGTCGAAATCCTGTCGAACGTTCACGAAGGGTTCATCTTCCAGCCGGGGCAGCAGTTCGGGGCCAACATCGGCGAACTCAAGCCGGGCGAAACGATCTTTGCGCCGGAAGACATCCTGGTGCCGGACGCCAACAGCATCGGCAGCTTTGAACCGCAGAATGCCAGCGCTCATTTCGTGGGTGAATCGCTCCATCCGGGCAAAGGCATCGAAGCAGTAACCCCGCCGCCGCTCTACATGATGTCAGCGACGTTGGAAAGTGCAACGTCGGTGCATCTGCACTGGCAGCCGAGCCCGGGCGCCGAAGGCTATGAGGTCTTCTCGACGCCCGATCTCGACACGCCGTTCGCGGCTGGTCCGGATGCTGTACAGACCAGCCCGACGGGCAAAGCGACCGTCACCCGCTTGCCGGCGTCGGCGACCGATGCTTACGTCTCACGTGGGGAAACCGATCCACCGCGCTTCTATGCGGTGGCGACCGTGATTGGCGGCAAACTGCGTCTGGAGCATCCGGTCCGTGAACCCTCGATCGAAGGCCCGGTCGGCGGCCCGCTGACGCTGAGGGAGCTCCTCGCGGGCGGCAACAACCTGTCGGAGTGGTGCGTGAGGTGCTTCCTGCGAAAGCACCTGGGCTTTGCCCAGCCGGTCGATGCGCCTACGGGCAACTTCTGGCACAGCTTCACCGACTTCAGCATCCCCGGCCGGGGACTGGCGCTTAACCTGACCCGAACCTACAATTCCGGCGCGGCGAGTACCAACAGCCCGTTCGGCTACGGCTGGTCCTTCCCTTACGGGATGTCGCTCTCCTTCCCCGACGCCACGCATGTAGCGGTCAACCAGGAGAATGGGTCGCAGGTTGAGTTCAGCGGAGAATCGGACGGCAGCTACGCGGCGGCACCGCGGGTGACTGCGACTCTGGCGCACAACAGCGATGGCAGCTGGACGTTCGTGCGCCGACACCAGGATACGTACACGTTCAAGGGCTCCGGCCAGTTGACGTCGGAGAGCGACCGCGACGGCTACAGCACGACGCTCAGCTACGACAAAGCTGGCAAGCTCCAGACCGTCACCGACCCCGCTAAACGCAAGCTGCAGCTCGGCTGGACGAAAGGTCACATTACAACCGTGACCGATCCGCTCAAACGGAGCGTCAACTACGCGTACGATGCCGCGGGCAACTTGACTGATGTCACCGACGTGGCGGGTGGAAACACCCGCTTCACGTACGACGCGGCACACCGGATGCTCAGTATGCGGTGGCCTGATCAAGCCCCCGGCGTGGCCGGGTCATCGGGAGCGGCGATCACCAATACATACGACGGCCAGGGGCGCGTTACGGCCCAGACAGACCAGCTTGGGCGCACCACAAGATTTGACTACAGCGGCGAACCGCTCGGCTCAGGCGGCTCGACATCGGTGACCGATCCGAAGGGCAACACCACCACGCAGACCTACCAATACGGCGAGCTAACGTCCGAAACCAGGGGCGCTGGCACATCCGAGGCGGCGACCTGGAAATTCGAATACGACCAGGAAACGCTCGGCGTCGCGAGCGTGACCGACCCTAACGGCCACGTCACGAAGTCGACCTATGACGACGAAGGCAACACGCTCACGACTGAAGATGCCCTGGGCCGCAAGACCACCAATACTTACGACTTTCACAATGACCTGTTGACCACGACCGATCCGCTGGGTGTAACGACGACGAATACCTACGACCCCCGGGGCAACTTGCTCAGCAGTTCGCGCCCGCTGGTTGGCACATCGCAGGTGCAGAGCACGAGCGACGCCTACGGAGACGCGAGCCATCCCGGAGACGTGACGATCAAGACCGACCCGGCGGGTCGACACTGGACGTATACATACGACAAGTACGGGGATGTCACATCGACCACCGATCCGCTGTATCGCAAAGCCACCACCACCTACAACGTGATCGGTTGGAAGCTCAGTGATGTCAGCCCGCGCGGTAATGCCAGCGGCAAACCGTCCGAATACACCACGAGCTACGCCTACAACAGCTTCGGCCAGGTCATCAAGACGACTGACCCGCTGGGCCACAGCGCATCAAGCGAATACGACCCGGATCAGAACCTGGTCAGCTCGACTGATGCGAGTGGTCACGTCACCCACTTCAGCTATAACGCCGCGGACGAGCGGATCGCCGAACACCGGGCCGACGGGACGACGACTCAGACCACCTATTGGCCGGACGGCAGCGTCAAGGAACAGATCGATGGTGCCGGACATGCCACGCGCTACGACTACAACGCCCTCGGACAACGCATCGCCGTCACCGATCCCAAGAACCGGACGACGCACTACTCGTTTGATGGAGTCGGCGATGAACTGTCGATGACTGACGCTGAAGGACAGGTCACCTCCAAGAGCTACGACGCGGGCAACGAGCTAACCGGCGTGAGCTACAGCGACGGCAAAACGCCCGACGTCACGGGCATCAGCTACGACGCCGACGGCCAGCGGACGGCCATGACGGATGGTTCAGGCACGTCCACGTGGCATTGGGACTCGTTGCACCGGCTGACGAGTGTGACCGAGGGTGCCAACGGCACGGTGGGGTACGTGTACGACCTGCGCAATTCGCCGACGCAGATCACCTACCCCAATGGGTCAAGTGTCACTCGGGCCTACAACGGTGCCGGTGAACTCAGCTCCACAACGGACTGGCACAAAAAGACAACCAGCTTCAGTTACGACGCCGACGGCAACTTGACCACGGAGACGCTGCCGACAGGTGTGGTTGACCGCTTTGTGTTTGACCACGCCGACCAGATGTCTGAAACCTCGGATCGCGCCGGTACGACGACACTCTTCTCAGCGAAATACGCTCGCAATGCGAACAGCCAGCTGACGTCCGACAGCTCGGCGCCGACCTCCAAGGGCAACTTCGGCTACACGGCGCTCAACCAGATGTGTTACGCCGGCACGAGCGGCAGCGAACCGTGCGCATCCCCGTCGCCGGGCGCTAGTCCTTATGGCTACGATCAGGCCGACAACCTGACACGCAACGACCAGACGACGCAGGCCTTCGACACCGCCAACCAACTCTGCTGGAGCGCCAGCCCCGCTTCTAGCGGAAGTTGCTCAACGCCCCCCGCCGGTGCCACCACCTACAGCTACGACTCTCGTGGCAACCGGACGGCCGTGACGCCATCTGGCAGCCCGGCAACCGCGTTGGGCTACGACCAAGCCGATCGACTCGTGAGGTACGCGACCGGCAAAAGCGTGGCTACCTATGCCTACAACGGTGATGGCCTGCGCATGTCTAAGACCGTCGGCAAAGCAACGACGACGTTCGCATGGGATGTCGGCGAAGAACTGCCGCTGCTTTTGCAGGACGGCAAAGCGTCTTACGTCTATGGACCGGAAGGGCTGCCACTGGAGCAAGTGACCGGGGCCAAGACGCTCTGGCTGCACCACGACCAGCTCGGCAGCACGCGGCTCATTACCGGTTCGACTGGGACCGTCGCTGGCAGTTATACCTACGACCCGTGGGGCAAGGTTGTCAGCCACACCGGCGCTGCGACATCAAATCTTCAGTTTGACGGACAGTACACAGACGCCGAGAGCGGGTATCAGTACCTGAGGGCGCGATACTACGATCCTTCGAGCGGACAGTTCTTGACCGAGGATGCTGCGTTTTCACGCACCCTCAGCAGATACGGTTATACCGCTGGCGACCCGGTTGACGAATCCGACCCGAGTGGCCTTTGGTGTCTGCTGGGCCATAATAGCTCTGGCGGCTGCCGGGGGACGGGTTTTGCTCATGCTGTGAGCACTGCGGCGACAATCGTCGCGGTGGGTGCTGCTGTGGTCGGAGGTGTAGCGATAGTTGTTGCCGCTTCACCAGAGATAATTTTGGGCGCGGCGGTCGTTGGAGCTACCGCTGGTGTAATCGGTGCTGTTGCGGACTGTGGATCGCGTCCAATTAGCGTGTCGTGTGGATACGACGTTGTCACCTTGGGCGCCGGCGCCAAGCTCAAGGGACTTACGAAGGCAGGCTACGACGTGCTTACTGGCGTCGGAGGCTACTTCCTTGGCCAAGTCGGTGAGAACGGCCATATGCCGGATGGCGCGGGAAGCACTGGATGTGGTGGGGGGAGTAGCAATGGGCTGCAGCCCGGGTCTAGCGGAATAACGATCCAAGGTGGTTCAGCAGGTTCACTTCAAGGTGGTGGATCTGGGAGTCTCTTGCAGCCCGCTGCAGGGTTGCAGTAGCACCGCTAACTGTCATACAATTGGTGTAATGAACAATAGGCGGTATCGTCGAACGAGAGGCGCAGTTTGGAAGGTGGTGTGCGGAGGGAGTTTCGCTATCGCTGGATTGCTGATTTGGCAGGCTGGTAGCGAACCTGTGGCCCAGGTACTCGGGTTGTTCGCCTTCGTGATTATCGTCGCTGGTCTTGCCGAGCTCCCGGGATATGTGGCGTTTGAGGGAGAGACTCTGCGGGACGATTCCATTCCGCCAGGACGCGTCGAGCGGTCGCATGCGACGACTGTTCAATATCAGGCGGTCAGCTTCGCCGCTTACCGCTTCGCGCGACTGTGTGTTTTCGTCGTGACCGACGACCTTGGAAATTCGGCGCTGATCCCTAGGTACGGTTATCGTCGTACGGAGAGCGCTGAGCTTTTTGATCAGTTTCGGACTTGGTGTGCTGCGGCCAGACTCTCGATCGATCCACGCACAAAGGCCGCACTCGACGCTGCCCGTCGGGCGTGAGTGAGCGGTTAGGACGGCGTAGGCTCACGTGTACTTTCGGGGTTGTCTTTCTGCCTGTTATGTGTAACTCGGCTCTGGGATATCTTCTAGGTGCGGCGCATCATCTTCGGGATAGAGGCGGAGGCCATGAACGCATCCATATCTCCAGGTACGCCTGGTGTGAAAGTGAAGTCAAGCGTCGCCTGCAAGATCGAGCAAGGGAGGGTTGTCGGGTTTCTGGCCCCGAACAAGAACCAGAACGTCGAGTCCTAGCTGGTAGTTGTCGGGAAAGCAAATGTGTCCTTCCGCGTCGACTTGCTTGAAGTAGGCGATCGACGCGCAGTCGTACCCGGGGGCGTTTAGCCCGGTGACAATCGTGATCGTCTCGCCGGGATGGGCGTCTGGCATCTCTAGAAACCGCAGCGACGTGATAAGCCCTGGCCCCGTGATAGGGCCCTGACGTTCGAGACGCCGACCAAGCCAGGGAACGGTGCCAGCGTTCTTGATCGTCCATGTCTTCTCGAACGTCTCGCCGGGCGCCATTAGAATGCCGTGCGGGACCGTGTCGCCGACGAACTCGGAGGCATCGCCGGGTGCGGCTCGGTAGGCCGGCGGCGCGTGGCCACGCCAGCGCCGTCGTTCCTGCTCCGCGGCGGTGACGACTGATTCGTACTCGCTGATCAGCAGCCCCTTGGCGTTGAAAGCTTCCTCGTAGAAGAGGACGAGCATCCGGCTCGGGGTGAGTTGACCGTGCTCAACGCGGGAGATGTGGGCTGCGTTGCAGCCGTACGACTCGGCGAGCTGCTTACCGCTCCAGCCGTTCGCCATTCGTTGCCGCTGCATGCTCAGTCCGAGCGACCGTCGCGGGTGCCTGGGGTCAAGGTGTGGAGGCTTACGCGGTCGTGCCATGGCGCTTCTGAAGAATTGCATGTAGGTCAATAACTGGCCGGCGCTCGATGCTGCTGAAAATCGCCCATTTGGAGGGCGAGACGACAGGAAAGGTGCATTGAGATGGCAAACATCGTTCGACGCCAGCAGCAGATTGGCGCTCCGGTGCCCGACCCGGTCCTGAGTGGCCAGGTGGCGGATGCAGAGCGGGTCGGGATCGCGTCCGTCGCGCGTCTGCAGGCTGGCGCCTACGTCACGTCGGTCGCATTGCAGAACGCCACGATGCTGAGCCGCGCGGCTAACGCCGCTTTCAAGGTCAGCCCGATGGGCGAGGAGGTCTATCAGGCGATCTTCATGGCCTACGGGACGCTCGCGATCAACGAGATCCAGGGCCTTAGCATGCGCGGGAGGGGTGTCTGATGGCTGCGGTGGAGGCAATGCTGGCCGCGCTCGGGGTGCTGTTCGCGATCCTGATGGTGCGTGTCGCGTTCGAAGCCGAGGCGCCGCCGGCACCGGTCGCTACCGAGGATCTCGCGGCGCCGTACCGCGAGGGGCTGCACGCAGCGGTGCGGATGCAAAAGGTCGCAGCCGATCTCGAGCGGCAGATCTACGCCGAGGCCGCTCAGCGGTTCGACGGTAGCCGGGCGGGCGAGTCGTGAACCACGGCTCCGGCCCGTCTTGGGAGCGCCTGGTGTTCTGGCTCGTGGCGTCGGTCATCGGCTTGCATCTGATGGCCGACGTCCTGCCTCGCATCGTCGTGCCGGTCGCGGTCCTGGCGGGTGTCTTTGCTGTGGTCCGCTTGGTGATGTTTTTCACGCAACGGTGGTGAGAATCACGGTCGCAATATTCACTAGTCAGCCTCATCGCGTCGTTGTAGTGAAATGAACAAACGGACTTGACCCGAACGGCCAGGGCGTTGTTAGCTAGAAGGTTCCCGGTATCGCCATAAGCGGTACACGGCGCGGCTGAGGCACAGAACGCACCACCTCACTGGCAGTTCCTCATCACCCTCGTTGTCGGTACGAGGGCGGTGCTTTCTGTGTCCTCATTCCCGGCCGGTAGCGGAACGGAAAGGGGGTACTACCCAATGAGTCGTACTTATCATCATCGAAAGGATCGCCGGATCCGCGTCCAGGGCGTTCGGCGCCCGACGGATCTCAAGCGCCTGGCGAAGGTGCTTATCGAACTGGAGGCCGCCAAAGCGGAAGCCGAGGCGGAGTCGAGCCACCGCGCGAAGCCGCAGAAGCAGCCGGACCAGAAGCGGCGGGCGGCTTGAAGGCGCCAGCTCTCCGGTGGTTCTCGCTGACCTGGCCACGCGAGGTCGAAGCCGAGCAGATCGTGCAGGCGTGCCGACTGCTCGCGAGCGCTGGCCGATGCCCGATCGTCGTCGAGGCGGTCGGATACGACGGGGTCGTCGAGCACCGGCTGGGCCTTCCGCGCGAACAAGCAAACGCCCTTTGCCGACAGGTTCGCGGTCTCATGCCGGGGCTGGCGACTTTGCCAATCAAGGAGCGACCGGCGATCGCATCGGGCCACGCGCTGGAACTCCGCATCACCAGTCGTCGGCGCCCAATCCGAACCGACGATCTGGCCACCTGTAGCCGAGCCATCCTGACAGCGCTCGGCCAGCTGTCGTACGACGAGCAACTGAGTCTTCAAGTCGTGCTGGCCCGGCCCGTCGCCGCTTCGGTCGTGAGCCCCGAGGCCCGGCGCTTTCGTAGCGAGTCCTGGCTTGGCGCGCTCTTGACCGCACCATTTCTAGCTCCCGAAAAAGCCGACGCGGAACTCAGGAGTGCGCTACGCCTCAAGCACGGTGAGCCTGGTTGGCGTGCCCTCGTACGCGTTGGGGTTGCAGCAGCCGCTCGTGGGCGTGAGCGGCAACTCGCTCGGCAACTGATCGGCGCGCTCAAAGGCGCCGAGGCACCCGGTGTTCGCTTTTGGTTTCGACCGACGTCCGCAGCTGATCTCATCGCGGGCAAAGCCGGCTGGCGGCCTCGGTTACACCTCAACGCCGTCGAGGTCGCGGCCCTCAGCGGTTGGCCTGTCGGGCGTGGTAGCGACCTCCCGATCCGAACGAGCGGCAGTCGCCTACTGCCGCCGAGCGCGGCGATCCCGCGCGCCGGCCGTGTCGTAACCGAAGCAACTTTCCCGGGTGCCGAGCGACCGCTGGCCCTGTCGGCGCAGGCATCGCTGCGCCACCTCCATGTGCTTGGCCCGACCGGTTCAGGCAAGTCCACGCTCCTGCTTGGGCTCATCGCTCAAGACATGGCCGCTGGACGAGGTCTCGTCGTCATCGAGCCGAAGGGCGACCTCATTGCCGACGTGCTGGCCCGCGTCCCGGCCTCACGGCGCGCTGACGTCGTACTGATCGACCCGACCGACACGGAGCAGATCGTCGGATTGAATCCGCTTGAGACTCACGGCCGCTCGCCGGAGCTCGCCGCCGACCAGCTGCTCGGCATGTTCCACTCAATGTACGCGGCGCACTGGGGGCCGCGTACCCACGACATTCTGAGCGCGGCCCTGTTGACCCTGGCGCGCCTTCCCGGCGCCACGCTGCCAGCTCTGCCGCTACTCCTAAGTGACGCCGGTTACCGGCGGCGGGTACTGGCCAAGGTCGTTGATCCGATTGGCCTAGGGCCGTTCTGGAGCGCCTACGAGGCGTGGAGTGAGCCCGAACGAGTTGCCGCCAGCGCACCAGTTATGAACAAGCTCAGACCGCTGATCATGCGGCCCGAGATGCGGGCCGTACTCGGGCAGGCAAAGGGCAGCTTCGCCCTCAGCCGCGTCTTCACCGAACGCAAGATTCTCCTCGTCGATCTGAGTAAGGGTCGGCTCGGTCCGGAAACCGCCGCGCTACTCGGTAGCCTCGTCGTTTCTCAGCTATGGCAGGCCGTCCTTGGACGCTCGGCGGTAGTACCAGAGCGCCGGCATCCGGTCTTCGTCTACGTCGATGAGTTCCAGGACTACTTGCATCTGCCGGTGGACTTCGCGGATGCGTTGGCGCAGGCCCGAGGCCTCGGCGTCGGCTTCACGCTTGCCCACCAGTACCTGCACCAGCTTGACGTCAGCGCCCGGGCGGCTGTGCTGGCGAACGCGCAATCACGCGTCGCGTTCCGACTCGGGGGCGATGACGCCCGGATCCTGGCGGGCGAGAGCGGCCTTGAGGCCGAGGACTTCCGGGAGCTCGGGGCTTACCAGTGCTATGCCCAACTGGTCGCTGAGCACGCCCCTCAGCGGTGGACGAGCGCCCAGACAACGCTGCCGTCGGACCCCTTGAACGATCCCGCTGCTGTCCGGGCGGAATCGCTCCACCGGTACGGCACGGGACGCCCGGAGATCGAGGCTTCGCTCGAACGCCTGATCGGTGGAAGTCGGCGCCGGAAGGCCGACGACCTAACGCCCCGGCGGCGGTCAGGAGGTCGCTCGTGAGGCGTCGCGTCGAGTGTCGGGTCGGGTGGCCGACTAGTGGCCTGTGCATCAGGGGTGGCGGGGTGTTCTCGGCGGCTTTGGCGACGAAAGCTCTGCCCTCTGGGCTGTCCTTTTCGCTCAGGCGATCGTCAGCTTTGGCCGAGTCCGGCAGGGTTCAACCGGGGCGTCGTCTTCTTGGTCGCTGTGGGGGGTGTAGTCGGGTCGCGTGGTGGGGGCGACACGCTTCCACTCCTTACCCAGCCTCCTCTTTGGTCGCGAAAGAGAAAAAGGGAGAGGCACGATGAGGGGGGAGCGCTCCGGGCGTCCTTACCTGTCCGCCGAGGGGGTCGCAAGGCTACACGAGCGCTTGAGCGACCGTGACCTGCGGATCGTGCATCAGGTCGCCGAGCTACGGCTAGTGAGCGCGCGGCAAATCCAGCTCGTGCATTTCTCGGTTGCCGACCACGGCAATCAGGCGGCGGCTAGTTGTAAATCCTGAGCACGTTGTTCATCCGGGCCCCCTTGGAGGCTGGGAGGTGTCAAAGCCACCAGTCCCAAGGAGGACACCGGATGAAGCTGCACGCTAACGCTCGCCTCAGCGTCAAGGGGCGCGAGCTGCTGGTCGATCGAATACTCGAGCGGGATTGGTCGCTGGCGCAGGCGGCCGAGGCCGCCGGAGTCAGCGAGCGCACGGCCGGTAAGTGGCTCGCGCGGTTTCGCGCCGAGGGTGAGCAGGGCCTCTGCGATCGCTCCTCGGCGCCAAAGAGCTCTCCTGGGCGCACCCCGGAGGAGCGCGTCCAACTGATCGCGGCCCTACGGCGCCTGCGGATGAGCGGCGCAGAGATCGCCGAGTGCCTGCAGATGGCGCTGAGCACCGTCTCGGGGATCCTCACCAAGATCGGGATGGGCAAGCTCGGCCGGCTCGGTATGGAGCCGGCCGTGCGCTATGAACGCAGCATCCCCGGCGAGCTGATCCACGTCGACGTCAAGAAGCTCGGGCGCATCGCAAGACCCGGCTGGCGCCTGACGGGCGGACGCACGAGCCGTGGGGTGCCCGGCTATCACGCCAAGGCGCACAAGCTCGGCTGGGAGTTCGTGCATGTCTGCGTCGATGACGCGACCCGCCTGGCCTACGTCGAGGTTCTCGATGATGAGAAAGCCACCACCGCGATCGGCTTCCTGGCTCGTGCGATCGCCTTCTACGCCTCTCACGGCGTCCTCGTGAAGGAACTGCTCACCGATAATGGCGGCGCCTATCGCTCGACGGTTCACGCGATCGCCTGTCGCGCCCTTCATATCCGTCACCTACGCACTCGCCCCTATCGCCCACAGACCAATGGAAAGGCGGAGCGCTTCATCCGCACGATGCTCGGCGGCTGGGCCTACGGAGCGATCTACCGCAACAGCGCGGAGCGCACCGCAGCCCTGTCCGGCTGGCTTGAGCGATACAACTGGCGACGACCACACGGCTCCCTCGGCCACAAGCCGCCCGGAACTCGCCTCGCCGAGCTGAACAACGTCCTCGGGTCTTACAGCTAGTCGTGCCACGCAACGAGTCGTCAAGCGACTGACCGCCGAGCGGCTTCTAGTCCGTCTCGGCCGGCGGATCGGCGGTGTCCGCGCCGGCTCGGCCGGGTTCGTTCTAGCACTCGGCCCAATCGGGCAGCGCCTGCTGTTCGGTGACGGTCGTCGCCAGCGCGGCCACGAGCCGGGCCTGCGCTTCGTCGACCACGCCCTTGCCATCTCACAGCTTGTGGTCGATCTCCAGCTACTGGCCCGCGCAGGGACGCTCGATCTATTGGACCTACAGGCAGAGCCCCTTAGCTGGCGGGACTTCGGTAGCGGGCTTGCGGCCGGCCGCTCGGTCCGACCTGATCTGTACATCGCGCTAGGCAGCCGCGAGTACGAGCTGCGCTGGTTTATCGAGATGGACCGGGCGACGGAGAGTCTGCCGGTGATCCGCCGCAAGTGCCGGCTCTATGCCGACTACTACCAGTCCGGTACCGAGCAGGCCAAGAGCGGCGTGTTCCCGCGCGTCTGCTGGATCGTGCCGAGCGACGACCGCGCGAGGTCGCTCTACGAGCTCATCGAACGTGACGCGAAACTGCCCGCCGGGCTGTTCGTCGTCGCGACGACCGAGAACTCCACCACCGTTCTGCGGGAGCGCGGCGTATGAGCCGGCTTCCCTGCAACGTCATTCTGGACGGCGACGCCCGCCTGCGGCTGGGGGAGTTGCCGGCCGCGTCGGTGGATTGTGTGGTCACGTCGCCGCCCTACTTCCAGCTTCGGGACTACGACGGCGAGCCGTCCCAGCTTGGGATCGAGTCGAATGTCGAGGAATACGTCGCTGGCCTACGGGCCGTGTGTGCCGAGATCGCCCGGGTGTTGAAGCCGGGCGGATCGCTGTGGCTCAACCTCCGCGACGTCTACTCGCGTACAGAGGCGTCGGGCACGCGACCCAAGAGCCTGCTGCTGGGTCCGGAACGGCTCCTGCTCGCTCTGGTCCGTGACGGCTGGCTGGGCCGCAACCGCCTCGTCTGGTGGAAGCGCAACTCGATTCCTGAGTCGGTGCGCGACCGGCTCTCCATGACCCACGAAGACCTGTTCCTCCTCACGCGTAGCCGCGACTACTACTTCGACCTCGATGCGATCCGGGTGCCGCACACAAGTCGCCCTCGACGCGGGCCAGCTCGGCCGAGCGCAGACAGCCCCTATGCCACGGGCCATCGAGGGATCCGGATCATGCAAGCCGAAGGTCGCGTTGGTCATGCCAACGGGAAGAACCAGGGCTCGGTCTGGCATTTGCCCACCTCGTCGTTCCGGGGCGCGCACTTCGCCACGTTCCCCGAGGCGCTGATCGAGCGGCCGATCCTTTCGACCTGCCCGGAGCGGCTGTGTGATGGTTGCGGCAAGCCTTGGGTCGCGAGCTACGAACGACGCGGCGAGACGCTTCGACGGACGAGCTATGTGCCTGGTTGTCGGTGCGACGCCGCGGCTGTCCCGGGGGTCGTGCTCGACCCATTCTTTGGCAGCGGCACGGTCGGCGTCGTCGCTTCGCGGCTTGGCCGCGACTGGCTCGGCATCGAGCTGAGCCAGGCCTACCGCCAGATCGCGCATCAGCGCCTACAAGGTCTTGGCGTACCTAAACCTCACCAATTTACTGAACAATGTGGTAGACTTAACAACACAAACGTGAGTGCCGCAGCGCAGAAGGAGGACGCACATGGCCAGTAGTCAAGCCGACGAAGCCCGGGGCGCGGCTGCGGTCGTCTACCTGCGCGTATCGAGCAAGGAGCAGGCCCAGAAGGGGGGAGAGGCCGAGGGCTACTCAATCCCCGCCCAGCGCGAGGCCTGCCGCCGCAAGGCGGAGAGCCTCGGCGCCGCCCTCATCGAAGAGTTCGTCGAGCGAGGCGAGTCGGCCAAGACCGCTGATCGGCCTGAGCTTCAGCGGATGCTCGGCTACGTCGTTGAACAGCCGATCAAGTACCTGATCGTCCACAAGGTTGACCGGCTCGCGCGCAACCGCGCCGACGACGTAGCCATCTCCCTCGCGCTTCGCGAGGCTGGCGTCGAGCTAGTCAGCGTCAGCGAGGCCATCGACCAGACCCCATCAGGTCTGCTGCTGCACGGGATCATGAGCTCGATCGCTGAGTTCTACAGCCGGAACTTGGCGACCGAGGTCATCAAGGGCACAACCCAGAAGGCGAAGAACGGAGGAACCCCGCACAGGGCCCCCGTCGGCTACCTCAACGTCCGTCGGATTGAGGCCGGGCGCGAATACCGCACCATCGAGATTGATCCTGAACGCGGCCCGCTCATGGCCTGGGCCTTCGAGGCTTATGCCTCTGGCGACTGGACGCTGCGACGCATCCTCGACGGGCTAACCGAGCGTGGCCTCACGACCGCCCCGGGCGCGCGCGGGCCCGGCAAGCCACTGAACCTTTCGCACCTGCACTCGCTACTGCGAAACCCCTACTACTCCGGCGTCGTCCGCTACCGGGGCGCCCTGTACCCAGGCAAACATTCTTCGCTCGTCACGCCCGAGACGTTCCGCGCTGTCCAAGGACTGTTGACCGCCAAGCGGCTGGCCGGCGAAAAGCAGCGCCAGCACCCGCACTACCTTAAGGGCAGCATCTTCTGTGGCCAATGCGGCAGCCGATTGATTGTCTGCCACGCCAAGGGGCGTGGCGGCACCTACCCGTACTTCATCTGCATCGGCCGGCAGCAGAAGCGCACCGAATGCAAACAACGTGCCCTGCGTATCGAGCAAGTCGAAGCAGCCGTAGAAGCCCACTACGCGAAGGTCCAGCTTCCGGCCAAGGAGATCGATCGGCTCCGGGCTTACCTGAACGAGCAGCTAGCGACCCTCTCGGAGCACGCCGAGCGGGAACGCGTGACCCACGAGCGACGGCTGCGCAAGCTCGGCGACGAACAGCAGAAGCTCCTCGCTGCCCACTACGCCGAAGCGATCCCGCTCGACCTCCTCAAGAGCGAGCAGGAGCGCATCACCACGGAGATCGCGACCGCCGAAGGCCGGCTTGCGGCTGCGGCAGCTGACTTCCAGACCGCCAAGGCCAACCTGGAGCGGGCGCTGACCCGCATCGGCGATTGCCGGGCCGCGTATCGAGAGGCCGCGGCCGCGATGCGTCGTCAGTTCAATCTCGCCTTCTTCACGCGCCTGCTCGTCGATGACGAGGACGGCTCGGTCACGGGCGACCTTGCCGAGCCCTTCGCGACGCTGCTGGGCGACGAGCTCAAGCACGCCGTGATCGCCAGCGCCGACCAAGAGTTCGGCGAAGTCGTGGACGCCAAGCTGCGCGAACGCGCCCTGGTCCTTAACGCACCAACCCCCGCCCCTTTCGGGAGCGGGGGTTTTAGTCCGACAAGTTTGGTGCGCTCGAATGGACTCGAACCATCACGGGCCGTAAAGCCCATCGCATATGGATCCGCCAGTGTCCGGATCGTCCATTTTGCGGGCTTCTCAAGGTGCATCGGACACATCCGAGGACCCGGCTTTTGTCAGGCTTTTGTCAGGCGAGACATCAGGACCCGTATCGGGTCGCGCATGCGAAAGAACCGTTGCGAGGGCTTGGTCCTACGAAGAGCGCTTCTCAGGGGGAAAGCGTGGCTCCTACCACGGGAGCGGTTACTGGGCGATGGCTGGCGCTAGTCTTGCGATGGTGATCGGCGGGGTGCTCGCGTCGGTTGGTCGGGGCTGACGCTTTGCTTATCGCGCGAACCATGTTCGCGCGATGGGTTCCAGTCGCGCCGCGCTCTGCGCTCGCCGTCGGTAGGTCGCGCCTAGCCGCCGCTACCGAACTGCGTCGTGATGCGCTGAAGCTCCGACTGCGGAGCGTCGTGCGGCGGAGCAAGGCCGTACTTCCCCACGCTTGGAGTCCCGAGCCCGGCTCGAGCTCGCCTGGGCAGATACGCGGTAACGCGCATGGGCATTTTCGACCGTCGCGGGCTTTGGTTCTCGCGCGTTTGGGACTACTCAAGCTCCGGAGGCCCTCGTGAAAGGACGCAGGCGAGCAGCGACCGGTGCCTTTCGGATCCTCGACTATCCTAGGAATATGGTCGAGCAGAACGCGTTTGCGCTCTTCCTAGTGTTTCTGTCCGCGACCTCGGCAGGGCTTTTGGCGATGATTGGGCCGCTGCGCGCAGGCATTGTCGCCCTCGCGCTCGCAGTCCTGACAGCGCTCGTTGTTTGGACCCGGCTTGGCAGGTACCTAGGCATCCGAAGCTTTGCCGCCCAGGAGCCGAGCACCGACTACTTCCGTCGCCGAGCTAGTGCCGCTGTCCTTGTCACGGTCTTGATTGTGGGGATGGCGGTTATAAATCCACTGCCCGGAGGGGCAGCCAGTGACCTGAAAGATCAAGAGGCCTCAAGTGCATCTGTCCCCCGAGTGGTCGGGATCCATGTAGGCGGGGGCGGGACGCTCGTAATGAGCGGTGGCTCGGTCGTCAGTAGCGGCACTGGGATCGAAGTAACAGATGGCTCCACGGCCCGGCTCTCACGGACACCTGTAGTCAGCGGAGTGGTCGATTCCTTCGGCGACTACGGCTTAGCGAAGCTCTGGTAGCCGGTTCGTCGCCAACTTGGTATCGCGCATGCTGACCGGCTCAAGCGGTGCCCAGACAGCTCCGTCAAGCGCCAAGGGGACCCTCAGACCGGGTGAAGACCGATCGCAAGGACGCCGAGCTGCTCGCGCGGCTGCTGCTGGCCGGGTCGCTGACCACGGTGGTGGTCCCGCCCGCCGAGGTCGAGGCCGCCCGGGAGCTGACGCGCGCACACGACGCGTGCCGACGGGATCTGATGAACGCTCGCCACCGCGTCTCGAAGATGCTGCTGCGCCACGGCCGGGTCTATCCCAAGCCGTCGACGTGGACGGCCGCGCACCGCCGCTGGCTGGCGGCGCAGCAGTTCGATGAGCCGGCCAGCAGCTGGTGTTCGCCGACCTGATCGCCGCCGTCGACGGGCTGACCGCACGCAAGGCGGCGATCGCCGAGCGGCTCTCCGAGCTGGCCGACGACGAGCAGTGGTGGCCGACCGTCGCGAGGCTGCGCTGCGTTCCGCGGCGTCGACACGCTGACCGCGTTGTCGCATCCATCTCGAGCTCGGCGGCGACTGGCAGCGCTTCGAGCGCGCGCCCGCGCTCGCGCGCATGGCTCGGGCTGACGCCGTCGCTTCACCAGTCCGGCGAGTCCTCACGCCAGGGATCGATCACCAAGACCGGATCGATGCTCGCCCGCCGGCTGCTGGTCGAGTCGGCCTGGCATTACAGCCGCCAGCCCACGGATCGGGCGCGACGCTGGCCAACCGCCAAGCCGGCCAGCCCGACCACGTCCTGCAGATCGCAAACCGCGCCCAGCAGCGCCTGCACCGCGTCTATCACAGCGCATGCGCGCCCGCGGCAAGCCGCACAACGTCATCGTCGTCGCGTGCGCACGCGAGCTGGCCTGCTTCCTCTGGGCCGCCGCGACCGCCGACTGACCCCGGCCGACAGCCCCACCGGTCGGGAGGCCGGGGCGCCGGGCCATCAGCGGCCGGCACGCGCGATGCAGCTATGAGCAGCACCCGCCCGCGGGAGCGTCACGCTCGTTCCTAGACAGCGCACGCCGGCAGCACGAAACCGGGCCCTGGGGTACCCAACCCCCGCATCATCAGACTGGCAACGCCGACACCGAGCCCGGCGTCCCGGCCTCCCGACCACACCACACGCCGGCCGACCAAGCGGACGCGATCAACCCACGCCCACTTGACAAACCAACGCGCCATATCAGCTGTAGTTCCCAGCCACGTTCGTCAGCTCGCGCAGGCGAGTCCCGGGCGGCTTTTGGCTGAGCGAGCCGTGTGGTCTTGTGAAGTTGTAGTGGCTCGCAAAAAAGCCCCGCTGTGCAGGGCTTTTCGCATGCGCTCGAATGGACTCGAACCATCACGGGCCGTAAAGCCCACAAGGCCCTCAACCTTGCGCGTCTACCAATTCCGCCACGAGCGCAGAGTGCGCGAGTATAGCCCCGCCCGGCCTTCGCCAAATCACCCGTGGCGCCCGGCGGATCAGGCGCGCGACCGCGCCGCCCGTGGGCGCCGGCTTGCAAAGGCGTCGACCGCTTCTTGCATCCGTCCACGGCCGACGCTACAGTGCGAACAAGTGTTCGTTTCACGACATCGCCCACCCGACCAGGGAGTCGAGCAGACATGGATCTGACCAAGCGCCAGCAGGAGATCTTCGACTTCATCCGCAAGTACTCGGCGAAGTACGGCTATCCGCCTACGGTGCGCGACATCGGCAAGGCGGTCGGCCTGGCCTCCTCGTCGACCGTGCACGCGCATCTGGCGAACCTCGAGAAGCTCGGCCTGCTGCGGCGCGACCCGTCCAAGCCGCGCGCGATCGAGCTGCTGGACCGCGCGATGGGTGGCGCCGTGGAGACAGTGCGCGGCCTGGTGCGCCCGGACGGGCTGCCGTTGCTCGGCTCGGTCGCCGCCGGTCAGCCGATGCTGGCCGAGGAGAACATCGAGGAGTACGTCTCGGTGCCGGAGGTCGCCGGCGGCGGCGACGGCGAGTACCTGCTGCGCATCCGTGGCGACTCGATGAAGGACGCGGGGATCATCGAGGGCGATCTCGTCGTCGTGCGCCCACAGGACACGGCGCGCGACGGTGACGATCGTCGTCGCGCTGCTCGGCGAGGAGGCGACGGTCAAGCGCTTCTTCCGCGAGTCCGACCACATCCGCCTGCAGCCGGAGAACGACACGATGGAGCCGATCCGCAGCAAGGAGGTCACGGTGCTCGGTCGCGTCGTCGGCTGCTCGGAGCATGTGATGGCCCGCTGCTGGCGGCCCTTGACGAGCGCTCGGCGCGACGCGCCGCGGCTGGACGGCGCGTCCGCGGCCGACGGCGCGGCGGCGGCTGACGCTCGATGACTCTCGTCGGCGCTGGGAGGGCCTCGTCGCCCCGCAACCGCACCGTGGCGCGGTTGCGGCGATCGCGACGCAGCGCCCGGTCCCGAGCCGCGTTGCGGGCCACTGCGGCGGTGCTGCGCTCGTGCAAGCGCTGATGCGCGCTGCGCTCGGTCGGGCAGGTCAGGCAGCCGCGGAGGCGTCAAGCCTTCGAGGAAAGTCCGGACATCACAGGGCAGGGTGGTCGAGTGATCGACCCGGGGAAACCCGCGGGAAAGTGCCACAGAAACACACCGCCGATGGCGGCCGTCCCACGTGAACGGCCGACAGGCAAGGGTGAAATGGTGCGGTAAGAGCGCACCAGCGTCGCGGTGACGCGGCGGCTGGGCAAACCCCACCCGATGCAAGGCCAAAGCGGACCGCTTGCAGGTAGCCCGCCAAGGTCCAGGTAGGCCGCACAGATGGATGGCTGCTCAACGACAGGATCCGGCTTATCGACCCGCTAAGGAAAAGCCCCGCTCCGGCGGGGCTTTTCTATGGGCGCAGCTGCTGAGCTACGGACGGGCAACTTCCTTCGTGTGATGATGAAGCCATGAGCAAGCATCGGCATTACAGCGAGCAGGAATTCGAGGAGCTGGTCCGGTCGGCGCTCGACGAACTGCCCACCGAGTTTCAACGTGCGCTTGAGAACGTCGCGGTCGTCGTCTCCGATCGCGGTGCCGAGCACCACGCGTACGGCCTATACGTCGGCCTCAGGATGGGTGGTATGGGTTTCTTCGGGGGTGGTGGTGTTCCAGACGAGATCCTGATCTTCCGCGACACGCTCGTGCGCGACTTCGGGGAGGATCCGGAGCGCCTGCGTCTGAAGGTCAAGCAGACCGTGCTTCACGAGGCGGGGCACCATTTCGGCTACGACGAGGCCGGAGTTCGCAAGCTCGGGCTGTGATGACCGCTGGGCGCGGCGTCAGCCGCCGCCGTAGCTGACGATCAGATCGGTCGCGACGCCTGCGAGAAAGCCGGCGGCCAGTAGCAGCAGCCCGAGCGTGCGGTGCCCGTAGCGGCGCACGCCGGCCCAGATCTCGCCGATCACGTAGAGGATGGCTCCGCCGGCGAGCGCGTAGAAGCACAGCTCGAGCGCGTCGGAGTGCACCTGATAGCCGACGATGGCGCCGATGAACGTCGGTCCGCCTCCGACGAGCCCGGCGATACCGAGCCATTTCCACGACGGCCGCGCGGTGCCGAGTGGCCCGACGATGCCGAAGCCCTCGGTGGCGTTGTGCAGGCCGAAGCCGATCACGAGGACGGTGGCGAGGGCGACCTCGCCGGCCTGCGCGGAGACGCCGATGGCGAGCCCCTCGGCGAAGTTGTGCAGGCCGATGGCGACGGCGATCGTCATGCCTGTCTGCAGCGCTTGGCGGCGCGCGCTTGCGGCCTGCGCGTCGTAGCCGGTGAGCTCGGTCGGGCTCAAGACGGCGGAGCTGTCGCCGCCGGCGAGCGGGGGGAGCTCGGTTCGCTTGGGGCGGAGCTTGCGCTCGACGGCCGAGATGCCGGCCGTGCCAAGCGTGAAGCCGGCGGCGAGGAGGGCGAACATGCCGAGCACGCCGGCGAAGCTCGCATCGTGATTCTTGTAGGCGTCGAGGCGGGCGCTGACGATCTCCTGACCGTGCGAGGTGACGTCCATGAAGATGAACGCGAGGATGCCGACGGAGAGCATCGCGAGCGCCACGCGAAGGCGGTCGTCGACGTGCCGTACGCGGCCGATCGGCAAACCTATGAAGATCGTGAATCCGGCGATTGCGCCGAGTGCGACCGTTTCCGCGAAGCTCATCGAACCTCTGAGTTAGGGTGACCTAACCAAGGCTAGCCTATTCCGCATGCTGGGCATCGGGCGCTATAGACACAACTCTTACGCGCCCGACAGGTCCGTCTTACGGCCTCCCCTGAGGATGCTCGCAAGGTCGAGCTCGATTCGTGCTCGGCGAACCGCAGAGCAGGAGGTTCTGAATGTTCCGCAAGAGATTGATCGGCATGGTGGCGGCGATATGTGCGCTGGCGGCCGTCACGGCCGCGATTGCGCAGGGCTCGGGCACGACGAAGAGCTCGAGCGCGAAAAGCAAAGCGACGACGGCGCACGGCGCCCAGGCATCGGGCTCGGCTCCACCGGGTGCGATGGGCGGCCCGGATGGCGAGATGCATGGCCCAGGTGGAGGTGCGGTCCATTCGGTCAGCGTCGTACCTGACAAAGCGGGCACATCGTTCATCACGCTGACGAGCGACAGGGGCACGGTGAAGAGTGTCGACAGCGCCGGCGCCGCGCTCACGATCGAGGAGGGAACGAAAAGCGCGACGTACAAGACGCTCACGCTGAGCGTGCCCTCGGGCGCGAAGGTCATGCGCGACGGCAAGTCGGCTTCGCTCGCAGAAATCAAGGCCGAAGACCACGTCTCGGTCAGCTCCTCCTCCGAAGGCACGACGGTGTTCGCGATGGACTCCTCCTTCCGCCCCGAACACGGCCCCGGCAGGGGCGGAGCTCCGGGCATGGGAGGCCCGCCGCCCGGTCAGGAAGCATCAGGTGCCGAAGCGAAATCGGGCACCGGCACGAAGACGGGCACGGGAACGACGACGACCGAATAGTCGATCGGGCGAGCGACTAGAGCGCCGTAAGGTCCCGGGCCGGGTCAAGCAATCCCGGCTCGGGACCATTCATCTTTTTATATTGATTAATCGATCGATGGCGATCGTGCTCGTGCTCAGCTGGAATCTCTTCCACGGACGCTCGCTGCCACCGACGAACTGCTCGCTGTATGACGAGTTCGCGGCCAAGCTCGGCGAGTGGAGCTGGGAGGTGGCGCTCTTGCAGGAGGTGCCGGCGTGGTGGCCGAAGCGGCTTGCAGGCGAACTCGGCGCCGAGCAGCGCAGCGCGCTGACCTCGCGCAACTCGCTGCCTACGCTGCGCCGCGTGCTCGCCGAGCGCCGTCCGGAGTTGCTCAAGTCAAACGGCGGCGGATGCAACGCGATCCTCTCGCGCGTGCCGATCGTCGAGCACTCGACGCTGCGCCTGCGTCGCTGGCCCGAGCGGCGTGTCGCGCAGCTGGCGCGCCTGTGCGACGGCACGTGCATTGTCAACCTTCACGCCAGCACACGCCCGGCGCGCGCCGGGCAGGAGCTCGAACGACTATGGCCCCACGTGCTCGACTGGGCGGGTGCGGATCGGTTGATCCTCGGCGGCGATCTCAATCTACGCAGCCCGACGCCGGCGCCGCCAACAATCGTCCACGCAGCCGCCTCGGGCGTCGATCACGTATTTGCACGCGGCCTGATGTCGGCCACCGCGAGCGGTTCGGCATCGAGTGCGACAGGTACGTTCGATCGGCCGAGTAGGGAGATCGTGCTCGACGGCCGCGGGGTCGAGCTATCCGATCACGCGCCGCTGCTCGCGCGCCTGCGCGCTGCCGACGGGCCGGGCTAGTCGGTGAGCTGCTCCTCGTCGGCCTCGCCGTACTCGGCGCCGCTTGGCTCCTCCACACCCTCGCGAAAGGCGTCCTGGGAGATCTTGGCCGGGCTGTGCTCGTCGCCGTGGGAGGTGTGCTCGATCAGTTCCTGCTCGGCCTGCTCGAAGCCCTCGGACTCGCCGCCGCCGGCCTCTTCGACGGCCTCACGCTCTTTGCGCCGACGCTCATCGAGCGGGAGCGGCGGGTCGGAGGGGAATTCTGCGGCCATGGGCAGCACTGTATCGGCTCGCCACCGCGCGACATCGGCCGAACGCCGGTAGCGTCCATCCGTCCTTTATCCCCCCTGGGGGTATCCTGTGGGAATGGCCGAGACTCAGGTAAAGCCGCCGGCGCGCGGCTACACGGCGAGCAAGGACGAGCTGCAGAAGCGCCTCGCGCGGATCGAGGGCCAGGTGCGCGGCGTCTCGAAGATGGTCGCCGAGGAGCGCTACTGCATCGACGTGCTCACGCAGATCGCTGCGATCGAGGCCGCGCTCGACAAGGTTGCGCTGGGGCTGCTCGACGACCACGCGCGCGTCTGCGTGCTCGGCGGCGAGGAGGGCGAGCGCGAGCAGCGCACCGCGGAGATGATGGCCGCAGTCGGGCGGCTGCTACGCCGCGGCTGAGTCGCTGAGCCCGAGACGGCGGGCTAGAGCTGCAGCGCTTCGTGCGCCGTCTGCATCAACGTCGGCGCGGCCTTGAGCTCGTCGAGCGCCGAGCGCATCGCGTCGAGCTCGCAGGCGACCTTGTCCGGCCAGCGCTTTGCCGGGTGCTCGTCGAGCGTCTTCAGACCGTTGCCCGTGATCATCGCGACGACGGTCGTCGTCGGCGGCGAAGCGCCCCGCCGCGGCGAGCTTCTCGAGCACGGCGATCGTCGTGCCGCCGGCCGGCTCGGTCAGCAGGCCCTCGGTGGCCGCGAGCAGGTCGATGCCCGGCGAAGATCTCCGGGTCGTGAGGCGAATGCCGGCCGCTGCCGCCGCGTTTGTGCACGGCGTCGATCACCAGGTAGCCGTCGCCCGGCGCGCCGATCGCCAGCGAGTGCGCCGCCGTCTCGGGCATGCACGGGGATCGACCTCGGCCTCCTCGGCGAGGATCGCGCTAGGCGATCGGGTTGCAGCCGCTCGGCTGGGCGATGTGGATCGCGTTGCGCTCGGTCTCGGCGAGACCGAGCAGCTCGAGCTCGTTCAGCCCCTTGTGCATCCGCGAGGAGAGCGTGCCGCCGGCAGCGGGGCTGAGACGATGTGGTCGGGCGCCTGACCAGCCGAGTTGCTCGACGATCTCGAAGGCGGCCGTCTTGGCGCCCTCTGCGTAGAACGGGCGCAGCGTGATGTTCGCGAACTCCATGCCCGGTCGCTTCGGCGACCTCGCGGCAGCGGCGGTTGGCTTCGTCGTAGTTGCCCTCGACCTGGCAGACCTTCGCGCCGAGCGCCATGCACGCGCGCGCCTTCGTCTCCTCGAGGCGGTTGGGGTAGAAGACGTATGGTGTCACGCCGGCCTTGGCGGCGAGCGAGGCGACCGCCGTGCCGACGTTGCCGGTCGAGACGCAGCCGATCTCGGTCTTGCCGCGCTCGAGCAGCCGCGCGACCGACATCGAGACGACGCGGTCCTTGTAGGAGAGGCTCGGGCGGTTGCTCGAGTCGTCCTTCAGATAGAGGTTCGCGATGCCCGAGCTCGGCGCCGAGGCGGTCGGCGCGGATCAGCGGCGTGTAGCCCGAGAGCTGCCCTACGCGCGCCTGCGCGCCGGCGTCGACGATCGGCAAGCAGCTCCTCGAAGTCGCCAGATGTTCTGCGGGCGCTCGGAGCTGGGGAAGCTCGCGGAAGTGGCTGGCGGCGAGCTCGTAGTCGTAGACGATGTCCAGGCCCTTGCCGCAATCCGGGCACGAGAAGCACGGTGACGTCAAGCGGACAGCTGTCATCTCGCAGCGATGGCAGACCAGCTCGGTTGCGCACGAGCGCGTCCGTTGCCTGCGCGCCCTGTGCGGGGCTCTCGGTCGTCTGCGGGCTCATGCGGCTATCTCCTGCAACGATACGCCTGGCCAAGGCGTTGTGAACCAGCGCTCTCGTCGTTGTCCGAGCGCGATCCAGCAGCTCCTCGGCCATGTGCGGGAGCGAAGGGTCCGAGCAGCTGAGCGAGCAGCGAGAGCGCCGCGATCAGCGCCTCGGGTCGGCTCGCGACGAGCGCCGGCTGGCGCGCGAGCACACGCTTCTCGAAGTCCTTGATGCGGTCGAACAGGCGCATCACGTTGCGCACCGCGCTGTGCATCTCGAGGCCCTCCATGTCCTCGGTGATCTTCTCCACGCGCCGTCTCCACCACTGTGCAGAGTTTAGCGCAGGTGCTCGCTTGTGTCTCTGATGGGCTCGCCGTCGGCGCCCGCAGCTGGCTCTCGCCGGCGCCCGGCTCCTGCGCGAGCGGCGAGTCGCGTCTGCGTGAGTAGTCCCACACCTGCGTGAGGAAGCGGTGTGCGCGCAGCACGGCCGAGTCGCTCCAGTTGAGCGACTTCTGCGGACGCGCCGCGTAGAGCACGGCAAGCCGCACCGTGTCGGCGCCGTAGCGCTCGACGAGCTCGTCGGGGTCGACGACGTTGCCGAGATGCTTGCTCATCTTGCGCCCGTCGCTGATCACCATCTCGTGAAACAGGCAGCCCGCGAACGGCTCGCCGTCGCTGCAGGAACGCGAGCGGGCCGATGTCGCGCAGCGCCTTCGTGACGATGCGCTGGTCGAAGACGAAGTTGCCGCTGTCCGAGCCGGCGACGACTCGCTCGGAGGGCAGCCAGTGGCGCAGGTCCGCGCAGCGCGAGGATTTGCTCCAGCGAGTGCCTCGCGCGACTCGGGCGGTACGCACACCGGCACCCACAGCCACAGCGCGTCGAAGTGGCAGTCGAGCGTGTCGGTCTCGCGCTCGGCCGGGCCGCCGCACAGCGGGCAGGTGCGTCTCCACGAACGTCAGCGCGCTCGGCCAGCGGGTTGCCGGTGCCGGTCGGGGTCATGTCGAGCGGTAGCGACCACCGGCAGCTGCTCCTTGGGCAGCGGCACGGCGCCGTGCTCCTCGCAGTAGACGATCGGGATCGGCGTGCCCCACGAGCGCTGGCGCGAGATCGTGAAGTCCTCGGCCTTGTAGCGCATCGCCTGGCGCGCGCTCGGAATCGCGTGCTGCTGCTCGCCGGCTCTCGAGGAGGCGACGCCCTCGCGGGCTGTCTCAGACGAGCGCGCCGATAGCCGCTCAGCGATCACCTCGTCGGTGCGGTCCTGCCTCGGGAATGCCGAGCACGGCGGTCGCGCCGAAACGCCCGTCGACGCATCGGCGGGAGATCAGGACCGGCAGCGGCGTCGCCGCCGCCGGGGGCGGGCAGCGTGCGCCCGGTGTCCACGAGCGGCATCGTGCTCGCGCGTCGCGCGCGCTGCGCTCGAAGGCCGCCCGAGCGCAGCTCCTCCAAGCGCTCGGCGCACGCCCGCGCTCCGCTGCCCACGCGCTCGATCTCGGGGTGCTTGGGGGAGATCAGCACGAAGCGCGCCTGCTCGAGCGCCTCGGCGTGCGGCGTGAACACGGTCAGCGTCGTGCCGTCCTGCGTCGCTCAGCTCGAGCTCGACGCCGTCGACGCGCCCGAGCACGAAGCGCTGGGAGGCCAGCGCCATCTCGTCCCATTTGCCCGAGTCGGCGCGCTCCTCGCAGGCGGCGGTCGTTCTCCTGCACGTAGGCGCTGATCCGCAGGTACCACTGGGGCGCTCGATCAGCCGCACGGGGTTGTGGCAGCGCCAGCACGCGCCGTTCTCGACCTGGATCGTCGCGAGCGTCGTCTGGCAGGTGTCGCACCAGTCGACGGTGCCCGTGCCGCGGTAGACCAGCCCGGCCTCGAGCAGCGTCAGGAACAGCCACTGCGACCAGCGGTACATGACGGCGTCGGAGCTCATGAACGTGCGCTCCCAGTCGAAGGAGAAGCCGAGCCGCTGCAGCTGGCCGATCATGTGCTCGGCGCAGCGCGCGACCCACTCGCTCGGCGGGACTCTTCGCCGGCGATCGCGCCGAGCTCGGCGGGCAGGCCGAAGGCGTCGAAGCCGAAGGCGAACAGCACGTCCTCGCCGCGCGCGCGGCGGAAGCGCGCGTAGGCGTCTCCGATCGAGTAGCTGCGCACGTGCCCGATGTGGATGTTGCCCGAGGTGAACGGCGCCGAGGGCTTTATGTACAGGTGCGGCCGATCTCCGCCGACTGCGGGCGTCCGGAAGGCGTCGCGCTCGCGCCAGGCGGCCTGGCGGCCGGCCTCGATCGCGTGCGGGTCATAGCTCGGGGCCGAGCTCCATGTCGGCTCCCTCGCTCATGTCGGATCGAGGATATCCAAGGGCTTGGCCGACGGACGAGGGCGCCGTTGCTATGCTCGCAAGCACTTGGTCGACGTTCGCGACAACGGCTTCACGGCGCCCCGCCGACCCCTCTTCGACCCCGCCTGCAGCGGGGTCTTCTCGTCCGCCGCGACTGCGAGGATTCAATCGATGGAAGATAGAGATTGGACGCGGCAAGCAAGGCCGCCGCGCATACGGCTTCGACGACATCGCGATCGTGCCTTCGCGGCGCACGCGCGACCCCGATGACATCGACATCTCCTGGAAGCTCGGCCCCTACCAGTTCGAGCTGCCGATGCTGGCCTCGGCGATGGACGGCGTCGTCTCGCCCGAGACGGCGCGGCGATCATCGGGCGGCCTCGGCGGCCTGGCGGTGCTCAACCTCGAGGGCATCTTCACGCGCTACGAGGACGCCGACGAGCAGCTCGAGCGGATCGCGGGGCTGCCCAAGGACGTCGCCACGCGCGAGATGCAGGAGATCTACGCCGAGCCGGTCAAGCCCGAGCTGATCGCCCAGCGGATTCGCGAGATCAAGGAGCAGAAGGTCGTCGTCGCGGCCTCGCTGACCCCCCAGCGCGTGCTCGAGTACCACGAGCTCGCGCTCGAGGCGGGCCTCGACGTGCTCGTGATCCAGGGCACGGTCGTCTCCGGCGAACACGTCTCGACGGTCTCTGAGCCGCTCGAACCTCAAGGAGTTCATCCCCTCGCTCGACGTCCCGGTGGTGGTCGGCGGCTGCGCCTCCTACCAGACGGGTCTTCACCTGATGCGCACCGGCGCCGCCGGCGTGCTCGTCGGCGTCGGCCCGGGCGCGGCGTGCACGACTCGCGGCGTGCTCGGCATCGGCGTCCCGCAGGCGACGGCGATCGCGGACGTGGCGCACGCCCGCTCGACGCACATGCTCGAGACCGGCGAGTACTGCCAGGTGATCGCCGACGGCGGCATGCGCAACGGCGGCGACGTCTCCAAGGCGATCGCGCTCGGCGCCGACGCCGTCATGATCGGCTCGCCGCTGGCGCGCGCCTACGAGGCGCCCGGCCGGGGCTTTCACTGGGGCATGGCGACCTTCCACCCGACGCTGCCGCGCGGCGCGCGCGTCGCGACGACCCAGAACGGCACGCTCGAGGAGATCCTCGTCGGGCCCGGCACGCGAGAACGACGGCACGTTCAACCTGTTCGGCGGCCTGCGCACCTCGATGGCCACCTGCGGGCACAAGGACCTCGCGGAGTTCAACCGCGCGGAGGTCGTGATCGCGCCGTCGCTGCAGACCGAGGGCAAGCAGCTGCAGCGCGACCAGCGGTCGGCATGGGCGCGACCAACGGGAAGGCAGCAGCGCTGGTAAATGACTGACACCGCCGTCACGGCGCCCGCGCCGGCCGCCGAGATGCGGCGGGCGACGCTGGCGGCGGCGCGTCGAGGAGGTCGTCGTCCTCGACTACGGCGGCCAGTACTCGCCAGCTGATCGCACGCCGCGTCCGCGACTGCGGGGTGTTCTCCGAGCTGCTTGCCGCATCACGTCGGCCGTCGAGGAGGTCGCCAAGCGCAAACCGCGCGGGATCATCCTCTCCGGGCGGCCCGGCGTCGGTCTACGCCGACCGGGCGCGCCGCGCCTGCGAGCGCGAGCTGCTCGAGCTGGGCGTCCCGGTGCTCGGCATCTGTTACGGCATGCAGCTGCTCGTCCACGAGCTCGGTGGGCGCGTCGAGCAGGCCGAGGTCGGTGAGTTCGGCCGCTCCGACCTGACACGTCTCAGAGCCGGGCGGCTGCTCGCCGGCCTGCCCGCGCGAGCAGACGTGCTGGATGTCGCATCGCGACACGGTCTACGAGCCGCCGCCGGGCTTCACCGCGCTCGCCTCCTCGACGCGCCTCGCCGGTCGCGGCGGTCGAGGACACGAGCGCGCGGCATCTACGGCATCCAGTTCCACCCCGAGGTCGTCCACACCCCCTACGGACAGGAGATCCTCACGCGCTTTCTCGACCGAGGTCTGCGGCTGCGAGCGCAACTGGTCGGCCGGCGTCGATCGTCGAGGACCAGATCGCGCCGTATTCGCGAGCAGGTGGGCGATGGGCGGGTCGTCTGCGGCCTCTCCGGCGGCGTGGACTCCTCCGTGGCGGCGCTGCTCGTGCACCGCGCGATCGGCGACCAGCTCACGTGCGTGTTCGTCGACCACGGGCTGATGCGCAAGGACGAGGGCGAGCAGGTGATCAGCGCCTTCCGCGACACCTTCAAGGTGCCGCTCGTGGCGGTCGACGCCGAGACGCGCTTCCTGGAGAAGCTCAAAGGCGTCACCGAGCCCGAGGCCAAGCGCAAGGCGATCGGCGCCGAGTTCATCCGCGTCTTCGAGGAGGAGGCCGACGAAGATCTCCGCGCACGAGTCGCCGCGCGCTTCCTCGTCCAGGGCACGCTCTACTCGGACGTGATCGAGTCCGGCGGCGGCACCGGCGCTGCGACGATCAAGTCCCACCACAACGTCGGCGGCCTGCCCGAGGACCTGCAGTTCGAGCTCGTCGAGCCCCTGCGCGCGCTCTTCAAGGACGAGGTGCGCGCCGTCGGCGCCGAGCTCGGCCTGCCCGAGCGGCTGGTCTGGCGCCAGCCGTTCCCGGGCCCGGGTCTCGCGATCCGCGTGGTCGGCGGCGAAGCGACCAAGGAGCGCCTGGACGTGCTGCGCGAGGCCGACCACATCCTGCAGGAGGAGATCCGCAAGGCCGGGCTCTACCGCGAGCTGTGGCAGTCCTTCTGCGTGCTGCCCGACGTGCGCACCGTCGGTGTGCAGGGCGACGAGCGCACCTACGGCTACGTGGTCGTGATCCGCGCGGTCACGAGCGACGACGCGATGACGGCCGACTGGGCGCGCTTGCCCTACGACCTGCTTCGAGACGATCGCCTCGCGCATGATCAACGAGCTGCGCGAGGTCAACCGGGTGGTGCTCGACATCACGTCGAAGCCACCCGGCACGATCGAGTGGGAGTGACCCCTCCGGGGTCGCTGACGCCGCAACTGTGAATCGCGGCGTTCGCCTATGATGTCCGCTTCGCCGCGCGTGAGTTTTTCGCGTGGCCTTTTTCACGCCCATGGCACCCTCGACGAAGACCTACGTAGCCAAGCCAACCGACCGCGAGCGCAACTGGCTGCGTCGTCGACGCGAACGGGCAGACGCTCGGGCGCTGGCGACGCAGATCGCCGACGTGCTGCGCGGCAAGCGCAAGCCCGAGTACACGCCGCACATCGACACGGGCGACTTCGTCGTGGTGATCAACGCCGAGAAGATCCCGTCACGGGCAACAAGCGCCAAGACAAGCGCTACTACCGCCACTCGGGCTACCCGGGCGGCCTGCGCTCGCGCACGTTCGAGGAGATGCTCGGCGCGCCGGCCGGAGGAGATCATCCGGCTCGCAGTCAAGGGCATGATGCCGCGCAACCGCCTGGCGCGCAAGCAGATCACCAAGCTGAAGGTCTACGCCGGGCCCGAGCACCCGCACGTCGCCCAGAAACCGCAACCTATGGAGATCGAGGCCTGATGGCCGACGACGAGACCCCCGAGAACAACGACGCCGCAGCTGAGGGCGCCGAGCCGACGGCCGAGGGCGCAGAGGCGCCCCAGCACGCCGTTCCGAGCGAGGAGGCTCAGGAGATCGCAGGCTCAGCCGAGGACGCGGCCCTGGAGGCCGCCGAGGAGGCGCGCGAGGCGCCGGCCGAGCACCCGGCGTCGGAGCCGGCGATGGTCGAGCCGAGCGGCGAGGGTCACGCGGTGCCGACCGATGACGCCCAGGAGATCGCTGGCTCTGCCGAGGACGCTGCGCTCGAGGCACTGCAGGAGTCGCAGGACGCGACGGCCGTCGAGGCGGCAGTCGACGAGGACGAGGACGAAGGCGACGACGCCGATGTCGCCGCGCCGCGTCAAACCGGCGTGCCCGGCGCGCACCTCGAGGTCGACATCGTGCCCGAGGGCGTCGACCCGCTGGGCGCGCCGAGACGGCCTACGAGGACCCCTATGCGCGCCGACGAGGAGGACGAGCGACGCCCGAGGGCGAGGGTGGGGCCGAGGAGGGCGATGAGCGCCCTGAGCGAGCCGATCGCCACAGCGCCGCGATCGACCTGGCCGCCGGCGCGCGCTACACGCGCGACCGGCAAGCGCAAGACGGCGATCGCGCGCGTCATCGCTCCGTCCGGGCAGCGGCACCTACCTCGTCAACGGGCGCACGCTCGAGCGAGCACTTCCCCCGCGACACACTTCAGCGCAACATTCGCCAGCCGCTCGAGACGGTCGGCTACGAGGAGCGATGGACGTCGTCGCGCGCCTGCACGGCGGTGGCATCTCGGCCCAGGCCGGGGCGCTTGCGCCACGGCGTCTCGCGTGCGTTGCTCGAGGCCGACCCGAACCTGCGCGGCGAGCTCAAGCGCCGCGGCTTCCTGACGCGCGACTCACGCGCCAAGGAGCGCAAGAAGGCCGGGCCTGAAGAAGGCCCGCAAGCGGCCGCAGTTCTCCAAGCGCTAGCGCCGATAACACGAGGGTGAGCATGGCCCGCAAGCTGTTCGGGACGGACGGCGTCCGGGGCGTCGCCGGCGAGTTCGCTGAGCGCCGAGCTCGCGCTCGCGCTCGGTCGCGCCGCTACCGAGCAGGCCGGAGCCGAGCATCCGCAGGTGCTGATCGTGCGTGACACGCGCGAGTCGGGCGAGATGCTGCGAGGCGGCGGTGGCCGCCGGCGTCAGCGCGGCCGGCGGCGAAGCCCTGCTGGGCGGCGTGCTGCCGACGCCGGCCGCGCCGCTGCTCGCTCGAGCGCTACGGCTTCGACCTGGCGGTCGTGCTGTCGGCCTCGCACAACCCCTACCAGGACAACGGCATCAAGTTCTTCGCGGGCGACGGCTACAAGCTCTCGACGACGACGAGCGCCGAGCAGCGCAGATCGAGCCGGCTCGGACGGGGTCGATCGCCGAGGCGCCGCCGAGCGAACGTCGGCGATCGGCCGCGTGCGCGAGCTGCGCGGCACGCCGCGAGGACTACCTGCGCGAGCTGCACACGCGTTTCGTCGACCTGCGACCTCGTCGGGCTCGACGTGCTGCTCGACTGCGCCAACGGCGCCACCTACCACGTGGCGCCTGAGATCTTCCGCCGCCTCGGGGCGACGTCACCGTGATCGCGGACGACGCCCGACGGGCGCAACATCAACGACGGCGTGCGGCTCGACGCACGTCGAGGCGCTCGGCCGAGCGCGTGCGTGGCAGGCGGGCACGCGCTCGGCTTCGCCTTCGACGGCGACGGCGACCGCGTGCTCGCGGTCGATCGCGAGGGCAACGTCGTCGACGGCGACGAGCTGATCGCGCTCGCCGCGCTGCACCTGCGCGCGAACGGACGTCTCAGCGGCGATGGCGTCGTGGTCACGGTGATGACCAACTACGGCTTCCACTCGGCGATGGAGCGAGGCCGGCGTCGAGGTCGCGACGACGAGCGTCGGCGATCGCTACGTGCTCGAGGAGCTGCGCGCGCGCGACTGGGCGCTCGGCGGCGAGCAGTCGGGCCACATCATCGAGATGGGCTTCAACCGCACGGGCGACGGCATCGCGAGTGCGCTGCTGACACTGGAGGCACTTGGCGGGCGGCGAGTCTGAGCGAGCGCCACGCGATGGCGCAAGCTGCCGCAGCGCCTGGTCAACGTGCGCGTGCGCGACCGCGACGCGCTCTCGCAGGCGGCCGGCGTCGATCGAGGCGGTGCAGGCGGCGGCCCAGGCGCTGACGGGACGCGGGCGCGTGCTCGTGCGCCCGAGCGGCACCGAGCCGCTCGTGCGCGTGATGGTCGAGGCGCCGACCGAGGAGGAGGCGCACGAGGTCTGTGAGCGCCTGGTCGCGCTCGTGCAGGCGGAGCTCGGTTAGAACGGTCGTCTGGTGCGCCCCGTGCAGCCCGAGCTGGGCCGAAAAGCGCTGATATCGTCGATCGCTGATGTGCGGCATCGTCGGCTACGTTGGCGAACGTCCGGTCCGTGAGCTCTTGCTCGACGGGCCTGAGCAAGCTCGAGTACCGCGGCTATGACTCGCGCCGGCATCTCGCTGATCGCCGACGGGCGGATCGAGTCGGTGCGCGCGGTCGGCAACCTGAGCGCGCTCGCAGGCCAAGCTCGACGGCCGGCGCAGGCGCCGGCCGCAGGGCAACGGCGCGGTGGCGCTCGCGCCGAAGCCGGCGACGACCGGGATCGGCCACACGCGCTGGGCCACGCACGGGCGGGTCAGCGAGGAGAACGCGCATCCTCACTACGACAACGAGGACCGCGTGCACGTCGTCGTCAACGGGATCGTCGAGAACTACATGGCGCTGCAAGGAGCGCCTGCTCGCCGAGGGCACCGTGTTCACCTCCGAGACCGACGCCGAGGTGATCGCCCACCTGATCGCCGCGCACTACGACGGATGACCTCGCCGAGGCGGTGCGTCCGGCCTACAACGAGCTCGAGGGCCACTTCGCGTTCGTGGCGATGAGCGCTCGAGGAGCCGGACGTGCTCGTCGGCGCGCGCAAGGAGTGCCCGCTGGTCGTCGGCCGTGGCGAGGGCGAGCAGTTCATCGCCTCCGCGGTGCCGGCATTCCTCGCGCAGACGCGCACCGTGCAGTACCTGGAGAACGGCGAGATCGTCGTGCTGCGGCCCGACGGGCGTGCACGATCATGACGGCCGACGGCGAGCGGGTGCGAGCGCGAGGTCGAACAGATCGACTGGGACGAGGAGACCGCCGAGAAGGGCGGCTATGAGACGTTCATGCTGAAGGAGATCCACGAACAGGCCGACGCCGTGGCCGAGACGATCGCCGACCGCACGGCACGGGGCGACGGCGTCGACCTCGACGAGGAGGGCGCGCTCGACGAGTCGATCCTCGCGGACGTCACGCGGATCGTCGTGGTCGCCTGCGGCACCTCCTACCACGCCGGCCTGATCGGCCGCTATGCGATCGAGGAGTGGGCGCGCGTGCCGGTCGAGATGGACATCGCCTCGGAGTACCGCTACCGCAATCCGGTCGTCGGGCCGGGCGATCTCGTGATCGGCATCTCGCAGTCCGGCGAGACGGCGGACACGCTCGCGGCGATGCGCCTGGCGCGCGAGCGCGGCGCGACGGTGCTCGCGATCACGAACACGCGCGGCTCGCAGGCCACGCGCGACGCCGACGGGGTGCTCTACACGCGCGCGGGCCTCGAGATCGGCGTGGCCGCGACGAAGACGTTCGTCTGCCAGGTCGCGGTCATGTACCTGCTGGCGCTGCGCCTGGCCGAGCTGCGCGGCACGCTCGAGCCGGCTCGTCTGAGCGAGCTCGTCGGCGAGCTCAAGCGCCTGCCGCACTGCATCGACGAGATGATCGACCGCGCCGAGCGCGAGTCCCAGGAGATCGCGAAGACGTGCTGGGACGCGGACTTCTTCTTCTACATCGGCCGCCACGTCGGCCTGCCCGTGGCGCTCGAGGGCGCGCTGAAGCTGAAGGAGATCTCCTACATCGCGACCGACGCCTACGCGGCGGGCGAGATGAAGCACGGACCGATCGCGCTGCTCGACGACGCGACGCCGGTCGTCTGCGTGGCGACGCGACTCGCCGGTGCTCGACAAGCTCGTCTCGAACATCCAGGAGGCGCGCGCGCGGGGTGCACGCGTGATCGCCGTGAGCACCGAGGGCGACGGTGACGTCGACCCGCACGCGGATGCGACGATGACGGTCCCGGCAACCGACTGGATGCTGCAGCCGATCCTCGCCGTGATCCCGCTGCAGCTGCTCGCCTACGCCATGGCGCGCAACCGCGGGCTGAACGTCGATCAGCCACGCAACCTGGCCAAGACGGTCACGGTCGAGTAGGGGTCCGACCATCTAGCATCGCTCCTCGTGGAGCGCCTGCCGGACTGGCTCGAGCCGCTGCCCGACGCGGAGACGATGCGGGGCGTCGACCGCTGGGCGATCGAGGATCAGGGGATCGCCGGGCTCGACCTGATGGAGCGCGCCGGCATGGGCGTGGCCCGCGCGGTCGAGGTGCACGGCTGCGACGGTCCCGTGGCGGTCCTCTGCGGCAAGGGCAACAACGGCGGCGACGGGCTCGTCGTGGCGCGGCTGCTGCGCGAGGCGGGGCGCGAGGTGACGGTCGTCTGCGTGGCGCCGGCGGAGGAGTTCAAGGGAGACCCGGCGGCGAACCTCGCGCGCCTGCCCGGCGAGGCCCCCGTATCGCTCGCGCAAGGCGCGGCTGCGATCGAGCGGGCGAGTGTGATCGTCGACGCGCTGCTCGGCACGGGCTTCGCCGGCGAGCCACATGGCGCGGTCGGCGAGGCGATAGCGCTCGTCAACGCGGCGAGCGGGGCGGTCGTGGCGGTGGACGTGTCGAGCGGCGTCGACGCTTCGAGCGGCGTCGTCTCCGGCGAAGCTGTTCGTGCTGAGGTCACGGTCACCTTCCACGCGAGCAAGCCGGGGCTGTGGATCATGCCCGGCAAGCGCCACGCCGGAGAGGTGCGCACGATCGACATCGGCATCCCACGCGGCGCGCCGATGGGGGTGAGGATCGGCCTGATGAGATCTGCCGTCGCCGAGCTGCTTCCGCGGCGGGCGGGCGACTCGACCAAGTTCGCCTCGGGCCAGGTCGTCGTGGCGGGCGGCTCGCGCGGGCTGACGGGCGCGCCGCGAATGGCGGCGCACGCGGCGATGCGCGCCGGCGCGGGCTACGTGATCGCGTGCGTGCCGGCTTCGGCGCAGGATCTGCTCGTGAGCGCGGCCACGCCCGAGCTGATGACGCGCGGCGTGGCAGAGGGCGACGGCGCGTTCGAGCCGGCGGCGGTGGCGCAGACGATCGAGAGCATCCGCCCGGGTGGAGCGCTGGCGCTTGGCCCGGGCATCGGCCGCAGCGATGCTGCCGTCGCGTTTGCGCGCGAGCTGGCGCTGGCGGCGAAGGCGCCGATGGTGCTCGACGCCGACGGGCTGAACGCCCACGCGGGGCGCTTGGCCGACCTGCGGGGGCGGCAGGCGCCGACCGTGCTGACCCCGCACGCCGGCGAGCTCGCTCGGCTGCTTGAGCTCGACAGCGAGCAGATCGAGCGCGAGCGGCTGCGCCACGTGCGCGCGGCGGCCGAGCTGTCGGGCGCAGTGGTCGTGCTGAAGGGAGATGACTCCTTGATCGCCGACCCGTCGGGCTATGTGGCGGTCAGCCGCGGCGGCAGCCCGGCGCTCGCGACGGCGGGGACGGGGGACGTGTTGACGGGCGTCGTGGCGGCGTTGCTCGCGCAGGGCCTCGATGCGTTCGAGGCGGCCAGCACCGCCGTCTGGTTGCACGCTGCAGCGGGACGCGAGGCGGCGCGCCGCCATGGCGCGCCGGAGGGCGTGATCGCGAGCGACGTGATCGAAGCGCTGCCGGCGGTGCGCGCCGAGGAGGGGCCGTGAGCGTCGCATCCGACGCCGGGCAGGGGCTCGAGCGCATCGCACGCGCTCGGGCGAGCGTCAACGTGGCGGCGATCGCCCGCAACTGCGCGCGGCTGCGCGCGGATCTGCACGGGCAGACGCGGCTGTGCGCGGTCGTGAAGGCCGACGGCTACGGTCATGGAGCGGTGCAGAGCGCGCGCGCGGCGCTCGACGGTGGCGCCGGCTGGCTGGCGGTCGCCGGCGCGCAGGAGGCGTGCGAGCTGCGCGCGAGCGGCCTCGCGGAGGTGCCGATCCTCGTGATGGGCGCGCTCACGCCGGGCGAGCTCTGCGAAGCGCTCGCGGCGGGCGCAGACGTGGTCGCGTGGAGCGAGCGGTTCGTTCGCGAGGTCGCGGCGGCCGGCGGTGGGCGCGTGCACGTGAAGCTCGACTCGGGGATGGGCCGTCTCGGCACGCGCGACGCCGCCCTGGCCTCGCGCGTGCTGGCGCTCGCCGAGCAGAGCGCCGGGGTCGAGCCGGTGGGCTTGATGACCCACTTCGCGACGGCCGACGAACTCGGCGACGAGGGATTCTTCGCGCGCCAGCTCGACGTCTTCGCGCGCTGGGTCGGCGAGCTGAAGGCGCGGCGGCCCGATCTGATCGTGCACGCGGCTAACAGCGCGGCAATGCTGCGCGAGGCGGGCGCGCAGTTCGACATGGTGCGCTGCGGCATCGCGATCTACGGCATGGACCCGTTCGGCGCCGAGCTGGCCGAGCGCGACCTGGAGCCGGCGCTCGAGCTGAGCTCCTACGTCGCAGACGTGAAGCTGTGTCGGGCAGGGGAGAGCGCCGGTTACGGCCGTCGCTTCGTCGCCGAGCGTGACACCTGGCTGGGCCTGTTGCCGATCGGCTACGGCGATGGATGGCGGCGCGGGCTCTCGAACAACGCCGACGTGCTCGTCAGCGGTGTGCGCCACGCGCTTGTGGGCACGGTGAGCATGGACAACGTGACGATCGACCTGGGCGTCGAGGCGAGCGCGCAGAGCCTGCGCGGCTCGGAGGCCGTGCTGATCGGCGTTCAGGGCGAGGAGCGGATCACGGCGGAGGACGTCGCACGGCGGCTGGACACGATCAACTACGAGATCACGTGTGGCCTGACTCCGCGCGTGCCGCGCGTGTATCACCGCGACGGCATCGTGCTCGAGCTGGTGCATGGCTGACCCGCTGCAGGCTGCGCGCGAGGCCCTGGCCGGCCGTCCTGCCTGGCTCGTCGGCGGTGCGATCCGCGATCGAGTGCTGGGGCGGGCGACGATCGACCTGGACGTGGTCGTCGACGGAGATCCGTCGCAGGCCGCGCGCGCGATCGCTCGCGCGGCGGGACGCGCGGCCTGCTTCGCCCTCTCGGAGGAGTTCGGCGCGTGGCGCGTCTCGGCGCGCGACTCCTCCTGGCAGGTGGATGTCGAGCCGCTGCGTGGCGGCTCGCTGCAGGCCGACCTGGCGCTGCGGGACTTCACGGTCAACGCGATCGCAGAGCCGATCGAGGGCGGCGAGCCGATCGACCCGCTCGGCGGCCTCGCCGACCTTGCCGCCAGGCGCCTGCGCATGGCTGGGGCGGGGGCCTTCGCCGACGACCCACTGCGCGTGCTGCGGCTCGTGCGCGTCGCCGTCGAGCTGGGGCTGGAGCCGGAGCCTGAGACGCTGCGTGTCGCCCGCGAGCGCGCTCAGGGGCTCGTGCGCTGCTCGCCGGAGCGCGTGTTCGTCGAGCTGCGCAGGATCATCGCCGCCCGCGAGGCGCTGCGCGGACTGGCGTTGATGAGCGAGCTGGGGGCGACGCAGGTCGTGCTTCCCGAGCTCGAGGCGCTGCGCGGCGTTGAGCAGAACCGCTTTCACCACGCCGACGTTCACGGACACACGCTGGAGGTGCTCAGGCGCACGATCGAGCTGACCGAGTTCGCGGTGGGCCGCGCCGAGGACCTGCCGGACGGGGCGGACAGCGAGGCCAGCCCCGGTCACGGCGAGGCCGGCGTAGCGGACGCGCTCGGCGTCGTGCTCGGCGAGCACCGCGCGGCGGTCGCCCAGTTGCTGGCGGAACCGCTGGCGGATGGGCTAACGCGTGCCGAGGCGCTGCGCTGGGGCGCGCTGCTGCACGACGCTGCCAAGCCGCTCACACGGGGGGTTCGCCCGGGCGATGGACGCGTGACGTTCATCGGCCACGACGAGCGCGGCGCGGCGCTCGCCCGTGAGGTGCTTGGAAGGCTGCGCACGAGCGAGCGTCTGCGCGGGCACGTGGCGGCGCTCGCGCGCCACCACCTGCGGCTCGGCTTCCTCGTGCACGAGCCACAGCCGCTGTCGCGGCGGACGGTGTTCTCGTACCTGCGCGCGACGGACCCGGTCGAGGTCGACGTGACGCTGCTGTCGGTCGCCGACAGGCTGGCGACGCGCGGCGATCGTGCGCAGGAGGCGATCGCGGCGCATCTGGCCGTGGCCGAGGGCATGCTCGGAGATGCAGTGCGCTGGCGTGCGCAGGGCCGGCCGGTGCCGTTGCTGCGGGGCGATGAGCTGGCACGGGAGCTCGAGATTCCGCCCGGGCCGCGTCTGGGGGCGCTGCTCGAGCAGCTCGCGGAGGCGCAGTTCGCGGGCGAGGTGGCAACGCGCGAGCAGGCACTCGCGTACGCGCGCACCCTCCACTAGCCAATAGGCTTGCGGCGATGCGCGACCCAGACTGCATCTTCTGCAAGATCGTCGCCGGCGAGCTTCAGTCGACGATCGTCGACGAGGACGAGCGCACGATCTCCTTCATGGACATCTCGCCTGCCACGCGCGGGCATGCGCTGGTGATCCCACGCGAGCACTCGGCCGATCTGCTCACCGTCGAGCGTGAGGACCTGACGGCGGTGGCGTTCGCGGCCCAGCGTCTGGCTGGACGGATGAAGGAGCGGCTGGGCGCCGACGGCGTGAACCTGCTGAACTCGTGCGGTGCGGTCGCATTTCAGACGGTCTTCCACTTCCACGTGCACGTGATTCCGCGCTACGAGGGCGATTCGCTGCGCCTTCCATGGGTTCCGGCGGCCGGCGACTCCGAGGAGATCGCGGCCGCGGCGCAGGAACTCGGGCGGGAATAGCGAAATGTCGATATCGCTACATCTGCCGTCCCGGCGTGTTCCAGTGGCAATGATCAAACGCACAAACATCGCCTTCCTCGCGAGCCTTGCGCTCCTGCTTGCCGTGCCCGGTCTCGCCACTGCGACGATCACCGAAGTCGGCGTGATCCCGCCGACGACGCCCGAAACGACGCCGAGCTGCCCGGCGAGCCCATGTCTCGCGGTCAGCCGCACGACCGGCTTCCAGGTCAAGGTCGCCACGAACACGACGCTCACGAGCGTCCCCAAAGCCGGCTCGATCGTCGCCTGGACGGTCAGCCTCGGCAAGCCGAACGCGACGCAGGTCAAGTTCTTCAACGCCAACGAGGGCGGAGCGGCCGAAGCGGGGATCGCGATCCTCGCGCCGCAGAAGAAACCGAACCTCACGTATAAGTTGATCGCGTCGAGTCCGACGGTCAAGCTCGAAAAGTACTTCGGCAAAACCGTCCAGTTCCCGCTGGAACGCTCGATCCCGGTGAAGAAGGGCTACATCGTTGCGCTGACCGTGCCGACGTGGGCGCCGGCGCTGGCGCTGGGCTTCGGCAAGGACACCTCCTGGCGCGCCAGCCGCGAAAAGAAGCAGTGCGCGAGCACGAGTTCACAGAGCACGCAGACCTCGATCGGCTCGGCCGTGCAGTACTTCTGCCTCTACCAGACCGCGCGACTCACCTACAGCGCAACGCTGGTCTCAACGCCCTAGGACGCCGCTGGCCGGCGCCCGCCGGTGCTATTTGGTGGGTGCGCTCGCGCCGCCGGAGGGGCTCGAGCCGGCGGCGGATTTTTCTTCTTCTTTTTCGGAGGAGGCGCCACCGGAGGGGCTGCTCGTTTCTTCTTCGCCCGCTCCGCTCGAGCTGCCGCCGCTTTCGGGTTCTTCGGTGGCTTCGTTGCCGCCGGATTCGTTGGCCGGGCTTTCGCTCGTCGAGGTTTTGCCTGTCGTGGTCGACGTCGACGTGGTCTGCGCGGCCGCCTGTTCGGCGCTCGTGTCGCTCGGCGGCGTGATGTTCGGCGTGCTCTTGGGTACGGCGTCGGACGCGCTGCTGCCGCCTCCGCATGCGCCCAGGGTCGCGCCCGCCAGCAGCAGCGTGACGGCGAGCGCTACGGCGCGGGCGCTCAACGATCTCCCACGGGCGACCCGAGCGGTCCCATGCGCCGGCCGCAGGTGGGGCAGTCGTTGAGGTCCTTCTGCGCGAGCTGGGAGCACCACGAGCAGAAGCGCAGGTTCTCGACCGACCATGGAAGTCGCGAGCTGGACGGGGCGAGCGGCAGAATCTTGCCGACGACCTCCATCGGCTCGCCGCTGTCGCGGTCGAGGTAGATCTCGCCCGGCTCGGCCTCGATCACGATCTCGCGCCCGCTGGCGGCGTTGCGCAGGCGATAGCGCTGGCTGCTCACGAGCGGGACTTTATCGGAGCGTCCCGCGGGAGTGAGCTGAAGCCGGGGGAGCGGCCGCTAGGCTCGCGCGGTGCGCATCCTCGTCTTCCACGGCTACCTGCTCGCGGGGACCGGCTCGAACGTCTACAACGCGCGCTTGGCGGCGGCTTTCGTCAGGCAGGGCCACGAGGTGCACCTGCTCTGCCAGGATCGCCACCCCGAGCAGCAGGGATTCGTCGGCGCGGCGGGAGATTGGGATGCGGGATCCCTGCGGATGCGCGAGCTGCGTGACGCGATGCCCAGCGGGGGCGAGGCCGAGGCAGCCGGTACGGGGCATTGCACGGTGTACCGACCCGACATCGGCGGTCTGCTGCCGGTCTACGTGTCCGACCGCTACGAGGGCATCGAGGCGCGTACGTTCGCCGAGTGCAGCGACGAGGAGGTGGCAGGCTACGTCGAAGTCAACGTTGCCGCCGTGCGCGAGCTCGTCGAGCTCGTCTCGCCGGACGTGGCGCTCGCCAACCACCTCGTGATGGGCCCGGCGATCCTCGCTCGGGCGCTGGGCGGGAGGGTGCCGTACGCCGTGAAGGTCCACGGAAGCGCGCTCGAGTACACGGTCAAGCCCGAACCGGAGCGCTTCTTGCCGTATGCGCGTGAGGGCGTGGCCGGCGCCGCCGGCATTCTCGTCGGCTCCCACCACACGGCAGCGAGCCTGTGGCAGGCGCTCGCGGACCGGCAGATTGAGCGACGCACGCGCCTGGGACCGCCGGGCGTGGACGTCGAGCGCTTCGTGCCGCGTGAGCCGCCCGCTGCGCGGGCGGAGCTAGAGGCGCTGACTGCCCGCCTGCGCGCATTGCCGGAGCTCGGCCAGACCGCTGCCGGCGGCGGCGCGCAGGCCGGCGGCGGCGATGCTTTCGCGCGCGACGAGCGTGCAGCGGGCGAGGCGCTCGGGCGGCTCGACCCAGCCAACGACCGGCTCGTCGCGTTCGTCGGCAAGCTGATCGTCAGCAAGGGGGTCGACCTGCTGCTCGCCGCCTGGCCGCTGGTGCTCGAGCAGGTGCCGAGCGCGAAGCTCGTGGTGATCGGCTTCGGCGCCTACCGCGAGGGCTTCGAGCGCCTGCGCGACGCGTTGCAGCAGGGGGATCTCGAGCGCGCGCGAGCGATCGCTCGGGCGGGGCGCTCGCTGGAGGCCGATCCGGCGACCGCCGGGCCGTCGACGGACGCGCAGCCGCTTCACCACCTGCTGGCGTTCCTCGATGGTCTGCACGGGCCGTCGCTCGAGCGCTACCAGGCCGCGGCGCGGACGCTCGACGAGCGCGTCGTGCTCACGGGCCGACTCGAACACGAGGAGCTGTCCGAGCTGTTGCCGGCCTGCGAGGCGCTCGTCGTGCCGAGCACCTTCCCGGAGGCTTTCGGGATGGTCGCCGCCGAGGCGGCTGCGTGCGGCGTGCTGCCCGTGAGCGCCGCCCATTCCGGGCTCGCCGAGGTCAGCGAGGTGCTCGCACGGGCCGTTCCACCCGACGCCGCGAGCCTGCTCTCGTTTCCCGTCGATGACGATGCCGTTCCGGCGATCGCGCGACGACTGATCGGCTGGCTGACGGTCGACCCGACGCTGCGCGAGCGCACCCGCGCCGGCCTGGTCGAGACGGTGCGCGAGCGCTGGTCGTGGGACGGGGTCGCGCGCGGCGTGATCGCGGCCGCCGAGGGGCGGCTCGACGAGCTCCCGCTGCCTTGAGAGAGCGTATGCGCAGGGCCCGTAAAGGAGCCAAAGCGTGCGGGAGCGGGCGTCGAGCCACCCGCCCGTTGGGATAGTGTTCCGCCCGCTCATGCGCCGCATGCACGCCTCAGCGCCCGCAGACACCGCCGCCCACGGGCGGCGTCGGTTGCTCGCGCGCGGCGCCGGGCTGGGCGCGCTGCTCGCCGTCGCGCTCGCCACGAGCGGATGCTCGGTCAAGGGCGGCGATGACGCCAACCTGATCGCGGGCAAGAAGGCGTTCGTCGGCAAGTGCGGCTCCTGTCACACGCTCGCGCGCGCCGAAACCAAAGGCGTCGTCGGGCCGAACCTCGACGAAGCGTTCCGCGCGAGCCTGCAGGAAGGGGCCAACCGGGACACGGTCAGGGGAGTGGTCGAAAAACAGATCCAGATCCCCAACCCCGAAGGCGCGATGCCGAAAGACCTCGTCAGCGGCTCTACGGCCAAAGACGTATCCGCCTACGTGGCCGACGCGGTCGACAAGTCGGGCAAAGACAGCGGTCTGCTCGCCAGCGCCGTGAAAGCGCCCGGATCGGGCAAGCCGGCCGAAGAGAAGGGCGGCAAGCTGACGATCGCCGCCAATGCTCAGGGGCAGCTCGCGTACGAAACGAACAAGGCCACCGCGAAAGCCGGCCCCGTGACGATCGAAATGCCCAACATGTCCGGCGTCGACCACAACCTCGCAGTGGAAACCGGGGAAGGCGGCGCCTCGCCGAAGGGCAGCAAAGTCGGTGCCACCCCGATCATCGCCAAGGGCACGGCCAAAGTCACGGTCACGCTCAAGCCCGGTGCCTACACGTTCTTCTGCGAGGTCCCCGGCCACCGGCCGGCCGGCATGTACGGCACGCTGACGGTGAAGTAGCTCAGACCCGCAGCAGCGGGTCGTGCGCGAAGAACAGGAACCAGACGACGAAGGCCACGATCGCGAGCACGACGACGAGCGTCGCGACCATCTCGATCGTGCCGATCAGCGCCCGCCGATCGCGCTCCTCGGGCTCCATCGGCTCAGAGTACGCCGCCTGGGCGCGCGCCGCTTACGAAACTGCGCGCACGATCAAGACGACGGCGATTGCCACGACGATCACACCGAGCACGTAAAGCAGCGCCCGAAACGCCCCATCCTCGGTCCGCAGCGGGTTCAGCACGGCCTAGCGACCCGTCGACGCGGCACGGAGCGGCGTCCTCAGTCGCTCGCGTACGGAGTACGCGACGCTCCCTGCGTCCTTGCTCCACTTGATCGACGGCCCGCTAGCTGCTCGGGGCACTAATCAGGCTCCTAGAGGATGTAGACGGTGAAGTACACGACCAACCACATGATGTCGACGAAGTGCCAATAAATACCGGGCACTTCTACGCCGCGATGCGACTCTGGGCTGTAGTGCCCGCGGAAGGCCCTGATCGTGACGAACAGGAGCAGCAGGAGGCCGATGAAGACGTGCGCTCCGTGCAGGCCGGTGAGCGAGTAGAAGATCGTCTGCTGGGCGGCGTCCTGCGGGGCGAAGCCGATGTTGGCGTACTCGTTGATCTGGATGAAGAGGAAGGTGCAGCCGAGCAGGAAGGTCGTCAGCATGCCGGCCTTGAAGCCGAAGCGGTTGCCTTTCTTGAGCGCCTGCTCTGCCCAGTGGATCGTGAAGGACGAGGAGACGAGGATCGCGGTGTTCATGCCGGCGACTTCGACGGGCAGTTTGGTCCCGGGCGCCGGCCACGGGTCGCCCTGGGCGATGCGGATGAAGAAGTAGGCCGTGAAGAAGGCGCCGAAGACCATCACCTCGGAGATGATGAAAAGCAGCATCCCGAGCAGCGCGGGGTTCACGCGCGAGCTCGCGTGGGCGGCGGGCGGGCCGTGGTGGTCGCCGTGCGCGTCGTCGTGCGCGCCGACGCCGGGGTGGGGGAAGCTGGCGGCCTCCATCGTCTAGGCGGCCGAGGCCGCGGTCGAGTTGGCCTGGAGGTCGACGACGACGTGCTCGACGGGCGCCGAGGTCATGTGCTGGACGCGCTCGATCAGGTTGCCGCGCATCCAGCCCGAACGCTGGTCGGGCAGCGTCGAGATGACGACGTCGTCGACGCGGAACAGCTCGAGCGCGTTGACGGCGGCCGTGTAGGGGTCGGGGTCGCCGATCATGCCCGACCCGAGGAGGCCCTCGCTGTGCAGCCGGTCGAGCATCGTCGCCAGGCGAGCGCGCGCGAGCTGCGGCGCGCCGCCGCTGCCGTCGGGCTGTGGGACGATCACGACGAACAGCCGTCGCTCGCCGCTCGCGGCCTTCTCCTTCAGCCGGTTCAAGAGCTCATCGCCGCCGAGTGTCTTCGAGGCGAGCACGAGCGTGACCTTGAAGGGCAGGCCCTCCTGCTCGATGTCGACGACGACGTGCTCGACGGGCAGCCCCGAGGCGTTGCGGATCCGTTCGACCAGGTCGCGCCGCAGCCAGCCGGAGCTGACGGCGGGGTGCGTTGAGATGATGATCTCGTCGGGGCGGCGCTCGGCGACGGCGTCCATCGTGGCGAGGAACGGGTCGGAGTCGCCGACTTCGCCGCTCCCGTCGATTCCCTCGGCCGTGACGAGCTCGAGCGCGAGGTCGACGCGCGCCTGCGCCGATTCGCGCACGGCCTCGTCGTAGATCACGAGGCCGGCGCTCGGATCACTCTGCGGAACGACCAAGCGAAAGCGCGTCTCGCCTGCGGCTGCGCGCGTGCGCACGGCCTCGAGCAGCTTGGCGCCGCCGAGCGTGCGATTGGCGACTACGAGGACTTCCTTCACGGCGAGACCTCGGCGCTCACTCGCTCGGCCCCGCTACCTGTCTGGCGCCGGACGCGCCGGCGCTGGCCGGCGTGGGGGTCGGCGCGAACGTGCCGTGCACGGCGCCCGGGACGCCGTACTCGTAGGGGCCGCCGACGACGGTTGGGAGCTTGTCGAAGTTGAACACGGGCGGCGGCGAGGAGACCTGCCACTCGAGCGTCATCCCGCGCCACGGGTTTTTCACGGCCTTGGGGCCGCCGCGCCAGCTGGTGACCATGTTGTAGATGAAGATCAGCGTGCTCAGGCCGAGCGCGAAGCTCATGATCGAGATCGCGAGGTTCAGGCCTGAGAACTTCGAGGCGTAGTCCTCGACGCGGCGCGGCATCCCCTGCAGGCCCAGGATGTGCATCGGGCCGAAGGTCGCGTTGAAGAAGATGAACGTGCTCCAGAAGTGCCACTTGCCCAAGCGCTCGTCATACATTCGCCCGGTCATCTTCGGGAACCAGTAGTAGACGCCGGCGAAGATCGTCATCAGCGAGCCGCCGAACAGCACGTAGTGGATGTGCGCGACGATGAAGTACGTCGCCGAGACGTGGATGTCGAAGGGGATCATTGCGAGCATCACGCCGCTGATCCCGCCGAGCGTGAACGTCGTGAGGAAGCCGAGCGCGAACAGCATCGGCGTATCGAGATGCAGCACGCCTCGCCACAGCGTGGCCAGCCAGGAGAAGATCTTGATGCCGGTCGGCACGGCGATGATCGCCGTCGTGATCGCCATCGGGATGCGGATCCAGGCGGCCATACCGGAGGTGAACATGTGGTGCGCCCACACGGTGAAGCCGAGGCCGACGATCGCGAGCAGCGAGAAGGCCATCATGCGGTAGCCGAAGATCGGCTTACGCGACTTGACGGCGATGATTTCGCTGATGATCCCGAACCCGGGCAGCATCATGATGTAGACGGCCGGGTGCGAGTAGAACCAGAAGACGTGCTGGTACATCAGCACGTCGCCGCCCCTGGCGGCGTTGAAGAAGTTGAAGCCGAGCGCGCGGTCGAGCAGCACGAAGAACTGCGAGGCGGCGATGAACGGCGTGGCGATCACGACGAGCAGCGACGTCGCGAAGTTGGCCCACACGAGCAGCGGCATACGGAAGAAGCTCATGCCCGGCCCGCGCATCGTGATGATCGTCACGAGGAAGTTGAGCGCGGTCATGATCGAGGAGGCGCCGGCGAACTGCACGGCGACCGAGAAGAACGTCTGCCCGATCGGCGCATTGGTCGACAGCGGCGCGTAGGCCGTCCAGCCGTCGGCGAAGGCGCCGCCGGGGGCGAAGAAGCTGGCGAGCATCATCACGCCGGCGATCGGCAAGAGCCAGAAGGACAGCGCGTTCAGACGCGGGAAGGCCATGTCGGGCGCGCCGATCATCAGCGGGATGACGAAGTTGCCGAGACCAGCGAAGACGGGGATCACGAACAGGAAGATCAACAGCGAGGCGTGGACGGAGAAGAGCCCGTTGTAGGTGTTGGCGTCGACGAACTGCGCGCCCGGGGCGGCGAGCTCGGCGCGCATCAGCATCGCGATCAGCCCGCCGACGAGCAGGAAGAAGAACGAGCTGACGGTGTACTGGATGCCGATCACCTTGTGATCGGTGTTGATCCGGAAGTAGTCCTTCCACGTGTAGGCGCCGTGGCTGGAGTGGTCCTCGGGCCGCGTCTTGCGCCCGGCGGCCCAGTAGAACCAGTAGTCGAAGCCGCCGATGCCGACGAGGAAGGTCAGCGGCACGGCGAGCAGCGAGACGGTCAGGATCGCTTCGCCGTCGATGAAGTGCTTGAACGTCGCGTGGCCGGTGCTCATGCGCACGATCCACGTGATGAAGAAGGCGAAGACGACGCCGAGCACCATCATCCAGGCGGCGCGGTAGAAGCCCGGCGCGCGCAGTTTGGCGCCGAACGAGAGCTTGCCGGCGCCGTAGCCGGGACTCGACTGCGGCGGGCGCTGCGCGGGAACGGTCGTCGTCGCCATCAGGCCGTCTCCCTCGCGTCCCTGCTCGGCTTGCTGCACACGCTCATCGCCGACATTATCCCGCAGCCGTCCCCGTCGTGCTCGACGTCGAGCCGCCGCCGGAGCCGACCGTCGTGCTCGCGCTGGCGCCGGAGGCGGCCGCACGGCGCTTGAGGAATTCTTTGAACTTGGCCTCGGTGACGACGTGGACCTGGGCGCGCATCAGCGAGTGCCCGACGCCGCACAGCAGGTTGCAGACGATCGGGTAGGTGCCGAGGCGGTCGGGCATCGCGCGGTAGTGCACCGTGATCCCGGGCACGACGTCCTCCTGCAGGCGGAAGGCGGGGATCCAGAAGGCGTGGATCACGTCCTTGGAGTGCAGGCCGAAGCGCACGGACTCGTTCACGGGCAGCCACAGCTGGTCGGATTCGACGGGCTTGCCGCCGGTCACCGACGGCGGGTACTGGAAGGTCCAGGCGAACTGCTGGCCGGTCACGCCGACCTCGATCTCGCGCGCCGGCTTCTTCTCGTTGTCGCGCAGCACGACGAACGAGTAGGAGACGAGCCCGAGCAGGATCACGGAGGGGATCGCCGTCCAGAACACCTCGAGGCGGGTGTTGCCGTGGATCGGCGGGCCATCCTTGAGCTCCTCGCCGGGCTTCATGCGGAACTGCCAGGCGCAGTAGAGCACGACGCTGACCACGAGCACGAAGATCGGGATCGAGGCGTCGACGAGGACGTGGTAGAGCCGGTCGGTGTTGTGCGCCTGCGCCGAGGCCTGCACGGGGAACCAATGGATCACGTAGCTCAGCACGATGCCGATCGCGACAGCGATCACGGCCGCGACGATCGTGAGGACCATGGGGCGCTGTTTGTTCACGAGCGCCGCCGCCTGCAGCGGCCGGGTGAAGGGGTGTCTGCTGCGGTCCTCTCCATCAGGAGGCGTGATCCTAATGCCTTCTCTCCCTGAACGACTCGGCGCGAAGCTCGGTGCTTGACGATTGCCGATCCGGGTAATAGATTGAGCCAATCGTTGCAAGTGCTCGACCAGCGCTCTGAGGAGAGGGCTGGGCGCGAAAGGAGCGGCCGTGCAGGTGAGCGAAGGCATGAGTCCGACGGTCCTGGCAGTCGGGCCGGGCCATCGCCTGCGCGCCGTGGCACAGCTGATGTCGCGCCGCAAGGTCGGCGCGGCCGTTGTGATGGACCCCGACAGCGGCGGCCCCGCGATCATCACCGAGCGCGACATCCTCTCCTCGCTTGGCGCCGGCGAGGACCCGGACGCGGAGCTCGTCGCCGACCACCTGACGAGCGACGTCGTCTACGCCGCGCCGGACTGGTCTTTGGAGGAGGCTGCAGCCGCGATGGTGCGCGGCGGCTTTCGCCATCTAATCGTCGTCGAGAGGGGAGAGACTGTGGGCATTCTCTCCGTTCGCGACGTCGTGCGCTGCTGGACCGAGGACGGAGCGATCTGTCCCGTGCCGACAAGCGCTGCAGTGGGGTGAATGAGGGTTCGCGCGCGGTGTGGGGACCGCGCGCGGCACCCCCTCAGGACTGGAGCTAGTCGAGCGGGAGCTCGTCGATTTCGCTGCTCGTGTCTTTGATCCAGCGCACGATGCACCAGAGCGTCAACACGGCGCCGATCACGGTCAGCTCGGGGAACGTCGTGATGCCGACCAGCGTCAGCGTGATGCCGACCGCTGTGAGCACTGGCAGGATGCTCGGCCCGGGAAGGTGGATCTCCTCGCCGACCGGCGGGATCTCGGGGTCGAGCGGGCTCAAGAGACGTACACGGCGGCGACGACGAATGTGATGCCGAACATGAACATGCAGATCGCCGCGACGATCCAGCCGGTGCGGATGTTCTTGCGTGCGAGTCGGCGGTTCATGGCGGGAAGCCTAGCGATCCGATCTACAGATGCGCGTCGGCGACCATCGCGCAGAACAGGAGCGCGAGATAGGCCAGCGAGAAGAGGTACAGGCGCAGCGCTGAGCTGCGGTCGGCACGGCGGTACAGGCGCACGGCGCCCGCGATGAAGCCGAGCCCGAGCGCGAGCGAGCAGACGAGGTAGATCGCGCCGAAGCCGCCCGCGCAGAACGGGCAGCAGCGTGACGGCGTACGAGCAGGACCGTGTAGAGCAGGATCTGGCGCCGCGTCTCGGCCTCGCCGCGCACGACCGGCATCATCGGCACGCCGACGCGCGCGTACTCGTCCTTCATCAGCAGCGAGAGCGCCCAGAAGTGCGGCGGCGTCCAGAAGAAGACGATCGCGAACAGGATCACGGCCGTGCCGCTGACCGAGCCCGTCACGGCCGCCCAGCCGACCAGCGGCGGCACCGCGCCGGCGGCGCCGCCGATCACGATGTTCTGCGGCGTGCGCGCGCTTGAGCCAGACCGTGTAGACGAGCACGTAGCCGAGGAAGCCCGACGAAGGAGAGCGCCGCGGCGAGCAGGTTGACGGTCAGCGAGAGCTCGCAGCGAACGAGAGCGCGGCGAGCACGAGCCCGAACGATCAGCGCCGCGCGCGGCGAGATCGCGCCCGGCCGGGATCGGCCGCGTCGCCGTGCGCGCCATCTGCGCGTCGATGTCGCGGTCGAACCAGTGGTTGACCGCGCCGGCGCCGCCCGCCGAGAGGTAGCCGCCGAGACACGTCAGGCGCGACGAGCCACGGCGACGGGTCGCCGGCGACGTACATCGTCGTGATCGTCGTCAGCAGCAGCAGCGACTGGACCTTCGGCTTGGTCAGCGTGACGTAGTCGCGCAGCAGCTGGCGCGTGCGCGGTGCGACGCCGAGGCGCGGTGCTGCGTCGAGCGATGAGGCTGCGCTCGGCACGCCCGGCTCCCTAGACCCCGACCTGCGTGGCCCCGGTCGGCACGACCGCGCCCGAGGCGGGTGCCGCGCCCGTGCGCCGCTCGATCTCGCGGCGGATGTCCTTCATCGGCTCGACCGAGCGCACGCGCGGGACGACGTCGAAGTTGTTCTCCGGCGGCGGCGACGGCGTGAACCACTCGAGCGTGTTCGCCTTCCACGGGTCCGGCCCGGCGACGCGCCGCCCTTCAGCGCTGCGCACGACGTTGACGACCGTCAGCAGGACGCCGAGCGCGAGGATGAACGAGCCGACCGTCGAGATCAGGTTGTACAGCTCGAGGTGGCCGACGTTGTCGGTACTCGTAGATGCGCCGCGGCATCCCGTCGAGGCCGACCGAGTGCTGGATCAGGAACGTCAGGTGGAAGCCGAGCAGCATCAGCGCGAAGCCGAGCTTGCCGAGGCCCTCGCTGCAGCATCCGCCCGGTCATCTTCGGGAACCAGTAGTAGAGCGCCGCGAACATCGCGAAGGCCGACGCCGCCGAACGCCACGTAGTGGAAGTGGGCGACGACGAAGTAGGTGTCCGTCAGCTGCCAGTCGATCGGGAAGACGGCCAGGAAGATGCCGGTGATGCCGCCCATCAGGAACGTCGCGATGCCGCCGACGCAGAACAGCAGCGGCGTGCGCAACTCGACCGTGCCGCGCCACAGCGTCGCGATCCAGTTGAAGATCTTCACGCCCGTCGGCACCGCGATGAGGAAGCTCGAGAGCATGAAGAACGCGAGCACGACGGTCGGCATCGGCGTCGCGAACATGTGGTGCGCCCACACGAGCATGCCGAGGAAGGCGATGCCGACCGTCGCCGCCGCGATCGCCTTGTAGCCGAAGATCGGCTTGCGCGCGAACACCGGCAGGATCTCCGAGAAGATGCCGAACGCCGGGCAGCACGATGATGTAGACCTCGGGGTGGCCGAAGAACCAGAACAGGTGCTGCCACAGCAGCGCCGAGCCGCCCTCGGCCGGGTCGAAGAAGTGCGTGCCGAAGTTGCGGTCAGCAGCAGCATCGTCACCGTCGCGGCGAGCGACGGGCAGCGCGAGGATGATCAGGTACGCGTAGATCAGGATCGTCCACACGAACAGCGGCATGCGGCCCCAGCCCATGCCGGGCGCGCGCATGTTGTGGATCGTCGCGATGAAGTTGATCGCGCCGAGGATCGAGGACAGGCCGGTGAGGTGGACCATGTAGATCCACGCGTCCTGGCCGCCGCTCGGCGAGTACTGCTTCGGCGACAGCGGCACGTAGGAGAACCAGCCGGCCTCCGGCGGCGTGAAGAAGACCGACGCGTAGAGCGCGAGGCCGCCGAACAGGAACATCCAGTACGACCAGCGCGTTCAGGCGCGGGAAGGCGACGTCGCGCGCGCCGATCATCAGCGGCAGGAGGTAGTTCGCGAAGCCGGCCCACACCGGCACGACGACCAGGAAGATCATCGTCGTCCCGTGCATCGTGAAGAGCTGGTTGTAGCGTCTCGGGCGTCAGCAGCGTGTTGTCCGGCGCGCCGAGCTGGATGCGCATCAGCAGCGCCTCGACGCCGCCGAGCACGAAGAAGACGAACGTCGTGACCAGGTACATGATCCCGATCTTCTTGTGGTCGGTCGTCGTGATCCACGACGTCCAGCCGCGCGCGCGGGCGCTCGACGCGGTGGGCGATGATCTGGGGGACGGGCGCGAGTGTCGTGGTGGCCATCGTGCGCTTGATTCCTCGTGTCCTAGGGGTTCTCGACCTGTGCCGGCGCCCGTCTGGGCGTTCAGCTTGGCGCGTGCCACCTTCGCCTGCTCGTTGGCTTCGCTGAGCAGCTTCTTCTGGTAGGCCAGCCACTCGTCGAACTGCGCCGGCGGCACGGCCATCACGGGCGCGACCATGTTCGCGTGGTTGCGGCCGCACAGCTCGGCGCACTGGCCGTTGTAGACACGCCCGGCCTTGGTCGATCTTGAACCAGGTCTTGTTCGTGTAGCCCGGGACGGCGTCCATCTTGCCGCCGAGCTGCGGGATCCACCAGGAGTGCACGACGTCGTCCGAGGCGATGTCGAGCGTGACGGTCATGCCGACCGGCACGACCATGTCGCTCGTAGGAGTAGACGCGCCTAGCCCGTCGGTTCGCTGGCCCGGGTAGATGTAGCGCCACACGTACTGCTGGCCGTCGACCTTGATGTTCAGCGCCTTGCCGTTCGGCGGCGGCTGCGCTGGTCGGTCGCGGCGACAGCAGCGTCGCTGGCGGCGACCGGGTTGCCTTCGGCGTCGATCTCGAGGTCGGCGGGTTCTTGATCGCGGCGAGCTTGACGAAGGTGACGACGGTGAGCGAAGACGAGGATCACCGCGGCGCCGACCGTCCAGCCGATCTCGAGCTGCGTGTTGCCGTGGATCTGCGCCGCCACGCGCGCCCTTGCGCGCGCGGAACTTGAACAGCGAGTAGAGCAGCACGCCCTCGACGCCCGACGAAGATGCACGAGCGCGATCAGCGCAGATCATGATGTAGAGCGTCCGGATCTCGTCGGCGTTCGGCGAGCCGCCCGACTCGGGCGAAGAACGCAGCCCGGCGGAGCGCGGCCGGGGCGGCCGAGAGCTGCCAGGCCACGGCGGCAGGCGCGATGCGCGCCAGCCGCGAACGGCGACGCCGGCAGGTGACTGCCGTCGGGCCACAGGCGTCGGCAGTATATGGACGCGGAGGCGACCGGCCGTAGGCGGTCCGCTCACCGCCCGGTGAAGCGCGGCGCGGCGCTTCTCGAGGAACGCCGTGCACGCCCTCGACGAAGTCGCCGCGACGCCGGCCATCTCCTGCTGGATCGCGGCCTCGAGCTCGAGCTGCTCGTCCATGCCGCGCGTACAGCCAGGCGTTGAGCTGGCGCTTGGATGCCGGCGTAGGAGCGCGTCGGGCCGGCCGCCAGCCGCTCCGCCAGCGCGTCGACCTCGCGCGTCGAGCTCGTCGTCGGCGACGACGCGGTTGATCAGGCCCCACTCGAGCGCCTGCGCGCGCCGGGATGCGCTCGCCGAGCATCGCCATCTCGGTCGCGCGCGCGAAGCCGACCCGCGTCGGGCACGAACAGCGAGGAGCCGCCGTCCGGGACGAGGCCGATGTTCACGAACGCGAGCAGGAAGTAGGCCGACTCTCGGCGGCCACGATCAGGTCGCAGGCGAGCGCGAGCGAGCAGCCGATGCCGACCGCCGGGCCGTTGACCGCCGCGATCACCGGCTTCGGCATCTCGCGGATCGCCGGTGATGATCGGGTGGTAGCGCTCGCGCAGCGCCGTGCCGACGTTCGGGTGGCCGTCCGGCGTCGGGTCGAAGCCGCGCCTTCAGGTCGGCGCCCGAGGAGAAGCGCGCGGCCGGCGCCGGTGAGCACGACGGCGCGCACGCCGTCGTCGGCGGCGACGCTGCTCGACGCGCCGCCAGCAGGTCGTCGCCGAACTGCTCGTTCCACGCGTTCATGCGTCTCCGGGCGGTTGAGCTCGATCTGCGCCGCTCGCGCCGCGGCGCTGCACGTTGACGGTCTCGCACGATCTGCATCGTATCGGGCTGCGGCGGCATCCTATGGTGTGGGCATGCGACCGGCCCCGTGATCGGCCTCTGCACCGCGCTCGAGCGCGCGCGCTGGACGCGTGCTGGGATCAGCGCGGCCGTGCCTGCTCGCCGCGCGCGTACGTCGACGCCGTGCAGCGCGCCGGCGGCGCTCGCGCTGCTGCTCCCGCCCGACCCCCGCCTGGTCGAGGCGCCGGACGAGCGTCGCTCGCCGAGCTCGACGGCCTGCTGCTCGCCGGCGGCGCCGACATCGACCCGCGCTACCTACGGCGCAGGCGCCGCATCCCGCAGACGACAGGACACGCGGCCCGAGCGCGACGCGCTTCGAGATCGCGCTGACGCGCCGCGCGCTCGAGCGCGACCTGCCCGTGCTCGGCATCTGCCGCGGCATGCAGCTGATCAACGTCGCGCTGCGGCGGCACGCTGACCCAGCACCTGCCCGACGACCTCGGCCACGAGCGACCACCGCGCGCGTGCTCGGCTCCTTCGACGGCGCCGACCACGACGTCGCGTGCTCGCCGGGCTCGCTCGCCGCGCGGGCGTGTCGGCGAGCTCCGGCACAGCACCAAGTCCCACCACCACCAGGGCGGTCGATCGCGCTCGGCGAGGGCCTGCGCGTCAGCGCCGCTGCAGCGTCGCTCGACGAGCTGATCGAGGCGATCGAGCTGCCCGAGCGCGCGCTTCGCGCTCGGCGTGCAGTGGCACCCCGAGGCGGACGCCGCTCAGCCGCTGTGATCGGCGGCCTCGTACAGGCCGCAGAGCAGCACGCGCGCGGGCGTGTGCTCGCGGATCTAGCCGCGGGCCGCCGCACGACGCATATACTCGGCCTGCCGTGCGCCGCTCGCCGCGCGATCCGCGCGGCCGCCTGACGGTCGCTCGCCGCCGGCCTCGCCGCGCCGCTGCTCCGCACCGCGTGCCGGCGCCGCCGCTCGTTGATCGCCGCCGCCGCCTTCGCCGCCCCGCTCGCGCTGTCGCGTCGCGATCCCGCGCTCGCGCGCGCGCGACGTCGGCGATCTGCGTGCTGCAGATGTGGGCCTACGTCGCGACGTACAAGATGCCCAACGACGACCCCGAGGCGCTCGAGCGGCGGGTGCACGATCGCCTACCCGGTCGCGGCCGACCGCGCTGATCGGCGCTGCGGCGACGACGCCGACGCTGCGGCTGCAGCGCGCGCTCGGCGCGCGCCGGGCGGCTTCAACGGCGCTGGGAGAAGCTGCTCGTCTGGTCGCACTGGGTCTGGTTCGCGTTCCCGCACGGCACCGTCGCCGTACCTGCTGCTGCGCCACCGCGAGCGCTTCCCGCGCGGCGCCGCGCAGATCTACGCGACGTTCGACATCGGGCTGATCGGCTACTGGGCGGTGCCGACCGCGCCGCCCTGGTACGCCGCCGCAGCGAGGGCCTGCATGGACGGACGGCCGGCACGCCCGGAGCTGCGGCGCATGATGGTCGAGTACGGCGAGCAGTTCTGGAAGTCCGGCTGGGCCCCTCTGTACGGTGTCCTCGGGGGGAATCCCCTGGCCGCCATGCCGTCGCTGCACTTCGCCACATCCGTCACGGCCGCGCACGTGCTCGCCGAGACCGGGCCGCGTCGCCGGCGCCGCTCGGCTGGACCTACGCGGCCACGCTCGGGCTCGCGCTCGTCTACCTCGGCGAGCACTACGTCGTCGACCTGCTGGCCGGGCTCGCGCTGCGCCGAGGGCGTGCGCACGGCCGCGCCGCGCCGCGGCGCCGCTCGCCGGCCGTGTCGCGCGCTCGGTGGCGGCGCTCGAGGCGATAGCGCACGAGGGAGGCGGCGTGGCGGCGTGAGCGACGACGAGCACGCGCCCGGACGAGCAGGACGCTCGAGGAGCCCGCGCCGGTCCGGCGAGGAGCGGGCCGAGCGACGAGGAGATGCCGCGCGGCTCGAGTTCACGCGCGCGCAGCGTCCTCGTGCTCGGCGGCTTCCTCGCTCGCCGTCGCTCGCCGCGCTCTACTTCCTGCTGCCCGCAGCTCGCCGGCCTGGAGGACACCTGGCACCGGATCGAGGACGGCAGCCCGGCTGGATGGTCGCTCGCGCTCGCTGCTTCACGGTCGGCATGTTCGGCGGCTACGTGATGCTGTTCCGCGGCGTCTTCGTGCGCGCGGCACGGCGCGGATCGGCTGGCGCGAGAGCTACCAGATCACGATGGCCGGGCTGGCGGCCTCGCGGCTCTTCGCGGCCGGCGGCGCCGGCGGGCTCGTCGCTGACCGCGTGGGCGCTGCGCCGCGCCGGGCATGCGCAAGCGCGTCGTCGCCGACAAGACGATCTCGTTCCTGGTCCTCACCTACTTCCCCTACGTCGGCTCGCTGATCGTGCTGCGGCCTCGGGCTGCGGCTTCGGGCTCTTCCCCGGCGAGGCGCCGTTCGCGATGACCGTCGTGCCGGCCGATCGTCGCGCTGCATCGCGCTCGGCGTCGCGGCTCTCGATCGCGCTCGTGCCGACCGACCTGCAGCGCCGCGCTCGAGCGGCTGCGCTCGCGGCACGGGCGCGCTCGCGCGCTGGCTCGCGCAGAAGCTCGCCACCGTGCCCGCGCTCGCCCTCGGCCGGCATGCGCGACGCGCTCGCACCACCTGCGCTCGCGCGACCCGGCGCTGCTCGGCGCGATCGTCTTCTGGGCGCTTCCAGATCGCTCGTCGCTGTGGGCGGCGTTCCACGCGTTCGGCGACGCGCCGCCGCTCGCCGTGCTCATCCAGGCCTTCTTCGTCGGCATGCTCGGCAACCTGCTGCCGATGCCCGGCGGCGTCGGCGGCGTCGAGGGCGGCATGATCGGCGCCTTCGCGGCCTTCGGCGTCGACGCCGGCCTGGCCGTCGTCGCCGTGCTGGTCTACCGCGCCTTCACGTTCTGGCTGCCGCTGATCCCCGGCGTGATCGCCTACTTCCAGCTGCGCAAGACGGTGGAGCGCTGGCGACGAGCTGCGGCGCTACACTATACAAAGTGAAGTGAGGCAACGCCGGAACGGAGACACTGACCATGGCAACGACGTCGAGAACGTGATCATCATCGGCAGCGGGCCGGCCGGCTACACGGCCGCGCTGTACACCGCCCGCGCCAACCTCGAGCCCGCTCGTCATCGAGGGCTTCCTGTGGGGCGGCCTGCTCCAGCAGACGACCGACGTCGAGAACTACCCCGGCTACCCGCGAGGGGATCATGGGCCCGGAGATGATGCAGGAGTTCCGCGACCAGGCCGAGCGCTTCGGCGCGCGCTTCATCACCGACAACGTCACCAGCGTCGAGCCCGGCGCCGACGGCGAGCCGCACACCGTCTGGGTCGACGACGAGCGAGTACAAGGCCCGCACCGTCGATCCTCGCGATGGGCGCCGAGCACAAGAAGCTCGGCGTGCCCGGCGAGGAGGAGCTCGGCGGCCGCGGCGTCTCCTACTGCGCGACCTGCGACGCCGCCTTCTTCAAGGAGCGCGACGACGATCATCGTCGGCGGCGGCGACTCGGCGATGGAGGAGGCGATCTTCCTCGCCAAGTTCTCCTCGAAGGTCGACGATCGTGCACCGGCGCGACGAGTTCCGCGCCTCGAAGATCATGCTCGAGCGCGCCCGCGCGACCGAGAACATCGAGTTCCTGACGCCCGTACGTCGTCGAGGAGTTCCTGGCCGGCGAGGACGGCGCGCTCGGACCGCGCCCGGCTGCGCAACACCGAGACCGGCGAGACGCGCGAGCTGCCGATGACCGGCGCCTTCATCGCGATCGGCCACGAGCCGCAGTCCGAGATCGTCGACGGGCATCGTCGACACCGACGACGAGGGCTACGTCATGACCGAGGGCAAGTCGACGCGCACGAACGTGCCCGGCGTCTTCGCCGCCGGCGACCTCGTCGACCACACCTACCGCCAGGCGGTCACCGCCGCCGGCTCCGGCTGCCAGGCCGCGCTCGACGCCGAGTGGTACCTGCGCGACAACCCGAGCGTGCCGACGCCCGGCCGCGCTCGAGGGCACCGGCGACCTCGCCGAGGCGCAGTGGGCGCCGCCCGCCGTCGCCGCCGAGGCCGCCGCGGCTGACACCGCCTAGACGTCGCCTACGCGCGGTCGCGCGGCTCCCGTTGCGGCGCGGAGGGCGTCGCAGACCGGTTGGACTCACGCTGCTCCTTGACCCTTTCGTCGAGAGAGCGCACATACTCCTCCGTTGTGATCTTTCGCTCGACGAGCTGGCGGAATGTGTCGGGCTCTGCAGGTGGCACTGATCGCTCCATTCGTATGACCCTTTCAGTATGCCTAGGCGGGCGGCTGTCTCACGCTTTCGGCGACGTCGATGACCGATGCCAAGAGCGTTATGTAGGTCCGGTCGATTGGGGAGAAGGCGTCGCTGCGAGTAGCAATCACATTTAGAACCCCGGCGATCTCGCCCGAGCGCCACAGCGGGACCGACACGATCGATCGATAGCCCCGCTCGGGTGTGGCCTTCGGGTGAGGGTGAAAGCGGGTGTCTCTCTCGAGGTCGTTAGACCACTGCACGCGGGCGTGATCCAGCGCGATGCCCGCAAACGAGCCTCTGATCGGCAGCCGAAAACGCTGGCGACTTTCCGCTTGATGACCGAGCGCAGGTGCAAGCTCGCCCCCGTCGGTCATGACGAAGTCGTCGCCCTCTTGGCGGAGGATCGCAACCGCCAGCGCGCGCGACGGCGGGCCGAGTAGATGACGCAACCGGGTGATCGTCTTACTCACGCGTGGGACCCTAGGCGTTCCAGCAGTCGGTACTGCCGCGCAGGTGCTCGCCCGGGAATTGCCGAACTTCTCGACGCGAGACTTCGTCGAGACCGGTGTATTCGCTCCCGCGCACGCTTTGCTGCAACATGATCATCGGAATCGGACACGCGGCGATGTGCGCTTCTCGGTCGGCATCACGCCCGAGGGATGCGCTAGCTCGAAACTGCGCCCTCGAGCTCGAGCAGGAATTGCTTGCGCGGCAGGCCGCCGGCGTAGCCGCCGAGCGCGCCACTGCTGCGCAGCACGCGGTGGCAGGGCACGACGATCGGGATCGGGTTGGCGCCGAGCGCGTTGCCGGCCGCGCGCGAGCCGCGCGGGCTGCCCGCCTCGGCGGCCACCTCGGCGTAGGTGAGCACGCGGCCGTAGGGGATCTGCGCGGTCGCGCCGAGCACGCGCCGGCCGAACGGCGCCGACCAGCGTCCAGTCGAGCGCCAGGTCGAAGCTGCGCGCTGCGCCCGTCGAAGTACTCGTCGAGCTCGCGGCGGATCGCCTCGAGCTGGGCCGGGGCCTCGAGGATCCGCGGTGAGACGCGCGCGGCGAGGCGCTCGAGCACCGCGTCCGCGTCCTCCTCGGGGAAGGCCAGCCGAGCAGGCCCTGCTGCGCTCGCCGCGAGCAGCAGCGCGCCGAACGGGCGAGTCGACGGCGCGTAGCCGACGTCGGCCAGACCCTGCTCGGCGATGCGCTCGCTGAGCCGCCGGGCGGCCGCGCGCGCCGTCTCCGCACTTGCTGCTACGGCCGCGCCCACGATCGTCTCCGCGCCGGCGCCGCGCGTGTGCGCAGGTCCGCGCCGCAGTGCACGCTCGATCTCATTCACCGTCGCTCGGTCTCCTCCGCTCATGTCGGCACCGCCTTTCTCAGCTTCGTCAGTCCCTCGTGCAGCGAGCGCCGGGCCGCCTCCGACGAGCAGTCCAGCGCTGCTGCGATCTCGCGGTGCGGCAGGTCGGCGACGAAGCGCAGCAGGACCGCCGCGCGCTGACGCTCGGGCAGCTGCGCCGACCGCCTGCCACAGCTCGTCGTCGCGCGCCGGAGCGGTCCTGCGCGCTCGGTGCCGCGGCGCGCTCGTCGAGCGCTCGTCGCCGCTCCGCGCACCGCGCGATCGCGCTCGGCCGCGCGCGCGGCGCCCGCCGCGCGGTGCGCGTCGAGCGCCTTGCGGTGCGCGATCGTCAGCACCCACGCGCGCAGGTTCGGCCGGCGCGCAGCCGCGGGTAGGCGCGCATCGCCGCGATGAACGTCTCCTGGAAGCAGTCGTCGGCCTCGGCCGCGCCGACCGCGCGACGAGGAAGCGCCAGACGTCGTCGCGGTGCTGCGTCGAGGAAGCGCTGGAAGGGGGGCGGCTCGCCGGGGCTGCGTCGCGGTCGCGCTCAACTGGAACGCCGGCGCCGCGCGAACGTGAGGTCGCCGCGTGCCGGCTGCGCGCGATCGCAGCCGGTCGGCGTGGCTCGCGTCGTCAGTCCAGTCGAAGAAGCCCGCCCCGCTGACGCGGCCGAGGCGGCCCGCCTGCACGAGCCGGCGCAGCGCCGGCGCCGGCGCGGTAGCGCTCCTCGCGGTACTCGTCGCGCAGCGCCGTCGAGCACGGCGAGCACGTGGTCGAGGCCGATCGCGTCGCCCCAGTCGAGCGGGCCGCGCGGGTGGTTGAGGCCGAGCACCATGCCCGGCGTCGATGTCCGCGGCGCGTGCCGACGCCCTCGCCGAGCGCGAAGCCGCCTCGTTGACGAGCTGGCAGACGATCCGCCCGAGCACGAGCCCCGGCGCGTCGCCGACCCACTCGACGTGCATGCCGAGCGCGGCGAAGAAGCGCTCGGCGCGCTCGGCCGCCGACGCGGCGAGTGCCGTCGGCCGCGCGTCAGCTCGACGAGCGCGCCCGGCTCGAGCGGCGGCAGCGCGTGGAAGCCGACGGCGCGCGCCGCCCGGGTCGAGCGCGGCGAGCGAGCCGCTCGGCGCAGCAGCATCGCCTGCGGCGCCGCCCTGCAGCGGCGGCCGTCGGGCTCGTCGCGCGCGCGCCGCAGTCGAGGATCAGGCACGGCACGCTCGCCGCTCGGCCTCGTCGGGCGTGCGACCGTCCCAGCCGGCCTCGCTCGGCGCGCGCGCGCAGCTCGTCGGCGAGCGGCGATGTCGCCGGCGATCACGACGACGCCGTCGCCGCCGCCGGCGCCGGCGCGGCTCGGGCGCCGGGCGGATCGTCCGGCGCGGTGCGCGGCCGTCGGCGGTAGTCGTACCAGCCGCGGCCGGTCTTGCGCCCGTGCCGCCCGGCGGCGACCATCCGCGCGCTCGAGCGGCGACGGGCGCCAGCGCGGCTCGCCGAAGCTCTGCTCGTAGAACGAGCTGCGAGACCTCGAAGCCGACGTCGACGCCGACGAGGTCCATCAGCTCGAACGGCCCCATCCGGAAGCCGCCCGCCGAGGCGGCAGATGCGGTCGATCTGCTCGAGCGTCGGCGATCCGCTCCTGCAGGAGCCGCAGCGCCTCGAGCCCGAACGGCCGGTTGCAGCGGTTGACGAGGAAGCCCGGGCCGTCGGCGCGCGTCGATCACGCGCTTGCCCATCGCCTCGCCGGTCGCGCGCGCGACGCGCGAGCGCGTCGCGCGCGACGACTCGCTCGCCGGCGATGACCTCGAGCAGCGCGCATCAGCGGCGCCGGGTTGAAGAAGTGCATGCCGACGACGCGCTCGGGGTGCGCGCCGCCGGCGGCGAGCGCGGTGACGGGCAGCGAGGAGGTGTTGGTCGCCAGCACGCAGTCGGCGCCGACGATCTCCGACGAGCGCGCGCGAACAGCTCGCGCTTGAGCTCGAGGCGCTCGGGCGCCGCCTCGATCACGAGCTCGCACGGCGCGAGCGCCTCGAGCGTCGTCGACCGGCTCGAGCCGCGCCGCGGCCGCTCGGCCTCGCTCGGCTCCAGCCGGCCCTTGGCCGCTCCTTGGCGAGGCCGTCGCGCGCGCGCTCGCGCCGCGCTCGCAGCGCCTCCGGGATCGGGTCGTACAGCAGCGTGCGCGCGCCCGCGCGCGCCGCGAGCTGGGCGATCCCGGCGCCCATCGTCCCGGCGCCGACGACGCCGATCACGCGCCGGCGCTCCGGCGACCGCACTCGTCGGCTGCGGGACTCGCGCTGCTCGGCTCAGGCTGGGACGAGCGCGTTGATGCCCGGTCATCGCGCGGCCGATGATCAGCTTCTGGATCTGCGAGGTGCCCTCGTAGAGCGTCGTCACGCGCACGTCGCGGAAGTAGCGCTCGACCGGGTGGTCGTCGACGTAGCCCGAGCCGCCGTGGACCTGGATCGCCAGTGTTCGCGCAGCTCACGCGCCGCCTCGGTCGCGTAGAGCTTGGCGATCGACGTCTCGGTCGTGCTCGGCTGGCCCTGGTCCTTCAGCCAGCCGGCGCGGCAGACGAGCATCCGCGCGGCGTCGGTCTGCACGCGCATGTCGGCGATCATCGCCTGCACGAGCTGGAAGCGCGGCGATCGGGCGGCCGAACTGCTCGCGCTCCTTCGCGTAGGCGACCGAGTCGTCGACGCAGCCCTGGCAGATGCCGACGCAGCCGGCGGCGACCGAGTAGCGGCCGGAGTCGAGCGCGCTCATCGCGACCTTGAAGCCGTCGCCGACCTCGCCGAGCATCGCGTCGTCGGGCACCTCGACGTCGTCGAGCGCGATCGACGCGGTGTCGGAGCCGTGCAGGCCCATCTTGTGCTGGATCTCCTGCGGCTTGAAGCCCGGGCTGGTCGGTCTCGACGAGGAAGCAGGCGAGGCCCTTGGTGGCCGAGCTCCGGGTCGGTCTGGGCGAAGATCAGCGCGACCTTCGCGTGGTTGCCGAGCGAGATCCACATCTTCGCGCCGTTGATCACCCAGCCGCCGTCGGTCTTGCGCGCGCGCGTCTTCTGGTTGGCGGCGTCCGAGCCGGTGTCGGGCTCGGTCAGGCCGAAGCAGCCGAGCCACTCGCCCGAGCACAGCTTCGGCAGGTAGCGCTGCTTCTGCTCCTCGGTGCCCCAGCTGCAGGATCGCCGAGCAGACGAGCGAGGTCTGCACCGAGATCACCGTGCGCATCGCCGAGTCGCCGCGGCCGATCTCCTCGACGATCAGCGCCGTAGGTGATGTAGTCGAGGCCGGCGCCGCCGTACTCGTGCGGGACGATCGCGCCGAGGTAGCCCTGCTCGGCGATCTTGCCGACGAGCTCGATGTCGAAGTGGTGGTTGCGGTCGTTCTCGCGCGCGCGCTCGACGATCTCGCTTGTCGGTGAACTCGCGCGCGGTCTCGCGGATCAGCTGCTGCTCGTCGGTCAGGTCGAAGTCCATCCCGCTCCTCTCATGGCCTCTCGCCCTAGGCCAGCTTTGGTGTTTGCCACGGCGCCGTCACGCGCCGCTCGATCTCCTGCGCGATCCCCTCGATCGGGATGCGCTCCTGCGCCAGTGAGTCGCGGTCGCGCAACGTCACCGTGCGGTCCTCGAGGCTCTGGTGGTCGATCGTCAGGCAGTACGGCGTGCCGATCTCGTCCTGGCGGCGGTAGCGCTTGCCGATCGAGCCGCCCTCGTCGTACTCGGCCTGGACGACGCCGCGCGACCGAGCGGTGCACCTCGTGCGCGAGCTCAGGCTGGCCGTCCTTGCGCACGCAGCGGCAGGATCGCCGCCTTGACCGGCGCCAGGCGCGGGTGCAGTCTCAGCACGGTGCGCAGCTCGCCGTCGCCCGCGCCCTCGCCTTCGACGACTTCCTCGTCGTAGGCGTCGACGAGGAACGCGAGCGTCGCGCGGTCCGCGCCCGCGGCCGGCTCGATCACGTGCGGGACGTAGCGCTCGCCGCTGCTGCTGGTCGAAGTACTCGAGCTTCTCGCCCGAGAACTCCGCGTGGCGGGACAGGTCGAAGTCGCCGCGGTTGGCGATGCCCTCGAGCTCCGACCAGCCGATCGGGAAGAGGTATTCGACGTCGCTCGTGCCCGAGGAGTAGTGCGAGAGCTCGTCCGCGTCGTGCGCGCGCAGGCGCAGGTGGTCGGGGCGGATGCCGAGGCCCGTGTACCAGCAGCTCGCGCTCGGCGAGCCAGTGCTCGAACCATCGCTGCGCCTCCGCCGGAGGCACGAAGAACTCCATCTCCATCTGCTCGAACTCGCGCGTGCGGAAGATGAAGTTGCCCGGCGTGATCTCGTTGCGGAAGGACTTGCCGACCTGCGCGATCCCGAACGGCGGCTTCTTGCGCGCGAACTGCAGGACGTTCTTGAAGTTGATGAAGATGCCCTGCGCCGTCTCCGGGCGCAGGTAGGCGACCGAGCCCGATTCCTTGACCGGGCCGATCGTCGTCTCGAACATCAGGTTGAAGTCGCGCGCGTCCGTCAGCTCGCACTCCTCCGCTTCGCCCGGGTGCTTCGACGGTTTGCGCCCGCACTCCAGCTCCATCAGATGATCCGCGCGAAAGCGCTGCCGCACGTGCTGCAGTCGACCAGCGGGTCCGTGAAGCCTTCGAGGTGGCCCGATGCCTCCCACACGCGCGGATGCTGCAGGATCGCCGAGTCGATCGCGACGATGTCATCGCGCTCAGTGATCATCGAGCGCCACCACTCGTTCTTCACGTTCGACTTCAACAGCACGCCGTAGTGGCCGTAGTCGTAGGTCGAGCCGACGCCGCCGTAGATCTCAGAGGACGGGAAGATGAAGCCGCGGCGCTTGCACAGCGCGACGATCTTGTCCATCGTCACGACGTCGTCTGTCGCTGGGGTGTCCGGATTGTCCATGGGTGCAGGGTGGCTCGGCGGCCGCGGAGGCCCGCCGCGGAGGGGGTTGCCGCTGCGTTGCGGCCCGGCGGCGATCATAGGCGACGCCGCTCCCTAAGATGGCGCGCCGTGGACGGCGCGTGGCCAGGATCCTGATCGTCGGCGGCGGCCGCCGCGGCCGCCGCTTCGCCGAGCTGATGGTCGAGCAGGGCCACGCCGTGCGCGCCACCACCCGCACAGAGGCCGGGCGCGCCGCGATCGAGGCCACCGGCGCCGAATGCTGGATCGGCACGCCCGACCGCCTCGCCACGCTGCGCGGGGCACTCGAGAACGTGACCGTCGCCTGCTGGATGCTCGCCTGCGCACGTGGCTCTGACGAGCAGATTGAACCGCTGCACTCCTCGCGCCTCGAGTTCTTCCTCTCCCAGGCGATCGACACGACCGCGCGCGGGCTGATCTACGACGCGTGGGCCGTGCCGGGTGGGGCGGATGGGGCAGACGGGGTCGGGGGAACGGGCGGCGATGGCCTCGATGCCCGGCGCCCGTCCGGGGCGATGCTCGCCGAGGGCACCCGGATCTTCCGCTCGCTCACCGAGCTGAACGCGATCCCCGCCGTCGTGCTCGGCGACGAGGGCGAGAGATCGGGCGACGAGGAGGGGCGAGGCGAGGGCGCTCAGGGGGTCGCGCTCGGGCGGGACTCCGATGACGCGGCCTGGATCGCCGCGGCGAGCGACGCCGTCGCCGCGCTGCTCGGCGGCGATCGCTGAGCGTCGATTTTCCTCTGCCGGCGGTAAAGCAGCGAGACCGTCGGGCCGATGCGATCGTGCAATGGGGGAAGCCTCGGGGGAATCTCGCTCGACCTACGGGCTGCTCGTCTCGGCGCTCGGTGCTGTGCTGCTCGCCGTCGCCGTGTTCCTTCCGTGGTACGGCGTCAGCTTCAACGCCCACGCCATCGCAGCCGCCGAGCAGGCCAGCGAACAGTTCGCCGCGCAGTACGGCAATGCCGCGCTGCAGGGCCATCTCGGCAGCCTCCACACGAGCCTCACCGGGCTCGTCAACCACGAAGTATTCGCACTCAGCGCGCACCAGGCCCTGAGCACGCTCAACGTCGTGCTGCTGATCCTTGCTGGGCTCGGAATTCTGATCTCGCTGTTCGCGTTGGCCGGCCCTGCCTCGGCTTCCTCGGAGGCCAATCGCGTGCCGCTCGCACTGCTCGGGCTGCTCGGCGCCGCGTGCGTCGTCTTTCGCATGGTCGATCGTCCCTCGCCGGCCGGCGATCTGATCTCGCTCTCGCTGCGCGAGGGCGCCTGGCTGGCGCTGCTCGGCTGCATCTGCATGGCCGCCGGTGCGATCTGGACGCGTCGCGCGCCGGCCGTACGTACCGCCTCACAGGGCAGCGATGTGTGGTCGGAGATGTCCGGCTGGACGCCCGAGACCTAGTCTCGCCGTCGCGCACGCGAGGCTGCTCGAGGACCTGTCGTGGGAACCGCCGCGGGCGGGGTGCGGGGCCCGCCGGGGAAGACCCTTCCGCTATCCTGTAGGTAATCCCTGTAAAGCTGATCAGGATTTTATCTCGAGGTAGGCCAGCCAACCGCTCCTGAAGGTCGAGACGGCTGCCTGTCGAGAAAGGAAGACATAAATGACGCTGAAACTTGGCGATGTAGTCCCCGACTTCGAGGCCGATACGACCGAGGGCCGGATCAAATTCCACGACTGGATCGGTGACTCCTGGGCGGTGCTGTTCTCGCACCCCAAGGACTTCACGCCCGTCTGCACGACCGAGCTCGGCTACATGGCCAACGCCAAGCCCGAGTTCGACAAGCGCGACGTGAAGATCATCGGCCTGTCCGTCGACGCGCTCGACAACCACGAGGCGTGGGCGAAGGACATCGAGGAGACGCAGGGCACGGCCCCCAACTATCCGATCATCAGCGACGACGACTTCAACGTGTCGAAGCTCTACGGCATGCTGCCCGCCGAGACCTCGGGCGACGTCGCCGTGCGCACGCCGGCCGACAATCAGACGGTGCGCAACGTGTTCGTGATCGCACCCGACAAGACGCTCAAACTGGTGCTCGTCTACCCGATGACGACCGGGCGCAACTTCGACGAGGTGCTGCGTGTGATCGACTCGCTCCAGCTCACCGCCAAGCACAAGGTCGCCACGCCCGTGAACTGGAAGCAGGGCGAGAAGGTGATCATCGCCGGCTCGGTCTCCAACGACCAGGCCAAAGAGGCATACCCCGACGGGTGGGAGGAGCCGCGCCCCTACATCCGCATCGTTCCTCAGCCGAGCTAGCGCTCGGTCAGGAGAGCAGCAGGCGGGCGTCGTCGAAGGCGCCCGCCTGCAACTGCTCGAGCAGGTCCTCGAGGATGCGGAACGTCGCACCCCAGATCAGGTTTCCGTCGAGGATGTAGGCGTCGACCTCGAAGGTGAAGCCGCGTCGCTCGATCTCGGTGCGCGTGCGGCTTGCCCGCACGTCGTGCAGCGGCAGCTCGAGCACGACGTCGACCTCGCGCGGCGATACGCGCCAGCTCTGCCCGTGCGGAATCAGCCCGACGAACGGATGGATCAGGTAGTTGGTCACGAACGTCGAGATCGCCGGCAGCTCGCCGAGCGGCGTGACGATCTCGCGCGGCAGACCGATCTCCTCTTCGGCCTCGCGCAGCGCCGTCTCGCGCAGGTCGGCGTCCTCGTCGTCACGGCGCCCGCCCGGGAAGGAGATCTCGCCGGCGTGGCTGCGCAGGTCGGCGCGGCGTCTGGTGAGCACGACCGACGGAGCTTGTGACTCGGCGTGTAGGAACAGCGGGACGAGCACCGCCGCGGGCGTCTGCTCGGCGGGGTCCTTGGCGGCGAACCAGCTCGGGTCGGGTGTGCTTCTGGGCAAGCGCGTCGCGCCTGTGCCGGCAAGCGCCTCGCGGTGGCCTCAGGCGGCCATGTGGGCGCGCTCGACGCGCTCCACGAACATGACCTCGCCGTCGAGCGTGCGGTGCACCGGACACTTGGCGGCGATCACGCGCAGCCGCTCGACCTGGTCCTCGGGCAGGTCATCGGGCAGGCGTGTGACGAGCTCGAACTTGGTCGGACAGCCGCGCTCGGCCGGGGTGTACTCGACGTCGACCTCGACGTGGCCGATGTCCCAGCCCTTGCGCGCCGCGTACATCTCCATCGTGATCGCCGTACAGGACGCAAGGCTCACGGCCAGCAGCTCCTGCGGGCTCGGGGCCGTGTCCTGTCCGCCGACATGGAGCGGCTCGTCGACCGTCAGTTGGTGGTCACGTACCTGAACGGTGTGCCTGAAGCCACCTCCGTCGCGGCGCGCGGTGGCTTTCATCCGTGCCAGCCCGTCCGATCCACCCATTTTGGCTCCTTTCGAAGGCCCCAGAGAACTCTCATTTACATGGTACTGCGCAAACCCGCCTACGAAAGCGGGTTGAACAGCAGCCCGGTCAGCACCTTAGGGAAGAAGTAGGTCGACTTCGGCGGCATGTTCTCGCCCGCGGCCGCCACGTCGCGGACCTGCTCGACCGGGGTCGGGCGCATCAGGAAGGCGGCGTCGTACTCGCCCGAGCGCACGAGCGCGCAGCGCCTCCTCGGTGTCGCGCGCGTAGACGAGCCCGTTGAGGTGCGAGATGTCGTCCTCGCTCAGGCCGAGCGCGCCCTTCAGCATCAGCGCCTCGAGCACGGCGGTGTCGAGGCGGCGGTAGGCCTCGGCAGTGGCCGCGCAGCGCGTCGTCGGCGATCGCCTGGTCCTTCAGCGTGAGGCGGTAGGCGCGCTCGTGCCGTGCGTCGACGTAGCCGAGCTCGAGCGGGCCGTCGCCGGGCGCAGGCGCGAGCTCGATCGAGCGGCGATCTCGCTCGATCTCGAAGTCGCGCTCGCAGCGCTCGCGCAGCGCCGCCGCGCCGCTCGTCGTCGAGCCCGTTGACGAGCCGGTGCGTCGGGAAGACGGTCAGGCCCGGGTCCTCCAGCGCGACGAGGCACATCAGCACGTAGCGGTGCGTCGTCCGCGTCGCCGCCTCGACCTCTTCGGCGTAGACGCGCGTCGTCTCGTAGCGGTGGTGGCCGTCGGCGATCAGCAGCTCGGCGTCGCGCGTCGCCGCCTGCACGGCCGCGATCGCCTCGGGATCGGCGACGCGCCACAGCCGGTGCACGGTGCCGTCGTCGTCGGTCACCTCGCCGCAGGGCTGCTGCTTCGGTGCCGGCGCGAGCGCCGTCCAGGCCGCGTTCGTCGGGGTCGTCGTAGAGCGAGAAGATCGGCGAGAGGTTCGCCTGCGTCGCGCGCGTCAGGCGCAGGCGGTCCTCCTTCGGGCCCGGGTGCGTGCGCTCGTGCGGGCGGATGCGGCCGGGGCCGTAGTCCTCGATGCGCACGCGGCAGAAGAAGCCGTGGCGCGTGCGCCGCTGCCCGTCCGGGCCCGTGTAGTCCTGCGCGAGCGCCCACATCGCCGGCTGCTCGTCGCGCACGAGCGCCCCCTCGGCTTGCCAGGACTCGAACTGCTCGCGGCGTGCGGCGTAGGGATCGGGCTCGCCCTGGGGCAGGTCGATCTCGACGACGTTGTACGGCGAGCGCGCGACCAGCTGCGGCGCGCTGGTCGGCGTCGATCACGTCGTACGGCGGGGCCACGACGTCCGCCAGCGGACCGGCGGCGGCCGGGTCGTAGTGGAGCGCGCGCAGCGGTTGGACGTCGGCCATGAGCGGTGGCGGAGGCTAGCAGCGGGGTGGGGCGGGACGCTCGGGCGATGCTCTGGTCACCGCGGAATCCGAGTCGTGGAGCGAATCTGGGCTTGGCTGAGAGGCGTGCATCCGCGACGATAGTATGCGAACATATGTTCGTATGGCCCACTCGCGGTATCTCCGGCAGATGGCCCGCTCGCTGCGCGTCGAGCAGCAGCTCACGGTCGACGAGCTGGCCGTACGGCTGTCGCTGCCGCGCAGCACGATCTACTACTGGGTGCGCGATCTGCCGCTGCGCGGCCCAAGGTCCCAAATGCGCGGGGAGGGCAGGCATCGCTCTGGTGTGCAGACCGTTTCGCGCGCGAACGGCGAGGCTGCCTACGAGGAAGGTCTCGAGACGTTCGACGGGCTCTTGGCGCAGCCGACGTTCCGCGACTTCGTCTGCATCTATCTCGCGCAGGGCGAGCACGGCGACCGCGAGCGCGTGGCGCTGAGCAACTCCGACCCGGCGGTGATGCGCCTGGTCAGCCGCTGGCTGCGCAGGTTGACCGACAGGTCGCCGTTTCTCTCGCTGCGTTACGCCCCTGGCCAGAGCCCCAACGAGCTACGGCGCTTCTGGGGGGAGGTGACGGGGACGGAGCCGCGCGCGATCCGCCTGCGTGGCACGTGTGCAGAGGAGCCGGGAGGAGATCCGGCGCCGGCGCCGTCGCACGGCCGGCTCACGGTTGCGGTCCACGACACGTTGCTGCGCGCGCGATTGCAGGGCTGGATGCACAGAGCGCGCGAAAGCTGGCGGTAGACTCGGTCGAGCGACGGGACGTGGCGCAGCCTGGTAGCGCACCTGCTTTGGGAGCAGGGGGTCGCCGGTTCGAATCCGGCCGTCCCGATCGAAGCCTTGCCCGCCCGCCCCGGTAGCAGTGCCACCGGGGCGGGCGGGCCTCGATCGCTGCCGACACTCGAGCGAGCGATCATCAAGCGTCGGTCAAGCGGACGGTCGAGGCCCGCAAGCGGGTCTACGAAAGCTCGGATGTGTCACGGCTACATCCTCAGCGTCGCACATACCGAATTCCTCTCGCCGGTTCCCTGATCTTTCACTTCCAGGCAATAGTCGTTGATCCCTTTGGCTTCAATTTTTATTGCTTCTACTTCGTCGGTGCATTCGCCAAGGCCGAGATTAAGGACGCAGTTGGCCATGATTCTGCTGTAGCGCCCGGCGGGGTTTGCGCCAAAGAACGTGACGCCGATAGCCGCGATGGTTCTCGTGGTTATGTTTTTGAACTGGATTTGGCACGTCTGTTTGGCGGCGGTGAATTCACAATGGTTAGAGCCCAGGACGGGCACTCCACCTACGTTCGTTCTGCTCAGCCACGCTAAGGCGGCGACCACCTGGGCTTCGCCGTTGAGCTTCGCGCCCAATTTGCTGGATTTCAGACCGACCGATTTTTTGGCCCCGCTTGAGGTTTCGACTTCGGTGATCTGTTCTTTTTCGCTCCAAGCCCAGGTTCCGGTCGATTCGAACACCCCTTCGGGACTGGTGACGGCCGCGGTACTGCCTTCGACTTCCGCCGTGAAACTGCCGGCTTTACCACAGCTGTTGAATTTGATTTTCAGCAGTGGAGTCCCGCTGGCGGGCGTGAACACGGTGGCGAGTTTGCCTTTCAGGCCGGCCGGCGCAGCAACAGTGACCAGTTCGTTGTTCCATTTGGTCGCTTCGACTTCGACGCTAGTGCATTTTTCGCTATTGACCGTCGCACTGCATTCTTGCAATTCAAGTTTCTCGTTTTTGGACGTACCGGGCGTTCCCCCGAAGATCTCTGGGTGTTCGCCGGCGTTCAATTTCAGTGCTTTGCATTTTGTTTCGGCTTTGGATTTTTCCTGTTCGGTCTTCAGCACGAGTTCGGTGGCGGCTTTTACTGTGATTTCGCGGAATTCGCCTTCTAAGAGGTTGGCTTTTTCCTGTTTGTACACGTCTTCGACTGCTTGCGCGCCAACGGCAGCGATCATGCCGGCGAAGAACGTGACGCAGAGGATGAAAGTCAGCAATTTCATCTGTCGCATTGCTTATCTCCTAATCTAGAGTTGTCCGAGGCGACTCGACCCTAATAGCAGACCACTAATTCAGAGACATGCAACGCCCGCTTTGGGCGTCGCAATCGGTGAAGGTAGTGCGAAAACGGTTCAGCGACCGTGTTTCCGATATCGCGGGATGATCGGTAGGCCTAGGCGGGCCGGTACCCCAGGCGCAGGCGGATGTCAAGTTCAGTCCGGCCGGGCACAGTGCCTGTGGGGCAGCGACGAGACCATTTCATGGGCCGGCGGAGGGCGGCGGAGGCCCCGGCTCGGGCTCAAGTGGCGGCGAGGGCTTCTACGGCGTAGCGCCTCGAAACCGGGCCTATGTTGGAGGCGCCGGCGCGCGGGCTACGGCGCTCAGCGCGGCAGCATGCCGGAGGAGCGCGCCCTGCCCGGCGCTGCGCGTCGCATCTGCGCGGTGCGCCGGCGCAGCCTGCGCACGAGCTCGCGCTCGGCTTCGGCGGCCTGGCGCGTGACGCCGCCGGAGATCTGCTCAGCGCCGCTCTGGACCGCCCAGTAGCCGGTCGGAGTCCGCTTGACGGTCAGTTGCTCGTTGTCGGCCATGTGATCTCACCGTACCCTCGCGGCGCCGCTCGCCCGTTGCCAGCCTGTAAACGCATCTCGCACTGCAGAATGCTGCTTTGAGTTGTCGCGCGCGCGCATCGCGCGCGTTTCTGGACGGACGTTGTAGCGTCGCGTTGAACTCGTCCTGTCGGCCGCGTGAGCGCGAGGTGCGCACGCCCAGGGCGAGCGGCTACGGTGAGCTGATGGGGATTAGAGACGATGCGATGGTCAAGCGAATCACGCTGGTGGCGTGCATCCTCGGCTCCGGCATCGCGCTGCTGGACGGCACTGTGGTCAACGTCGCGCTGCCTACGATCCAGCGTGCGCTCGGCGGCGGGCTGGCGGCGCAGCAATGGGTCGTCAACGGCTACCTGCTGACGCTGGGTTCGCTGATTCTCGTCGGTGGCTCGCTCGGCGATCTGTATGGCGAGCGGAAGGTGTTCGCACTCGGCGTGTCGGGCTTCGGCCTCGCCTCGGCGCTGTGCGCGGTCTCGCCGTCGATCGGCTTCCTCGTCGTGGCGCGCATGCTCCAGGGGATCGCGGGGGCGCTGCTCGTGCCGAGCTCGCTGGCGGTGATCGTGAACACGTTCCCAGCCTCCGAGCGCGGAGGTGCGATCGGCACGTGGACGGCGTGGGGGGCGATCGCGGGCGTACTCGGACCGCTGGCGGGCGGCGAGCTCCTGGCGATCGCCTCGTGGCGCTGGATCTTCGTGATCAACGTGCCGCTGGCGGCGGCCTGTGTGTGGCTGATCCTCGCGGTGATCCCGCGGAGCGCAGTGCGCGAGCGCGGCGGCAGGCACGTCGACTATCCGGGTGCGCTGCTGTGCGCGCTCGGCCTCGGCGGTCCGGTGTTCGCGCTGATCGAGCAGCCACGTCTGGGTTGGTCGAGCCCGGCGGTCTACCTGCCGCTGGTCGCAGGGTTCGCGCTGCTCGCGGCGTTCACCTTCTACGAGTCGCGCGCGAAGGATCCGATGCTGCCGCTCGTGCTGTTCCGCAGGCGCAACTTCTCAGCGGGCAACGTCGAGACGTTTGCGATGTACGCGGGGTTGTCGATCGTGTTCTTCTTCCTCGTCCTGTTTCTGCAGCAGATCGGCGGCTACTCGCCGCTGAAGAGCGGCCTGGCGACGTTGCCGGTGACGGTCGTGATGTTTGTCCTCTCACGGCGCTTCGGGGCGCTCGCCGACCGCTACGGGCCACGCTTCTTCATGGGCGTGGGCCCACTCGTCGGAGCCGGCGGGCTGCTGTTGTTCCAGATGACCGGGGTGCAGGCGGACTACCTCTCGGAAGTGCTGCCGCCGCTGCTTCTCTTCTCGCTCGGCCTGTCGATGACGGTGGCGCCGCTGACGGCGGCCGTGCTGGCGGGATCGGAGAAGGAGGCGGGGATCGCCTCAGGGGTGAACAATGCAATCGCGCGCGTAGCGGGGCTGCTCGGCACGGCCGCGGTCGGCGCGGCGATCGCGTCTTCGTTCTCCTCCTCTCTCGACAGCCGACTGTCTGGCGTAGCGCTGAGTGGCGCGGCGCGCACGGCGGTGGCTGAAGCAAAGCGCCTGCCGCTCGGCCTGCCCACCCTCCACGGGATGCCCTCGGCGCAGGCGCACGCAATCAGGACTGCTGCCGAAGGAGCGTCGCTGCACAGCTTCCATCTCGGCATGGTGATCGCCGCGGTGCTCGTCGCGATCGGCGGCATCGTTGGCGTTGCGGGGATCCGCAACCCGCGCAAGGAAGAAGAGGAGATCCACGCCGAGAGCTGCCCGGGCGGCCAGCTCGTCGGCGCGAGCTCGGAGATCGGCGGGCCGGCCGGCGAACCCGAGCCGGCGCGCGCGTGAAGCTGACGAGCTAGTGTCCTGACGCATTAATTCGGTCGCAGTAGCGGCTGATCGAGTCGAGGATCTGATCGGCGGTCTTGGTCCAGACGTATGGGCGTGGGTTCTCGTTCCAGTCGGCGATCCAGGCACGGATGTCCGTGTTGAGCTCGCGCACCGAGCGGTGCGCGCCACGCCGTAGCTTCTTGCTGGTGAGCTCTGAGAACCAACGCTCGACGAGGTTCAGCCAAGAGCTTGAGGTCGGGGTGAAGTGCAGCACGAAGCGGGGGTGCGCGAGCAGCCATTTCTTGATCGCCGGCGTTTTATGAGTTGAGCTGTTGTCGAGGATCACGTGCACGTCGAGCTCTGCGGGAACCTCACGATCGATCCTCTGCAGGAACTTCTTGAACTCGATCGCGCGGTGGCGGGCATGCAGCGAGCCGATCACCTTGCCGCTCGTGAGGTCAAGCGCCGCATAGAGGCTCGAGGTGCCGGAGCGCTTGTAGTCGTGGGTGGCGCGCTGCGGGGTGCCGGGCAGCATCGGCAGGATCGGAGCTGAGCGGTCAAGCGCCTGGATCTGGGACTTCTCATCGACGCAAAGCACGACAGCTCGCTCGGGCGGGTTCAGGTAGAGCCCGACGACGTCGCGGACCTTCGCCACGAACTGAGGGTCCTTGGAGAGCTTCCAGGTCTCCTGGCGATGGGGCTGAAGCCCAAACGCACGCCAGATGCGGTGCACTGCCGACTGGGTGAGCCCGACCTCGGCGGCCATCGAGCGCGTCGACCAGTGCGTCGCGTCCTTAGGTGTTGACTCGAGCGTCTTTACGATCACCTGCTCGACCTGCTCGTCGCTGATCGTCCGTGGTTTGCCCGGGCGCGGCTCATCGATCAACCCGTCAAGGCGGAACTCAGCAAAACGAGAGCGCCACTTGCGCACCATCGGCCGGTGCACCCCAAGACGCGCGGCGATCTCGGTGTTATTCAGCCCCTGGGAGGCCAGCAGCACCACCCGGGAGCGCTGCGCGAGCGCCTGTGCGCTGCTTCGACGACGCGCCCATGACTCAAGCTGGGCGCGCTCATCCTCGGACAATTCGATCTGAACCGGCGTAGAGATAGGCATACATTCTGCCTACCCTGCTAGGACCGAATTAATGCGTCAGGACACTAGACGGGTTCGGCGTAGGCGCGCATTGCGTCGATGATCGGCCCGAGCCGCCGCCCGCGCTCGGTCAGCCGGTACTCGACGGTGGGCGGGCTCGAGGGAATCACGGTGCGCTCGACGAGCCCAGCCGCCTCGAGGTCGCGCAGGCGCTCGGAGAGCATCCTCGGGGAGATGCCGGCGACGGCCTCGGCGAACTCGTTGAAGCGCAGGGCGCCGGTGAGCGCGGCGTAGATGATCGACAGCTGCCAGCGCCGCTCGAGGAGGTCCGCCGTCTGGCGGACCTCCTGCGGAACGGGCTGACAGCGGTTAGGCGTGCGCGACATCGCGTACGGGCTCCAGTGCGCGGTCGAGCACCTCCTGCACGGTCATCACGGGGTGGAAGCTCATCTGCTTGCGAACCTCCTCGGGAATCTCGTCCAGGTCGCCACGGTTGCGCTCGGGCAGGATCACGTCGGTGAGGCCGGCGGCGTGAGCTGCAAGCGCCTTCTGCTTGAGCCCGCCGATCGGCAGCACGCGGCCCTGCAGCGTGACCTCTCCGGTCATGCCGACGGTGTGCTTGACGGGGCGCCCTGAGAGCAGCGAGGCAAGCGCGGTGACCATCGTCACGCCGGCACTCGGGCCGTCCTTGGGGATCGCGCCGGCAGGCACGTGCACGTGGAACTCCCTGTTCTCGAAGGCGCCTGGCTCGATGCCGAGCTCCTCGGCGTGTCCGCGCACGTAGGAGAGGGCGATCTTGGCCGACTCCTTCATCACGTCACCGAGCTGACCGGTGAGGACGAGGCTGTTGCCGCCGGAGCCCCCGCCCTTCATGGCGGTGGCCTCGACGAACAGCACGTCTCCGCCGGCGCCCGTTACAGCCAGTCCGGTGGCGACACCGGGCGTGGCAGTCCGGGCGGCTGACTCCTGGAAGACCTTCTGGCGTCCGAGCGCGTCGCGCACGGCGTCGAGGTCGATCTTCACGGGAGCCGCGGCCTTGCCGGAGGCGATCTGGGTGGCGGTCTTGCGCAGCACGGTGCCGAGCTCGCGCTCGAGGCTTCTCACTCCGGCCTCGCGCGTGTACTCGCCGATGATCGTGCGCAGCACCTCATCGGAGATCTCGACCTCGTCCTCGCGCAGGCCGTTGCGGTCGCGCTGGCGCGGCCACAGGTAGCCCTTGGCGATGGCGAGCTTCTCTTCGGAGGTGTAGCCGTCGAAACGGATCACCTCCATGCGGTCGAGCAGCGGGCCGGGGATCGTGTCGGCGACGTTGGCCGTTGCCAGGAACAGAACCTGGCTGAGGTCGAGCTCGACGTCGAGGTAGTGGTCGCGGAAGGAGTGGTTCTGCGCGGGGTCGAGGACCTCGAGCAGCGCCGCGGATGGGTCTCCGCGCCAGTCGGCTCCGACCTTGTCGACCTCGTCGAGCAGGATCACTGGGTTCATCGTGCCGGCGTCTCGCAGGGCCCTGACCAGGCGACCTGGTAGCGCGCCGATGTAGGTGCGCCGGTGGCCGCGGATCTCGGCCTCGTCACGCACGCCGCCGAGCGACATGCGCACGAACTCGCGTCCGGTCGCACGGGCGATCGACTCGCCGATCGAGGTCTTGCCGGTGCCGGGAGGACCGATCAGCGTGAGGATCGCCCCAGACTTGGGGTCGGCCTCGATCTTGCGGTCCTGGCGCAGCTTGCGCACGGCGAGATACTCGGTGATGCGGTCCTTGACGTCCTCGAGGCCGGCGTGGTCGGCGTCGAGCACCTCACGCGCGGCGACGGGGTCGAGGTGCTCCTCCGAGCGCTTGCCCCACGGCACGGCGATCAGCCAGTCGAGGTAGGTGCGGATCATGCTGGACTCGCCGGTCTGCTCGCCCATGCGCTCGAGGCGGGCAAGCTCCTTCAGCGCCTGCGCCTCGACGTCCTCGGGCATCTTGGCCTCCTCGATCTTGGCCCTGTACTCCTCGGCCACGGAGGCGTCGTCGTCGCCCAGCTCCTTGCGGATGGACTCCATCTGCTTGCGCAGGAAGTACTCGCGCTGCTGCTTCTCGGCGCCGTCCTGGACGTCCTCGCGGATGCGCTTGCGCACCTGCAGCTCGGCGAGGCTCTCGCGCTGCAGAGCGACGGCGAGCGCGAGGCGGTCGGGCACGTCGATCGTGCGCAGCAGCTCGACCTTCTGCTCGTAGGAGAGGTTCGGGGAGTAGCCGGCGGAGTCGGCAAGCGCGCCGGGCTCTGCGATCGCGCGCAGGAAGGCGGCGATCCGCCCGTCGTCGCCGCGCAGCTCGAGGATCTCCTCGACGACGGCGCGGTACTCGCGCTCGAGCTCGCGCGTTCGTTTGTCGACGGGCACCTCGTCGGGGCGCTCCTCGACCTCGACGCGCAGCTCGCCGCCGGGGCCGGTCTGGGCGGCGCCGATCAGCGCGCGGTGCTCGCCTGAGATGGCCACGGCGCGACCGCCGCCGGGGAGGCGGATCTGCTCGGTCACCTCGGCGATCGTGCCGACCTCGAGGAACTCGTTCTCGTGGCGTGGCACGAGCACGACACGCTCGTCATCGCCGACGTCGATCGTCAGCGTGATGCCCATGTTCGGGAAGACGACGGTGTCGTCGAGCGGGATCAGCCGCAGCACCTGCTTGGGCTGTGAGGACTCTGTCTGGGGACTGTCAGCGGGAGAAGTCATTTAGTTATTGCTCCATATGAGCTTACGAAAGTGTAGTTAGTATAGCGCGGGGTGGTTGCGTGCGCAAGCATCTTGAGGTGACGCTGGAAATGGCTTGGCAGAGCCAAATCTTGCGTATCAGATCGAGTCATTTGGGGAGGCAGGCCCGCATCATGCGGGGGCCTGCCCGGGGCCGCACATGTGCGGCCCCCCCGGCGGCGCATGCGCCGCCGGAAGGACGGGCCGCATGCGGCCCGTCGCAGACAGGTGCATGCACCTGTCTGAACTGCATTAGGCGGTCTGCGGTGAGGCTCCGCACGCAAGCCGCATCCCAAGCGGGCTGTACAAGCGGGGCATGACCGAATCGATCGAGCGGCTCAGCTATGAGCTGACGGCCGGTGCTCTCGCCGAGCAGGAGCGGACGATCGCGAGCTTGCGAGCATGTGCCGGCACCGTGCTCGCTTCAGCTTCGGTTGCCGGTTCGCTTCTAGGCGCTACGGCGAGTCGGGGCGCACTCGACCTCTGGGGGCTCCTCGCGATGATCTCGTTCGTGTTGTGCGTCGCGAGTGCGGTCTGGGTATTGATGCCCCACCAGCTGGTGATTGCGCTCAGCGGCGAGGAGCTACTCGGAGACAGCGACGAGCACGATCGTGTGGATGTGGGCGAGGCCTACCGTGCGATCGGAAGCTGGATAGAGCCGCGAGCACGAGCCAACAGGCGCAGGATCGACCTTCTCGCAAACCACCTCACCGCAAGCTGTCTGCTGCTCGCAGTCGAGGTCGCACTCTGGATTCTCAGCCTGATCGACTAACCTCCCAGATCATGGACTCAGACAAAACACTGCAAGGCCGTCGACCGAGACCCGCAAGAGGCTTCTCAGAGTCGCCACCGCCGGGCTTCTTTATTACGGAAGGCCGCAGCTTCATCCTGGTTGGGGGCGATCGACTGATGTCCTTCGCCAAGCGGCTTACCGGACGCCGAGCACGACGGCGTGCGTCTAGTCCGGGTAGCACCGACGCCACCTCGAGCTGATCGAGGCCGATCGGGTTCTGCCCGCTGCGACGCCCCGCCCTTTTTGCCGGGCGAGGCGCTTGGCTGACTTCAGCGGGACGGTGGGTTAGACACCCAGCCCGTATTTCGAGCAGCTCGCGCTGAACGACCCATTCGGGCTAGCACTCAACTGGTTCAGCACGTTCTGCAGCGCCGGCGAGTCCTCGAACATCCCGATGTGCCCGACGGGATCTTTCGGACACTGGTTCTGCATGGTGATGTTCGTGACGCTCGACCCGCTGAGGAAGGCGTTCGTGTACGGCGTGACGACCTCGTCGTGTGTCGTCTGGATCACGACGTAGCGCGGCCCGGCAACGGTGTCGCCGCCGCCGAACAGCTTTTTCTGGAATGCCGAGCCGGCCTCCTGCTGGGGCAGCGACGGGGCGCCGATCACTTCGAGGAAGACGGGTACGAGCAGTGAGGCGAACGGGAACTGTTCGATCAGGTTCGTCAGGCCGCTGACGGTCGTGCCATGGTTGCTCGGCGAGAGGCCGATCAGCGTGTGCACCTTGCTCGCGCCGCCGAGCAACTTGAGGTAGTAGTTGGGCATCATGCCGCCCTGGGAATGGCCGACCATGTCGACCTTCGCGGCACCCGTTTTGCTGAGCACGTTGTTGACGAACGAGCTCAGTTCTTCGGCCGAGCGTTCGATGTTGCCGAGGCCGTCGATGCTGCCGAGCAGCCCCGAGAGGATCGTCTTGCCGTAGTTGAAGCCGTACACGCAGTAGCCGTTGTTGGCGAGCAGCGGGGAGAGCGTGACCCAGTTGGAGCCCTCGTCGGCGAACGTAGCGTGAACGAGCACGACCGGGTAAGGGTGGGCGGCGCTCGGTTTGCAGTTGTTGTTCCCGCCAGACAGAGCTGTCGGGTTCCACGTCTCGTTCCACGCGCCGTCGATCAATGCTTCGCCTTCGTATGGCACGTGCAGGGTCGCGCTTGCCGTGGCGCTCGCTGCCGCGGTGAAGGCTGCGGCCAGCACGGTGAGGAGCAGCAGCGATCTGAGTCTCGGCATCCGATCTTCCCCTGTCTGTAAGTGTTCGGCCGCGAGGGCTGCGAGCGAGCAGCTCGAGCACGGCCCCGCTGCACCTCTTCAGCTGAACGTATCCGCGCGCCAAGCGCGCTGTCAACGATCGAGGTCGGCTGTCTCGGACCGCTCCGGTGCGGCCTGGTCGCCGAAGCTGACCTCGACGCTCTCCTGCTCGACGCGCTCCTCGACCTCGGCCGAGGAGGTCATCGCGCGCTTGTCGGCATCGAGCAGTTGCTCGGAGAAGAAGCTGCGCGGCCACAGCTTCTGCACACGCACGACGTTGATCTCGGCGGCGAAGATCGTCAGCTGCGCGCCGAGGTAGAGCCAGGCGAGCAGCCCGAGCACCAGCGCGAAGGTGCCGTAGAGCGGCTTGGTGTGCTTGAGCTCGTGGTCGACGTAGTAGCCGCCGAGGTGCTGCAGCAGTTGCCAGCAGACGGCGGCCACGATCACGCCGGGCAGCAGCTCGCGCCAGCCGACGTCGATGGCGGTCAGCAGCTTGAAGGCGGTCATGAACAGCGCGAGGTTGAGCACGAAGGCGAGGATCACGCCGGCAAGCACGGCCGGCGCCCCGTGCGAACTCGTACCGACGAAGCCTGCGGCAGTCGTCGAGACGACGCTGAGCGTGCCGAGGATCGCGAGCATGCCGAGGCCGCGCAGGTGCGCGAAGACGAAGTTCGGCCGGTTCTTGAACGGCACGTGCCAGATTCGGTTGAAGGCGTTCTGCGTCGCGCCGGTGATGCCCATGCCGGCGAGCAGCGAGCCGAAGACGCCGATCCCGAGCGCGACTCCACTGCCCGTCAGCGAGCGCAGTTTGAGTTCCTCGCTGATGATCGGGAACTGGCCGAGCGCGCCATCGAGGATTTTCTTCTGCTCGTCGGGGTTGCCCTGCAGGACGAAGCCGAGGATCGTCACGAGCACGAGCAGCAGCGGGAACAGCGAGACGAAGCCGTAGTAGGCGATCAGCGCCGCCAATTGGCCGGCCTGGTCGTCGCCGAACTTCTTGTAGACGGCCGCGATGAAGCGCAGACCGCGGGTCTGCTGCTGGCGGCGGTCGAGTGAGTGGAGGGTGTCGGTGATGCTCATCGGCTGTCGCTCGAAGAATGTCGCGCAACGCGCGGAGTCGAGGCGCCGCGAAATTGGGAGGGGGGTCTGCGAGCGATTGGGCGCGACATACGTATGTGTCTACCCGATGCGGAGAAATACGAGCGGTCCGCGGTGGGCGATCGCTTGCGGACAGTAGCGGCAGTCATGCACGCGATCTTTGCGAGGAGGTGGCGTTGGTCGCGTCGGCCAAGCGCGGGCTGTTGCTGCGCGTGCATCGCCATCGACTGCGGCGTGAGGATCTCGAGGACTGCTACAGCCAGGCCACACTCGAGCTGATCGCCCACGTAAAGGCGGGCGGGTCGTTCGCCGGCAGGGAGCACATCACCAATGCACTCGAGCTTCGCTTCGTCTCGCGGGCTCGCGATCGCCGCCGGGCGCTGAGTGGGCGCAGCCCGATCCAGGCTGCGCTCGAGCAGGCCGAGACGCTCGGCACGATCGCCGGCGAGGGCGTCGAGATCGTCGACCAGGGAGCCACGATCGACGCAAAAGTGATCCTGCGCGAGGAGCTGCGGCGGCTGAGTCGCCTCGTCGGGCTGCTGAGCGTCGACCAGCGGCGCGTATTGGCATCGCAGGTCGGTGGCGAGCCGTGCGCTCAATTCTGCAGCCGCCACGGGTGGTCGCGCGAGAAGTACCGAAAGGTCGCGCAGCGTGCACGGGCGAGGTTGCGCGAGCTGATGACCGAAGCCGATGTCCCGTCCGCGGCGCCGACGTCGGAGGAGCACGTAGGACCGACCTATGACATCACTCCCCCAACATAGGTCTGTCCAGGGACGCCGGCCGTCGGTCGAACCCACGACGGCACGGCGACGCCCACCCGTACGCAGGCGGCCGGGGGCCGGGTTTCTCCCCGCTTGGCGCCCGGCCGCTCGCGTGGGCGCGCACAGAGAACGGTTCCGCGTGTATGCGGAGGATGAGTACTTCGCGCACGGCGGGCAGATCGCCGAGGTTGCTGGCGACGGATCCGGCTGGCCGGTAGAGGGCTCCGTCTTCTCTGCGGACGTCGCTGGCGCCGAGGGTGCCCACGGCTTGCGCATTGCAGTCGGGACAGTGCTGATTGCCGGCGCCGGCGCGCTGGGCGTCGTGCTGGCGCTAGGCGCGTTCGCTTCGTCGACTCACATACGTCGCAAGACCGCGCTTCGCGCGGCGCGCGCAGATGCCGGGACTGTCGGGGCGGCTTCGGCGATCACGGCAGCACGGACCACGCACCTGCGCCCCAAGACGATCAGCGGACGCGCGCGACGAGTCCGATCCGCCGCCGTGGTGGCGAGGCACGCACGGCCAGCTCGCAGAAGCGCGTCCACCGGGAGCTGGTCGAACACTCGATCTTCAAAAGCGGCTGCCTCTCGATCGGCGGCTCGTCAGACGCTTCCAAGCACTGACGTCACCGTTGGCGAGGCGAGCTTCCCGGACGGTCGTGGAACCGCAGGGGACTCGCACGGTCACAGCACGGAGGTAGCCGCTACGAGCAACTCTTCATCGCGCCGGGGTTCTGGAGAGTTCAGCTTTGAGCGGTGATCGGGGATTCGCCGGCCGTACGGGCGATGCTCACGCGGTAACGATCGCGAGCAGGCCTCTGTGGCGTCTTCGGCTGGCGCAGAGCCTGCCGAGGTACGTGCTCTGTGCGGCGGCTTGCGCCGGCTTGATCGCCAGCGCGCGTTTCGCCGTGTTCCCGCCGCGGGGTGGCGCGGCACCGATCCTCGCACGAACTCCCCCTGTCGCCGATCGGGCGGCAGAAGGCTTTGCGGTCCTGTTCGCACGCCGCTACCTCACGTGGGACGCCGCAGAGCCGCAGGCGACCGACCGCCTGCTCGGGTCGATGGCCGGCTCCGGGATGGCGCTTGATGCAGGCTTGACGCTGCCGGCGAGCGGCGCTCAGCACGTCGCGTGGGCCGAAGTCGTACAGCAGCGCGAGCAGCAGGCCGGCACGCATGTCTACACGGTGGCCGCGCAGACCGATGCCGCCGGGCTCGTCTACCTGGCGGTCGGCGTGACGCGTGTTGGCGACGGGAGTTTGGTCCTGTCGGGATACCCGGCCTTCATCGGCGCGCCGACGCATGGAGGCTCGCAGCCTCCGGCCCACGCACCGAGCGTCAGCGACGCGAGCCTCGCCGCAGTCGTTCGCCGCGCGTTGCGCAACTACCTGGCGGCGGCGCCGGAGGAGCTCGCAGCCGATCTCTCAGAAGGTGCACACGTCGCCGTTCCCGGCATCGCCTTGACGCTCGAAACGGTGCAGAGCCTCGCCTGGTCAGGGGACAGGCGTTCGGTCCTTGCTGTGGCTCAGGCGCACGACGTTCGTGGGACGCGCTACACGCTCGGCTACGAACTCGACGTCGTCGACGTCAACGGCCGCTGGGAGGTATCGGCCGTGGAGATGGACCCCGAGCGATGAGTCGGCCTGTGGCAAGGCGTGAAATGGATGGCGAGCCGGTGCGCTGCCCGCGCCGTCGCCGGGGCATCGGCCCGATCGGCGCGGCGCTCGTCGCGATCATGATCGTCGCTTGCCTCGTGCCAACGCTCGCGCGTCAGTCGGCTGGGCGGCAGTGGCGCCTCGCACCGACGGCGTCGAACGGGCGCAGGCGCCGGGTGGCGGCGGTGGATCCTCGCTTGAAGCGGCGGCGGCGAAGGCCGGTGCCACGGGTCGTGCTGTGGCGATGAGCTTGATCGGCTTGGCCTTCGCGGTCGCGGCGACCGTGCTCGCGTTTCGTCGGGACTTCAAGGAGGCGGCGGGGGTCTTCGCGGTGGGCATCGTCTCCGTTCTGCTGGCAACCCCGACCGGCATCAACCTGTTGCGTGACACGGTGGGCTCGCTGTTCGGTGGACAGTGATGGTGATTCGCTCCTATCGCCGCGTCTTCGATCTCGAGCGTCGCATCTATCGGATCGACCGCCTGCGGCTCAACCCCGGCGGCGTGCCGGTGCGGGGCGTCGTCTACTTCATGACGTTGCTGCTCCTGACGCTGGCGCTCGAGCGCGTGGTGCCGATCAGCCTGCTTGCGCGCGTGGTGCCTTGGTACGTGCGCGACCTCGCGCTGCCCGGGATGTTCTCGGCCGTGCTGGCTGTCGTGCGGATCGAGGGTCGGCCCTTTCACCTCGCCGCGCGTGCGGTGCTCGGGTGTGGCCTGGGTCCGCGCAGGATCGTCGGCCTCGGCCACGGTTGCCAATCGGCTGGTCTGGCCTGGTCGATCTGGCGTCCGCAACCGCTGCTGATGGTGCCTGACGGCTCAGACCACCGCATGCGGCGACTGGCCTATCGAGGCCCGGGCGCGCTGCTCGTCGCCGTTGCGCATGAGCGCCGGTTGCGGGGAGGACCGCTGGCGAGGCTCGGCCTGCGTCCGCAACTTGCCCTGCGCGAGCTCCACGGCGTGGAGCGTCCGGCACGCGGTGAGGTGGTGGTGCTCGATCGCAACGCACGGCTGAGGGTCTGCTGATGCGCGCTCCGATCCGCTTCACATACGGCAACTGCGTCTTCGCCGACGGTCTTTCCGACGCTTGGGCCGCGTTTCGCATAGAGCCGTCCTCCTACCAGTGGCTCGGCGAGGACGACAAGCGGATGCGCTTTCTCGCCTTGCTCGGCGCGCTGGAGGCGATCGAGGCGGACGTGCAGATTCTGCGCCTCGCGCAAGAGCCTCCGAGTGACCGGTATATGGCACAGCTAGAGGATGAAGTGGGGGCTCACGGCCACGGAGAGCCGCACGCGAGCATGCGCCGCGGCTACGTGCGTGAGCACATCCGCAGGCTCGATGAGCTGGGATCCACGAGCCCGGCGGTGTTCGTGCTCGTGAGCCTGCGCGAACCGGAGCGCGACGTCGCCAGCTTCCTGTCCCAGGCGGTCGAGCGCAAGCCGGGCGACTGGCGGAGGGCCGTCGCCGAGACGTTTGCGCTTGGTGGCGCCGGGTTTCTGAAGGCCCGGGACCTCGAGCGGGTTCGAGGCCGCGCCGACCGGGCTCACGCGCGGCTCGTCGAGTACCTGCCCGCCCGGCCCGCCAGGGGAGTCGAGCTGCAGTGGCTCGTCAGGCGGGCCTTCTGCCGCGGGCTCGGCGAGCCGTCCGTCGATGGACTGCACGAGCCACGAGCGCTTGTCTTCGAGCGCAACGGCGAGGCCGTGCTGGCGCCGCTGGAGGGAGACGTGCTCCGCTGGGTCGACAGCCACATCGAGCACCATCGCCGCGTCCTGCGGGTCGAGTCCGAGCGGGGAACCAGCTGGCAGGCGCACCTGGTGCTCGGCGCGGTTCCGGATCAACTCGAGTTCCCCGGGTCTCGCGTGGAGCTCATGTTCGCCCCGCCCGAGAGCCTGCCGTTCGGAATCGACCTCTCGCTGAACGCGCGTTTCCTGCCCAACGAGCTCGCCCTGCGAATAGCGCGCAGGCGCATTCAGGACGCCGATCAGATCGTGCGCGCCGAGTCCGACGGAGATCAGGGCGTCAGCGATCTCGGCTACGCACGGTCCCAGGAGGCGCGCGACCTGCTCGGCCATCTTCAGTCGCCCAGCCGTCCGCCGCTCCTGCGGGCGACGCTCGCGATCGCCGTGGCCGCCGCCGATCAACAAACGCTGGAGGAGCGAGTCGAGGCATGCCGCCGGGCATATGGCGAGATCCGCCTCTACCGGCCGATCGGCGAGCAGCTTCAGCTGTTCCTGCAGCATCTCCCGGCGCAGCGAAGCCGGGTGGCCGGCTACGAGGACACGTTCACCACCGAGCAGGTCTCAGCGATGATGCCGACCGCGACCCACGCGGTCGGCTCGAGCGGAGGCTTCTATCTCGGCCATACGCTCACCGGCTCCCGGCAGCCGGCGAGATTCAATCTCCGCGAGGGGTCGGACAGCGATCGCAACACGACGATCCTCAGCGTAGGTGCACTGGGCTCGGGCAAGACCACGCTCGATCAGAAGCTCAAGTACGAGGGCTTTCTGCTCGGGGCACGCGTGATCGATTGCGACCCGAAGGGTGATCATCGCTTTCACCTGCTCGAGGACGTGGCGCCGCACACCGAGTGCGTGACCCTGCGGCCCGATCCGGCATTGAGGGGGATGCTCGACCCACTGCGGATCGCTCCCGCTCACCTGCGCCAGGATGCGACCGTCTCGTTCCTGCGCGACCTGTTGCCGAGTCGGGCGGAGCCGAGCTGGGAGACCGCGCTGGTGGCGGCGGTCGATCGTGTCACCCGCGGCGCCCAACCGACGTGTCGCGAGGTCGTGCGGGCGCTGCTGGAGGGGGATATGGTCGATCGGCAGGTCGGCAAGGCGCTCGAGGTGTATTCGCGTTCCGGTCTGACGCAGCTCGGGTTCGCTGACGTGGGCGTGTCGCTGCCGGCGATTGGGCTGCAGCAGGTCACCTACCTGCCGATCCGTGATCTTCCAGCGCCCGAGCCGGGCACCGCACGCTCGGACTACTCGCAGTCGGAGCGAATCGGCGAGCAGATCGTGCGCTTGATCGCGATGTTCGCGATGCAGCTGATGGATGCCGAACGCGACCGGCTGAAGCTGTTCTCGTTCGACGAGGGCTGGCGCCTACTCGGCGATCCGGCGGGACGCAGCCTGCTGGCGTCGCTGCAGCGCATGGGTCGCTCCGAGCTCGCGGTGCCGATCATCAGCACGCAACTGGTCACCGACACTCTGATGGGAGATCGGGAGTCGCTTGAGAACCTGCTCGGGGCGACATTCGTCTTCGGCATGCGATCCGAGGCAGAGGCGGCGCGGGCGCTCGCCCTGCTCGGGCTCGACCCTGAACGGCGAAGCCTGCGACAGAGCCTGCTCGAGTTCGAGGCCGGGCGTTGTCTGTTTCGCGACCACCGCGGACGTGTCGAGGCGATGCAGATCGACGTGGTCGTTCCGTCGCTGCTGCGCGCGTTCTCGACGACACCGCCTCGCCGGTGAGCCGTCCTCGGCGGCGATTCGTCGAGATAGCCGCGATCGTGGGCGCGACACTCGCGCTTGCGATATCCGCGAGCGCGCATGCCGCACCGCCGCTCGGCGAACGTTCCGGGCGATCGCGCTCGCATCGATCCGACGTGCCGGCGTCGATAGCTCGGCGCGCCGACTCATCGAGCTCGCGCGCAACTGATCCACATCTGCCGCCGGCGGCGCGCTCGCCGACTGAACCACCGCTGCTGCATCCTGGCGCGAGTGCTGTGCCGGGCGGTGATGAACCGCAGGCCGGCGGCTCGCCCGGCACCGAAGCCGATCCGCTCGTGAGCAACGGGCTCGGCAGCCCGCTCTGCAGCGGGCCGCCTGGGGGATCGGCGCTCCCCCCGGCTGCTCGCCGCAACTGTGAAACGTCTGGTTTCGTCGCCGCGGCGACGCCGACGGGCAACTTCGGTATCGACGTTCACATCGACACCGGGCTGCTCGGTCTGAGCTCGGCCCAACTGCTGGCGATCGTGCAGAACCTGCTCGTCACGCCGCTGTGGATGGCGCTGGTCTGGGCCGTGCATGCGCTGGTCGTGATGCTCGAGTGGTGCTTCACGATCGACCTGCTCGAGGGCGACACGCTGCGAGGGGGAGTGGCCCGTGGCCTGCACGAGATGCAGGCCACCGTCACGATGCCCTGGCTGGCCACGGTGCTGGCGATCGCGGCCGTGCTCTGCGCCTACCAGGGGTTGGTCCGGCGACGCGTGGCCGAGAGCTTGGCCCAGGCGCTGATGGCTCTGGCGATGATGGCGGGAGGGATCTGGGTGACGGTCGATCCGGCCGGGACCGTGGGGGCGCTCGGCGACTGGGCCAATCGGGCGAGCCTTGGCACGCTCGCGGTGACGGCACGCGGGAGCCCGGGAGATCCCGGCGGGGCGCTCGCCGCGAGCATGGGCCTCGTCTTTGCGACGACCATCGAAGTTCCGTGGTGCTACCTGGAGTTCGGCGACGTCGATTGGTGCCGAAATCCGTCGCGGCTCGATCCACAGCTTCGCGCGGCGGCACTCGCGCTCGCCTCCTCCGAGCTGGACGGCGTCGGCTGTGGGCGTGTCCCCGTGCCGGCCGGATGCTCTGACGGAAGCGGGACGAACGTCACCGCGATCGAGCACAGCGCGCGGCTGCTTCGCGCCGCGCACACCAACGGTGCGATTTTCCTCGCGCTGCCGCCCAATGGTCCCGAGCGCAACGCGATCAACGATCCGACGTCGTTGCTGCGCGCGATCTGCCGCAGCGAAACGGCGACTGACTGCCATGGGTCGGCGGCGGCGGCGGCCGAGTTCCGTACGAACCATGGGACCTGGTCGAGGGTGGGTGGGCTCCTGCTGATCACGGCGGGCGTTCTCGGAATGCTCTTGCTGCTGTGCTTTCTCGCGCTGCGGCTACTCGGCGCGGCGATCTTCAGCCTCGTGTACCTGATGCTGGCGCCGGCCGCGGCGCTGGCGCCGGCGCTCGGAGAGACCGGGCGTGCGGTCTTTCGCAAATGGGTCACCCAGCTGTTCGCCGCAGTCGTGTCGAAGCTGCTGTTCGCCTTCCTGCTCGGCGTCGTGCTTGCGATCCTTGCGATCCTCGAGCATCTGCAAGCGCTCGGCTGGTGGACGCGCTGGCTGTTGATGTCGGCGTTCTGGTGGGGTTTGTTCGCGCGTCGCCACCAGGTCGTGCAACTCGCAAGCGGCGCTCGTGGCGAGGAACAGGCGCGCCGCGCCCGGCGCCCGGTGCTCCGCCGCGTCAACGAAACGTTGGACGCGCGGGCGCGTATGCAGCAGCGCGTGCGTAACGCGCGAGAGCGATCGCGTAGGCCGGCTCCCGCGCTCGCACGCGAGACGGCCCATACGCCGCGCGGTCTGCCGACGCGAGGCACGACCGTGGGCACGGCCGGAGCTCCAGGCGCGTCGCCGGGCGCGACCATCGGCGACGCTACCCAGAGCGGGGTCACAGCCGGCGCGGCAGCGGCCGGCTCTCGGACTACGGCACGCTCGGGCGACGGTCGTTTGCACCCTGGTGCGACGCCAAGCGTGCTCGCTCAATCGCAGGCCGACGGTGCGGACGCCGCTCGTCTGAGCCTCGTCGCCGACCAGCAGGCACAGGCGCTCGCGGCCGGGAATCCGCGGCGAGCAGCTCGACTGTCTGCTCGCAAGCAGCGAATCGAACTGGAAGCCCGCTCGGAGGCGAGCCTCGATCGACGGCCCGAGCGAGCGGTCGGCCGAGATCGCGCGGATGCCGAAGCGCGCCACGCGCGGTTCCTCGATGCCCAGGCGAGGCTGGCCGCAGGGGGAGAGGGCAGTCGCGCAGGGAGTGGGGGCACGCCCAGCTACGCGGCACTGGCCGGGATCGCAGGGTACGGACGTCGCGAATACAGGCAACTCGACGCCGCCGGAAAGCACGCGGCGCGGAGCCTGATCGACCGTGAACTCACCGCGCACAGGGAGCGCGCTCCGCTCCGTCTGGATCGACGTCCCGGCGTGAGGTCACGGTCGGAATCAGAGGTCATGAGAGATGCCCGAGAAGTGGCTGCCGGGCGTAAACGTCAGCTCGGTCCCGACCGGCCATGAGCACCGGTTCGCTCGCCGGGACTTCGCCGAGACGATCGGGCGCCCGAGGTGGGCTGGCAGCGGGAGTATCGGCACTGTTGCTCGGCATCCTGATGGCGCTTTCGGTCGTGGCGGCGCTCACCGGCGCCTCGCTGGGCGGTGGCGCGGAAGTGTCCGTCGAAGCTGTCGGCAGCACGCCGTCGGCGCTCGCCTTGCGGGAGATCCCCCCGCAGTACCTACGCCTTTATGAGCAAGCCGCGCGACGCAACGCCATCGATTGGGCGATCCTCGCGGGTATCGGCAAGGTCGAGTGTGACCATGGGCGCGACGCCGACCCTTCGTGCACGCGCGCGGGCGCGACCAACTCAGCCGGCGCCGGAGGTCCGATGCAGTTCATCGCCTCGACGTGGGCGACCTATGGGGTGGATGGCGACGGCGATGGGAGGGCCGACCGCTGGGATCCGGTCGATGCGATCTACGCTGCGGCGAACTTCCTCACGCACGCGGGCGCCCCGAGCGACTACCGCCGCGCCATCTTTGCCTACAACCACGCCGGTTGGTATGTCGAGGAGGTGCAGCAATGGGCCGCGCGTTATCGCGGTTCGTCGCTCCCCAGCGCACCCGACTCACCGCTGACGCCCGTCATGTCCGGATCGGGAGACGAGGCAGCCCCGTCATTCGGGCCGGACCCGGGCTTGCAGGCCGAGACGGCCACGCCAGTGCGGTTCATTACCGGCGAGCGCGCGATGCTCGTGCCGGGCGACGGGCATGTAGCGTTGATTCCCGCCGGTGTGCCGGCCGTCGTGGAGGCGATGCTCGTTTCTGGCAACGAGCTACAAGCTCTGCCTTACGGCCCGGGTGGGCATCCCGATCCACGCGGCGCCCTCGAAGAGGATTGCTCGAGCACCGTCAACTACGTGCTCTACAGGTCAGGCGCCAGACCCATACGAGAGATCCTCGCCCAGAATCCACTCGCCCAAGACTACGTTCGCTGGGGCTTGCCGGGACCGGGCCGGTGGGTGACGATCTACTCGACGACGAGCCCGACCGATCACACGTTCATCGTCATCGCCGGCTTGCGCCTCGACACGAGCCACGACGGCACGGACGCCGGTCCGAACCGCAACGAAGACGGCCCGCGCTGGCGCATCCTCGACCACATCCCGACGTGGGCCCGCTGGTCGGTCCGTCACCCGCCGGGGCTGTAGTTCGTGGTTCGGCGTCGGTCTCGAGTCCTGCGCCCGAGAGCTTCAGCGGGCACGCTGCGCATGCTCATGTTTCGCGTCCGTGCAAACGAATTTCGCACCCCAAGCGATCATTAGGCTGGATGCACGGAAGGTGAATTGGCAAGGCGCCATGACCGGCTGATAACCGCGAGTCCGGCGTAGCCGTCGGATGAGGTTCGAATCCTCCGCCTTCCGCGACGCTTGACAGGCCAATCGGCTATTCGGAGTGGGCGCGATCATCATGCGTTTGGCGGGTAGCGACCGTCCTTGCATTCCAGTCGTTTGGCCGTCGAGCCCCGAGTGCCCTGGTATCGTTTTCGACTGGTTATCAGCCGGTCGCGGGGTAGCTCCCCGCCCTCCAACCCGCCCCCAAGCTTGGGCGGGTTGGCTCGTTCTAGGACCGAACAGTCCTACCCCGCCATCGAAGCTTCAAGGCTTTTTTTGGCGAACTCGAGCATCCCCAGCGAGACCCACGGGTACTGCCCGGCGCGCACGCGCAGACCGACCTCGCCGTCGGGCCCGGAGACCTCGACGATCGTGATCACGCGCCCGATCTTGTAGCCGTCGCCGAAGTCGGCTTCGATCGCGTCCATCTGCTCGGCGACTTCGTGCATCAGCTTGCCGCGGGGGTCCGGCTCGTCGCCGTCCGCGCTGGGGGGAGTGTCCTCCGTGCCGGCCATCTGTCCTCCTGGTTGTGATCGGGGAGAGGCAATCATGGCATCGATCGGCTGCGACTTGACCCGATGTCCCTGGCTGCTTCCAACGCCTCGCCGGTCCGCGTCCTGCGCCACAGCCCGCGTGTCTTTGTAAGGTGGCGCCATGAGCGCGCGCAAGGTCGACTACCTGCTGATCGGCGGCGGCCTGGCCGCGGCCAACACGGCGCGCTGGCTGCGCGAGGAAGGCGCCGACGGCGAGATCGTGCTCGTCGGCCGCGAGCCGGACCCGCCATACAACCGCCCGGAGTGCTCGAAGGGCTACCTGCGCGGTGAGGAGCAGCGCGAGGAGGCGTTCTTCCGCCCCAACGAGTGGTGGCAGGAGCAGAAGATCGAGCTGCTCACGCGCACGAGCGTCACGGCGCTCGACCTCGAGCAACGTACCGCCAAGCTCTCGAACAAGGACGAGCTGCAGTTCGGCAAGGCGCTGCTGGCGACGGGCGCCAACGTGCGCCGCCTGAACGTCGATGGCTGCCACCTCGAGCAGATCCACTACCTGCGCACGCTCGGCAACGCCGACGCGATCCGCGAGGGCGTCGAGGACGCGGAGGAGGTCGTCCTGATCGGCGGCTCCTACATCGGCTGCGAGGTCGCGGCGTCTCTGACGAAGCTCGGCAAACACTGCACGATCGTGATGCAGGAGGGGCACACGCTCGAACGTGGCTTCGGGCCGACGGCGGGCGCCTTCTTCCAGCAGTTGCTCGAATCGCATGGCGTGACGGTGCATGCAAACGACGAGCTCGAGCGCTTCGACGGCGAGGGCAGCGTGGCGACGGTCGTCACGCGCGCCGGTCTCGAGCTGGCGGCCGATGCCGTTGTGATCGGCGCCGGCGTGAGCCCCGACGTGCAGCTCGCCGAGCGTGCGGGCCTGCAGATCGGCGAGCGCGGCGGCGTCGTCTGCGATTCGCGCCTGGAAACGGCCGTCGAGGGCGTGTTCGCGGCAGGCGACATCTGCGAATACGAGTCGGCGGTGCACGGCGGCGCGCACATGCGCATCGAGCATTGGGACGTCGCCTTCAATCAGGGCAAGACGGCCGCGCTGAACATGCTCGGGCGCAACGTTCCCCACGCGGAGGTCCCGTACTTCTATTCCGTGTTCGCCGACTGGGGCGAACTCGAGTACGTCGGTCCGGCATATGGGTGGGATGAGGAGATCGTGCGCGGCTCACTCGACGGCGGCGCCTTCACCAACTGGTACCTGAAGGACGGCGCCGTCAAGGCGGCGCTCACGTTCGGGCGCTCCGACGACCTCGACGCGGCGCGCAAGCTGATCGTCGACGCCGGCGTGCTCGATCAGGCGCAGCGTGCATCGCTGGCCGATCCCGATTCCTCTCTCGATTTTTAATTAATAGAAATAGATAAAAGTCAATCGCCACCGTGCACTCGCCCGGCGAAGCCGGTCGGCAGGCGGTTGAGCTCGTGTGAGGAGATCACGCGGTCGATCAGGCCGTACTCGCGCGCCTCATCAGCTGTGAAGTAGCGGTCGCGGTCCATGTCGTCGTGCACGCGCTCGACCGGCTGGCCGGTGTGCTGCGCGTAGATCTCGTCGATGTGGCGGCGCAGCTCGAGCGTCTCCTTGGCGTGGATCTCGATGTCGGCCGCCTGCCCCTGAAAGCCGCCCGAGGGCTGGTGGATCAGGATGCGGCTGTTGGGCAGCGCCATCCGCTTGCCCGGCGCCCCGCCGGCGAGCAGCAGCGAGCCCATGCTCATCGCCACGCCGAAGCAGATCGTCTGCACATCGGGCTTGACGAACTGCATCGTGTCGTAGATCGCAAGGCCCGAGTAGACGACGCCGCCGGGCGAGTTGACGTAGATCGAGATGTCCTTCTCGGAGTCCTCCGACTCCAGATGCAGGAGCTGCGCGACGACGAGGTTCGCCACCTCATCGTCGACGGGCGTGCCGATGAACACGATCCGCTCGTTCAGCAGACGCGAGTAGATGTCAAACGAGCGCTCGCCGCGCGCGCTCTGCTCGACGACCATCGGGATCAGGGGCATTGGGCTATCCTTTCGACAACTTGATGGTTGTCAAAGCACCATAGCAACCAATTGGTTGTCAAGGAGGCGAGCGATGGCAGAGCCGACGCAGGAGCGAGAGACGGCGCGCACGGAGGTCGAGATCGAGGCCTCGCCTGAGCAGGTGTGGGAGGCGCTCGTGACCGAGGAGGGACGCGAAACTTGGCTTCAGGAGCCGGATCGCGAGGTGTATGTCGAGGTCGTGCAGGCGCCCAGCCGGCTCGTCTGGTGGTGGGGCTCCGACGACGAGCCGGCCACGCGCGTCGAGTTTCAGATCGTCGCCGTGCCGGCCGGCGCGCGCGTCGTCGTGACCGAGTCAGAGCCGGCCTTCCCGATCTCGCAGCTCGCGATGCGCTTCGCGCGGGTGCTCGCTTGAGCGACGAGCTCGGGCAGGTCTTCGCCGCGCTGTCGGACCCGACCAGGCGGGCGATGATCGAGGCGCTCCTGCGCGAGGGCACGACGAGCGTGCCGCGCCTGACCGCCGAGCTGCCGATCACGCGCCAGGCCGTCGCCAAGCACCTCGCCACGCTCGACCACGCCGGCCTCGTCGAGCGCGCTCCGGCGAGCGGGCGCGAGGTGCGCTACCGCCTGCGCGACGGCGCGCTCGTCTCCGCCGGCGCGTGGCTTGCCGAGACCGAGTCCGCCTGGGAGAGTCGCCTCGCGCGCCTGAAGGGTGCCGTCGAGCGCAAGCGCTGAAGCTCGGGTACGATCCGCGTACAACGGCCGGTGGTCAAGGGAAGTCGGTGCGAATCCGACGCGGACCCGCCACTGTGACCGGGGATGCCAGCCGCGGCGCGCGAAAGCGCGCAGCCACCGGGACCGCTTTCGCGGCTCGGGAAGGCGCGGAGAGGTAGGCCCGGGAGCCAGGAGACCAGCCTCCGGCCGAAAGCCCACAAGCCCTCGTGGAAAGGGGTTGGCTCATATGTCCCGCTGTCCTCGCAGTGCCCGAAAGCCCTCGACGCTGTTCGCGTCCCTGTTGCTCGCTCTGTCGCTACTCGCCACGCTCGCGCTCGCCGGCGCTCCGCCCGCGCTCGCCGGAGCGCCCGTGACCGTTCGCGTCGAGGGGCTCAACCAGACGCTCCTGGGACCGACCCAGGTCACGACCGACGCCACGCCGGTCGTCAAGGACGCCAACATCGAACACAGCTGCAGCGGCGCGAGCGCCGCCGGCGCACTCCAGCTCGCCACCGGCGGCAGCTGGGGCGGTGAATGGTTCGAAAGCCTCCATGGTTATTCGGTCGAAACGATCCTCGGCGAGACACACGCGTTCGAACCGGAAGCGCCCGCCAACTACTTCTGGAGCTACTGGCTCGACAACAAAGCGTCCTCGACCGGTATCTGCGAAGGCGAGCTGCAGGCCGGCCAGAGCATCCTCTTCTTCCCCGAATGCTTCAGCGAAACGGGCGCCTGCCCGCCGCCGCCGAACCCGCTCGGCGTCTCTGCCCCGGTCGCCGCGCAGCTCGGCGCGCCGATCGGCGTGACCGTGACCTCCTACGACAACGTCAGCGGCGCCGCCTCACCCGCAGCCGGGGCCGCCGTGACCGGCGGCGGCGCCGGTGCGACTACCGATTCCGCCGGCCACGCGACGCTCGCGATCTCGCAGACCGGAAACGTCCAGCTGCAGGTCACCGCGCCTGGCTCGGTGCGCACGGAGACGACCGTCTGCGTGCACAATGGCAACGATGGCACCTGCGGCACGACGAGTCCGTCCGGGGTCATCACCGCCGGCCCGGGCATCGCGCTGGAGCCATACAAAGGCCCGTACGCCGTCGTCGCGCAGGCGACGGGCGTGCAGGACGGGCACTTCTACCCGCGCGGGCGCGGTCCGAAAGTGCTCAGCGGCACGATCGCCACGCATACGAGCGTGACCTCGGTCGGCCTGAAGCTGCGCCGCTCCTATCGCGGGCGCTGCTTCACATACGACGGTGCATCCGAGCGCTTCAAGCGCGCGCACTGCGGCGAGGGAAGCTTCTTCACGGTCGGCTCGGCGCCGAGCTTCTCCTACCTGCTGCCCGCCGCGCTCGCGCCGGGGCGCTACGTCCTTGACGTGCAGGCCAGCGACGCCGCCGGCAACCGCACGACGCTCGCGCGCGGCACTTCGAGGATCGTGTTCTATGTCCGCTAGCGCCGTGGCGCGGAGGTCAGCCCGGCGATGAGCGCCCGGCGCCTTTCGCTCGCGCTGCTGCTCGGGCCGGCGCTGCTCGCGTCGGGCTGCGGCCTCGGCGCGGGCAAGGCGCCCGGCGGCGTGCGCCTGCTCGTCACGCGTGACTTCGGCGCCGCCACGATCGGATCGTGGAGCGCGCCGCAGGCGCGCGGCGAAGAGACGGTGATGAGCCTGCTGACGCGCAACGCGAAGGTCGCGACGCGCTACTCGGGCGGCTTCGTGCAGAGCGTCGACGGCGTCGCCGGCGGTCGCGAAGGCGGTCAGCCGGTCGACTGGTTCTATTACGTCAACGGCGTCGAGGCGGGCAAGGGCGCGGCGACGACGCGCGTGCATCCAGGCGACTACGTCTGGTGGGATCGCCACGACTGGAGCCAGACCGACGACGTGCCGGCCGTCATCGGCTCTTTCCCGCAGCCGTTCCTCAACGGACTCGACGGCAAGCGCCTGCCGGTGCGCGTCGAATGCGCCGAGGTCGCCGGCGAAGCGTGCAAGAGGGTCACCGGGCAGCTGCGCGACCAAGGCGTCCCGGCAGGCGTCTCGGCGCTCGGTGGCGGCGGAGGCAAGCTGACGCTGCGCGTGCTCGTCGCGCCGTGGAGCACGCTCGCGCGCGAATTCGCCGTGCGCGAACTGAAAGAGGGGCCGCAGGCGAGCGGCGTCTACGCGCGCTTCTCCGGTGACGGCGGCACGCTCGCGCTGCTCGACGCGCGCGGACGCCCGACGCAGACGCTCGGCGCCGGCACGGGGCTGATCGCGGCCACGCGCAGCGGCGAAGAAGCACCTGTGTGGGCGGTCACGGGCACGGACGCCGCCGGCGTCGACGGCGCGGCGCGTGCATTCACGGCGGCGGGCCTGCGCAACCGCTTCGCCGTCGCCGTCGCGCCGGGCGGGGCCACGCTGGCGCTGCCGCGGCCGGGGGCGTGATGGGCAGCTCGTTCTTCTACCGCCGCCTGGCCAGCCCACTGCACGCCACGCGCGCGTGGGTGGGTGCGCTGTGGATCGTGTCGCTGACCGAGGCCGCGCTGATCCTCTACCACCCGCTCGTGCTGCTCGCGCTGCTGCTCGGCGTGCTCGGCGCCGGCTGGGGGGCGAGCGTCGGCGCCCGCCTGTCGCGCTCGCTGCGCACGGCGCTGATCGTGGCGGCGCCGATCGTGCTCGTCAACGTACTCGTCAGCCGTCAGGGACTGACCGTGTTCGCGCGCCTCGGCGACCTCGGCCCGTTCGGGCAGGGAAACCTGACGCTCGAGGCGCTCGCTTACGGCGGCGTGATCGCGCTGAAGGTGGCGCTGCTGATCCTCGTCACGTCGCTCGCCGGGCTCGCCGTCGACCCCGACGAGCTGCTGCGGATCTTCCGCCGCCTCTCGTTTCGCTCGGCGCTGACGGCGACGCTCGCGACGCGCATGCTGCCCGTGCTCGCGGCAGACTCCCAGCGCCTGGCCGAGGCGCAGCGCACGCGACCGGGCGGCGCCCCGGGCGGCGCGCGCGGCAAGGTCGCGCTGATCAGCGCCGTCGTCGGCGGCTCGCTCGACCGGGCGATGGACGTGGCGGCGACGCTCGAGGTGCGTGGCTTCGCCGGGCCGGCACCGGCGCGTGGGCGCTTCACGCGACGCGTGCGAGCCCCCCGCCGTGCGTTCTCGCGTCACGACCTGGCCTTCGCCGCCTCCGCGGTGGCGGTGCTCGCGCTGGCGACGGCCGGGCGCCTGGCGGGGATCGCCTCGTTCGACGCCTATCCGCGGATCGAGATGGCGCTCGACCCGGGTACGCTCGTGCTCTGCGCGGCGCTGCTCGCGGCCGTGTTGCTGCCGTTCTGCGACCGTCGGGGGATCGACCCGTGAGCGGCGCGCTGATCTCCTTCGAGCAGGTCACCTACCACTACCCCGAGGCTGAGCGCCCGGCCCTGCAGGACGTGAGCGTCGAGCTTCACCCGGGCGAGTTCTGCCTGCTGGCGGGGCTCTCGGGCTGCGGCAAGTCGACGCTGCTGCGCGCGGCGTGCGGGCTCGTGCCGCACTTCCACGGCGGGCGCTTCGCCGGCCGGGTCGAGGTCGCGGGCCTGGACACGCGCGAGCACGGGCCGGCGCGCCTCGGCGCGTTCGTGGGCGCGCTGTTCCAGGATCCCGAGACGCAGCTCGTGACGAGCTCGGTGCGCGCCGAGCTCTCGCTCGCGCTGGAAAGCCGCGGCGAGGGGGCCTCGGCGGTGGCGCGCGGGGTCGAGGAGGTGGCGCTGGCACTCGGCATCGACGCGCTGCTCGATCGCTCCACGCACGAGCTCTCCGGCGGCGAGCAGCAGCGCGTGGCGCTCGGCGCGGCGCTGGCCGGCCGCCCGCGCGTGGTGCTGCTCGACGAGCCGACCTCGCAGCTGGACCCGGTCGCGGGCGATGAGCTGATCGGCCTACTGCGCAGGCTCAACCAGGAGTGGGAGACCACGATCGTGCTCGCCGAGCATCGCCTGGAGCGTTGCCTCAGCGCGGCCGACCGGGTGATCGCGCTCGACGCCGGGCGCGTCGTCTGCGACGGCGCGCCTGCCGACTTCGTGCGCTGGGCCTCGGCGCACTCGCCGGCGCTGCAGACGCCGGGCGCGAAGCTGTTCGCGATCGCCGGGCTGAGCCCGGCGCCGGTCGGCGTGCGCCAGGCGCGCGCGACGCTGCGCGCGAACGGGCTGCTGCCGGAGGCGGGCGCGCCGGCACCAGGGCCGGAGCCTTCGCGGCGACGCCGGCGCAGGAACGCGCCGCAGCCGGCGCTCGCGCTGCGCGGCGTGTGGCACGAGCTGCGCGACGGGCCGGCGATCCTGCGCGGCGCCTCGCTCGAGCTGATGGCGGGCGAGACGGTCGCGCTGATGGGCCGCAACGGCGCGGGCAAGTCGACGCTGCTGCGCCACGCGGCCGGGTTGCTGCAGCCGACGCGCGGGCGGATCGAGCGCGCGGGGCGCGTCGCGCTGCTGCTGCAGAACCCGGGCGACTACTTCATCCACGAGCACGTCGCGCAGGAGACCTCGCAGCGGGCGCTCGCGGCGGCCGGCCTGGAGGAGCTGGCGGCGCGCCACCCGCGCGATCTCTCCGGCGGCGAGCGCCAGCGCCTGGCGCTGGCGATCGTGACCGACGGCGAGACGCCGGCGGTGCTCGCGCTGGATGAGCCGACGCGCGGCATGGACCGTAGCGGCAAGGCCGAGCTGGCAGAGGAGCTGCGCAGGCGCGCGGGGGAAAGGCAGGCGGTGATCGTCGCCACGCACGACCCCGAGTTCGCGGCGGCGTGCGCGCGGCGCGCGGTGCTGCTGGCCGACGGACGCGTGATCGCCGACGGGCCGACGGCGGAGCTGCTCGCGGGCGGCTGGTACTTCGCGACCGAGACGGCGCGGATCCTCGGCGGCGCGGGCGGCGCGCTGCTGCCGGAGCAGGGCGCGGAGCTGCTGCGGCGCGAGCGCCCGGTGCAGGCGGTGCCGGCGTGAGCTGGCCGCTGGCCTCGTTCCTGCTCGTAGGCGTCGTGCTGGCGCTTGGCTGGCTGGCGTATGAGCGAACGCGCCCTTCGGCGCGGATGATCGCGGTCGTGGCGACACTCGCGGCCGTGACGGCGCTTGGCCGCGACGCGTTCGTGGCGGTGCCCGACGTCAAGCCGATCACGGCGCTGACGCTCGTCGTCGGCTACGCGCTCGGCCCGCTGCCGGGCTTCAGCGTCGGCGCGCTCGGCATGCTGGCGTCGAACTTCGTGCTCGGACAGGGCCCGTACACGCCGTGGCAGATGGCCGCGTGGGGCCTCGTCGGCCTCGCCGGCGCGGCGCTCGGCACCCTCAGCGGCCGGCGGCTCGGTCGCGTGCAACTCGCGCTGGCGTGCGCGCTGGCTGCCTTCGCGGCGAAGGAGGTGATGAACGTCTACACCTGGACGCTCGGCGCGAGCCACACGCCGGCGGCGTTCCTCGCGGCGGCGGGTACGGCGCTGCCGTTCGACCTGACGGACACGGTCGCGAGCTTCCTCTTCGGCCTCGCCTTCGCGCCGGAGCTGGCGCGCCTGCTGGCGCGACTGCGCGCACGCATGGATGTGAGCTGGGAGGCGGTCGAGCCGCGCGCCGAGATCGCGGCGAGCCGGCCGGTGCGCGCGCTGGGCGCGCCGGGGCCGCTGATCGCGCTCGCGCTCGCCGCCGGCCTCGGCCTCGGCCTCGGCCTGGCGGGCGGCCTGGCCAAGCCGTCGGCGGCCTCGGCGGCCTCGTTCTCACGCGAGCTGGGCTACCTGGCCTCGGCGCAGAACCCGGACGGCGGCTACGGCGCGAGCACCTCGCAGCACAGCAGCGGGCTGTACACGGGGTGGGTCGCGATGGGCTTCGCCGCGGCGGGACGCAACCCGGCGAGCGTGCGCCGCGACGGCCACTCGCTGCTGGACTCGCTGCGCGGCGAAGTCTCGACGCTGGCGACCCTCGGCGACGTCGAGCGCACGGTGCTGGCGGCGCGCGCGTGCGGCGCCTCGGCGTACTCGTTCGCCGGGCGCAACCTGGTCGCCGAAGTGCTGCGCGGACGTGCCGCCAACGGCTCGTTCGGCGGCCTGGTCGACCTCAGCTCGTTCGCGGTGTTCGCGCTGCGCGCGGTTGGGCACTCGGCGAGCTACGGCCCGATCCGCAAAGCGGCGGGCTGGATCGAGCGCCAGCAGAACGCCGACGGCGGCTTCGGCTTCGGTACGCATGGCTCGCGCAGCGACGTCGACGACACGGGCGCCGCGCTGCAGGCGCTGGCGGCCGCCGGCGCGCGCAACCGCGGCGTGCTCGCGCGTGCCGTCGCCTACCTGATGCGCGCGCAGGGCGCCGACGGCGGCTTTCCCCAGCAGTACGGCGGCGAATCCAACGCGCAGTCGACGGCGTGGGCGGTGCAGGGGCTGATCGCGGCGGGTGTGAAGCCGGGCTCGGTGCGGCGCAAGGGCAGCCGCTCGCCGCCGGCCTACCTGGAAAGTCTGCTCGCGCCGAACGGCAGCATCCGCTACTCGCGTACGAGCGCGCAGACGCCGGCGTGGGTCACGGCACAGGCGCTGATCGCCCTCGCCGGCAAGACTTTCCCGGTCGGCTGAGCGGGCGCGGCGTGGCTGCTTCAGCGGCGCTTTAGCGGCCGTTCTAGGCTTATTGCATGTCCGCACGCGCATATACGGCCGGGGCGTTGCCGCGTGGCAGCTCGGCCCCGCGGCCTCCGCGAGGAGGCGGCCTGGCGCGCCCACTGCTCGTGGCGGGCGCGCTGGTGGCGGCGATGGCGCTCGTGTGGGCGGTGGCGACGCAGATCGAAGCCTTCCGCGTGCACGACGCGCAACTGCTGCATCGCCTGGCGTTTGCCGGAGGCGAGCGCACGAACGATGTCGCGGTCGTGCTGCTGCACCTGATCAACCCGCTGCAGTTCACGATCTGGGCGGTCGCGATCGTGCTGTTCGCGCTCGCGCGCGGCGATCGCCGGCTGGCGCTTGCGGCGGCGGTCGTGATGACGCTGGCGCCCCTCAGCGCGGATCTGCTGAAGCCGTTGCTGGCCGAACCGCACGTCGGCTTCGGCCGCACGATTGCCGCCGGCTCGTGGCCGAGCGGCCATGCGACGGCGGCGACGGCGCTTGCGCTCAGCGCGGTGCTCGTCACGCCGGCGCGCTGGCGAGTGCTGGCGGCGCCGCTGGCGGCGGCGTTCATGCTCGGCGTAGGGGCGGCGCTGTTGATCCGCGTGTGGCACATGCCGAGCGACGTGCTCGGCGGCTTTCTGCTCGGCGGCCTGTGGATCGCGCTCGCCGTCATCGGCCTGCGCGCGTCGGAGCGGCGCTGGCCGGCGCGCCGCGCTTAGGTCTGCCCGTGCTCCTCGGCCTGATGTGCGCCCGGCTGCCACAGCGGCTCGGCGGCCTCGCCCGAACCCTCGTTGTTGGCGGCCCGGCTGAGGATGAACAGCAGGTCCGATAGCCGGTTCAGGTAGCGCACGACCTCGGCGTTGCCGTCCTCGCCGACGGCGATCGCGCGGCGCTCGGCGCGGCGGCAGACGGTGCGGCAGACGTGCAGATGCGCGGCGGCGGGCGTGCCGCCGGGGATCACGAACGAGCGCAGCGGGGCGAGCGTGGCGTTGATCTCGTCGCAGGCGCGCTCGAGCCACTCGGTGTAGTCGGGGCCGACGCGCAGGCGCCCACGCGGGTCCGAGCCCTCGCCGGCCTCCTGCAGCGGCGGCGGCACTGAGAGGTCGGCGCCGACGTCGAGCAGGTCGTTCTGCACGCGCGCAAGCCACTGGGCGAACTGCTCGGGCATGCCGGGCTGCAGCAGCGCGACTCCGATCGTGGCGTTGAGCTCGTCGATTGTGCCGTAGGCCTCGACGCGCGGGTGCACCTTGGAGACACGGCTCATGTCGCCGAGGTGGGTCTCGCCGCCGTCGCCGAGCTTCGTGTAGATGCGGGTGAGGTTGACGGTCATGCGTGCGTCGATGATAGGCGCGCGGCGAGCTTCTGTGCCGATGAGCACACCTCGTGTCGTCGCGATGGGATACGTTCCCGCCCTTCATGCGCATTGGCGTTCCGAAGGAGACGGCTGCGGGCGAGCGCCGGGTTGCGCTCGTGCCCGAGGTCGTGGGCAAGCTCAAGGGCAAGGGCCTCGACGTGCTCGTGCAAAGCGGGGCGGGCACGGACGCGCTCGTGCCGGACGCGGCCTTCGCGGAGGCGGGGGCGGAGCTGACGCAGGACGCGGGCGAGGTGTGGCGCTCGGACGTGGTGCTGACGATCGCGCCGCCGGACCCGGAGCAGATCCGCGCGCTCGGCCAGGGCTCGATCCTGATCGGCTTCCTCGCGCCGCTGTCGAGCCCGCAGACGACGAAGGCGCTGGCGGACGCCGGCGCGACGGCGTTCGCGATGGAGTCGATCCCGCGGATCTCGCGCGCGCAGTCGATGGACGCGCTGTCCTCGCAGGCGAACGTCGGTGGCTACAAGGCGGCACTGCTGGGGGCGGAGGAGATGGGCCGCTTCTATCCGATGCTGATGACGGCGGCGGGCACGATCCCGCCGGCGAAGGTGCTCGTGCTGGGCGTCGGCGTGGCCGGGCTGCAGGCGCTGGCCACGGCCAAGCGCCTGGGCGCGCGCACGACGGGCTATGACGTGCGCCCGGAGGTCGCCGAGCAGGTGCAGTCACTCGGCGCGATGTGGCTCGACCTGGGGCTCGAGGCCAGCGGCGAGGGCGGCTACGCACGCGAGCTGACCGACGAGGAGCGCGCGCAGCAGCAGCAGGCGCTGACCGATGCGATCAAGGGCTTTGACGTGGTCATCACGACGGCGCTCGTGCCGGGTCGCCCGGCGCCGAAACTGGTCACGGCGGAGGCCGTGGAAGGGATGAAGCCGGGCTCGGTGATCATCGACATGGCGGGCGAGACGGGCGGCAACTGCGAGCTGACCGAGCCGGGCCAGACGGTGGTCAAGCACGACGTGAAGATCGTCTCGCCGCTGAACCTGCCGTCGAGCATGCCGGAGCACTCCTCGCAGTTGTTCGCGCGCAACGTGCTCGTCGCTGCTGGAGCTGCTGGTCGGCGAGGACGGCGCTTTGAACCTCGATTTTGATGACGAGATAATCGCCGGTGCGTGCATCGTGCGCGACGGTGAGATCGTCAACGCGGCCGCGAAGTCGACCGTGGAGAAGAGCGCCGGAGCTGCACCGGCCCCGCCGAGCCCCGCGTCCCCGGCCGCGGGCGATCCCCTGAGCGGAGGAGCGCAGCAATGATCCTGGCGAGCACGCTGACGACCAACCTGGCGATCCTCGTGCTCGCCGGGCTTCATCGGCTTCGTCGTGATCTCGAAGGTGCCGAACACGCTGCACACGCCGCTGATGTCGGGCACGAACGCGATCCACGGGATCGTGCTGCTCGGCGGTCTGCTCGTCGTCGGCGCGTCTGGTAACGGCACGTTCAACAAGATCATCCTCGTGATCGCGATCGCGTTCGGCACGATCAACGTGGTCGGCGGCTTCCTCGTGACGGACCGGATGCTCGAGATGTTCAAGTCCAAGCCGAAGCCGCCGAAGGACGCGGACGGCGATAAGGACGGGAGCGGCGCGGCGTGATCCTCGCGAGCTTCCTGCAGGACCAGAGCTTCCTCGACGTCCTCTACATCGTCGCCTTCGGCCTGTTCATCCAGGGCCTGCGCGGGCTCTCGGGGCCGACGACGGCGGTGCGCGGCAACCGCATCGCGGCGCTCGGCATGGCTGATCGCGGTGATCGCGACGCTGCTGAACGAGGGCGAGGGCAACTGGGGCCTGATCGTGCTCGGCGTCGCACTCGGCACTGCCGTCGGCGTGCCGGCGGCGCGCCAGGTGAAGATGACGGCGATGCCGCAGATGGTCGCGCTGTTCAACGGCGTCGGCGGCGGCGCTGTGTTCCTGATCTCGTGGTCGGAGTTCCGCCTGACAGACGGCTTCACGGGCGTGGCGACGTACGTCACGGTCTTCTCGCTGTTCGCGGCGATCGTCGGCTCGGTCTCCTTCTGGGGCTCGAACATCGCCTTCGGCAAGCTTCAGGAAATCATCCCGGGACGCCCGATCAGCTTCGGCTCGGCGCAGCAGATCGTCAACCTCGTGCTGCTGATCCTGGCGGTCGCGGCGGGGATCGACATCGCCGCGGGCAACCACTCGGAGGGAATCTTCATCGGCCTCTTGATCTGCTCGGCGCTGCTCGGCAACGCGGTCGTGCTGCCGATCGGCGGCGCGGACATGCCGGTCGTGATCTCGCTGCTGAACGCCTTCACGGGCCTGTCGGCGGCGGCGACGGGGATCGCGCTGGACAACACGGCGCTGATCGTCGCGGGCATGATCGTCGGCGCCTCGGGCACGATCCTGACGAACCTGATGGCGACGGCGATGAACCGCTCGATCCCGGCGATCGTCGCGGGCGGCTTCGGCGGCGGCGGTGCGGTGGCGGGCGCCGAAGGCGCGGGCGAGCACGCGGGCACGGTCAAATCGACGAGCGCCGCGGACGCGGCGATCCAGCTGGCCTACGCCAGCCGCGTGGTGATCGTGCCGGGCTACGGCATGGCGGTCGCCCAGGCCCAGCACGCCGTGCGCGAGCTGACCAAGGAGCTCGAGAAACGCGGGGTCGAGGTGAGCTACGCGATCCACCCGGTGGCGGGGCGCATGCCGGGGCACATGAACGTGCTGCTGGCCGAGGCCGATGTGCCGTATGACCAGCTGAAGGAGATGGACGACGCCAACCCCGAGTTCCAGCGCACCGACGTCTCACTCGTGATCGGCGCCAACGACGTGACGAACCCGGCGGCGAAGAACACGCCGTCCTCGCCGATCTACGGGATGCCGATCCTCGAAGTCAACGACAGCCAGTCGGTGATCGTGATCAAGCGCTCGATGAACCCCGGCTTCGCGGGGATCGAAAACGAGCTGTACTACGACCCGAAGACGGCGATGCTGTTCGGCGATGCGAAGTCGGCCGTCTCGGAAATCACGGCCGAGCTCGCCGACATCTAGCAACGCCTCTGCGAGACTGCGCGCGTGATCGAGCGCGGCCAGGCGCTGTCGGCGCTGAGTGAGGACGAGTTCGACGTCGTCGTCATCGGCGGCGGCATCACCGGCGCCGGCGTCGCGCTCGACGCGGCCACGCGCGGCTACCGCGTCGCGCTGCGTCGAGACGCGCCGACTACGCCTCGGGCACCTCGAGCCGCTCGAGCAAGCTCGTCCACGGCGGCCTGCGCTACCTGCAGAACTTCGACCTCGGCCTCGTGCGCGAGGCGCTGCTCGAGCGCCAGCTCATGGTCGCGCTCGCGCCGCACCTCGTGCGCCCGCTGCCGCTGGTCGTGCCGGCCTTCGACGGCGCGCGCCCGGACCGCCTGGTCGGGGTCGGGCTGAACCTCTACGACGTGATGTCGGTCGACGCGCCGGCGCGGCGCCGCGCGCGCAGGGCGCCGAGCGCGACGGCACGATGCGCGAGCGCCGACGGCGGCGACTGGAGCCCGAGCGCCATCGCATGATCTCCGGCGACGAGGTGCGTCGAGCTGCTGCCGGCGCTGGCCGCCCGCGAGCCGACCGCGCGGCTACCTGTTCTACGACTGCCAGACCGACGACGTGCGGCTCGTGCTGACCGTGCTCGGCGAGGCCGAGCGCTTCGGCGCGGTCTGCGCCAACCGCCTCGAGGTGACCGACCTGCTCGAGCGAGGACGGCCGCGCGCGCGGCGTGCGCGTGCGCGACGCGCGAGAGCGGCGAGCGCTTCGACGTGCGCGCGGCGAACGTCGTCAACGCGACCGGCGTGTGGGCCGACCGGCTGCGCCCCGAGGAGCTGCACGACGAGGCCGAGGTGCCGCGCATCCGCCCGAGCCGCGGCACGCACATCACGCTCGCGCCACGAGGACGCTGCCGCTGATCGGCGGCGCGATCGTCCCGGCCGGCGCGCGGGCGCTCGATCTTCGCGCTGCCGTGGCTCGGGCACGACGCTGGTCGGGCACGACCGACAACGACTACGAGGGCGACGCTCGACCACGTCCAGCCCGCCGAGGACGACGTCGACTACCTGCTCGACGCGATCAACGCGTTCTTCGGCACCGAGCTGGGGCGCGGGCGACCTGACCGGCGCGTACGCCGGCGTGCGCCCGCTGATCTCGACCGGCGACCCGAAGAAGTCGGTCGACATCTCGCGCAAGGCCGAGCTGTACGAGACCTCCAGCGGGATGATCACGATCACCGGCGGCAAGCTGACGACCTGGCGGCGGATGGCGAAGATGACGGTCGACCGCCTCGTCGAGCGCGACGGCGCGCGACGCGCCGTGCCGCACGCACGAGATCCCGCTCGGGCAGGCGATCGACGCCGCACGAGCTGCCGCGCGTCGAGGGCGTGCCCGAGGACGCCTACGCGCGCGCTCGCCGGCCGCTACGGCCACGCGGCGCACGAGGTGCTGGCGCGTCGCCGCCGAGCGCGGCGAGCTGGCCCAGCCGATCGTCGCCGGGGCCTGCCCGACCTGCTCGCCGAGGCGGTGCTACGCGGCGCGCCGCGAGCAGGCGCGCAGCGTCGCCGACGTGCTGCTGCGCCGCACGCGCCTGGGGCTGCTGGCGGCGCGCGAGCTGACGGCCGAGGAGGGCGCCGGTGGCGCGCGTCGCCGACGTGCTCGCGGGCGAGCTCGGCTGGGATCGGGAGCGCACGAGCGCCGAGATCGAGCGCTTCCGTGAGGAGGCCCGCGCCGAGGGCCTGCTCGGCTCGTGAGCGCAGCGGCGCGCCGGCCGGCGCCGAGCAGGCGGCTGCGCGCGGGTAAGCACCTGCTCGAGCTCGGCTCACGGCCGCTGTTGATGGGGATCGTCAACGCCTCGCCGGATTCCTTCAGCGACGGCGGGCGCCATCCGACGCTGGACGATCAGGTGCGGCTTGCCGAGCAACTGCTGGCGGCGGGGGCCGACATGCTCGACGTCGGCGGCGAGTCGGCCACGACGGGTCGTGAGCCGGTCGCGCCCGAGCAGGAGGCCGAGCTCGTCGTGCCGCTGATCGAGCGTCTGGCGAGCGGCCTCGGGGCGCTCGTCTCGGTCGACACGTACAAGCCGCTCGTCGCGCGCGCGGCGATCGCGGCGGGCGCGAGCATCGTCAACGACGTCAGCGGGCTGCGCGATCCGGAGCTCGCGACGGTCTGCGCGCAGAGCGGTGCGGGGCTCGTGCTGATGCACACGCGAGCGGCGCCGCGCGAACGGTTGCAGGACCCGGATCTGTACGAGGACGTGACCGAGGAGGTGCTGGCGTTCCTGCGCGAGCGAATCGCGCTGGCCAACGACGCGGGCGTGGCGGCGGAGCAGCTGATCGTCGACCCGGGCCCTGACTTCGCAAAGACGCCGGCGCAGACGATTCGCCTGCTGCGCGACGTGGCGCGTCTGCACGAGCTGGGACGCCCGCTGCTGATGGCGATCTCGCGCAAGGACTTCATCGGCGCGCTCACTGGGCGCGCACCCCGCGAGCGGCTGGCGGGCACGCTCGCGGCGCTCGCGCACGGCGCCGACGCGGGTGGGCACATCTTCCGCGTGCACGACGTGGTCGCGGCGGCCGACTTCCTCACGGTGCGCGCAGCGCTGGCCGGCGAGACGGCGCCCGGCAGGGATCTCGCGCTCGCCGAGGAATTGCGTCACGACCGGCCTGGCGGCCGCAGCAGCCGCTAGGCTCACGAGCAGCAACGGGTGCCCGCCGCTGTCCAACGCGGCGGGACGCCAACCACCCATCCAAACGAGAAGGAGAAGATCACATGGCATCAGTGCTCGACCGCTCCGAGCTGGAGGCAAGCCCTCTGGCCGACCTGCACGCGATCGCAGACCAGCTGGGACTCGACGGCTTCAGGCGTCTGCGTAAGGCAGACCTGATCGACAGGATCCTCGGCGAGAAGTCCGGCGCCGACACCGAGGACGCACAGCCGGAGGAGGCCGACGAGGAGAAGCCCTCGACGCGCTCCTCCAGCCGCAGCCGGCGCGGCGGGCGCTCCCGCCGCTCGCGGGGGGCTTCGGACGCGGACGCCGAGACCCCCGCCGATGTCGACGCCGACGCGGATAGCGAGAGTGACGCCGAGGAGCAGCAGAAGGAGGAGCCACGCGAGCGCCGCCCGCGCTCGCGGCGTGGCGGTGCCGGACGTGGCACGGGCAGGAGGGAGCCCGCCAAGAAGGACGCGGGCACGAGGGACGCCGAGTCAGAGGACTCCGAGGAGCGCGAGGGCGGCGAGCTCGCCGAGGGCGTCGTCGAGGTGCTCGGCAACGGCTCGGCCTTCCTGCGCATCGACCCGCCGGAGCCCTCCGACGGCGACGTCTACATCTCGGCCGCCCAGGTGCGTCGCTGTGAGCTCGTCTCGGGCGACCGCGTGGCCGGTCCGGTGCGCACGCCGCGCCGCTCCGAGCGCTACCCGTCGCTCGTCCGCATCGACACGATCAACGGCGACTCGGCCGACGCGGTCTCAGCCGGCGCCCGCTACGAGGACCTGCCGGTCGACTACCCGGGCGAGCGCTTCGCCCTGGAGGCGAGCGACCCGACGCTGCAGGCGATCGAGTGGCTGACGCCGTTCGGTCGCGGCTCGCGCGTCGTGATCGTCGGCGCCGGGCGCGCCGGCAAGAGCGAGACGCTGCGCGCGCTGCTCTATGCGATCGCCGCGCGCGAGGACGTCGAGGCCTCGGTCGTGCTCGCCGGTGCGCGACCGGAGGAGATCGGCCGCTGGCAGCAGGACGAGAAGCACGTGCCGGTCGCCGCCCTCAGCTTCGCCGCCTCGGCCGACTCCCAAGGTCAGGCCGTCGAGCGCGCGATCGACGCGGCCAAGCGCGTCGCGGCGCGCGGCGGCAACGCGATCTTGCTGATCGACTCGCTCGACGCGCTGCACCCGCACGCGGCGCGCAAGGCGCTCGCGGCGGCGCGCAAGCTGCGCGAGGGCGGCTCGCTGACGGTGATCGCCACAGCCGCAAAGCCGTTCGGCGGGGAGAGCACGGTGATCGCGCTCGACGTCGCGCTGACCTCGACCGGCCGCCAGCCGATCCTCGACCTCGCCGCCAGCGGCACGCTGCGCCCCGAGCTGCTCGTCGGCGAAGACGGCGCCACGGCCATCCTCAAGGCCCGCGCCGAAGCGATGGACGTCAGCTAGCGCCTGTAGGCGACGCGGCCCCAGGAAGGCTCTGGAGCGAGTTCGATCGGTTCGCCGCCGGCCTCCGTGAGGGGGTCGGTGGGCTGCACGTAGGCGAAGCTGCCGGTCTCTTCGTCGAAGGCCACGCTCAGCTCGCCCTCGTTGACGCGCTGGTCGAGCCAGGCGCCGCGGAAGACAAGGCGGCGCAGCCAGTGCACGAGCGAGCGCTCGGCCGGGCCGACGAGCTCCGGCCAGCAGTCGTTGACGTGCTGGCCGAGCGCCGAGGCCGGGTCTGAGATCTCGCCGTTGACGGCGAGGTTGACGAGGTCTTCGAGCTCCTCCTCGCCGAGGCGGCCGCCGACGAAGCCGACCTTGATCGCCGCCTGCTCGCAGCGCTCGGAGAAGTCGGCCTCGTTGAAGGTGAAGCGCAGCTCTCCGTATTCGAGGACGAAGTCCTCTCCAGAGTCGTAGTTTCCGCGGCGCGAGGTATCCATGGTGGGCATGCCGGGGGGATGCTTGCCCCCGGACCGTCGGGATCATAAGGCGGCTTCCTGCTCTGCCGGCTGCGGTGCATGGGATTTTGCATCGATTCCGGACTGTCGAATCCTCTTCTCGACAGCCCCGCCGGACGGTCGACTACCTGCCGCCGTGTGCGGTGGACGCCGTCTATACGCTGCGCTGATGGCGCGTCTCTCCCAACACGGCCTGCGACGTGTGCTCGGCACGAGCGCGCTGTTCTCGACCGCCTACGGCAACGTCGGCTCCTCGATCTACTACGCACTCGGCCTCGTCGCCTCCTACGCGCTCGGGCTGACGCCGATCGTCTTCCTGATCACCGGCGTGATCTTCTACCTGACCGCCGCCACCTACGCCGAGGCGACCGCGATGTACCCCGAGGCGGGCGGGTCCTCCTCCTTCGCCCGTCACGCCTTCAACGAGCTGTGGTCGTTCTTCGCGGCGTGGGCGCAGATGCTCAACTACACGATCACGATCGCGATCTCGGCGTTCTTCGTGCCGCACTACATCGGCGGCCTGTTCTGGCCCGCACTCGAACACGGGCCCGGCGACATCATCTTCGGGATCGGCGTCGTCGCCGTGCTCTCGCTCGTCAACGTCGTCGGCGTCAAAGAGGCCGCCGGGCTGAACATCGTGCTCGCGATCACCGACCTCGCCACGCAACTGCTGCTCGTGGTCGTCGGCATCGTGCTCGTGCTTTCGCCGGACGTGCTGATCGGAAACGTGCACCTGGGGGTTGCACCGAGCTGGAAAGACTTCCTGATCGCGATCCCGATCGGGATGATCGCCTATACGGGGATCGAGACGATCTCGAACATGGCCGAGGAGGCGCGCGACGAGACGAAGACCGTCCCGCGCGCGATCAAGTTCGTCGTACTCGCCGTGTTCGCGATCTATGCAGCGCTGCCGATGGTTGCGCTCTCGGCGCTGCCCGTGCACAAAGGCGCCGACGGCAGGTACACGACCCTGCTCGGCACGAGCGAGGCCAACGGCGGCTTCGCCGGCGACCCCGTGCTGGGGATCGTCAAGCATCTGCATCTCGGCGGGCTGCAGTCGATCGGCGAGATCTACGTCGGGCTGCTCGCCGCGACGATCCTGTTCATCGCCACCAACGCCGGCATCATCGGCGCCTCGCGGCTGGTCTACTCGATGGGCCTTCACCGGCAGGTCCCCGACCGCCTCAGCCGGCTGCATCCGCGCTTCTCGACGCCCTGGATCGGGATCCTCCTGTTCGGCGGCGTCGCCTGCCTGACGATCATCCCCGGCCAGGCTGAATTCCTCGGCAACATGTACGCGTTCGGGGCGATGCTGTCGTTCACGATCGCGCACCTGTCGGTGATCCGGCTGCGGATCAAGGAGCCCGACCGCCCGCGGCCGTATCGAGGGCCCGGCACGATCCACGTCGCCGGGCGCCCGCTGCCCGTGTTTGCCCTGCTCGGGATCCTCGGCACCGGGCTCGCGTTCGTCGTCGTCACGGCGCTGCACCTCGCCGTTGCCGCAGCCGGCGTGTTCTGGCTCGGCTTCGGGATGTTGCTGTACATCGGCTTTCGCAAACAGCAGGGGCTCGACCTGCGCACGACCGTCAAGGCGCCGCGTCCCGAGCGCCCGCCGGACTTCGAGGAGTTCGACTACCGCACCGCGCTCGTGCCGATCTTCGGCAAGGACATCGGCGCGAGCGTGCTTGGCCATGCCGCCAAGCTGATCGGCGAAGAAGGCGTCGTCTACGCGATCTACGTGCTGCCCGTGCCGAGCCAGCTCTCACTCGACGCGGGCCTCGAGGAGGAGGAAGCCCACGGGCGCTCGGTGCTCGAGAGCGCGCGCATCCAGGCGCGACGCGCGGGGATCAAGATCCACACGGGACTGATCCGCACGCGCAACCCCGGCGCCTCGCTCGTCGAAGAAGCACAGCGCGTGAACGCCGACGTGATCTACTGGTCGACGATCCACGCCTCCTCCTCAGACCAGCGGATCGGTCCGACCGCCGCCTACCTGCTCGGCAAGCGCCCGTGTCGCGTGATCATCGAGACCGAGAACCCGCCCGCGCGATCGCGCGAGCCCGTACCCGCCTGATGGCGCCCGCCTGAGCGCCCGGCGATCACACTCCTCCCGGTCGCCGCCCGTCACGCGGCCATCTCTTGAATCGTCACAAAATCGTTATGCGCTGCCCGGCGATCGTTATGCGCGCGTGATGTGAGCGTGCCTAGCGTTTGCTTGGGATGGCACGCCTTACAGAGCACGGTCTGCGCCGCTCCGTTGGCGTCCCCGGTCTGTTCGCCACCGCCTACGGCAACGTCGGCTCCTCGATCTACTACGCCCTCGGCCTTGTCGCCGCGCACGCGCTCGGGCTGACGCCGCTCGTCTTCCTGTTCGCCGGTGGCCTGTTCGTCTTGACCGCCAAGACCTATGCCGAGGGCGCCGCGATGTACCCCGAAGCGGGCGGCTCCTCCTCGTTCGCGCGCCACGCCTTCAACGAGCTCGTCTCGTTCTTCGCCGGCTGGGCGCTGACGCTCGACTACATAATCACGATCGCCATCTCGGCCTTCTTCGTGCCGCACTACCTCGGCGCCTTCTTCCCCGCGCTGACGCACAACCCGGGCGACATCATCGGCGGGCTCGTCACGATCGCGCTGCTCGCCGCGCTGAACATCCGCGGGCTCGGCGAGTCGGCCAAGCTCAACCTGTTCCTCGCCGTCGCGGACCTCTGCACGCAGGTGCTGCTCGTCTGCCTTGGCATCGTGCTCGTGCTCAACCCCTCGCTGCTCGTCGACCAGGTGCATCTCGGCACGGCGCCGAGCTGGACTCAGGTGATCTTCGCGCTGTCCGTCGCGATGGTCGCCTACACCGGGATCGAGACCGTCTCGAACATGGCCGAGGAGGCCAAGGACCCCGGCCACGACATCCCCAAGGCCGTCAACCTCGTGCTGCTCGCCGTGCTCGGCGTCTACGCCGGCATCTCCGTCGTCGCGCTCTCCGCGCTGCCCGTCGTCGAGCACGCCGGGCACTTCTCCACCGCACTCGGCACGACCTACGAGAACGACCCCGTGCTCGGCATCGTCTCGCGCCTGGGGCTGCACGGAACGCTCTTGACGGTCGCGCGCGACTACGTCGGCGTGCTCGCCGCGACGATCCTGTTCATCGCCACCAACGCCGGTCTGATCGGCATCTCGCGCCTATCGTGGTCGCTGTCCGAACACCGTCAGCTGCCGAGCATCTTCTCGCGCCTGCACCCGAGCTTTCGCACGCCGTGGTTCACGATCGTGTTCTTCTCGATCCTCGCCGGCGTGCTGATCCTGCCCGGCGAAACGAGCCTGCTCGGCAACCTCTACTCGTTCGGCGCGATGCTCTCGTTCACGACCGCGCACGTCGCCGTGATCGCGCTGCGCGTGAAGAAGCCCGACCAGGAGCGCCCCTACCGGATGCCCTGGAACGTGCGCATCCGCGGCTCGACGATCCCGCTGACTGCCGTGCTCGGTGCGATCGGCACGTTCGCCGCCTGGTGCGCCGTCGTCGCGCTGCACCCCGAGGCGCGCACGATCGGCATCCCGTGGATGCTGATCGGCCTCGCCGGCTACGTCGTCTATCGCAAGCGCCAGGGGCTCGACGTGCGCACGCAGCACCGAATCGAGCGTCCGCAGCGCCCGCCGGACTTCGAGGCGCTCGACTACCGCACCGCGCTCGTGCCGATCTTCGGCGCCGACGTCTCGGCCAGCGTGCTGCGTAGTGCCGCCAAGCTGATCGGCGAGGAAGGCGTCGTCTACGCCGTGTTCGTGCTGCCCGTGCCGAATCAGCTCTCGCTCGACTCCGGTCTCGCGGACGAGGAGGCGCACGGGCGCTCGGTGCTCGAGAGCGCGCGCATCCAGGCGCGGCGCGCCGGCATCAAGATCCACACCGGACTGATCCGCACGCGCCACCCCGGCGCCGCGCTCGTCGAGGAAGCACAGCGGATCGGCGCCGACGTGACCTACTGGTCGACGATCCATGCGCCGGCCGGCGAGCAGGGCATCGGGCCGACCGCCGCCTATCTGCTCGGCAAGCGTCCGTGCCGTGTGATCGTCGAGACCGAGAACCGAGCCGGCGCGGGCGAGCGGCCGAACGGCGCCGGCGCTAGCCGCGTGCCAGTGCCGAGCTGAGCGCCTCGTGCAGCTCGGGGTGGGCGAACTCGTAGCCGAGCACGAGCGCCTTCGCCGGCACGACGCGGGCTCCCTCGGTGACGATCTCGGCCATCTCGCCGTAGAGCAACTGCAAGGCCACGGCCGGGACCGGCAACAGCGCCGGGCGCTTCAGCGCGCGCCCCAGCGCGCGCGAGAAGTCACGGTTGCTGACCGGCGTCGGCGCCGTCGCGTTGACCGCGCCGCTCCAGCGCTCGTCGCTGACCGCCGTCGTGACCATCCCGACGAGGTCTTCGCGGTGGATCCACGAGATGTACTGGCGCCCGCCCGCGACCGGTCCGCCCACGCCGAGGCGGAAGGGGGGCAGCATCTTCTCGAGCGCCCCGCCGTCCTTGTGCAGCACGACGCCCGTGCGCACGCACACCACGCGTGTGCCGAGGCTCTCCGCCTTCTGCGCCTCGGCCTCCCACTCGACGCAGACCTGCGCGAGGAAGTCGCGCCCCGCCGGCGCCTCCTCGTCGAGCGGCTCTTCGCCGTGGGCGCCGTAGTAGCCGACCCCCGAGGAGCTGACGAGCGCGCGCGGGGCGCGCTGCGCCTTGCGCATGCCCGAGAGCAGGTTGCGCGTCCCTGTCACGCGGCTCTCGCGGATCTTCTGCTTGGCCTGCGCGCTCCAGCGCTGGGCGATGTTCTCGCCCGCCAGATGGACGACCGCATCGCGATCCTCGAGCGCCTCCACGGGCGCCGGCTCGGCCATCAGATCCCACTCGTAGGCATCGACCGGGGCCTGCCCGTCGCGCTGCAGGCGCTCGCGTGCGCGTTCGGGGTCGCGCGAGAGCACGCTCACCTGCGCGCCCGCGTCCTGCAGCGCCGCGACCACCGGTGGACCGATCAGGCCGGTCGCTCCCGTGAGCGTCACGCGCAGCGGACTCACTGCGGTGCTGCCGAGGTGGGCGTCAGCGTGTCGCCCTGCGCGAAGCCGACCTCGTGTCCCGCGCGCGCCGCCCCCGTCGCGCGCGCCTCGTCCGCGACGGCCTTCGCCACCGCCGGCGCCACGTCGCGGTTGAAGACCGACGGGATGATGTAGTCCTCGCGCAGTTCCGACTCGTCGACCGTGTCGGCGATCGCGTGCGCCGCCGCCATCTTCATCTCCTCGGTGATCGTCGGCGCGCGCACGTCGAGCGCGCCGCGGAACACGCCCGGGAAGCACAGCACGTTGTTGATCTGGTTGGGGTAGTCCGAGCGGCCGGTGGCCACGATCCGCGCGTACTGCGCCGCCTCCTCGGGGCTCACCTCCGGGTTCGGGTTGGCCATCGCGAAGACCATCGCGTCCCTGTTCATCCGCGAGAGCGCCTCTGCCGGCATCGCCCGCGCGCCCGAGAGACCGATCAAGAGGTCCTCGCCGTCGATCACCTCAGCCGGCGAGCCCGCGCGGCAGTCCGGGTTGGTCTGCTCCGCGAACCACTGCTTGACGGGGCTCATGTGGCCGTTGAGATAGTCCTCGCGCTGCACGTGCAGGGCGCCCTTGGAATCGGCGCCGACGATGTTTCGGACCCCGCCCGCGTGGAGGATCCGCGTGACCGCGATGCCGGCCGCGCCGAGCCCGATGATCAGCACGTTGAGCTCCTCCATCCGCTTGCCCGTCAGCTTCACCGCGTTCAGCAGCGCCGCCATCACGACGACCGCCGTGCCGTGCTGGTCGTCGTGGAATACCGGGATGTCGAGCTCCGCCTTCAGGCGATCCTCGATCTCGAAGCAGCGCGGCGCCGAGATGTCCTCGAGGTTGATCCCGCCGAAGGCCGGCGCGATCAGCTTGACCGTGCGGATGATCTCCTCGGGGTCGGTCGTCTCCAGGCAGATCGGGAACGCGTCGACGCCGGCGAACTCCTTGAACAGGCAGCACTTGCCCTCCATCACGGGCATCGCCGCGCGCGGGCCGATGTCGCCGAGCCCGAGCACCGCCGTGCCGTCGGAGACGACCGCCACCGTGTTGCGCTTGATCGTGTACTGGAAGGCCTTGTCCTCGTCTTCGGCGATCGCCTCGCAGACGCGCGCCACGCCCGGCGTGTAGGCCATCGAGAGATCGTCGCGCGTCTTCAGCGGGTTCTTGTTGTGCTGTTCGATCTTGCCGCCCACGTGCAGCAGGAACGTGCGGTCGGTCGTGTCGATCACCTCGACGCCCTGCAGCGCGCGCATCGCCTGCAGGATCTGCTCCCAGTGATCCTGACTGGAGGCGTCGACGACGATGTCGCGCAGGCTGTGCGGGCCGTCCATCTCGACCAGGTCGACGGCGCCGACCGTCCCGCCGGCCTCGCCGATCGCGCCGGTCAGCAGGCCGAGCGTTCCCTGGGCGTCCTCGATGCGGACGCGGATGGTCAGGCGGTACTGCGCGCTGGTCGTGGCGCTCACTGAAGGCTTCTCCTCGTGGATTTGGGCGGCACGGCATGTTAGGGGGAAGCGGCGAGACGCCGCTGCCCCGCTCTCGTAGAGTGGGCGTCCGATGGCCGCCACCAGCACGAGCGCGAAGCCGCCCGCCACGGGCACGGGCGACGGCGAGCGACGCCTGTTCTTGATCGACGGGCCGAGTCTCGTCTACCGCGCCTTCTTCGCCCTGCCCGAGTCGATCGCCACCTCCACGGGCGTGCCGACCAACGCGATCTTCGGCTTCGCCTCGATGCTCGTGAAGATCGTCACCGAGTACGGCGTGCAGCCGACCGTCGTCGCCTGGGACGCCGGTACCTCCGGGCGCACGGAGATGTTCGCCGAGTACAAGGCCCAGCGCCGTTCGCGCCCGGACCTGCTCAAGCAGCAGTGGCCGGCGATGGAACCGCTCGTCGAGGCCTTCGGCTACTCCAACGTGAAGATCGACGGCTACGAGGCAGACGACGTGATCGCCTCGCTGGCCGAGCACGCGCTGCAGGCGGACCCGCCCGTGCCGGTGATGATCGTGACCGGCGATCGCGATGCCTTTCAGCTGATCGACCCGGCCGGCCTGGTCAAGGTGATGGCGACCTCGCGCGGGATCACCGACACGAAGATCTACGACCGCCAGGCGGTGATCGATCGCTACGGCATCCCGCCGGAGTCGATCCCCGACTTCTACGGACTGAAGGGGGACACCTCGGACAACATCCCCGGCGTCCCCGGGATCGGCGACAAGACGGCCAGCGATCTGATCCAGAGCTATGGAACTTTGGAGGATGTGCTGTCGCACATAGACGAGATCAAAGGCGCCAAGCGCAAAGAGAACCTGATCGCGCATGCCGAGGACGCACGCATCTCAAAGCAGCTCGCGACCGTGCAGCGCGACGTCGCCGTCGAATTCGACATCGCCGCCGAGTCGGTGCGCGAGCCGGACCGCTCGCGCGTGCGTGAGGTGTTCCGCGAGTACGAGCTGCGCGACCCGCTGCGGCGTCTGGAGGAGGCGCTCGGCGACCCCGACGTCGCCGCGCCCGCGCCCGCCGCCGAGGTCAAGCTGAGCGGGCGCGTGCGCAGCGCCGAGCCGGCCGCGATCGCCAAGCTCGGCGGCGGCGGGGACGAGTTGATGCTCGTCGTGCGCGAGACCGAGACGCCCGAGGGCGAGCTGTTCGCGGAAGGACCGCCGTGGCGCTTCGCGGCAGCCGTCGCCGACGGCAAGAGCGCCGAGGTGCTGGCCGGCGACTGCGAAAGGCCCGAGCAGGTCGCGCAAGCCGTCGGTGAGCGCGCCGTCGTCGCGCACGACGCCAAGGCGCTCCGGCTCGTGCCACCGGGCCTCGCGCACGACACGCTGCTCGGCGCCTTCCTGCTCGAGCCCGCAAGGCGGCGCTTCCCGTTCGCCGAGCTGTGCGAAGAGCGTGGCCTGGCGAGCGATCTCGAGGACCCGCTCGCCGCCGACGCCGTGATGCTCCGCGCGCTCGCCGAGTGGCAGCGGGCGCAGATCGCAGAGCGCAGCCTCGACGGCGTGATGCGCGACATCGAGCTGCCGCTCGTCGCCGTGCTGCGCGAGATGGAGCTGCTCGGCGTGCGGCTGAACCTCGAGCGCCTCGCCGAGATCACCGGTCGCGTGCGCGAGGAGCTGATCGCGCTCGAAGAGGAGATCTTCCTGCTCGCCGAAGAGGAGTTCACGATCGGCTCGCCCCAGCAGCTCGGGCAGATCCTGTTCGAGAAGCTCGGGCTCTCGCGCAAGCGGCGGGGCAAGACCGGCTACTCGACCGACGCGCGCGTGCTGCAGGCGATCCGCGCAGAGCACGAGATCGTGCCCAAGATCGAGCGCTGGCGCGAGCTCTCGACGCTGGCGAAGACGTATCTCGACGTGCTGCCGGGCGAGGTCGACGAGCGCTCGCGGATCCACACGACATTCCTGCAGGCCGGAGCTCAAACGGGGCGGCTCGCGAGCACCAACCCGAACATGCAGAACGTGCCGATCCGCACCCCGCTCGGGCGCGAGATCCGTGGCTGCTTCGAGGCCGAGGACGGCCAGGTGCTGATCTCGGCCGACTACTCGCAGATCGAGCTGCGCGTGCTCGCCCACGCGGCCGATGAGCCCGTGCTGAAGGAGATCTTCGTGCGCGAAGAAGACGTGCACACGGCGACCGCCTCGCAGGTCTTCCAGGTCAGCCCCGAGCAGATCGACCCCGGCATGCGCTCGAAGGCGAAGATGATCAACTACGGGATCGTCTACGGGCTCTCGGACTTCGGCCTCGCCGATCGCCTGAACATCCCGCGTGAGGAGGCCAAGGAGTTCATCGACGCCTACCTCGAGCGCTTCCCGCGCGTCGCCGCGTTCATGGCCGAGACGATCGAGCGCGCCAAGGAGCAGACCTACGTGACGACGCTGTGGGGCCGGCGGCGGCAGATTCCCGAGCTGCAGGCGCGCAACTACCAGGTGCGGATGCTCGGCGAGCGACTCGCCGTCAACACCGTGATCCAGGGCACCGCCGCCGACATCATCAAGCTCGCGATGGTGCGCACGCACGCGGCGCTCGCCGACTCTGCTCTGAGCACGCGGCTGCTGTTGACGATCCACGACGAGCTGCTGTTCGAAGGCCCGCCCGGCGAGGCCGACGACACGCGCGCGCTGATCGAGCGCGAGATGTGCGGCGTGTGGGAGCACGACCCGCCGCTCGCCGTCGACGCCGGCGTCGGGCGCAACTGGCTGGAGGCCAAGTGAGCGCGCGGGGCGGGCGGTGAGCCGCTATCTCGCCGTGCTGCTCGCGGCCGGCGCGGGAGGGCTCGTCGGCATGCAGGCCCCCGTCAACTCGCGCCTGGGCAAGCACGTCGGCTCGTTCGAGGCCGCGACTTTCTCGTTTCTCGTCGGCACCGTCGCGCTCGTGCTGATCCTGCTCGTCGCGCGCGGCGGCATCGGCGGCTTCGGCCAGATCGGGCGCGTGCCGTGGTGGGGGCTCGTCGGCGGCCTGCTCGGCGCCGTCTACGTGAGCGTGGCGCTCGTCGCGGTGCGCACGCTCGGCGCGACCGGCCTGACGGCGGCCGTGATCGGCGGACAGCTCGCGATCTCGCTGGTGATCGACCGCTTCGGGCTGCTCGGTGTGGCCAAGCACGGCGTCGACGTGGGGCGGATACTCGGCGTCGTGCTGCTCGTCGCCGGCGTCGCGCTGATCGTGCGCAAGTGAGCGTCGGGCGCGGGCACGCCCCAGGCGCCGGCCCCGCGGCTCAGCCGAGCGCCGTCTCGAACCCCTCGCGCCAGCTCGTGTAGCGCGGGCTCCAGCCGAGCTCTCGCTTGGCCAGGGCGGCTGAGGCGCCCTGCGCCTGGGTCATCAAGGCGACGCCGTAGCTGCCGGCGAGCGCCCGCGCCAGCAGCGCCGGGACTTTGCGCGGTTTGCTCGCGCCGAGCGCGCGCGCGAGCGCCGGGATCCACTCGGCCACGCGCGCGGGCTCGTCGTCGACGACGTTGAACACACCCGGCTTGCTCGCGCCAAGCGCCGCGACTGTCGCCGCCGCTGCGTCATCGACATGGATGAATGACCACACGCCGGCGCCCGAGCCGACGATCGGCAGGCGTCCGCGCGCCACTTCACGGCCGGTCGAGCCCTCGCGCGAGATCGCGCTGCCGGGGCCGTAGAAGTAGCCGTAGCGCAGCACCGTGCCGTCGGCGTCGAGCACGGTGCGCTCGAGCGACACGAGCGCCTCGGCCGAACGCTTGACAGACCCCGTCGCCTGCTCGGCGCGCAGCAGCGGGTCGCGCTCTACGTGCACCGTGCCTGGCGGCCCGGGCGCGTAGAAGAAGGCGACGCTCTGAGCGAGCAGGCGCGTGACGCCCGCAGCCTTCGCCGCAGCTACGAGGTTGGCCGTGCCCTCGGTGCGCAAACGGTCGTTGGTCGCGAAGTCGCGCTGCATCTTGCGCGGGTCGATCCGCGCCGGGATCGATGTGAGCTGATGGATCACCGCATCCGGGCGGGCCTCTGCGACGACGCGCTTCAGCTCCTCTGCGTCGAATGCGTCGGCGACAACAGCCTCGGCGCCGGCCGCGCGCAGTTGCTCGACGCGCTGCGCCGAGCGCGTCATCCCGGTCACCTCGTGGCCTTCGGCGAGCAGCAGCGCCGTCAGCCGGCGTCCGATCACGCCGGTCGCGCCCGCGAGGAAGACCCTCATGCGGTCGTCGGCTGCCGCTCACCCGCGCTCTCGGGCACGGCGCAGACCATCCCCTCGCTGAAGCCGGCCGGAGTCATCTCGAAGGCGCTGTTGAAGCGCGCGCGCATGTTCTCCAGCGCGATCACGTTCGTCAGCTCGACCATCTGACGCTCGTCGAAATGCTCGCGCAGCGAGGCGAACAGCTCGTCGGAGACGCGCGCCGGCGTACGGCTGATCGCGCTCGCGTAATCGAGCACGAGCTTCTCCAGCTCCGAGAACTCGGGGCTCTCGCGGTAGTGGGGGAGGGCCAGTAGCTGGGCCTCGGTGATCCCTGTTTCGCGTGCGATCGAGGAGGCGATGTCGCAGCAGAACTCGCAGTTGACGATCGCCGCCGCCTTCGTCTCGGCGAGCGCCTTCAGACGCTCCTCGACGCGGTGCTCCTTTGCCGTGGCCTTCTCGTAGGCGCCGTAGCCGAGGAGCAGCCGCGGCGCGTAGGCGTACACACCGACCGGATCGACCTCGCGGCCGAGGTCGCGACGGCTGGCGCCGTAGGTCCATCTGACGAGCGGGTGGGCCTTTCGCTTGGGAAGCGGTTCGATTCTGGTCATCTTTGGACCTCCGGGGGTCGGGTTGACTCGCGTGTGAGCCACGCCAGCGCCACCGTCGTCAGCGCCAGCGAGACGAAGTCGAACGGGCCGAGCCAGTGTGGGTGGGCGGCGCCGATGTCGACGAGGTGGTTGAGCGCGTGCAGTGCGAACTGCAGCGTCACGCAGAAGAGGACCGGCGTGCGCCATGCGGGACGGCGGTAGGCGATCAGCAGCGATACGCCGAAGGCGAGGTTGAACGTCGCCGTGTCGCGCAGGTAGTGGTTGTTCTGCGTACCGAACGGGCCGATGTTCGAGAAGAACGTGTGCGGCGCGAAGATCATCAGTGAAGCGATCACGAAGTGGTAGGCGGCGATCGCGAGCAGGCCGAGGTTGAGCACCGACATGCCGGGCAGCGCCGGGGTGGCTCCGGGCGCCGGCAGACCGCTCGGCTCAGGACTCCTCTCAACGGTTGACATGGCCGCTACTCTAACCCAGAGGTGGTTCCCAAACAGTGACCAGTCTTGTGATGGAATCGGGTACCAGTTACGGCCCGGAGCTGCTCGTCCGCCTGCGCGGCGGGCGCCGCCGCGCGCAGCTCGAGGATCGCCTGCGCGAGCTCGTACGTGACGGCACGCTCGCGGCCGGCAGCCGGATGCCGTCCTCGCGCGCGCTGGCCGGCGACCTCGGCGTCTCGCGCCGTCTCGTCGTCGACGCCTACGCCCAGCTGCTCGCCGAGGGCTATCTCGTGGCGCGTCGCGGCGCCGGCACCTACGTCGCGGACGCCGGAACCGTCCAGGACGCGGCAACGGCACCGCCGCCGCCGAGCGCGCTGCAGTTCGACTTCTTTCCGGGCGCCCCCGACCTCTCGGCCTTCCCGCGCGCGCTGTGGCTGAGCGCGACGCGGGAGGTGCTGCGCACGGCGCCGGACGTCGCGTTCGCCTACCCCGATGCGCGCGGCACGCCGGCGCTGCGCCATGCCCTGAGTGCCTATCTGCGGCGCGTGCGGGGCGTGGCCGTCGAGCCCGAGGCGGTCGTCGTCTGTGCCGGGGCGACCCAGGGGCTCGCGCTGCTCGGACGCGCGCTCGTGCATGGCGGCGTGCGGGAGATCGACGTCGAGGATCCCGGGCTGCCCCCGCACAGGGCCGTGCTCGACTACGCCGGCCTGCGCGTGCGCGGTGCGCGCGTAGACGAGGAAGGGCTCGACGTCTCCTCGCTGCGCTCGCCGGTCGTACTCTGCACCCCGGCGCACCAGTGCCCGACGGGCGTCGTGCTCTCGCCACAGCGCCGCGGCGAGCTCGTGCGCTGGGCGCGCGATGGCGGTCTGGTGATCGAGGACGACTACGACGCCGAGTTCCGCTACGACCGCGCGCCGCTGGCGGCGCTGCAGGGTCTCGCGCCGGACCGCGTCGTCTACATGGGAACCGTCTCGAAGACGCTCGCACCGGGTCTGCGCCTGGGCTGGCTGATCGTGCCACCGTCGCTGAGCGACGCCGTCGTGCAGGCCAAGGCGCTCGACGACCTCGGCTGCTCGGTGCTCGAGCAGCTCGTGCTCGCGCGGCTGCTGCAGACCTCGGCCTACGACCGCCATCTGCGCAAGGCGCGGCGGCGCAACCGCGCGCGGCGCGACGCACTGATCGATGCCGTCGCGCACGAGCTGCCCGGGGCTCGCGTGAGTGGCGTCTCCGCCGGACTGCATGCGCTCGTGCGCCTGCCGCGGGCGGTCGAGCTGCAGGAGCTGCTCGCCGGCGCGGCCGCGCAGTCGCTCGGCATCTACCCGCTGAACCTGCACCGGATCGACCCACGGGGCGGGGTGGAGGCGCTCGTGATGGGCTACGCCAACCTGTCCGAGCCGGCGATCGCGGAGGGCGTGCGGCGGCTCGCCGGCGTGCTCGAGAAGCTCTGATGCCGCGATCGCCGAAGCCTGGATTCGCGCAAAGGAGACCCCATCGATGAGATCGCAGCCGACAGACGCCGCATCGAAGCCCTCAGGCCCCGCTCGACCGAGCGCCCATCCGGTCGCGCGCCGCCGTTTGCCGGGCGCTCTGTTCAGTGCGCGCATGGCGGCGCGAACGGCACCGCGCGGTGCACGCGAGATCGTCGATGCGCCGCGTACCGGCTCGGTCGAGGATGTCGCGCGCCACAAGCGCGCGCTGCTCGTGACCTATCGCCGCGACGGGACGCCGGTGCCGACGCCCGTCTGGGCGGCGCCCGGCGACGGGCGCCTGTATGTGCGCAGCGAGCGCGACGCGGGCAAGCTCAAGCGGCTGCGCAACGACTCGCGCTTGCTTGTAGCGCCGTGCACGGTGCGCGGCGAGCCGCTCGGCACTCCGTTCGAGGCGCGCGCGAGGACGCTCGCGCCGGCGGAGGAGCTCCTCGCCGAGCGCGCGCTGGTCGCGCGCTATGGCCTCGGCCGCCGGCTGTTCGAGCGCACGATGGATCTGCTGCGCGTCGACATGTGCTTCCTGGAGATAACGCCGGGGCCCTGGGAGGACTAGACCGAGGCCGGCGCGTTGGCCGAGAGCGCCGTCAGTCGCGAGCGCGTCAGTGCGCGCGGCCCGTCGGCGACGAAGTTGGGCGGCGCGATGTCGAGGTAGCGATCGAACACCCAGCCGCACAGCTTACGGTTCTCGAAGCAGCGCACGACGGCGGTCAGCGAGCGGCTCGGCGTGATCTGCCCGACGGCCTGCTGCACGCGCAGCAGCCAGGCGAACTTGCGCGTGTGCGCGGCGGAGAACGCGCCGTAGCGCTGCAGCGCCTGCTCGCGCGTGCTGGCGGCCCTCGACGACTGCGCGCAGCTCGCGTCCGCAGGCGAGGCCGAAGTACAGCGCCGTGCGGATGCCCTCGGCGGTCAGCGGGAGGCAGTGCCCGGCCGAGTCGCCGACGAAGAACACGCCGTCCTCGACGGCCGCGCGCAGCTTGTGGGGGATCCAGTTGCCCTGGTAGCGCTCGGCGGGCAGGCCGAGGTCGCTGCGCGAGCTTGACGGTCGGCTCCTTGACGTGGTGCGAGGGTCGAAGGAGCCGACGCCGACGCGCAGCTCGTCGTCGGCGGGGAAGCTCCAGCGAGTAGCCGGCGCGCACGTAGCGCGGTCGATCCACAGCTCCAGCTCCTGCCCGTCGCCGTGCGGGTGCACCTCGAGGCCGCGCGAGAGCGCGCGCGTCGGGCGGCTGGATCGTCGCGCCGCGTTGGAGAGCACGCGGCGCCAGCCGAGCGCCGTCGACGATCAGCGGCGCGCGCAGCGTCGCCGCGGTCGGTGTGGACCGTGTCGCCTGTCGCGGCCGGTGACCGTCGCGGTCTCGAACTCGAGCTCGCCGTCGTCGGCCTGCGCCCACAGCAGCGCGCACAGCTCGCGGTAGTCGAACGTCGAGAACGACCACGGCAGCGACCAGCGCGAGGTGTGAAACGGCGTGTGCACGACCAGCTCGTCGAAGGTCTGGCGGTGGGAGTCCTGCAGCTCCATCGCGTTCAGCCAGCGCGTCGGCATCGCGCAGGCCGAGGTCTGGCGCTCGCCGATCTCGTAGCGATCGATCACCAGCACGCGCGCGCCTGCGCCCGCCAGCTCGCGGGCGATCGCCAGCCCGGCGAAGCTCGCGCCGCAGACCAGGACGTCGCAGTCGCGCTCCAGCGGTGTGCGCTCCGCGCCCCGCTTCGTCGCTCGTAACAGGCATCTGCGGCGGCAATGATACCGGACGACTGCTCTGTGGCTGCGCTAGGCTTCGCCGGTGCAAACGGTGATGCGACGAATCCTCAAGCCCGAGTCGTCGAGGGGTCCAACGGCCTCCTGCTCGAGATCGACGGCGCAGATCGTCCCCAACTACGACGCGACGTTCCGCACGTTCGAGGAGGGCGAGGTCGTCACCGGCAACGTCGTCCGGATCGACAAGGACGAGGTCCTCGTCGACATCGGCTACAAGTCCGAGGGCGTCATCCCCGCCAACGAGCTGTCGATCCGCAAGTCGGTCGACCCGAAGGACGAGGTCGCAGCTCGGCGAGGAGGTCGACGCGCTCGTCCTCACCAAGGAGGACCAGGACGGTCGCCTGATCATGTCGAAGAAGCGCGCGCGCTTCGAGAAGGCCTGGCGCCGCATCGAAGCGGCCGCCGAGTCGGGCGAGCCGGTCGAGGGCACCGTGATCGAGGTCGTCAAGGGCGGCCTGATCATCGACCTCGGCGTGCGCGGCTTCCTGCCCGCCTCGCTCGTCGACATCCGCCGCGTGCCGAACCTCGACGAGTACATGGGCACGAAGATCGAGTGCAAGGTGATCGAGCTCAACCGCTCGCGCAACAACGTCGTGCTCTCGCGCCGCGCGGTGCTCGAGGAGGAGCGCAAGGAGGACCGCCAGCAGATCCTCGACCGCCTGCAGCCGGGCCTCGTCGTCGAGGGCCAGATCTCGAACATCGTCGACTTCGGCGCGTTCGTCGACCTCGACGGGATCGACGGCCTGATCCACATCTCCGAGCTTTCGTGGTCGCACGTCAACCACCCGTCCGAGATCCTCACGATCGGCGACACGGTCAAGGTCAAGGTGCTCGACATCGACCGCGACCGCCAGCGCATCTCGCTGGGTCTCAAGCAGACCCAGGAGGACCCGTGGCAGCGGTCGTCGACACCTACAACGTCGGCGACGAGCTCGAGGGCAAGGTCACGAAGGTCGTCACGTTCGGCGCGTTCGTCGAGATCCTCGACGGCGTCGAGGGCCTCGTGCACATCTCCGAGCTCGCCCAGCACCACGTCGAGAACCCGCGCGAGATCGTCCAGCCGGGCGACGAGATCAGGGTCAAGATCCTCGAGATCGACTCCGAGCGCCGCCGCCTGTCGCTGTCGGTCAAGCGCGTCGAGGGCCAGATCCTGCCGGTGCGCGTCCTGGCGAGCCGCAGGCGCAGCCGCCCGCAGCCGGCGAGGACGCCTCCGAGGAGGAGCCCAGCGCCGAGGCTGCCGCAGAGGCTCCGAGCGCCGAGGTCGCAGAGGCCCCGGCCGCCGAGGCTGTAGAGGCACCGGCCGCTGAGGCTGCAGAGGCGCCGGCGGATGAGGCTGCGGAAGCGCCGGTGGCCGAGGTCGAGGTCGCAGAGGGACCCGCCGCCGAGGAGGCTGCCGCGCCGGCGGAGGCCGAGCCGGCTGCGGAGGAGCCGCAGGCTGCCCCTGAGGCGGATGTCTCGGCGAGCGCCGAGAGCGCCGTGGCGGAGCCGGCCGAGGAGCAGCCGCAGGCCTCCGCGCCCGACGAGGCCGCAGCGCAAGCTCCGGCTGACACGGAGACGGCGCCGGACGCCGAGCCGGCGGCCGAGCCCGCGCAGGACTGACGCGCGCGCCGGACGGCGACGCGGCGACGAAGCACGTGGTCCCCTTCGTCGGACTGACCGGCGGCATCGGCGCCGGCAAGTCGACGGCGCTCGCCGCGCTCGAGCGGCTCGGCGCGGCGACGCTCTCGACCGACGCCGTCGTGCACGAGCTGTACGCCGGCGACGAGGTGCGCGACGCGGTCGTCGAGCGCTGGGGCGCCGGAGGTCGCGCCGGGCGGCGTCGATCGACCGCGCGGCCGTCGCCGCGCACGCGTTCGCCACGCCCGAGGAGCGCGCCTGGCTCGAGGGCGCTGCTGTGGCCGCTCGTCGGCGCGCGCGTCGCCGCGTGGCGCGGCGAGGCGCGCGACGCAGCCCCGGAGCCGCCGCCGCGCGGCGGCGGTGGTCGAGGTGCCGCTGCTGTTCGAGGCCGGGCATGGAGGCGATCTACGACGCGACGATCGCGGTCGTCGCCGACGAGGAGCTGCGCGCGCGAGCGCGCTGCGGCGCGCGGCCACGCCGCGGTCGACGAGCGGACCGCGCGCCAGCTCTCGCAGGAGGAGAAGGCGCAGCGCGCGACGTTCGTCGTGCGCAACGACGGCACGCCGAGGAGCTCGAGCAGGAGTTGTCGGCCGTTCTTGACAAGCTGAGGGCGATGAGCTCGCCAGACGGCGATCGAGGTCCGTCGAGGTCGCGCGCGCCAAGCGGGGCCGCGCCGCCCGGCGCGCCCGTGCGGCCAGCCGTCGAGCGCTCGGCGCGCTCGTGGCACTCGGCGTCGTCGCGCTGATTGCGATCGCTGATCGCCTCGGATGGTCAACCACGCGGTCAGCGAGCTCGGCGCTGCCGCTGCGAACGCCGAGGACATGATCCGCCAGCAGGCGGCCGAGAAGCACCTCGACCCGGCGCTGATCGCGGCCGTGATCTACGCGGAGTCGAAGTTCCGCGACCCGCAGCAGTCCTCGGCCGGCGCGCGAGGGCCTGATGCAGATCCTCCCGACACGGCCTACTTCATCGCGCACCGCTCGGGCGGCACCCGCTTCACCGAGAGCGACCTGGCGACGCCGAGCATCAACATCGCCTACGGCAGCTACTACCTGCGCTACCTGCTCGACCACTACGACGGCAACGAGATGCTCGCGGTGGCCGCCTACAACGCGGGGCTGGCGAACGTCGATCGCTGGGTCGCTCGCGCGCGGGCCGACGGAGGGCACCTGACGGTCGCGGCGATCCCGTTCCCCGAGACGCGCGCGTACGTCGAACGCGTGCTCAGCGCGCAGCAGGACTACCGTTCGGCCTATCCGCGCCAGCTCGGGCTGCAGTAAGCGCGCGGGGGACTTGAAGCGCTCGCTACGGTAGAAGCGATGCCCGACTTCAAGCTCGACTCCGCCTTCACGCCGACCGCCGACCAGCCGAAGGCGATCGCCGGACTGTCCGAAGGGATCGACGCGGGCGAGCGCTTCCAGACGCTGCTCGGCGCGACCGGCACGGGCAAGACGATGACGATGGCGGCGACGATCGAGGCCGTGCAGCGCCCGACGCTCGTGATCGCCCACAACAAGACGCTCGCCGCGCAGCTGTGCAACGAGTTCCGCACGTTCTTCCCGGACAACGCGGTCGAGTACTTCGTCTCCTACTACGACTACTACCAGCCCGAGGCGTACGTCCCGAGCCGGGACCTCTACATCGAGAAGGACTCGGCGATCAACCAGGAGATCGACCGGCTGCGCCACGCCGCGACCGCGGCGCTGTTCGCGCGCCGCGACGTGATCGTCGTCGCCTCGGTCTCCTGCATCTACGGCCTCGGCTCGCCGGAGACGTACGACCGAACATGCAGATCCTCAGGCGCGGCGAGGAGATCGACCGCGACGAGCTGCTGCGCAAGCTCGTCTCGATCCAGTACACGCGCAACGACACGGTGCTCGCGCGCGGGACGCTTCCGCGTGCGCGGCGAGACGCTCGAGGTCTTCCCGGCCTACGCCGAGACGGCCTACCGCGCGACGCTGTTCGGCGACGAGGTCGAGCGCCTGCAGCACTTCGACCCGCTGACCGGCGAGCTGATCGAGGACGACCTCGAGCACGTCGCGATCTGGCCGGCGACGCACTACAACGTCAAGGAGGGCACGATCGAGGCGCGCGTCGCCGAGATCGGCCGCGAGCTGAACGAGCGCTGCGAGCGAGCTCGAGGCCGAGGGCAAGCTGCTCGAGTCCCACCGCCTGCGCCAGCGCACGCAGTACGACATGGAGATGCTGCGCGAGATGGGCTTCTGCTCCGGGATCGAGAACTACTCGCGGATCCTCGACGGCCGCAGCGCCGGGCGAGCGGCCCGTACTGCCTGATCGACTACTTCCCCGACGACTTCGTCTGCTTCCTCGACGAGTCCCACCAGACGGTGCCGCAGATCGGCGGCATGTACGAGGGCGACCGCTCGCGCAAGCAGACGCTCGTCGACTACGGCTTCCGCCTGCCGAGCGCGCTCGACAACCGCCCGCAGACGTTCGACGAGTTCCTCTCGATCACGCCGCAGATGCGTGTTCGTCTCGGCGACGCCGGGCGAGTACGAGCGCACGCACTCGACGCGGATCGTCGAGCAGATCGTGCGCCCGACCGGGATCGTCGACCCGCGCGTCGAGGTGCGCGAGACGAAGAACCAGATCGACGACCTGATGAACGAGATCCGCAGGCGCGTCGACCGCGACGAGCGCATGCTGGTGACGACGCTGACGAAGAAGATGTCCGAGGACCTCACCGAGCTACCTGCTCGAGATGGGCTTCAAGGTCGCGCTACCTGCACTCCGAGATCGACACGCTCGAGCGGATCCAGATCATCCGCGACCTGCGCCTGGGCGAGTACGACGTGCTCGTCGGCGTGAACCTGCTGCGCGAGGGGCTCGACCTGCCGGAGGTCTCGCTGGTCGGCGATCCTCGACGCCGACAAGGAGGGCTTCCTGCGCGGTGAGACCTCGCTGATCCAGACGATCGGCCGCGCGGCGCGCAACGTCGACGGCACGGTGCTGATGTACGCCGACAAGGAGACCGCGGCGATGCGAGCGGCGATCGCCGAGACCGACCGCCGCCGCGCGATCCAGCTCGCCTACAACGAGGAGCACGGGATCACGCCGGCGACGATCGTCAAGGGCATCTCCGACATCGCCGAGTTCCTGCAGGCCGAGTCGAAGGTGCCGAAGGGGCGCAGACGGCGCACGGCGCAAGCGCGGCCGGCCGAGGACGATGCCGCCAGCACGAGCTCGAGCGGACGATCGTCGAGCTCGAGGAGGAGATGATCGCGGCGGCCGAGGAGCTGCGCTTCGAGTACGCCGCGCAGCTGCGCGACGAGCTGCGCGAGCTGCGTCGCGACCTGCGCGAGATGCATGCCGCCGAGGGCCCAGGCGGAAACGGCGCGATCGCACCCGAGGACGATGCCGGCGAGCTCGCCGCACGCGAGGCCGCCGGCGGCGACATCGCCTAGGATGGCCGCCGTGGACATCGACCGGCAGGCGATCGAGCGGCGTGACTTCCCGATCTCCAGGCGAGGCTATGAGCCGGCCGCGGTGGACGCGCACCTGCGCGCGCTGGCGAGCGAGCTCGAGCAGCTGCAGCGCGAGCGCGCCGACGGCGCCTCCGAGCCTTCGCTCGCGACGACGGCCGGTAGCCAGGTGCAGAGCATCCTCGCCGCCACCGAGGCGGCTGCGGCGGACATCGAGCAGCAGGCCCGCGAGAGCGCACGCACGACGCGCGAGGACGCCGACCGCGATGCGGCGCAGACGCGCGCTGAGGCGATCGAACGCGCGCGTGCCCACGTGGCGGCGGTCTCGCAGGCGACGGCGGCGCTGCTCGAGCGCGTCGGCGCGATGGACAGCGAGGTCTCGGCGCTCGTCGAGAGCCTGCGCGGTGGCGCCAACCGCCTCGCCGCAGACCTCGCGGCGGTCGAGACGAACATGGGCGAGCTTTACGACGCGGCGGCCGGGCAACCGCTCACGAACGCCGTGGCCGGCGGAGCACAGTCACAGCCGATCGTCCCCGCGCCACCATCCCCCAGGTCGCCTGCACCCGCTGCGAGCGCGCCATCGCCTATCCCATCACCGCCCGCCTCCGGCGCGGCCGCGCCGGCGGTCAGGCACGCACGGACGAGCCCGCCGCAGTTGTCACCGTCCGAGAGCGCAGAGCCCGAGGCGCACGTTGACCCCGAGGCGCCCCCGCCGCGGCAGCGGATCGCCGGCAGCTCGACCACCGGCTCGATTCCAGCCGAGCCTGACAGCAGCGATCTCGACAGCGCGCGGCTGGTCGCGCTGAACATGGCGCTCAACGGCGACTCGCGCGAGGACACCGAGCGCTATCTGGCCGAGAACTTCACGCTGACCGATCGCGGCAAGCTGATCGACGAGGTCTTCGCCGCGATCGAGGGTTAGCTCGTCGCCGGGCCGGGCACGTGAAAGCAGTGAGAGCGCTGCGCGACTGCCGGAATTTGCGGATTTCGCGGCAGGACGCCGATACGAACGTCTGTTCGACGTCATAGAATGATCTGATGCCGGCCGGCAACCAGATAGTCGTCTCGGGGGCGCGCGAGCACAACCTCAAGGACATCTCCCTGTCGCTGCCGCGCGACGCGCTGGTCGTGATCACGGGGCTGTCCGGCTCGGGCAAGAGCTCGCTGGCGTTCGACACGATCTACGCCGAGGGGCAGCGACGCTACGTGGAGTCGCTGTCGGCCTACGCGCGCCAGTTCCTCGGCCAGATGGACAAGCCCGACGTGGACTCGATCGAGGGTCTCTCGCCGGCGATCTCGATCGATCAGAAGACGACCTCGCGCAACCCGCGCTCGACGGTCGGGACGGTCACGGAGATCTACGACTACCTGCGCCTGCTGTGGTCGCGCGTGGGCAAGCCGCACTGCCCGATCTGCGGGCGCCCGATCGTGGGACAGTCGGCCGAGCAGATCATCGACCAGGCGATGGAGCTGGCCGACGGCACGCGCTTCATGGTGCTGGCACCGGTCGTGCGCGGGCGCAAGGGCGAGTACGGCAAGCTGCTGGAGGAGTTGCGCAACGAAGGCTTCGCTCGCGTGAAGATCGACGACCGCGTGCGCATGCTCGAGGAGTCGATCGTGCTCGACAAGCGCTACAAGCACGACATCTCGGTCGTCGTCGACCGCCTCGCGATGCGCCACGACGTGCGCAAGCGCCTGGCCGACTCGATCGAGACGGCCGTCGCCCGCGCCGAAGGGCTGGTGGAGCTCGAGATCGTCGGCCGCTCCTCAGATTCGGCAGACAGTGGGCCGGCGGAGGGGGAGCAGGCCAAGGGCGCCAAGGGCGCCAAGGGCCCACGTGCGGCGGCGGCGCAGATAGTTCCCGGCGAGGTTCCCGAGCCGGGGACGATCTTCACGTTCTCCGAGCGCTTCGCTTGTCCTGAGCACGGCCCGTCGCTGGTCGAGCTCGAGCCGCGGATCTTCTCGTTCAACTCGCCGCACGGCGCGTGCGACCGCTGTACCGGCCTGGGCTCGCAGATGGAGATCGACCCCGACTTGGTCGTGCCCGATCCGTCGCTGTCGATCGGCGAAGGGGCGCTCGCGCCGTGGGCGAACAGCAGCTCCAACTACTACGAGCAGGTGACCGAGGCGATCGCCGATCGCTACCGCGTCGATCTGGAGGCGCCGTGGGAGGAGCTGTCAGACGAGCACAAAGACCTGTTCCTGCACGGCACCAACGGCGATCCGCTGCAGGTCACCTACCGCAACCGCTATGGGCGGCGGCGCTCGTATGCGACACGCTTCGAGGGGATCGTGAAGAACCTCGAGCGTCGCTACCGCGAGACCGACTCGGAGTGGACGCGCGAGAAGATCGAGGAGTTCATGTCGCTGCGCGCCTGCCCGGTGTGCAGCGGCGCACGGCTGCGCGCCGAGTCGCGCGCAGTGCTCGTGGGTGGCACGCGGATCGAGGACTTCTGCGCGCTCTCCGCGCGCCGCGCGCTGGAGTGGCTGGAGGAGGTCGAGCTGTCGGAGACCGATCGCCACGTGGCGCGGCTGATCCTGCGCGAGATCTCAGAGCGTCTGCAGTTCCTCGAGAACGTCGGCATCGGCTACCTCTCGATGGACCGCGCCGCGGCAACGCTGTCAGGCGGCGAGGCGCAGCGGATCCGCCTGGCCACGCAGATCGGCTCCTCGCTGGTCGGCGTCCTCTACATCCTCGACGAGCCCTCGATCGGCCTGCACCAGCGGGACAACTCGAAGCTGATCGCCACACTCGAGCGCCTACGCGATCTCGGCAATACGGTGATCGTCGTCGAGCACGACGAGCAGACGATGCGTTCGGCCGACCACCTCGTCGACCTCGGCCCGGGCGCGGGCGAGCACGGCGGTGAGATCGTCGCGCAGGGCACAGCCGCGCAGGTCCAGCGCGTAAAGGGCTCGCTGACCGGTCAGTTCCTCGCGGGCACGCGCACGATCGACGTGCCCGCGCGGCGGCGCACGCCGAGCGGCTACATCGAGATCCTCGGCGCCGCAGAACACAACCTCAGGGAGATCGACGTGCACGTGCCGCTCGGCGTGCTGACGTGCGTGACCGGCGTGTCGGGCTCGGGCAAGTCGACGCTCGTCAACGAAGTGCTCTACAAGGCCGTCGCCAATCGCCTGCACCGTGCGCGCCAGCGGCCGGGGGCGCACCGCGCGATCCACGGGCTCGACCAGCTCGACAAGATCATCGCCGTCGACCAGTCGCCGATCGGGCGCACGCCGCGCTCGAACCCGGCCACCTACACAGGCCTGTTCGACGTGATTCGCGACCTCTTCTCGAAGACTCAGGAGGCCCGTGCGCGCGGCTACAAGCCGGGGCGCTTCAGCTTCAACGTGAAGGGCGGGCGCTGCGAGGTCTGCCGTGGCGATGGGCAGATCAAGATCGAGATGCACTTCCTGCCTGACGTGTACGTGCCGTGCGAGCAGTGCCACGGCAAGCGCTACAACCGCGAGACACTCGAAATCCGCTTCAAGGGCAAGAGCATCGCCGACGTGCTGAACATGCCGATCGAGGAGGCGCTGCAGTTCTTCGAGCACATCCCGAAGGTCCGCCGCCGCCTGGAGACGCTGAACGCGGTCGGACTCGAGCTACGTGCGCCTCGGGCAGCCGGCGACGACGCTGTCAGGCGGTGAGGCGCAGCGCGTGAAGCTCGCGACCGAGCTCTCGAAGGTCGCCACTGGCCGCACGCTGTACATCCTCGACGAGCCGACGACCGGGCTGCACTTCGCCGACGTGCAGCGGCTGCTGGAGGTGCTGCAGCGGCTCGTCGACGCCGGCAACAGCGTCGTCGTGATCGAGCACAACCTCGACGTGATCAAGTCGGCCGACCGGCTGATCGACATGGGCCCCGAGGGCGGGGAGGAGGGCGGCATGGCGATCGCCGCCGGCACGCCCGAGGAGGTCGCCGCCGAGCCGGGCTCGCACACGGGACAATTCCTCGCCGAGCTCTTGACGCCGGTCGTCTCGCGCGGTGCGGGGCGAGATAACGGCAAAGCCCCCGGGCGCAAGCGCGCGGCCAAGGTCGCCGCTTGAGTCAGCAGCGCGGGCTCGCGGCGCAGGCCCGTTTGTGGGCACAGAAGTGGCGCTGGTATGAGCGCAACTCGCTGCCGTGGAACCGCGCGCGGATCCATTGGGAACTGATGCGCCGGGGCGCGTTCGCCCGCTGGCCGTTGCACGGCAACGTGCTCGAGGCAATGCGCGAGGGGCGCTTGGAGGTGGGCCCGGAAGTGCTGTTCGAGCCGGGCGTGTGGATCACGGCCCCCGGCGAGGCGCGCGTGCGCATCGGCAGAGGCAGCTTCCTCAACCAGGGCGTGATGGTCGCCTCCGAGCAGCTCGTCGAGATCGGCGAGCACTGCATGCTCGCCAACGGCTGCTTCGTCTCCGACGCCAACCACCGCTTCGACGATCCCGAGAAGCCGATCACCTGGCAGGGCTTTCAGAGCAAGGGTCCGACGCGGATCGGTGACAACTGCTGGCTCGGCGCCAATGTGGTCGTGACGAGCGGCGTCAGCATCGGCGAGCGTTGCGTGATCGGCGCCAACAGCGTCGTCACACGCGACGTCGAGCCGTTCTCGATCGCCGCCGGGATGCCGGCGCGCGTGATCAAGCGCGTTGAGTACGGCTAGGCTGGCGTCAGTGTCAGCGATGGACCTGCACGAGGCGATGCGTTGCGCGCCGACGAGCCGGCGCTTCACCGATGAGCCGGTTTCATCGGAGACGCTGCGCCGCGCGCTCGACAGTGCCCGCTTCGCGCCGAGCGGTGGCAACCGGCAGGGCTGGCGTATCGTCGTCGTGCGCGACCCCGAGCGCCGTCGCGCGATTCGCGATCTCTACCTGCCGCACTGGCGCAGGTACATGGAGGAGACCGGAGGCGCGCAGATGCTCAGCTCGCCCGATGACTTCGACGCCACCCGCGTGCGCATGATCCAGCGCGCCGACGGCTATGCACAAAAGCTGGACGAGGTGCCCGTGCACCTGCTCGTCTTCGTGCGGCTCGACGACCTTGTCGTGACCGACTCCGAGCTGCCGCGCGAGAGCATCGTCGGTGGCGCCTCGATCTATCCGTTCGTGCAGAACCTGCTGCTCGCGCTGCGCGGCGAGCAGCTCGGGGCCGCGCTGACAACGCTGCTCGTGCCCGCCGAGGCCGAGGTCAAGCGGTTGTTGCAGATGCCCGACGATGTCGCGCTCGCCGCTCACATCGGCACCGGCCACCGGGCCGATCCGTGGCCGAAGCAGCTCGCGCGAAAGCCGGTCGAGGAGTTCGCCTTCGCCGAGCGCTACGGCGAGCCGCTCGTCTAGCGGGAGCCAATCCCGCCGACGAGCGGCCGCTGCAGAGGGAGGTCGGCGGGCGTTAGGACCCGTTGACCGGAATCGGGTTGAACGGCGAGGTGCCCGGCGCGACTTTCAGGCCAAGGCCGGTCGCCGCGTTTGCGTAGGCGAGCTCCTTTGCCAGCGTGCCGACGCCGTTGGCCGCCGGCAGCGGCGCGAACTCGACCGTCGAGAGCACGCCGAGTGCGTTGCCCGCAGCGTCCATGAAGCCGCTGCCCGAGTCCCCGGGGATGCCCGGCGTGACCGTGTAGAGCTGTTGGCTCCAGCCGCCCGTTTCTTCCTGGTCGCCGAGGCTCACGCCCGTCTTCGGACTGAGCGCGCTGACGCCGAGGCGAAGGATCGAGTTGCCGTAGCTGAAGACCTGTTCGCCCTGCGGCGAGGCGCCCGGCGCGAGGCCTTCGGGACCGCCCCAGAAGGGCACCGTCGGATTGACTTTCGCGACCTGCGAGGGCGCGATCTTGATCAGCGCGAGATCGTTGTACGCGCACGTGCTCGCGTCGTTCTCTTTCTTTTTCTGCATCGTCAGCCACGAGTTGTAGGCCAGCGTGCCGATCAGCGTGCCGTCCTGGACGCCGCCGTTGACGAGGTCACCCGAGTAGATCGAGGTGCCGAGCGGCAGCGATTTGGTCGAGCAACCATCAGTTTCGGTGTCTTCGCCGGTCGAGGAGCAGTGGGCCGCCTGGCCGAGGTAGACGTTGCCCGCCGAATCCGTGAAGACGAAGTTGCCCGTGCACTGCGACGCCCCGTTCAGGAACGAGGAGGCGTTCGTGAAGGTCATCACGCCCGGGTGGATCGTGGCGCTTTCCTGCGGCGCCCAGGCGGACGCGCTCGAGACGCCTCCGAGCATGGCGAGGACGAAGGAGACGAGCAACAACGGCAGGCAAGTGCGCGGCTTCATGGCTTCCTTTCTTCGCGGACCAGCACAGCGCGAGCAGCCGTCGTGACTGCGACGGGCGTTCGCCTGTGCCTTTCTGACCCTCACAGTGCTCGCGATCGACGCGGCGCCAGGCGCGGGTTACCCGTGAGCGAAGCGCTCAAACCCAATCCGGCGCTCGTACGAGCCCGGGGAGTACTATAAGTTCGAACAATTGGGCTATCCAGGGGGTGGAGATGCTTCAAGGCGAGCAGCGCCAAGCACAGCCAGATGGGCTCGAGATCACGCGTACGGCGCGTGAGCCCGTAACGCGGTCCGATCTTGGCGTGCCGGTGCAACCGGATCTGAACGGAAGCCCGCGACACCGGCTCGTGACGGTGGGAGACTCGCTGACCCACGGGTTTCAGAGCGGCGCGATCTTCAACACGGATCTCTCCTACCCGGCGATCATTGCCTGGGAGCTTGGCTGGTACGAACACTTCCGTCGTCCCCACTACCCGGCCTTCGGCGGGATTCCGTTCAACATCGAGCTGCACGTGCGCGAGCTCGAAAGTGGCTTTGGCGACAAGCTCTCCTGGTGGGAGCTGCCGGGCGCACTCTTTCGTCTCCGCCAGCGGCTTGCGGAAGCCGAGCACTGGTGGGACGGTGCCGGCTCCGCGATCCCTTCGAGCGGGCCGATCAACCACAACCTCGGCATCTACGGCTGGGATCTTCGCGACGCGCTCTCGCGCAATGCGGACAACGCCCACGAAGGCCTGCGCACGCCCGACGGCCATCTCGTCGTGCCGCTGGTCCGCAATGCCGACCGTATCTCCGCTGGTCGCGTGCTCGGCTCGGCACGTACGAGCGGCGGCTTGCCGATGACGCCGCTGCAGGCGGCCGCGGCGCTCTCGCGCGATGGCACCGACATCGACCCCAACGGGAATGGCATCGAGACGCTGATCGTCGCGCTTGGCGCGAACAATGCGCTGGGGAGCGTGCTCAGCTTGAGCGTGCACTGGAGCGGGGAGGGCTACGAAGACCTTCAGCAGAAGGCGCGCTACAACGTCTGGCACCCCGAGCACTTTGCCTCGGAGTGGGCGCAGGTCGTGCAACACGTACGCGAGGTCAGAGCGCGGCACGTGATCGTCGCGACGGTGCCGCATGTCACGATCGCGCCGGTCGCACGCGGTGTCGGCGGCAAGGTCGAAAAGGGCTCGCGCTACTTCCGCTGGTACACGCGCCCGTGGATCTCAGAAGACGACTTCGACCCAGCTGAGGACCCGCATCTGACGGCAGACGAGGCGCGGATGGTCGACTCGGCGATCGATGCCTACAACGAAACGATTGTGGCGTCGGTCAAGCAGGCGCGGGAAGAAGGACGCGACTGGCGCCTATTCGATCTCGCCGGCCTGCTCGACCGTGTTGCAAGCCGCCGCTACCTCGAAGACCCGGACGTGCGGCTGCCGCCGTGGTGGACGCCCTATGAGCTGCCCGCCGAGCTGCAGGCCTTGACACCGCCGCCGGACTCGCGCTTCTTCGCCTCTGGCCCAGACGGGATGCTCGCGGGAGGTCTGTTCGCACTCGACGGCGTTCACCCGACGACGATCGCCTACGGGGTGATGGCGCAGGAGTTCATCCGCGTGATGCAGGAGGCCGGTGTCGTGTTCAGGCGCCGCGACGGGATCACGCCGCGTGAAGGGGATGTGCGCGTCGATTGGGAGCGCCTGCTCGCGCGGGACTCGCTTATCTCCGACCCGCCGGCCTCGCTCGACTCCGATCTCAAGCTGATCGGCTGGTTCGATGAGCGGATCGACATCCTGAAACGACTGTGGGCGGGCGCCGCGTAGGCGCGACGTCCGCCCAGCCCAGAGGCGCACCGCCTCGCGGCTCGACGGCGTTCAGCTCAGCTGCGCCTGCAACTCGGCCAGCTCCGCCGGGTCGATCTTGTAGGTGTGCTCCGGGCCGGGGTAGCGGCGCGTGCGCACGTCCTCGGCGTAGGCCGAGACGCCCGCATTCATCTCCTCCTGGATGTTCGCGTAGCGCTTGACGAAGCGCGGCCCCAGACCGTCGCGGATGCCGAGCAGGTCGTGGAACACGAGCACCTGACCGTCCGTCGCTCCTCCCGCACCGATGCCGATCACGGGAATCTCGATCAGCGGCATAAGCTGCTCGGTCACGGCGCTTGGGATCGCCTCGAACACGAGCGCGAAGCAGCCGGCCTCCTGCAGCGCCTGTGCCTCCGCGCCGATCCGCGCCGCCGCGCGGGCCGTGCGCCCCTGCGCCTTCCAGCCGCCGAGCGCCGTCGAGGTCTGCGGCGTCAGGCCGACGTGGCCCATCACCGGGATGCCCGCATTGACGATCGCCCGGGCACGCTTGACCGAGGCCTCGCCTCCGCCCTCGAGCTTGACCGCCTCGCAGCCCGCCTCCTTGACCATCCGCATCGCCGTCGTGATCGCCTGCTCGTCGGAGACCTCGTAGGAGCCGAACGGCAGGTCGCCGATCATCAGCGGCGTGCGCAGGCCGCGGCGCACGGCGCGTGCCAGCACGAGCATGTCGTCGAGCTCGACCGGCGTCGTCGCGTTGTAGCCGAGCACTGTTGTCGCCGCCGAGTCGCCGACGAGCACCAGGTCGACGCCCGCGAACTCGGCCGAGCGGGCGCTCGGGTAGTCATAGGCCGTGACCATCACGATCGGGTCGGCCAGGCGCTTCTTCTCTGCCAGCAGCGGCAGCGTCATCGGCAACCGGCCGGGGTCGGAGGGGGCTTGGATGTCGGGGTGGCTTGACATGGTGGGGGTTCCTCTCTGACGTCAGTTTACGCTCTGCGTGAGCAGGGTCGCCACCGCGTCGTCGACGGTGATGATCCGGTTGGTCTGCGCCTCGACGTGCACCACGCGCGGCTCGTAGCGCTCCAGGTCCGCCTCGTCGTAGGTGCCGTAGGAGACGACGATGATCGTGTCGCCGCGCTGCACCAGGCGCGCGGCGGCGCCGTTGATCGTCATCACGCCCGAGCCGCGCTGGCCGGCGATCGTGTACGTCTCGAAGCGTGCTCCGTTGTCGATGTCGAGCACGTGCACCTGCTCGTGCTCGAGGATGTCGGCTGCCTCGAGCAGGTCCGGGTCGATCGTGATCGAGCCGACGTAGTGCAGATCGCAGTCGGTGATCGTCGCCCGGTGGATCTTGGACTTCAGCATTACGCGTTGCATCAGGCGATCGCCTTTCCTGGGTGTCGTTCTTCGTGGGGGGTTTCGGTGTTGCGGGCAGTGTGGTTCGACGTGGCCGACGGGCGCAGGATCGCGTTGTCGATCAGCCGCGTGTCACCGACGCGGGCAGCCACTGCCAGCAGCGCCTCGCGCGTGAGCTCCTCGCATGGCTGCAGCGTCTCGGGGTCGACCAGCTCGAGGTACTCCGGCTGGACACCGCGCGCGAGCATTGCCGCGCAGGCCACGTCGAGCAGGCCCTCGGCTGAGCGCTCGCCTTCGGCCGTGCGCTGCGCGGCCGCACGCAGCGCCTCCGAGAGCGCCACCGCCCGTGAGCGCTCGGCCGGCTCCAGGCGGGCATTGCGGCTCGACATCGCCAAGCCGTCGCGCTCGCGTACGGTCGGGCAGGCCTGTACGCGTACCGGCAGGTTCAGATCGGCCACGAGCCGGCGGATCACGACGAGCTGCTGCGCGTCCTTCTGGCCGAAGTACGCGACATCGGGCTGGGTCATACCGAGCAGCTTCGTCACGACCGTGCTGACACCGCGGAAATGCTCGCTGCCGCGCGAGACGCCCTCGAGGCGCTCCGTCAGACCGAGCACTTCGACCGACGTGGCGAAGCCCGCCGGGTACATCTCATCGACCGTCGGTGCGAACAGGATGTCAGCACCCGCCTGCGAGGCCAACTCGCCATCGTGGCGCTCGTCGCGCGGGTAGCGCTCGAGGTCTGAGTGCTGATCGAACTGGGCCGGGTTGACGAACAGCGAGACGACGACCACGTCGCACTCGCGACGCGCGCGGCGGATCAACGAGACGTGGCCGTCGTGCAGTGCGCCCATCGTCGGCACCAGGCCGACCGTGCGCCCCTCGCGGCGGGCGGGGGCGAGCGCGGAGCGCAGCTCCTCGACGGCGCGCACGGTCCTCATGCGCAAGCAGACGGTCGGGTGACGGTGATCATTGATTTCGGTCCAGTTCCTCTCGGATACCGGCGCGACAAAAGATCTTGGTGCGGTTTCGCTTCGGGTCCGGCCCGGGCGTACCCGGTGACGGCCTGACATGAATGATACAGCCGCTCCGGTCGCTCGCAAGGGGTCCGAGCTTCGCCGCCGGTGCGGGCGCGGTGCGGCGGAGGGCGCGGCGCGCGGGCAGCAGCTACCAGGCGTCGACGTACGGGCGAGTCTTGCCCTCGCGCTGCCACCACTGTGGCCGGCTCTCGTCGAACAGCGTCGCGATCCAGCGCCGCGAGTCGGCCGGGTCGATCACGTCGTCGATCTCGCCGTAGGCGGCCATGTTCAGGCCGCGGCCGCGCTCGTAGGCGGCGGCCACGAACGACTCGAACAGCGCGCTCGCGCTCGGCCGGGTCCTCGATCACGTCGAGCTCGCGGCGCATGCCCAGGCGCACGGCGCCCTCCAGTCCCATCCCGCCGAACTCCGAGGTCGGCCAGCCGACCGTGAACAGCGGCGCCTTGAAGCCGCCGCCGGCCATCGCCTGCGCGCCCAGCCCGTAGCCCTTGCGCAGCACGATCGTGCCGCACGGCACGCTCAGGTTGGCGCCGCCGAGGAACATGCGCGCGAAGTGGCGCACCGTCGCCGTGCGCTCGGCCGGCGGGCCGACCATGAAGCCGGGCGTGTCGCAGAGGAACAGGAGCGGCAGCCCGAAGGCGTCGCACATGCCGACGAAGCGGGCCGCCTTGTCGGCCGCGTCGGCGTCGATCGCGCCGCCGAGGTGCGTCGGGATCGTTGGCCACGACGCCCAGCGGCCGGCCGTCGACGCGGGCCAGCGCCGTGACCATCCCGGCGCCGAAGCCGCGCCGCAGCTCGAGCACCGAGCCCTCGTCGAACAGCCCGTCGATCACCGTGCGCACGTCGTACACGCGCTTTCGCTGCTCCGGAATCAGCCCGCGCAGCAGCGTCTGGTCGGGAGCCTCGCCCGGCGCCGTCGGTCCGCGGAAGTAGGAGAGGTAGCGCTTGGCTGCCGCGACCGCCTGCGCGTCGTCGGCCACACGCAGGTCGACGACGCCGTTTGCGTCCTGCACGTCGATCGGGCCCGACCTCGCCCGGCTCGAACACGCCCAGGCCGCCGCCCTCGATCATCGCCGGGCCGCCCATGCCGATGCTCGAGTCCTCGCTCGCGATCACCACGTCGCAGCAGCCGAGCAGCGCCGCGTTGCCGGCAAAGCAGTAGCCCGACGCGATGCCGACGAGCGGCACGAGGCCGCTGAGCTGGGCGAACAGCGCGAACGCGCGGCAGTCCAGGCCCGCGACGATCGGCATGTCGACGTCGCCCGGTCGCCCGCCGCCGCCCTCGGCGAACAGCACCAGTGGCAGCCGGCGCCGCTCGCGCGATCTCGAACAGGCGGTCCTTCTTGGCGTGGTTGCGCATGCCCTGCGTGCCCGCCAGCACCGTGTAGTCGTAGGACATCGCCACGCACCGGCGCCCATCGATCTCGCCCACGCCCGCCACCAGACCGTCGGCCGGCGTGCGCTCGATCAGCTCCTCGCGCGAGCGGCGCTGCTCCTGCGCCGCGAACAGCAGCGGTCCGTACTCGACGTAGCTGCCCTCGTCGACCAGTTCCGCCAGGTTCTCGCGCGCCGTGCGCCGCCCTCGCTTGCGCCGGCGCGCCACCGCCTCCGGGCGCGCCGCGTCGAGCCCGATCGCGTGGCGCTCGCGCACAGCCTCCAGGTCGGCGCGGAAGCCGTTGGCGCTCGGCTCGCTCGCGCGGGTGGCGCTCGTGGCCTGCGCCTCCTCGCCTGCGCTCATCACGAGCAGCGTCTGTCCCTCCTCGACCGCCTCGCCCACCGCCACCTCGATGCGGCTGACGACTCCGCCCGTCTCGGCAAGCACCTCGTGCTCCATCTTCATCGCCTCCAGCACGAGCAGCGCCGTGCCCGCCCCGACCGGCTGCTCCGGCTGGTAGGCGAACGAAACGACCACGCCCGCGAAGGGGGCCCTCACGGCGATCTCTTGGCTCGACGACACGGCCAGATCATTGCGCAGCGCGGGTGCCGGGCCGCTTGCGGCACGCGCCGTGGCGCGCGTACGGCTTTGCGCAAACTGCGGGTTTGCCCGCCTGCCCGGACTCGTCTCGCTTCCCAGGCAGCAATTACCATCGGCCGATGGCCACCACGACGAGCGAGCTGGGAGCCGCCGAGCGGCGCGAGCTGCTCAAGGAGGTCTACGCCCAGGCCAAGGTCTGCACGCGCTGCCCCGAGCTCGCCGCCACGCGCAAGACCGTCGTGTTCGGTGCAGGTAACGCCGACGCTGACTTGATGTTCATCGGCGAGGCACCAGGGGCTACGGAGGATGAGCAGGGCGTGCCGTTCGTCGGCCGCGCCGGAAAACTGCTCGAGAAGCTGCTCGGGGAGATCGGGCTGCAGCGCGTCGGAGGTCTTCATCGCGAACACGCTGATGTGCCGACCCCCTGGGAATCGTGACCCGCTTCCGCTCGAGATCGACAACTGCCACGACTATCTCCTGCAAAAGGTCGAGCTGATCCAGCCGACCGTGATCTGCACGCTCGGCAACTTCTCCACGAAGCTCCTGCGCGGCGACCCGACTGGGATCACGCGCCTGCACGGCCAGCCCGAGGTGCTCACGCTCGGCCGCCGCGCTGTCCGCCTGTACCCGATCTTCCATCCCGCCGCCGCCCTGTACACGCCGCGCATGCTCGAGACGCTGCGCGAGGACTTCATGCGCTTGCCCGATCTGCTTGCGCTCGGCGCGCCAGAGCAGCCGTCGCTCGAGCAGATCCCCGAGATCGACGAGCCCGAGGCCGGCGAGGCGCCCGAGGCCGAACGCTCGCCGAGTGCCGCGCGAGCGGCCAGCGCGGGCAACGGCGCGGGCGGCTCTGCCGAACAGCCCGACGAGCCCAGTCAGCTCGGCCTGTTCTAAGCCTGTTCGAGCTGGAGCGGGGGCGGCTCGAGTCGCCCGGCCGCTTGGTGACACGCGAGCAGATTTGCCGACCGTCCAGGCGTTCTGGACGCTTTCTGGACGGGTTTCTGGGCTGCTTTTCCCTGCAAAGAGGGTATTTCTGCGAGATGTCGAAGATTTCTAGCCCTAGGCCTAAAGTCGGTTTGGTTCCTCGCCGATACAGGCCATGTCTCCATCCCTCCAGCAGTAACGATCGGCCCGCGACCCTTTCTCCCGCGGGTCGATCGCTTTAACGGGCCAGGTGCGCTTCGCTCTACAGTCTCGTCGTGGCTGCGCGCATCGTCGACACCGCCGACCCCGCCGAGACCGAAGCCTTCGGAGCCGAGCTGGCCGGGGACCTGAAAGACGGCGACGTCGTGCTCGTGCGCGGCGAGCTCGGCGCCGGCAAGACGACGCTCGTGCGCGGCGCCGCACGCGCGCTCGGCGTCAGCGATCCCGTCACCAGCCCGAGCTTCAGCATCGGCCACCGCTATCGCGCCGGCGAGCGCCTGATCGTCTCGCACCTCGACCTCTATCGCCTCGCCGGGCTCGAGCACGAGGACCCCGACCTGCTCGCCGACTACCTCGGCGAGGGGCGGATCGCCTTCGTCGAGTGGCCGCCCGACGCCGAGCGCGAGCTCGCCGGCGCGCGCGTGCTCGTCTCGCTCTCCCATCGCGGCGAGGACCGCCGCCGGATCGAGGTCACCGAGCAATGATCGTGCTCGGCTTCGACACCGCCACGCAGGCCACCGCCGTCGGACTGCGCCTGGACGACGGCAGCACGCTGCACATGCGCGACGACCCCGCACCCGATGCGCACCCGGGGCACGCCACGCGCCTACTCTCGATCGCCGCCGAGCTGCTCGCGCAGACCGGGCTCAGCTGGAGCGACGTGCAGCGGATCGCCGTCGGCGTCGGCCCCGGCCGCTTCACCGGCCTGCGCGTCGGGATCGCCACCGCGCGCGGACTGGCCCAGTCGCTCTCGACTGAGCTCATCGGCGTGTCGAGCCTGCACGCGCTCGCCCTGCCTGCCATGCATGCCGGGTACGCCGGCGACGTGTCAGCAGGCCACGATGCGCTGGGCTCCGGCCCTCGCTCGCCGGCCACGATCGCCGTGATCGACGCCCGTCGCGGCGAGGCCTTTGCCGGCGGGTATGCCGGCGAGGCCGAGATCGTGCTTCCCCGCGCGCTGCGCCCTGCCGAGCTTGAAGGCATCGTCGCGCGGCTCGAAGGCAACGGCGCTCCTGCCGGGCAGAGCTGGCGTGCCGTCGGCGACGGCGCCGTGCTCTATGCCGAGGAGCTGCGCGCCGGCGGCGTCGACATCGCCGAGCCCCACTCGCCGCTGCACCTGCTCGACGGCGCCGCCGTCTGCGAGCTCGGGGCCCTGGCCGAGTCGTCGCCCGCCGGCACCGATGCGCTCGCCAGGGTCCTGCCCGACTATCGCCGCTCGCCCGATGCCAAGCTCGCGCGCAGCGATCGGCCGCCCGCAGTGGGGGTATCGCGAGCGTGAGCGAGCCATCCTCATCTCAACTTCATCCCGACCACGACGCCCCCGTGATCGAGATCCGCCCGCTCGCCTATCCCGACCTTCCCGAAGTGCTCGCGATCGAGCGTCGCGTCTTTCCCACACCCTGGTCGCTCGCCATGTTCGTGCTCGAGCTCTCCAAGCAGACCGGCATCTGCCTGGCCGCATGCGAGCGCGTGTCCGCCGAGGGCAATGGCGGCGCGGAGGCCGAGCGGCTCGCCGGATACCTGATCTGCTCGCGCTACGACACCGTCTGGCACGTGATGAACGTCGCCGTCGACCTGCACCGCCAGCGCATGGGGCTCGCCTCGCGGCTGCTCGCCGAGCTGTACGCGCGCGTCGGCGATCAGAGCGCCCGCTTCACGCTCGAGGTGCGCCGCTCCAACGCCGTCGCCATCCACCTCTACGAGCGCGAGGGGTTTCGCGCCGCCGGCACCCGCCGGCGCTACTACCAGGACAACGGCGAGGACGCCCTCGTGATGTGGCGTACGCCCGCCACGCTGCAGGGCACGCTCGAAGACGTGCCCAACCCCGGGCCCGTGTGAGGCCCGCCTCGCGATGAGCAGCCGACCCGCATGATCCTCGCGCTCGAGACCAGCTGCGACGACACCTGCGCCGCCGTGATCGACGCCGACGGTCGCATGCGCGCCAATGTGATCTCCTCGCAGACCGCGCACGAGGACTTCGGCGGCGTCGTGCCCGAGATCGCCTCGCGCCATCACATCGAGATCGTCAACGCGATCGTGCAGCGCGCGCTGGGAGAGGCCTCCGTCGGGCTCGACGAGCTCGAGCTGATCGCCGCCACGCAGGGCCCCGGCCTCGTCGGCGCGCTGCTCGTCGGTCTCTCCACCGCCAAGGGGCTCGCCGCCGCGCGCGAGCTGCCGTTCGCTCCCGTCGACCACCTGCAGGGTCACGTCGCCGCCAACTTCCTGCGCGGCGGCGGCGATCCTGCCGCCGGCTCCGGTGAGGCCCCATTCGAGCCGCCCTTCGTCTGCCTGATCGCCAGCGGCGGGCACACGCTGCTCGTCCACGTCAACGCTCACGACGGTTTCGACGTGCTCGGGCGCACGCTCGACGACGCCGCCGGCGAGGCCTTCGACAAGGGCGCGCGCATGCTCGGGCTCGGCTACCCCGGCGGCGCCGCCCTCGAGCGTCTCGCGCGCGATGGCGACCCCGAGTCCTTCGTCTTTCCAGGCTCTCGCGCCGAGCGCTCGCGTGGCGGGCGCGGCGCGCATCGCCAGGCCTTCGCCGACGGGCTCGACTTCTCCTTCGCCGGGCTGAAGACAGCGCTGCTCTACAAGCTGCGAGAGCTCGGCGACGACGAGGCCCGCGCGCGCGCCGCCGACCTCGCAGCCTCCTATCAAGCCGCCATCGTCGACAGCCTGATCGAGCGCGCCGAGCGGGCGCTGCAGCGCACCGGATCAGACCGCCTCGCCGTCGGCGGTGGCGTCGCCGCCAATGGGCCGCTGCGCGAGCGTCTTACCGGGCTCGGCGTCACCTTGCACGTGCCTGCCCGCGTGCTCTGCACCGACAACGCCGCCATGATCGCCAGCGCCGCTCGCTACGGCGCGCGGCTCGACTATCCCGACTACCTCAGCCTCGACGCCTATGCCACCGGCGAACGGGCGCGCTGAGGCGATGACCCCCGAGATCACCGTCTACTCGAGGCCCGACTGCCATCTCTGCGCCGAGGCGATGGCTGCGCTGGTTGCGCTGCAGGCCGAGCTTGGCTTCGGCCTGAGCGAGCGTGACATCGACGACGACGAGGCGCTGCAGCGCGCCTACTTCGAGCGCATCCCCGTGATCGCGCTCGACGGCGAGGAGCTGTTCGACTACTTCATCGACGAGGCGCTCCTGCGCAAGCGACTAGAGTCACGAGCATGAGCTACGGCGAGACGAGCACGCGCCCACGAGAGCTTCAAGTCGACGCCGCAGGCGTCTCCAGCGAGCGTCTCTCGCTCGGCGTCGCGGCACGCCTGTCGCGCTATCTGCAGGTGCTCACGCAGGCCAAGAAGATGGGTAAGGAGACGATCTCCTCGCAGGAACTCTCCGACTACACGCACGTCAACTCCACGCAGATTCGCCGTGACCTCTCGGGCTTTGGCAAGTTCGGCAAGCGCGGCGTCGGCTACAACGTCGAGGCGCTCGTCTCGCAGATCCGCAAGATCCTGCGCACGGCCGGCCAGCACAACATCGCGCTGCTCGGCGCCGGGCATCTCGGCAAGGCGATCGTCTCCTCCGACATCTTCGCCGACCACGGCTTCCGCGTCGTCGCGATCTTCGACGTCGACGAGCGCAAGGTCGGCACGAACGTCGGCAACCAGGTCGTTCGCCACACCTCCGAGCTGCGCCAGATGGTCGAGGACGAGGACATCGTCGTCGGCGTGCTCGCCGTGCCCACGCAGGCCGCTCAGGGGCTCGCCGACGAGCTCGTCGAGGCCGGCGTGAAGATCATCTTCAACTACTCCGAGTCGCTGCTGTTGGTGCCGCCCGAGGTGACCGTGCACACCTCGAGCCCCGCCGTCGATCTGCTCTACGCGCTGTACTTCTACCTGACCTAACCGGACCGATTTCACACGACTCCCGTCCCCGCGCGCTATCACTCAGGGGGCGAAGCTCCGAGCGCCCACCGCACGCGGACCCCTACGCCAAACGCCATGACCAGCCTGGACCTAGACCGAGCGGCCGAGACGTTTGCCACGGCCACCGACTTCACCGTCGGTATCGAGGAGGAGTTCTCGATCCTCGATCCGCGCACGCTCGAGATGCTGCCGCGCTTCGAGCAGCTACGCGACGTCGCGGCGCAGACCGACCCGCTGCTGTTCGAGCACATCACCGGCGAGCTGATCTCCTCGGAGATCGAGATCATCTCCGGCGTCGGCGAGGACATGCAGCACGCGCTCTCGCGCCAGCGCGAGCACCGCAAGCGCCTGTTCGCGCTCGCCGACGCGCAAGGCGTCGCCCTCGGTGCGACCGCCACCCATCCCTGGGCCGACTATCGCGAGCAGCCGATCATCGACACCGAGCACTACCGCCGCGTCGAGGACGGCCTGAAGTACGTCGCCTGGCGCAACAACACGTTCAGCCTGCACGTGCACCTCGGCATGCGCGACCTCGACCGCGCGATCCGCGTGTGCGACCGCCTGCGCCCCGTGCTGCCGTTGCTGCTGGCGATCTCCGCCAACTCGCCCTACCTCGACGGGCGCGACAGCGGCCTGCACTCGGCGCGCACGCAGAGTTTCACCAAGAGCTTTCCGCGCTGCGGCGTGCCCGACGCGTTCGGCGGCTGGGCCGCCTACCGCGAGTACATCGAGTTCCTCGTGCGCACGCAGTCGATCGTCGAGTTCACGCAGGTCTGGTGGTCCGTGCGCCCGCACTTCAGCTTCGGCACCGTCGAGGTGCGGATCTGCGACGTGCAGGCCACCGCGCAGGAGTCCGACGCGCTCGCCTCGCTGATCGCCGCCTGCATCGCGCAGGCCGCGCGTGACATCGATGAGGGCGTTCCCTTCGAGGACCCCGCGCCGCGGCTGATCGAGGAGAACATGTGGCGTGCGATCCGCTTTGGCCTTGACGGCAGGCTGATCGAGCTCTCGGGCGGCGAGCAGTACCCCGCCCGCGAGGCGATCGAGCGGCTCGCCGCCTGGACCGCGCCGATCCGTGGCGAGCTCGGCATCGAGCTCGCCTTCCCCGAGCGCAACGGCGCCCAGCGCCAGCGTCAGCTGATCGAGGCCGGCGCCTCGCGCGAGGAGGTCTTCGCGGCCTCCGTCGCCGAGACACGGCAGACCTACTCCCAGGAGGTGACGGTGTGAGCACCGATCCCGACGCACCGCAGGACCCGGCCGCCGGCGCACCCGCGGGCGAGCCCGCCGCACCCGGCCCCGGCCACGGCTCCGGCCACGGCTCCGGCCCGGCCGGCCCCGGAGCGCAGCCCAGCGAAGAGGAGCTGCGCGCCGCCTACGAAGCCGAGCTTGCGCGCATCACGAGCACCGACATGATCCTGCAGGCCGCCGTCTCGCTGCTGAACGTCGGCAGCTACCGGCTGATGCCGGCGCCAGCCGGGGCGCAGGTCGGCGCGCCCCCCGGCTCCGGGCGCGATCTCGAGCAGGTACGCGACGCGATCGACGGCGTGCGCGCGCTGCTGGAGATCCTCGAGCGACGCGTGCCCAGCGAGGTGCGCCCGCTGCGCGACGCGCTCTCGCAGCTGCAGATGGCCTATGCGCGCGAAGTGCAGGCGAGTGGCGCAGAGCCAGCCCCCGACAGCGGCGGCGAGGCCGGACAGAGTGGGGGGCAGGCCCCGCCCGCAGGCGGCGCTCCCGGCTCCTCCGGTGGCGCTCCCGGCGCTCCGGGCGGCCCGACTCCGGGGCAGGAGCCCGGGCAGGGACCGGCCCCCGGCGATCAGGGCGAGCCCGGCCCGGGTCCGGCCGAGTCCAGCGGCAGGCTGTGGGTGCCCGGCCGCTGAACGGCCCAGGCGCGTCCTGAGTCTCCGCAGCCGCGCTCGAAGCCCGTCGTAGACGTGGATTGACAGGCCGCTCGCATCCGTGGCGACCCGGCATCGCGCCGCCCGACGCGGTAGACTGCCCGCGCGTTTGCACCGGGCTGTCGCTTTATCGAGCGCCCGGCTAGACAAATGTGCGCGCGACGATCCTCGCGCGGCACGCCAATCAGACCGCGGAGGATTTTCAGTTGAGCAGCTTTCTGACGAACCATGGGGTCGTCGTCGCCCTTGTTTGCGCCGCATGCGCGGTTGTCTACGGCCTCGTGACCACCCGTTCGCTGCTGGCGCTTTCGCCCGGCAACGAGAAGATGCAGAGCATCTCGCTGGCCGTCCAGCAGGGCGCTCGCGCTTACCTGAATCGCCAGTACGCGACGATCGCGGTCGTCGGCGTGGTGTTGTTCGTGGCGATCATCTTCATCCAGAACATCGCCGTCGCGGGCGGTTTCGCGATCGGCGGCCTGCTGTCGGGCGCGACCGGCTACATCGGCATGAACGTCTCCGTGCGTGCGAACGCCCGTGTCGCCGAGGCGGCACGTGGCGGCGTCACGCCGGCACTTCAGGTGGCCTTCCGCGGCGGGGCGATTACGGGCCTGCTCGTCGTCGGCCTTGCGCTGATCGGCGTTGCCGGCTACTACGGCGCGCTCACCTCGATCTTCGACGACAGCCCGAAAACGGCCGTCGACGCGCTGATCGGACTGGGCTTCGGCGGCTCGCTGATCTCCGTGTTCGCCCGACTCGGCGGCGGCATCTTCACCAAGGCCGCCGATGTGGGCGCAGACCTCGTCGGCAAGGTCGAGGCGGGCATCCCCGAGGATGACCCGCGCAACCCGGCGACGATCGCCGACAACGTCGGCGACAACGTCGGCGATTGCGCCGGCATGGCAGCCGACCTGTTCGAGACCTACGCCGTGACGGCCGTCGCGGTGATCCTGCTCGGCGTGCTGACCTTCCACGAGTCCACGCGCGTGGCGCTGTACCCGCTCGTGATCGGCGGCGCGGCAATCATCGCCTCGATCGTCGGCACTTACGCCGTACGCTCGAAATCAGGCAACGTCGAGCGCGCACTGCTGCAGGGCCTCGCGGTCTCTGGCCTGCTCGCTGCGGCGGCGTTCGCGCCGATCACCTACTGGCTGATGCGCAACCTGACTTTCACGAAAGTCGGCGATGCGGTCAACACGCCGAGTTGGTCGCATCTCTACCTCTGCTCCCTGATCGGAATTGCCGTCACGGCGCTCCTCTTCGGGATCACCGAATATTACACTTCGACCCGCTTCTCACCGGTCAAGAAGACCGCCAAAGCGTCGATCACGGGGCACGCCACGAACATCATTCAGGGCTTCGGCTCGGGCCTGCAGGCAACCGCGCTGCCGGCGATCGTGATCGTGCTGGGGATCCTCGGCTCGTGGAAGCTGGCGGGCGGCGGCGTGCAGGGCATCTACGGCGTCGCGATCGCCGTCATGGGCTTGCTGTCGCTGACAGGCTTGATCGTGGCGCTGGACGCGTTCGGCCCGATCACCGACAACGCCGGTGGGATCGCCGAGATGGCTGACCTGCCGGAGGAGGTGCGCACCGTCACCGATCGCCTGGACGCGGTCGGCAACACGACGAAGGCGGTCACCAAGGGGTACGCGATCGGCTCCGCGGTGCTCGCGGCGATCGTGCTGTTCGCCGGGTTCCAGCAGGAACTCGAAGATAAGGTCGGACACGCGATCTCCTTCGGCATCAACGAACCGCCCGTGCTGATCGGCCTGCTGATCGGCGGGCTGATGGTCTGCCTGTTCGCCTCGCTCTCGATCGAGGCCGTCGGCCGCGCCGGCGGCGCCGTCGTCGAGGAGGTGCGCCGCCAGTTCCGCGAGCACCCCGGGATCATGGACTACACCGAAGAGCCCGACTACGCAGCCTGCGTGGACATCGTCACGAAGACCGCCCAGCGCGAGATGATCCTGCCCTCGTTGCTGCCGATCCTGCTGACCCTGATCGTCGGGCTGATCGATCAGCAGGCGCTCGGAGGCCTGCTGATCGGCGTGATCGTCGTCGGCTTCTTCTTCGCCGTGATGATGACCGCCGGCGGTGGCGCGTGGGACAACGCGAAGAAGCTGATCGAGGACGGCGCGTTCGGCGGCAAGGGCTCAGAAGCCCATGCGGCTTCGGTCACCGGCGACACCGTCGGGGATCCGTTCAAGGACACCGCCGGGCCGGCGATCAACCCGATGATCAAGGTCGCGAACATCGTGGCGATCCTGATCATCCCGATCATCACTTGAGAAGGCCGGCCTGGATGGCCGGCCAAGATGACCACCGATCGCAGCGGACCCCTAAGCTCACCATGAGATGAACGGCCGAACCGTGCACCGCTCCGGCACGCTCGTGCTGTCGCTGTTGATGGCCGCGATCGGACTCGCGCTGATCGGTCAGGTGATCGCCGGTGACGGTGGCGTGCTCTCGGCGCGCCTGCTGCTCGGCGTGCTGTTCCTCGCGGGCGGCGTGGCGCGCCTGTGGCTCGAGTACAACAAGCGCAGCGGCGGACGCGAGGGGTCCTCGTAGATGAGCGACGGCGAGGGCGCGGGGGAGTCTGCAGAGGGGCAGGGCGGCGCGGGCGGCGCGGGCGGCGAGCCGACGGATAGCGTCGATTCCACCGGCGTGAAGCCGCAGGCCGAGCTCGGCCGCGCCGAGGCCGAGCGGATCGCGCTGCAGATCTCCGCGCGCTCGCTCTCCACGGCGCGGCGCAGTGTCGGCTCGCCGACGCTGTTCGCGATCGTCTACACGCCGCTGGCGAGCGCGCTCTACTTCTCGCTCGGCGTGATCTCCGGGCATGCGCTCGGGCTCACGCCGGTCGTCTTCCTGATCTCGGCGCTGCTGTTCGCGCTGACGGCGATGACCTACGCCGAGGGAGCTTCGCTTCACCAGGAGCGCAGCGGCTCGACCGTGTTCGCGCGCTACGCCTACAACGAGCTCGTCAGCTTCGTCGCGGGCTGGGCGATCCTGCTCGACTACGTGATCCTGATCGCCGTCACGTGCTACTCGGCGACGCAGTACCTGCGCGTGTTCTGGAGCCCGCTCGGCCACAGCGCCGAGGCGCTCGGGCTGGCGCTCGTGTTCATCCTGCTCGTCGTGCTAGGCAACATCCGCGGCTTCGGCTGGCGGCGCTCGCGTCGCGTTGCGATGATCGTCGTCGCCGACCTCGGGCTGCAGGGGCTGATCGTCGTGCTCGGGCTCGTGCTGTTCTTCAACCCGCACACGCTGCTCGACCCGATCCACCTGGGCAGCGCGCCGAGCTGGTCGGATCTGATCTTCGCCCTGACGGTCGCCGCGATCTCCTTCACCGGCCTCGAGTCGGCGGCGGGGCTGGCCGGCGAGGTGCGCATCTCCAAAGGCCAGTTGAAGCGGCTCGTCGGCACGGGCACGGCGACGGTCGTGGTCATCTACGTCGGCATCGCGCTCGTCGCGGTCACGGCACTGCCGGTCCACAATGGCCATACCGAGCTGGCCACGCGCTTCCTCGATGATCCCGTCGTCGGCATCGTCGGCCAGATGAAACCGCACTGGCTCGCCGAAACGCTGCGCTACGTCGTCGCCGGGCTCGGCGCGCTGACGCTCGTCGCGGCGGCCAACTCGGCGATGCTCGGGCTCTCGCGCCTGGCCTACTCGCTATCGACCAACCGCCAGATCCCGAGCGGCCTCGGAAGGTTGCACCCGCAGCGCTCGACGCCGTACGTTTTGATCATCCTCGCCGGGATCGTCGCCGCCGGCCTGGTCGTGCCGGAGAACCTCGACTTCCTGGTCGGCATCTACGCCTTCGGCGCGCTGCTTGGCGTTCACGATCGCGCACGTCTCGGTCGTCAAGCTGCGCTACTCCGAGGCCGAGGGCGCGCGCGGCTACCGCATCCCGCTGTCGGTCTCCTGGCGTGGCGGCAGCCTGCCGCTGCCGGCCGTGTTCGGGGCCGTGATCTCGGCGTTCGGCTGGCTCGCGGTGATGGTCGTGCACGACCCGGCCCGCTACGTCGGGCTCGGCTGGATGGCCGTCGGCATCGCGATGTACGTGATCTATCGCCGCGCTGACGAGGCGTCGCTCTTGCGGCGTGTGACGGTCGCGCCGGAGGTGCTGCGCGCCGAGCCGCCGCGCGAACGCGACTACGGCTCGATCCTCGTGCCGCTGTTCGGCACGCGCCTGGACGAGGACATCGTGCAGACGGCCGCGCTGCTCGTCTCCGGCGAGCAGACCGACGAGGCGGCGATCGACGAGGCGACGATCGAGGCCGTGTGGATCTTCGTGATCCCGATGTCGCTGCCGCTCGACGCGCGCCTGCCCGAGGCGCAGGTCAAGGACGCGCGCCAAGCGCTCGCGCGCGCGAAGGCGGTGGGGGAGGAGTACACGGGCGTGCAGGTCGCCACGGCTACCGTGCGCACGCGCCGCGCCGGCTACGCGATCGTCGACGAGGCCAAGCGCCGCGGCGTGGAGGCGATCGTGCTCGGCGCCGAGGAGCCCTCGCTGATCCGCGGCGGCGCCCGTCTGGGCGGCCGTGGCGGGCCGCTCGAGAACTTCGTCGGCGACGTGACCAAGTACGTGATCGACAAGGCGAGCTGCCGTGTGATCGTCACCGCCCCGGCCGCCGGCGATTCGCTGGCCGAGCGCCGCTCGCGCCTGGCCGAGGCCGGCGCGGCCGAGACCGGCTCCTGAGGCTGGAGCCGCAGCTTGCGCGAAGCCCTGCATCGACTAATCTGCGGCGAATGTTCGTGTTGATCGTGGGAGCCGGACGCGTGGGCTCGGCCGTTGCCAAGTCGGCGCTCGCCTCGGGCCATGAAGTCTCGGTGCTCGACGAGGACCCGCTCTCGCACGAGCGTCTCGACGCCGGGCAGACCGTCAGCTGGGAGGACGCCGGCGGTCAGTTCACCGTTGGCACGGCGCTCGAGATCGACGCGCTGATCCAAGCGGGCATCGAGCGCGCAGAGGTCTTCATAGCCTCCACCGACGGCGACAACACCAACCTGATCATCGCCCAGATCGCCCAGCGCCGCTTCGGCGTAGAGCGCGTGATCGTGCGCGTGATGGACCCCGCCCGTGCGAGCTGGTACGGCGAACAGGGCCTGCATACGATCTCCCCGACCAAGCACGCGATCGAGATGTTCGAGCGCGCGCTGGCGCCAGAGCCGGCCTAGCGCATGTACGCGATCATCGTCGGCGCCGGCAAGGTCGGGCGCAACCTCGCGCGGGAGCTGATCGGCAAGGGCCACGAGGTCACGATCATCGAGTCCTCACGCCCGCGCTACCTCTCGATGGAGGAGGAATTCGAGCACGCCGCGCAGTACGGCGACGCGACCGAGCTGTGGGTGCTCGAGCGCTCGGGCATCCAGCGCGCCGACCTCGTCATCGCCGTCACCGGCGATGACGAGGACAACATGCTCGTCTGCCAGGTCGCCAAGGAGAAGTACCTCTGCGACCGCATCATCGCGCGCGTCAACAACCCGCGAAACCACGATCACTTTCGCCTCCTCGGGATCCAGCCGGCCGTCTCGGCGACCGACCTGATCCTGCGCCTGATCGAGCACGAGGTGCCCCGCTACGGCCTCGTGCACCTGCTCGCGCTCGAAGAGGAGCGCCTGGAGATCATCGAGCTCGAGGTCGCCGAGGACGCGCCCACCGTCGGGCAGTCAGTCTCCGAGATCGCCCTGCCTGAGGGCAGCCTGATCATCTCCGTGCTGCGCGGCGGCACCGGCTTCGTGCCCAAGGCCGACACCGTGATCGAGGCCGGCGACGAAGTGCTGCTCGTGCTCGACCCGGGGCTCGAGGAAGCGATCACCGCCTACTTCGCGCCCAACGGGCACGAGCTCGCGAACTAGCCTTACCCTTGGCTATCCTTCTCGCCTGAGACGCCCTTCCGGGATAGTCCAATTGGCAGTGACGCCCGGTTCTGGTCCGGGAGATTGGGGTTCGAGTCCCTGTCCCGGAGCTGCTTTATCCCGAGCGCTTGGCGCCAGCCAGCCGCTCGCCCATCTCGTCGATGTGCTGCTTGGTGATCTTGCCGTCGGAGGGCACGTGCGGATGGTGCACGTGGCAGAGCCGGTAATGCCCGTAGCGAAAGCGCCCGCGCCGGAAGCAGCCGTGGTGATGGCAGAACAGCATCGAGACGACGCCGCCGATCCCGATCAGGCTGATGATGCCGACGATCAGCCCGATCCATTCGGCGTGCGAGCTGGTGAACGGCAGCGCGGCGATCACGGCAGCGCGATCTTACCGGCGGGTCCTGCGGCTAACCGAGCGCTTTGACCTCGAGCGCTTCTTTGCTCGTCGAGGTGATCGCGACGGCGAGCGAGGCGGCTTCGGGTTTGCCTTCGCCGATCGTGGCGAGCAATGGGTCGGCGGCGGATCCTTCGAAGGCGGTGGGTTTCGGCTTGCCCTTGCTGCCGGTGAGCTTGAGCTTGACGGTGCGCGACATCTTGTCTAGCGGCGTGAGGGTGGCGATCACAGAGCCTTCGAGTGCGATCGGGACAGCGCCCTCGCCGACGCCGCATTCGAGCTCGCCGACGACCGTCTGAGCACCGCCTGCGTGGAGCTTCGTGCCTACGGTCGGCGGCTTGGCTCCGGCCGCGGCCTCGATCACGCCAAGTTCGCCTTCGAGCGGGCTGAGCGCGACTTCGCCGGTGGTGGCCTTTTCGTTCTGGCACGTTCCGCGCCCGGGCTGTTCGCAGCCGCTCAGCGTGATGTGCAGCACTTCGGTCTTGGCGCCCGTGTATTCGCCGCTGCCGGCAAGGCCGGAGCAGGAGACCTTCGCTTTGTGCACGGTTTCGAGCACGAGCGCGGTGCCCTGCAGCGTGAAGTCGGGCACGGCGGGGCCGGGCAGCCATTCGTAGGCGCCTTTGCGGGGTTCGCTCGGTTTCGTGCACGTCGCCTCGCTGTAGCTGCCTTGGGCGCCCGGGGAGCTCAGGCAGCGGCCGCGTTCGGGCAGGCTCTCGCCGGTCTGGAAGGTCTCGTCTTGGCCGACGGCCGTGCCGCCGGCGTTCGTCGCGGAGACGCGGAAGTGGTAGGTGCTCGACGGTTTCAGCCCGGAGACGCTCGCGGCGACGGCGACGGCGCTTTCGCCTTCGCCCGGCGACGGCGTGCAGGGGGCGCTCGCGCTGTAGGGCAGCGCGCTGCCGTATTCCAGGCGACATGCGGTGACCGGTTCGCCGTTGGGGTTGACCGTCGCGTTGAGCGTCGCCGTCGTGGGGGCGACCGGCTGGGCGAGCATCGTGACGACAGTCGGCGGCGGTGGCCCAGGCGGATTGGAGGCCGGCCCCGGTTCGGGGTGCGTAGGTAGCAGCACGGGCGGCTTGGGCGACTGGTTGAAGTTGAAGTCGCTCGCGATGTCGCCGAGGCCTGGCGCCTCTTCGCGGACGTCGATGCGTTTGTCGGGTCGTCCGTCGGTTTTCGGGTCCAGCCGCTGGCTGTCGATGAAGTCGTCCTCGATGAACTTCAGATAGGCGTCGTGGCTGAGGCGCTGGTGGTCGATGTAGCCGCTCTTGGCATAGGGGCTGATCACGAGACCGGGCACACGCAGTCCGTAGCCGTTGACGTCGACGTTGGGCGGGACGACGTGGTCGTAGAACCCGCCGGCGTCGTCCCAGGAGAGGAAGATCGCCGTGCTGCCCCAGCACGAGCTCTTCATGATCGTGTTGATCAAGCTCGTCACGTACGCCTGGCCCTTGGAGACCAGCGACGGCGGGTGTTCTGAGACTTCGAGGTTGGGCACGACCCAGGAGACGTTGGGCAGGCCGCATTCGCCGGGCTTGTCGGCCGCTTCGTAGAAGTGCTCGAGGCTCTGGATGTTCTGCTGCTTGCCGTCTTCTTCAACGTCTGTGAAGTCCGCGAGCGGGTTCCAGATCCCCGGCGTCTTAGGGCTCTGCGTGACTTGTTCGCAGCTCAGCTCTTCATCGTCCTCGCAGTCGGGCTCGTTGCCTTCCTTGACGTAGTAGCGCCAGCTCACGCCCGCCTTGTCCATCAGGTAGGTGATGTCGGTCCAGGCGTACGCCGCTCTGCCGGGTTCGCTCGGCCCGTCCCACGTCTTCGACGGCGACTTCGGCGCGAGCGAGTTCTTGCAGTCGAGCGGGTTGGTGTCTCCGTTGGGGCAGCGCGCCGACCAGGCCGAGACCATGTACAGATGCTCGGTCAGGCTCCACGCAGAGGCCGACTCGAACATGTTGTCCTGCAGCGTGAAGTCGTTGGCGTAGGTCCAGTAGTTGGGGATCTCGCGCGCGTCGTGGTAGCCCATCACGTCGTCGCAGCCCTGCGAGGCCTTGGCCGCGCGCGCTTCGGCTTCTCCCTGCACTGGGCACGGCGTGCAGTTGGGATCTGTCTTGCCGCGGCATTTCTTGGTCGTCTCGGCCTCGCCGATGAAGCCGTCCATCAGACCTCCGTCGATGTCGCCTTCGAAGGCTTTCGTTCCATGCGGGCCGCCGGAGTTTTCGTCGTGCGGATCGTGATAAGGCTTGATACAGCCGCCGTTGGCCGGGTCCGGTACACAGACGCCGCCCGGAATCCCGCGCGCGCCGGGATAGGTGCCGAAGTACTCGTCCTGCGAGCGGTTCTCCTGCATGATCATCACGACGTGCTTGATGTTGTGGATGCCTTCGGCCGGCGTCGCCTGCGCCGTGGCGGGCGCGAGGGAGCCCGCGAGCGCCCCCGACAGCACTACGAGCAGGCTCGCCAGGGGGATGCCGCGAAGCCCTCGCCGTGCGATTCGGGCCTGTGTCGGGGAATGACCAGCCAGCGGCCTGGCGCGGGCCAGTCCAGCTCGATCGCCGCGGCATCCGATCCGGGCGCCCTTCCTCCTCGTCCTCGCTCCCACTGACGAAACTGTACCGGTCTGTCTGTCGGGCCCCTGCTGCGACCGGTCGCAGCCTACGCCGCGCACGGGCTCAGGCAGCCGCCGCCTGCGCGGCCCAGTCGCGATACAGCTCGTAGTAGCGCCCCTCGGCGGCGATCAGCTCGTCGTGGGTGCCCTGCTCGGCGATCTGGCCGTGCTCGAGCACGACGATCCGCCCGGCCTGGCGAATCGTCGAGAGCCGGTGGGCGATCACGATCGAGGTGCGCCCGGCGAGCAGGCGGCGTAGGCCCTGCTCGATGCGCGCCTCGGAGTGCAGGTCGACGTTGGAGGTGGCCTCGTCGAGCACGAGGATGCGCGGGTCGGCGATCAGCGCGCGGGCGAAGGCGATCAGCTGGCGCTGGCCGGCCGAGAGCTGCGTGCCGCGCTCGCCGATTTCGGTGTCGTAGCCGTGGGGCAGCTCGGCGATGAACTCCTCGGCGCCGACGGCGGCAGCGGCGGCGCGGATCTGATCGGCGTCGGCGTCGGGGCGCCCGAAGGCGATGTTCTCGGCGACGGTGCCGGAGAAGAGGAAGGCCTCCTGCGGCACGATCCCCATCTGCGAGCGCAACGAGCTCGAGGCGACTTCGCGCAGGTCGTGCCCGTCGACGAGCACGGCGCCCGAGGTCGGGTCATAGAAGCGCGCGATCAGCTTGGCCATCGTCGACTTGCCGGCGCCGGTCGCGCCGACGAGCGCGACGGTCTGCCCGGGCGGGATCTGCAGGCTGATGTGGTCGAGCGCGAGCACCTGCTCGGTCGAGTCGTCGCCGCGACGCTTCTTGTAGGCGAAGGAGACGTCGTCGAAGTCGACCTCGCCGGCGATCCGCCCGAGCTCGACCGCGTCGGCGCGGTCCTCCAGGTCGGGCTTCTCGTCGAGCAGCTGGAAGATCTTCTCCAGCGCGGCCATGCCCGACTGGTAGGTGGCGTAGAGCTGGGAGAGCTGCTGGATCGGTTCGAACAGGTTCGACAGCGCGGCGACGAAGGCGACGATCGTGCCGATCGAGATGTGCCCTTCGATCGCCTGCAGCCCGCCGTAGAGGACGATCGCGGCGACGGCCAGCCCGGAGAGCATTTCGACGGACGGGAAGTAGGCGGCGTTGAGCTTGACGGTCGTCATGTTGGCGTCGCGGTTGTCCTCGTTGAGCGCGACGAACTGCTGCTCGTGCACGGGCTCCTGGGCGAAGGTGCGCACGACGCGGATGCCCGAGAGCGTCTCCTGCAGGTAGCCGGTGATCGAGCCGATCGTCTCCCGCGTGCGGCGGAAGGCGCCGGCGGAGATGATCCGGAACCAGAGCGAGCCGGCGAGCACGATCGGCAGCACGCAGAAGGTGATCAGCGCGAGCTTGACGTCGAGGTAGAGCAGGATGCCGACGGTGCCGATCAGCGTCAGCCCGGCCTGGAACAGCGTCACGACGGAGTCGGTGACGAGCGAGTCGAGCGCCTCGACGTCGTTGGTGATGCGCGAGATCAAGACGCCGGCGGGGCGGCTCTCGTAGAAGCCGACGGGCAGCGTCTGCAGGTGCGTGAAGATGCGGATGCGCAGGTCGGCGAGCACGCGCTGGCCGACCCAGCCGACGAGGTAGGTCTGCACGTAGGTCATCAGCCACACGAGCAGCGCGGCGGCCATGAAGGCGAGGACGACGAGCTCGAGGTTGCCGAAGTCGTGGCGCTGGATGCCGTCGTCGATCGCGGCGCGCGCGAGCAGCGGCGGGGCGAGCGAAGCGGCGGTGCCGAGCACGAGCGCGAGCACGGTCAGCGCGGCGCGGCCGCGGTAGGGCTTGATCAGCGCGAGCAGCCCGCGCAGGTTGCGCCCGCGCGTGCCGCGGCTGGCGCGCTCGCCGGTCCAGGTCGAGCCGGGTCCGCGTCCGACCATCGGGCTCACAGGCCGCTCACCTCGCGTTCGAGCGGCTTGCGCGTCATGAACACCTGATCGGGCAGGCCCTTCTCGACGATCTCGCGGTACAGCTCGGAGGCTCCCAGCAGGTGCTCGTGGTCGCCGTGGGCGACGACGCGGCCGTGCTCGAGCACGACGATCTCATCGGCGAGCGAGATCGTCGAGAGGCGGTGGGCGATCACGAACGTCGTGCGCCCGGCCATCGCCTCGTCGAGCGCGAGCTTGATGCTCTGCTCGGTCGAGGCGTCGACGGCGGAGGTGGCGTCGTCGAGGATCAAGACGCGCGGGTCGGCGAGCAGCGCGCGCGCGATCGCAAGGCGCTGGCGCTGCCCGCCGGAGAGCGAGAGCCCGCGCTCGCCGACGCGCGTGTCGAAACCATGCGGCAGCCGCGCGACGAAGTCGTAGGCCTGCGCGCGGCGCGCGGCGGATTCGACGTCCTCGCGACTCGCGCCTGGTCGCCCGTAGGCGATGTTCTCGGCGACGCTGGCGGAGAACAGGAAGGGGTCGTCGGAGACGACGGCGACGGCCTGGCGCAGCGAGGACAGCTCGACGCTGCGCACGTCGGCGCCGTCGAGCAGCACGGTGCCGCTGCTCGTGTCATACAGCCGCGAGATCAGCGAGACGAGGCTCGTCTTGCCGGAGCCGGTGGCGCCGACGAGCGCGACGGTCGTGCCGGCGGGGATGTCGAGCGAGACGTCGCTGAGCACGGGGCGCGTGGCGCGCGCGGCGAGCTGGTTGCCATCGCTGTCGCTGTCGAGCGAGAGCGCGCGCGGGCCGGCGTGCACGGCGCCGAAATCGTCGCCCTCGTCGTAGCGCAGCGTGACGTCGCGAAACTCGACGTGACCGCTGCCGGGCGGCAGCGGCGGCGCGCCGGCCGGCGCGAGGATCCGCGGGTCGCGGTCGAGCACCTGGAAGATCCGCTGTCCGGAGGCGGTCGCGCGCTGGGCCAGGCCGAGCGTCATGCCGAGCGAGCGCATCGGGCCGATCAGCATGTTCAGGTAGAGGTAGAACTGCGTGAACTGCCCGAGCGTGAGGTGCGCGTGGATCACGCGGTTGCCGCCGATCAGCAGCACGGCGGCGAGCCCGAGCTGTGGCAGGAAGCCGATCGCGGGGTTGAACTTGGCCTCCAGGCGTGTGGCGATCATCGACTGGTCGAACACGCGCGAGACCGAGTGGCGGAAGCGCTGCAGCTGCTGGGGCTCGCGCGCGAAGGACTTGACGACGCGTACGCCCGAGATGTTCTCCTCGGCGTCGGCCGTGAGCTCGCCGATCCGCTGCTGGACCTCCTGGATGGCAGGACGCGCGGTGCGCCCGTAGCGCTGTGAGATCCACACGACGAACGGCGTCGGCGCCATCGCGATCAGCCCGAGCTCGGGGTTGATCAAGATCATCGCGATGCCGGCGAGCACGAGCGTGAGCGCGGACTGCAGGATGAAGACGAGGCCGTAGCCGAGAAAGAAGCGCACGGCCTGCAAATCGACGGTTGCGCGCGACATCAGCTGGCCGGTCTGCTGGTGGTCGAAGAAGCCGAGCTCGAGACGCTGCAGGTGGCCGTAGATGCGCTCGCGCAGGTCGAACTCGATGCCGAGCGAGACGCGCCCGGCGATCATCCGCCGCATGTAGGTCAAGAGCCAGCGCACGAGCACGATCGCGGCGATCACGATCGCGAGCATCAGCAGCGTGTGGCGGTCGTGCGCGCGTGCGGCCAGTTCGTGATGGCGCGCGTGGCGGTCGCCGTGCCTGACCGCTTCGACGGCGGAGCCGGTGAAGTGGGGGATCAGCACGGTCACGACCATCGCGAGGCTCGCAAGCGCCCACGAGACGATCAGCCCCCGCTTGTAGGGGCGCAGAAATCCGAGCAGTCGGTAGAACGTGGTCATAGTTGTACGGTCAACGATTATCGCAGGCGACGGCGGGTGGGTGTGGCCGGCTGCGGATCTGCGCGCCTAAGCTTGCTCCATGTCGGAGCGCCCGAGCCCACCACCACCGCGCGACGGCGCCCGCGCGGGGCTGTGCGACACATGCGCTCACCAGCAGGAGGTGCGCAACACACGCGGTTCTGTCTTCTCGCTTTGCACCCGCTCGCGCGTCGATCCAGCTTATCCCCGATACCCGCGTGTCCCGGTGCTCGATTGCGCCGGATACGAGCGCCGGCAGTCCTGATTTTTTTGATCTGAAGAGATGGCCGCGGGCGGCTCGCGCAGGGCGCGGGGCCGCGAAACGCGACGGGCGCGGTTCAGCCGGCGACGGCCGCCGCGGGCTCGCCGCCCTGACCCTCGCCCTCGGCGGGGACGTGCGGTGCGACGAAGTCGCTGCTGCGCACGAGCACGAAGGCGAACACCGAGCCGGCGAGCGCGACGCAGGCGGCGATGATCAGGATGCTCGAGAAGGCTTCGGTGAAGCCGACGCGGTAGGAATGCATCAGCGCTTCGCGCGCGGCGTGCGGCAGCGAGCGTGCGAGGAGCCCGACTTCGCCGGAGACGAGCGCCGTCGTCAGTTTGCCGTGGGCGGCATGCAGCACTTCGCGCCCCGGCCCGCTCGCCAGCGCGGCGGTCGTGTCGCGCGTGACGTCGTGCTGGAAGATCGCCCCGAGCCCGGCGATGCCGGTGGCGATGCCGACCTGGCGGAAGGTGTTGTTGATGCCCGAGGCCATGCCGCTGCGCGAGTGGTGCACGACGCCGACGGCGGTCGAGGCGAGCGGCGGGTTGATCAGCCCGATGCCGGCGCCGGCGAGGATGAAGCCGGGGATCAGCACGGTCCAGTCCGAGCTCGCGTCGACGGCGGTCATCGTCAACAGCCCGATGCCGACGAGGATCAGCCCGCAGCCGAGCAGCAGGCGAATCGGAACGCGCACGGACAGGCGTCCGGAGAGCGGGGCGACGAAGAACGACAGCAGCGTGATCGGCAGGAAGCGCAGGCCGGCCTGCAGCGGGCTGTAGCCGAGCACGTCCTGGATGTAGAGCGTGAGGTAGAGGAACATCGAGAACATCGATGAGGAGATCGCGAAGGCGACGATGCTCGCGCCGGCGAACGCCGGCTTCTGAAACAGCGTCAGATCGAGCATCGGGCGCTCTTGGCGTCGCTCGACGATCACGAACAGCACGATCAGCACGGCCGAGCCGATCAGGAAGCCGAGGATGCGGGCCGAGCCCCAGCCCTTTTCGTTGCCCTGGATCAACGCGAACACGAGCAGGAACAGCGAGCCGCTGAACGTCACGAGGCCGAGCCAATCGACGCCGCGCGCGTTGGGATCGCGCGACTCGGCGACCTGCGTCAGCGTCAGCGCGACGGCGGCGATCCCGATCGGCACGTTGACGAAGAAGATCCATTCCCAGCCGATGCCCGAGGTGATGATCCCGCCGACGATCGGCCCGACGGCGACGGCCCCACCGATCACGCCGCCGTACACGCCGAAGGCGAGCCCGCGCTCCCTGCCGTGGAAGGCACCGGCGATCAGCGCGAGCGAGGTCGCGAACATCATCGCGCCGCCGGCGCCCTGCACTGCGCGCGCGAGGTTCAGGGCCAGTGGCGAGCCGGCCAGCCCGCAGGCGGCCGAGGAGAGCGTGAAGACGACGAGGCCGATGACGAACACCATGCGCCGCCCGAAGCGGTCGGCGAGCGCGCCCGCCGTCAGCAGGAACGCGGCGAGCGTCAGCGAGTAGGCGTTGACGACCCACTGCAGATCCTGGAAGCTCGAGTGCAGCGAGCGCTGGATGTCGGGCAGCGCGACGTTCACCACGGTGATGTCGAGCAGCAGCATGAATATCGCCACCGACACGGCGATCAGCGTCCACCACTTGCGCTCCACGTTCGCTCCTAACCGTTCGGCCCATCCGGCTCGCACGGCCGGTCATCGCCTCGCACTATAGGAAGGCCCCGAGGGACGGGCGCCTGGGTCGCGCTTAGGTGATCACCCGGTTGAGCCGGTTGACCTCCGTGGCGAAGCGGATCACCGAACCAATCCAACAACTGGTACATTGCGCGCACTTTCCGTTGAGCCGTTCGGGGTGGCTCGATCTGTGGATGGCAACGGCCGGAAGGGGGCATGTCGCTTGTGACGGCTTCGACTGAAACGCCGCCTCAGAAGCCAGAGGCTCCGTCGAGGCTGAGCCAGCAGCTGATCACGTGGGCGCGTACCGCGTTTCCGGCGGTCGTCAGCGCGATAGGGGTGTCGGGGTTCGTCTCGGTTCTTGGCGCTGCGGTCTTGTGGGCCCGGTTCAACGCGGCAGGTCTCCCCGCCGGCGAGGCAGTGGGCGACCAGTCGACCACATCGCTGATCGTGATCGGCGCGGCCTCGCTTGTTCTGTATCTGGTGCTGGGTCTGCTGGCGGTCTTGATCGTCTACTTGCTTCAGGGCGTGGTTCTTTCACAGGTGCTCTCTCGCCCGAGATCAGCCGATCCGATTGGTCGCCTCAAGCGGGAGGCGCGCCTTGTCAAGTCGCGCATCGCTGAACTCGAACACGACCTGACGGAAGCACGGAAAGCCGAAGACGGCCAACTGAAAGGTCTCAAGCGTCTGCGCAAAGAAGTGCAAGGCGCGACGCCCGCGGGCGGTCGAGCCGAAGGAGCTCATGGCAAACCTGCACCCAAAGCCGCACCCAAACCCCCACCGCAGCCCGACGCCACGGTGCGGGTCGCCGCACAGGCCGTGGAAGACGCGCAGAAAGCCCTCGAACAGCTGCAGGCGCGCATCAAGGTCCTGCAGGGCGAGGCGCGCGAGACCGCCTTGCGAGCCGATGCAATTGCTCGCAAGCTGTTCGCGGCGAGATCCTCGGCGCTCGGTGCGCGCCATTACGGGAACGCATCCGCCATGCTCATTCTCGTCTCTCTCGAGCTGAGCCTCGTCGTGACACGGACCGCAGCGTCCTGGGAAGAAAAGGCCTTGCTGTGGATGGGCCTGCTTGCGGTCGCGCTGGGGGCGATCTCCGTGGCCTGCAGTGCGACTCGTATGAGCGACCTTTTGAAGCGGCGTAAATGGGCCCCTGTCGTGCTTGGCGGGGCACTGGCGGCGGCCGTGATCATCGTGATCGCCGCTCTTGTCGATCCCTGGACCCTCGCTCCCGTCGCAGCGTCGCTGTTGCTGGCACTGATCTGCTTCGCGATCGGGCGCCTTCATCCGCGCCGGTTCTTCTGGCTCGGCATCTCGGTGTTCGCGTCGGTCGCGTTGTTCGGAGCGGTGCTGACCTACGCCCGCAACGTGAACGCACCGTCGGCGCAGGCCGCCGCCGTTCTGCTGAAGAACGGCTGCACGGTAGAAGGCCTTTGGATCGGGGAGAGCTCTGACCGCGTTTTTCTCGCGCGCGTTGCACCGGGTAGAACGCTCGTCGAAGGCCACCCGAAAGAGGGGAGGATCTTCTCACTTGATCGCTCCCAGGTGATTAGCGAGTCGATCGGAAAACTACGGCGCGTTTCATACGCCAGAAGTCAGTCTGCCGCGATGCGGTCGGAGTTGCGCGCGATCCAGGGCGAAAGCATGCTCGCGGCGGCGAGCTGCACGGCGACGGGCCAGATGAGCGACTACTTCGCGGATGCGATGTCGTCGTTTGAGGGACCGGCGACATTGCACGCGGGACCCCTGGCCAAACCGCTGTGCCTTGTTCGCTACTTCGATCGGCGACGAGCGAGATCCAAGGGTGGCGATCCTGGGGCCAACTGGTGGACGACGTGCGAATACAGCGAAAGCACGCTGGGATCGGTAGTGCTCGTGCGGAAGAAGCTGGCGCTACCCAAGGCTTGGGGGGCGCGCGATGCGCGCGTCATGGCGACGATCCCCGCTGGCGCGAGCATTACCTATCTCAGTGGCACGGCCGCCAGGCAGTGCGAAAGCGGAAGCCGCTGCTATGAAGGCGGCGGTGAGCAGCTCCTCTTCCACGATCGCGACGTGAACAGAAAATGGTTCGGTAGTACTGAATGTGATGCAGCGGCCGAATCGGCGCCCACCTCGCGGTTCATGAGCTGCCGGCTCTAGCGATCACTCCGGGCGAGATGCGTGGAAACCGCGCGATGCACAACGCGCGGCGGCCAGGCGCGAGGGCTCGCTTCAGCCCGACTGCAGGTGCCAGCTGAGGAACGGCACGATCTCGGCCCACAGCCTGGCCGCCGGCTCGGGCCGGTAGCTCGGGCGGTAGTCGGCGAAGAAGGCGTGGGAGGCGCCGTCGTAGATGTCGACTTTGATCTCCTGGCCGTCCCTGCCGGCAGGCGACTGGAGCGCCTGCTCGCGCAACTCGGCGCCGAGCTCGGGCGAGGGGTTCTCATCCTCCGCGCCGACGGCCGCGAGCAGCGGGCAGTTCAGTCCGGAGGTCACCATCTCGAGCGGTGGTGTCGGGCGCGACTCGGTCGAGCGCTGCTCGGGCGTCGAGCGGTCGATGAAGCCGCCCCAGCAGTCGACGACGGCGTTGAGCTTCTCCGAAGCGCAGGCGAGCAGCAGCGCATAGCGCCCGCCCATGCAGAAGCCGATGCAGCCGACCCGACCGGTCACGCCGTCGAGGCTGCGCAGGTGGTCGGCCGCGCCCTCGAGATCGCCGAGCGCCGTCGCGTCGGACATCGCGAACAGGCGCGCCATCAACGCCTGCACGTCGCTCGTGTCGGGCGGGCCGCCTTCGCGCGTGTAGAGGTCGACGCCGAGCGCCACGTAGCCGATGTTGGCGAGGCGGTTGCAGACGTCGCGAATGTGCTCGCCGAGGCCGCCGGCCTCGTGGATCACGATCATCCCCGGGTGGCTCGCCGCGTCGGCCGGTCGTGCGAGGTAGCCGTTGATCGCGGTCCCTTCGGCGCCGGGGAACGTCAGCTCCTCGCCGCTGATCCGCGTCGGGTCGCTGACGGCGCCGGGGACGCCCCGCGGGCTCGGTTTGACCTCGATGCTCGGCATGCTCGGACCTCCTTGGGGTTAGAGGATCGCCTTCGGATAGGCGCGCGTGGCGGCGGCCAGCATCACCGCGAAGAAGCCGAAGACGACGAGGAAGTCGAGCCACACCTCGCCGGCCGGGTGGGTGGGACCCCCAAAAACGAGCATTTGGCGCAGCCCCTGCACCTCGTAGGTGAGCGGGTTCACGCGCGCGATCACGTGCAGCCAGCCGGGCATCAGGCTGAGCGGGTACAGGGCGCTCGAGGCGAAGAACAGCGGCATCATGATCAACTGCCCGATGCCCATGAAGCGCTCGCGCTCCTTCACGGCGGCGGCGAGCAGCATCGACATGCAGGCGAAGCCGGCCGTGCCGAGCATCAACAGCGCGAGCGTGCCGAGCACGCCGTCGACGCTCCAGCGCACGCCGATCCCGGCGACGGCGATCACGACGAGCAGCAGGAGCGCCTGCACGAGCGCGCGTACGCATGCGCCGACGGCCTTGCCGAGCACGATCGCCGTGCGCGGCAGCGGCGTCGCGAGCAGGCGCTGCAACTGACCTACGTCGCGTTCCCAGATCACGGCGAGGCCGAAGAAGATCGCGATGAACATCGCCGCCTGCGCCATCACGCCCGGCGCGAGGTAGGCGCGGTATTCGAGGTGGCCCAGCGTCAGCGCACGCGTGTGGCTGAGTGCCGTGCCGAAGATGAACAGCCACAGAGCGGCTGCACCGAGCGCGTGAGGATGTCGAGGTGGTCGTGGCGCAGCTTGCGCATCTCCGACTGCGCCATTGCATAGGCGCCCTGGCCGAGCGCGCGCAGGCCATAGGCGGTGAACAGGCCGCCACTCGCCGCGCCCGAGGGGCTGGCGCTAGGAGAGCCTGCGGGCAACGCGGCGCTGTGCGCGGACATCGGCGATCCTCCCCTCCGAGTGCTCGTCGATCGCGCGGCCGGTGACCGCCGTAAAGACTTCCTCGAGGCTGTCCGTGCCGTGGCGCTCGAGCAGCTCGGCCGGCTCGCCCTGCTCGACCAGGCGTCCCATGTCCATGATCGCCAGGCGCTCGCAGTAGCGCTCGGCCTCCTCCATCAGGTGCGTCGTGACGAGGATCGTCGTGCCGACCTGCTCGCGCAGCGCGGCGAGGTGCTCCCAGACCATCCGCCTCGCCGAGGGGTCGAGGCCGACGGTCGGCTCGTCGAGGAACAGCACGGCCGGGCGGTTGAGCAGCGCCGTGGCGATCTCCAGGCGGCGCAGCATGCCGCCGGAGAGCGTGCGCGCGAGTCGGTCGAGCATCGCCTCGAGCTGCATCGAGGCGATCGCCTGCTCGATCCGCGCCTTGCGCTCGCGCCGGGGGACGCCGGTGACGCGCGCGTAGAAGTCGAGGTTCTCACGCGCCGTGAGCGCGCCGTCGACGGAGATCGCCTGCGGGATGTAGCCGATCGAGGAGCGCACGGCGAGGCTTTCCGAGCGCACGTCGTGCCCGGCGACGAGCGCGCGACCGTCGCTCGGCGGCAAAAGCGTCGTGAGCACGCGGATCGTCGTCGTCTTGCCGGCGCCGTTGGGGCCGAGCAGGCCGAACACCTCGCCGGGCGCGACTGCGAAGGAGACCCCGCCGACGGCGAGCGTTTCGTCGAAGCGCACGACGAGGTCGTCGACGAGCACGGCCGGGTCCGCCGCCGGCTGCGCAGGCGCGCCGCCGGGACGCCCGGCGTCTGGCGCCGGCATCGTCACGGTTTGGAGCCGCCCGTCGCCTCGAGCTCGGGCGCGAAGGCGCCCTGCGCGCGGGCGTCGAGCTCGCGGATCTTGCGCTTGGCGCGCTTGCGCGTCTCGGACAGCTCGTGCTCGAGCTTGGCCAGCTCGCCGGCGCGCTTGCGCACGAGCTCGAGCTGGCGGTCGATGTGGCCGAGCGCCTCTGCCAAGAGCTCGCGACGGCGCGTCGAGTCGACGTCCTCGCGGCGCAGCTGCGCGCGTACCTCGGCGCGTGCCTCCTCGGCGCTGAGCAGCGTCTTCAGCTCCTCGAGCGAAAGGCCGAGCAGGTCTTTCAGGCGCATCAGCTCGCGCAGGCGCTCGACCTCGGCCTCGGTGTACAGGCGGTGACGGCCCGACGGTCGCGCGGGAGCCTCGGGCAGCAGGCCGATCTCCTCGTAGTAGCGGATCGTGCGCGGCGTCGTTCCGGCCAAGCGCGCGACGTCGCCGATGCGCAGGCTCTCGGGCTCCGTCGGCGCCTCGCTTGGGCGAGCGGGCTTTGCCGGCTGCGAGCTCATGCGCGCACACCCAGTCGCTGCTCGTCGGGCGGGGCGGAAGGCCGCTCGCCTTCGACTGTCTCATCGCGCCCGGGCACGAACGCCTCGTCGGCGAGCGCTTCCTCCCACGGCCTGATCGCCGAGCGCTCGTCGGCCTCGGTCGCGGCATCGGAGTCGGCCGTCACGCTCGCATGGCTCGGGCGCAGCAGGCACACGCCGGCGCCGAGCACGGAGGTCGCGGCGAGCACCCACAGCGCGACGTGCATGTTGGCGATGAACGGCGCGAGCTTCTCCGCCGAGAGGCCCTGCGCGAGGCCGGAGAAGACGGCGAACAGCGTCGCCTTCGGCACGGCCGAGGTGACGATCGCGAGCACGAAGGCGATCGACAGCACGGCGCCCGTGTTCTGCAAGAGCGTGCGCGCGCCGGCCGCGATGCCGCGCCGGTGCGCCGGCACGACACCCATCATCGCGGCCGTGTTGGGGCTGTTGAACATGCCCGAGCCGACGCCGACGACGGCCAGCCACAGACCGCTCTGCCAATAGGCGGTGTGCACGTCGAGCATCGTCATCCCGGCCAGGCCGGCGGCGGTCACCAGCATCCCGAGCGAGGCCAGCGCGCGCGAGCCGTGGCGGTCGGCGTAGATGCCGGCGATCGGCGAGGCGATCAGCATGCCGAGCGCGAGCGGGATCAGCTTGATCCCGGCCGTGATCGGCGAGTCGCCCTGCGCGCCCTGGAAGTAGAAGACGAACAGGAACATCAGCGCGAAGCGCGCGAGGCCGTTGAGGAAGGACGCCGCGCTGGCCGCCGCGAACAGGCGGTTCTTGAACAGCGCGAGGTCGAGCATCGGCGCGCGCGAGCGGCGCTCGATCACGACCCACAGCGGCAACAGCACGGCGGCCACGATCAGCGCGCCGATCACGAGCGTGTCGTCCCAGCCGGAGATGCCGCCGCGCGAGACGCCGTAGACGAGGCCGGTCAGCCCGAGCACGAACGTGCTCGTGCCGAGCACGTCGTAGCTGCGCGCCGTGTCCTGTTTGGAGAGCTCGCGCAGGACGAGCGCGCCCCAGGCGGCGCCGGCGAGCGCGAAGGGCACGTTGAACCAGAAGACCCACTGCCAGGCGATCGCCACGAGCGCGCCGCCGAGCACCGGGCCGAGCACGAGGCCGATCGCGGCGACCATCGTGTTGGCGCCCATCGCGAGGCCCAGTTCCTCCTTCGGAAAGGCGTCGGTGACGAGCGCGGCGGCGTTGGCGAAGAGGAAGGCCGAGCCGATTCCCTGCAGGATCCGCCACAGGATCAGCACGGTCGCATCGCCCGAGAAGCCGGCGCCGAGCGAGGCCAGCGCGAACAAGAGGAAGCCGCCGACGTAGGCGCGCTTGCGACCGAACAGGTCTGACAGGCGGCCGGCCATCAGCACGAGCACGGTGGCCGCGATCAGGTAGGCGAGGATCACCCAGACGAGCGCCAAGCAGGCTCGTGTGCAGCGAGCGCTCGAGGTCGGGCAGCGCGATGATCAGCGTGCCCGAGTTGGTCGCCGCGAGCAACATGCCGAGGCTCGTACAGGAGAGCGCCCACCACTTGTAGTTGGCGTGGCCCGCGTCGACGCCGAAGCGCGATCCGGTGGTCATCTTCTTATCCTTAAAATTGACGTGAACGTAAAGATCACGATAGCAGGACTCTGCTAAAACATTCGTATGAGCGAGCACAAGATCGAGAAGTCCGAGGAGCAGTGGCGCGAGGAGCTGACGCCGGCCCAGTACGACGTGCTGCGCAAGGCCGGAACCGAGCCTCCGTTCAGCGGCGAGTACGTCTACAACAAGGCCTCCGGCGACTATCGCTGCGCGGCCTGTGGCACGAAGTTGTTCGACGCCGACACGAAGTTCGAGTCGGGCACGGGCTGGCCGAGCTTCACCGAGCCGGCCGTCGCCGAGGCCGTCGAGCTGCGGTCGGACAACAGCCTGTTCATGCGCCGCACCGAGGTGCTCTGTCGCACCTGCGGCGGCCACCTCGGCCACGTCTTCGACGATGGTCCCGGCCCTGACGGACAGCGCTACTGCATCAACTCGGCCGCGCTGCAGTTCGATCCGGCCGACGCCGCGGCGAGCACCGCTGCCGAGGCCGACGGGGGCGCCACGAACGCCGCCGGCGAGCCCGCCGCTTCCTGATCGACGCACGCGCTTCGGCGCAGCCGAGCTGCATCACTCGCTAGGCTCCCGTCGATGATCATGGAGGCCCGCGCAAAGCGGCTTTCGACTCCGCTGCAGTGGGGTCGCCGTGAGAAGGCGGCCGTCGCCGGCCTGCTCGCCGTGCTGCTGGCTGCGCTGATCGCGCTCGGCGCCTACGCGCTTACGAGCGGCTCGCCCGCACGCAAGGACTGCGTCGAAGCGCTCGCCCCGAGCACGCTCGGGGGCGTCAGGATCCATGGCTGCGGCGGTCATGCGCGCCAGCTGTGCTCGACCGCGTTGCAGCAGACCGACAAGCGGATCGGCGACGCGCTGATCGAGTCTTGCCGGCGCGCCGGCTTCGCCCTGGGCTAGCGCCCGCCGGCGATCGTCCGCCCGGCCCGCCAGGACGGCGTCGTCAGAGACTTTTTCAGCCAATTTGCGGCTGATCGAGCTCTCTTTGCGGGCGTAGCGGTGTTTTGCATATATCCCGCAAACTTAGGCTTTTCGGCGCCATCCGGCTCTCTCGAGCGCTCGTCTATACAGGTGTCGAAAGGCCCTATCCAAGTGTTGGCCAATCTGTCCCTACCCGCTCCCTGACAGGCCCTGTTTCATACCCCGATCGTTGTGGTGCGCTGCCGCTCGCGTGTGCGGGCTGGGGTTTGTCACCCGACATGACGAAAGGGGAACTGCACGCACATGCCTACCTGGGTTCCATACCTTGAAGGCGCCAAGCAGTGGCTGAATCCTGGCGACAACGCGTGGCAGATGACGGCAGCGACGTTCGTCGGGCTCATGAGCCTGCCTGGCCTGGCGGTCCTGTACGGCGGCGTGATGCAGAAGCGCTGGTCGGTCAACAGCATGATGCTCACGTTCGTCGCCTTCTCGCTCGTGCTGGTCGTGTGGGTGCTGTGGGCGTTCAAGATGGGCTTTGGCAGCCCAATCGGGAGCGGCAAGGGCTTCTTCGACACCTTCTGGGGTAAGTCGGGGACGGTTCTCGGGGCGGGTGAACTCCAGAAGCAGGCGATCATCCCGTCGATCACGACGGGGCCGCCGTTCCACTTCCCACAAGCCTCGCTGATCTACTTCCAATTCGTGTTCGCGGCGATCACGCCGATCCTGATGCTCGGATCGGTGCTCGGGCGGATCAACTTCAAGGCCTGGATTCCGTTCGTGGTCTTGTGGATCACGTTCGTGTACACGATCAACGCGTTCCTGATCTGGGGCGGCGGGTTCTTCTCCGCGCACGGCGCACTGGACTACTCCGGTGGTTACGTGATCCACCTCGCGGCCGGCATCTCCGGCTTCGTGGCCGCGGCCGTGATCGGGCCGAGGTTGCAGCGAGACAGAGAGGTCGACGCGCCCAACAACCTGTTGATGGTCGCGGTCGGCGCCGGTCTGCTGTGGCTCGGTTGGAACGGCTTCAACGGTGGAGACTCCTACTACGCCGGCGCCAACGCGTCGGTGGCGGTGGTCAACACGAACCTGTGCACCGCCGTGGCGATGCTCGTGTGGATCGCGTGGGACTACATCTTCAAGGAAAAGCCTTCCTTGATCGGGTCGGTCAACGGGATGATCACCGGGTTGGTCGCGATCACGCCAGGAGCCGGTTTCTTCAACGGCTGGGGCGCGGCTGCGGTCGGCATCATCGCCTCGACGATCGTGTGGTTCGCGATCCGCTTCCTCAGTCGTGCTCCCGTCTTCAGAAATGTGGACGACACGCTGGGTGTGATCTATACGCACGGGATCGCCGGACTGACAGGCGGTCTGCTCGTGGGGATCTTCGCCGATCCGCACATCATCGAGTACATACCGACTGGAGGTGGAGCCGAAGCGCTGCCCGGATTCTCGGGGGTCGTGCACGGCAGTTGGACGCTGCTGCGCTGGCAGGCCGAGACAGCGGCTTTCGTGATCATCTTCAGCGGGATCATGACGTTCATCCTGCTCAAGATCGTGGGGATATTCATCCCACTCAGGCTCTCCGATGAGGAGCTCGAGATCGGGGACCACGCGATTCACGGCAACGAGGTTTACCCCTCGGACGTTCCGACGCTCGGCGGTCCGCACGCGCCGCCTGCGTGGCAGCCCAGCCCGGCGCCGTCAGGCGCCTAGCAGGGAGGCCTGGAGCCCAGGGCGCGTCCAGTCCCCGCGGACGCGCCCTGGGTCGGACACGACGGATCGCGGCCCCGCTTCGGCGGGGTCGCGCCGTTTACGTGGTGCGGTGGCCTGCTCGTGAGATCGTTCCCCGATGGCTGACGCCCACTTCATCCTCGCCGCCGGCTCCCTGCTGGCGGCAGCGTTGGTGGCGTCGTTCGCTGCGTGGAGGCTGCGCATCCCGGGGCTCGTGCTGTTCCTCGGCGTGGGGATGCTCGTCGGCTCGGACGGCTTGGACTGGCTGGAGTTCTCCGATTACGCGCTCGCGCGCCGCGTCGGCACGATCGCGCTCGTGCTGATCCTGTTCGAGGGCGGACTGACCTCGGGCGTCGCCGAAATCCGCCCGATCCTCGGCTCGGCCGTCAGCCTCGCCCTGCTCGGCACGCTCGGCACGGCCCTGATCGTCGGGCTGTTCGCGACGTTGCTGTTCGACTTCTCGACGCTCGAGGGCCTGCTGCTCGGATCGATCGTCGCCTCGACCGACGGCGCGGCCGTGCTCGCGCTGCTGCGCGGCTCGACGCTGCGGCGCAAGCTCGCGCGCACGCTCGAGGGCGAGGCGGGCTTCAACGACCCCGTCGCCGTCGTGCTCGTGCTCGGGCTGATCGAGTGGATCACGCGTCCGCACTACGGGATCGCCGACATGCTCGCGCTGATGGCCAAGCAGCTCGGGATCGGCGTGGCCGTCGGGCTGCTCGTCGGCTGGCTCGCCATCCGGGTGCTCTCGCGCGTTCGCCTATCCGCCGGCGGGCTGTTTCCGGTCGCCTCGCTGGCCGTCGCGGCGCTGGCCTACGGCGGCGCCGCAAGCCTCGACGGGTCGGGTTTCCTCGCCGTCTACCTCAGCGCTCTCGCGCTCGGCAGTGCAGCGATTCCGGCCAAGCGCACGATCACCGTGTTTCACGAGGGGCTCGCCTGGGTGGCGCAGCTTGCGATGTTCGTCGTGCTCGGGCTGCTCGTGTTCCCCTCGCAGCTCGGCGGCGTCGCGCTCGAGGGCACCGCGCTCGCGCTCGTGCTGATGTTCATCGCCCGGCCGCTCGCGACCTGGCTGGCGACGGCGCTCGGCGACTACAGCGCCGCCGAGCGGCTCGTGCTCGGGTGGGCCGGTCTGCGCGGCGCCGTTCCCGTCGTGCTCGCCACCTTTCCCGTGCTCGCACACGTACCGCACAGCCTGCAGTTCTTCAACATCGTGTTCTTCGCCGTCGTGCTCTCGGCGCTCGTCCAGGGGGCGAGCTTCGAGCCGCTCGCGCGGCGCTTGGGGCTGACCAGCAACGACCCCGCGCTCCCGCGCCCGCTCGCCGACTCCGGGACGATTCACCGCCTCGGCGCCGAGGTGCTCGAATACCCGGTCGCCGAGGACGACGCGATCGTCGGCGGCAGGGTGCGCGATCTCGGGCTTCCGCGCGACGCCGTCGTCAACGTGATCGTCCGCGGCGACGACGCGATCCCTCCGCGCGGCTCGACGCGCCTGCGCGCCGGCGATGTGCTCCACGTGCTCACGCGGCTGCGCTCGGCACGCAATGTCAACCTGCTGACCGAGCGCTGGCGCTCGGGCCCGATCGGCCCCGCTCCGCGACCGGCCCGCCGGATCACCGCGAGCCGTCCCGTGTTCTCGACGTGGCCGTGGCAGGCCGACGAAGGCGACCCGGCCAACGCTCGTCTGATCCGTGGCCAGTCCGTCGTCGAGCAGCTGCGGATCCGACGCGACGAAGCGGGCGGGCTGTGGTACCTGGCCGACGGCCGCTACGCCGTGACCGGCAGGCGAGCTTCGATTGGCGGGCCGGACGCGATGACGCAATGGGCGATCCGGCGGCTCGCATATGCCGGGGCAGACGAACGAGCTTGGCTGCAGACGGTGATCGGCGTGCTCGCCGCCGACCGCCACGAATGAGCCGGCCAGGCTAACTGGAGGCGGTCAGCCCGATCGGGCAGCTGACGCCGGTGCCGCCGAGCCCGCAGTAGCCGTTCGGGTTCTTGGCGAGGTACTGCTGGTGGTAGTCCTCGGCGTAGTAGAACGGCCCGGCCTCTGCGATCTCCGTCGTGATCTCGCCGTAGCCCTGCTCTTTCAGGCGCGCCTGGTAGGTCTCGCGCGAGGCCTCCGCCGCAGCGTGCTGGGGCTCGCCGTGCCAGTACAGCGCTGAGCGGTACTGCGTGCCCGCATCGTTGCCCTGACGCATGCCCTGGGTCGGGTCGTGGCCCTCCCAGAACAGCTTGAGCATGTCCTCGAAGCTCGCCTGCTCGACGGTGAAGGCAACCAGCACGGCCTCGGTGTGACCCGTGCGCCCGCTGCACACCTCCTCGTAGGTTGGGTTCGGCGTGAAGCCGCCCGCATAGCCGACCGCCGTCGTGTACACGCCCGGCGCTTCCCAGAAGATCCGCTCGGCGCCCCAGAAGCAGCCCAGTCCGAAAACGGCCGTCTCGACGCCCTCTGGGAACGGCCCCTTCAGCGGCGTGCCCAGCACCTCGTGCCGGGCGGGCACCGGCATCTGCGTCTCTCGCCCCGGAAGGGCGGAATCTGCGTCAACTATCTCGGCCTGCTTGCGTGTGAAGAGCATGGCTCCAGGCTAGTAGATAACGGCGCGTTCGCCGAGTGCTCAGGCTTCGCCGCTGCGCGGCGCGTAGCGGTGGTGGAGCATGAAGGCGTTGCCTTCGGGGTCGGCGAAGAAGGCCATGTGGCAGACGCCCGTGTCGAAGGTATCGCCGCTGAACTGCACGCCGCGCGCTTCGAGCGTCGTGCGCGCCTCGGCCACGTCGTCCACGTGCAGCGCGATCGCCGTCGGCTGGCGGTGGTGCTCGAGGCCCATCTTCTCCGCGTCGATGATGCTGAGAGTGAGGTTGCCCGTCTCGAACTCGGCGAAGTTGCGCTCGGGCATGTAGACCGAGCGCGTGAGGCCGAGCGTCTCGCCGTAGAAGGCCGCCGACGCAGCCACGTCGTGCGTGGGCAGCGCGACGAAGTCGACACCGCCGATCAGCTGCTCTGTGGAAGTGGAGGGGGTCATCGCTTCGCTCCTTCTTCAGTTGGGATTGGCGGCGAGACGAGCGTACGACGCGACGGGAGGACGGTCGATCAACGCGGCTCGAGCACGAACACACCGATGTCACGCGCCGTCTTCGCGTCGTAGTCGTCGAAGCCCTCGTACATCTCGTTGACCTTGCGCCACAGCTCGGCGCGCTCCTCGCCCTCGGCGACGCGCGCGCGAACCGGCCGACGATCGCCGCGGATCTCGATCTCGGCGTCGGGGTTGGCCTTGAGGTTGTACGACCACGCCGGCGCACGCGCGTTGCCGGCGTTCGAGCCGACCACGACGAAGCGCTCACCATCCTTCAGGTAGAGCACCGGTGCCGTGCGACTTTGCCCAGAGCGGCGGCCCGTCGAGGTCAGCAGCAGCACCGGGCCCGTGCCGACCGTGTTCATCAGCCGGCCACGGCTGAGCCTGTACACCGGCACATTCAGCTTGCCCGTCGCCTTCAGCCACGAGTCGGGCATGCTCATCGAGAGACGTGAGTAGAAGCGGTTGCTCGGCATCGCCTGAGTATCCCACCGAGCTGCCGGTGGGGCCCGCCGCCGGCTCGGATATAGGATCGCGGCTATGAGCGAGCAGCCGGTCGTGCTCTACGAGGCCGCCGACGGTGTCGCCCGCCTCACGCTGAACCGCCCCGAGCGAGGCAACGCGATCACGCCTCGGTTGATCGCCGAGCTGGTCGAGTGCGTGCACCGCGCCGATCTCGACCCGGCCGTGCACGTGCTGATGCTGGCCGGCGCCGGGACCGGCTTCTGCGGCGGCTATGACCTGCTCGAAAGCGCCGAGGGGATGGGCGCCGAGGTCTCGGAGGATGGGGAGGAGAGCAGGGGGACGGAGGCAGGTCGCGATGGCCCGGACCGCGGGCATATGGCGCCACCGCCCGACTCGCCACTTGACCCGGCCGTGATGGCCGCCAACCACGACCCGCGCGGCACATGGGACCCGATGGTCGACTACGCGATGATGGGCCGCAACGTGCAGGGCTTCATGAGCCTGTTCAACTGCGGCAAGCCCGTGATCTGCAAGGTGCACGGCTTCTGCGTCGCCGGCGGCACCGACATGGCGCTCTGCTCGGACCTGCTCGTGATCGCCGACGACGCCAAGATCGGCTATCCGCCGGCGCGCGTGTGGGGCTCGCCGACGACCTCGCTGTGGGCGCACAGGATCGGCGCGCAGCGCGCCAAGCGGCTGCTGTTCACCGGCGACTCGCTGTCAGGTGCCGAGGCGCTCGAGTGGGGGCTTGCGATCGAGGCGCCGCCCGTCGAGCTGCTCGATGAGCGTGCCGAGGCGCTTGCAGGCCGGATCGCGCGGATGCCCGTCAATCAGCTGATGATGATGAAGCTGCTCGTCAATCAGACGCTCTACTCGGAGGGGCTGCATGCGAGCCAAGTGCTCGGCACCGTGTTCGACGGCATCGCCCGGCACACCGCCGAGGGCTACGCCTTTCAACAGCACGCCGCCGAACACGGCTATCGCGAGGCCGTGCGCGAGCGCGACGAGCCGTTCGGCGACGCCGGGCGCTCGACCTTCAAGGGTTGAGGGTCCGCTCAGTCCTCGCCGATGGGCTCGTTACGCGCGCGTCGACTGGGGGGCTAGAATGGGCGACCGCGCGGATGTAGCTCAGCTGGCTAGAGCGTCGCCTTGCCATGGCGAAGGTCGAGGGTTCGAATCCCTTCATCCGCTTACACGAAAGCCTCGGAGATCCGGGGCTTTCGTGCGTTCGGGGTCGATTGGCGCGCTCGCCATTTGCGTTGGGTGTTGCCTGTAGCCGTGACGAGCGTCTGGTCTATCACAAGTTTGATATATCGACTCGACGTGAAGCTTTCCGATCTACCCACCCACGAGGAAGTCCTTGCCGATCATCTCGATGCCGATCTCGAGTACCGCAGGGAGTGGGAGCGCACCGCGCTTGCTCGTGCGATCGCTGTCAAGGTGATCGCCTACCGCGCAGAGCACGATCTCAGTCAGACGGCGCTGGCCAAGCGCCTGAAGATGAGCCAGCCAGCCGTGGCGCGGCTGGAGAGCGGGGAGCACAATCCGACGTTCCCGATGCTCCTGCGCATCTCTGATGCGCTTGGGGTCGAGTTGGCGATCGACATTACGCCGAGCGGACGTGAGCCGCGGCTGATTGGGAGCTGGGCGCGCCGTAATGCCCTGGAGTCCTTCGAGGGCAACGGCTACGCGGTGGTCGTCGCCGCTACTTGAGCATGATCTCCTGACGCGGCGCCGGGGCAGCAGGAGCCGTAGGTTCCAAATCCTGTCTCCTGCCCACCTGCTGGCCTGCGTGTCGGGGTGGTGGTCGCGTGTGATCGCGATCACCGTACGGCGTGGGTTGCGAGTGGTTCCTCGCGCGGACGATGTCCCGCCCGAAGCAGCCATCGATCAGATCGCGGTGTGCCCCGGCGGCGTCGCATCCTCGACCGATGGGTCGACCTCGCGAGCCCGATGTCGCAGATCGGGATGGACCAGAAAAGCGTCTACGAGCACGCGCGATCCGCCGATGCACGTCCAATCGTCGTCCCACAAAGTCGATACGAGCCACGAGCGATCGACCGGAAACATCAGATCCGGCAGGGGACCCTTCCAATGCTCAGGCTCGCGCCATGCAGCCGCCTGCTCCGGACCGGCCTCGACCAGCACATACCTCGCGTCGTCCGTCGGGCCCGGCCTCACCTTCGGCACGTCGCGGAAAACGATCTCGGCACCGCCGGTGTCGAGATAGCCGATCCACCAGGGCTGTCCCGCGGAGTGCTCGCTGAGCACGGCGAGCGTGCCGGCGGTGTGACGGTCGGGGTCCTCGAGCGGCGACGCTGCTGAGAGGCGGTGATCGCCGCTGCCGGGAAGCTCCAGGGTGGCGTAGGCCTCGAATACCGGCGGGATTGCAGACGTGATCGCGAAGGAGACCTCAGTGTTCTCCCGGATCCAGGCGACGTCGGCTTCCGCACCGATCCGCCAGGCGCGACCGTCCTTGTTCCCCCAAGCCTCTGCCTCACGATCGTCGGTCATCGACGGAGGTTACGCGCGGCGCCCGGCGTGGTATCCCCTGCAGTGCTTCCGATTGTGGCATTCCCGTCTCAGGCCTCCGCCTCGTGATCCGCTTCGAGCTCTTCGGCGCGCCGGAAGAAGACGGCTCGGCCGATGCCCATGCTCTCAGCGAGCTTGCGCAGTAGCTCGATGCTCGGGTCCAGCCGGCCATCTTCGAGCGCGGCGAGGCGCCGGAGCGGCACACCCGAAGCTCTCGCCAGGTCGCTTGCGCTGAAGCAGTGCTGCGTGCGGATCTCGCGGACCGCTTCACCGAGCGCGATCAGATCGTGTCGTTGCTGTCGGGTCACAGAAGTAAAGTCCTCGCAAAATGAACGATGACAACTGTCTGCACGAACGATACCCCATATATGTCCTAATGCGCATTCGCCGGGATGCGTAGGGCGGCCATCCGATGCCCCCTCGCAGGAGATCCACTCCGCGCGGTCCCCATCAGGCGGCGCTCGCACAGGCGATCGAGCTGTTGATCGCCGAAGACGACGCGATGACGCAGGAGAGCATCGCCGAGGAGGCCGGCTTGAACATCAGACAGGTCAACGCCCTCGTGCGAGGCCAGGGCAATCCGACGTACTCGACGATCGTAAAGCTCTGCCGCGGCCTGCATGTTCAGCCCGGCCGGCTGATGGAACTCGTCGACGAGCTCTACGAGCGGGGCTTCAACCGTTGACGCCTCGGGTTTCCTCACACGCCTCCCAGCGCTCGCCCGAGCGCCACCGCGCCCACGCCCAGCGCGACGCTGACGAGCACGTTGAGCAAGGCCGCCGCCCGGCGCCCGTTGCCGGCAAGCAGCTCCGTCTCGAGCATCCAGGTGGAGAACGTCGTGTAGGAGCCGAGCGTGGCCGTCCCGGCGAGCACGAGCGCATCTCCGCTCAGGGAGACGCCGGCAAGCAGCCCGAGCAGCAGCGACCCGCTTGCGTTGACGACGAGCGTGCCGAGCGGCCGCTCGCTGCCGGCGCGTGCCGCTACCAGCGAGTGCACGAGAAAGCGCGCGTTGGCGCCGACGCCGCCGAGCACAGCCACTCCCAGCCACGTCCAAGCGCTCATGTCGCCGCTCCGCGCATGCGCACGAGTGCCGCCCCGGCGGCGATCGCCAGATAGCCCGCGAGCACGCTTGCCAGCGCGTACCCGATCGCCAGCCCGAAACGTTCGTGGTCGATCATCTGGACGAGCTCGAGCTGCATCGTCGAGAACGTCGTGTACGCGCCGCAGAAGCCCGTGCCGAGCAGCGGATGCCAATGGGGTGCTTCAGGCGGGCGCTCGCGCAGATGCGTCGCGATCAGGCCGAGCGCGAAGCAGCCGCTGGCATTGACGATGAACGTCGCCCACGGCCATGTCGCCACGCCGCCCGAGACGCTTTGCGCGAGCCACACCCGCAGCAGCGAGCCGGCTGCGCCACCGAGGAAGATCGCGGCGATCTCACGTCTGTCCAGTTGCGGCACGGTGCTCAGCGGCTCCTTTCGCGTACGCGAACAACTTCGGCGAAAGGAGTCATCAGCCCTTGTCTTCGGTGGGCGGTTCGGAGCGCCGCGTGCTGCGGACGATCGCCTCAGGACCCCATCTGAGCAACGCGACGGTAGCGCACCTTTGCGTTACCGCCACGCTTTGCAAGCCAGATAGCGCCCGCCGTCGCCGCGCCTGAGCAGGCCGATCGACTCGAGCTCGCCGAGCGCCTGCAGCAGCTCGCCCGGGTCCGCCGATCCCGCTGTCAGCTTGCCCGGCGTGTCGACGCCGGCGCCGACCTCCTCGAGCACCTTGCGCAGCTTCGCCGAGAGCCGTGGTGAGGGACGGCCGGCTGACCCGGCATCCACCGGGTCCCTGGCCGTCGGTGGCGACGCGCTGGGGCTGACGCCGTAGAGCAGGTCGAGCACGTCGCGCGCATCGCGCACGAGCTGCGCGCCGTCGCGCAGCAGCACGTGGGCGCCGCCCGACGAGCGTGAGCTGACGCGGCCCGGGCAGGCCGCGAGCGTCTTTCCCAGCCCGAGCGCGAGACGCGCGGCCGCAACCGCGCGCGGGCTCTCCTCGGCCTCGACGACGATCGCCACGTCGCCCAGCGACGCCACGATCCGCTCGGCTGCGTTGGCGCCCCAGCGCCGGCCGCGCACGTCGCCCGGCAGCTCGGCGATCGTGCAGCCGGCTCGCTCCGGGCGAGCAGCGCGTCGAGCGCCCTGCGACGTCACCGCGAGCCCGTCGCCCGCGACGGCCAGCGTCGCCCCCTCGATCTCCAGCGCGCCCGCGAGCGCCGCCCGAGCGAGTCCGCCGCTACAGCCGGCCGTGATCGTGACGCCGCTCGCCGCCAGCCCGCGGCCGAGCTCGCGTGCCAGCTCCACCCCGTAGTCGCTCGCGCGCGTGGCGCCCAGGAATGCCGCGACCGGTTGCTTGGTCAGCTCGCACAAGCGACCGGCTCCGCCCGCGACGTGCAGCAGATGTGGCGCCCCGGGGTGGCGCAGGCCGTCGGGGTAGCGACGGTCGTGGCGACAGATGCGCGAGACGTCGTCGACTTCCTTCGGCTCCCGCTCGCGAAAGCCCGCGTAGCCTCGGTGCAGCTCCGCACGCCGGCGCCCGCCGAGCGCCTCGATCAGCTCTTCATCCTCGAGCGCGAGCAGTCCGAACAAGCGTCCGTCGGCGCGGCTGTTGCAGTCGAGCACCGCGCCGAGCTCGCCGAGCAGCCAGCTTCGTCGTATGCAACGCGCGCAGGCGACACGTTCCCCGCCGGCGGACATCGCTCAGGCGACCCGGTTGCCCGCGAGGCTCGCATCGCCGCGCAGCGCGATCGCCTGCGCGACGTGCCCAGACCGCACGCGCTCGCAGCCGTCGAGGTCGGCGATCGTGCGCGCCACGCGCAGCACGCGATGCTGACCTCGGGCGCTGAGCATTCCCCGCTCGCGCGCCCCGCGCAGGAGCGTCTCGCCGCGATCGCTCAGGCTCGCGTGGCGGCGCAGCAGGCGCGAGTCCATCTGCGCGTTCACGCAGACCCCATCGCCACGCAGCCGTGCCGCCTGACGCTCGCGCGCGGCGAGTACCTGAGCGCGAGCCTCGCGCGAGCTCGTCGCCGGCGCAGCGTTGAGGTCGTGCGTCGCGTGGTGCTCGAACGCCACCAGCAGATCGATCCGGTCGAGCAGCGGCCCGCTCAGGCGTCGACGGTGGCGTGCCAGCTCGGCTTCGCTGCAGCGACATATATCGCCGACGCCGGCGTAGCCGCACGGGCACGGGTTGCTCGCCGCGAGCAGCATGAAGCGCGCCGGGTAGATCGCCGAGCGGCGAGCGCGGACGATCGCGACCCGTCCGTCTTCCAGCGGCTGGCGCAGCGCCTCGAGCGCGGCGCGTGAGAACTCGGAGAGCTCGTCGAGGAACAGCACACCGTTGTGTGCGAGCACGACCTCGCCGACCCAACCGCGCCCTGCGCCGCCGATCAAACCGGCCGTCGTGATCGAGTGGTGCGGCGCGCGCAGCGGACGCTCGCGGACCAGCGCGCCGGCGCCGGCGCCGACGATGCTGTGGATGCGCGTGACCTCGATCGCTTCGGCGCGGCTGAGCGGCGGCAGGATCGGGCCGAGCCGCTGGGCGAGCATCGTCTTGCCGGTCCCCGGCGCGCCGCTGAGTAGGCAGTTGTGCGCCCCCGCGGCGGCGATGATAAGCGCCCTCACAGCGTGGTCCTGCCCGCGCACGTCGCTGAGGTCGAGCGTCGACGTATGCTTCGGCGCGCTCGCCGCCTGCGGTCGCGGCGGAGCGGCATCGGCGGCGCCGCCGGCGAGCACGCGGACCGCGCTGCGCAGGGAGCCGGCCACGGCTACCTCGAGCTCCTCGACCAGCTGCGCCTCGGCAGCGCGCTCACCGGCGAGCACGAGCCTCGAGAGCCCTGCCTTGCGCGTCGCCTGTGCGACGGCGAGCGTGCCGCGGCAGGGCCGCACGCACCCGTCGAGCGCGAGCTCGCCGAACAGCGCCTGTCCGTCGAGTTGCTCTGCAGGAATCTGCCCGCTCGCCGCAAGCACGGCGCACGCCAGCGCGAGGTCGAGCGCAGCACCGGCCTTCGGCACGTCGCCGGGGGCGAGGTTGGCCGTTATGCGCCGGGCCGGGAACTCGTAGCCGCTGTTGAGGATCGCGGCGCGTACGCGCTCGCGCGCCTCGCGCACGGCCGCGTCTGCAAGGCCGACGATCGTGAACGCAGGCAGACCCCGACGCACGTCCACCTCGATTCGTACCTGTCGCGTCTGCAGCCCGTCGATCGTAAACGTGTGCGCCTGCGCAAGCATCGTCTCGGCCGCTCCTCGTTGTCGCTCTTTGTCGGAGGGGGCGAGACTACGAGCCGCTTGGGATGCGACATTCAAGCGCCTCCTCGCCCGACAAGCTGCTGTCCTTGGACTTGCCCGGCGCACGGCTTTGTGCGAACATACGTTCGTATGGGGATGCAATGATCGCGAACGGACGACGAGCCGAACTCGTTGGCTCGATCGGCTCGGGTGCTCGCGCGCTAGACGATCGGCGCGGTCGGGCCAGGTCCGTCATCGCCGATCGGCTGAGCATCGTCGCTGCGAACGATTTCGAGCCGGCGTGCGGGGGAGGCGTGAACGGGTATCGGCGGCAACGCGAGCGCCTCGCGCACGAGCGTCTCGACGCTCACGCTGCGGGCGCCGGCGAGGTCGTGCAACAGCCGATGCTCGGCGAGCGAGAGTCGCACGCTGATAGTTCGCATATTCGAATGCGGAATATGGCAGAGCGTATGCAGTCGGCCCTACACGGTCAAGCGCAGGGCGCTCGACCGCATGGACCAAGGCACACGCAACTGCCATGTTTTTGAATATGCCGCGCTCTCCGAAACCCGATCCAGCGTTGGCAGCGGCCCTTCGCAGGCTCCGCGAGGACAGCGGCCTCACGCGCGAAGCGCTCGCGTTTCATGCAGGGATTACGACCGCCTCGCTGGCACGCATCGAGCTGGCCCAGTCGACGCCGGGTTGGGACACGATCCGCCGCATCGCCGGCGCGCTGGACCTTTCGATTAGCCGCCTGGCAGCAGCGGTCGAAGCCGCCGAAGAGGGGGCAGCCCGTCCGGCATAGCGCCCGCCGGACGGGCTGTTTGGCGAGCGCCCCTCGAGGACGACCGCCAAACGAAGGGCGCCCTGCCGCGCGGCAGGGCGCCCCGTTCGCTTTCTTGCCGGCTGTGAGCTAGTGACCGAGCGCTTTGTAGATTAGTTTGGCGACAAGTTTGTAGCCCTTTGGAGTCAGATGGATGTCACCTTCGTTGCGGGGCGTTTCGCCTTTTTCTTCTTGCTTTTTGTTGTTCACTTCGATGTCATGCGCATTGCACATTTCGGTGTACTTGCAGATCGTTTCGTGCTCAAGCGGTTCGTTTTTCTGCGGGTTGATGGTCGGGAACGGGTTCGCGTAGACGACGCCCGGGCCGAGTTTGCCTTCTGTGATCGCTTCTTCGAAGGAGAAGTTGAGGACCTCCTGCAGCAGATCGCTTTCTGGCAGGATGAACGTCTGCGGGTTGTAGAATCCGACTATCGCAACCGGGCCGGTGTAGCCGGCAGCACGCAGCACGCCGATCGCTTGACCGGTGTTGGCGATGATGTGGTGGAACGCACCGCCTGGATAGAAGCGCCCTGCTTCTCCGGCTTCCGTCTCGACACATTCGAGGAAATTCGAGAATTCCTGTTCTTCGAGATACGCCGGGTTCTGGCACAAGCTGACGATCTTCAACTCGTCGTTGGCGCCGATGTTGATCGTGACGACCTTCGTCGCGCTCGGGTTGGCCGAGACGACGCCGAATGCGGCTTCGAGCTGCGAGCTGGAGCCGTGTTCGAAGTGAAGCGGGAACCCGGTAACGTTGTGGTAGGCGCACGGGTTGAATTCTTCACCGGGACCGCCGCCGAACGCTTCGTTGTGGCCGATCAGCCCGTCGCTGAGCTCACCCGGGCAGCCCAGGTTGACCGTGCTCATTTTGTTGCCTGCTTCTTTTTCGAGTTTGGCCAGTTTTTTGCCCAGAATCGTGACGTAGCCTCCTTCGAAGGCTTCCGGGTTCTCGGTTGGGAAGTTTTCTTCGAATTTCTGCTGCGTGTAGCCGAAGGCGAGCGAATCGCCGAGGCCGATGTACGTCGTTTCAGGTTTTTTTGCGCTTGCGGTCGATGCAAGCACTGCTGAGACCATGAGAACGGCCGCCATGCAGCAGCCGATGAGCCGAGCTTTCGCCAGCATAACTTCTCCTCATCTCGGCGATTCCACCGCAGGAGAGGTAGCTGCGGAACCGCGCTTTATATACCCCAATAGGCGCACTCCTGAGTATTTGAAATGCTGCCAAGGAGCGCACGGCGAACCTATTCGAGTCAACCCGAAAATGTCAAGGGTTGGTTTTTGACCGCTCAAACGAACGCTGGAAACTGTCGCGATGCCGCGTATAGCGGCGCGCCGAAAACCTTGACGGCGAGGGTTTGCGCGAAGTCCAGGGCGGATTTGCCCAGAGAGAACGGCCTGTCGTCGGCTCCTCAGAGGGAGATTAAGACCGCTATGCCGAACGCCAGACCGGCCGCGATTGGCGTCCGCCTCCGGCGGCGCCCCAAGCCCGCGGCGGATGTCCTCCCGTGGGCCCTACAGACCGGCCGGGTGACGCACGACGTAGCCGCTGGTGTCGCCGACGGAGTCCGACCAGCGCGTGCCGGTCTCCTGCTGGGCGATCGTGTCGAAGCGTTTGCCGTCGACGACCATGAAGGCGTGTCCGGAGTTGGCGTAGATCGTGATGTACTTGCCGGGGCCGGCTTCGCCGTAGGACTCGAGCGCGGAGGAGTCCTCGGGCGAGCTGAGCAGTCCGCCGCCGTGCAGCGCGTATGAGACCGAGCCGGAGCAGTCATAGCCGGTGGACTGGAACGAGCCGTGCCCGCCGCCGTAGACGTAGGGGCGCGTGGCGATTTCATCGCCGGCCGCGATCACGCGTGCGATCACACTGGAGCCGCCGGAAGAGCTTTCGTGGCTCGAGGAGCCGCTCAGCGCGGAGTGCGGCGGGTTCAGCGTTTCCTGGCTCTTGATCCCGAGCACGCTCCACGTGGCGGGACCGACGACGCCGTCGACGCTCAGCCCGTGGCGCGCCTGCAGGCGCTTGACGGCGGACTCGGTTTCGGGGCCGAAGGTGCCGTCGGCGTTCAGGTGCAGGGCGCTCTGTAGGCGCGATACGGGATCGCCGGAGGCGCTTTCTTCGCCTTCGCCGGATTCGGTGTCGGCGACGCTCGCGGTGTGGGCGCTGTGGTGGGAGGCGGTCCGGGCAGAGGCCGGCGGCGTCAGCGTTTCCTCTTCGGAGATCCCGAGCACGCTCCACGTGGCGGGACCGACGACGCCGTCGACGCTCAGCCCGTGGCGCGCCTGCAGGCGCTTGACGGCGGCCTCGGTTTCGGGGCCGAAGGCGCCGTCGGTCGAGAGGTGCAGCGCGCTCTGCAGGCGCGAGACGGCGTCGCCGCTGCCTTCGCCACCTTCGGAAGGGGTGAAGTTGACGGCGTCGCGGCGCACGCCCGATGAGGCGGCGTGGGCGGAGGAGTGCCCGCGCAGCGCGGCGATCGTGGCGGCGCCGACGATCCCGTCGACGGCGAGCCCGTGCGCGGACTGGAAGCTGCGCACGGCTTGTTCGGTTTCGGGGCCGTAGACGCCATCGGCGGAGATGCCGAGCGCTTCCTGCAGCATTTCGACCTGGCGACCCTGGCTTTCGGCGGTGATCGCGATCGTGTGTTCGGTCGTCGTAGTGGGTTCGGAACCGGACGCGACGGCGGTGCCGGCGCTGGCGAGGCTCGCCGTGGGCCCGGCGCTGAGCGCGGCGAGCGCGCCGAGCGAGAGCCGTTTGGCGCGCGAGCCGCCGGGCACGAAGCGGATCTCCTCGGCGCGGCGGCGTGCGCGTGAGCGCCCGAGCGAGAGCTCCCACGGTTGGCTGGCGGCGAGATCGCGGCGCTCGCGCTCGTCCTTCAGCAGCGCGCCGAGGCCGAACGGGTCGAACGAGCGACGATCGCTCGCGAAACGTGGCTTGGCGCTGCGCTTGCGAGCACTACCTGCCCGCTCGCGGCGTGCGCGCGAGCGCTCGAGCGAAGCGTCCCAGGGGGCAACCACAGCAAGATCACGTACGAATCCCGGCATGCAAAGGCGTCCTTTCTCAAACATTGCTTTGCGCCTACGGGGTTAGCTGTCGGGCTCGCGTGAATTACGCTACGCCACTGATGTGGCGATTCGCCCCCGCAGCCTCTCGGCTGCATTGGGTCCCCCGCTCCCTGACCCCGTGGGGACAAGGACTCGGCACGAACGCGCTGGAAAGTAGCATGTTTTCCTGCAAGCTGCGTCGCATGGGGAGGTTTGCACAGGTTCTTGCCGACGGGCCTGCGGCGGGCAGCGGCGCGCGAGCGGGCGCGCGTCGATAAGCTCGCTCGCCGATGCATCGCGCCGGCTCGACCCCTCGCCTGCTGCTCTCGCTGCTCGCTTTTGCCGCATTCGCGGGCGGCGTCTTGCTCGCATCCGGCTGCGGCTCCTCGAAGCAGACGACGGCGACGAGTGCGGCGAGCGCGGCGAAGGTCGACTACAAGGCCGAAGCGGTGCTCTCGCCGGCGACGGCGGAGCCGCCGCTGAAGCTGCGCAACTACCTCGGTCAGCCGGTCAACATCGACTCCTACCGCGGCAAGCCGGTGCTGATCACGTTCGTCTACACGCACTGCCCGGATGTGTGCCCGCTGATGATCTCGAACCTGCGCGTGGCGCAGAACCTGATGGGCTCCAGCGGCCCGCGGAAGGCGCAGGTGATCGCGGTCTCGGTCGACTCCAAGGGCGACACTCCGAAGACGGTCAAGGCGTTCCTCAAGGCGCACGAGATGACGGGGCGGATGCAGTACCTGATCGGCAGCCAGCGGGAACTGGCGCGCGTGTGGAAGGCGTGGGGGGTGGGCTCGGAACGCGACGCAAAGAGCCCGGACTTCGTCGAGCACTCGGGTCTCGTCTACGGGATCACGGCGTCGGGCAAGCGCGCGGTGCTCTACTCGGCGAGCTTCAAGCCGGCGGCGATCGTGCACGACGTGCCGCTGCTGGCATCCAACTGAGCATCGGGCAGCGATGGGCCGGCGCCGGCTTCTGACGATCTCGATCCTGGCGGCAGCGGCGCTGGCGGCGCTGATCGTGTTCGGGCTCTCCTCGAGCGGCTCGGGGCCGGTGGGGCGGGCGGCGCCGCAATTGCCGCGCGAACGCCTGGCGGGACCGGCGGTGACGCTGGCCGATGTGCTCTCAAGCGCACACGGGCGCGCGACGCTGATCACGTTCTGGGCGAGCTGGTGCGGTCCGTGCACGCGCGAGGCGGGCGCGCTGCAGCGCTTCTCGCGCAGCCCGTCGGGCAAGGGCCGTCTGATCGGCGTTGACTGGAGCGACGGCCTCTCGGGCGCGCGCGCGTTCGTGGCCAAGCACGGCTGGACGTTCCCGGTGCTGCGCGACGCGGAAGGCACGGTCGGCAACGACTATCGCCTGACGGGGCTGCCGACGACGTTCGTGCTCGACGCCAACGGCCAAATCCGCTCGGAGCTGCGCGGCCCGCAGACGCAGGCGACGCTGGCGCAGGCGATGTCGGCCGGCGTGAAGCGCTCCTAGCTTCGGCGATGGCGGACACGCTGCGGGCGGTGCTGTTCGATCTCGACGGGACGTTGATGGATCACGACGCGGCGCGCGTGGAGGGACTGCAAGCGCACCTCGCCGGACGGCTGCCGGACCTGGAGGCGTGCGAGCTGGAGCGGCTGGACGGCGAGTGGCGGCGCCTGGAGGCGCTGCACTACGACGAATATGCAAGCGGAGGCTGCTCGTTTCAGGAGCAGCGTCGCCGCCGTGCGCACGGTATTCACGCGGCGCTCGGGCGCGAGCTCGAGTCGGACGCGGTGGCGGACGAGTGGTTCGCGGCCTACCTAGGCCACTACCGCAGGGCGTGGAGCGCGTTCGAGGACGCGATCCCGGCGCTCGACGCGCTCGTCTCGGCGAACCCCGAGGTCAAGCTCGCGATCGTGACGAACGGAGAGGCCGAGCCGCAGCACGCGAAGCTCGCGGCGATCGGCTTGGCCGAGCGCTTCCCGCTGGTCGTGGCCTCGGGCGAGGTCGGGGTGTCAAAGCCGGATCGGGCGATCTTCGTGCTCGCCTGCGAGCGGCTCGGGGTGGAGCCTGCGGACGCGGCGCACGTCGGCGACCGGCTCGACCTCGACGCGCACGGGGCGGCAGCGGCCGGGCTGCGGGGCATCTGGCTCGACCGCCCGGGTGCGAGCACGTCTGCGCCCGCGCCGGCTGCGGCCACGGGCATCGCGACGATCTCGACGCTGCACGAGCTGCCGGCCGTGCTCGGCGCCTGAGCCCGCGAGGCTTTCGAGCAGCTTCGGCCCCTGGCCATACGTCGATCCTCAGATTGGGCCAGCCGTCGCTTCTTGGCGGCCGATCGTGGATCTAGTGTAGTGTCTTGTAAATAACTGGTGTTATTGGTAGGGTGAGGTATGCGCCCTGCCAGCCCGCCGTTGCAAGTCACCAACGAGCAGTGCGAAGTGCTCGAGAGGCTGTCCGTGTCGCAGACGGCGGCGCATCGTGAGGTCCAGCGCGCTCGGGCGCTTTTGATGGCCAGGGCCGGAGAGGCGAACACCAGGATCGCCGCGGAGCTGGGGGTCTCCCCGGCGACGGTGACGGCCTGGCGGGGGCGGTTTGCCGTGGAGGGTCTGAAGGGGCTGGGCGGGGTGCGCCCGGGCCGAGGGCGCAAGCCGTCGATCCCGGATGAGAAGGTCGCGGAGATCGTCCGTTTGACGCTGAGCGAGAAGCCGCCGGGGGGGAGACGCATTGGAGCTGCCGCTCAATGGCGAAGGCGACGGGTGTGAGCCCGGCGACGGTTCAGCGGATCTGGTCCGCGAGAGCCCTGAAGCCCCATCGGCTGGACACGTTCAAGCTCTCGAGCGATCCGCGGTTTGAGGAGAAGCTCGTCGATGTTGTGGGGCTCTACCTGAACCCGCCGGAGAAGGCGATCGTGCTGTGCATGGATGAGAAGTCCCAGATCCAGGCTTTGGATCGCACGCAGCCCTCGCTGCCGATGAAGCCCGGCCGTGCGGGCACGATGACCCATGACTACAAGCGCAACGGCACGACCACGCTGTTCGCCGCGCTGGACGTCCTGAGCGGCAGCGTGATCGGGGAGTGCCTGCCCCGCCATCGCCACGAGGAGTTCCTGAAGTTCCTGAGGATCATCGACCGAGAGGTCCCCAAGGCCCTACAGATCCATCTGATCCTCGATAACTACCGCACCCACAAGCACGCCGACGTGAACGCATGGCTGACCAAGCACCCGCGGTTTCACATGCACTTCACGCCGACCTCAAGCTCGTGGCTGAACCTCGTCGAGCGGTTCTTCGGCAAGCTCACCGAGAAGGCGATCCGCCGCGGCGTCTTTCACAGCGTCCCCGAGCTGATTGGCGCAATCGGGGACTACCTCGACGCCACCAACGCCGACCCACAGCCGTTTACGTGGACCGCCAGCGCCGACTCGATTCTGGAAAAGGTCCGCCGCGGCCGCGTCAGCCTCAACGCAATCAACAACTAAAACCGAGACAGTGCACTAGGATCGCGTGCGTATCGACACGAGCGACATGCACGCGCGCGACGCTCCTCGGAGGGGCCCTGTATGCGCTGCTCGCGACGCCGGCACAGGCGCCGCCGGCGACGGCACAGGCGTCGCCGGCGAGCAGCGTGCCGGCAAGCTCTGCGCCGAGCCCGCCGCCGAACGCGCGCAGGCAGGTGTACCCGTCGGCCACGCGCGTGCACCGCGCCCAGCGCTACATCGCCATACGATCTGGGCGCAAGGCGTTCGCGGTCGTCGACGACGACGGCCGGCTGAAGGGCTTCAAGCTGCACAGCCGCTTTCACTCGGCGAGCGTGGTCAAGTCGATGCTGCTGGTGGCCTACCTGCGCAAGCTGGCGCGCGAGCACGGCTCGCTCGACGAGGACAGCAAGGGGTTGCTGTATCCGATGATCCACTCCTCGGACAACGACGCGGCCTCGGCGGTGCTGGCGATCGTCGGCGAGCAGGCGCTCGATCGGGTGGCGCGCGACGCACACATGCGCGACTACGAGCCGGGCGGCGGCACGTGGGGTTTCACGGAGGTCTCGGCAGCGGATCTGGCGCGCTTCTTCTTCCACCTGGACGGGTTGATCCCGCGGCGCTTCGACGACTACGCGCGCTGGCTGCTCTCGACGATCGAAGCGAGCGAGAGCTGGGGCATCCCGGCGGTGGCGCGGCCGGAGTTCCGGGTCTACTTCAAGGGCGGCTGGCTGCCGGAAGTGGAAGGCCTCGTCAACCAGGTGGCGCGCCTGGAGCGTCCGGGCATCACGTTCTCGCTGGCGGTGCTGAGCACGCACGACCCGTCGATGGACTACGGCGAGCAGACGATCGAAGGCGTCACGCGGCGGCTGCTCGGCCGGGCACGGTAGCTCGGGCACGCGCGATGGGAGAGGAGTTGGAGCCCGCCCGGGAGCGGGCGGGCTCTGAGATGACTGCCGGGCGTCGTCCTCTAGGCTGTGGCCATGTGCAGAAACATCAGAACACTCCATAACTTCGAGCCCCCGGCGGACGAGCGCGAGGTCAGCGACGCAGCGCTGCAGTACGTACGCAAGATCAGCGGCACGACGAAGCCCTCGCAGGCCAACGCGGAGGTCTTCGAGCGTGCCGTGCAGGAGGTCGCCGAGGTCACGCGGCGCCTGCTCGACGGGCTCGTGACGGCGGCGCCGCCGAAAGACCGCGAGGTTGAGGCGGCCAAGCGGCGCGCGCGGGCAGCCGAGCGCTACGCGGCGTAGCGGCCGCGCTCGGCGAGCACGCGGCAGGGCGTCGCGCGGCTCGACGCTGCCCGCAGGCGGACGCTCAACGCACGAGCGGGCGGATCGCCTCGACGCCGGCCGGCTCGACTGGCAGGTCGGCGAGCGTGGCGGCGACCTCGGCGGCGAGTGAGATCGTCGTCTCGGGCGTCTCGCGCAGCCAGCGCGCGAGCCAGCGGCAGGCCCACACGTCGTAGTCGTTGCCCTGCTCGGCGACGAGCGCGACGAGCCGCAGCGCGAGCGGCAGACCGATCGGCCGGCGCTCGCGCGCGATGTCCTTGGCGATGCCGATCGCGATGTCCAGTTCGCGGCGCTCGAGCGCCGCTTCGAGCTCGCGCGTGGGGCGATATGGGCCGACTCCCATCATACGAACGTATGTTCGCATAAGAGTCAAGCCGGTTTATAAGTGTCAAATATTGGACCGGCCCCGGCTGGAGCTCCAACGGCGCGCGCCCAGCGCGGTGAGCCCCGTCGCAGCGGGGCGGTTGCCGGCAGAGCACGGCAAGCGGCTTCGCGGCCCCACAGGGCCTCGAAGCCGCGTATCCCGTTTCCGACTAGTGTCCTGACGCATTAATTCGGTCGCAGTAGCGGCTGATCGAGTCGAGGATCTGATCGGCGGTCTTGGTCCAGACGTATGGGCGTGGGTTCTCGTTCCAGTCGGCGATCCAGGCACGGATGTCCGTGTTGAGCTCGCGCACCGAGCGGTGCGCGCCACGCCGTAGCTTCTTGCTGGTGAGCTCTGAGAACCAACGCTCGACGAGGTTCAGCCAAGAGCTTGAGGTCGGGGTGAAGTGCAGCACGAAGCGGGGGTGCGCGAGCAGCCATTTCTTGATCGCCGGCGTTTTATGAGTTGAGCTGTTGTCGAGGATCACGTGCACGTCGAGCTCTGCGGGAACCTCACGATCGATCCTCTGCAGGAACTTCTTGAACTCGATCGCGCGGTGGCGGGCATGCAGCGAGCCGATCACCTTGCCGCTCGTGAGGTCAAGCGCCGCATAGAGGCTCGAGGTGCCGGAGCGCTTGTAGTCGTGGGTGGCGCGCTGCGGGGTGCCGGGCAGCATCGGCAGGATCGGAGCTGAGCGGTCAAGCGCCTGGATCTGGGACTTCTCATCGACGCAAAGCACGACAGCTCGCTCGGGCGGGTTCAGGTAGAGCCCGACGACGTCGCGGACCTTCGCCACGAACTGAGGGTCCTTGGAGAGCTTCCAGGTCTCCTGGCGATGGGGCTGAAGCCCAAACGCACGCCAGATGCGGTGCACTGCCGACTGGGTGAGCCCGACCTCGGCGGCCATCGAGCGCGTCGACCAGTGCGTCGCGTCCTTAGGTGTTGACTCGAGCGTCTTTACGATCACCTGCTCGACCTGCTCGTCGCTGATCGTCCGTGGTTTGCCCGGGCGCGGCTCATCGATCAACCCGTCAAGGCGGAACTCAGCAAAACGAGAGCGCCACTTGCGCACCATCGGCCGGTGCACCCCAAGACGCGCGGCGATCTCGGTGTTATTCAGCCCCTGGGAGGCCAGCAGCACCACCCGGGAGCGCTGCGCGAGCGCCTGTGCGCTGCTTCGACGACGCGCCCATGACTCAAGCTGGGCGCGCTCATCCTCGGACAATTCGATCTGAACCGGCGTAGAGATAGGCATACATTCTGCCTACCCTGCTAGGACCGAATTAATGCGTCAGGACACTAGATGCCGATCGCGCGACGCACGTGCGAACGGATCGCGATGCGGTACAGCACGTCGGCCAGCAGCGCGGCGACCGTCACCTGACGCATGCTCACCTGGCGAGACTGGCTCGCCGTCCCCGTTGCCCTGCGCGGCCAGTGCGGCGCCGCCGAGCGCGCTTTCCCCATGGTCATCCTTGACTTCCTCTCCCCGCGCCCGGCTCCCGTCGCCGGGCGATTTTGTCTCCCAGGAGAAGTGTAAATACGGAGCGCTTGCTGTCAAGCCGTGAACGCACCCGCCCCCGTTACTGCCGCCGGGCGCGCGCTTAGGCTCGACGCCATGCAGATGATCGAGTGGTGCGAGCGATGCCTCTCCGAAGCGCCCGGCCCGTCCTCGCCTGAATACGCCGAATGGCTCGTGCTGAGCACGCCCGCCGGCGAGTATCTCGGCATCGTCTGCGCCGGCTGCATCGCCGAGCCGGAGCTTCTCGCGCTCGAGCTCGAAGACGCGCTCCTCGCCGCTGCTTGAGCACCTCGGCGCGGGTAGCTGAAGCCTGCCGATGGGCATGCCGCCCGAAAGCCATCCGAAATCATCAAAAAAGTCGGCCTGCGAAATGGCGTATAGGTGATGTTAGTATGCGAGTATGAAGCGCACCACCATTTCGTTGCCGGACGAGTTGGCGCAGGCGCTCGATCGCGAGGCTCGTCGCTCCCATACCTCCGCGTCCGAAATCACTCGAACCGCTCTCACGAAACATCTCGGTCTCGTGCCGGGGGAGGCTCGCGAGCTCCCGTTCGCTGAGCTTGGCCGCAGCGGTCATCACACCACCGCCCGGGATATGGAGCAGCTCCTGGAGCAGGAGTGGGATGACGTCACTGGCCGTAGTTGACGCCGGTCCGCTCTATGCGGCCGCGGACGCCGATGATCAGGATCACCTGACCTCTCGCGCCGCGCTTGCGCGCGCCGACCTGCGCCTGGTTGTGCCCGCGCTGGTCGTGGCCGAGGCCACCTACTTCGTCGGACGTCGGTTGGGGGCTGTGGCCGAGAGCAGGTTCCTGGAGGGCATTGGGACGCTCGACGTAGAAGGGCCGAGCCGCGAGGATTTCGCGCGCATAGCTGAGTTGGTCGAGCAGTACTCCGACTTCCCTCTGGGAGGGACCGATGCCTCGGTCATCGCGCTAGCTGAGCGACTTGATGCTGCTGTGATACTGACACTCGATCGGCGCCACTTCTCAGCCGTCAAGCCACGTCATCGTGACGCGTTTGAGCTGGTGCCGTGATGGAAGGGCGTCTCACAGCTGCCTCCCGGAACGACGCCAGATCTCCCCAGGCATCGGGCTCGCCGAGCGGATGCTCCTCATAGGCGGCGTAGGCGGCGTCGGACTCGGCGGCGCGATGCTGGTGCAGGAGCGCCGCAAGCGCTCGGTCGAGAACGGCCGAATCGGGTAGGCCTGGAAGCGCTCGGCGGGCGTTCGCCAGGAGTTCCTCGTCCACCGTCGCGCTCACCCTTGTTCGGCCCATGGACATGATTAAGTCATAGGCATGTGCCGGCGATTGAGCTCGAGTTGCCGGGCGGGCGACCTGTCGCCGCTTGCTGCCTACTCGTCGACCGGCGTGTCCGCCGGCGCGGCAGCGCGCGCCCGCTCGGCCTCGGTGCGCGCTTCCTCGGCCTCGCGGCTCTTCAGCACGGCTTCGCCCTCTGCATCCTGGGCAGCGTCCTTGGCCTCGTCGGCCGCGGCCGCACGAGCACGGGCTTCTTCGTCGAGGCTCTGCGCGCGCTCCTGCGCCTCGAGCGCCACGCGCCGGCGCTCGGCGATCGAGCCGGCGCTCTCGTAGTCGCCCTGCGCCACCGAGATGCCGTACACCTCGGCCAGTCGTTGCGCCGTCGCCTCGTCGAGCGCCTCGCCGGCCTCCACATCGGCCGCCGCGTCGAGCTGCGCCGCCGAGTAGTCCAGGCGCACGTGATCGCGACCGACCGTCGCGCCCTGCAGCGGCGCCAAGCGCGAGCGGCGACCCAATAGGCCGCTCTTGATCCGCGCGAACACCGCCTCGCCCTGGCCGTCGCTCGCGTAGTACACCTCCTCGAGCTTGCCCGCCCGCTCGCCGTCGCGGTCGAGCACCTCTCGTCCGATCCACTCCTCGATCTGCTCGACGTTCGGCATAAGACGACACTACCCCTCTGGGGCCGTACTACCCAGGTTCGTCTCAAGCGAGCTCACTGCTTCGCGTCGGGTGAGGCCTCCCAGAAGTCGTCGAGCTTCGTCGCGTCCTGGTGCTCGACCTTGCGCGAGACGGCCCACATCTCGACGGGCTCGTCGCCCTCGTTGCGGTGCGAGCGCGGCGTGCGGTTGGCGACGCGCACCGCCGCGGGCGCGCTCACCTTGCGAATGTCCTCGCCGAAGCGCATCGTCAGGGTTCCGCGCGTGAGCAGGTAGAGCTCCTCGATCTCCTCGTGGAAGTGCCCCGTGCCCTGCTCGAAGTCGGAGTGCGGCGGCACGCGGATCAGCGTGACTGCGAGCTGCTCGCATCCGAGCGCGTCGGTCAGCCGGCGGAACTCGCCCCGCACGTCGTCGTCGCCGGCGTAGTGGTCTGCGACGTCATCGGGGTCGACGATCGCGTAGTCGGTGGTGGTCTTGCCGGTGTGTCGATTGGTCATGGCGCTCTGCTACCCCGCTCAGTCCAACTCGACGCGATCGCCGACGCGCACTACGCCGGGCCGCAAGACCTCGCCGTACACACCGAAGGGCAACGGCTCGGTCGTATCGAGGCCCGACCTGAACGAGCGCAGCAGATCGAGTGTGGGCAGGTCGACGGCGCCGCTCTCGGGGTGCCTGCTCGTGACGATGCAGCGGCCGACGTGCCCGTGCAGGCGAATGGCCGCCCCGCCGACGCGTAGCTCGCGCTCGATCCAGCCGTCCTCGGCGAACGGTTCGACGCCGTCGACCTCGATCGTCATGCGAAAGCGCCGCGCGTCGAGCGACTCCTGCTCGGCCACGAGCGCGAGCACGGCGAGCGAGCCGCGCGAGATCAGGCTCACGCCGCCTTCCACGCCGCGGTCGACCGCCGAGCTGCGATCGCCGGCCTGCACGATCCGCAGTTGCTCGCCGGCGTGCTCGGACAGCGCGGCCGAGAACGGCCCGCGCAGCACGCGTGCCGCGCGTGGGCGGCTGTGAAACCTCGTCTGCAACTCCTCGCCGAGCTCGATCGCGCCCGACACGTGCGAGCCGTCGGAGAAGCGGAGCGTCAAGCGTTCCACTGCGCCGTGGTCCTGTTCGCCCGTGTCGACCTCGGCGATCACCTCGTTGAGCGCGCCGGAGTGCTTGCCGTTGACCATCCAGCCGCGCTCCTCGACGAGGTAGAAGCGCCGGTCGCCGCGGGCGCCGCCGGGCTCGAGCGCGAGCTGCTCGACGCCGGCGATGCGCAGGCCCTTGACGGGAGCGATGCTGAGCGCCGTGACGCGAGCGTCCCCGCTGGCCACAGCCGCCGTCAATGCCCGGCCGGGCGCCCGGCGATCAGCGCGAGTGCGTGCGCCAGCGGCCCGGCAAGCGCCTCACCGGCCTGATCGATGCTCGCCGGGCTGCCGGGGAAGTTGACGATCAGCGTCGCGCCGCGCGTCCCGGCGACGGCGCGCGAGAGCATCCAGTTCGGCGTGTGCGGCCGCGAGGCATCGCGCATCGCCTCGGCGATCCCGGGCGCCTGGCGCTCGATCACGGCGCTCGTCGCCTCGGGCGTGACGTCGCTCGGCGAGAGCCCGGTGCCGCCGCTGGTCAGGATCAGCGCGCAGCGCTCGGCGTCGGCCCAGTGACGCAGCCGATCGGCGATCAGTGCGCGGTCGTCGGCTATCAGATCGCGCCCGGCGAGCTCGAGGTCGAGCCGCTCTACGAGCGCGGCCAGGCGTGGGCCAGACTCATCTCCGCCCGTGTCCGAGCCCGCATCGTCGCCACGATCGGCTCGCGCGGCCTTGGAGCTGCTGATCGTGATGATCGCGGCGCGCTCGGCCATTCAGGCGCCCTCGGAAGCGTCCCCGGCGTCCTCGTCGCGACGCCAGTCGCTGCGCCCGCCGGTCTTCTCGAGCAGCACGACGTGCTCGATCTCGACGCCGCGCTCGATCCCCTTGACCATGTCGTAGACGGTCAGCGCGGCGACTGCGCAGGCGGTCATCGCCTCCATCTCGACACCGGTGCGATCGACGGCGTGCACCTCGCCGATCAGCTCAACGAGGCCGTCGGTCGTGTCGACGATCGCCTGCACGTCGATGAACGTCAGCGTGATCGGATGCGCGAGCGGGATCAGCAACCCGGTCTGCTTGGCGGCCTGGATCCCGGCGAGCCGCGCCGTCGTCAAGACGTCGCCCTTCGGCGCATCGCCGCGCGCGACGGCGCTCGCGGTCTGCGGCGACATGCGCACGCGGGCCCGTGCCCGCGCGACCCGCTCGCGCGGATCCTTGGCGCCGACGTCGACCATCCGCGCGCGGCCGTGCTCGTCGAGGTGGGTCAGCCGCTCGTCGCTCATCGTGCACCGACCCCCGGCGCGCTCGCCCCGGGCGCGGGCGTCCCGGCGACGCGCCGCTCGCTGCCGTCGGCCGATACCTCGACCTTCCAGATCGGCGCCTCGGCCTTGATCCGGTCGATCGCCTCGCGCGCGCCGGCGAAGGCTTCGTCGCGATGCGCGGCGGAGACGGCGACGACGACGCTCGGCTCGCCGAGCGCGACGGAGCCGGTGCGGTGCTCGGCGGCCGCGGCGCAGAGTCCATGCACGCTGATGCAGTCGGCGAGGATCGCGGCGATCCGCTCGCGCGCCATCTCGACGTAGGCCTCGTATTCGAGCCGGCCGACCTCGCGCGTGACGCCGTGGAAGGTGACGATCGCACCGGCGCGCCGATCGGCGACGATCGCGCTGAGTCGCTCGACGCTCGGTGCCTCCTCGCCGACGGCGACGTGGATGCGGGGCGCCGTGCCCGTGGCATCCACTGCACCGTCGCCACCGCTCAGCGGAGGGATCAGCGCGAGCTCGTCGTCGGGCGCAAGGCGAGTGTCCGGCTGGGCGTAGTCGCGGTTGACGGCCAGCTGCACGGGCAGGCGCGCGAGCAGCTCGCCGAGCGCGGGGTCCTCGCGCAGCGCGCTGAGCGCGTCGGCGACGGTCGCGCCGTTGGGGAGCTGTAGCTGCAGACGGTCGCTGCCGGCGCGCTCGCGCAGCAGCGAGAACAGGCGCACGCTGACGGTCATGCCCGTGTCGACGGTCATGCCGGCTCCGGCGAGGCACTCGCCCCGTGCGCGGACGAAGTGACGCCGAGCCCGGGCGCGGCGCCGGGCAGCAGCTCGACCTCGACGCGCGAACCGGCGGCGACGCGGGCGCTGTCGGCGGGCAGGATCGCGAGCGCGTCGGCGCCGAGCATCGAGGTGAGCACGTGCGAGCCCTGCGCGCCGGTCGGCTCGACCTCCCAGCCGTGCTCACCGAACAGCAGGCGGCAGCGCACGGCGTGCGCACGGCCAGGCGCCTTCTCACAGTCGCTGCGCAGCGTCGCGACCGTCCGTCGCCGCGGCTCGGCGGCGCCGCTCAGCGCGCGCACGGCGGGGGCGACGAACAGGCAGAAAGTGACCATGGCAGAGACGGGATTGCCGGGCAGCCCGAACACGAGCGTCTGCCCGCGCGTGCCGAATAGCGTCGGCTTGCCGGGCTTCAGCGCGACTCCCCAAAAGCGCTCTTCTACGTCGAGCTCGGCGAGCGCACCACGCACGTGGTCGTGCTCGCCGACGGACACGCCGCCGCACAGCACGAGCACATCGGCCTGCTCGAGCGCCGCGGCGATCGCGGTGCGCGTGGCCTCGGCGTCGTCGGCCACGGGGGCGGCGATCTCAATGGCGCCGCCTGAGCCCTCGGGTGGGTCGGAGCTGGGACCGATCAGCTCGGCGCCGCTCTGCACGGCGAGCGCTCCGACGGAGTAAGCGTTGGAGTTGTAGATCGCGCCGGCGGCAAGCGGGCGTCCGGGCTCGACGAGCTCGTCGCCGGTCGTGATCACGGCGAGGCGCGGGCGGCGCGCGCAGACGGCCTCGGCCCGCCCGAGCGAGGCGAGCACGCCGAACTCTGCTGCCCCGAGCGCGGTCCCGGCGCCGAGCACGAGCTCGCCGGCACGGACGTCGTCGCCGGCGAAGCGGACGTTGGCCTGCAAGTCGGGGGCGGTGAGGATCTCGACACGCCCGTTCTCGCGCCGCGTCTGCTCGACGGGGACGACGGCGTCGGCGCCGGCGGGCATGGCAGCGCCGGTCGAGATGGCGATCGCCTCGCCGCCGGCGAGCGCGCGCGAGGCGGGGCTGCCGGCGCGCGACTCGCCGACGACGCTCAACTCGATCGGCCGCTCGGGGCGGGCGTCGTGCGCGTCGAGGCAGCGCAGCGCGAAGCCGTCCATGGCGGAGCTGTCGAAGCCAGGCACGGCACCGTCGCTGCGCACGTCCTCGGCGAGCACGCGTCCAAGCGCACGGGCGAGCGCGACGGGCTCGCTGGCCAGCGCGTGCACGCAGTCGAGCACGGTCCGCCGTGCCTCCTCGAGCTCGATCAGCGCAGACGCCATCGCCAGAGCGTAGCCCCACCCAGCCAGGGGTATCGTGATCGTGATGGGCTCGATCGTCGACCGCCTGGAGCGCCCGCTGCATGACCTGCGCATCTCGGTCACCGATCGCTGCAACCTCCGCTGTGGTTACTGCATGCCGCGCGAGGTCTTCGGCAGAGACTTTGCCTTCCTCGATCGCTCGGAGCTTCTCTCTTTTGAGGAGATAGAGAGGATCGCGCGGCTGGCGGCCGGGGAGGGGGTGCGAAAGATCCGCCTGACCGGGGGCGAGCCGCTCTTGCGACGCGATCTGCCTCGACTGGTCGAGATGCTGGCGCGGATCGAGGGGGTCGAGGACCTCGCGTTGACGACGAACGGGACGGCGCTGAGCGCGCACGCGCAGGCGCTCGCCGACGCAGGCCTCGGGCGCGTCACGGTCAGCCTCGACGCGCTCGAGCAGCAGGCGTTCTCCTCGATGAGCGACACGCGCGTGCCCGTGGCCCGCGTGCTCGCGGGGATCGACGCGGCACACGCTGCGGGCTTGCGCCCGGTGAAGGTCAACATGGTTGTGCGCCGCGGCATCAACGAGCACTGCGTAGTGGCGATGGCAGAGCACTTCCGCGGGCGGGAGGAGGTGCTGCGCCTGATCGAGTACATGGACGTGGGCGAGTCCAACGGCTGGCGCCTGGAGCAGGTCGTGCCGGCGAGCGAGCTGCTCGCGGCAATCGACGCGCGCTGGCCGCTTGACGAGCTGCCGGCGAGCCGCGAAGGCGAGGTCGCCTCGCGCTGGGCCTACCGCGACGGAGCGGGGGAGATCGGCGTGATCCACTCGGTCACGGAGCCGTTCTGCAGCGGCTGCACGCGGGCGCGCCTGTCGGCGGACGGCCAGCTCTACACGTGCCTGTTCGCCAAGGGCGGGCACGATCTGCGCGGGCTGCTGCGCGGCGGCGCCGGCGACGCGCAGCTCGTCGAGCGCTTGCGTGAGATCTGGACTGCTCGCGCGGACCGCTACTCGGAGATGCGCACCGCGCCGGGGCTCCGGCGGGAGGGCGCTCGGGTGGAGATGTCCTACATCGGCGGATGACGTTCCATGGTCGAGCCGAAGCCCTGGGACGAACGTCTACTGGAGCGGGTGCAGCGCGGAAACGATCGCGTCACCGGCTCGCCCTGGGTTCGCCTGGTGACAGCCTTGCTGATCGTCGTGGTGGAGGTTCTCAACCTCGCTGACCTATCGCCACCAACTGCTGTGTTCTGGTCGCTGACGGGGGTCCTGGTGTTGGTGTTCCTCGCCCCGGTCGTGGTCAGGCGTCGCAACAGGGGGTGAATCTCGCCGTGCGACGCGCGTGGCGCTGGTACTGGCGGACGCTGAAAACCTCGTGGGGGAAGATGTCACCAAGCCGGCGGCGCCGGTTCGTCGTTGCGATCGGCCTGTCACTTGCGCTACCGACCGGCGTGGTCGTCGCGGCGGCCCTCGCGCCGCACGCGCGAGGCGCGATCATCCTGGGGTTCGTAGCCTGCTGGCTACTTGCAAACGTCGTGCTGACGGTGATTCGGGTACGGCGCAGTAGGCGGCGGGACTGACAAAAAAGCATCGAAAGCCCGCTGCGCAAGGGTCGAGGTCCGTATGAACCTACTTTTCAGCGAAGTACGGTTCGTGTGTCGTGCCGGAGGAGAGCACCGCGTGTGCTTCGCCGATCGCGATCTGTTCGGCGCAGCCGGGCGTACTCCGGTTGGCGGCGAGCTTTCCCGCCCCACTCACCGTCGATGTGGTGAAGCCCGGGATCGCGAACGCGCCGGCGAGTTTGCCGACCACGTAGACGCACTTTCCGCTCGTGAGGACTTCGTAGGTGAGATGCGCGACGAGGACGAAGTGGCCGCTGCTCGTCACTTTGATCGCTTTGACCACCCCGCGCACGACGACGCCTTCGCACAAGTCGGTTCCTCCGCCTTCGGTGAAGACGGCCTTGTCGGTCGGTTCGTTCGTGATCGTCAAGGCGCCGGCGAAGACGATGTGAGCGCAGGTGAGTTCCAGCGATCCAGACGCGGGCGATCCCTCCGGAGCGACGGCGCTGCCTTCCTTGAGGATCAGCGGCGTCCTTGCCGACGCGCTCGTCGCCGACGCGAATGTCGCGAGGCAGATCACAGCGGTGATCGCCGTCGACCACTTCACCCATTTCATCTGGTTCCTCCCGCTTGGCTTGCCGACACCAACTCTACTCCCGGGCGGGCGCACGTCAACTGGCGGGCTCCTCAGCGGCGGAGCAGCGAAAGGAACGTCACGACGGCCTTGAACTTCGCCGGCGGCAGGTTGCCAAACGACGGCATCGGCGCAGCCTAACGGCCGACAGGCCATGCTGAGACGTGCTCTGGTGGCAGTTCGATCCGCAGGGCCTGGCCGATCGCGAACTCGTCGGGCGCGAGCGTACGCACGGTCAGCTCGAGGCCTTCGCCGGGCGCGCCGCCGTCGAGCACGACGGTCAGCTCGCGCTCGGCGCCGAGGTCGGCGTCGTCGAGCAGCGTCGCCGGGTACCGGCCGTCGGCGCGCAGCTCGATCCGCTCCGGGCGCACCGACCAGGCGACGCCGGCGCCGGCGGTGAGCTCAGTCGCGTCGGTGCGCAACTCCACGCCGCCGCTGCGGATCGTCCCGCCGCCGAGCGCAACGCCGCGATGGGCGTTGGCAATGCCGAGCAGCGCGGCGACCTGCGGTGAGCCGGGCGCGCGGAAGACGGACGCGCGTGGGCCGGCCTGCAGCACGCGGCCGTCGTCGAGCACGACGATCTCATCGGCGAGCAGCGCGGCCTCCTCGGGGTCGTGCGTGACGAGCACGGTGCTCAGCCCGACCTCGCGCTGCAGCCGGCGCAGCTCGCGCCGCAGCCGGTCGCGCACGGGCGCGTCGAGCCCGGCGAAGGGCTCGTCGAGCAGCAGCACGCGCGGTGCGACGGCGAGCGCGCGGGCGAGCGCGACGCGGCGTTGCTGCCCGCCGGACAGCTCGTCGGGATAGCGACCCTCGAGGCCGACTAGCCCGAGCCGCTCGATCCACCAGGCGGCGAGTGCCGGCCGTGCGCGGGCGCCGAAGGTGACTTGACGCCACACGTCGCGCCGCGGCATCAATGCGGGCTGCTGGGGGACGTAGCCGAGTTCGCGCCGCTCCGGCGGCTGACCGTGCAGCTCGCTCGATCCGAGCGCCACACGCGCGTGCTTGGCGTCGTCGGGCCCGATCAACCCAGCAAGCAGGCGCAGCGTGAGCGTCTTGCCGGCGCCGGACGGCCCGAGCAGCGCGAGGCGCGGGTTGCCGGAGCAGTGGGCGATCTCGAGCGAGAAGTCGCCGAGGCGCTTGGCCAGGGCGAAGTCGAGCGCGGCGGGGTGGGCAGCGTCCCGCGCGCCGCCGCCGGGCGCGACCGGTGCGGGCAGCGCAGGCTGCGTGCGCCGGCGCCATGGCCGGCGCGAGCCGCTCAGCAGCAGCACGGTCAGCGCAGCGCCGAGCGCGACGGCGATCGGCAGCATCGTCGCGGGCAGCCCGGTGGCGTCGAATTCAACGAACGTGTAGACGGGCAGCGAGTAGGGGTGGTAGGCGAGGATGATCGTCGCGCCGAACTCGCCGAAGGAGCGTAGCCAGGCGAGCAGCAATCCGGCGCCGATGCCGGGCAGCGCGGCGGGCACGGCGACGCGCCAGAAGCGCGCGAGCCGCCCGTGCCCGAGCGAGGCGGCGACGTCCTCGAGCGCGGGATCGACGGAGGCGAAGGCCGAGCGCGCGGCGATCACGAGGAAGGGGGCGGCGACGAACGTCTGCGCGAGCACGATCGCCAGGCGCGTTTCGGTCAGCTTGCCGTCGAACAGGCGACCGAGCGTCGTGTGCGGGCCGAGCACGTAGAGCAGCAACAGGCCGCTCATCAAAGGCGGCAGCGCGAGCGGCAGCGCCACCAGCGCTGTCAGGACGCGCGAGCGTAGACCCTTACCGCGCGCGAGCAGGTAGGCCAGGGGAGTCCCCAGCAGCACGATCACGGCAGCGGCGATCGTCGCGGTCAGCAAAGAGGTTGCGAGCGCCGAACCGACTTCGGGCGCGGCTGTGACGCCGTGACGCAATCGCAGCAGGAAGGCGACGATCGGCGCGAGCAGGTACAGCGCGAGCAGCCCGCCGAGCCAGGGCAGCGGGCTGCGCGCGCGGGCGATCACCTCAGCGCGACGCGCCGACCAGCTTGCGCAGGCTCTTGGGCACGGCCGACTTGCGCCCGGCGAACTGCGGCTTCAGCGTCACGAGGCCGTTCTTCTTTAGCGTGAACTTGCGCTGCGCGCTGAGCAGGTAGCGAACGAGCGCGGCGCCGCCGGTCGGGTTGGCGGCGCGGTTGAGGATCGTCACGGTGTAGTTGGCGTACTTGTAGACCGGCGTCAGGGGAACCGTGACGAGGTGCGCCGAGGAGGCCTCGACGGCGTAGAAGAAGCCGGCGTCGAGCTGTCCTGCCTGAAGGCGCCCGACGAGCGCCGTCTCGGGGTAGACGGGGAACGAGCCGAGCGCCTGCGTGAGCGCCGGCTGGTGCAGCTTGCTCGCGGCCCCTTCGACGGCTTCGACCGTGAGGATGCCCTTGGGGTCGAGCTTCGGGTCGGTGCGCCCGACGAGGATGCCTGGCTCGGTGATCACCTGATACCAAGGCTTGCCTTGCGCGAGCTGCTTGCCAAACGAGCTTTCGGGGTCGTAGGCGAGCATCAGCGGCGAGGAGGCGAACGTCGTGTACCACGAGACCCAGTCGCCGTTGGCCGAGCCTTCGAGCAGGTTGTCGGCGGCGGAGGAGGCGCTGATGAACACGTCGCCCTGGCGCACGTCGCCCTTGATCTGCGCGGCGACTTCGGTCGAGCCGCCGCCGAAGCCCTTGTAGCCGTAGCCGGTGGCCTTCGCGAAGGAGGGGCCGAAGTTGTGTTCCATGTAGTTGAGCAGCGAGCCGGCGAACAGTGTCGAGACGGTGCCCGAGGCCGCGGTGCGTGCAGGCGCGGCCACGCTCGCGCCGGCGGTCGAGGTCAACGTGATCGCCGCGGTGGCCAGCAGGCTGAGCACGACCCTGATGTGCTTTCTGCTCATGCTTTCTCCAGTCTTCTCAGTCGCGTTCGACCATCACCGATGTTGCCTTGACCATCGCCGTCGCCTTCACGCCGGGTGCAAGCCCGAGCTCCTGCACGGAGTCGCGCGTGATCGCGGCCGTGACGAGGAACGGGCCGGCCTCGAGCTCGACGAGCGCCATCACGCCGTCGACCTCGACCGAGCGGACGGTCCCGGCGAAGCGGTTGCGCGCCGAGCCGCGAGTGCCGGTGCGGTGGCGTGTCGGGTGCGAGCTGAGGCGCCGCACCTCGGCTTCGGACACGCGGCGGCGGTTGCGCTCGTCGCGGTGCGTGCGCAGCTTGCCGGCGCTGTCCCAGCGGCGCAGCGTGTCGGCGCTCACGCCGAGTGCCTTGGCAGCTTCGCCGAGCGAGAGGTCGCGCTTCGCTTGCTTAGGCATTGCATATGCATATCGCAAAGTCGTGCCGGTTCGTACCCCGCCGGCCGATCGGGCGCCGCGGGCGACACACGCCTCGCGCGCGTGCGAGCGCGGGCGCGAGGGTGTTAGATAGATGCCAACTCGAGATCGGAGCGTCCGATGGCACCAATTTCACGCGGCTTTCGCGGACGGCGGCGGAGCGACGTCGACCCCGCCCGGGTCCCGCCTGGTCAGTACGTGGTCGATGACTTCCCGGTGCTGTCTGCCGGGCCGACGCCGCACCCGGCGCTGGAGCAGTGGAGCTTTCAGATCGGCGGCGCCGTCGCGGCACCCGTGTCGTGGACGTGGGAGCAGTTCCAGGCGCTGGGAGCGGAGACGTTCACGGTCGACATCCACTGCGTGACGAAGTGGTCGAAGCTCGGCACGAGCTGGACGGGCGTGCCGCTCGACACGCTGCTCGAGGGGATCGAGACCGAGGCGGATTACCTCACGGCGTGGTGCGACGGCGGCTACACGACGAACCTCGCGCTGGAGGACGTGACCGACGGCAAGGGCTGGGTCGTCTACGCGTTCGACGGTCAGCCGCTCGAGGCCGAGCACGGCGGCCCGGCGCGCCTGCTCGTGCCGCACCTGTACTTCTGGAAGAGCGCCAAGTGGGTGCGCGGGCTGACGCTGACGAGCGACGACGAGCCTGGTTTCTGGGAGGCGGCGGGCTACCACAACCATGGCGATCCGTGGAAGGAGCAGCGCTATTGGGGGGACTGACGCAGCTCGGTGATCCAGCGCAGCTCGGCGCGCCGCCCGCACGGATGCCGCTGCGCTGGCACACGGCGCGAGTGAGCGAGGTCCGCGAGGAGACGGCACACGCGAAGACGCTCGTGCTCGACGATCCGCAGTGGCCGGGCCACGCGGCCGGCCAGCACGCCGACGTTCGCCTTACGGCCGAGGATGGCTACCAGGCGGAGCGCTCCTACTCGATCGCCTCGGCGCCGGAGCAACCGCTCGCGCTGACGGTCGAGCGGATCGACGACGGCGAGGTCTCGCCCTACCTGACAGAGGAGCTGCGTGAGGGCGACGAGCTCGAGCTGCGCGGGCCGATCGGCGGCCACTTCACATGGCGCACGCGCGACGGCGGCCCGTTGCTGCTGCTCGCGGGCGGCTCGGGCCTCGTGCCGCTGATGGCGATGCTGCGCCACCGCATCGCGCAGGCGGACGACACCGAGGCGCGCCTGCTCGTCTCGAGCCGCAGCCTCGAGGACCTGCTCTACGAGCGGGAGCTCGAGCGCGTGCGCGAGCAGCAGGGCGTGACGGTGCAGATCACGCTGACGCGCGCGCAGCCGCCCGGCTGGACGGGTCTCTCACGCCGACTCGACGCCGAGATGCTCACCGAGCTTGGACCCGTGCCGCAGGAGCGCCCGCTCGTGTTCGTCTGTGGCCCGACGGCCTTCGTCGAGCACGCGGCGGACGCGCTTGTCGCGCTCGGACATTCGGCCGAGCGGATCCACGCCGAGCGCTTCGGGCCGAGCGGGAGCTGAGATGGCGAGCCTGAACGAGACGCGCGAGCCGGGCTGGGGCGAGCAGTACGCGCTCGACGGCAACGCGATCGCGGGCCTGCTCGAGGACGTGTTCGACGCTGAGATCACAACGGCGCTGCGCGTTTGCCAGTCGTGCGGGACACGCAGCGCGATCGGTGCGCATCGGGCCTACCGCGGCGCGGGCATCGTGCTGCGCTGCCCCGCGTGCCATGACCTGGCGGTCGTCGTGGCACTGCTGCCCGACCGCAGCCGCGTGTGGCTGGCGGGCGAGTGGACGCTCGAGACGCCGCGTCGCTGAGGGCGCCTGGCGCGATCGTCGCGGTGCTCGCCGGCGGCAGGGGCGAGCGCATCGGCGGCGCCAAGCCGACGCGCGAGCTGGCGGGCAGGCCGCTGATCGGCTATCCGCTGGCGGCGGCGCGCGCGGCGGGACTGGACGCGATTGTCGTGGCCAAGCGAGACACGGAGCTGCCGAGCGCTCTCGCCGAGCCGCTCCTCGTCGAGCCCGATGAGCCACGCCACCCGCTGTGCGGCGCGCTGGCGGCGCTCGAGCATGTAGCGCAAGCCTCCCCCGAGGCGGCCGTCGTGCTGGTGGGTTGCGACATGCCGTTTCTGACGGGAGCGCTGCTCGGCTGGCTGGCGGCGGCGCTCGAGCCGGCGATCCTGCTCGAAGCCGAGGGTCGCGCGCAGCCGCTGCCGGCACGCTGCGGGCCCGAGCACATGCCGCTACTGCGCGAGGCGCTCACCGCCCAGGCGCCGCTGCGCGAGGCCTTCCAGTCGCTCGCGCCGGCGATCGTCGAGGAGCAGGCGCTCGCGTACTTCGGCGATCCGCGGCGCCTGTGCTTCAGCGTCAACAGCGCCGAGGATCTCGATACGGCGGAGCGCAGGCTCCGCGCGGGGTGAGACACGGTTGGAGCGTAGGCCCGAGCCGTGCGCGGCGATTGTCTAGGGCCGCTCGCCTGCCTCGCCCGGCCCGACGCGCTGGGCGGCGGCGCGCAGCTCGGCGAGCGAGAGGCCCGAGCGCCCGGCGATCCAGCAGGCCAGCGGCGCTGCCGTGCGTTCGGAGGAGTGCGCGGCGGTGCCGGCGAGCTCGAGCAGTTCCCTGATCTCCTCGATCGAAGGGCCCGGCACACCGGCCTCACGCGCAAAGGCGGCGATCCATTCGTCTCGCGTCATCGAGCGAAAGCGTAGCCGTGGGTTCCTCTCGGGGCCCTGGCGGGTAGAACTAAGGGGTGCGACGCGTTCCCTCGTTGCTCTCTGACTGGCCGGTGCTGCGTCAGCTGCGTGGCGAGGATCGGCTCGGGCGTGGCGCGGCGGTCAAGTCGCGCGCGAGCGAGGAGCTGCGGGCGCGCACGGTGGACGCCGACCGCGTGGTCAAGTCGGTCTGTCCGTATTGCGCGGTCGGCTGCGCGCAGAAGGTGTACGTCAAGGACGGCAAGGCGGTGCAGATCGAGGGTGATCCGGACGCGCCGCACAGTCGCGGGCGGCTGTGCCCGAAGGGCTCGGCGACGCTGCAGCTGACGACTGGCGATTCGCGCGAGCAGCATGTGCTCTACCGCCGCCCGCACGGCAGCGAGTGGGAGCGCCTTGACCTCGAAACGGCGATGGACATGGTCGCCGAGAAATTCGTCCGCGATCGAGCGCAGGGCTGGGAGTGGGAGAGCGAGGGCAGCCGCACGCGCCGCTGCATGAGCATCGCGGCGCTCGGCGGGGCGACGCTCGACAACGAGGAGAACTACCTGATCAAGAAGTTCCTCACGGCGGCGGGGATCATCCAGATCGAGAACCAGGCGCGCGTCTGCCACTCCTCGACGGTCGTCGGCCTGGGCACGTCGTTCGGGCGTGGCGCCTCGAGCACGCTCCCCGGGGACCTGCAGAACTCGGACCTGATCGTGCTCGAGGGCTCGAACATGGCCGAGGCGCACCCGGTCGCCTACCAGTGGGTGGTGGAGGCGAAGGCGCGCGGCGCGACGGTGATCCACGTCGATCCGCACTACAGCCGCACGAGCGCGCTGGCCGACATGTTCGTGCCGCTGCGTGCGGGCAGCGACATCGCGTTCCTCGGCGGCGTGATCAACCACGTGCTGAGCAACGAATCGGACTTCCGCGAGTACGTGCTGGCGTACACGAACGCGCCGACGATCATCGGCGAGGAGTTCGAGGACGTCGGTGCCGACGGGCTGTTCTCCGGCTTCGATGAGGGCAAACGCGGCTATGACCCGGCGAGCTGGCAGTACGAGGGGACGATCGTCGCCGCGGCGGCGGGCCAGCGCGACCAGGAGGGCAACCCGCAGGTGATCGAGGGGGAGGGCGAGGGCGGTGGCGAGGATGCGGCGGACAGCCTGCCGAGGCTCGATGAGACGCTGCAGCACCCGCGCTGCGTGTGGCAGATCCTCAAGCGCCACTACGCGCAGTACACGCCGGAGACGGTCGAGCGCGTCTGCGGCGTCCCGCAGGAGACGTTCGCGAAGGTCTGCGAGCTGTTCGTCCAGAACTCGGGGCGCGAGCGCACGACGGCATTCGTGCACGGCGTCGGCTGGACGCAGCACACGATCGGCTCGCAGTACATCCGCGCGGCGTCGATCCTGCAGCTGCTGCTCGGCAACATGGGTCGTCCGGGCGGCGGCGTGATGGCGATGCGCGGGCACGCCTCGATCCAGGGCTCCTCGGACATCCCGACGCTGTTCGACACGCTGCCGGGCTATATCCCGATGCCCCACGCGCACCGTCACGAGAACCTCGAGCAGTTCCTCGCCGGCACGTCGGCGCGGCGCGGCTTCTGGGGCAACATGCGCGACTACACGGTCAGCCTGCTGAAGGCGTGGTGGGGCGACTCGGCAACGGAGCAGAACGACTACCGCTTCGACTACCTGCCACGGCTGACGGGCAGCCACTCGACCTACGACACGGTGATGGAGCAGATCAAGGGCACGGTGAAGGGCTACTTCCTGTTCGGCGAGAACCCGGCGGTGGGCTCGGCCAACACGCGCATGCAGCGATTGGGCATGTCCAAGCTCGACTGGCTCGTCGTACGCGACTTCTCGCTGATCGAGAGCGCCACGTGGTGGAAGGACGGCCCGGAGATCGAGTCGGGCGAGATGCGCACGGAGGAGATCGCCACCGAGGTCTTCTTCTTCCCGGCGGCGGCGCACATCGAGAAGGACGGAACGTTCACGAACACGCAGCGGATGCTGCAGTGGCACCACAAGGCACAGGAGCCCGTCGAGGAGCAGCGCAGCGACCTGTGGTTCGCGTATCACCTCGCCAAGCGCATACGCGAGCGCCTGAAGGCCTCACAGGACGAGCGCGACCGGCCGCTGCTCGAGCTGACGTGGGACTACCCGACCTCGGGCGAGCACGAGGAGCCGAGCGCGGAGGCGGTGCTCCGAGAGGTCAACGGGAGCGATGCGGAGGGCAAGATGCTCTCGGCCTACACGGAGCTGAAGAGCGACGGCTCGACGCGCTGCGGCTGCTGGATCTACTGCGGCTGCTACGCGGACGGCGTCAACCAGACGGCGCGGCGCACGCCGAAGGAGCAGCAGAACTGGACCGGGGGAGAGTGGGCGTGGGCTTGGCCGGCGAACCGCCGGATCCTCTACAACCGCGCCTCGGCCGACCCGCAGGGCAAGCCGTGGAGCGAGCGCAAGGCACTCGTCTGGTGGGACGCGCAGAAAGGCGAATGGACGGGGCACGACACGCCGGACTTCGAGGTGGAGAAGCCGCCGGACTACCGCCCGCCGCCGGACGCGAGCGGCCCGGATGCGATCGCGGGCGACACGCCGTTCATCATGCAGGCCGACCAGCGCGGCTGGCTGTTCGCCCCGGCGGGCGTGGCGGACGGCCCGATGCCGACACACTACGAGCCGCAGGACTCGCCGGTGGCGAACACGATGTACCCGCAGCGCCAGCGCAATCCGGCGCGCGAAGTCTACGAGCACGAGAACAACCGCTACCACCCGGACCCGGACGAGCCGGGCGGGCAGGCCTATCCGATCGTCGTCACGACGTACCGCCTGACCGAGCACTTCACGGCGGGCGGGATGTCGCGCTGGACGCCGTACCTGGCCGAGCTGCAGCCGGAGTTCTTCTGCGAGGTCTCCCCGGAGCTGGCCGAGGAGCGCGGTCTCGAGCACGCGGGCTGGGCGACGCTGATCAGCGCGCGCGGCTGCGTGGAGGCTCGCGTGATGGTGACCGACCGGATGGCGCCGCTTGAGATCGAGGGGCGGACAGTTCACCAGATCGGCATGCCCTACCACTGGGGCGCGAACGGCTACGCCAAAGGCGACTCGATGAACGAGCTGTCCTCGATGGCGCTCGACCCGAGCTCGCACATCCAGGAGGTCAAGGCGCTGAGCGTCGAGATCGTCCCGGGCCGGCGCCCGCGCGGCGCGGCCCGTCAGGAGCTCGTGCGCGAATACCGCGAGCGCGCGGGCGTGACGGCGCAGACGGGGATGAAGCCGTGAGCGCGCAGCCGACTGCGGCGAACGGCGTGAGCGCCACCGCGCCGGCGGGCGGCGCGTGCGCGGGCTCGGACAGCCTGCTGGGCACGCTGCTCGAGGCAGGGCGAGCCGGCGGGCAGCTCGGGCTGGTCTGAGCACCCGCCGCGCAAGGGGTTCTTCACGGACACCTCGCTGTGCATCGGCTGCAAGGCGTGCGAGGTGGCGTGCAAGGAGTGGAACCAGGTGCCCGAGGACGGCCTCAACTGGACGGGGCACTCGCACGACAACACGGGCGGGCTGAGCGCTGACTCGTGGCGCCACGTGGCGTTCATCGAGCAGCGCGTGGCGGCGGTGGAGGGCCAGCAGCCGAACTTCGAGCGCGCGCCGGCGGCGGGCGGGGAGGGCAAGGACGGCTTTCGCTGGCTGATGTCCTCGGACGTGTGCAAGCACTGCACGCACGCTGCGTGCCTGGATGTGTGCCCGACGGGGGCGCTGTTCCGCACGGAGTTCGGCACGGTCGTCGTGCAGCAGGACATCTGCAACGGCTGCGGCTATTGCGTGCCGGCGTGCCCGTATGGCGTGATCGACAAACGCGAGGACGACGGGCGCGTGTTCAAGTGCACACTCTGCTACGACCGGCTCGGCGCCGGCGAGGAACCGGCGTGCGCGAAGGCGTGCCCGACGGACTCGATCCAGTTCGGCGAGCTCGACGAGCTGCGCGTGCGCGCGGCGGACCGCGTCGAGCAGCTGCACGAGCGAGGCGTGAGCGACGCGCGGCTGTACGGCGAGAGCCCGGATGACGGTGTCGGCGGCGACGGCGCTTTCTTCCTGCTGCTGGACGAGCCGGAGGTATACGGGCTGCCGCCGGACCCGGTCGTCACGACGCGCGCGCTGCCGCGTACGTGGCGCAACGTCGGGATCGCGGCGGGTGCGCTCGTGGCGGGCGCGGTGGCCTCGTTCGCGGGAGCGCGGCGATGAACGCCGAGAGTGGGAACGGACGCTCCGCGCAGCCTCGCCGCGACGGCGGCGGGCGCAAGCGAAGGCGCGAGCAGGTCTTCGACTCCTATTACGGCCGCCCGATCGTCAGGGAGGCGACGTGGGAGTCGACGGACATCGCGGGCTACTTCTTCCTCGGCGGCCTGGCGGGTGCCTCCTCGGTGCTGGCGGCGGGCGCGCAGCTGACGGGCCGCCCGGCGCTCGCGCGACCGCTCAAGCTCGGCGCGGCGGGCGCGATCCACCTCTCGCTGGTGGCGCTGGTCCACGACCTCGGTCGCCCGGCGCGCTTCCTGAACATGCTGCGCGTGTTCAAGCCGACGTCGCCGATGAGCGTGGGCGTGTGGGTCCTGTTCGCCTATGCCCCGGCGGCCACAGCGGCGGCGCTCGGCGAGCTTGCGGGCACGGGCGAGCTCGCCCGACGCGTGCGTCCGCTGGCGAGCGCGGGCACGGCGGGGGCGGCGCTGCTCGGCCCGGCGGTCGCCTCGTACACGGCTGCGCTCGTGGCGACCACGGCTACGCCTGCGTGGCACGAGGGCCACCGTGAGATGCCGTTCGTGTTCGTCGGCTCGGCGGCGAGCGCGGCGGCGGGGCTCGGCCTGCTGACGGCGCCGGTCGCGCAGAACGGCCCGGCGGTGCGCATGGCGGCGATCGGCGCGGCGGGGGAGCTGACGGCGGTGAAGCTGCTCGAGCGGCGCATCGGGATGGTCGCGGAGACCTACCACGAGGGCCGCGCGGGCAAGCTGATGCGCACGGCGCAGGCGCTGACGGTGGCGGGCGTGGGCGGCGCGCTGGCGCTCGGCGGGCGCAGCCGCTTGGCGGCGGCGCTCAGCGGCGGGGCGCTGTTGGCGGCGTCGGCGTGCGCGCGCTTTGGCATCTTCGAGGCGGGACAGGCCTCAGCGCGCGATCCGAAGTACACGGTGGCGCCCCAGCGCGAGCGGCTGGCGGCGGCGGAGCGGGCGGACGCGAAGGCGAAGGCGTGATGCGCACGACACGGTCACACGACGGGGCGACGCCGCACGAGACCTCGCCGCTGGAGCTGCGCCGCGTGGTGCGCGACGGCGAGGATGACTTCGTGGCGGTCGAGGAGCCGCTCGAGATCCGCGTCGACGGCGAGGCGATCGCGGTGACGATGCGCACGCCGGGCCACGATGAGGAGCTGGCGCTCGGTTTCCTGCGCGGCGAGGGGCTGATCGAGCGCGCGCACGAGGTGGGTATGACGGACGACCTGGCGCTGAACACGATCGAGGTCAGCGGGCCGCTGAAGCGCCGCCCGGACGCGCGGCGCTTCTACACGACCTCGTCGTGTGGCGTGTGCGGCAAGGGGGCGCTCGAGGAGGTGGCGTTCCACGCGCCGCCGCTGCCCGACGGGCCGGTCGTCTCGCGCGAACTGCTCGCGGCGCTGCCGCAGCGGCTCGTGCAGCCGGGCTTCGAACGCACTGGGGGCTTGCACGCGACGGGCCTGTTCGACGCGACAGGCGAGCTGCTCTGCGTGCGCGAGGACGTGGGGCGCCACAACGCGATGGACAAGGTCGTCGGCTGGGCGATGCTCAATGGGCGTATGCCATTGCACGGGCACGTGCTGTGCGTCAGCGGGCGGCTGTCGTTCGAGCTCGTGCAGAAGACGGTCGTGGCGGGCGCGGCGATCCTCGTGGGGGTGGGGGCGCCGACGTCGCTGGCGATCGAGCTGGCGGCGGACCGCGGGCTCACGCTGTGCGGCTTCGCCCGGCGGGGCAGCGTGAACGTCTACGCGGGCGCCGTGCGCGTGGCGAGCTGATCGCGCTCGGCCCGGCGGGAGCAGTCAGAATGCAGGGATGACGGGAGAGCCAGACCACGGCAAGCCGCTGCGCGAGCAGGACGTCGATGGCGACCCGCTGCGGCAGTTCCTGGCTTGGTATGAGCAGGCGCAGGCTTCAGGGATGCGCATGCCCGAAGCGGCGGCGGTGGCGACGGCTGCGCCAGACGGCTCGCCGTCGGTGCGAATGGTGCTGGTCAAGGGCTTCGACGACCGCGGCTTCGTGTTCTTCACGAACTACTCGAGCCGCAAGGGCGGCGAGCTGGCGGAGAACCCGCGCGCGGCGTTGCTGTTCCACTGGGACCCGCTTGGCAGACAGGTGCGGATCACGGGGCCGGTGACGCGCACGAGCGCGGAGGAGACGGCGGCATATGTGAAGACGCGCCCGCGTGGCAGCCAGCTGAGCGCGCTGGTCTCGCCGCAGAGCGAGGTCGTGGCCGACCGCGAGCAGCTCGAGCGCGCGGTGGCAGAGCTGGCGGAGTGCTACGGCGAGGGTGAGCTGCCGATCTCAGACGGCTGGGGCGGCTTTCGCGTGGCGGTCGAGGAGATCGAGTTCTGGCAGCAACGCAGCGACCGCCTGCACGACCGCCTGCGCTACCGGCGGGACGGGCAGGGCGGCTGGGCGATCGAGCGACTCGCCCCATAGCCGCAGACAGCGGCATTCCATTTATTGATATCAAAAAGATAACGATCTGGAATCTGTCTCGGCATAGGTTCTTCAGAGCAACGCACGACCCTCTCCCGTGCGTTGCACCTGCTGGCCGAGACTGATCCGGGGGTGTCGAACTCCCGGCGCCGGCGAGCACGCGCGCAGACAGCGCCGGGGTCCGGCAGGGGTGCCGGGCCCCGGCCGTCGTGCCCGGCTGGGGCGGCTGTGGTTGAGCGCTCGGCGGTCGTCTTGCGGGCCTCGCGATCGGGTAGCACGCTTATATGGCGAAGCTCACGGTTGCGACGATCGGCGTCTACGGCGCGTCGCTTGAGACGTTCCTCGCGGCACTGGCCGAGGCCGATGTCGGGCTGCTGCTCGACGTCCGCCAGCGGCGCGGTGTGCGCGGTCGCGAGTATGCGTGGGCCAACTCGCTGCGCCTTCAGGCCGCCCTCGCGGATGCCTCGATCGACTATCGCCATCACCGCGAGCTCGCGCCGACGACGGAGCTGCGTCACCTGCAGTACCGGGAGGACGATCGGCTCGGCGAGGGCAAGCGCAGCCGCACGGTGCTCGCGCCCGAGTACCGCCGCCGCTACGTTCACGAGATCCTCGACGGCGTTGACCTAGACGCATTCGCGGCGAGCCTGCCGCGCGAGCACGCCTCGGCGCTGCTGTGCGTCGAGCGCGACGCACGCGCGTGCCACCGCTCGCTGATCGCCGAGCGGCTGGCGGCTGAGCATGGGGCGAGGGTCGTCGACCTCTGCGGCTAAGGTGGTTAGGAGCTACAGCTGATATGTCGTGTTATTTGTCAAGTGGGCAGGGTTGATCGCGCCTGGTTGACCGGCGTGTGTTGTGGTCGGGGCGCCGGGCTCGGTGTCGGCGATGCCAGTCTGCGCCGGACTGGTGAAGCGACGGGATCAGCCCGAGCCATGCGCTCAGCGCGTTCGCTCGCGCAAAGCGCCGCCAGTCCCCGCCGAGCTCGAGATGCAATGCGAACGCGGTGAGGGTGTCAACGCCCCGGAAGCAGCGGAGCCTCGCGACGGTCGACCACCACTGCTCGTCTTCTGCCAGGCGCGAGAGCCGCTCGGCGATCGCCGCCTTGCGTGCTGTGAGCCCGTCGACGGAGGCGATCAGGTCGGTGAACACCAGCTCTGAAGCCGTCTCATCGAACTACTGGGCCGCGAGCCAGCGTCGGTGACGCGTCGTCCACGTCGAGGGCTCGGGATAGACCCGGCCATGGCGCAGCAGCATCTTCGAGATCCGGTGGCGAGCCGTCATCAGATCCCTTCGGCACGCATCGTGTGCGCGCATCAGCTCGCGGGCGGCATCGACCTCGACGGGCGGGACCACGACCGTGGTTAGCGACCCGGCGAGCAGCAGCCGCGCGAGCAGCTCCGCGTCCTTGCGGTCGGTCTTCACCCGGTCTGAGGGTCCCCTTGGCGTCTTGCCCGGCGCGATCACCTCAATGTCCACTCCGGCCGCGCTCGCGGCGCGATAGAGCCCGAACCCGGTCGGCCCGGCCTCATAGCAAGCGCGCACCGGGCCGGGCAGACCCGCAAGCCACGCGAGCGGCTCCTCGACGCCTGGCCCGAATCGCGCGCGCAACAGCTCACCCGTCGAGACATCAATCGCCGCAGCATGCGTCGAGCGGGCGTGGACATCGAGCCCCGCATAAGTCACCATTCCGGTCATGGCCGGACCTCCTCACTGAACTGGGGTCAGCCGGAGCCGTTCTCCGGCCAGACAAACCCCCGCGAGGAGTGTCCGGCCTACCTCCGACGGTCAACCCAACGGGCGACCTACGGCATAGGGTCTAGACGTGCCTAAGCAAGTCCGTTCGGGGCCCGGCCCGGCTGACACTTCTCGAATAGGGTCCGCCGCATGATCGATTTCGAACGACTCCTCAAGCTTCGGCTCGTGGTAGCTCGCCACGGCGAGATGGATCGGGCCGGGTGGTGGAATACGCACGGCATGCTCGGTCGCTACGGGGAGCTGGCCGTTCAGCGCGGCCTGCCGAGAACCCACCGGTTCGCACGCGCGAGAGTCGTCTTCGCGGTCGCGCGCTTGCGCTGCGATGAGATCTTCGACCCGCCCGGGTGCGTGACGCTCTGGAAGCTACCTGCCGAAATAGAGGACCAGTTCGATGAGCACTGGCAGGATTGGCTCGCGGCGGGCGATCAATGGGGGCCACTGTTTGATGAGTGTGCGGAATCCGAAGCGGATGATCTACTGACCGAGCTAGCGACACGCAAGCTGATTTCGGCACGGGAGGTCGGAGCCGTCGAAGCGTTGCGGCGATCGGCGGAAGGCCGCGCTGTTCAAGTACCCGACGGACATCGCTTTGGCGATGATCTGGTGGCGCTCCTGGCGGCTGGGTTCGCCAAGGGCGACCACGGCGCGCCGGCGATCCCCTACGCGAGGATCGCGGAGTGAACAGCGTGGCTTCCAGGGCGCAAGTCGTTTCCTCCTTCACGATCATCAAGGGCTCGCTGATCGATGAGACCTATACGACGTTCGAGAACTGGGACTTCTCGCGGTCCAAGCAGGACAACCTTCGCCTCATGCAAGAGGCCAACACAATCGGCTCACACAGCCAAAACTGGCTCCGCGACGTTCGCAAGGTCCTGAACCGCCGCTTCGACCCTGACGGACGCGATCGCCCGCTCGTCGAGCTCGCTCAAGGCCGGTGTGATCCGCTCGTCTGGAGACCGCTCCTCCTCTGGCACATGACGCGCGATGAGTTCCTCGTACGTGACTTCCTCACCGATTGGCTGTACCCGCAGTACGTCGCTGGCACCTACCGCCTCCACCCAAGCGACGTCGTGGTCTACGTACGGTCGCTCGCGAAGAAGAAAGGAGTCCTTTGGAGCGGCTCGTGGACCGCCAGCACGACCGATCGTGTTGCCTCGGGCCTACTCCGAATCGCCGCCGACTTCGGCCTGCTGACCGGCGGCACCGTCAAGGAGTTCGCCTCTTACCATCTCCCCGACGACAGCTTCCTCTACCTCGCTCCACGCAATCGCGCAGCCGAGCCAAATGCGCGCCGAATCATCGACTCGGGCGACTGGCGCATGTATCTCATGGATCCGAGCGACGTCGAGCGCGAGCTTCTTCGCCTTCACCAGTTCCACCGCCTCCACTACGAGGCGGCTGGCAGCCTCGCTCGCCTCGATCTGCCCGCGAGACTCGCCTGAGTCCTACGCCCGGGAGCTCGTCGCATGACCGACGACTGGAAGAAGCGCCTGACCGGCCAGCTCGAGCCAATCCTGATGCAACCCGACCCACGACCGCAGATCAGCGCCTACCACGACATGCCCTACGCGATCTTCCGGCTATTCGCCCGAGGACGAGTTCGCCGTTCGAAAGGCAGGTCTCGCTGCTGCGTACGCGGCTCGAACAGGCAGGCAAGCGCGTCACGACCATCTCACTCGCGGAGTGCATGCAAACAGGCCTCGAAGCCGAGAATCTGGGCCCCGCCGAGCTCGCCCGCACCGAGATGGCCATGGGCTTGCGAGGCGACCATCGAGACCGTTCACGAGGTCCTCAGCAGCTACGAGCCGCTCGACGATCTGGTCGCTCGGCGGCTCCCGGAGGACGCCGAGCCGCTACGTGACATCGTCTTCATCGTGCGGGCCGGCGCTCTCTTCCCGATGTATCGAACGTCCTCGCTGCTCGAGCAGCTCAAGGGCAAGGTCCACGTGCCTGCAGTCCTCTTCTACCCAGGTGAGCTCGACGGCGCCGCAGGTCTGCGCTTCATGGGTGTGCTCGACGCAGAGCACAACTACCGACCAAAGATCTTCTGAGGAGTGAACCGAGTATGACCATCGCCACAATCAAGGACCTCTTCGCGAGCGACATCTCCCGCAACATCGAGGAGGTCATCAAGGTCGACCAGGACGGACGAGCAGATCGTTCGCGACGAGCTCGCCGAGTACGTCGCGACGGACTCGATCCGCGTCGCACTTCCGCGCGATTCTCGACCGGTACGCCGAGACGCCGAACAAGCCGCACGAAGGCATCGGCGTGTGGGTCTCTGGCTTCTTCGGCTCAGGAAAGTCGAGCTTCGCCAAGTATCTCGGCCTTGCGCTTGAGAATCGGCCACTGCTCGGAGATGGAGCCGGCGGACTCCTTGCCGAGCGGATCGGAGACGACAAAGTCTCGGTGCTTGCTCAAGAACATCGAGGAGCACATCCCGACTCACGCCGTGATCTTCGACGTCTCGACCGACCGCGGCATCCGCAGCGGGAATCAGACGATCACCGAGATCATGTATCGACTCTTCCTCCAGAGCCTGGGCTACGCGCACGACCTCGATCTCTCCGAGCTGGAGATCACTCTCGAGGAAGATGGCCGCCTCGACGAGTTCAAGGCGAAGTACGACGAGGTATTCAGCAAGGACTGGGATGCCGAAAAGGGCAAGGTCGCACTCGCCATGCAGCAGGCCAGCCGGGTCATGCACGAGCTCGAGCCCGAGACGTTTACGACAGTGGACAGCTGGCGGGAATCGGTCAAGGACCGCGCCGACATCACTGCCGAATCTGCTCGCCGAGCGCTGCCATCGAGCTGATGAGGCGCCGCCGTCCGAGCCGCTCGCTCGTCTTCGTGATCGACGAGGTTGGGCAGTTCGTGGCCCGCGATGTCCAGAAGATGCTCGACCTCCAGGCTGTCGTTCAGAGTCTCGGCCGCGTGGGCCGCGGCAAGATGTGGCTCGTCGTCACCTCGCAGGAGAAGCTGAGCGAGCTGGTCGGTGGACTCGACGACACGCGGGTCGAGCTCGCTCGGCTGATGGATCGGTTTCCGCAGCCCCTGCAGGTCCACCTCGAGCCCTCCGACATCTCTGAGGTCACGAGCAAGCGCGTGCTCTCGAAGAACGCCGAGGCGCAGAAGATCCTCCGCGAGCTCTTCACCGAGCACCGCGGCCGGCTCACGGACAACACGCGGCTGACCGCTGACATCACGCTGCCCGAGCTCTCGACAGACTCCTTCGTCGACCTCTATCCGCTGCTGCCGTACCAGATCGACCTCATCATCAACGTCGTCTCGGGTCTGCGCACGGCCGGCGGGGCGAGCAAGCACGTCGGCGGAGCCAACCGCACGATCATCAAGCTCGCGCAGCAGCTGCTCATCCATCCGGACGTCGATCTGGCTAGCGCAGCGATCGGCGACGCTGGCGCGTATCGACCAGGTCTACGACCTCGTCTCTGGCAACATCGCCAAGCGAGATACGCGGCAAGATCGACGGCGATCAAGGCGGCGGTTGATCATCCACTCGCGCAGCCGGTGGCGAAGGCGATCTGTCTCCTGCAGTACGTCCAGAGCATCCATCGCACGCCCGAGAACATCGCCGCCACGCTCCAAGCCAGCGTCGACGGCGACTCCCGCCTTGCGCAGGTCAAGGCGGCCCTCGATGCAGCTTGAGAAGGCGCTCAATGGTGCGTCAAGGCGACGATGGCTACCGCATCCCATCGCCCGCAGAGGACGACTGGGAACAGCAACGGGCCAGTACCCGGCCTAAGGCTGGGGATGTGGGCACGGATTCATGCCGACGCGATTCGAAGTCTGTGGCAGCCGCAGCCGTCGTACAGCCTCATCGACGTGAAGGCGTTCAAGGCCGGCCTCTACCTCAACGGGCGGCAGATCGTCCCGGGGGACATCGACGTGTATCTCGGCCTCATGCGAGTCGGAAGAGGCGACGCAGGGAATATCCGACGCTCGCGAGCGCAGCCAGCAGCGAGACTGCATCGATCTTTTGGATCGCGGCTTCCGACGACGCTATCGACCGCGAGACGGTAGAAGTATTTCGCTCCCGGAGATCCTGAGCCGAAAGGAGCGAGGCGCGCAGACCAAGGACGAGACAGCGCTTGTCGCCGAGGAGAAGCGCCGGCAGAAGCGCCATCAGGACGAGCTGCAGCGACTGCTCAGACAAGCCCTGCTCGCTGGCACGGTGTTCTTCCGCGGGAACGACCGCAGCCCGGATGACGTCGGCAACCGACTGTCGTGCAGGGCGACGGAGCAGGTCCTCGCCGTCGCCCTGCCGGAGGTCTTCGACCGCTTCGAGGAAGCGGCCGCTCGCGTGACCAAGAAGGATCTCGACGTCCTTATGACGAGCGAGAACCTCCACGGGCTCACGCCGTGTTTTCCGAGCTTCAGCCTTGTTCGCGACGAGAGTGGGCAGCACCGTCCTCAACAGCGACGGCGGTCCGCTTGCCGAGGTGCTCGCGCGGATCGAGAATCGCACGAGCTATGGCGAGACGCCGAGCGGCCGATCTCTCGCCGACGACTTCGCAAAGGAGCCCTTCGGCTGGGAGTTCGACGTCGTCCGGCTCTTCGTCGTTGCGCTGCTGCGCGCTGGGAAGATCCAGGCCACGAGCAAGGCGCCAAGTCATCGAGTCGGCGACTGTCGCTCGAGCGCACGCAACACGTTCACGAACAACAACCTCTTTCGCAGCGCGACGTTCCAGCCCAAGAAGGGCATCGAGTTCCAGCATGTCGTCGACGCGTCCGAGCACTTCAAGGACATCTTTGGCCGGGAGCTGAAGCGAGCTCGAGCAAGGAGCCGTGGCACGCGAGATCCGCGAGCAGGTCGATCGACACGAGCAGCGCGTGCGCGAAGTACACACCGCCCTCGCGCAGGACCGGCTTCCCGGCGCGGACGTCCTGCGAGGCGCCCTCGACCAGATGACGCGTGATCCGTCGCAGCGCAGATGACCAGGCGATTCTGACCTTCAACGCCTCTCACAAGGAGCTCAAGGAGGCGATCAAGCGCGCGGCCGAGCTCGACAAAGTCGCTCACGCCGGCCGCAGCTGCACGACCTTAAGCGCGCTCGCGAGGCGCTGGCCGACACGATGGCCGTTCCTGAAAAACGAGCCCGACATGCACCGACGACGCAGCGCGAAGCACGCGGCTGCGCTTGAGGACATCCTTGCCAGCGGAGACCTTCTTCCGCGAGCTCTGCCGGAGATCGACCAGCACGCACGAGGCATCTCGAAGAGGCCTACGCGGAGCGGCTCACGGCGGCAATTGAGGCGCGTACCGACGCGTACGCGGAGGCGGCGGGCGCATTGCGCGCCACGCCCGGCTGGGAGCAGCTCGACTGAGGATCAACAGGAGCGCGTCTCGGAGACCCTGACCCAGAGAGCAGAAGCCCCGAGCAGTGACAGCGTCTCGATCCCCCTGCTGCGGGAGCAGATCGCGAACTGCAGCCAGGAACTCAGCGAGGCGGTCGACGAGATGCTCCGCATGATCGACGGAGACCGAGTCGAGCGGATCTCAGTCGGCGAGCTACTTTGCTGGAGGCATCGAAACGGAGGAGCAGCTCGAGGCCGCCTCGAGGGTCTCCGCGAGCAGATTGCGGAGCTCATCGCTGCCGGCAAGAAGGTCATTGTCCAGTAGGGCGATGCGGCCATGGATAAGGACATCAGAAACGCGGATCCAGCGGACGACTCAGAGCGCCCGCGCGCTCCTCGAACGGGAGTTCGCCGAGCAGTTCGAGGGCCTATACGACATTCGCCTCGACGGCACGATCGCTGATCAGCCGAGCGCCCACCTCGACGCGTATGTGCGCCTTGTGCGCGAGAAGCTCGTCGCGGCGGTCGAGCCGTCATGGCGCCGGCGGGTCACACCGAGCGGACGCAGTAGTCGGCTATCTCCGAGAAGCGGCATTCACGATGCTCAACCGCTTCGTTGCACTGAAGATGCTCGAGGCGCGCGGGCTTATTCAGGAGTGCGTCTCCCGAGGTGATCAGTCCTCAGGCTTCAAGGAGTTCGTCGGACTCGCACCGGGAATCAGTGCAGCTGGAGGATCACGGTTACCGGCTCTATCTCGAGAGCATCTTCGACGAGATCGGCCAGGAGGTCGGAGTCCTCTTTGATCGCCGTGACCCAGCGAGCCTGCTCTGGCCCCGACGGCTGGCTCTGAAGGATCTCCTCGCCATTTTGAATGACGCAGAATTGTCAGAGGTCTGGAGCGAGGATGAGACGATCGGATGGGTCTACCAGTACTTCAACAGCGGCGAGGAACGCAAGAGGATGCGCGACGAGAGCCAGGCGCCGCGAAATAGCCGGGAGCTGGCGGTGCGCAACCAGTTCTTCACGCCGCGCTACGTCGTCCAGTTTCTCATCGACAACACGCTCGGCCGGCTGTGGCTTGAGATACAGGGTGAGACTACAGCTCTCGCGAAGCGCTGCGAATACCTTGTGCGCTCCACCGACGAGCCCCGTGCGCCACGTCCGAAGAAGGATCCGCGTGACCTGCGCATCCTGGACCCGGCGTGCGGCTCCGGGCACTTCCTGCTTTACAGCTTTGATCTTCTCCTCACCATATATGCCGAGGCCTGGGAAGACGCGAGCTTTGACATCCAGAGTCAGGCTACCGGACAGACTCTTCGCGAAGACTATCCGGACCTTGATGCCATGCGACGGGAGTCCCCTGCACTCATCGTCGAGCACAACCTTTATGGAGTCGAGATCGATCCACGATGTTCGCAGATCGCAGCTTTCGCACTATGGCTCAGGGCGCAGCGAGCATGGAAGGAAGCTGGAGTACCCGCGAGCGACCGACCCTCGCTCCGGCGCACGCACATTGTCGTAGCTGAGCCAATACCTGGCGACGAGACGCTGGCAGACGAGTTCGCCGATCGGCTTGAACCGCCTCTCCTGCGCGACCTCTTCAAGAAGATCGTCGATGAGATGCGTCTCGCTGGCAATCTGGGCACGCTCTTGCGGGTTGAGGCCGGCATCGCCGCCACCCTGAGCGGTGCGCAAGAGCAGCTTGGAAGACAGCAACAGAACACCGGATTCCTTCCAGGCCTACAACCTGAGCGCAACCAAGGTGGGCTCGACCTCTCGGGAATCGACGACGAAGACTTCTTCCATGAGGCTGAGGCCCGGATTCTCGACGCTCTGCGCGGCTTTGCTGAGGCTGCAACGGGTGGCACGGGTGTACGCCGACGTCTCTTCGCTGGCGATGCTGCTGAGGGTGTCGCGCTGATCGACCTGCTTAGGACCCGCTTCGATGTGGTTCTCATGAACCCCCCCTTCGGGGCCTGCAGCATCGCTGCTAAGAACGACTTCGAGAAGGCATATCCGCGCACAAAGAACGATCTCTACGCAGCCTTCGTCGAGCGCGGTATACAGCTCCTACAACCACATGGCTTGCTCGGGGCCATTACGTCGCGCACGGGTTTTTTCCTTTCGAGCTTTCAGAAGTGGCGCGAGGAGGTTTTGCTGAAGGAAGCCCCGCCCGTCGTGTTTGCAGATCTCGGCTATGGCGTGCTCGACAGCGCGATGGTTGAGGTCGCCGCTTACTGCCTTGAGAAGGGCCAGGGGGCCATCGCGTGAAGACCGCGTTCTTTCGGGTTCTAGAGGACGATGACAAGGCGGACGCATTGCGAGCCGCGGTCCGCGAACCTGAGCAAGCCCGGCGTGTAGGGCGATGCTTCTGGTTTGCCGCCAGTGAGTTCGCGGCACTTCCAGGAAGTCCGTTCGCGTATTGGACGCCCCAGGTCATGGTCCGCATGTTTAAGGACTTGAGCTCGCTTAAGCAGCATGGCTACGACGCCATGACGGGCGCCAAGACCAACGATGACGCGCGCTTTCTCCGTGTGATTTGGGAGGTATCACCCTCGCTGATCGGCATCACGCGGAGTGAAACAGTTGACGATAGGTCATGGGTGCGGATCACCAGGGGTGGGCCGTCCTCGCCGTATTACTACGACATGGATTCCGTAATTGACTGGGCGGACGACGGGCGATGCATCAAGGCGTTTATCTCGGACTACAGGGGCAACAAGGGATGGGGGTTCCAGTGGTCAGCAAACCTTAACGGGCATGACTGGTACTTCCGTCCCGGCCTGACATGGCCGCTGCGTGGAGTACGGCTGTGCGTCTGGCCGGTCCCAGCCGGATGTCTGCCGAGTGGAGCAGGAAAGATGGCATACGCGCCGATCGAGCAGCTACCGGCGCTCTTGGCACTCGCCAACAGCCAAGCCTTTGACGCGATCGTTCGCCTTTTCGCAGGCAAGGTGGGAGGCGTCCAGTACGAGGCCGGCTTGCTGCAAAAGGTGTTGTTGCCAAACTTGTCGAGCCATGATCGCGACCGACTCGGTCGCTACGCCACGCGGGCCTGGGCCCTTAAGCGCACTCTTGATACTGGTACCGAGACTTCGCATGCTTTCGCGGTGCCGGCTCTGCAACAGGTTGAGGGCGATAGCCTCGACCGCCGCGCGGCCACATGGACGCAGCACGTCAGCCAGATCCACACAGATGTAGCTGTCATCCAGCGGGAGGTCGATGAGTTTTGCTTCGCGCTTTATGGGATTGCCGGGTCCGACCGACGAGTGATTGCTGAAAGCATCGGGGAGCGCACGGGGGCTAAGCCCGCGCACCCGAACCACGCTGACGAGGCGGGTGACGACTTAGGCGAGGACTTTATTGTTGGGCCGAGTCCAGGTGCCTTGGTGCTCGTTGCGGAGCTTGTGTCGTGGGCGGTTGGTGTGGCGTTTGGCCGCTTCGATGTGCGCCTTGCTACCGGAGAGAGCACTTTGCCGGTCGAGCCTGGGCCGTTTGATCCGTTGCCGGCTTGTTCGCCGGGGATGTTGACCGGTGATGATGGTCTGCCGCCTGCAAGTGCTCCGGCTGGGTATCCGCTTGCCTTCCCTGAGGATGGGATGTTGGTGGATGATCCGGGGCATCCGCGTGACCTAACTGCTGCTGTGCGTGCAGCGTTTGAGGTGGTCTTTGGTGTTAGCGCGGATGCGTTTTGGGACGAGGCTGCTGCGCTGCTTGACCCGAATGGCCAGAGCATGCGGGCGTGGCTGGCGGGAGACTTTTTTGGGCATCACCTCAAGCGCTATTCAAAGAGCCGGCGCAAGGCACCGATATGGTGGCAGCTGGGTGTGCCGTCGGGGCGCTATAGCGTGTGGCTTTACGCCCACCGTCTGACGAGGGATAGCTTGTTCCAGCTTCAGAACGATGTGGTGGCTCCGAAGCTCGTGCACGAGGAGCGCAGGCTCACGAGCATGATTCAGAGTTCGGGCGACAGCCGGTCGGCAAAGGAGCGCAACGAGATCGCCAGGCAGGAAACGTTCGTCGAGGAATTGCGCACGCTTCTTGAGGAGGTCAAGCGTGTCGCACCGTTGTGGAGGCCGACACTCGACGATGGTGTCGTGTTGACGATGGCGCCGCTCTGGCCGCTTGTGTCGCAGCACAAGCCATGGCAGAGGGAGCTCAAGAGCAAGTGGGACGAGCTCGTCGCCGGCAAGTACGACTGGCCACAGATCGCCATGCGCCTGTGGCCCGAGCGCGTCGTGCCGAAGTGCGCCACCGACCGCAGCCTCGCCATCGCCCACGGGCTCGAGGACATCTTCTGGGTCGAGGGAGACGACGGCAAGTGGCAGCACCGCGCCGCGCCAACCCAGTCCGTTGAGGACCTCATAACCAACCGTAGCTCCACAACCGTCCAAGCTGCGCTAGAGGCGAGTCTCGACCGGCCCGCCCGCGCTGGAAGCAGACGCCGCGCCGCGCCAGCACAGAGGCAAGGCTGAGATGAATCCCTTCCACGAATACCTTTGCGGACAGCTCGAGCCACTGCTCGCTAAGCGGCGCATCGTCGTGTTTTACGATCCCCGGTTGGAGTTCGTATCGTTCTTCGACAGCGAGCTCGAACAGGTTGGCGCCGGACCAGACGGCCTCGTCACGGTCTCAATCGGAGAGCGCCCGACTCTGCTGGCTCGGTACACCGGGTCATTCTTTGGCTTGAGGTCAGCAGTGGAACCGATTGTTGCCAAGGATGAGCCGGACTCCCTTATCGTCTATCTCCCCGGCGTCGAGCGCGACAGGAGAGCATCGGTGCTGATGGAGCTCGAGAAGGGTGGAAAGTGCTACGAGCCACAGCTCAAGCGGCTAGCACTGACGGTCCTGCGCCAATCTCACACCGACGGTGCCATCGACGACATGCTCCGTCCGGCGGAGCTGACCTATGACGAAATCGTCCACTACGCCGAAGAAGCCGCTGACGGCCAGCAGGGATCGGTCCTACGGTCGATCTTCGCTGGAGCGTCGAGCGAGGGCCTGCTCACGCAGTGGCTTGCCAGCGATCAACACGATGCCGGCATTGAAGGGAAGGGCGCGAACGACGAGCTCTATCGGCTTATCGAGTCCAGACTTGGGCTATCCCTGCCTGTGGGGACCCCGGTCGCCGACGCTCGGGTCAAGGCAGCTCGCTACGTCCTCGTTAACGAGTTCCGCGGTGATCTGCACGGTGATGCACCAGCGTCTCTTGGCACGGTGCCCTTGTGCTCCACGAAGGAGCACGAGACCCGTATCAGCGATGTGTGCCGCACACTGCGTCGTCAGCATCCCGACGACTACACGGCTCTCGCGGATCGTGTTGAAAATGACCTCAACCTCAATAGGTCAGACGTCAATCCAAGCCACCTCGGCGCGACCGACACATTTCGCTTCGAGGAGTCGCGTCTATTGGCGAAGGCGATCGAGCTGACTACGGCCAATGACTATGACGGCGCGCTCAGCCTTGCGCTTGACAGAGCTCACAGTTTCTGGCTGGACCGCGACGTGGCCCGGCAGGCGCAATGGGAGGCATGCCGACTCGCAGCCGAACTTGGCAGAGAGACTACACGCGTCAGGCAAGCGCTTCAAGGTGCCGGTAGAAGCGCAACGGAGTGGGTTGAGGCCTACAGTGCCGAGGGGGGGTGGTTCGAGGCGGACAGGTTGCAACGTCGGCTTGAGACGTGGATTGCTCAGATGGACGACGATCCCGAGGCCGACCGAGCATTGGGCGTCGCCCGCAAGGAGCACGACGACACGCTCAAGTCCATGGCCGAGGGTTTCTCATCTGCGCTTGCTGAGTCGGGATGGACTGTGCACGATGTGCTCGGTCAGACTCAGATCTGTCCCGAGCTAGTCCAGGCGGGTGGGTCGCGCGTGGCCTATTTCCTGGTTGACGCAATGCGCTTTGAGATGGGAGTGGAGCTGCGCCAACAGCTGCAGGGGGTCGAGGAGCTCACGCTGCGCCCTGCGGTGGCCGCGCTGCCCACGATCACGCCCGTCGGAATGGCCGCACTCCTTCCGGGGGCATCCGCGAGTTTCTCAGTCGTCGATGGAAAGGGTAGGCTGGCGGCCCGAGTCAGTGACACCGTGATGGCCGACTTCGCGGCCCGGCTCAAATTCTTCAAGCTGGCGGTGCCCGACCTTCTTGAGTTCACACTGGAGAAGCTGCTTCAGACACGCGAATCGAAGCTCGCGACATCAGTCGGCGCAGCGTCGCTCATCTTGATTCGCTCGCAAGACATCGACCTCGCAGGCGAGATGGCCGATTCTGTTGCGCGTCACGTGATGGACACGGCGATCGGGAACATCGCACGCGCTGTTCGAAAGCTCGCAGCCGCCGGCGTCGAATCGTTCGTGATCACCGCTGATCACGGCCATCAGTTCTCGATGCGCAAGGACGAGGACATGAGGACAGACAGTCCTGGCGGAGACACCGTCGAGATGCACCGGCGATGCTGGGCGGCCGGGGCGGCACTACGCCGCCCGGAACCGTCCGGGTGAGCGGTGCCGAGCTTGGGTACGACACCGACCTCGACTTCGTCTTCCCGACCGGCCTCGGAGTCTTCAAGGCAGGCGGCGGGCTGTCCTACCATCACGGTGGGATCAGCCTCCAGGAGATGGTTATCCCCGTTCTGACGTTTCAGGGTGGCCAAGCGTGCCGATTCGCAGGTTCAAGAGAGCAGCGTGCACCTTCAGGACGTGCCCGAAGGAACTAACCAACCGCACCTTCGGCGTCAGGCTGGCGATCGCCTGATGAGCTCTTCGGCACGGAGCCGCTGGCGCTGCGAGTTGTCCTGATCGCCAAGGGCCAGCAGGTCGGCCAGGCGGGCATGGCTGTCGGTGCTGATCTCGACCGTGCCTCGGGTGTGCTGACGATAGCCACCGGAGCAGAAGCTAGTCGTGGGGATCATGCTGACAAACGACGACTGCGAGACCGTGCGGCTCGTCGTCCAGGATCCGGCGACGGACGCCGTTCTCGTGCAATCCGACGACGATCCCCGTGAGGCTCGGGATATGAGCATCGATCGACGACGCGGATCCCGCCAGCGCGATGCCCTCGACGACAAGGTCACCCGCGTCTTCGCCGGCAAGGTCGTGCGCAAGGACCTCGTCCGCAAGGTCAAGGTCGGCGCCAACGTGCCGGTCTTCGTGCTCGAGTACCTGCTCGGCAAGTACTGCGCCTCCTCCGACGAGATGGCGATCCAGATGGGCCTTGCAGGTCGTCAACGACACGCTCGCCGACAACTACATCCGGCCCGACGAGTCGACGAAGGCGCAGAGCCAGGTCAAGGAGCAGCGGAACGCTACACCTTCATCGACAAGGTGAAGGTCCGCCTCGTCGACTCGCACTACTGGGCCGAGGTCACCAACTTCGGCCACCAGCTACGTCCACATCCCCGACCACTACGTGCGCGACTACGAGCGGCTGCTGACCGGCGGCATCTGGGCGCAGATCGACATGCGCTTCGAGTACGACGAGGAAGAGCAGGGGCAAGAACCCGTTCTGGATCGACAAGCTCGACGCCGATCCAGATCGCCACCTTCGATCTCGACGAGTACCGCCGTCTGCGCGACCGAGTTCACGACCGACGAGTGGCTCGACCTCATGGTCCGCAGCATGGGCTACGAGCCGTCGGCTGATGGACCGGCGGCTGAAGCTGCTCTTCCTGATCCGGCTCATCCCGCTCTGCGAGCGCAACTACAACCTGGTCGAGCTCGGCCCGCGCGGCACCGGCAAGAGCTACGCCGTCCAGGAGCTCTCGCCGTACGCCGCGCTGCTCACCGGGCCCGACGACGGTCGCCAACCTCTTCGGCCACATGAGCGGGCGCGCAGAAGGGCATGGTGCAGATCTGGGACGTCGTCGGCTTCGACGAGGTCGCCGACCTCCAGAAGATGCCGCAGGAGGTCATCACGACGCTGAAGACCTACTGCGAGTCCGGGCAGTTCCAGCGCGGCCAGGAGGCGCATGCCGGGCGACGCGAGCATCGCGATGTTCGGCAACACCAACCAGCCGGTCGACGTGATGGTGCAGACCGGGCACCTGTTCGCGCCGATGCCCGACGTGATCCGCGACGACATGGCGTTCATCGACCGCCTGCACTTCTACCTCCCGGGCTGGGAGGTGCCGAAGATGCGGAACGAGCACTTCACCGACCACTACGGCTTCGTCGTCGACTACCTGGCCGAGGCGCTGCGCGAGCTGCGCAAGCACAACTTCACGGAGATCATCGACCGCCACTTCTCGCTGGGCTCGCACCTCAACGCGCGCGACCGGAAGGCCGTGCGCCAGACGGTCTCGGGGCTGATGAAGATCCTCCACCCGCACGGCGAGGTCGTCGCCAGGACGACCTCGCGGAGATCCTCGAGCTCGCCCTCGAGGGCCGGCGGCGCGTGAAGGAGCAGCTCAAGAAGATGGGCTCCTTCGAGTACTACCAGACGTCGTTCAGCTACCTGGTCAACGAGACCGGCGAGGAGCGGTTCGTCGGCGTGCCCGAGCAGGGCGGCCGCGACCTGATCTCGGCCGATCCGCTGCCGCCCGGGACCGTCTACGCGGCGTCGCGTCAGCGGCGACGGCACGGTCGGCCTGTACCGGATCGAGGTCATCGCTCTCGAGCGGGCACCGGCAAGCTGAAGCCGGCCGGCGGCGTCGCGGGCGCGATGAAGGAGTCGGTGCAGCCGCGCGTTCAGCTACCTGCTCGCCAACAAGACCGCGCTCGGCGTCGGCCGCGAGGTCGACACCTCCGACTTCCACGTCGAGGTGATCGACCTGCTCGGCAACCGCGTCGAGGCCGAGATCGGCGTCGCGTTCTTCGTCGCCGCCTACTCGGCCCTGCGCAAGGCGCCCGCGCAGCCCGGCGCTGCTCGTGCTCGGCGACATGAGCATCCAGGGCAACATCAAGCCCGTGCGCTCGCTGGTCGAGCCGCTCCAGGTCGCGATGGACAACGGCGCCAAGCGCGCGCTCGATCCCGATCGAGAACAAGCGCAACTTCCTCGACGTGTCCGCGCGACGTCCTCGAGCACGTCGACCCGATCTTCTACGGCGATCTCCAGACGGCGGCGCTTCAAGGCCCTTGGGCTTGAACTGAGCGACGACGCCGCGTCCTTGATCCGGACTTGTCGAGCGCGAGCGCCCGATGCCTAGACAGGCGATCTGATGGTGTTCCGATTGGGTCGATTCCCAGATGGTAAGACGGGGCCGAATCCAGCATCAACCACGAGCGGTTAGGGTTGGCCGATCATCCGCGGAACTAAGATCATTCGAGAGGTCCATACGTCCGCCAGTCCGAATTGGGCCGCGGCCCGCGACTACTGGTAACAATGATCGCTGGCCTGACTCTCCCGTTCGTAACCTCCGCGGACCCGGATCGCGTAGGGGAGGGCAGCTTGGACCCGCTAGGGCTCGCGCGGATCGCGGATCGCCTGGCCGATTCTCTCGCGCCCGAAATCACTGCTCGTATGTCGCGCATCAGGTTTTTGACGGCGATCGCGGTCTGCTCGCACATACTAGAGCCCCTCGAACTCGCGGGCCCCGGCGGAGCCCCCGCATATCTCGCATTCGAGTGGCATCTAGTCGAGGCTCTAGTCCGAGCTCCTCCGGAGAGCCGCACCGACGCGGTTCCCGGCATCCAAAAGGCGAGAGCGCGGCTCCGCGACTGGCGTCGCCATCTGGATGGGCCGTCATACCTTGAGACGCCGAAGGTCTTTGGCTTCCATGGGGTCTACAAGCGACTCGCCAAAGATCTTGAGATCGTCGATGACAACCTAGCCTTGCTTGACGGAGGAGAGAAGCTCCTGGCAACATGGGAACGAGATCAGAGACTTGTTGGGTTTTCGCGTGGAGGCACGGGAACGGCTGGGGGCAACTTCGCGGCGACGATTACCGCTGAGATTCGTCGTGCTGTAGAGAGAGGCTCCGTGCAGCTTGGTCCGAACTCAAAGTGGTGGGAGGAAATCAGCAGAACGCTCGCGCCGGGGGCGGCTCGCCCGCCCGAGAGGCGGTGTCTTTGGCGCTGGATGACCGATGATCGTCACCCCATCCGGCGTGAGGTTATCGACCTTGTCGCTGAGCACGACGTGGCGGGCCGCTCGGAGCGGGAAATAATGGAGGGGTTCTTGGGGCTAAAGGTGTCTTCCGACCTTCAGGAGCGACTTCGCGGCGTAGCGGCCTTCGAGGCGCTCGTAAGGCCCCTCGACGATGGTTTCCGACTCTTGAGGTCAATTGCCACGCAACGAATACCGTCGGCGGTCTCGATGTCCGTCGCGGCACGAAACCCGAGGTTTCAAGCCATTGCATCGGCGCTTCCGCCCGCGTTCAGGGCCGCAGCCGAGCGATTGACCGCCCTAAGCCTCGCGGGTGAGCTCGAGGATGCGCTGGGCGCACTCGCCGAGCAAGTGTCGGGCGAACAGCTCGTCGGAGTGATTCTTGAGCGGCACGACGCGGTACAGGCAACCAAGGGCAAGCGCTCCTGGTTTGAGAGGGACGAGCGCGGCTTTGCTGTGCGCGGAATAGGACGGCTCGACGAGCCATTTGCGGAGCGCGTGGAGTACCTCCACCCCTACCGGATCTTTGCGCTCCGATCATTCGCCCAAGACCTTCAACCAGGCGGGATCACGGCGTGAGCGTGACTACGGGTCGACTACTAGACCTGTGGCTACCACCTGAAAAGGCCGGGCGTCCGCTCGGCTGTATTGCCACTACGTTTACTTTCGAGCCAGACTTCTTCGAGCAGCAATGCTTGGGTCGATTCTTAGGCCTCGATACACGGCCAGGAGAGGCGGCAAGCGAGATCGGGTACGTGATCGAGCGCGAGGAGAAGCTCGCCGAGACACCCGTCTGCGTAATCGCGGACCGCAGCCTCGACCCCGAAGGTCGGAGCCTCCGATGGGATGTTCTCTCCGTGCGGGCGCCGACCGGCGTCATGCACGCGAAGGTGTCGGTGCTCGTATGGGAGGACGCCGTTCGGCTCATCACCACCTCCGCGAATCTCAGTGAGCGGGCCTACCGTCGATCCATCGAGCTCGCTATGACGTTCGATGCGGTACCTGGAGCGGAGCTTTGGAGTGGGGTGTTCCTCGAGCTGCTCGCGGCAGTAGAACGGCTCATCCGACTGGGACCGGCTGCGCCCGGCGAAATGGGCCCAAGACCACGTGCGCTCGCCATACTCGCGAGAGCACGGGAGCGGATTGCGAGCTTTGATCTCCCCGCACGACCACGACGAGGCATGCCACGGATTGCCATTGTCATGCCGGGGATGGACGGCGATGCGATCGACGGGCTCATGAGGGTCTGGGGACCTGGTGTCCCGGTACGCGCCACGGTCATGTCCCCCTATTTCGACACCGCGGGAGAGGCAAGCCGTGCGGCCCAACGCTTGGCTGACATTCTTTCGAAGCGACGTGCAGCGGCCACATTCGTGGTGCCGTTCGAGAGTGACCGCGATATCGCTCGCGTTCCGGCCACCCTTCTCGGGGGGCTCCCGTCGCGTATCGCGTTTTCGCTCTTTGATGTGAAGCAGCCGGAGGAAGCGGAGCCCAGAGCATTGCACGGCAAGCTCGTGCTGCTCGAGAGCGATGACTGGGTGGCGGCACTCGTCGGGTCATCGAACTTTACTGCGGCCGGGCTCGGACTCATGGGGGGTGGCAATGTCGAGATCGGTGTCGCGGTCGGAGCGCAGCGGGGCAGCGCTGTCGCGGAGGGGTTATGCAGCCTCGCGCTTGTCGGCGACCCGATCGACCTAGACGCTGTGGAGTACGAGCCAGTTCAGGATCCAGACGAGACATGGCCCGCCGTTCCCGCCGGCTTTGTTCAAGCGCTTGGTGAGCCCGGTCCGCCCGCGCAAATGGAAATCGAACTCGCGCCAGACGGACTTCCCCACCAGTGGCATATCACGACACCTGAAGGGGAATCACTGCTAAGCGCGGACGAATGGCGAATCGATGGTCACAAGCGGCTTGCAAAGATCGCTGTTCCCAGCGGCGATCTCCCATTCAACGTTGCGATCGCATGGACCGATAGCGCAGGCGTCAGGAACCGTGTGAACTTGCCGGTCAACGTGACGGACCCCGGCCGGCTACCGGCGCCCGCCGAACTCCGCGATCTTCCGATCGAGGTTCTGCTCCAGGCCTTGGCCTCAGTTCGACCGCTGCACGAGTCGATCGTGGAAGGGCTTGAACGCCGAGAGAGCGGGCACCGGCTCTCCGTGAACGAGCTCGACCCGCTCAAGCGGTTCTCGCCAACCGGGCAGCTCCTGCACCGCACTCGAGAGCTGTCCGAGGCGCTGGCCGGATTACGAGACCGGCTCGAGCGCCCGGCAGCCACGATGGACACATTTGTCTGGCGTATCGACGGGCCGTTTGGCCCGGTTGCAATCGCAGAGAAGCTGATTGAGAGCCGGCGTACCGGGAGGGAAGTTCAAGGCGAGGCGTCATTCATGCTCGCCGAGGTTGCGTTGACTCTCTCCCGAGTAGACCTGAAGCAGACGAGCCGCTTTGCGCCTCGCAAGCGTCCGCACATGCGGAAAGTCGTGCGCCAATCGGTGAAGGAGCTCGAAGCTCTTTGCACGGGCATGGCGAGCGCCCCCAACCTCGACGCCTACGTCAAGGAAGCATTCGCGAGGTCCGCGCGATGACCTGGACGATCTCGGACCGAGTTGACCTAAATGGCTCCCAGATCCAACCAGAGGACGCCCGGCGACAGAAGAAGACCGCCGCCGAGATCCTTCGTCGGCTGCGATCCCATCCTGGCCAGATCCTGGCGGATGAGGTGGGCATGGGGAAGACTTTCGTCGCGCTCGCGGTAGCCGTGTCCGTCTTGGAAGCGACGGAAAGGGAGAGGCCAGTCGTTGTCATGGTCCCGTCCTCCGTGGGCAGCAAGTGGCCGCTTGAGTGGAGAAAGATGGCGAGCCGGCTCGGAGCCGGGCCGACGATACGTGCGACCGAATCGTCGGTTTCCTCAGCCGCGGAGTTCCTGAAGCTGCTCGATGACAAGCCGGGCGACCGGATGCACCTCATTTTCCTCACGCACGGCGCATTAACAAGCGGACTGTCCGACCCGTTGGTGCGACTCGCCATCGTCCAGCGTGCGCTCCGGACACAGAGGCTGGCCCGCCACCGCCAGGCTTTCCCGCGGTGGGCTGTTCATGTCATCCAGGGCCTCTACACACAGCGCCTTGGCGAGGATGTTGTCCAGGCGCTGCTTGGCAGCTCGCCGGCGCGTTGGAGCGATCTGATCGCAGCACGTAGGAACACGGAGCGTCTTGATGATCCGGTGCCACAGGCGATACTGGATGTGTTGCCTGGGCTTGACCTCGGGCGGCTACGCAGGATCCTCGAGGCAGGACTTACCACTGAGGTCTAGTCCGAATCTCGCGTCCCGACTCCCAGTCGCGAGGAAAGCTCTCACCATGGAGGTGGCTGCCATTTGGCGAACGGCACTCCGACAGCTCCACCTGAAACTACCGCTGCTGATCCTCGATGAGGCACACCACACAAAGAATCCTAATACCCGCTTGGCTGGGCTATTCCGGAACAAGCTGGCGGAAGACGACTCCAACTCGTTGATTCGGGGTGAGTTGGGGGGCGTCTTCGATCGGATGCTCTTCTTGACCGCGACACCTTTTCAGCTAGGCCACGAGGAGCTCATCCAAGTATTGGAGCGCTTCAAGGGGGTTAGCTGGGAGGGCCTGGACCGATCCTCATACGAGAAGCAGCTCGAGGGTTTACGTCGCGGCCTCGATGCGAGCCAGGCTTCGGCGCTGCGTCTAGATCGTGCATGGGGTCGCCTATCGGCGACCGACGTCCCGTCCGACGGCGAGTCCTGGTGGGAGCATCCAGAGCGAGAGGAGCTATCGGCGAGAGCAAGAGGTGTCGCTGCACACTGGGTTGATGCTCGCCTGCACGCCGTGCGAGCCGAGCGCCTGCTGCGCCCGCACGTAATACGCCACGTTCGTTCAGATCGTTTGAGTCGCAGAACGACATTGTGTGGGGCCGCACTGCGAGATGACGACGAGACGGGCCGTGGGGGCCTCGAGGTAAGTCAAGGCGCCGTCCTTCCATTCTTGCTCGCGGCTAGAGCTCAGGCCCTCGTCTCGATGCACGGCCTCCGCCATGAAGGACAGACTAGGGCACTGTTCGCTGAAGGGCTGGCATCATCTTTCGAGGCATACACACGTACGCGGAGGTCCCAGCACCTTGGCAAAGAGGTGGACGAGCGAGTGGTGTCAGGCCTCCCTCCTCCGCCTGCGGAGGTGTCCTGGTATCTCGACCGCATCTCGAACGCGCTGCCAGACGAAGACGATGCGGCACTGAGCGAGCACCCGAAGATGAAGGCCACCGTGGAACGCGTGGTTGAGCTTTGGCGGAAGCGGGAGAAGACGCTGGTGTTCTGCTTCTATATCGCGACGGGGCGTGCACTCCGGCGCCACATTGCCAAGGCGATCGAGCGTGAGATTGTCAGCATGGGAGCAAGGCAACTGGGACTTGTCGAGGATGACGCAGATGGCGCCCACGCGGCACTTGATCGTCTTCGCGAGCGGCTCTTTACGCCCAAGTCCCCCGCCCGCCGCTATGCCACCGCCGAGCTTCGGCGGTGTCTGCGCCTCTCATTATCCGGCGGCGATTTGGATGCAGCCGTCGATCTATGCCTGCGGTTCCTCAGAACGTATTCGTTCCTCGTTCGATACGTCGACCTCTCGCGGCGGTCCGAGCACGGCATGCGCGAGGCGTTCGCGAAGCGCGATGCCTCGGGCCGAACTTTTCGCCAAGTTGTCTCGGACTTTGGGAGATTCATGGCGGGTCGTGAGCCTGATGAGCGAGCTGCTTTCTTCCTGGCTCTAACCGAGATCGACATCGGAGACATCGCCGTCCGCGATGACGAAGGTGAGAGGGAGCAGCTCATCGCGAACGTTCGACTTGCAAACGGCTCGGTGGCGAGGCAAGCGCGGGAGCGACTCATGGTTGCCTTCAATACGCCGTTCTACCCCGAGGTCCTTATCGCGTCATCGGTAATGGCTGAGGGAGTCGACCTACACCTCATGTGTCGACATGTGATTCACCACGACCTGGATTGGAATCCAAGCGTGATCGAGCAGCGGACGGGTCGGCTCGATCGCATTGGCAGCAAGAGCGAGCTTACGAAGCTCCCGATCAGGGTTTACCTTCCATATATCGAAGGGGCACAGGACGAGAAGCAGTTTCGTGTGATGCGCGATCGCGAACGGTGGTTCAACGTGGTAATGGGCGAGCGCCTCGAACTCGACGAGTGGTCGACCGACAGGCTCGCGGAACGGGTCAGGCTGCCCGACGGAGCGGCGGCGGGTGTGGCGATGGACCTCTCAATTGTGAGATAGGTCCGCGGCGTTACTGTGGCGATCCCACGCGTGTGCATCAACGCGTTTCGACGTCGAGCTCTCCAGCTAGCCAGGATCTAGCGCGCGTCGCGTTTGAGCACATGCATCGATCCCCCTCATCACAGGACCACCGCCGCACTCGACGTCTCTCAGCCCACGAGATCCGCACCCGCAGGTCCGTTGACCCCCTAACGGATGATGGCACCATCACATCACCACGATGGAACGCTACCTCACTTGGCCCGACCCCGACGGAGCGGCGAAGCTCTCGCCGCTGTGGGCCGATCCAGGTGGCGGCGGGACGGCCCACGTCGTGCGCTTCACCACGCGGCCTGACACGGCAGACGCGTCGCTCGAAACGATGCGATCCGGCCGGCGAACACGGGAGCGGGTGGAGGAGCGCCTGAGGATCAAGGGGGCGCCTCGACGGCAGCGCCAGTCCGCGGTATCAACCCGCCTAGATGCCTCTGTTTGCAGGCGTTCTAAAGAGGCGACGACCGGAATCGAACCGGTGTAAACGGCTTTGCAGGCCGCTGCGTAGCCACTCCGCCACGTCGCCAGAAGGTCCCCAAGGGTATCGGGCCACAGGCGCTTACGAAGCTTTTGCTCACCGGTTAGCTGCTCTTTCGGATCGCGTTAGCCCCCGCACAGCCAGGCGTCCCAGCATGGACTGATCCCGTCCCAGCCCAGGAGGTCAGCCGTGAACAAGCGCCTACTCGCACCTATCCTGCTCGCCGCCCTGCTCGGAGCGGCCGTCGCGAGCGTCGCTGTGATCGCCATCGCAGGTGGCGGCGGCTCGTCGTCGACCACGACGACCACGACTTCGAGCGCCGGCGCCAGCTCGACCGGCACGCGCAAGACGGTCGCCTCGACGGCGCTGACTGCGACGCAGATCTACAAGCAGGCCTCGGTCGGCGTCGTCTCGATCAAGGCCGTCACGGCACAGGGCGAAGACAGCGGTACGGGCATCGTGCTCAACGACAAAGGCCTGATTCTGACCAACGATCACGTGGTCGCCGGCGCGAGCAGCCTGGCGGTCGCGCCCAAGGGCTCGGCCTCGGTCACGCGTTCGGCGACGCTCGTCGGTGAGGAAGCCAACGACGATCTGGCGCTGATCAAAGTCGACCCTTCCGGCCTCGGGCTGGAGCCGCTCACGCTGACGAGCTCGAAGTCGGTGCAGGTCGGCGACGCTGTCTATGCGATCGGCAATCCGTACGGGCTCAACGAGACGCTCACGCGCGGCATCGTCTCGGCGCTCGGGCGCACGATCTCGGCGCCCAACGGCTCGAAGATCGCGGGCGCGATTCAGACCGACGCGGCGCTCAACCCAGGCAACTCGGGTGGCCCGCTGCTTAACGACCAGGGCGAAGTGATCGGCGTGAACTCGCAGATCGCAAGCGAGGCGGCCAGTATCGCCGGCTCGCAGCCCGGCAGCACCGGCGTCGGCTTCGCCGTTTCCTCCGACACCGTCGCGCAGGCTGTCAAAGCGATCGAGGCCGGCAAAGGTGTCTCCTCGAGCTCGGCCACGTCTCGCTCGGTGCAGGCCGAAGCCGAAGGTGCCCAGCTCGAAGGTGCGCAGTCTCCGTATCGCCGCCGTTCGCCCTATGGGGTCGAACGCATCGAAGCCGAACGCGGCGAAGCCGGTTCGACGGGCGCCGAAGAAGGTGTCGTCGGCTCAGGCGAAGCCTCCGGCGCCCGCGAAGGACGTGTCGTGATCGTGCCGTGACCGAGGCGGGGGAGGCCTGGGCTTCGCTCCGTGGCCCGGTCTCCTCCGCGTTGGAGCGGTTGGCGTTCGCTGGCTGCCGCACCCGCGACTTCGGCGGGCGGTCGGCCAGTTTCGCGTTGATACGCTTCAGGCCTTCCCAGGGCGATTAGCTCAGCTGGGAGAGCGCCGCCTCGACAAGGCGGAGGTCACTGGTTCGAGCCCAGTATCGCCCATCACGTAAAAGCCCTGCTAACGCGGGGCTTTTTTGTTGCGTGGGGTCCGGAGAGCGGGGGTTATCAGGGGTCGGGACCGCGTAGGGGACCGCGTAAGAACCGCAAGCAGCGCCGGAGGTGGATCGGCCCGGGCGGTTGAGGTGTCCGAACCGTCTGAGATAGCCCAGCAATGCCTACGTCCAATGCAGCGTTCGAACTATCAGTATCTATTGGCGGCGACTCGTTTTCCGCGTCGGAAACACGATCTTGTTCTCAAGGCGTTCGAGGACTTCAAGGTGCTCACGGGGCGCTCGGGCGATCCAGCCCCGTCGCAAGCTCGCAGGGCTGCTGCGACGAAAGCGAGAACAAACGGCGGTGGCGCGGGTTCGTCATCAACCGACGGTTTGCCTTTGCCCGCCTACGTCAAATCGATCAAGCTGGCGGGCAACAAGGAGCGGGCGACAGTGATTCTTGCTTGGGCTTCCGAGAATGGCAAAGACAAGCGCATGAGCCATCCTGGGTTTGACGGAGACTTTGATCTACCCCGGGTTTAGCGGAGTAGCGTTTCTGGAGTCCTCCGGCGTTCAGCGAGGAGGAAGCAATGCCCAGCAGGTATCCGGTCGAGACGCGCAAGCAGGTCGTCGAGCTCGCGCGCACCGGCACAAGGGTCGCGCAGCTCGCCGAGACGTTCGGCGTGAGCGAGGCGACGGTTTATAACTGGCTCAGACAGGATCGGATTGACCGCGGTGAGCAGCCGGGCCTGAGCACCGAGGGGCAGATGGAGCTCGCGGCCGCCAAGCGGCGTATCCGCCAGCTTGAAACGGAGCTGGCGGTCTCCAGGAAGGTGAACGAGGTCTTCCTCGAGCAGGACCTCCCCCCAAAAGCCTCTACCCGGTGATCGCCTCCCTGGCCGGGCAGGGATTCGACGTGCAGAGGGCTTGCGTGATGCTCAGCGTCTCCCCGTCAGGCTATTACGCATGGAAGCAGCGTCCGCCTTCGGCCAGGACGCTGCGCCACGCCTGGCTGGCCGGCGAGATCGCACAGGTCCACAAGGACTCCGGCGGCACCTACGGGTCGCTGCGTGTCACCGCCGAGCTCAGATACGGCCGCGGTGTTCACGTCGGACACAACCAGGTCGAGTTGCTGATGAGGCGTCTCGGCATTCACGGCCTGCCCAAACGCCGGCTGCCCCGGGGGGCGAAGGTCGGCAAGGCAAGATCGCTTGATCTCGTGCGCCGACGCTTCAAAGCCGAGGGCCCGGATCGGCTGTGGATGACCGACATCACCGAGCACCCCACCAGAGAGGGCAAGATCTACTGCTGCGCGGTCATCGACGCCTTCTCCCGCATGGTCGTCGGCTGGTCGATCGACAGCAGTCAGACGGGGCTGCTGGTCACCAACGCACTCGGGATGGCGCTGAACCGCAGGACGCCGCGAGAGGGAGGCATCATCCACTCCGACCAGGGGGTTCAGTTCGCATCCTGGGTCTTCAGCCAGAAGGTCACAGACGCGCGTCTTGCGCCGTCGGTGGGAGCTGTCGGCGCTCCGTTCGACAATGCGATGGTCGAGGCGTTCTGGGCACGCATGCAGGTCGAGCTGCTGAACAGGCGACGTTGGAAGACACGCGTCGAACTGGCCAGCGCGATCCACGACTACATCGAGATCTGGCACAACACAAGAAGACGCCACAGCGCCCTGAATATGCTCACACCCAGCGAATACGAGAATCGACACCACACAAACAGAATCGCCGCCTGATTCCAGACCGTCGACTCCACGGAAGCCGGGGTAGATCACGGTCTCCGTGGAACTCAGGACGGCTCAGGTCGTGGCCGTCGAGGTTAGCTGCGTGCCTTTACAAGCTCGCGAGCTGCGCGGCTTTGCTCATGCTCGAACGCTGGCTCTAGCCTTTCGAGCTGCTGACCGGCGAGACCGCTCACCCGAGCAACGTCTTGCCAGCATTCTGTCGCGGACATCACCTCAGCAACGATCGTGCCGGCCAGTGCCTCAGAGACCCTGAATAGCCCGGCGACCTCGAGGGCAGTCGCCAGACTCGCTTGCGTGTTGTTCTCGTCGATCGCAGTGGCTAGCTGCTTGGCTTCGCCTTCGGGGTTGGGGTTCAGGTCGAACGCAGGGGAGAGCGACCAGCCCGCCGTGCTGTTGCGCAGGAATCCGTGGTTGCGGAGATGGTCGTCGGTATTGGAGATCAGAATCGTGAAGACGATCCGTCGCCACAGTTCGCGAAGGTCGGCCTCGGCGTCGGAGGAGCGCTCTTCAATCGCCTGGCCGATTTCCGGATAGCTCGCCAGCTCGCCGTCCTTGGCTTGCAACATCGTCATTGCGCTCACGTACCCGATCCGTCCGTTGGCGTCGCGGTCAAACCGTCGCACAACCAAAACGGGCCGCCTCTCGATCACGTGCAGCTTGTGCTCGGGAACGGCGATCCCTGCATTGCCCGCGAGTGTGAGTGCGACGGCCTCCCAACGGATCACGTCCCACTCGTCGGCCTGGGGGGAGGGGAACTTCGCGATCGCCAGATGCCCCTCTGTGTCGAGCACGTGCGCCTTCGGCCGGGCGCCGCCCAGTGAGCTGCCCCCGTGGAGCAGCAGGCGCAGATCCTCGCTGGTGGGTTCGTCGCGTTCCAGCTCTTCTGCCGCGTTGAGCAAGCGCGCCAGCCGGATCAGGTGTGGCACGCCCTCGGTATCGACGGCCAGGTATTGCTGGCCGTCGCGGCCTCGGAACCGCAGGGCCCCTTGGCGAAGATCGTCGCGCGCGCCGAGCAGAAAGTCGACCTCGGTTAGCTGTAAGACCCGAGGACGTTGTTCAGCTCGGCGAGGCGAGTTCCGGGCGGCTTGTGGCCGAGGGAGCCGTGTGGTCGTCGCCAGTTGTATCGCTCAAGCCAGCCGGACAGGGCTGCGGTGCGCTCCGCGCTGTTGCGGTAGATCGCTCCGTAGGCCCAGCCGCCGAGCATCGTGCGGATGAAGCGCTCCGCCTTTCCATTGGTCTGTGGGCGATAGGGGCGAGTGCGTAGGTGACGGATATGAAGGGCGCGACAGGCGATCGCGTGAACCGTCGAGCGATAGGCGCCGCCATTATCGGTGAGCAGTTCCTTCACGAGGACGCCGTGAGAGGCGTAGAAGGCGATCGCACGAGCCAGGAAGCCGATCGCGGTGGTGGCTTTCTCATCATCGAGAACCTCGACGTAGGCCAGGCGGGTCGCGTCATCGACGCAGACATGCACGAACTCCCAGCCGAGCTTGTGCGCCTTGGCGTGATAGCCGGGCACCCCACGGCTCGTGCGTCCGCCCGTCAGGCGCCAGCCGGGTCTTGCGATGCGCCCGAGCTTCTTGACGTCGACGTGGATCAGCTCGCCGGGGATGCTGCGTTCATAGCGCACGGCCGGCTCCATACCGAGCCGGCCGAGCTTGCCCATCCCGATCTTGGTGAGGATCCCCGAGACGGTGCTCAGCGCCATCTGCAGGCACTCGGCGATCTCTGCGCCGCTCATCCGCAGGCGCCGTAGGGCCGCGATCAGTTGGACGCGCTCCTCCGGGGTGCGCCCAGGAGAGCTCTTTGGCGCCGAGGAGCGATCGCAGAGGCCCTGCTCACCCTCGGCGCGAAACCGCGCGAGCCACTTACCGGCCGTGCGCTCGCTGACTCCGGCGGCCTCGGCCGCCTGCGCCAGCGACCAATCCCGCTCGAGTATTCGATCGACCAGCAGCTCGCGCCCCTTGACGCTGAGGCGAGCGTTAGCGTGCAGCTTCATCCGGTGTCCTCCTTGGGACTGGTGGCTTTGACACCTCCCAGCCTCCAAGGGGGCCCGGATGAACAACGTGCTCAGGATTTACAGTTAGCCCGCGCTGCTGTGTGCCTGCGTCGCGAGCTCGCTGAGCCTCGGCGCGTTTGACGAGACGCCGCCCCCATCCGTCCGGCGCGCAGTCGGACATCGCCCCGAAGAGGGGCTGGCCAATGGACGTCTGATGCTGGCCCGTTTGGAGGGGCAGACCGGGATCTAGCTCGTAGGAGTCGGCTCGTTGCAGGTAGTCATCTCGATAACTGAAGGTGGCCGACTCGCTCTGCCCGTGCCGATGCGTCCAGAGCCGTCCGGCGGGCACGTTTCGACCGGCGATCTGGACGTCGACCTCGATCGGCTGGTCAACCATTGTCCGTCAGCCTCCTCGGCCGCACGCGACGAGGCAGCTCTTGATCTGAGCGCAGACGACCGATGTCGCTGGCGAGTGGATCCAATGCTTCGGTGAGAAGGTCCTGGATGCCGAGAGCCCTCAAGATTCGCAGCAGATTCTCGATGCTGACCCCGCCGTCGGCTGCCTCAATCCGCCGAATTACCCCTCGCGAGACGTTGGCGCGCTCGGCCAGCTGAGCCTGCGTAAGGCCGCGCAGCTTCCGCCACGTCGCGATGCTTGCTGCAAGGCTTCGCTGAGCGCGGCGAATCGGGATGGGGACTAGTCTGCGTGACATTTTATGCTCCATATGTGGTGCATTATAGATCATACTGCACTATATATCGACCATTATGCTATTTCCTGGAGCAGCTCACGACGCGCGTCCCGATAGCTTGCCTTCCTCGTTGGCGCTACGGCGGGGTGCGCCGGACCTCGATTCCCGGCGCCTGCCCCACTTTCGCGGCGCGGCCGATGTGGCGTGGGGCGCAATAGTCGCTTGACGTTTGGCGTGATCCCCTCGACATTGCGAGCAACGCTCAAGGTGAGCGAGCGCACGCTGTGCGAGCTCGTTGCCAGTCGCCCTTCCCGACTGCATTGCCCTGATCGTCCCTGCACGCAATCCACACAGCCGTCCGGCGTCATACAGCAGCTGGAACCGCTCGCGCTTTCGCTCGGGCAGACGTTCCTTGCGCAGCGCTCGACCTGCTCGCGTAGGGCGACTTGGCGGTCGTCGAGGGGCGCGAGCCGGCGCGTGTCGCGAGCCTGTCGCCCGGCTCGCGCCGCGCTTTCCACCGTGGGCCGCAGGAGTCGCGACAACACCAGCCGGACCCGTGCTGCTGCTCGCGCCCTTGCGGGCTCAGCTCGGGGCCACCGCGCGCGTTGAGCGCGACGAATTGCGACCCCGCACGGCGACTGATGGCCACAGTCCAATAGGCCCAGGCCGCCGGCGCCGCACGACGCTCGCTCGTCGTCGGGAACGCGCCGGCGGGTGAGCTCCAGCCGCCATGCGTGAGCAGACGCCACATTGCCTTCGCGGCGTCGCTGCGCGGCAGCTGCGTTGGCGCAGTCAGCTGCACGACGCACGCCGCTTGCGTCCAGCACCACGCCGCCGCGCCGCTCAGGATGAGGGTGAGCACGCTGACGAACAGAACGCACGTCAGTAGCCGGACCATCGGGCGGTGCCCAGCCGCGTGAACTCTCATCGCGTCTGTCGCGCGACAGCGCACGCAGGCCGCGCCTGCCGCCGTGCTTCCTTGCAGTTCCTCCTCATCGCACGCTATTGACCGCCGCTCCGGAAGGACGGCCAACGAAGTTAGCCCGACCACTCTTTGCGCAGATTCCAAGAGACGCAATTCTTCTTGTCTCTCGATACAGCTGTCCGTCGTTCACCCGTTCATTACAAGCCGGTCACGATTCGTTCACGTCTTTGCGCTGGCCGATCGAGAAGCTTGACTAGCTGGACAGCCAGGACGGCGCAGATCGCATGTTCAGGCTGCGGACCGACCATTGATAACTGGAGATCGAGGATGTGAGGCTGACTAGGTTTCAGCTGCAGTTCGAGCATCGCGCGTTGCCTCTCGGCAGTCGCGTTGTATCGGCGCCTATCGATCACCGCCGGCCTGTTCTCGCCGCCCGCGGCCTGGCTCGCTCGCAGCCCCCTACGGCAGACCTTCTCTCGAGCGGGAGCTGAGCCGTGGGTAAGAAGAAGCGTCCCAAGAAGAAGCGCGACCGACGCTCTGCGCAGGAGAGGCCCGTCCGCCCTGCACGCTCTGAGCCCGAGAAAGGCGACGCCGAAGTAGCGCTGCGCGTGGTCTGGAAATTGTTGAAGTTGGCGGTCTGGATAACCAGCGTGCTCGTCGTCGTAAAACTCTTCGCCGGCACGCCGGATTACGCCAGCGTCGCCGCGACCCTCGCAGGCCTGCTCGTGATCTACGACCTGTTCGACGTCGTCAACTGGGAACGCATCCTGTATCTACGCGAGCGCTCGCTGTGGCCTCTGCTCGCAGCTTACGTCGGCTGCTTGCTCGTTATGGCGCTGATCGCCATCTCCGGTTTTTACGCTCAAGACTGGTGGATCGGCGTCCTTGTCGTCGTGCTCTTCGTGCTCGCTGTGCTCGCGCGGATGCGAATCGAGAAGCTCATCTGCAAGCACTTGTCCAGGCTCGGCGTCGATAAGGGTGAGCCGAGGTGGTTCAGTGGGCTTAGTCGCCGCCTTGACGACATAGTCCGCGAATACGCCCGCCAGGACGCCGGGACGTCGTCCGGCCTCGCCCAGTTCGCCCAGCGTCGTCTCGCCGACTGGCTGCGAGCCGGCATGCGTGGGCCCCTGGCGAGCGCGCGAAGGCTTGTCGCACTTGGCGTGATGATCGCCTGCGTCGTACTAGGCGCATGGTCGGGCCTCGCGACCGCAGCGAGGGTGATCTCCGCGATCAGCAGCTCGCCCAATTCCGCCACGACGACGACGCCGAACACGCATACCTCGCCCACCGCGGCTGCAGCGACCCCACCGTCCTCGGCGAGCGCAACCACAAGCTCCTCTTTCATCGCGGCCGGCGTACCGCCGTTTGCTCAATGCGCAGTACCCCCGGGCACGGGGGCCCCGTCGTGGGCCAAAGGAGACATTTCCCATCTCTATCTGGGGGCCCCGGGCGTCAAGGAAGCCCCAGGCACGGCCATCGCCGGGTGTCCCGACCGGTATCACACGCTGCACAGCCGCGACGGAGAATTCGTCTACACAATCGGCGAAGGGCCTGGTAACCGTGCACTGAGCATCGCAGTGGATTCCAAGCGATTCGGGCCCGCACTCTTCCTCGCGCCCGCCGTGCGACCGGTGCTCGATCTCATCAACCGGCTCGGGCCGCTCGGCGGCTTTCGCAGGTTCACCGTGGGCTCGGGCCAGTTCTATCCAGTGCAGACCGATCGCGGCACCTACCTGCTCATCCGACGCGAGACAGGCGGCGAAGAGACCTCCCAGCCGTTCGTTGTGATTCCGCCCGCGGTCACCCAGGCTTGGGCCGCCGCGACTAGGGCGGGTCGCTTCCTCTGGCCGGTGCCCCCGAGCCGTAGCGGCGACCGCGAGTACCGCTTCCAGACCTCCACGGATCCGCCACAAACGGCGTACTCGTTCACCTACCATCCCTCGAGAAAGTCCGAGCCCGAACTCAGCGGAGTGGAACTGGCTGGGCTCGCAGCAACGCCCGAATAGCCCAGAGCAGGCTGCGGGCATCCGCCACCGGGCGGTGTGCTCCGGCGCGTCGTCTGTCATATGTAGTGGTGTCACGCGAGCAGTTGCTTGTCACAGCTCTGTGGATCATTCACACGCACTGCATCGACCACATCGAGCAGACGCCGTATCTCGCGCTGTTGAGTCCCGAGAACCGTTGCGGGAAGACAACGCTCTTGGAAGTGGTGGCGTCACTGTCCGCGCATTCGTGGGTGGCGGTGCTGCCGTCCGGAGCTGTTGTGTATCGCAAGGTACACGCCGAGCGCCCGACGCTCTGTCTTGACGAGATGGATATGGTGTTCAACCCGCGCAGCGCCGACAGGTACGAGGGACTGCGGGCGCTGTTGAACGCGGGCAACCGGCGAGGTGTCACTGTGCCCCGCTGCGTAGGCCCGCGATCGGCGATCGTTGAGTCCGCCACTTTTTGCCCGGTACACGCATGGCGGCTTCGGGCGTGTCGATGCGGACCTTGCAGGAGTACATGGGCCACCGTGACATCCGGACGACGCAGATATACGCCGACTATGCGCCGAGCGCGAACGAGGTGGTACAGGTCAACGCAGCATTTCAACTCGATGACACGTACGGACAGGCGGACGCGAGACGGGGTACCGTGTCCGCATGACCGCGACCGCAGACAATGGGGACCCGGCAGTTAAGGGTTCCAAGCGTTGCTTCGTAATCTCCGAGTTCGGCCGGACCGAGGAGACTCGCAAAGAGCGCACGCAAACGTTGAAGCATCTCGTCAAGAAGGTATTGGAGCCGAAGGGCTACGAGGTCCAGCGAGCGGACGACATCGACGATCCCGGTCAAATAACGCATCAGATCATCGAACGGCTGCTCGACGACGATCTCGTCGTTGCTGATCTAACTGGCCTCAATCCGAACGTGTTCTACGAGTTGGCGGTTCGTCACGCCGCGCGCAAGCCGGTGGTCACGCTGATGGTGCATGGTGAAACGCTTCCCTTCGACCTGAAGGATGTGCGTACCGTGTTTTACGATCTCCACGATCCAGATAAGCTTGAGGGTGCTCAGAAGGAGCTTGGGCAGAAGGTTGACGCGATCGAGGCGAGTCCGACCGACGTCCGGAACCCAATAACGGTCGCGCGAAACGCAACCCTACTCAAGCAAAGCGAGGACCCGGATATTCAGGCCGCAGGGACTGTCCTCGCGGCGGTGAACGAGCTTCGTGACGAGATGCGCAGCCTTATGCGACGATCCAAAGCTGAGAGCGTAACACCCAGCATTAGCAAAGAGGAGGCAGAGCTGGCGATCAAAAGAATGTTCAGATTGGGCGTGGAGGAACTCACTGCCGAGGAGGTTGCTGAACGGGTTGGCTCTCCGGTGAAATGGACCCGGATGTTTCTCGCGGAGCTGGCGAAGGAGAAGAATCCCGACGTCTACCTCCTTGCCACGGACAAGTGGAGTTCGATTCCGTTCTAGACGCCGGAGAGCCGACGCTGCGTGGCGCATGCTCTGTTCGGTACGCACCGTGGACACGTTCGTGGACATAACCTAAGGGAATCTGAGCGCATCTCAGAGCACTTGAGCGCAGCGAACACGGGCTAGAACATCGAGCGTCTGGTGTGTGGGCGAGTTCGAGCCCAGTATCGCCCATCGCAGGTGTCTGCACCGTGGCTCTGCATGACTTACTGCCTACGGTGCCGCGATCCGGCACCTGGTACCGGGGGCTTTCGCAAGGCGTTTGTCGAGTGTGACGAGAGTTAGGTCGGTGATCTCTGCAAGCGCTACGTAGGTGGCATCGTAGGTGGAGAGGTTTAGTCGTAGCTCCCAGGCGCGCATAGCGAGGAGGTCGTGGGGCCATAGCTCGATCGCAAGGTCGAGCAGATCGGCGTGGGCTTGGGCTGATTGATCGGGGCTGATTTGGCCAGCGAGCTCGTGCCTTCGTATTACGTTGGCCGTCTCATAAGTGACAAGGGCCGGTGCTGCGATCTCACCCGATCCGATTGTTTGCGTGACCCACTGGCCGTCGGGGCCGCTGTCGAGCAGCAGCGCGGCAACGGCGGATGCGTCGCAGACGACGCTTGAGCTCACCGGCGGTCGGCATCGCGCGCCGCGAGAACGGACGCCGCGTTCACCGTGGACCCAGTCACTTCAACGCGGGCGCGCGCACGTGCAATCACGTCTCCCACGGGCGGGCGCGCTGCGGAATCGATGAGCATGCCGCGCAGGTATTCCTGGAGAGACTGATGGGCCCTGGCCGCTCGCGCTGCAAGCTCGTTCCGAACATCATCCGGAACGTCGCGGACTGTGATCGCTACTGTCATGCAGGCATTCTAGCAGCACGGCAGCTACTATAAAGGTATCTGTCGGGCGCGGCTCCAGTACATCGGTGTGCGGCACCCCGCGACCGCCACAGACGTATCGATGACAAGCATCGGGTTAGTGGCCGCTCCTTCGAGGGCCTTGAAAATAGGTGCGACACCGTGCTACACTTGGGTTGTGCCCACTTCTCATCCGCGCCACACCATCACAGAGACGCCGCCTGTTCGCGAAGCGCTGGATGGCCTGCGCGCTCGCTTGGCTGGCCAGCGCATAGATTTTGCGGAGCTTGTCGTTCTCGGGGCTGGTGTGAAGGTGCGGCAGCTGCCCGACAATGCGGCCGCGGCTCGCGAGGCTGCTCAGCGCCTAGCCACGATGGTGCGCGCTCGCCGTGTTCCGGTTGATGTGGAGGCTGCTGACGAGGTCAAGCACCTCGGCCTCATTGCTCACTGAGGTGTCGTGTGCTGCTGATCGACAACTCTGCGTGGGCACGGCTTGCCTCAGGACGTTTGGATCCAGATCGCGCTGAGAGGGTGGCTGCGTGGATCGGCGATCTTCAGCTCGCTACGTGTCTGCCGTTCTTGCTCGAGGCCGGCTACTCGGCGCGATCGGGGTATGAGCGCTCGGCGATGATGGCTGACCTGGAAAGGCTTCCGCGCGTGGAGATCGACAAAGACGTAGGAGGTGCGGCACTCGACGCGCAGCGTGAGTTGGCCGATATCGGGCATCAACGTCTGGCGCCCGCCGACGTGATGATTGCCGCATGTGCCCATGTGGCTGGAATGGGCGTTCTTCACTACGACAGCGACTACGACTTGCTCGTCAAGCACACCGGCTTGCGGTTTCGGAGCGAGTGGCTCGCGCAGCCCGGCGTGCTCTGACGTTCCGGTCGGCGAGACGAGAGCCACGCCGAGCCGACGGAGGCCTGTTCGGTGTACGCCCAGCGTTCGCACGTCGTGCCGCGATCGGCTCTACCAAGCCAAACTTCGCACCCTCCCGATCAGTATCGCCCACCTCGTAAAGGTCCTGCAAATCGCCAGGGTTTGCCCGTGGGGCAATGGCCGCGCGATCTGGCAGACGCAAGCAACGCCTGAGTAGCGTTTCTGGCACCGCTGCGGTACGTCCACGCGCCGATCTAGGCTGCCACCCCATCTCTTCTCCCGAAACAAGACGTTTGCTGCGTGAGCGTCGCGCCGAAGCTGTGGGTCGGGCGCGCTGCGGCGTTCGTGTCGCCTATGTAGACGCCTCCGTCGATGCCTCCGGCATTGAGCGCTCGGCGCGAACGTCTGAAGCAGTCTGCATCGACGCGCTCGCTCGATAGCTCATCGGCTCAGAGAATCGACATGGATGACAGCTATCTGATTAAGACCAAATCGACGGAGTCCCGTGAACTTGTCGAGCGGGTCAAGGTGGCGACTCGGCTCTCCGCAATGCTCAGCGCCTATTGCATGGACGAACCAGGGCCAATCCGAGAGGCATTCGAGCAGCTGATCGGCAAGGCCGTCGGGGATTCGTTCACACTCATCCCTCCGTTCTATACGGACTACGGCCTCAACATCACTGTCGGTCAAGCGGTCTTCATCGGCCACGAGTGCGCCTTTACCGGGCACGCACCGATCGACATCGCAGATCAGGTCATGATCGCCCACAAGGTCAATCTGATCACGGCGGGTCATCCTGTCGAGCCAGACCAACGGCGCGCGTACATCACGGCGGAGCCGATCACGATCGATGCGAACGTCTGGATCGGAGCCGCGGCCACCGTGTTGCCCGGTGTGCACATAGGAGCCGACTCCGTCATCGCCGCAGGCGCCGTGGTGACGCACGACGTCCCACCTGCGACGCTCGTCGCGGGCGTTCCCGCAACGGTTGTCAGGAACCTGTAAAGCAGCGGCGCTCGCCGTGGCGCGCGCGCCCGACACCTCGCCCTCAGCGTTTCAGCTTCAGCGTCTTTGTCGCGGTGATCGCCTTCTGGCCGGTCGGCGTGAAGCTGCCCTTGATCGTGATCTTCACGCTCTGCTTGCGGCGCAGGAACGACAGGCCCCTGCCGCTCAGCTTGACCGTGACCTTCTTCTTGCCCGGTGCTTTGAAGCCGACGTTGCCGCTGGCCAGCAGCAGCGGCTTTGGCTTGGCCTTGCGCGAGAGGTGCGCGCCGGCCGGCAGGAAGTACCAGTTGATCGTCAGCGCCCCGGCGCTGAGCGCCGTGAACGAGGAGGAGAAGCTCTTGCTCTTGAGCAGCGCCGCGAGCTTCGCCGCCTTGCCGCCGACGTTCAGCTGTGACAGCAGGTTGGCTTTGATCTGCGCCGTGGTGAAGGTGCGTGCGGTGGGTATCGCGCCCCCAGGCGGACCGCTCGCCACGGCCGGGACGATCGTCAATGGTATGGCGGCGCTCGACGCGCTGAGGCCGAAGACGTCGGCTGCGCGCAGCGTGACAGTGCTCGTCCCGGAGGCTGTCGGCGTCCCCGTGATCTGACCGCTGCCGTTGATCGAAAGGCCGGCCGGCAGGTCGGTGGCGCTCCATGCGTAGGGACCGAGACCGCCCGCCGCCGCCGCAGGTGCGCTGTAGTCCGCGCCGACTTTGCCGGCCGGCAGCGTGCTCGTCAGGACCGCCAGTTCTGCGGTCACGGCAAGCGTATGGCTGCCGCGCGGGCCGGCGGCGACGGTGTCGATCGTCGTTCCGAAGGGGAACGAGACGAGCGTAGGCGTCGGAGTTTTTTTCGTAGTCGCCGGAATGCCGAGATCGCCAAAGTCGTTGGCTCCCCAGGCGAACAGCTGCCCGCTCGCCGTGATCGCGAGGCTGTATCCCGTTCCGGCGGCCACCTGCACGATCGGCCCGCTTGCGCCGGGCACCGTCACGAGCGCCGGTGTCGGGTTTGGGCCTTCGCCGGCGGAGCCGATGCCGAGCTCGCCCGCGACGTTGTTGCCAAACGCGTAGAGCTGCCCGCTGGAGGTCAGCGCGAGGCTGTGGTTATAGCCCGCGGCCACCTGCACGACACCTCCGCTCGCGGCTGGTATCGGCACCAGCGTTGGCGTCGGATTGGGCACAAATTTGGAATTGTTTACAGCATTGCCGAGCTGACCTTCTTCGTTGGCACCGAACGCGTAGAGCTGTCCGGTCGAGGTCACCGCGAGCGTGAACTCGTCGCCGGCGTCCATTTGCACGACCGGTCCCGTCGCGTTCGGAAGGATCACCTGCGTGGGAACCGGGTTGGGCTGGCCGCCCGTGTTTCCGTTGCCGAGCGCCCCGGAGAAGTTTTCACCAAACGCGTAGAGCTGGCCCGTCGAGGTGCGCGCGAGGCTGAAGGAGCCACCGGCGGCTATCTGCACGACCGGGCCACCGGCCCCCGGTAGCGTCACCGACTCCGGGATCGGGTTCGGTTCCGCGGTTTCGTTGTGCGAAGTCGTCCCGAGCTGTCCGTATTTGTTCTCCCCGAACCCGTAGACGATCCCGCTCGAGCTCAGCGCCAGGCTGAAGAAGCGGCCCGCCGCGACCTGCGCCACGCTGCCGGTGCCGGCAGCGAATTCGGCCGGTCTCGGGGTCGAGTTCACTTCTTTTGATTTGTCGATGTTGCCGAGCTGTCCGTAGCCGTTGAAGCCAAAGCCGAAGACTTCACCCGCGGCCGTCAGCACGAGGCTGTGCAGTCCTCCGGCGGCGGCGCCCACGACGGGGCTGCCGGTCGCCAGCGTCACGAGCGTTGGCGTCGCCGTTGCAGCTTCAGTGCCGCTGTTGGCGGCGACACCCAGCTGCCCAAGATTGTTCTGGCCGAACGCGTAGAGCTGTCCGGTGCTGGCGCCCACAGGTGCCGCGAGGGCGAGGGCGAGAACAAGAGCCGAGCCGAGCACGGCCGCGATTCGCCGCCGAGAAGACTTGCCACAAGATATCCGCGGGTTCCCGTCCGCCTGCATCTCCCCCCCCAAAAAAAACTGTCGTCTGTGCTACCGATCCTCGCCGCCGTCCGTGGAGATCGTAGTCTGCATGTGATCCTCCCGCAACAGCACAGCACCGGCTTGGGTCTCCGTTGCGGTGAGCATCGGCGTCAGCGACCGCCTGAGAGACGGAGAGCTCCGCGTCAGAAGGCGCCGCGCGGGTCAGCCGTTCGGGCTGGCGAGGCTTTCCAGAGCGTTCGTTTCGTGGGCTTCAAGCGCGTCCTTGGCCAGTGAACTCAGCTTTGTGGCGGAGACTCGGGCCCGGCTCAGTTTCGCCTGGAGCGCGCTGATCGCGGCGGTGGACTGTGCACTGGAGAGGACGCCGCTCACGCCCATGCTGCGTAGGACTGCGGCGACTCGCGCGCCGTTGGCTCCCTTGCTCTTGAGCACCCTTTGCAACTGGTTGTGGAGGCTCCGGAAATGGACGTACTGGCGCTGCGCGGCTGAATAGTCGTGCGCCCGGATGGCCGTGCTGTCGCGGTTGATCGTGACGAGTAGCGCCTCGGTGAGGGCACCGGCTTGTGCACTGTTGACGAGCATCGCCAGCTCGGCTTGGCGAAGGCTCGTGCACAGATTGCGTTCAGCGCTGGGGATGGCGGCGCAGGAGCGTAGAGATGGCCGCTTGGGTGCGCGGGGCTTTGCGAGTCGGTGAAACCGGCGATCGGGTGGGTCGTTGATGATTCGGTAGTCGTTGATCACCCTTGCCGTCGCGTCGTTGCTCTGCAGCAGGGCGCTGTTCTGACCGAGTTCGTCCAGCACCGTGGACAACGCCAGTCCATAGTTCAGTCCGATCGCGGCAGCGAGACCGTGTGCCTTCCAGGCCTCTTCCAGCGCCGGCCCGAGGTCTTCGCGCGCCTGTTCCTTGAGCTGTTTGCGGCGCGCTTCGCTTAGTTTCCGTTGCGGTGGTGTGCTTTTCGGGCCCGGGCCTCCGCCGCCTGGGGCGGCTTTGGTTTTGATGTTGTTCCCGGCAGTGGGGCTCGTCGCGCTGACCGTGAGCGTCATGCTCTCCTTGACGTGGGTTGCGGCGGGCAGGCATGTGCAGTGGCTGGTGCCGTCGAAGGAGAACGTACGGGTCCTGGTTGCGGGCCTGCCCGGCGAGAATTCGAGCGGGTCGAGGATCGCTTCGTATTCCTTCAGCTGGGCCGGCGAGAAGGTTTCCTGTGTGAGCAGCATCTCGTTGGACTGCGGGAGCTGTTCGGTCTGAGCCGAGCTGCAGCGCCCGGTTATGGCTTCGAGCACGGGGACGACCTCGGGGACGCCGAGCGCGATGTACTTCCAACCGGGGCTCGGGTAGTCGCTGGTCTCGTTCAGGGTCCAACCGCCGGCGACCGGGTTCTTCGCCGTCGCGAGCGAGAGCGTTGTCGTCGAGTCATAACAGTCGCCGTTCCCGTCGATCGAGGACGACCCGCTCACCGACGAGAAGTCGAGCGGCAGACCACCGTCGGAGCCTGCCGAGTTCGAAGTTGCGGTCCAGGAGATCGTGCGCAGCTGGTGGCTCGGCTTGCCTTCGGTCGGGAATACCTCTATCGACACTTTCCCCGAGTAGGTGATCTGCACCGGCGGCAGGCGCGCGGCCGAAGCCGTCGCGGTCTCGGCCGCGGTGACGCCTGCGAGGACGACGAGGGTCGCCGCGAGTGCTCCGCACGGCCTCGCCGCACCGCGAAGCCGGCGAGCATCCCAGTTAGACAGGGCGCGTCCCCCGAGCACCATCCGGGCAAGCTATCAGGCGCGGGAACGCGCCATATGGCAGATAGTTGCCGCATCATCACGGCCGTGAGCACCACTGCGGCTCGGAGGGGCGCGTATGTTGATACAAGTACCGGCGTGAGACGCGCGCGCACGATCTGCTTGGGCCTGTTCGGTGTCGCCGTGCTGGCGGTGCCCGCGCAGGCCTCAGCCGAAGAAATTCCGGCGCCGACGCTCAAGGTCAAGGCGGCGGCGGTCCCGATCCCGGGGTTCCCGGGCACGGGCAACTTCTACGGCAAGGGCGCCGACGTGGAGGCCACCGTCGAAATCGCCGGCTCCGGGTACGGCGCCACCCCGCAGAACCCGAAAGGGAGCGTGCCGCCGGTCTCCGGCGTCAACGTCTACCTGCCGAAGGGCGTCAAGCTGCACCCCTCCGGCTTCGGCTCCTGCGCCAAGGACACGCTCCAGAACATCGGACCCAGCGGCTGCCCCAAGAGCTCGGTCGCGAGCCCGCTCGGCAGCGTGCTCGGCGAAGTCACGTTCGGGACCGAACGCGTGCCCGAGACCGCCACGCTCCAAGCATTCTTCGGCCCCGGCGGCAGCATCCTGTTCTACACGCAAGGCTCGACTCCGGTCAGCCTCGAAGTCGTCTCGACCGGCCGCTTCGTGCGCAGCTCCGGCAAATACTCCTGGGAGCTGGAGACGCTCGTGCCGCCGGTCGCCACCGTGCCCGGCGCGCCGTTGGCGTCGGTCAGCAAGATCCACCTGAAGGCCGGCGCCGCGTACAAGTCGCACGGGAAGGTGATCCCCTATGGCACCGTGCCGAAGAAGGGCCAATGCCCGAAGGGTGGTTTCTTCGGCAAGACCGAAGTCACGTTCGGTGGAACGTTCGGCGGCGAACGTGAATTCGGGATCCCCGCCAAAACCGTGACCAACGTGATCCGCGTTCCCTGTCCGCGCAGGTAGCTCCCGGTCCGTAGACAGGCGGATGCCCGGGTCGCTCAGCCGATCTCGCGGCGTGGAGTGAGCACGGCTCGCGTGTCCGCCCGGGTGCAGTTGCGCCCGGCGGCCTTTGCCGCATAGAGGGCTTGATCTGCGCGGCCGATCAGCTCGGCAGCCGATGACAGTCCCTCGACCTCGGCTACCCCGGCCGAGCAGGTTGAGCCGGCGGGTACAGCTGCACGTAGCCGCTCGCCGGCGAGCACCGCCGCCTCGAGCGTGCAGTCCGGCATGACGACGACGAACTCCTCGCCGCCATAGCGCGCGATCAGGTCGGTTTGGCGCAGCGTCGCCGTCCACGCCGCGGCTGCCGTTCGCAGGAGGCGATCTCCGGCTTGGTGGCCGTAGGTGTCGTTGTAGTCCTTGAAGTGGTCCAAGTCGAGCATCGCCACCGACAATGAGCGATCGTGACGGCCGGCGACGGCGAACTGACGGGCGAGCTCTTCGTCGAGGGCTCTTCGGTTGAGCAGTCCCGTCAGCCCATCGTGGCGCGAGAGGTCCTCCAGCCGGCGCATCAAGGCGTCGCGGTCAATCGCCACCGCGACCTCGTTCGCGAGCATCGCCAGAATCGTCGACATGCGGTCAGGTAGCTGACGGATCCGCTGGCGCCAGGCAACGGCCAGTACGCCGACAGCCCGGCCGTCCAGCGACAGAGGCTCGAGATGGACCGACGATGCGCCCGTGAGCCGGTGCAGCGGAGACGACGTCTCAAGCCGGCTGCCGAGGTCGGGGATGAAGGTCGCAACGCCCGAGCTCAGGCAGACTGCGAAATCCGGGTCCTCGGCCAGCTCTGAGTGGCTGGCGTCGGATATGCCGGCGGTCGCCGTGACCGCTCGACCTTCGCCGACGGGCTCGAGCAGCACCACGAAGTCAGCCGCTGCGAGCTCGCAGATCGCCTGGCAGACACGCCCACGCGCATCGCCGATGCGAACCAGCTGACGCGCGATGTCCGCAACCAGCGAGAGGTCTTTGGCTTGGCCCGCGCGACGCTGGTCGACTCCTGCGCCACCGATCAGGACAGCCAGCGTGACCCCGGCGCCAAGGGCGAGCATCACGACCAGCGAGCCGGTGCCCAGGCCGTGATGAGCTACGGCGCCGCCATCGGTTGGCACGAACTTCGAGGCGGCCATTGCGGTGTAGTGCAGGCCGGCCACCCCAAGGCCGAGCAGCACCGATGCCACCAGGCGGCGCCCGAAGCCAAAGCCCTCCGATGTGACGGTTATGCGCACGATCAGCCAGAGCGCAAACAGCGAGGCGCCGAATGCGATCGCGAGCGATAGAGCAACCAGAACGATGTTCCAGTGAATCGTCGCCGCCATCTCCATGCTCGCCATGCCGAGGTAGTGCATGGCGGCGATCGCAAAGCCCATGAACGCGGTTGCCGAGAGTAGGCCACGTCGTGAGACCTGTGGCCGCGCGACCACCGCCAGCGACACGCCTGCGCCAAGCACCGATGCGATCAGCGAAAGCGCCACCAGCGGAAGGTTGTAGGAGACCGGCATCTGCATTCGCAGTGCGAGCATCCCGACGAAGTGCATCGACCAGATTCCCAGCCCCATCGTCACGCCGGCGCCGCCGATCCAGAGACGCCTGCGCCAACGATTCGCCTCGCGTGCGCGCTGCGCCAGATCGAGGGCGGCATAGCTTGCGATCACGGCAACCGCAATTGACAGGCAGATCAGACGAACGTCGAGATGGGTCGTGAGCTGGTGGGCTCGCATATGGGGCCTTTGGTTACGCGGCGATAACGCGGCGCTCCCAGCCTCTCGGCATGCCTCTGCGCGTACATGAACACCCTCGTCGAGGGTGGCCGGGTAATGATTACCGGAAGTGTTCGAGCAGTCGGGTTCGAGCCACGCGCGAGCCGCTCAGGCAGACCTGTCGCCGCCGGCAGGCTCGTGTCGGTAGAAGTCCCAGCGAAACAGCAGGTCGAGCCCAGCCATCGTGTAGCCGTCGACGCGCGGTTCGCCCGGCCGCGTCATCGGGAAGAAGCCCGTCGCCAGCGGCGTGCCATCGACGATGCTGCCCACCGCTTCGCCGGGGCTGAGCGGCAGCGTGCCCGGGCCGACCGCGCTCAGCGCCAGTCCGTCGCTTGAATGGATCCGGTTCTGGATCGCCTTGCTGCGGACGTCGAAGACGTGGATGTTCACGCGACGCGTCGTGATCGCGTTCGGCTTCGGGCGAAAGGCAGGCCCGACGTAGCGAGCCGTGCAGCACGTGTAGGTGCCCGGCAGGTCGCGCCCGGCGAACGTGTCGACGCGGCTCGATCCGCTCAGCACCGTCACGCGAAGCATCGCCGGGTTCGGTCCCGACTTGACCTGAATCCGCTTGACCCAACCCGTCCCCGGAACGATCGACGTCGGGCGCAGCGAGTTCAGGTAGCCGCCGTGGCGGTAGGTGCACGACGTCTGGTTCGTCGGCGCCAATTCGACACCGCCGAGCGGGCCGAGGATCAAGGCCGACTCGCAGCCGTAGCCGGCGTTGGGCGTTCCCGTCATCGTGCTGCCGAACCACTGCGCCGCCGCCGGAGCGACGCCCACTGCAGCAATCAGCGCAACGAACATCGCCGTGAGAGCGACTCTCCGTACCCCAGGCACGCGGCGATCCTCGCACATGAGGAGCCGACTTGACAACGCGCCGACGCCCGCCGACCGGTGTCGATCGGCGGGCGCGGTGAGCGATCGGTCAAAGACCGGCGCCGACGCTGACTGGTTCAGAACGCGGATCCGCCGGGCGCGAGAAGAGCTCCGCCTCCGGCGGCGTACGCCGCGCGTGTCGCAAGCCGAGGCCGACCAGGATCAGCATGATCAGGGCCAGTCCAAACGAAGCGATCGCGCCCCAGAACATGATCACGCCGACCGTCGCGAAGCCGTATGCCTCGAGTAGCAGTCCGCGCAACGTCGTTCCCTGAAACGACGCCTGCTCGAGTGCCTTGAGGCTTGCGTCGTTCGGCTTGGCCAGCGCCGCAGCGCTGATCTTCGAGTAGATGCCGTGGTAGGGCATCTGGGAGAGGTGCACGGCGATGAAGTGGTCTGCATACGCCTGCGCCTGCTGACCGCTCAGCAGCTGCTGTCCGGCGTACTTCTCGAGGTAGGGGATCATCCCCGGCGTGATCTCCGTGCCGGGCTTCGCGTGCGCAAAGGCCGCCTTCGGTGGGAAGTAGATCTGCTGCTCGGAGAGCTGCTTGTGGACGTTTGAATGGGTGAAGCTGTAGCCCCACATCAGGAGCCCCCCGGCGACGAGCAGGACAACTACCAGGACCACCCCGCCGAAACTGGTCAAAGTGTCGAAAACCCTGCGACGCATCGTGCTGGCTCCTCTAAGTCGGTTGGCAAATCGATCACGACTGATCCAATCAGCGGCGCCGAGCTCCACCATCGGGGGTATCCGGCAGCCTCGCTCAGGGATTTGCCGCACGTGTGGCGGCGAGCGACGCGTTGCACGACCTCCTCCTCGGCGCCCGTCCGGGTACCTTGACGGCGATGGCGATGAGCCGTACACCGGGCCCAGGCGAGCGACGCAGCGTCGGCGAGCGCAGCAGGTTCCGCCGCGCGCGTGCCAGGCGCCGGCGCGTGCTCCTGCTGGTGCTGCTCGCGCTGGTTTGCGCCGCCGTCGCTCTCATCGTCGCCGACGTGCTGGCCGTGAACACGCACGGTGCCAACGTTCAGCACTTCCAGATTCACAGTGCACGCGCGCATTCGACGCTGAATGAGGCGCTTGTCGTGCCGCCGGGCAGCGACGGCGCCGGGCGTCCGCTGCTCGTGTTCCTCCACGGCAAGGGCGGCAACGAGGACTCCGAGCTGAACTCGGCGTTCTTCTCAGCCCTCGCCAAGCTCGGCCCGCGGGCGCCCGACGTGCTGTTCCCCAACGGCGGAGACGACTCCTACTGGCACGATCGCACGAGCGGGGACTGGGCGGCGTACGTGATGAACGAAGCGATCCCGCAGGCCGTCAGCCGCGTGCACGCCGACGGTAGCCGGATCGCGATCGGCGGCATCTCGATGGGAGGCTTCGGCGCGTACAACCTCGCGCGGCTTCACCCGCGCCGCTTCTGCGCCGTCGGCGGGCACTCCGCAGCGCTGTGGCGCTCCGGCGGCGAAACGGCAGAAGGCGCATTCGACAGCGGCGAAGACTTCGCCCGCAACGACGTGATCGAGGCCGCGCAAAACGGCGATGAGCCTGGATCGAGGGCGCGTCTGTGGATTGACGTCGGCACCGAGGATCCCTTCAGGTCAGCCGACGTCGAGCTCGCCCACCTCCTGCGCGCCGACGGCCGGCAGATCGAGCTTCACGTCTGGCAGGGCGGACACGAAGGCGCCTACTGGACGCGTCACCTCGCTTCCTATCTGAACTTCTACGCGCGGGCGCTGCAGGAGTGCAAGGGCTGATCTGAGGCGTGCGAAAGCTCCGCTCGCGTGGCCTCGGCCGGCGGCGGACGCTCAGCGTGCGGCAAACAGCGAAAGCGCGTAGGCCCCGGCCGGGTGCTCGCGCGCTCGTTCGACCAGCGCCGCCGTCTCGGCGCGCATCTGCTGCGGCTGGGGCAGCGCTACGCCATAGACCGGAGGCACGATGACCGCCGCCGACAGCGACGCAAACGTCAGATCGGCCGCGGTGAACCGCTCTCCGCAGAGGTGGGGGCGCCCGTCGGCGAGTAGCTCGGCGACGAAGTCGAACTCGCCCCAGACCGCGACCTCGTCGCTCTCCTCGACGCCCGGTGTGATCTCGAGCACGCGCCTGATCACGCGCTCGATCGCCGGCCAGCCGTAGCGGATCGTGCGCTCCTCCCAGCGCGGCACGCCCTCGTTGTTGAAGCGCAGCGCCAGCGGTCGATCGCGCAGCAGGTGCACGTACATCAGCCGTCGTCCCTTCGGTCCGAGCTCCGCGTCGAAGCGCCGGCAGAGGCGCTCGACCTCCGCGCGCGCCTGCGGCTCCTGCGGGAACAGGCGCCGCTGGGGCTCCGTGCGCTCGTCGACCCATTCGAGGATCTCGTGCGACTCGCCGATCACGCCGTCCGGCGTGACCAGCACCGGCACCGTCGCGCCGCCCCCCGCTCGCGCTGCCTTGAGCCGGTGGATCCCCTGCACGTGGCGCTCCTCGCGGTAGGCGATCCCTGCTCGCTGCAGGCTCCAACGCGCCTTCTCGCAGTAGTGGCTGATCGGGATCGTGACGAGGCGCAGCATGCACTCACCAGTATCGCCCCTGAGCGACCGCGGCCCGCATCGTGGCCTTCGTGTCCGCCGGCCGGTTCGGCCCCGTGTCCAAATGCCCTGCGCCGAACGCTGGCCAGATGACCCTTTCTGCGAGCGCTGCAGATCGCGATATTTTCAACCATGTTCCGCCCTCAACCGCTCACGAGCGATCCGGAGATCATCGGCGGGCCGACGCCGATCAAGGCACCGCGCCCGGGCGACACCTACCGCTTCAAGGTGCAGCACGGCACGGCCGAAAAGCACGTCTACGTGCAGATCGCCGACTCGCTGCGCCCCGAGGCCTTCGAGGAGCCGCTTCGTTCCGGGATCGAGTCCAAGGGCGAGTCGGTGCTCGTGAGACTGCTCGAGCGCGGCAACGTGCCCACGCGGATCAAGATCACCTCGGCCGGCATCACCGAGGTCGGGATCGATCGCCGCCAGCGCGCTTGCGCGCTGTGAGGAGCCAGTAGAGGGCAAGCGTCATCCCGCCACCGGCGATGGCGTCGAGCAGGTAGTGGTTGCCCGTCGCCATCACCGCGTAGGTCGTAGCGAACGGGTACACGCATGCCAGCGCGCGCAGCCAGCGCCGCTCGCTCAGCGCCCACACGCCGAGCGCGCTCCAGGTGGCCCACGCGATGTGCAGCGAGGGCATCGAGCAGAGCTGGTTCGAGTGAAGCGCGGTCGCGCCGATCTGCCACACCGACAGCTCGTGCGTGCGCGCGACGAGGTCGACGTAGGCGCTCGAGACCATTCGTGGCGGTGCCACCGGGAAGCTCCAGAAGACGGCGAGCGCGATCAGGTTGACGGCGACGAGCGTCGCGCGCAGCGCGCCGAGGGCGTCCGAGCGACGCCACCACAGCCACGCGAAGACGAGCAGCGTCACGACGATGTGGACGTTTTCGTACCAGAACACGACGATCTCGCTGAGCGCGTCGTGGCGCGCCAGCGAGGCATCCAGCGCGCGCTCCGGATCGAGGTGCAGCGCTCGCTCGAGGTCGAGCACGCCGGCGCCGTTGCGCACCGCGAGCGCCTGGCGCACCGGCGCGAGGTTGTTGACCCAGTCGAACAGCCAGCACAGCCAGGCGATGATCAAGAGGTCGATCAGCAGCGACGCCTGTTCGCGCCGGTCGCGCAATCGCCGGCTCAGAGACAGCGGCGGCAGCCGTCTTCCGCTGGTTGTCTGACTCGCCGCTCCCACGGCTCGATTAATACAGACGCTACCCTGCGCCGGAATGGACGCGAGCACGATCGCCTCGCTGGCCACCGCCGGTGGCACGCTCGTGCTGGCGCTCGCCACGTTCGCTTCCACCCGCTCGGCCAATCGCGCGGCGCGCATCTCCGAGCAGTCGCTGAAGGTCGGCCTGCGCCCGGTGCTGTTCAACGCGCGCCCGCAGGACCCGACGCAGAAGGTCGGCTACGGCGACGATCACTGGGTCGCGCTGCGCGGCGGGCTGGCCGTGGCGCAGGAGGCCGACGGCAACCTCTATCTCGCGATGCCGCTGCGCAACGTCGCCTCTGGCATCGCCGTGCTGCATGGCTGGCACTTGTGGCCGCGACGCGCCGGCCTGGATGATCCGCATCCGGAGATCGGCGAGTTCCGCACGCAGACGCGCGACCTGTACGTGCCCGCCGGGGACATCAGCTTCTGGCAGGCCGCGCTGCGCGACTCGAAGGACGGGCTCTACGCCCCCGTACGCGAAGCGATTGCGACGGGAGGACCGCTGAGCGTCGACTTGCTCTACGGCGACCACGAGGGCGGCCAGCGCACGATCACTCGCTTCTACATGATCCCGCGTCCCCGTCAGACCGAGGACGGCGACGAGCAGGAGCCGTGGCTGCGACTGTGCTCGGTTTCGCGCCACTGGAACCTCGACCGCGCCGACCCGCGCTAGCGACTCGCATCGGCCGGCCCTCGGCAGACGAGAGGGTGCGCGGGGGCGGCCAACAAAGCCGCGGCTAGACTCGCTCGAGAGCCGTCAAATGAGGAGGACGTCATGCGCGCCGTGCTGCTGAGCGAGACCGGAGGCCCCGAGGTGCTGCGCATCGAGGATCTCCCGACACCCGAGCCGGCGGACGGCCAGGTGCTGATCCGCGTGCGCGCCGCCTCGATCAATCCGATCGACTGGAAGCAGCGTCGCGGCCTCTCCACCAAGCAGCTGCCGGCGGTGCTCGGCAACGACATCTCCGGGACGATCGAGCAGTCGCGAGCAGACGGCTTCGCCGAGGGCGAGGACGTGTTCGGCTTCGCGCCGAGCGGCGGCTACGCCGAGTTCGCCGTGGCCCCGACCGCGGCGATCGCCAAGAAGCCGGCAGGCGTGAGCCACGACCAAGCGGCCGCGATCCCCGTCTCCGGGCTGACCGCGTGGCAGGCGCTGTTCGACCGCGGCGGGCTGCAGAGCGGCCAGACGCTGCTCGTCGCCGGCGCCGCCGGCGGCGTCGGCCACTTCGCCGTGCAGCTCGGCAAGCACGCAGGCGCGCGCGTGATCGGCACTGGCTCGGCGCACAACCGCGAGTTCGTGCTCTCACTCGGCGCCGACGAGTACGTCGACTACACCACTCAGGACGTCGCCGACGTCGTCAGCGACGCCGATGTCGTGTTCGACACGGTCGGCGGCGAGACGACCAAGACGCTTGTGCCGAGCGTGCGCGAGGGCGGCACGATCGTGGTGATCGCCGGAGCGCCGCCCGAGGCCGAGGCCGCCGAACGCGGCGCGCACGCGGAGCTGCTGATCATGAGCACGAGCGCCGAGCAGCTCGCGAAGATCGCCGAGCTCGTCGCCGCCGGCGAGGTCAAGGTGGAGATCGCCGGCACCTTCTCGCTCTCCCAGGTCGCGCAGGCGCACGAGCTGAGCGAGGCCGGGCACACGCGCGGCAAGCTGATCCTCGAGCCGTAGAGGCCGGCGCTTTGCCGGGGCGCGCCGCCGGGGCCAGCGCGCCGCTACGGCAGACGCGCCGCTAAGGCGAGAACGGCAGCGCGACCGTGCTCGACTGCCACGCCGCGCGGTCGGCGCTCGCGTCGTAGGCGCCTTCCTCGTCGACGAGGAAGCCGTAGCCCCACCAGATCCCGGCGCCGTTGACGCGGCTGCCTTCGCCGAGCGCCGCAGAGAGGGCGGCAGTCGAGCTTTCGACGCTCTCCACGCTCGGCGCGTGCCGGCGGTTGGCCGAGTAGGAGGGGAGCACCGGCACGATCCTCGTCCCGGCCGCCGTGTTGGCGCTGTAGTAGCCGAGGCTTTCGCGCACCCAACTCTCATACGCCGAGACCGTGCCGATTTCGCTGTCGTAGTAGAGCGGGTCGATCTGCGTCAGCAGTTGCGAGACCGCTTTCAGGTAGGACGGCGACCAGCGCGAGGTGTTCGCAGGCGCCGCCACCGAGAAGCGTCCGTGAAAGCCCACCCGCGCATACATCGCGTCCAGTTCTTCGAGCAACTGCACGTAGCCCGCGCTCGTCGGGTAGGGCTCGAAGTCGAGCTGCACGCCCGAGATGCTGAGCCCGAGCGCCGCATCGATGCCGGCGACGATCTGCGCGCGCACGGCGGCACTTTCGAGGTCGATGCCTCCGCCTTTACCCTGTTTGACCTTGGCCGGGACCACCAGCGTGATCGAGAGCGAGGTGCCGTGGGCGGCGCCATAGGCCGCCGCGCGACTGCTCCAGCGCAGCAGCATTTCCCTGTTGTGCTTGGGCAGCTTGACGACGCCCGTCTTGGTGACTTTGGGCGTAGCGAAGATCAGCTGCCCGATGCCGTACGGGGCGACTTCGGCGAGGTATCCGTCCACCTCCGACGCTGGGCGCAGGGAGTGGATCAGCCCGTAGGGCATGTAGATCAGCGAGTCCTGTTCGTTGGCGGCGGCGCTCGCCGGCGACGCCGCGGCAAAGGCGATCGCGAGCAGCACGACCGCCACCAGCGACGGGCGCGCCCACGCCCGCACGCGCGGTGTGCGCGCTCGATCCCCCTGCGTCCGGACCCTCCCAAGCGTCGACGGCATGTCACGACTGTACCTGGGCGTCTCGCTGCCAATTTCGTACCCTCGCGGCGGAGGGCTCGCGGGGACAGCTCGCGGGGCTAAGGCAGCGCGGGGAGCGCGTGCCTCGCGGCCTCGTCGGCTGCTCGCGTGCGCTCGCGCAGGAAACGCTCGAGCGCATCGGGCGCGAGCGGGCGGGCGAACAGGAATCCCTGGGCCAGGTCGCAGCCCTCCAGCTGCAGCTCGCGCACCTGGCCGCGCTCCTCGACGCCCTCCGCGAGCGTCTGCAGCCCGAGTGCTTTGCCGAGCTGGATCAGCGTGTGCGTTAGCGCGTGGCCCTCGCGCGAGAGCGCTAGTCCGGTGATGAACGTGCGGTCGATCTTCAGCGAGTCGACGGGGAACTGACGCAGGTAGGCCAGTGAGCTGTAACCGGTGCCGAAGTCGTCGACGGCGATCCGCACGCCCAGCGACTTGAGCTCGCCGAGCAGAGCGGCCGTCGCCTCCGGCTTGCGCATCAGCACGGTCTCGGTGATCTCCAGCGTCAGCTCGCCGGCGTCCAGGCCGCTCTCGCGCAGCGCGTCGCGAACCTCATCGACGAACTCCGGCCGCTCGAGCTGGCGGGCCGAGACGTTGACGGCGATCGTCAAGCGGTGGCCCTTGGCGCGCCATGCCGCGCCCTGGGCGCACGCCTGCCGCAGCACCCACTGGCCGATCGGGACGATCAGGCCGTTGTCCTCGGCGATCGGGATGAATATGTCTGGCGCGACGACGCCGCTGCGCGGATGGCGCCAGCGCAGCAGCGCCTCGACGCCGACGACGCGTTCGCTCTCCAGGCTGAGCATTGGCTGGTAGACGACGAAGAACTGGTCGTCCGCCAGCGCGGCGGCCAGATCGAGCTCGAGATGCATGCGGTCGTTGGCGGCCGTCTGCATGCCCGACTCGAACGTCGCATAGCCGTTCTTGCCAAGCGCCTTGGCCTTGTACAGCGCGAGGTCCGCGTCCTGCAGCAGGTCCTCGGCGGTCACCGGCAGGCCCGTGGCGATGCCGATGCTCGCCGTGATCGTCGCCGGTGCGCGCTCCGGCCCGGGCAGCTCGATCGGCTGGCGCAGCACATCGAGGATTCGCTCGGCGACGAGCTCGGGCGAGGCGTTCAGGCCGATCGAGTCGATCAGCATCACGAACTCGTCGCCGCCGAGGCGCCCGACGGTGTCGTTGTCGCGCAGGACCGTCGTCAGCCGTGCGCCGACCTGACGCAGGACCTCGTCGCCGGCGTGGTGGCCGAAGCGGTCGTTGATCTGCTTGAAGCCGTCGATGTCGACGAACAGCGCGGTGACCGTGACTTCCAGCCGTCGCGCGCGGGCGAGGATCTGCTCGGCACGGTCGAGCACGAGCGTGCGGTTGGGCATGTCGGTCAGCGGATCGTGCAGCGCTTGGTAGGCGAGCTCGCCCGTCTTCTCGCCGACCAGGCTCCAGGCGCGCCGTCGCGAGGTCGAGAGCACGCGATAGACGAGGAACAGCAGCAGCGTAATCAGCAGGCCGAGGATCAGCGCGACGACGCCCTGCTTGCCCGCGGCCAGCGGGTGGTCGGGTGTCCCCGCCGTCGCCAGCAGCCAGCCTTCGCCGAGCTCGCGCCGTTCGGAGTAGCCGGCGCCGGCGTGCGAGCGAGCGCCCGCGCGGCCGATCAGCGATAGCGAGCCCCCTGGGTTTCGGTGATACAGCCTGAGCGTCAAGGCGCGATGGTCGACGAGCAGCGAGCGGATCAGCGCGCTGGCGTCGAAGGAGATGCCGATCACACCGGTGAATGCCGCACGCCGTTGCGCGCTCGTGCGCAACGGCGCGCTGCGGCGGTACACGGCCTCGCCCAGCGCGGCGAAGGAGAACCCCGGTATCGGCGTGACGATCGTCGAGCCTCCGGCGGCCTCGGCGTGGAACAGCGCGGCGAAGGGCGATCGCCCGATGCCGGGCAGCACCGGCGCGCAGTAGTCCAGCAGCGGCGGATACAGAGTCGATGCCGAGGACGGGCCGACGATCGCCCGTGCCAGGCAGTAGAGCGGGCGCTCGCCCGCCGGCACAACATGAAATCCCCCCTCGAGCAGCTTGCGAAACGCCGGGTCGGCTTCGGCGCGGCGGCGAAAGGCGCCCAGGCGCGAGGACGGCACCGGTTCGATCAACTCGGCGACCACGGGCGGCGAGGCGCGGATGCCGTGCTGCAGCTCGGCGTACCACTGGGAAAAGCGCGTGTTGCCCGCGCCCGGCTCCATCGTGGCGATCGCGCGAAGCGCACGCAGCAGCGAAGCGTTCGCGCTCAGTTTCGCCTCGAGCGTGCGGCTGAGGTCCGTCGCGGTAGAGGCGAACGCCTTGCGGTTGGCGTCGGCCGCGCTGCCGCGCCAGCGATCGGCGAGGAACAGCGAGGCGGCGATGCCGAGGACAACGATCAGCGTGCCGATCGCAGTTGTCTTGGCCCGCGCCGATGGGCGCCACCCGCGGATCACCGGGAGCTCGAACCGCACGCGCGGCCGCAGCCGCGGAGATTCCATTAGCTGGCCAACTTCATCCAATCGACATCGCCAACTCCATGGCGGGGCTTAGCGGGCACGCGATCCTTGGCCGAACGAAATCCGGACGCTCGTGCGCTCAGCGGCCGCTGATCAGGCCGGCGCTCGCTTCCACCAGCACGCGGTGCTCGCGGCAGATCGCGGGAACGTCCTCTTCGTCGGTGAACACCGCGGCCATCACGCTGTCAGATGCAAGCGAGTGGGGATGACCGAGCAGGTGGCCCAGCTCGTGCACGACGGTCAGGCAGAGCATGTTCCAGTCGGCCGCCTGCCGCGCCCGTGTCGGCCATTGCCAGCGGGCGAGCGAGATCGTGCACTGTGTATACGTGCTTGCGGGGGCCTGCAGGTCGTTTGCGCCGAGCGAGGATTCGAACGTGACCCAGCCATCGGTCGTTGCGTCCATCCCCGTGGTCAGCTGCTGTTCGGCGCGAACGGCGATCTGCCCGCCGCATGGGACGGCGCCCCAGTAGCGCTCGGCGAGCGTCGTTGCAAGCTCCGCGGGATCTCGCGCCGCGAGCCTGTCGACCGCCGCGCGCTGTGCGCGAACGTGGCGTGCGCTCGCGGTCGCATTGCCGTGTTGACCAGCGCGCGTCGAGTCGGCCGCGGCTGTGGCGGGCAGCAGCAGCGCTGCTGCGAGCCATGCGCTGAGTAGGAGACGGGGCATCTCGCACATGCTCGGCGAGCGCGGGGCTCGTTTCGTCCTCCCGGAGGGGGGATCTTCCGGTCCTCAGCGGGGGAGCATCGGGGGAAGCTCGACTCACCCATCGGCCTCGTACTGCCGATGCAGAGCTGTGCGTCCGCTTTCGTCCAGCTCACCCAAGGCGCCGACGAGGTCCGTTGGCGTGGTGCTCGGCCGTTTCGATGATCTGTTCGCGCGCGGGCTGCGCCATCTGCTCAGCGGCGATCCGAGCATCGCGATTCTCGCCGAGGCAATCGAGCAGGGGCGGATCTCGGTCGTCTTGCGCGCGCACCGGCCTGACGTCGCGATCCTCGACGTCGGCGCACTCGGCAAGCTCGCCGAAGTTCGCGAGCTCAGCCTCGCGCACCCGGCCACCCGTCTCGTGCTGATCGCCGACGAGCTGTCGAGCGTCGAGTGCGTGCAACTACTCGCCTTTGGAGCCAGCGCCTGTCTAGGGCGAGACACGCAGGCGCGCGACGTGCTCAACGCCGTCCACCTCGCCTCACGCGGGCTACAGCTGGCCCCCCGGGCCTCGAGCCCGCTCGGCCCGACGACGGCCGGCGGGCAGTTGCTGACACGCCGCGAGTCCGAAGTGCTGCCGCTGCTTCAACGGGGTCACACCAACCCGCAGATAGCGCGGGAGCTGCACGTCGGCGTCGAGACGGTCCGCACGCACGCGCGCCACATCTATCGCAAGCTCGGCGTCTCCTCGCGCACCGAGCTGGGCGTCGCCTTCTGACTGCAATATCGCCCCCAAACCGCCGGTGGACGTTTGATCTAGCTCGCACGCGCGCGCTAACGCTGCGCCCGCAAAGCGTCGGGTTACACAACAGGCCGATTCAGGCCGGGGAGCCATTCTCTTTCTAACGCGGCGCGTCATGCCGCAGTCAGGAGACGCCGATGAATGCTGGCGTCCCAACGAATCACCCGCCGCTTCGCAGCGGCGATCTCGCAGTACGTCGCCGTGCCCTCTCGCGGACGGGCGTAACGACACGTCGACTCGGGCTTGCGCTGATCGGCGGACTGCTCACGAGCATGGCCTTCGCCGCCACGGCGCTCGCCGCACCGGCGACCGTCGGCCTGGGAACGGCCTCGAGCTTCTCCGTGCTCGGCGGCTCGACCGTCACGAACACAGGCCCGACGACGATGTTCGGCGACCTCGGGCTGGCCCCGGGATCCTCGGTCACGGGCGCTCCGCATGTGCTCGGCGCGACGCATGTCGATGACGCGGTCGCGATCCAGGCCAAGACCGAACTGACGACGGCCTACAACGACGCGGCCGGGCGCCCGACCGAAGGCTCGGCCGGGACCGACCTCGCCGGCCAGACGTTCACGGCCGGCGTGCGCACGGCCAGCAGCTCGCTGCTGCTCTCCTCCGGGAGCGTGATCCTCGACGCCCAGGGCGACCCCAACGCGGTCTTCATCTTCCAGATCGGCTCGACCCTGATCACCGGCTCCAACACGACCGTGCAGCTGATCAACGGCGCGCAGGCGTGCAACGTCTTCTGGCAGGTCGGATCGTCGGCGACACTCGGCACGGGTACGCGCTTCGTCGGCACCGTGATGGCCGCCGAAACGATCACGGCGAACACGGCGGCGACGATCCACGGCAGGCTGCTCGCGCAGACGGCCGCGGTGAACCTCGACACGAACACGATCACGCAGTCCAACTGCGCGATTGGCGCCACCGAAACGACCACGCCGGCGGAAACGTCGGCGCTGGAAAAAACAGCCAACGGCGGAGGGTCGACGACGACAGGCGCCAACACGACGCCAGCGCCGGCGTCTAAATCGACGGTCAACAGCAGGCGTGCGGCCGCCAAACGGGCCGCCCACCGGGCTGCCGTCAGGCGAGCCCGTCGAGCCGCTGCTCGTCGTCGAGCGCGCCAACAGGCGACCAGTCGCCGTACTCAGGCCCAGCCGGTCAGGCCGAAAGTACGAGGCTCATTCACCGGCTGAGTGGATCGCTGCTGGCGGCGAGCGCGATTTACGTGCTCGTCGCCGTGGCCGGTCCGCAGCCCGAGGCCTCGGCGGCCGCGCACGCTCGCGTGAGCGCAACCGCGCAGACGGCCGTCCTGCTCAGCGGCCACCGCGTGCATCGCCGGCCAGCAGCGGGATCTCCGACGGTCGTGGCCGTGCCGGCGAAGCGCCCGATCACGGGCGAGCAAACGACGTTGCCGGTGCTCGGACAAGCACGAAGCGCCGACGGGGTCAGCTGGTTGAAGGTGAGGCTGCCTGGGCGTCCCAACGGCTCGAGCGGCTGGATCGCCCGGCAGGGCACGCGCCTGCTCGTGACCGGCTGGCACCTGCTCGTCGACCTCGGCGCGCGCCGCGTGACCGTCTATCGCCACGGTCGTGTGCTCAGACGCTTTCGCGCGGTCATCGGCAAGCCCTCGACCCCCACTCCGACGGGCAGCTTCTTCGTCGAGGAGACGCTGCAGATGCCCGCGAGCGAGCCCGGCGGCCCGTATGCACTCGCGCTCAGCGCGCGCTCGAACGCGCTGCAGGAATTCGAAGGCGGCCCGGGCCAGATCGCGCTGCACGGCCGCGACAGCCTCGGCGGCGTGCTCGGCGCCGCCGAATCGCACGGCTGCGTGCGGCTTGCCACACAGAGCATCGATTGGCTGGCCAAGCGAATCGGCCCGGGCGTTCCGGTGACGATCTACGCAGGCTGAGCCGCCGGCGCTCGCACCCGCACGCCGCCGGCCGCTCGATCAGCCGATGCGCGTCGTCGGTTCGCTCGCGGAGAGCTGGTCGGGCAGGTTGATCTCGACCCCCGCCGGCGGGTCGACGTGCCCGGCGAGCAGCGGGTCCTCGGTGTCGGTCATCCATCGCTGCAGGCGTCCGCGCAGGTCGTCGAGCACGCCTGCGTAGCGCGGGTCCTCGACCAGGTTGTTGGACTCGTTGGGGTCGAACACGAGGTCGTAGAGCTGCTCTTTGGCGATCTCGCGCTCGGCCCAGCCTTCGCGCAGCAGGAGGTCCTTGCTCGGGCCGTCGTCGGTGTTCGCCAGCACCGGCGTCTCACGATCGCCCCAGCGGCGGATGTACTTGTGCCGGCGCGTGCGCACGGCGCGCTGGGGCTCGTAGGCGGCGTGCCAGGTCGAGCCGGCGAAGATCTCCTCGCGCACCTGCCCCGTCTCGCCGCGCAGCAGCGGCATCAGCGAGACGCCCTGCAGGAACGGCGGGCGCTCGACCCCGAGGTGATCGCAGATCGTGGGGTAGAGGTCGATGTGCGAGACGAGCTCGTCGAGCACGCGCCCGCCGCCGAACGGCTCGGGGCCGCGCAGGATCAAGTCGACGCCGAGCCCGCGGTCGTACAGCGTGGCCTTGGCGCCGGGGAACGGCATGCCGTGATCGGTCGTGAAGATCACGAGCGTGTTCTCGCCGAGGCGCCCTGCGTCGAGCTCGTTGAGCACGACGCCGACGCCGTGGTCGAGCGAGCGCGCGCTGGCCTTGAAGGCGGCGACGTCGGCGCGCACCTCGGGCGCGTCGGGGAGGTTGTTGGGCGGCTTGGAGTACTGCACGTCGCGCAGCGATCCGGGGCCGAGGAATTCGCGGTGGGTCTCGAAGAAGCCGACCGACAGGAACAGCGGACGATCGCGCTCGCGGCGCAGCACTTCCATCGCCAGCGGCGCGACCGACTCGACACGGGTCGTCGGCACCTTGACGACCTCGTCGTAGCCGATCGCCTGCGGGTCCTTGGAGATGTGCTGCTCGCCGATCAGCGTCGAGGTGTACCCGGCCTTGCGCAGGGTATGGACGATGTGATGGCTGTAATCGCGCAACGACCAACCGCGGTGGGCGAGGCCGAGCATCCCGTTGCTCTGCCCGTACTGACCGGTCAGCAGGCAGGCGCGACTGGCCGAGCACGTCGGCGCCGCGCAGAAGGCCTCGCGGAACAGCACGCCCTGGTCGGCGAGCGCCTGCACGTTGGGCATCGGCACGGCCTCGCCGTAGGGCTGGATGTAGCGCCCCGTGTCGTGCGAGTGCAGGTAGAGGATGTTCGGCCGGGTCGTCATCTTATTTTTTAATTAATAAAAGTCATAAATACGACTGGTTCACTGAGTAACCTACCCCTGCGCATGAAGCCGATGCTCTCCTATCTCGTCTGCGCCACGCCCCGCAGCGGCAGCACCCTACTCTGCCACGAGCTCGACCGGACGGGCCTGGCGGGGCGCCCGCAGGAGTACTTCGAGGCGCTGCGCCGCTCGGGCCTGCCGCGCCGCCCGCACGAGTACTTCGACCCCGAGCGCCACCCGAACATCGTCGAGCGCCTGGCCTTTCGCGAGATGCCCGAGGACGCGCCGAGGCCCAACCCGCTGTGGCACCCCGACACCTACGACCAGTACCTCGAGTGGGCGCTGGCGGAGGGGACGACTGCCAACGGCGTGTTCGGCGCGAAGCTGATGTGGGGCTACCTCGGCGACTTCGCCGAGCTCCTGCGCGGGATCGACGGGATGGGCGAGCGGCCGCTGCCCGAGCTGCTAGCGCGCGCCTTCCCGGGGCTGCGCTACGTGCAGATCACGCGCCGCGACAAGGTGCGCCAGGCGGTCTCGCTGTGGAAGGCCGTGCAGACGCAGGCCTGGCAGCGCGAAGCCGGCACGAGCGACGGGCGCGAGGGGCGCATGCCCGAGCCCGTCTTCTCGTTCCGCGCGATCAACTACCTGATGCGTCAGCTGACCGCGCACGACGCCTCGTGGGACGCATTCTTCCTCGGCCTCGGCTACGAGCCGCTGAAGGTCACCTACGAGGAGCTCGCCGAGAGCACCGACGGCGTCGTGCGCTCGGTGCTCGAGTTCCTCGGCATCGCCGCGCCCGACGATCTGCAGATCGGCGCGCCGCGCCTCTCGGTGCAGGCCGACGAGGTGTCAGAAGCGTGGGTCGCGCGCGTGCTCGAGCACCTCGAGGCGCTCGAGGCGCCCGAGCCGGTCTGAGTGCCGCGTCCGTCTGGCGCAGATAGGCTGCCCGCATGCGAGCCCATCACGTGCAGATCGAGCACGACTTCGCCAAGCCGCCCGAGCGGATCTTCGCCCACCTCGCCGAGCACGAGAACCTGGCCGAGGTGTTCGGCGCGAAGATCAAGCGCCTGCGCGATGGCGAGGGCGAGCGCAACGGCGTCGGCTCGGTGCGCCAACTGAGGATCGGCCCGCTGCCGCCGTTCGAGGAGACCGTCGAGGAGTTCGTGCCGGCGCAGCGGATCGTCTACCGCATCACCAAGGGCAGCCCGCTGCGTGGGCACGTCGGCGTGATGGACTTCGAGCCGACCCCGAGCGGCGGCACGCGCTTCGTCTACGACATCCGCATCGCCTCGCCGATCCCCGGCCTCGCGCCGCTCGTCACAGCCTCGCTGACGCGCTCGATCTGCAAGGCGCTGGCGAGCGTCGAAGCCGCCGCCTGAGGCGCGGTGATGGACCAGCACGCCGCCTACGAGCAGGCGCGCAGCGTACGCAAGGGGGAGGCGGCCGGAATCGAGGGGATGGCCGAGGCGCTCGCCCATGCCTTCTTCGACGATCCCGTGTTCAGCTGGGTGCTGCGCCACGACCCGCGGCGGATGGGGGTGCTGCGCAGCGGCTTCGCGCTGTTCCTGCGGCGCATCTGGCTCGAGCACGAGCAGACGTACACGACGGCCGGCACGGCCGCCGCCGCCGTATGGGAGCCACCGGGGATGTGGAAGCCCGGCGTCGCCAAGCAGCTTGGCCTCTTGCCGGCGATGCTCGGCGTCTTTCGCCGTCACAGCCCGCGCGTGCTGCGCTCGCTGGCGCTGCTCGAAGCCGGACACCCGTCAGAGCCGGAGTTCGGAGAGCACTACTACCTCGCCTTCCTCGGCGTGCGCCCCGAGTGGCAGGGGCGCGGGCTCGGCGCCGCGCTGCTCGCGCCCGTGCTCGAGCGCTGCGAGCGCGAGGGCAAGCCGGCCTTCCTCGAGGCTTCGAGCCCGCGAAACCGCGCGCTCTACGAACGCCACGGCTTCGAGGTGATGGAAGAGTTCGCGCTGGGGCGCGACGCGCCGCCGCAATGGCGTATGTGGCGCGAGCCGCGCGGCGCCGAGGCCTCCGCGCAGCTCTGAGCAGCCTTGTCCAGCTCTTCCGAGCTATGCGGAAAGGTTGACATTGAGGACGTCTGTGGTTACCTTCGAGCCCGATGGGGCTGCATTGGGGGCAGTGCGCCGTGTGACCGCGGCGCCTGCGACGGGAGGGACAACTGCCGGTCTTCCTTGCGGCTTGCGTCTGAAGCGCCCCTGGAGGGGGTCAACCGCCTGAGAAGCTTCGGCTCGAGGGCCCGTAGAAGACGAATGGAGACCAAATGACTGGAAAGATTCCAAGCAGAGTCGCGAGGCTGGGGGCTGTCGCATTCGCGTTGGCCGCTGTCTTCGCAGCGACGTCGAGCGCTGCGATGGCGGCCGAAGTGATCTACAACGACCTCGAAACGCCGAAACCCGGCAACGTCGTCTCGGAGGCCTTCGAGGCCACCCAGACGTCCTCGTTCGGCGGTCAGGTGGAATTCGGCGGCACCGCGCGCAAGAACCCGACGGTCGCCGTGGTCGTGAGCAGCTGGGCGTGTCAGAGCGGAACGTGGAATGAAAAAAACTGCGTAAGCGAAAAAGGCGCGAAGTTCGAATTGCCGATCACCTTCACGGTGAACGCAGTCGGCCCTGGCGACTCGGTCGGCGCATTGCTCGGTAGCGGCTCGAAGGTGGCGAAGGTCCCCTACCGGCCCTCCGCGAGTGCCAAATGCACGGGTGAAAGCGCCGGCGCCTGGTACCACATGGGCGAATGCTTCAACGGCAAGGCCGCCAAGGTCGCGCTGCCGCTGAAAGTCGCCAATCTGCCGTCGAAGGCGATCATCACGATCTCCTTCAACACGAGCGACTACGGCACCACGCCGCAGCGCCCGCAGCCGTGCAACTCCGAACCGCAGGGCTGTCCGTATGACTCGCTGAACGTCGGCGTGCAGGATGGCTTCACGAACCCCGCCGGCACGCCGCCCACGGTGGGCGCGTTCCCGGCCCCCGACACGGCTTACGTCAACGGTGCGCCGGAAGCAGAATGGACCGGCTTCCAGCCGCAGTTCGAAGTAAAGGCTCACTAGCGCAGTAGCAGCAGCAGGCAAGCGCAGAGCAGGAGGGCCCCGGTCATCGGCCGGGCCCTCCTGCTCATGCCTCCCGCGGCCGTTCTCGGAGCCGGCTTCACGTTCGGGCCTATGCTCGGGGGCATGTGCGGTCGCTACACGAACACGGCCGGCGTGCAGGAACTGAACGAACGCTTCAAGGTTCCCTTCCCCGGCCAGGGGGGCACGCACCGCTACAACATCGCCCCCACCGAAGAGGTGCTGACGGTCGTCGCGCCGAAGGGCGAGCAGCAGGCCGAGCTGATGCGCTGGGGCCTGATCCCCTCGTGGGCCGATGACCCGAAGATCGGCAACCGCATGATCAACGCGCGGATCGAGACGGTCACGAGCAAGCCCGCCTACCGGCGCCTCGTGCCGCGCGGCGAACGCCGCGCGCTGCAGATCGCCGACGGCTACTTCGAGTGGCTCAAACCGGAGCGCAAGGGCGAGCCTCGCCAGCCGTTCCTGTTCCGCGTCGACGGCGGCGTCCCGTTCGCGTTCGCCGCGCTGTGGACGCCGGCCAAGGTCGCGGGCGAGTGGGTGCACAGCGTCACGCTGTTGACGTGCGACTCGGCGCCCAACCGCGTCGCCGCGGCGATCCACGATCGCATGCCAGTGATCCTCGCCGACCGCGACTCCCAGCAGGCCTGGCTCGACGCCGACCTCGGCGCCGAGGAAGCGCTCGCGCTATGCGGGGCGCTGCCCGAATCGCGCCTGTCGGCCACGCCGGCCAACCCCGCCCTGAACAAGCCCGGAGCCGCCGAGGAGGGCCCCGAGCTGCTGCGCGCGCCCGGCTGAGGCCCGTCCCGCGGCAGGCTCGCGCTGCGCGCTCTGCCGGCCCTTCGCGGGCATCGGTCCAACGTGCCTTGCAATTGACAAGTCCTGCCGCGGCGCTGCCGATGGGAGGCCATGGCGTGCGATCACACCGCCCTGCACAGCGGCGGCGCCCGTTACGTGCCGGGAACCGCTCAACTCCAGCTGGTGCTGCTGTGCGACTCGTGTGGCAGCGAGCTCGGGCCGCTCGGCAGCGTCGAGTACGAGCTGCGTCCACGACGGCTCGTCGGTCATCTCGCCGAACTGACCGCGCGCGAGCTCGGCCTCGGCGAGGAGCAGGTCGCGCGCGTGCGCTTCGCCGCGCTCGTCTGCGGCCAGTGTCGTGACCAGATCCCGGCCGAGATCGTGCGCAAGCAGGGCCCGCTCACGCCGGGGGAGTGGAGCGAAGTGCAGCGCCACCCCGAGCTCGGCGCAGCGCTGATCGCCGACGTCAGCCTCGAGGACATCCGCGAGTGGATCCTCTGCCACCGCGAGCGACCCGACGGGCGCGGCTACCCGCGTGGCCTGCTCGGCGAGCAGATTCCGCTCGAGGCGCTGATCCTGTCGGTCGCCGACGCCTACACGGCGATCACGAGCGACCGCCCCTACCGCCCGGCGCGCACGCACGAGAGCGCCTGCGAGGAGCTGCTGCGCTGCGCCGGCACGCAGTTCGACGAGCACGTGGTCGAAGCATTCCTGACAGCGTCTGAGCAGCGCAACCCGCTGCTCGCCCGCGCCGCCGCCTGAGCGGGTGCGCTGCAGCCTGCCGGCGCCGCCCCCTGCATCAGATCTGCGGCAGGCGGTACTTGCGCGTGCGCGGGCAGCGCTCGAGCAGACCGAGCTCGACGAGCGTCAGCGCGTAGCGGTGCGCCGTGCTCGGGCTCATGCCGAGATCCGTGGCGAGCTCGACGATCCCGCGCTGCTCGCCGTCCGGGCCGAAGCCAGTGAGCAGCGAGAGCCCGCGCAGCAGCGAGCGCGACAGGCGCGCGTCGGTCGTCTCGCTCGGCATGTAGCCGCGTGCCGCCGGCGAGCCGCTCGTGGCGTCCGCCTTCTCGCCTTTCGCCGGGCGTGGCGAGCCGTTGTCGCTGCGTGCGACGGGCGCCGCCAGCGAGTCGGCGATCAGCGTCGAGATGCTCGGGGCTCGCCCGCGCGCTGCCGCGCGCACGACGTCGTCGACCTGTGTGGGGGAGAGGGTGATCGTGATCGCTGTCGGCTCTTGATCGGGCATGCGATCACTTTCGCATATTCAGACGATTGTCTGCATAGATGTTTCTCAGTCGATTGTCTGCAACGATCTCGCCGGCGCGCCGGTCCTCGCGCACGCGCGCTGGGTGGATAGCCTCCAGCGCTGAGATGACCGTGACCGTGACATTGCCCGACGGCAAGCCACTGGAGCTGGCCGACGGCGCGACCGGCGCCGACGCCGCCGCCGCGATCGGCCCCGGCCTCGCGCGCGCCGCGCTGGCCGTCGAGGTCAGACGAGGCGGCGAGGCGCCGCAGCCGCGCGACCTCTCGCGGCCGCTGCCCGACGGCGCACACCTCGAGATCCTCACCAAGACGAGCGGCGAGGACGCGCTCGAGCTGATTCGCCACGACGCCGCGCACGTGCTCGCCGAGGCGGTGCTCGAGCTGTACCCGGGCGTGAAGATCTCGATCGGCCCGCCGATCGACGACGGCTTCTACTACGACTTCGAGTTCCCCGAGGCGTGACGCATCTCCGAGGCCGACTTCCCGAGCGATCGAAGAGCGAGATGCGCGAGCACGTCGAAGGCCGACGAGCCGTTCGTGCGCGAGCGACGTGACGCGCCGGCGAGGCGCTGCGAGCGCTTCGCCGGCGAGCGCCAGGACTACAAGGTCGAGCTGATCGAGGACCTCGTCGCCACCGCGAGCACGGACACCCGCCGCGCGATCGAGACCGTCTCGCTCTACACCAACGGCCCGTTCACCGACCTCTGCCGCGGCCCGCACGCGCCGAGCACCGAAGCCGATCAAGCGCGTTCAAGCTGCAGTCGGTCGCCGGCGCCTACTGGCGCGGCGACTCCGAGCGCACGATGCTCACGCGCATCTACGGTACGGCCTTCTTCTCCAAGGAGGAGCTCGCCGAGCACCTGGAGCGGCTCGAGCAGGCCCGGGCCCGCGACCACCGCAAGCTCGGCCGCGAGCTCGGGCTGTTCACGTTCTCCGAGGTCTCGCCCGGCGCGGCCTTCTGGCTGCCGCCCGGCACGACGCGTGTTCAACACGCTGCGTCGGCGCTCACGCGCGAGATGGGACGCGAGCGCGGCTATGACGAGGTCAAGACGCCGCAGATCTACGACGCCGAGCTGTGGAAGACCTCGGGCCACTGGGGCAAGTACCGCGAGAACATGTTCATGACTCGAGTCGAGGGCCGCGAGATGGGCGTCAAGCCGATGAACTGCCCCGGCCACTGCGCACCTGTTCGGCAGCCGAGCGCCACTCCTACCGCGACCTGCCCGTGCCGCTACTCCGAGCCCGGCCTGCTGCACCGCAACGAGCCTCGCGGCACGCTGCACGGGCTGCTGCGCGTGCGCCACTTCGCCCAGGACGACGCGCACATCTTCTGCACCGAGGAGCAGGTGCAGGAGGAGGTGCGCGGCTGCCTGGAGTTCGCCTTCGCCACCTACGCGCTGTTCGACCTCGACGTCAGCCTCGAGCTCTCGACGCGCCCCGAGCAGCGCATCGGCGACGACGAGATGTGGGACCGCGCCGAGGCCAAGCTCGCCGACGCGCTCGTGCCGAACAGGGTCTCGACTACGAGCTCAACGCGGGCGACGGCGCCTTCTACGGCCCCAAGATCGACCTGCACATGACCGACTCGCTCGGTCGCTCGTGGCAGCTCGGCACGGTCCAGCTCGACTACTCGATGCCCGAGCGCTTCGAGCTCAGCTACACCGGCGCCGACAACGCCGAGCACCGCCCGGTGATGATCCACCGCGCGCTGTTCGGCTCCTACGAGCGCTTCATCGGGATCCTGCTCGAGCACTACGCCGGCGAGCTGCCGCTGTGGCTGGCCCCGGTGCAGGCGATCGTGCTGCCGATCGCCGATCGCCACAACGACTACGCGCGGCGACGGTGCGCGAGCGCCTGCGCGCCGACGGCCTGCGCGTCGAGGTCGACGAGCGCACCGAGTCGGTCGGGCGCAAGATCCGCGAGGCCGAGCTGCGCAAGATCCCGTACATGCTGGTCGTCGGCGACCGCGAGGAGGAGGAGCAGACAGGTCTCCGTGCGCGAGCACCGCGGTGGCGACACGGGCGCGACGACGCGTCGAGAAGTTCGTCGAGCAGCTTCTCCACGGGGAAGCTATACGTCGACCCGCCTTGACGAGTCCGCCGCTATACAATCGTCAAGAGCTGCCGACGCCTAGCGCGCCGCTTGACGCGCCGCGCAACACAGCTAGTGCCGGTTCCACGCAGGTTCGACCGGCGCCCGCCCGAGCGGGACACGACCCGGATCAACGAGCGCATCCGCGTGCCCGAGGTGCGCCTGATCGACGACGACGGGCAAGCAGGTCGGCGTCATGAAGACGCCCGACGCGCTGCGCTACGCGCAGGAACGCGATCTCGACCTCGTCGAGGTCGCGCCCGAGGCGCGCCCGCCGGTGTGCCGCGTGCTCGACTACTCGAAGTACAAGTACGAGCAGGCCCAGAAGGCAGAAGGCCGCGCAAGCACCAGCAGCAGATCACGATCCGCGAGATCAAGTTCCGCCCGAAGATCGCCGAGCACGACTACGACACGAAGAAGGGCCACGTCGAGCGCTTCCTGCGCCACAAGGACAAGGTCAAGGTCACGATCATGTTCCGCGGGCGCGAGGTGACGCACCCCGAGCGCGGCACGGCGATCCTCGACCGTCTCGCCGAGGAGCTTGCGGAGCTCGGCGTCGTCGAGCAGCGCCCGATCCAGGACGGGCGCAACATGACGATGATGCTGGCGCCCTCGAAGGCGGTGCTCGCGGGCAAGGCCGACAGCGCCGAGGCGGCTGATGAGGTCTTCACCGACGGCGAGCAGGGCGATGTCGCCGAGATGGCGCTCGAGTCGCCCGCTCGGCGCGGACGTGACGCCGACGAACGAGCCGCCGCAGGTCGCCGATCCGCCCGCCGCGGAGCCCGCTGAGCCAGCCGCCGAGAGTGCAGAGGAGCCTGCCGCTGAGAACGCAGAGCGAGCCTGCCGGCGACGCCGCGCCGGCATCCGCTGATACCGCGGACGCGTCCGCGGACACAGCCGTGTCATAATCTTCCGCTGCGCCATGCCGAAGATGAAGACCCACTCGGGCGCGAAGAAGCGCTTCAAAGTGACCGGCACCGGAAAGGTGCGCGGCCGCCACGCCTTCACGAGCCACATCCTCGAGAAGAAGTCGCCGAAGCAGAAGCGCGCGCTGGGCGGGCCGCGATCATGAACGCCGCATGACGTTCCGCGGATCAAGCGGCTGCTCGGAGCAGGGCAAATGACCCGCGTCAAGCGCTCGGTCCACGCGCGCAAGAAGCGCCGCGCGACGCTCGAGCTGACGCCAAGGGCTTCCGCGGCGAGGCGCACTCCAACTACAAGCGCGCCAAGGAGGCCCTGCTCAAGGCCGACTCCTACGCCTACCGCGACCGCCGCAACCGCAAGCGCGACTTCCGCCGCCTGTGGATCACCCGCATCAACGCCGCCGCGCGGATCAACGGCATGAGCTACTCGCAGTTCATGCACGGCCTCAAGCTGGCCGGCGTCGAGCTCGACCGCAAGGTGCTCGCCGACATCGCCGTGCGCGACGCCGAGACGTTCCGACGTTTTGCCGAGGTCGCCCGCGAGGCGTCGGCTGCCTGACGCCGGCCACCGACATCGACCAGCCTCCCGGGCGCCGCTTCTCAGCAAGGACGGCGCCTTTTTTATGCCCACACCGAAATGACGAGCAGACCGTGACGATCATCATCGAATCCGCACAGAATCCCAGGCTGAAGGAGCTCAAGCGGCTCGCCACGCGTCGCGAGCGGCGACGCAGCGGGCGCTTCGTCGCCGAGGGCGAGGATCTCGTGCTCGCCGCCGCGCGAGGCCGGGCGCGAGGCCGTCGATGGTTTCCGCGTCGCCGAATCCGGCCTCGGCGAGCCTCGCTTCCACGACGTCGAGCCCGGCCTGCTGCGCGCCGTCTCCGACGCTCGGCTCGGGCACGCGCGTGATCGGCGTCTACGAGCAGCGCCTGGCGCCGGCCCGTCGGTCCACTGTGCGTGTACCTGCACGGCGTCGGCGACCCCGGCAACGTCGGCACGGTGCTGCGCTCGGCGCTGGCCTTCGGCGCCTCGTGCGTCGCGCTCGGGCCCGGCTGCGCCGATCCCCACTCGCCGAAGGCCGTGCGCGCGAGCATGGGCGCGATCTTCTCCGTCCCGCTCGCGCACGTGAGCGACGTCGGCGAGCTGCCCGGCGAGCGTGTTGCGCTCGTCGCCGACGCGCCGGACGTACTTCGTGGACACGCCCCGGTCGCGGCGCCTGAGGCGGACGCCGCCGACGCCGCCGTCGCCGCGCTCACGCTGCTGATCGGCGCCGAGCGCGACGGCCTGCCCGACGAGATAGTCGCCGCCTGCGACCGCAGCGCGCGCATCCCGATCGCCTCCGAGTCGCTCAACGCAGCGATGGCTGCCACCGTCGCGCTGTACGAGGTCACGCGGGACGGCCGGCTCGCCCCGCGTCATCTAGGGTCCGGGCGTCATGATCGAGCGCATCCAGGAGCTGCGGGCAGCAGGCCGAGGCCGCGATCGCCCAGGCCGCCGGCGGCGAGGCCGCTGGAGGAGGCTGCGCGTGCGCTGGCTCGGGCGCAAGGCCGAGCTGCCCCAGCTCCTGCGCGGCGTCGCGCAGCTGCCCGCCCGAGGAGCGCGGCGCCGTCGGCAAGGCCGCCAACCAGGCGCGCCAGGCGCTCGAGGCGCTGATCGAGGCGCGCGGCGAGCAAGCTCGGCGGCGCCGAGCTCGACGCTGCGGTTGCGCGAGGACCGCGTCGACGTCACGCTGCCCGGTGCCCCACCGCAGCCGATCGGCCGACTGCACCTGCTCACGCAGACGCGTCGCGAGCTCGAGGACATCTTCCTCGGGCTCGGCTTCACCGTGATGGAGGGCCCCGAGGTCGAGACCGTCCACTACAACTTCGACGCGCTCAACCACAGCCCGACGCACCCCGCGCGGGCGCGCACCGACACCTTCTACGTCGCCGGCCCGCCGCTCGCCGAGGATGTCGAGGCGGGCGAGGGTTCTTTGCCGCCCGGCCCGCTCGCCGCCGAGGAGCTCGTGCTGCGCACGCACACCTCCCCGATGCAGGTTCGCGCGATGGAGGCGCACCCGCCGCCGCTCTACGTCGTGATCCCCGGGCGCGTCTATCGCCCTGACTCCGACGCCACGCACACGCCGCAGTTCCACCAGATCGAGGGGCTCGCCGTCGACGAGGACATCACGCTCGCCGACCTCAAGGGGACGCTGCTTGATGTTCGCCCAGGCCGTCTTCGGCGACGAGCGCGACGTGCGCCTGCGCCCGCACTTCTTCCCCTTCACCGAGCCGAGCGTCGAGGTCGACGTGTCCTGCTTCAACTGCAACGGCAAGGGGTTCCTGGGCGACGGCTCGCGCTGCCACCTGTGCAAGGGCGAGGGCTGGCTCGAGGTGCTCGGCGCCGGTGAGGTCGACCCCAACGTCTACTCCTACGTGCCCACCACCGAGGCCAACGCGCCCGGCTATGACCCCGAGAAGGTGCAGGGCTTCGCCTGGGGGATGGGCGTCGAGCGGATCGCGATGCTCAAGCACGGCGTCCCCGACTTGCGCCTGTACTACGACAACGATCTGCGGTTCCTGGAGCAGTTCTGATGCGCGTCCCGCTCACCTGGCTCAGCGAGTACTGCGACCCCGCGCTCGACGTGCACCAGATCGAGGAGCGCCTGACGCTGACCGGGACGAAGGTCGAGGCGATCCACCACCACGGTGTGCGCGGTGGCGAGGGGTTCGTCGTCGGGCATGTGCTCGACGGCAGCCGCACCCCGACGCCGACCGGCTGCGCGTGTGCAAGGTCGAGCTCGGCGGCGCCGACGGTCCGATGCGGGCGAGAGCGCGCCCGCGACGATCGTGTGCGGCGCGCCCAACGTCGCCGCCGGGCAGACCGTCGCCGTCGCGCGGCCCGGCGCCGTGATGCCGGACGGCACGAAGCTCAAGCAGGCCAAGCTCCGCGGCGTCGTCTCCGACGGGATGATCCTCGCCGAGCACGAGCTCGAGATCGGCGCGGGCGGGGAGGGGATCATGGTGCTCGACGAGCTGATGCTCGACGCGGAGTTCGCCCCCGGCACGCCGCTCGCCGACGTGCTTGCCGATCGCGACCGACGTGATCGAGCTGGAGATCACGCCCAACCGCCCCGACTGCCTCGGCGTGTACGGCGTCGCGCGCGAGCTGCACGCCGCCACCGACGAGTCGCTCGCGCCCGAGCCGTGGCTGCAGGACGAGGGCTCCGACGGACCGCTCGACGCCGCCGAGGTGATCGTCGAGTGCCCCGAGCTGTGCCCGCGCTTCACCGCGCGCGTGTTCGAGGACGTGAAGATCGGACCCTCGCCGCCGTGGCTGAAGGCGCGGCTGATGGCCGCCGGGCAGCGCCCGATCAACAACGTCGTCGACATCACCAACTACGCGATGCTGCTGACCGGCGCAGCCGTTGCACGCCTTCGACCTCGACCGCGTCGCCGGCGCGAAGCTGACCGTGCGCCGTGCGCGCGAGAACGAGCAGGTGCAGACGCTCGACGGGCAGACGCGCACGCTCGACGCCGAGAAGATCGTGATCGAGGACGGCGACGGGCCGACTTCGATCGCCGGCTTGATGGGCGGCGCGCGCTCGGAGGTCGTGCCCGAGACGACACGCGTGCTGATGGAGGTCGCCACGTGGGACGGGCCCAACGATCCATCGCACCTCCTGGCAGCTCGGGCTGCGCAGCGAGGCCTCCTCGCGCTTCGAGAAGGGGCTGCAGCCCGAGCAGTGCATGCACGCGCAGGCGATCGCCACGAAGCTGATGATCGAGTGCGCCGGAGCGCGCGTCGCGCCCGGGACGATCGACGTCGCGCAGCCGCTGCCGGCGCTGCAGGTATTGCGCCTGCGCGAGGCGCGCGTCGAGTCGATCCTCGGCATCGCCGTGCCCGTCGATCGCCAGCGCGAGATCCTGCAGGCACTCGACTTCGCCGGCGAGGCCGCCGAGGGCGGTCTCGACGTGATCGTGCCCGCGCTGCGCCGCGCCGACGTCACGCGCGAGGTCGACCTGATCGAGGAGGTCGCGCGGATCGACGGGCTCGAGCGCCTGCCCGCGACGCTGCCTGCTCGCCGCGGCGCCGCCGGGCGCCTGAACCACGTCCAGCGCGTGCGCCGGGCCGCCGAGGACGCGATGGTCGGGCGCGGGCTGTACGAGGTCGTCGGCTGGAGCTTCACCGAGCCGTCCTTGCTCGACCGGCTGCAGCTGCCGTCCGAGCACGAGATGCGCCGCGTCGTGACGCTCGAGAACCCGATGTCGGACGCGCAGTCGATCATGCGCCCGACGCTGCTCGGCTCGCTGCTCGACGCCGCTCAGCACAACGTCGCGCGCAACGGGACCGATGTGGCGATCTTCGAGTCCGGCACCGTCTATCGCGCGCAGCCCGAGCCTGGCGCCGGCGAACACCACGCGCTCGGCGCGCTGCTCAGCGGGGCGCTCGCGCCGCGCTCGTGGCTCGGTGAGCCCGCGCAGGCCGACTTCTTCGCCGCCAAGGCGCTGCTCGGCGGGCTGCTCGACTCGCTGCACGTGCATTGGTCGGTGAAGCAGGCGCAGTGGCCGTTCCTGCATCCCGGCCGCAGCGCCGCGGTGATCGCGCGTGGCTCGGACTCCAAGCCGCTCACGCTCGGCTTCGTCGGCGAGCTGCACCCGCTCGTCGTCGGCGCCTGGGACCTCGAGCGCACGGCCGCCTTCGCAATCGACCTCGGCAAGCTCGCGCTCGTCGCACCCGAGGTCGTCGCCTTCGAGGCGTTCGGCTCGTTCCCGGTGCTGCGCCAGGACATCGCCGTGACGCTGCCCGAGGACGTACCCGCGCGCGACGTGCTGCACGGCGTGCGCCGCGCCGGGGGCGAGGAGCTCGACGGCGCCGAGATCTTCGACGTCTACACCGGCAGCCAGGTCGGCGAGGGGCGCCGCTCGCTCGCGCTCGCGCTGTCGTTCCGCTCGCTGCAGCGCACGCTGACCGACGAGGACGTCGCGCCCGCGCGCGAGCGGATCGTCGCCGCCTTGGCCGAGCTTGGGGGTGAGCTGCGTGGCTGACCTGCCCGCCACGCGCTCGGCCGCCGGGGAAAGCGCCGCGCAACTCTTCGCCGAGGGCTCACCGCGCGTGATCGTCGCCGGCGCGACCGGCTTCGCCGGGGCGCTCGCCGCGCACCTGCTCTGGCGCCATCCGCGCTTCGAGCTCGTCGCCGTCACCGGGCGCTCAGAGGTCGGGCGCCGGCTCGACGATCTATTCCCGCGCTATCGCGTACCGCTCGAGATCGACGCGAGCTCGACCTCGACGCCTACGGCAAGCTCGACGCGGCCGTCGTCGCCTATCCGCACGCCGCCGCCGCGCCGGCTGTCGGCGAGTTGCGTGACCGCGGCGCGCGCGTCGTCGACCTCAGCGCCGACTTCCGCCTGTCCTCGCTCGCGACCTACGAGCAGTGGTACGGCACCCACCCGCGCCCCGAGCTGCTCGCCGGCGCCGTCTATGGCCTGACCGAGCTGCACCGCGAGCAGATCGCCGGCGCCGGCATCGTCGCCAACCCCGGCTGCTACCCGACGGCCTCGCTGCTCGGCCTCGCGCCGCTCGCGCGCGCCGGGCTGATCGCCGACGTCGTGATCGACGCCAAGCAGGGCATCTCCGGCGCCGGGCGCGCGTTCGACGAGACCACGCACCGTCGATGGCCGGCGAGACGATCCTCCCCTACAAGGTCGCCGAGCACCGCCACACGCCCGAGATCGAGGAGCAGCTCGCGCCGCTGCGCACGCAGGCGGGCGCGACAGATGAGGTGGCCGTGCTGTTCCAGGCGCATCTCGTGCCACTCGATCAGGGGGAGTTGGCCGACTGCTACGTGACGACCACGCGCCGCGTCGACGATGCCGAGCTGGCAGAGCTGTTCCTCGCCGCCTACGAGCACGAGCCGTTCGTCGAGGTGCTCGGCACGCCGCCGGGCACGCGCGAGGTGCAGGACACGAACTTCTGCCGCGTGTTCGCCAAGGCCGACCCGCACAGCGGCAAGGTCGTCGTGCTCTCGGCGCTCGACAACCTGTGGAAGGGCACCTCCTCGCAGGCCGTGCAGAACCTCAACGTCATGTTCGGCTTCCCCGAGGCGGAAGGCCTGAGATGAGCGCCGAGGGCAAGAAGACCCCAGGGACGAACGTGTTCGGCGGCGTCGCCTCCGGACCGCCGCAGCCGTTCTTCCATTCGCGCTGGGTTCCCGCGCCGGAACATGTGCGCGACCTCGGGCCCGACGCGGGGCTGCCGGCGGGCTTTCGCGCAGCCGGCGTGATCTGCGGGATCAAGCCGAGCGGCAACCACGACCTTGGGCTGCTCGTGTGCGACGCCGAGCAGCCGGTCAGCGCGGCGCGCTTCACCGCGACCGGACTGCCGGCCGCGCCGGTGATCGTCAGCCAGGAGCGCTGTCGCCTCGACGGCCTGCGCGCGGTGCTCGCAAACTCCGGCTGCGCCAACGCGGCGACCGGCGGGCGCGGGCTCGACGACGCCGCCAAGACGCAGGGCGCGGCGGCGATGGCGCTCGGCTGCGAGCCGGACGAGATCGCGCTCGCCTCGACCGGCGGGATCAGCCACCACCTGCCGGTCGAGAAGATGCTGCAGGGGATCCTCGCCGCCGGCCCTGCGCTCGAGCAGGGAGGAGACGTGGCCTTCCAGCAGGCGATCCAGACGACCGACGCTTCGGAGAAGCGCGCCAACCTGGCAGTCGAGCTGCCGTCGGGCACCGTCCGCCTCAGCGCGCAGTGCAAGGGCGCCGGGATGATCTCGCCGAACTTCGCGACGATGCTCTGCTTCGTGCAGACCGACGCCGCCCTGGAGCCCGAGACGGCCGACCTGCTGCTCGGCGTGTGCGTCAAGCGCTCGTTCGACCGCGCCTCGGTCGACGGCCAGCTCTCGACCAACGACACGGCGATCCTGATCTGCTCGGGCGCGAGCGGCGTGCAGGTCTCGCCCGAGAGCGAGGACGAGCTGCTGCTCGGCGAGGCGCTCGACGCGCTGCTTGCGCCAGCTCGCGATCATGATGGTCGCCGACGGCGAGGGCGCCGAGCGGATCGGGCGCGTGATCGTCCGCGGTGGGCATCAGCCGAGCGCCGAGGCAGCCGCGCGCGCCGTCGCCAACTCGCCGCTCGTGAAGACGGCGCTGCACGGCGCCGACCCCAACTGGGGTCGGATCGTGCAGGCGATCGGCGGCGCGCTGCCCGGCACGGCGCCGCTGCAGGTCGAGCTGAGCATCGAGGGCATCCCCGTGTGCATCGCCGGCACGGCGATCGGCTACGACGAGCAGGCGCTCGCCGAGGCCGTGCAGGGCAAGGAGATCGAGTACGAAGTCGGCTTGCCGGGGGACGGCGTCGAGACCGAGGTCTTCTTCTCCGACCTCGGCCACGAGTACATAAGGATCAACGCGGAGTACACGACATGAGAGGCGGCGCATGCCATGCGTGACGTAGCAACGCTGCTCGAGGCGCTGCCGTACATCAGGGAGTTTCACGGCAAGACGGTCGTGATCAAGTACGGCGGTGCCGCGATGGAGGACGACGCGCTGCGCGAGGAGTTCGCGCGCGACGTCGTGCTGCTCAAGTACGTCGGGCTGAACCCGATCGTCGTGCACGGCGGCGGCCCCGAGATCAGCGCCTACATGAAGCGCCTCGGCCTGCCTGTCGAGTTCGTCGGCGGCCTGCGCGTGTCCGACAAGGACACGGTCGAGGTCGCGAAGATGGTCCTGATCGGCAAGGTCAACAAGGAGATCGTGCTGCGGCTGAACCGTCACGGGCAGCCGGCCGTCGGCCTGTGCGGCGACGACGGCTCGCTGTTTCGCGTCGCTCGCCGCAGCGCGCCGGGCGGTGAGGACATCGGCTTCGTCGGCTCGATCGAGCGCGTCAACGTCGGCGTGATCGACCACGTCGCGAGCGACTACATCCCGGTGATCGCCTCGGTCGGCGCCGACCGCGAGGGCAACTCCTACAACATCAACGCCGACGAGGCCGCCGGTGCCGTCGCCGGCGCGCTCGGCGCGTACAAGGTGATCTTCCTCACCGACGTGCCCGGCTGGCTGGGCGACGCCGAGGATCGCGACAGCCGGATCGCGCGCGGCGAGCACGCAGCAGGTGCGCGAGGCGCTGCCCTCGCTCGCCGGCGGCATGCGACCGAAGCTCGCCGCCTGCGTCGATGCGATCGACGCCGGCGTCAGCGCCGCGCACATCCTCGACGGGCGCGAGCCGCACTCGCTGCTGCTCGAGCTGTTCACCGACGCGGGCATCGGGACGATGATCGAGGCCACGACATGAGCCTGGCCGAGCTGCAGGAGCTCGAGCGCACGAGCGTGATCGCCTCCTACGCGCGCCAGCCGGTCGAGTTCGTGCGCGGCGAGGGCACGCGCCTGTGGGACGACGACGGCAACGAGTACCTCGACTTCCTCTGCGGCATCTCGGTGACCAACCTCGGCCACTGCCACCCGCGCGTGGTGCAGGCCGTGCGCGAGCAGGTCGGTCGCCTGATGCACGTCTCGAACCTGTTCTACACCGAGCCCGCGATGCGCCTGGCGCAGCAGCTCTCGCAGTCGAGCCTCGGCGGCAAGGTGTTCTTCTGCAACTCCGGCGCCGAGGCCAACGAGGCGGCGATCAAGCTCGCGCGCAAGGCGCGCCCGGCGGGCGACATGGTCGTTGTGTTCGGCGCCTTCCACGGGCGCACGTACGGCTCGCTGTCGGCGACGCCGCAGGAGGCCAAGCAGGCGCCGTTCGCGCCGCTCGTGCCTGGCTTCCGCGCCGTCGAGGCGACGCCCGAGGCGCTGGCGGCCGCGGTCGACGAGAACACGGCGGCGGTCGCTGCTCGAGCCGATCCAGGGCGAGAGCGGCGTGCACGTGCTCTCAGAGGAATGCCTGCAGGCGGCGCGCGCAGCCTGCGACGAGCACGGGGCGGCGCTGATCTTCGACGAGATCCAGTGCGGCATGGGCCGCACGGGCACGCTGTGGGCCTATCAGCAGACCGGCGTCGTGCCCGACGCGCTGACGAGCGCCAAGGCGCTCGGCGGCGGGCTGCCGATCGGCGCGCTCGTGACCGGCCCGCGGCTGGCCGACGTCTTCCAGCCGGGCGATCACGGCTCGACCTTCGCCGGCGGGCCGACGGTCGCCGCGGCGGCGCTGGCGGCACTCGAGCTGACCGACCGACCCCGGCGCTGCTTGCGGGCGTGCTCGAGCTCGGCCGGCGCCTGGCCGAGGGCCTCGCGCAGCTGCCGCACGTGCTCGACGTGCGCGGGCGCGGGCTGATGCTCGCCTGCGAGCTCGACGTGGCCGCGCCCGAGGTCGATGCGCCGCGCGCTGTTCGAGCAGCGCCTCGTGACGAACGCGACCGGGCCGACCACGTTGCGGCTGCTGCCGCCGCTGACGGTCACGGCCGGGGAGATCGACGAGGCGCTGCGCAGGCTCGGCGCCGTGCTGGGGGCTTGAGCGTGCGGCGCGAGCTGCCTGGCGGCTTCGAACTCGACGACGACCGCGAGCGGATCGACATCGACGCGGTGCACGCGTTCATCAGCGGCGAGTCCTACTGGGGTCTCGGCCGCGCGCGCGAGCGCGTCGTGCAGGCCGTCGCCGGCTCCCAGCGCGTGCTCGGGCTCTACCACGAAGGCGAGCAGATCGGCTTCGCGCGCGCCGTGTCCGACGGCGTCACGCTCGCCTACCTCGCCGACGTCTACGTGCTCGGTAGCTATCGCGGGCGCGGGCTCGGCCTCGAGCTCGTGCGCGAGATCGTCGAGAACTCGTTCGGCGAGGTGCGCTGGATGCTGAACACGGCCGACGCGCAGGGGCTGTACGAGCGGCTCGGCTTCAGCGAAGAGACCCCTCCCTATCCCTTGATGGAACGCGCGCCCAGGCGCGCAGCGTCCGTGGAGCCCCGACGCTAGCCTTCCCCGCCCGTGAACATCGATCAAATTAAAACAAGACGATCCCGACGGCTTCCTACGAGGCCGATCCTTGCGCAGGTCGAGCCGCGTGCTGTTGCTCTACTCGGGCGGTCTCGACACGAGCGTGATGCTCAAGTGGATCCAGGACGAGTACGAAGCGGAGGTCGTCTGCCTGACGGTCAACCTCGGCCAGCCCGGCGAGGACTACGACGTGATCGAGGGCAAGGCGATGAAGCTCGGCGCGCTGGGGTGTCACGTGGTCGACGCGCGCGAGGAGTTCGCCCGCGAGTACGTCTCGCCGGCGATCAAGGCCAACGCGCTGTACGGCGGCGGCTATCCGCTGTTCACGGCGCTCGGCCGGCCGCTGATCGCGAAGCTGGCGGTGGAGCAGGCGCGCGCCTCTGGCTGCGACACGATCGCTCACGGCTGCACCGGCAAGGGAAACGACCAGGTGCGGATCGAGGCGACGATCGCCACGCTCGCGCCCGAGCTGAAGATGATCGCGCCCGTGCGCTCGTGGCAGATGGGGCGCGAGGAGGAGATCGCCTACGCGCGCGAGCACGGCATCCCCGTCAAGGGCGGCACCGAGGCCGCGCCGTACTCGATCGACGACAACCTCTGGGGGCGTTCCTCCGAGGGTCGTTGGATCGAGGATCTGGAGCACGCGCCCGAGGACGACGTCTTCCAGCTCGTCACGCGGCCCGAGCTGGCGCCGGACGAGCCCGAGACGATCGAGGTCGAGTTCGAGGCCGGCGTGCCCGTCGCGCTCAACGGCGAGCCGATGGGGCTCGTCGAGCTGCTCGAAGCGACCGCCGAGATCGCCGCCCGCCACGGCGTCGGCATCGTCGACCACATCGAGGACCGCATCGTCGGGCTGAAGGTGCGCGACATCTACGAGGTGCCCGCCGCCGCGATCCTGCTGCCCGCGCACGACGAGCTCGAGCGCCTCGTCTGCACGATCCACCAGAACCAGTTCAAGCCGCAGCTCGACCACCAGTGGGCCTACCTCGTCTACGCCGGGCTCTGGTGGGAGCCCCTGCGCGAGGATCTGGACGCCTACATGGAGGCCGTCAACGAGCGCGTCAGCGGCACGATCGGCCTGAAGCTGTACAAGGGCCACGCGCGCGTGGTCACGCGCTCCTCGCCCAATGCCGTCTACGACGCGAGTCTGGCCTCGTTCGCGCAGTCGGGTGGGCTGTTCTCGCAGACCGCCTCGCCCGGGTTCATCGAGCTGTGGTCGCTGCAGTCGCGGATGGCTTGGCGGCTGCGCAACGAGGAGTAGCTCTCAGGTGGCGACTGTTCCTGCCGCGTGGTGGGGCGCCGGAAGAGACTCGCCGCGCTCGCGTGCGTCGTCCGAGTAGGCGGTGAGCGACTCCTGGATGCGCTCCGTCACGATCGTGCGCGTCTCCCCGAGCGCCACGACACCTGGGAGGTCGGGAATATAAGCCCCCCAAGCACCGTCGTCGGCCTGCTCGTAAATGACGACGTATTCGCTCATCGAAGATCCTCCAAGCCGCTTGCACGACGAATGCTACCGAGCGTGCCTGCGGGCACCGTGTCACAGCCCGGGCGTATACATGCCCCGCGCTGGGTAGCATCAGCAACATGAACGGAACCGGCTACAAGCTCCTGGGCCTCGCGGTCTGGCGCGGCGGCAAGTGGTACCTGCGCAAACGTGCCCCATCGCGGCGCAAGCTCGTCCTCGTCGGCGCCGGTGGCGTCACGGCGGCGGCCGGCGCGGCCGTGCTCGCACGGCGCTTGGCGAGCTGAAAGCGCCCCTTGCGGGGCCTTTGCCAGCGGGCCCGAACCGTCCGGCGCTGAGCGTAGTTTGCGGGCACTGTGATCGCCGAGGGGAACGAGACGCCGGGCGGTGACTCCGGCAGCGCGGCCGAGGGTCGCGGGCGTCGCAGCGAGGGCGATCTGCTCGCCGAACGACGCGCCCGCCGCACGGCCGAATCGGGCGAGCACGCGTTGACGCTGCGCGCCGAGGCAGCCGAGGCGACGGTGCGCACGATGGAGACGCACCTCGCCAGCCTGCAGCAACGCCTGCGCGAGGCCGAGGAGGAGCGTCATCGCCTCGCCGAGCGTGTCGAGCAGATACGCGAGAGCGAGCGATCCGAGGTCGGTTGGCGCCAGCCGATCTCCCGCGGCGCGGAGGCGCTCGAGCGCGAGCTTCAGCGCGTCTCCCAGCGCGAGTACGCCGAGCAGCGGCTGCGGATGGACGCCGAAGATCGCTGTAGCGAGCTCGAACGCGAGGCGCGTGCCGAGGTCGATCGTCTCGCTGGGCGCCTGCAGGCGAGCGAGCGCGAGGCCCAGGCGCTAAGCGCGAGGCTGGAGACGGCCCAGCGCGAGCTCGCCGAGGCCGAGCAGGCGGCTGCCGCGCAGCGCTCGGCCCTGTTGGGCGCTGAGCACGCACTGCGCATGCGCCTGAGCGAGCTCGAGCGACCAGGCGGAGGAGCTCCACGCCGGGCTTGCCGTCGAGCGCGCCGCGCGCGAGCGGGCCGAGCGGCTGCTCGATGCGATGCAGCAGGCCCAGCGCGGCGCCCTCGCCCTGCTCGGAGGCCTCGCCGACACAGTCTCGCGGGTGCGCGAGGCGGCGCTGCGGACCGCGAGCGCGCCGCCGGCGCCCTTGCCGGCGCCCCCGGCTTCAGAGACTCCCAGAGAGCCGACGCCAGCCGAGACGGCCCCACCACGTGCTGTGCGTCCTCCCGCGCAAAGCCCGCCGCCAGGCCACGAGCGGCTCGGGGAGGCATCGGCAGCCCCAACGGCGCCGATTCCGCAGCAGCGCCCGCTCGCCTCCGGTGAAGCGCGCGGTGGCGAGATGGCCGAGGCGCTGGCCGCCGCCGTCGAGCGTCTGCGTGCGCGCGTGGAGGAGCAGCCGCCGCGTGTCTGTCGCGGCGGCCGCGCACCGTCCTGCGCACAAGCACAGCATGTCGCTGATCGGTCGCACGCGGTTGCGGCTGCGGCGCCGGCGAGAACGACGCAAACAGCGACGCGCCGGCTGATCGGCCGCCGCCGCGATACCTAAGATCGGAAAGACCTTGAGCTCACCGTCCTGCGCCCATCTCCACGTCCACTCCGAGTACTCGCTGCTCGACGGCGCGTGCAAGATCGAGGCGCTCGCCAAGCGTGCCGCGGAGTTCGACCAGCCCGCGCTCGGGCTGACCGACCACGGCGTGATGAACGGCGCGGTCGAGCTGTACAAGGCCTGCAGGAAGCACGACGTCAAGCCGATCCTCGGCTGCGAGATCTACCTCGTCGACGACCACGCGGCACGCGGCCCGGGCAAGGTCGAGCGCAACCACCTGACGCTGCTGGCAGCGAACGACGTCGGCTACCGCAACCTCGTGAAGCTCTCCTCGGCGGGCTTCCTCGACGGGCTGAACCGCGGCAAGCCATCGGTCGACATGGGCCTGATCGAGCGCTACTCCGAGGGCGTGATCGCGCTCACCGGCTGCCTCGCGTCGCGCTTCTGCCAGCGCCTGCTGCAGGACCGCCCGAGCAGGACGCTCGCGCCCACGCCGACGAGCTGCTGCAAGGTGTTCGGCGCCGAGAACGTCTACTTCGAGGTGCAGAAGAACGGGCTGGCCGACGCAGGAGAAGTGCAACGAGGGGATCGTCAGGATCGCGCGCGAGGTCGGCGCCAGCCTCGTCGGCACCGGCGACGTGCACTACCTGCGCCGCGAGGACTACGACCATCACACGGCGCTGCTGTGCGTGCAGACCAAGAGCACGATCGCCGCAGCCGAAGATGACGTTCGAAACGAACGAGTTCTACCTGCGCGACAGCGGCGAGATGATCGCCGCGTTCGCGCAGTGGCCGGAGGCGATCGCGAGCACGCTGGAGATCGCCGAGCGCTGCGACGTCGAGCTCGAGCTCGGCAAGCAGCTGATCCCGAGCTACCCGACGCCCGACGGCGAGGGCGAGCGCGAGTACCTGCGCGCGCGGGTCGAAGAGGGCCTGCGCCTGCGCTACGGCGACCCGATGCCGGCGGAGGCGCTGCGAGCGCATGGACATGGAGCTCGAGCGTGATCGACCGGATGGGCTTCAACGCCTACTTCCTGATCGTCTGGGACTTCGTCAAGTACGCCAAGGAGAACGGCATCGCCGTCGGCCCGGGCCGCGGCTCGGCGGCCGGCTCGATCGTCGCCTACTGCCTGGCGATCACCGACGTCGACCCGCTCGCGCTACGACCTGCTGTTCGAGCGCTTCCTCAACCCCGAGCGCGTGTCGATGCCGGACATCGACATCGACTTCTCGGTGCGCGGACGCGAGCGCGTGATGCGCTACGTGACCGAGAAGTACGGGCGCGAGTCGGTCGCGCAGATCGTCACCTTCGGCAAGATGTTCCCGCGCGCGGCGACGCGCGACGCGGCCCGCGTGCTCGGCTTCGACTACGGCATCGGCGACCGCCTGGCCAAGCTGATCCCCGACCCGATCATGGGTCGCTCGCCGTCCTTCGAGGACTGCCTGAAGACTGGTCAGCCGCTGCGCAAGGCCTGCGACGAAGACCCGCAGGCCCAGCAGATCGTCGACGTCGGCGCAGGGTCTCGAGGGGATCGTGCGCAACTCCTCGATCCACGCCGCGGCGGTCGTGATCGCCGACCGTCCGCTGACCGACATCGTGCCGCTGCAGCTCGCCGACGCGGGCACCGACGAGAACGGCGAGAAGGTGTTCCGCACGGTCACGCAGTTCTCGATGAAGCCGATCGAGGACGATCGGCCTGCTCAAGATGGACTTCCTCGGGCTGCGCAACCTCGACGTGATCGAGGACGCGCTCGACATCATCGAGCGCTCGACCGGAGCGCGCCCGGACATGACGACGCTGCCGCTCGACGATGCACGTACGTACGAGATGCTCGCGCGCGGCGACTCGACGGGCGTGTTCCAGTTCGAGTCCGAGGGCATGCGCGAGGCGCTGAAGAAGGTCTGCCCGGACGAGTTCAACGACCTCGTCGCGCTCGTCGCGCTGTACCGCCCGGGCGCGATGGACCAGATCCCGGTCTACGCCAAGGGCAAGCGCAACCCGCAGTCGATCACCTACCCCGACGCAGCGTCTGCGCGCGATCCTCGAGTCCTCCAAGGGCGTGATCCTCTACCAGGAGCAGGCGATGCAGATCTCCAAGGAGCTCGGCGGCTTCTCGGGCGCCAAGGCGGACGACCTGCGCAAGGCGATCGGCAAGAAGAACCGCGCCGCGATGGCCGCGCTGAAGCCGGAGTTCGTCGAGGGCTGCCGCGCATCGGGCACGAGCCAGGAGACGATCGAGTTCCTCTGGCAGACCAACGAAAAGTCGGCCGACTACTCGTTCAACAAGAGTCACGCCGCCTGCTACGCGCTGATCGCCTACCGCACGGCGTGGCTGAAGGCGAACTTCCCGGCCGAGTACATGGCGGCGCTGATCTCCTCGGTGATGTCGACGAAGGACAAGGTTCCCTTCTTCGTCGCCCGCTGCGAGGAGATGGGGATCGAGATCCTGCCGCCCGACGTGAATCTCTCAGACCACGAGTTCACCGTCGTCGATGGCAACATCCGCTTCGGCCTGGACGCGGTCAAGGGCGTCGGCTATCAGGCGGTCGAGGCGATCAAGCGGGCGCGCGAGGAGAGCGAGAGGAGTCTTCGCCTCGCTGTGGGACTTCTGCGAGCGCGTCGACGGTCCGCGCGGTCAACAAGAAGGCGATCGAGGCACTGATCAAGTGCGGCGCGCTTCGGCTCGACGGGCGCGAGCCGCAAGGGCATGCTGGCGGTGCTCGAGCAGGCCCAGGGCGCGGGCCAGAAGATCCAGCAGGACGCGCAGATCGGCCAGGGCTCGATCTTCGACCTCGCAGAATCGGCCGAGGCGCCGGCGGGCGAGCAGAGCGCCGCCCCCGGCTCGGCCTTCGCCAAGCCGATCCACCCGCCGATCTCGGGCGAGGAGTTCGAGCAGGCCGAGCTGTTGGCGGTCGAGAAGGAGGCGATCGGACTGTTCATCTCGGCGCACCCGCTGAAGCCCCTGCGCGAGGCTCTGCGCGTCGCGCACGGACTGCTCGCTCGCGGCGCTCGTCGATCGCCGCGACAAGGACTGGGTGACCGTCGGCGGGATCATCGTCGAGGCGAAGAAGATCCGCACGCGCAACGGCGACCACATGATGTTCGCGACGCTCGACGACCTCGCGGGCAGCGTCGAGATGCTCGTGTTCGGCAAGGCGCTCGCCGAGTACGAGACGGCGCTCGCCGTCGATCGAGGTCGTGCTCGTCAAGGGCCGCGTCGACCACAAGGAAGCAGGCAAGACGTGCCTGGTCGTGCAGAGCGTCGAATCGTTCTCACCGAGCGCAGGAGGAGATCGAGCGCGCCAACGCCGAGGCGGGACGCCGCGCGGCGACGGCCACGGCGATCGCCGAGCCGGTGCACCTGCGGGTCGATTTGAGCGCGCTCGGTGCCAGTGCGATCGAAGATCTCAAGCACGCGATCGAGGACTTCCCGGGCCCAGCCGAGGTCGTGCTCGACATCGACACCGGCACGGGCGTGCGCAGGCTGAAGCTGGGCGAGGCCTTCCGCGTGCAGCACACGCCGACGCTGCGGGCAGAGCTCGAACATGCCTTGGCGCCGCTGCGCGCCGCAGCGACCGCCTGAGCTCAGCCGCGGGCGGCGAGGCCCTGATCGCGCAGGCGTCTGGCGAGCGCGACTTCCTTGCGCGACGCCCCTTCGCGCTTCTCGCCGGGCGTCTCGAGGATGCAGGGCAGCTTCTGCAGCGAGGGGGCAGAGAGAAACGCGGAGCATCCCTTGCGCCCGAGCTCGCCCTCGCCGACGTTGGCGTGGCGGTCGCGGTTTGAGCCGAGCGGCGTCTGCGAGTCGTTGAGGTGCAGCGAGCGCACGACGCCGCGTCCGAGCTTGCGCGAGCACTCGCGCAGCACGGAGCCCATGCTTCTCGGGCGTGCGGATGTCATAGCCGGAGGCGAGCAGGTGGCAGGAGTCCAGGCACACGCCGAGCCGCTTCGTCGGCGCCGGCGGCGTCGATCAGCGCGGCGAGCTCCTCGAAGGAGCGCCCGAGCGTGCCGCCTGCGCCGGCCGTGTTCTCGAGGTGCAGCTCGCAGCCCTCGCTGTCGGAGAGCGCCTCGTTGATCGTCTTCCCGGCGCGCGCGATCGCCTCGCCGACGTGCCCGGTCTTGGCCGAGCCGGGGTGCAGCACGACGCCGCCTGCGCCGATCGCGTGCCCGACGCGCAGCGAGTGGGTCAGCGAGGCGAGCGACTTGGCGCGGATCTCCTTGTCCTCTGAGGCGCAGTTGAGCAGGTAGACGGCGTGGATCAGCACCGCTTCGATCGGGCTGTCGGACATCGCCTCGCGGAAGGCGGCGATGTCCTCCTCGCGGTAGCTCGTCGGTTTCCACATCCGCGGCGACTGGTTGAAGATCTGGATCGCTTCGCAGCCACGCTGCACTCCACGTTCGATCGCCTTGGGCAGGCCGCCCGCGGGCGATACGTGTGCGCCGATTAGCATGCGGCGATTATGAGGGTTCGCTTCGCTCCATCGCCGACGGGCGCGCTGCACATCGGCGGCGCACGCACGGCGCTGTTCAACTGGCTGCTCGCACGCCACGAGGGCGGCGAGCTGGTGCTGCGTATCGAGGACACCGACCGCGAGCGCTCGACGCCGGAGAACGTCGAGCAGATCCTCGACTCGCTGCGCTGGCTGCAGCTCGACTGGGACGAGGGGCCGATCATGCAGACCGACCGCGGCGAGCGCCACGGCGAAGCGCTGCAGGCGCTGCTCGACGCGGACCTCGCCTACCGCTCGAACGCGACCGCGGCGGACGTGAAGGAGTTCAAGGAGCTCTACGGCGCCGAGCGCGGCTTCCGCGGTAAGGCGGAGGACGGTGGCGCGGTGCGCCTGCGCGTGCCCGACGACGGCGCGACGGTCGTGCACGACGCGATCCGCGGTGAGACGCGCTTCGAGCACGTGCACATGGACGACCCGGTGATCGCCCGCGCGGACGGCTCGGTGCTGTACAACTTCGCCGTCGCGATCGACGACCTCGACGCGCGGATCACACACGTCGTGCGCGGCGAGGACCATCTCTCGAACACGCCGAAGCAGCTGCTGGTGCTGGAGGCGGCCAAATCGGTCGGCCTGGGCGAGGGCGCGCAGCTGCCGATATACGCGCATCTGCCGTTGCTGCACGGACCGGACGGCAAGAAGCTCTCAAAGCGCCACGGCGCGGCCTCGGTCGGCGAGCTGCGCGAGGCGGGCTACCTGCCGGCGGCGGTGCGCAACTACATGGCGCTGCTCGGGTGGGGCGCGGGCGATGATCAGACGGTGCTCTCGACGCAGGAGCTGATCGAGCGCTTCACGCTGGAGACGGTCAGCCGCAACCCGGCGCGCTTCGACGAGGTCAAGCTGCGCTGGCTGAACGGCGTGTATATCCGCGCGCTGCCGCCGGCGAAGCTCGTCGAGCAGGTGGCGTCATACCTCGATCTCACTGACCATGCGGGATTCCGCGATGACCCGCGGCTGGCGCGCGCGGTCGAGATCAGCCAGGAGAAGATCCACACGCTGGCCGATTTCTGGCCGCTCACGGGGCCTTTGCTCGAGGCCCCGGTAGACGATGCCAAGGCGCGCGAGCGATGGCTTGGCGAGCAGGGGCGCGCCACGCTCGTCCAGGCACGCGAGGTCTTGGCAGCTCTGCCGAGCTTTGAAGAGGGTGAGCCGGCGCAGGCGCTCGAAGGGCTCGTCGAGCGCCTCGGCTGCAAGCCGCGCGAGGTCTACCAGCCGCTGCGCGTGGCGCTCACGGGCACGACGATCTCGCCGGGGATCTTCGAGAGCATCGCGCTTTTGGGGCGCGAGGAGACGCTGCGGCGGGTCGATGCGGCGCTGCCTAGGCCCGCGACCCCTACGGGCGCGGCAAATTGATCGCGTAGCGGCTCAATCTCTTGCGCTGAGCTGCCGATAGGGGTGGGGAGCGGCCGCCACGGATGGCCGACTACCAGCTAAGCGCAAGATGCCAGCAACCGCTTCCAAGTCAAAGACCAAGACACAGGCTAAGCCGAAGACGGCGCCCAAGGCGAGCAAAGCGGCGAAGGCCGACATCGCCCGTCGCGCGAGCGCCAACGGCAGGGCTGCTGCAAGCAGCACGAACGGCAAGGCCCCCACGGCAACCAAGGCGTCGCGGGTTGCGGTGCCTGTCGGCGGCCGCGGGCAGACTGCACCGGCCCGCTCCGGCGCTACTGCGGCGGCGAACCGCGCCCCGGCCCAGCCGGGCGAGCGACACCAGAACGAGGGTCACGGCCGTCGCCTGACGATGGCCTTCGAAGCACTCGAGGCGCTACCCGGCGCTGGCGGAGTCCCGCGCGCGCCTGCTCTCGGTGATGGCCAAGGACCACGTGGCCACGGCCGACGTGGTGACGGCGGTCGAGTCGGACGTCGCGATGATCATCGCCGTGCTGCGCCTGGCCAACCAGGTGCAGGGCGGGCGCGGACGTGTCGACACGGTTGTAGCGGCGGTCGAGCTGCTCACGCCGCAGACGGTGCAGAACCTCGCGGGGCGCCTGCGCACATTCGACTTCTTCGAGCGCTCGAGCGTGTGGGAGGCGGCGCCGGAGCGCTTCCGCCTGCACGCATTGGCGACCCAGCACGCGGCCGACAGGATCGCTGCGGAGGTCGGCTTCGAGCATCGCGACCGGCTGACGGTCGACGAGCCTCTTGCACGACATCGGCAAGCTCGTGCTGCTGCACGCATACCCGGGCTACCCGGCGCAGGTGCACCGCGGTGCGCGCACGCCGGAGGACCGCATCCACCAGGAGCGCCGCGAGCTGGGCGTCGACCACGCGCTCGTCGGCGGCGTGCTCGCGCGCCGCTGGGGCCTGCCGGCGACGATCGCCACGACGATCGAGCGCCACCACAGCCCTGAAGTCGAGGGTGAGGCTGCGATCGTGCGCCTGGCGGACATGCTCGCCCACTACGAGCAGGGTGCGCCGGTCTCGCCTGCCGAGATGCTGCGCACTGCGCGCGCCGTCGGGCTTGGTCCGGACGAGCTGCGACGCGTTATGTACGAGCTTCCGAGCGCGCCGAGCCAGCGCCGCCGCCACGTCGACCCGTGCCCGCTGTCGGGCCGTGAGCTCGGAGTGCTGCAGCGTCTGGCCGAGGGCAAGGTCTACAAGCAGATCGCCCACGAGCTGACGCTCTCGACGAGCACGGTGCGCACGCACCTGCACAACATCTACGGCAAGCTCGGCGCGGTCGACCGCGCGCAGGCTGTGCTGATCGCGACAGAGCGCGGCTGGCTCTAGCTACAAGGCCTTCGGCTCGTAGGGGCCGTCGGTCCACGCGGCCACCCGCGCATCCCGATACTTCCGTAGCATCGCTCGTACCGATGATCTCGATCACGAGCAAGTCGCCGTACGCGGTGCTGGCGCTGGCGGAGCTGGCGCGCAGCGGCAGCTCGGAGCCGGTGCCGATCGGCGAGCTGGCACGCAAGCGCGACGTGCCGGTGCAGTTCCTCGAGCAGCTGTTCGCGGTCCTGCGCAGGGCGGGGGTGATCAGCTCGCAGCGCGGCGTGAAGGGCGGCTACCGCTTCGCGCGCGAGCCGGCCGAGGTGACGGTGCTCGAGATCGTCGAGTTGCTCGACGGGCCGCTCGGGCGCGATGCGCAGGGACCGTTCGCGGACGCGGCGGCGGCGGCGCGGGGGGTGCTGGCGCAGACGACGATCGCGGACGTGATCGAGCGCGAGGCGCGCGAGGCGGGCGCGAGCATGTACCACATCTGAGCTTCGACGCCCGAGCCGCGCGCCGCGCGCCTGGCCCGGTGTGGGAGCGTGCGGAAGGCTCCTTCGGCGTCCGTCCCGGTGCGTCCCGGATGAGCAGCTCTGAGCCAGATTGTTCCCCTTTGACAAGCCCTAAACACGGGCGTTTTGGACACGTGGATAAGAAATCGCCTGCGCATTGACTTCGCGTCATTTTGCGTTTACTTTGCGTGAAGAGAAAGGGCGTCGGGGACGTGACGTGGGGGAGGACACCGCGCGTTTCGGCTTTCGGCGATAGGCGATGCGAGACAACTGAAGGGATGGACCTCTGACGATGAGTCCGCTGCAAGCGACGGATCGCGCAACGGCGACCGCACCATGCCCGGCAACGGCAGCTCCGAGCGCATCGGCGCTGATCGCTCGGCGGCGGCGCGTCCTCACGGCAGCGGCGCTCTCGACTGCCCTGCTCCTGCTGGCGCTGATGGCGCTCGCAACGGGGCTCCGGCCGTCAATCGAGCAGGGCGATCGGTCGGCGAGCTCTGCGACGGCTGCGATCCCGGCGGCGGCTCGCGCGGAGGTCTCGGCGGCGCTCGGCGCAGCGCAACCGGCATTTCACGTCCACGCCACAGGCGGGGAGACCCTCGGTGCGACCAACGCAGCGCAGGGCATCAGCGCGCGCTTCGCGCCAGGAGGCTTGACGGTGAGCAAGGCAGAGCTCAACCTTCACTTGAGCCTGCGCTCGGTCGGCTTCGGTGACGGCAAGCATGGCGCGGCAGCGATGACGGTCGATCCGACTGCGTACTCGAACCGCGCGACGTACGCGCGCGGCGCGCTGAGCGAGTGGTATGCAAACGGTCCGGCGGGACTCGAGCAGGGCTTCACGCTGCTGCATGCTCCGGCAGCAGCGCGGGCGGGCAGCGCGGCTGCGCCGCTGACGCTCGATCTGGCGCTGGCGGCGAACGCGCGCCCGAGGCTCGCGGCGGACGGCCAGAGCCTCACGCTCGAGCGCGGCGACGCGCAGCTCCGCTACGGCAATCTTCTTACGACGGACGCGAGCGGCCGCGCGCTGCACACGTGGCTCGAGTTGCGGGGCGCCCGGCTGCTGATCCGTGTGGACGCGGCGAGGGCGCGCTACCCGCTGAGGATCGACCCGCTGGTGCAGGCGGGTGGCAAGCTGACGGGCGCAGACGAGCTGGGCGAAGGCCTGCTGGGCACGAGCGTGGCGCTGTCGGCGGACGGGAGCACACTGCTGGTGGGCGGCCCGCACGACGAAAACGCGAACCACGGCGCGGCGTTCGTATTCGTCAAGAAAGGCTCGTCATGGGTGGCACAGAGCCCGAAGCTGACGGGCGCGGAACCGCCGAGTGGCTCAGGCGAAGAAGAACAGTGCGCGGAAGAATCCTCTGAAGAAGCGGGGGAATGCGCGTTCGGCAACAGCGTGGCGCTGTCGGCGGACGGCAACACGGCGCTGGTCGGCGAACCGTCGGCGACAACGATGCCGGGGAGCGCGTGGGTATTCACGCGCTCGGGCACGACGTGGACGCGCAGCGCGGCACTGACGGGCGAAGGCGGTAGCGGCGAAGGGCGCTTCGGCAAGAGCGTGGCGCTCTCGGCAGATGGCCAAACGGCGCTGATCGGCGACCCGTCGGCTTCGTCGCAGCACGGCAAGGCGTGGGTCTTTACGCACGGGGGCTCAGGCTGGACGCGGGCCGCGGCGCTGGCGGATGCGGAACCGACCCACTTGGCTCACTTCGGCCGCAGCGTGTCGCTGTCGGGCGACGGTCAAACGGCGCTGATCGGTGCGCCGGGCGATTCGGCCTATACAGGCGCTGCGCTGGTGTTCACGGGCAGCGGGGCAAGCTGGGCGACGTTGGGCGGCAAGCTGACGGGCGCCGGCGAGAGCGGCGAAGCGCGCTTCGGCAAGAGCGTGGCGCTGTCGGGTGACGGCGCGACGGCGCTGATCGGCGGCCTCAACGACGCGGAAGGCGCCGGCGCGGCGTGGCCGTTCGCGCGCTCGGCCTCAGGGTTCGTGCAGCAGGGCAAGAAGCTGACGGTGGAAGGCGAACCGCACTTCGGCTTCAGCGTGGCGTTGTCGGGCGACGGCACGTTCGGGTTGGTGGGCTCGCCGCGCGCGGAAACGAACGGTCTCGTGACGGTGCTCACGCGCACGGGCTCGGACTGGAAAGCCGGGGGCGAAAAGCTGGCGGGCTCGGGCGGGGAAGGCAAAGGCTGGTCGGGTGCGGCGGTGGCGGTCTCGCAAGACGGCACGGTGGTCGCTGTGGGTGCGCCGCACGACGGCGCCCGCAGGGGCGCTGCGTGGATCTTCACGGGCTCGCCGGACTTCCCGCTGCCGCCGCCGGCCGTGACGAACGTGATGCCGGGCGCGGGCGAAGCGGGCGCGACGGTGAAGGTCAAGGGGGAAAACTTCACGGGCGCGGACGCGGTCTTCTTCGGCTCGAAGCCGGCGACGTTCATCGTGAGCTCGGCGCTGAGCATCGAAGCGGTGGCGCCGGAAGGCCTCGCGGGCACGGTCGACGTCAGGGTGAGGACGCCGTCGGGCATGAGCCCTGTCAAAAAGCCGGCCGATGAGTTCCGCTACACGACGGGCAAAGCCAAAGGCGGCGGCACGGAAAACCCGAACCCGGGCGGCGGTCCGGGGACGGGCACGGGCACGGAAGGCACGCCGGGATCGCAAACGACGGGCGGCAGCGCCTCGAAGATCGCAAGCGGCGGTGTGCTGGGCGCGACGAGCTCATCGGGCGCGGCGTGCGTGCTGAGCCTGCGCAACAAGCACCTGGCGGTGACCGGCTCGCGCACTGTGGCGCTGCGCCTGCAACGCACTGGGGCGGGGGCGTGCAACGGCAGGCTGACGCTGAGCTTCAACAAAGCCAAGCGCGGCATGCGCCCGAAGCTGCAGACGATCGGCACGGCGTCGTTCGCGATGGGCTCGGCGAGCAGCAAAGTGCTGAAGATCGACCTGAACAAGGCGGGTCGCAAGCTGTTCTCGAGCCACGGGCGCAGGCTCAACGCGAGCCTCTCGTTCGTGCGCTCGCTGCCGGCGCCGAAGCTGGCGCGCAGCGCGAGCGTGCGCCTGACGTGGAAGAAAGCGAAGAAGGTCACGCTCGGGCGCTGACGCCCACGCGCGGGGGACAGCGCCGTGCGGGGGCGGCGCTGGGGCCTCGTTCACTATTGTCGGGGCCGTATGGCCCGAATCCCGATCAACATTTCGCAGCTGGTCGGGGAACACGCCGCTGGTCGAGCTGGCGCGAGATGCTGGCGGGAACGCCTGCGGCGGACAACGGCGTGCGGCTGTTCGCCAAGCTCGAGGCGTTCAACCCGGGCGGCAGCGTCAAGGACCGGATCGGCGTGGCGATGATCGAGGCGGCCGAGGCGCGAGGGCCGGATCGAGCCGGGCCGCACGACGATCGTCGAGGCGACGAGCGGCAACACGGGGATCGCGCTGGCGTTCGTGTGCGCGGCGAAGGGCTACGAGCTGGTGCTGACGCTGCCGCAGGGGATGAGCCGCGAGCGCGAGAGCCTGCTGCGCCTGTACGGGGCGCGCGTGGAGGTGACCGAGTCGATGGGCGGGATGAACGAGGCGGTCGCAGGCGGCGCGGGCGATGGCGCGGCGACGACGACGTGTTCCTGCCCGACCAGTTCACCAACCCGGCCAATCCGGAGATCCACCGCCGACACACCGGCCCGGAGATCGAGCGGGCGCTGGACGGCGAGCGTGGACGTGCTCGTGGCCGGCGTCGGCACGGGCGGCACGATCACGGGCGTCGGCGAGTACCTGCGCGAGCGCAACCCGAAGCTGCGCGTCGTCGCGGTCGAGCCGCGCGGCTCGGCGGTGCTCTCGGGCGAGCCGCCCGGCCCGCACCGGATCCAGGGGATCGGCGCGGGCTTCGTCCCGGCGGTGCTCAACCGCGAGCTGCTCGACGAGGTGATCGCGCGTCGACGACGAGGACGCGATCGAGACGGCGCGGGCGTGCGCGAAACGCGTGGGCGTGCTCGCGGGCATCTCGTGCGGCGCGGCGCTGTGGGCGGCGCTCGAGGTGGCGCAGCGGCCGGAGTCGACGGGCAAGCGGATCGTCGTGATCCTGCCGGACTCGGGCGAGCGCTACGTCTCGCAAGCATTCTTCGCCCCGTGAGCTGAGAACGATTTGATGGGCTGCCGGGCCGATGATCGCCACACGGGCGGCGCGAAAATAGCTGCACGCTCAACTATCTCGCGGTTTCGGCGCTACGCTTCTCAGATGGCCGGCTTCGAGCTCGCGCGGGTCGCGAAGGAGCTCCGTCGCGACGTGCAGGCCGCGCGGACGCGCGATCCTGCGGCGCGCGACGTCGGCGCAGCTGGAGATCCTCGCGACGTGGCCCGGCGTCCACGCGCTGCTGGCCCATCGCGTCGCGCACGCGCTGCACGCGGCCGGCGTGCCGCTGCTGCCGCGGCTGATCTCGATGCTCGACGCGCATGCTGACCGGGATCGAGATCCACCCGGCGGCGTCGATCGGCGACGGCCTGTTCATCGACCACGGCACGGGCGTCGTGATCGGCGAGACGGCCGAGATCGGCGACGACGTGACGCTGTACCAGGGCGTCACGCTCGGCGGCACCGGCTTTGCGACGCGGCAAGCGCCACCCGACGGTGCAGGACAACGTCACGATCGGCTCCGGCGCGAAGCTGCTCGGCCCGATCACGATCGGCCACGGCGCGAAGATCGGCGCGAACAGCGTCGTGATCAACGACGTGCCGCCGAACTCGACGGTCGTCGGCAACCCGGGTCATCCGGTGCGCGTCGACGGCCGGCGCCCGGAGGGCCCGGACGCCGACTGGATCCACCTGCCGGACCCGATCGCCGACGCGATCAAGGGCCTGGCGAGCCGGATCGGGGCGCTCGAACGGACGGTCGCCGATCTCTCTGAGGACAGCCCTGAGCCGATCGCCGAGGTCAGGCCGCTGCGCACGGTCAAGGGGCCGAACCCGGCCGGAGGCTGAAGCGGGCGCTAGATCTAAAAGCTGGCTCTGTCTCTGCGAGTCAGAGACGCTTCTTGATCGGTTAGCCGGGCGTGGTGAAGATCTGTCTTTCGGGTCCAGGGGGAGCTTTGTGTCCACGCATTGACGCGGCGGCGCGAACGGTCGAACCCGGGCGAATCAGAGGGCACCGGGTGGAGGTAGGGCATGTTCGCAATTCGAAGGTCGGTCTTTTCGGGCGCTGTAGCGCTCTCCGTGTTCGTGGGGGCGTTGATCTGGATTGCATCCGCCGCCGCGGCCCCTCCCCCGTTCCTCGACAGCATCACCGAAGCCAATGGCGGCCCCTTGGGGCAACCGTGGGGCATGACCTTCGACGCGGGTGGAAACCTGTTCCTGGCCGACGCCGGCGCGAAGGTCGTCGACAAATTCGACTCGAAAAACGCGTTTGTTGCCCAGGTCGGGGCCGGTGAAATCCCCGAAGCCTTTGGCCGGAGCGTCGCGGTTAACAACACCACTGGTGTCGTCTACTTGGCCGAATCCGGACATGAAGAAGTCTTCGTGTTCAAGCCGACTGGGGAAAATAAATACGAACTGATCCAGAACGTGAAACTCGGCTTCTACATGTACGTGGAAGTCGACAATTCGAGCGGGCCGCACAGCGGCGACGTGTTCGTGATCACTTCTCCCGCGCACTCTGAAGTCCGCGATTTCAAAACGGACGGCGAAGGAAAACTCACCACCTCGACGGCAGTACCGACCCCAACCGGCGGCTTCGGGCCGTATGGGGCCGAAGGGGAAAGTGGCTTGACCATCGACGCGTCCAGCAGCAAGCTCTATATCGCGGAAGCGGAAAACAACAACGTCAGCGTGTACACCTCCGCAGGTGCATTTGAAAAAAAGCTGACCGGCGTCGAAACGCCGGCGGGCTCGTTCAAGCCGATCGACGTAGCGGTCGAAGAATCCACGGGCAACCTCTACGTCGTGGACGCGGCGCACAAAGTCGTCGACGAGTTCTCGAGCGCCGGCACGTACGTCGGTCAGATCACGGGGAAGTCGGAAATCCAGCCCTTCGGGCGTCCGCTTGGCGTAGCGGTTTCGGCCGAAGGTCACGTATACGTGACCGACGGAGCCACGATCGATATCTTCGGCGAAGGTGGGGGGGGCGAAGTCGAATTCCCGCTGACCGTCACGAAGACGGGAGCCGGCGAAGGCACGGTGACCTCCTCGCCGGCGGGGATCAACTGCGGCGGCACGTGTTCGGCCGAATTCGCCGAAGGCGCGGAAGTCACGCTGACCGCCACGCCTGAATCGGGCTCGTCGTTCGCCGGCTGGTCCGGCGGCGGCTGCTCGGGCACGGGGACGTGCGAAGTCACGATCGCCGAAGCGACCGAAGTCGAAGCCGAATTCAGCTCCGAACCGGTCATCGAATTCCCGCTGAGCGTCACGAAGACGGGAGCCGGCGAAGGCACGGTCACCTCCTCGCCGGCGGGGATCAACTGCGGCGGCACGTGTTCGGCCGAATTCGCCGAAGGCGCGGAAGTCACGCTGACCGCGACGCCCAAACCGAAATCAGGGTTCGCCGGCTGGTCCGGCGGGGGCTGCTCTGGCACGGGGACCTGCACGGTCACGATCGCCGAAGCGACCGAAGTCGAAGCCGAATTCATCGAAGTGACGACCGTACCGCTCACGTTGGTGAAGTTCGGGGAAGGCACCGTGGTGTCGACCCCGGCCGGAATCAACTGCGGCACCGGGTGCTTCACTGAAACGACGGAATTCGAACCTGGCAACGTGACGCTGACCGAGACGCCGGCGACCGGCTACGAATTCGCGGGCTGGGTCGGCTGCAAAGCCACGGCGCCAACGACGTGCGAAGTCAATCTGGCCGCCGAATCGGAAGTGGCCGCGGTGTTCCTGAAAGCCGGTAAAGAAGGCAAAGAAGGTAAAGAAGGCAAACAGGGTGCGACCGGCGCGACCGGAGCCCAAGGCTCCGCCGGCGCGGCTGGCGGAAAAGGCGCTGACGGGGCGCCCGGCAAAGACGGGGCAGCCGGTCCGGCCGGCCCGGCAGGTCCTGCGGGCTCTGCAGGTCCTGCGGGCTCTGCAGGTCCGACAGGACCGCAAGGCCCCGCGGGCGCGGCCGGCAAGATCCAGCTCGTGAAGTGCACGACCGTCAAGAAAGGCGGCAAGAAGGTCCAGAAATGCACGACGCAGCTCGTCACTGGTCCGGTGAAGTTCACGGCCGCGGGGGCATCCGCACACGCGACTCTCGCGCGTCGCGGGGTCGTCTACGCAGCCGGCATCGCACGCGCGAGCGGTGGCCACATGAGCCTGCGCCTGGAGTCGCTGCGCAGGCTCCAGCCGGGCCGCTACACGCTCACGCTGATCAGCGGCAAGGGTCGGCACAAGACGGTCCGTAGCGAGGCGTTCACGCTGCGATAGCAAGGCCGGCTGGGTGGGAGGCGCGCGCTGCCCGGTGCGCGCGCCTCCTCCGCTGCCCCCACACAGGGGCATCACGCCGGTCGCAGGAGTCGGTGGCTACGGGCGCCGGGAGCGCTCGGCCCGCCGTGTCCGCGCCTATGCTGAGGGCGTGCCCGCAAACCCCCACGCCGAGCATCTCCAGGAGCTGCTGGAGGGCCTCAACGAGCCCCAGCGCGAGGCGGTCACGCACGGCGAGGGGCCACTCCTGATCCTGGCCGGCGCGGGCAGCGGTAAGACCCGCGTGCTGACCCACCGCATCGCGCACCTGATCTACTCAGACGAGGCCCAGCCGAACGAGATCCTCGCGATCACGTTCACGAACAAGGCAGCCAAAGAGATGGCAGGGCGCGTCGAACGGCTGCTCGGGCGCGCGACGCGCGGCATGTGGCTGATGACGTTCCACGCCGCCTGCGCGCGGATCCTGCGCGTAGAGGCCGAGCGCCTCGGCTACACGCGCCAGTTCACGATCTACGACCAGGCCGACGCGCGGCGGCTGACCAAGCGCTGCGCGGACGCAGTCGGCGTCGATCCCAAGCGCTACACGCCGGCCGCGCTCCACAACCAGATCTCGGCCGCCAAGAACCGCCTGCGCTCGGCTTCGGACCTGCGCGAAACGGCCGCCGACTCGCAGTTCGCGGAGATGCTCGCCGACGTCTACGAACTGTACGAGCGCGACCTGCTGCGGATGAACGCGATGGACTTCGACGACCTGCTGTTTCGCACGGTGAACCTGCTCGAGCTGTTCGAGGACGTGCGCGAGCGCTACCAGCGCGCCTTCCGCCACGTGCTCGTCGACGAGTACCAGGACACCAACTACGCGCAGTATCGGATGCTGCAGCTGCTCGTCGGCGGCGGGCGAATGGATCCGGCCCGCGGCGACCGCACGAGCATCCCCGGTCACCGGAATCTCGCGGTAGTGGGCGACGATTCTCAGTCGATCTATTCATTCCGCTCCGCGGACATTAAGAACATCTTGGATTTTCAAGAGGACTTCCCGGACGCGCGCGTGGTCAAGCTCGAGCAGAACTACCGCTCGACGGAGACGATCCTGCGTGCGGCCAACGCGGTGATCGCGAACAACCGCGGCGGCATCGCCAAGCGCCTGTGGAGCGATCGCGGCGAGGGCGATCAGATCCATCTGCGCGGCCTCGAGGACGAGCACGCCGAGGCGCGCTTCGTCGTCGGCGAGATCGAGCGGCTCGTCGACGAGGGCGCCTCGCGCGAGGAGATCGCCGTGCTCTACCGCACGAACGCGATGTCGCGCGTGATCGAGGACACGCTCGTGCGCCGCGAGATCTCCTACCAGGTGATCGGCGGCACGAAGTTCTACGAGCGCGCCGAGATCAAGGACGCGATCGCATATCTGCTGTTCCTCGCCAACCCGTTCGACGTGGTCAGCTTCACGCGGATCGCCAACTCGCCGAGGCGCGGGCTCGGCCAGACTTCGCTGGCGCGCGTGCTCGCGCACGCCGACGCCGCCGACATCTCCGTCTGGCAGGCTGCGGCCGCACCCGAGGAGGTGCCCGGGCTCGGCACGGCCGCGATCAAGGCGCTCAGGCGCTTCATGGACACGATGGCCGAGCTGCGCAAGCTGGCAGGCACGGCCAACGACGACGGCGCGCCCGAGCGCGAGGACGACGAGCTCTCACTCGAGATCGATGCCGCGACGGGCGCGGGCGCGGACGGCGTGCCGGTCGGCGACCTGATCGAGGCGGTGCTCTCGCAGACGGGCTATGTCGAGGCGCTCGAGGCCGAGCGCACGATCGAGGCGCAGGGGCGGATCGAGAACCTCGAGCAGCTCGTCGAGGTCGGCCGCGAGTTCGACGCGACGGCCGAGGCCGAGAACGACACCCTCGAGGTCTTCCTGCAGGAGGTCGCGCTCGTCGCCGACGCCGACGCGCGCAGCGACGACGAGGGCTTGGTCACGCTGATGACGCTGCACAACGCGAAGGGTCTCGAGTACCCGACGATCTTCATCGCCGGCTGCGAGGAGGGCGTGTTCCCGCATTCACGCGCGCTCGACGAGGGCGGTCTCGAGGAGGAGCGGCGCCTGTTCTACGTCGGCGTGACGCGCGCGATGCGCGAGCTCTACCTGACCTACGCCCAGCGCCGCGCCGTGTTCGGCGCGCAGACGATGGGCCTGCGCAGCCGCTTCCTCGGCGAGATCCCGGCCGAGCTGCTCGACGAGGTCGAGCCGAGCGATCGACTGCGGATCGGCGCACCGAGCGGGCCGATCACGGCCGGCCTCGGCCGCGGTAGGCGCGCAACCGCGCTGCTCGGCGGCTCAGGCTCCGCCGGCGGCAACGGCTCCGGCGGCGGCGAGTGGGCGGCCTCGAGCTCGCCGCAGACCGCTGTCGCGTTCCGTCTCGGCGAAGACGTCGTGCACGCGGCCTTCGGCGAGGGCGTCGTCACGGGCGTCGAGCCAGACGGCGTGATCGTCGTGCGCTTCGCCGGCGACGGCTCCGAGCGCAAGTTGATGGCCGAGTACGCACCGGTGAGCCGCCGATGAGCGCTCAGATCATCGACGGCAAGGCGATCGCCGCCCGGGTGCGCGCCGAGGTGGCCGAGCAGGTGAAGGTATTCAACGAGCAGACCGGGCGGGTGCCGGGCCTCGCGACGGTGCTCGTCGGCGAGGACCCCGCCTCGGCGGTCTACGTCGGCGGCAAGCAACGCGCCTGCGCCGAGGTCGGGATGAAGCCGTTCGACGTGCGCCTGTCCGCCGACTCCTCGTTCGAGGCCGTGGCCGACGAGCTCGCTCGGCTGAGGGGCGACGAGCAGGTCAGCGGCATCCTCCTGCAGCTGCCAGTCCCCGAGCACCTCGACGGCCCGACGCTGACGAACATGGTCCCGCCGGAGAAGGACGTCGATGGGCTCACGCCTGTCAACACGGGACTACTCTCGCTCGGCCTGCCCGGCCTGCGCTCGTGCACGCCGCAGGGCGTGATCGAGCTGCTCGCGCATACGGGGGCCGAGCTGGAAGGCGCCGAAGCGGTCGTCGTCGGGCGCTCGAATTTGTTCGGCAAGCCGATGGCGCAGCTGCTGCTCGAGCGCAACGCAACCGTCACCGTGTGCCACTCGCGCACGCACGATCTGCGCGAGGTTTGCGCCCGCGCCGACGTGCTGATCGCCGCCGTCGGGCGGGCGCGCCTGATCGGCGAGGGCTACGTCAAGCCGGGCGCGGTCGTGATCGACGTCGGCATGAACCGCCTCACGCCGCAGGAGGCTCACAACAAGAGCGGCCTCGTCGGCGACGTCGACTTCGCCGCGGCCTCGCAGCTGGCCTCGTGGATCACGCCCGTCCCGGGCGGCGTCGGGCCGACGACGATCGCCTTCCTGCTGCGCAACACGCTGCAGGCTGCCCGTCGCCAGGCGGGAATCGAGCAATGACGTCGAAGCACTCCCGACATGAGCCCTAGCAAGGTCCGCGTCGGCGAGTTGCTGGCGCTCGTGGGTGCCGCCTGCGTGATCGTCTCGCTCTTGGTGCCCTATTACGAAGGCCCGGCGACGGGCACGCTCACGATCTGGGACACGTTCGGCCCGGCTGCTGCACTGCTGCTGGCGGCAGCGGCCGCTGGGCTGTGCATGTTCGCGACGACGCTGACCGAGCGCAGCACGGCGCTGCCGGTCGTGGCCACGGTGTGGACCATCCCACTCGGCCTGGCCGGCGTGATCTCGGCGATCGTGCGGCTGCTCGAGCGGCCCAACCACGCGACCGCCGTCTGTGCCGGCGCGTGGCTCGCGCTCGCCGGCACGCTCGCGATCCTGGCCGGGGCCTGCCAGGCGATCCGCGACGAACGGCGCTCGAAGTACACGCCGGCATCGCCCGCGCCGCGCCCAAGGCCGAGCGGCGGCGGAGCGAATGGCGGGGAAGCGGGATGAGACTCGACGCGGACCGTGTGCGCCTGCCCGAGCGCCTCGAGGCGGGGGGCGCGGTCGCTCTATTCGTCTTCCTCTTCTTCCTGCACTGGTACGGCGGCAGCATCACGGGGCTGCTGTCGGGGAGCCACGTCAGCGGCGGCACGATCAGCGCGACCGGTTGGGAAGCGTTCACGAGCAGCCGCTGGATCTGGCTCGCGACGATCGTCTTTGCGCTCGGCGGGGCGCTTGCCGGGACAGTGGCTTACCGGCTCGAGGGTCCCGTGAAGATCGGCGCGGTCGTGCTCGGCCTGGGCGCGCTGTCGAGTGTTTTGATCATCTATCGGATCATCTACCACCCGGGCGCCAACGCGAGCGGGCATGGCATACAGATCACCTACGGCGTCAAGTTCGGCATCTGGCTTGGCCTGCTCGCGGCGCTCGCGATCACGCTCGGCGGCTACATGCAGCTGCGCGCCGAAGGCGGGGTGCCCTTGCTCTCGCTGCCCGAGCGCAAACGCCGCCCGGCGGCGCCTGACCCACCGAGCGATCAGCCGGAGCAGGCGTTCAGCGGGCTGACCGTCCAGCAGGCCGAGCCCGACTCGCCTTCGCGGCCGCCCGATCGCGCCGGTTAGCTCCCGGCGCCTAGAATTCGCGGCGTGATCGACCGCGATGAGGTACTGCACGTGGCGCGCTTGGCGCGCCTTGCGCTGAGCGAGGACGAGCTCGAGCCGATGGCGCAGGAGCTTTCGGCCGTGCTCGATCACATCGCCAAGATCGGCGAGCTCGAGCTCGAGGATGTGCCGCCGACATCCCACGTCGTCGAGCTGACCGGCGCGCTGCGTCCCGACGAGCCACGCCCGTCGCTGCCGCGCGAGGTCGCACTCGAGCAGGCGCCGGCCGTCGATCAGGACGGGTTCCTCGTCCCCAGCCCGCAGGCATGAGCCACGCCGAAGCGCACCACAGCCGATGAGCGGCGATCTGCTGAGGCTTTCCGCCGCGCAGGCGGCCGCCGCGATCGAGCGGGGCGACGTCAGCGCGGATGAGCTGTTCGCGTTCTACCGCGATCGCGCGCAGGCGGACGCGCGCGCCAACGGCGACGGGCTCAACTGCTTCACGTGGGTCGCCGAGGACGCCTCGACCACGCCGCTCGAGTCGGGCCCGGGCTGGTCGGACTCTACGGACGCCCCTGGGAGCGGACCGCTCGCGGGCGTCCCGCTCGCCGTCAAGGACCTGTTCTGCACGAAGGGCGTGCCGAGCCAGTCGGGCTCGCGCATCCTCGAGGGCTACCGCCCGCCGTACACGGCGAGCGCCGTGCGGGGGCTGACGAGCGCCGGCGCGACGCTGCTGGCGAAGACCAACCAGGACGAGTTCGCGATGGGCTCCTCGACCGAGAACTCGGCCTACGGGCCGACGCTCAACCCGTGGGACCGCTCCCGCGTGCCGGGCGGCTCCTCGGGCGGCAGCGCCGCCGCCGTCGCCGCCGGGCTCGCGCCGTGGGCGATCGGCACGGACACGGGCGGCTCGATCCGCCAGCCGGCCGCGCTGTGCGGGATCGTCGGGCTCAAGCCCACATACGGGGCGGTCTCGCGCTACGGCATGATCGCCTTTGCCTCCTCGCTCGACCAGGCTGGCCCGCTGACGCGCGACGTGACCGACGCGGCGCTGATGCTCGAGCACATGGTCGGCCGCGACCGCTGCGATGCGACCTCGCTCGACTTCCCACACGAGATCGAGTTGCCAAGCGCCGAGCGCCTCGACGGCCTTCGCCTGGGCGTGCCGGCCGAGCTACGCGCGCCCGATCCCGACGCGGCCGGCGGCGAGGCCGGCGCGGGCGCGCAGATCGAGCCGGGCGTGCGCGAGTCCTTCGAGCGCGCGCTGAAGCTCGCCGAAGACCTCGGCGCCTCGGTCGAGGAGATCCGCCTGCCGCACGCCCCGCATGCGCTCTCGGCCTACTACGTGCTCGCGCCGTCGGAGGCCAGCTCGAACCTGGCGCGCTTCGACGGCGTGCGCTACGGGATGCGCGCGCCCGACGCCGAGGACCTGCTCGACATGTACACGCGCACGCGCCACGACGGCTTCGGCAAGGAGGTCAAGCGGCGGATCATGCTCGGCACGTACGCGCTCTCCTCGGGCTACTACGACGCCTACTACGGCCGCGCCCAGCGCGTGCGCACGAAGATCTCAGAGGACTTCAAGACGGCCTTTCAGAGCGTCGACTTGATCGTCACGCCAACTTCGGCCAACGTCGCCTTCGGCCTCGGCGAGAAGACGGCCAATCCATGGTCGATGTATCTGAGCGACTACTTCACCGTGCCGATGTCGCTCGCCGGCATACCCGCGATCTCGATTCCCTGTGGCTTGTCCGACGGCCTCCCCGTCGGTCTGCAGATCGCGGGCCCGGCGTTCAGCGAGAACAAGCTGCTCGACGCCTCCTTCGCGCTCGAGCAGGCGCTCGGCTTCGAGGAGGGCGCGGCGCGTGTCTGACGCCGAGACCCCGGCCGGCGGCGCGGGCAGCGGCGGGACCGACGCCGTGGCAGGCGGCGGTCCGGGTACGAACGGCGCAGGGCCGCGCCTCGAGCCGGTGATCGGCCTTGAGATCCACGTGCAGCTGGCGACCAAGACGAAGATGTTCTGCAGCTGTGCGCTGTCGTTCGGGGAGCCGCCGAACACGCGCACGTGCCCCGTCTGCCTCGGCCTGCCCGGCAGCCTGCCCGTGGCCAATGCCCAGGCGATTCACTTCGGCCTGATGATCGGCATGGCGCTCGGCTCCGAGCTCGCGCCGCGTTCGATCTTTCATCGTAAGAATTACTTTTATCCTGATTTGCCGAAGGGCTACCAGATCTCCCAGTACGACGAGCCGCTGTGCCTCGGCGGAAACCTCGGCGATGTTCGTATCCACCGCGTTCACCTCGAGGAGGACGCGGCCAAGCTGACGCACGTGGGGGAGAGCGGGCGGATTCACGGCTCCGATGCGAGCGTCGTCGACTTCAACCGCGGTGGCACGCCGCTGGCAGAGGTCGTCACCGAGCCCGATATTCGCACGGCCGAGCAGGCCAGTGAATGGCTGAAGCTGCTGCGCACGACGTTGCGTGCGCTTGGTGTGAGCGATGTGAACATGGAGGAGGGCTCGCTGCGCTGCGACGCCAACATCTCGCTGCGGCCGGCCGGGACCGACGAGCTGGGGGTGAAGACGGAGCTGAAGAACATGAACTCCTTCCGCTTCATCGAACGCGGGATCAAGGCCGAGGTCGAGCGCCAGCGGGGAGATTATCGAAGGCGGCGGTCAGGTCGTGCAGGAGACGCTTCACTTCGACCCTCGACTCCGGTGCGATCTCCTCGCTGCGCTCGAAGGAGGAGGCGCACGACTACCGCTACTTCCCCGAGCCCGATCTTTTGCCCGTGGCGATCGACGAGGCGATGCTCGAGGCGGCGCGCGCCGAGATGAGCGAGCTGCCGGCGGCGCGCGCCGAGCGCTTCGAGCGCGAGCTTCAGCTCACTGCCGAGAGCGCGCAGCTGCTGGCCTTTCGCAGCGAGCTCGGCGACTACTTCGAGCAGGCGCTTGCGGCGAACGCGAAGGCTGACCCCGTGGCGCCGGCGCAGGCGCTTGCGAATTGGGTGGGTGGCGATCTCGTGGCGCGGCTTGCCGAGGGCGAGGACCCGGCCGACTCGAGGGTCGAGCCCGGCGCGCTGGCCGCGCTCGTTGGTCTCGTGACGGCGAAGAAGATCAGCGTGGGGGCCGGGCGTCAGGTGCTCGACAAGCTGGTGGCTGAGGGCGGCAGCGATCCGGCAGCGATCGTCGAGACGGAGGGGCTTGCCGCGATTGGCGGTGGGGACGATCTGGCTGAGATCGTCGCCGCTGCGCTGGCCGCGAACGCCGATGCGGCCGAGCGCGTGCGAGGTGGCAATGCCAAGGCGATCGGGCCGATCGTCGGCGCGGTGATGCGCGAGACCAAAGGGCGCGCCGACGGCGGCGAGGTCACGCGGCTCGTGCACGAGCAGCTCGGTATCTAGTCGCTCACCTGACACTCGCAAGCCTCCTGCAGGCCACATTTTGGACGCCAGGCCAATGGCATCCAGCCGCCGCTGCGCCAACATGCTGCCCATGCAGTCCTCATCCCTCAACAGAACCTCAGCTTCTCCTCGGCGGTTCATCCTGCTGCCGGAGGAGTCGGTGGATGGACACGGTCAGCGACCGCGGATCCGTCGCTATCGCCTCACGAGCGTCGGTCGGCGCCCCGACTTGAACGGGGTCGATGTCGCAACCGCACGGATAGCCCGCGAGTCCGGTCGGCTCAGCCGGGTGTAAGCAACGGCGTCCTCAACCGATCCCGCTTCGGCTTCCCTCTGGCCGGGGCGGGCGGTGCAGCCGGACAGGGCCGCGGTTCCCTGTCCGGCTGCACCACCGAATCCTCGACGCACCGGCTGCATGCAGGCACCCCACCTCCCCGCGCGGCCCTTCCGGCGAGTACCCTGAAGCTATGAACGAATCAACTTCCAAACCGCTCGGCCGGACGATCATCGCGGGCCTGGTCCTGCTGATCGCTGCCTGGTTGCTGCTGCACTTCGTGATCGGCATCGTCACGGCGATCGCGAGCATCCTCGTCGTGGTGCTGGCGATCGTGGCCGTCATCTGGGCCTTGCGCGTCATCTTGTAGGGCAAGAGCCGGCGATGGCATACGTGGTCATCGCCGTCTGCTTCGGCTTGGCGGGCGGCATCGTCGGTCGGATCAAGGGCAGCTCGTTCGTGCTGTGGTTCCTGATCTCGGGGGCTGTGCCGTTCTTCGGCCTGCTTGGCGGCGGTCTTCTACCGCTTCGAACGTGACGAGCTGCGCCGCGAATGCCCGCGCTGCGCACGGTGGTGAAGCTGCACGACACGCTCTGCACGCGCTGCGGCATGGAGTTCGACTTTCCCGAGCGCGTGATCGCGCCGGAATCGTGGGAGCGCCCGGTGAGGGCACCCTAACCCGCATTCGGCTTACCTAAGCCAAATCTTGCCCTAGTGTGTGCCTCGGAGACGATGAGCACGCAACCGAATCCGACACCGCTGGCGGAGCCCGTGCAGGGCCTTGAGGCGCCGGCGCCCAACCGCCCTGACTACCGTCCCCCGGGCGACGCGCACACGCTCGTCACCCGCCTGATCCACCGGGCAGGCTTCGCGCACGAGCGCGACTTCGTGCTTGCGCGTGGTCCAGCCGGCGCTGGTGGGCCTGATCGACGGCACGGTGTCCTCGCTGGCGCCGATCTTCGCGGCCGCGATCGCGTCGAACTCGCACACGGCGCTGCTCGTGGGCCTCTCGACGGCGCTGGGGGCGGGCGTGAGCATGGGCTGGTCGGAGGCGCTGTCGGACACAGGCGAGCAGACTGGGCCGCGGCTCGGCGGTCGTGCGCGGCTCGATCACGGGCGGGATGACGACGCTCGGCGGCATCTTCCACACGCTGCCGTTCCTCATCGCCAACGTGCACACGGCGCTGCTCGTGGCGGGCGTGCGTGGTGGCGGTCGAGCTGTTCGTGATCGCGTGGGTGCGCAACCGCTTCCTCGAGGTCTCGATGCGCTCGTCGCTGCTCGTCGTCGACGGTGGGCGGCGCGATCGTGCTGGCGATCGGCGTCGGCCTCGGCTCTTCCTGATTTTAGGGCTGCCTCACGGTCGCGATATGGCTGCGCGCCGCGCTCACGCAGGATCGCCCGCAACCCCAGGAAAACGCCGTCGATCCGGAAAACCCACTGGTACACTGGCCTTTATCCCTGTACGGGCCAAAGGAGCTCGAGCTGATGGAAGGAGGTCGATGAGATGCGCGCGGTCGATGCCGTGATGGAATGCCTGAAGGCGGAGGGCGTGGACGTCGTCTTCGGCCTCCCGGGCGGCGCGAACCTGCCGACGTACGACGCGTTCGTCAACGGCGGCATGCGCCACATCCTCGTGCGCCACGAGGCCGGCGGCGGCCACGCCGCCGAGGGCTACGCCAAGGCGACGGGCAAAGTCGGCGTGGCGTTCGCGACGAGCGGCCCCGGCGCGACGAACCTGATCACGCCGATCTGCGACGCGATGATGGACTCGGTGCCGGTGGTCTTCATCACCGGCCAGGTGCGCACGGAGCTGCTCGGCACCGATGGCTTCCAGGAGGCCGACACGATCGGCATCACGATGCCGATCGTCAAGCACTCGTTCATGATCACGCGCCCGCAGGAGATCCCGCGGGCGATCCACGAGGCCTTCCACGTCGCGCGCAGCGGGCCGCCCAGGGCCGGTGCTGGTCGACATCCCACAGGACCTCTCGCGCGCGGAGATCGACTACGAGCCGGTCACCGACGTGCGCCTGCCGGGCTACCAGCCGCGCGTGGAGGGCAACCAGAAGCAGATCCGCCAGGCGGCGAAGGCACTGGCTGCCGCCCAGCGCCCGGTGATCTACGCGGGCGGCGGCGTGGTCAACGCGGAGGCCTCGGAGGAGCTGATCGAGTTCGCGACCTCGGACCGCTTCCCGGTCACGTGCACGCTGATGGGCCTCGGCGCGTTCCCGGCGCCGCACGAGCAGTGGCTGGGCATGCTCGGCATGCACGGCACGCGCGCGGCGAACTACGCGATGGACGAGGCCGACCTGATCTGCGCGGTTGGCGCGCGCTTCGACGACCGCATCACGGGCAAGCTCTCGGAGTTCGCGCCGCGGGCGAAGTTCATCCACATCGACGTCGACCCGGCGGAGATCTCGAAGAACGTGCCGGCGCACATCCCGATCGTCGGCGACGCCAAGCACGTGCTGGCGAAGCTGTTGATCGAGTACCGCGCGATCGGCGCGGACCCGGCGCGCCTGGACGTCGTGGTGGAGCCGGATCGACGGCTGGCAAGCGAAGTACCCGCTGGCCTACGAGGACTCCTCGGACAATGAGATCAAGCCGCAGTACATGGTGCAGGCGCTGTACGAGGCGACCGACGGCGAGGCGATCGTCACGAGCGACGTCGGCCAGCACCAGATGTGGGCGGCGCAGTACTACGACTTCCCCAAGCCGCGGCGCTGGATCAACTCGGGCGGCCTCGGCACGATGGGCTTCGGCCTGCCGGCGGCGATGGGCGCGGCGGTGGGCTGCCCGGATCAGCTCGTGTGCTGCATCGCGGGGGACGGCTCGGTGCAGATGAACGCGCAGGAGCTCGCGACGTGCGCGCAGGAGCAGATCCCGATCAAGGTATTCATCATGAACAACGGCTACCTCGGCATGGTGCGCCAGTGGCAGGAGCTGTTCTGGGACGGCAAATACAGCCACGTCGAGACGGGTGAGTTCCCTGACTTCGTCAAGCTCGCGGAGGCCTACGGCGCGACGGGCATGCGCTTCGAGGACAAGACGACGCTCGTGGCCGACATGAAGCGGGCGATCGAGACCGCCGGGCCCGGTGTTCGTCGACGTGCGCGTGACGCGTGAGGAGAACACGTACCCGATGATCCCGGCCGGGCAGGCTGCCCGCGAGATGGTGGGGTGAGCGCGGCCATGGGAGAGCCTGGAACGAAGGAGCCACTCAGCCTCGAGGAGCTCGAGGCCGTCGGCGGGCCTGCGCACGGGGCGCAAGCACGTGCTCTCGATCCTCGTCGAAAACAAGTCGGGCGTGCTCACGCGGATCGCGGGCCTGTTCGCGCGGCGCGGCTTCAACATCGACACGCTGACGGTCGGCCCGACCGACGACGACGCAGGTCTCGCGCGTGACGCTGACGGTCGACGGCGCGATGCACCCGATCGATCAGGTCACGAAGCAGCTGCACAAGCTGATCAACGTGCTGAAGATCCGCGATCTCGAGCCGAAGGACACGGTGGCGCGCGAGCTGGCGCTGTTCAAGGTCTCCGCCGACGGCACGCAGCGCGGCGAGCTGATGCAGATCGCTGAGATCTTCCGCGGCAAGGTCGTCGACGTGACCAAGCGCGCGGTGATCGTCGAGATCACCGGCACGACGGACAAGATCGAGGCGTTCGAGGACATGGTCCGCCCGTTCGGCCTGATCGAGATGATGCGCACGGGCGAGATCGCGATCTCGCGAGGACGCAGCGAGACCTGATCGCGTGAGCGAGGCCGGTCCAGGCGCCGGGCCCGATCCGGGCGTCGGCGCCATTCTGGGCATGAGCTCGGGCAGTCCTGGCCGCACGGAGGCCGGCAGCCGATTCGCGCTGACGGGCGTCGAGCATGAGCGCCTCGCGTCGAACCTGCGCAAGGCGGTCAAGCGCGCCCGCCGCAGCGGCGAGCAGACGCTGGCGTCGATCTCGCTGGCGCTGCCGGCGGAGGTGGACCCGATGGAGGTTGCGTGTGCCTCGCGCCGGGCGGGTGAGCCGTGGTTCGTGTTCGAGCAGCCCGACCACGGCAGCGCGTCGCTGGCGGGTCTGGGCGAGGCGATCGGTCTGCAGGCGAGCGGGCCGGAGCGCTTCGAGCGGGTGACGCGCCGCTGGCGCGCGCTGTCGGCTGCGGCGCGTGGGCGGCGGCGCGATCGCGGTGGGTGGCTTCTCGTTCGCGCCGGATGGCGGCGCCTCGCCGCACTGGCAGGGCTACGAGCCGGCCTCACTGTGGTGCCGGAGGTCACGCTGGCACGTCGCGAGCGGCGATGTCCGCCTGACGCTCACGGCGCTGGTCTCACCGGACGATCTCCCGGAGGAGCTGCTGGCAAGCCTGCTGGCGCGTGTGGGTGAGCTGCGAGCAGCGCCGGCTGCCGCTGCTCGACCCGGCGCCGTCGGGCCGCTTCCAGGTGGCCGGCGCGATGCCGCCGGAGCACTTCGAGTCGGCCGTGTCGCGCGCGTGCGAGCTGATCGGCCAGGGCCGGCTGGAGAAGATCGTGCTGGCGCGCGAAGTGCAGGTGCACGCGCCGAGCTCGTATGACCCGGCGGCGGTGCTCGGCGTGCTGCGCGAGGAGTTCCCGTCGTGCTTCACCTTCTGCGTGGGACGCGGCGATGCGGCTTTCGTGGCGGCGAGCCCGGAGTTGCTCGTGCGCCGCGAGGGCCACCGCGTGAGCACGCTGGCGCTGGCGGGCTCGACACGCCGCAGCGCGGACCCGGCGGTCGACGACCACCTCGGCGAGCAGCTGTTACGCGACGAGAGCTATCGCGAGGAGCACGCGATCGTCGCGCGGCGGATCGAACGGATGCTGCGCGCGCATGCGGTGTGGGTGGCGTCGGCGCCGGAGCCGGAGCTCGTGCGGATCGCCAACATCCAGCATCTGGCCACGCCGATCCGCGCTCAGCTAGCATCACCGATGGACGCGCTCGAACTTGTGGGGCTGATGCATCCGACGCCGGCAGTCGGGGGCGAGCCGCTTGCACAAGCGGCCCCGCTGATCCCGGCGCTCGAGGGTCTCGACCGCGGCTGGTACGCGGGCCCGGTCGGGTGGACCGACGCGACCGGGGACGGCGAGTTCTGCGTGGCGCTGCGTTGCGCGCTGCTGCGCGGGCCGATCGCGCGCTGCTACGCGGGCAACGGCATCGTGCGCGACTCCGATTCGGCGGCTGAGCTGGCCGAGACGGAGATCAAGTTGCAGGCGCTGCTGCCCCTGCTGACCGCCTGAGGCTCAACGAAGCTCAGGCGCGAACTGCGTCTGCGACGGCTTGCCACACGCGAGCGTGCAGCCGCACGTTCTCGCGGCGATCGCCGCGCACTTCGACGATCGCCGAGCGCTCGCTCGCCAGCGCGCGCTCGAGCGCGGCGCGGAAGGATGCGACGTCCTTCACGCGCTCGTGATCGAGTCCGTAGAGCTTGGCGGCGTCGGCGAACTCCAGTCCCGTCGGGGTTGCGATGTGATTGGTGAAGATGTCCGGCTCACTCGCCGTCGTGAGCGCGCCGCTGTCGGGTTCGCGCTCGCGCGCGAGGGCGTTGCCGGCGACGGGCAGGAAGTCGAAGATGCCGCCACCGCCGTTGTCGAGCAGCACGATCGTCAGCTTCAGCCCAAGCCGTCGCGCGGCGAGCAGGCCGCCGATGTCGTGCGCCAGCGCGACGTCGCCGATCAGCAGCACGACCGGCCCGCCGTCGTCGGCGGCGGCGCCGAAGGCGCTCGAGACGATCCCGTCGATCCCGTTGGCGCCGCGGTTGCAGAGCACGCGCGGGGGGTCCTCGCGCACGGGCCAGAACGTCTCGATCTCGCGCACGGGCATCGAGGAGGCGACGAACAGCGTCGTCTCCTGCGCAAGCAGCACGCCGAGCTCGGCTGCGACACGTGGCTCGGAGAGGGCATCGCCGCCGAGCGTGCCGAGGATCGCCTCGGCGGCGAGCTCGTCGGCGCTGCGCCAATGCGCGAGCCAGTCGGCGTCGGCGGTGGGGGTACCTGCCTTGGCGAGCGGTCCGAGCACGGCGGCGGGATCGAGCGCAAGCGAATCGGATAGGACGGAGTCCGGATCCTGCCAGGCGGCCTCGCGGTCGAGCGCGATCTGCCGCACATCGGGCAGGCCGCCGAGCCAGCTGCGCAGTGGCTTGGACACCGGCAGATCGCCGACGCGCAGCACGAGGTCGGGTTCGACCGTGGCGAGGAAGTCCTCGTCGCGCAATAGCGCGTCGTAGTGGGCGACGGCGGCGGCGCCGCTGCGCGCACCGGACAGCGGGTCGGCCAGCAGCGGCCAGCCGGCAGCGGCGGCGAACGCAGCCGCGCCCTCGCCGGGCGACCAGCCGGCGAGCACGCGCTCGTCGCGACCGGCGACGACCACGCCGCGCTGTGCGCCGTTGATCGTCTCGCGCAGCACGTCGAGGTCTTCCTCGCGGCCGAAGTGGCCCCACTCGCTGGCGCTCACCGGCCGGCGCCGGACGTACGGAGCACTGCCGGCGCGAGCGCTCGTGTCCTCGGGAAGCGGCTCGTCCGCGACGAGCGGCTCGCGCAGCGGGAAGTTGAGATGGACGACCCCGGGGCGGCCTTCGAGCGTGGCCGCGTACGCGCGGCAGGCGAGCGTGCGAATCCAGCGCAGGCGCTCGGGCGTGGCCTCGTGCGTGCCGACCTCGAAGAACCACTTGGCGGCGCCGCCGAACAGCTTCAGCTGATCGATCGCCTGCCCGGCGCCGTTCTCGCGCAACTCGGGCGGGCGATCGGCGGTCAAGAGCAGCAGCGGCACGCGCGCCTCGCGCGCCTCGATCGCGGCCGGCAGCAACTCAGCGGCGGCCGTCCCGGATGTGCACGTCACGGCTACGGGCAGGCCACTCGCCTTGGCCAGGCCGAGGGCGAAGAAGCCGGCGCAGCGCTCGTCGATGTGCGACCAGCAGCGCAGGCGCGGGTCACGCGCGAGCGTCAGCGCGATTGGCGCAGAGCGCGACCCGGGGGAGGTGCAGGCGGCGCGCATCCCGCTGCGGGCGAGCTCGTCGACGAAGGCGCGCAGCAGCACATACGTGTCGGTCGCACTCGTCATCGCCGCGGAGGATCCATGTCGGCGGCGACGTGCGGGCGGAAGGCGTAGATCACGGGACTAGGATTGCCCTGTGGCCGAGCAGGACGTAGGAGTGCCCGAGACGCTGGTCCTGTTGCATGGCTTCGGCGGCACTCATCGTGCATGGGAGCAGGTGATCGAGCATCTGGATCCGCAACGCTATCGCCCCTTGGCGCTCGACCTTCCAGGCCACGGGGAAGCACTGCCCGAGCCGGGGCCGGTCACGTTCGAGAGGTGCGCCAAAGCGGTGCTCGATGCCAGTCCGGAGCGCTTTGCGCTGTGCGGCTACTCGATGGGCGGCCGTATCGCGCTGCACGTCGCGCTGACCGCACCGCACCGCGTGACGCGGCTCGTGCTCGTATCCAGCACCGCCGGCATCGAAGACGCGTCTGAGCGCGACGCGCGACGCGTTGCCGACCACGCGCTGGCCGATCAGCTGGAAAGCATCCCGTTCGAGGACTTCATCGCGCGTTGGCGGGCGCAGGAATTGTTCGTGGAGGAGTCGCCGCAGGTGAGTGCGCTCGCCCGAGCGGACCACAGGCGCAATCGGCCCCAGGGCTTGGCCGCGGCGCTGCGTGGGGTCGGCACCGGGGAGATGGAGCCACTCTGGGATCGAATCGGCGAGCTGGCGATACCGGTACAGATCGTCGTGGGAGAGCGTGACGCGAAGTTTCGAGCGCTCGGTGAGCGTCTGGGTGGGATCCTGCGCCACGCCGAGGTCGACCTCGTGCCGGGAGGCCACGCGGTACCGCTCGAGAGCCCAGCGGCACTGGCAAGGGTTCTGCTCGCAACCTGAGCGAGATTTGGCCCGGTTGGCTCGAGACGCCCTCTCGATCTATGTTGATCAATTCGCGGAGCTAGAAACAGGGCTTTGCAGGGCTCTTAGCCGCGGTTACGGTAGCGAGGCTGTCAAATGCGACCGCAGGAAGCCCTCGTTTTGACAGTTCAACTTGCCATGGGCTGAGACAACTAGAAAGTGGGGATTTATGTTCGGGAATAAGGACGCGCGCGTGCGCGGAAGGATGCTGTTCGCGTTGACGCTGCTCGTTGCGTCGTTGGCCGCTGTGAGCATCGCATCGCCGGCACTCGCGACGCCAAAAGGCGAATATGCCGTATTCGCCCAGTGCCCGGTGACTCTGGCCGAAGGCTGCATCGCGGCAAAAACCGAAAGTGGTGAATTCCACGTCGGCAACAAGACGGTGCCGATCGAAAAAACCATCACGCTTCAGGGTGGCTTCAACGAAAATGAAGCCGGCGAACTGGTGATGGTGGCCGCGAAAGACGGCAACACGCTCACCAAAGTCCCGCAGAAAGTCCCCGGCGGCCTGTCGGGCTTGGTCAACTGCACGGCGATCAAAGGCTCTGGCCTGCTCGAAAAACTCGAGCGCGGTTCGTGTGAAGCCATCTTCGAAAACGGCTTGACCGGCGTGAACGCAACGACCGAACTCGCCGGCTCTGCGAGTGCCGTGCACATCAACCTGGTCAACCTGCTGAGCGCCTCAGGCACGGCGCTCACGCTGCCGACCAAGGTCCACCTCGAAAACCCGCTGCTCGGCAGCGCCTGCTACATCGGGTCGAACTCGGCACCGATCACGCTTCCGCTGACGACCGGTAAAACGAGTCCTCCGCCGCCCAACAAATCGATTTCCGGCAACCCCGGTACGCTTTCGTTCAACGGCGAAGGAACGATCCTCACGGTCAGCAAAAACTCGCTGGTCAACAACTCGTTCGCCGCTCCTGTGACGAACGGCTGCGGAGGAATTTTCGAATTCCTGATCGGTCCGATCATCAACTCGTCTCTGGGAGTGCCTTCGGCCGCGGGTAAAAACACCGCGATCCTCAACGGCACGCTTCAGCAGTCGAGCTCAGAAGCCGTCAAAGATCACGAATAGCCAGGCCAGCCGGAAGCGTCCTGGACGCTGACAGCTGAGTCGTACCGATAAGCAGGCGAGAGGTCCCCGGCGAACGCCGTGGGGCCTCTCGCTGCATCGGCCGTCCTTCCATTGCACGACTGATTTGCCGGGATGGCGAAAAACAGAAACGACGGCGTCCCGTTCCCTGAGCTGGGGTAGAAGTCAATGCGACGTTCCTCGGCCACTGACATTCGAAGAGAAAGTGGGATTGACTATGTTCGGCAGTAAGGACCGCGCGCCGTGGGCGCGTGCACGGACGCAAGCCCTCGGGGCCCTGCTAATCGCATTGCTGGCAACCCTTGGATTTTCCGCCTCCGCCCTGGCGAATGAATTCTCGATATTCGCGCAGTGTCCCCTGACCACCGCCAGCGGATGCATTCACGCGGATACGGAAAGCGGCGAAGTCGTGATCGGCAGCAAGGCTGTGCCGATCGAAAAAACGATCACGCTTCAGGGCGGTTTCAACGAAGAAGAATCCGGCGAACTCGTGTTCGTGGCGGCCAAAGACGGCAACACGCTCTCGAAAACGCCGCAGAAAGTCCCGGGCGGCTTGGCGGGTCTCGTCAAATGCAACGAAATCAAAGGCTCGGGTTTGCTCGAAAAAGCCGAGCGGGCGTCCTGTGAAGCGCTCTTTGAAAATGGCGTGACTGGCGTCACCGCGACGACCGAGCTGGCCGCACCGGCGAGTTCGATCAGGGTCAATCTCGGCAACCTGCTGGCGGCCGAAGGCACGGCACTCTCGCTGCCGATCAAGGTGCACCTGGAAAACCCGCTGTTCGGGAGCTCGTGCTACGTCGGCTCGAATGCTTCGCCGATCGTGCTGAACCTGACGACCGGCACGACGTCGCCGCCGTCTCCGAACAAACCGATCACAGGCAGCCCGGGAACGCTCACGTTCAACCCCGGAGGAACTTTGTTCACGGTGAGCGAAAACTCGCTCGTGAACAACTCCTTCGCGGCGCCGGCGACGAACGGCTGTGGCGGGATCTTCGAATTCCTGATCGGCCCGATCATCAACTCGACGCTCGGTGTGCCTTCCGCTGCGGGGCACAACACGGCGATCCTCAACGGCACGCTGAAGCAGGCCTCCTCGGAAGTCGTCTCAGAAGAGCTGTAGGACCGAGCCCGGGGGCTGCTCTCCCGAACGCTCGGTGCGTACAAGGGCCCGTCGCGCTGCTGCGGCGGGCCCTTGTCGTCAGACGGCGGGCGCGGCGGCGGCGATCAGTGCGCCGATCCCTCCGCAGCTACTCGACACGCACACCGCCAGGTAAGAGACGAACGCTCGATTCGCTTGACGGGGAGATGCTGTTCGCCTAGTGATGGCTCGACGAGTAGGCACGCAACTCCCTAAGGAGAAAGCCATGAAACGTTGGATGCCAACAGGTGTCGGTGTAGTAGTCGCTATCGCCATGCTCGGCGCGATCGTCGCGGCCGCGGCCCATGCGGAAGAGGGCTTCTTACCGCTCGCCAAAAAGAACGTCACGCTGAAAGGCGGCAAAGTGACGCTCGAAACAGCGTCAAAAGAACTTTTACAATGCGAAAAACTCACGGCTACCGGAGCGTTTGAAAACGATAAACGTGCATCGATGACGCTCAACTTCGGCAACTGCTCTCTGGCCGGCTTTACGGTCAACACGTTAGCCGACCCCAAAGGAACGCTCTTATACGTAACGACCGCGTTAGTGTGCTTAATCAACTCCGAAAAATTATTATTCGGACTCGATTTCGAATTGTTAACCAGTGGTGCGCACGGTGAAGTCCCGGGCGTGGGGACGTTATTCTTGCTGCGCGGATCGGTGATCGCCCACATCTTAACGACCGGCAAAGCCAAAGAATTCACGATCGACCTCACCGGCAAAGGCGGTAAACCGTCGGTTACTGAATGCAAAGACGAAAAAGGTGGAGTGAAAAAAGGGCAGCTCTTACTCGAACGTAACGAGAGTGGAAAAGTCGAAGAATTAGACATCAACGCCGAATCGATCACGCTCACGTTCGAAGAAGCGGTTGAACTGATGGACAAATAGAACGGCGGTCGCCTACGGCGGGTCGATACCGAGCCCTGCGCCGGCGGGTACAGCGATGTGCCCGCCGCGCGCCGGCAGCGGATTCGCGGGGCCGCTGAAAAGGGCGAGCGTCGCCAGGCCGCAGTAGGGCACGGGCCCGCGCGAGGCCAGCGCGGCGGCGACGTGGACGCCGGCGGCGATGCCGAGCGGGCCGTCGTATGTGGAGGCGATGTAGGCCTCGGCGCCCGAGGCGCGCACGAGCGTCGCGGCGGCGATCAGCCCGGAGATGCCGCCGCACCGCGAGATCTTCAGGCATACGGCGTCGGCCACGCCCGCGCCGAGCGCGCCGTGCTCGGCGGCTGTCTCGTCGATCGCGATTCGCACGGCCACGCGCTCGCGCACCTCGCGCACGCCGTGCAGGCCGTGCACGGGCTCCTCGACGAGCTCGAGCCCGGCCGGCGCGAGCGCCTCGATCGCGCGCACGGCCTGCTCAACATCCCACGCGCCGTTGGCGTCGAGGCGCAGCGTGATCTGCGGCCCGGCCGCAGCGCGCGCAGCGGCGACGCGCCCGGCGTCGTCGCCGACGCCGACCTTCAGCTTGATGCACTGAAACCCATCGGCGGTGGCGGCCGCGGCTTCCTCGGCCACGCCCGCGCGGTCGTGTGCGGCGAGCGTCGCGTTGACCGGAACCGTGCTCGCCGGCTCGTCGGTGAGCAGCGCCGCGACCGGCTTCCCGGCGATGCGCCCGCCACGGTCCCACAGCGCGAGATCGATCGCCGCCAGCGCTTGCGGCAGGTCGTCCACGGCGCGGCACGCGTCGATCAGCTGTGCGCCGTTCAGGTCGCGAGACTCGGCGAGTACCGGGACGTAGCGCTCAAGCGCCGCTTCGGCACGCTCGATGCCGACCCCGTCGTAGGGCTCGAGCGGCGCGGCCTCTCCGTGACCGGTGACGCCGTCCTCGTCGGTCAGCGAGACCGCGAGCAACTCGCGCTCGGTCAGCTCGCCGTAGGAGGTCTGCAGCGCTCGCTTCAGGCGCAGCGTGTGCCGGTCGAACTCGAGCTTCAAGAGCCGATGCCGCCGCTGGCGAGGATTCCCGCCGAATAGAGCAGGCAGAAGGCCAGCTGCGTGGCGCCGGTCTTGGCGAGCGCGCCGTTCAGCGCAGGACCGTCGGTGCGCGTGCGCACTACCTTGGCGACGCTGAGCGCCAGTGGGATCGCCAGCCAGCAGAGCAGCAGCCAGGCCGTCATCGAGCCGAACGCCCACGGCAGCGGCGCCGTCACAAACGCGCCGGCGACCATCGCCGTGTAGAGCGCGCGCGTGCGCTCTCGCCCGAGCCGCACGGCCAGCGTGCGCTTGCCTGCTCGCCTGTCGGTCTCGAGGTCGCGCACGTTGTTGACGACGAGGATCGCGCTCGCCAGCAGGCCAACCGGGACGGCGCAGACGAAAGCCTCCCACGGGAGCTGCTGGACCTGCACGAAGTAGGAGCCGGCGACGGCGACGATGCCGAAGAAGAGGAACACGAACACCTCGCCGAGGCCCTCGTAGCCGTATGGGCGCGGGCCGCCCGTATAGAGCACGCCGGCGAGGATCGAGGCGGCGCCGACCGCCACCAGCTCCCATCCGGCGATCGCCACGAGGTAGGCGCCGCAGGCGACCGCCAGGCCGAAGCTGACGTATGTGGCCAGCAGCACCTGGGAGGGCGGCACGAGCCCTCCCGCGGTCACACGCACCGGCCCCAGCCGGTCCTCGGTGTCGGCACCGCGCCTTGCGTCGGAGTAGTCGTTGGAGAGGTTCGTGCCGACCTGGATGAAGACCGCGCCGAGTAGGGCGGCGATGAAGGCGAGCGGGTGGAAGTGGTCGGCTCCGAGCGCCAGTGAGGTGCCGACGAGCACTGGCGCGATTGCGGCAGGCAGCGTGCGCACGCGCGCGGCCATGACCCAGATGCGAGCCGCGCTCACCGGGCGATGCTCCGCGCCGTCATTCGCACGCTATGCCCGACGCGGGAAGCGCGAGAAGTCGGGTTTGCGCTTCTCGCGGTAGGCATCGCGACCCTCCTGGGCCTCCTCGTTGCCGTAGAACAGTAGGTTGGCGTCATGTGCAAGCTGCTGGATTCCGCTGAGGCCGTCCTCTGCGGCGTTGAAGCTCGCCTTCAGCAGGCGTAGCGCGAAGGGGGAGAGCACGAGCATCTCGCGACACCAGTGCACGGTCTCCTGCTCCAGTTGCTCGAGCGGCACAACCGTGTTGACCATTCCCATCTCAAGCGCCTGCTCGGCCGAGTACTGGCGGCAGAGGAACCAGATCTCCTTGGCCTTCTTCGGCCCCACCAGGTTGGCGAGCAGCCCCGCGCCGAAGCCGCCGTCGAAGGAGCCGACCTTCGGCCCGACCTGTCCGAAGCGGGCGTTCTCGGCGGCGATCGTCAGGTCGCAGACCAGGTGCAGCACGTGACCGCCGCCGATCGCGTAGCCGGCGACCATCGCAACGACCGGCTTGGGCAGGCGGCGGATCTGGATGTGCAGGTCGGTCACGTGGAAGCGTCCCACGGCAGCTTTGTTGCCCTGCGCGTCCTCGGAGAGGTAGCCGGTGTCGCCGCGCACACGCTGGTCGCCTCCTGAGCAGAACGCGTCGGTTCCCTCGCCGGTGAGCACGATCACGCCGATCTGCGTGTCCTCGCGCGCATCGTCGAGCGCGCGAGAGATCTCGACGATCGTCTGCGGGCGGAAGGCGTTGCGGACCTCCGGACGCGCGATCGTGATCTTCGCGATGCCCGCGTCCTCGCCGGTCGACTTCTCGTAGCGGATGTCGGTGAAGTCAAGCTCGCCGGCGCTCGCGGCGTCTGTCCAAGTGGTACTCATCCGGCGAAAGGCTACCTCGGCCTTGCGGCTAGCCTCTGCTCATGCTCGTCGAGCCCTGGCTGGCGCGCGCCGCCACGTCGCGCCCTCAGCACACCGCGCTGCAGACGCCGGCCGGCAGCTGCTCCTACGCCGAGCTTCTCGCCCGCGCTGCCGCCGCGGCAGCGAGGTTGCACGAGCGTGGCGTGCGCCGCGGTGAGCGCGTCGCGATCACACTCCCGGCCGGGCTCGACTTCGCCTACGCCCTGCATGCCTGCCTGCTGCTCGGCGCCGTCGCCGTTCCAGTCGACCTGCGCATGTCCGCTTCCGAGCAGGAGCGCATCGCGCACGGCGCGGTCACGCTGATCGACGAGCCACTCGACCTGACGGGCCGTGGTGTCGGAGCGACGGCCGAGCACGACCTCGATACGACGGCCGTCGTGATCCACACCTCCGGCACGAGCTCGGCGCCCAAGCCCGTTGAGCTGACGTACGGCAACCTGCTGTGGAGCGCGCTCGGCTCCGCTGTCGCGCTCGGGCTCGACACGAACGAGCGCTGGCTCTGCGCGCTGCCGCTCTCGCATGTCGGTGGCCTGTCGATCCTCGTGCGCTCGGCGATCTACGGCACGACCGCCGTGATTCACGAGCGCTTCGAGACCGAGCGTGTGCTCAGCGCGCTGAGCGAGCCGGGCATCACGCTCGTGAGCCTCGTTGCAACGACGCTCGCGCGGCTGCTGGACGCTGGCCTCGATCACCCCGCTGCGCTGCGCTGCGCACTGACAGGCGGTGGCCCTGTGCCCGCTGCGCTTGTCGACCGCGCCGCCAAGGCGGGTGTCCCGGTGAGCATGACCTACGGCCTGACCGAGAGCTGCTCGCAGGCGACGACGACGCCCGTCGCTGCGCTTGCCGCAGGTGAGCTCGGCGCCGGCCCGGCCCTGTTCTGCACACGCGTGCGCTGCGCCGAGGACGGCGAGATCCTGCTCGCCGGACCGACCCTCGCGCCCGGCTCGCTCGCCGAGGATGGCTGGTTGCACACCGGCGATCTCGGCCTGCTCGACGAGCAGGGGCGGCTGTCGGTTACCGGGCGCAAGGCCGATACGATCGTCAGCGGCGGCGAGAACGTCGCGCCGAGCGAGGTCGAGGCCGTGCTGGAGGCACACCCCGACGTGCTCGAAGCGGCCGTCGTCGGCCGCCCCGACAAGCAGTGGGGGGAGGCCGTGACCGCGATCGTCGTGGCGCGGCAGCGTCTCGCGAGCGACGGAGACGCCTCGCGGAACGGCACGCCCGCCGAGATCGAGACGCTGCGCGCCCACTGTGCGTCGGCTCTGGCGCCCTACAAGGTCCCCAAGCGGATCGTCATGCGCGCCGAGCCGCTGCCGCGCACGCGCTCGGGCAAGCTGCTGCGGCGCAAGCTGTGATGAGCTTCTGTAGATGAGCTTCGACGCCAACGCCCACCGTGACGCCAGCCTGCAGGGCTGGGAAGAGGCCGCCGCCGGCTGGGTGCGTAGCCAGCAGCTCTTGCGCGAGTTCGGCGCGCCCGTATCGCACTGGATGCTCGACGCCGTCGCGCCGCAGCCCGGGCAGCGGGTGCTCGAGCTGGCCGCCGGGCTGGGGGAGACGGGGCTGCTCGCCGCCGAGCTCGTCGCGCCCGTCGGCGGCGTGATCATCTCAGACCAGGCCGAGGCGATGCTCGCAGGCGCGCGCGAGCGCGCCGCGCAGCTCGGGCTCTCGAACATCGAGTTCCAGGTGATCAACGCCGAATGGATCGACATGCCCGTGGCCAGCGTCGACGTCGTGCTCTGTCGCTGGGGCTACATGCTGATGGCCGACCCCGCCGCAGCGCTCGGCGAGACGCGTCGCGTGCTGCGCAGCGGCGGTCGCGTCGCGCTGGCCGTATGGGACGCGATCGAGCACAACCCGTGGGCGCAGCTGCCCGGCCTCGAGCTGGGCGAGCGCGGTCTGGCCCCGGCGTCCGAGCCCGGAACGCCGGGACCGTTTGCGCTCGGCAGGGCCGAGGGCGTGTATGAGCTACTGCAAGAGGCCGGCTTCGCCGAGGTCAACGTCGAGTCACTCGAGCTCCACCGCCGTCACGTGAGCTTCGAGGAGTACTGGGAGTCCACGCTCGACCTTTCGCGCGCTATGCACGACGCCGTGCTCTCGCGCCCGCTCGACGAGGTCGAGGAGATTCAGGCCGCCGTGAAGGAGCGCTTCAGGCCCTACGAAGCCGCCGATGGGACGCTCGACATTCCCGGGCGCACGCTGGTCGCCTCTGCCGGCGCCTGACCCGGCCCTCACGGTCGACGGTTGTCTCGTCATGACCCGATAGCCTGCGCGCCCATGATCTATGACGACGATGCAGACCTAACGCTCCTTGACGGCAAGACCATCGCAATCATCGGCTACGGCTCCCAGGGCCATGCCCACGCGCTCAACCTGAAGGATTCCGGCGTGAAAGTCGTCGTCGGACTGCGGCCCGACTCACCCTCCGTTGCCAAGGCCCAGGAGCAGGGCCTCGAGGTGCTCTCCGTTGTCGAGGCCGCCAGCCGCGGCGACCTCGTGATGATCCTGCTGCCCGACGAGCGCCACCACGACATCTGGGAGCAGGAGATCCGCGACGGCATCGCCGAGGGCAACATGATCCTGTTCGGCCACGGCTTCTCGATCCACTACAAAGAGATCGAGCCGCCGCCCGGCGTCGACGTCGGCATGGTCGCGCCGAAGGGTCCCGGCCACCTCGTGCGCCGCCAGTTCACCGAAGGCTCCGGCGTGCCCGGACTGATCGCCGTCGAGCAGGATGCCACGGGCAACGCCCGCGGGCTCGCCTTGGCGTACGCCAAGGGCATCGGCTGCACGCGCGGCGGTGTGATCGAGACGAGCTTCAAGGACGAGACCGAGACCGACCTGTTCGGCGAGCAGGCCGTGCTCTGCGGTGGTGCCTCAGAGCTCGTCCAGGCCGGCTTCGAGACGCTCGTCGAGGCCGGCTATGACCCGGAGATGGCCTACTTCGAGTGCCTGCACGAGCTCAAGTTGATCGCCGACCTGATGTATGAGAAGGGGCTCGCCGGGATGCGCTACTCGATCTCCAACACGGCCGAGTACGGCGACTACACGCGTGGCAAGCGCGTGATCACCGACGAGACGCGTGCCGCGATGAAACAGATCCTCAAGGAGATCCAGGACGGCGACTTCGCGCGCGAGTGGATCGCCGAGAACCGCGCCGGGCAGGAGAACTTCCTGCGCATGCGCGCGGAGCAGGCCGATACGCAGGTCGAGCACGTCGGCGGCGAGCTGCGCTCGCACATGGACTGGATCAAGCCCTCCTTCTGAGCGGCGGCGGGTAGGCGAGCGAGCGGCACGATGCTGGCCTACGTCTTCTGGCACCGTGCCTGCGCCGGCGTCGAGCAGGCCGCATATGAGCAGGCGCTCGAGCGCTTCCACCGCTCGCTTGCGCACCGGCCGCCGAGCGGCTATCGCGGTTCGGCCGCAGTGCGCCTGCCCGACCTTCCATGGCTCGCACCGCTCGCAGGTGAGGAGGGGGCGCCGGGCTACGAGGACTGGTACCTGGTCGACGACTGGTCGGCCGTCGGCGTGCTCGAGGAGGCTGCCGTCTCGCGCGGGCACCTGACCGCACACGACGCCGCCGCAGCGCGTGCCGGTGCCGCCGCGGGTGCGCTCTACCGGCTGATCGAGGGCTACCCGAGGCTCGACGCCGAGCGTGCCGTGTGGGTCAAGCACAAGCCGGGGCACGAGCCGTCCTCGCTCGGTGCGCTGCTCGGTGACGGCATGGCTCCCGAGCGAGACGGGCTGTGGCGGCGCTGCCTCGTGCTCGGCCCCGCGCCCGAGTATTGCCTGCTCGCGTCCGAGTCCCCGGCCGGGGTCACCGCGACGCGCCTGCCGGCGGGCTGGAGCGCCAGCGAGAGCACCCGCGAGATCGTGTGGTGCGGCGGCTGAAGCCGCCTCGCATCAGCTGACCAGCTTCGTCGAGTAGAACTGCGGGCGGCTCTCCGGGCAGAACAGGGCCGGCTTGCCTTTCGTGGGGTCGAAGCGAAGCACCCACACGCCCGTGCCGTCGGCGAGCCTCCTGCACGGCGGCGGAAAGCGCGCGTCGATCGTACGGTGCACGAGCGTCGCGATCTTGCTCGAGGCCCCGAACTCGACCGTGGGCGTGATCGCAGCCTGCAGGCCCGAGATGCGCGCCAGCGGCAACAGGCCTTCGAAGGAGAAGTCCGGCTGTTCGCTCTGCCTGATGCTGAACACGATCTCGCCTACGCCACTGGAGCGCAGCGCGTCGAGCAGTCCGGGCACGTCGCCGTCGCGCTGCGGCGCGCCGACGAGGAAGCCGCTGGTCGAATAGACGACGACCCGGTCGGGCAGGGCCTCGGTCGCCGGCGGGCTGTGAACCAGGTCGAATTCCACCGTCTTGCCCACGCCGAAGGTGGACCCCAGCGTCGCCGCGAGGACCGCCAATACGGTGAACGCCGTTGCCGCCACTCGCGCGGTCCGTGGCAGGTGGACGATCCAGCCGGTGGCGAGTACCGCGAGATAGGGCATCAGCGGCATGTCGTAGCGGATGTCGTGGTGCGGGGTCAGCGAGATCGCAAGCCACGCCAGGAAGCCCCCCGCGATGAACTCGAGCCTCACCGCTTTTGCTTCTGGCCTGCGCAAGAGCGCGTGGCCCGTCCAGATCGCGCCGCCGAGGACGAGCAGCGCGAGCGGTGCAAGCAGCTGCGAGTTCAGCGAGCTCCAGAAGTACCAGAGCAGGTTGGCGCTCGAGAGCGTCGGCGGCAGGTTGCCCGCCACCGCGCCCGAGTTGCGCCCGCCGAGCTGGGCGATCGTCGCCAGCTCGGAGAGGTGATCGAGGTACCACGGTGCGCCGAAGATCAGCGCGACCGCGAGGAAGACGCCCAGGTTGCGCCAGTTGCGCCATCCGCCGCGCGCCAGCGCGAGCAGGACGATGCCCGCCAGGAAGAATGGGAACGTCACCTTGACGAGCAGGCCGCAGCCCACCGCCAGCCCGGCCCAGGCCGCGAAGCGTAGGCGGCTGAACTGCCTGCTCGCGAGCAGCAGCCAGATCGATACCGATACGAGCGCCGTCTCTGGCGCGTCGAGCATGAAGACGTGAAACTGGGCGCTCAGCAGCGGCGAGCCGAGCACGAAGATCGCCGCCGGCAGCCCGGCGCCGCGACCGTACAGGAGCTCGCCCGTCTTGTAGCACCCGAGTGTCAGCAGCGGCACAAAGATCAAGTTCGCCGCGATGATCGGTGTCGCGACGCCGACTCCTCCGAGGAACATCGCGATCGCACCCACCAGGTGCACGAGTGGCGGATATTGCGAGACATGGTTGAACGGCCCGAGGATGTCGCCCGATCGCAGCATGTCGTGATACTGGATCGCAGTCCCCAGTTGAGTGCCGGCGTCGAAGATCGGGATGCTGCGGTCCTGTGTGACCCACCAGCACGTGAGCCCGACGAAGGTCGCCGTCACGCCGATCAGCCCCCAGGCCGAGACGCTCAGGCGGGGTAGCGCCAGCTGGGTCGCCGCCGGGCGGGAGGGCCGGCGCGCCGGTCTCGCACGCGCCGTCCGCGGGGTCCGCTCGACGGCCGATGACAGGCGTGCGGACACTGCTGAAATGCGACCGGGCATCGTCGCGCGAACATACAGCAGCCATGCTGCCGCTAGTGCACTTTTCACCTATTTTCACTTAATCGTCTCCTACTCGATAGTTACCGAAATTGCACACGTGCCTCGTCGAGTTGTCACATCGATTTGGGGACATAGCCAATTCGGTGGGCAGGAGCGGCGGATGGGCGCGAGCCGTGTCGTCCGCACGAGCCCAGGCGGGCGTCCCCGGGGTGCAGGTGGGAGACATTCTCGGTGGGCGGAGCGGGCGCCCGCGACGCGCTCGTGCTGATCGACGCCGGCTCCGGCGCCGCTGCCTGGGCCTTGGGCCGGCACCCGAGTTCTGTTTGCTTGCCGCCGAGCTCCCGCCGAGGGTCGCGTCGAGCCGGATGCCGGCCGGATGGAGCGCGACCCCCTCGGCCAGAGATGTCCTGGGGAGCGGTCTGGCGTAGGCAGCTGAAACTGGCGTGGCGCAAGCAAAAGCGAGCCGCCGAGCCGACTATCATGAACACGTCATGAGCACGCTTCCCATGCCCAGCAGAATCCCCGAGCTCGACGTCGAGGACGCGAGGCGACGGATGCTCGAGGCTGCCGAGGAGGCCAAGCGCCTCGAAGATGCTGGGGACGGTTGGGCGGCGAACGAGAAGTGGGAGCTTTACCTGGGCATCGAGGCGGCGATCGCCGCTCAGGCGCGTTCTGCGCGCGCAGCGGAGCGTTGGGCGGCGCGGCGGGCTAGCTGAATGCTCGTACCTGAGGAGTTCGCACAGCTTCTCGACGAGCTCAATCGGAACAAGCTGCCTTACGTCCTGATTGGCGGCGTCGCGGTCAACCTTCTCGGCAGGGAACGTTTTACCCACGATGTCGATGTACTGGTGCCCGCTACCAGGGCTCAAGGGGAGGCGATTTGGCGGCTGCTCGACGGGCTGGGGGCTACGCGAGTCGACGGATCGCCGCTGACGGAGGCGCTCTTCGATGGAGAGCACCACATCCGCGCGCTGACGCGCTTCGGCATCATCGACTTCATCCCCGAAGGCGACGATGATCTGTCGTGGGAGTCGATCAGCTCCGGGGCGCGCCCAGACACTCTTCATGAAGTTCCTGTGCCCCGCGTCAGCCTGGAGCATCTTCTTGCGCTCAAGCGACTTGCCGGCCGCCCTCAGGACCGTGAAGACGTGTTGCGGCTCCAAGAGTTCTATGGCCTATCTCCGCAAGACGCCCCTGACGGCGATGCGGATGAGAACGGGCCCTAGTCCGTTCGCTACACTCGCCTTGCTCGTCGCGACTGGCGCCTGAGGTGGGATCGACCACCGGGAAGCGGGGGGCATTTCTGCCGCGCGCCTGGGCACCTCAGAAACCGATGTCCCTCGACCGAGCGAGGAGCCCACGATGACGCCGAGCAGCGCAGCAACAGAGACACAGCTTGTCCTTCCCGATGAGATGAAGCCCACCGATGGGCGCTTCGGCTGCGGTCCCTCGAAGGTGCGCCCGCAGGCGCTCGCCGCGCTCGCCTCCGACGGCGCAGCCGTGATGGGAACCTCGCACCGACAGAAGCCCGTCAAGGCGCTCGTCGGCGAGATCCGCGCCGGCCTGCGCGAGATCTTCTCGCTGCCCGACGGCTATGAGGTCGCGCTCGGCAACGGCGGCGCCACCGCCTTCTGGGACGCCGCCGCCTTCGGCCTGATTCGCGAGCGCTCGCTGCACCTCGCCTTCGGTGAGTTCTCACAGAAGTTCGCCACCGTCGCCAAGGGCGCGCCGTTCCTCGCCGAGCCTGTCGTCGTGTCTGCCGAGCCCGGCGACGCGCCCGACCCGGCGTCCGTCGGCGCGCAGGCCGCCGAGGCCGGTGCTGACGTGATCGCTTGGGCGCACAACGAGACCTCCACCGGTGTGATGACGCAGGTCGTGCGGCCCGAGGGCGCCGGCGACGCGCTCGTCTTGATCGACGCCACCTCCGGTGCCGGTGGGCTGCCCGTCGACGTCTCGCAGGCCGACGCCTACTACTTCGCCCCGCAGAAGGGCTTCGCCGCCGATGGCGGACTGTGGCTCGCCCTGCTCAGCCCAGCCGCGCAGGAACGGGTGGTGCAGTTGGACGCCTCCGAGCGCTGGATCCCGTCCTTTCTCTCAATAAAGACCGCGCTCGACAATTCGCTCAAAGACCAGACCTACAACACGCCTGCCGTGGCTACGCTGTTCCTGCTCGCCGAGCAGGTTCGCTGGATGCTCGAGCAGGGCGGCCTCGACGGATGCGTCAAGCGCTCGAGGCTTTCCGCCGAGCAGCTCTACGGCTGGGCTGAGCGCAGCGGCTATGCCACGCCGTTCGTCGCTGACCCCGCCAAGCGCTCGCTCGTCGTCGGCACGATCGACTTCGCCGAGGAGGTCGACGCCGCGCGGATCGCCGCCACGCTGCGCGCCAACGGGATCGTCGACGTCGAGCCATATCGCAAGCTCGGCCGAAACCAGCTGCGGGTCGGCATGTTCCCCGCGATCGAGCCCGCCGACGTGCAGGCGCTGACCGGGTGCATCGACTGGATCATCGAGCGGTCGTGAGCACGTATGGCTACGCCGGATCGGCGTCCTCGGTCGCTCGCGTGCAGAGCACGCCACGCTCCCTGCGTCCTTGCCCGGCTTGCCCTACGCACTCACGACGGGAGATGTCATGAACAGCAGCAGCGGGCGCGCCAAGGTGCTCGTCAAGGAGAAGATCGGCGACTCAGGCGTCGAGCTTCTGCGCGAGCATTTCGACGTCGACCTCGGCATCGACTGGGAGGATGGCGAGCTCGCCGAGCGGATCGGCGGCTATGAGGGGATTCTGATCCGCTCCGCCACGAAGATGACTGCCGAGCTGATCGAGAAGGCCGACCGCCTGCAGGTGATCGGGCGCGCCGGAGTGGGGGTGGACAACGTCGACGTCGAGGCCGCCACCAAGCGCGGGATCGTCGTTGCCAACGCGCCGCAATCGAACGTCGTCACCGCCGCTGAGCACACGATGGCGCTGCTGCTCGCGCTCGCGCGCAACATTCCCCAGGCGCAACAGTCGCTGCTCGAAGGCAAATGGGATCGCTCCAAGTACTCCGGCGTCGAGCTGTACGAGAAGACGCTCGGGATCGTCGGCTTCGGGCGGATCGGCCAGCTCGTCGCCGCGCGTGCGCGCGCCTTCAACATGCGCGTGCTCGCCTTCGACCCGTTCGTCAGTGCCGAGCGCTACCGCGAGCTCGGCGTCGAGAAGGCTGCCGACTCAGACGAGATCTACGCCCAAGCCGACTTCATCACCGTGCATCTGCCAAAGACGCCCGAGACCGAAGGGTGGCTGAACGCAGAGGCCTTCGCCAAGATGCGCCCCGGCGTGCGCATCCTCAACGTCGCCCGCGGCGGATTGATCGACGACGCCGCGCTGAAGGACGCTCTGGACTCCGGCAAGGTTGGCGGCGCCGCGCTCGACGTGTTCCCCTCCGAGCCGATCACCGACTACCCGCTGTTCGACGGCTACCCCAACGTCGTCGTCACGCCGCACCTCGGTGCCTCCACCGCCGAGGCAACCGACCGCGCCGGCTACCAGTCCGCCGAGCAGGTCGTCGCCGCGCTGACCGGTGGCGTCGTCTCGACCGCTGTGAACATCCCCTCGATCGGCGCCGAGGACATGCAGGTGCTCGGTCCCTTCCTGCCGATGGCGCGCCAGCTCGGACGCTTGGCGATGGCGCTAGCCGAGGGCAGCTCCGTCGAGCGGATCGAGGCCGCCTTTCTCGGACGGATCGCCGAGTTCGACACGCGCCTGTTGACACTCGCTGTGATCGGCGGCGCCCTCGAAGGCCGCACCGAGGAGCAGGTCAACCCCGTCAACGCACCCACGATCGCCGAGGAACGCGGCATCGTCGTCGAGGAGAAGTCCGTCTCCGAGGCCCAAGACTTCAACGAGCTGATCCGCGTCACCGTCGTTGCAGGCGATGAGCGTGTCGCTGTCGCCGGCACCGGCATCGGGCCCAAGCAGGACCCGCATCTCGTCGAGGTCCAGGGCAGGCGGCTGACGATCGAGCTCGAGCGCTTCGTGACCGTGTTCCGTTATGAGGATCTGCCCGGGATGATCGGGCGCGTCGGGACGATCTTCGGCCAGCACGGGATCAACATCTCCTCAGCTGCCGTTGGGCACTCACCCGACGGCGGTTCCGGGGAGGACGGCTTGGCCGGTGGGCAGCGGCTCGCCGCGATGGTCGTCACGACCGATGCCGCTGTGCCTGGTGAGGTCGTGCGGGAGATCGTCGCCTCCGAGGGCTTCGTCAACGGCTGGCCCGTCGACCTCGGCTGACCGAGCCGCTCAGCTGGAAGCAGGTGTGTGAGCGGGACGCCGTGCGCGCAGGTGCCACGTGCGAGTTCTCTAACGCCGCGCAAACTCAAGTTATCCAGTTGAGAGTAGAGAGCTAGAGACAGTGCTTTTCAGACGGTCTGTTGCGCGGATACGGTTGACGAGCCTGCCGTGCTCGGCCTCTGGGGTGAATTCCTGCTCCTGCGCGCCGCCGTGCGATTGGCATCTGTCGAGACAACAGAAAGTTGGGGGGATTCATGCTGCGGAAACATCTTGGGCGCATATCCGGTGCGCGCAGGCGAGCGTTGCTCGTCGCTGCGTCGCTGCTCGCCCTGCTGACGGCGCTCAGCGTCGCTTCTCCGGCGCTCGCGACGCCCAAAGGGGAATTTGCCGTATTCGCCGATTGCCCGGTGGCAACCGCCGAAGCGTGCATTCACGCCAACACCGAAAGCGGTGAATTCACGGTCGGCAAAAAGCGCGTGCCGATCGTCAAAACGATCACGCTGCAGGGCGGCCTGATGGAAACCGAATCGGGCCACCTCGAATTTGTCGCAGCCCAGGACGGCAACACCCTGACCAAAGTGCCTCAGAAAGTCCCCGGCGGCTTGCTGAACATCGTCGACTGCACCCAGATCAAAGGCGCCGGCTGGCTTGAAACCGTTGTTCGCGAAGCATGCGAAGCGATCTTCGAAAACGGCTTCACGGGCGTCAACGCGACTACCGAACTGGCTGGTCCCGCCAGTTCGATCCAGATCGACCTCGGCAACCTGCTCTCCGGCGAAGGCACGGCGCTCCTGCTGCCGGTCAAGGTCCACTTGGAAAACCCGCTGTTCGGCGGCAAATGCTACATCGGCTCGAACGCAGCTCCGATCATGCTCGCACTGACGACCGGCAAAACGAGCCCGCCTCTACCGAACAAATCGATCACGGGCAATCCGGGCACGCTCTCGTTCAACCCTGAAGGCACATTGCTCACGGTGAGCAAAAACTCGCTCGTGAACAACTCCTTCGCCGCGCCGGCGACGAATGGCTGTGGCGAAGCCTGGGAATTCCTGATCGGCCCGCTCGTCAACTCGCAGGTTGGTGTTCCCTCGACCGCGGGGCACAACACGGCGATTCTCAATGGGACGCTGCAGCAGGCCGCCTCAGAAATCGTGCAGGAACACGAATAGCCGGCCAATCGCAGTAGCTCGGGCAGCGGGCGGGGCCACCGAGGTTTGCGGTGGCCCCGCTTTGCTTGCGCGCCGGGCAATTAGCAGCCACTAACCAGATCGAGTAGGGTGTCGCCGATGCGCGCAGTCGTCATCACGAAGCATGGGGGACCGAGCGTGCTCGAGGTGCAGGAAACGCCTGACCCCGAGCTCGGCCCGGGGCAGGTGCGGATCGACGTCGCTGCAGCAGGAATCAACTTCGCCGACGTGATGGCGCGAATGGGCCTCTACCAGGACGCGCCGAAGACGCCGTGCGTCGTCGGCTATGAGGTCGCCGGCACGATCCTCGAGCTGGGCGAAGGGGTGGAGGCGCTGACGCCGGGCCAGCGCGTGGTCGCGGGTACGCAGTTCGGCGGCTACGCCTCGCAGGTCGTCGTCCCGGCGGCTGACGTGATCCCCTTGCCGGATGGGCTGAGCTTCGAGCAGGGCGCGGCGATTCCCGTCAACTACGGAACCGCCTGGGCCGGGCTGATCGGCTTCGGCTCGCTGCAGGCAGGCGAGCGTGTGCTCGTGCACTCGGCCGGTGGCGGCGTTGGCATCGCCGCGACGCAGATCGCCAAGCGCACCGGCGCCGAGGTCTACGGAACTGCCTCGCCCGGCAAGCACGCACGCTGCGAAGAGCTTGGCGTCGACCACATGGTCGACTACACGCAGGCCGGCTGGGAGCGCGGGCTTCCGCAGTTCGACGTGATCCTCGACGCCGTCGGCGGCAAGAGCTTTCGCACGGGATATGACCTGCTGCGGCCCGGTGGGCGGCTCGTCGCATTCGGAGCCTCCGCCGTCGTCTCCGGGCAGCGGCGCAACCTCGTGACCGCGCTGCGCACCGTGATCCGCATGCCGCGCTTCAACATGATCAAGCAGATGTCCGAATCGAAGGCCGTGATCGGGCTGAACATGCTCACGCTGTGGAAGGATCGCGGCACGCTGGCACCGTGGATCGCCCCGCTGCAGGAGATGCTCGATGACGGCACCGTCAAACCGGTCGTCGCCGGCGAGTTCAGCTTCGAGGACGCCGGCGCTGCGCAGAGCATGATCACCGAGCGCAGGAACGTCGGCAAGGTCGTACTGGTGCCGTAGTTGCGCTGGGCGGCGCTGGTGCTACCCTCCGCCTGAGATGTCGTTTCGCAACTCGCTTCTGCTTCTTCTCCTGCTCCCCCCTCGGGGGGAATAGCGCGTGGCGGCCGCCTAGCCGCATACCCAGCAGAGAGGAACGACAAGCGAGTTAGAGAAGGAGCACGAACGACATGAGCACCTCAGCAGGTAACGGCACAGGCCCGAGCGACGCCTCGCCGGATGCAGGCGCTGATCAGCGCGATCCGGCCAAGCGCGTCCTGATCTTCGACACGACACTCAGGGACGGCGAGCAGTCGCCCGGGATCTCGCTCAACAGAAACGAAAAGCTCGAGATCGCCCACCAGCTGGCGCGGCTCGGCGTGGACATCATCGAGGCCGGCTTCCCGATCACCTCGCCCGGCGACTTCGAGTCCGTGCAGGCGATCTCCAGGGAGGTCGAAGGCCCCGTCATCTGTGGTCTGGCGCGTACCAGTGCGCAGGACATCGAGGCCGCGTGGAGCGCCGTACGTGATTCAGAGCGCCCACGCATCCATACGTTCCTGGCGACAAGCGACGTGCACATAAAGCACAAGCTGCAGACCACGCGCGAGGACGTCAAGGGGCAGGTGCGTGCCGCCGTCGCGCAGGCGCGTGGGCTGTGCGAGGACGTCGAGTTCTCGCCCGAGGACGGCTCGCGCTCGGACGTCGAGTTCATGGCCGAAGTGATCCAGATCGCGCTCGATGAGGGCGCCGCCACGATCAACGTGCCCGACACCGTCGGCTACGCGCTGCCCGGCGAATACAAGGCGATGTTCGAAGAGCTCTACCGGCTGCTGCCCGACCTGAGCAAGGCGACCGTCTCAGTGCACTGCCACGACGACCTCGGCATCGCCGTCGCCAACTCGCTGGCCGGCGTCGAAGCCGGCTGTCGTCAGGTCGAGTGTGCGATCAACGGGATCGGCGAGCGCGCCGGCAACGCCTCGCTCGAGGAGATCGCGATGCTGTTGCGCACGCGCCAGCCGAGCCTCGGCCTGTGGACGGGAATCGAGACGACAGAGATCGCGCGTACGAGCCGCCTCGTATCGCGCCTGACCGGCTACCAGGTGCAGCCGAACAAGGCGATCGTCGGGCGCAACGCCTTCGCGCACGAGGCCGGCATCCACCAGGACGGCGTGCTGAAGGAGCGCACGACGTACGAGATCATGGACGCGACGACCGTCGGCTTGAACAGCAACTCGCTGGTCTTGGGCAAGCACTCCGGGCGTCATGCGCTGAGCGAGGCGCTGAAGGAGATGGGCTTCGAGATCGACGGGCAGGCGCTGAACACCGCGTTCAAGCGCTTCAAGGAGATCGCCGACGTCAAGAAGCAGGTCACCGCGATGGACCTGGAGGCGCTCGTCACCGACGAGCTGCGCAGCGAGGACATCGGCGGCTACACGCTCGAGTCCTTCGACGTGCAGGACTCCTCCGAGCGCTCGCCATTCGCGAAGGTGACCGTCAGCTTGCCCGACGGAGGCAGCGCCAGCGGCTCGTTCACCGGCGACGGACCGATCGATGCCGTGTTCCAGGCGATCAACGCCGCGACCGGGATCGCCACGAAGCTCAGCGAGTTCACGATCGGCGCCGTGACCGAGGGTCAGGACGCGCTCGGCGAGGTCTCGATCGTGCTCGAGCTCGACGGGTTCACCGGTGCCGGGCAGGGCGTCTCCACGGACATCATCGATGCCGCGGCGCGGGCTTATGTGCGGGCGCTGTCGGTGGCCGTCGCTCGCTCGCGGACAGATCAGGCATTGGGGCTGCCCGAGACGGCCCCCGGCTGAGCGGCCGGTGTGTCACGGCCCCGGCCGGTGAGCGCCCTCGATCTGACCGCCGACCTGCGGACGGTCGCAATAGCGAGAGTGGACGTCTCCCACTGGCGACCCGATCATCCATTCATCGAAATACTCGCGCCCAACCCTTAAACGACCCTCTCGCGTAGAGCATGCTGCTCATGCTCTTCGTAGTCCGCCGCTCGCCTTGACCGGTGGCCCGCGAGTTGCAAGCGTAAACCAACATTTGCGGAGGCGCGCAGATGGCATCTGCTCGGGCTCACCCCCGCCAAAGACACAGCTTCGGCACTCATCGTGTCCGAGTGCCACGGCGCGCCTAACTCAAGCACATGGAGGAACATCATGAAGCGAATAAAGCTGGTCTGCCTCTCGCTCCTGGCGGTTGTTGCGCTGGGGGCGTTTGCGGCGGCGACTGCCTCGGCAGAAGAGGGGTTCTTACCCAAACCGGCGACGGCCAACATCTTAGGGGGAGTATCGGTCCTTGAAACCGCCAGTGGCACAAAAATCCAGTGCACCAAACTCGACGAAACCATAATCACGTTCTCAAGCGACAAACACGGCGAAGGACTACTGCATTGGTTAGGCTGCAAAGCCGAAGCTCTCTTCGGCTACAACTCCTTAGGCGATCTAGGCGAAGAACTCTTAGGTAAATTCTTATTCTTAGTCTGCTTAGACCCAAAGAACAGCGCAGGCACATTAGTCGACAACTTCGGCATCGCCGTCGAACTCGACTCACCGTTGCACGTCGAAGTACCTGCCGAGGGGCTTTTATTGAGCATCACGGGTACCATGCTCGGTGCGATCTTAACTTCCGGCAAAGCCAAATTATGGAACGTCGAGTTCCTCGGCAAAAAAGGCGTATCGAACGTGACTAGCTGCCTGGAAGGCGCAAACGTCAAATCTCAGAGCCTCACAGTTGAAACAAACGAGAACAAAAAACCTGAAGCGTTAAGTTTAAACATCACAAGCGGCTTACTGCAGTTCAAAGAAGAAGTTGAACTCATGGATGCCTGATCACTGTGACCGACTCGGCTTGAATGGCCAGGCCGTCGCGGTGGCCGGCGGACGCCTCGTGCTTCCGCCGGCTTGCTGATTCGACGAAGGTTCCACAAGGCCCTCAGCGGGCGGAGGCGTCTTGTCGACGGCGACTGTGCCTGCACTGGGCGCGCGCATGCCGTGTTTCACCGGTGCCGGGCAGGGCGTCTCCACGGACATCATCGATGCCGCGGCGCGGGCCTATGTGCGGGCGCTGTCGCTGGCCGTCGCTCGCTGGCACGCCGGCGAGGCGCTCGCGAGATGCTCGGCTCGCAGCAGCTCGGGCAGTTCTTTGCGCAGGCCGGGTTCGGCTTCTGTGAGCGTGGCCTGGTGTGGGGCGTGGATCTTCGTGACTTCGAAGTCGTAGTAGCCGAGGTAGATCTTCACGGGTCCAACCAGTTCCCGGGGATGTGCCTTGAAGATCGCGTGCGCGAGCACCTGCTCCACGAACCGTTCCGGGGTCAGGCCGAGGAATAAGCCTTTGACCGCGCCGATCGGCTGGCCCACGGCAACGCGCTTGACGACGCCGGCGAAGCTGTGCCCGGACTCGAGCCATCCGAGCGCCCGCAGGGCTGCCGCCTTGGTCGTCGTACGGACGATGTGCAGGTCTCGCTCTCGATGGACGACGAACCGGGTGGTGATCTGTTTCCCGTGTCGAGGGTCATCAGAGACATTCTCGCCAGACGCTTGACCGGGACCGACGTGGCTGGCCATAGTGCGCCGGATGTCCTTTGCTCGTAGCAACTCGGCCTCGGCATGCGCGGTGCTCTGCCTGGCGACGGCTTGCCTCGCGAGCGCGGGGTGCGGCGGCAAGTCCGACCCATCGAGCACGAAAGCCGCAAACACGAGCACGCCCTCCGCTGTCAGCTCGAGTGGTGAGACGACCACGACCAGCCCGACCACGACCGAGGGGCGGTTCATCGCCGCGGCCGACGCGATCTGCCGCAAGGCCAACGTGCAACTCGCCAAGTCGAAACTCAAGACCAAGTCAACGACAACCGCCGCCGCGGCGGCGGTTGTCGAAAACGAGACGACCGAGCGGAAGGCATTGGCAGACTTGACCAAGCTGACGCCGCCTTCCTCAATCGTGCCCGTCTGGGTGAAGATGATCAACCTCCGGCGCTCGTTGGCGAACGAGCTCGGTGACTTCGGCGCGGCGATAAAGCGGGGCGAAACGAAGTTCACGGCAATCGGCAAGGTAAAAAAACGGCTGCATGCTGAACTGACCGCTGCCGGTATCAAGGCCGGCTTCAAGGACTGCGCAAAGATCGGCTAGGGTCGCCGGCCGGACGGCGACAATGCGGGCGTCTGTGATAGCGTACGCGCGTATGGTGCCGAAGGCGACACTTTCCGCCGAAGAGGTGCTCGGCTCCGCCAACGCGGTCTCCCCGGGCGCCGTCGGCGCGCGCGTGAAGGCGCTGCGCGAGGCTGCAGACCTCTCTCTGCGCGATCTCGCCGCCCGCAGTGGCGTGAGCGCCCCGATGCTCTCCCAGGTAGAGCGGGGCGAGACGAGCCCGACACTCACGGTCGCTGCCGCGCATCGCCGCCGGCCTTGAACTGCGCCTTTCCCAGTTCCTGCGCCTCGACGAGGGTGGAGCGGTGACGATCGTGCGTGCCGGCGACCGTCGCCGTGGCGGCAATGCCCGCCGCGGTCACCGCTTCGAGGTGCTCACCGCGGCCCAGCCGGGCCAGCGCGCTGAGCTCTCGCGCCACACGCTCGCGCCGGGCGGAGCGACGGGCGCCGCCGATGACCCACCGATGCACGAGCCCGGCAGTCGTGAGACCGCACTGGTCGAACGTGGGTCGCTGGAGCTCTACTGCGACGGCCGGCGCCACGAGCTGAGCGAGGGCGACTGCGTTACGTTCGACGCCGACCTGCCCCACCACTTCGAGAACCCAGGCGAGGAGGAGGCCGCGTTCCTCGCGGTCGTCTCCGCCGGGCTGAGACGCAGCTGACCACCGACCAGAAGGACCGATCACGATGCCGCAGACGTTGTTCGACAAGATCTGGGAGACACACGAGGTCGCGCACGGCTTGCTCTACATCGATCTGCACCTCGTGCACGAGGTGACGAGCCCGCAGGCTTTCGACAGCCTGCGCATGGCCGGCCGTCCGGTCCGCCGCCCGGACCGCACGCTCGCGACGGCCGACCACAACACGCCGACCGACGGCACGCCCGTCGCCGCGCGGATAAAGGACGAGCTCTCGCGCGTGCAGGTCGAAACGCTCGAGCGCAACTGCGCGGAGGTCGGCGTGCCCGTCTACTCGCTCGGCTCAGAGCGTCAAGGCATAGTCCACGTGATCGGGCCTGAGCTCGGCGTCACCCAACCGGGCATGACGATCGTTTGCGGCGACTCGCATACCTCGACGCACGGCGCCTTCGGCTCGCTCGCGTTCGGCATCGGCACGAGCGAGGTCGAGCACGTGCTGGCGACGCAGTGCATGGTCCAGCACAAGCCGCGCTCGATGCGGATTCGCTACGAGGGCGACCTGGGCTTCGGTGTGACCGCCAAGGACCTGATCCTCGCCACGCTGGGGCAACTCGGCGTCGGCGGTATGACGGGCCACGTCGTCGAGTACGCCGGCCCGGCGATCAAGGCGCTCTCGATGGAAGGGCGGATGACGGTCTGCAACATGACGATCGAGGGTGGCGGGCGCGCGGGGATGATCGCGCCCGATGAGACGACGTTCGCCTGGTTCACGGAGGTCGACCGCCCCGGCGCGCCGCAGGGCGAGGAGCTGCAGAAGGCGATCGCTCACTGGCGGGCGCTGAGCACCGACGAGGGCGCGTCCTTCGACAAGGAGGTCGTGATCGACGCGAGTGCGATCTCGCCGCAGGTCACATGGGGCACGAACCCCGGGATGGTGCGCGCAGTGACCGAGGCGGTGCCGGCGCCCGAGGAGTTCGACAGTCCGGCCGATCGCGAGGCAACTGAGCGCGCGCTGACCTACATGGACCTGCAGCCCGGCACGCCGATCGAGCAGATCTCACTCGACCGCGTGTTCATCGGCTCGTGCACGAACTCGCGGATCGGCGACCTGCGCGCCGCGGCAGAGCTCGTGCAGGGGCGCAAGGTCGCCGACGGCGTCGATGCGATGGTCGTCCCCGGCTCCCAGCAGGTGATGAAACAGGCCGAAGCGGAGGGCCTGCACGAGATATTCCGCGCGGCCGGCTTCGACTGGCGCGTAGCAGGCTGCTCGATGTGCCTGGGGATGAACCCAGACATCCTGCAGCCGGGCGAGCGCTGCGCCTCGACCTCGAATCGCAACTTCGAGGGTCGTCAGGGGCGTGGCGGGCGCACGCACCTAGTCTCCCCGCAGATGGCAGCAGCAGCGGCGATCGAGGGCCACTTCGTCGACATCCGCGATTGGAACTAGGAGAGCATCTTCATGGACCCCATCAGCGTCATCTCAGGACCCGTCAGCCATCTCGACCGCGCCGATGTCGACACGGACCAGATCATGCCGAAGCAGTTCCTCAAGCGCGTCGAGCGCACGGGCTTCGGCGAGTTCCTCTTCTACGACTGGGCGAAGCAGCCGGGATGGGACCTGCCGGCCAACCCGATTCTCGTCGCCGGTGAGAACTTCGGCTGCGGCTCCTCGCGCGAGCACGCGCCGTGGGGGCTTCAGGACTACGGCTTCCAGACGATCGTCGCCCCGAGCTTCGCCGACATCTTCTACTCGAACTGCACGAAGATCGGCCTGCTGCCTGTCGTCCTGAGTGATGAGGATTGCCGCGCGCTCGCGCGCGCGGGGAGCGGAGATGTCGATCTGCTCGAGCAGGAGGTTCGTTTCGAGGGTCGCCAAGCGGCCTTCGAGATCGACCACGAGATCCGCCACCGGCTGCTCAATGGGCTCGACGACATCGCGCTGACGCTCGAGCAGTCGGCGGAGATCTCCGACTACGAGTCCGAGCACGACCGCGGGCGCGGCTGGGTTGCGGTGAAGACGACCTCGCTGTAGCGCTGGCACGCGGGGATGAGGAAGAGCCTGGGCATGCGAGCCCAGGATGATCGGCCTGGGTAAATGGCAGTCAAATCGGAAACAGCTGCAGTGAATTAACCGCACTTGCGCGGGCGCAGCGCCGAACGCCGCACCGGCTGCTCGACGGCCTGGTAGACCGCGTTCCATGAATTCGAACCAAGCCGACGGCCACTAGTCATGGGCGCGCGGCCCAAGAGCGCGCGATGAGCAGCGCGGGGTCCGCCACGACGCGAGCATCCGATGCGGGACCTGCGGCGGCGCCGCCGGTCAGGATCTCGGTCGTGATCCCCTGCCTCAACGAGGCGGAGAGCATCGAGGAGTGCGTCAGCTCGGCGCTCGGGACGCTTGAGCGCAACGGGCTGGACGGCGAGGTCGTGGTCGTCGACAACGGCTCCGAAGATGGGAGCGCGGCGGTCGCCGAACGCGCCGGCGCGCGGGTCGTGCTCGAACCGTTGCGCGGGTACGGGAGCGCCTATCGTGCCGGGTTCGCCGCTTCGCGGGGGGAGTTCATCGTGATGGCCGACGCGGACCTGACGTACGACTTCGCCGAGATCCCGCGCTTCCTGGCGGGGCTCGAAGCGGGGGCGGACATGGTGCTCGGCGATCGCATGCGCAACATCGAGTCCGGCGCGATGCCGTGGCATCACCGCTACATCGGCAACCCGCTGCTCTCGGGCCTGTTGAACTACCTCTTCCACGCCGGGGTCAACGACGCGCACTGCGGCATGCGCGGCGTTCGTCGCGAGTGCCTCGAGACGCTCGAACTGCGCACGACTGGGATGGAGTTCGCCTCCGAGATGCTCGTCAGCGCCGCTCGCTCGAAGCTCGTGATCGAGGAGCTGCCGATCGTCTACTACCCGCGGGAGGGTGAATCGAAGCTGTCGAGCTTCCGCGACGGCTGGCGGCATCTGCGCTATCTGCTCTTGCACTCGCCCCGGCACCTGTTCATCCTGCCTGGCCTCGTGATGGTCCTGCTCGGCGGCGTCCTGTCGCTGTCGGTGCTCGTCCACCTCAGCGTGTTCGGGCGTACCTGGGACCTGCACACGCTGATCGGCGGCTCGCTGCTGCTGACGCTCGGCGCGCAGATCGTCGGCCTCGGCCTCTGCGGGCAGGCCTTCGCGAGCTCCTTCATGGGCTTTGAGGACCCGTGGTTCGAGCGCGTGCGCCGTCGCGCGCGACTGGAGCACGGGCTGCTACTCGGGGCGTTCGTGGCGCTCGTCGGGTTCGCCGTGTTCGCCGTCGTCTTCGTCGACTGGCTCGGTCGCGGTCTCGGCAGCCTCGCGCAGGAGCGCCTGGCGATCTCCGGCGCGACGCTCGTCGTGCTCGGCGCGCAGGTCCTCTTCTGCTCGTTCCTGCTCAGCATGATCGGGCTGCGCCGGGCCTGATGCGCCGCGCTCACGTCACGCTGCTGGGCGGGCTCGTGCTGGTCGTCCTCGGCGTCGGGGTCGTGTCGCTCGGGCACCCCGACACCGTCGCACGCGCCAACGGCCTCAGCCCGGAAAACGTCGTCGCCGGCGTGACCTCGCACGCGAGGCTCTGCCAGGCACGTGAACTGGTGCCGCGCGGCACGACTTCGCTGGCCGTCTGGATCAGCTCCTTCTCCGGCCCGGCCATCTCGGTCGAGCTGACCGCTGAGGGTCGCGAGATCGCGCATGGTCGCCGCGGCTCTGGGTGGACGAGCAGGAGCGTGACGATTCCCCTGAACCGGGCTGTGCCTCGCGACACGATCGCGACGGTCTGTTTCACCGTCACGCCGAAGTACGAAGAAGTCGTCGCACGGGGGAACCCCCGCAAGGGGGCGCCGGCGACGACGCTGAACGGGAAACCGCTGGAAGGCGCGATCACGATCGAATACCTGCACAGCGGGTCGCGCAGCTGGCTCTCTCGCGCCCCTCAGATCGCGCGACATCTGGGCCTCGGCCGTGTGCCGAGCGGCGCTTGGGCGCCGGCCTTCGCCTTCGTCCTCGTGCTTGCGATCGCCGGCACCGTCGCGGTCGCGGGGAGGTTGGAGTGAGCCAGAGTCGCCCGCCCCAAAAGCGCAGGCCGACCAAGCCAGAGGGCCGTGGCGTCGGCAGCAGGGCGTTCGAGCGTCGCGCGCGCGCGACGCGGCAGCAGCGTGCGCGCAAAGCGACGGTCCGCGAGCGGCCGGCGCGGACTGAGGACGCTTGGTTGCAGCTGCGCAGGCTGCTGCGTCGCGTCCCCAGGGTTGCCTGGATCTGCGCGGCCGTGGCGATCATGAACGCGGTCTGCTGGTCGATCGTGACGCCGGCCTTCCAGGTGCCGGACGAGCCGAATCACTACGCCTACGTCAAGCAGCTCGCCGAAACGGCGAGCTTCCCGCGCTCACGCGTGGGCGCGTACGGAACGAACGTCGAACTGTCCGAGGTGATGGACCAGCTCGGCTACCCGAACGTCCGTCAGCAGCCGAGGCATCGCACGATCTCCACGAGTGCGGCGCAGGAAAGCCTCGACCGCACGCTGGCTCAGCTTCGCGCGAGCCCGCAGGCGAAGGGCAGCTTCGCGGCCGGAGTGGCCACCGCCCAGCCGCCGCTCTACTACGCGTTGGAGGCGGTCCCGTACAGCTTCGCGAACAACGCCCTGACGAGGCTGCAACTGATGCGGCTGCTGTCAGCGCTGATGGCCGGCTTCACCGCGCTGTTCATCTTCCTGTTCGTGCGCGAGGCGCTGCCCGGCGAGCCGTGGGCGTGGACGGCCGGCGGGCTGGCTGGCGCCCTGACGCCGCTGCTCGGGTTCATCTCGGGCGCCGTGAACCCGGATGCGCTGCTGCTCGCGGTCTCGGCTGCGCTCTTCTATCTGCTCGCGCGCGGCTTCAGACGGGGCCTGACGCTTGGCTTGGCTTCGCTGATCGGGGTGACGATCGTGGCGGGCTCGCTGACGAAGCTGAACTTCGTCGGGCTCGTGCCCGGCGCGATGCTCGCACTGGTCCTGATGGGCGTGCGCGCACGCCGGACGCCGGGGGCGGCGGTGTGGCGCAGCCTCGCAGTCGCCGTGGCTGTCGCGGTGTCGCCGATCTTGCTGTACGGCATCGTCAACGTCGCCTCGGGGCACCCGACGTTCGGGCTCATCTCGGTGGTCTTCAACAACGCGCACTTCTCGCTGGGGGAGCTCAGCTACATCTGGCAGCTGTTCCTGCCGCGCCCGCCGGGTACGAGCAACTACTTCCCGGGTTTCTTCACGACGCAGCAGCTGTGGTTCAACGGCTACGTCGGGCTGTTCGGCTGGCTCGACACGGCGTTCCCCGCCTGGGTCTACAACGCCGCGCTCGTGCCGCTCGCGGCGGTAGTGGCGCTGTTCGTGCGCGCGCTGATCTCGAGAAGAAGGGCATTGCGGCCGCGGCTCAGCGAGGGCCTCGCCTATCTGGTGATGGCCGTCGGGCTGATGGTCACCATCGGGGTCGCCTCCTACACGTCGTTCCCGGCAGTGATGGCGGCGTTCGCCGAGGCTCGCTACCTGCTGCCGCTGCTGCCGCTGTTCGCCGCAGTGCTCGCGTTGGCGGCGCGCGCCGCCGGACGCCGCTGGGGTCCGTCAGTCGGCGCGCTGCTGATCGTGCTGTTCTTCGCGCACGATGTCTTCAGCCTGCTGCTCGTAGCCGGGCGCTACTACTCCTAGGTAGGGAGCCATCCGAGCTCTGTGCCACGCGTGGCGCGGGCCCCGGACGACTGTATCCTCCCGCGGGCGACCATGGCTTCTCTAATCGTCACGCTGCCCGGCGACGGCATAGGGCCGGAGATCATGACGCCGACGCTCGAGTTGCTGAGTCGGCTCGGCGAGTTCGAGTTCGAGGAGCACGTGTTCGGTGGCGCCTCGATCGATGCCCACGGCACGGCGCTGACGGACGAGGTGCTCGACGCCTGTCGTAAGGCCGACGCCGTGCTGCTCGCGGCCGTTGGTGGACCCAAGTGGGACACGACCGACCCAGCGAAGCCACGCCCCGAGCAGGGTCTGCTCGGCCTGCGCAAGGGACTCGGGCTATATGCCAACCTGCGCCCCGTCAAGCCGCTGTCGGCGCTGTATGACTCCTCGCCGCTGCGGCGCGAGCGGATCGAAGGCGTCGACCTGCTCGTCGTGCGCGAGCTCACGGGTGGGATCTACTTCGGCGCGAAGACCCGCACGGAGACCTCCGCCTCCGACGCCTGCGTCTACACGACCGAGGAGATCGAGCGAATCGCGCGCACTGCGTTCGGCGCAGCGCGCGCGAAGGTCTCGAGCGTCGACAAGGCCAACGTGCTCGAGACCTCGCGCCTGTGGCGCCAGGTCGTCTCAGAGCTGCACTCGCGTGAGTTTCCCCACATCGAGCTCGAGCACGTGCTCGTCGACAATGCGGCCATGCAGCTCGTCTCCTCGCCGCGCCATTTCGACACGATCCTCACGGAGAACATGTTCGGGGACATCCTCTCCGACGAGGCCGCGATGCTGACCGGCTCGATCGGGATGCTGCCGAGCGCGTCGCTCGGGGGCGAGGGTCCAGGGCTGTTCGAGCCCGTGCATGGCTCCGCACCGGACATCGCCGGGCTGGGGATCGCCAATCCGCTCGCCATGTTCCTTTCGGCTGCGATGATGCTTCGTCACGGGCTTGGCTTGGAAAGCGAGGCAGCGGCTGTAGAATCGGCCGTTGAAGGGGCGCTGGATGCTGGTCTGCGCACCCCCGATCTGGGAGGTTCGGCGGGAACGGCGCAGGCGACCGAGGCAGTGCTCGCGAATCTCGAATAGGAGACCGATGAAAGTGGACCCGACCGACCTCATATGGATGAATGGAGAGTTCGTCGCATGGGAGGACGCCAAGGTCCACGTTCTGACGCACGGGCTGCACTACGGCACGGGCGTGTTCGAGGGCGTGCGCTGCTACGACACCGAGCTCGGCCCGGCCGTGTTCCGCAACCAGGAGCACGTCAACCGTCTGTTCCGCTCGGCTGAGCTCTACTACATGGAGATCCCGTTCTCAGCCGAGCAGCTGCGCGCGGCGACGCTCGAGCTGGTTGCGCGCAACGGCCTGCGCTCGTGCTACATCCGCCCGATCGCCTATCGCGGCTATGGCTCGATGGGGCTGAACCCGCTGGACTCGTGTGTCGATGTGACGATCGCCTGCTGGGAGTGGGGGGTGTATCTCGGCGAGGAGGGCGCGCGCAAGGGCGTGCGCGCGAAGGTCTCCTCCTGGCGGCGGATCAGCCCGGATTCGTTGATCCCGCACGCGAAGGCGTCGGGGCAGTACCTCAACAGTGTGCTCGCGAAGGTCGAGGCGGTCAAGTCGGGCTACGACGAGGCGATCCTGCTCGACGACCATGGCTACGTCTGCGAGGGCACCGGCGAGAACGTCTACGTCGTGCGCGATGGGGTGATCGCGACGCCGGGGCAGAGCAACTCGATCCTCGACGGGATCACGCGCCGCTCGATCATGCAGCTCGCATCGGACCTCGGCTACTCAGTCGTCGAGCGCGACATCGCGCGCGGGGAGATGTACCTCGCCGACGAGGTCTTCCTCTCGGGCACGGCCGCAGAGATCGTGCCGGTGCGCGAAGTCGACGACCAGACGGTCGGCACGGGCGAGCCGGGCGAGATCACGCGCGTGATCCAGGCGGCGTTCGACGACGCGATCCACGGTCGCTCGGAGCGCTACCGCGAGTGGCTCGACGTCGTCTCGCCTACGGACCTCGAGACGCCCGCGGGCGAGGCGCCTGCTCCGAGCACGCAGACGCCCGCGTAGGGCCAACGGTGGCCCGAATACAGCTATACGACGCGACCCTGCGCGACGGCATGGGCGGTGGCGGCTTGACCCTCACGGCCGAGGAGAAGCTGCGCGTCGTGCGCGCGCTCGATGCGCTCGGCGTCGACATGATCGAGGCGGGCTTCCCGGCGTCGAACCCGAAGGAGCAGGAGCTGTTCGAGCTGCTGGCCGAGGAGCAACTCGAGCACGCGGAGATCGTCGCCTTCGGGATGACGCGCCGGCGCGAGATCGCAGCGGAGGACGACGAGGGCCTGCGTGTGCTCGCGGACTCGTTCGTGCCGATCTGCACGCTCGTCGGCAAGTCCTCGCTTCTGCACGTAGAGAAGGTCGTGCGCGTCTCGCGCGAGGAAAATCTTTCGATGATTGAAGATTCGATTGCTTTCCTCGTCGAACAGGGCAAGCGCGCGTTGTTCGATGCAGAGCACTTCTTCGACGGCTTCGCCGAAGACCCGGGCTTCGCCCTGGACTGCCTGCGTGCTGCGAGCGATGCCGGGGCAGAGCGCCTCGTGCTGTGCGACACGAACGGCGGCTCGCTGCCGCCGCAGGTGCGCACCGCTCTGGCCGTCGTGCGCGAAGCGGTGCCGGGCGTCGAACTCGGAATCCACTGCCACGACGACTCGGGCTGCGCCGTCGCGAACACGTTGATCGCCGTCGAAGCGGGCGCGACACAAGTGCAGGGCACGGTCAACGGCATCGGCGAGCGCACAGGCAACGCGAACCTGATCACGATCATCGCCGACCTGCAGCTGAAGATGGGCGTCAAGCTACTCGCGCCAGAGCGCCTCGCGCGGCTGACGGAGACGGCGCACTTCATCGACGAGCTGCTCAACCGCGCGCCGAACCCGGCGCAACCATACGTCGGCAAGCACGCGTTCGCGCACAAGGCCGGCATGCACGCAGCCGGCGTGCGCGCATCGGCGGAGACGTTCGAGCACGTCGACCCGGAGCTCGTCGGCAACGGCCGCGACGTGTTGATCTCAGAGCTCTCGGGCAAGGGGACGGTCGCCGAGAAGGCGGCCGAAGCGGGCGTGCACGCACCTGAGGGCGAGGCCGGCGATGCGTTCGCGCAGCGCGTCGTCGAGCGCGTCAAGGAGCTCGAGCATGAGGGCTTCCAGTTCGAGGCTGCCGACGGCTCGTTCGAGCTATTGATGCGCAAGGAAGCGGGGGCGTACGAGCCGCTGTTTCGCTTGGAGTCCTGGCGCGTGCTCGTCGAGAAGCGAACCGACGGCAAGGTGATCACCGAGGCGACGATCAAGGGCTGGGTCAAAGGCGAGCGCTTCGTGCGCACGGCCGAGGGCAACGGTCCGGTGCACGCGCTCGACGCGGCCCTGCGTGACGCGATCGGCGAATTCCACCCGCACCTGCGCGAGATCGACCTGGTCAACTTCAAGGTGCGGATACTCAACGAGACGAAGGGCACGGGTGCGGTCACGCGCGTGCTGATCGACGCATCAGACGGTCACGACACGTGGGGTACGATCGGCGTCTCCGAGAACGTGATCGCGGCCTCCTGGGATGCGCTCGTGGACTCGCTCGAGTACGGCATGCAGCCCGGGCGCCGCCCGGCCGAGGCGAGCACGCGAGAGGCTTAGTGGCCGAGGAGTTCATCCCGCTCGCCAAGCCGGTGCTTGGCGAGGCGGAGGAGCAGGCGGTTATCGAGGTGCTGCGCTCCGGGCAGCTCTCGCTCGGGCCGAAGCTCGGCGAGTTCGAGCGGCTGTTCGCCGGGCGCGTGGGTGCGCATCATGCAAGCGCGGTCTCGAGCGGCACTGCGGGGCTTCACCTGGCGCTGCGGGCGGCCGGCGTAGAGGCGGGCGATGAGGTGATCACGAGCCCGTTCTCGTTCGTCGCCTCGGCCAACGCGATCATCTACTGCGGCGCGACGCCCGTGTTCGCGGACATCGACCCCGTCACGCTCAACCTCGACCCTGCGGCGGCGGAGGCGGCGATCACACCGCGCACGAAGGCGATCCTGCCGGTGCACATCTTCGGCTACCCCGCCGACATGCCGGCATTCGAGCGGATCGCGCAGAAGCATGGGATGGCAATAGTCGAGGACGCGTGTGAGGCACTGGGGGCCAGGCACTCTGATGGGCCGGCTGTCGGAGGTCGCGGCAACCCTGCCGTCTTCGGCTTCTACGCGAACAAGCAGATGACGACGGGGGAGGGCGGGATGATCACGCTCGGCGAGGCGGCGATGAAGGAGCGGATCGACTCCGAGCGCAACCAAGGGCGCGCGCCCGACATGGGCTGGCTCGATCACGACCGCCTCGGCTTCAACTACCGGCTGTCGGAGATCGCCTGCGCGCTGGGGATCGCCCAGCTCGGGCGGCTCGAGCAGATGCTCGCCGAACGAGCACGCGTCGCAGGCCTCTATCGAGAGGCATTGGCGGCGATCGAGGGCCTCTCATTGCCCTGCCCCGATGTGGGCGGCGATGTACGCGGCTGGTTCGTGTTCGTGATCCAGCTGCCGCCCGGCGTCGACCGGAACGCCACGATCGCGTCGCTGGCCGACTTGGGAATACAGAGCAAGCCCTACCTACCGGCGATACACCTGATGAGCTTCTATCGCGACCGATTCGGTCACAGCGATGGTGAGTACCCCAGCTGTGAGGGTGTCGCCGCACGCGCCTTGGCGCTGCCCTTCCATCCGCAGATGGGCGACGGGGACGTATTGCGCGTGGTCCGAGCGCTTAGGGAAGTCGCGATCACTGCGCCCGCCCCCTGACCAGGCCTCGAGGATCGACGGTCGGATCAGTTCGGTCGCGTGGCAAGGAGTCGGCGCCGGGGACATTGCTGCCCCCGGCGCCGCCGATGTCATTCGGCAGGTGCGGAGCCCTACATGAATTCCTCGTCTGCGCCGAACGTCAACGAGGCGTTTTTGGTTTCCAAACCGGACTGGATGAAAGCTCCACCGTCAGTGGACGTTGAAAGGATCAGTTTTTCTTTACTACACGTTTCGACGGTCTGTTTGCCTTCTTTTTGGGTTATCGTCAGGGGGTAAGTCGGCTGTTTGACGTTTGCTTGGACTGTCGCTAGCGCGGTACCTTCGATCGCAAGTAATAATTTGGTAGCCGGAACTTCGAGGTGAATAGGTAATGCTTTGAGCTCCAGAATTGCCGCATTTGACGGGCATTCCTTGATCTCGACGTGTACTAAGATGACCCCCGATGCGTCGCCTAATGAGTTGAAGGGTAGGCCGGCGGTCGTGCAGCCGCTGTATGCGATGACCGCTAAGCTTTCGGAGGTGCTGAGGACTTCGCCGGTCAGGGTGGATTTCGGGCACGTGATCGACGCGCCGCCTTTGACCTGCAGTGTGGCTTTTTCGCTGCTGCCGGTGATTGAGGTTTTGGCTACCCCGGGTAAGGTGCTCGCCGAAGCGGTTATCACCGCGATGGCGCTAACCGCAAGGGCGCAGACGAGAACGCCGATGAGCTTGAAGATACGCATGAAACGCTGCTCCTTTTGTTGTTGTTGACCGCCGTGTGCCGGCGGTCGCCACAAGAGACGACCGCTGAGCACTCGTTGGTAATGGCTTGAGGTGAAAAAGTCCCGAGCCGGCCCACTACCTGTCCTATGGCCTCCGATGAGCCTCACCGCGGGCTGTCCGGTGCACCGTGAGGGCGAGTGTCCTCTCGCGCGTCCGGCCCGTCTGGTCCGCAGACGGGCAGGAGATGCGTGTGCTCGGGACCTCCCGCTACGACGCCCGCCCCTTGACGAGCGCCTCGAGGATCGCATTGGGGCTGGGAGCGACACTCGACGGTTCGCGGTACTCAGAGGTGGCGCCGGGGGCGTTGCTGCCCCGGCGCCGGTGATGCCTGTTCCGCGAGTGCGGAGTCCTACATGAATTCCTCTTCTGCGCCGAATGTCAGCGAGGCGCCTGCGGCTTCCTCACCGGACTGGACGAATGCGCCGCCGTCCGTGGAGGTTTCGAGGATGAGTTTTTCTTTACCGCATGTTTCGAGTTCGTTTTTGCCTTCTTTTTGCGCAACGGTCAGAGTGAATTTAAGCTGCTTTACTGCCGCTATGACTGCGCCAAGCGTGGTGCCCACAATCGTCAGTAATAATTTGGTGGACGGAACTTCGAGGTGCAGAGGTAATACCTGGAGCTTCAGAATACCGGCACTCGACGCGCATTCTTTGACCTCGGCGTGCACTAAGATGACCCCTGCTGCATCACCTAACGAGTTGACGGGCAGACCGGCGGTCGTGCATTTCGGACCGAAGCTGATAGTCACTAAGGATTCAGACGTACTGAGGATTTCACCCGACGCCGTCGATTTGGGACACGTAATCGATGCGCCGCCTTTGACCTGCAGCGTGGCTTTTCCGCTTTCTCCGGTGATTGAGGTTTTGGCTACGCCCGGTAAGACGCTCGCCGAGGCGGTTGTCACTGCAATGGCGCTAACTGCGAGGGCGCAGACCAGAACGCCGATGAGCTTGAAGATACGCATGAAGCACTGCTCCTTTTGTCGTCGTTGACCGCGTGTGCCGATAGTCACCACAAGAGGTGATCGCTGAGCACTCGTCGGTAGTGACTTGAGGTAAAGACGCCTCGCATTGCTTTCGCGAGACGCTCGCGGCGCAGTATCCACCTCGGGGACAGTTGACGCAAGCGTTCACCGCGATCGTTTCCGTTTGTCGCGGGGGCGACGATTGTGCCCTCGCCGTAGCTCGGGCACGTTCGGGAGGCGCTCGCGCGTCGTCCAGACCTCCGTCGTCAAAGGACGGATCGCGCCCAGCCGGCGCTCAACGCTACGACGCCCGCCCCTTGACGAGCGCCTCGAGGATCGCATTCGGGCTGGGAGCGACGCTCGACGGTTCGCGGTACTCAGAGCAGTTGGGCGCTATGTAGCCCGGTTGGCACCTGGTCCTGGCGATCAGCGCTTTGTAGCGTTCTAAGGCGAGCTTCGCATAGACCTTTTCGCCGCCTCCCGCGTTCTTGACCCTGGCCTCGAATTTGGGCAGGATCGCGGTCACGAGGATGTTGCGTTTGAGCTGATAGAGGATGTCCGAGCGCACCCAGCCACGTTCGGCCAGATATCTGCTGAGGTCGGCTTCCGTCGGGTAGACATGCTTGCGGTAGCGTGCGAATTCGCGCTGGAGCTCGGTACCGGAGACCCTCAGTCCCTGTTCGGCGCCTTCGATCACCGTCCACTGCACGGAGATCAAGAAGCTGATCGCCTGTTCCTTTATCGCGCTGTAGAGCTGGTGGCACTTGAACATGATCTGCTGATCGCTCAGCTTTGGCTTTCCCGTGAAAGATCGGGGCACGATCTTCTCGGCTGCAGAGACGCATCCGGGGTAGTCGGCCGGCTCGGCCACGAGGTCCTTCGGGCCTTTGGTGCCGATGATCGCGCGGAAGTCGCCACCGGCCATGGCACGCATCCAGTGATCGAGCATGCCTTTGCTGATCGATTCCGAGCTGCCCTGGATGTGCGTGAGGCTTGCGTCGCTCTGGGCGACGCCGGCCTTGTTGCCGCAGCCCGTCGCACCAAGCAGCACGAACAGGGCCATCACGCAGGCAAGTGATATGCGAGAGATCTTCAGCATGGTGTGAGAGAGGGGTGTAGGTGCATGGTGAGTGATGAGGCCGGTAGCCGGATGGGATGGTCGGGTTTGTCTCTGTTTGGCGATAGTGGCGCCGGGGGCGTTGCTGCCCCCGGCGCCGGTGATGCCTTTCCGCGAGTGCGGAGTCCTACATGAATTCCTCTTCTGCGCCGAACGTCAGCGAGGCGCCTGCGGCTTCCTCACCGGACTGAACGAATGCGCCGCCGTCCGTGGAGGTTTCGAGGACGAGTTTTTCTTTACCGCATGTTTCGATTTCGTTTTTGCCTTCTTTTTGTGCAACGGTCAGAGCGAAGGTGCTCTGTTTCACGTTCGCCGTGACCGAGCCGAGCGCGGTGCCCACAATCGAAAGTAATAATTTAGTGGACGGAACTTCGAGGTGCAGAGGTAACACTGTGAGCGCGAGAAGTGCCGCGTTCGACGGGCATTCTTTGACCTCGACGTGCACTAAGATGACCCCTGTTGCATCACCTAACGAGTTGACGGGCAGACCGGCGGTCGTGCATTTAGGCCCGAAGTTGATGGTTGCTAAGGATTCAGACGTGCTGAGGATTTCACCCGACGCCGTCGATTTGGGACACGTGATCGAGGCGCCGCCTTTGACCTGCAGCGTGGCTTTTCCACTTTCGCCTTTGATTGAGGTACCGGCTACGCCCGGTAAGACGCTCGCCGAAGCGGTTGTCACTGCAATGGCGCTAACTGCGAGGGCGCAGACCAGAACGCCGATGAGCTTGAAAATACGCATGAAGCGCTGCTCCTTTTTTTGTTGTCGTTGACCGACGCGGGCCGGCAGTCACAAGAAGTGATTGCTGAGCACTCGTCGGATGATGGCTTGAGGTGAGACGTCTCGACTTGCCTCGACTAGACGCTCGCGGCGCAGTAAACACATGGAAAGCGGTTGACGTCAAGCATTTCCGGCGATCGTTTCCAATTGCCGCGCGGACACCGCACGCAGGGGCGACGATCGTGCATGTAGCCCCTAGCGACAGGGCCGGGGGCATGTCTACTGGAGGATGGACAGTCAGAAACGTGCCTTGTGGACACTGGAGGCCCAGCAATATCGTCGCGGGCTGCGCTGTAGGTACCAGGGCGTTGGCAGAGAGCAGAGGGGAATCAGGAGAGATGAGCGGAAAGAGCAGCTGGGTGAGCTCGGTCTGCGGCCGGGTGGCCGCTGGCCTGGTTGCGATCGGCTCGATGCTGGCCTTGTCAACAGCACTCGCAGACGCTGCGCCCGCGAGCTTCGGCGTGGAAGGGTCGAGTGCGGGGCAGATCTCGCACGAGCCGGCCGGTGCCGCGGTCGATCAGGAAACCGGGGACGTGTACGTGACCGACCGGAACAACAACCGGATCGACAAGTTCCAGGGCGAAGGTGCCTTTCTGCTGGCGTGGGGATGGGGCGTCGCCGACGGCGCCACCAATGCGCTTCAACAATGCACGCTGACATGCTTCGGCGGCACAGGAGCACCGTTCGAAGGCTCCGGCACGGGCCAGTTCACGCGCGCCGAAGGCAACGCGGTAGATAACGATCTGCTCAGCCCTTCGCACGGAGATGTCTATGTAGTCGACACCAGCAACCGCCGAGTCCAGAAGTTCGGCCCCGAAGGCGAATTCGTCGCGATGTTCGGAGGCAAAGTCAACGTCACGACGAAAGGCAACGTCTGCTTCTCCGGCGAAACCTGCCAGGCGGGAGTGCAGGGGAAAGCGTCCGGCGAATTCACAGGGCTCACGGGGCAATCGATCGCGATCGACGCGACAGGGACGGTCTACGTCGGCGATGAAAACCGCGTGCAGCTGTTCAGCGAAGCCGGCGCGGTGACGGGAGAAATCGCCCTGCCCGGCGCCGGGCTCATTGAAGGCCTCGCGGTTGACTCCAGCAAAGACATCTACGTGAGCAGCAGCAAAAAGCTGGGCGTGCGCAAGTACGACAGCACGGGGACGGAACTCGGCGCCGCACGCGATGAAGCAACGATAGCCCGGGCGATCGCGGTCGGTCCAGCCGATGAACTGTTCGTCAACGACCGGCGCGCTTCAGAACATCACCTCTTCATCTTCGATCCGACGGGCAAACAGACAGCCAGCTTCGATGCCGGCACTGTGACTCAAGACGGCGGGCGAGGCATCGCCTACAGCGTCGCCCTGAAAGCTCTCTACGTACTTACCCCGGGTACGGTCAGGATCGCCCCGCTCCCGACGCCCGGCCCGCTCGTGTTGGCCGGCCGCGAGTCCGCAGGCGAACTTCAGACGACCGGCGCCACGCTCTGTGCGACGATCAACCCCCAGGGGGCGGCGCTGGCCCACTACTACTTCGACTATGGCCCGACGGCGGCATACGGCCAGAGCACCTCCGAAGAAGAACTCAGCGGCGGTGGGTCGTTCACCGACCAGCATGTGTGCACGACGGTCACAGGCCTGCTGCCGGGCGCGGTGTACCATTTCCGCGCCGTAGCCACCGATGGCACCAATACGGCCGAAGGCGCGGATCAGACGTTCACGACGCTGCCACCCGTATCGATCGATGCAGCGGCGATCACGGAAGTGAACGCCACAAGCGCGCAGCTTCAAGCCGAGCTGAACCCGCACGGGCTGCCGAGCGAATACCGCTTCGATTACGGCACGAGCGCTGCATACGGCACGAGCGTGCCCGTCCCCGACGGCAGTCTTGGCTCCGGTGTCGTCGATGTCGCCGTCAGCGAACCGATCCAGGGGCTCTTGCCCTCGACGACCTACCACTACCGAGTGGTCGCGCACAACGAACTCGGCGTCGTCGAAAGCGCCGATCAGACCTTCACGACGCAGGGCCCGTCTTCGACGCTGCCGGATGGGCGTGCCTGGGAAATGGTCTCTCCGCCGAACAAGCACGGCTCGCCGCTGGAACCGATAACCGAAGAAGGGGGGCTGATCCAGGCTGCGGCCGCCGGCGGCGCCTTCTCCTACGTGGCACTCGGTCCGATCAACGGAGAACCGGCCGGGGTGAGGAGTCCCCACGACACGCAGTTGCTCGCCCGCCGTGACGCAAGCGGCTGGAGTACACAGGACATCACCACTCCGCACGAAGAAATCTCGAAAATCCACCCCGGCTTCCCGTCGGAGTACAAGTTCTTCGCCGCGAGCCTCAGCTCGAGCCTCGTCGAACCCGAGGGGGCGACGCCGCTGTCGCCGAACACGACCGAACGCACGCCCTACCTGCGCGAAGCAAGCGGCGAATTCGTCCCTCTACTAACCGCCGCAAATGTACCGGCGGGCACCAAATTCGGAGGCGAAGAAGCGAAAGAAGGCTTTGGTAAAAGCGGTGCTTGGACGGGCGGCGTCGAATTCCGCGCGGCAACGCCCGACCTGAGCCACGTCGTGGTCGCATCTCCGCAAGTGCTCGCGCCCGGCTTCAGCGAATCCTTCCTTCCCACGGAAACGCGAAGCCTCTACGAGCTCTCTGGCGGGACCCTGCAGCTGGTGAGCGTGCTGCCGGGCGGCGAACCGGCTGTCGAAGCGAAACAGGGCGTGTCGGTAGGGCGCAACAACCTGGACATGCGCGGCGCCATCTCCAACGACGGCAGCCGGGTCGTATTCGAAAGCGGGCCGCCTGCGCACCTGTACATGCGTGACCTCGTGCGCAAACAGACGCTGCAGTTGGACGTGCGCCAGCCGGGTGCACCCGCCGGCACCGGCGTTCCGGCGTTCCAGGCGGCCAACGACGATGGCACGCGGGTGTTCTTCACCGACACGGCCAAGCTGACACCTGATGCGAGCGCGCAGGACGGCCTGCCCGACCTGTACATGTGCGAAGTCGTGGCGGACGGTGAAGGTGCACTGTCCTGCTCGCTCTCTGACCTGACGGCCGACCCGAACGCCGGCGAAGCCGCCGACGTGAGGGGCAGGGTCTCGGCGATCGATGCCGCCGGGGGCCACGTGTACTTCGCGGCGAACGGCGTGCTGACGAACGCCCCCAATGCGCAGGGCGAACACGCCGTGCCCGGCGAATGCGAAACCAGCAGCCACGAAGCGCCGTGCAACCTGTACGTGTACGACACGGACGCCAAACATCTGAGCTTGGTGACAGTGCTCTCCAGCGCGGACAGGCCCGATTGGGCCGGTCTCGGCAACCTGGCCGTGCTGGGCAACCTCACGGCCCGCAGCTCGCCGAACGGTGACTGGTTCACGTTCATGTCCCGGCGCAGCCTGACCGGGTACGACAACCACGACGCGCGCGGCGGGGAACCGGACGAGGAGGTGTTCCTGTTCGACGCGGACAGCGGCACCGTGCGGTGCGTCTCCTGCAACCCGACGGGAGCACGTCCGCGGGGCGTGGGCGACATGCGGCAGTTCCCGGGGTTGCTCGTGGATCACCCGCGGACGTGGTGGGAAGTCTGGCCGACGGAAACCTGGCTGGCGGGGTCGATCCCCGGCTGGACACTCGGGCCCTCGCACGAAGTCGCGCTCTACCAGTCGCGCTACCTCTCCGACAGCGGGCGCATGTTCTTCAACGCCGCCGACGGGCTCGTCCCGCAGGACACCAATCACGTCGAGGACGTCTACCAGTACGAGCCGCCGGGGGTCGGCGGTTGCAAGACGACGAGCACGACCTACTCGCCGGCCTCCGGCGGCTGCGTCGGGCTGATCTCATCGGGCGCCTCCAAGGAAGAATCGGCGTTCCTCGATGCCTCTGAAAGCGGCGATGAGGCGTTCTTCATCACAGTGGCGCGGCTCTCCACGAGCGATGTCGACTCGGCACTCGACGTGTATGACGCCCACGTCTGCACTGATTCCTCCCCATGCCCGCCGCCTCCTCCCACGCCCGCCCCGGCGTGCGACGGGGACTCCTGCCAGAACCCGGGCACGCCTCCCGTGAACATCACGCCGAGCTCGCTCACCTACCACGGCCCCGGCAACGCGCCGCCGCCCGCCCCCGCGGTCGCGAAACCGAAACGGCCGCCCACACGGGCGCAGCTTCTCGCACAAGCACTGAAAAGCTGCAAGAGGAAGCACGCCAAGAAGAAGCGGCTCGCGTGCGAACGGCAGGCTCGCAAGCGATATGGCCCGAAGACGAAGAAGCAGGCCAAGGCCAGGAAGAGCTCTCACGCCAAGGCCAGGACGACTGTCGCCGCCGGTAGGAAGGGGCAGCGATGAACGTCCGGAGCGAGACCTCTTCGCGCAGCCGCCGACGCCGTGTCGCGCTCTTTGTCTTCGCGAGCCTCTTCGCGCTGGCGCTGCTGGGTGGCGCCGGTGCCGGCGTGTCTGCTGCGGCCTCCCCGTGGTGGCATGTGACCTCGCGCCTGATTCCCTCGCACATGCGCCCGGAAGGGGAAGGGACGATCGTGGTTCAGGCGATCAACCTCGGCAACGCGCCGACGACAGGCAACTACACGTTCACCGACACGCTGCCGCCCGGGTTCAAACTCGAAGAAGCGCAGTTCTTCGCTCGGCCCTCGAGCTCCTTGGAAGAAGGGCTGCCACCAAATGCCCGTCCTGACCTCGGGCCGTCCGGCGAACTCGCCGTATTCGAATACTGCAAAGCGACTGCCTCCAGCATCGCATGCTCGAGTGAAAGCGCCCTGTTCGGAGCGGAACCGGAATTTGTGTTGGGCGCCGTGATTCCGTACGACTTCCTCGAAATGACGCTCAAGGTCAAGGTGGAACCGGGCGCCGCGTCGGGTGGGGTCAACGAAGCGCAGGTCAGCGGCGGCGGCGCCTCTGCTGTGAAAGCGCGTCGCGCAATCCCGGTCGACAACGAAAACGCTCCCTTCGGTGTCGAAGACTTCACGCTGTCACCGGAAGAAGAAGGCGGCACGGTTGATACCCATGCTGGTTCGCATCCCTACCAGCTCACCAACACCCTGACGTTCAACCGCGCCGGCGATGAAACGCTCAATCCGCCCGCGCTGCCGCGCAACCTGAGCTTCAAGCTGCCGCCCGGCCAGGTCGGCAACGCGACGGCGCTTCCGCAATGCAGCGACCAGGACTTCGCGCATGTCGTCCAGGGCGGTGAAACGAACCTCTGCCCCGGCAACACGGCGATCGGGGCGGCCGTGGTCACCGCCTCGACCTTCCCTCGCCGGGCCGGTGAAGAAGAACACTTCACGGTCCCCGTGTTCAACCTGACGCCGGCCACCGGGGAGCCCGCCCGCTTCGGCTTCGAGGTGCTGCGCAACCCGGTGATCCTCGACACCGCCGTGCGCAGCGGGCCGGGCGAAGACTACGGCGTCACGGTCAGCGTCAACAACATCACCCAGTTGGTCAACTTCATCTCGGCGACGACCGTGTTCTGGGGTGCGCCCGGGGAAACGAGCCACAACGAAGCGCGCGGCTGGGGATGTCTGCTCGGCGGGCGCTACGCCGGCGAATCCGGCCAGCCGTGCATCCCGTCGGTCGAACAACATCCGGCGGCCTTCCTCACGCTGCCGACGAACTGCGCGGCTCCCTTCGACCCGACCGTCGAAGGCCGCGCGTGGCCTACAAAAGCGGCCCCCACCGGCCTCTCCTTCGCCCCGATCACCTACAGCCTGCAGAACGCTGTGGGCGCTCCGCTGTCGCTCACCGGGTGCAACCAGCTGGCCTTTGCGCCGACGATCAAGGCCGAACCCAGCTCCGACAGCGCCTCCTCGCCGAGCGGTCTTAACTTCGACCTGAACTTCGACGACGAAGGGCTCACGGCGGCAAATGGCACCGCGCAGTCGCAGTTGAAGGACACCTCGGTGACGCTGCCCGAAGGCTTCACGATCAACCCGTCGGCCGGTGTCGGGCTCGGTGGCTGCACGGAGGCCGACTTCGCCAGGGAGACCGTCGAATCCCAGCCGGGCGAAGGATGCCCGAACAACTCCAAGCTGGGGACCGTCGAAATCACGACCCCGCTGCTGTCGGTCCCGATCCACGGCTCCGTGTTCATCGCCCAGCCCTTCGAAAACCCCTTCTCCGAACCGGGGCACCCGAACGGCTCGCTGGTGGCGCTCTACATCGTTGCCAAGAACCCCGAAAACGGGATCCTGATCAAACTGGCGGGCAGGGTCGACCGCAACCCGCTCACCGGACAGCTGACGACGATCTTCGAAAACAACCCGCAGCTGCCGTTCGACCACTTCAACTTCCACTTCCGCGAAGGCCAGCAGGCGCCGCTGGTCACGCCGCAGACTTGCGGCACCTACACGACGCAGGCGCTGCTCACGCCGTGGTCGGAACCCCTCTCGAGCCTGACAAAGACCTCGGCCTTCTCGATCACAAGGGGCTACGCCGGCGGCGCGTGCCCCACGGGGGCCCCGCCGTTCACGCCGCAGATCGAATCGGGCATGGTCAACAACGCCGCGGGTGCGTTCAGCCCCTTCTACCTGCGCCTCTCGCGCAACGACGGCGAAAGCGAAATCACCTCGTTCTCGAACAACCTGCCACCCGGCCTGACGGGGATCCTCACGGGCATCCCGTTCTGCCCGGACTCGGCGATCGCGCTCGCGCGCACGAAGACCGGTGTGCAGGAGCAGGCGGACCCCTCCTGTCCGGCCGCGAGCCTGCTAGGACACTCAGAAGTGGGTACGGGCGTCGGTGCCGTGCTCGCCTACACCCCGGGCAAGATCTACCTCGCCGGCCCCTACAACGGCGATCCGTTCTCGCTCGTCAGCGTGACCTCCGCGGTCGTCGGGCCGTTCGACCTGGGCACGGTCGTGATCCGCTTCGGCCTGCGCCTGGACCCGCACACCGTCCAGGTCAGCGTCGATCCGACGGCATCCGAACCGATCCCGCACATCATCGACGGGATCGTCACGCATGTGCGAGACATCCGCGTGAGCATCGACCGCTCCGGCTTCACGCTGAACCCGACGAGCTGCAACCCGATGTCGATCTCCAGCACGCTGGGCTCGGCGTTCGGCCAGAGCTCGACGGCTACCTCGCCGTTCCAGGCCGCTGACTGCCAGAGCCTGAAATTCGCCCCGAAATTCAGCGTCTCGACGACCGGCAAGAACTCCAAAGCAAACGGCGCGGGCCTAAGCGTGAAGCTCTCCTACCCGCCCAACGCCCTCGGCTTTTACGCAAACATCGCGAAAGTCAAAGTCTCGCTGCCCAAACAGCTCCCGAGTCGACTGACGACGCTGCAGAAGGCCTGCCTGTCGGAAGTCTTCGACGTCAACCCGTCGAACTGCCCGGCGGCCTCGATCGTCGGGCACGCGAAGGTGATCACGCCCGCTATCCCGGTACCCCTGGAAGGCCCGGCCTACTTCGTGTCCCACGGCGGCGAAGCGTTCCCGGACCTGACGATCGTGCTCAAAGGCTCGGGCGCCTATCCGATCACCGTCGATCTGGTCGGCTCCACGCAGATCAAGAACGGCGTCACCACCTCGACGTTCAAGGCGACGCCGGACGTTCCCTTCGACAGCTTCGAACTGACACTTCCGCAGGCCCCGAACTCGGCGCTCACGTCCAACACAGACCTGTGCAAGGCGAAGCTGGCGATGCCCACTGAATTCACGGCTCAGAACGGGGCCGTGCTGACGCAGTCGACGCCGATCAAGGTCACCGGCTGCGCCAAGGTCAAGCCCCTGAGGAACAAGCAGAAGCTCGCCAAAGCGCTGAAGCAGTGCCACAAGAAGAAGAACAAGGCCAAGCGCCGCTCCTGCGAAGCGCAGGCGCGCAAGCGCTACGGGGCCAAGGCGAAGAAGGGCAACAAGAAGAGGCGTTAGCGCGGCGTCGTGGGCGCGGTCGCGCGACCGGGCGGCACCGGGCCGAGCGAGAGCTTCTCGTGTACCTGGGCCGGTTTGACCAGCTGCTTCAGGATCTCCTCCGGGGAGGGGGAGATCGTTGCCGGGGCACGGTAGGCGCTGCAGCCTGGTGCGACGTCCTGGGCGGCGCAGTGCGTCCTCGCGCGCTTGGCCGCGTCGGTGATCTTCACGCTTCGTTCAGCGCCTTGGATGCCCGCCCACTTGGTGGCGATCAGGAAGCTGAGCGCCTGGGCCTTGACCGAGCGATAGAGAGTTCGGCAGACCTGTCCCAGACCTGCTCTGTTTAAACGCAGCTGGTTGAAGAACGAACGCGGGGCCACGAGCTTCGCCGCATCGATGCAGCGGGAGTAGTCGGCGGGCTCTGAGACGAGCCCGCGCGGTCCTCGTGCGCCGATCGCTTCGCGGAAGTCGGCACCGACCATCGACTGCATCCAGCGGCCGAGCTGCGAGCGGCTGATCGAGGCGTTGGCGGCGCCGTCGATGTGCACGACTGCGTCGCTGCCGCACCCGCCGAGGAGCGAGAGGGCGAGGCAGGCGGCGACGGCAGCCACTGATGTGCGGATAATCCGAAACACGATTTCCAAAGCTAGCCGAGCGGAATGCCGGTGGGTTGGGCTGTTTCCGAGGCTCGCGCTTGGCTCACGGCGGGTTCTCGTGCGCGTGGTGTACGGGGCGTAATGTCCGGAGGAGATCGATGTGGCAACGGGGAGAGGGCAACGGGTTCGGGCTCAGCGACCGGCTCGCGTGGCTCTGCACGATCTGTTTCGTGGCCATTGCGCTCGGGGCGTTGGGCTGCGGGGGCGCGGGTCGTTCGCCCGTGGCGGTTCGCGTCGGCGACAGCGCGATCCGCGAGGCGGCGGTTGCGCACTGGGCGCGGATGATCGCCACGGGGAACAGGGTCGAAGGGTTCGCGGCAGGCGGGCCGGGGGGACCGCGCCGACAGGCGCTGGAGCTGCTGATCGCGGCGGCGTGGCTTCGCGGGGAGGCGCGTGCGCTGGGTGTCTCGCCGTCGGGCCGGGCGATCGACCAGGCACTCAAGGAGCGCCGGGAAGCCAACGGCCCCGCCGAATTCGAGCAGAGCCTTCGTGCTTCTGGGCAGACCACGGCCGATGTGCGGCTTGAAGTCCAAGCTGAGCTTGCGGCGGCGGCGATCAGGCGGGAGGTCTTCGGGCGTGTGCCTGCGGTGGGTGAGCCCGAGGTCCTCGCGTACTACAGGGCGCATCGTGCGCTGTTCCGCGTGCCCGAGAAACGTACGGTTGATCTGCTCGAGGACTTGCCGAGCCCGGGGGCAGCGCGTGCGCTCGTGAGGGGGACCGGGATTGGGCCAGCATTCGCCAGGAAGGCCTTCCACGAGCAGCTCCAGCACAACGGTTCACGCACGGAGCCGGACATTGAACGCGTCACGAAAGCGATCTTTGCAGCGGACGTTGGGGTGCCGAGTAGGCCGCTGCGACTCAACCGGCACTGGACGGTGTTCGTCGTCAGGAAGGTCGTCCCGACGAGCTACGGGCCGCTGCAAAAGGTGCAAGGGCGGATCGTGGTGCGCCTCACGGTCCGTCACCGTGCGCGGGCGCTTGCCGCGTTCTCGAACTCCTATCGGGCGCGATGGACGGCGAAGACCAGCTGCCGGTCCGGCGACGTCGTGCAGGGCTGCGCGCAGTATGTGGGACCCCATGGGCAGCTCGATCCGTTGATGAACGAAACGCCACGGACCTAGCTACCCTGCTCTTCGGTGGCGCCGATCGCGGATATCAGGACTGCCCGAGCGGATCTGCGCTGCCGGACTCGAGCGCCGCGTCCCACCTCACTGCCCAACCCCACCCAACTGCTCAACCAACACCGCAGCCGACGGGTCCGCTTCCGCAGTGGAGCCGCCCGGCCGGCACTGCCAGGCCGTGTAGCCAGAGCTGCAGCTGGTTTTCTTGCTCCACTTGGCGACGTTTTCCTGCACGAGCTTCCCGTAGGTCTTTTCGCCCCCGCCAAGCGCCGCTACGCGCGCCTTCAGCCGTTCGAGGAATTTGCTGTCGAGCAGATTACGTTTGAGCAGGAAGCGCTCATCGGCAAGGCTCCAGTGCCTCGAGGCCAGGAAGCGGTGAAACGCCGCCGGGCTCCTGTAGTTGCTGTAAGCGACTTCCTGGGCATTTCGCGCGACCTCGCGATCGCTCACGTTCTGCCCGACTTCGGCGCCTTCTTCTGAGCGCCACAGCGCCGAGATCAGATAGCTGAGCGCCTGTTCCTTGACGGCCGTGTAGAGCTGGCGGCAGCGGATCCTGAGCCGCGCTTCGTTGGGGACCGACGCGGGCAGGCTCTTCGGCTTGATCGCTTTGGCCGCTGACACGCAGCGGGAGTAGTCCGCGGGCTCAGAGACCAGCCCTACCGGGGCGGTGTTGCCGACGTTCTCCTGGTAGTCGCCCCCGACCATCGTCGCCATCCAGTGGTTCAAGGTGCTCCTTGAGATCTTCGTCTTGCCGACCGTGGCGACCGTCGGATCGCCGCTACCTCCGCAGGAGCTAAGGCCGAGGATCAGAAGCCCAGCGATCAGGGCCAGTGCAAGTGGGTAGATGCGCTTGAGCATGGTTTGCGAGAGTAGTGGCAGGGACCGGGGTTTGCCACTTGTGTTTCCAGGGGGTGGGGCTCCCGGGTGGCCACAGGGACTGACCGCATTCTCAAACGTGGCCGGCGGGCGCACAAGGCGCCCGCCGGCCACGACAACCGCCCAGGCTGAGCCTGAGCCGGCCGTCAAACGATCAGCTATCCATCAATTCGACTTCGTTCGTGAACTGGATTAAGGGAGCGACAACGTTCTCGGTGGCCGGTTCTTTTTTGGTGCTCTCGTTTTCTTCAACCTTGAGCGAACCTTTTTTAGTTTCCGTGCCTTTTATGCATAAGTCCGCTGCCTGCACGTTGTTGGGCGCGTCGAGGTGTGCGATGAATAACTTGGATTTGCCGGTGGTTAAGAAGGTGCCGATCACGCCGCCCGTGACGACAGCTAACTGACCGACCGCGGGAACTTCGAGGTGGACCGGTGCGTCGACTTCGGCGATGAAGCCAAAGGGCTCGAGTAACGTGCCCGAAGGACTCGTCGGGTCTAAGCACACTAAGAGTAAGACTTTGGCTAAGATTTCTTCTTTCCCATCGCCTAACGAGTTGGCGCCGAGGATAGACGCTTTACAGCCTAACCAGCGAAGCGTGCCTGAGCCGTGCTCGTCGGTTGTGAAGGTGATTGTGGAGTCCATGAGTTCTTTGCAGATGATTGCTTCGCCGGGTCCCTTGAGGGTTGATGTCCCACCTAAGATTAACGCTGTTGCCTGTTTGAGTAAGAACCCCTCTTCCGCCGAGGCGGTAGCCGCGGCAAACGCCCCGAGCGCGAGGAGCGCAAGGAGCGAGAGCCCGAGCAGCTTGATTGACTTCATGATGTTTCCTCCTATGTTGAGTGAAGGCGCCCCGTGGCGCTCGACCCGGAAGCTCCGCCGGCCAACGCTTCTCGGCGCCGGCGCAAGCCCCAAACCGTGCGTGCACGTGCACGCCTTTCGACTGACTGCAAGGCCCACGTTCGCAAACGGCCTCGCCGCCAGTCAAGGCCAGCCCCCCGGTCGAGAACCTGAGAGCTCCCGCCCTGTCCCGGCAGAGTGATCAGATCCACAGATAAAACAGCAAGGTCTAGAAGCCGAGGATCACAGACCCAAGTAAGAGACGCCTGTTGTCCTCACGCGGACGGCTGCGCGATAGTGCTGAGGCTGTCGCCACCGTGGCGAGAGGGGGCCGACGGCGCAGGGCGATCGGCAAGAGGAGAGGTGAGGATTGGTGGAAGACCCGCGAGCAGGAGATTGCTGGTCAAACGCGATCGCTCGCGGGCTCATGGCGAGCCTGCTCATCGCCGTCGGCGCCCTCTGTTTGCTCAGCGCCGGCGCCCAAGGCGCCGTCACCCAGTTCGGCAGCGAAGGCGAAGGCGCCGGGCAGTTCGCCGAAGCGACCGGGATCGCGATCGACCAGGCCGAAGGTGGCGACGTCGTGCTCGCCGACACGACCAACTACCGCGTCGAGGAGTTCACCGGCGAAGGGCAGTTCGTGCGGACCTGGGGCTGGGGCGTGCGCGACGGCAGCGCCGAATTTCAGATCTGCGAAGCCCCGGGGCCGTGCAGGGCGGGTATCTCGGGAGCCGGCGCGGGGCAGTTCGAAAAAGCCTCCGGTGTCGCGGTGGACAACTCCGCCGGTCTCACCGAAGGCGACATCTACGTCGTTGACCGCGCCAACGCCCGCGTCGAGCGCTTCGGCCCGAAAGGGGAATTCATCCTCTCCTTCGGTGAAGCGGGCTCGGGCCCGGGCCAGTTCCAGGACCTGGGGATCAACGCGGTCGCCGTCGGCCCGACCGGCACGGTCTATGTCGCCGACCTGAACCGCGTACAGAAGTTCAGCCCCGCGGGCACCCTCGAAGGCGAAATCCCGCTGCCGACGGTCGGTGATATCGAGGGCCTCCTGGTCGACTCAGAAGGCGAACTCTATGCGCTGCCCGGAGAACGCAAGGGCGTGCTGAAGTTCAACGGCGCGGGCGAAGAACAGGGCTCCCCGCGCGACCCCGGGACGGGCGAATTTGCGCCGTCGATCGCGCTGGGGGAAGACGATGCGCTGTTCGTGAAGGACCCGAACCAGGGCCACATCTTCGCCTATGACAAGGAAGGCACGCAGACCCAGAGCCTCGTGCTGCCAGAAGCAGAAGGCGCGCGCGGCGGGATGGTCTTTGCAAGCAGCGCCCCGAACGGCACCCTCTATGTGCTCTATCAATCTCCCCCGGCGGTGCGCCTGCAGTCGATCCCCCCGCCGGGCCCGGTGATCATCGAAGGCTCAGAGAAAGCGGGCGCGCTGAAGACGACGGGCGCAACGCTTGAAGCGGGCGTCAACCCCGAGGCCGAAGCCCCTGAAGAAGCCCACTACCACTTCGAATACGGCGAAGAAAGCGGCGTGTACACCAACAGCACGGCGGAAACGGCGCTGACGCCGGGCTTTGAAGACCAGGCGGCGAGCGCCGCGATCGAAGGCCTGCAGCCCGGCAAGACCTACCACTTCCGCGTGGTGGCCGAAAACAAACTGGGCAAAAGCGAAGGCCCCGATGAGACTTTCGAAACGCTGCCGCCGGTCTCGATCGAATCGGAGTCAGCCGCGGAAGTGAGCGCCGACAGCGCCAAGCTCATAACCGAACTGAACGCCCACGGCCTGCCAAGCGAATACCACTTCGAATACCTCACCCAGGCGCAGTTCGAAACCAACTCGAACTCCTTCGAAGGGCCCGAGAAAGCGCAGTCGGTGCCCGTCCCCGACGCGCAGGCGGGACACAGCGAAGAAAGCGCGAGCTTCAGCGTCACGATCCAGCACCTGAAAGCCGACACCGTCTATGACTTCCGTGTGATCGCGCACAACGCGCTGGGCAAAAGCGAAGGCGCCGCGCAGACGTTCACGACCCAGGGCGTGCAAGCCGCCGTGCTGCCCGACGGGCGCGCCTGGGAAATGGTCTCCCCCCCACAGAAGCACGCGGGGGCGCTCGAACCGATCCCATCCGAAGGCGGCGCGATCCAGGCGGCGGCTGACGGCGCGGGCCTCGCATACATCGCGACGGCGCCGGTGGATGAAGGGCCGCAGGGCAGCCGAAGCTCGGTGCTCTCAGAGCTCCTTGCCAGGCGCGGTGCCCCCGGGGTGTGGAGCACGCAGGACATAACCACGCCGCATCAGGCGCCGACGGGCGTGGCTGTCGGCAACCCGTCGGAGTACAAGCTGTTCTCGGCGGAGCTCACCCGCGGGGCGGTCGAACCGATCGGGGCGACGCCGCTTTCGCCGCGGCCGAGCGAACCGAGCGAAGCGAACGCCGAACGCACGCCCTACCTGCGCGAAGGCGACGGGAGCTTCACGGCGCTGGTGTACGCGGGCACGCCGGCGCACCCGGGCAACGTGGCGGAAGGGACGAAATTCGGGGGGGTCGAAACAAAGCCGGAAAAGTTCGGAGGGGGTGTTGAATTCCAGACCGGCACGCCGGACCTCGCCCACGTGCTGCTGGCATCGCCGAGCGCGCTGGTCGCGGGCTTTGAAAACGAAGGGTTCAAGAGCATCTATGAGTGGAGTGAAGGCAAGCTCGCGCCGGTCAGCGTGCTGGCGGACGGGACGGCGGCGGGAGTGGCGAGCGCGGGCAACGCGAGCGCCCAGATGCGAAACGCGATCTCAGTCGACGGCTCGCGCGCGTTCTTCACGGACTCCGGCAACCACCTCTTCATGCGCGATATGGCGCTCGGGCCAAGCGGCAAGACGCTGCGGATCGACACACCGGAAGCGGGCGTCAAAGAAGTCCCGTCCGGGGCGACCTTCCAGCTGGCAAGCGCCGACGGATCGAAGGTGCTGTTCACAGATCCCGCGCGCCTGACGACAGACGCGACTGCCAAAGCCAACCAGCCCGACCTGTATCAGTGTGAGATCGAAGTGACAGGCGAAGAAGCGAGCTGCAAACTGCGCGACCTGAGCGTCGATCCGCACGCAAACGAAGCGGCGAGCGTGCAAGGAGCGGTGATCGGCGCAGGCGAAGGGGGCGGGCGCGTGTACTTCGCCAGCAACGGGGCGCTCGGGGAAGGGCAGGAGGAAGCACGCAGCGGGGTCTGCCCGAAAGCGGGCGAAGGGGAATGCGTGAACCTGTATGAATACGACACGCAGGGCAAAGCGCCCCGGCCGCGGCTGGTGGCGGTGCTCGCGCGCGAAGACAACCCCGACTGGGCGGCGGTCTCCGCAGGCCAGAACCTCGGCGAACTGACCGCGCGCGTCTCGCCGGACGGCCGCTACCTGGCGTTCATGTCAAAGCGCAGCCTGAGCGGCTATGACAACCGCGACGCAAAGAGCGGCGCGCATGATGAGGAGGTATATGAGTTCGACGCGCAGAGCGGGCGCCTCTCGTGCGTGAGCTGTGACCCGACGGGGCAGCGCCCGGTGGGGCAGTTCGACAACGGCGTGGCGCCGGGGCCGCTGGTCGACGCGCCGATCCTGTGGGGGGGGCAGACGCTCGCGGGCTCGGTCCCGGGGTGGACGCGCGCCGACCTAACCCACGCCCTCTACCAATCGCGCTACCTCTCAGACTCAGGGCGCCTGTTCTTCAACAGCCCCGTGGGCCTCGTCTCAAGCGACGGCAACGCAAAGCAGGACGTCTATCAGTACGAGCCTCAGGGCGCCGGCTCCTGCACGGCCGCTCCGGCCTGCGTGGCGCTGATCTCCTCGGGCGGCTCGAGCGAAGAATCGGCGTTCCTTGACGCAAGTGAATCGGGCGATGACGTGTTCTTCCTGACCGCCGCGCAGCTCTCGCTGCAAGACACCGACACCGCTCTTGACATCTATGACGCCCACGTCTGCTCGACGGCGCCGGGCTGTGCCCCGCCGGCGCTCGGCGCCCCGCCGCCGTGCGTCACAGCCGACTCCTGCCGCCAAGCGCCGACGCCCCAGCCGGGGATCTTCGGAGAACCGGCCAGCCAGAGCTTCTCAGGCGCCGGCAACCCGACCCCCGAAGGCGGCGGCGCCCCGAAGGCGGCGCCAAAGCCCCTGACCCGCGCGCAGAAGCTGAAGAGAGCGCTCGCGGCCTGCAAGAAGAAGCCCAAGGCAAAGCGCGCGCAGTGTCAGCGCCAGGCCAGGAAGCGCTATGGCCCGACCAAGAAGACAAAAGGCAAGAAAGCAAGCCGCGCACGGGGGAGGGCCAGAGGATGAGAACCGTCTCGATTGAGCAGACCACGTCGCTCTCACCCTCAAGCCCACCCTCGCGCACCCTCGGCCTAGTCGCCCAAGAACAGCGCGCAGATGCGCCCAAGCTGGGCCACTGCGGGCACGCGCCACAGCGCCAGCAGGACCCCCGCCTGCGCGAGCGTGAGCTCCTCGCGAAGAACCGCCTGCACGACCAGCCTTCGCAGGCAGGCGAGCGTGACGCGGTCCTCAGGTCTGACTACGGATCTATCGAGCATGGAGTTGTCCTTTCTGCCGATTGCGGTAAAAGAGACATCTCTGAGTCGATGTCTCACAACCCAGAAGTATTCCCACTGGGGAGAAAGTTCAAACAGGCCTCCCGCCCCCGAGCCCTCACGCTCACCCTCCTGGCCACAGCCCTAGCGACCCTCTGCGCCGCAGCCACCACAGCCTCCGCCGCAGAATGCTCGAGCTGCAAACCCTGGTGGCACATCTCAACCAACCTCAGGCCGGCCAACATCCCGCCCGGCGGCGAAGGCACCCTGATCCTCCAAGCCTTCAACCTCGGCAACGCCCCGACCGCGGGCGTCTCGACCGTGAGCGATACCGTGCCGGCCGGATTGGGCATCCAGCACGTCGCCTTCTTTGCCTTCTCGAAGGAATTCGGCAGACAGGAACTGGCGGGCGGGGACTGCTCGGTGAGCGGCCAGCAGGTCACTTGTCAGACAGAACCGACCGCGGCGGCATACGAAGCGTTCATCCAGAAAATCCTTGAAGAACCCCCGTACAAGGAACTCATCGAAAAATTCCCCGCGTTCAAAGAAGCCATCAAAGAAGGAGTCGAAGAAGAACACCCCCAGGCGGAATTCACCGTCAAACCGCTCGAACCCTACGAAGACCTCGAAGCACGGATCGCCGTCAAGGACGAAGGCGCCGCCTCGGGCGTTGAGAACTTCGCCGAAGTAAGTGGCGGCTCGGCTGCCGCGGCGACGCTCAAGCACCCACTGTCGATCGGTGGGGCGCCCTCCTTCGGCGTTGAAGAATTCGCGATGGTCCCCGAAGCAGAAGGCGGCGGCGTGGATGTGCAGGCGGGCTCGCACCCCTACCAGCTGACCACGACCTTCAACCTGAACCAGAGTGCGGACCCGACAAAGCCGCCGGCGATGGCGCGCAACCTGCGCTTTAACCTGCCGGCAGGGCTGGTCGGCAACGCGACGCTCTTGCCGCAGTGCTCAGACGTCGATTTCAGCCATGTCCTCTCCGGTGGCTTTGAAAACCTCTGCCCGCCCGACACCGTCGTCGGCGTGGCGATGCTGACGATCGACGAACCGACGCACCTCGAACTCCGGGTGGTTCCCGTGCCGCTGTTCAACCTGATCCCCGAAAAGGGCGAGCCCGCGCGCTTTGGCTTTGAGGCCGCGAGCGCCCCGGTGACGCTTGACACCTCGGTCCGCAGCGGCTCTGACTACGGCATCTCAGTCAACGTCTCAAACATCACCCAGCTCATCAACTTCATCTCCTCAACGGTTGCCTTCTGGGGCGTGCCGGGCGATCAAAGCCACGACTCCGCGCGCGGCTGGGCCTGTCTGGTCCGCGGGCACTACACCGAAGAAGGACGCAAACTGCCCTGCGTCAATCCCCCGCAGAGCAGCCCCGACCCGTTCCTGACGATGCCCACCTCTTGCTCGCTGCCCTTCAACGCGAGCGTCAGCGGCGAATCCTGGCCCACCTCAGAACCCCCCTTCACGCGCGAGCACCTCGGAAGCGTCTCCTTCCCCGCCGACACCTACAGCCTCACCGACGTCTTCGGTCGCTCGCTGTCGGTCTCGGGCTGCAATCGCCTGTCCTTCTCCCCGACGATCGAAGTGCAGCCCGACGTGCAGGCGGCGAGCACCCCGACGGGCCTCTCGGTGCACGTGCGCGTGCCCCAGGAAGTCAGCCACGGCGCAGAAGGCCTTGCCAACTCGAGCATCAAGGACACGACCGTGACGCTGCCCGAGGGCGTCGTCACCGATCCCTCCGGCGCCGACGGCCTGGCCGCCTGTGGCGAGCCGGAAGTCGGCTTTCAGTCGATCCTCAAAGATGGCACCGCGCGGGAAGGCACCGACCTGTTCACGTCCGGGCCGGCCTTCTGCCCCGACGCCGCGAAGATCGGCACCGTCGAACTCAAGGTGCCGTTGATCGAACACCCGCTGACGGGCTCGATCTACCTGGCCACCCAGAACTCAAACCCGTTCGGCTCGCTGATCGCGCTCTACATCCTCGCCGAAGACCCGGTCTCGGGCGTGCTCGTCAAGCTCGCCGGCGAAGTCTCCCTCAGCGAAACGGGCCAGATCACAACGACCTTCAAGAACGCCCCCCAGGCGCCGCTTGAAGAAGCGACCTTCAGCTTCTTCGGCGGCGACCGCGCCCCGCTTGCAACGCCCCCCCAGTGCGGCAACTACACAACGCAGGCGAGCTTCTCACCCTGGTCTGAAACCCAGCCTGTGGGCGCCTCGAGCACCTTCCAGATAAAGACCGGCCCCAACGGCGGCCCCTGCCCGAGCCCGCTGCCCTTCGCTCCGACGCTCGACGCCGGCATGATCAACCTGCAGGCCGGCGCCTTCAGCAACCTGACCACGACGATCTCAAGAGCTGACGGAAACCAGGACATCCAGACCGTGCAGCTGCAGATGCCCCCGGGCCTCTCGGGCATCCTCACGGGGATCCCGCTCTGCCACGAAGCAGAGGCCAACGCCGGCACCTGCGGCGAAGCCTCAAAAATCGGCGAAACGACCGTCTCTGTCGGCCTCGGCGGCGACCCCTTCTCAGTCAAAGGCGGGCAGGTCTACCTCACCGAAGGCTACAAGGGCGCTCCGTTCGGCCTCTCGGTCGTCAACCCGGCCAAGGCAGGCCCCTTCGATCTCGGCAAAGTGATCGTGCGCGCGAAGATCGAAGTCGACCCGCTGACCGCGGCGCTGACGGTCACCACCGATCAGATCCCGCACATCCTCAAAGGCATTCCGCTGCAGATAAAGCACGTCAACGTGATGATCAACCGCCAGGGCTTCACGTTCAATCCGACCAACTGCAGCCCGTTCAAGCTGAAGGGCACGATCGGCAGTGTGCAGGGGGCCTCCTCCACGCCTGAAGACCCCTTCCAGGTCACCAACTGCGCGGCGCTGAAGTTCGCCCCCAAATTCGCTGCCTCGACCTCGGGCAAGACCTCCAAAGCCAAGGGCGCCTCCCTGTCGGTCAAGCTGAGCTACCCCAGCGCCCCCTTCGGCACCTTCGCGAACATCGCCAAAGCCAAGGTCTCGCTGCCAAAGCAGCTGCCCAGCCGCCTGACGACGATTCAGAAGGCCTGCACGGCGGCGGTCTTCGATCACAGCCCGACCAGCTGCCCGGCCGCCTCGCTGATCGGCCACGTAAAGGTGGTGACGCCGCTCGTGCCCGTGCCCCTGGAAGGCCCGGCCTACTTCGTCTCCCACGGCGGCGAAGCCTTCCCCGACGTGACGATCGTGCTGAAGGGCTATGGCATCACCGTGCAGCTCGTCGGCTCGGTCGTGATCAGGAACGGGATCACGACGACGACCTTCAAGGCGACCCCGGACGCCCCCTTCTCGAGCTTTGAACTGAGCTTCCCCGAGGGCCCGAACTCAGCGCTTGCCGCCAACGCCAACCTCTGCAAATCGAAGCTCACGATGCCGACCGAACTGACCGCTCAGAACGGCCAGCTCTTCAAGCAGCAGACGCCGATCAAGGTCAGCGGCTGCAAACCGATCTCGATCAAACAGCAGCTCGCCAAAGCGCTCGCCCAGTGCCGCAAGAAGCACTCAAAGGGCAAGCGCAAGGGCTGTGAAGCGCAGGCGCGCAAACGCTTCGGAGCAAAGAAGAAGAAGCGCTAGCAGGCGCACGACGGGCCGCCACCCGGCTGCGTGGCGCAGAGAGAAACGCAAAGGCAAAGCCGGCGGCGATGACTGCGGTGCGAAAGCGTCGTCTCGTGGGTGTTTCACCTAGCTGATTATCGGCTGCATAGACTGCCGGCTATGCCTAGGCATGGGGGCAAATCAGCCGCTCTCCCATCTGGGTTGAGGAGGAGTGTCCTGTCGGGCGGCGGCGCTCTGGTGCTCGTCGGCGCCCTAGCCGGCTGCGGAAGCGCGAGCGGCACCTCGGGCGGGTCTGCGAGCAGCGCCTCCAACGGCTCCTCAGGCGAGATGGCCGTCCACATCGAGAACGCCACGATCGATCGCGCCGAAGTCGAGCACTGGGCAGCTGTGAGCGGGCGGGGCAACTCCGTCGGCACGGCGCTCGGCCCGACAAGCGGCACACCACGCGAGAGGGCGCTGGAGTTCCTGATCTCCTCGAGCTGGGTTCTCGGCGAAGCCGCGGATGAAGGCCTTTCGATATCCAGCGCCGCCGTCGAGCAGGGGCTGCGGGAAAAGATCGACGCCCTGCCCAACGGCCGCTCAGAACTCGATGAAGAACTCTCCTCGACGGGGCAAACGCCGGCCGACGTCAAGCTCGAAGTCAAGTCGAGCCTGGCTGCTGCGATGCTGCGCAATGCGGTAGCGAAACGCGTGCCCGCAGTCACCCCTATTGAGGTCGCGAACTATTACGCGCATCATCGACGTAGCTTCTACGAACCAAACCGGCGGCTCGCCTACCTGATCGAGGGCATCCACGAGTACGCGCACGCGGTGGCTCTCGCCAGGCAGTTCAAGGCAGACGGACGCCTCGCTAAGCCTTGGTTTCGCGAGCTCGTGCTCGAAACTCGCGAAGCGGCAGATCGCCGAACGCTCGCGCACATGGTCTTCACCGCCACCCCGGGGCGGGTCGCCGGTCCGGGGCGGTTCTTCGGCCATTGGGTTCTCGCCGTCGTCCGCAAGCTGATCCCCGCGGGCATCCAGCCGCTGAGCGCCGTCAGGGGTGAACTGTCAAAGACGCTCGCCGTGGGGCGCCGGGATCGAGCGCTGAAGCAATTCGCCGCCGCGTTCGTGCGCAAGTGGACCGCACGGACATCGTGCAGCCCGGGCTACATCGTTCAGAAATGCTCGGAGTATCGCGGCGCGCATGCCGGCGAGCGCAACCCGCTGACGGGAGCTTGAAGGTCATGCCCACGCTCCGATGCAAGCTGCTTGCCTGCCTCGCGCTGCTGCTTCTCCCAGCGCTCCCCGGCTGCGGCAGCGACAGCTCAAGCCCGGTCGTCGTGCGCGTCGGCACGGTCGCGATCGAGAAGGCGACGGTCGGGCACTGGGCGCGCGCGATCAGATTAGGCAGCACGATCGAGGGCGCGCTCGGCCGATCGAGCTCAACGCCACGCCAGAAGGTGCTGGAGTTCCTGATCTCATCGAACTGGGCGATCGGCGCGGCCGCCGAGCGCGGGCTCGGGGTCTCCGAGGGAGCGGTCGCCCGCGGACTGGGCGAAAGGATCGCCGCGGCTCCCCACGGGCGCGGCGAATTCGAAGAAGAAATCTCCGCGACCGGCCAAACGCTCGCCGATGTGAAGTTCGAAGTCAAGGCGGCGCTGGCCGCGGCGGCGCTGCGCGAATCCCTATCAAGAAGCGTGGCGCCGGTGAGCGAAGCACAGACCGCCGACTACTACAGGCGCCACCTGCAGAGCTTTCGCATCCCCGACCGGCGCGTGGTCGACCTGATCGAGTCGATTCACGGCTATGCGCACGCAATCGCCCTCGGCAAGCAGCTCGGGCCCGGCACTCGCTTTGCCAAGAGGGCGCTACGAGAGCTCGTGCCACGTCAAACGCCATACGAAGACGCGCACCGCGAAAACGGCCAGCTGGTCCGCGCGATCTTCGCCGCCTTTCCGGGGCAGGTCGCGCGGCCGGTCAGCTTCAACCACGCGTGGGTGCTGCTCGTCGTCAGAAAGCTCGTGCACGGCAGCATCAAGGCGCTGAGCGAGGTTCAGACGGAAATCTCAGAACGTCTCTCCGGCGAACGCCATCGTCAGGCACTGGCGAGCTTCCTCGCAGCGTACCGGCGCGAGTGGATCGCGAAGACGAGCTGTGAGGTCGGCTTCGTCGTGCAGGGATGCTCTGGGTATCGCGGCCCGCTCGCCCCCGAAGGCAACCCGCTCGATGTCTAGGTCTGCGCGCAAGGTGGAGCGCCCGGGCGCCGTTTCGCTTGCAGCAAGGATATTGCGGGCGCTCCTCGCCGTGCTGCTGCCGATCGCCGCCCTCGCTGGGTGTGGGAGCGCGAGCGGCACCTCCGGCGCGGTTGTCGTCCGTGTCGGCGACGATTCGATCGGTCGTTCCCGCGTCGAGCATTGGGCGGGCGCGATCGGGCGGGGCAACTCCGTCGGCACGGCGCTCGGACCAACGAGCGGCACGCCGCGCGAGAGGGCGCTGGAGTTCCTGATCTCCTCGAGCTGGGTTCTCGGCGAGGCCGCGGATGAAGGCCTTTCGATATCCAGCGCCGCCGTCGAGCAGGGGCTGCGGGAAAAGATCGACGCCCTGCCCAACGGCCGCTCAGAATTCGATGAAGAACTCTCCTCGACGGGGCAAACGCCGGCCGACGTCAAGCTCGAAGTCAAGTCGAGCCTGGCTGCTGCGATGCTGCGCAATGCGGTAGCGAAACGCGTGCCCGCAGTCACCCCTATTGAGCTCGCGAGCTATTACGCTCGTCACCGGCATAGCTTCCTCCTTCCCGACCGACGCTCAGTCGACCTGATCGAGGCGATCCAGGGCCACGCGCATGCAATCGCCCTCGGTAAGCGACTCGGGCCGGGCGCGCCCTTTGCCAAAGGTGCGATCCGCGAGCTCGTGCGGCGCGAGACGCCCGCCGAAATCGTGAATCGAAACAACGGCCAACTCATCCACACGATCTTCGCCGCCACCCCGGGACGGGTCGCCGGTCCGGCGAGGTTCAATGGGGGATGGGTTCTCGCCGTCGTGCGCAAGCTGATCCCCGCGGGCATTCAGCCGCTGAGCGCCGTCAGGGGTGAACTGTCAAAGACGCTCGCCGTGGGGCGCCGGGATCGAGCGCTGAAGCAATTCGCCGCCGCGTTCGTGCGCAAGTGGACCGCACGGACATCGTGCAGCCCGGGCTACATCGTTCAGAAATGCTCGGAGTATCGCGGCGCGCATGCCGGCGAGCGCAACCCGCTGACGGGAGCTTGAAGGTCATGCCCACGCTCCGATGCAAGCTGCTTGCCTGCCTCGCGCTGCTGCTTCTCCCAGCGCTCCCCGGCTGCGGCAGCGACAGCTCAAGCCCGGTCGTCGTGCGCGTCGGCACGGTCGCGATCGAGAAGGCGACGGTCGGGCACTGGGCGCGCGCGATCAGATTAGGCAGCACGATCGAGGGCGCGCTCGGCCGATCGAGCTCAACGCCACGCCAGAAGGTGCTGGAGTTCCTGATCTCATCGAACTGGGCGATCGGCGCGGCCGCCGAGCGCGGGCTCGGGGTCTCCGAGGGAGCGGTCGCCCGCGGACTGGGCGAAAGGATCGCCGCGGCTCCCCACGGGCGCGGCGAATTCGAAGAAGAAATCTCCGCGACCGGCCAAACGCTCGCCGATGTGAAGTTCGAAGTCAAGGCGGCGCTGGCCGCGGCGGCGCTGCGCGAATCCCTATCAAGAAGCGTGGCGCCGGTGAGCGAAGCACAGACCGCCGACTACTACAGGCGCCACCTGCAGAGCTTTCGCATCCCCGACCGGCGCGTGGTCGACCTGATCGAGTACATCCACGGCTACGCGCACGCAATCGCCCTCGGCAAGCAGCTCGGGCCCGGCGCGCGCTTTGCCAAGCGGGCGATGCGAGAGCTCGTGCCACGTCAAACGCCCTACGAAGATGCGCACCGTGCGAACGGTCGAATGGTCGAGGCGATCTTCGCGACCCCGCCAGAGCACGTCGGCGGGCCGGTGGCCTTCCATGGAAGATGGGTGCTGCTCGTCGTCAGGAAGCTCGTGCCCCCCAGCGTCAAGCGGTTCGTAGAGGTCAAGGCGGAACTATCAGAACACATCTCCGAAGCACGCCACAGCAAGGCGGCAGCATACTTCCTCGCAGCGTACAGGCGCGAGTGGATCGCGAAGACGAGCTGCGAGACCAGCTTCGTCGTGCAGGGATGCTCTGAGTATCGAGGCCCGCTCGCGCCCGAAGGCAACCCGCTCGCGGGCGTCGGCCATTGAGTGCGAGCAGCGCCCGACGGCTCAGCCGCCGTTCGGCTCGTCGGTCAGGGGGACGGTGGGCGGCACGAACGTCGCCGGCGTGCGGCCGGGCCGGTACTGGCGGCAGATCGGCACGACGTACCCGGAGCGGCAGTCTGTCCGCGCAAGCCACCTCGCCTTGTAGGCCTTTCCGAACTGCGCGAGCGCAGCTTCTCGCTGCGCGGTCGTCTTCGCGGCAGCCACGATCTTCGTTTCGACCGCCTGCGCGAGCTGTTCCATTTCGAAGCTGAGCAGCAGGTCGGCGGTATTGGTGCGGCGGAAACCGAGATAGCGCTTGTACGCGGCGGTACCGGTGAGGCCCAGTGCTTTGCGGTAGACGGACAGCTCCTGCGCGAGCTCCGGCTTGTTCGGGCGGACCCTGAGTTCGGCCGCCTGTCCGACTACCCAAAGGTGTGAGATCAGCAGGTACAGCGCCTTGAGCTTGAAGCGGCGGTATTCGAATTCACAATAAGCTCGCGGCTGCTTCGGGATAGCTGGCTTGCTCGGCAAGCCGGAGGTCGGGTGAGCGTGTGCGTAGGCGATACAGGCGACGTAATGCGGAGGGACAGGCGCCGGCGGGCCTGGTTCGCGACCGTTCGAGCCACGGGCCTTCAGAACGGAGATCCAGTGCTCGACTTCACCTGAGGTGATCCTATGGCTCCCGACGCGGACCGCCGTCGCATCCGTTCCGCCGCAGGCGGTCAGGCAGGACAGTAGGCAGAGTCCAGCCACGAGCACGACGATGTTGCGCGTTTTGTTGGAGGAGATCAATTGCATCTGTCGCAAGACGGCGTTCGGTGCTAGGCATTTTCTCTTGCCGGAGCCGCCAACTGGCGGTGCGTTTCCATCTCATCGTTGAAGCGCTCGAGGGGGGCGGTGCGTCGAGGTAACGCGGCGACGTAGACTGGTCGGCGATGTCGCGCTTCCACGAGCCCCAGCACCCCGACTTCCATCGCCTGAACGCCTCGATTGACGTCGACCGGCGCCTGTGGGCGCAGGACATCGCCCAGTCGCGCGCCCACGCGCGGATGCTCGCCGCGCGTGGGATCGTCTCCGGCGCAGATCGCGACGCGATCCTCGAGGGGCTCAACGCGGTCGAAGACGAGTTCGCGAAGGGCCTGTTCGTGTTCGAGCCGCACGACGAAGACGTGCACATGGCGATCGAGCGGCGCCTGGGCGAACTGGCGGGGCCGGTCGCCGGCCGCCTGCACACGGCGCGTTCACGCAACGATCAGGTCGTCACCGACTTGATGCTCTACACGCGCGAGCGCGCGGCGCACGCGTGGATGGAGATCACTGAGCTGATGGGCCTGCTGCTGTCGCGCGCCGAGGAGCACGCCGACTGGGCGATGCCCGGCTACACGCACCTGCAGCGTGCGCAGCCGGTCTATCTCGGCCATCACCTGCTCGCGTACTTCTGGATGCTCGCGCGCGATCGCGAGCGCTTCGCCTTCGCCGAGGCGCAGACCGGCTCGCTGCCGCTCGGCTCGGGCGCGCTCGCCGGCGTCAACTTCGACACCGACCGGCAGATGGTCGCTGAGGAGCTCGGCTTCGCCGAGGTCGCGCCGAACTCGATCGACGCCGTCGCCGGGCGCGACTTCGTGCTCGACTACCTGAACGCCGCCGCGACGTGCGCGACCCACCTCTCGCGCCTCGGCGCCGAGCTCGTGCTGTGGTGCAGCGCCGAGTTTCACTTCTGCGAGCTGCCCGACGCCTGGAGCGCGACATCCTCGATCATGCCGCAGAAGAAGAATCCCGACGCGGCAGAGCTCTTGCGCGCGAAGGCGCCGCGCGTCGTCAGTCACTTGGCGGCATTTCACGGCGTGATGCACGCGCTGCCGCTGACCTACAACAAGGACCTGCAGGAGGACAAGGAGCACCTGTTCGACGCCGTCGACACGCTCGAGCTGACGCTTGCCGCCGCGAGCGGCATGGTCGCGGGAGTCAAATTCAATCGCGAGCGGATGGCGGCGGCGGCCTCCGATGAGCTACTCGCCGCAACCGATGTCGCCGACCTGCTCGTGCGCCTCGGCGTGCCGTTCCGCGAGGCGCATGGCATCGTTGCTGCGCTCGTGCGCGCGGCGCTCGATGCCGGCAAGGCGCTCTCCGAGCTCTCCGAGCAGGACCTCGCGCGCCAGAGCGAGACGCTTGCCGCGCACGCAGAGCAGTTCCACGAAGTGCTTGCGTGCGGGGCGTGGCTCGAGTCGAAGGTCTCCGAGGGCGGCACCTCCTCGGCTCGGCTGGCCGAGCAGCTCGCCAAGGCGCGCGCCGTGCTCGATGCGGACGCTCGCCCCTGACTTCTACGCGCGGCCGGTGCTCGAGGTCGCGCCTGAGCTCATCGGTTGCGTCGTAAAGCACGATTGCTGCTCCGGTGTGATCGTCGAGACAGAGGCCTACCACGAGTCAGAGCCCGCCTCTCACGCCTACGCCGGGTTGACGCCGCGCACCGAGGTGCTGTTCGGGCCGCCCGGTCTCGCCTACGTCTACCGCTCCTACGGCATCCACGCGATGCTCAACGCCGTCTGCGAGGGGGAGGGCGTCGGCGCGGCCGTATTGATCCGCGCGCTGGCACCCCTGGGGGGGATCGAGCTGATGCGCGCGCGGCGCGGGCTCGTCGGCGGGCGGCCGGCGCGCGATGTCGAGCTCTGCTCTGGGCCGGGCAAGCTGACTCAGGCGCTGGGGATCGAGCTCGAGCACAACGGCAGGTCGCTGTCTGACGGGCCCGTGCGGATCGGCGAGCGCGTGGACAGTTGGCGCGCGCCGGCGGTCGCGATCGGCACGCGCATCGGGATCACGCGCGCGACTGAGCTGCGCTGGCGCTTCTGCGCCGCCGGCGACGCCAACGTCTCGCGTCCTCGCATCTGACCGCCGCCGCGCAGGCTCCCGCGATTGCTGGAGACTCGCGGTTCGGCGGCGCTTGGGATGGCGCTTGAGACGACGGTCTGCCCTTCGCGGAGGCTCAGCGAGAGCGCCCAATGGACTGGCCGGTCGTGGCTTGACGCGCGGGTCGGCTTGTGATCGGGCTACTGCCCAACCCCACCCAACTGCTCAACCAACACCGCAGCCGACGGGTCCGCTTCCGCAGTGGAGCCGCCCGGCCGGCACTGCCAGGCCGTGTAGCCAGAGCTGCAGCTGGTTTTCTTGCTCCACTTGGCGACGTTTTCCTGCACGAGCTTCCCGTAGGTCTTTTCGCCCCCGCCAAGCGCCGCTACGCGCGCCTTCAGCCGTTCGAGGAATTTGCTGTCGAGCAGATTACGTTTGAGCAGGAAGCGCTCATCGGCAAGGCTCCAGTGCCTCGAGGCCAGGAAGCGGTGAAACGCCGCCGGGCTCCTGTAGTTGCTGTAAGCGACTTCCTGGGCATTTCGCGCGACCTCGCGATCGCTCACGTTCTGCCCGACTTCGGCGCCTTCTTCTGAGCGCCACAGCGCCGAGATCAGATAGCTGAGCGCCTGTTCCTTGACGGCCGTGTAGAGCTGGCGGCAGCGGATCCTGAGCCGCGCTTCGTTGGGGACCGACGCGGGCAGGCTCTTCGGCTTGATCGCTTTGGCCGCTGACACGCAGCGGGAGTAGTCCGCGGGCTCAGAGACCAGCCCTACCGGGGCGGTGTTGCCGACGTTCTCCTGGTAGTCGCCCCCGACCATCGTCGCCATCCAGTGGTTCAAGGTGCTCCTTGAGATCTTCGTCTTGCCGACCGTGGCGACCGTCGGATCGCCGCTACCTCCGCAGGAGCTAAGGCCGAGGATCAGAAGCCCAGCGATCAGGGCCAGTGCAAGTGGGTAGATGCGCTTGAGCATGGTTTGCGAGAGTAGTGGCAGGGACCGGGGTTTGCCACTTGTGTTTCCAGGGTTGGAGTTCCCAGCTGATCCAGAGACCGCTCTCAAGACCCAGCCGGCGGGCGCACGAGGCGCCCGCCGGCCACTACAACCGGCCAGGCTAAGCCTGAGCCAATCGTCAATAAATCAGCTGTCCATCAATTTGACGGTTTCGGCGAACTGGAGTAAGGCAGCGGCGACTTCCTCGCTGGCCGCTTTGGGTGCTTTGTTCTCGTTTTCTTCAACTTGGAGCGAGCCTTTTTTGGTTTCCGTCCCTTTTATGCATAAGGTCGCCGCCTGCACGCCTTTGGGCGCGTCGAGGTGGGCGATGAATAATTTGCCTTCGGTGGTTAAGAAGGTGCCGATCACGCTACCCGTGATGATCTGTAACTGCCCGACCGCGGGCTCTTCGAGGTGGACCGGTTCATCGGGTTCGGCGATGAAGCCGAACGGCTCGAGTAACGTGCCCGAAGGGCTCGTCGGGTCTAAGCACACTAAGAGTAATACTTTGGCTAAGATTTCGCCGGCTTTGTCGCCTAACGAGTTGATTTTGACCAGTTTCGCAGCGGTCGTGCAGCCTAACCAGCGAAGCGTGACCGTGCCATGCTCGTCGGTCGTGAACGTGATGGTGGAGTCGTCGAGTGTCGTGCATTCGATTTTCGATTCGCCAGCTTGGAGGGTCGATAGGCCACCTAAGATGGTCGCTGTTGCCGGTTTAGGTAAGAACCCCTCTTCCGCCGAGGCGGTGGTCGCGGCGAGCGCTCCGAGCGCGAGTACCGCAAGGAGCGAGAGGCCGAGCAGCCTGATTGACTTCATGATGTTCCTCCTGTGTTGAGGCCTGGGGTCGCGTGCGGTGGAGTGGCAGCTGGGCCGATGCCTGTCATCCACGCCGCAGTCGGTGCAAGCTCGCCTCCGCATGCGTTTCGCAAACACAGGCCGGCGGGCGCCCGAGGCGCCCGCCGGCCACTACAACCGGCCAGGCTAAGCCTGAGCCAATCGTCAATAAATCAGCTGTCCATCAATTTGACGGTTTCGGCGAACTGGAGTAAGGCAGCGGCGACTTCCTCGCTGGCCGCTTTGGGTGCTTTGTTCTCGTTTTCTTCACTTGCGAGGTTGCCTTTGATTTTTGTGGTCCCTTGTACACATAAGTCTGCTGCCTGCACGCCTCCGGGCGCGTCGAGGTGGGCGATGAATAATTTGCCTTCGGTGGTTAAGAAGGTGCCGATCACTCTGCCCGTGACGACCTGTAACTGACCGACCGAGGGCTCTTCGAGGTGGACCGGTTCATCGGGTTCGGCGATGAAGCCGAACGGCTCAAGTAACGTGCCCGAAGGGCTCGTCGGGTCTAAGCACACTAAGAGTAATACTTTGGCTAAGATTTCACCGGCTTTGTCGCCTAACGAGTTGACTTTGACCAGTTTCGCGGCGGTCGTGCAGCCTAACCAGTGAAGCGTGACCGTGCCATGCTCGTCGGTCGCAAAGCTGATGGTGGAGTCGTCGAGTGTCGTGCATTCGATTTTCTGTTCGCCGACTCGGAGGGTCGATAGGCCACCTAAGATCGTCCCTGATGCCTGTTTAGGTAAGAACCCCGCTTCCGCCGAGGCGGTCGCCGCGGCAAACGCTCCGAGCGCAAGGAGCGCAAGGAGCGAGAGGCCGATCAGCCTGATTGATTTCATGATGATGTTCCTCCTGTGTTGAGTGAAGGCGCCCGTGGCGCTCGGTCGGGAAGCTCCGCCGGCCAACGCTTCTCGGCGCCGGCGCAAGCCCCGGACCGCGCGGGCACGTGCACGCCTTTCGATTAGCTGCAAGGCCCACGTTCGCAAACGGCCTCGCCGCCAGTCAAGGCCGGTCCCCCGGCTGAGAACCCGCGTGCCGCGTCTGATCGGATAGAAGCGCTCAGATCGACCGATGAAAAGGCAAGGTCTAAAAGCCGAGGATCACAGAGCCAAGTAAGAGACGCCTATTGTCCTCACGCGGACGGCTGCGTGATAGTGATGATGCTGTCGCCACCGTGGCGAGAGGGGGCCGATGGCGCAGGGCGATCAGCAAGAGGAGAGGTGAGGATTGGTGGAAGACCCGCGAGCAGCAGAAGGCTGGTCAAACGCGATCGCTCGCGGGCTCATGGCGAGCCTGCTCATCGCCGTGGGCGCTCTCTGCCTGCTCAGCGCTGGCGCCCAAGGCGCCGTCACCCAGTTCGGCAGCGAAGGCGAAGGCGCCGGCCAGTTCGCCCAACCGAGGGGAGTCGCGATCGTCTCGGTCGGCCCGGAAAGCGGCAACGTGGTGCTTGCCGACAGGACCAACTACCGCGTCGAGCAGTTCACCGGCGAAGGGCAGTTCGTGCGCACCTGGGGCTGGGGCGTGCGCGACGGCAAAGCGGAATTCCAGGTCTGCGAAGCCCCGGGGCCGTGCCGGGCGGGCCTTCCGGGCAGCGGTGCGGGGCAGTTCGAAGAAGCCTCCGGCGTCGCAGTGGACAACTCGGCGGGCCTCACCCAGGGCGACATATACGTGGCAGACCCTGCCAACCACCGTGTTGCGCGCTTCGGCCCGAAAGGGGAATTCATCCTCTCCTTCGGCGAAGCAGGCTCGGGCCCGGGCCAGTTCCAGGACCTGGGGATCAACGCGGTCGCCGTCGGCCCGACCGGCACGGTCTACGTCGCCGACCTGAACCGCGTGCAGAAGTTCAGCCCCGCGGGCACCCTCGAAGGCGAAATCTCGCTGCCGAGCGTCGGCGGGATCGAGGGCCTCCTGGTCGACTCAGAAAGCGAACTCTACGTGCTGCCCGAAGAACGCAAGGGCGTGCTGAAGTTCAACGGCGCGGGCGAAGAACAGGGCTCCCCACGCGACCCCGGGGTGGGCGGACTGGCGCCGTCGATCGCGCTGGGGGAAGACGATGCGCTGTTCGTGAAGGACCCGAACCAGGGCCACATCTTCGCCTATGACAAGGAAGGCGAACAGACGCTGAGCCTGGTGCTGGCAGAAGCCGAAGGCGCGGAAGGTGGGATGGCCTTCGCCAATGGCATTCTCTACATCCTCTATGGATCGCCTGAAAACCGCCCGCAGTTCGTGCGTCTGCAAAGCATCCCCCCGCCGGGCCCGGTGATCATCGAAGGCTCAGAGAAAGCGGGCGCGCTGAAGACGACGGGCGCAACGCTTGAAGCGGGCGTCAACCCCGAGGCCGAAGCCCCTGAAGAAGCCCACTACCACTTCGAATACGGCGAAGAAAGCGGCGTGTACACCAACAGCACGGCGGAAACGGCGCTGACGCCGGGCTTTGAAGACCAGGCGGCGAGCGCCGCGATCGAAGGCCTGCAGCCCGGCAAGACCTACCACTTCCGCGTGGTGGCCGAAAACAAACTGGGCAAAAGCGAAGGCCCCGATGAGACTTTCGAAACGCTGCCGCCGGTCTCGATCGAATCGGAGTCAGCCGCGGAAGTGAGCGCCGACAGCGCCAAGCTCATAACCGAACTGAACGCCCACGGCCTGCCAAGCGAATACCACTTCGAATACCTCACCCAGGCGCAGTTCGAAACCAACTCGAACTCCTTCGAAGGGCCCGAGAAAGCGCAGTCGGTGCCCGTCCCCGACGCGCAGGCGGGACACAGCGAAGAAAGCGCGAGCTTCAGCGTCACGATCCAGCACCTGAAAGCCGACACCGTCTATGACTTCCGTGTGATCGCGCACAACGCGCTGGGCAAAAGCGAAGGCGCCGCGCAGACGTTCACGACCCAGGGCGTGCAAGCCGCCGTGCTGCCCGACGGGCGCGCCTGGGAAATGGTCTCCCCCCCACAGAAGCACGCGGGGGCGCTCGAACCGATCCCATCCGAAGGCGGCGCGATCCAGGCGGCGGCTGACGGCGCGGGCCTCGCATACATCGCGACGGCGCCGGTGGATGAAGGGCCGCAGGGCAGCCGAAGCTCGGTGCTCTCAGAGCTCCTTGCCAGGCGCGGTGCCCCCGGGGTGTGGAGCACGCAGGACATAACCACGCCGCATCAGGCGCCGACGGGCCTGGCCGCCGGCAACCCGTCGGAGTACAAGCTGTTCTCAGCGGAGCTCACGCGCTCGGCGCTCGCCCCGATCGGGGCGACGCCGCTTTCACCGAGGCCGAGTGAACCGAGCGAAGCGAACGCCGAACGCACGCCCTATCTGCGCGAGGGCGACGGGAGCTTCACGGCGCTGGTGTACGCGGGCACGCCGGCGCACCCGGGCAACGTGGCGGAAGGGACGAAATTCGGTGGGGTCGAAGGACAGCCGGAAGAATTCGTGGAAGGCGTCGAATTCCTGACGGGCACGCCGGACCTCGCCCACGTGCTGCTGGCATCGCCGAGCGCGCTGGTCGCGGGCTTTGAAAACGAAGGATTCAGGAGCATCTATGAGTGGAGTGAAGGCAAGCTCGCGCCGGTCAGCGTGCTGGCGGACGGGACGGCGGCGGGAGGGGCGAATGCAGGCAACGCGAGCGCCCAGATGCGAAACGCGATCTCAGTCGACGGCTCGCGCGCGTTCTTCACGGACTCCGGCAACCACCTCTACATGCGCGATATGGCGCTCGGAGCGAGCGGCAAGACGCTGCGGATCGACACACCGGAAGCGGGCGTCAAAGAAGTCCCGTCCGGGGCGACCTTCCAGCTGGCAAGCGCCGACGGATCGAAGGTGCTGTTCACAGATCCCGCGCGCCTGACGACAGACGCGACTGCCAAAGCCAACCAGCCCGACCTGTATCAGTGTGAGATCGAAGTGACAGGCGAAGAAGCGAGCTGCAAACTGCGCGACCTGAGCGTCGATCCGCACGCAAACGAAGCGGCGAGCGTGCAAGGAGCGGTGATCGGCGCAGGCGAAGGGGGCGGGCGCGTGTACTTCGCCAGCAACGGGGCGCTCGGGGAAGGGCAGGAGGAAGCACGCAGCGGGGTCTGCCCGAAAGCGGGCGAAGGGGAATGCGTGAACCTGTATGAATACGACACGCAGGGCAAAGCGCCCCGGCCGCGGCTGGTGGCGGTGCTCGCGCGCGAAGACAGTCCCGACTGGGCGGCGGCCTCCGTAGGTCAGAACCTCGGCAGCTTGACCGCGCGCGTCTCGCCCAATGGCCGCTACCTGGCGTTCATGTCAAAGCGCAGCCTGAGCGGCTATGACAACCGCGACGCAAAGAGCGGCGCGCATGATGAGGAGGTATATGAGTTCGACGCGCAGAGCGGGCGCCTCTCGTGCGTGAGCTGTGACCCGACGGGGCAGCGCCCGGTGGGGCAGTTCGACAACGGCGTGGCGCCGGGGCCGCTGGTCGACGCGCCGATCCTGTGGGGGGGGCAGACGCTCGCGGGCTCGGTCCCGGGGTGGACGCGCGTCGACCTCGAACACGCCCTGCACCAATCGCGCTACCTCTCAGACTCCGGGCGCCTGTTCTTCAACAGCCCCGTGGGCCTCGTCTCAAGCGACGGCAACGCAAAGCAGGACGTCTATCAGTACGAGCCTCAGGGCGCCGGCTCCTGCACGGCCGCTCCGGCCTGCGTGGCGCTGATCTCCTCGGGCGGCTCGAGCGAAGAATCGGCGTTCCTTGACGCAAGTGAATCGGGCGATGACGTGTTCTTCCTGACCGCCGCGCAGCTCTCGCTGCAAGACACCGACACCGCTCTTGACATCTATGACGCCCACGTCTGCTCGACGGCGCCGGGCTGTGCCCCGCCGGCGCTCGGCGCCCCGCCGCCGTGCGTCACAGCCGACTCCTGCCGCCAAGCGCCGACGCCCCAGCCGGGGATCTTCGGAGAACCGGCCAGCCAGAGCTTCTCAGGCGCCGGCAACCCGACCCCCGAAGGCGGCGGCGCCCCGAAGGCGGCGCCAAAGCCCCTGACCCGCGCGCAGAAGCTGAAGAGAGCGCTCGCGGCCTGCAAGAAGAAGCCCAAGGCAAAGCGCGCGCAGTGTCAGCGCCAGGCCAGGAAGCGCTATGGCCCGACCAAGAAGACAAAAGGCAAGAAAGCAAGCCGCGCACGGGGGAGGGCCAGAGGATGAGAACCGTCTCGATTGAGCAGACCACGTCGCTCTCACCCTCAAGCCCACCCTCGCGCACCCTCGGCCTAGTCGCCCAAGAACAGCGCGCAGATGCGCCCAAGCTGGGCCACTGCGGGCACGCGCCACAGCGCCAGCAGGACCCCCGCCTGCGCGAGCGTGAGCTCCTCGCGAAGAACCGCCTGCACGACCAGCCTTCGCAGGCAGGCGAGCGTGACGCGGTCCTCAGGTCTGACTACGGATCTATCGAGCATGGAGTTGTCCTTTCTGCCGATTGCGGTAAAAGAGACATCTCTGAGTCGATGTCTCACAACCCAGAAGTATTCCCACTGGGGAGAAAGTTCAAACAGGCCTCCCGCCCCCGAGCCCTCACGCTCACCCTCCTGGCCACAGCCCTAGCGACCCTCTGCGCCGCAGCCACCACAGCCTCCGCCGCAGAATGCTCGAGCTGCAAACCCTGGTGGCACATCTCAACCAACCTCAGGCCGGCCAACATCCCGCCCGGCGGCGAAGGCACCCTGATCCTCCAAGCCTTCAACCTCGGCAACGCCCCGACCGCGGGCGTCTCGACCGTGAGCGATACCGTGCCGGCCGGATTGGGCATCCAGCACGTCGCCTTCTTTGCCTTCTCGAAGGAATTCGGCAGACAGGAACTGGCGGGCGGGGACTGCTCGGTGAGCGGCCAGCAGGTCACTTGTCAGACAGAACCGACCGCGGCGGCATACGAAGCGTTCATCCAGAAAATCCTTGAAGAACCCCCGTACAAGGAACTCATCGAAAAATTCCCCGCGTTCAAAGAAGCCATCAAAGAAGGAGTCGAAGAAGAACACCCCCAGGCGGAATTCACCGTCAAACCGCTCGAACCCTACGAAGACCTCGAAGCACGGATCGCCGTCAAGGACGAAGGCGCCGCCTCGGGCGTTGAGAACTTCGCCGAAGTAAGTGGCGGCTCGGCTGCCGCGGCGACGCTCAAGCACCCACTGTCGATCGGTGGGGCGCCCTCCTTCGGCGTTGAAGAATTCGCGATGGTCCCCGAAGCAGAAGGCGGCGGCGTGGATGTGCAGGCGGGCTCGCACCCCTACCAGCTGACCACGACCTTCAACCTGAACCAGAGTGCGGACCCGACAAAGCCGCCGGCGATGGCGCGCAACCTGCGCTTTAACCTGCCGGCAGGGCTGGTCGGCAACGCGACGCTCTTGCCGCAGTGCTCAGACGTCGATTTCAGCCATGTCCTCTCCGGTGGCTTTGAAAACCTCTGCCCGCCCGACACCGTCGTCGGCGTGGCGATGCTGACGATCGACGAACCGACGCACCTCGAACTCCGGGTGGTTCCCGTGCCGCTGTTCAACCTGATCCCCGAAAAGGGCGAGCCCGCGCGCTTTGGCTTTGAGGCCGCGAGCGCCCCGGTGACGCTTGACACCTCGGTCCGCAGCGGCTCTGACTACGGCATCTCAGTCAACGTCTCAAACATCACCCAGCTCATCAACTTCATCTCCTCAACGGTTGCCTTCTGGGGCGTGCCGGGCGATCAGAGCCACGACTCCGCGCGCGGCTGGGCCTGTCTGGTCCGCGGGCACTACACCGAAGAAGGACGCAAACTGCCCTGCGTCAATCCCCCGCAGAGCAGCCCCGACCCGTTCCTGACGATGCCCACCTCTTGCTCGCTGCCCTTCAACGCGAGCGTCAGCGGCGAATCCTGGCCCACCTCAGAACCCCCCTTCACGCGCGAGCACCTCGGAAGCGTCTCCTTCCCCGCCGACACCTACAGCCTCACCGACGTCTTCGGTCGCTCGCTGTCGGTCTCGGGCTGCAATCGCCTGTCCTTCTCCCCGACGATCGAAGTGCAGCCCGACGTGCAGGCGGCGAGCACCCCGACGGGCCTCTCGGTGCACGTGCGCGTGCCCCAGGAAGTCAGCCACGGCGCAGAAGGCCTTGCCAACTCGAGCATCAAGGACACGACCGTGACGCTGCCCGAGGGCGTCGTCACCGATCCCTCCGGCGCCGACGGCCTGGCCGCCTGTGGCGAGCCGGAAGTCGGCTTTCAGTCGATCCTCAAAGATGGCACCGCGCGGGAAGGCACCGACCTGTTCACGTCCGGGCCGGCCTTCTGCCCCGACGCCGCGAAGATCGGCACCGTCGAACTCAAGGTGCCGTTGATCGAACACCCGCTGACGGGCTCGATCTACCTGGCCACCCAGAACTCAAACCCGTTCGGCTCGCTGATCGCGCTCTACATCCTCGCCGAAGACCCGGTCTCGGGCGTGCTCGTCAAGCTCGCCGGCGAAGTCTCCCTCAGCGAAACGGGCCAGATCACAACGACCTTCAAGAACGCCCCCCAGGCGCCGCTTGAAGAAGCGACCTTCAGCTTCTTCGGCGGCGACCGCGCCCCGCTTGCAACGCCCCCCCAGTGCGGCAACTACACAACGCAGGCGAGCTTCTCACCCTGGTCTGAAACCCAGCCTGTGGGCGCCTCGAGCACCTTCCAGATAAAGACCGGCCCCAACGGCGGCCCCTGCCCGAGCCCGCTGCCCTTCGCTCCGACGCTCGACGCCGGCATGATCAACCTGCAGGCCGGCGCCTTCAGCAACCTGACCACGACGATCTCAAGAGCTGACGGAAACCAGGACATCCAGACCGTGCAGCTGCAGATGCCCCCGGGCCTCTCGGGCATCCTCACGGGGATCCCGCTCTGCCACGAAGCAGAGGCCAACGCCGGCACCTGCGGCGAAGCCTCAAAAATCGGCGAAACGACCGTCTCTGTCGGCCTCGGCGGCGACCCCTTCTCAGTCAAAGGCGGGCAGGTCTACCTCACCGAAGGCTACAAGGGCGCTCCGTTCGGCCTCTCGGTCGTCAACCCGGCCAAGGCAGGCCCCTTCGATCTCGGCAAAGTGATCGTGCGCGCGAAGATCGAAGTCGACCCGCTGACCGCGGCGCTGACGGTCACCACCGATCAGATCCCGCACATCCTCAAAGGCATTCCGCTGCAGATAAAGCACGTCAACGTGATGATCAACCGCCAGGGCTTCACGTTCAATCCGACCAACTGCAGCCCGTTCAAGCTGAAGGGCACGATCGGCAGTGTGCAGGGGGCCTCCTCCACGCCTGAAGACCCCTTCCAGGTCACCAACTGCGCGGCGCTGAAGTTCGCCCCCAAATTCGCTGCCTCGACCTCGGGCAAGACCTCCAAAGCCAAGGGCGCCTCCCTGTCGGTCAAGCTGAGCTACCCCAGCGCCCCCTTCGGCACCTTCGCGAACATCGCCAAAGCCAAGGTCTCGCTGCCAAAGCAGCTGCCCAGCCGCCTGACGACGATTCAGAAGGCCTGCACGGCGGCGGTCTTCGATCACAGCCCGACCAGCTGCCCGGCCGCCTCGCTGATCGGCCACGTAAAGGTGGTGACGCCGCTCGTGCCCGTGCCCCTGGAAGGCCCGGCCTACTTCGTCTCCCACGGCGGCGAAGCCTTCCCCGACGTGACGATCGTGCTGAAGGGCTATGGCATCACCGTGCAGCTCGTCGGCTCGGTCGTGATCAGGAACGGGATCACGACGACGACCTTCAAGGCGACCCCGGACGCCCCCTTCTCGAGCTTTGAACTGAGCTTCCCCGAGGGCCCGAACTCAGCGCTTGCCGCCAACGCCAACCTCTGCAAATCGAAGCTCACGATGCCGACCGAACTGACCGCTCAGAACGGCCAGCTCTTCAAGCAGCAGACGCCGATCAAGGTCAGCGGCTGCAAACCGATCTCGATCAAACAGCAGCTCGCCAAAGCGCTCGCCCAGTGCCGCAAGAAGCACTCAAAGGGCAAGCGCAAGGGCTGTGAAGCGCAGGCGCGCAAACGCTTCGGAGCAAAGAAGAAGAAGCGCTAGCAGGCGCACGACGGGCCGCCACCCGGCTGCGTGGCGCAGAGAGAAACGCAAAGGCAAAGCCGGCGGCGATGACTGCGGTGCGAAAGCGTCGTCTCGTGGGTGTTTCACCTAGCTGATTATCGGCTGCATAGACTGCCGGCTATGCCTAGGCATGGGGGCAAAGTCAAGCTCAGAGCTCTTGCGCACGGAGCGAGAGCAGGTGCCCTAGTGCTCACCGCCGTGCTGCTGCTTGCAGCCGGCGTCGCCGGGTGTGGGGGCGACAGTCCGAGTCGGGTCGCCGTGCGCGTCGGGACGGTCGCGATCGAGAAGGCCACGGTCGATCACTGGACGCGGGCGATCGCATTAGGGAGCACGGTCGAGGGCGTGGGCGGGCGATCGAGTTCAACGCCGCGGCAAAAGGCGTTGCGATTTCTGATCTCGGCAAACTGGGCGATTGGCGCGGCCGCCGCGCGTGGGCTAGGGGTCTCCGAGGGCGCGGTCGTGCACGGACTGAACACAAGGATCGCGGCGTTTCCCCACGGGCACGGCGAATTCGAGGAAGAAATCTCCGCGACGGGGCAGACGCTCGCCGATGTGAAGTTCGAAGTCAAGGCGGCGCTGGCGGCGGCGGCGCTGCGCGAATTCGTGACGAGCATGGTGCCGGTCACGCATCGGCAGATAGTCGACTACTACAGGCACCACCTGCAGAGCTTCCGCATCCCCGACAAGCGATTGGTCGATCTGATCGAAGGAATCCATGGGTATGCGCACGCGCTCGCGCTCGGCAGGCAGCTCGGGTCCGGCTCGCCTTTTGCCAAGCGGGCGACGCGCGAGCTGGTCGAACGCGAGTCGCACTGGGAAGACGTCCACGGCTGGAAAGGCCCGATGGTCCACGCGATCTTCACGACTCCGCCGGGACGCGTCGGCGGGCCAGTGATCTTCCACACCGGCTTAGTGCTGCTCGTCGTCAGGAAGCTCGTGCCCGGCAGCGTCAAGCCGCTGCGCGAGGTCAGGGCGGAAATAGCAGAACGCCTCTCCGAAGAACACAACCGCCAGGCTCTGGCGAGCTTCTCCTTGACCTATCGGCGCGAGTGGGGCGCGAAGACGAGCTGTGAGGCCGGCTTCTTCGTGCAGGGATGCTCCGGGTATCGTGGGCGGCTCGCCCCGGGAGTCGACCTGCTTGCGGGCGGTTGAGTGAGCGACCCGAGGAGCGATGGGCAGCGCTCCTCGGTCCGCCGGTCGCACATCGCCGGACTGATTCGAGAAGTTGAAAACAGGACTTTGCGCCTAGGGGCTCAGGCGGTTAGGTTAGTCCTGCAGTTCGCAGCAGGCGTGCCGTGCTCTCCCGCGGTCGCTGTACTTGCTGCCATTCATTACTGCCATTCGAGGAAAGTGGGGTTATGATGCGGAAACGCATTGGACGTCGCACGGGCGTGCGCGCAAAGGCGCTGTTCGTGATCGCGTCACTCGTGGCGTCGCTGGCCATTCTCGCCGTTGCGTCGCCTGCACTGGCAACTCCTAAAGGTGAATTCGCAGTCTTTGCCGACTGTCCGCTAAGCGTGCCGGAAATCAATTGCTTCTATGCGAAGACGGAAAGCGGCGAATTCACGATCGGGAAAAAGACTGTGCCGATCGTCAATTCGCAGGTTCTGCAGGGCGGCCTGAAAGAAACCGAAACTCCGCCGTTCGAGGAATTCGTCGCGGCCGCCGACGGCAACACGCTGTCGAAAACCGCTCAGAAAGTGCCGGGTGGACTCAGCGGTCTCGTCAACTGCACGGAAATCAAAGGCTCGGGTCTCCTCGAAAAACTGGAGCGTGGGTCCTGTGAAGCGATATTCGAAAACGGGCTCACCGGAGTCAACGCGACCGTGGAATTGGCAGCTCCGGCGAAATCGATCGAAGTCAACCTCGGTGCGCTCTTGAGCCAGAAAGGAACGGCCCTCGGGCTGCCGGCCAAGGTACATCTGGAAAACCCGCTGCTCGGTAGTTCGTGCTACGTCGGCTCGAACTCGGCCCCCATTGTGATCGGCTTCACGACGGGCACTACCAGCCCGCCGGCACCGAACAAACCGATAACGGGCGCCGTCGGCGAAGTCAAATTCACCGAATCCGGCATCCTGCAGGTCAAAAACAACAAGCTCGTGAACAACTCGTTTGCCGCTCCGGCGACGAATGGCTGTGGCGGGATCTTCGAATTCCTGATTGGACCGCTCATCAACTCGCAGCTGGGCGTGCCGTCGGCCGCCGGTCATAACACGGCGATCCTCATCGGTTCGCAGCAGTTGGCCAACGGGGAAATCGTCAAAGCACACGAATAGCGTTTGTATGGGCGCAGCTGGGGTTAGCTACTGATCCCGGATAAACGACTGAACCAGAACGGCCCGCGTCGGTGCTCGACGCGGGCCGTTCCGTGCGAATGAGCGCCTGCGCCGGGCGAGCGGTGTTGATGCTCTCGGCAGGTCCAGATCGCGAGCTTGTCGAGGTTGCAGGAAAGGAACGCCTCGGCAGTCCTGGCCGTCGCGCCCTCATGAACCCCTCGGCCGCGTCAGCGCGACCCGCAGCTGCGCTTGGGGTGGCTGATGCGCCTCGCCGCGCCTGTGCGGTAGCGGGCGAGTCCCCTCTGGGGTTCTTCGTGAGCCGGGCTGTGGGCGACCGGCAATGAACACTCCATGAGGGATAGAGAGAAACGCAAAACCCGCGCCAGCCACGACGACGGCGGCGCAAACGCGTCGTCGTATGAGGCACTCACCTGACGGCAATCGGATAAATAGACTGCGCGCATGCCAAGGTATGGGGGCAGAATGGGACTCTCATCGGCCCTTGCGCACCGAGCGAAAGAGGGGGTTCTGGCGAGCGCCTCGGTGCTGCTGCTAGCGGCTGCCCTCACCGGTTGCGGGGGCACGAGCGCCACCTCGAGCGGTTCCTCGCGCAAGCTCGTCGCCCGCATCGGTGACACTGCGATAGATCGCGCCGAGCTCGAGCATTGGGCTGGTGCGATCGAGCGAGGGAGCTCGGTCGCCACAGCGCTCGGGAAGATGACCGGCACGCCGCGTCAGCGGGCGCTTGAGTTCCTGATCTCCGCGAGCTGGGTCCTCGGTGAGGCTCAAGAACAGGGCGTTCGGGTATCGAAGGTGGCCGTTGAACACGCGCTTCAGCAGGAGATCGAGGCGACACCCAACGGCCGCCCTGAATTCGAGAAAGAACTCGCCTCGACGGGGCAGGGTCTCGCCGACGTGAAGCTCGAAGTCGGGTCGACCTTGGCGGCGGCGAAGCTTCGGGATGTCGCGGCCGAGGGCGTGCCGAGGGTCAAGGCCGCCGAGGTGAACAGCTACTACTCACGCCACCGTTGGAGCTTCTACCTGCCCGACCGGCGCGTGGCCTACCTGATCGAGGGCATCCCCGACCACACGCACGCCCTTGCCATCGCCAGGCAGGTCAGGCCGAGCACGCGGCTGACCCGGCCTTGGTTTCGCGAAATTGTGAGCCGGAGCCCTGGAGGCGGTGATCGCGGGCAACTCGTGGACATGATCTTCGCGACCACTCCTGGGCGGGTCGTAGGACCGGTGATGTTCAACGGCCGTTGGGTGCTCGCCGTCGTGAGGAAGCTGATACCCGCGGGCATCCAGCCGCTCGCCCTCGTTAGGGATGAGGTGTTGAAGATCCTGGTGGGGCAGCGCAGGGAGCGGGCGCTGAAGCGCTTCGTCACGGCCTTTGTGCGCAAGTGGAGCGCGAGGACATCGTGCAGCCCGGCCTACGTCATCCAGAAATGCTCGCAGTATCGCGGTGCGCTCGTGCGGGGAAATCCCCTGACGGGAGGGTGAGGGTTGGGAGGGGCGGGTTGAGCCCGGCCCGTACCCGATCGTCGGGCGATACCGCGCAATCGAGCTCGCGGCGAGCTAAAAACAGAACGACAGTGCCTCGTGCCTGTTGGCTAGGCTCGCTTGCCTATGCGCCGACTACCGTCGAGCTTTGTCCTGGTCGGTCTTGTAGCTCACTTTCTCATCTCGTGTGGAGGTACCAGTAGATCTTCGAGGATTGCGCCGCGGTCCCCGGTTGTGGCGGTCATCGGCGCGACTGCGATCACGAAGTCCGCCGTTCAGCACTGGAGCACCGCGCTCTCGCTCATCAATGCTCACGAGCGCTCGCTGCACATAGACGAGTCGCCGCCTCAGCAGGCGCTCAGCTTCCTGATCGCGTCACACTGGCTGGTCGATGAGGCACGTCGGCGAGGGCTGGGGGTAGCAGACAGGGAAGTCGATCGCGCCGTAGAGGAGCAGGAAGCCGAGCTTGCGTTTGCGGCGCTTCGCCGTGCGCTGGCCTTGGATGAAGGCAAGGCGGCCGCATCGAGTCGGCGGCTGCGTGACGTGTTCCGAGCGCAATGGACGAGCAGGTGGAAGGCGCAGACCGACTGTCGAGCCGGCTACGTCATCGACAGCTGCAGGCAGCATCCGGGCCCGGTGGCGATCGAATACCCACTCTCGGTCGACCTCTAGCACGACGCCCGCTCGCGCACGGACAGCGGATCGTGTAACCAGGAAGGGGGGCCTCTCCCCGAGCAGCGGCGCAGACGGCCGAGATTGCTGGACTTTTGCGCTCAGCAGCAGACGAGAAGGCGCTCCATGCGGCGAATCTCACCCGCCGCAGAGGGCCAGAGAGAAACGACCAGGAGCGAAATCGATGACTCAAGCGACAGCAGCCAAGAGCAAGCTTCCCGCCGGCCCGTCCATTCCGACCCCGCTGCAGGCCGCCATCTGGGCGCTACGCCCGCTCGAGCTGATGGATCGCTGTGAAGCGCGCTACGGCGAGATCTTCACGCTGCGCATCCGCCGCGGCAAGCCATGGGTGCTGCTGACCAACCCCGAGCACGTGAAGCTTGTCTTCACGCGAGCCTCTGAGCTGATGGGCGCCGGTGCCGGCGAGGCCAATCCGCTGCTCGAACCACTGCTCGGGCCGCGCTCGGTGATGCTGCTCGACGAGCCCCAGCACATGGGCGACCGCAAGCGCCTCTTGCCCTCCTTCCACGGCGGCCGCATGAAGGACTACGGCGCCATGATGAGCCAGATCGCGCAGGAGAAGGTCGCCGATTGGCCGACCGGTGAGCCCTTCGAGCTGTGGCCGCGGATGCAGTCCATCTCGATGGAAGTCGTGATGCGCTCCGTGTTCGACGGGATCGACCCCGCCCGGGGCGAGCTCATGCGCGAGCGGATCGCCGGGCTGACCAACTGGATCAACCAGCCGCGCCGGCTTGCGCTGCTCGCCGCCTTCGGCTCGCGCTCGATCACCGCCAACTCGGGCTTTCGCAAGGAGATGGGCAAGCTCGAGGCCGTCGTGCTCGAAGAGGTGCAGATGCGGCGCGAGCGCGGCATCGCCGACGGGGAGGAAGACATCTTCTCGATGCTCGAGCGTGGGCATGCCCAGGACGGCGAAGCAGCCAGCGAGCAGAAGATGCGCGACGAACTCGTGACGATGCTCTCCGACGGGCCCACCGCCACCTCGCTCGCCTGGGTCTTCGAGCGGCTGCTGCGCTACCCCGAGAAGCTCGCCCGCCTGCGCGAGGAGGTGCTGCGCGACGATGGTGACGAATACCTCGATGCCTGCGTCAAAGAGACGCTGCGGCTGTGCCCTGCCGTGCCGCTCGTCATGCGCCGGCTGATCGAGCCGATGGAGCTCGGCGGCTACATGCTGCCCGCCGGCACCATCGTCGCCCCTTGCATCTACCTGATGCACCGCCGTGGCGACATCTACCGCGAGCCGCTCGAGTTCAAGCCCGAGCGCTTCCTCGGCGGGGCCGATGCCGGCGCCTACACGTGGATCCCATTTGGCGGTGGCGTGCGGCGGTGTGTGGCCGCGAGCTTTGCCCAGCTCGAGATCAAGCGCGTGATCGAGGTCGTGCTGCGCGAGTTCGACCTGCGGGCAGCCAGCAGTGGGGATGAGGAGGCCGCGCGGAGCTCTGTCTCGTTTGCTCCCGGCGGAGGGGCGCGCGTGATCGCGACGCGCAGGGCGCCCGGGCCGGCCGATAGGCAGCCGCTCGCCGCCTGACTCGGGGCGCGGCCGGGTTGGGCGGCGGGGCTGCGGGGGCGGGTCGGTCAGCGAGCAAAAAACGCCGCTTGACCCCTGTTTGAGTCACTGAAATAGTCGCCGTCTTGTTTCGAAAGAACGGGAGTATTGCTATCGCACGTGGGCTACCGGCGTTCGTGGCCCTGGCGTTTTCCATCGCCGTCACGGGATGCGGCGGCGCCAGCCCCAACTCGAACGCGTCGTCGCGCGCCGGCGAGGACACTCACGGGCAGGTAGCGACGTCGACGCTCACGACGACGACGGGTCAGTTGACAGCTACGGACACTGGAGCGAGTCGGCGGCCGACCACCACGCCGCCTACCGCAAAGACGAGCGCAATCGTCGAGGCCAACTCGATCTGTGCCCGGCGAAACCAGGAACTGCTGGCATCCGTGCCTGCTCGAGCGACGCTTGTGCAGATCCTGAGCTCGGCGAGTCACCGAGCCGGCATCCAGCGTCGGGCGCTGGGAGAACTTGCCCGGCTCAGCCCGCCGGCGAACTTGGCAACGACTTGGCGAGCGACGCTCAGCGCTACTGGGGTGGTGTTTCGCACGACCGAGCGGCTTGCGAGGCTCAAGAGATCGCCAAGCGCTACCGCGTTTCGTCGAGAGGTGTCGTTGGTAAACAGGCCGCAAGTCGGTCTGCTGATCGCCGCCAAGGGAGCCCGGCTCAAAGATTGCGCAGTCGTTTCGCAGCCCTCGCTGCCGGGGCTCTGACGCCTTCCACCTGAGTCCCTACGAGAGAGAAACGCAGTGCACTCCGGAATAGCTCCACGACGGCCGTCGAGTCGGGGCTCGAGCTGGTGGCTCGCAGCGAGCCCCATACTGACCTCTTGAAAGGAGAGGCGATCATTCAGAGGCCTGTGTACTTGTTGCTCACCGTCCTCATCGGCGGCGAGGCGTTGATCGGCTGCGGCGGTGTGAGCACCGGCTCGAAGGCGAGCGGCGATCCCCCGCACGTCCAGACATCGACCCAACCTGTCCATCGTCCATGGCCTACGCAGGCGGCCGCGCCGGCGATCGCAGCCTGCAAGCGAGCCGTAGAGCGAATGACCTCGCTGTCGGCGAGCGCGCGCAATGAAATCGCCGCGCCGTGCGACCGGATGGACGAACGGGTCAAAGAGAACCAGGCTCTGGCTCGTGTGGTTTGTCAGGAACTAGCAAGCGCGACCTCCATCTCGCCGAGCGCCCCAAGCAATAAGAGGATCGCCACTGCCTGCTACGCCGAATACGCGAAGACTCTCAAGTAACTCACGCGCACGATATTCGGAAGGCCCAAGCTGCGAATAGGAGACAACGCGCCGGCGCAAAGCGGCATCGGAGCGGGACTTGGCGACTGGGACGGAGTGCCTGCGCATAGAGAGGAGCGCCACGGGGTACGCTCGCGCGCGCCATGCGCCATCGGAAGAATGTATGTGTCGCGACTCTAGCCGCGGCGCTTGCCGTCGGGATCGGCGCGTGCGGCGGTTCCGGCCAGGATGCGGCCGTCGTGCGGGTCGGCAGCCACGCGATCACGAAGGCCACGGTCGACCACTGGACGCGCGTAGTGCGGCGAGGAGGGGCGTTTACGGCATTCCGCGGCGAACCGGTAGCCGGTATGCCGAGAAAGCGTGCCGTTGCGTTGCTGATCGTCTCCGAGTGGTTGATCGGCGAGGCAGAACGTGAGCGGCTGCCGCTGTCCGAGCAAGCCATCGATGCCGCGGTGGCGGAACGCACGCGGGGTGAGGCGGGTGCCGAATTTCGCAAGCGGCTCCTGGCTAGCGGGCAGAGCGTTGCCGGCTATAGGCTCGAACTGCGAGCGGAACTGGCGCTGGAAGCGATTCGGCGTGAGCTTGCCCGTCGCAGCCGGATTACTCCGGCGCAGGTCGCTGCGTATTACCAGCGCAACCGCAGCTCGTTCGCCGAGGTTCCCGAAGCACGGGTGGTCGACATCATCGAGCGACTCCCGAGCGCTGCTGCCGCAACGGCGCTCGTGAAGCGCATCGGATCGGGGAAGCGTTTTACGCAGCTGGCGTACCACAAACGAATCGTCCTTAGCTCGGGGGTGCTGAATGGCCCAGCGAGCAAAAAAGCGGTGGACTATGCGATTTTCGCGGCGCGCCCTGGCGTCGTCAGTCGCCCGATGCCGCTCGGCCAGGGATGGGCGGTGTTCATTGTGAGGAAGATCAGCCCTGCGCGTGGGCAGTCGTTTGCAAAGGTCCACGATGCAGTCCGCGCCAGCCTCAGGGAGACCCGCAAGCGGGAAGTCGAAGGTGCTTTCAAAAGAGCATTCAGGAGCGAATGGACAGCCAGGACGAGTTGCGCCACCGGGTATGTGGCTCCTGGGTGTGCCCAGTACCACGGCCGTCTGGGTGCACACGAAGACCCGTTCTTCGAAGGCTGACCCGCCCACTCGAACGTCCCCGCCCCCGTCGAGCCCAAGCCCGACGGGGTGGAGGACGCAAACGACCAGCAGCCTAGGAGGAGCTAGGGGCGCTTAGACCGAGGCCAAGCGCGCCTCAGAGCCCTACCTAGAATTTTTCACTGGCAATAACCGCTTCTGCTTCCGCAGTGTTCAGCGTTCCACTCAGGATTGCCGTGTTGTGGCCGGCCGCGGACGGCAGACCGATTTTTGCGTTGATGATCGGGCCGATCAGGAACGAGAAGAACCCGCCACAACCTTCAGAGGCAGGAGCCGAGAAGGAGTTGTCGACCAGCGTGTTGTTGGTGATCGCAATCGATTCCCAGCCTTTTTCTTCTTCGGTTTTCGGGGTGCCGAGTTTGCCTTTGATCGGTTTGTTCGGCAGCGGCGGTGCGGTCGTGCCGTCGGTCAAGTGCAGCTGGATCGGGTGAGCTTCCGAGCCGATGAAGCAGCTTTCCCCGAGCAGCGGGTTTTTCAGGTGCACCTTCACCGGCAGTGTGATCCCCGTGCCTTTTTCTTCGATCAGCGCGGCGAGGTTGAGGATCGCCGGGTTGGTCGCGGTGGCGGCCAGTTCGGTCGTCGCTGTGACCCCGGTCGTTTTGTTTTCGAAGATAGCTTTGCAGGCGGCCCGCTCGATGACTTCGAAGAAACCGGAACCTTTGATTTCTTCGCAGTTGATCAAGTTCAACAGCCCGCCCGGGACGTTCAACGCCGTTTTCGAGAGCGAGTTCCCGTCCTTGGCCGGGAGTAGGAAGTATTCGTTGAGGTTTGCTTCGCTGGCGTGAATGCCTCCCCCTTGCAGCGTGATCGTCTGGTTGATCGGCACTTTCGTCGAGCCGATCGAGAATTCGCCGCTGGTCGTCTGCCCGAAGGTACAAAGCGCCACGCTCGGCACTTCGGTCGGGCAGTCGTTGTACTTTTTGAAGATGCCTTTCGGTTCGGCAGCTGCCGATGAGACGAGTGCGAACAGCGCAACCAGCACCGTCGCAGTGATGATCAGCAGGCGCTTTGAGCCCCTGCCATGAGATCCACTCATGTTGCCCCACTTTCCTAGAGAGTTGTCCAGCCGGTAGTTCCAGCGATGCTGCTCGGATGCTTGGAACGGGTGCTGCGTGGAACGTTCCTGCATGGGCCAACGTAGACCGGCTGTCTCTAGGACAGCAAGCCTTGTTTCCAACTAATGGAATGCGTGGAGATAGCGAGTTTCTCCGAAGAGGGCTTGACGGAAAGCGGTCAACGGGCGTCTCCGACTTAGAGTCATGGCGAACAGACGGCGAACAGGCCCATATGTGGGGCAAATGCGAAGGCAAGGCCTCGGCAACTAGGCCTGACTGGCTGGCCTGACGGGACTGCAGGCCTAGCATGTGTCCAGCGGGCGGCGCCAAGACGGTGCGGCTCGTCCCCCGGGAGAGGGGAGAGGGAGATGGCTTTCTAGAGGTTGCACGCGGGACTCAGAACGAAGCTTACGATTGCCTGCTTGAGCGTGCTCGGGGTGCTGGTCCTCGGCCCAGGGCAGGCGATGGCCTCGCGGGGGCATGAATTCAGCGGCACTTTCAACACCACTCTCTGCATTGCCGAACCGTGTACCGGCGTGAGCTTGAAAAAGCCGAACGGGGTCGCGGTCAACGAAGCCAGCGGGCAGGTGTATGTCGTCGATGAAGGCGCAAACCGAGTCGTGCGCTTTGACAAGGAAGGCAACTTCGTCTCCGAATTCAACGGCAGCGGCCTGCTCGCCGGCGAAGAACATGCTGCGGGCAGCCTCGAAGAACCTGGCGAAGTCGAAACCGGGAAGTTCCTCGAACCGCAGATGATCGCCATCGATAACTCCTGCGTGATCCGCAAACTGAGCGAACCGGCGCTGGCGCAGCTCAAGTGCGAAGAAGAAGACCCCTCCGACGGCGACGTCTATGTGGTCGATGCGGGAAACGGGGTGATCGACAAGTACACGGCCACGGGCGGGTACGTGGGACAGATCACCGAAGCCGCCGGACAGAAATTCAACGTTGAAGGGCTCGACGGCGTCGCCGTCGACCTGAAAGGGCGCGTCTGGGTCCTTCAAGAAGCACCGAAGGTCAGCGAGTTCACGAACACCACGCCGAACGCGTATGTCTCTCAGATACTGATGAACTCCCTGTCGGGCTTCGGTGCTCCCGGCTTTGCCGTCGACTCCGCCGGCAACTTCTACGTGCGCAACACCCCCGTCGGCCGGCCCAGCATCACCAAGGTCGACCCCACGGGCAAAATCCTGATCCAAGCGCTCGACAACGCTGAACCTAGCGCCGTCTCGGTCGACCAGAGCACTGACAACGCGATCCTCGATGACCTGACGAGCGTCCCGGTGTTCAACTCGGAAGGCACGCTGCTCGAACGCCTCGGCGAAGAACACGGCGAAAAACACCTCACCGTCGGCGCCGGGATCGGTGTCAACGCGAGCGAAAACGCCCTCTACGTAGCGGACTCGGCGACCGCCGAAGTGGTGATCTTCGGCCCGCAGAGCCCATCGGCGCCCAGTATTGAAAGCGAGTCCTTCGGCGAAGTGGCGGCGCAGACGGCAACGCTTGGCGCGCAGATCAACCCACGCAGCGAAGCGAACGAAGCCGCGACCAGATACAGCTTCCAGTACGGCGCCTGCGCCTCGCTCGCCACCTGCCACGAAAGCGGCTATGAAGCGAGCGTCCCGATCCCCGAAGGCCAGATCGCGCCGAGCTTTGAAGTACAGAGCGTGAGCGTCCAGCTGGAAGGCCTGAAACCGAACACGACCTACCACTTCAAGGTGCTCGCGCACAACGCGCAGGACCCGTCCAGCCCAAGCGAAGGCGAAGTGCGGACGTTCACGACCCGGAGCGCCGGCGGGGAACTCGCTCTGCCCGACGATCGCGGTTATGAGCTCGTCTCCCCGCCGGACAAGTTCGGATCGAGGATCGAGCCGATCGCCGAGGCAGGGGTCGTTCAGGCGGCGGCCTCGGGCGGGGGACTCACATACCTCGCGAATGCGCCGACCGAAGCCCATCCGCAAGGCTCGTCAAATGAAATCCAGGTGCTCTCGAGGCGCGGCGTCGACTCGTGGTCGAGCAGGGACATCGCGATCCCGCACGTAAGCGCGACCGGCGTTGCGATCGGTCCGGGGCCCGAGTACAAGTTCTTCGATCCGGAGCTGGAGCTCAGCGCGGTGCAGCCGTTCGGGGAATTCAACCCGCTGCTCTCGGAAGAAGCCTCGGAATCAACGGCCTACCTGCACGACCTCGGCGACTCCTGCGGTAGCGGATGCTTCCGTCCGCTCGTGACCGGCAAGGCGGGCTTTGCGAACGTGCCGGAAGGGACACAGTTCGGCGAAGCCGAAGGGTGCAAACCGAAATCCGCGGGCGGCAGCGAAGAAACGAAAGTGTTCTGCGGGCCGAAGTTCCTCGGTGCAACCGAAGACCTCAGCCACGTCGTGCTGAGCTCGAAAGCGGCGCTGACGGAAGGGGGGCCGGCGCTTGGCCTGTATGAGTGGAGCGGCGGGACGCTCGTGCCGGTCAGCGTGCTGACGGGCGGTGCGGGAGTGCCGGGCGCGGGCCTTGGGCTCTCCCAGAGCCAGTCGGCGCGAGGAGCGATCTCGGTCGACGGCTCGCGAGTCGCGTTCTCGACGTTCACGGCTCTCTACTTGCGCGACACGGCGCGCGAAGAAACGGTGCAGCTCGATCAAGCAGAAGCCTGCGGGGGCTGTGAAAGCGGCGGCGGGCAGTTCCAAATCGCAAGCACCGACGGATCGCGGGTGTTCTTCACCGACACGAAGCGGCTGACGAGCGACTCGGGCGCCGAACCGGTGCAAAAGCACACCGACCTCTACGAATGCCAGATCGTGCCCACTCCGAAACTGAGCTGTGAGCTGAGCGACCTGACGCCGAAGCCGGCTGGTGAAGAAGGCGCGCTTGTGCGCGGCAGCGTGCTCGGGGCAGGCGCCGATGGCTCCGACCTCTACTTCGTCGCAAACGGACTGCTGAGCGGAGCAAACGGCGAAGGCAAGAGCCCGGCGAGCGGGCAGCCGAACCTGTACTTGCGACACGGTGCGGTGACGAGCTTCATCGCGACGCTCGCAAGCGGGGATGAAACCGACTGGATGGAACTGAACGGCACACCCGGGCTGCTTGCGGCCCAGCCGACGCGTGTGTCAACGAACGGCAAGTACTTGGAGTTCATGTCGCAAGGCTCGCCGACCGGGTATGACAACCGAGATCGCGAAAGCGGTAAGCCAACTGCCGAGGTCTACCTGTTCGACGCGGAGTCGGCCAAGCTCGAGTGCGCATCGTGCGATCCGAGCGGGGAGCGCCCGCGCGGCATCGAATACCTCAAGCTCGAACCGGATAGCGGTGGCCTCGTGGGCGGACCGCGCGGGATCTGGCCGGCGGCGGATCTCGTGGCGGCAAACGTCCCGGGCTGGCCGCAGATCGGGATCGGAGGGGAAGCCAAGAGCCGCTACCAACCGCGCTACCTGAACGACGAGGGCCGCCTGTTCTTCAACAGTGTGAACTCGCTCGTGGCCCAGGACTCAAATGGGACCCAGGACGTCTACGAGTACGAGCCGCCGGACCTTGGCAGTTGCGAACACACGCCCGAGCACACCTCCGAAACCTACAGCGAGCGCTCGGGCGGCTGCGTCAGCCTGATCTCCGCCGGCACCTCCGCACAGGAATCGGCGTTCATGGACGCAAGCGAATCGGGCAACGACATCTTCCTCTTGACCGGCTTGCGCCTGGTCCCCACAATCGACACCGACAACGCGATGGACGTCTATGACGCCCATGTCTGCAGCGCCGGCGCTCCCTGCATCGTTTACCCGGCCACCGAAAGCAGCCAGTGCGAAGGCGAATCCTCCTGCAAAGCGCCGGTCAGCCCGCAGCCGCAGATCTTCGGCGCCCCGCCGAGTCAGACCTTCCAGGGCCCCGGCAACCTGCCGCCGGGCACGACCCTGGGTGAAAAAACCAAGACCAAGAGCCCCGAAGAAATCAGGGCCGAAAAGCTCAAGAAGGCGCTCAAGGCCTGCCGCGCAAAAAGGAACAAGAAGAAGCGCCAAGCTTGCGAAAAGAGCGCACGTAAGCGCTACGCAAAGCCCAAACCGAAGTCGAAGGCAAAGAAGTCGAAGAAGGGCAAGGGGGCCAAGCAGGGATGATCCGAGCGCTAGGCAAGCCTCAGTCCCGTCACGCGGATCGGCCCCTGCCCTTCCACGGGCCCCTCGCACTGGATGAAGAGCTTTCGCTCGAGCAGGCAGAGCTCTTGCCTGCCCGGCCCGAGCCCCGATCGAAGGGCCTCAAAGAGGGCCAGCACGACATCTTCCTCGCTGACTTCGAACATTGCGAGCAACTGTCTTACGCCTACCTTGAATTCGAGCTCGTGCATGAACATGAACTCTACAGACAAAGCATCGCAAAAGTGAACTACGCTCGTGTCTCTGTGCACGCCGGTCGAGTCTGTGACGCCCGCGAGCGTGCAGGGCGGGACGCCTGATGCACCTATACGCACACGCGACGACGGGCTTGTCGAGGTCGGCGGTGAGGGCAACCGCTACAGCTGTTGCAGTGGTCCTCTGGACACTCGGCCTGGTGGCACCTGCCCTCGGGCAGATCCCATGGTTCCATTTGACCAGTGGTAGTAGGCCCGCTTACTTGAACCTCAACGCCGGCCTGCCGGCGAAAGCCGGCTTCAACGAGGTCCAAGAAGTGGTGCTCGGTCCAGAAGAAAAACGGATCGTCCTCGTCGACCCGAACCTCACTGAAGAACAGATCGAAAACGAAGAATTCTTCGAACCGGGGCAGTCGGTCGAACTGACCGCAACGACGACGCAGGCCGAAGCCCAGGAAGGGATCGGGAACCTCGAAGGCTACGGCGCAGGCAACGTCCAAGTGCAGCGGATCGACGAAGGCCACTACAAGGTGACCTTCGTCGGCGCGCTGGGCGAAAAACCGGTCGCGCCGATCAAGAAGGGCTACAGCTTCGGTCAGGTCAACGAGCTGACCAAAGGCGCGCCATCGAGCGAAGCCACCGACGGCGAGCTCTACATGACCGCCGAGAACGTCGGTGACGCAAACGCCGACGGCGCCAAAGCCCCGGTCCGGCTGACCGACGTGCTGCCGCCGGGCCTGAAAGCACTCGGCGTCGCCGCGACCGAACCGCAGGTCTCAGGCGACTTTGCAGAACGCGTGCCGATCCCCTGCTCCCTCGAAGAAGAAGCGGGCAAGCAGGTCGCGCGCTGCACCTTCAGCAAGGCGCTTGCTCCATATGACCAGCTTGAGATGCGGATCAACGTAAAGATCAACGGCGGGCACACAGGCGAACTGAACCAGCTGAGCCTCTCCGGCGGCGGCGCCCCGTCGACTTCGATAGAGCGCAAGATCACGGTCAGCTCGGCACCCGTGCCGTTCGGCGTCGAAAGCTATGAAATGGACCTTGAAGAAGAAGGCGGCGCTCCCACCGCTCAGGCCGGTGCCCACCCCTTCCAGCTGACCACGACGTTCGCGCTGAACCAGCTCAACGACATCAACCCACTGATATCCCCGCCGGTGTTCCGCCCCGAAGTGACCCCCCCGGCGCTCTTGAAGGACGTCAACGTCAGGCTGCCTGCGGGGCTGGTCGGCAACGCGACCGCGCTTCCCCAGTGCACGACCACGCAGTTCTATGAAACCGTCGAAGGTCAGGAAAACCGTTGCCCGCCCGCCAGTACCGTCGGCGTCGCAACGACGATCGTGCACGAACCGGCGACGGTCGGGACCTCGACGCTTACCGAGCCGATCTTCAATCTCGAACCGCGCGAAGGCGAGCCGGCCCGTTTCGGCTTCTACGCCGTACTTGCCAACACGCCGGTCTCGATCGACACCTCCGTGCGCACGGGCTCAGACTACGGCGCGACGGTCAGTGTCCAGAACGTCACCCAGACCGCGGCGCCCCTGCTCAGCGAGGTGACGTTCTGGGGTGTGCCAGGCGACTCGCGCCATGACAAGCAGCGCGGCTGGGGCTGCATCTATGAAGCGCGCAACGGGACCGTCAACCAGCCCTGCACGCCGTCGGGAGAAGCGCATCCGAGGCCCTTCCTCTCGCTGCCGACCTCCTGCAGTCAGCCGCTTCAGAGCAGCATCGAAGTCGACCCGTGGTCTGCGCCGGGGAGCTTCCTCTCCCTGGCTGCCGCCTTCGAACCCTCCGGGGCGCTGCGCGGCTGCAACCGCCTGCCCTTCGGTCCGGAGCTGAAGCTCTTGACAGAAAGCCAGGAAGGCTCGCGCCCGGTTGGTATGTCGATCGACGTCCACGTCCCCCAGGAAGCCAACCAGAATGCCACCGGCGTGACGAGCTCGAACCTGCGCTCGCTGTCGCTCACCTTCCCGCAGGGCGTCACAGTCAACCCCTCCTCCGCCGACGGTCTGCTGGCCTGCTCGGAGAGCCAGGTCGAATACCTGAACTCAAGTGGTCCACAGGGAGAACTGCTGTTCGGCCCGAACCTGCCCGAAGAATCCCTTTGCCCCAACGCGGCGAAGGTCGGCAGCGTGAGGATAAAGACGCCGCTGCTCTCAGAACCGCTCCAAGGCGGCCTCTACCTGGCCACTCCGGCACCCAACGCAGAAGGCGGGCAGAACCCGTTCAACTCGCTGATCGCGCTCTACATGCTCGTCAAGAACCCGATTTCGGGCGTGATCCTGAAGATCCCGGTCTCGGTCTCACTCGATCAGGGCACGGGCCAGATCACCTCGACGATCCAGAACACCCCCGACCTGAGCTTCGAAGACGCCGAAGTCGACCTGTTCGGCGGTCCGCGCGCCCCGCTTGCAAGTCCCGCGCACTGTGGCACCTACCAGCTCAACGCTAGCTTCACGCCGTGGTCTGCGACTCCGCCGGTCTCCTCGAGTGCGAGCTTCCAGGTCACCTCGGGCCCGGGCGGAGGGACCTGCCCCGGCGCCACGTTGCCCTTCTCCCCGAGCCTTTCAGCTGGCACGAGCAACATCAACGCCGGCGCGCTCAGCCCGCTCTCGACCTCGATCAACCGTGAAGACGGCAACCAGCAGATCAGCTCGGTCCAGGTGCACACGCCCCCCGGCCTCTCGGGCGTCCTGACCGGCGTTACGCTCTGCCCGACCGCACAGGCAAACGCCGGCACCTGCCCGCAGGGCAGTCTGATCGGGCACTCGAGCGTCTCGGTCGGCGTTGGCTCTGACCCATTCACGGTCTCAGGCGGGCAGGTCTACCTGAGCGAAACCTACGAGGGCGCCCCATTCGGCCTCTCGATCTCGACCCCGGCGATCGCCGGCCCGTTCAACCTCGGCAACGTGATCGTGCGGGCGCGGATCGAAGTCGACCCCCATACAGCCGCCCTGACGGTCACGACCGACGAATCGGGCCCCTACGCGATCCCCCACGTCCTCGACGGGGTCCCGCTCGACATCCGCCACGTCAATGTCACGGTCGATCGCCAGGGCTTCACCTTCAACCCGACCAACTGCAGCCCTCAGGGCATCACTGCCACGGTCAAGGGCCTTGAAGGAGCCTCGGCGGCACTCTCAGCGCCCTTCCAGGCCGCGAGCTGCCAGACACTCAAATTCGCCCCCAAGTTCGCCGTCTCGGCTTCGGGCAAAGTCACGAAAGCCAATGGCACGAGCCTCAAAGTCAAGCTCACCTACCCGACCGGCCCGCTTGGCACCTACGCGAACCTCGCGAAAGTCAAGGTCAGCCTGCCCAAGGCCCTGCCCAGCCGCCTGAGCACGCTGAACAAGGCCTGCACCGCGGCGGTCTTCGAAGCCAACCCCGACAACTGCCCCAAAGAATCAAGGGTGGGCAGCGCCAAAGTCATAACCCCGCTGCTGCCCGTTCCGCTCACCGGCACCGCATACTTCGTCTCCCACGCCGCCGAAGCCTTCCCCGATCTGACGATGGTGCTGAAGGGGTATGGGATCACGATCGTCCTCGTCGGCAACACGCAGATCAAGAACGGGGTCACGATCTCGACCTTCAAGACCACTCCCGACGTGCCCTTCACGAGCTTCGAACTGAATCTGCCCGCCCAGCCCTACTCTGCGCTGACCGCCAACACGGACATCTGCAAGGCGGGCACGAAGCTCGTCATGCCAACCGAATTCCAGGCCCAGAACGGCGCTGAAATCCACCAGAACACGCAGATCTCAGTGACCGGATGTCCGAAAGCCCTGACGCGCAAGCAGAAGCTCGCCAGAGCGATGGCCAATTGTCGCAAGAAGAAGAACAAGGGCAAGCGCCAGGGCTGTGAAGCGCAGGCGCGCAAACGCTTTGGTTCAATCGGAAGGGCAGGCAAGGGCAAGAGGAGGTAGGGCGGCCCTGGCGCCGCTCGAGGCGGCCGGCTGGGGTGGGGCTGCTCTACACGGAGGGCGGGGCCGTCAGGCAGCGCGCCTGGCAGGACAGCGTCCGAGGCAAGCGCCGAGCAAGCTTAAAGCCGTGCTCTGAGTAGCCCGAGTACGGTTCGCCCGCTCTCGGGACACACCTTTTGAGCGACTCATCATCTCTTCCCGGGCTGACGCCACCTAAAGCACGCCCCGCTCCGGAGGAACGGAAAGTCCTCGGGATCCCGAGAAACTTCCTCCGACCCCAGAGAAACCCGTAGATGGACTGTTGTCCGCTTAATCGCCATGTACACGCCTAGGCTTAGAGACAATCCGGTCAATGGTTTGCACTAGGGCTTGCACATTGCGACACTGCTTGGTGCAGTCAAGGAGCGCCCTAAGAAGACTATCGGCGCTCCACAATCGCACAACAAGCACGAGGAGCAGACACAAATGAAACAAGTCAAGCTCTTGGCCGCTGCGGCCATAGCTCTGTTCGCATTCGGTGCTGTCAGCAGCATGGCGCTGGCAAGCACTACGCCGGAACTGTTATGTACCGGCGCAGGGTGTGTCAAAGAACTGAAAGTAAAAACGACCGGTGGCAAAGGCAGTCTTTCGACGTTAGGCGGGGTCACGCTCACAGGTGAAACGGTCGCGGCTACGCTGGAAAACTGCAAAAACATCGGAGCCGATACAGAAAACACGAGCTTATGCAGCCCAGTCTTACTGACGTTCACAGGCGTCAAGAAAGGTGAAGCGACCTGCAAAAGCGAAATGGCCAACAAAGAAGAGAAAGACGCCGCCGGGACCGTCTTAGTCTCCGTCGACATCCACATGGCCACTGAGGAAACCTTACCTGGAAAAGTCTTAGAGGCGCTTGCGCTGTTCAAAGTCTTAGGCGCGTTAGCAAACGAAGCGGGCGAAGAACTGACGATCAACTGTGCTGGTGTGATCACCAAGGTCAAAGGCACGCTGCCCTGCTTAGCAACACCGGGGTTAACGAGCATTGGAACGACCGGCACGCTGACTATAACGTGCACCCAGAACGCAACATCGCACGACCAGGAAACCGGCATGTGCGAGCAGTTATGCGAAGAGCTGACTTCGGCTCCGTTCGAAGCGAAACTCGGCGAAAAATTCGAAGATGCCGGGATGAACATCACATCTAGCGGATCTCCCAACAAGACGATCTTCCTCGACGACTAAGCGGTAAGCAGAGGAACAAGAAAAGAGTGCACGGGGCCTTCGGGCCCCGTGCATGGCCTTTGCGGCTGAGAGTTGGGGGGCGTGGCCATAAGCGTCCGTGAGTCGATGGATAGACCCGAGCCAGAGCGTCTCACGGGTCGTGGGGTCGCTCGTTCTACGACGGTGCCCACGGTCTCCCAACACGCAGGTCCGACACACGTATGACACCTCGGAACAGCATCCAGGGACACATGACACGAGCCGAGACAGAAACGGCCCGCCCCCAACAACCCCAACGCCGAAACCACAAATATGAGCCTAAGGAAACACCCCACCACCAACAGCTCACAACCATCTACGGTCCCCGCCATGCTCACTCTCAGACGCCTCAGCCCGCTGCTCTTCGTCTTGCTCGTGAGTCTAGGCCTGGGCGCGTGCGGGAGCTCTCACAAGAGCGCAGGGGCGGGTAGCGCGAGCAAGGGCACTGCCGCCCAGGCGAGCAAGGAAACCGAACAGGAACAGGCGCTGAAGGAACGCTTCAAGGGCCTTGCAATGCCGGGCCAGATCGCCCCGGGCACGGTCCTCGCCCATGTGGGCTCTGCGCCGATCATGTTCGCGGCGGTCAAGCGCCAGATGCTCTTGATCAGTCCACAGGCCCCGCTTCCCGATCCGCCGGCCTACACGGCGTGCATTGCGCGCAGCAAAGCCTCGGGCTCGGCCGGCTCTGCCAAGGCCTCGGAAGCGGCGCTCAAGGCGAGCTGCCAGCAGAGCTACAAGCAGACCTTCCAATCGGCGCTCAGCGCCACGATCCACACACAGTGGCTCTACGGAGAGGCCACCGAAGAGAGGATCAAGGTCAGCGCAATGGAAGTCCAGAAGGAATTTGCGATCGCAAAGAGGCAGTTTCGCTCAGAAGCCGAATTCGCCGGCTACCGGAGGAGCACGGGCCAATCGATCGGCGACATGCTCTCTGAAATCAAGCTCGGCAAACTGAACGATGCGATCTTCGAGAACATCAAAAGCAAAGAACATCCGCCAACAGCCGCTCAGATCGCTGCCTACTATCAGGCCCACAAGAGCCAGTACGTGATCCCCGAGGGTCGCGCCCTTCGGATTGTGCGTGCGATCACGGAAGTCTCGGCGCTTCGGATCAAGCAGGAGCTTCGGTCAGGCACGAGCTTTGCAAGCGTCGCCAGGGAGCTCGCCCCGACGATCGCCCAGCCCACGACCTCCAAGAGCGCTGCGATCAAGGACCTCCTGCCCCACGCCATCGAAGAGAAGGCGCTGAACGACGCGATCTTCGCCGCCCAGCCACATCGCCTCTACGGCCCGGTGCGGGTCTCCTCGGTGCGAAAGACGATCGCCCCGGAGGCAGACAGCGGCTTCTTCCTCTTCGAAGTGTCAAGAACCGTCCCCTCACGCCAGCTCCCGCTTCCGAGGGTCAAGGCTCAGATCGTAGAAGTGCTGGCCAAGAGCGAGAAGGAACGGGTGCTCGCGGGCACGATCGCCAAGATCAAGGCCAAGTGGCGGGCAAGGACGACCTGCGAAAGCGGCTTCGTCGTCAAAAACTGCTCGCAGTACAAGGCCAATGCGCGGGGGATCTCGGGGGATCCTTATACGTTGTGAGGGGTGGGGTGGGGGTGCCTGATCGGGTCATGGGCGGCGCGTGGGGATCGCGGGGCGCCAGGCGTCGCGGATCGGCGCTTGTGTGCGCGGCCTCGGCCGCTCTGCTGTGCCTGGGACTGTCCGCCTGTGGAGGGGTTGCCAACGATGCCGTGGTCGTCCGGGTCGGCGATGTCGCCATCACGAAGGCGACAGTCGATCACTGGACTGTGGCGATCAGTCGGAACGGAGCGTTCGATGGCTTCCGTGAGGCGCCGCGCGGAAGCGCCGAGCAGCGCGCCTTGGCGTTGTTGATCTCGTCGCAGTGGCTGATCGGCGAGGCCGCGCGTCTGGGGGTCTCGGAGTCGGACGCTGCGATCGACGAAGCGCTTGGTGAACGGGAGCGCGAAGGGAAGGGATTTCAGCAGCACTTGCACGCTGTGGGACTGACGCTCGCCGACGTCAAGCTCCAGATGCGAGCCGAATTCGCCTCCGAAGCGATCCGCGAACTGCTGGCGAGTCGCGCGAGCAAGGTCTCACAGCGAGAGGTAGCGGACTTCTATCGCGCCAATCGACACATGTTCGACAAACCCGAAGAACGCGTGACCGATCTGCTCGAGAACCTGCCGAGCCCGTCGGCCGCGACGGCGCTCGTGAAGCGGATCGGCACGGGCCGGCGCTTCGCGCATCTCGCCTACCTCGAGCGCGTCTCACGCAGCCCGAGCTACCTGGGCACGCCCGAGAAAGTTCGCGTCGTCGACGCGATCTTCGCTGCGCGGCCGGGCGTCGCCAGCGATCCGATCAGGCTCAACCACAGCTGGACTGTGTTCGTCGTCAGGAAGGTTGTGCCGGCGACGCCGCAGCCGCTGGCGAAGGTGCGCGGGGAAGTCGTGAAAGCCCTCAACGTGTCGCGTCAGCACGAAATTGCGACCACTTTCAGCATGGAATATGAGGCGCGCTGGCGCGCGAAGACGTCGTGTAAGGCGGGATTCCTCGGATCGGGGTGCCCGCAGAAACCTGGCCCGCTCGGGCCGTACGAAGACCCTTTCTCGCGTCGCGCTCACCCGCTCCTGTCCGAGCAGGCCGCGATCTCGGCCGGGTGACCGAGCGCTGGGCTTGAACCGCTGACGCCCACCCCCGCCACATGGCGGGGGTGGGTTCGATGGTCGGCGTTTCGCTAAGCCTCGCGGCCTAGAATTTTTCGCTGGCGATCACGGCTTCGGCTTCAGCCGTGTTCAGCGTTCCTTCGAGGATCGCCGTGTTGTGGCCCGATTTCGATTCCAGACCCAGTTTCGAATCGATGATCGGGTCGATCAGGAACGCGAAGAAGCCACCACAGCCTTCGGCGACCGGCACCGAGAACGAGTTGTCGACGAGGCTGTTTTCGGTGATCTTGATCGATTCCCATCCTTTTTCTTCTTCGGTTTTCGGGTTGCCGAGTTTGCCTTTGATCGGTTTGTTCGGTTCAGGCGGTGAGGTAGTGCCGTCGGTCAGATGCAGCTGGATCGGATGCGCTTCCGAGCCGATGTAGCACGCTTCCCCGAGCAGCGTGTTTTTCAGATGCGTCCTGACCGGCAGCGTGATTCCCGTGCCTTTTTCTTCGATCAGCGCGGCGAGGTTGAGGATCGCGGGGTTGCTCGTGCTGGCAACTAGTTCGGTGACCATGCTCACGCCGGTCAATCCGTTTTCGAAGACCGCTTTACATGCGGCGCGCTCGATGACTTCGAATAGTCCGGACCCTTTGATTTCTTCGCAGTTGACAAGGCCGGACAGCCCGCCCGGTACGTTCAGTTCGGTTTTCGAGAGGCTGTTGCCGTCCTTCGCGGGGACGAGGAAGTATTCGTTGAGGTTCGGCCCGCCCGTCTGGACGGCCCCGCCCTGCAGGATGATCGTTTTGTTGATCGGCACTTTCTCCGAGCCGATCGCCAGTTCGCCGCTCGTCGTTTCGGCGTACGAGCAGAGCGTGACGCCTGGCGCTTCGGTCGGGCACTCGTTGTACTTTTTGAAGAGGCCTTTCGGTTCCGCCGACGCCGAGGCGACGATCGACAGGGATGCGATCAACGTCGCCACGATGCCCAGGAAGATCCTGCCACGCGGTACGCGAGCTTTGCTCATGAAAAGGTCCCACTTTCTGAGGTTGCAGTTTGCCGGTGACCTTCAGGCGCACCGTAGTTACCGCGAAGCTAGGCAAACAAGCCGCGTTTCCGATTAACGGAATATGCAGCGCAAAGTAGGTTTAGGTACGCGCTGAACGGGTAGCTCCGCGGTCATCCGCTCGGGCTGACGCCACCTGTCGGTGACGAGGGCGGGGCCGAGCTTTCCGCCGGGGGTGCGGCGCGGGCGATGGGCTTGTCGCTGCCCGCGGCGCGGCGGCTTTTTCCGGCGCTGCGCCTTCGCCGCCACCGCCATTGGGTTCGGAGGTGCCACTCGGCGTCGATGATTTGCCGCCGCCTTTGCTCGCGCCTCCGCCGGAGCTTTGGGAGGACCCGCCGCCTTCGGCAGGAAGCGGCGATGAGGATTCGCTTGACCCTTCTTCTTCGCCTTCGCCGGAGCCGGCCTTGACCTTCCTGCCTTCCTTCTTTTCAAGCGCGACCTGGGCCGCGCGTTCAGCCCGCGTCTTGTCGATCCCAAGCGCAGAGGTCATGAAGTCGTGCCAGATCAGCGCGGGGAAGGTGCCGCCGAGCACGGGATCGCCGTTGAAGCTCGTGGTCATCGGGATCAGCTTGTCGGGGTAGCCGACCCACACGGCGATGGTGTACTTGGAGTCCCAGCCGACGAACCAGGCGTCGCCGTAGTTGGAGGTCGTGCCGGTCTTGCCGGCGGCGAACAGCTCTGTCTCGTTTGCTCCCGGCGGAGGGGGCGCGTGATCGCGACGCGCAGGGCGCCCGGGCCGGCCGACAGGCAGCCGCTCGCCGCCTGACCCGGAGTGCGCCGGGTTGGGCGGCGGGGCTGCTGGTTGTGGCGCTGAGGGCAGCCGATCAGAGGACGCCGGCGACCGATCTCGGCAGGTGACCGGTTGAGCCGATCAGCGGGATAGCCGGGACCACTCGAATCTATCTCGGCGCCGCACCTGGGGTGACAACGTGTAGATCACGCGGCTCTTTGGAGACAGGCCGTAGCTGTGCTGGGACCGCTACCCTGGGCTTCTAGTACCAGAGAACAGAATTCTCGATCTCTTCTTGGAACGGAAGACGAGGGGGGATGGCGATCATCATTTCAAGGGCGAGTGATCTCTTCGTTGACGCGCGACATGGGGCAGCTCGTAGCGGGGCAGCGATCTCGCGTCCTCGACGAAGCACGACGGGCGATCGCCGATGAGCTCGACTCCGTGTGAGGCTTGCGGCAGGCCCCGCGGGCGCGGCGCGCGCTGCAAGGAGTGCGGCTACGATCGCTACGCGACCCCTCTCAGGGGTGGGGGGCCGGGCGCAGGCCGGTCCACGAGCGAAGCGCGGCCGACAGGCGAAGCGCGAGCCTCGAGCGCCCAGCCGCGCGAAGCGACGCGTGCGACCACGACCAAGCAGCGGCCGCGCTTCGGTCGCCAGGCTCACCGGGCGGGAGGCGGCGAACCGATGCCGCGCGGGCCCCGCCCGGCCGCGACAACCACAACCACTGCCACGTCGCCGCCACCATTCGCGCGATCAGGCGCCCCGACCGCGACCGGTCGCGTGCTCGCGCTGAGCCCCACGAAACGAGCCGCCGGCGACCGGCCATGGTGGGTCGGCGTCGTGTATGCGCTCGCCCTGGTTCCTGTCCTGATCGCCGTCGCCGTCGTTTTCGCGACGCAAGCCGTCATGCGCAGCATGGGGAGAGGCAAAGAGGGTCTGATCCGCTCGCCGCTCAAGCTCGGCACCTGGGTTTCGACGCCGCAGCCGAAGTCACAGCTTTCAGAGTTGCTCATGGACGTTCTCAAAACCGTGCTCGACATTCGGATCAGACGCGCTTCTGACGTGACGTACTCGCAGATCAGGCTCCAGGGCGCGACGAGACAGATCGCATGCAGGTATCTCGCCGCGCCTGAAAGCCTGCCCGTGGTGGTCGGCGACGAGTTGAGTCTTTGGGGCGACGTCGGCCGTGACGGCGTGCTTCGGTCTCACCGGCTGGAGAACGTCTCCGCCGGCAGCAGTCACGAGGTGAAGCTCGTTCACCCGCTGGTCGGCGCCGCGGCCGCCGGCGCGGTGCTGTTTTGCCTGATGGTTCTCGCAAGCGCGATCTGAGGAGAGGGGAAGATGGGAGAGCTCAACGAGGCTGCTGGGGCGACCGCGGATGCGCGCGAAGAGGAGGAGCCGTTGGAGGTGTCCGAGGGGCACGACCTCGACACCGCGTCTGGGGGCGAGGGAGCACACCTCGAGGGCGAGCACGCACCTGCCGCAGACGACCAGGCACCCGTCGAGGGTGGCGGGGCTGCGGCCGATGCCGGGGAAGCGACGGTCGAGGTCAGCGGGACGTCATCCGACGAAGCTCCGAATGAGCCTGTCGCAGACGGTGAGGCGCCTGGCGCGGATGACGCCCCCGGGCTCGAAGCGCTGGCGACGGCGCTCGCCGGCCTCGAGGGCAGGCTGGCGGAGTCACAGCGGCTGCTCGTGCGCCAGAGCGAGCTCGCCGACAAGCTCCACGCAGAGAACCAGCGCTTGCGCGCCGGCGAGCTGCGCGCCGCGATTCTCCCCCTGGTGCGCGACCTGCTGCGGTTGCACGACGACATCGGGCGCATCGCTGACGCGACCGAGCAGGCCGAGGATCTCGAGCTGATGAAGATCAGCCTGCTCGATGCGCTCGCCCGCAACGGGATCGTGCCCGTCCGGCCCGCCGCCGGAGAGCAGTTCGATCCCAAGCGCCATAGCGCCGCGAGCGTTGTCGAGGCCGACGATCCGAGCCTCGATCGGTCGATCTCGGAGGTGACCCGGCTCGGCTTTCAATGGGAGGACGGGCAGGTGGTTCGCGTTGCCGACGTGTGCGTCTACAAGCACACGCCTCCGGCTCGACCTTCGAGCTCGGACGCCGAGGCGATCCCGGACACCGAGGCCGGTCCGGCACATGACTGACAGACAACAACGGAGAGGTCAATGAACACGGACACCAGCACGGCGAGCGCGACGGTCTGGGGCATCGACCTCGGCACCACCTACTCCTGCATTTCCAGGGTCGATGAGTTCGGCCGGGCAGTCGTCGTCAACAACCGCGACGGAGATCCGACGACGCCGTCGGTCGTGATGTTCGTCGCGGCAGACAACATCCAGGTCGGCAAGGAGGCCAAGCGCCAGACGCAAATGGACCCCGACGCGGTCGCCGAGCTCGTCAAGCGCCAGATGGGCGTACCCGACTGGAGCTTTCAGGCGCACGGCCAGGCGTGGACGGCGCCCGAGGTCTCGGCGCAGATCCTCAAAGCGCTCGCCGAGGACGCCGCGCAGCAGACGGGCGACCCTGTCGAGAAGGTGATCATCACCGTGCCGGCCTACTTCGGCATCCCCGAACGCGACGCGACGCTGGCGGCGGGCAAGATGGCGGGGCTCGAGGTTGTCGACGTGCTCAACGAGCCGACCGCGGCGGCGCTCTCCTACGGCTTCGCGCAGGGCGAGGACGTCGATGAAACGGTGCTCGTCTACGACCTCGGCGGCGGCACCTTCGACGTGACCGTGATTCGCCTGGAGCCGCTCGACGGCGGTGGCAGTCATATTCGCGTGGTCGCGACCGGCGGCAACCACCGCCTCGGCGGTGCCGATTGGGACCAGCGCGTCGTAGAGCTGCTCGCCAGCAAGTTCCAGCAGGAGAACCCCGAGGCCTCCGACCCGCTCGACGACGATCTCACTGCCGCCGACCTGCGGATCGCCGCCGAGGACGTCAAGCGGGCGTTGACGTTGCGCGACTCCGTCACGCAGGTCGTGATGGCCGGCGGTGTTCGGGCAAGCGTCGAGTTGACGCGCGAGGAATTCGAGCAGGCCACCCAGGACCTGCTCGAGTCGACGATCGACTTCACCCGCGAGACGCTCGAGAAGGCGCGTGAGCGGGGCGCGCAGGAGATCGACCGGGTGCTGCTCGTCGGCGGCTCGAGCTTCATGCCCGCCGTCCCCCGGCGCCTCACCGAGGCGTTCCCCGGCTGGTCGCCGGAGCTCGGCGACCCCAACCAGTCGGTCGCCAAGGGGGCGGCGCTTTATGGCTTCCAGGCCGACCTGCGCAGCAAAATCGAAGAGCTCGAAGAGGCCGGCCAGAGCGATGGAGGGGCCGTCGACCGCGGTGCGATCGAACAGCGCGTCGCCGAGGAGTCGGGTCTCGCGCTCGGCGCGCTGCAACGGATGACCGAGACGAAGATCACCAACGTCTGCGCTCGGGGATTCGGCGTGAAGGTCGTGCGCCCCGGGTTCACCGGCGCCAACGGCAGCCCCGAGGAATTCTACGTCGATCACTTGCTCCACGAAAACGATCCGCTGCCGGTCGATCCGCCCCGACTGGAGACCTACGGCACCGTTGTCGACAATCAGCCGAGCGTCGAGATCGTGCTGTTCGAGCAGGCCGGCACGGAGCTCTCCGACCAGCTCGAGCACAACAAAGAGATCGAAAAGCGCACTTTCAATCTCCCCGGCAGCGACCCCAAGGGCACGCCGATCGAGATCAGCATCGGCATGGGCAACGACGGCATGCTGACCGTCAGCGCCAGACACCCGGCAGTCGCCGAGCTGACCTTCTCGGCGCAGTCAGAGGCCGGCGTGCTGAGCCAAGAGCAGATCTCCGAATCGGCGGCGAAGGTCCAAGCGATGCAGCGCGCGTGAGCAAGCGGTGCGAGCTCTCGATCCGGCCACTTACCTGAAGGAGGTCCTCGGGCCTTACCTCGACACGCCCGACTTGCCGGGGCTGTTCGAGCGCTACTGCCTGGACACCTCCGACAGTGACGAGCGGGCGATCGCGGCGCGCTGCAAGGAGGTCAAGCAGCTGTGGGACATGCGCGTGGAACGTCCCAAGTACGGACCGCTGATCCGGCTGCTGCTCGAACGCCACAGCGAAGATCTCCTCACGCTCGAAGATCCCACCGAGCGCCAGCGCGCGGCGACGCGCGACGCGCAAGCCGAGAGCGCTCGCGCACAGCAGAGCGAACGTGCGCGCAGCGAGTGGGAGGCACTGCTGAGCGCGGCACTGCGCCAGCACGAAGGGCTCGACCCAGCGGTTCGCTCGAGCCTCGAGCGGGCCGGCGCGAACTCCGGGCTCGACGCGGCATTCGTGCGCGATCGGCTGGATGCCGAGCCGGTCGCCGAGGTGCGCGCGGAGCTCAGCGTCGCCGAACGCAAGGACATCCGCAAAGCGCTCGCCGCGCTTGCGCAGGACACCGGCGAGCCGCGCTCAGGGCTGACGCTGTACCACGCCCTCGGGCTGTCTGAGATCACCCAGGACATCGATGAGATCCGCCGCCACCGCGGGCTGCTCGAGGCCGACAACAACAAGCGCAAGCGCGACAACACCCGAGTGATCTACGAAACGGTGCTCGTGATCACCAAGCGGATCCTGATCGACGGTGATCCGCGTGCCTACGAAGAGAGCCTCGTCAGCGACGTGCAGGGCGAGTTGACCGCCGAAGGGCTGCGCGCGGCCGTCGACGACGGCGTGATCGACGAGCTCGAGGCCGAGCACCTGACCCGCCGAGCGGTGGAACTGGGTTTGACGCGAGAGCTCGCGGGCCGGGTCGTCACGAGCATCGCGCGCGAGAGCGGTGTGCCGTTGCGAACGGCCGCCCCCGTGGACTACCTCGTATGCGCCGCGTGCGGCAACGTCGCCGCCCGCGAGCGCGCCGGCGAGCGCTGCGGGCAGTGCGGCGCGGCGCTCTACGTAACCTGCCCCAAAGACGGCTGCGCGACCGTCAACGACGCATCGGTCGGCCGCTGTCGAGAATGCGGTGCCGACCTGCGCGAATATGCCGCTGCGATGCGCAAGCTGCCGGCGCTCGAGGGCATGTTGCGCAGCGGTCAGCTGCAGCAGGTCGGCGATGAGCTTGCCTTGATCGAGCGTGCGCTGGGCGAGACCGAGCAGCTCCAGCGGTTGAGCCAAGAGCTGGCAAAGGCGATGACGGCGGCGCATGCCGAGTGGCGTGCCGCGGAGGCCGCGATCGCCGGCCGCGAGCTGTACGCCGCTCGCCAGGCGCTGCAGAGCCTGCGGCGCACCGCGGGCGACCTCCCGGGTCCCGAGGGGGTCGCGCCGGTCGCTCGCCTGGCGTGGGTGAGCGAGCAGCTGCAACTCACCGAGGCGGCGCTCGTGCGTGCGCGCGGCGCGAGCGGCGAATCCCGTGAAGCGATCCTGGCCGAGGCGCTTGCGATCGCCTCGGACTGCCGCGAGGCCAGGGAGGAGCTCGACCGCATCCCGGCAAGTCCGAGCCCCGCCGTGCGTGCGTCGCTCAGGCGCTCGGAGGTGGCGGTCGAGTGGGAGCCATCGCCGACCGTCGGCGTTGCCTACGAGCTCACGCGGGTGCAGGCCGACGGCACGCGGACCAAGCTGGTAGAGGCCCTGTCGGCCTGCGAGGCGGTGGATCGCGAGGTCCAGAGCGGGATGGTCGCCCACTACGAGGTCGTCGCGGTGCGCGGCGCCAGTCGCTCCTCGAGCGCAGTCAGCTCGCCGCTGGTCGCAGCACGCGAGCTCGAGCAGCTTGAGGTCTTCAGCGGAGACGGCGAAGTGCGCGTGAGCTGGTCGGCGCTCGGCCCGCGCGGGCGGGTGCTGATCACGCGCAAGCACGACGGGACGGGCACCGAGCTGGCGCTCGCCGCCGGGAGCGCCGGGATCACCGACCGCGATCTCGTCAACGGCGAGCGCTACACCTATCTGGCGCGCGTGGAGTATGCCGGGCCGTCGGGCGAACCGGTCCTCACCGCCGGGACCGTGATCTACGGCCAGCCCGTCGCGCGGCCCGTCCCGGTGAGCATCACGGCCGCCGAGCCTTCGCCGCAAGGGGTGCTGATCAGCTTTCTCGCGCCGACGTCGGGCACGGTCACGGTCCTGCGCTGTGCCGAGCGGCCCGCCGTCGCGGCCGGTCAGCAGCTCGACCCGCTGAGCCTTTCCACGCTCGGGACAGCGGTCTCGCCCGATGCACAGGGAGCACGGGACACCGACCCTCAGCCTGGCAGCCGCTGGTATCTGCCCGTGACCGTCGCAGGCACGATGGCGGTCGCCGGCGAGCCCCACCGCTGCCTCGCGCTGCCCGGGGTCGCCAACGTGCGCGCGCGCGACGACGGCGACACCGTCCGCGTCACGTGGGATTGGCCTGAGTCGCTGCGCGCGGTGGTCGTCGTCTGGCGCAAGGACCGTCAGCCCGAGGGACCCAAGGACCCCGTTGCCGAGCGGCAGGTGTTTCGCCGCAGCGAGTACAAGGACCGTGGCGGATTCGCGATCGAGGCCGGCAGTGGCTCGATCTTCGTCGCCGTGTACCCAGCGGCGCGTGTCGGCAACGATTACCTGTTCGGTAGCACCGCCTCTCGCGAATCCCGTGCCGCGGTCACGCGGGCGGGCAAGACGGATCTCCGTTACACGGTCAAGCGCAGCGGCATCCGTCGCAAGAAGATCGAGATCGGCGTGTTCGAGCCGGGCGACGGCGCGATCCCCGAGATCGTCGTCGTCGCGCGTCCCGGCGATCTGCTGCCGCGACAGCCAGGAGACGGTGAGATCGTCGCGCGGCTCGGCGGCGGTGGTCCGCTCAGCTCGACGCTCGATCTCGACCGCTGCAGCCGGCCGCTGGCGATTCGCGCGTTTCTCAGCGGACCCGCGGCGAGCGCTTCTCATAGGGTCCTCGACCCCGGCGTCGAGGATCTGGTGATTCGCTAGATGGCACGCGCGAGGGATGTGCTGTGTCCGTACTGCTTCACGCGGTGGTCGACGAACGTGGCCGCATTTCGCTGCACGAGCGCTGATGACGCGCGCTGTCCGCGCGTCGCCGACGAGGCGCTCGGACGCCTGCGTGGCACGGCCGCGCCCAACGAAGCGCGCGTGCTCGTCAAGAAGGGAAGGTTTGGGCAGGCATTTGCCGTCAAGGCCGGGGAGCCGGTCCGCTGCGACTGCGGCGCCGCGACCCGTCCGGTCTGTCCGGCGTGCCACTCGAACCTGCCGCAGCGCTTCACCGAAGCCGAGGCCCGCACGATGGCGCTCGTCGGCACGCGCGCCGCCGGCAAGAGCCACTACATCGCCGTCGCCCTGCATGAGCTCGAGCACCGCGTCGGCCCGAAGTTCGGCGGCTCGCTGATGCTGCTCGACGACGCCTCGCGCGATCGCGTCGAAAACATCCTGATGCCGCGGCTGTACGGCGAACAGGGCGTGCTCGATGCGACCCAGTCGGCGGCCGCCGACGGCAGCGTGCGCGAGCCGCTCGTCTCCAGGCTCACACTCGGCCGCGCAAAGGACGCGACACACAGCAACCTCGTGTTCTTCGACGCCGCGGGCGAGGATCTGCAATCGCTGAACGTGCTCGAACGCGAGGCGCGCTACGTCACTCAGTCCGATGGCCTGATCCTGCTGATCGACCCGCTGCAGATCCCGGCCGTCCGCGACGAGTTCGACGAGGACGAAGGCGAGCTGCCGCCCGTGACCGCCGATCCCTACACGATGCTCGGGCGCCTCGCGGCGCTGCTGCGCGAGGCGCGTGGGATCGCACCGGGCAAGCCGATCGGGGTGCCGCTGGCGATCGCACTCTCCAAGTCCGACCTTCTACGAGGCCTGCTCCCCGAGGGTCACCTGCTGTTCAACGCGTCTTCCAACGGGCGGCTGTTCGATCCGGACGCGGCCCGAAACCTCAGCGAGCAGCTGCGCGCCGACGTGGCCGGCTGGCTCGGCGAGCGCTTCGACACCTTCGTCAAAGCCGAATTCCGGGAGGCCGCGTACTTCGCCGTCTCCGCGCTCGGGGAAAATCCGGTCGGCGGGCACCTTCGCAACGGCGTCGCGCCGCGGCGGGTGGAGGACCCGATCCTGTGGATGCTGCACACGTGGGGGGCGATCCCCAAGTGAGCCATCCCCAGGCCTACCACACCTCGTGCCGCCAGGGACTGGAAGGGCGCTCGGGCTTCCAGTTCAACGCGGCCAGCGCCGGGGTCGAGCCGGAGCTGCTCGCCAAGCTCGCCTCGACGCACGTCGGCTACCAGGCCCCGCGCGACCTCCCGCGTGAGCCGACGAGCGCGGAGCTGCGGGCCTTTCCGGTGGCGCTCAAGTCGCGTGCCGTCGAGGGCATGCAGGTCGTATCTCAGACCGTCTATGTGGGCCGCGAGTTCCGCGGGCGCGCCGGCGAGCCCGACAGTGGGCGCTTTGGCAACTACTTCTCCCACATTGTGCTGGCGGACAGCGCCGCCGCTGAGCCGTTCGACGGTTTGCTGCCGATCGAGCTGTGGAAGGCACCGCACTGGCGCAGCACCGAGTCGCAGTCCCCGCAGCTGCCGGAGCTTGGAGCGCTGCAGCCCGGGCACTGCGACCTGGAGTGGGCGCTCGAGCAACTCGAGCCGCGGCGAGCGTGGCTCGGCGCGGTGCTCGACGGCGCGCTGGCCGCGCTCGAGGACGGGCCGCGCGTGGTGCTCGTCGAGCCCGATGCCGAGCGCGCGGCGGCATGGGTCGCGTGGGTCTCGTATGCGCTGCCGGCGGAGCTGGCGAGCGCGCTGACGTTCACCACCTTCACCGGGCAGCCACGGCACGCCCAGGACGTGCAGCTCTGCGTGACCACGCCAGGCTGCGATCTCGCCTTCGCCGAGCACGAGCTCGGGCGCGAGGTGCTGCTGCTCCACGTGACCTCAGCGGGGCCGCCGGTTCCCCGGCTGCTGTACGCACGGATCGCCGCTGAGCTCGCAAGCGAGGGTGCCGAGGGGATCGCCGCCGCCGCTGCATGCCCGACCGACGGCGCCGTTCAGCGGCGGGGAGCGCAGCTCGCGATCCGCTGCCGCCGCGTTGACCTCGCCGCCGCCGAGCACGTCCCGTCGATCCTCGAGCTGCTCGTCGAGCACGCTCGTAGAGGTGAGTGGGAGCTCGCGTCGCGGACGGCGCGGGAGCTGCCGCTCGGCGTGGACCGAGAGGAGACGCTGCGGGGCTGGTGGGAGGTGCACGCGAGCGCCCGTCAAGCCGGCGCCGAGCCCGCCAGGGACCTCGCCGACCAGGCGCTCGAGCGTCTGCTCGAGCGGATCGCGGATGCGGCGCTCGAGCTTCCGGCGGTGTCGTGCGACAGTCCCACGAGCCCCTCGCCGGGCGTGCTCGCGCGCTGGCTCGAGCAGGTCGAGCAAAGTCGTAACGGAGCCGATCGCGCGGCGATGCTCGTCGGCGGGTGGCGACTGGGGCTGATCGGCTGCAACGTCGCGCTGGACCGTCGCGTAGCGAGCGCGATCGGCGAGGCGATCGAGCAGGCCGAGGTCGCACAGGCGCTCGCTGCGCTCGCCGTCGATGCGCGCCACTCGGACATCGCCGATCAGGTGATCGCCGGCCTCGCGCGCGATGCATTCGCCGACAAGCGCGCCATGCCGAGGCTGCGCAGCGCGATCGCCGACCCCGCGCTCGGGGAGACGGTGCGGCGCCTGGCCGCGCAAGCGGGCGATTTCGACGAGCGCGCCGTCTGGGAGCGCCTGCGCGTGGAAGCCGACCCGGACGCGCTGGCCGATGCGCTGACGACGCTCGCGCCGATTGCCGAGCGGGCCGGCAGGAGCGGCGAGGTAAAGCTGCTGTTCGGTAGCGACGGTCTCGCCGATGCGGAGTCCTACGCGCTGATGCTGTCGGCCTTCGCGCGGGCAGGAGTCAGCGTCCCGGCCGAGGATGTCGCGGGGTCGCTGGCGGCGCTTGCGCGCGTGCCGCTCGGCGAAGTCGACCGTGGACGTAGTCTGCTGAAGCTGCTGCGCTCCGCGGTGCCGCGCAGCCGGATCGACGAGCAGCCTGTGTTCCTGGCCTGGACGGCCGTCTGCACGCTGCCCCCGACGAACTTCGCCGAGTGGTGCGTTGGGGTCGCGTCCGCCGCCGACGTCGCACTGTCTGAGCGGCTGCCGAAAGAGCGCTACCTGGAGCTGTGCGAGATCGCGGGCGTCGTCGCCGTGGAGCGCCTCGAGGTGGCGGCCGGGGGCGCTCGGCGAAGACGCGCTCCGCTCGAATCGCTCGGGCGGGGCTCGTCTCGCGCAGGCGATCCGCTGGCCGATTACGCCGCCGGACTCGCGCAGCTCGCGTGGGCCTTCCGCGAGGACTGGCCCCAGAGCGCCTGCGATGCGCTCGAAGCCAGGCTGGCCAAAGGACGCGAGAAGGCATGGTTCGGCGCGGCCGCGTTCGTCGTCTGGAACGGTCTGCCCGCCGACACCGGGAACCTACTCGAGACAGCGCTCCCCCGAGCGATCGAACAGCTTTCTCCGCGGCGCGTCCAGGCGATCGAAGCCGAGTTGGGCGAGCGTGAGCAGGAGGAGTGGGCGTCGTGGCTCGAGCGCCACCCGCCGCGCCTCGGCGTCAGCGGAACAGTCTCGCGGCTCCTGCGCCGCGACGGACGGTGAGTGTGAACGTCGTCGGCATCGACCTCGGCACCACGATCTCGCTGCTCGGCGCCGTGCGCGAGGACGGACGGCTGGCCGTGATCGACACCCGCGACGGCGGCCCGCGTTTGCGCTCGGTGGTCCACGTGGGCCCTGACGGTGGAACGACGGTCGGGGAGGCGGCCGAGCGTCTGGCGCCGCTGGATCCCGACGCCGTGTTCGCGTTCTTCAAGCGATCGATGGGCAAGGACTGGAGCGTCACGGCCGGGGGGCGGGAGTGGACCCCTCCGGATCTGTCCGCGGTCGTGATCGAGGCGCTGATCGCCGACGCCGGGGAGCAGTTGGAGGAACGCCCGCGGGAGGCCGTCGTGACGATCCCCGCATACTTCGGCGAGGACGCGCGACGCGCGACGCTGCAGGCGGCCGAGAGCGCCGAGCTCGAGGTGCGTGCGCTGCTGCACGAGCCGACCGCGGCATGCATCGCCAGCAGGAGCCTGCTCGGCGCGCAGGGGACGATCCTCGTCTACGACCTCGGCGGGGGGACCTTCGACGTCTCGGTCGTCGCGTTCCGCCCCGACCACGCCGAGGTGCTCGCGACCGCGGGCGATCATCGGCTCGGCGGCAAGGATTGGGACGATCTGATCGTCGACATGGTCGCCGAGCAGGTCGGCGACTCACTCGAGGAGGATCCGCGCGACGACCCTCCGGTGCTCGCCGAGCTGCAGGAACGTGCGCGGGAGGCAAAGCACACGCTCTCGCGGATGGAGCGAGCTGCTGTGACGCTTCATGCCGGTGGCAAGGTGCACCGTGTGGAGCTCGAGCGGGCGAGCTTCTGGGCGCGCGGGCAGGCGCTGTATGACCGCACCGCCGAGCTGATCGCGCGGGTCCTGCACGACGTCGGCGGCGCCGCGCGGATCGACGGTGTGCTGCTCGCCGGCGGCTCCTCTCGCATGCCGCCGTGCACCGAGGTGGTGCGTGCCGCCACCGGCCGCGAGCCGCTCGCCGGGATCGACCCGGATGAGGCTGTCGTCAGGGGCGCGGCGCTGTTTGCCGCGGCCTCCGCTTCCACTTCCGTTTCCGCAGGCGGCGGCGCTCGGGGTGCGCCAAGCGGCGGGCTTGCAGCGCGGATCACCGACGTCACCGCACACGCACTCGGCTTCGTCGTCGTCTCCTCCGACGGGAGCCGCTACGTGAACGAGATCATGATCCCGCGCAACGCGCGACTGCCCGCCGAGGCGACCAAGTCCCACGAGCTCGCGTTGCCGAGCGCACCCGAGCAACGCGTCCTCTCGGTCTACATGCTCCAGGGGGAGGCCGAGCGACCGCTGGATACCGATCCGCTCGGCGTCTGGAGGTTCCGCGAGATCCCGGGCGACGCGGGCGGGGCCTTGAAGGTGAATGTCAGCTACCGCTACGACGAGGACGGCGTCGTCGCAGTCTCGGCCTCGCTCGACGGGTCGCCGCTGCCCGCGCCGGAGATCGACCGCGGCGAGCGGGACCTCGCGTGGACCGAGGAGGACCCCTCGAGTGTCGCCGCCGGAGAGCTAGCAGCGGTGCTCGCGATTGACGTTAGCGGGAGCATGCACGGGAGCGAGCTGGCCGAAGCCAAGAGCGCCTGCCTGGGCTTCATCGAGGAGCTCGAGCGGGCGGGCTGCGCCGAGCGTGTGGCGGTCGTGAGCTTCGGCAGCGAAGCTCGCACGGTCGTCAGAATGGGCGAGAGCCCGGCCGGCGCAAGAGACGCGGTGCAAGCGCTCGAAGTCGAAGGGAGCACCAATCTCGCCGCTGGGCTGCGCCGCGCCCAGGGCGAGCTGGCGGGAATCGCAGGCAGGCGCGTGGTCGTCGTCCTGACCGACGGCGCTCCCGACGACCGCGCCGCGGCGCTTGCCGCTCGCGACGCGCTCGTCGCCGAGGAAGTCGAGCTGGTCGCGCGCGGCGTCGCGGGCGCCGACGAGGCATTTCTCGGTGAGCTGGCCACCGGCGACGGTGAACTCGTGGGCGACGGCCAGCTCGGAGGCAACTTCCGTGGGATCGCTCGGCAGCTCCTGAGCACCACTTCGGTGACGCGGCTGTGAGCTGCCGCCGAGGCCTCTGCGCTCGCGGGGGCTCTGTGTGCAGATGCACCCTGCCCAACTGCCCACCCCCAACCCCCCAACGCCGTCCCCTCGAGCCACAAGGAGCCCCACCTCATGGATGAACTGATCGTCTTCCTGCTCGGCGCGCTGGCGTTCGCCTTCGTCGCGGCGCTGGCGCTGTTCGCCGCCGCGGTGGTGCTGGGCACCGCGATGGCGGGCACCACGCTGTGGGCGTTCGCCGAAGGGCTCGGCGCGTTCACGACTGACTTCAAGGCCTCTGTGCTCACCCGTGGCGGGCAGCGACGCTCACCGCGCGCTCCCGAGCCGGCCTTCGAGCTCTACGTGCTCGGGCAGGTCTTCGCCGACTTCCGCCATGCGCTCGAGCACGCGGCGGGAATCCTCGGCGCCACGCGGGGGCAGATCGCGGCCTGGTCGGTGAAATACCAGAAAGGCGCGACGTGGCCGGTGGCGGCCGGCGCGGTGGTGGGTGGTTACGTGGGGACGCTCTTCGCGGGCGCGCTGGGCGCGGTCTGCGGGATCCTCGTGGCCGTGGTGGTTGGGGTGGTGGCCGGCGTCTCGTGGGTGCTGATCTGGGTGCTGCGCGCCGCCGACGCCGTGCGCCGGCGGGTGCGCCATGCCTCCTATGAATGCCCGACCGATCACGAACGCTTTGCGTTGCCGGTCTACGTGTGCCCGGCCTGCGGGGCCGAGCATCATCGGCTCGTGCCGGGCCGGTGGGGGATCTTCAAGCGCGAGTGCAGCTGCGAGAAGACGGCCTTGCCGACGACGGTCATCGGTGGTCGCCAGCGCGTGCCCCAGCAGTGCCCGGCGGGACATCCGATGTCGGGCTTCCTGGGCTTTGCCGAGAACCTGCCGATCGCGATCGTCGGCGGCCCCTCGGCGGGAAAGTCGACATTCCTGGCAGGCGCCCTGGTGGAGCTTGAATCCCCGGATGCCGGGGTCTACATCGAGCCGCTCAGCGAGAGCCGGGACGCGTACTCGCGGCTGGTGGAGGCGATGCGCACGGGGGTCGCGCCGGAAAAGACGGTCGATGAGCAGCGTCCGGCGCTGGTCGCTGAGATACAGGGCTCCGGGCGCTCGCGCGCGCTCTATGCCTATGACCTCGCGGGAGAGGTCTACGGCGCCGAGGACAAGGTCCGCGGCCTTCGCTTTCTCGAGCGCTCGGCCGGGATCGTGCTGCTGGTGGACCCGTTCTCGATCCAGCACGTCGCCGATGACCGCGCGCGGGAGCTGGCGGCTGAGGCTTCGCGGGTGCTGCCCTCGAGTGAGGATCCGATGCGCGTCTATGAGCGGCTGCTTGCGACGTTGAAGGAGGCCGGCGCGCAGACCCAGGAGATGCCGCTCGCGGTCGTGATCGCCAAGAGCGATGCGCTCGGCATCCAACAGGAGATCGACGCACTCGCCGTGCCCGAGCAGCCCGGCGTCGCTGAGCGCGCATGGCTCGAGGGCAACGGGGCGGGGAACCTCGTCCGCTCGATCGAAGGGGAGTTCAAGCACGTGGGCTGGTTCTCGCTGAGCGCGCTCGGGCGGATGCCGGACCCGGCCGATAGGTCGCCCTTTACCCCGCGCGGCGCGCTTGTGCCGCTGCTGTGGATCCTCGCGCGGCGCAACGTGCACCCCTCCTCGCAAGCCGCGGGCGCGACTCACACCGCGCAGCAGCTGAGCGGCACGGCCGCGGACTTCCCCGCCCCGAGCGCCGCCGTGCGCGCCCGCAACGCCGGGCTGGTCACCGTCCTCGGCGCGCTCGTCCTGCTCGCCGGTGTGATCGCCCTGATCGCCGCGGGCGGCGGCAGCGGCCAACCGGCCTTCGCCTCAGAAAACGCGTCTTCGAGCGGCCCGGCGCAGGGCGCGACAGGGACGGGCTCGACAGGGACGGGCTCGGGGACGGGCGGCGGGGGAACCGGCACGGGCGAAGGGGGGACGGACGGAGGGGGGACCACGAGTACCCCCGCACCACGGCCGCACCCACGCGGGCAAAGTGGACCGTCGAGCACGATACGTCGCCACCTCGAAGACCTCGACCACCGTGACTACGGCGGGGCATTCTCGCTGATGTCGGGCTCCTACCGTGCCGAAAACCCCAACTGGGAGCGGACGCGGAGTACTGCCGATCCGATGATCAACATCGTTCACATCGGCAGCGCTTCCTACACGGGCTCTACGGCGCACGTGTATGTGAAGTTCTACGCGCGCGACAGGAATCCGAGTGAAGGAAGCGACACGCAGTGCCGGCGCTTCGAGGGCATCGCCGAATTCGTCTCCGAGGGCAGTGCCTGGCGCTATGAACCGAAAGGCGACGGCTATTCGGCAATCGTCGAGCCGTCGGGTGACCGCGACTGTCACCCATGAGCTCTCGCCCGGTGCCCTCTACCTGCCCGTGCGCTGAGTGAAGGGCCGACACGCCACTCGCAGGCGCGATCGCGGGGCGCTTCCCCCGCGCCGGCGATCGCACGCGGGCGCGTATGTGACCCCGCGCCGGGCGTTTCTGCCCGTGGTCCTGATCGGCGCTGCGCTTGTGATCGCGCTGGCGTTCGGCGTCGGCTCCGGTGGACGGTCCGCGCACTCGAGCACGCTCGCCACCGGCTCGTCGCCTCCCACAAGCGGCGCGGGCGCGCCGGCGGCGCACAGGCGCGGGCACTCTGGCCGTGCATCGGCTTCGGCAAACGGTGGGCTCGGGCATGCCCTGGGGGAGACGATCGTCTCGCGCCTGAACGGGACGCAGCCCAGCGCGGGACTGCTCGCGCGTGTACGCGCGGGCCGGCTCGGCGGAGTGATCCTGTTCTCCGAAAACTTCGCTGCCGGCATGAGTAGGGCGGCGAGTGCGATCGACGAGCTGCAGCGGGCAGCGCGGGCGGCGGGCACCTGGCCACTCTTGATCATGACCGACCAGGAGGGTGGTGAAGTCCGCAGGCTCGCCGGCGCTCCCCCGATGCATGCGCCACGGGAAATGGCAAGTACGCAGAGTGCTCACATCGAAGGCGTTGCGGCCGGCCGCGCCTTGAAGAGCGTCGGCGTGAACGTCGACCTTGCGCCGGTCGCCGACGTCGAGCAACTAGCCGGCTCGTTCCTCGGGGAGCGCTCGTTCGGCGCCTCACCGCGGCTGGTCGCGGCACGTGCGTGCGCGTTCGCGCGAGGACTTGCCGAGGCGGGCGTTGACTACACGCTCAAGCACTTCCCGGGTCTCGGAACAGCGTCGAGCAGTACCGATGCGGGCCCAGTCGGCGTCGGTACTCCAGCAGACGTGCTGCGTGCCAACTACTCGGCTTATCGACTCTGCGGGCATGGTCCTAGGGCGCTCGTGATGATCTCGAACGCGTCCTACCCAACACTCACGGGCACGGAGGCGCCGGCGCTCGACTCGCCGGAGATCTATCGCACGGAGCTGCGCCGCGCCGACGTCGAGGCGGTCACGATCAGCGACGACCTGCAAGCCGGCGCGGTTGCGGGCCTGGAGCACCCGGCTTCGCGTGCGCTGGGCGCCGGCTTGGACCTGCTGCTCTTTGCACAGAGCGAAAGCGTTGCCGGCGAAGCCTACGAAAAGCTCGGTGCCGAGCTACACGACGGCGGTCTCAGTGCGGCGCGTGTGCGGCAGGCGGCGGCCCAGATCACCCGCCTGAAAGCGGGCCTCGCGAAATGACACGCGCCAAGACGGGCGTGGAGCCCACCCCCAACCCCCCAACGCCGTCCCCTCGAGCCACAAGGAGCCCCACCTCATGGATGAACTGATCGTCTTCCTGCTCGGCGCGCTGGCGTTCGCCTTCGTCGCGGCGCTGGCGCTGTTCGCCGCCGCGGTGGTGCTGGGCACCGCGATGGCGGGCACCACGCTGTGGGCGTTCGCCGAAGGGCTCGGCGCGTTCACGACTGACTTCAAGGCCTCTGTGCTCACCCGTGGCGGGCAGCGACGCTCACCGCGCGCTCCCGAGCCGGCCTTCGAGCTCTACGTGCTCGGGCAGGTCTTCGCCGACTTCCGCCATGCGCTCGAGCACGCGGCGGGAATCCTCGGCGCCACGCGGGGGCAGATCGCGGCCTGGTCGGTGAAATACCAGAAAGGCGCGACGTGGCCGGTGGCGGCCGGCGCGGTGGTGGGTGGTTACGTGGGGACGCTCTTCGCGGGCGCGCTGGGCGCGGTCTGCGGGATCCTCGTGGCCGTGGTGGTTGGGGTGGTGGCCGGCGTCTCGTGGGTGCTGATCTGGGTGCTGCGCGCCGCCGACGCCGTGCGCCGGCGGGTGCGCCATGCCTCCTATGAATGCCCGACCGATCACGAACGCTTTGCGTTGCCGGTCTACGTGTGCCCGGCCTGCGGGGCCGAGCATCATCGGCTCGTGCCGGGCCGGTGGGGGATCTTCAAGCGCGAGTGCAGCTGCGAGAAGACGGCCTTGCCGACGACGGTCATCGGTGGTCGCCAGCGCGTGCCCCAGCAGTGCCCGGCGGGACATCCGATGTCGGGCTTCCTGGGCTTTGCCGAGAACCTGCCGATCGCGATCGTCGGCGGCCCCTCGGCGGGAAAGTCGACATTCCTGGCAGGCGCCCTGGTGGAGCTTGAATCCCCGGATGCCGGGGTCTACATCGAGCCGCTCAGCGAGAGCCGGGACGCGTACTCGCGGCTGGTGGAGGCGATGCGCACGGGGGTCGCGCCGGAAAAGACGGTCGATGAGCAGCGTCCGGCGCTGGTCGCTGAGATACAGGGCTCCGGGCGCTCGCGCGCGCTCTATGCCTATGACCTCGCGGGAGAGGTCTACGGCGCCGAGGACAAGGTCCGCGGCCTTCGCTTTCTCGAGCGCTCGGCCGGGATCGTGCTGCTGGTGGACCCGTTCTCGATCCAGCACGTCGCCGATGACCGCGCGCGGGAGCTGGCGGCTGAGGCTTCGCGGGTGCTGCCCTCGAGTGAGGATCCGATGCGCGTCTATGAGCGGCTGCTTGCGACGTTGAAGGAGGCCGGCGCGCAGACCCAGGAGATGCCGCTCGCGGTCGTGATCGCCAAGAGCGATGCGCTCGGCATCCAACAGGAGATCGACGCACTCGCCGTGCCCGAGCAGCCCGGCGTCGCTGAGCGCGCATGGCTCGAGGGCAACGGGGCGGGGAACCTCGTCCGCTCGATCGAAGGGGAGTTCAAGCACGTGGGCTGGTTCTCGCTGAGCGCGCTCGGGCGGATGCCGGACCCGGCCGATAGGTCGCCCTTTACCCCGCGCGGCGCGCTTGTGCCGCTGCTGTGGATCCTCGCGCGGCGCAACGTGCACCCCTCCTCGCAAGCCGCGGGCGCGACTCACACCGCGCAGCAGCTGAGCGGCACGGCCGCGGACTTCCCCGCCCCGAGCGCCGCCGTGCGCGCCCGCAACGCCGGGCTGGTCACCGTCCTCGGCGCGCTCGTCCTGCTCGCCGGTGTGATCGCCCTGATCGCCGCGGGCGGCGGCAGCGGCCAACCGGCCTTCGCCTCAGAAAACGCGTCTTCGAGCGGCCCGGCGCAGGGCGCGACAGGGACGGGCTCGACAGGGACGGGCTCGGGGACGGGCGGCGGGGGAACCGGCACGGGCGAAGGGGGGACGGACGGAGGGGCCGCGACAGATCTCGCATCGCTGACTCATGGTGATGACTTCACGATCCAACGCCCAAGTGGCAACTGGATCCTCGATCATCACGAGGTCGGGAAGCCGGGCTACATCGAGACCCGCTGGCATCTGGCGGGGGAACCGAAGGTCATCTTTCTGGTGGATCACACGCCTGGGTTTACTGGCACCGCTCAGGAAGGTGCCGAAGGCGTCAGCAAGCCATTCACCAAGGTCACGAGCTATCGCGAGCTTGGCTTCGCCGCGCAGCAGCTGCCTGCCGGCGATGCGTGGCGCTGGGAGTATGAAGTCGACGGCGTGCACTCGATCGACACGTTCTTGATGAGATGCGACACCGGTTACGCCGCCCGCGGGGCGGCACCCACAGCGGACTGGACGAGTCACGCCCAGTCCTTTGAAGATGCGATCGCCACGCTCACGCCGCTCTGTGAATAAGGCGTGCGGGGCCGGGGGCAGGGCTGGAGCCGCAGCCGGACGAGGTGGTGTAGGGGGTTAGCTGCTTACGCTTCCATGCAGTAAGCGAACACGGTCAGGACTGTCGCGCTGGCTCCCGCGCGAACCGTCGCTTCCCACCCATTGCCGACCCGCTTGGTGCTGCTCGCAGCCGCCGTTTTCGGCAACGTGTCGAAGCCGCCCGAGACGACGGTCATTTTCGCGGGGCATTCGACTTCCGCCGTGCCGCCGACTTCTTTTTCGAGCGACAGTTCTTTGCTGACCGGGACGATCGGGGCGACGTTGCCCGCACGTACCTGGTTGGCGGCGATCTTCGTCGTCGTGACCGATCCATCGGCGAGCTTTTCGTTCGTTACCGCGCCGGCGCCGAGCTTGGGCGCCGTCACGGCCCCTTCGGCCAGGGCCGAGGTGATGATCTTGGCGTCGCCGATGAACGGGTTCGGGTATTTGCCCATGAGGTCGCCGCCCGCCGCGCCCGTCAATGGGCCGGTCGGGCCCTGTTTGCCCTGGGGCCCCGCCGGACCGTGGCTGCCGGACTGACCTTCTGGTTGAGGATCAGCGTTCTTTGGCGGCGGCCGCATTTGCGACCGTCCCTGACGACGCTTGCGGGTGCCGTTGCGTGGCACGCAACGGCACCCGCGCCCGTGCGCGAGACGAACACGTTCGTAGCGGCGTAGGCGCCGCCGCCGAGGCGCCGGTCGCGGCAGGCGGCTGGTCAGTTTGCGCAGGGACGACATCGTTACCCCCAGGAACTCGTGGACGCGTGACGGGACGCGTCAGAACCTAACTACCCGCCGGGGCTGACGCCCCCGGTCGGCGAGGAGGGCGAGGAGGATTCGGGCGGCGCCGAGGAGCTGGGGGCAGGCGTTTCGGTCGCGGGGGCCGCGGGTGCGGGCGACTGTTCGGGTGCCGCTTTTTCTGTACCGCCGCCTTTGGATTCGGGCGTCGCGTTCGGCGACGAGGATTTGCCGCTACCTTTGCCCGCACCCCCGCCGGAGCTCTGGGAGGACCCGCCGCCTTCGGTCGGCAGCGAGGACGAGGATTCGCTTGCCCCGGAGCCTTCGTCTTCACCTTCGCCGGAGCCGCTCTTGACCTTCCTGCCTTCCTTCTTTTCAAGCGCCACCTGCGCGGCGTGTTCGTCGCGCGTCTTGTCGATCCCGAGCGCGGAGGTCATGAAGTCGTGCCAGATCAGCGCGGGGAAGGTGCCGCCGAGCACGGGGTCGCCGTTGAAGCTCGTGCTCATCGGGATCAGCTTGTCGGGGTAGCCGACCCACACGGCGACTGTGTACTTGGAGTCCCAGCCGACGAACCAGGCGTCGCCGTAGTTGGAGGTCGTGCCGGTCTTGCCGGCGGCGAACTGACCGATGGCGGCGGCCTTGCCGGTGCCGTACTGCACGACGGTCTCGAGCATCGAGGTCTCGGTTTCGGCGATGCTCTGCGGCAGCACGGCTTTGCTGCGCACGTGGTTTACGTCCTTGTGGTTGCCGTCGGGCAGTACGTGTGAGCCGGCGTCGACTTCCTGGATCGCGACGGGCTGGCCGTGCTCGGCGAGCGTGCCGCTGACGCGCCGCCCGCCGTGGGCGAGCGTCTCGTAGGCGTGGGCCATGTCGATCGGGGTGACGCCGACGGTGAGCCCGCCGATCGTCATCGCTGGGTTGGTCGAGAGCGGCGTCGTGATGCCCATCCGGTGGGCGAGCTTGGCGATCCGCTTGGTGCCGACTTTGAGCCCGACTTCGGCATAGATCGAGTTGTCGGAGAAGGCGGTGGCGCCGGTCAGCGTGTTGGAGCCGGTGTAGTTGCCTTCGTCGTTGTGCACGATGAATTTTTCCTCGCCATGGGTGCCGGGGACGATGAATTCCTTCTGCTTCGAGGTCCATGTGGAGTCGGGCGAGATGCCATCCTCGAGCGCGGCGGCGAGGTCGAAGGCCTTGAACGAGGAGCCCGGTTGGCGCTGGCCGTTGGTGGCGAGATTGAAGGGCGTCGTCGAGTAATCGCGCCCGCCGACCATCGCGCGCACCTCGCCTGTGGAGTTTTCGATCGCGACGAGCGAGGCGGTCGGGCCTTCGGGGCTTTCGAGGTAGCCGTCGACGGCGTGTTCGGCGGCGTGCTGCAGGTCGATGTCGAGCGTCGTCTTGATCTTCAGGCCGCCGTCGAAGGCGCGGGGGGCGCCGTAGCGTTCGATGATCTGCTGCTGCACCCAGCTCGTGAAGTAGCCGGCGTCGATCCCTTCGATCGTCTGCTCGGTGGGGACCTGGATGTCCTTGTCGGCGGGCAGCGCCTGGGAGATGCTCTGCTGGTAGACGCTGTGCGTGATGTAGCCCTGCTCGAGCATCTGGCGCAGCACGGTGTCGCGTCGCGTGCGCGCGGCCATCGGATGGTTGGCAGGGTCGTAGGCGGTCGGCGACTGGATGATCCCGGCGAGCAGGGCAGCCTCCCACGGCTGCAGCTGCTGTACGCAGAGCTCTTGGGAGGGCTCGCCGCAGCCGAGGTGGTTTACGTCTTTGCCGAAGTAGGTTTGTGCGGCGGACTCGATCCCGTAGGCGCCGTTGCCGAAGTAGATCGTGTTGAGGTAGGCCGTGAGGATCTTTTCCTTGGACCACTTGTGCGAGAGCTGGAAGGCGAGCGCGGCCTCCCTGAGCTTCTCGAGGATCGTGCGGTGGGACTGGGCCTGCAGTGCGTTCTTGATGAACTGCTGCTCGATCGTTGAGGCGCCCTGGACGCTGCCTTTGTGCAGGATGTCCTGGATGAAGGCGCGGCCGATCCCGCGCACGTCGACGCCGCCGTTTGACTCGAAGCGCTTGTCCTCGATCGAGACGACGGCCTCCTTGACGATCTGCGGGATCTGCCCAGGCGTGACGATCACGCGGTTCTGCTGGCTGACGACGCCGAGTGGGTGGCCGAGATCGTCGAGCAGGATCGAGCTCTTGGCGTCCTTCAGCGTGGAGAACTTCGTCAGCGAGGGCAGGTCGGAAGCGACTGATATGAAGATTCCGAAGACGAACGACACGAGTCCGAGCACGAGCACGGCGAAGACGATCGCCACGAACCGCAGGCGCTTGAGCCGCGGCTTGGGACCGCTCCCGCGGTCGTCCGGCTCGGGGGCCGGGGCGGGGGGTATGTCGGGGCGGACCTCAACGCTCATCGGCGATTCGGCGCAAGAGGCCGGCGGTGCCGGCTGGTGCCGAGCCGCGGCGTGCCGAGTGGCCGACCCAGGTTGGGCGAGCCGCAAGCTGGCGCGGCACGGAGGACCCTTCGCGCGAGCGAGAGTCTAGCATTGGCCCTGATGCCGAACGCCAGCAACGGGGCCGCGGATGAGCCCACTGAGGGCGGTGCGGCGGAGACGGTGAAGGACGTGTCCGGGGGCGCCGGCGAGGAGCACGTCGGCCTGGCGGCCCACCTCGCCCGCAACGCGGTCGACTGCCTGCCGGAGGGCGAGCTGGCGAAGCAGCTGACGCGGGCCGCCAGGGAGGGCAGGCGCCTGCGCGTGAAGCTGGGCATCGACCCGACGGCGCCGGACATCCACCTTGGTCACGCGGTGGTGCTGCGCAAGCTGCGCGAGTTCCAGGATGCGGGGCACAAGGTGGTGCTGATCATCGGCGACTACACGGCGCGCGTGGGCGACCCGTCGGGGCGCTCGAGCCTTCGCCCGATGCTCTCGGGCGAGCAGATCGACGCGAACGCGAAGACATTCCAGGAGCAGGCGCTGCGGATCCTCGACGGCGACGAGCAGTTGCTCGAGCTGCGCCACAACGGCGAATGGCTCGAGATGCCATTGACGGACCTGCTCTCGCTGGTGCGCACGACGACGGTGGCGCAACTGCTCGAGCGCGACGACTTCGCCAAACGCTGGCAGGCGCAGGAGCCGATCTCGCTGCTCGAGCTGCTGTACCCGCCGCTGCAGGGCTATGACTCGGTGGCGATCGAGGCGGACGTCGAGCTGGGCGGCACCGATCAGAAGTTCAACCTGCTGCTGGGACGCGACATCCAGCGCCATTACGGCAAGCCGGAGCAGTCGATCCTGACAATGCCGCTGCTCGTGGGCACGGACGGCAAGCAGAAGATGTCGAAGTCGCTGGGCAATCAGATCGGCATCACGGACACGCCGAATGAGATGTACGGCAAGGCGATGTCGATCCCGGACGAGGCGGTCGGAGAGTACAGGCGGCTGCTGCTGGACGGGGAGGGCGGGGGCGATGGAGCGCCGGCCGTGGCCGGCGAGGCACGGAGCGGCGCTGCCGGCATGCCTGGCGCCGAGGGCCCAGCGTCGAACGGGGGCGAGTCCTCTCCGGGCGGCCCGGCAACTACGCAGCCGGTCTCGACGGGGGCGGCTGCGCGCGATGCGAAGCGTGCGCTGGCACGGGATCTGGTGCGCTGGCTGCACTCGGAAGAGGATGCGCAGGCGGCGGAGCAGCACTTCGAGCGGGTGTTCGTGGCCCACGAGGCGCCGGCGGAGATCGAGCGGGCGAGCTTCGCGGTGAAGGACGGCAGCGTCTATCTGCCGGGCGTGATGGCGGCGGAGTTCGGGCTTCTCGGGCTCGGAGGCGCGGCGGCTGATCGACCAGGGCGCGGTGACGCTCGGCGAGGCACCTGTCGGGCGCGGTGAGTACGATGTGCCGGTCGCGCGTGCCGATGGGCAGGTGCTGAAGGTCGGCAAGCGCCGCTTTCGACGCCTGCACGCGGCTTAGCGCTATACTTCGTCGTTCGCCCCCAAGGACGTCTTCGGACGCTGGGGCGAGAAGGTCTCCTCAGAAGGAAGCACCTCCTGCAGAGGCTTGGCGGTCTTTGAAAACTCAACAGCATGCGCATCTGCGATCGAATCTTCGATCGTGGTGTGCGTCCAGGTTCGACCCGTCAGCGGGAGCGCTCTGCGCATCCGCGTGACGGCAAAGAGTCAAGTAGAGCAGTACCCCGTCATGGGTCGGGGCCACGGTGTATAGGCCTCGGCAGTCGTGAGCTCGTCGTGCTTCGGCACGATGGGGGAGCGCAAACCAATGACAGCTTTTCGTGAAGTTCTTCACGGAGAGTTTGATCCTGGCTCAGGACGAACGCTGGCGGCGTGCTTAACACATGCAAGTGGAGCGACGAACCAGGGCTTGCCCTGGGGCAGAGCCGCGAACGGGTGAGTAACACGTGGGTTACCTGCCTCGATGACCGGGACAACCCGAGGAAACTCGGGCTAATACCGGATGTGCCCGCAAGGGGAAAGGAAGCTTCGGCCTCCGCATCGAGATGGGCCCGCGGCCCATTAGCTTGTTGGTGAGGTAACGGCTCACCAAGGCTTCGATGGGTAGCTGGTCTGAGAGGACGATCAGCCACACTGGGACTGAGACACGGCCCAGACTCCTACGGGAGGCAGCAGTGGGGAATCTTGCGCAATGCGCGAAAGCGTGACGCAGCAACGCCGCGTGGGGGAAGAAGGCTTTCGGGTTGTAAACCCCTTTCAGTTGGGACGAAGCTTCGGCGGTGAATAGCCGACCGGAGTGACGGTACCTTCACAAGAAGCACCGGCTAACTACGTGCCAGCAGCCGCGGTAATACGTAGGGTGCAAGCGTTGTCCGGAATTATTGGGCGTAAAGAGCGTGTAGGCGGCCCCATTAGTCCGCTGTGAAAGTCCAGGGCTCAACCCTGGAATGCCGGTGGATACTGTGGGGCTAGAGTCCGGAAGGGGCGAGTGGAATTCCTGGTGTAGCGGTGAAATGCGCAGATATCAGGAGGAACACCAATGGCGAAGGCAGCTCGCTGGGACGTGACTGACGCTGAGACGCGAAAGCGTGGGGAGCAAACAGGATTAGATACCCTGGTAGTCCACGCTGTAAACGATGACAACTAGATGTGGGGGGTGTCGACTCCCCCCGTGTCGAAGCTAACGCATTAAGTTGTCCGCCTGGGGAGTACGGCCGCAAGGCTAAAACTCAAAGGAATTGACGGGGGCCCGCACAAGCAGCGGAGCATGTGGTTTAATTCGACGCGACGCGAAGAACCTTACCTGGGCTTGACATGTGAGTGACCGGCGTGGAAACACGTCTTCCCTTCGGGGCACTTTCACAGGTGGTGCATGGCTGTCGTCAGCTCGTGTCGTGAGATGTTGGGTTAAGTCCCGCAACGAGCGCAACCCCCGTCGCATGTTGCCAGCATTCAGTTGGGGACTCATGCGAGACTGCCGGTGACAAACCGGAGGAAGGTGGGGATGACGTCAAGTCCTCATGCCCCTTATGTTCAGGGCTACACACGTGCTACATTGGCGCATACAGAGGGCTGCGATACCGCGAGGTGGAGCGAATCCCTTAAAGTGCGTCTCGGTTCGGATTGCAGGCTGAAATTCGCCTGCATGAAGGCGGAGTTGCTAGTAATCGCGGATCAGCATTGCCGCGGTGAATACGTTCCCGGGCCTTGTACACACCGCCCGTCACACCACGGGAGTGAGCAACACCCGAAGCCGGTGGCCTAACCCGCAAGGGAGGGAGCCGTCGAAGGTGGGGCTCGTGACTGGGGTGAAGTCGTAAGCAAGTTGCGACCCGCGCCGGTAACGGCGCGTGAAAAACTCGGCTGTATGCTGGAAACTCCGAGTATCCCTTCGCTACTCGCCATTTAGAACGGAGAGTTCCGTCCTAAGCGGCAGTGAAAATGCAAGGGTGCGGACAATCAGCAGGGAAGTCGCGGGATCGCCCAGCCAGGCGGTGCCGTTGACCCCTCAGAGACTACACGCCGAGCTCCTTGAGACCAGCGCTTTTGGCGCTCGGGAAGTGCCCGAGAAAGCATGGTCCGTTCGATGCGAGACTTGGTATCGAACAACGAGGATGAAGATATAGTCCACGCCTCATGGCGACATGGGGAACCACGTGAACAAGGTAGCCGTAGCGGAAGCTGCGGCTGGATCACCTCCTTTCTAGGGAGCACCTAGCGGTGCCCCGATCCAGGGTTCGCTTGCAAGAGCGCCCCGCGCGGTCGCCGACCCGCCCATGCATAAGCATGGATACGAGGCCGGCGATGTCAGAGCAGATCGGGCCTAGCATGTCGACCGAACCTGGCTGGATGGCCACGGTCCGCGCGAGCTCGGTACTACTTGCGAGTTCTCGAGGGCAGTGGCCGCAATCAACCCCAGCATGCTGTTGAGTTTTGAGAGACCGGCGTCCGCCGGTGTCCGCGAGGAAGCGCCGCATATAGGCGCGACCACACAACGCGCGGAGCCCGGCCGGCGTTCATGCCTCTCCACGGTCCTTGAAAACTGCACAGAAGCCACAATCAGCCGCCATCGATAAGCGGCGGCTGATAACGGGTATCACCGGGCCCTCTACAACCGGAAACGCCTTCGCAAAAGGGCGTCTCTGGAAGTTTTGGGCCAGATCACCGTCAAGATAGTAAGGGCACACGGTGGATGCCTTGGCACCAAGAGTCGAAGAAGGGCGTGAACGGCTGCGATAAGCCACGGTTAGGCGCTAAATAGCCTGTGACCCGTGGATTCCCGAATGGGGAAACCCAGCGCTGGTAATGCGGCGTTATCCCCGGTTGAACACATAGACCGGTGGAGGACAAGCAGGGGAAGTGAAACATCTCAGTACCCTGAGGAAAGGAAATCAACAGAGACTCCCTGAGTAGTGGCGAGCGAAAAGGGATCTAGCCCAAACCTGGCAGATGTAAGCGGACACGCGTTGTCTGTCGGGGGTTGTAGGGCGTCTGTTCTGGGTCGTGTCTGGCCCAGCGGAAGTTACAAAGTCGTGCGGTAGTCGAAGCGCGTGGAACCGCGCACCATAGAGGGCAACCGTCCCGTAGACGAAACTGCATGGCCTTCCGTCAGACGTTCCTGAGTAAGTCCGCTCCCGTGAAACGCGGACTGAACCTGGGGGGACCACCCTCCAAGGCTAAGTACTCCTTGGTGACCGATAGCGGACTAGTACCGTGAGGGAAAGGTGAAAAGTACCCCGGAAGGGGAGTGAAATAGTACCTGAAACCGCGTGCCTACAAGCGGTGGGAGCAGACTTGATCTGTGACCGCGTGCTTTTTGCATAACGAGCCGGCGAGTTACTCGTCTGCGGCAAGGTTAAGCGATGAGCGGAGCCGTAGCGAAAGCGAGTCCGAATAGGGCGACATAGTCGTAGGCGGTATACCCGAAACTGAGCGAGCTACCCATGGGCAGGCTGAAGCGGGGGTAAGACCTCGTGGAGGGCCGAACCGACCTAGGTTGAAAACTGGGCGGATGACCTGTGGGTCGGAGTGAAAGGCTAATCAAGCTCAGTGATATCTGGTTCTCTCCGAAATATATTTAGGTATAGCCTCGGATAAATTACGTGGTGGCCGTAGAGCACTGTTTGGACTAGGGGCCCTACCAGGTTACCGACTTCAGGCAAACTCCGAAGACCATCACGTCTACTCCGGGAGTCAGTTGCTGGGGGATAAACTTCAGCGTCAAAAGGGAAACAGCCCAGACCGCCAGCTAAGGTCCCTAAGTACTAGCTAAGTGGGAAACGATGTTCGAGTGCATAGACAACCAGGAGGTTGGCTTAGAGGCAGCCATCCTTGAAAGAGTGCGTAACAGCTCACTGGTCAAGTGTTCGAGCGCGGACAATGTAACGGGGCTCAAGCTAGTCACCGAAGCTGCGGGTGCGTGAGACCTTCGGGTCGATCGCGCGGTAGGAGAGCGTTCCCACGCCAGTGAAGCGGCGGCGTAAGCCAGCCGTGAAGGCGTGGGAAGTGAGAATGCCGGCATAAGTAACGAAAGAGGGGTGAGAATCCCCTCCGCCGATTGCCCAAGGATTCCTGAGTAAAGTTCGTCTGCTCAGGGTTAGTCGGGACCTAAGGCGAGGCCGAAAGGCGTAGTCGATGGCCAACAGGTTGATATTCCTGTACCACGTCGCTTCCGTTTGACCGATGGGGGGACGAGGAAGGCTAAGGGAACCCAGGCGATGGTTGCCCTGGGGTAAGCATGTAGGGGCGGTCCTTGTTAAATGCGGGACTGCATAACCTGAGGTGCGATGCCAGCTGGCATATAGCCGGCGAGTCCCCGACGCCATACCTCCAAGAAAATCCTCTAGGGAGGAAGCGCGTGCCCGTACCAAAACCGACACAGGTGGGCAAGTAGAGAATACTAAGGTGATCGAGATAACCCTCGTTAAGGAACTCGGCAAAATCGCCCCGTAACTTCGGGATAAGGGGCGCCCTAGTAGGGTGAAGCGCCTTGCGCGCGGAGCCCGAGAGGGCCGCAGTGAATAGGCTGAAGCGACTGTTTACCAAAAACACAGGTCTCTGCTAAGTCGTAAGACGACGTATAGGGGCTGACGCCTGCCCGGTGCCGGAAGGTTACGTGGAGTTGTTAGGACTTCGGTTCGAAGCAGCGAAGCTAAGCCCCGGTAAACGGCGGCCGTAACTATCAGTTGACCGAGGTAGTTGTAAAACCTGGCTATATGCTGGAACATCCGAGTATCCCGCACTACGTGTTCCGTCCCAAGTGGGCGGTACCGTGAAAATGTGACGGGTGCGGACAATCAGCAGGAAAGGCCCAGGGTCCAGTCGGATCAGGACGGTCAACCGCGCAAGCGGCGTCCTGAACGGCGCTCACGACGCTGGGAATCCTCAGAGACTATACGCCAGGCCTGTCCCTCAGACCGGGGGCGGGATGAGATAGTCCGCTCTCATGGGCGACCATGAGAGTCGGCCAGAAATGTGCCGACCGCTCGAGCGAAGTCTGCTCGGGTCGTAACAGAAGGAACGGTCCTAAGGTAGAAATATCGCTGCCCCCCGCACGGGTAACCGTGCGGTGCGCATCTGGCCATATGCTGGAAACTCTGAGTATCCCAGGCCACGAGTACCGTCCCAAGTGGGCGATACCGTGACAGTGTCATGGGTGCAGACAATCAGCAGGAAAGGCTGATTCAGCTTGGCTGGGTTATTGGTTTTGTAGACGGAGAGGGTTGCTTCTCCATCGGTTTCGTCCGACAATTAGATCGGGCGGGGCGCAGAGGCTACAGGACCGGCTATCAGGTGTCTCATGAGTTTGCGGTGACGCAGGGGGCGAAGAGCCTCGCGTGTCTCCATGATCTCGTGGAGTTCTTCGGCGTTGGGGGAATAATCCCCAACCGTCGGTATGACAACCACAAGGAACACCTGTACCGCTATGGGGTTCGACGACGGACGGATCTGATCGAGACGATCATCCCGTTCTTCGAATCGCATCCATTGCATTCATCGAGGCAACGTGATTTTGAGAAGTTCACGCGTTGTGTTCGGATGATTGATGCCGGCGAGCATAAGACCCGAGAGGGTCTTGCGAAACTGGCTGAAATTACGGAAACGATGAATCGCCAAAAGCCCAGAACTGAGCTAATCAGAATCCTCAGAGACCATACGCCAGAGGTCCAGGACACTGGATCATGATATGGTCCCATCTGCATGGCGACATGCAGGGATGACGTGGTGCACTAGAGGACACGTTGTCCGCTCGAACGCATTTTCGAGTAAGGTTTTAAGCGAAATTCCTTGTCGGGTAAGTTCCGACCTGCACGAATGGCGTAACGACTTCAGCGCTGTCTCAACGAGGAGCTCGGTGAAATTGCAGTCTCGGTGAAGATGCCGAGTACCCGCGGCTAGACGGAAAGACCCCGTGAACCTTTACTACAACTTGGTATTGGAGTTCGGTGCATTTCGCTCAGGATAGGTGGGAGGCTTTGAAGCGCTGGTTGCGGCTAGCGTGGAGCCAACCTTGAGATACCACCCTTGGTGTATTGGATTTCTAACAGCATTCCGTGAATCCGGGTGCTGGACAGTTCCAGGCGGGTAGTTTGACTGGGGCGGTCGCCTCCCAAAATGTAACGGAGGCGCACAAAGGTTCCCTCAGCACGGCCGGAAATCGTGCGTAGAGCGTAAAGGTAGTAAGGGAGCTTGACTGCGAGACTGACAAGTCGAGCAGGTGCGAAAGCAGGTCTTAGTGATCCGGCGGTAGCAAGTGGAAGTGCCGTCGCTCAACGGATAAAAGGTACTCCGGGGATAACAGGCTTATCGGGCCCAAGAGTCCACATCGACGGCCCGGTTTGGCACCTCGATGTCGGCTCGTCGCATCCTGGGGGTGGAGTTGCTCCCAAGGGTTGGGCTGTTCGCCCATTAAAGCGGTACGCGAGCTGGGTTCAGAACGTCGTGAGACAGTTCGGTCCCTATCTGCCGTGGGCGTTGGAGAATTGAGAGGATTTGTCCCTAGTACGAGAGGACCGGGATGAACGCACCTCTGGTGTATCTGTTGTCCTGCCAAGGGCATTGCAGGCTAGCTACGTGTGGATCGGATAACCGCTGAAAGCATCTAAGCGGGAAGCCGGCCTCAAGATGAGTTCTCCCATCCCCTAGAGGGAGTAAGACCCCTAGTAGACCACTAGGTTGATAGGCCAGATCTGGAAGAACGGCAACGTTCGTAGGAGACTGGTACTAATGGTTCGAGGGCTTGACGGATTTTTTTGTGATACCCGTTGTGTGGCGCTGTGCAGTTTTGAAGGACCGGGGAGGCTGGTCTCTCGCCTTTTCCGGTGGCTTTGGCGAGGGGGAGACACCTCTTCCCATTCCGAACAGAGCAGTTAAGCCCCTCAGCGCCGATGGTACTTGGCCCGCAAGGGCCTGGGAGAGTAGGACGCCGCCGGTTTACTTGAACGCACGGGCCGCCCTCAGGCGGCCCGTCGTCGTTCCGTATCCGGGACAATTTGGCACAGGACGCTCACCGCCCGGCGCGCCGAGCCAGGAGTAGGAGACGCCTGTGGAGGTCGGCGCTCTCGCGCGGGATAGTGGTATTGCTTCGCGGGGTACGTCCTCGCACGACATGGCGAGAGGGGAAGCATTTTGAGCGAGAGAGGATCGGGTGAGGCTTCGGCCCGCCATTGGCTATTGGGCCGATACCGGCGTGGACGTGCAGTACTTGGTTTTCGCGCAGCGGTCGTGACGCTCTGTGCAGCGTCGCTGGCAAGTGTGTGCTTCGGCGTCTTCGGACCCGGCGCGGCAGGTGCAGTGGGCGCGGCTCGGCGGCCGGCCGTAGCGAAGCTCGCACGAACTGTCTCGCTGAGCGAGAGTGGCCGCCTGCGCCTGACGAGCAAGAAGGGCTTCACGCTCAACGAGCGCGGCTCGGCCTCCGGGTCGATCACCGGCTCCATCTACATTCACCTTCATCTCGTCTCCGACACGAAGGTCACTGCCGAAGTCAACATCTACCCGCGCGACGGATCGCTGACAGGCAGCGGCTCGGCGAGCTACCACGTGGTGGGGGGCTACGCGGCTTTCTCGGGCACGCTTTCGATCACACGCGGTAGCGGCAAGTACGCTCGAGCTCGCGCCTCGGGCCTGCGCTTCACGGGGACGATCCAGCGCAGGGACGACTCGGTCTCTGTCCAGTTGAGCGGACCCCTGTCCTACTAGGCGGCTGCCCCGTGTGCGCGCCCAAGCGACTGATCGTCCTCGGCGGGGTGCTCCTCGCGTGCCTCGTGGCGGCCGCCCCGGCGATGGCCTCGGCGACGGCCGTCCTGCACACGTCGTTCTCGCCCAACCGACTCGGTGCGAGCACGACAATCGGCTTCGGCTTCGACATCGCCGGACCGAACGGCACCGTTCCACCACCACTACGGAGCGTCAGCCTGAAACTGCCGCCCGGCATCAACTACCTCACGACCACGCTTGGCCTGGCAATCTGCCAGCCGGAGGCCCTGCTCGAAAACGGGCTGGCCGGCTGCTCGCCGAACTCTCGCCTGGGCTTCGGCAGCGCCTACGTCGAAGTGCCGTTCGGCGAAACCTCGGGCCACGAGATCCCGGACATCCAGGCGCTGATGGGCCCACCGCACAACGGCAACATCGTCGTGCTGTTCTACGCCGACGGGCGCGAACCGGTCTATGCGCAGCTCGTGTTCGCCGGCGAACTGATCGCAGGGTCACAGACGCTCAGCGGCAGCCTCAATGCCGCGATCCCGCTCGTGCCGAGCGTGCCCGCAGGCCCACCGGTCTCGATCGTCAAGGTGCGCACGACGATCGGCCCTGCCCATTTGACCTATTACGAACGCAAGCACGGACGAACGATCAGCTTTCACCCGCAGGGCGTGTCGTTGCCGACTCGCTGCCCGCGCGGCGGCTTCGTCTTCTCGGCAGGGTTCTCCTTCGAGGACGGCACGAGCACCGTCGCGAACAGCACCGTTCCTTGCCCGCCTCCGCGGAAGCCGGCGGCCAAGCGCGGATCTCGAAAGACCTCGCACTAGCCGAAGGCGGAGCGATGCCTGAGCCTCGCAGCCATCGAGCTGGGCGCCTGTCGCTCACCGGCGCATTCGTCTCGGCGGCGCTGCGCTACTGGCTCACCGTGTTCCCGCTGGTCGCCTTGGAGCTACGGCACTGGCGTCGCAGCGCGAGCCGGATCGAGGATCCGAGCCTGCGTCTGCTCGCCCTCGCTTCCCTGGCCAAGCGCGGGAACATGGAGGGGGCGGCGGCATTTGCGACCTTCGTGCCATGGCGTGCTCGCGGAAGCGTAATTCGTGCGCTCGTCGCCTTCCAGGCGATCTACAACTACGCCGACCTACTCGCCGAGCAGCCTTCCGAGGACCCCGTGGGCAACGCGAGGGATGTACACCAAGCCCTGCTGATGGCGCTTGACCCGACCGGCGAGTTATCCCTGCACGACTCGCATCCGGCAGGCGAGCGCGTCGATCGTGACTTTCTCGCCGAGATGATCGCCGCATGCGAGACGGCCTCGTGGCAACTTCCTTCCTACGGCACAGTTGCGGGCACCGTATGCCGAGCTGCCGAGCGGATCGTGATCTTTCAGAGCCTCAGTCTCGGCCGGGGACGGGAGCTCGAGTCCTGGGCCGAGAGCCAGGGCCCGGCGAACGCCGGCTACGCCTGGTGGGAGGTCGCCGCCGCCGCCGGCTCCTCGCTGTCCGTACACGCGCTGCTCGCCGCCGCAGCGTCACCTGCGCTGACGGCGGAGGAGGTGACGACGATCGACGCCGCCTACTTCCCTCGCATCGGGGCGCTCCATTCGCTGCTCGACAGCCTCGTCGATGAGCAGGAGGACACCGCGACGGGCCAACTGCGACTGCTCGACTGCTACCCGTCGCGACTCGACGCGGCTGCAGCGCTGGGGCAACTGGCAACGAGCGCATTACAGGCGGTGCAAGAGCTGCCCGGCAGCTCAAACCACTCCCTGCTGGTGACGGCGATGGCCTGCAGCTACTTGGCTGCGCCCGAGGCGTCGTCAAGCGGCGCCGAGGATGTCGCCGACCAGGTGCGAACGTCGCTTGGCCCGCTCGCGCGCCCGATGCTGCTGGTCTTCAAGCTGCATCGCCTCGCCGGTGGCCTCGGCTCGCGTCGCGACTCGCCGAGCACTGTCGTGGTCGGCGCTGGGCCGGAGCCCGCGCCGGCGGTCTCCGCCGGCGCCACGACGCGGGGTGGCGATGCTCGAGCTGCGTGAGCTCGTCAAGCACTACGAGCTCGTCGGCGGCGAGACGGTCCGGGCGGTAGACGGCGTATCGCTCGAGGTACCCACCGGTGAGCTGCTCGCGCTCTACGGCCCGTCCGGATCGGGCAAGACGACGCTCTTGCTGATGGTCGCAGCGCTGCTCGAACCGACGAGCGGCGCGGTGCTCGTCGACGGGCGCAACATCTCGACGCTCACCGAGCAGGAAGCTTCGCAGTATCGCCTTTCCGAGCTCGGCTTCATCCGCCAGAACTTCGACCTGCTCCCCGGCGTGAGCACGCTCGACAATGCAGTGCTGAAGCTGCTGAAGAACGTGCCGTGGCGAGAGGCGCATGCACGCATGACGCCGCTGCTCGAGCGGCTCGGGCTCGGCAAGCGCCTGCACCAGCACGCCGAGACGCTCTCGATGGGCGAGCGCCAGCGCGTGATGATCGCCCGCGCGCTCTCGACCGAGCCGCGCCTCTTGCTCGCCGATGAGCCGACCGGGAGCCTCGACACCCAGCGAAGCCACGAAGTGCTCGGGCTGTTGCGCGAGCTCTGCCGCGAGCGCGATGTCGCTGTCGTGCTCGTCAGCCACGATCCGCTCGCCGCCGGCTACGCCGATCGCGTGCTCGCCCTGCGTGACGGGCGGCTCGATGACTACGAGCCCGGCGCCGCGCCCGTCTCGCATAGCGCTGGATGACGACTCCACCGGGCTCGACTCAGACGTGCCTGCCGGCCCGGCGGTGCATGCCGTGAGATTCGCCAACATGCTCCATCTGTACCGCGTGCGCCTGCGCTCGCGCCTGCTGCAGGAGTGCTTTGCCGTCGTTGGCATCGCCGCCGGCGTCGCGCTGCTGTTCGCCTCGCAGATCGCCAGCCACAGTCTCTCGAGCTCGGTCGCGCAACTTTCGCAGGGGATCGTCGGCAGCGCCAAGCTGCAGGTGCTCTCGCGCGACCCGCGCGGATTCGATCAACGCCTTCTCGGCAAGGTCAGCCAGATCCCCGGCGTGAGGCTCGCCGCGCCGCTGCTCGAAGCCAACGCCGACGCGCTCGGTCCCCGCGCAAGCAGGTCCGTCGAGCTGATCGGCGCCGACGAGAGCCTCACGCAGCTCGGCGGCACGCTCGTGCGCCACACCAGGCTCGCCCCGTTCGGCGGGATCGGCGCGATCGTGATGCCTGGACCGCTCGCCCGAGCCATCGGCGTGACCAAGTTCGGCGCCGAAGCGACGCTCGAGATCGGCGGTCACGTCAGCCAGGCGCCGCTCTACAAACAGCTCTCGGCCCACGAAATTGGGCCGCTGCTCGACACGCCGATCGTCGTCGCCCCGCTGTCCTTCGCGCAGGAAATGGCCGGACTGCCCGGACGTGTCACACGCATCCTCGTCACGCCCAGTCCCGGCCGCGAGCCGGCGGTGCGGACGAGCCTGACCCACCTGGCCGCCGGCCGGCTCAACGTCACCTCGACGAGCTACGACGAGCAGCTGTTCGCCAAGGCCGCCGCCGCCGCCAACCAGTCGACCGTGCTGTTCGCCGTGATCAGCGCACTCGTCGGCTTCCTCTTCGCGTTCAACGCGATGCTCTTGACCGTCTCCCAGCGCCGTCGGCTGATCGCCGACCTGCGCCGTGACGGCTATACGCCGCGTGCCGTGATCGGTGTGCTGCTGCTCGACGCGTTCGTGCTCGGCACGATCGGCTGCGCCCTCGGACTCGTGCTCGGCGACGAGCTCTCGATCCAGCTGTTTCACTCCAACCCCGGCTTCCTCTCCTCGGCCTTCACCGTCGGTTCGGCGCGCATCGTCGGCGCGCAGAGCGTCGTGATCGCGGTTGCCGGCGGGATGCTCGCGGCCTTCGTCGCCGTACTCAGCCCGCTGCGCGACATCCTCTCGCGCGACCCGCTCGCTGCGATCGCGCCACGCGAGGCGGCCCTGAGCAAGACCAACACACGTCTGCGCACCGTGCTTGGAGCCGTCTTCGTGCTGATCGCGCTGCTCACCCTGCTCGTCCTGCCGCAAGCCGCGATCGCCGGCATGGTGGCGCTGACGTGCGCGCTGCTCCTGTGGCTGCCGCTCGGCCTCGATGCCATGCTCGCTTGGATCGCCCGTCTCGCACGGAAAGTCACGAGCGCCGTGCCGCACATCGCCGTGAGCGAGCTTCGCGCCGGGCGCTCGCGGGCGGTCGCGATCGCCGCGACCGGTGCGATCGCCGTGTTCGGCAGCGTCTCGATCCAGGGCGCCCACGGCGATTTGCAGCACGGGCTCGAAAACGCCGCGCACGACATGAACGCCTTCACCGACGTCTGGGTCTCGCCGGCCGGCTCGTTCAACCTGCTGATGACCCAGCCGTTCCCCGCGGGCGCGCAGGCCCGTCTGCAGCACGCGCCCGGCGTTCGCGCCGTGCGCACCTATCGCGGCGGACTGCTCGACTGGCGTCAGCGGCGCATCTGGGTGATCGCGCCGCCCGTCACCGCCCAGCCGCTGATCCCCCCGAGCCAGCTCGTCGAAGGCGATCTCGCGACGGCGAGCGCGCGCGTTCGCGCCGGCGGCTGGATCGTCGTCTCGCAGGCGCTCGCCTCTGAACACGACCTGCACATCGGCGACTCGTTCACGTTGCCGGCGCCGCGCCCGTCGACGTTCCGCCTCGCGGCCATCTCGACGAACATCGGCTGGGCGCCGGGCGCGATCGTGATGAATGCCGACGACTTCGCCCACGCGTGGGAAAGCCCCGAGCCGAGCGCTTTCAACGTGCTGCTCTCGCCGGGAACCAGCCAAGTCCAAGGTAGCCGCGCGATCGAACGCGCACTCGGTCACGGCTCGGGACTGACCGTGCAGACCGCCGAGCAGCACGCCGACAAGCAGCGCACGCTCACGCGCCAGGGGCTCGCCCGGCTGTCGCAGATTGCCACGCTGATCCTCGTCGCCGCGATCCTCGCCACGGCGGCCGCGATGGGCGCGATGGTCTGGCAGCGCCGCCCGCGCCTGGCCAAGCTGAAGCTCGAGGGCTTCTCGCCGCGTGAACTGTGGGGCACGATCCTGCTCGAGAGCGTGCTCTTGCTGCTCGTCGGCTGCGCTGGAGGGGCGCTGCTCGGCCTACTTGGCCAGCAATTGCTCGATCGCGCGCTCGCTTCGGTGATCAACTACCCCGTCGTCCGCTCCGTCGCTCTGCCGACGGCACTCGAGGCCTTGGCGATCGTCACTGCCGCCGCGCTCGCCGTGCTCAGCGTGCCCGGTTACTTTGCTGCACGCGTGTCGGCCAGCCTCGCTCTGCAGGACTGAGCAGTCAGGCCAGCGCGCGGCGGTCGCTACGCCCCGAGCATGACGCTCCCGTCCTCGCCCAGCGTCCAATGCGGATTGTGCGCAACCTCCCACGGATGCCCGTCCGGGTCCACGAACATGCCCGAGTACCCGCCCCAGAACGTCTCGCCCGGCTCGCGCGAGATCGTCCCGGCCGCCGCGCGCGCCTGCTCGATGATCTCGTCCACCTCGCCCGGCGAGCCGACGTTGTGCGCGAGCGTCACGCCGCCCCAGCCGCTGCCGAGCTCGACGCCGCTGTCCTCGGCCAGCCGCGCACGGTCCCACAGCGAGAGCACGCTGCCACCGATCTGGAAGAACACGACGTCGTCGTCTGCGGCAGCGCGGCTGCGCCAGCCGAGGCCTTCATAGAAGGCCCGTGCGCGCCTCAGATCGCTTGTTCCGAGCGTGATGACGCTGAAGTCTTTGCTCCATCGCCGACCTCCAGTTGATCGATCGCCGGCTTGCCGATAGGGGAGAGGCAATGATGGCGTGTCGCCTCGCTCTGCCCCGGCCGCCTCTTGGCGAGCCGGCGCGAGCGACTCCCTGGCCCGCGCAGCGACGCTCGGTGTGGATGGGTCGGCTGCGTCAGTGGCTCGTCCAGGTCGACCTCCCAGTCGACGTCGTAGTCGTCCTCGAGCAGTAGGAACGAGCGGGTGAGACGCAGGGCGCCGAGCGTGCGCTGCGCGAGCGCGAAGTTCTTTGTCGAAGCGAACATCTGTTCGTAAGCTAGGAAGGCGATCGGACGGATGCCTGCCGAGCGGCGATGCGAACGTATGTACGCATCGTCCGAACCGTCGTAATCCTGCATTGCAGAGCCATTCTCCGTGCCATGGAGCCTGCAACGAGAATTGCAGATCGTCTCGGACGATCGGGTCGTCGCAGACCCGATCGCCCTGATTAAATCCTTCCAGGGAATCGCCGCGAAGCCGGTCTGGCCTCAGCGTGCAGGCTAATGCCCGCGCGCCGCGAACTTGACCGTTCAGATGGCTGTTACGCTTGCCAGGCGCGATGCGAAAGCCCCACCGTGGGGCCGTCGCCGGCGGCGCACCCAGCTCATGGAGAAGTTCGTCATCGAAGGTGGCGTCCCGCTTTCCGGCACGATGACCCCGGCCGGGAACAAGAACGGCGCGCTACCGATCCTCGCTTCCGCACTCCTCACCGAGGATGAGGTGCTCGTGCGCAACGTTCCGCGCATCCGCGACGTCGAGGCGATGCTCGACATCCTCAAGGCGCTTGGCGTCTCCGCCCAGTGGCGCGGTCCCAACGAACTGGCGCTGTGCGCCGCAGCCGCGCGCGAGATCGCGATCGAGCGCGAGCTGGCCGAGCTGATCCGCGCCTCCTTCCTGCTCGCCGGTCCGCTGCTTGCGCGCTTCGGCCGCGCCGTGATGTCGCCGCCCGGCGGCGACGTGATCGGCCGACGGCGCCTCGACCCGCACCTCGACGCCTTCCGCGCGATGGGCGCGAACGTCGAGTGCAACGGAACGATCGATCTGCACGCGCCGCGCGGCCTGCGCTCGACCGACGTGTTCATGGACGAGCCGTCCGTGATGGCCACCGAGAACGTGCTGATGGCCGCCGCGCTCACGCCCGGCACGACCGTGATCGGCAACGCCGCCTCCGAGCCCCACGTGCAGGACCTCGCGCGCATGCTCGTGAAGATGGGCGCCGACATCCAGGGCATCGGCTCCAACCTGATCACCGTCAACGGAGCCGATCGCCTGCACGGCTGCGAGCACGACGTCGCCCCCGACCACATCGAGATCGGCAGCTTCATGGCGCTCGCCGGCGTGACCGGCGGCGAACTGCGGATCAAGGACACCGTGCCCGGCGACCTGCGCATGATCCGCCTCGTGTTCGAGCGGCTCGGCTTGAACTCGACGCTCGACGGAAACGACGTGATCGTGCCCGGCTCCCAGAAGCTCGTCGCGCAGTCCGACGTCGGCGAGTTCAAGAGCAAGATCCAGGACGGTCCGTGGCCTGCCTTCCCTGCCGATTTGACGTCTATTGCCGTGGCGCTCGCCACGCAGGCCGAGGGGTCGATCCTCGTGCACGAGTGGATGTTCGAGAACCGCCTGATCTTCACCGACAAGCTGATCCTGATGGGAGCCGACATCGTCATGTGCGACCCCCACCGCGCGATCGTCACCGGTCCGCGCCGCCTGCGCGGCGAGCGCGTCGAGTCGCCCGACATCCGCGCCGGCATGGCCATGCTGCTCGCCGCCCTCTGCGCCGACGGTCGCTCCGAGATCGGCAACATCCGCCAGATCGACCGCGGCTACGAGCGGATCGACGAGCGCTTGCGCGAGCTCGGCGCGCGGATCGAGCGCGTTGCGACAGAGCCCGTCCCCGCGTAGCGTCCCAAGCAACCGCGTAATCTCGGGGTCGTGATCCACCCAATCCCATCCGGCACCCGCGACGTCCTCCCTCAGGAGACCGGCGAGGTGCGCCTGATCACGGACACGCTGCGCCGCGTCTTCGACGAGCACGGCTACGGCGAGATCTACACCCCTGCGCTCGAGTACGAGTCGGTGCTGGCGCGCGCGGACATGGCCGAAGCGCGCCCGGCCTATCGCGTGTTCGACGAGACGGGCGCCGTGCTCGTGCTGCGCTCGGACATGACGGCGCCGATCGCGCGCGTCGTCGCAACGCGCTACGTGGATAGTCCGACGCCGCTGCGCTTCTGCTACTTCGCCCACACCTACCGCGGCGTGCGTCCCCAACGCGGGCAGCTGCGCGAGATGCTGCAGGCCGGTATCGAGCTGATCGGCGCCCCGGCGCCGCAGGGCACGGCGGAAGCGCTCACGGTGCTGTGCAGCTCGCTCGAGGCCGTCGGCCTCAAAGACTTCCGCATCGGCGTCGGCGACGCGTCGCTGTTCCCGGCGCTGATGGAGAGTCTGCGGGTTCCGCAGGAGTGCCGCGGCGGCTTGCTGGAAGCGCTCGTGCGGCGCAACTTCGTCGAGCTCGAGCACCTGCTGGAGCAGGCGGGAGTCTCGGGCGAAGCGGCGGAGCTGCTGCTCGACGTCCCTCAGCGCCGTGGTGGGCCGGAGCTGCTGACAGACGCCCCTGCGCCTGCCGTTGAGGCGGTCACGGGTATGCGACGCGTGTATGAGCTGCTCGATCCGAGCGTCGCGGCGCGCGTGATCTTCGACCTCGGCCTGGTCCGCAACATCGGCTACTACACGGGTGCCGTGTTCGAGGTCTATGACCCGGCAATCGGCGCTCCGATCGGCGGTGGTGGGCGCTACGACGAGCTGCTCGGGCGCTTCGGGCGCAGCCTGCCGGCGGTTGGCTTCGCGCTGTACGTCGACTCGCTGCACCAGGCGTTGGCGGGCGAGGAACGGGGCACGGGCGCGCTGTCGGAGCTACGAGCTGTCGGGGAGGCCCGATGAGTACGGCCAACGGCCTCACGATCGCGGTTCCGCGCGGCGCCCTGTTCGGGGGTACGGTCGATCGGCTCGCGACGCTCGGGATCGACACGGAGGAGCTGCGCACGAACGATCGCAAGCTGTTGTTCGAGGGCATCGGCGTCGTCACGATGCGCCCCTCTGACGTTCCCACGTACGTGGAGGCAGGCGCGGCGGACATCGGCGTGACGGGCAAGGACGTGCTGCTGGAGCAGCTGGCGCACGGGCCGGGCGAGCGCGGGCGCGACGTGTACGAGCTGCTCGACCTCGGCTTCGGCCGCTGCACGATGGTGCTCGCGAGCGAGGTCGGCCAAGACCCGGAGGTCGATCCGGCACTCGAGTCGCTGCGCCGTCTCGGCGTGATGCGGGTGGCGACGAAGTACCCGCGGATCGCCACCCGCTACCTGGAGGAAACGGGCCGCCAGAGCGAGATCGTCGAGGTCAAGGGCTCGGTCGAGCTGGCGCCGCTGACGGGCATGGTCGACGCGATCGTCGATCTGACGGCGACGGGCACGACACTGCGCGAGAACAACCTCGTGGTGCGCGAGGAGATCGTCGTCTGCACGGCGCGGCTGATCGCCAACCCGGTCTCGCACAAGCTGAAGGCGGCGCAGATGGACGACCTGCTCGATCAGCTGCGCGCGCTTCCGGCCGCCGGCGTCGGCTGAGCGATGAGGATCGAGCGCGTCGAGATAGCCGAGCTCGAGCGCCTCGGCGGCCCGTCGGGCGTTGCGGCGCACCTGCGCGCGCTCGTGCCCGACGGCGACTCGGTCGAGGGGCCGGTGCGCGAGATCGTCGAGCGCGTCCGCGACGGCGGCGACGCAGCCGTCCTTCACTACACGCGCGAGCTCGACACGAAGGGCGTCGAGCCGAGCCCGCTGCTCGTCGCCCCGGAGGACCTCGACGAGGCGATCAAGCGCATGCCGCTGGAGCTGGTGGCCGGCCTGCAGGTGACGATCGCGAACGTGGCGCAGGTGGCCGATGCGGGCGTCGGGCGCGACGCGACGGTCGATCTGCCGCAGGGACAGCGGATCGCGCTGCGCGAGATGCCGGTCGACTCGGCGGCGATCTACGTCCCTAGCGGCCGCGCGCCGTACCCGAGCACGGTCGCGATGGGCGTCGTCACGGCGCGTGCGGCGGGCGTGTTCGACGTGGCCGTATGCAGCCCGCCGGGTGAGGACGGCGAGATCGACGCGGCGATCCTCGGCGCGTGCCGGCTGTGCGGCGTGGAGCGCGTCTACCGGATGGGCGGAGCACAGGCGATCGCGGCGCTGGCGTACGGCACGGAGACGGTCAAGCGCGTGGACGTGATCGTGGGACCGGGCAACCTGTACGTGCAGGAGGCCAAGGCGCAGCTCTCGGCGAAGGTGGGGATCGACGGCTTCGCGGGCCCGAGCGACCTGATGGTCGTGCTCGGCACGGAGCTGAACGAGGGAGACGTGGAGCTGGCGGCGCTCGACATGCTGGCGCAGGGCGAGCACGGCGAAGGCAGCCTGGTCGTCGGCGTCTCGGCGGGCCCGGGTGCGATCGAGGCGCTGGGCAACGCGCTCGAGCGCCTGGACGCGGAGCTTCCGGGGAGCGGCGCTGCGGCGGGCACGTTCGCGCTCGTGCAGGCGCTCGACTCCGAGCAGGCGATCCAGATCGCGAACGAGTTCGCGCCGGAGCACCTGCAGCTGATCGGCGCGGACGTCGAGGCGCAGGCCTCGCGCGTGCGTAGCGCAGGCTGCCTGTTCGTGGGCGCGTCGAGCGCGACGGCGTTTGGTGATTACGTGGCCGGCTCGAACCACATCCTGCCGACGCTCGGCGCGGCGCGCTTCGCGTCGATGCTCTCCCCGCGCCACTTCCGCCGGCGCATGGCCGAGGTGCGCGTCTCGCCGGCCGGCGCGGGCAGGCTGGCGAACGCAGGCGTGCCGATCGCGCGTGCGGAGGGCTTTGAGTGGCACGCGCGCTCGATGGAGGCGCGTATCGGCGACAATGGGTCAGACGGCTGAGACGAACGACGATTTTTATGAGTAATGAGAACAAAAGGACGGCGAGCATCGAGCGTCGCACGGGCGAGACGGACGTGCGCCTTTCGCTCGCGCTCGACGGCACGGGGGCGGGCACACGCGAGACGGGCGTGGGCTTTCTCGACCACATGCTCGACCTGCTCGCGCGTCACGGACGCGTGGACCTGAAAGTGAAGGTCACGGGCGACCTGGAGACAGGCGCGCACCACACGGCGGAGGACACGGCGATCGTGCTCGGCCAGGCGCTCGACGGTGCGCTGGGCGACCGCAGCGGGATCGTCCGCTACGGGGCGGCGACGGTGCCGATGGACGAGGCGCGCGCGAGCTGCGCGCTGGACATCTCGGGCCGGCCGTTCACGCTGTTCGAAGCCGACTTGCCTCCGGGCTCGACGGGCGGCTTCGAGCACGAGCTGACGGAGGAGTTCTTCCGTGCGCTGGCGAACGCGGCCAAGCTGACGCTGCACCTGCGCGTGGAAGCGGGCTCCAACGCCCACCACATGATCGAGGCGGCGTTCAAGGCGTTCGCGCGGGCGCTGCGCGAGGCAGCGTCGATCGACCCGAGTGAGACGGGCGTACCGAGTACGAAGGGGACGCTGACGTCATGACGCCACTCGTCGATGAGCCCGTGGGTATCGCTGTCGTCGACTACGGCATGGGCAACCGTCGCTCGGTCGAGAAGGCGCTGCAGCACGTCGGCGTGCGCGCGAGCGTCAGCTCGGACATCGAGCACCTGCGCGAGGCCGACGGCCTGGTCGTGCCGGGCGTTGGCGCGTTCCCACGCGCGATGGAGAACCTGCGCGAGCTGGGCCTCGACGAGCTGATCGGCGACCGCGTGGCGGCCGGCACGCCGGTGCTCGGCATCTGCCTGGGGCTGCAGCTGGCGTTCGATCACTCGAGCGAGCTGGGCGGGGCGGACGGACTGGGCCTGATCGCGGGCGAGGTCCACGGGCTGCGCGCGGGGACGCTGAAGCTGCCGCACATCGGCTGGAACGAGGTCCGCTTTACGAAACCGGAGTCGCGGCTGATCGCGGAGCTGCCGCTTGAATGCGCGTTCTACCACGTGCACTCGCTGGCGGCAGAGCCGGAGCACGAGGAGGACGTGCTCGGCACGGCGTCCTACGGCGCGCCGTTCGTGACGGCTGTGCAGAAGGGCTCGTTCTACGGCGTGCAGTTCCACGCGGAGAAGTCCTCGGCGGCGGGGCTGCGCCTGCTGGCGAACTTCGCGCGCATCTGCGTCGCCGCTCGCGAGCCGAGCCCGGCGGGCACGACCGGCGTGCAGGCCGGCATCTGACGCTTTCCGCACGGTGAACCTCTACCCGGCGATCGACATCCTCGGCGGCAACGCGGTGCGCCTGATCAAGGGCGACTTCGAGGCGAAGAAGGTCTACGACCAGGACCCGCTGTCGGCGGCGCGCGCGTTCGCGCAGGAAGGCGCGCGCTACCTGCACGTGGTCGACCTCGACGGCGCGAAGAGCGGCGAGCCGGTCAACATCGAGCATCTGCGCGCGATCGTCGACGAGCTCGCCCTGCCGGTGCAGTTCGGCGGCGGGCTGCGCTCTGACGCGGCGATCGAGGCAGCGCTCGAGGCTGGTGCGGCACGCGTGATGATCGGCACGGCGGCGTTCACGGCACCCGAGCTACTCGAGCGCGCGCTCGAGACGCATGGGGCGGACCGCCTTGTCGTATCGGTCGACGCGCGCCGCGGCTATGTCGCCACGCACGGCTGGCAGGCAGCAACCGCCCAATCGGTCGGAGCTGCGATCGAGAGCCAGCGCAGGCGAGGCGTACGACACTTCGTCTATACGGACATCGATCACGATGGGATGCTGGATGGTCCCGACTATGACGAGACCGCATCCGCGGCCGCTGAGGCCGGTGAGGGCAACCTGATCCTCTCGGGCGGCGTAGGCGAGCTCGGGCACCTTCGCTCCCTTGTGGAGATCCCGCTCGACGGAGTGATCGTTGGCAAGGCGCTGTATGAGCGGCGCTTCACGGTCGCCGAGGCGCTCGCCGTGCTCGACGGCTGAGGCGCAGCGGGCGGTGCGGGACGTCCGCCGTCTGAGTCGACCGCTTGCATTTTCTGCAAGTAGCGTCTATCCTCAGCCAAATGACGCTACATCAGCCATCGCCGAAGACCGAAGTTGGTGTTCGTGAGCTGCACGATCAGCTGAGCCGGTATGTGCGCCATGCTGCTGACGGCGGCGAGGTGGTGGTGACGATGCGTGGCAGGCGAGTCGCCCGTCTTTCGCCCATCAACGAAGTGGACCCGCTCGCTGATCTGCGCGCACGCGGACTTGTACGAGAGCCGGCCCAGCCCAAGCGGTCTACCGCAGAGCACCGGCAGCTCCGCTCGCTCGAGTCGGTATCGGACCTGGTCGCCGAGCAGCGACGCTGATTGCCTACTTCGACACGTCGGCGCTGATCAAGCTCGTCTTCGTCGAGCGAGGGTCAGATGTCGCCAAAGAGTTGTGGGACCAAGCCGATTCGACCGCATCCAGTCAGCTCGTCTACCCAGAGGCGCGTGCGGCGGCGGCGTCGGCCCTCCGGACGGGCCGGATCGATACACGCACGCAGCGCAGCGCCGTCCGCGCGATCGACGATCTGTACGCCGAGCTCCGTGTGATCGGCATCGACGGTGCGCTGGCGCAATTCGCCGGCGAACTCGCCGAGCTTCACGGTTTGCGCGGGTACGACGCCGTTCATCTCGCCTCGGCGATTGCGATTCAGGACACCGCGTTGGTCACGGTCACGTGGGATCACGATCTGGCGGACGCGATGGTCGCGTGTGGCTATGCAGTCGTTCCCGCCGCGCCTTGAACAGACGGGCTACCGTAGCCTGATGCACTTCAAGCGCATCATCCCGTGCCTCGACGTCGACGCGGGGCGCGTGGTCAAGGGCGTCGAATTCCTCGACATCCGCGACGCGGGCGACCCGGTCGAGCTGGCGGCGCACTACGACCGCGAGGGTGCGGACGAGCTGATCTTCCTCGACATCACGGCGACGCACGAGAAGCGCGACACGATCGCCAAGCTGGCGCGCGCGACGGCGGACGACGTGTTCGTGCCGTTCACGATCGGCGGCGGCATCCGCTCGGCGGAGGATGCTCAGGCGGTGCTCGACGCGGGCGCGGACAAGGTCTCGGTCAACTCGGCGGCGCTCAAGCGTCCGCAGCTGATCAACGAGCTGGCCGAGGTGTTCGGCTCGCAGTGCGTCGTGCTCGCGATCGACGCCAAAGCGGACCCGTTCGTCGGCGAGGGGCTCGAGCACCCGTCGAAGTGGGAGGCCTACCTGGCGGGCGGACGCACGCCGACGGGGCGCGACGTGGTCGAGTGGGCACGCGAGGGCGTCGAGCGCGGGGCGGGGGAGATCCTGCTGACGAGCATGGACCGCGACGGCACGAACGACGGCTACGACTTGCCGCTGATCGAAGCCGTCAGCGAGGCCGTCAGCGTGCCCGTGATCGCCTCAGGCGGCGCCGGCGAGCTCGACCACCTCGCGCAGGCCCTGCGCGCGGGCGCAGACGCGGCGCTGTGCGCGTCGATCTTCCACTATGGCCGCCACACGATCGCCGAGGCCAAGGCGCACCTGGTCGCTGCCGGGATTCCCGTGCGCGTGGGCTGAGGCCGCGCGCGAGGGTCGGGATACCGGGTGTCGAGCGTGGACGGATCGCGCGTGGAGCGGGCACAGATCGCCGGTGCTGCGGTGCTCGAGCGCTTGCAAGAGCTGCCTGGTGGCTCGACGCTGTTCGACGTGGCGGCCGTGCATGGTGAGGTCGAGCTGATCGGCGGCGCCGTGCGCGACCTGCTGCTCAACCCCAAGGGCACACCGCGCGAGCTCGATGTCGTGGTCGCAGAGGATTCGCTTGGCCTTGCGGGAATGCTCGCCGGGCGCATCTCGCTTGGGCGGCCACCTGGTCTGGACTCGCCGACCCCGGTCGTTCACGATCGCTTCGGCACGGCAACGGTGGAATGGCCAGGCGGGCGTATCGACATCGCCGAACGTCGCGGCGAGCACTATGCGCGTCCGGGCGCCCTGCCCGAGGTGCGTCCGGGGACCGTCGATGAAGATCTCGCACGGCGCGATTTCACGGTCAACGCGATCGCCGTGCCTCTCAGCGGACCGCACCGGGGCGAGCTACACGGCGCCGACGGAGCATTCGAGGACCTCGCCGCGCGCCGCCTGCGCGTGTTGCAAGAGCGGAGCTTCCTCGACGACCCCACGCGCCTGTTGCGCATGGCCCGATATCGCGCGCGCCTGAGCTTCGAGCCCGATGAGCACACTGCGCGCCTGGCCGAGCAGGCGATCGCGGGCGGCGCAATCGCCACGGTCTCGCCGGCGCGCATCGGTGCCGAGCTGCGCCTGGCGCTGGCTGAGCCCGATCCAGTGGCCGCGCTCGAGTCGCTGCAGCAACTCGGCGTGCTCTCGGCATTGCATGAGGCGATCGAGCTGGACGCACCACTCGCGCGCGCGGCGCTTGCCGGGCTGCCGCCGCCGCCCGACGCGTGGCCGGACGTGCTGCTGCTGGCCTCGCTGCTGCGCCCGGGGCATTCCTATGACTCGACCGACTACCAGACACGCCTGCGCGCGCTGCTCGATAGCTATGAGTTCTCGGGGTCCGAGCGCGAGCGAATTGTGCGCAGCGCGATCCTCGCCCCGCGTGTCGCAGAGCGTTTGCAGCGGGCACGCAAGTCATCGCAGATATACGCCGTCGCCCACGACGAGCCACTCGAGGCGGTCGCGCTTGGCGGCGCCATCGCAGGTGCCGCGGGGCACAGCGACGCGGCCGACGCCGCGCGGCACTGGCTCTCCCGGCTTCGCCATGTGGAGCTCGAGATCGGTGGCGCGGATCTGCTTGCTGCCGGCGTCTCTCGCGGTCCCGAGATCGGCCGGCGCCTGCGCCATGCGCTGATGCGCAAGCTCGATGGCGAGCTGGCCGGCGCCGAGGACGAGCGCGGCGCAGAGCTGGCTGCTGCGATGGAGGACGTATGAGCGCCACGCGCGCCCCCGGGGATGTCGCTCCAGCGACTGCCCGTGTGACCGAGCACGCCGAGGGCTTCTCGTGCGAGCTTCCGGGCGGCGCCCGCGCGCTGTTCACCTCGCGTGCGCATGGCAATCTCTCGACGCAGACCGGAGATCGATACGAACAAGGACGCGCAGCCCGCGACCGGCTATGCGAGGACCTCGGCTTGGACTGGCTCTGCGCGAGCCGCCAAGTCCACGGATCGACCGTGCAGCGCGTGTACGAGCTTGCCGGTGGCGGGGGAGAGCCGGTGGCGATCGACGCCGACGGACACGCGACGGCACTCTTGGGGGTCGGCGCGATGGTGCTCACCGCCGACTGTCTACCGGTCGCGCTCGGGGCCGTGGTCGAAGGAGCGGGAGCGGACGGGGGAGGGGCGGTCGTGGCGATGGTCCATGCCGGCTGGCGCGGACTCGCCGCGGGCGTGCTCGAGGAGGCCGTCGGCGCGCTGCAGGAGCTGGGCGCGAGGGGTCCGATCGCGGCGATAGTCGGCCCCGGCGCCGGAGTCTGCTGCTACGAGGTTGGCGAGGAGGTCCACGCCACATTCGGCACGGCCGGGGAGCATCGCAGCGGCAAGAACATCGACCTGCGCGCGATCGCCACCGGCAAACTGCTCGCCGCCGGCGTCGCCAACGTCTCGCATGCCGAGGCCTGCACGATCTGCGACGAGCGCTTCTTCTCCCACCGCCGCCAGGACAAGGCGGCCGGACGACAGGCCGGGATCGCATGGATCGGATGACCGGAGGCTCGGGCATCGCATGGCGCGGCTGATCGATGACCTCGACGGCGAGCGCATCCGCGCCAACGTCACCCGCATACGCGAGGAGATCGACGCCGCCGCCGAGCGCTCGGCGCATGCCGGCCCCGACGGGCGCCCGCGCGCGGTCGAACTGCTCGCGGCGATCAAGTACGTGCGCAGCGAGGAGCTGCCACTGCTCGCCGAGGCCGGCATCGAGCTCGTCGGCGAGAACCGCGCGCAGGAGCTGCAGGCCAAGCACGCCGCGCACGGCGAGTTGTTCGAGTGGGACTTCATCGGGCAGCTGCAGAGCCGACGGGTGCGCGAAATCGTCCCCTACGTGCGCCTGATCCACTCGGTCGCCTCGGAGTCCGCGCTGCGCGCGCTCGAGCGCTGCTTGCCGCAAGCCCGGCCCGGGCTGCGCATCCTGGTCGAGGTGAACGTCGCCGGTGAGGAGGGCAAGGCGGGCGTCGTGCCCGCGAGGCTCGGCGAGTTCATCGAGCGTGCCCCCGTCCCGGTGGCCGGACTGATGACGATGCCCCCGCTGGCCGAGCAGCCCGAGCAGAGCCGCCCGTGGTTCGCTGCGCTGCGCGAGCTCGCGCGTGAACATGGCCTCGAGCACCTCTCGATGGGCACCTCCCAGGACTACCTCGTCGCCGTACAGGAGGGCGCGACTATCGTGCGAATCGGCACGCGCCTGTACACCTAGCTCTGACGCTGCCCGGCGCGGCGGCTAGGGTCCGCGACGGCTCGAAATGTCCGCGCCGGCGAGCGCCGACTTAAACGTGCATGGGGCCCCGTGGGGCCCCATGCGGGTCACCGGCTGTGGAGATCTCCGGCTCTAGTAGATCCCCACGCCTTTCGGAGCGAGTTCCTCGGCTCCTTCTAGCGTTGCTTCTTCGATCGTCGGTTTTTCTTCTTCTTCTTTCGGGGTGGTGTACAGGAAGAACGGCAGGGTTTCGCCGAAGCCTTTCTGTTCTTCCCCTTCTTCCCAGATGGCGCGCTTTTCCTGTTTGCCGGCGCTCAATTTGAACGCGACGGTGATGCCTTTACTCGTGTTCGTGGCGGTTCCGATCACAATGCTCTTGAGCTTGATCGGCCCGCTCCCGCAGTCGAAGACCGCGAATTCGAAGCCGAGACCGAATACCACGAGCCCAGTCTGCGTTTCGGCGGCGTTGATCCACTTCGGCTCGCCGATCAGTTCGTTGGTAACGATCGTGCCCGGCGCGTGGCCGGTCGTCGTGCACGGAGCTTTCGTGCTGCCGTTGATGCCGCATTTTTCGAAGGTGAGCGTCAGGAACTCGACTTCGGAACCGGCGATTTCCCCGGCTCCTTTGTCCTTTTTGCACTTCACGACTTTGCCTTTGAGCGTCAGCGTCGTAATTTTGCTTTTGACGGTGACAGGCTTTCCTTCTTCTACTTCGGCACGTTCGTATTTACCGCCGGTTTCGACTTTGCTCGCGGCGGTGCATTCTTTACTCGTGAATTTGCCTACGTAGGTTTTGCCGACTTTCGCAGCTTTTACACACGATTTGAATGTCGGCGATTCCGCCGCAGAGGCGCTCGCCGCTGCGCCTGCACTGATCGCGAAGATCGCGACGAGGCAGAGCCCGATCGTCCTAATGCGTTTCACTGTGCAGCACTCCTTTGTCTTGGTTTGGATGGAGGGCGACTGAGCTCTCCTGCGAGAGACCCTCTTACGCTTCTCGCATGCAATGGGCGACAAGGAGGGACCGTGATTCGAGCGTGGATGCGCGCAGCGGCGAAAACGCGGCGTGGGCGCGAGCAACGGCCCTGCCGAGGGTACCCTGAGCAATCCCCATCCTTGCCTTCATCCCCTGTATCTCTCCCCTGCTTACTGCCTAACCCCGGGTCAGGAATGCACTAAACCAAACCGCTTATTCGACGATTTTCTCTTTTCCCATTGACCCAGATAAACGACGGCGGCGAGGCTACCCAGGCGGCTTGCTGAAGTCAAGCGGAGCGCACTTTTCGGACTCTCGGCATACCTGTCCGGAGCCGCGTAGAGCGGTGTTTCGCAAGTAGTCGGTCAGTCGCGGGCCAAAAGTGCCTCCTTGCCCGGAAACTCAAGCGTCTCCGGGTCACAGAGATCGCCGATGTCAAGTTAGAAACACAGTGAGAAACAGTTTTTAGGGGAGATAGAAACATTTGCGGGCGAGTAAGAAACACGAATACGGGAAGTACCGCTCTCGGCGTTGTTGTCCAGTGTTCGAGTAGAGCTCGTCCCGAGCCTCGCCGACGACCGATCGCGTGGCCCGTGAGCTCGCGGTATTGCCCATGCTCGATCGGGCGACGGGCCGGCGGGGTCGGGATGCTGGCCCGAGCGAGGAATAGCTCCGCCGGTGACGAGTGGTTGAGGCGCTGCGCAGCGAGGTCGCGACGCTCTCTTGTGCGAAGCGATACGAGGCGTTAAGATCGGCGCTCGCGTTGGCGGCGGACGGCCACGTTCGCCGCCGAGGCGATCTCGGCAGATCTCCGCACGCGCCTGCCGTACCGTGCATTCTGCGGGACCGGGCACTAGCATGGGCAGGTATTCCGCCGCGAGCAGGGAAATTGACCTGCCGGGCGAAGACGCACCTACACCGATGGCTTTCCGCGACTCCTGGCACAGCGCCCTCGTCTACTTCGGCCTCGCCGAGGAGTATCACGACGACTTCGACGACGCTCCGCCCGAGGCGGAGTTCGAGGATCGCTACCGCGAGCGGCCCAACGTGCGCCGTCTGCGCCGTCGTCGCGACGAGTTTGACGACATCTTCGCCGAGGAGGAAGGCGGCTCGCGCCGCGGCGGCGGGCGCCCCACGACGGTGCTCAAGTCGGTCGCTCCCAACGGGGACGTCCGCGTGCACCTGGTGATCCCCAAGTCCTTCAACGACGCCCAGCAGATCGCCGACAGGTTCAAGGACTCCGTTCCCGTGATCCTCAACCTGCAGTCCGCCGAAACAGACTTGTCAAAGCGCCTGATCGACTTCGCCTCCGGGCTCACCTACGCGCTCGACGGCGGCATGCAGCGAATCGCCGACAAGGTCTTCATGCTGACGCCGCGCAATGTCGAGATCTCCGCCGAGGAGCGCGCGAGACTGATCGAGAAGGGCTTCTTCAACCAATCCTGACGGCCATGTCCGGCGTCTGGCGGCGTCCTCAGTCGCTCGCGTGCTACTCGCACGCCACGCTCCCTGCGTCCTTGCCAGTCTTGGACCTGACCGCCAGGATGAGCGTCATCAACCGATGCCTAACCTGAGCTTTTGATGCAGATAGGACTGATCGGCGCAGGCAACATGGCCCGCGCTCTCGCCCGCGGATGGGGCAAGCCCGTGCTGTGCGCAGACCCCGTTCATGCGCGGGCCGAGGCGCTCGCGGCAGAGCTCGGCGGCGAGACGCTCGCGAGCAACGCCGAGGTCGCCGAGCGCGCCGACCTCGTCGTGCTCTGCCACAAGCCCGCGCAGCTCAGCGACGTGGCAGCCGAAGTCGCGCCGCACGCCAAGGCCGTCGCCTCGATCCTCGCCGCAACGCCGCTGCAGGCGCTGCGCGAGGCCTACCCGAGCGTGCCCGTCTACCGCTTCATCCCCTCGCTGCCCGTCGAGGTGCGCCAAGGCGCCGTCGTGCAGGGCCGCGACGCCGCCGACAAGGCAGAACGCGAGCACCCCGACCGCGACGCGTCGCTCGACGCGCTCATCGCCTCCTCCTTCGCCGAGCTCGGCACGCTCGTCGTGCTCGACGACGCGCTCGTCGACGTCGCCATGGGCCTGATGTCGTGCGCTCCCGCCTATGTCGCGCTCGTCGCCGAGGCGCAAATCGACGCCGGCGTGCGCAAGGGCATCCCCGCCGCGCAGGGTGCCGAGCTCGTTGTGCAGACGCTCGCCGGCACCGCCGAGCTGTTGCGTACGCGCGGCTATGACACCGTCGCCGTGCGCCGTGAGGTCACCTCGCCCGGCGGCATCACCGCACGCGGGCTCGACGCGCTCGAGCGCGCCGGACTGCGCGCCGCCTTCAGCGACGCGCTCGACGCCGTACTGGAGCCGCCGCCCAGCCTCCAGCCGGCGTCCTCTCGACCTGAGCCGAAGGCGGGCTGACTCCGATGATCCTCGCCAGCGCCCGCACGCAGATCGCCGACTACCTCTCGACGCTGATCTACGTCTACACGCTGCTGATCATCCTCTACATCGTGATCCAGCTGCTCTTCTCCGTCGGTATCCGCCCGCCGTACTCACGCACGCTCGACGCCGTGCTCGGCTTCTTGCGCGACATCTGCGAGCCGTTCCTGCGCCTCTTCCGGCGGGTGCTCCCGTCCTTCGGCGGCCTCGACTTCAGCCCGATCCTCGCGATCTTCACGCTGCAGATCGTCAACTCCATCGTCGTCAACAACCTGATTCACGGCTGAGCACCGATGCGCGCCGGTGGGCCATGGCTGCGCGCCGCGCTCGTGCTCGCCATCGTCGTCGCCGCCGATCAGCTCTCCAAGCACGCCGTCAATGCCGACATCGCCGAGGGCGAAGAACGCAAACTGCTGCCCGGCGTCGAGCTCGTCAACACGCGCAACCACGGCGTCGCCTTCGGCTTTTTGCCCGGCAGCCACATCGCGATCACGATCCTGATCGCCGTCGCCCTGCTCGCGCTGCTCGTCTACTTCGCCCTGCATACGCGCGAGCGCTTGATCTGGCTGCCCACCGGCATGCTGATCGGCGGCGCCATCGGCAACGTCGTCGACCGCCTGCGCGAGGGCTCCGTGACCGACTTCATCAAGCTCCCGCTCGGCTGGCCGCCTTTCAACCTCGCCGACATGTCGATCACCTTCGGCGTGCTGATCCTGTTTCTCGTGATCGACCACGCCCGCCATGCCGCCAAGCGCGCGGGGCCATCGCCGAGCGCCGAGGCATGACTGCCGAAGCTACCGAGCCTGTCGAGCCCTTCAAGATCGCCTACGAGGACGAGCACCTGCTCGTCGTCGAGAAGGCCGCAGGCGTCGTCGTGCATCCCGCCAAGGGCCACCGCGAGGACACGCTCTCCCAGCTGCTCGCCGACAGCGCTCGCGGCGGCGAGCCCGACCGCGCCGGGATCGTCCATCGCCTCGACCGCGACACGTCCGGTCTGCTCGTCGTCGCGCGCTCAGAGCTTGCCCACGCCAAGCTGCAGCGTGCGCTGCAGCAGCGCGAGATCGAACGCGAGTACCTCGCGCTCGTGATCGGGCGCCCGCCCGCGCGCAGCGGCACGATCGAGGCGCCGATCGGCCGCGACCCGCACGTGCGCACGCGGATGGCCGTCGGCGGCTCGCACCCGCGCGAGGCGCGCACGCACTTCGAGCTCGACCGCGCCCTGCCCGAGCACTCGCTGCTCAGGCTCAAATTGGAGACGGGGCGCACGCACCAGATCCGCGTGCACCTGCAGGCCATCGGACACCCCGTCGCCGGCGACCCCGAGTACGGCGGCCGTGGCGCGCTCGGCCTGCAACGGCAGTTCCTGCACGCCGCGCGTCTGGCCTTCGCACACCCCATCAGCGGCGCTCCGATCGACCTCAGCTCGCCGCTCCCCGGCGATCTGCGCGAGGCACTCACCCGTGCCGAGCGGCTATCCTGAGCCGTTCACAGACCTTCTATCCGTCCGATGTCCGGACGCGGCCCTGCCCGGTACTGCGAACCATGTGTCGCTCAACCGGGTCCGCGTTTCAATCGGTCGTCATCAAATTAATAAATAAAGGGAGTACTCGTGGCTCAGGTAGGCATCGCGGAGCTGCTGGAGGCAGGCGTTCATTTCGGCCACCAGACGCGCCGCTGGAACCCAAAGATGCGCCGCTTCATCTTCGGAGAGCGCGGCGGCAACTACATCATCGATCTCGTCAAGACGCAGGCCCTGCTCGAGCAGGCGCAGGCCTTCGCCTCTGAGATCTCCCACCGCGGCGGCACCGTGCTGTTCGTCGGCACCAAGAAGCAGGCGCGCGACACGATCAAGGACGTCGCCGAAGCCGCCGACATGCCGTTCGTAAACCACCGCTGGCTCGGTGGCCTGCTGACCAACTTCCAGACGATCAGCCTGCGCATCCGCCGCCTGCACGACCTCGAACGCTACGAGACCGAGGGGCAGCTCGCGCTGCTGCCCACGCGTGAGCGGATGGCCGCGCAGGCCGATCTCGCCAAGCTGCGCGCCAACCTCGGCGGCGTCAAGAACATGCAGCGCGTCCCCGACGCCATGTTCGTGATCGACCTGAAGACCGAGGAGATCGCCGTCAAAGAGGCCCGCCGGCTGCGCATTCCGATCATCGGCCTCGTCGACACCAACTGCGACCCCGACGGGATCGACTACGTCGTCCCCGGCAACGACGACGCGATCCGCTCCTGCGCGCTGATCACGCAGGCGATCGGCCAGGTCGTGCAGGAGGGCCATTCCGTGTTCCGCGCCGAGGAGGAGAAGGCGCGCAAGGAAGCCGAGGAAAAAGCCCGCGTGGAGGCCGAAGCCCGCGCCAAACGCGAGGCCGAAGAGCAGGCCAAGCGCGAGGCCGAGGAACTGGCCAAGAAAGAGGCCGAGGAAAAAGCCGCCGCCGAGCGAGCCTTCCACGAGAAAGCCGCCGCCGAAAAGGCCGCCGCTGCGGCCGCTGCGCAGCAGCCCGTCCCCGAGACCACGCCCGTGCCTGCAGCGCCCGCCGATCCGGCCACGCTCGAGCCCCAGCAGGAGTCCGTCACGCCGATGAACGCCAGCCCCGACGCCGGCCAGCCCGCCAAGGCACAGTCCGCACCGCCCGAGACCGCCGCCGAGAGCGAGGCCGAGGCACCCGCCCCGGAGCCCGTCGCGGTGGCCGAGACAACTGACGAGAGCGCGCAGGCCGAGGAGCCCGCGAAGGAGGCACAGCAGCAATGAGCACCACCGAGATCTCCGCCAAGGACGTCAAGGCGCTGCGCGAGCGCACCAGTGCCGGCATGATGGACTGCAAGAAGGCCCTCGCCGAGGCCGGCGGCGACATGGACAAGGCCGTCGAGATCCTGCGCCTGAAGCAGGGCAAGAAGATCCAGGATCTCGGCGAGCGCGTCGCCACCGAGGGCACCGTGCAGTCCTACATCCACGCCGGCGCCAAGGTCGGCGTGTTGATCGAGGTCGACTGCAACACCGACTTCGTCGCCAACAACGACGACTTCACGCAGTTCGCCCGCGACGTCGCCCTGCAGATCGCCGCCACGCCGACCGTCAAGTACGTCAGCCGCGACGACGTGCCCGGCGACGCGCGCGACGCCGAGGCCAAGATCTACGAGCAGGAAGCCGCTGAGAAGCCCGAGAACGTGCGCGAGAAAATCGTCTCCGGCAAGCTCGACTCCTGGTACGAGACGATCGTGCTGCTCGAGCAGGAGATGCACAACCCCAAGTTCGACGGCAAGACCGTGCAGCAACTGCGCGACGAGCTCACCGCGACAACCGGCGAGAACGTGGTCATCCGGCGCTTTGCGCGATTCGCAGTCGGCCAATAATCCCGACACGCTGGCCGTAAAGGCGAGCGGATAGGCTGCCCGGTCGATGGCCCCTGCTTTCAAACGGATCCTCTTGAAGCTCTCCGGCGAGGCGCTGATGGGCTCGCTCGAGTTCGGCACCGACCCCGAGCGCGTGGCGGCCGTCGCGCGTCAGGTGACGGCCGTGCGCGACCAGGGCGTGCAGGTCGCGATCGTCGTCGGCGCCGGCAACATCTACCGCGGCATGCAGGGCGCCGCCGCCGGGATGGACCGCGCGACGGCCGACTACATGGGCATGCTCGCGACCGTGCTCAACGCGTTGCCGCTGCAGGACGCGCTCGAGAAGGCCGGCACGAACACGCGCGTGCAGTCTGCGCTGGGCGTCTCCGAGGTCGCCGAGCCCTACATCCGCCGCCGCGCGATGCGCCACCTGGAGAAGGGGCGCGTCGTGATCTTCGCCGCCGGTACCGGCAACCCGTTCTTCACGACCGACACCGCCGCTGCGCTGCGCGCGGCCGAGATCCACGCCGAGATCATCCTGATGGCCAAGAACGGCGTCGAGGGCGTCTACACGGCCGACCCGGCGGTCGACCCCAACGCGCAGTTCATCCCCGAGATCACGCACATGCAAGCGCTCGAGCGCCGCCTGCGCGTGATGGACTCGACGGCGCTTGCCCTGTGCATGGAGAACCACATGCCGATCGACGTCTTCAACATGGACGACGAGACGGCGCTTGCGCGGATAATCTCAGGCGAGCGCGTGGGAACGCTCGTCTCGACACCGCAAGGAGAGGCCGATGGCAGCTGACAGCTTGATCGACGAACTGCTCGCCGACGCGCGCGAGCGGATGCACAAGTCGGCCGAGGCCGCGCAGCACGAGTTCTCGACGGTGCGCACCGGCCGCGCCAGCCCGGCGCTGCTGGACCGCGTCGTCGTCGACTACTACGGCGCGATGACGCCGCTCAACCAGCTCTCGACGATCTCCGCGCCAGAAGCGCGCCTGCTCAGCGTGCAGCCCTATGACAAGTCCTCGATCAAGCTGATCGAGAAGGCGATCAACGAGTCCGACGTCGGGCTGAACCCGTCCAACGACGGCAACGTGATCCGCCTCGTCGTGCCCGAGCTGACCGAGGAGCGGCGCAAGGAGCTCGTCAAGGTCGTCAAGAACCTCGCCGAGGAGGGTCGCGTGGCGATCCGCAACGTGCGCCGCGACACGATGCAGCAGCTGCGCGAGCTGAAGGCCGAAGGCGAGGCCTCCTCCGATGATGAGCACCGCGCCGAGGTCGAGCTGCAGAAGCTCACCGACGGGCGCGTCGGCGACCTCGACGAGGTGCTCAAGGCCAAGGAAAAAGAGATCCTCGAAGTCTGATGGCCGCCGCCGAGCAACCGACGGCGGCGGCGCACGACCCGTCGCCCCCGTCGGCGCGCTACGTCGCGATCATCACCGACGGCAACGGGCGCTGGGCGCGCGAGCGCGGCATCCCCGTCAACGACGGCCACGACGCCGGCGCGGATGTGGTCAAGGCGCGCCTGCGCGACGCCGCCGAGCTCGGCGTGCAGGAGCTGACCGTCTACTCGTTCTCGACCGAGAACTGGTCGCGCCCGGCCGAGGAGGTCGCCGGCCTGATGGCGATGTTCTCCGCGCGGATTGGCGGCGAGACGCCCGAGCTGCACGAGGAGGGCGTGCGCATGCGTTTCATCGGAAGCCGCGAGGGGATCTCGCAGGAGCTCGTAGAGCGGATGGACTGGGCCGAGGAGCTGACCGCACAGAACGAGCGGATCACGCTGTTCGTCGCCTTCAACTACGGCGGGCGCGCCGAGATCCTCGACGCCGCCCGGCGCTTTACCGGCGGCAGCGAGGAGGACTTCCGCGCCTGCCTGTACGCGCCCGAGATGCACGACCCCGATCTGATCATCCGCACGAGCGGCGAGCAGCGCCTGTCGAATTACCTGCTGTGGCAGTCCGCCTACTCCGAGCTGATCTTCCGCGAGGAGCTGTGGCCCGACTTCTCGCGCGAGGCGCTCGCCGAGTCCTTGGCCGAGTTCTCCCGCCGGCGCAGGCGCTTCGGGGCGCGCTGATGGCCGGCGGCGGCGCGCGCACGCCCGCTGGACGCAGCGGGCGCCATCGCCCGCCGCGCGGCCGGCCGCAGCGCGTACGGCGCTCCAGCGGCCCGCTCGTGCGCCGGCGCATCGCGGCCGAGGGTGGCGGCAGCGGAGCGGGCGGCGGCTCGGAGCTGCGCGCACGGCTGCTCGCAGCGATCCCGGCGATTGCCGTCGCGCTGTTCCTCGTGATCGAGGGCGGCGCGATCTTCACGTTCGGGTTGTTCGTGCTCGGCTGCATCTGCCTGCACGAGCTCTACGGCATGTTCGCGCGTGCCCATCCAGTGCGCCTGGCCGGCTTCATCGCGCTCGCCGGGCTGCTCGTGGCGGCCAACTGGGGCGATCAGTTCCAGGTGCTGCTCGTGCTCGTCGCCGCGCTGCCGCTGCTGTTCGGGCTGACCGTGCTGCAGCCGCGCCCGAGCGTCGGTGGGCTGTCGGTGACGCTGCTCGGGATCTACTGGATCGGGCTGGCGCTCGCGCACGCAGTGATGCTGCGCGGCCTGCCGCACGGCCTGGGCATCGTGATCGACGTGCTCGTCGGCACGTTCCTCGGCGACACCGGCGCCTACTTCGGCGGGCGCCTGTTCGGCAAACGCCCGCTCGCGCCGGCGATCTCCCCGAACAAGACCGTCGAGGGCCTGTTGATCGGCATGCTCTGCGCCGTGCTCGGCGTGTGGATCGCCGGGCGCTACCAGGAATGGCTGCCGGGCACGCACGCGATCGTGCTCGGCCTCGGCGTCGCGCTCGTCGCGCCGATCGGCGACCTGTTCGAGTCCTTCGTCAAGCGCGAGGCGCGTACGAAGGACTCGGGCGGGCTGTTCGGCGCGCACGGCGGGGCGCTTGACCGGCTCGACGCCGTGCTGTTCGCGGCGGTCGTCGGGTACTACATCTGGGCGGCGTATGTCTAGGCCCTACAGCGGACTTCTTGTACGACTTTGGCTGCCTTCGAAAGCGCATCCGAGGCTGCGGCTAACTTCGGTGAACGTGGATCCACGACCTCAGGAGGAGTGACATGGCCCCAGCCCCGACGTTCAGCTTGAGGGAGTTCGGCCAAACGTTCGCGACGCGCGGCCGCGGCAAGGAGCTCCGTGAGGAGCTGTTGGCTCGCATGGCCGGCGAGGATGCGGTGGAGGTCGACTTTGCTGGGGTGACAAACGTCAGCTACTCGTTCGCGGATGAGTTCCTCGGCGTGCTCATGACCAGCTCCGGGGCGGATGTCCCGACCGCTTCGCTTGCAAATGTCGAGCCTGCGGTGCAACGTGTAGTCAGGGACGCCATCGGTCGCCGACGGGGAGAACCGGTTGCCTGCTGATCACATCTGCGCGGCATACGTGCAAATACGCATTAGTGCGTAGCAGGCCAGGCCCTCGCGGACAGGCCGCGCCAGGCGCACATGTAGGGTTGTCCCGATTTCCAGGACAGCTATGCGCGGCGCCGGAGGCCGCCGTGCAGATCGGGGGAAAGATGCGTCGAATCACGCTCGTGGCACTGGTGGCCTGCAGCGCCTCGGTTTCGCAGCCAGCGCGGGCGCAGCCAAGAAGAAGCACCACACTTCGCCGGCGACGTACAAAGTCGGCACGTACAAGGGCAAGCTCGGCTCTGGACAGTTCAGCTTGCTGCTGAAGCGCGCGCAGTGCGCAGGCAAGCTGCAGCTGTGCGTCTCGCTGCCGGTCGCGCCTCAGAATGCGACCTGCAGTGGCCCTGTCGCAGGAGGCGGCCCGATCGGCCCGTTCACGACGGTCGTGCCGCTGCCTTCGTCGGGCAACGCCACCGAGCAGACGCCGCTCGCGCAGAGCACTTCGCCGAATGGGATCGGCGAGAGCAGGCAGTCGGGCCTTACGGTGACGTTTACGAAGAAAGGCACGGCGAGCGGATACTTCGAACTGAACCAGTCCGAGTCGGTCTGGGGCACGACACTGCCATGCGTCGGCAAGGTGCCGTTCACGGCGAAACTCGGATGAAAGGGGAGGGAACGATGCGACCAACGCGACTAACGACATCGCTGACCGTGCTTTGCGCCGTGCTCGTCATGGCGGCTGCGCTCGGCACGGCGACGGCCGGGGCAAAGGGTCAGTCCAGCTACAAAACCGGTACCTACAGCGGCATGTTCAGCGCGTCGAAGATCAGCCTCACGGTCAAGCGCGCCCGCTGCGGCGGTAGAACGCAGCTGTGCGTGACGCTGACCAAGGCGATATCGAGCGTCTCCTGCGAAGGGTCGGCCGGGTCGGGCGGCGCGGCGTTCGTGCCGCTGCCCGCGTCGGTGCCGCTGCCGTCGAGCGGGAAGGTCAGCGAGCACACGCCGGTCACCGAAAAAATCTACCCGCCGCCGGCGAACTACACGGAGACCAGGAAAAATGGCTTCACGGCCACGTTCACGAAGAAAGGCACGGTGAGCGGGGTCTTCGAACTGGACGTGGTCGACATAGAAGGAGGCGTGTCCTCCTCATGCACGGGCAGGGAGAAGTTCACGGCGAAGCTGGGCTGAGCGAGGACGCAACTCCTGCACCCGGGCAATGCCGGCCGCTCGGCGCGGCATTGTCCGGGGCCGGCCGAATCTCGCTGTTTGCGGAAGGTGAGGTCTCTATCCGGTGTCTATTTCGTTTCCGTTGATTCGGATGGCTCGCGTTCGCTGTATTTCGGCGTAACGTGGCCTGCGTCATAGCGACGACGCCGACACGAGTCGGCAAGGGGAGCGAGATGAACTCATCAGTTGAGCCGGTCAATTGCGGCATACGTCGCGCAGCGTCGAAGCTCGTCCTTCTGGCCGTGATGGTCGCGCTGGGGATCGTGGCGGCGGCACTGGCTCCGGCCGGCGCGCTGGCCGCGCCGGCCCCGAGCGTCTCGAGCGTCAGCCCCGCGGGCGGCCCGCCGGCGGGAGGGACATCGGTGCAGATCCGAGGCGCCCGGCTGACGGGCGCGAGCGAAGTCAGGTTCGGCGCGACTGAGGCAAGCTCGTTCACGGTTGTGGGAGCGGGGCGGATCACGGCGAGCGCTCCGGCAGGCGCGGGCACGGTCGATGTGACCGTGACGACGCCGAACGGGGTGAATGCGACGAGCGCGGGCGATCAGTTCACGTACGGCCCGAGTGTCACCGGCGTGAGCCCGGGCCGGGGACCGGCGAGCGGGGGCACGTCTGTGACGATCACCGGCTCGGACCTCTCGGCGGCCACGGCGGTCGAGTTCGGCTCGACGGCGGCGACGAGCTTCGAAATCGACTCGCAGGGCTCGATCACGGCGGTCTCGCCGCCGGGGACGGGCACGGTCGACGTGACGGTGATCGATCCGGAAGCGACGAGCGCGGCGAGCACGGCCGACCGCTTCACCTACGTGCCGGCGCCGACGGTCACGGGCCTCAGCCCGGCCGGGGGCCCGGAAGCGGGCGGCACGGTGGTGACGATCACGGGAACGAACCTCGAAGAAGTCACGGCGGTCGACTTCGGCCTGACGCCGGCGGGCTTCTTCTTCCTCAACAACGAAGGCTCGATCACGGCGAGCTCCCCGGTCGGGGCGGGCATCGTGGACGTGACGTTGACCGGCTTCGGCGGGGTCAGCGCGACGGCGCCGGCCGATCGCTTCAGCTACGAGCCCGCGCCGATGGTCACGGGGGTGAGCCCGGAATCGGGCCTGGCGACGGGCGGGGAAACGGTGACGATCACCGGAGCGAATCTGGCGGGGGCGTCGGCGGTCGACTTCGGCTCGGTCGCGGCCACGGAAGTCGTGACCGACTCGCCGAGCTCGATCACGGCGGTCGTCCCGCCGGGCACGGCGGGAGCAACGGTGGACGTCACGGTCACGACGCTGGGCGGCACGAGCCCGACGACGGCGGCGGACCACTTCAGATACCTGCAGAGCGCGCCGCTGGTGGTAACGAAGGTGATGCCGGTCGCAGGCGCGATGTCGGGCGGGACGCTCGTGACGATCATCGGCAACGCCTTCGTCGGGGCCACGGCGGTCGACTTCGGCGCGACCCCGGCGACGAGCTTCTCGGTTATCGGAGAGCACAAGCTCAAGGCGCTTGCGCCGCCCGGCACGGGAACGGTCGATGTCACGGTCCTCACGCCCGAAGGGGTCAGTGCGGCGAGCGAAGCGGACCGGTTCAGCTCCGTAGGGGCTCCGCCGACGGTCGAAGCGATCTCTCCGGCGGAGGTCCACGAGCAGGGCAAGCGGAGGGTGACGATCAGAGGAGCCAACCTGGCGGGAGCCACGGAAGTCCACTTCGGCTCGGCTCCGGCGACGAGCTTCGTGGTCAACGGCAAAGGGACGGAGATCGTCGCGGGCGCTCCGCCGGCGACGGACGAAGCGGTGGTGGACGTGACGGTGACGACGCCTGAAGGCACGAGCGCGACGAGCCCGGCCGACAGGCTCACGTACGTGCTCGACCTGCCGATCGTCACGAGCATCTCCCCGAACAAGGGGCCGGCGGGTGGCGGTACGAGCGTGAGCATCGGCGGAAGCAACTTCATCGAGGTCACGTCGGTCACGTTCGGCTCGGTCCCGGCGACGAGCTTCACGGTCAATTCGACGGGATCGATCACGGCGATCTCCCCGGCCTCGACAGTGGGGAAAGCCGACGTCTTCGTGACGACGCCGGCCGGCACGAGCGAGTCCGAGCAATGCCAAGAAATCCCGGGAGAAGAAGGGCCCGAAGAGGTGTGCGCGGTCAGAGATGAGTTCAGATACCTCGATCCGACGATCACGGGCGTGACCCCGAATAGCGGACCGGCGGGCGGCGGCAACGCGGTGACGGTGAGCGGCACGGGCTTTGCGCCGGGGACGAGCGCGACGACCTTCGTGTTCGGGTCGAGGCCGGCCGCCTCGGTCGATTGCGCGTCGAGCACGACGTGCACGGTGATCGCTCCGGTCCACGGCCGGGGGACGGTGGACGTCAAAGCGACGATCACGACAACGGATGTCATCACGAAAACGACGCACAGGAACCGGCCTGCGGACCAGTACACCTACGAATGAGCTGAGGTCGTAGGGTCCGGGTATGCCCAAGCGCATCCTGATCCTCGGCTCGACGGGCTCGATCGGCACGCAGGCGCTCGACGTCTGCGCGCGCGAGCCGGAGCTGGAAGTGGTGGGACTCTCGGCGGAGCGCTCGTGGGAGGGGCTGATCGCCCAGGCGCGCGAGCACGGGGTCAAGCGCGTGGCGCTGGCGGACGAGGACGCGGCGGCGCGTGCGGCGGAGGCGTGGACCGACGGCAAGGTGCTGGGCGGCGCGGAGGGCCTGGTCGAGCTGGTGGTGCAGTCGGGCGCGGATCTTGTGCTCAACTCGCTGGTCGGCTCGGCGGGCCTGGGGCCGACGGTGGCGACGCTCGGCGAGGGCATCGACCTGGCGCTGGCGAACAAGGAGTCGCTGGTCGTGGGCGGTGAGCTGGTCACGGCGCTGGCGGAGGCGACGGGGGCGCGGATCGTGCCGGTGGACTCGGAGCACACGGCGCTTCACCAGCTGATCGCGGGGCAGCCGCCGGGGGCGGTGGAGCGGATGACGATCACGGCGAGCGGCGGGCCGTTCCGCGGGCGCACGCGGGCGGAGCTGGCAGAGGTGACGGTCGAGCAGGCGCTCGATCACCCGACGTGGGCGATGGGCGGAAAGATCACGATCGACTCGGCGACCCTGATGAACAAGGGCCTCGAGCTGATGGAGGCGCACCATCTGTTCGGCACGCCGTATGACCGCATCGACGTGGTCGTGCACCGGCAGTCGCTCGTGCACGGCCTGATCCAGCTGGCGGACGGGGCGATGCTGGCGCACCTGGGCCCGCCGGACATGCGCATCGCGATCTCCTACGCGCTGCACGGCGGCGAAAGCGCGGACCTGGGCATCGCGCCGCTCGATCTGGCGCAGATCGGCGAGCTGAGCTTCGAGCGGGTCGACCTGGAGGCGTTCCCGTGCCTGCGCCTGGCGGGCGAGGCGGCGCGCGCGGGCGGGACGGCGCCGTGCGTGCTGAACGCGGCGAACGAGATCGCGGTGCACGCGTTCCTCGAGGGGCGCCTGCGCTTCCTGGAGATCGCGGAGGTGATCGAGCGCACGCTCTCAGAGCTCGGCGCAGAGCCGGTGCTGGCGTTCGAGTCGCTGTATGAGGCGGACCGCCGCGCGCGCGAGCTGGCGAGCGGGCTCGTGCTCGCCCTCGGTTAGCGGCCGGCTCCTCCTTTTATTGATGCTCCGCAAAGATGGCTGCGGGGCGGCGCGAGCAGGGCGAACTGCCGGAACGGGCGCGATCGCCTGCGAAGATGGCCTCTGATGAGCTGGGTCCTGACGATCCTCGGAATCATCGCGCTGATCGTGCTGCACGAGCTGGGCCACTTCACGGTGGCGAAGCTCGTGGGCATGCGCGTGGAGCGCTTCTCGCTGTTCTTCCCGCCGACGATCTTCCGGATCAAACGCGGCGAGACTGAGTATGCGATCGGCGCGATCCCAGCGGGGGGCTACGTGAAGATCACGGGGATGAACCCGGAAGAGCTCGAGGACCTCGACCCGGAGGCGACGCGCCGTGCCTACTACAGCCAGCCCCCGTGGAAGCGGATCGCGGTGATCGTGGCGGGGCCGGGGGTGAATCTGGTGATCGCGTTCGTGCTGTTCTGGGCGGTGCTGCTGTCGGGCAGCCTCACGGGGGCGACGGTGCTGTACAACCTGGACCCGGCGACGGAAGCGGTGCGGGCGACGTCGAAGGTCGCGAGCGTGCAGAGTGGCGAGCCGGCGGCGAAGGTGCTGCGCCCGGGCGATGAGATCGTCGCGGTCGACGGGGCAGCGGTCTCGGAAGCGGGGGCGCGCAGCCGGATCGACGCGCATCGCTGCGCGGGCGTGGCTGTCGAAGGCTGCCGCGCGAGCACGCCGGCGCTGCTGACGATACGCCGTGGCGCGAAGACGATGCAGGTCTCGATCGACCCGCGCTACAGCAAGGCGGCCAAGCGGATGCTGATCGGGGTCGAATTCGGCGTGGCGGCGAAGTCGTTCGGAGCGCTCGGCGCGGCTGGTGCGTCGGTGGGCGCGATGTGGCACGCGACGACGAGCACGTTGACGGGCTTCTTCAAAGCGCTGACGAGCTCGAAGACGCGCAAGGAAGTGAGCAGCATCGTCGGCATCACGAGGGCGGCGCACGAAACGGTCGTGGCAGGGCCGGGCAAGGCGCTCGTCTTCCTCGGCTACATCTCGCTGGTGCTGGCGGTGATCAACCTGTTCCCGTTCCTGCCGCTCGACGGCGGGCACGTGCTGTGGTCGGTGGCGGAGAAGGTCCGCGGCAAGCGCATCTCGCTGATGGCGATGTACCGCTACAGCTCGGTCGGCATCATCCTGCTGCTGTTCCTCGTGATCAACGGCGTGGGCAACGACATCGGGCGGCTCGGCGGTTAGCCGGCCGGCCTCACGGAGATCCAGCTCTTGACGAACGGGCCGATGCGCTCGGGTAGGGCGGGCGCCGCGAACAGTCGCTCCATCTCGTCTCGTCGCAGCAGCGAGATCTGCTCCCACTCGCCGGCGGCGCCGAGGCGCCAGTAGGGCTTGCGCAGGCTGACGGGCAGCCAGTGCGCGAAGGGCAAGAGCGCGTGGGGCTCGATCGGGAAGGAGAAAGCGGGCGTCTGCACGTAGAAGCCGTGGCCGACGCGAAGCAGCTCGGCGGCGAAGGCCTCACGTCGGGCGGGTGGAACGTGCTCAATCACGCTCGAGCAGTAGACGAGGTCGAACTCGCGATCGGAGAAGGGCAGCCTCTCGGCGGCGTCTGCTTGGACGAACGGGCCGGGGTAGTCGGGGCGGGGCTGCAGGTCGACGCCGGTTATGTCGAGCTGTGGCTCGAGCGCACGCAGGCCGATTCGCCCGCAGCCGAGGTCGAGTACACGGGCGCGAGGCTGCAGCCGAGCGAGGGCGAAGAACTGCGCGTGACGGCGTGCGCGGGCGCGCGCGGCGAGCGGGGAAGCGAAACGGGCGAAGGGCCCACGCGCGGTGCCGTAGACATCCTGTGTAGGCGGCGGCTGGGGCATTGCGGGGAGGTTAGTTGCGCGTGGGGCTACACCCGCGCCCTCACCAGCCGAACCGGCGACAAAAGCGGGCCGGCGCTCAGCCCTGCTTGCAGGGACCGTCGTGGCCGTCGAGTTCGCGCAGTTCCTCGGCGGGCGTTCTCCAGCATCCCGCAACGCTCATCCCGTAGGAGTGGGCGTATTTTTGTTCCCTCTCTCCGCTGAGGCGATAGCCGCCCTTTGGCGAGACGTCGAGGGTGAAGCTTTCGCTCGCGGTGTTGCCCGAGACGAGAAAGCGATACCGAAGTTCGCGCGCGATATGCGTCTTAATCGAGACGGAGGCATCGTAGATCTCCCCTGGTTTCAGCGTGATCTGACGCGTTGCAAAGAACGGGCTTGATTTGTAGGTGCCGTTACTTTGTTCGGACAGCCGGAAAACCGCTTGGCCGCCGGACGCTTCAGATTCGAGGGACGCAACATATTGGTCGAGGTTGCCGACGCCTTGAGAAAACATGCCGCCGAGCCATCCGCTTGGTGCTGGCTCCGACGCAATTACTTCGGCGACGATGTTCGTGACGGCGAGCGGCAGTTGGGTGCGGTTGGTGAGCGTCAAGGCAAAGGTGCTGGCAGAGACGTCGACGCCGCCTTGTTCGTGCAGCTGGCGCCATCCCGTTCCCTCGGCGGGCTTGCCGACGTCACGCTGAAACGCGACCAAGAACATTTCTGGTGCGGTGGGCTGAAACGCGACGCGGAGGGCGCGATCTCCCGCAACTGCCGGGAGCAGCGGGTAGGCAGCCGCAGGCCCGCTAGGCCCAGAAGGCGGTTGATTCGCCCTGGATTCGCCATCAGCCACAACGGGGCCCAGCACGAAGCCGACGCCGCCGCCTGCGATGGCGAGGCAGCTCACGAGCGCGCCCGCCCGCCGATCGAGCGGCCATCGCCGCCATGAAGGCCGCAGCTGCGACGCGACTAGCGCGACCGCCACACCGACTATCGCTCCGCTCAGCCGCGGTTGCGCGGCGAACACCGCGATGATGGCCGCGACGACGGCGGCGGCCGTCTCCGGTCGCAGTGGCGACCTCGAAGCGTCGCCTCGTTCTCCGTGCTCGACGGGCGCCCGATCGCCGGCGAGGCGCTTTCTGCTCACTTACCTGGTCGCGTCGAGGGTCTCATTGGGGCTAGCCGGTCGCCGGATGGCATTGCTCTGCGCGTGTCGCGGAATCCAACGATTGCTTCGGCATAGGACTCGGCAGAGCGTAGATCATGACCACCACGGACAAGCGGCCGCGGAAATCCACACTCCAGAATGGTGCAGCCGTTTCGAGCCACATGGGCGCACGCGGACCCGGTACGCGTAGGTCGCAACTGGGGCGGGCTCGATCGCGGTCCAGAGCTGCTTCCCATCGGAATACCGCATCGGAAAGCCGATCCGAAGCGCTCAACCCCGCTGTCCGTAGAATGGGCTCATGGCCTCAGAACGTCAGATACACGTGGGCCCGGTGCCGATCGGCGGCGGAGCGCCGGTCGCGGTGCAGACGATGACGAAGACGGAGACCGCGAACCTGCCGGCGACGATGGAGCAGATTCGCACCGTGGCGGAGGCGGGCGCGGACATCGTGCGCGTGGCGGTCCCGCGCGAGCAGGACGCGGAGGCGCTGAAGACGATCGTGGCGCAGTCGCCGATTCCGATCATTGCGGACATCCACTTCAACCACACGCTGGCGCTAAAGGCGATCGAAGCGGGGGCGCACTGCGTGCGCCTGAACCCGGGCAACATCGGCGGCCCGGAGAAGGTGGCGGAGGTGATCGCGCTGGCCAAGCAGCACGGCACGCCGCTGCGCGTTGGCGTCAACTCGGGCTCGCTGCCGAAGCACCTGCGGGAGCTCGAGTACGAGAACCCGATCGAGGCGCTGGTGACGGCGGCGACGGAGACGGTCGAGCTGATGGAGCGCCTGGAGTTTGACAACTTCAAGGTCTCGATGAAGTCGACGTCGGTGCCGAACACGATCGCCTCGAACAGGCTGCTCTCGGAGCGGATCCCCTACCCGCTGCACCTAGGCGTGACGGAGGCGGGCACGAAGTGGTCGGGCTCGCTGAAGTCGGCGGTCGGTCTGGGCACGCTGCTGGCGGACGGGATCGGCGACACGATCCGCATCTCGCTGTCGACGTTTCACGCGGAGGAAGAGGTCAAGGTCGCGTGGGAGATCCTCAAGGCGCTGAAGCTGCGCCAGCGCGGTCCGGACCTGATCGCGTGCCCGACGTGCGGTCGCCTGCAGTTCGACATGGACCGTGTGGTGGTCGAAGTCGAGCAGCGCCTGGAAGCCTACGAGGACCCGATCGAGGTCTCGGTGCTGGGCTGCGCGGTCAACGGCATCGGCGAGGCGCGCCACGCGGACTTCGGCATCACGGGCGCCAAAGACATGGGCATGATCTACTCCAAGGGCGAGCCGCTGAAGAAGGTGCCCACAGAGCAGCTCGTGGACGAGCTGTTCAAGGAGATCGATCGCTACTACGCGGCGGGCAAGACGGTCCAGCGCGACGAGACGGCGGCCGCCGAGGCACGCCGCTGGCTGGAGGCGAACGAGGACGCCACGGCGATGACACCGGAGCGGATCGCAGCGCTCGAAGCTGCGGCTGCGGAGAACGACGCGAGCGCGGCCGAGGTGCTCGAGTCGATGCTCGACGGCGTCGGCCCGGTCGAGGCGGCGGGGGCCGCTGCAGGCAACGGCGCGGTGAACGACACTCAGGCGCCGGCGATGGACGAGACGGTCTCGCCGGTCGCCGGCCGTCGCTTCAACCGCGGCTAGCTCACGAGGCGAGCGCGACGGCGGACTGGCCGAGCGGGGCGCCGCCGGTCTCGAGCGCGCGCACGGCGAAGAAGGGACCCTTGGCGCGGGTGCGCACAGGTGTCTCGAAGCCCTGCGTGCGAACGCTCGAGACCGATGCGAGTGCGGCAGCGGACTCGCCGGCAAGCAGCTGCCAGCGCTCGATCTCGGTCGCGCCATTCCAGCTCGCGTAAATGGTGTGCTCGCCGGCACCGGTGCTCACGGCGACGGCGGGTGCCTCTGCAGGTCGGCCACTCCATGGCAGGCGAAAGGCCCGGTAGGACTGGTACTTGCGGCCGAGCAGGGCGTCGAACAGCATGCGCCCGGAGCGGTCGAACTCGGAGATGTGCGGCGCTTCGCCCCAACCGACGAAGACGTTGCCGTTGGGCAGCAACTGCACGCTCCCCTGGCTGCCGGAGAGGATCCGCGGGTGCGTGTACTCGTTGACGAGGCTGCTCGTCATCGCCTGCTCGTCGACGTCGAGGATCAGCGCGCGCGAGAGCTTCTCGACGGCGGGAGTGGCGCCGTTGTCGAACAGGCTCAGCGTCCCGTCGGGCTGGCGGCGCACGTCGTGCTGCCAGGCAAAGCTGCTGCCGGCGGTCATGCGGAAGTCGCTGTGCCTGCCGCCGAGACGCCAAGCGATTGCTCCGCTGCGTTCGATCTTGTAGATCGTGTGCGTGCTGCGCGAGGAGACGAGCAGCGAGCCGTCTTCCTCGAGGTCGACGGAGTTGATGTGGAAGTAGTCCCAATCGGCCGTCACACCGGCGTAGGACTCGGCGAAGGGAACGTGATCGAGGCTGTGCCACTCGAGCAGGAGCTCGCCGCTTGCGAGGTCGATCTCCTGGAAGATCGCGTCCTGCACGGTGCCCTCGTGCGAGCCGCCGAAGTCCGAGAGGTCCGCCCTGGTGACGACGTAGCTCGTCAGCAGCGCGGTCCCGCGCGGGGTGATCACGAACTCGTGCAGGTCGCCGCGCAGTCCGCGTGAGGCCTGCACGCGGCGCACGGTGCGGTAGGCGGTGTCGGCGATCACGTATTCACCGACACCGTGCCCGAGTTCGATGTATCCCTCCCACCACGTCAGCACGGGCTCGCCGCGGTAGCGCTGCACGCGAAAGTTGGTGGTCACCTTGCCGGCGAGCGGGTTCTCCCAGATCGGCTCGCCGCTGTTATCGGCGATCACGGCACCGGCCTGGCCGCCGGGCGCGTTATACGGGGCGACGAAGATCGGGTCGCTCGAGACGCCGTGCTCGCTGCGCAGCACTCTCAGCGCGGGAATGCGCAGATCGGGGCGCGTGACCCAACGGGGCGTGGACGGCGGGCTTGGCGAGGAGAGCAGCGATTTGGCGACGGTCCGGTCAAGCACGCCGCCCACGGCGAGTCCGGCTGTGACGAGACCGGCCGAGCGCAGTAGCTGGCGGCGCGTCAGCGTATGTCCTGGAGCAGCCATCCACCCTCCACGAAAGCGCGCTTTCAGAAAGCGTTGCTAAGCGCGGCGTGAAGGGCAAGTGAGATGCGTCGCGGCCGGCGCGGTGGACCGACCGTCGTGCGGGTGCGAGCCGTGCGCGCGGCCCGCACCCGTCAGCAGCCCGAGCGGCTCAGCCGGCGGCGGCGAAGCGCTCGGCGACCTTGTCCCAGTTGACGACGTTCCACCAGGCATCGATGTAGTCGGGACGCTTGTTCTGGTACTTCAGGTAGTAGGCGTGCTCCCACACGTCGACGCCGAGCAACGGGGTCTTGCCGTCGGAGATCGGGCTGTCCTGGTTGGCCGAGCCGACGATCGCGAGGCCGGAGCCGTCGTGCACGAGCCAGGACCAGCCGGAGCCGAATTGGTTGACGCCGGTTTCCTTGAGCTTGGCCTGGAAGTCGGAGAAGGAGCCGAAGGCGGAGTCGATCGCTGCGGCCAGCTCGCCTGAGGGCTCGCCGCCGCCGTCGGGGCTCATGCTCTCCCAGAAGAGGCTGTGGTTGTAGTGACCGCCGCCGTTGTTTTTGACGGGGCCCTTCTTCTCACCGAGGCTGTCGAGGTTCTGCAGGACCTCCTCGACGGGCTTCTCAGCCCACTCGGTGCCCTCGAGCGCGGCGTTTGCCTTGTCGACATAGGCCTGGTGGTGCTTGTCGTGGTGGAATTCCATCGTCGCCTTGTCGATGTGCGGCTCGAGCGCGTCGTATGCGTAGGGAAGCGGCGGTACGGAAAAGGCCATGTCGGGGACTCCTTATCGGGTTTCCGTCGAGTTCGGTCGTGATCGCTGTTCTATCAGAGGCCTTGTGGATAACCTCAAACGATGGCGCGTGTGGCAACGGGGCGGCCGGGACGGCCGGCGGCGGCGACGCGGGAGGCGGCACTGGCGCTGGCGACGAAGCGCTTCTTGAAGTGCGAACGGATCGACGTGCAGGCGATCGCGCGTGAGCTGGGGCTGGCGCGGGCGACGATGCACCGCTGGTTTCTCACGCGCGAGGCGCTGCTCGGCGAGCTGCTGGGGACGATGGGTGAACAGCGGCTGCTGCTGATCCGCGCAGAAACCTCGGGCAGCGGCGCGCGCGCTCTGCTCTCGACGTTCGACCAATTCAATCGCGAGCTGGCCGCACTCGACGGGATGCGCGCGTTTCTTGCCCAGGAGCAGGAGCGCGCGCTGCGTATCCTCACCTCGAGCGGCGGGATCGCGCAGCCGCAGATGGTCGGCACGGTGCAGCGAATGATCGAGGCCGAAGTCGAGGCGGGGCGCTACGAACCAAAGATCGAGCCGAATGTGCTCGCCTACGCGATCATCCGTTTGGGCGAGGCGTTCCTCTACAACGACGCGATCATCGACATCCGCGGCGACGCCGATCGCCTGCGTGAGATCGAGGCGGCGCTGCTTGGGGCCTGAGCATGGGCGCTTGGGCGACCGGTAGGTGGGTGGTAAACGCCCTTTGAGACTTGTGGAGAGGCGTGTCTAATATGCGAAGACCGCGTGGTGGCGCCTCGGCGCACGGCTTCGCCGGCTCGCACCGATCCCCCTCGTTGAGCCGACATAGCGCAGCCGACTCCCGGTTCGACCAGCCGGCATGGTGGCCGGGCCGGGAGGCCGCGTGTGCGGGTTCGCGCCGCTCCCGCCTCATGCGGCGTTGCCAGGCGCGCCGACGCGCGGGCGTATACGCTCGACGCGCGTGGCCTGCGTAGGCCACGATCGAACGATGACGCGCCTCTCCGAATACCTCCTGCCCACCGAGAAGCAGCCGCCGGCCGACGCGGAGTCGATCTCGCACAAGCTGATGGTGCGCGCCGGGCTCGTGCGCCAGATCGGCGCCGGCATGTGGACCTGGCTGCCGGCCGGCTGGCGCGTCCACGAGCGGGTCGTGCAGATCGTGCGCGAGGAGATCGACGCGATCGGCGGCCAGGAGATGCTGATGCCCGTGCTGCAGCCGGCCGAGCTGTGGCGCAAGACCGGTCGCCTGGAGATCGAGGAGCTGTTCAAGCTCGCCGACCGCAAGGGCTCAGAGCTCGTGCTTGCGCTCACCCACGAGGAGGCGGTCACGTTCCACGTCGCGCAGCTCGTGCGCTCCTACCGCGATCTGCCGCTGATCCTCTACCACTTCCAGGTCAAGGAGCGAGACGAGGCGCGCCCGCGAGCCGGCGTGCTGCGCACGCGCGAGTTCATCATGAAGGACTCCTACACCTTCGACCGCGACCGGGCGGGCCTGGATGAGCGCTATCAGCTGCACGTCGGCGCCTATGACCGGATCATGGGGCGCACGGGGCTGCGCTGGTATCGCGTGGAGTCGGACGTCGGCATGATGGGCGGCCATGGCGCGCACGAGTACATGGCGCCGTGCGCGGCAGGCGAGGACGAGGTGGCGCTCGCCGACGGCTACGCGGCGAACGTCGAGGTCGCGCTGAACGACCCGCGCGTGGCGAAGGCCGGCGACGGCTACACGCTCGACGGAGAGCCGCTGCGGATCGAGCCGGCGATCGAGATCGGCAACATCTTCAAGCTCGGTACGCGCTACTCCGAGCCGCTCGGTGCGACCTACCTGGACGAGCACGGCAGCGAGCAGCTGATCTGGATGGGCTCCTATGGGATCGGGCCGGCGCGGATCGTGGCGGCCGCGGTCGAGCAGTTCGCCGACGAGCACGGCATCTCCTGGCCGCGCGCGTTGGCCCCGTTCGCGGTGCATCTCGTCGCGCTGGGCAAGCCCGGTACGGACGAGCGCGCCGCCGCGGAGGAGCTGTATGAGACGCTGCGCGACGGCGGCGTTGAGGTGCTCTACGACGATCGCGAGCTCGGCCCGGGGGAGAAGTTCGCCGACGCCGAGCTGCTCGGCTGCCCGCTGAGGCTTACCGTCGGGCGCCGCTCGCTGGAGTCGGGGGAGATCGAGGTGCAGCTGCGCCGCGGTCGTGAGCAGGCGCCGGGCCTGCCGCTCGCGGCCGAGCCGCAGGAGCTGCTGCGCGCGGTGGACGAGTTGTGGCAGAGCCTCCCGTAGGGGACGGAGGGCGAGGCGCGGGGGCCGGGCCCGGTCCGCGCGAGGTACCTGCGCAACGCCGCCGGCTGACGTTCGCACGCCTATCGGGCCTTGACCGCTCGGGACCGCCGCCGGCGGCGACGCAGAGCGGCAGCCCGCTGCGACCGTGGACGATCCCCAATGCGATCGGCTTCACGCGCCTGGCGCTGATCCCGGTCTTCCTGATCGTGGCGCTGTCGAGCGAGGACGGCGTCGATGCGCTGGCGGCAACGCTGTTCGCGGTGATCGGCTGGGGCGACTACGCGGACGGGATCGCGGCGCGCGTGACGCGCCAGTACAGCCGCCTCGGCGCGCTGATGGACCCGGTGACGGACCGCCTGCTGGTCGTCTCGGGCGCAGCCGTCTGCTGGCGCTTCGAGCTGCTGCCTCGCTGGGCGCTGGCGGTGCTCGCGGCGCGTGAGCTCACGATGCTCGCGCTCGGGCGCCACGGCCTGCGCCACGGCATCGAGCTGCGCATCAACTGGCCGGGGCGCCTCGCCGTGGCGCCGGTGATGGGCTCGTTCTTCTTCGCGATGGTCGGGCTCGGCAAAGCGGGTGAGGTGATGCTCTATGTAGGACTCGTGCTGGCGCTCGTCGCGACGGCGCTGTATCTGCGTACGGGCCTGCGTGAAACGCGCGCCGCGAAGCGCGCTGCAAACGGCGCTGCAGGGGCCTCCTAGCCTCAAGCTCAGCCTGACCTTTTGGTCTATACTCGGCGCTCCTGCCGGCCGCACGGACGCTCTCGTGCAGGGCCGGCCCAAGCCCGTACGAGGAGAGAGCCCCCGATGGACGAGACGTTTCCCGATCTTGGCTCGCTCACGGATGTCGAACTGAAAGACGTCATCCGCCAGCTGACCGAGGAAGAGACCGAGGTCTCCTACAACCGCCGCATCTTGCACGGCAAGATCGACATCCTGCGCGCCGAGCTGGTCAACCGCCTGCGCAAGAAGCACGACGGCGGCGAGGTGCTGATCACGGGCGACGACGTGCAGCAGCTGACCGACATCCTCGCCCATCGCCAGCCCGACGCCGGCTCCGAGGACACCGCCTGATGAGCCTGGCGAGCCCCGCGCCTTCGCCGATGGCGCGCCCTCGGGCGCAGGCCTAGCGCGGAGCGGCCGATGGCCCTGCATTGCACGGAGTGCGGCTTCCTCAACGGCGAGGGCGCCAACTACTGCCAGCGCTGCGGCGCGCTGCTCGAGCGCGCGCAGGAGGCGGGCGAGCCGGTCACGGCGACCTACCGGATCGACGACGACGGCGAGCTGGTCCCGGTCGAGATCGAGCAGGTCACGTCACGCGGACCGGCGCTTGTGATCCGCGCAGGCGGCGGCCGCGTGGGCGAGAGCTTCGCGGTCGACCGCGAGCGCACGAGCATCGGGCGCCGTCCCGACGCGGAGGTGTTCCTCGATGACGTCACCGTCTCGCGCGACCACGCGCTGCTGATCCGTCGCGGCGATCAGTGGTACCTCGACGACATGGGCTCGCTCAACGGGACCTACGTAAACCGCTCGCGGATCGAGTCTCAGCGCCTGGAGGAGGGCGATGAGGTGCAGATCGGCAAGTACAAGCTGACTTTCCACGTGCGCTGATGGCAAGCACGCGCGCATCACAGGTGGACGTCGAGCAGCTCGAGCGCGAGACGGGCGCAGTCGCTGGATCACGCACCGGTGCCGACGGTGAGGGTGAGGGCGCGGCGCGGCAGAAGTCGCTGACGATCGGCGCCGTCTGCAAGGCGCTCTTGCAGGAGTTCCCGGACATCTCGATCTCGAAGATCCGCTATCTGGAGGACCAGAAGCTGCTTACGCCCCGGCGCACACCGGGCGGCTACCGCCTCTACGGCCAGGGCGACGTGGCGCGCCTGCGCACGATCCTGCGCATGCAGCGCGATGAGTTCCTGCCGCTGCGGGTGATCCGCCAGGAGCTCGCGGCAGGGCGCTCGGAGGGCGAGCCGACGCCGGCTCCGGGACGAGTCGCGCGCGAGGGCATGCGCGCGCTTCGACCGAGCGTCAGCGTGCGCGAGGCAAGCGGCGCGCTGTACTCGCTCGAGGACGTGCTCGAAGACACCCACGCCGAGGAGAAGCTCGTGCGCGAGCTGGAAGAGTACGGCGTCGTCAAGGGCGAGCTGCGCGGCGGCGTGCGCTACTTCGACGAGACCGAGCGCGAGATCGTCGCGGCGGTCGCCGAGCTTGCGCGCTACGGCGTCGGCGGGCGCAACCTTCGCGTGTTCCGCTCCTCGGCCGATCGCGAGGCGAACCTGCTGCAGCAGATCCTCGCGCCGGCGCTTCGCTCGCGCAACCCGGAGCGGCGCAAGGAGGCGGTCGAGGCGCTCGAGAACCTGGCGGCCGTGGCGACGCACCTGAAGCACCTGCTGCTCGTGCGCGACTTGCGCAAGATCGTCCGCTGATGGCGGGCGAGCGGGCTGCCGCCAGGCCCGGCGCGGAGCTCGCGCAGGACATGCGGCGGCTGATCCGCGAGATCCCCGACTTCCCGCGCGGCGGGATCAACTTCAAGGACATCACGCCGCTGCTGGCCGACGCGGCCTCGCTTGCGGAGGCGGTGCGCGCGCTCGCCGAGCTCGCGCGCCCGCTGGAGGTCGACTGCGTGATCGCGGCCGAGGCGCGCGGCTTCCTGCTCGGGCCGGCGCTCGCGCTCGAGCTCGGCGCGGGCTTCGTGCTGGCGCGCAAGCCGGGCAAGCTGCCCTACGAGACGATCAGCGCCGAATACGAACTGGAGTACGGAACCAACCAGCTCGAGCTGCACACCGATGCGGTCCAGGACGGCCGGCGCGTGCTCGTGCACGACGACCTGCTCGCGACGGGCGGCACGGCGCTGGCGCTGTGCGAGCTGGTCGAGGCGCTTGGCGGCGAGGTCGTCGGCTGCGGTTTCCTCGTCGAGCTGGCGTTTCTCGACGGCCGCGAGCGTCTGGCGCCGCGCGCGACGCACTCCCTGCTCAGCTACGACGCCTAGGCCGGGCGGCGCCGGAGAGCCAGGAGCCCGTGCCGAGCGCAAGCCGCAGCCGCACGATCGCATTGCCTTTGGCCGAGCTGTGGGAGCTGATCGGCGACCCACATCACCTGCCACGCTGGTGGCCGCGCGTGGATCGCGTGGAGGACGTCGACGGCGAGGCCTTCACCGAGGTGATGCGCACGGCCAAGGGCAAACTCGTGCGCGCCGACTTCCGCGTGCTGCAGAGCGACGAGACGGAGCACTCGGTCACGTGGGAGCAGCAGCTCGAGGGGACCCCGTTCGCGCGACTGCTCAGCGAGGCGCGCACGCGCGTGACGCTCGAGCCGGCCGAGGCGGATTCCGGGCCGGCGCCGGCAGGCACGCGCGTGACGATCGAGCTGCACCAGCGGCTGACCGGCTTCTTCCCGCGGTTCGGTGGCTTCATGGTCAGCCGCGCGGCCCTGAAGACGCTTGACGAGGCGCTAGATGGCCTGGAGCGGATCGGTGGCTGAGCTCCAGATCCCGCGCATGCGCTGGTGGGGCTGGGGTGACCCTGAGCATCCCTCGGCGCTGCCGGGCGAGGCGCTGGCGTTCCTGCGCGAGGCGCTCGGCACGATGCCGCCCCCACGTCCCCCAGTGGCGCTCTCGCGCGTGCAGCTCGCGCCCTCGGCGTTGAGCGAGGCGGCGCTCGACCGGCTGCGCGCGATCGTCGGTTCTGAGCACGTTCGCGCCGATCACTCCGAACGCGTCTTCCACGCTGCCGGCAAGGGCTACCCGGACCTCGTGCGGCTGCGCGCGGGCGAACCTGACGGGGCGCCGGACGCGGTCGTGCTGCCCGACGGCGCCGAGCAACTGAGCGCTCTGCTGCAGATGTGCGCGCAGAGCTCGCTCGCGGTCGTGCCGTTCGGCGGCGGCACGAGCGTTGTCGGTGGCGTCGCGCCACTGCGCGGTGAGCACGCGGGTGTGATCGCGCTCGACACGAGCCGGATGGGCGATCCGATCGCGCTCGACGCCGAGTCGCGCACGGTCACGGTGGGAGCCGGCATGCGCGCGCCAGCGCTCGAGCGCCACCTGGCCAAGAGCGGCCTCACGCTCGGGCACTACCCACAATCCTTCGAGTACGTCTCGCTCGGCGGCTGCGCGGCGACGCGCTCGGCCGGCCAGGCCTCGACGGGCTACGGCAGGATCGAGCAGATGATCGCCGGGCTGCGAGCGATCTCGCCGAGCGGCGAGATCGCTCTGCCGGCGCTGCCTGCGAGCGCGGCCGGGCCCTCGCTGCGCCAGCTCTTGATCGGCTCGGAGGGCACGCTGGGCGTGATCTCCGAGCTGTCGCTGCGCGTGCGCCCGACGCCGCGCGAGCAGATCTACGAGGGCGTCTTCTTCGAGAGCTTCTCAGCCGGCGCGAGGGCGCTGCGTGAGCTGATCCAGCATCGCGCGGCGCCCGACGTGGCGCGCCTCTCAGACGAGGCCGAGACGCGCATGTCGCTGGCGCTGGCCGGCTCGGGTGGCGTCAAGGGCAGGCTCGGGCGCGTGTACCTGCGCGCGCGTGGCTACAGCTCTGGTTGCATCGCGATCTTCGGCTATGAGGGCGAGCAGGCCGGCGCGCGGCGTGAGCGCGGTATTCAGATCGCGCGCGAGCACGGCGGCCTGGCGGTCGGGCGCTCGCCCGGCGAGGCCTGGCTGAAGGGCCGCTTCGCGGCGCCGTACCTGCGCGATGAGCTGTTGACCCTCGGCGTGATGGTCGAGACGCTCGAGACGGCCACGCAGTGGTCGAACGTCGAGCGCCTGCACGCAGCCGTGGGCAAGGCGATCGCCGGCGCACTGAGCGACGGCGGCACGCCGGGCTTGGTGATGTGCCACCTCTCGCATCTATACGAGACCGGCGCCTCGCTGTACTTCACGTTCATCGCGCGCCAGCGCGAGGGCGAGGAGCTCGCCCAGTGGCGCGAGGCCAAGGAAGCCGCCAGCCGAGCGATCGCCGAGGGCGGCGGGACGATCACCCACCACCATGCCGTTGGCGTCGACCACGCGCCCTGGATGACGGCCGAGGTGGGGGAGGGCGGCGTGCGTGCCCTGCGCGCGCTGAAGGACGAGCTCGATCCGGCCGGCATCATGAACCCGGGGAAGCTGCTGCCCAGGTAGGCCGCGGCGCGCCGTCGCGCGCGGCTGCTAGTGCAGAGCGAAAGCGCCGCGCAGGATGACCGGCCCGGGCTTGGTCGGTTTCGGGGCCGTCTCGCGGGTGAGCAGCATCGTGTGGTACTTGGCGGCGTCTTTGGGCAGCAGCGCGCCGCCCTGCACGTTGCCGCTCGCGCCGACGTCGGGGGCGCGGCTGAGCGCCTCGTAGCTCGACGGCGAGTTGTACAGCCAGACGGCGTAGAAGAAGCCGTTGCCTTTGGAGGGGGCGAGGTGCTGGGCGGCGAGGTAGAAGGCGTACTGGCTGCCTTCGGAGAGCACCTCCGCGACGCCGACCGCTTTGCTGCTCGCGTCGGGCGGGGTCAGCGTGATGCGCTTGTCTTCTTTGGCCTGCGATTTCTGCGTGCCGGTGGCGCTCGAGCTCCTCGTTTCGCCGCCACCGCCCGAACCGGCGGAGTTACTCGAGGAGCCGCTACCTCCGGTGAGCAGCACGATCGCGACGACGATCGCCGCAATGATCACGGCAAGTAGCAGCGCGCCGCGGACGCGCGCCGGCGAGGCCGAGCGAAGCTTCGTTGCGCGCGGAGTGCGGGGCACCGTCGGTATCGAGGTGTCAGCGGCTGCCGGCGCCGTGGCCGGGGCGGCGCCGTTCGGGATCTCCGGCAGTAGCGCGCCCGCCAGCGGCTCGAGCTGCTCGGCGAGCGCCGTCGCCCATGCGCGCGCCGGCGGCGAGCCGTCGAGGTACGTGCGCGTGGCCAGGCGCTCGGCCACGCCCGCGCGCTGCCCGAGCAGGTAGTCGCCGACCTCCTCGCGCTGCGCCGCCGTCAGCTCGCGCGCCTGGCGGGCGGCCAGCACCGCGAGCGCCGCGTGCGCGCGATCGTGCACGGCGCGTTCGTCGATCTCGAGCATGCCGGCGACATCCGCGTAGCTCTTGCCCCTGCGAAGGAGCAACGAGAGCGTCGCGCGCTGGTCGGGGGGGAGGTCGTCCAGTCGGCTCATCGATCTAGGCTCGCCCCTGCCGTGTGCCGCACGCGGCGGCCGGAAGGGGATTCGTAGGCTATCGTGGCGCCGCGATGGCCAAGCCGAGTGCCCAAGAGCTAGCCGCATCGGTGCAGGGGTTCGACCGGCTCTACGGCCTCGAGATCCTCGCCTACGACGACCAGGAGGTCACCGCGCAGGTGGCCGTGCGCGAGGAGCTCAAGCAGCCCGCCGGGCTCGTGCACGGCGGCGTCTACGCCTCGATCGCCGAGTCGCTCGCCTCGATGGCCACGGCGCTCGCGGTGATCCCAGAAGGCAACATGGCGATGGGCCTGTCCAACAACACGAGCTTCCTGCGGCCGGTGACCGAGGGCACCGTGCACGCGCAGGCCACGCGCCTGCACCGTGGGCGCACGACGTGGGTCTGGGACGTCCGCTTCACCGACGACGCCGGGCGCACGTGCGCGCTCACGCGGATGACGATCGCCGTGCGCCCGCTGCCCGAGGGCGTCGACGCGCCGATTCGCTGAGGCTCGCGCTCAGCGCAGCGCGCGCAGCGGCGAGGGCACCTGCGAGGGCAGCGGCGTCGAGCCGAAGCCCGTGTCCGGCAGGCCGACCGGTAGCGGCGCGCCGGGTTCGCCGACCTCGTTGATCGGCACGATCGTGTGCGCCGCCGCCGTGGCCAGGCGCGCGCTGTCGGCGTAGACGCTGACGACGACGCCGCCCGTGGCGATCGCGATCGTGTGCCCGCGTTGAGCGAGAACGGCCTGAACACCGCGCAGCGAGGCCGTGCTCTGTGGCGAGGAGCCGCCCGCGACGAAGCTGTTGTCGGGTGAGGTGATCACGGTGACGGGCGTAACGCACGTGCTCTGCCCGCCGACCACGCAGTCGCCGTACTGCACCGAGAACGCGCCGCTCGGGTCGTGCGAGGCATCGGTGATCTGTAGACCCTGAAAGGAGCCCCCGAGCCAGTAGACCGGGTAGGGCGCCACGATCAGGCTCTCCAGCGTGTTGTGCGCGATCGGGCGGTCCTGCAGCGTGTCGCCGCACGCTCCGAGCGCGAGCGCGCAGCCCGCGAGCAGCGCCGCGAGCGCGCCGAGGGCTCCGAGCCGCGTGCGGGCAGGCAGTCGCTTGCGGGTGTTGCGCCGGGCGCTCATCGGCCGGCTCAGTCGCGGTAGCGGTTGGTGATCGGCATGCGCCGGTCGCGCCCGAACGCGAGCGGCGTGACCTTGATCCCGGGCGGCGCCTGGCGACGCTTGTACTCGGCCAGGTCGACGAGCCGCGCTGCGCGCTGGACCTCGTCCGCCGGCAATCCCTCGGCGACGAGCTGCTCGCGGCTGCGGTGCAGCTCGACGTAGCCGTGCAGGATCCGGTCGAGCACGTCGTAGGGCGGCAGCGAGTCCTCATCGCGCTGGTCGGCACGCAGCTCAGCCGAAGGCGCGCGCTCGATGATCGAGTCCGGGATCGGCGAAAACACACGTCCGTCGGCGGCCGCTTGTGGCGAGTTGCGCCACGAGCAGAGGCCGTACACGAGCGTCTTCGGTACGTCCTTGATCACCGCGAAGCCCCCCGCCAGGTCGCCGTACAACGTCGTGTAGCCGACCGACATCTCCGACTTGTTGCCCGTTGTCAGCACGAGCCAGCCGAACTTGTTCGACAGCGCCATCAGCAGGTTGCCGCGGATGCGCGCCTGCAGGTTCTCCTCGGTCAGGTCGTGCTCGTGGCCCTCGAAGGCGCCCCCCAGCGTCTCGGCGTAGGTGTCGTAGACAGGCTCGATCGCCAGCTCGTGCACCTGCACGCCGAGCGCCGCAGCGAGCGAGCGCGCGTCTTCCTGCGTGGCCGAGGAGGAGAACTGCGAGGGCATGATCGCCACGCTGACGCGCTCCGCGCCGAGCGCGTCGACGGCGAGGCAGGCGACGAGCGCCGAGTCGATCCCACCTGAGAGGCCGAGCACGACGTGGCCGAAGCCGTTCTTCTGCACGTAATCGCGCAGCCCGAGCGTGAGCGCCGCGTAGACCTCCGCCTCGATCGGCTGCAGCGGCTCCGCCAGCGGCCCGCCGGCAGGACGCCCGCCCGTGCCCGCCTCGGCGCTTGCCGCCAGCCCGGGCAGCACGGCGACGCGGGCCGGATCGCCGCCCGCGCCGATCGGCGAGCGCGTGCTCGCGCGGTGGCCCGCCTCGCGCAGGCGCGCCGCCGCCGCCGCTTCCAGGTCGACGTCGCAGATCAGCAGCTGCTCCTCGAACTGCGCCGCGCGCGCGATCGTCCGGCCCGTGTGGTCGACCACGAAGGAGTGCCCGTCGAAGATCAGCTCGTCCTGGCCGCCGACGAGCGCACAGAAGGCCACGCATGCGAGGTTGTCGCGCGCGCGCTGGGCGAACATCCGCTCGCGCTCGGCGCCCTTGCCCGCGTGGTAGGGCGAGGCTGAGATGTTGAGGAGCAGCGTCGCGCCCGCCAGCGCCTCGTCGCTCGCCGGAGGGCCCGGCTCCCAGATGTCCTCGCAGACCGTCAGGCCGAGGCGCTCCTCGCCTATGTCGATCACCGCGCCCCTCGGCCCGGCCGCGAAGTAGCGCTCCTCGTCGAACACGCCGTAGTTGGGCAGGTAGACCTTGCGGTAGACCGCGTGCACCGCGCCCTCGGCGAGCACAGCCGCCGAGTTGTAGACGTCCTCGGCGCGCTCCGGGTAGCCGACAACCGCCACCAGCCCTTGCGTGTCGGCCGCCAGCTCACGCAGCGCCGCAGCCGTGTCGGCGAGGAAGTGCTCGCGCAGCAGCAGGTCCTCCGGTGGGTAGCCCGTCAGGGCCAGCTCCGGAAACAGCACGACGTCCGCGCCGGCGTCAAGCGCCTTGGCCCGTCCGGCTCGAATCAGCTCGGTGTTGCCGGCGATGTCGCCGACCGTCGCGTTCATTTGGCAGAGGGCCAAGCGCACGCTATCGCTCCCTGCCCGCGGTCACGGGTGGCTGGGTCAGCGATCCGGTTTGATTGAGCGAATCTCGACCACGATGACGTTCTTCGGCGGCATCGCAGACGCTGGACTCGGAGTTGCCGACTTGGGCAAAGTCGTGGCGACCATTTCAGGCTCAGCAGTGTAACGAACCAGCGCGTTGAGGAGCAGATCGGCTCGCTTCCACTGGGTGCAGCGCGGTGAGCGGCATCAACTTTGCCGGAGTTCCGTCCTGAGGCGCTTGAGGCGGGCGCCTGGGGCGCCCGCCTACTGAAGCGATGGCCGGCTGGTAGTCGTGCCGGGCGATCACGAGTCCATTGGTTCGACTGCGTTAGGGAACTGCAATAAAGCCCCTTCGATGTTCAGACTGAAGTTCGCTGGTTTTTTAGTCTCGTTTTCTTCACCCGTCAGCGTATCTTGTTTAGTTTCTGCGCCTTTTGTGCACGAGCGTGCGGTCTGCGACCCGGCCGAGCCGCTGAACTGGATTACGAATAATTTCGTTGTGCCTATAGTTGCGATCGTGCCGATGATCCGGCCTTGGATAACTAATAAAGCACCCGCCGCCGGAGCTTCGAGGTGCACCGGTTCGTCGGTTTCGATGACGAGGCCGAACTCTTGGAGTAATTTATCGTTGATATCCTTGGGGTCTAAGCACACTAAGATTAAGACTTTGGCTAAGACTTCTCCGGCTTTGTCGCCTAAGGAGTTGACGCTGAAGAGGCCGCCGCCAGCCGTACATTTTAACCACGAAAGCGTGCCCGAGCCGTGCTCGTCGGTGGTCATAGTGATGGTGCTGCTCATGAGTTCGCCACACGTGGTGCTCGTCGTGGCGTTTGCGAATATGGTTGTTTTCCCTAACACAGTCACTGTTGCCTGTTTCGGTAAGAAACCCTCTTCGGCGACCGCGCTCGCCGCGCTCATCGCGCCCAACGCGAGGATCGCGGAGATCGCTAGGCCGATTAGCTTCAACTGCTTCATGATGCTCCTCCTGTTTAAGCCTCGGCGGGCGCCTGGGGGCACTCGCCGAGCCGCGTGGTGGCGCTCGGCCGCCGGCCGCGAGGTCGCTGCCGGGCGCTAGGTTTGCGCCTGTGAACTGACCGCGAGCCTAGGCTCGCAAAGAACGCACCTGGCGGTCAAGGCCGGGCGCTTGGGTGAGTGGGGCGATGCGAACACCACCCGGGCAGACAAACGGACAGCCGGGTAGTGACGGGCCGAGTTCGATAGCCCGAGGATCAGAGACCCAAGTAAGAGACGCCCGTCGGCGGCGTACCTTTCGTCAGAAGCTCTGTGAGCTCCTCTCGCTCGGAGATGCTCAGTCTTTTGGAGGCCGATCGTGCTCGCGGAAGGCTTGTCGCAGGCGCCGGTGACGGAACTAATCGGAGAGTCGCCACAGGCGTCGATGAGATGCTCAGACAGCGTGCCCCGTAGGCAGCGTGCCCCGTACCCAGACCGGGTCGGCCCGCACGGCGGTGCGGGACATCGCTCAGCGCGCTGCGGACTTGCGCGCGGCCGAGCCGGCGCCGTTGCTGCTCGCGGCCGCTTTCGCCGCGGCTTTCTTGGCCGAGGAGCTGCGTTTGGCCGGCGAGCGGCGTTTGGTCGCCGGCGCGACTCCCGCCGCGCGCGCCAGCGAGGAGATCGCCCACTTCATGTCGCTCGCGATCGCCTCGAGCTCGGGCAGCGCGTCGAAGTCACCGAGCAGGCCGAAGCCGAGGTGCCCGTCGTAGCTCATCACCGCGATGCCCAGCGCCTGGCGCTGGGCCAGCGGCACGACCGGGAACAGCACACGCAGGCGGCGCCCGAGCACGTACAGCGGGAACTGCGGGCCCGGCACGTTCGTCACGACCAGGTTGAAGAAGCGCTGGCGCGCCTGCAGGCGCGCCGCCTGGCTGAGGATCGTCGGCGGCGCGAAGCCGGCCAGGTTCGTCAGCACCTGCGCGCCGACCGCCTGCCCCGATGCCTTCAGGCTCTCCATCGAGCGGCTGATCTGCTGCAGGCACTCGGCCGGGTTCTGCACGCCGACCGGCAGCGGCGCCCACATCGCAGCGACCTGGTTGCCCAGCGCGCCGCGGTCGGAGTCCGCGCGCACCGACACCGGCACCATCGCCTTCAGCTCGAGTCCCTCCGTGTCGAAGCCTTCGCGGCGCAGGTAGCGGCCGAGGCCAAGGCTGACCGTCGCCAGCACGACGTCGTTGAGCGTGCCGCCCAGCGACGCCTTGATCGCTTTGAACTGCTCGAGGTCCGCGTCGATGAACGTGTAGCGGCGGTGCGGGCCGATCTCGACGTTGAACGGGCTGTCCGGGGCCGGCGCTTTGACGCCGGCGATCGTCGTCGCGCCGATGCTCGTCAGGCCGTCGACGAGCTGTGACGCGGCGCGGCGCGGCGCCCGCAGCAACCGCCGCGCGCCGCGCGCCATCTCGGCCGGGACCGTCGTGCGTTCGCGCAGCGCCTCGCCGAGCAGCTTGGCCTGACCGGGCAGCGGCTTTGCTGTCCAAGGCATCGGCGGGCGCGAGGTCGGCACCGGGTCCGGCGCCGTGTCGAACAGCACCGTCGTGATGTCCACGCCCGAGATCCCGTCGACCAGCGCGTGGTGGGTCTTGGCGATCAGCGCGAAGCGTTCGCCGGCCATCTTCTCGACCAGCCAGATCTCCCACAGCGGCTTGGAGCGGTCCAGGCGCTGTGAGAACAGGCGTCCCGCGAGCTGCTTGAGCGCCTCGTCGTCAGCCGGCTTCGGCAGCGCCGTGTGGCGGATGTGGTAGCGCGGGTTGAAGTGCGGATCATCCGCCCACACCGGCCGGCCCTGGCCGTAGGGGACGTAGGCGAGACGCTGGCGGTAGCGCGGGACGAGGTGCAGGCGGCTGACGATGTGGTCGACCAGCTCCTGCGGGCTCGGTGCCGTGCCGTCGAAGACCATCACCGAGGCGACGTGCATGTGCGCCGTGGAGTTGTCCTCCAGGTGCAGGAAGGTCGAGTCGAGCGCCGTCAGCCGGTCCGGGTTGGCCACGCGCCCGATTGTCGCTGTTTGTCAAGCCGCCGTCAACGACCTCGCGGCCCAACGGCGCTCGAGCTCGCGACGGCGGAGCCGCGGGGCGAGCGTTTCGCCGAGCGCGCATACGCGATTCAAGGCTGCACCGCTCGCGGCCGAGATGAGGGACATGGCCAGCCCGAAGCCCGGGGTCGGCGCGCTGTTTTCATCCGCCGCTCCCCAAGACGATCTATCCGCAGACCCGCACGCCGCCGAGCATCTGATGCGCTGGGTCGGCGTCGCGATGTTCCTGCTCGGCTCCGCCACGCTGCTCGCGACGTTGCCGCTGCCCGATCCGAACACGAGCGACCATCCGGCGATCAGGATCATCGCCGTGCTGCTCGCGCTCGGCGCCGTGATCGTCGCCGTGCTGCGCCCCGGCCGGCGCTGGGTCTCGCGCGTGACGATCCTCTACGGCATCCTGCTCGTCAGCGCGCTGATGGCCGTCACGCGCCCGATCGAGGCGACCCCGTTCTTCTACCTGTGGCCGCTCGTCTTCTCGGCCTACTTCTGCACGCGCCGCGAGGTCGCCTTCGACCTCGTGCTGATGTGGGTGACACTCGGCTTGGCCGTGTTCATCTGGTCACACGACCCGATGAAGCCGGGTCTGTTCATGGGCGTGGGGATATCCGTGACGCTGACCACGCTCGTCGTCAAGCTGCTCGCCGAGCACGTCTCCGCCGTAATCGGCCAGCTCGAGCGGGCCGCCGATACCGACTACCTGACCGGGCTGTACAACCGGCGCGCCTTCGATCTCGAGTTCCGCGAGCAGTGCGACCGCGCGCAGCGCAGCGGGCTGCCGCTCGCGCTCGCCACGTTCGACCTCGATCACTTCAAGCAGGTCAACGACCGCCACGGCCACGCCGAGGGCGATCGCGTGCTGGGTGAGTTCGCCGCGCTGCTGCAGCGCGAGCTGCGCGGCGGCGACACGCTCGCGCGCGTCGGTGGCGAGGAGTTCGCCGTCGTGCTGTTCGGCGTCGGCCGCCAAGAGGCCGTCGCCTTCGCCGAGCGGATCGGCCGCGAGTTGGCCGCCCGCCCGTCCGGCTCGGGGCCGGTGCTCAGCACGAGCGCCGGAGTAGCCGCGCTGGCGAGCGGCGCACCCGATCCGGCCGCGCTGATGCTCGCCGCCGACCGTGCGCTGTATGCCGCCAAGTCCGCCGGACGGCGGCGCGTTGCCGTGTGGGAAGGCGGTGCGACGCGAATCGCCGCGCACATCCCGGGTGGGCGCGGGCAGGACGAGCCCGAGCTCGCCGCCCACGCCCTCTGAGGACTCAGCCGCCCTGGCCGGCGAACTGGATCTTCTTACCCGACTTCGTGCACTGCTGCGGGATCGTGTACTTGGGCACCTTGAATTTGCCCGACGTGCATTTGAAGCCTTCGGTCTTGCCGCCCGACGTGTAGAGGGCGGTGATGACTTTGTAGGCCGACGTGCAGCTCACTCCCTGCGTGACGATCTGCTTGATCGGGAGTTTGTATTTCGTCTTCGGCTTGCCCACTTCGGTTTCCTGTTCGATCACGATCGTGTGATTTCCGCAGGCGTGTGTGCTTGCCACCGCAGCCCCCGGTATCAGGGCGAGCGCCCCGAGCGCGAGCGCCAAGACGCTTCCGGTCGTGGCGAGTCCTTGCCATTTACGTACAGCTTTCATCCAGCCTTCTTTCGGTCCGGCCGGCGCCCCCGTGACACCGAGATTCGCGGAGCATAGCGGCGCCGACACGGCACTCATACGTACGAATACGCGCATCGACACAGCGTTTGCCAGCCCCGAGACGCGCTCCGCTGAGACGCCACGGGCGGTTCTGGGGGTGGCCCGGTGTCTCCAGCCTCGGCCAGTTATGTCATCTTCTTATAAGTCGTCAAATCCTCAATGGCGACGGGCGAAATCGGCAAATAGGCCGTATCTGCAGGACGTTCATGTGTGTCCGTGATCACAGAACGACTTGCTCGGGACCTTCTAGCCTGCGAACAATTGTTCGACTCTGCCGAGTCGTGGCCGTCCATGGTCACGAGCGGGGGAACCACCGCCGGGCCACCGACCGGGGCCCGGATGGGGCGAATCGCCCACTGATGTGGACGTAACGCCCGGCTGACGCGCGGACTGTCCGCGCCGACGCCGGCCGTGAGCCCGACAGCTAACCCCGTAGGCGGAAACCGCAAGGAGGACTGGATTTCTATGTACCTACCCGCGCCCCCGGCGCAGCCTGCTCTCGCGCTCGCACCCGTCGAGATCGCCTCGACGACGCCCTCGTCCGGCGCAGCTCCGCTCGGGCGCCCAACCTCGACCGCGCTGCACGTGCGCACGGCTCGCCTGAACGTGCTCGACGGCCGTCACGTGAGCGTCGCCGGCACGCTCAGCCCCGGGCTCTCCGGGCGCTCGATCGACCTGCAGGCGATGGGCCCGCACGGCTGGCGTGAGGTCGCTCACACCCACACCGGCGCCTCCGGGCGCTTTCGCCTGCGCTACACCCCACACGCCACCGGCAGCCGCCGCGTGCGCCTGCGCTTTGCCGGCGACAGCTATGACCTGCCCGCCCACCGCCTGCTCGGCAGGCTGAACGTGTATCGCCTCGCCGGGGCTTCCTGGTACGGCGGTGGCGGCTCGCTCGCCTGCGGCGGTTCGCTGACGAGCTCCACGCTCGGCGTCGCCAACAAGACGCTGCCCTGCGGCACGCTCGTCACGCTCCGCTACGGCTCACGGTCCGTGCGCGTGCCCGTCGTCGACCGCGGCCCCTACGTCGCCGGGCGTGAATTCGACCTCACCGAAGCCACCAAGCAGGCACTCGGCTTCGGCGACACCGGCGACGTTTGGACCACGCGCTAGGGCCACTCGACAGGCTCGAACAGCCTCTGCCCGGGGCTCGAAACACGCTGCAAAAGCGCCGTTTCGGCCCCCGGCGAGGGTTGTTCGCTTTTGGGCACGTTCATGCAGAGCTTGGGTTTCTGCCTGGGCGTTCGTTGAATCTCCTGGATGTCCGCCACAGTCAAGCAATCGCGCACGCAGGTATGGATGGACAGTCCAGGAGACTGGAGCTGGCCAGGGCGCGCCGTCGAAGCCGTCGAAGCGCTACCTTCGCCGCCCTCCTGGGTGCCCGCCTTCCCGCCGCGCCTGGAGCCGCTCGCCTCGGGCGCGGCCGGCGGTCTCGCCAGTGGATCGCGATCCACTGGCGAGACCGCCAGTGGATCGCGATCCGGTGTGGGCGGCGCACAGCCGCGTGCCAACCCGCGCCTCGTCCTCCTCGCCACGCTGATCAGCGGGCTGATCGCCGCCTGCTGCGCGCTGCTCTTGCTGCACGGCCCCGGCGGCTTCGAGCGCGTGTTCACCGGGCAGCAGTCCTCGCCCGCCGCCACTGCGAGCGCCGGCGCGGCGCGCGTTGCAGCGGCGCCGGCACCGCTGCCAACGCTCCTAGCCGGTAGCCACGACGCCGCCGGCAGCTCGATCGATACCGCCGGCTACGCCTCGGCCGCGCTCGGCGGTGAAGGCTCCTTCCACGTCTACCTGCCGCCCGGCTTCGCCGAAAGCGGCGCGCGCTATCCCGTGCTCTACCTGCTGCACGGCAACGAACAGCGCGCCGGCGCCTTCCTTCAGCTCGGCCTGCAGGGCGAGCTCGACCGCCTGATCGCCGCGCACGAGGTCCCGCCCTTGATCGCCGTGATGATCCAGGGCGGCAAGGGCGCCAACAACTGGCGCGACCACGGCAGTCGCGGCTATGAGAGCTACGTGATCGAAGTGCAGCAGCTGATCGACCGCATGCTGCCCACGCAGGCCGCCCGCTCCGCGCGCGCCATCGCCGGCGACTCGATGGGCGGCTACGGCGCCATGAACGTCGCGCTCGGCAACCCGCGGCGCTTCTCGATCGTCGAGAGCTGGCTCGGCTTCTTCAACGGGCTTGAAGACGAGCTGCAGGCCGCCAGGCCCGTGATCGCGCGCGAGGGCCTGCACGCCTACCTGTACGGCGGCGCCTCCGACCCGATCGCCGACCCCTCCGAGAACGCACCCTTCGCCGCGCAGCTGCGTGACGCCGGCGCCCACGCGCACAGCGCCGTCTATGTCGGTGGGCACACCATGCAAACGCTGCAAGCCCACCTGCGGCACATGCTGCTCTACGTCGGGCGCTCGCTGAATGAGAACCAGCGCGAGGCCGTCGGCTCACGCGTCACGACGATCGCCGCCAGGCCATGAGCCTGCGCCGCCGTCCTCGCAAGACTCGTCCCGAGCTGTTCGGCGCACGCCTCGCCGGCGCGCTCGGCAGCGGATCGGTCGGCGCCGTTGCCGTCGGTGCCTTCGCCGCAGGCGCCGCGGCGGTCGGTGCACTCGCGATCGGCAGCCTCGCGATCGGGCGCGCCCGGATCGGCTCGCTCAAAGTCGACGAGCTCGAGGTCGGGCGGCTGACCGTCGGTGAGCTGACCGTCGAGCGTGAGCAGCCGGCCGGCCATGCGGGGACAAGCTCGGCGCCATCCCAGGGCTGAGCGGCGATGATCGGACTGACGATCGCCTTCGCGCTCGGCGGCTTCGCGCTCGGCTCCTACCTCGCCTACCGCTACGCCCCGCCGCTCGCTCGCGCCCGCGGCTCGACGGCCGTCGGGGTTGTGATCTGCGTGCTCGTCGGCGCAGCCGTCGGGCTCGCCTGCATGTACGTATATCTAGGGATCTACGCGTTGATCCACGAGGGGCCCTTGACCGGCGCGATCAGCAACGAAAACGGGGGCGGTCCGACGGCCTCGCCCGACGCCAACATCTTCGCCGGCACCGTCTATTCGATCGCGAGCCAGTCCGGCGTGCTGCTGGCGCTTGCCGCCGGCCTGCATCTGCTCGGCTCCGCCGGCGCGAGCGGCGCGAGCGGTGTGACCGGAGCGAGCGCCACGAGAACGGAGCTGGACTGACGTGGGCGCGCTCGCCGTGGCGGCCGTCGTCACGCTGTTCGGCGCGGCCGTCGGCTGGGTCACGGCCAAGCGGCTTGCGCTCCTGCCCGCAGCGACGACGGGGCAGCGGCTCGCGCGCACGAGCGTGTCGCTGCTCGGCGCGATCGCCGGCGGGGAGATCGCCTCACAGCTCTACGACCTCGTGCACAGGCTCCAGCTCAACGCCACACTCGACGGAGGCTTCGACGGGCGCTTCCTGCCTGAGGTCAACGTGATCGACGTGATCCAGGCAGTGCGCGGAATCCTCTTCCACGGCGCCCTGCTGATCGGTCTCGCGACCGCCCTCGCCCTGCTCGCCCGGCGCAGAGTAGATCGCGAAGACCGCACGAGCGCCAGCGCCTGAGCGCGGCGTCTCGGCGCGCGATACTGCGCCGATGGCCTTCCCGCCGCCCGAGCGCCACCTGCTGCGCGCCCGCGACCTCGTCGACGTGCGCTACTTCGAGGAGATCGGCGTCGAGCATATGGCGCGTGCCGCCGGGCTCTCGCGTGCCCATTTCAGCCGCGAGTTTCGCCGCGTCTTCGGCGAGTCGCCGCACGCCTACCTGCTGACCCGCCGGCTCGAGCGCGCGGCTGCGCTGTTGCGCAACACGGACCGCTCGGTGGCCGAGATCTGCTTCTCGGTCGGGCTGCGCAGCGTCGGCTCGTTCACGACCAGCTTCAAGCGCGCGTACGGTTTCGCGCCGAGCGCCTACCGGGCGAGCTTCCCGCCTGCGGCCGAGCAGGCGCCGATCCCGGCCTGCGTCGTGCGCATGTACGCACGGCCCCTGCACAGCGTCCGGCCCAAACACAGCACGTTTCGAGAAGACAGCGCGGCGCTCGCGAACTAGCCTCGGCGAACGGTTGCCCGATGCGACTGCAAGACCACGAGACCGCGAACAGCGAGGAGACCGGACAGAGATGCTCAGAGTCAATGCCCTGCAGGTGCTCGTCAACGACCAGGACGAGGCGCTCGCCTTCTACACCGAGAAGCTCGGCATGGAGACGCGCGTCGACGCCGCCATGCCCGGCGGCGAAGGGATGCGCTGGCTGACGGTCGGCCCCGTCGGCCAGCCCGAGATCGAGATCGCGCTGATGGCCGTGCCGATGCCGCCGTTCGTCGCCGCCGAGACGGCCGAGGACGTGCGTGCGCTGATGGCCAAGGGCGTCGGCACGACCGTGTTCCTCGAAAGCGACGACTGCCAGGCCACCTATGACGAACTGACGGCGCGCGGCGTCGAATACGCCCAGCCCCCCGAAGAGCGCCCGTATGGCTGGGAATCGGGGTTGCGCGACCCGTCGGGCAACTACATCCGGATCACGCAGAGCCGCTCCTAGCCGGCGGAGCGCTCAGCGCTCACTGTCGAGCGTGGCCATCCCGTGCTCGGGGTAACGCTCGCCGCGTGCGGCGTCCGGCGGGATCGCGTCCTGCAGCGCGCCGATCTCGGCGTCGTCGAGCTCGACGTCGAGCGCGCCGAGCGCCTCGCGCAGGCGCTCGCGCGTGCGCGCGCCGATCAGCGGCACGATCTGCTCCCCGCGCGCGAGCGCCCAGGCGATCGCGAGCTGGGCGACGCTCACGCCCTTCGAGCCGGCCAGCTCGCGCAATGTCTCGACGAGCGCGAGGTTGTGGGAGCGGTTCTCGCCGCTGAAGCGCGGCGCGTGCGCACGGAAGTCGCCGGGGGCGAGCTCGCGCTGGGCATCGAAGTGCCCGCTGATCAGGCCGCGGCTGAGCACGCCGTAGGCGGTGATCGCGATGCCGAGCTCGCGACAGGCGGGCAGGATCTCGCGCTCGATGTCCCGTGAAATCAAGGAGTACTCGAGCTGCACGTCGCAGATCGGGTGCGTCGCCTGTGCGCGCCGGATCGTCTCGGCGCCAACCTCGGAGAGCCCGATCTGGCGCACGTAGCCGGCGTCGACCATCTCAGCGATCGCGCCGACGGTCTCCTCGATCGGCACGTCCGGATCGAGGCGCGCTGGGCGGTAGACGTCGACGTAGTCGACGCCGAGGCGCGTGAGCGAGTAGGCGAGCGCCGTCTTCGTCGCGGCCGGGCTCGCGTCGTAGCCGAGGATCGCTCCTTCGGGACCGCGCTGACCGCCGAACTTGACGCTCAGCTGCAAGCTCTCGCGCCGGCGGCCGCGGATGGCTTCGCCGATCAGCATCTCGTTGTGGCCCATGCCGTAGAAGTCGCCGGTGTCGATCAGGTCGATGCCGGCGTCGAGCGCGGCGTGGATCGTCGCGATGCCCTCGGCGCGATCGGACGGGCCGTAGGAGCCGGACATGCCCATGCAGCCGAGGCCGAGCGCGGAGACCTCCGGACCGCTCGAGCCGAGGCGACGTCTGTTCACGAGGGCAGCACTGCGCTCAATATAGGAAGGCAGGAAGGGGCGGCACTCGGGCGGCGCTCAAGGGCAGGCCGCTACGGTGGGCCGATGTCGGCGCCGGAGCAGCGAGACTCGGAGTACGAGCGCCTCGGCGTCAGGCCGACGCCGGACGACGGCACGCGCCTGAGCGAGCAGGCGGCGTGGGATGAGGCGACGCGCCCGCACCGCGCGCCGTCGGGCGAGGACGTGCTCTACAGCGAGCGCGGCCGCCACACGGGGCAGCACCTGATCGACGTGCACGACATGCTCCGGCGCGAGCTGGAGGAGCTGCGCAAGCTGCTCGAGCAAGTGCGCGAAGGCGTGATCAGCGCGGGCGAGGCGCGCTCGGCGCTGAACGAGATGGCGATGCGCCAGAACGACTGGACGCTCGGCGCGTTCTGCGCGCGCTACTGCCGCGCGGTGGCCCAGCATCACGGGCTCGAGGATGACGCCGTGTTCCCGCACCTGGCGCAGAGCGATCCGAGCCTGGCACCGGTGATCGACCGCCTCGGCGAGGAGCACCTCGTGATCGGAGACGCGATCGAGCTCCTCGACGCGGCGCTCGTGCAGCACATCAACAACCGCGAGGACTTCGAGCCGCTGCGGCGCGCGCTCGACTTCCTCACGGACGCGCTCCTCTCGCACCTCTCCTACGAGGAGCACGAGCTAGTAGAGCCGCTCGCGCGGCTGGGCTTCTACGCGGACCAGCTGTAGAGAGCAAGGTCACACACCCTGGCCGGTCGGCCAGTATGATCGCGTCAGCGATCGGCAACGACGAGGGGAGACCAGATGGCGTCGGTTGACAGCGATCTCGAGCACACGCTGATGGCAGAGCGCGCGCTGTGGCATGACGGCCCGCCGCACGAGGTCTTCAAGCAGATGCGCGGCGAGTGCCCGGTGCACTGGACGGCGGGGGTCACGGAGTACCCGGAGGAGCGCGGCTTCTGGTCGGTCACGACGGCGGAGGACATCCACACGGTCAGCCGCGACTGGCAGACGTACTCGTCGGGCACAGGCGTGACGGCGGTCTCGGACGTGTTCCCGCTGGAGCTGACGCAGGCGATGTTCATCGGCATGGACCCGCCGAAGCACGACCGCCTGAAGGCGCTGTTCCAGGCGGGCTTCACGCCGAAGCGGATCGCGGCGCACGAGCAGGAGATCCGCGAGATCGTCAAGGGTGTGCTCGACCGCCTCGAGGGTCAGCAGACGTGCGACCTGGTCGGCGACGTGGCGCAGCCGGCAGTCTCGCGCGTGATCGGCAGCTTCATGGGGATCCCGCCCCAGGACGACGCGGCGTGGGCGCGGCTGATGAACTCGGCGCTGGCGGGCGACGACAAAGACCTCAACCCGGAGGGCATCCCGGGCGTGCTCGAGAAAGACATCCCGGAGATCTTCGAGCGCTGCGACCGAATGATCGCGGAGCGCCGGGAGAACCCGACGGACGACCTGACGACGGTGCTCGTCAACGCGGAGGTCGACGGCGAAAAGCTCGAGCAGCACGAGATCGTGATGGGCTTCTTCCTGCTCGTGGCGGCGGGCAACGACAGCACGAAGGCGACGTACTCGAGCGGCATGCGCGCGCTGATGGAGGACGGCGAGCAGATGCAGAAGCTGCTCGAGGACCCGTCGCTGATCCCGAGCGCGGTCGAGGAGGCGCTGCGGATGTTCCCGGCGTTCGCGCACTTCCGCCGCACGGCGACGCGCGACGTGGAGCTGCACGGCACGCAGATCAAAAAGGGTGAGAAGGTGGTCATGTGGTACGTCTCGTCCAACCGCGACGAGACGCGCTACGAGGACCCGGACCACTTCGACGTCGAACGAAACCCCGAGCACCAGGCCTTCGGCGCGGGTGGGCGGCACTTCTGCCTCGGTACGGCGCTCGCCCGGCTGGAGTTGAAGATTATGTTCGAGGAGACGCTCAAGCGTTTCCCGGAGATCCGCATGGACGGCGGGCCGAGCTACGTCGAATCCGGCTTTCTCAACCAGATGAAGACGCTGCCTGTGCGGCTCGCCGGTTAGTCGGCCGAATCGGCTGGGTAGCGCCGCTATGCCCGACGAGCGACCCCGCGTTCGGTTGCGCCAGGCGGTGCTGGCCGCGGCCGAGCTCGAGCCGGTGGCGGAGGCGCTGCGCTCGACGCTCGGCCTGGGCGAGCCGTTCCGCGATCCGGGCGTCGGCCTGTTCGGCCTGCAGAACACGGTCTTCGCGCTCGGTGACTGCTTCCTGGAGATCGTCTCGCCGACCCAGCCGCAGACGGCGGCCGGGCGCTATCTCGAGCGCCACGGCGGCGACTGCGGCTACATGGTCATGTTCGACCTCGAGGACCTTCCGGCGGCGCGGGCCCGGGCGGCCGAGGGCGGCGTGCGCACGGTGTGGGAGATCGACCTTCCAGACATCTCAGGCACGCACCTGCACCCGGCCGACATCGGCGCGGCGATCGTCTCGATCGACGGTTCCAAGCCATACGGGAGCTGGCGCTGGGGCGGCCCGGCTTGGACCGGTCGGACAGGCGAGGGCGCGCCCGGGAGGCTCGCGGGGGTGACGCTTGCAGTCGCCGAGCCCGCGGCCGTCGCCGCGCGCTGGTCGCACGTGCTCGGTGTGGCGCTCAGCGGGGACGGGGCGGTGGGGGGCGACGCGGTGCTCGCGCTGGAGGATGCCGAGGTGCGTTTTCGGCCTGCCGGGGAGGGCGGGCGCGAAGGGCTCATCGAGATTGCTTTTGCCGACGTGCCGGGATTGACTCACGAGAGTGTCGAGGTCAGCGGCGTAAGGCTCCGGTCGTCCGGCGACTAATTTCGCGGGTATGAGGTCACGACTGCTACCATGACATCGTGCGTCAACTCACCCTGCGGGTACCAGACACCCTCGCCGAGCAACTGAAGGGCGCGGCGCGGGATCGAAAAGAGAGCGTCAACGGCTACGCCGTCAACGTACTGTCAGCCGCCGTCGACCCGGACTTCGCGGCCGACGAGACCACTGGCCTGCGAGAGCGTCTCGCTCGGGCCGGGTTGCTCCTGACGCCAGAGCGACTTTCGGGCGTGCGTCCGTCGCCGCGAGTGCTCGACCGCGCTCGCGCTGAGGCCGGTAGCGGTAAGCCGCTTTCGGACTTCGTCGCGGAGGGCCGGCGCTGAGCGTCTTCGCCGATTCGTCGGCTCTGGTAAAGCTCTACGCGGACGAGGCTGGCTTTGAAGCGGTTCGTGACCTAGACACGCTCGTCGTCTCGGCGCTGGCCCGAGTGGAGGTTCCCTCGGCGCTCTGGCGCAAGGCACGAACCGGCGAACTGGGCGATTCAGCCGCGAGCCTGCTTGTCAAAGCCTTCGAGATCGACTTCCATGGCGACCACGACTCGAGCTCGCGCTTTACGGTCGTCTCTCTGACTGAACCAATCCTGGCAGTGGCTGCGCGAGAGGCAGCACGCGCCTCGCTGCGCGCCTACGACGCAGTGCAGCTTGCAAGTGCGCTCGCGGTCCGCGATATCGATCCGCTCTGCAGCCAGTTCGCCTGCTTCGACGCAGATCTGCGACGGGCGGCCGGTCACGCTGGCTTTACGTTGCTGCCAGAAGCCAGCTAAACGCCCAGGGAGTCGAGGTCGGCTCGGTGCGCATCGCTTCTGAACGTGCATGACGCAACGACATCATCGCCGGGTGATGTCAAGAACCTCGTCGGTCGTCAGATCACCGTCGCCGGCTCCCCGCATCCGCGCGATGTCATCAGACGCCAGCGCCGCGAACCGCGGATCCCGCCGCTCCACGAAGCTGGCCACCCCCTCGGCGAAGTCGGGCTTGGCGAAGGAGGCAAGCATCAGCCGGTCGGCCTCGGCCAGTGCGTCGGCGAGTGGTTCCTGCATCGCGGCATAGACCTGACGCTTCATCTGCGCCATGCTCGCGGGCGAGCACTGCGTCGCCAGCTCGTGCGCGTAAGCGAGCGTCTCCTCGAGCACGGTCTCGGTGGGCGTGGCGCGATTGCAGAGGCCCAGCTCGACGGCCTCGCGCCCGAGCACGACGCGACCGGACAGCAGCAGGTCGAGCGCCCGCGCGGGACCGACGAGGCGGGGCAGGATCCAGGAGATGCCGTGCTCGGCGACGAGGCCGCGGCGCGCGAAGGCCGTCGTCAACTTGGCGTTCTCGGCGACGAAACGGACGTCGCACATCAGCGCGAGCACGAGGCCGATACCCGCGCAGGGTCCATTGATCGCGGCGATCACGGGCTTGGGCACGCCGAGCGTGAAGGTCTGCGGGGTCTGCTCTTGCGCAGCGGCTTGCGCGTCGGCGTCAGCGCCCGCGGCCGCGCCGTTTGTACTTGCGGCGCCGTTCTCGCTACCTGCTCCACTCACCGCCCCGCCGATCTCCTGCAGCGACTGCATGTCGGCCCCGGCGCAGAAGCCACGTCCGGCGCCGGTCACGACGATCACGCGAACCTGCTCGGAAGCCGTGCACTCCCGCAGCGCGCCGAAGTACTGCTGCTCGAGCTCGCCCGTCCATGCATTCAGTCGATCGGGCCGGTTGAGCGTGAGCACGGCTACGCCGTCGTCGTGTACCTCTTTGAGCACCACTTCAGACATTTCCACTCCTTTCACCGCGGTTCATCGAGCGTACACGCCCTGCGCCCGAACGCGGTCCGCGTTCTCGTCTCTAAGTCTGCCGCCGACGGCGCGCACCCAGCAGGGCGCGGGCGATCGTCAAAGGGTGGGTGAGCACCAGTGCGAGCCGTCCCGCCGGCGAGGCTGGGTCGTGGGCGAGCCCGAGCTGGCGCAGGATCGTGTTCTGGTCGAAGTACACGCGCTCGTTGACGAGGCGGTCGCCGTCGAACACGAACAGGGCGGTCATGCGGCAGGTGAAGGAGCGCCCGGTGGGGGGCAGCGCGCGCAACGGGCCGAGGTGGGTGCCGAGCAGCAGGAACTCGACGATCACGGTGTCGTCGGCATGGTGCAACTCGAGCACTTCGTTGCGCTGGTCGGGGAAGGCCGTGCGGCTCTCGGCGTAGTAGCCGCGCACGGCGTCCTCGCCGTCGTAGACCTCGCCGGTCGCGATCAGCTCGTAGCGCGGATGGCCGAACGTGCCGATCGTCGTGTCGAAGTCGTGCACGTTCTCCGAGGCCATGTGCTCGCGCACGATCGCCTCGCGGCGCTCGCGCAGCTCAGGCGGCGGCGGAGGCACTGACCTTGTCGGCCAGGATCGCGGCGATCTGCGCGCGGTGGCGCTTGGCGCCGCCGAGCAGCGCGGCGTCGATCTGCGCGCGCTTGTAGAGCCAGTGCACGTCGGCCTCCCAGGTGAAGCCGATGCCGCCGTGCGCCTGGATCGCGGCGGCGGTCACCTCGCGGCCCGGCGTCGGAGGCCGCGGCCTTGGCCAGCGCGGCCGCCTCGGCGAGGCGCTCGGGGTCGGCGTCGGCCGCCCAGGCGGCGAAGTAGGCCGTCGAGCGCGCGCTCTCGGTGTCGCAGCAGCATCTGCGCGCAGCGGTGCGAGACGGCCTGGAAGGAGCCGACCGGCACGCCGAACTGCTTGCGCTCCTTGACGTAGTCGACCGTCATCGTCGAGCGCGCGCTGGCAGACGCCGACGAGCTCGGCCGCGACGCGATCAGCGCGCGGCCGAGGCCGACGGCGCCGTCGCCGGCAGCGGCTCGCCCGGCCGCCGGCCGTCACGCGCGCGGCCGGCGCGTCGGGTCGATCGCCTCGACCGGCGTCGACGTCGGCGTCGGCGCGCGGCGAGCAGCGCGCGCGCCGCCGTCGCTCGACGAGCACGATCACGTCGGCGCCGGCGCGCCGTCACGAGCCGCCGAGCCGTCGCGCGCGCGCCGAGCGCGCCGGTCAGCTCGCCGGAGGCGAGGCCCGGCAGCCAGCGCTCGCGCTGCTCGTCGATGCCGGCGTGCTGCGATCGCCGGCGCCGGCGAGCGCGGTCGCCAGGAACGGCGTCGCGCGCGCACGGCGTAGCCGAGCTCCTCGCAGCAGGATCGCGAGCTCGACCGCGCCGAGCCCCTGGCCGCCGTGCTCCTCGGCGACCGCGATGCCGGGCCAGCCGAGCTCGCGCAGCTCCCTCCACAGCGCCGTCGTCGTAGCGGCGCGCCTCGGCGGCCTCGCGCACGCGCGCCGAGCGTCGAGCGCGTCGCCGAGCAGGTCGCGCGCGGTGCGCTTGATCTCGCGCTGGTCGTCGGTCAAGTCGAAGTCCATCGGCGGCCACCTTCAGCGCGCGGGCAGGCCGAGCACGCGCTCGGCGACGATGTTCTTGAGGATCTCGGTGGTGCCGCCCTCGATCGAGTTGCCGCGGGCGCGCAGCAGCTCGTAGCCCCAGCGGCGTGCCGGTCGGTCAGCGCCTCGGGGCCGAGCGAGGTCGGCGGCGAGCTGCGTCGAGCTGCTGGTTGGTCTCCGACCACATCCACTTCGTCAGCGAGCCCTCGGGGCCGGGCTGGCCGTACTTCTCGATCGCGGTCAGCCCGCGGTAGGCGGTCAGCCGGAGCGACCTCGCCGCGCACGTGCAGCTCGCCGAGCCGCGTCGGCGACGACGCGGGTCGTCGAGCAGCCCGCGCTCGGCGGCCTCCTCGATCAGCGTCGTCGAGCAGCTGGCGCAGGCGCACCTGCAGGAAGAAGCGCGAGGCCGGCGCGCTCGTTCATCAGCGTCGTCAGCGCGACCTTCCAGCCGTTGCCGACGCCGCCGAGCACGTTCTCGTCGGGGATCCGCGCCTCCTCGATGAACAGCTCGTTGAACTCCGCCTCGCCGGTGATCTGGCGCAGCGGGCGGACCTGGACGGCGTCCTGCTCCATGTCCATCAGGAAGTAGGTGAGGCCCTTGTGCTTGGGCGCGTCGGAGTCGGTGCGCGCGACGAGCATGCACCACTTCGAGTACTGCGCGCCGCTGGTCCAGACCTTCTGACCGGTGACGACCCAGTCGTCGCCGTCCTTGACGGCGCGCGTCTTCAGCGCGGCGAGGTCCGAGCCGGCGTCGGGCTCGGAGAAGCCCTGGCACCAGATCTCCTCGGCGGAGAGGATCGGGGCGAGGTAGCGCTCCTTCTGCTCGTCGGTGCCCCAGACCATCATCGTCGGGCCGCCGAGCAGCAGGCCGAGCACGTTGGCCGGCAGCGGCGCGCGCGCGCGGCCGAGCTCCTCGAAGAAGATCGCCGACTCGCGTCAGCGTCGCGCCGCGGCCGCCGTACTCGGCCGGCCAGTGGACGGCGGCCCAGCCGCCGTCGTAGAGCCGGCGCTGCCAGTCGCGGCGCCAGGCGTAGTGCGCGTCCTCGTCGCCGTCGCGGCTCGGCGCCGGGCTGGTTGCCGGCGAGCCACGCGCGCAGCTCGTCGCGGAACGCGATCTCGCTCTCGCTGAAGGTCAGGTCCATCGCCGCAAGCGTATCCAAGGAGCGCACTCGACGGAACTGCGACACGCAATCCGGTGTGTCTCACCGCTTGATCCGCGGAGACGCGGTGGATCTGCGCGCCGGGAGCGAGAGTATTTTTGATCAGTTGATGACCGCCGAGGACTCGAGCCAGCGCATCGCGCACCTCGATGCAGACGCCTTCTACGTCTCGATCGAGCTGACCCGCCGGCCGGAGCTGCGCGGCCTGCCGGTCGTCGTCTCCGGCACGGGTCCGCGCGCGGTCGTGACGACGGCGAGCTACGAGGCGCGCAAGTACGGCGTCGGCTCGGCGATCCCGGCCTCGCGGGCACGCAGGCTGTGCCCGCAGGCGGTGTTCCTGCCGCCGGACTTCCCGACCTACCGCGCCGTCTCGCGCAAAGTGATGGACCTCGTGCGCGCGCACGTGGAGCGAGTCGAGGTCGTGGGGCTCGACGAGGCATATCTCGACCTGACCGGGCTGCATTCGCCGAACGCCGCGATGCGCAGGCTGATCGCGGAGATCAAGCGCGCCACGCAGTTGACGTGCTCGGTCGGGATCGGCCCGAACAAGCTGGTCGCGAAGGTCGCCTCGGACGCGGAGAAGCCGGCGGGCTTCGTCGTGCTCACGCGCGAGCAGGCGTGCGAGCGCTTCGCGCAGTCCCCGCCCGGACTGATCCCCGGAATCGGGCCGAAGACGGCGGCGCGGCTGGCCGAGCTCGGCCTGCACACGCTCGCGGCCGTCGCAGCGGCGCCGCAGGAGCAGCTCGTGGTGCGCTTCGGGCCGAACCTCGGGCGCCAGCTGCAGCGCCGTGCGTGCTTCGAAAGCGACGGCGTCCTCGGCGCGGCGCGCAAAGTCGTCTCGGAGTCGCGCGAGCGCACGTTCGACTACGACGTGCGCGACTTCGCCCAGCTGAGCGAGTCGCTGTTGAAGATGACGAGCGCGTTGTGCGAGAGCCTCACCACGCACGGGCGGCGCGGGCGCACGATCGGGATCAAGGTGCGCCTCGACGACTGGACGACGATCACGCGCGCCCGCTCGATCAAGCAGCCGACGTGTGAGTACGAGACGGTCGCGGCGGTCGCGCTGAAGCTGCTCGAGGAGAACGCGCCGCAGCGCCCCGTGCGGCTGCTCGGCGTGCGCGTGGCCGGATTGACGCACGGCGAGGGCGCTGACGGCGTCGCTGGGGGCAGCGCGGGGGACACCGGCCAGGGCATCGCCGGGTCGGGCGATGGAGACGACGCGATCACGCAGATGGCGCTTCCCGTCTAGGATCCCGGCATGACCGTCGTCGCCGTCGGCGAGATCGAGCTCGACTACGAACGCAGCGGCAACTCCTCGGGGCCGCCGCTGCTGTTGATCATGGGCATGAGCGGCACGGCGCTGCACTGGTCCGAACCGTTCCTCGAGCTACTGCGCGCCGACTTCGACGTGATCGCCTACGACCACCGCGGCGTCGGCGCGAGCACGCCGCTGGCCGGTCCGGTCACGACGCGCGGGATGGCCGACGACGCCGCCGGGCTGCTCGCCGCACTGGAGCTCGACTCGGCGCACGTGATGGGCATCTCGATGGGCGGCATGATCGCCCAGGAGCTGGCGCTGAACAACGGCGAGCTGATCCGCACGCTGACGCTCGGCTGCACCTACTGCGGCGGCCCGGGCAGCGCGCTCGCGCCCGAATCGACGGTTCGCAAGCTGCAGGCCGGGATGGCCTCGGGCGATCGCGAGCAGGCGCTGCGCGCGGGCTGGGAGATCAACGTCTCGCCGGCGATGGCCGCCGACGCCGACGCCTATGGACGCTTTCTCGAGATCGGCATGCGCAGGGCCGTATCGGTGGCCGTGATCATGCAGCAGCTGCAGGCGTGCGCGGCGCACGACACATATGAGCGCCTGCCCGAGCTGGCCGAACTGCCGACGCTCGTGATCCACGGCACGGCAGACGAGCTGCTGCCGGTGCAGAACGGCCACCTGATCGCCTCGCGCCTCCCCGGCTCGCAGCTGGAGATCTTCGACGACGTCGGCCACCTGTTCTTCTGGGAGCGCCCCGAGCGCTCGGCCGAGCTCGTGCGGGCGCACGCCGCCGTTCCCGCCTAGTTCACACGCACGCTGGCGTGGCGGGGGCACTTGCCGGGACGCACCGTTCGGCGAGACGATCGTTCGTTGCTGTTGACCGATAAAGACGCTTGCGTCTGTTTGACCAATCAATGTAGGATCGACCGGGCGGAACGCCGGTGTGGGGCGGGAGGGCAAGCGGCGCAGTCAAGGAGGGGGCGGGCATGGGGCGACTTGGTGGGGTGGGAATGACGCGGGCCAGGAGCATCGCGCTGGGCGTGGTCGGGGCATGTGCGCTGATCTGCTCGCACGCGGCGCTTGCCTCGGCGGTCACGGGCAGCGTGATGGCCGCCGGCGAAAACGAGAACAGCGGTCAGCTCGGCAACGGCACAACCGATTTCAGCAGCCTGCTGACGCCCGTCAGCGGCCTCAGCGATGTCACGAGTGTCGACGGGCATCGCGCGGGAGCTCTCGCGTTGCTCGGCGACGGCACCGTGATGGCCTGGGGGCGAAACGATGTCGGCCAGCTCGGCAACGGCACGCACGAAAACAGCCTCGTGCCGACGCCCGTCAGCGGCCTCAGCGAAGTGACGGCGATCTCGGCCTACGGCAAGAGCTGCCTCGCTTTGCTCGCCGATGGCACGGTGATGGCCTGGGGTGAAAACAACCACGGGCAGCTCGGCGATGGGACGACCGAAAAGCGCTCGACGGCCGTGCCCGTCAGCGGCCTCAGCGGCGTCGTCGCGATCGCCGCCGGCGAAGCGCACAGCCTGGCGCTGCTGAGCAACGGAGAAGTCGTCGGCTGGGGCAGCAACGTGCACGGCCAGGTCGGCAACGGCTCGAGCGAAGACAGCCATACGCCCGTTCCGGTGACCGGCCTGAGCGGCATCGTCGCGATCGCCGCCGGCGGCGAGCACAGCCTCGCGCTGACGAGCGGCGGCGCCGTAATGGCGTGGGGCAACGGCGCGCACGGCCAGCTCGGGAACGCGACGACGATCGACAGCTCGACCCCAGTCCAGGTCAAAGACCTGACGAGCGGCGTCGCGGCGATCTCGGCCGGCGGCTACTTCAGCCTCGCGCTGCTGGGCGACGGCACGGCGATGGCGTGGGGCGCCGGCGAATTGGGCCAGCTCGGCAACGGCACATCGGGCAAAGGCACCTTCTCGTGGACCCCCCAGGTCGTCAAAGGACTGAGCGAAGCGACCGCGATCTCGGCCGGCGAATTCTCCTCGCTGGCCCTGCTCGCGAGCGCGCGGGTCATGGCCTGGGGCGGCGACGAATGGGGCCAGCTCGGGATCGGCGAGCCCGGATCGGGCTCCAAGAGCACAACGCCCGTTGCGATGTGCGGACTCGTGGAAGCCGGCGGGATCTCAGCCGGCAACCTCGCGAACTTCGTATACGGCGTGACGGGCATGCTGCCGTGCCCGGAAATCGAAAGCTTGACCCCGGAAGCTGGGCCGAAGACGGGCGGCACGACCGTGACGATCACCGGCTCGAACTTCTCGGAAGCCACCGCGGTGCGCTTCGGCACGTCCGACGCGCCCTCGTTCAGCATTGACTCGCCGACTCAGATCACCGCCGTGACGCCGGCGGGCGCCGGTGAAGTCGAGCCGCAGGTGATCACACCCGCCGGGGCCAGCCCGCGGTGGATCGAATTCACCTATGTGGCGCGGCCGGCGGTCGAAAAGATCTCTCCGCACAAGGGCCCCGCGAGCGGCGGCACGACCGTGAAAATCTCCGCAAACGGGTACGGCGCTCCGTTCGGGAAAATCAAAGCCGTCAAGTTCGGCCCGCTCGAAGCGGCCTTCAAATTCGACTCGCACGGGAACTTGTCCGCCGTCTCGCCGTCGGGCCTCGAAGCGGGCACCGTATACGTGACGGTCACTACGAACGGCGGCACGAGCGAAACCGGGGCGAGGGCCGACGCCTTCAAGGTAGTGCCTTCCGTCGGCGGCGTGACGCCGAGCAGCGGCAGCAAAGCGGGTGGCGAGACCGTCACCGTGACCGGGACCGGGTTCGCGGTGGGTGCCGGCGTGACCGCGTTCAAGTTCGGGTCCGGGACAGCGAGCGCGGTCGACTGCCCGTCGACGACCGAATGCACGATGGTCGTGCCCAAAGCGCGCGCTGCGGGCGTGGTCGATGTGAAAGCGACCGCGAACAAAGCCTCCAGCGCGAAGACCGCGGCGGATCACTTCACCTACAGCTGATCCCCGGCGCTGCTAGACCTCGGAGCGTGCCCGGCTCCGAGACAGCGCTCAGCATCGACGCCGGCGGCGTGACGCTGTCCGGCGAGCGGGCCGGCGAAGGCACGCCGATCGTGCTGCTGCACGGCCTCACCGCCACGCGCCGCTACGTCGTGATGGGCTCGCGCGCGCTGCAGCGCTCGGGCCATCTCGTCGTCTCCTACGACGCGCGCGGGCACGGGCGCTCATCGCCGGCGCCCGAGCCGCAGGCCTACGGCTATGAGCTGCTTGCGGCGGACCTCGTCGCCGTGCTCGACGAGCTTGGCCTCGAGCGGGCGGTGCTGGCCGGCGCCTCGATGGGTGCGCACACGGCGCTGGCGCTCGCACTGTCGGCGCCCGAGCGCGTCGCCGGGCTCGTGCTGATCACGCCGTCCTTCGACCCCGGCGATCCGCGCGAGCAGAGCGAGCTCGCCCGCTGGGACGCGCTCGCGCGAGGGCTGCGCGAGGGCGGCGTCGAGGGCTTTGTCGCGGCCTACGACCTGGACGAGGTGCCCGAGTCCTGGCGCGCGAACGTCGAGACCGTGCTGCGCCAGCGCCTGTCCGCGCACGAGCACCCGCTCGCGGTCGCCGATGCGCTGGAAGCCGTGCCGCGCTCGCATCCTTTCGAGCGGATCGAGCAGCTGGGCGCGCTGCGTATGCCGACGGTCGTCGTCGGCAGTCGCGACGGGGCCGATCCGGGACATCCGCTGGCCGTGGCCGAGCGCTACGCGGCCACGATCCCCGGGGCGCGGCTGGTCGTCGAGGATGCCGCAGAGCCGGCGCGCTCGCCGATCGCCTGGCAGGGCGGTCAGCTGTCTCGCGTGATCGCCGAGCTCGCCTCGCCGTCTTCGTCTTAATTATTTATATACGTGATAACGTACAACCGTATGCCAGAGACGCGCACATGGGACGGCAGCAGCTATGACCGGATCTCCGGTCCGATGGAGGCGCTCGGCCTGGCCGTGCTCTCGCGCCTGGAGCTGGCCGGCGATGAGACGGTGCTCGACGCGGGCTGCGGCTCGGGGCGGATCACGCAGGCACTGATCGAGCGGCTGCCCGAGGGGCATGTCGTCGCTGCAGACGCCTCCGCGTCGATGGTCGCCGCCGCGCGCGAACGGCTGCCCGGTGCCGACGTGCACCAGATCGACCTGCTCGAGCTCGAGCTTGGCTCACTCGGCCTGAGCGAGCCGCTCGACGCGATCCTCTCGACGGCCACGTTTCACTGGATCCTCGATCACGATGCCCTGTTTGCGCGACTGCGGGGCGTGCTGCGCCCAGGCGGGCGGCTCATCGCGCAGTGCGGCGGCCGTGGCAACATCGACGTGCTGCGCGGGCATGCCGGCGACGTGCTCGCGCGCGAGCCCTACGCCGCGCACTTCGGCGACTTCCGGCAGCCGTGGAATTACGCCGGGCCTGAGGAGACGCGGCAGCGGCTGCTCGACGCCGGCTTCGCCGAGGCCGAGTGCTGGCTTGCACCGGCGCCGAAGGAGCCCGAGGAGCCGCGCGAGTTCCTCTCGACGATCGTGCTCGGGCCGCACTACCAGCACCTGCCGTCCGAGCTGCGCGAGCCGTTCATCGACGACGTGCTGGCCGAGCTGGGCGAGCCGGTCGTCGTCGACTACGTGCGCCTGAACATCGACGCTACGGCGTAGCCACGGCGACGTCGACACCGCGCAACAGCTCCGCATAGCGCCCGCCGAGCTCGACGAGCTCCTCATGCGTGCCACGCTCGACGATCTGACCGGCGTCGAGCACGAGGATCTGGTCGGCGTCGCGAATCGTCGAGAGGCGGTGGGCGATCGCGATCGTCGTGCGCCCGCGCGCGAGCTCGTCGAGCGCGTGCTGCACGGCGCGCTCTGTCTCGTTGTCAAGCGCCGAGGTCGCCTCGTCGAGGATCAGCACCGGCGGGTTTCGCAGCACCGTGCGCGCAATCGCCATGCGCTGCTTCTCCCCGCCCGAGAAGCGGTAGCCGCGCTCGCCTACCGGTGTGTCATAGCCGTCCGGAAGCGAAGCGATCAGCTCGTGGATCTGCGCCGCGCGGGCTGCGTCTTCGATCTGCTCGTTCGTGGCGTCGGGGCAGGCGAAGCGCAGGTTCTCGCGGATCGAGGCGTGGAACAGGTAGGTCTCTTGAGAGACGAGCCCGACCGTCGACGCCAGCGAGGCGAGCGTCATGTCGCGGATGTCGACGCCGTCGATGCTGACGCCCCCGCGCTCGGGCTCGTACAGGCGCGCGACGAGATATGCGAGCGTCGTCTTGCCCGAGCCCGTCTCACCGACCAGGGCCGTCGTGCTGCCGGCCGGAATCTCGGCCGAGATCGCCGACAGGGTCCACGGCGAGTCAGAGGCGTAGCGAAACCAGACGTCCTGCAGGCGCACATCGCCGCGCACGTCGTCGATCGCCCGCGCATCCGGGCGCTCGACGATGTCGACCGGCAGGTCGAGGTACTCGAAGATCCGGCCGAACAGCGCCAGCGAGGTCTGGACTTCGAGGCCGACCGAGAGCAGCGACTGAATCGGGAACAGCAGGCGCGTCTGCAGCGTCGTGAAGGCGACGACCGTGCCGATCGAGATCGCGTTGCCACCCGAGCCGTGGTCGACGCCGGAGAACAGGTACACGAGCGCCGGCATGATCGCGAAGCTCATCTGCACCGAGGCCATGCGCCAGCGCCCGGCCATCCGCGCGCGCACCTCGAGCTCGGCGAGCTCACCCGACTCGCCGCTGAAGCGGCGCACGAGCTCGGGCGAGCGGCCCATCGTCTTGCCGAGCAGGATGCCCGAGACCGACAGCGACTCCTCGACGAGCGTCGACATGTCGGCCAGGCGGCTCTGCCTGACCGACTGGATGCGCCGGCGCTCCTCGCCGACACGGCGGGTCAGCCACACGAAGAACGGGAGCAGGACGAGCGAGAACGCGGCCAGGCGCCAGTCGAGCAGCACCATCGCGACGACCGTCGCCATCACCGTCGTGACGTTCTGGACGATCGAGGTCGCAGTCGAGGTGACGACGCTGTCGACGCCGCCGATGTCGTTGGCGATGCGCGACTGCACCTCGCCCGTGCGCGTGTGCGTGAAGAAGGCGAGCGACATGCGCTGCAGGTGCGAGTAGACGGCAGCGCGCAGATCGTGCATCACGCGCTGGCCGACCTGGTTGGAGATCCACGTCTGCGCGACGCCGATCACGCTCGTGATGATCGACAGCGCGATCATCCCCGAGACGAGCTCGATCACCAACGTCGTGTCGTGCTGCGGGTAGGCCTTGTTGATGAATTCCCGCAGCAGGAACGGGCTGATCACGCCGAGCCCCGCCGAGACGAAGATCAGCCCGAGCAGCAGGCTCAGTCGCGGTCGATAGGGCCCGAACAGGCGGGCCACGCGACGCAGCGAGACCGGCGTCGAAGGGATGTCCTCGGGCCGGAGCTGCGGCCGCGGCGAGTGGCGTCCGTCACCCGAGCGGCCCTGAGAAAAGGGCTGGCTGCTCATTGATCGAGGGTAGCGGTGGCGATAGCTTGGGTCCTATGCCGGCGACAGAAGAGGAGCACCATGTGACTCGCGCCGACACCGCCGGGATGGCCTGCGTCGAGCTGTACTGGCTGCCGCTCGGAGCCGGGGGACACTTCGTCAAGTTCAACGGCCGCGCCTACGAGGCGCTGGCGGCAAGATTGCAACGGCGCCGGCCGCGCGACCTCTATCACTCGGCCCTGCAAGTACAGGTGGACGGGGCGACGTTCGTCGTCGAGCAGACGCCGGTTTCGGACCTCGGGGGCGATCGGCGCGGCGTCGTCGCGCAAGGTGCCGTGGGCTCTCGGTGGGCTGGCCGACTGCGGATCTTCAGCTACGAGATCCGCCTGTGGCGCGACGGCTCCATTCCAGACGTCGCCGAGGCTGTGCAGAGCCCGGTGCGGCTGAGCCATGAGGAGGCCTGCGCGCGACGCGTGCTCGAGCAGGTCAAGCAGGTGCCGACGCCCGTATGGGGACGCGACGAGCTCGGGGCGGGGGAGATGTGGAACTCCAACGCCGTGATCGCCTGGGTGCTGGCGCGCAGCGGGATCAACGCGGCATCGATCAGGCCGCCCGCGGGAGGACGCGCGCCCGGCTGGCATGCCGGGGTCGTCGTTGCGAGCCGGAAGGCCCGGTTGTCGTGACCGGCCCATCGACGTTGTTGTTCTAGGCTCAGCGGCGATGGATCCAGCTTTTGCCGGCATGTCGGGCCTCTCCGCCGCCGAGACGCGCGTGCTCGGTTGCCTCTTGGAAAAGCAGCGCACGACGCCCGAGCAGTACCCGCTGTCGCTGAACGCGCTGCGGCTGGCGTGCAACCAGTCGACCAATCGCGACCCGGTCGTCGCCTACGACGAGGCGACGATCCGCGACGCGCTGCACCGGCTCGAGCGCCGGCGCCTGGTGCGCTTCGCCAGCGGCAGCCGCGCCGCGAAGTACCGCCACCTGCTCGAAGAAGTGCTGCCGCTCGACGAGGGCGAGCGCGCGGTGATGACCGTGCTGATGCTGCGCGGCGCGCAGACGCCGGGCGAGCTGAAGCAGCGCACCGAGCGGATGCATCCCTTCGCTGGGCTGGATGGCGTGCACGAGACGCTGGATCGGCTGATCGGCCGCGAGCTGGTCATGCGGCTCGACCGGCGCCCGGGGCAGAAGGAGGAGCGCTACGAGCAGCTGCTGGAGGGTGGGGAGGAGGAAGAGGCGACGGTCGCTGCTGCTGCGCCGGCAGACGAAGCACGGCAAACGGGCATCAACGGTGGTGGGTCGGCCGTTTCGGCCTCGACGGCTCCCAGTCCGCCTGCGTCGGCCCCTGCAGAGAACCCGAGGCCCGAGGCCGCGGAGCTGCAGGAGCTGCGCGAGCGCGTCGAGCGCCTGGAACGCGAAGTGGCCGAGCTGCGCCTCGCGATGCGCCATCCTTCACCTAGCCCGTCGCCGGGCCCAGCCCATGATCCACCCCGCCTTGATCCTCGCTTCTAGCGCCGATACGGCCACGGGCGTCGGCATCCCGCTGGCGCTGGCCGCCGGCTTCGTCTCGTTCCTCTCGCCGTGCGTGCTGCCGCTCGTGCCGGGCTATCTCTCGACGGTGATAGGCGTCACGCCGAACGACCTGAAGGCGGGCGTGGGCATGCGCCGCGTGCTCGTACCGAGCCTGTTGTTCATCGCGAGCTTCTCGGCGATCTTCATCCTGCTCGGCCTCTCGGCGACGGCGATCGGCTCGACGCTGAACGAACACAAACAGCTGCTCAACCACGTCGGCGGCGCCGTGATCATCGCACTCGGCGTGGTCTTCCTGGCGAGCCCGTTCATCGGCATGCTCAGCCGCGAGTGGCACTCCGAGACGCTGCTGCGGCTGGCCGGGAAGGGGGGACCGCTGATGGCGGGAGCCGCGTTTGCGATCGCTTGGACGCCTTGCACGAGCATCACGCTTGGGGCGATCCTCACGCAGGCCGCCGTGTCGAGCTCTGCCGCGCACGGCGCGCTGCTGCTCGCGTTCTACTCGCTCGGGCTGGCGATCCCGTTCCTGCTGATCGCCGTGGCGTTCGAGCGAATGACCGGGGCACTGGCCGTCGTCAAGCGGCACTTTCCCGTGATCATCGGGATCGGCGGGGCTGTGATGATCGTGCTTGGGGTGCTGATCGTGACGGGGGAGTTCACGGTGCTGAATGCGGAAGCGAACAAGTTGCTGCAGGGAACGGGGTTGGACGTTTCGGGGGTCTGAAGCCTTCCCTGCTCACATCGATTAGCCTGCGCTGGCCGCTTGAGCACTCAAAGAAGTCTCGGCTAGCTGCGCCGACGACCAGTCGAGGATCAAGCTCTCCAGGATCTCCACAAGCGCTGGTTCGACAGTCTTGAAGCCCACCGTGGTCGTAGTAGCGGTCGCGGTGTAGCCGCGAAGGTTCTCAACACAATAAATCTGAATCTGGGTAACGGGGTTGCCGTCCGGAGGGCTCCATTCGAATCGTCGCAGAACGCCACGGCGACCGCCCATCGTCCGTGTCTCCTCAACCGCGATTTCACGATAACCTTCAAACTCGGCAAGCTGGCCACCCTGCGCCTCGACATAGCGGTCGAGAGTCACGTCTGTGTCAAGCGGCTCGCTGGAGAAGATCACGTTTGCGCTGCCATCTTCCGCAAGAAGGCTCAGGGACTCCTTCCAGAGCCAGCCAGGTGGAATCTTCGCTCCGAGGCGGCTTATAACGTCCTGCTGGGGTATCGGGTCGGCGTTCACTCGTAGTAAGTCAACTGTCTATACAGTTCGTGCTGGCTGACGAGAGCATACTGCCCAGGGGGGCGATTTGGTCGCCGGGAAGAAGTCGAGCTTCACCAGAGCAAAGAGTCTGCTTGAGCAGGGAGAGTACGCGCGAGCAGCTTCAGCTTTTGAGGAGGCCGCGAAGGAGGTCCGTCCTCAGGCCGCGCTCTTCCTTGGGTGGGCAGATGCGCTTATCGCTGACCGGCGTCCAGAGGCCGCTCTCACCGTCTACGAACAGGCTGCAGCCGCCGTCGGAGATGATGTCAGCCTCCTAGTCGCCTGGGGAAGCCTCCTATTCGGCATGTCGATGCCCGAGCAGGCACGGTGGCGCTTTGAGCGAGCTCTCGAGCTCGACGGTCGCCAGATCGCCGCGTACTTGGGCTCCGGTAACGCGCTGCTGGCGCTCGACCTCCCCCAGGAAGCTGCGGATCGGTTCCAGTATGTGGCCGAGGAGCTCGACGGTGACAGCGAGAGTGCTTGGAGTGGTTGGGGTCGTGCATGCCTCGCTAAGGAAGATTACGAGCAAGCACTCGAGAAGCTGAAGAGAGCAAGAGAGCTCCAGCCAGAGTCGATCGATCATCTGCTCGATATCGGTGCGGCCTTCGCTGGGCTCGAGCGGTTTACGGAGTCGCTTGGAGCGTATCGGGAAGCCATGGCGCTTGAGCGACGGTTCAGCAGTACCTCGCGGATCAAGTACCGCACACGCATCTCGGCGGCGCGAGCCAGTCTCGCGATATATGAGCCGGACGAGGCGCTCCAGTACTGTGAAGAGGGCCTACGCATACTTGCCGAGGTAGGCAAGGAGAAATCGGTCGAAGCAGCGGTGCTTCATTTCTTCGCCGGCGCTTCACTAGCCGTGCTCAAGAGTTATGGCGAGGCGATCGCGAGCTTTCGTTGTGCCGCGAAGGGGTCTGAGGCTCTCGCCATTTACGCCACGAATGCGATCTCTACCGTACTTGCAGCTCAGGGCAATTACACCCAGGCTTGGACAGAGTTGCGTCTGCTCGTAAGCTGCGACAAGACGACATTGGACAAGCTGAGTGGCGGTCGCGGCGACGCACGATGGCTCGCCTACGGTACCGCGCTCCTTTGGCTTGAACGTTTCAGCGACGCCGAGAAGGTCTTCAAGGACTTCGTCGCGGCTCGCCCTCGCCAAGCGAGCGGCTGGGCTAAGCTCGTCGAACTCTATCTTGAGTGGTGTGAGGAATGCGTTGAGGACGCGCCCCGACGTAGATGGCAGGCAAACGACGCATACCGAAAGGCGGTGTCATTGCTCGAGCGCCGACTGAGCGCTGCGCGCACTGCGGGCACCGTCATCGCCCTAGCCCAGCTCCACTTCCGTATGGACGATCTCGACGCCGCCGAGAGCCTCTTTCGGGAGGCTACGGAGTTGGAGCCTGCATCGCCTGTCGCGTTTGCGGGACTTGGAATGGTCATGGTGAAACGTTCGGAACACGCGCTCGGAATCGAGCAGTTCGAGCTCGCTTTGAGGCGCGACGCCGACAATCTGACGCTTCGCTGTCATCTCGCCGACGCATACGCACGGCTAGACCGTCTCGAAGCGTCGCTGGATATCTACTCGGATGTGATCCGGATCGCCCCTGGCAACGTCGGCGCCCAGATCGGGGCTGGCGAGATCCTGCTCGAGCAGGCCGAATCGTCAAACGACGACACACTGCTTGAGGATGCCGAGGTCCACTTCTCGACGGCGATTGTCCTGGCGACCTCGGTTCGCTCCGGCGTGAAGCAGGAGGGATCTACCGGCCTCGGCGTTCGCCATTGGGCGGGTCTGCACTATGCACGTGGCTATGTGCGCGCCAAGATCTATGAGGCGCAAATGAGTGAGGTTCTTGGCCGGACGCCGACGGCAGCACGACAGAAGCTAGTAGGTGCTCTGGAGGACTTTGTCGTCGCGAAAGAAACCGGGATCAACGCACACATGGCAGAAAGAGGGGCTACTCGCGTCCGCGAACGGCTCAAGCGGATCTCATCGGCGGGCCTTACAGAGTCATATGCACCGCTCGTGATTGCGATCAGTGCGCTCGTGGTGCTCGTGACCGTCCAAATCGGTTTCTTCGTTGATGAAAGCTTCTCGAAGCATCTAGGTTCGAGCTCATACACGGTGCTGACCACGTCACTCCTGGTTCTTGCCGCGATCGGATTCTACCTCCCCCAAGTGCTCAAGCTCAAGCTCGGCGGTATCGAAGTCGAGAAGTCGACCACACAGGTGAGCCAGGGCGCAACGCTCAATTTGGCGCACGAGCCCCTCCCAGGCGGACTACACGCATCATTCACCGCCGAGGTTTCAGAAGACCTTAAGTCTGACCGCGGCGAGACGCCTGTCGTCGACTCCAGGGGAGACGCGCAAAAAGGAGCATCGCCCGACGCTGGCGGTGGCGAGGTGCGCGAGGCTCAACAATACCTGGGAGTGAATGCGTGACTTAGGGCTTGAACACCGTTGAAGCGGCTCACTTAGGACCGAATACAGTGCCCTCGACTCGTATTTCGCCGTCAGGCTGCCGTCCGCCTCGCCGCCCATGCGGCGCTCCGCCCTTCTCGATATTGCCCTTCCCAAGCCTCCTGATTCCGCTTCGCATCCAGCACGAACGGCGACCACCCGATGGCCTTCACGATCCAGCGGTTGATCGTCGCCTCCGGCTCGGGCAGGGGCCGCAGCACGTCGACGAACAGCACTACCCGCGTCTCGTCGGTGTCGTTCCACACCTCGTGCTCGTACGTGTCGTCGAAGACCAGGCTCCTGCCGGCCTCCCAGTGGCGGAAGTCCTCACCGACGCGGATGCGGCAGGACTCGGAGTCTCGGGCACGACCAAGCCGAGGTGGTAGCGCACCACGCCCTTGTAGGGGCCGCGGTGGTCGAGGATGTGCTTGCGCGGGGCGAGGATCGAGAACATCGCCGTCGTCATGCCCGGGATCTTGCGCATCAGCGCCGCTGTCTTCGGGCACATCTCGACGCGCAGCTTCGCTTCGAAGCCGTAGCCGTAGAGGAAGAACGTCTTCCAGCGGTCGTCGTCGGTGATCTCGATCTGGTCGGTCGAGATGTCCTGGAAGTTGGGCAGCGCCTCGCGGTCTTCGAGCAGCCGCTCGGCCTCCTCGCGGATCACCTCCCAGTTCTGCTCGATGTGCGCCAGCCACGGGAAGCGCTCGAGCGGAAAGAACGTCGCGTCGCCGACGAGCGAGCGTCTGCCGATGAAGCGCTCGACCGGCGCGAGGATCCGTTCGCCAACGGCGACCGTCAGATCGACCGTGCGCTCCCATAGCGACTTGGACACGTTGATCGCCTCCCGTGTTTGCTGTCACCTTCGCGGCTGTCCTGGCGAGCCGCTGCGCGGCCAGCCTAGCCGACGACTACCCCGGATCGGCGCCATCCATTAGCCTGCGCCACCGAGGGGAGAGACCATGACAATCGACGCCTGGATGCAGCATCCGACCGCCGCGCTTCTGCGAGCACGAGATGTTCGACTCGCTGCGGCGCTGGACCGGCGCAGCAGACGCCCGACGGAGGAGCTGCCGATCGAGGTGACGATCGCCGCGATGGACGCCGCCGGCGTCGAGCTTCGGCCTGCTCAGCGCCTGGCACGCACCCGCGAGGGCGCGCTGATCTCCAACGACGAGGTCGCCGGCTGGGTCGCCGAGCACCCCGACCGCCTCGCCGGGCTCGCCGCCGTCGATCTCGACAAGCCGATGGAGGCCGTGCGCGAGCTGCGCCGCTGCGTCGAACGAGCTCGGCTTCAAGGGCCTGCGGGTCGTTGCCCTGGCTGTGGGAGGCGCCGCCGACCGATCGCCGCTACTACCCGCTGTATGCAGCCTGCGTCGAGCTCGGCGTGCCGTTCTGCACGCAGGTCGGCCACACCGGCCCGCTGCGCCCCTCGGAGACCGGCCGCCCGATCCCCTACATCGACCAGGTCGCGATCGACTTCCCCGAGCTCGTGATCGTCGGCGGGCACATCGGCTACCCGTGGACCGAGGAGATGATCGCCGTCGCGCGCAAGCACGAGAACGTCTACATCGACACCTCGGCCTACACGCGCAAGCGCTACCCGCCGAGCTCGTCGCCTACATGAAGACCGGCAGCGGCGCGCGCAAGGTCCTGTTCGGCAGCAACTACCCGATGATCACGCCGCAGGCCGCGCTGGCCGAGCTGGACTCGCTCGGGCTCGACGAGCGAGGCGCGCGAGCTGTACCTCGCCGGCAACGCCCGTCGCGTGTTCGCGCTCGACTGACGCTTTAAAGACCGAAGCCCCGCCTTTCGACGGAGCTTCGGTACCAGTACTGCTGTCGGGCGTCAGGCTTATGCCGCCTCGCGCAGCGCCGCCAGCTCGGGAGACTCGGCGAGCTTCTTCAGCGCCCGCTGCCTCGAGCTGTGAGGCGCGCTCGGCCGAGAAGCCGAGCCTTTTACCGATCGCCGTCAGCGTCTGCGGCTCCTCGCGGCCGGTGCCGAAGCGCAGCGTCAAAACCGTGCGCTCGGTCTCGGGCAGCTCGGAGATCGCGCGGTGCACGATCCGCTCGCGCTCGTTGTCCCAGGCCGTCTCCTCTGGTGCCTCCGCGTCGGAGGGGAGCAGGTCGCCGAGTGCCGTGTCGCCGTCTTCGCCGATCTGCTGGTCGAGCGATACGAGGGCCGCGCGCTGGTGGCGCACCTCCTCGACCTGCTCGATCGGCAGGCCGGTCTCCTCGGCAAGCTCCTCGATCGTCGGCTCACGCCCGAGCCTGACCGACAGCTCGCGCTCGACCCGGCCGACCTTGCGCGAGCGCTGAGCGACGTGCACGGGCAGGCGAATCGTGCGCCCCGAGTTCTCCAGGCCGCGCTGAATCGCCTGGCGGATCCACAGGGTGGCGTACGTGGAGAAGCGGAAGCCCTTGCGCCAGTCGAACTTCTCCGAGGCGCGAATCAGGCCGAGCATGCCCTCCTGGACGAGATCGCCCAGCGGCAGGCCCTGGTTCTGGTAGCGCCTGGCGTTCGAAGCCACGAGGCGCAGGTTGGAGTTGACGAGCAGTTCCTTGGCGTGCAGGTCGCCGCGCTCGATTCGCTGGGCCAGGTCGATCTCTTCGGCCGGCGTGAGCAGCGGGTAGCGGCGCGAGTGCGCCAGCAGCTGGTCTACTGCCTCTGGGATGAACGAATCGGGCGTGCTCAGGTCGAGCTTCTCGATCGGGCTGTCGAGCCTGTCCGGCGCAGCCTTTGGGGCCTCCTCGACCGTCTCCGGCTCGTGCTCAGCCGTGATCTCGGTCTTGGGGCGCTCTATCGTTGGAGTTGCACTTCTGGGGGAATCTGGCATTTGAACCTTCTAATCCGATGCTTGGAGTCGGAATTATACGCCGCGATAGTTGCGTTGTCAACTATGTTCTGGGCACACCCGTATTGGGGTCTCGTTCGACGTTCCCTGCGCAACTACCTTCCCGCACCCGCGCGAAAGTATGCGGCGCTACCGGGATCTAAACCCGCAAGAGGGGCGAAAGGCTCTGCGTCTGGAAAGTTGCCGTTGGGACCGTCCTTGCGCGTATCGGGCCATGCCCGCCTGAGACTGAGCGAAGCGGGCTAAGCTCGGCGAATGGCCATCGACCTGTCCGATCGCGTCGTAGCCGTGACCGGCGCCTCCTCGGGCATCGGCGAGGCCACGGCGCTCGCCTGCGCCAAGGCCGGCGCCTCCGTCGCCCTGGCCGCGCGGCGCAGCGAGCGAATCGTCGCGCTCGCCCAGCGCATCGAGAACGAGGGCGGGCGGGCGATCGCCGTGCAGACCGATGTCGGCGAGGAGGATCAGGCGCGCGCCTTCGTCGAGCGCACCAACGACGAGCTCGGCCGGATCGACGTGCTCGTCAACAACGCCGGCACGATGCTGCTAGGCCCGATCCTCGACGCGCCGACCGAGGAATGGCGCCGAATGATCGACGCGAACGTCTACGGCGTTCTCTACTGCACACATGCCGCGCTGCCGCTGATGGCCAAGCAGGGCTCCGGGCACATCGTCAACGTCAGCTCCGTCGCCGGCCGCTTCGCCCGCGAGGGTTCCGGCGTCTACAACCTGACCAAGTTCGGCATCGGCGCCTTCTCCGAGTCGCTGCGCCAGGAGGGCGTGCGCTACGGGTTGCGCGTCACGCTGATCGAGCCTGGAGCGGTGGCCACCGAGCTGTCCGGCCACAACCGGCCCGAGATCCAAGCGCAGATCAAGCAGATCTTCGCCGAAGTCGAGCCGCTCACGGCCGAGGACATCGCGGGCGCCGTCCTCTATGCGATCGGCCAGCCTCCGAACGTCAGCGTCAACGAGGTGCTCGTCCGCCCCAGCGGTCAGGCCCGCTGAAGCGCGCTGACAGGCCGCGCGAGGGTGGCCCGCGGGAAGTTTCTCCGCAGGAAGGCGTCTGAGGGTCTGAAGCACGAAGCACCGACCCCAGCGACAGGAGGCCCCACAGTGAGACGTTCCCTTGCGCTCGGCGCAGCCGCGGCCGTTGCCGCGCTGCTCGCCGGGTGCGGTAGCAGCGAGCTCGAGCAGCAGCAGCTCGACCGCCGCCTCCACGCCCGCGACCACAGCGAGCACCCAGGCCGCATCGACCACCAGCACCGCGGCGAGCGGCCCCGGCGTGAGTGTCGAAAGCAAGCACGCCAAGCTCGGCACGATCCTCGCCGCCGGGCCCAAGAAGCTGACCGTGTACATGTTCGAGGCCGACAAGGGGACGACGTCGAGCTGCAGCGGCCCCTGTGCCAAGGTCTGGCCGCCCGTGACCACCTCCGGCGCGCCCACCGCCGCCGGTAGCGCCGTCAGCGCCGACCTCGGCACGACCAAGCGCTCCGACGGCACCGAACAGGTCACCTACAAGGGCCACCCGCTGTACTTCTACGACGACGACAAGGACGCCGGTGACGCTTACGGGCAGGGCTCAAAGGCGTTCGGCGCGAGCTGGTACGTGCTCAAGCCGAGCGGGAGCAAGCTCGACGAGAGCTAGGCCCGACCGCTCTTGCGCCGGGCTGTGGCGGCCCGGCGTCGAGGGGGAGGAGGGGTGGGGATGAACAGCTCGGCGGGGGTGGTCGCAACTGGCGGCGGCCGCTCCGCCGAGCCCCCCTCCGGCCGAGGTTCGGCCGCTAGTCGACCGCCTGCCCGTTTGCCGTCAGCAGCACGTCGATGTTCCCGCGCGTCGCGTTCGAGTACGGGCAGACCTTGTGCGCCGCGCGCACGAGCTCGACCGCCTGCTCGGCGTCCTCGATCGAGGGCAGCGTCACGTGCAGCTCCACAGAGACCGTGAACGCGCGGTCCTCGGTCGTGATCAGCGAGACCTTCGAGTCGACCGCCACGTCGTCCGCCTCGAGCTTCATCCGTCGCGACACCGTTTGCAGCGCGCTCTCGAAGCACGCCGCGTAGCCGACCGCGAACAGCTGCTCCGGATTCGTGCCGTCTTCCTCGCCGCCGAGCTCCTTCGGCACGCGCAGGTCGACCTCGAGCGCACCGTCCGACGTGCGCCCGTGGCCCTCTTTGCGCCCGCCCGTGACGTGCGCTTCGGCTGTGTACAGAGCTTTGCTCATGCAGTTCCCTCCGGCTCGTTCGTTCTGATCAAAATAAAAATTGACCGCTCACGCAGTCCCGCCGGTGTGCGTCGCCGGCTCGATCTCGAGCAGCTCGCCGCCTGCGTGGTCGACCTGCAGCGTCGTGTGGTCGAGCGCGAAGCGCTCATGCAGCATCGCCTCCATCGCGCGCCGCGCCTGGTGGCAGTTGCAGTCCGCGCCGACCAGCACGTGCGCCGAGAGCGCCGGGAAGCCGCTCGAGATTTCCCACACGTGCAGGTCGTGCACCTCGACCACGCCCGGCGCTGCCACGAGCGCACGGCCGATCGCCTGCGGGTCGAGGTCCTCCGGCGCCGCCTCCATGAAGATCCGCGCAGACGCCTTCACGAGCATCACCCCAGAGCGCGTCATCAGCGCCGCGATCAGCAGCGAGACGATCGGGTCCGCGCGCTCAAAGTGAGTCGCCAGGATCACCATCGCCGCCACCGCCGTGCCGATGAACGCCCACAGGTCCGTCAGCAGGTGCTGGAAGGAGCCCTCGATGTTGAGGCTTTCGCGGTTCGCCTTGGCCAGCGTCCACGTCGCCGCGAGGTTGACGAGCACGCCCACGAGCGCCACCGCCAGGATCAGCCAGCCACGCACGGCCGGCGGATCGAACAGGCGGCGGATGCCCTCATACGCGATGAACGCCGCCAGGATCAGCAGCGTCACGCCGTTGGCCTGCGCCGAGAGGATCTCCGCGCGCTTGAAGCCAAACGTCATCGCGCCCTTCGCCGGTCGCGCCGCCAGCGTGATCGCAAACAGCGAGAAGCCGATCGCCGCCGCGTCCGTGAGCATGTGCCCCGCGTCTGAGAGCAGCGCCAGCGAGTGGGCGACCACGCCCACGCTGACCTCCGCCGCCATGAACGCCAGGATCAGGCCCAGCGCCAGGGACAGGCGGCCGCGGTCGGCGTCGGCGCGCACCGCGTGTGAGTGTCCGGCGTGATCGTGAGCCACGGTTCCACGATACGCGCGGCGCGGCAAAAAAGACGACCGAAGCGGGTCCTATCGTCGAATTGCCATAGGGCGGCAGAGACGATATGCGCATCGATTTGTCATCACCACGCCAAGCCATCTCAGCGCTCGTGGCCTTCGTCTCGCTCGCCGCGGTCGTGGCCGGTGCCGTCTCGCCCGCGGTCTCAGGCATCTCAGCCAGTCGGCCCTGCTCGAGGATCGCAGGACGGTGGCGCAGATCGCCGCTTATCCGAACATGCTCGAGGGCATAGCCGGCATGTACAACCGCGGGCTACTCGATGAGCGAATCGTCAAGACCAGAGTCGAGCTCGAAGCACGGAACTTCTGGCGCCAGGCGAGTTGGTGGCTCGACGCCGTAAAATCGGGGGACGCAGAGGTCTTCGAGGAGATCGAGGCGATGCTCGAGCGTCTCAAGAAGGTCGTACACCCGAAGCCCTATGAGAAATGAGCTCGGTGATGGCGCAAGCGGCATTGCCAGGACTCCTCGGGTCGGCATCTCGGCCGATATAATCCATGCCATGGATCCGTTTCCCACCACCTGACGAACCAAACACGGCCAAGGTCTTTCCTTGGTGATCGGTGCCTGACCGTCGGGCGCCACGAACGACTTCCGCCCGGGCTGTCAGACAGGGCGTCATCTCCCATCAATGACAAAGAGCGGGCAGAGTCCAGGGCCGCTCACCCCGCGGTGCACCACGCTCGTCTCGATCGCCGCCGCCGCGCTGCTCGTCGCGCTGAAGCTCGGCGTCGGCCTGGCCACCGGTAGCCTCGGTTTGATCTCGACCGGGATCGAGTCCAGCGGCGACGTCGTCGCCGCCGTGCTGACGTTCTTCGCCGTGCGCCTCGGCGGGCGCCCCGCCGACCCCGAGCACCCCTACGGCCACCGCCGCGCCGAGAACCTTGGGGCGCTCGGCGAGGCCGGCATCCTGCTCGCCGGCGGGTTGTTCGTCGGGGTCGCCGCGATCGGCCACCTCACGCGCGACTCCGGCCCGCCCAGCATTCACTGGTTCCAGTTCGTCGTGATCGCAGTCGCGCTCGTCGTCGATCTCAGCCGCACGCTCGTCTCGCTGCGCGCCGCGCGACAGTTCTCGAGCGCCGCGCTGCGCTCCAACGCCTTTCATTTCGCCGGCGACATGACCGCCTCCGTCGCCGTGTTGATCGGCCTCGTGCTGGTCGACGCCGGCTTCGCCCAAGGCGACTCCGTAGCCGCGCTGCTCGTCGCGCTGATCGTCTGCGCCGCCGCCGTGCGCCTGATCGGCGAGAACGCCAACGTGCTGATGGACCGCACGCCCGTCGAGGCGCGTGAGGCTGCCGAGCGCGCGATCGCCGCGCTCGGCGCCGACATCGAGCTGAGCCGCCTGCGCCTGCGCGAGTCCGCCGGGCGCTATTTCGCCGACGTCGTCGTCACCGTGCCGCCCGGGCAGGCCGTCGTCGAGGGCCACCAGTCCGCCAATCTGATCGAGGACGCCGTCGAGTCAGCGCTGCCCGGCTCCGACGTTGTCGTCCACGTCGAGCCGCGGCGTCGTGGCCTCGACCTGCGCGATCGGATCCTCGCAAGCGCACTCGCCGAGCCGCTCGTGCGCGAGGCCCACGACATCACAATCTTCGAGCAGCCCGGCGGCGTCAACGTTTCGCTGCACCTCAAGTTTCCCGCCGAGCTCGAGCTGCGCGAGGCCGCCCAGATCGCCGATCGCGTCGAGCGCGCCATCTGCGAGCGCCCCGAGGTTGCCGCCGTGCAGACCCACCTCGAGCCGCTCGAGCGCCCACTCGCTGAGCGTGCCGCCGACGTCAGCGCCGACATGCACGCCACGCGCGAGATCGAACGGCTCGTGCGCGAGCGCACCGGCGAGGGACCCGAGGAGGTCAAGCTGCTCTCCACCGATGCCGGGCGCGTCGTCTTCCTCACGCTCGAGGTCGATCCTGAAGAGTCGCTGACCGCCGCGCACAGGCTGGCCTCGGAGCTCGAGGAGGAGCTGCGCCAGCGGGTGCCTGACATTGCCGATGTCGTGATTCGGACCGAGCCCTGAGCCTCGGCGGGGAAGCTTCCGGTGCGTGCGGCGTCTAAGGGGGCAGTGGATCGACCAAGCGAAAGGGAGCACATGCCCAAGCAAGCGCGAGCAGCACGAGCAGGACAGAAAACCCCCAAGCGCCGCCCGCGGGCGTGGCTGGCCCTCGCCGCGGTCGCGGCCGTGGCGGCGGTCACAGTGGCCGCAACGGCCCTCGCCGCCGGCTCCTCGCTGACGCTCAGCTCGAACGCGAGCTCGATGCTGGGCAAGCCGGTCGTGGTCAATCCCCAGGGCCGCACTCTCTACAAGCTGAACCCCGAGACGAGCAAGCACCTGCTGTGCAAGAGCAAGGAATGCCTGACCAACTGGCCGCCGCTGACGGTCAAGTCGGCGAAGACGAAGCTGAAGGCCGGCTCGGGCGTGAAAGGCAAGCTCGGCCTCTTGCACCGCGGCAACGGGACGCTCCAGGTCACGCTCAACGGCCTGCCGGTCTACCGCTACTCGGGCGACAGCGCCAAGGGCGACGTCAACGGCGAGGGGATCGAAAGCTTCGGCGGCACGTGGCACGCGGTGACGGCGTCGAGCAGCGCGAGCACGAGCCCGACAATGCCCGGCACGACGACCACTACGACGACGACTCCGGAACCGGCGCCGTACAAATACTGATCACGCTGCGCCCGGGCGGCTCTCGTCCGGGCGCTACTCGCGTTCGAGCCCGGCCAGCTGCGCGGGCACGATCGCGAGGAAGCCGATGCAGAGGAAGCCGAGCAGGGCGACGACGCCGATGGCGTGCGCCCAGCCGGCTTCGGCGACGGTCAGCAGCGCCGAAGCCGACCAGCAGGCAGGCGCCGGCGACGCGCGCGAGCAGCCCCGAGGAGGCACGGCGAGCAGCTGCGTCAGCCCGCCGCCGTCGGACGCGGCGAGCGCCGGCGCGTCGCCGCCGTCCTCGCCGTAGCCGAGCCGCCCGCGCAGCACGAGCCGGAACAGCAGCGCGAGCGACGGGAACAGGATCAGCCCGCCGCCGAGCACGGCGACGATCACCGCGCACGAGCGTGTCGTGCGGGGCGGCGGCCTGCTGCGACGGTCAGCCCGGGCAGCAGCACGGCGACGCTGCGCGAGCGCCCAGCCGGCGATCGACGGCGGCGACGGCGAGCGCGGCGCGTGTAGCGCGCGGGCTCGTAGCGCCGCGCGACGACGAGCGCGAAGCGTGGCGAGGCCGGCCAGCGCCGAGACGATCACGGCCGCGCAGCGCCGTCGCCGTCGACGCAGGCTCGTGGTAGAGCAGGTGCGCGTCGGCGTGCAGCACGACGAGCCCGGCGACGGCGACGACGCCGGCGACCGCGCCCGCCACGAGCGCCCGCGTGCGGAAGGCCGTCGCCGAGCTCGCGCGTCGCCCGGCGCGCGGCGTCGGCGGCCAGGTAGACGGCGGCCAGGTAGGCGCGAGAAGGCCACCGCGAGCGCCCCGATCAGGATCGAGGTCGGGTTCAGCCAGCTCGTGATCAGGTCGCCGGCTGCGTTGCCGACGGCACGCGGCCCGCGGCGATCCCGCCGATCGCGGCGCCGAGCGCGAACGGCGTGAGGATCGAGGAGAGCGCGAACACGCGCGTCGATCGGCCGCTGCTCGCGCACGCTCGACGGTGCCGGCGCGCAGCGCGTAGGCGGCGCCGCGCACGATGATCCCGAGCGCCGGCGATGAACAGCGGCACGCACAGCGTCGAGGCGATCGAGCCGAAGGCCGCCGGGTAGGCCGTCCACATCACGGTCAGCACGAAGATCAGCCAGACGTGGTTGGCCTCCCACACCGGCGCCATCGCGTCGTGGGCGTGGTCGCGGATCGCGCTCGCCGCGCTCGCCGCGGCCGGCCAGCGAGCTGCCAGAAGCCGGCGCCGAAGTCGGCGCCCGCCGAGCACGACGTAGAGCACGAGGCCGAGCGAGCACGAAGACCATCGGGAGCGTCGTAGCAGGCGGCATCGGTCAGTCCGGCCGCCTCGGTCAGCGGCGCGCGCGCCAGCCGCCGCAGGATCCACACGACGCCGCACGGCGACGCCGAGGTAGACGAGCGCCAGCGTCGGCGTAGCCGACCGGGATCCCGCCGGCGCCGGTGACCGCCTCGCGAGGTCCGCATCACGCGGTAGACGACCCACGGCTGGCGCCCGACCTCGGTCGTCGACCCAGCCGGCGATCAGCGCGACGACCGACAGCGGCCCGGCGAGCGCGACGCGCGCGGTAGAACCACGCGCGACTCGGGCAGCCGCTCGCCGCCGCGAGCGCACGACAGAGCACGACACGCCGAGCAGCGCCAGCAGCGTGCCGATCCCGACCATCGTCTGGAACGCGAAGCGCACGACGTTGACCGGCGGGCGCTGGCGGCCGCGGCACCGCGTCGAGCCCTTGCACGCTGCGCGTTCGGGTCGTGGAAGGCGAGCAGCGACAGCAGCTTCGGGATCCCGATCCCGTACTTGACCTCGCCGTCGGTGTACCAGCCGAGGATGTGCATCGGGCGCGCCCGCTGGTCGTCGTGCGCGCAGGCCCTCGAACGCGGCGAGCTTGATCGGCTGCTGCTCGGCCACGTCGCGCGCGGCCCAGTCGCCGACGAGCACCTGCACCGGCGCGGCCAGCGCGGCGATCGTCAGCGGGATCGCCAGCGCCGTGCGCTCGTAGCGGCCCCAGCGCCCGCGCAGCCGGCCGACCGCGTAGGCCCCGGCGACGACGAAGCCGGTGACGATGTAGCCGGCGATGTACATGTGCGATCGAGCTCGTGCCAGAGGTAGCGTGTTGCCGAACAGCGCCTTCAACGGGTGCGACGTCGACCGCCTCGCCGCCGACCAGGCGAAAGCCGCCGGGGTGGTTCATCCAGGCGTTGACGGCGATCACCATCAGCGAGCCGGTGAAGCCGGTGATCACGATCGGGATGCCGCTGCCAGAAGTGCGCGCGCGGCGACAGGCGGTCCCAGCCGTAGACGTAGATCCCGATGAAGATCGCCTCGAGGAAGAACGAGAAGCCCTCGATCGCGAAGCCGAGCCCGAAGACGCTGCCGAACGTGGCCGTGAAGTTCGGCCACAGCAGCCCCATCTCGAAGCTGAGGATCGTGCCGGTGATCACGCCGACGGCGAACAGCGCGACCATGATCCGCGTCCAGCGCCGCGCGAGCGTGCGGTAGAGCGCGATCGCCGGTGCGCAGGTACAGCCACTCGCACGAACAGCACCATCGCCGGGAAGGCGATGCCGAAGCACGACGAGCGGGATGTGCACGGCGAACGACAGCGCCTGCATCTGGCGCGCCTCGCAGCAGGTAGGTCCTGGTGCGCCGGGCCCATCGCACCCAATGTTGTATCGCTGCGACCGGTCGCCCGTCAGCCCGGTGGCCTGGCGCGTCAGTCCTCGCTGAGCCGTTCGATCAGCTCGAGCGCATCGGCGAGCAGCCGCTGCTCGGCGGGGGAGAGGTCCTGCTCGATCGCCTGCGCCAGCCAGCCCTCGCGCTGGCGCCGGTCGGCTTCGAGGATGCCGAGGCCTTGCTCGGTCAGCTCTACGAGCGTGCGTCGCCCGTCGCTCGGGTCGGCCCGGCGCGAGACGAGCCGGTCGGCCTCCATGTCGGAGATCGTCTGCGTCATCGACTGCGGGCGCACGCGCTCGGCCGAGGCGAGCGCGCCGATCGAAAGCGGCCCTTCGCGATCGAGTCGCCCGAGCACGGCACCTTGCGACAGCGAGAAGCGGTGCTCGGCGCGCATCCGGCGCACCAGATGGCCGACGACGAGCCGCAAACGACTTGCGAGCAGGGTCGTGTCGACGGTCCGCGTCATGGGCGGACTATACATGTCGGCAGGCAAACTGTGTAGTTTTCCTTTATAATTATTAATAGATGAAGAAGACGGCGAGCAACGATCGGTACAAGTGGATCGCGCTCTCGAACACGACGCTCGGCGTACTGCTCGCGACGCTCGACGCCTCGATCACGTTGATCGCGATGCCGGCGATCTTCCGCGGTATCCACCTCGACCCGCTGAAGCCGGCCAACAGCTTCTACCTGCTGTGGATGATTCTCGGCTTCCTCGTCGTCTCGAGCGTGTTGATCGTCAGCCTCGGGCGGCTGGGGGACATGTACGGGCGGGTGAAGATGTACAACCTCGGCTTCGTCATCTACACGGTCGCCTCGCTTTTCCTGACGATCGACTGGATGACGGGGCAGTCGGGCGCGCTGTATCTGATCGTCTTCCGCATCGTGCAGGGGATCGGCGCGGCCTTCCTCCTGGCCAACGCCGCCGCGATCATCACCGACGCCTTCCCGGCCAACCAGCGCGGGATGGCGCTCGGCATCAACAACATCGTCGGCGTCAGCGGGATGTTCGTCGGGCTCGTGCTCGGCGGCGTGCTCGCGCCGATCGACTGGCGCCTGGTCTTCCTGATCTCGGTGCCCGTCGGGCTGTTCGGCACGGTCTGGGCCTACTTGAAGCTCGAGGAGCGCTCTGTGCCGCGGCGCGCGCGGGTCGACTGGTGGGGCAACCTGACGTTCGCGCTCGGGCTGATCCTGATCATGGTCTCGGTCACCTACGGCATCCGCCCGTACGGCTCGAGTCAGACCGGGTGGGGGAGCCCGCGCGTGATCGCGCTATTGGCGGCCGGCGTGGCCTCGCTGATCGCGTTCGTGGCGATCGAGGGCCGCGTGGAGGATCCGATGTTCCGCCTGCCGCTGTTCCGCATCCGCGCATTCACGTTCGGCACGCTCTCGACATTTCTTTCCGCCGTCGCACGCGGCGGCTTGATGTTCATGCTGATCATCTGGCTGCAGGGGATCTGGCTGCCCCAGCACGGCGTCGACTACGTCGACACGCCGCTGCGCGCCGGCATCTACATGCTGCCGCTGACGCTCGGCATGTTGATCGCCGGGCCGACCTCGGGCTACCTGTCCGACCGCTTCGGCGCGCGCGGGTTCGCCACCGGCGGGATGCTCGGCTCGGCGCTCTCCTTTGCGCTCTTGAGTCTCTTGCCGATCGACTTCCCGTTCGCGACGTTCGCCGCGATCCTGTTCCTCATGGGGATCTCGATGGGGATGTTCGCCTCGCCCAATCGCGCCGCCGTGATGAACAGCCTGCCACCCGAGGACCGCGGCGCCGGCGGCGGCATGAACCAGACCTTTCAGAACTCGGCGCAGGTGCTCTCGGTGGGGATCTTCTTCACGCTGATGATCCTCGGGCTCGCCGCCGGCCTCCCGCACGCGCTCGCCTCCGGACTGCAGGCGCACGGCGTCTCGGCGGCCACGGCGCACAGCGCCGCAAAGATCCCGCCGGTCTCGATCCTGTTCGCGGCCTTCCTCGGCTACAACCCGATCGAACACCTGATCGGCACGCACGCGCTGGCGTCGCTGTCGGCGAGCAACCACGCAGTCGTCACCGGGCGCTCGTTCTTCCCGCAGCTGATCTCGGGCCCGTTCTCGACGGGGCTGCACGAGGCCTTCCTGTTCGCGATCGTCGCCTGCCTGATCGCCGCCGGCGCCTCGCTGATGCGCGGCGGGCGCTACCGCCACGGTGAGGAGCCGAGCAAGCGGGAACCGAGCAAACGAGTCAGCAAGCGAGAGGAGCCGCAGTATGCGCGTTGAGTGGTTCGGCCAGTCGGCCTTTCACCTGGAGGGCGAGCAGGGATCGGTCACGATCGACCCGTTCGACGACATGTCGTCGCTCAGCCGCGACCGTGGGATTCAGTGGGACTACCCCGCGATCGTAGGCCTGGAGCCAAAGCTGCTGCTCGTCACGCACGAGGATCGCGATCACAACGCGGTCGAGGCGATCAGCGGCGAGCCCGTCGTATTGCGCTCGACGGCGGGCACGCTCGACTCGCCGTTCGGCGAGGTCGTCGCGATCGCCTCCGAGCACGACGACGCGGCCGGCACGCAGCGCGGTCCTAACACGATCTTCGTCTTCTCGCTCGACGGCGTGCGCGTCTGCCACATGGGCGACTTCGGCCAGAGCGGCCTGCGCGAAGAGCAGGCGCAGGCGATCGGCGAGGTCGACCTGCTGTTCGTGCCCGTCGGCGGCGGCCCGACGCTCGGCGCCGAGCAGGCCGGGCTGGTGGTCGAGCGCCTGTCGCCGCGCTGGGTCGTGCCGATGCACTACCGCACGCCGCGGATCGGCTTCCTCGAGACGGCTGAGGAGTTCCTCGCGAAAGCGCCCGCGGTACAGCGGCTCGAGCGGAGCGCTTTCGAGACGGGCGAGCTGGCGCAGGCGGACGGCCCGCTCGTCGTCGTGCCCGCCGCGCCTTAGGACGAAATAAACGGAACGTGGTCCGGTTGAGCTAATGTCGTTGCGGGTACAAGCAGATGGTCAGTTTCCCTACACGATCCCCTCGGAGGCCTGAAATGAAGCTCGGACGCCTGCTGCTGCGATTCGTCGTCGGCGGCTTCTTCATCGGACACGGCACGCAGAAGCTGTTCGGCTGGTTCGGCGGCAACGGTCTGAAGGGCACGGCCGAAGGCTTCGACAAGCTGGGGCTCAAGCCCGCCCGGGCGCACGCGACGGCCGCGGGCGTAGCGGAGGCGGGTGGTGGCGCGCTGCTGGTGGTCGGCCTCGAGACGCCGCTCGCGGCGGCGGCGATCACGGCGACGATGATCACGGCAATCCGCACGGTCCACCTGAAGAACGGCCCGTGGGCCTCCAATGGGGGCTACGAGTACAACGTCGTGCTGATCGCCGCGGCGTTGGCGCTGGCCGAGCTCGGCCCGGGTCCGCTCTCGCTCGACGCGGCACGTGGGCGCGAACGGGCAGGTACCGGCTGGGCGCTCGCGGCCGCCGGGGCCGGCGCCCTGGGTGCGCTCGGCGCGCAGCTGACGACGAAGCTTCAGCCGGCCGCTCAGGCCTTCCAGAATGCGACCGCCGGATCGACGCCGGTCGCCGCAGCGGGGCCTGTCGCGCGCTCCCGGCATCCGGCCACGACGATCGCCGAGGCGGCATAGCCCGAGCGGCCCGCGCCAACGTCGCAGCGGCCGCGGGTTGGGCGGTCGCGCTCAGTCGAGGTAGCTGACGAACTCGGCCGGGGCGGCGCGCTCGGGGACGCGCTGCTCCTGCACGGGAGTGCCGAGGTAGAGCAGGCCGACGGCGGCCTCGTCTGCTCCGAGGCCGAGGATCTCGCGCCCGCGTGGATCGTCGAGCAGCGCCACCGTTCGCCAGTAGCCGGCGAGACCGCGGCCGTGCGCGCCGAGCAGCACGATGTAGGCGGCGACGGCGGTCGCGAGCAGGTCCTCGCGGTCCTCTGCCGCGTCACCTCCGAGCGTGGCGCTGACGGCGACGAGCGTCGGCGCGCGCTGCAGCTTGACGGCCGAGCCGGGCTGAGTCTGCTCGGCCAGCTCCATCAGGCGATCGCGCGAGCGCTCGCCGAGCACGCGAAAGCGCCACGGGTTGGTGAGGTGGTGGTTGGGCGCCCAGCGGGCGAGCTCGAACAGCTCGTCGAGCACGGCCGGAGCGACCGGCTCGGAGTTGTAGGCCTTGTGCGTGCGGCGCGTGCGGATCGCGTGCTCGAGCTTCATCGCAGACAACGGTAGAAGGCGGGATCGAGGGGCACGCTGCGCGCACGGGCGGCGGCGTATGCTCGACCGTGCGGCGACCCCCGGCCGGCAGCTCGGGAAGGATCCGCGCCGGGCGGTGTCGTAATGACCGACGACCCCGACCACTGGAGGATCTTGATGCGCTCGAAGGCTCTGTTCTCGCTGCTGGCAGTTCCCGCGGCGCTGCTCGCACTGGCGGGCTGCGGCAGCTCGTCGTCCAGCTCCTCCTCTTCGGCGAGCACCGCCGCGGAAACGCCGACGACGAGCTCGGCGAGCACCTCGACGCCCGCGCCCGCGAACGAAGGCTCCGAAGGCGGAAGCAGCAGCGTGAAGCTCGAAGCGAACCCCGAAGGTCAGCTCGAATACAACACGAAGTCGCTGAGCGCGAAGGCCGGCAAGGTCTCGGTCGACTTCACCAACTCCTCCTCGCTGCCGCACAACGTGACGATCGAATCCTCCGGCGGTGAACAGGTCGGCGCCACGCCGACCTTCGCGGGCGGCTCGAAGAGCGTGTCGGTCAACCTCAAGCCGGGCACGTACAAGTTCTTCTGCTCCGTTCCGGGCCACCGCCAGGCGGGCATGGAAGGGACGCTGACGGTCAAGTAGCGCCGGCCGGGTCGAAGCGGCTCTGCGTCCGCCGCGCTCAGCTCCGGGTCCAGGCCGCATCGGACCCGGAGAGCGCGCCGGCGGCGAACGCGATCGCCGCGGCCAGCGCCATCGCGACGGCGACCGCCGCGGCGACGGACACTTTCAGCACGAGCAGCGCGCCGCACAGTGCGCCGAGCAGCATCGCGGCGACGGCGACGCTGCGCCGCCCGAGCTGCGAGCCGGGACCGCCGACGATCCTCGCCTGCGAGGCCAGCCCGGTGAGCGTGCGCGTCAGGACGGTCGTCGTCAGCTCGGGCACGGCGAGCCGCAGCGCGGCGGCGTTCTGCACGCCCATCGCGAGCGCGAGCAGCAGGATCAACCCGTAGCGCGAGCCCGCGGCGAGCGGTTCGCTCACGGCCAGAGCGAGCACGAGCGCGGCGAGGATCAGCACCGCCTGCACGACGTTGGCTGCGCGCAGCAGGCGGCCGCGATGCTCGGAGTGGCGCGCGACGAGCCAGCCACCGGCGAGCGCGCCGAGCAGGAACGAGCCGAGCGCGACCAGCGAGGCGGCGACCGACAGGCTCCCGGCGCCGGCCAGCGCGAAGCCGAGGAAGACGACGTTGCCGGTCATGTTGGCGACGAACACGTGCCCGAGCTTCAGATAGCTGACGGCGTCGACCACGCCGGTGAGCACCGTCAGGGCGACCAGCATCGGCACGAGCGGGCCGTGGCGGTCATCGGCGCCTCCTCGCAGCGTGAGCGCGACGTCGCGCAACACGCTCATCGGCTCGGCTCTGCTCGGGGGCTGCGCTCGCGGGCGGGCGCGGTCACCCGGGCAGTGTTGCCCGCGGTGCGGACGGCGCCGGGTGCCGCTCGCCCGCGTGGCGCGCGCGTCCGTCGGCCTTCGCCTGATAAAGCGCCAGGTCGGCCTCGCGCACGAGGTCGTGCGGATTGGTATGCACGCCGGTGGCGGCGCCTATGCACAGCGAGATCCCGTCGGGCAGCCCGAGCTCGACCAGCTCGAGCGCCAGCGCCGTTGCACGCAGGCGCTCGGCGATCGTCTTCGCTCCGGAGCCGTCGGTCTGCGGCAGCACGACGAGGAACTCGTCACCGCCCCAGCGGCCGTAGATATCCTCGGTGCGCAGCGCGTCGCGCAGGCAGTCGGCGACGGTGCACAGCACCTCATCGCCCGCCTCGTGCCCGTAGGTGTCGTTCGTCTGCTTGAAGCGGTCGAGGTCGATCATCAGCACCGACAATGGTTCCTCGTGGCGGCGCGCACGGGCGGCGGCGCGAGTCAGGTGCTCGGTCAGCGCGCGCCGGTTGTAGAGGCGTGTCAGCGAGTCGGTCTGAGCGTTGCGCTCCATCCGCGCGGAGAGCGCCGTCAGCCGCGCGCGGTCGGCCATCAGGCGCGCGAACAGCACGAGGATCAGCACGCCGAGCATCGTCACGAGCGCGAAGATCAGCCAAGGCACGTAGCGCGTCCATCCCGAGATCGAGGAGAGCAGGCGGCTGTTGGGCACTGCGATCACGATCCGCCAGGAGCTCCCCGGCACGCGCGCCGCCGTGAACGTGCTCGGCGTGCCGGCACCAGACACCGGTCCGGTCGAGGAATGCCGTGCCGCGGTGGCGAGCCACGGGTCGGCCGCTCCGAGCGTACTGCTGAACACCCTCGGGCTCGACGCGATCACCTGTCCGCTGCCGTCCAGCAGGAACACCTCGTGCTGGGGGTAGGAGATCGTGTGATCGACGAGCGCGTCGAGCGCGAGACCCGAGGCGGGATAGTCGGCGGAGAGCACGCGCCGACCCTCGGGCGTCTGGAAGGGCACAGCGATCGCCGTAACCGAGGCTCCCGTCACGGGTGAGGTGACGATCCCCGAGATCCCGGTTCGCCCACGCTCGGCGTCGATGAGATGACTGAAGCGCGCGGCGAGCGGCACGCCCCTGCGCAGTGCGTGGGAGGGAACGGCGTCGAGCACGCGCCCGGAGCCGTCGAGCAGCACTGCGCCGGCGCTTCCGAGCGACCCGGCGACGATGCTGAAGCGGGCGGAGGAGACGCCGGGGGCCGAGAGGAATCGAGTTGCCGCCTCGTGCTCGCGGCCGGCCTGCTCGGTCAGGTAGGTGGAGACGAACTGCGCTGAGCCCTGGCCGCGCAGGGCGAAGCTCGACTCCAGGTGCGATTTCGCCTGGCGCTGGGTCAGCACTATGCCGGTCGCGAGCGCGCCGAGCAGCACGAGCAGGGCGAGCGAGGCGAGCAGCGTGGCCCACGATCGGCGGGCGTGCGTCCCGATTTCGGTCACTGGCCTTGCGGGCATGGGTGTGCTCATCGGCGGTCGTCGGGCGTTCGATCTGCGGGAATCCATCACCAGATCGGCCGAACCTCGTCAAAGCTTGAGCCCGCGAGCCGGTAAAGCTCGAATCTTTGGAACGCTCGCTGTCGGGCGTCCCGGGCGGGGCAGGCGCCGTGGCGCGCCGTGCGCCACTACGTTCTCGTGATGAGCGCAGCGAGATGAGCGCCGGCGAGATCATCGCGATCGCATTCGCCGGCATGGCGGCGGGCACGATCAACACCGTCGTGGGCAGCGGCACGCTGATCACGTTCCCCGTGCTGCTCGCGTTCGGCTACGCGCCGGTCACGGCGAACGTCTCGAACACGATCGGGCTCGTGCCTGGCTCGGTCTCGGGCGCGATCGGCTACCGCCGCGAGCTGGCCGGGCAGCGGGGGAGGGTGCTGCGCTTCGGCACGGCCTCGCTGATCGGCGGCATGACGGGGGCGGTGCTGCTGCTCGTGCTGCCCGCCTCGACGTTCAAGGAGATCGTTCCCGCCTTCATCGTGCTCGCGCTCGTGCTGACGCTCGCTCAGCCGACGCTCAACCGCCGCCTGGCCGGACACGTCGCAAGCGGCGCGCGGCGCGTCAAGCTGCTGCTGCCCGTCGCGATCTACGCGACCGGCGTGTACGGTGGCTACTTCGGCGCCGGACAGGGGATCCTGCTGCTCGCGATCCTCGGCGCCACGCTGCCGCAGAGCCTGCACGACTCCAACGCGCTGAAGAACGTGTTGGCGGGGCTCGTCAACGGCGTTGCCGGCGTCTACTTCATGTTCGCCGCCCACGTCGAGTGGGGACCGGCGGGCATCATCGCGGTCTCCTCGATCGTCGGCGCGCAGCTCGGCGCGCGCTACGGCCGGCGCCTGCCGCCCGACGCGCTGCGCGCGCTGATCGTGCTCGTCGGGCTCGCGGCGATCGTGCGACTGCTTACGGAATGAGCTCGTCGAGCCACTGCTGGGCGCCGGGGAGCACGGCCGCCGGAATCGAATGACCACCGTAGAACTCCTCGTAGTCCACGTCGAGGCCGCCGGTGCTCAGCAGCTCGCGTGCGGCGCGGCCGAAGGAGATCTCGATCACGGGGTCCTCGGTGCCGTGGCGCACGAGCGCCTGCAGCGAGCGGCGGTCCTCGAAGTGCGCCTGCCAGCCCTCGACGCTCGGGATGAAGCCCGAGAAGGCGAGGATGCCGCCCGGCGCCGGGCGGTCCGCTCCGAGCGCCAGCGCATAGCTCATCACGCAGCCCATCGAGAAGCCGCCGAGCACGGTCCGCTCGGGACCGATCCCGGTCCGCTGCCACAGCTCGTCGTGGAAGTCGCTGAGCAGGGCGTAGGAGGCGACGAACGTGTCGTGGTCGGGATAGCCGACGCGCGGAACCACGTACCAGTGGTGGCCCGCCCATCCCGGCAGCGTCAGCGGCGCGCGCGGCGTGACGACGTGCAGGCGACGCTGCGGATCGAGCGCGTCGGCGAGCGGCAGCAGGTCGTGCTCGTCGGTACCGCGGCCGTGGTGCAGCACGAGCAGGCCGGCGGCCTCACCGGCGGCCGGGCGCTCGCGGAATACTGGTGCGCTCATCGGGCGAAGCCTATTGCGCTGCGGCGCGCAGAAAGGAGCGGTCGTTGAGCGAGCGGCGGCTGGTCATCTTCGACTGCGACGGAACGCTGGTCGACAGCGAGGGGATCTCGACCGAGGTGCTCGCGCGCTCGCTGAGCGATTACGGCCTGCCGACGACGACGGCGGAGGCTCGGCGCGAATATCAGGGCCTGCTACTGAGTGAGATCGACGCGCTTGCCCAGGCGCGACTTGGCCGTCCGCTTCCGAGCGGCTGGCTCGAGGCCTTCGAGCATGACCGGGCCGAGCGCTTTCGTCGCGAGCTGCGACCGGTCGCGGGAGCAGTCGAGACGGTGCGCGTGATCAAGGCCGCCGGGATGGCCGTCTGCGTCGCCTCGCAGGGCAAGCTCGAGAAGACACGGCTGACGCTCGAGCTGACGGGCCTACGCGAGCTGTTCGCAGAGCAGCAGCTGTTCTCCGCCTGGTCGGTCGCACGTGGTAAGCCGCACCCGGACCTGTTCCTGTACGCCGCAGGCGCGATGAGGGTCGAGCCATGCGACTGCGCCGTCGTCGAGGACTCGCCCTCGGGGATCGAGGCCGCTCGGGCCGCTCGGATGCACGCCGTCGGCTACGCGCCGCGGGACGGCGCCGAGCTGCTGCGGGCTGGAGCGGACGAGCTGGTCAGCTCGCTCGACCAGCTGCCGGGGCGGCTCGGGCTCGCCGGTGCGTAGCTGCGCGGACGGAGTCTGTCGAGCGCTGCCTCAGCGCGCCGAGAGCGTTACCGGGAGCGGCTCGGACGCGAACGCCGCGACGAGCTCGGCGGTCCGCTTGGGCTGGTCGATCGCCACGAACGTGTAGCTGTCCTCGATCCGCTCGAGACGCGCGTCGGGGAAGGCGCCGGCGAGGCGCTCGGCGTAGCGCAGCTTGAAGAAGCGGTCCTCGGGCGCCCAGGCGATCAGCACGGGCTTGTCGAACTCGCCGAAGCGCTCGGCCGCCTGCAGCGTGTAGCGGTTGGAGATGCCCCTCAGCACGGAGGCGATCTCGCGGCGGATCGCGGCGCTCGAGAGCGCGGGCGCGAGCCAAGCGTCGCTGAGGTCATCCGGGATGCCGCGCTTGGACAGCCAGCCGAAGGCGAACGGCAGTCGCCGCGCGGGCCGTGGGCGAAGCGACTGCGCGACCAGGAAGACCGCTCCCGGCACGCGTGCGAGCGCCTGCAACGGGCGGAACATCGGCGGCAGGAAGTTCTCGTAGGCGTCGCACGGTGTGAGCACGAGGCGGGCCAATCGCTCGGGGTGGTGCACGGCGACGAGCTGGCTGATCGCGCCGCCGGTGTCGTTGCCGACGAGCGTGACGCCCTCCAGGTCGAGCGCCTCGATGAAGCCGGCGATGATCGCGGCGAGGCCGAGGGGGGAGAGGTCGGTGCCGGCGTTCATCGGCAGATCCTGCGAGCCGAGCGGCAAGTCGGGCACGATCACGCGGAAGTCGCGTGCGAGGCGTGGGGCCACCTCGCGCCACAGCAACCCGTTCACGAGCAGGCCGTGCACGAGCACGATCGGCTCACCCGTACCCAGCTCGCGGTAGCGAATCACGCCCTGGGGAAGACGCGCCTCGCGCACCGGGGCGTTTTCGAGCGCGGCGTCCATCGCGGGGGTCAGGTCAGGCTGGCTCGTGATCTCGCTCCTTCGACTGTGGGAGGGAAGCGACGCACGCTGGCGGGGGTCGGCAGCGACGTTGCAGCGGTTCACATACAGACTGTATGTATCTAGCATACAGACAGTATGGATGTCAAACCTGAGCCGGGAGAGCGGGGGAGTCCGGCGCGTACGCTCAAGGCGGGGCGCTCGGAGGCCACACGCGCGGCGCTCGTCTCGGCGGCCCGCGGGCTGTTCGCCGAGCGCGGCTACACGGCGGTCGGCACGGAGGAGATCGTGCGCGCGGCGGGCGTCACGCGGGGGGCGCTGTATCACCACTTCGAGGGCAAGCGCGAGCTCTTCCAGGCCGTCTACGAAGACGTCGAGCAGGCCCTGCTGGGACGAATCGCCGAGCTGGCTGACCAGTCGGCGCGCGATCCGCTGGAGGTGCTGCACGCCGGCGCGCAGGCCTTCCTCGACGCCTGCGAAGACCCGGCGGTGCAGCGCATCGCGCTGCTCGACGCTCCCTCGGTGCTCGGCTGGGAGCTGTGGCGTGAGATCGGCATGCGCTACGGCCTCGGGCTCGTCGAAGGAACCGTGCAGGCGTCGATCGAGGCGGGGTTGATCGAGCCGCAGCCGGCCGGTCCGCTCGCGCACCTGCTGCTCGGCGCGATCGACGAGGGCGCGATGCTCGTCGCGCGGGCCGACGACGGCGGGCAGACGCGCGAGCAGGTCGGCGCTTCGGTCGCGCGCATGCTCGACTCGCTGCGGGCGCGCCAGTAGCTGCTCAGTTCTGCGCCTCGATCCATGCGAAGATCCCGCGCGAGTGTGTGATCACGGTGCCGTCGGTGAGCTTCAGCGTCGGCAGCTTCGTCTCGCCCGTGGCAGCACGCAGCTCCTCGCGCGAGCCTTTGCGCAGGAACGGGATCGGGTTGCCATGCGCGGCGACGACCTTCTCGTACTCGATCCCGGCCTCGCGCAGGGCTTCCTGCACGCGCCTGCACGGATGGATGCGCGGGCCGCCGTCATCGCCATGGCACACGTACAGCGTCGGGACCTGCGCCGTCTGATTGCCGGCTTGCGTCGCCTGCTGTTCGACCTCCGCCATCTGATCCTCCTGTTCTCGGAGCCTTCCGGAAGGCTCAGCGTGTCATCAACAGCAGGGACGGGGTAGAGAGGGGAAGCTCATCGGTCTCCCCGCGTCGTGCTGCTTTCCTCCGGGACCTGGTTCACGGCGCGCTAGCGTGGCGCCATCGCAGCGCGGACGCCCCGTATCCAGTTGATCCTCGGCTCCACGCGGGAGGGGCGCTTCGGCGAGAAAGCCGCCGGCTGGGCGCTCGCCCGCCTGGCCGGGCGCGAGGATCTCAGCGTCGAGCCGGTCGACCTGCGCGACTACCCGATGCCGTTCTACGAGCAAGTCGTCCCTCCGGCCCACGGACGGCGCGACTATCCGCCCGAGGTCGCTCGCTGGGCGCAGAAGGTCGATGCGGCCGACGGCTACATGATCGTCACGCCCGAGTACAACCACGGCTACCCGGCCGAGTTGAAGAACGCGCTCGACCAGGTCTTCCCCGAGCTCAACCGCAAGCCGGTCGCGTTCGTCGGCTACGGCAACACTGGGGGAGCGCGGGCGATCGAGCAGCTGCGCCTCGTCTGCGTCGAGCTCGAGATGGCGCCGCTGCGGCATGCGGTGCACATCCTCCCGGCCGTGATGATCCCGGCCAGGCAGGCCGAGGGCCCGTTCGATCCCGAGGTGTTCGCCTCACTCGACGAGCGTCTGGACACGGCCATAACCGATCTCGTGTGGTGGGCGAGGGCACTCGCGCGTGCGCGCGCAGAGGACCCCGTCGACTGAAGCGGCGGTCCGCTGAGTCGTAAGAGCGGCTAGCCTCACACTTCCGGCCGTGTATGCGTTAACAATGAGTGAGCGTGAACGTCGACGATCAGATCCAGCACGATGGTGCGCGGCACGTCGCCTTCGAGACCGCGCTTGGCGCGTGTGGCCTGCGCTGGAGCGAGCTCGGGATAACCGAGGTGCTGCTGCCTCCGGCGAGGGGGCTACAGGCAACGCGGCCAGAGGCCTGCGACGTGCCGGAGGGGATTGCCGAGGCGATTGCCGGCATCGCTGCGCTGCTCAGCGGCGAGCGGCGCGACCTGCGCTCAATCGTGCTCGATGAGCGCGCGCTCGATGAGTTCGATCGGCGTGTCTACGCGGCGACGCGCGAGATCGGTCCGGGGGAGACGGCCAGCTACGGCGAGATCGCCCGAGCCCTCGATCCGCCGCAGGAGGCACGTGCCGTCGGTGCTGCGCTCGGGCGCAACCCGTTCCCGGTCGTCGTGCCGTGCCACCGCGTGCTCGCGGCCAGCGGTGCGCTGCACGGCTTCTCGGCGCCGGGCGGGCTGCGCACGAAGCGGCGGATGCTCGAGATCGAGGGCGCGCCCGGCTTCACCCAGCAGGCGCTGTTCGCGTGAGCCGCGCGGGCGAGGCCTAGAGAATCGCCTCGGGCGGTATCCGAGCTTCCGCCATCACGACCCGCCGGCCGCGGATCGAGACACCCTCGGCGATCAGCCTGGCGCGCTGCTCGGCGCCCTTCGGCCACGTGCCGTCGCTGCGCACGACGCGCCACCAGGGAAGGTCCTGCGGCATCTGCGAGAGCGCGCGCCCGGCGTGGCGCGGGGCGCCCGGGGACAGGTCTCCATAAGTCGTGACGAAGCCGGGAGGGACGCGACGCACGCGGTCGTAGATCGTCTGCGGGCTGACGGCCATCGTTCGTACATATCAACATGTGCGCCTTCGTCCTGCAGGAGCCCTTCGCACGACCACGGCCGATCGGGCGGGTCGGACCCGAACTGGGCGGTAGGCGTGGATGCCTAGTGTCAAGCTGGGCGGGTGCTCGCGGCACTGGGCGCAGCGGCGGTCACCTTCACCTACGGCTTTCTCTCGGAACCAGGCCTTTCGGCGTTCTCGAGGCGATCTGGACGGGAATCGCGCTCAGATCATTGCGGCGTCTCAACGACCTGAGACAGCTGCGGCGTCTCGCCGATGTCTCACAGACCAATCTCATCGACCTGAGACGGTACAACGCCTCATCCATGTAAGACCGAGCAGTCTCTGATGGAGGGTCGCCGAAATGCTCCCACCCCGTACCAAGCGGGGTCGGCGGCGTAGGCTCCGAGATGCGCGCCGCGCAACGACAGCAGGGCTCGACGGCTCGGCCCGAGGCGGCCGGGCTCGCGATCGGCGAGTGAGGACGCCCGCGCGGCGGGCGGATCGTCCGGTCAGGGCTTGTCAGAGTCAAGCGCCCGCAGCAGCTCGGCGGCGGGGGAATTCTCGTCCTTTGGCGCGGCGGCTCGCGCGACGTCATCGTCGAGCAGTGTCTGCCCACCCGCGCGGCCGTACATCTCGCGCAGCGCTCGGAGCGCCTTGATTCCGAGGTAGTCGCCGTAGCTACGAAGCAGCTTCAGCCGCTGCCAGTCCTCGAGCGGGACGTTTTCGGGGGTGGTGTCCCCGGCTGCCGCCCGAGCTCCAAATGCCTGCAGCGACCGCTCCGACTTCACCATCGCTGCAGCAACCGCAGCCAGCAGCAGCGGCTCCTGCAGCCGGGGCGCCTCGGTTGACATCGTCAGCCGGAACGTCGCGTAGTCGGGAATGCGCCGCTTCGCACACGACGACAACAAATTCTCGACCCACGCCTGGGCCTCCTCCTCTCGGCCCATTGGGTCGTCGGCCCCCTCAAGCAGAAAGCCGAAGGTGGTGGTGAACGACGCGGAGCGCTCCCACGCTTCATCGGCGTTCTTCACGCCGCTACGCACCGCGTGCTGCATGAGCGACGCTCGGACCTCGGCCGGCGGGTGAGTCTGCGCGATGCCGACGCGAAGCGCCGACGTGAAGCGCTGGCCCAGTACTAGGCGCTCGATCTCTGCCTGCAGGGCGAAGAACAGGCGCGCACCGTCGAGCGCGAGCGCCTGATCGTTGTGCTGAGTCCGCTTCGAGCGCAGGTCCAGCACCATCAGGATGCCGAGACTGTCGGCTTCGATCTCCTCTCTTTGGTAGTCCGGGTCGGGGAGTGCCTGGTGACCGGGCACCTCAATCAGCAGCTGTCGACTCCCCATGCAGCCGTCGTGGTGTCCGAGCACCAGATGGGCGACCTCGTGGGCGGTGATGAACTCCTCAATCGCGAGACACAGCTCGAATGCGACCCTGAGCCGTGGTCCATCGAGGGGCAAATCGACGCCGTGGACATGGCCACTCAGACGAATCCAATCGAGCAGAGCGACCAGCGCGCTGCGGGCATCGTCATTGGTCCCGTCGGGCCTTGTCTTGCCCGAGACACTGACGATCGTCGCCAGGGTTCGTGACACCTCATAGACCAGGCTGACGAGCGCATCGTTGAGGACGATCAGGGCACTGCCGTCCTCGCAGCTGTAGGACGCGGCGTTGACCAGGTGCGTGTCGAGCGCCGTCACGATCACCTTGTCGGGGACTGCCCCGATGAGCGGCGAGTTCGCCTGGTGCTGCCTCGCCGAGTCGAGCATCTCGGTGGCCAGGCCGGTCCACAGGTCAGACATGTTCCCGAAGGCGATCCCTGCATCGGCCGGGTCAATCGCGAGGTCGCGAAGGACTGCCCGCTCTCGGTCCGTGAGATCGCCAGGCCCTCGCGGGTCAGCGATCGAGCGGCCGCCCCACGGTGCGGTTTCGCTACGGAGGCTCTCGAGCAGCGTCTGGGCGCTCGAGAGTGGAGAGCTCATGCGTCTTCAGTCCTGGGTGCCTGCCGGCGCCGGCCGGCGCAGCGTGACCTTAAGCGCCCCGCTGGCCGTTGAGCTCGCGATGCGAAAGTTCCCCGTCGCAGCAATCGAGACGGAGAGCTCTAGCTCGTCCATCACGAACGGCCCGATCGACTCCGGTGCCCGGTCGAGCATCTCGCCGACCTCGGTCAGGAAGCGCTCAAAGGCCGTGCCTAGCGCCCCGCCGCCAACGTCGATCACCGCGGTGGCCGAGCGCTCAACCATCTGGGGCAGGGCGTTCCGGGGGTTCGGCGGCTCGCCGCTCTCGACCTCGATCTCCATGGCACCTAACGATACGGCGCAGCGGTCATGCTGCGCTCGCCGATCTGATACTGCCGATCCAGGCGCTGGACGAATGACCTGACCTTTGACAGTACGCCAAGGTTCCGCCTCTCAGGTATAGCGATCGCACCGTGATCGAAGCCACCGCAGGCGGACCTCTCGAGAAGGCCGCCGCGAACGGATGGTCTTCCTACGCTCGATAATGCATGTTATGTAAATAAGACGATTTGCACCCGGTGTGGATGTCGCGTCCCAGAAGCCGTCACCCCGCCTACTTCTCGAGGTCGCGATGCGCGATCGTGCCCGAGCGCAGCGCCTGCTCGGCCAGCGCCGCGCGCTTCTGGTTCTGCGCCAGCTCACCGAGCCCGAACTTGGCGAACATCGCGCGCAGGTGCAGCTTCACGGCGTCGACGCTGAGGAACAGCTCGCCCGCGATCTCCCGGTTCGTCGCAGGAGTCGCGTAGGCGCCGTCGCAGTATGGCCTGCACAGCGCGATCAGGACCTGACGCTGCATGTCGGTCAGCCGCACGACGGCCAGCTCGCTCGCCGCGACCGTCTCGTCCACCAGCGTCGCCTGCGCCGCTCGATACTCGAGCATCGTCCGCCCCACACGGATCAGGTCGCCGTCGCGCAGGCGCTGGCGAGCGGAGATTCGCTCTCCGTTTACATAAGTCCCATTCGTCGACAGCCCGTCGTCGACGATCGTGAGTTCGCCGCCCACGCGATGCAGTTCCACATGAAGCCCCGAGACCTCGCCGTCCCAACGCAGCGCCAGATCGGCCTCGCCGCGGCGCCCGATCGTCGCGCTCGTGCGCTCGCCGCTCCCGAACGTGAAGAAGTGCAGTGCTTGCTCGCCGTCGCGGAATGCGAGGAAGGCCTCCCCCCTGCGCTCGACGCCAAGCAGCTCCTTCAGCTCGGCGGCCGACAGCGAGTGCTTGGCGAGCGGGCCTGCGCTGAACGACTGCTCGGCCATCGCGAGGCTCGCGCGCTACGCCGCGCGCTTGCGCCGCTCGCCGGCCTCTGCCACCACGCCCGCCGAGGGAGCGCGGCAGACGAACGCGCCGCCGGCGAGCGCCGGCGCGAGGTCCAGCGAGGCCGTGTAAAGGCCACCACTGGAGGCGTTCTGCGCCGCGAGCAGCTGACCGCACAGCGCCGGCGCTGTGGCGGTCGCCGGGACGCTCTTGCTCAGTTCGCTGGCGTCGAGCACGCCGCTGTAGATGCCCGTGCCGTCGTAGTCGGTGCCGTGCACGACGACGACGGCGTCGCCGCGACGAATCGCCGCGGCCACGCTCGGCGGCAAGACGAACGTGCGGGTGTAGTGCAGCGCGCCGCCCGAGGGAAAGCGATGGAACGCGAGGATGCTCGCAACGCTCGTGTCGCCATGCGTCGTCAGCGCCTGCACGGGCGGGCCGTAGTAGTTGATTCCATCTGAGGTGCTGATCGCCAGGTGGCCGTTGTGGCGACGTGCCGCCGACGCCGGCGGGCACTGGCCTTTGCCGCCCGCGTGTATGTGCATCAGGTGCACGAGTTCGGCGCCGTTGTCCAAGCCACTCGTCGTGACCGTCACGGCCGCCTTGTCGCCGTCGAGGCGGACCAGCGCTTCGCCGGAGCCCGTCACGTGATTGGATGGCACCTCGGCAAGCGGCGCCTGCGAGAGCTTGCCGCTCGGACTGCTGGAACCGGATAGGAGCACCACGACAGCCACGGCCGCGACCGCCAGCACGAGGACGGCGGCCGCGACGGGCCACCATCTGCGCCGCTTCGCTTCGTGCCCGTTGCCCGCCGCCGAGGCGATCGAGGACGGCGGCTCGGGCGTCGCCGAAGGTGCGGGACGCGAGTGCGCCTCCTCGGGCGCCGGCATCGACGGCGTGGTCGTCGTGACGCCGCCGACAGCGGCGCTCTCGCACGCGTCGAGGAACTCATCGCACGAGCCGTAGCGATCGGCCGGGTCGCGCGAGAGCGCCTTGGCGATCACCTCGTCGAGCTCGCTTGGCAGGCCCGGACGCACGCGTGTCAGCGGCTCGAGCGGGCCCTGCGGCGGGCGCGCGCCTTCGGCCAGCTCGCGCTGAAACGGGATCCTTCCGGCGAGGCACTCGTAGAAGGTCACCGCGAGCGCGTACTCGTCCGTCTGCGCTGAGACTTCGCGGCCTTCCATCTGCTCCGGCGCCATGTACCCCACAGTGCCGATCGAGGCGCCCGTTGCGGTCAGCCCGGCGCCGAGCATCGCGGCGTCCTTGGCGATGCCGAAGTCCGTCAGGTACACGTGTTCGACCGAGCCCGTCGCGGATCGCTGCACGAGGATGTTGGCCGGCTTGACGTCGCGGTGGACGAGCCCGTGCGCGTGTGCCGCATCGAGCGCCAGCCCGATCGGTGTGAGGATTCCCAGCGCCTGCTCTGGATCGAGCGGCCCGGCGCTCGAGAGCAGCGTCTTCAGGTCGCCTCCGGCCACGTAGCGCATCACGATGTACAGCGAGTCCTCGTGCAGGCCCATGTCGTGGATCGGGATCACGTTGGGGTGATCCAGGCTCGCCGCGGTCTGCGCCTCGCGCAGGAAGCGCTCGCGGAACGTGTCGTCGGAGCTCAGCTCCGGTGCCAGCACCTTCAGCGCCACCGTCATGCCAAGACGCGCATGCTTGGCGCCGTAGACGACGCTCATGCCCCCGCGCCCGATGACGGAGTCGATCAGGTAGTTGCCGAGCTGACCACCGACCACGAGATTGTCCGCCACGCACTAAGTCTAAGCGGAGCGCCCCCGCCGACCGGCCGCGGAGGCGCTGCGGCGGGCCGGCCGTCCCGCCTCGATCGTCGAGTGCTACGGGAGGGCCGGCCGCCGCCGGGCGGATGTCGTTCGGCGTTCTCAGCGGGCGCTCCTCGAGACACGCAGCACGCCGTCGCGGGGCGCGCCGACGGTGTGGGTGGCGCCGCCCGTGCTCGCGTTGGCCTTGACCTTCGCCCCGCTGATCGAGTTGATCAGCCAGCCGAAGTGCCATTCGCCGTCCTCGCCGCACGTGAACAGGCCGATTTTCGTGCCGACCGGGACCGTTTCGATCTTGCCGTCGTTCTCGATCTGGCATCCCGCCGCGCCACCGTTGCCCTGCTTCATCGCCGCGTGGGCGGGAGTGGCGCCGATGAACGCGACCGCAGCTGCGCTGATCGCGGCGGCGGCGAGGACCTTGCGTGAGATGCTCGTGAACGTTGAGGTGATCTGGTTGTGCATTGTGTTGCTCCTTTGCGTGAGTGGATTGCTTGACAACCTCATCCTCGATCGCGCAGAAGCTCGTGCACAGGACCCCTAGGGGTAGGCCTGATCACCCTCCCCGCGCGTCCCGCGCGTACACGCTTTCCGAACAGGACACGCCGATCGCAGCGCATACGCTGCATCGGTGCCCGTGGCGAGCCCCTCCCCGCCGAGGCCCACGCTCGGAGAGATCGCGCGCGAGTGGAGCCGGATCGGCTGCATCGGCTTCGGCGGGCCTCCGGCCCATATCGCGCTGTTGCGCACGCTGTGCGTCGAGCGAAAGCGCTGGTTGAGCGAGGCGCAGTTCGAGCGCGCGATCGCAGCGACCAATCTGCTCCCCGGCCCGGCCTCGACGCAGCTCGCGATCTACTGCGCCTGGCGGCTGCGCGGTGGCGCCGGAGCGCTCGTCGGCGGGGCCTGCTTCATCGTGCCCGGGCTGATCGTGATCCTCGCGCTGTCGGTGCTGTTCCTCGCCGGATCTCCGCCGACGTGGGTGCGCGGGGCCGGGCTCGGCGCCGGATCCGCGATCGCCGCCGTCGCCGTGCGCGTCGGCGGTGACGTGGCCCTACCGATCTGGCGCCGCGCCGATGGACGCGCGATGCGGCTACGCATCCCCGCCTACGCGCTCGCCGGCGGAGCGGCGTCCGCGACCGCCGGCCCATGGCTCGTGCTCGTGCTGCTGGCCTGCGGCGCGCTCGAGTTGATCTGGCGCGGCCTGATCCGCGATACCCGCGCAGCCGTGCTCCAATCGCCGCTGCTCGCTGCGATCACGGTGTCTGGCGACCTGGGCGCGCTGGCATGGACGGCCTTCAAGGTCGGCGCGCTCGCCTTCGGCGGCGGCTTCGTGATCGTGCCGCTGATGGAAGCCGACGCCGTCGGCCATCACCACTGGATGACCCATGCGCAGTTCCTCAACGCCGTCGCGCTCGGGCAGATCACGCCCGGCCCGGTGACCCAGACGGTCGCCGCCGTCGGCTACGCGGCCGGCGGGCTCGGCGCCGGCCTGCTCGCCGCGCTGATCGCCTTCGCGCCGTCGTTCTGCTTCATCCTGATCGGCGCTCAGCGCTTCGAGCGGCTGCTGCACAACGAGCGGGTGATCGCCTTCCTCGCCGGTGCCGCCCCCGCTGCGGCCGGCGCGATCATCGGTGCGGCGATACCGCTCACCCGCGCGCTCGGCGAGGACTGGCAGTACCCGCTGCTCGGCGCTGCCGCGATCGCGCTGATCCTGCTCCGTCGCAGTGTCGTGACGACGCTGCTTCTCACCGGCCTGGTCGGGACGCTCGCGGCCTTGCTCGGCGCTCCCCTCCCCCATTGACGGCGCCGGTGCCGAGCTCTGGATCTAGATGTCAATCCAGCGATAATCGCGTCCATGGCGAGCGCCGAGGCAAGCAGCAGCTCCTACAACGGCCGCACCGCCTGGGCGCGCAACCTCGCTGCGCCGGTGCGCGACTTCCTCAGCACCGAGACGGGCAGTGCGATCTTCCTGCTCGCGGCGACGTGCGCGGCGCTCGTCTGGTCGAACGTGCCCGGCGCGCACTACGAGTCGGTCTGGACGACGAAGCTCTCGATCGAGCTCGGCGGCAGCGGCGTCTCGACCGACCTGCGCCACTGGGTCAACGAGGGCCTGATGACGTTCTTCTTCCTCGTCGTCGGACTCGAGGCCAAGCGTGAGTTCGACGTCGGCGACATGCGCGAACGGCGCCGTCTGGCCGTTCCCGTGCTCGCCGCACTTGGTGGCATGGCCGTGCCGGTCGCGATCTTCCTGGCAATCAACGCCGGTGGGGCGGGCGCGCACGGCTGGGGTGCGGCGATGTCGACCGACACGGCGTTCGCGCTTGGGGCGCTCGCGCTGCTCACGCCGCGCGTGGCCACGCGCCTGCGCGTGTTCCTGCTGACGCTCGCCGTCGTCGACGACCTCGGCGCGCTCGTCGTGATCGCCACGGCCTACACCAAGCACGTCTCGATGACGGCGCTGCTCGTCGCAGTCGGGCTGTTCGCGGCGCTGCTCGCGCTGCGCTTCGTGCCTGCGTGGCGCAGGCAGCTGGCGGTGCTGATCGGGATCGCGCTGTGGGTCGCGATGTTCAAGTCGGGCATCGACCCCGTGATCGCCGGTCTCGCGGCGGGCCTCGTCACGAGCGCCTACCCCCCGTCGCGCGAAGACCTCGAGCGCGCGACCGAGCTGACGCGCTCCTTCCGCGAGCAGCCGACGCCCGAACTGGCCCGCTCCGCGCAACTCGGCGTGCTCTCGGCGATCTCACTCAACGAGCGCCTGCAATATGAGCTGCACCCGTGGACGAGCTACGTCGTCGTGCCGCTGTTCGCGCTCGCCAACGCCGGCATCCACGTGACGGGGTCGCTGTTGAGCGAGGCCCTCACATCTCCGATCACGCTCGGCATCGTGATCGGCTATGTCGTCGGCAAGCCCGTCGGCATCGTCGGTGCATCGTGGATCGCCTCGCGTCCGGCTCTGCGCGGACCCCGTCCACCGATCAGCTGGCCGCTGATCTTCGGCGGCGGCGCCGTCGCCGGGATCGGCTTCACCGTCTCGCTGCTGATCTCCGGTTTGGCGTTCAGCGGCCAGCGTCTGGACGAGGCGAAGCTCGGCGTGCTCGGCTCGGCGATCGTCGCGCCGCTGATCGCCTGGATGATCTTTCGCCTCGTCCAGCGCCTGCCGAGCAGCGTGCGCGCGCGTCAGATCAGCGCCACCGCCGAGGATCTGATCGACCTCGCCGTGGACGTCGATCCCGAGCGCGACCACATCCGCGGCCCCAGCGACGCGCCCGTCACGCTTGTCGAGTACGGCGACTTCGAGTGCCCGTTCTGCGGGCAGGCCGAGTCAATCGTGCGCGAGCTGCTCGCCTCCTCTGAAGACGACGTGCGCTACGTGTGGCGCCACCTGCCGCTGAGCGATGTGCACTCGAGCGCCCAGCTCGCCTCCGAGGCCTCGGAGGCCGCCGCCGCGCAGGGCGCCTTCTGGGAGATATACGACGCCTTCCTCAGCCACCAGGACGCGCTCACGCCGCAGGACATCAGCCGCGTCGCGCACGAGCTGAAGCTCGACGTCGAGCGCCTTTGGGCCGAGGTGCGCCGCCACGAGTACGCGCCGCGCGTGGCCGAAGACGTCGCCAGCGCCGATGCCAGCGGCGTGTCGGGCACGCCCACGTTCTTCATCAACGGCCGCCGCCACCAGGGCGCTTATGACATCGCCACGCTGAAGGCGGCCGTGCGTGCGGCGCGCAACCGCACGCGGCTGACGAGCGCGGCCACCGCGGGATAAGGCCCGGCGGGACCCGGCCCTCGCACACCCGTCGGGTTCCAGGGCCCCGGGCTTCAGTGCCCGATCGCGCTGCCGAAGCAACCTCATGGCGCTTCTGCGCGCATACCGCCGGCTGGTCGGGCAACTGACCCTCACCCAGCGCGTCGCGCTGACGAGCCTCGTGCCGATGGTCGTGCTCGGCTTCGTTCTGACGAGCGTCCTCGAGCACCAGGTCGAGACGCACAGCGTCGCCGACGCCGGTCAGTCGGCACGGCTGATCGCGAGCATCGGCATCCAGCCGCGGCTGACGCCGAGCGAGGTGCGCAATGGGCTGACCGCGCAACAGATCAAGGGGCTCGACGAGCAGCTGCGCGCGCGCTCAGCGACGGAGAACCTCGCCCGGATCAAGATCTGGAACGCCGCGCACACAGTCGTCTACTCCGACGATCACAGCCTGATCGGCAAGAGCTTTCACGACGTCGAGGACCTCGAATCGGCGCTCGCCGGACACACCTCCAAGGGCGAGGTCATCAGCCCGGCTCCCAAGACCGAGACGGCCAGCGAGGTCGGGCTCGGAGAACTCGTCGAGTCATACGTGCCGCTGCGCTTCTCTGCCAAGCGCGCGCCCGCGGGCGCGTTTGAGATCTACCTGAGCTACAAGCCGATCGCCGCCGCGATCGCGCACGACAAGCGCATCATCGTGCTCGTCGTGGCGATCGGGCTGGCACTGCTGTGGGCGGTGCTGTTCCGGATCGTCGCCACGGCCTCCAAGCGCCTGCGCCGCCAGGCGCGCGAAAACGACGTGCTCGCGCGCTATGACCCGCTCACGGACCTGCCCAACCGCACCCTGTTCCGCGAACGCGTCGAGCAGGAGCTGCGCGGTGCGGGGCCGCGCCGCCGCGACGTCGCCGTGCTCTTGATCGACCTCGACGGCTTTGCCGAGATCAACAACACGCTCGGCAGCTCGACCGGCGACGAGGTGCTGCGCGAGGCCGGGCGACGCTTTCAGGCGCAGCTCGGCGACGGCACGCTGGTCGCGCGAATCGGCAGCGACGAGTACGCGATCCTCTGCCCGCACGCCGAGGGCATATCCGGGGCCCTGCGCACGGCGGGCAGCCTCCAGGCCGGCATGACCGCGCCGATCGTCGTCGACGACCTCGCGCTGAACGTCGAGGCCAGCATCGGCCTGGCCGTCGCCGCGGCGGGTGGCGAGAGCCTCGACGAGCTGCTGCAGCACGCCGACGCCGCGCTCGCGCGTGCACGCTCGCGCCACACGCGCGTCGAGGTCTACTCGGCCGAGCTCGAGCGCTTCGATCCCGCGCGATTGAAGCTGCTCGGCCAGGTTCGCCAGGCGCTCGAGCGTGGCGAGTTCGAGCTTCACTACCAGCCCAAGGTGAGGCTTGCCGACCGGCGTGTGTGCGGCGTCGAGGCGCTGCTGCGCTGGCGCCACCCCGAGCACGGGCTGCTGATGCCCGCCGCCTTCATCTCGCTGGTCGAGCAGACGGCGCTGATCGGGCCGCTCACGCTGCAGACGATCGACACGGCGCTCGCGCAGATGGTCCGCTGGCGCAGGGCCGGGATCGACCTCGAGGTCGCCGTCAACCTGTCGGCGCGAAACCTGCTCGACCCCGACCTGCCGGGCCAGGTGGCCGCCGCGCTGCACCGCCACGAGATCCCCGCCGAGCGGCTCACGCTCGAGGTGACCGAGAGCGCGACGATGATCGATCCAGCCCGCGCGCGCGAGGTGCTCTGCTCGCTACGAGACAGCGGCGTGTCGATCTCGATCGACGACTTCGGCGCGGGCAACGCGTCGATCGGCTACCTCTCGAGCCTCCCGGCCGACGAGCTGAAGGTCGACCGCTCGCTCGCGAGCGGCGTCTGCGAGGACGAGCACACTGCGTCGATCGTCGGTTCGATCGTCGATCTCGCAAAACACCTCGGACTGCGTGTCGTGGCCGAGGGCATCGAGACCGAGCCGGTGATGGAGCGCCTTACGGCGCTCGGCTGCGAGATCGGCCAGGGCTACCTGATCGCACGCCCGTTGACCGAGCAGCAGCTGCGCGACTGGCTCGGCTCCGCTCGATTCTCCGGGCAGCCGCGATCGCGCCCCAGCGGTTCGCGCGGGCGCATCGCGACCGCCCGCTGATCAAGGCGCCTCGAGGCCGGCCAACTCGCGCGCACGGACGAGCACGGCGTCGATCATCGGCCCGGTCAACTTGCCCGTGAACGTGTTCTGCTGGCTCGGGTGAAAGCAGCCGAGCAGCGTGTATCGACCGGCCGCTGCCTCGGCGCCGTGACCGAAGCGCGGCTTCGGGCGCAGCGGCTGCGCAAGCGAGCCGCTCGCCACGAGCAAACGCAGCGCAGCATCCCACGCGAACGCGCCGAGGCACAGCAGCACGCGAACGTCGCCGAGCAGCTGCAGTTCGCCGACCGTCCACGGCAGGCACAGCTCGCGCTCCTGCGGCGTCGGCTTGTTCGCCGGCGGCGCGCAGCGCACGGCTGCCGTGATGCGCAGGTCGCGCAGTCGCAGGCCGTCATCGCGGGCGATCGAGCTCGGCTGGTTTGCGAAGCCCGCGCGGTGCAGCGCGGCAAAGAGGAAGTCGCCCGAGCGATCGCCCGTGAACATCCGTCCGGTGCGGTTGGCGCCGTGCGCCGCCGGCGCGAGGCCGACGATCAGCACGCGCGCCTGCGGATCGCCGAACGCCGGCACCGGACGCCCCCAGTAGGTCTCCTGCGCGAACGCCGCCCGCCGCTCGCGTGCGATGAGCTCGCGCCACGCGACCAGGCGCGGGCAGCGGCGACATTCGGACACAGCGTGGGAGAGCGAGTCAAGCTCGCCGGCCCGGCCCACCGTCGTGGTTCGTGCCATCTCCGTGCGCGCCTCCGCAGTCACCAGGGCAGTAGTAGCATCGTTCAGACCATGCCGCTGTGGACGCTGATCGTGATGCTCGCGCTGATCAAGCTCCCGATCGCCGCGATGATGCTGTGGATCCCGTTCCGCAACGATGCCGCGATGAACAGCAGCGATCCGCCCGATCGCAGCGACGACGAGGGTGGCTCGCGCGCGCTCCCGGCCGGCCCCCTGGACCCGCGTCCGCGCCGCCCGCTTCCCGGCGGACCGTTTCCACGCCGCCCGCGCAGGGGTCCGCACGCATCTCCTGCACCCCCATCCCCACGTCGCGTGCGCGTCGCCTCACACGAGCGCCGTCGCGTGCGGGTTTCTCACTGAACCGCAGCTAACGGTTTCGTTTGCGCTGCTGGCGCGCCGCCTTGGCTTTGGCGCGCCGCCTGCGCAACGTCGCCGCCGAGTCGTGCGCCGAGCGGGCTTCGGCCACCTGCGGGTCGGCGGCCGGCGCCATCCTGCGCGCGTCGCGCACGATCACGTAGGCGATCGCCACGAGCAGCGCGACGGCCACGAAGATGATGATCAGCACCGTTTTCTTCGAGTTCGACGTAGAGGCGGTTGTCGTGCCGTTCGTTTCCGTCGTCGTCGTCGTCGGCGTCGTCGTTTCCTGCTGTGCCCCCTGGCTCAGTTCGTTGAACGCACCGCCGTTGGCCCCTTCGGGCGTCGCGCTGTTCGTCCCGGTCGTGCTCGTCGTGCCCGTGGGCGTGATCCTCGTCGTGCTCGTCGCAAGAACCACCGACGTCGCCGGGCCGAGCAGCGAGAGCACGAGCACTGCGATCGCGCAAAGGCAGCGCGCTCTTATGCGCCCGCCCACGCACGACGTCTTTCCCGCTCCAGCCCTCATGCGCCGAGCATACCGTCCAGGGTCAGCTTCGCAACCACGCGCACGACGGGCGGGCGGCGGGCGCCGAGCACGCGCGGCGCCAGGCCCGGCGCGGCGTCCAGGCAAACCGTAGAATGAGTGCCGATGGCTCCCAAGCAACGGCAGATCCGAATCGAGCAGCGCGGCGGCCTCGAGGCGATCCAGGCGCTCGAGACGCGCTCTGATGAGGAGCTCGAAAACGAGACCAAATACAAGTCTGCGGCATTCGCGATCCTCGGCGCCCGCGCGGCCGAGCGCTTCGATGCCGAGCAGGCACGCAGCCACTTCCAGCGAGCGATCGCCGCCGCCCGCCCGCAGGAGCGGATGCAGTTGCGGCGCATGGCCGACGCCTCGCTGGCGCTCGCCGAACGGCGCGCCGGAGACCTCAAGAGCGCCGTCGAGCGACTCGGCCAGGCGCCACCCACCGGCCGCCAGATGCTCGCGCTGCGCGCGATGGGCTTGCTGATCCCGCCCGCGTCGGCCGGAATCGTGGCCCGCATCCGCGGGATCCTCTTGATCGTCGTGCTGATCATCGCGCTGCTCGCGATCGGCCTCGGCATCGTCGAGCTCATCTCGCTGCCCTTCGGCGGGCTCGGCATCGCGCCGGGCATCCTGCTCGGTCTGTTCGTCGTGATCGCCGCGCTCGGCATCGCCGCGGCGATCGGCCGGCGGCGGCGCGACCGCGCCAAGGCCGCCGCCGCAGGCTGAACGCCCTCCGCTGCGCCAACCCGCCTCGGCGGGGGCGCCGCGCACTACGCTTGCGCCGTGCCCGAGAGCGCTTCGATCTGCCTACTCGTCAATCCGGCCGCCGGCGGCGGCAAGGCCGCCCGTCTGGCCCCGCAGGCCGAGCGCACGCTGCGCTCGCACGGGCTGACGGTGCGTCGCGCCGACACGCGTGACCTGCAGCACGCGCGTGAGCTGGCCGTGTCCGCGGCGCGCGCGGGCGAGCGCGTCGTCGTGCTCAGCGGCGACGGCGCGATCGGGGTCGTCGCGGAGGCGCTGCGCGACGTGCCCGGAGCGGTGCTCGGCGTGCTTCCGGGTGGGCGCGGCAACGACCTCGCGCGCGCGCTCGGCGTCTCGCAGGAGATCGAGCAGGCGTGCGCGACGATCGCCGACGGCGTCGTGCGCCCGATGGACGTCGGCGAGGTGCTCGGCGGCTCCGGCGAGCCGGCGCGCAGCTTCGTCGGTATCGCCTCGGCCGGCTTCGACAGTGACGCCAACAGGATCGCCAACGAAGCGCCCTCGTGGCTCGGCAACCTCGTCTATGCCTATGGCGCCTTGCGCGCGTTGCTCGCCTGGCGCCCGGCGCGCTTTGAGATCGAGCTCGACCCGCCCGGCGAGCGTCACAGCTTCCTTGCCTACACCGTCGGCGCATGCAACTCGCGCTCCTACGGCGGTGGCATGCGCGCCGCTCCCGATGCGCTGCTCGACGACGGGCTGCTCGAGGTGATCGCGCTCGAGAACGTGAGCAAGCTCGCCTTCCTGACGAAGATCCTGCCGCGCGTGTTCAGCGGGGAGCACGTGCGCGAGCCGTGCGTGCACATGTTCCGCGCGCGCGAGGTCTCGATCGAAGCCGATCGCCCGTTCACGATGTACGCCGACGGCGATCCGATCGGCGAGCTGCCGCTGCGCGTGCGCGCGGTGCCCGGGGCGGTCAACGTGCTCGTCCCGGCCGGCGAGGCGACGGACTACGCCTTCGCCGGCCCCGCGCGCTGATGGCCGGCACGCTCGCGCCGAAGCTCGCCCTCGCACGTGCCGTGGCGGCGCTTTCGCGGATGCGCGGCGGCGGCGCCACGAGCGCCCCCGGCAAGGTGCTGCTGGCACTCGATTGCGACGCGATCGCCTCGCTCGGCTCGCGGCTTCGCGCCGGCAGCGTGCTCGTCTCGGCGACCAACGGCAAGACGACGACTGCGGCGCTCGCCGCGAGTGTGTTCGAGCAGGCCGGGATCGAGCTCGTGCACAACGCCGAGGGCGCGAACATGGCGGGCGGCATCGCCACGGCGCTGCTCACGGCGGCGCGCCCGCGCGAGGGCATCGCCGGCGAGCTCGGCCTGTTCGAGGTCGACGAGCTGTGGCTCGACGCCGTCGCCGCCCAGCTTCGCCCGCGCGCGATCCTGCTCGGCAACCTGTTCCGCGACCAGCTCGACCGCTACGGCGAGCTGGAGACGATCGCTGAGCGCTGGGCCTCCGAGCTGCGAAGCGAGCAGCTCGTGCTCAATGCCGACGACCCGCTGATCGCCGACCTCGGCCGCGAGCGCCCGGGCACGCTGTACTTCGGCGTCGAGGACGATTCGCTCGCGCTCGCCGGGATGGCCCACGCGGCCGACGCCAAGCACTGCCGCCGCTGCGGTGCCCCGTACATCTTCGACGCGATCTACCTCGGTCACCTCGGCCACTACCGCTGTCCCAGCTGCGGTCAAGCGCGCCCGCGGCCGCAGGTGTGGGCGAGCGACGTCGTGCTCGAAGGCGTCCGCGCGGCGCGCTTCACGCTGCACACTCCTGCCGGAGAGGCGCAGGTCGCGCTGGCGCTGCCGGGGCTCTACAACGTCTACAACGCGCTCGCCGCGGCGGCGCTCGCGTGCGCGCTGGAGCTCCCGCTGCAGAGTATCCTCGACGGGCTGGCGCAGACGCGCGCGGCCTTCGGGCGCGCCGAGACGATCGTGCTGAAGCTCACACCGCACGGCGCTGTCGTGGGCGCACGGTCGGCAGAAGAAGCCGCCGACGCAACGCGCGAGCTGCGCATCCTGCTCGTGAAGAACCCGGCCGGCGCCAACGAGGTGCTGCGCACGCTCGCACTCGAGCCGGGCGAGCACGACGTGCTCGGCGTGCTCAACGACAGGATCGCCGACGGGCGCGACGTCTCGTGGATCTGGGATGCCGACTTCGAGCTGCTCGCAGGACGGATCAGGCGCTTCACCTGCAGCGGCACGCGCGCACCCGAACTGGCCGTGCGGATGAAGTACGCCGGCGTCGACCCTGCGCGGATCGCGATCGAGCCCGACCTCGGCGCCGCCCTGTCGCTGGCGGCGGCCGACCGCCCCGACCCGCAGACGCCGCTGTACGCGCTGCCGACGTACACGGCGATGCTCTCGCTGCGCGAGCTGCTCGTCGCGCGCGGGGAGGCGAGCAGCTCGTGGGCCTGAGCGGATCGAAGAATGCCGGCGCGCACGCCGCTCCGGCACGCGGCCTCGGCGGCGCGGCGCCCGCGGCCTCGCCCACGCCGGCCGAGGTCGTCTGGCACGACCTCGAGTGCGGCGCCTACCGCGCCGACCTCGCGCTGTGGCGAGAGCTCGCGGCGGAGGCCGGCGAGCCGATCCTCGACGTCGGCGCCGGCGCCGGTCGCGTGACGCTCGAGCTGGCTCGCGCCGGGCACGCGGTGACGGCGCTCGACAGCGCTCCGGCGCTGCTCGCGGCGCTGCGCGATCGCGCGGGCCGACTCGCCGTCGAGACCGTGCAGGCCGACGCGCGCTCTTTCGAGCTCGAGCGCAAGGACTACGCGCTGTGCATCGTGCCGATGCAGACGATCCAGCTGCTCGGCGGCGCCGGCGGGCGCATGCAGTTCCTGCACCGGGCCCGCGCGCATCTGCGCACGGGCGGTTTCTTGGCATGCGCGATCCTCGGCGAGCTCGATCCGTTCGACTGCACCGAGGGTGGCATCGGCCCGGCCGCCGAGCGCGCGACGCTCGACGGGTCGCTGTACCTCAGTCGTGCGCTGCGCGTGGCCGAGACCGGCGAGCGCGTCGTGATCGAACGCGAGCGGAGAGTCCTCCCCGAGCATGCGCCGGCGCCGAGCTGGCCGTTTCGCCGCGAGCAGGACGAACGCGATGGCCTCGCCGAGCGCAACGTGATCGAGCTCGACGTTGTGAGCGTCGCGGCGCTTCTGCACGAGGGAGCCGAGGCGGGCCTGCAGCCTCAGCCGACGCGCGAGCTGGCCGCGACCGACGAGCATGTCGGCAGTAGCGTGGTGATGCTCCGTGCCTGAGCTGCGCGTCTGTGCGCTGTATCCGGAGCTGATGAACATCTACGCCGACCGCGGCAACCTGCTGATGCTCGAGCGTCGCTGCGAGTGGCGCGGGATCGACTTCCGCCTCGACGCGAGCGGACTCGGCGAGGAGCTCGACGCGGACGCGCACGACCTCTTCTACCTCGGCGGCGGCCAGGACCGCGACCAGCGCCTGTGCGCCGAGGATCTTCTTGCGAGGAAGCGTGACGCGCTCGCGCGGGCGGCGGCGCGCGATGCGCTCGTGCTCGGCATCTGCGGCGGCTACCAGCTGCTCGGGCGCTCCTACGCGCTCGGCAGCGAGGAGATCGAGGGCGTCGGCCTGCTCGACGTGCGCACCGTGCGCGAGCAGGGCCCGCGGCTGATCGGCAACGTCGCGATCGAGGTCGAGCTGAACGGAACGCGTGTGCTGGCGGGCTTCGAGAACCACGGCGGGCGCACGACGCTCGGCGCCGGCGCAGCGCCGCTCGGCCGCGTGCTGCGGGGCCACGGCAACGACGGGCGCAGCGGCTTCGAGGGCGCTCGTAACGGCAATACGCTCGGTACCTACCTGCATGGGCCGCTGCTGCCGAAGAACGCCTGGTTCGCCGACTGGCTGATCGCCACGGCGCTCGGGATCGAGGAGGCAGCGCTCGAGCCGCTCGACGACGGGCTCGAGCAGGGGGCACACGCCGGCGCGTGCCGCGCCGCGGGGCTTTAGCTCGGGCGCCGCACAGCCGAGCGCACGCCGTCGTCCGCAAACTCGGCGATTGCGCCGCCACCGGGCGCCGAGGCGGTCCGTAGGATCGAGGCCGTGGAGCTGTCCGAGTACCAGCGGCTGTCGCGCAGCACAGCGCACTACCCGCGCAACGAGTCGCTGACCTACCCCGCGCTCGGGCTCGCCGGCGAGGCGGGCGAGTTCGCCGACCACGCCAAGAAGGTGATCCGCGACGACGGCGGCGAGGTCACGCCCGAGCGCCGCGAGGCGATGGCCAAGGAGCTCGGCGACGTGCTCTGGTACGTCGCGCAGCTCGCCACCGAGCTCGAGCTCGAGCTCGAGCAGATCGCGCAGCAGAACCTCGAGAAGCTGCTCTCCCGCCAGCGCCGCGGCGTGCTGTCGGGCAGCGGCGACGAGCGCTGAGCGCAGCGCGCGCGGTGCCGAGCGGCACCCCCTCGGTTTCATCGAGCGAGGCATGATAAATCGACCGGGTTCGTACGTGGCTCTCAAGTTCCAAGTCCTAGTACTAGTTGCAAGATTTTGACTTAAGTAGTCGCTTGTCTCGGCCGATGAGTCGAGCCATGAGGACAACTACTGGCGCCGCCTCGGGGGAGGCTGCGACCCATGGGCCCCTTCCGCCACACGCCCTGGTCGACCAGCCGGCTGCGGATCTCAGACCGCTCGGCGAAGCCCTGTGCGCCCGGGCCGAGGAAGTGCTCGCACAGACCGTCGCGCAGACGGTGGACGCTGAGGAGTCGATGGACGCCGTCGTGCAGGGAAGCTTCGAACGCATCTGCACGGGCTCGACGATCGCCGTCGCGCGCTGGATCGCGGGCGACCCGATCGAGGTGACGCTCGAGTCGAGTCGGGAAACGTCGCAGATCTTCGGCGAGCTGGCCGCGCACCGCGCGGCAGCGCTCGGCGAGGTCACACGGCGCTGCTTCTGCTGGCGCAACGTGATGGCCGAGAACCTCAACGACTGCGCGCGGCAGCTCGGCACGAGCGAGGCCTCGCTGGCGCAGGCGCTGAACATGCTGCAGCTGAGCCTCGAGTTCAACTTCTTTCGCGTGTGCGAGTGCTTCGACGCCGAGCGCCTGCGCAGGGATGAGGAACTGCACAGGCGCGAGGAGGAGCTCGCGTTCCTCGCCACGCACGACCCGCTGACCGGGCTGCCCAACCGCACGCTGATCCTCGATCGCGTGCAGCGCATGCTCGACCGCGCCGTGCGCAGCCAGACGCCGGTGGCGGCGCTGTTCATCGACCTCGACAACTTCAAGAGCATCAACGACACGCTCGGCCACGGAGCCGGCGACGAACTGCTGTGCGCCGTCGCGGCGCGGCTGGAAGGCGTCGTGCGCCAGGCCGACGGCCTCGGCCGCCTCGGCGGCGATGAGTTCGTCGTGATCGCCGAGGAGCTGACGCTCGAGGTCGGCCCCGAGCTGGTCGCCGAACGACTGCTCGACGCGCTCAAGGAGCCGTTCAACCTCGGCCAGGAGGAGCAGGCTCGCGTGATCGTCAGCGCAAGCGTCGGCATCGCGATGGGGAAGCGCTCGTGCGCCGAGGATCTGTTGCGCGACGCCGACGTCGCCATGTATCGCGCCAAGTGGGACGGCAAGAACCGCTACGTGCTGTTCGAGTCGAACATGCACGACAGCGTCCAGAGCCGGATGGAGCTCGAGATGGACCTACGCGAGGCGCTCGCCAAGAACGAGTTCCAGCTCGTCTACCAGCCGACGTTCGACCTCAGCGACATGACGCCGACCGGCGTCGAGGCGCTGATCCGCTGGCATCACCCCAAGCGCGGGCTGGTGCAGCCGGAATCGTTCATCCCGCTGCTCGAGGAGACGGGCCTGATCAACGAGATCGGCGCGTGGGTGCTGAACGAGGCATGCGGGCAGGCGGCCGCGTGGCGCGAGAGCGGCCATATGATCGACATCGCCGTGAACGTGTCGGGCAGACAGCTCGACGATGACAACGTGATTGGCGAGATCGAACGCGCGCTCGAGGTCAGCGGGCTGTCAGCGCAGGCCTTGACGATCGAGATCACCGAGACGACGCTGATGCGCAACGTCGAGAATACGGCGACGCGGCTTGCCGCGATCAAGGCGCTCGGCGTGCGCGTCGCGGTCGACGACTTCGGCACGGGCTACTCCTCGCTGGCCCACCTGCAGCGCTTCCCGGTCGACGCGCTGAAGATCGACCGCTCGTTCATCTCGGGGCTCAAGCACAACAAGGAGGGCGAGACGCTGATCCACACGCTCGTGCAGCTCGGCAAGGCGCTCTCGATCGAGACGTTCGCCGAGGGGATCGAGCAGGAGCAGGAGCTGAAGCTGCTGAAGGGCGAGGAATGCGACAGCGGGCAGGGCTTCCTGTTCGCGCGCCCGCTCGACGCGGCGAGCACGGAAGCGTTCTTCCTCGAGAAGGCCGCGGCTAAGAAGCGATCGCGAAGCGCTCGAAGCGCTGCGCCAGCCGTGCCGGCACCAGCGCCCTGACGCGCACGCCCTCGGGCGTGTCCTCGCGGCTGACCTCACCGGCGAGCTCGTGCAGCTCGGCGAGGCTGCCGCCGTCGGCGTAGGGCACGAGCAGCTCGAGGCGGCGCAGCGTGTGCGCGAGCTCCTGCTCGATTCGCTCGCCGAACTCCTCCAGGCCCTCCCCCGTGACGCCTGAGACGAGCACTGCGTCGGGGTGGCGCAGGCGCAGCTCGTCGCGCGCGTCCTCGTCGATCAGGTCGATCTTGTTGAGGACGAGCAGGCGCGGGCGATCGCCGGCGCCGATCTCCTCGAGCGTCTGCTCGACGGATTGCTGCATGATCTCGGCCTGCTCCTCGGGCGCGGAGGCGTCGAGCACGTGCGCGAGCAGGTCGGCGCGGCGCGTCTCCTCGAGCGTCGCGCCGAACGCGTCGACGAGTTGGTGGGGAAGCTTTGAGATGAAGCCGACGGTGTCGGTCACGAGGTGCTGGCGCCCGCTCAGGCGCAGCGTGCGCGTGGTCGGGTCGAGCGTGTGGAAGAGGCGGTCGCGCACGCCGACATCGGCGCCGGTGAGCGCGTTGAGCAGCGTCGACTTGCCGGCGTTGGTGTAGCCGACGAGCGCGATCGTCGGCAACGAGGCGCGCTCGCGCTCGGCGCGCTGCACGGCGCGCGTGCCCTTGACGTGCTCGAGGCGGCGCTTGAGCGCGGCGATGCGATCGCGCGCGAGGCGGCGGTCGGTCTCGATCTGCGTCTCGCCGGGACCCCTCGTGCCGATCCCGCCGCCGAGGCGCTCGAGGTGGGTCCACAGCCCGCGCATGCGCGCGAGGTTGTATTCGAGCTGGGCGAGCTCGACCTGCAGCTTTCCCTCGGCGCTGTTGGCGTGTGAAGCGAAGATGTCGAGGATCACGGTCGTGCGGTCGACGACGGGCATGCCGATCGCCTCCTCGAGGTTGCGCTCCTGGCGCGCGGTCAGCTCGTCGTCGCAGGCGATCAGGTTGGCGTCGGCGGCGCGCGCGGCGGCCTTCGCCTCGGCGACCTTGCCCGGCCCGAGGTAGGTATTTGGGTGCGGCGCTTCGCGGCGCTGGATCATCTCGCCGACGACACCGACGCCGGCCGTGCGCAGCAGCTCGGCGAGCTCGGCGAGGTCATCGCCCTCGGCCAGCGCGGCAACGCAGAAGGCGCGCTGGCGCGCCCGCACGGGCTGACCGTTGGGGCTTGTTTGCATCTACTCCCAGTCTAGAGGGCGCCCGAAGGGCCCCTGTGAACTGCTCGTGCCTCGCTCCCCGCCGTACGGCAGGATCGTGCCGTCCTCAGCGGGCAAGCGCGCCGAGCCGCTGCACGGCCTCGAGCAGCCGCTCGTCGGGCGTGGTCAGCGAGATGCGAAACCAGCCCTCGCCGGCCGGACCGTAGACGGCGCCGGGCGTGATCACGACGCCGGCCTCCTCGAGCACGTGCTCGCAGTAGGCGGCGGAGCTGTCATAGCCCGCGGGTATGGGCGCCCACACGTAGATCGTGGCGTGCGGCGGGTGCACGTCGACGCCGATCTTGCGCAACGCATCGCAGACGAGATCACGCCGGCGCCGGTAGAGCTCGATCATCGAGGCGACCTCGGCGTCGGCGTCGGGCGAGAGCGCGGCGACGCCGGCGAGCTGCACGGCCTCGAACAGGCCGGAGTCGATGTTCGTCTTCAACCGCCAGTAGGTCTGCAGATCGCGTCGGCGTTTCCGACGATCACGGCGCAGCGCCAGCCGGTCATGTTGTAGCCCTTGGACAGCGAGAAGACCTCGATGCCGACGTCCTTGGCGCCGGGCGTGGCGAGGAACGAGGCGGGCTTGTAGCCGTCGAAGGCGATCTCGGAGTAGGCGTTGTCGTGCACGACGAGGATCTCGTGAGCGCGGGCGAACTCGATCACGCGCTCGAAGAACCCCTCGGGCGCGAGCGCACCGGTCGGGTTGTTGGGGTAGTTGATGTACATCAGCTTGGCCTTGCGCGCCACGTCCTCGTCGATCGCGCCGAGGTCGGGAGCGAAGCCGAGCTCGGGCTGCAGCGCCATCAGCACGGGCTCGGCGCCGGCCAGCCACGGGCCGGCCGTGTAGACGGGATAGCCGGGGTCGGAGGCGAGCACGTAGTCGCCGGGGTCGAGAAAGGCGAGGTTGAGGTTGAAGATCGCCTCCTTGGCGCCGATCGCGGGCATGATCTCGGAGTCGGGGTCGAGCACGACGTCGAAGCGGCGCTCGTAGAAGTCGCGCACGGCGTCGCGGAAGTCGGCGCGGCCGCGGTTGGAGGGGTACTGGTGCGTCTCGAGCCTCGGTCACGGCCTCCTGCATCGCCTCGACTATCAGCGCAGGCGTCGGGCGGTCGGGGTCGCCGATGCCGAGGCTGATCACGTCGACGCCAGCGGCGCGCTTCTCGGCGATCTTGCGCTCCAGCTCGGCGAAGGCAGTACGGCGGAATGCGCTCAAGACGCTTGCTCGGTCTCATCCAGCTCCCTGATCTCTTTCTCTTATTTAATGAATTAATTGATTTGATGAAGTTGCTCGAGAAACGGCTCGCTGAGCGTGCCGGCGAACACGGGCAGCGCCCAGCCTGACAGGTGCACGCGCAGGTCCGGGTCGACCTCGACCTCGAGCTCGCCACCGTCGAGCACGACGATCACATGCGCCTCGCGGGACGGCGGTCCGGGCGGGCGCCCGCCGGCCCCGGCGAGCAGTAGGCGATTGCGGCGCCGGTGGCGCCGGTCCCGGATGACAGCGTCTCCCCCACGCCGCGCTCGAAGATCCGCGCGCGGATCCGCGCGGGTGTGCCGTCTGCATCGTCGCCGGGATCGAGCTCTGCGAACCACGAGACGTTCGTGCGGTTGGGGAACTCGGGGTGGCCTTCGATCGGCGGCCCGACCAGCGCCAGGTCGAGCGAATCGAGCTCGTCGAGGCCGGCGACTGCGATTGCGCACTGCGGGTTGCCGATCGAGACGTGCTGGAAGCTCCACGTGCCGGATGAGTGGTCCGCTCCGGCGGGCGGGCCGTCGCCGAGGCGCAGCTCGGCCGTGCCGTCGGGCGTGCCCGAGGGGAAATCGCGTGAGCTGAGCGAGGCGTTGCCCATGTCGACGCGGCAGCTGTCGGGGCCGGTGATCTCGGGGCTGATCGTCCCGGCCACGGTGTGGATCGAGAACTCGTCGAGCTCCGTCCAGCCGCGGCGGCGCAGGTAGAGGATCGCCTCGCGCGCGCCGTTGCCCGACAGCTCGGCCTCGGAGCCGTCGGGGTTGAAGATGCGTAGGTCGGCGACGTAAGCCGGGTCGCTCGGCGGTGAGAGCTCCAGCACGCCGTCGGCGAACGACGCCGAAGTGCCCCGCGCAGATGCAGACGCACGCGGCGGCGCCGTCAGCTCGAACGGGAGCTCGTCGCGCTCGACGATCAGATAGTCGTTGCCGAGCGCCTGCCACTTCTCGAATCTCATCCGGCGGCGGAGTCTAGGATCTCGGCGGCCACGTCGTCCGCTGAGCGGCCGGTCACGTCGATCGGCGTGACGCCGGCGAGCTTGCGCATCCAGGCGAGCTGGCGGCGCGCGTAGTTGCGCGTGCGGCGCTTCATCGTCTCGACGTCGCCCGCCAGCAGCTGCTCGAAGCCGAGCGCCTTGCGCGCCGTCTCAGAGACCCCTGCCGCCTGGGCCCTGCGTACCTCCTCGCGCGCGCCGGCAGCCACGATCTGCTCGACGCGTCGCTCGATCTGCTCGTACAGCGCCTCGCGCTCCATCGTCAGCCCGGCAAGCAGCGTCGGGTGGCGCAGCTCGGAGCTCCACAGCTGCGAGGGGCCCTCCGGCGGTTCGCCTGTCCCCGGTTGGGGGAGCTCGCCCGCTTCGAGCGCCTCCAGCGCGCGGATCGTGCGGCGCGCATTGCTCGGGTCGATCTGCTCGGCCGCCCAAGGCGCGCGTCTGCTGAGCTCGTCGTGAAGCGCCTGCGGGCCGTGCTCCTGCAACTGCGTCGTCCAGCGCTCGCGTGCGCCCTCGCGAGGCGCGGGACGCAGGTCGAGGTCGGCCAGCGCGGCGCGCAGGTACAGCCCGGTTCCACCGACGACGATTGGCCGGCGCCCTGCGGCGAGCAGTCCGTCGATCTCGGCGTGCGCGAGGCGCGAGTACTCGCCGACGCTGAATGTTGCGTCGAGCGGCAGGAACGACACCATCCGGTGCTCGAGCGCCTTCTGCTCGTCTGTGGAGGCGACGCCGGTCAGCGTCTCGAGGCCGGCATAGACCTGCAACGCGTCAGCCGAGACCGCCACGGGGTTCTCGCCCCGCGCGCGCAGGCGCTCGGCGAGCGCAACGGCAACGGCGGTCTTGCCGATCGCGGTCGGGCCGAACAGGGCGATGATCTGCGGCGAGGAGAGCTGCGCGGCGCTCATCTGCGCAGTATCGCCGTGCAGGCCTTCCACGCGCTGAGCGCTGGGCGAGGCCTTCGCGTAGGCTGTCTGTCGTGAAGATCGATGGCGCCACGGCGCTACTCACGGGGGCGACAGGAGGCATCGGGCAGGCGATCGCGCGTGCTCTGCACCAGCGCGGCGCGAAGCTGATCCTCAGCGGACGGCGCGTCGACGTGCTCGAGCCGCTCGCGGCCGAGCTCGGCGCCCACGCGCTCGCCGTCGACCTGTCGAGCCCGGCCGAGATCGACCGCATGGTCCGCGAGGCCGGTGAGATCGACATCCTGATCGCCAATGCGGCACTGCCGGCGTCGGGGCGCCTGGAGTCGTTCTCGATCGAGCAGATCGATCGCGCGCTGAGCGTCAACCTGCGCGCACCGATCGTGCTCGCGCACGCGCTGAGCCCGCAGATGGTCGAGCGCGGCAGCGGGCACCTGCTGTTCATGTCCTCACAGGCCGGCAAGGCGGCCTCGCCCGGAACGTCGCTGTACACGGCCTCGAAGTTCGGCCTGCGCGGCTTCGCCGCCTCGCTGCGCGCCGACCTGCACGGCACGGGCGTCGGCGTCTCGACGATCTTCCCCGGCTTCATCAGCGATGCCGGCATGTTCGCCGACGCCGAAGTCAAGCTTCCTCCGGGCGTGGGCACGAAGACGCCCGAGGACGTCGCCGATGCCGTCGTCAAGGCGATCGAGCACGACCGTGGCGAGATCGGCGTTGCGCCGCTGCCGTTTCGTGCGACCACCTTGTTCGCCAGCCTCGCGCCGGAGTTTGCAGCGCGCGTCACGCGCCGGATCGGCGGCGAGCAGATCGCGCACGAGATGGCCGAGGGCCAGCGCACGAAGCGCTGAGCACTCTCCTAAAATAGGCTCGTTTGTAGCGATCGGGATTGCGGCGGCTTGGACTGCCTCGCCTCGTCCGGTCCTTCCTGGCCGTCCACATCTGACTCCGGCGCCGACGAGCGGAGCCTGAAGCCGCTTCCCATTCCGGGACGGCGCACCATCTTCGCCAAGCGCGCCCGTTCCTCACGCGGCGCATATGCGCCCCGGCGATAGAGCTTCTCGTAGCGGGGAACGAGATCGGGGCGTTGCGCGCGCAGCCAACCCATGAACACGTCGCGTACCTCGCCCCGTAGGTGCAGCGCGATCCCGCTCACGCCCGTCGCGCCGGCTTCTGTGACGCGGTCGAGCAACTCCTCGACCCGTCGGGGCGAGTCGTTGATCCCCGGCATCAGCGGCGCCACGAGCACACCCGTCGGGATACCCGCGCGATTGAGCTCCGCCACCGCCTCGAGCCGCGCCCATGGATTCGGCGTGTGCGGCTCCGTCGCCCGCCACGCCTTCTCATCCAGCGTCGGGATCGACAGGCACGCGCTGAATCTCGCCCGCTCGGCGATCTGCAGCATCAGCTCGAGGTCACGCAGCAAGAGCGGCGACTTCGTCAGCACCGAGCACGGGTTCGCCGCGTCGCGCAGCGCCTCCCAGATGCCCTCCATCAGGCGGTAGCGGCCCTCGACCCACTGGTACGGGTCCGTGTTCGTCCCCAGCGCGACGTGTTCGCGTTTCCACGAGCGCTTCGCCAACTCCGTGCGCAGCACCTCCGGCGCGTTGACCTTGACGACGATCTCCTTGACGAAATCACGTCCGGCGTCGAAGCCAAGATAGGTGTGAGTCGGCCGGGCGAAACAGAATTCACAACCATGGCTGCATCCCCGGTACGGGTTGATCGACCAGCGGAACGGCATACGCGATTGCTCGGGCACGCGGTTGAGCACGGACTTGGCACGAACCTCGTAGAAGCGCGTCTCGAGCGCCTCGGGGGCGTCGAATCGCCGCACGACGGCCTCGTCGCGGTAGCCGGGCAAGCGACGCTGCTCCTCGGCCTCGATCGACAGGTTGCTCCAGCGCACGAACATATGTTCGCATAGAGGCTCGTCGGACCGGGAAACCAGGGGGAAACAGCAGCAAATCGAGCCCAAGGGAGAAACACCGGGGCCGGCGTTTGCGGCGCCCCTACACCCCTCTTACACGTCGATAGCGACCTCCTTAGTGCCGGTGTCCACGATGACCGCATCGACATGGAAACCCACGAGCAAGGAGGTCGATCGCGATGAACATCTCGAGACTGCTGGGAGCCACGATGGTGGCTGGGGCCGGCTCGCCAGGAGGCGGCCGAGCGGGTGCGAGCCCGGCACCTGCGCCGCGCGCGTGGCGCGAGAGGCTGCGGCTACGAGCCCGCCCACGGCAGGACTCCCGCCCGACTCCGCAGCCCGGGCGCTCGGTTGCAAAGGTTGCGCGCTGACAACGTTTGTCCACGGTCTGATCGGTTCGTAATCGAGCCCTTCGTCGACGTCGAGCACAGGCTTGATGAAGACGGACCGGGGGCAGTCTCACGAAACAAGGCTGGGCAGCGCATCGTGGCTCTGTCGCGACGAATTCGACCGCGAACGCATGCTCGACATGGAGGAGCGCGTCCGCCCGGTCAGGCAACGAACGCTGGTCATCCTCGCGATCGCGCTCGTCGCCGCGAGCCCGTGGCTCGGATGGTGGCCGGCGCTGTTCCTGATCCCTGCCGCAATCTTCTTCGGACTCGCCGATCGGCTGATGCCGCGCGTCGAGAAGCCCGAGCTCTTGATGTTCGCCGCTTGGATCGCGAGCGGCCTCGTGATCGGCGGGGCAGTCGCGCTCAGCGGCGGCGCCAAGCAGCCGACGCTCTCTTGGATGGCGATCCCCGTGATCACGCTCAGCTCGCGCTTTCCGATGCGCGGCGTCGTCGCCGGCGTGATCGTAAACATCGCGATCCTGCTCGCCGTCGCCTTCGGCGTCAACGCGCATGAAGTGATCGACAACCCCGTGCTCGTAATCGCCCCCGTCGCGCTCCTGCTGTGCATCGCCGTCCTCTCAACGCCGCTGATGCGCTCGGACATCCAGCACCGCAGCGACGCCGTGATCGACCAGCTCACGGGGATGCTCAACCGCAAGGCGCTGATCACGCGGGTGCACGAGCTGACGCAGCAGTCTGCGGTGACCGGCGAGTCGGTTGGCATCATCATCGGCGACCTCGACCACTTCAAGGACATCAACGACACGCGCGGGCACAGCGTCGGCGACGTCGTGCTCAAGGACGTCGCCTACCAGATGCGCAAGCAGCTGCGCGCCTTCGACCTCGCCTACCGCCTCGGCGGGGAGGAGTTCCTGATCCTGCTGCCCGGCTCCGACCTCGCGCAGTCCGCCCAGCTCGCCGAGCAGCTTCGCTCGGGGATCGCTGACAGCAGCGTCGCCGGCGGCATCGGCGTGACGATGAGCTTCGGTGTCGGCGCCTCGCGCAACGGCGAGCCCTTCGACTACGGCAAGGTCTTCAAGATGGCCGACGCCGCCCTCTACCGCGCCAAGGGCAACGGGCGCAACCAGGTCTGCCTGTCAGAGCCGCCTTCCGCGCCGCTGCGCGGCGTTCCTGCCTTCGCCTAATTCCTCAGGCGCCGACGCGGGCCAAGAGCAGCTCCTCGCCCGCCAGCGTCTGGCTGCTCGCCGAGTCGATCCGCACCTGTGTCAGCTCGCCAGGGGACGCAAGGCCCGGGAAGTTGACGACTTTGTTGTGGCTCGTGCGCCCGCGCAGGCGGTCCGGGTCGGTGCGCGATGTACCTTCCACGAGCACCTCCAGGGTCCGCCCCACGAAGCGCTGTGCCCGCTCGCGCGCACGCCGCTGGACGACCTCGAGCAGCCGCTCCATCCGCTCCACCTTGACCGGGTGCGGCACCAGGCCGTCGTCTATGTTCGCCGCCTGCGTGCCCCGGCGCGGTGAGAACACGAACGTGAACGCCGCGTCGTAGGCGACATCCTCAGCCACTTCGAGGGTCTGTACGAAGTCCTCCTCGGTCTCGCCCGGGAAGCCGACGATGATGTCCGTGCTCAGCGCCACGTCCGGCACGCGCTCGCGGATCATCGCCACGCGATCCATGTAGCGGCGGCGGTCATACGTACGGCGCATTGCCTTCAGGATCCGCGAGGAGCCCGACTGCAGCGGCAGGTGGATGTGCTCGCACACGCTCGCAAGCTCCGCGTGTGCGCGAATCACGTCCTCGCGCATGTCCTTCGGGTGTGGGCTCGTGTAGCGGATGCGCTCGATCCCCTGTACCGAGTCGATCTCCCCCAAGAGCCCCGCGAACGTCGGGCGATCCTGTAGGTCGCGCCCGTAGGAGTTCACGTTCTGGCCGAGCAGCGTCACCTCGCGCACCCCGTCGGCCGCCATCGCCTGAGCCTCCGCCACGAGCTCTGCCAGCGGGCGGCTTACCTCGCGCCCGCGCGTCGAGGGGACGATGCAGTACGAGCACGCGCAGTTGCAGCCCACGCTGATCTGCATCCAGCCCTGAAACGGCCGCGCGCGGTGCGCCGGCAGGTGGCCCGTAAAGCCCTCGAACTCGAAGTAGCCCTGCGCCGTCAGCGAGTCGCTCGTGAGGAACTCCGCCAGCTTGTGCACCTGGCCCGGGCCGAACGCCACATCGACGAACGGGAAGCGCTCGAACACCTCCTCCTTGACCGACTGCGCCCAGCAGCCGCCCACGCCGATCGTCACGTCCGGACGTTCGAGCTTGAGCCGTTTCGCTTCGCCCAGATGCGCGACGAAGCGGCTATCCGCCGACTCGCGGATCGAGCACGTGTTGAACAGGATCAGGTCCGCCTCCGCGCGCTCCGGAGCCTCGCTGTAGCCAAGCGACTCGAGCATGCCCTTCATCCGCTCCGAGTCGTGCTCGTTCATTTGGCAGCCGAAGGTTGTGACGTGGTAGCGCTTCATGCGCTACAGCGTATCGTCGCCCTGCTAGGCGGTTACGGCTACGCCGACCGGCACGTAGTGCTCGAACGTGAGATCAGCAGGGGCCGGCTTGCCCTGCTCCTCTGCGGCGCATGCCAGGGTGAACCTCGCTGCCTCCTCCGCGTTCGCCGCGTCATAGCCGTCGGTGCCCCCGATGAGTCCTGGAACGTCCGGCGAGTCGAAGCTCCAGCCATAGCCAGGTGCGTAGTGGTGAAGGATGCGGATCGTTTCCATGATGCTCTGCCCCTCAGAGTAGACGTAGCGCCTCGTCTTCAGCAAGTCCCACGTGATGCACGAGCACACATCGCACCTCGCCGGGCGAGAGCGTTCTCTTGTCGTGATAAGCCCATGTAAGGGCTGGGCGTCCGGCTGCGCGCAGCCGACGATGCGATCCCGATTGGCGAGCGATCGTGTAGTTCAACGGACTCGATGTCAGGATCCACAGAAGCCGCTTTGCCTTCAGGGACGGAAACTGGGCCACGCCACGACGCTACGTGGCCCTTGGGATGCAACTACGCAGCCGCCACGACCGGTTCGCTCGCCAGCGGCACCGGTGCGTCCTTCGGCGACGGCCCGGTCGTGTCCCGGTCGATCGGCGTAACGAGGTCCTTGCTCAGGCCGATCGCCGCGTAGATCTTCTCTTCGATCTCCTTCGCCACCGCCGGGTGTTCGTTCAGGTGGGCCTTTGCGTTGCCGCGGCCTTGGCCGAGGCGGTCCTTGCCGTAGGAGAAGAACGAGCCCGACTTGGACACGATGTTGTGCTCCAAGCCGAGGTCGATCAGGCAGCCTGAGGTCGAGATGCCCTTGCCGTACTCGATGTCGAACTCGGCCTGGCGGAACGGTGCCGCCACCTTGTTCTTGACGACCTTCACGCGCACGCGGTTGCCGACCGCCTCCGTGCCGTCCTTGAGCGTCTCGATGCGGCGGATGTCCAGGCGCTGGGAGGCGTAGAACTTCAGCGCCCGGCCGCCCGGCTGCGTCTCCGGCGAGCCGAACATCACGCCCACCTTTTCGCGAATCTGGTTGGTCAGGATGCACAGCGTCTGCGTGCGGTTCAGGTTGCCCGCCAGCTTGCGCATCGCCTGGGACATCATCCGCGCCTGCGCGCCGACCGTCTGGTCGCCCATCTGCCCCTCGAGCTCCACCCGCGGCGTCAGCGCCGCGACCGAGTCGATCGCGACCACGTCGACCGCGCCCGAGCGCACGAGCATGTCCGCGATCTCGAGTGCCTGCTCGCCGTAGTCCGGCTGGGAGACGAGCAGCTCGTCGATGTCGACGCCGATCTCCTTCGCGTACAGCGGGTCCATCGCGTGCTCGGCGTCGATGAACGCGCACACGCCGCCCAGTTTCTGCGCCTCCGCCAGCACGTGGTAGATCATCGTCGTCTTGCCGGAGGACTCAGGGCCGAACACCTCGACGATGCGTCCGCGCGGGACGCCGCCGATGCCGAGCGCCAGGTCGAGCGACAGCGCACCCGTCGGGATCGCGTCGCAGCGCACCTGCGCGCCCTCGTCGCCCATGCGCATGACCGTGCCCTTGCCAAACTCGCGCTCGATCTGCGTCAGCGCGCCCTGAAGAGCGGCGTCGCGCGCCTTCGCTGCCTTCTCGTCGTCGGTCACGGGCATGGTCTTACTCCTCCGGGTTGGGTGAATCGACAAAGGTAGAGATCGCCTCGGACGGAACGTCTGTTCGCTTTGGGCACGTTCCGAACCGTGTTCTCGGGCCTTTGCGCGCCGCCGTTCGTCCACGCCGCTGTCGCCCCTTCACGCGCGCCAGGCGCGCCGACGATGACAAGGACAGGCATGATCAGCTCCACCCATCTCCCCCGTCCCGCGAAGCTCGCGCTCGCACTTGCGCTGCTGCTCACGGCGCTCGCCGCGCTGCTGTGCCGCCCCGCCCCCTCCTCCGCCAAGAGCGCCGCCGCCGGCGCCTGCGCCTCAGCGCACGCCAAGCAGCATGTGCGCGCCTGTGCCGGACGCCATCGCGCCGGCCACGCACGCGGCAAGGCCAAGGGCAGGCACTCCGGTCGTCATCATCGAATCAATAAAAAGAAGAAGGCCGTCCAGCACGGCTCGGTCCACGCACCGAGCACGCCCGCCCAGCCCGCCACCTGCGAAGACGGCTCACGGCCGCAGAGCGAAGGCGACGGCTCCTTCTCCTGCGCCGACGGCTCCGAACCGGCCTGCACGGGCGGCGGCGAACCCGTTCCCAGCAAGAGCGGCGCCAAGCTCGTGTGCCCGGTCGCGCCGAGCAGCGGCACCGAATGGAGCGAAGCCGAATGCGAAGACGGCGACGCGCCCGAACGCTCCGCCGACGGCACCTACGCCTGCGAAGACGGCGCTCCCCCCACCTGCGCCGATGGCTCGCGCCCGACGCCCTCCGACGACGGCTCGATGCTCGTCTGCCTCGCCCAGAGCACGGCCGCCTCGGCCTCTCCCGCGCCCTCATCGCCTGCCGAAGACGCCGGCGAAGACGAATCCGAAGGTTAGTCAGGCCAGCTCGCGCGTCGCGAGCGCCTCGTAGCTCGCGCCCTGCCGGTCCAGCCACGAGCGATACAGCACGACCGCGCTAGGCGTGAACGAAAGCTGCGGCGTCGGCGGCAGGAAAGGCCCGCGCGCGTCCGCCTCTTCCCTACCCCCGCCCTTGCGCGCGCCTGCCCGGCGCCCGCCCGACCCGCTTGCCCTGCTCGACCGGCTCGGCTTGCCGCGCCCGATCCGCGCCACCGTCACGTGCGCGCGAAAGCGCCTGCGATCCGGCTCCCACGCGATCGCCTGCGCGAACGCCTCGACGATCGCCCGCTGCAGGCGCTCGAGCCAGCCGTCGCCGGCGCCGTTTCCGCCCCCGTCGCCGATCTCGAGCGCCAGCGAGCGCGGATTGCGTGGCGGCAGCCACAGCGGCGCGCCCAGCGACAGCTCGCCCGCCTGCGGGACCTCACACTGCTCGAGCGCTTCCGCCAGCGCGTCGATCTCGGCGACCGGGCGAGCGCCGAGGAAGCACAGCGTCACGTGCATCGTTTCCGGCGCCAGCAGGCGCAGCTTCGCGTCCTCTGCCTGACCGGCTCCGCCTGCAAGCGCTCCTGACCCGCCACCCGCACCGGCTTGCCCGCGCAGCGCGGCCGTGACCTCGCGCGCCCACGAGGCCAGCTGCTCGCGCACCGCCGCCGGCGGGTCGACCGCCGCGAACAGCCGCGCCGTCGCGCCGCGCGACATGCCTGCTAGGCGGGGCCGGCCGAGCTGGAGTGCTCGAGCGCGCGCAGCAGCATGTGCATCGCCACCGTGCCCGCCCGATCGCGCACGTCGGCCCTGCCGCCCGGCAGGTTGACCGAGCGCGTCATCGGCGCATCCTCGCCCGGGCCGGCGACGCTGAGCCAGACGAGCCCGACCGGCTTCTCCTCGCTGCCGCCGCCCGGCCCGGCGATGCCCGTGATGCCGATGCCGATCTCGGCTTCTAGGCGGTCGCGTGCCCCTGCCGCGAGCGCCTCGGCGACCTCCTGGGAGACGGCGCCGTGTCGTTTGATCAGCTCCGGATCGACGCCTGCCAGCGCCGTCTTGACCTCGTCGCCGTAGACGACCAGACCGCCCTTCACGTACGCCGAGGATCCGGCGCGATCGGTCAGGCGCGCCGCGAGCAGGCCGCCCGTGCACGACTCGGCCGTCACGATCGTGTGCCCACCGTCGGTGAGCGCCTTTGCGACGAGCTCGTCGATCGTGCTTCCGTCGCGCGAGAACAGCGTGTCGGCGTGGCGCTCTGAGATCAGGCCTGCGAGCGCGTCGTATGCACCGCGCGCGCCGGGCTCATATCGCGTGACGACCTCGATCTCGCCCCGTTTCAGGCACGTCGTCACCTCGAGGCTCGAGAGCTCGATCCCCTCGCGCTCGGCCACGCGCAGCGTCTCGGCGATCTCCGACTCGGGCATGCCGAACAGCCGCAGCGTGCGCTGCTCGTACGTCGTCGCGCCGCTCAGCGCCGCTTTCAGACGCTCCGTGGCCACCGCCTGCTGCCACATCGGCTGAAGCTCGCGCGGCGGCCCCGGCAGCACGACGATCGTCGGGCCCTCACCGGGCTGCCCGTCGGCGCCCTCGCGCGGCGCTACGACGAGGCCGGGCGCCGTGCCGACCGGCTCGAGCACGGTCGCGCCGGCCGGGATCGTCGCCTGCTTGCGCGTCCCCGCTTCGATCGCCTGCAGGTCGAGGTTCGGCCAGCGTTTGACCAACGGCTCGACGATCTTCGCGATGCGCGCCTCGAGCGCCTCGTCGAGCACCATCTCACGACCCTGGAAGCGCCCTACGACCTCCGCCGTCAGGTCATCCGCCGTCGGGCCGAGCCCACCGCTCGTCAGCACCGCGTCCATCCCCTGCGCCGCCATGAAGCCGAGCGCCGCCTCCATGTCCTCCGGCCGGTCGCCGACGATCGCGATGTGCGCGAGGTCGACGCCGAGCTCGCGCAGGCGGTCCGACAGCCACGGGCCGTTGCGGTCGCTGACGCGCCCCGTCAGCACCTCCGTGCCCGTCACCACGATTCCAGCCCGTGCGCTCACAGGCAGACCCTAGGCGATGGGTCAACGTCGCATCGCTCAGTCGATCTCGCCCGCAGGAACGACCCATTCGCAGGACTGGCCGGTAACAGCGGCGATCCGATCGAAGTCAGCGTCGTAGTGCATAACGGTCAGGCCGTCTGCCTCAGCGGCCGCGGCGACGAGGAGGTCTGGCACCTTGCGACCACGCTGGTGGCGCGCAGCCAGCAGGCGCTGCACCTGACGGGCGCGCCGCATGTGCTCGGAGGTCGTCTCGACGAGCTCGAACACCGCCAGATCCTCGGCTATCTCATCCCACTCGGCAGCCGTACGCGCCGAGAAGCCAAGCTCGAGATCGCAGATACCCGCGCGCGCGAGCTCACCTCCCCGCATCCGCGACTCGATCGCGTCACGAACCTCTGGCCGCCCGAGTCGCGTGAGCACGCTCGTGTCGAGGACGTGGCTCAGCGCCATGCGCGCTCGCGGGCCTCAAAATCTCGGCGGGCGAGGCGGTCCAGTGACTTCTCGACTGCACGCTCACGTTCTCCGCTCGCGAGCCGCAGCGCCCGATTCACTGTCTCCTTGATCGTTTGAGCCCCGAGCTCTGCCCGCGCGTCTCGGAGCGCCGTCTCATCGATGTCGATTAGATGCTTGCTCATGGCGCTTAGTATATATCATACCGGAGCGATATATACGTGCATGCATTCAGCGGTACGGCGCGTCGGGAGTGCACCTGCGCTCAGGCGATCACTTGCACGTCGGCAGGTTGCCGAGCGCCAGCCGCTTGCGCCCCGCCTTCGTGATCGAGTAGCCGATCGCTTGGCTCGAGGATGCCACGGGGCGTTCGTGCCCGTCGACGAACATCTTCACCGAGCTGTTGCCGAGCGTGACCAGAAAGCGGCGTGCGTGGTAGGTCGAGGTGACCTTGCCCGCCTGCAGTTCTTCACCCGCGATCCGCACATGCCCCTTGTCGCCGATCAGGCAAACGTAGACGGGCGCTGTGGCACGGAGCGAGAGCGCCACGACGGAGCCCTGCGAGCGCGTGCCAGGTGTCCCTTTCGCATGTTTGCCGGCACGCGTTTTGGAAGTCTTCTTTATTGATTTAGGAGAAGATTGCCCGGCCGTTTTCGATGACGAGCCCGAACCGCCGCCTTTGCCGATCAGCCCGACGACGAGCAGCACGATCAGTACGACGACGACGCCGACGATCGCCAAGTAGCCGCGCGACGTTCCGCCGCCACCCCCCGAACGAGCACCGCCGGAGCGCCCGCCACCGCCCGAGCGAGCGCGCCCGGTGCGCTCGGGCCGCGAGACGATCGGCTCGAGCAACGCGTCGCTCGGGTTTTCATTGTTCAGGCGGTACTCCTCGACGAGCGCCTTGCCGTCGAGCCCGAGCGCTTCGGCGTACGTCCGCAGGAAGCTCTTGACGAACGTCGGGCCCGGCAGCAGGCCCCACTCTTCGTTCTCCAGCGCGCGCAGGTACTTCGCGCGGATCTTCGTCTTCGCCTCGATCTCCGAGACATCGATGCGCGCACGCATACGCGCGTCGCGTAGCGTTTCACCGATCTCGGGCATCTCGTTTAGAGGCTAGTCGCTCGGTGGGCCGACGGCCGACTCCGCCGGCTCGGCGGTGCCGCTCAACGCGGCCAGCACACGCGGCAGGTCGGCCTCGGTGACGAGCACCTGCCGGGGCTTGGAGCCCTCGTAGCCGGAGATCACGCCGCGGCGCTCGAGCATGTCGATCACGCGACCTGCGCGCGTGTAGCCGAGGCGTAGCCGGCGCTGCAACATCGAGGTCGAGGCCGTCTGCATTTCGGCAACCAGGCGAATCGCATCGCCGAGCAGCGGGTCCTCGTCGGGGTCGAACTCGTCGGGACCCGACTCGGGCGCCTCGGGCTCGACCTCCGCCAGCAGCTCCTCGCGCAATTCCGGTTCGCCCTGCTTGCGCCACATCGTCGTCAGCTTCTCGATCTGGCGCTCGTCGATGTAGGCGCCCTGGATGCGTTGCAGGCGCGAGCTGCCGATCGGGCTGAACAGCATGTCGCCCTGGCCGAGCAGCGACTCGGCGCCGTTCTGGTCGAGGATCACGCGCGAGTCGGTCTGGCTGGATACGGAGAAGGCGATCCGCGAGGGAACGTTGGCCTTGATCATCCCCGTGATCACGTCCACGCGCGGGCTCTGCGTGGCGAGCACCAGGTGGATCCCGACCGCGCGCGCCTTCTGCGCCAGACGGATGATCGAGTCCTCTACGTCGGCCGGCGCGACCATCATCAGATCGGCGAGCTCGTCGATCACGCAGAGGATGTAGGGCAGCGGCGCTTCTGAGCGCTTGGCACGCGATTTGTTCAGCTCGATCAGGCTGCGCGTGCGCGCCATCGACATGATCCCGTAGCGGGTCTCCATCTCCTTGACGAGGTTCTGCAGCGCGTTGGCCGCCATCCGCGGGCTCGTGATCACAGGCGTGAGCAGGTGCGGGATCGACTCGTAGTGGTTGAGCTCGACCTGCTTCGGGTCGACCAGCACGAGACGCACCTCGTGCGGGCTCGCGCGCAACAGCACACTCGAGAGCATCGCGTTGATCGCGCCCGACTTGCCCGCGCCCGTCGTGCCGGCGACGAGCAGGTGCGGCATCTTCGCCAGGTCCGCGCCGATCGCCTTGCCGGCGACGTCCTTGCCGAGCCAAACCGTCAGCGGCGACCAGTCCTTCGGCGGCTCCTGGAAGACATCGCCGAGGCGCACGATCCGCCGGTGCAAATTAGGGACCTCGACGCCGACGGCCTGCTTACCGGGGATCGGCGCGAGGATGCGGATGTCGGTGGCGGCCAGCGCGTAGGCGAGGTCGTCCTTCAGCTGCGCGACCTTGGCGACCTTCGTGCCCGGCGCAAGGCGCAGCTCGTAGCGGGTGATGTGCGGCCCGGCGACCGTGCCGATCACCTTCGCCTGCACGCCGAAGTGCCCGAGCGCCTCGACCAGGCTGCTCGCCGTCTGCGCCTGCCCGGCCGTATCGGGACGCGTCTGCTCGCCGGTCGAGCGCGTCAACAGCTTGCTCGCGTCGGGCATGTGCCAGACGAAGTCGGGATCGTCGGTGACGACATCGCGCAGGCGACCCTGCGGCGTCAGCTCATCGGCGTCGGTGCGCGCCACGCCGCTGAGGTGCTCGTCGAGGTCGCTCGCGTCGGCCGGCGCTAGCTCCTGCTCGGAGACGAGGCTCTGCCCCGCGCCTGGCTCCCCTGCGACGTTCCCGTCGCCGGAAGCGGCCTCGGCTGCGTCAAGTTCGCCGGGGCGCTCCTGCGCGGGGCCCTCGACGTGCGTCGCGCGCACGACCAGCTCGTGCCCCTGCGGGTCGGGCGGCTGCACGAAGGAGCTGTCGGCGAACTCGTTCAGGTCAAAGCCTTCTGGTGACGTGTCTTGGTCGTCGTGCTCGCCCGTTTCCCCCTCGGCGCCGTGAGCCAGCCGGCGTTCGGAGAGTGAGCGCATCATCCGCGTCGTTTCGGCCACGCCGCTGCCCGTTGCGCGTAGCGTGCCGCCGAGCGAGGCCCCCGTCACGAGGATCGTGCCGACGAGCAGCAGGAAGACGACGAGGATGTCGACGCCGACGTCTTGCACGAGGCGGTGGGCAAGCTGGAACAGCGCTGCGCCGATCACGCCGCCGTGTGACTGCATGAAGGCCGAGCTCCACGCCGCTTCTGTGCTGTGCGCGCTCGAGCTGACGCCGAACGTGCCGGCGGCGAGCGCGAGCGTGATCCCGGCGAACAGGCAGATCGCGCCGATCGTGCGCGCCTCGCGCAGCAGCGGGCGCCCGGCAGGCAGCACTTCGCGCAGCAAGAGCGTGCCGCCGGCGCCGACGAGCGCGAGTGGCACGAGCACGCGCGCACGCCCAAGCGTCCAGCCGAAGGCGACCGCCAGACCATGCCCGGCGCCGCCCCCATCCCAGCCGGCCCACAGCACGAAGCCCATGAACACGCCGACGGCGACGAGCGCCAGGCCGAGTACGTCGCGCCCGCGCTGCTCGAGCGGGCCGAAGCCGCTGAAGCGCTGTGGCAGCAGCGATCCGAGCAGCGGCAGGCCGCGCCCGCGCGTGGCGCGGCGGGTGCTCGCGCGCGTGCGCGGCTTGGCGCGTGAGCTCGAACGGCCGCGCGAGGAGCGCGCAGGGGCGCGCTTGCGTGTGCTGGGCATACCCGCGCAACTTCGACGCCGAGCGCCCGGAACCTCCCCGCCGCGCTTAGCATCGTCGCGCTTTGGCCTTACCATCGCTTTAGTGCCCGTCGATACATAAAGACGATGAACGACTTCTCCCGAGCACCCAGAGTCCTGGTCGTCGAGGATGACGAGGACATAGCCCAGGCGCTCCAGCGCTCCCTGCGAATGGAGGGATACGAGGTGCGCGCCGCGCCCGACGGGCCGAGCGCGCTGGAAAACGGGCGCTCGTTCGCCCCGGACCTCGTGATCCTCGACCTCGGCCTGCCCGGCCTCGACGGCGTCGAGGTCGCCAAGACGCTGCGCGCCGAGGACGACGTGCCGATCCTGATCCTGACGGCACGCGACGCGCTCGAGTCGCGCGTCGAGGGCCTCGACGCGGGCGCGGATGACTACCTGGTCAAGCCGTTCGAGCGCCAGGAGCTGCTTGCGCGGATGCGCGCGCTGCTGCGCCGCCGTCCCCCCCGCGGCTCGGCACCACTGCGCGTCGGGGACCTCTCGCTCAACGTCGACACGCACGAGGTCGTTCGCGGCGAGCGCGCCGTCGATCTGACCCAGCGCGAGTTCGAGCTGCTCGAGTACCTGATGCGCAACGAGCGGATCGTGATCTCGCGCCAGCGCCTGCTCGACGAGGTGTGGGGCTATGACCCGTTCTCGACGACCAACACGATCGAGGTGTTCGTCTCGAACCTGCGCCGCAAGCTCGAGGCCGAGGGGGAGCCGCGCCTCCTGCACACGATCAGGGGAGCCGGCTACGTCCTTCGCGCATAAGCTCGCGAATGCGCTTCGCCGCACGCTGGAGCGCGTCTCGGCCGGCTTTGACCGGCTGCCGATCCGCGTGCGCCTGGCGGGCGTCTCGGCGCTGCTGACGTTCGTGATCCTGTGCGCCTTCGCCGTGGCGATCGGCTCGTTCACGGTCCACCGCATCCGCTCGGACTTCAACCGCCAGGTCAAAGACACGGCGAACGAGCTGCCGGTGCAGCTGAACATCAAAGCCTCCCCCGGCAACGCGCGACGCGCAATCACGATCACGCCGGCGCTGGCCGCCTACGCGGGCCCGGGCGATCACGCGATCGTGCGCATCTTCACGCTCGGCGGCAGCGTGATCTCACAGGAACCGGCGAAGGCGCCATCACTGGGCACGCCGAACCCCGGGCTGAAGACGGTGCACGGCTATCGCACGATCAGCGTCGCCGGCGTCGTGCGCCTGGCGAGCAACGACGAGCCGATCGGCCAGGTGATCATCCAGTACGGGCGCAAGATCTCAGACACCGAGGCGACGGTCGCGCGCGTCGAGCTGTTCCTACTGTTCGGCGTGCTCGCCGGGTCGGGGCTGGCGCTGCTCGCGGGGATGGCGATCGCGCGCCGCGCGATGTCGCCGATCGCCGCGCTGACGAGGGCGGCCGACGCGATCGCGCGCACGCGCGACCCCTCGCTGACCGTGCCCCAGCCGCCGGCCGACGACGAGGTGGCCGAGCTCTCGCGCACGCTCGAGAGCATGCTCCGAGAGCTCGACGCGGCGCGTGGCGAGACCGAGTCGATGCTCGCGCGCCAGCGGCGCTTCGTAGCGGACGCCTCGCACGAGCTGCGCACGCCGCTGACGAGCGTGCTCGCGAACCTCGAGCTGCTCGCCGAATCTCTGCACGGCGACGAGGGCGAAGCGGCGCGTTCGGCGCTGCGCTCCTCCCAGCGCATGCGCCGGCTGGTCGCCGATCTCTTGCTGCTCGCGCGCACCGACGTCGGTCGCGTCGTGCCGCGCGAGCCGTGCGATCTGGCGCAGATCGCCGTCGAGGCGGCCGGCGAGCTCGGTCCCGTCTCAGAGCAGCACGAGATCGTGCTCGACGTGCACCCGGCCGTCGTTGAGGCGGCGCGCGACGAGGTCCACCGCCTGACGATCAACCTGCTCGAGAACGCGCTGCGCCACACGCCGCCGGGCTCGCGCATCCGCGTCTCCACGAACGCCGCCGACGGTCAGGCGACGCTGATCGTCGAGGACAACGGCCCCGGCGTCCCGCCCGAGCTCTCGCCGACCCTGTTCGAGCGCTTCGTACGCGGCGCCGGTGACCGCGGCGGCTCCTTCGGCCTCGGCCTGGCGATCGTCAAGGCCGTTGCCGAGACGCACGGCGGCAGCGTCGAGCTGCAGTCACCGCCTGAGGGCGGCGCGCGCTTCGTGGTTAGGCTGCCGTTGTATGTTTCCGGTCTTGGCACGGGGGACTTTGGTGTGGATGACGTCGAGCTTGGCGATCGCAGCCTCGCTCGCTCTCCTCTGCGCTGACGCTTCTGCCAGGCCACGGTCGCGCACGGGGGCGCGGACGGCGCCGGCGCAGCCCGCCTCCAAGCGCTGTGGGGTGGCCAGCGACGAAGCGATCTTCGAGGCTCCGGGCGTGCAGGTCTACGTCGGGAAGATCGGCTTCAACAAACGATTCCGCGCCCCTGAAAAGGCCCTGATCGCGTGCGCCCTGCCCGCGCGCACCTCGCGCTTGATCGTCAAGGGCTTCGACCCCGCGAGCGGACTCGCGGTCAACGGTCTGATCGGAGGGCGCTATCTGCTGACGAGCTTCAGTGGCGGCGCTCCGACCGGCATCTCCGTCGAAGAACGCTTCCTCGATTTGCAGACCGGCGTGCAGTTCAACGAATTCCCCGGCGGCGAACAGGTGGCGTCTTCGGCGACGCTCGCTCCGCTGTCCACGGTCGTCGCGCCGGGCGAGCTCGTCAACTTCGAAGTCGCCGGATTCGGGCTGATCGCTCGCTTCACGTCTACCAAGCAACGCACGACGCTCGACACGGGCGAAAAGATCCACGCGCTCGCCGCGAGCGAACACGAGATCTACTGGCTCAACGGCAGCACGGTGAAGTCGGCAAGCGTGCCGGCGGCGCCTGCGACCGCGTCGAGCGCCGCCCTAGGGCCTGGAGCGCTCGAGGAGGGTGCGAGCGCTCCCCGCGACGGCGTCACCGCCGGCGCCCGCAAGACGAAGCGCAACGCCGCGAAACGGCGCTGCGAGGCGCCGGGCACGAAGACGCTCTACCGCAGCAACTCGAGCCTGCGCGTGCTGCAGGAGCGTGGCGGAGGGATCTTCGGGTGCAGCGACGCCGTCGGCAAGCTCTTCGCCTTGAACACGGTGCTGCCCGGCGTGACGCCGACGGGACCGCCCACGAAGATCGAACTCGGCCACGAGCCGCCGATCGGGGAAGGCGTCACGCTGACCTACCAGTTCCCGGCCCAGAGCACCGGCGGCGCGGCCACGGCACTGATCGTGGCCAATGCCTCGACCGGCGCGGTCATCCGCTCCGCGCTGGCGCCCGCCGACGTCACCGACTGGACGTACGGCCCGCAGGGCATGAACTCCGGGATCATCGCCTACACCGACGCCAACACGCTGACGCTCGTCGACGCGACCCATACGCAGCAGATCGACGCGGGCACGATCTCCGACCTCGCCGTCTCGCCTGCCAATCCCGACGGCTTCCCGCCGGCGGTCGCTTACCCACTGGCGAAAGAAGCACCGACACCGTTCGAGCTCTACTGGACCAACTCCGGAGCGCCCAAGGCCGATCCGTTCACGGTCAAGACCGGCTGACAGGGCCTGCGCGCGCTTCAGACCTCAACGACGACGGGCAGCACCATCGGCCGTCGCTTGAGGCGGTCATAGACTAGCTTCGCCATGTCGTCGTGCAGCATGTCCTGCACGACGTCGGTCTCGGTGATGCGGTCCTTGGCGGCGCGTTCGATCGTGTCCTCGACGGTGCTGCGGATCTCCTCGATCAGCTCGTCCGCTTCGTCGAGGAACGGCACGCCGCGGAAGATCACCTCGGGCTCAGCCATCGAGCGCCCGTCCTGCTCGGCGATCGTGACGACGATGATGAAGATGCCGTCGGCCGAGAGCATCCGCCGGTCGCGCAGCGCGACGTCGGCCATCTCGCCGATCTCGACGCCGTCGACGAAGATCATCCCCGACTGCTCGGGCGAGCCGAAGCGCGCCCCGCGCTCGTCGATCTCGAGCGGCAGGCCGTTCTCGCCCTGGTAGGTGTTCTCGGGCGGGACGCCGACGGCCTCGGCGAGCTGGGCGTGCAGGCGCAGGCGCTTGAAGTCGCCGTGGAAGGGCATCACATAGCGCGGCTTGACGAGGTTGAGCATCAGCTTGATCTCCTCGGCGTAGCCGTGCCCGGAGGCGTGCACGGGCGCGTCGCGCGGGGTGACCACGTCGCAGCCGATGTGGTAGAGCCGGTCGATCGTCTCGTTCACGGCGCGCTCGTTGCCGGGGATCGGCGTGGCGCTGAAGACGACCGTGTCTCCCTCGCGCAGTTCGACTTGACGGTGGTCGCGGTAGGCCATCCGGCGCAGCGCCGAGAGCGGCTCGCCCTGGGAGCCGGTCGAGATGATCACGACGCGCTCGTCGGGGAAGTCGTTGATCTCGCGAGGCCCGACGAGCATCCCGTCGGGCACCTCGATGTGCCCGAGCGTGCGCCCGATGCCGACGTTCTTGCGCATCGAGCGCCCGACCAGCGAGACCTTGCGGTCGAGCGCGGCGGCGGCGTCGACGACCTGCTGCACGCGGTGGATGTTCGAGGCGAAGCTGGTCACGACGATCCGCCCCTCGCAGCGCGCGAAGGTCTCCTCCAGGTGCGGTCCGACGACCGACTCCGACGGCGAGAAGCCGTCGCGGTCGACGTTGGTCGAGTCGCCGCACAGCAGCAGCACGCCCTCGCGGCCGAGCTCGGCCAGGCGCGAGACGTCGGCCGGCGGCCCGTCGACGGGGGTCTGGTCGAACTTGTAGTCGCCCGTGACGAGCACCGTGCCGAGCTCGGTGCCGAGCGCCACGGCGCTGGCGTCGGGGATCGAGTGGGTCATGTGCACCAGCTCGAGCGTGAACGGGCCGAGCTCGAGCTCTTCGCCGTCCTCGACCTCGTTCAGCTCGACCTCCTTGAGCTTGTGCTCGTCGAGCTTTGAGCGCGCCATCGCGATCGTCAGCGCGCCACCGTAGACGGGCGGCATCTGCGTGGCGCCGAGCTCGCGCAGCACCCACGGAAGCGCGCCGAGGTGGTCCTCGTGGCCGTGCGTGACGACGATCGCCTCGATGTCCTTGGCGCGCTCGCGCAGGTAGGAGAAGTCGGGCAGCACGAGGTCGATGCCGACCATCTCGGGCGTCGGGAAGCGCAGACCGACGTCGACGACGACGATCCGACCGTCGTGTTCGACGACGGTCATGTTCTTGCCGATCTCGCCCAGGCCTCCGAGCGGTAGGACGCGTACCTTGCTCACGCGCTGTGCGCCTGCGCCGAGGGCGCTCCGGCCCCGGCGTGTTGCGTCTGGCCGTCGCCTGAGAGCAGACCGTGGCGTACGAGCAGCGCGCGCACGACCGCGAGCTCCTCCTCGGTGGCCGCAACGAGCGGCAGGCGCAGGCCGCCTGCGTGGAAGCCGAGCAGGTTCAGCGCCGCCTTCGTGCACGTCGGGCTGGCCGTCAGGAACAGCGTTGCGTAGACATCGCGCAGCGAGGCGTCGATCTCGGCGCGGTTCTCCGGTTCGTCGACCATCCGGCGCATCTCGTCGCCGACGAGGTGGCTGGCGACGAGGATTCCGCCGGCGCCGCCAAGGTCCAGCGTGCGCGCGAACAGGCTGTCGTCGCCGGCGTACAGGTCCATCCCGTCGATCGGCTGCAGCTCCTCGCCGTTGGCCTGCTTGACGCCATCGATGTGCTCGATCTGGGCGAGCTCGACGAGCAGGTCCGGTGGCATGTTCGTGGCCGTGCGACCGGGGATGTTGTAGAGCAGGATCGGCTTGTCCGTCGCCCTGGCGACGGCTTCGTAGTGGCGCGTGATCCCGAGCCGGCTCGGCTTGTTGTAGTAAGGCGTGACGACGAGCGTGCCGTCGACGCCGAGCTCGGTCGCGCGCTCGGTCAGCTCGACGACCTCGCGCGTGTCGTTCGTGCCGGTACCGGCAACGATCGTCGTGCCCGCCGGGCGCTCGGCGAGCGCGAGCTCGATCAGCCGCAGCTGCTCCTCGTCGGACATCGTCGAAGCCTCGCCCGTCGTCCCCGCAACAACAAAACCGTCAGAGCCATGCGCGGCCATGTGATGCATCAGCGCCACGAACGCCCCCTCGTCGACCTTCAACGTCCCTTCGTCAAAGGGAGTGACGATCGCAGTCAGGATCGTGCCGAGCTCAGCCATGCCACCAGTATTTCACGAGCAGAGCAACCGTTCCGGCGAGCCGCAAGCAACGGGCGCGAGCAGCGTGCCCAACCGGTCCGGATGACCGGTCCCGTGACGTGTCGTGGCGGACGGAGCGGCTTCAGGTTGTGACAAGAAGCGGAGTCCGGCTCGACCAAAAAGGCAGGATGCCGTCAAATCGGAATCGCGGTACGCCCCTGCGGAAAGGCCGTACACCATCAAAACAGCAAATTCTCGAGCCCAACCACGAGCGGCTCCGGCAGCGTCGCGACGTTGCGCACCCCCAGCAGCACCCCCGGCATAAACGACTCCCGCCCGATCGTGTCGTGGCGAATGGTCAAGGTCTGCGCGAGATCGCCGAGGATCACTTCTTGATTGGCGACGAGCCCAGGCAGGCGCACGGAGTGGATCGGGGGCGCCTGCCTGCCGCTGGCGCCGGCCATCAGCTCGGCCGTGCGCGCGGCCGTGCCGCTGGGCGCGTCGAGCTTGCGGTCGTGGTGCAGCTCGATGATCTCGGCCTTGGCCATGTGCTTGGCGGCCTCGGTGGCGAAGCGCATCATCAGCACGGCGCCGATCGCGAAGTTGGGCGCGACGAGCACGTTGGCACGCGGCTCGCCCTGTGCGAAGGCGGCCTCGCGCAGTGCGTCGAGATCGAAGCCGGTCGTGCCGAGCACTACGTGGACGCCTGCCTCGATGCACGCCAGGGCGTTTTCGAGCGCCGTTTCGGGCTGGGTGAAGTCGACGACGACCTCGACGGCGGCGTCGCCGTCGCCGAGCACGTCAGACAGGCCGATCGCCAGCCGCGGGTCGGCGCGCCCGACGAGCTGCATGTCCTCGGCGCCCTCGACGGCGTGGCAGACGGTCTCGCCCATACGCCCGGCGGCGCCGGCTACGGCGACGCGGATCACGAGGTCGCCCCCTGCGCGGCGGGCTGGGCGGGAGCAGCGCTTTCGGCGCGCACTCCGAGCGGCACGATCGCGGAGTCGAAGATCTGTCGATCCGGGCCGACGCAGGCGACCGACAGGCGATCGGGCGCGAATAGCTCGCCGGCGAGCGGTTCGAGGTCGGATAGCGAGACGGCGTCGATCCGCTCGATCACCTCGTCGACGGAGAGGATCGGCATGCCATGCAGGAGCGAGGCGCCGAGGTGGCTCATGCGCGCGGCCGTAGACTCCATCGAGAGCACGACGCGCCCCTTGAGGTTCTCGCGCGAGCGGGTCAGCTCCTGCTCGTCGGCCGGGCGCTCGACGCAGCGCTGCAGCTCGGTCGCGATCACGGCGAGCGCCTGCTCGAGGTTGTCCGGCCGCGTGCCGACATACAGGCCGACCTCGCCTGTGTGCGCGTACATGTTGGAGAAGGAGAAGACCGAGTAAGCAAGCCCGCGGCGCTCGCGCACCTCCTGGAAGAGGCGCGATGAGGAGGTGGCGCCGAGCACGCCTTCGAGCACGCGCAGCGCGAAGCGGCGCTCGTCCTCGCGCCCGAGACCGGCGCCGCCGAGGCACAGGTGGTACTGCTCGGTGTCTTTCTCTGAGAAGTGCACACGCCGGGCGAACTCGGGCTCGCCTGAGGCCTCGTAGCCGTTCGCGGGCATGCTCGCGCCCTCACCCGCCCCGTTGCCCGCGGCCGTACCGATCGGCAGCGAGGAGGCGAGTTGCACGAGCGCGTCGTGCTCGATCGAGCCGGCCGCGGCGATCACGATCTCCCGCGGGTCGTAGCGCGAGGCGTGGAAGGCGGCGAGTTGCTCGAGCGTGACCGCGCCGACGACCTGCGCGGTGCCGATCACGGCTCGCCCGAGAGGGTGCGAGCCGAAGACGGCCTCGCCGAGCACGTCGAAGACCTTCTCCTGCGGGTCGTCTTCGTACATGGCGATCTCCTCGAGCACGACCTCGCGCTCGGTCTCTAGCTCGCCGAAGCGCGGCTGGAAGACCATCTCCCCCATCACCTCGAAGGCGCGCTCGAGATGACGGTCGAGCACGCGCGTGTAGAGCGAAGTCGCTTCCTTGTCGGTGCCGGCGTTGATCTCGGCACCCATCGCGTCGAAGATCTGGTCGATCTCCTCCGAGCCAAAGCTCTCGGTTCCGCGGAACAGCATGTGCTCGAGCAGGTGGGAGATGCCGGCCTCGCCGTCGTGCTCGGAGGCCGAGCCGGCGCCGATCAAGAAGCCGAGCGCAACCGAGCGCACGCTCGGCATGCGCTCGGTCACCACCCGCACGCCTGAATCAAGCGTGGTTATCTGATGCTCTGGGTGCAGCGGGGCCCTCAGTCGCGGTCGCGGCGCGGCCGACCGGATCCGCGGTCGCCCTCGCGACGCGGTCCGCGCGGGCCCCGGTCAGAGCGGCCGTTGCGTCCGCCGCCGTCGCGCGACGGACGCGAGCCGCCGCCGCCTCCTCCGCCGCCGGTGCCGACGCCGGCGAGTTCCTCGACCGACTTGCCGGCAATGTCCGGGTCATCGGCGAGGCGCAGGCCGATGCGCCCACGCTCGCGGTCGACCTCGACCACGCGCACGTTGATCTCGTCGCCTTTGTTGAGCACGTCCTCGACCGTGTCGACGCGTTTGCCCGGCGAGACGTTGGAGATGTGCAACAGGCCGTCGGTGCCCTTGGAGAGCTCGATGAAGGCGCCGAAGGTGGTCGTCTTGACGACCTTGCCGACGTACTCGTCGCCGACCTCGACCTCCTTCATCATCACGCGCACGCGCTCGACGAGCGCGTCGCCGAGCTCGCCGTTGGCCGAGTAGATCAGCACCTGACCGTCGTCGTTGACGTCGATCTGCGATTCGAACTCGTCTGCCAGACCGCGGATCGTTTCGCCGCCCTTGCCGATCAGCAGGCCGATCTGCGACGGGTCGATCTGGATCGTCTGGATGCGCGGCGCGAACTGCGAGAGCTGCTCGCGCGGGGTCTCGATCACCTCGGCCATCTTGTGAAGGATGAACGTGCGCGCCTCTTTGGCCTGGGCGAGCGCGTCGCGCAGGATCTCGAAGGTCACGCCGGTGATCTTGATGTCCATCTGCAGCGCCGTGATGCCGCGCTCGGTGCCGGCGACCTTGAAGTCCATGTCGCCGAGGTGGTCCTCGACGCCGGCGATGTCGGTCAGCACGACGTAGTCGTCGCCCTCTTTGATCAGGCCCATCGCGATTCCTGCGACGGGACGCTTGATCGGCACGCCGGCGTCCATCAGCGACAGCGAGGATCCGCAGACCGAGGCCATCGATGAGGAGCCGTTTGACTCGAGGATGTCCGAGACGACGCGGATCGAGTAGGGGAACTCCTCGATCGAGGGCACCATCGGCGCGAGCGCCCGCTCGGCGAGCGCGCCGTGGCCGATGTCACGACGCTTGACGCCGCCCATGCGACCGGCCTCCCCAACCGAGAACGGCGGGAAGTTGTAGTGGTGCCAGTAGTACTTTTTCGTCTCCAGGCCGAGTGTGTCGATGCGCATCTCCTCCTTCAGAGTCCCCATCGCGACGACGCTCAGCGCCTGCGTCTGACCGCGCGTGAACAGCGCCGAGCCGTGCGTGCGCGGCGTCACGCCGACCTCGATCGAGATGTCGCGGATCTCGTTCTCCGAGCGCCCGTCGGGACGCTTCTTGTTGACGGCGATGCGCTCACGGATGATCGACTTCTCGAGCTTGTCGAAGGCCATCTGCGCGGCCGCGCGCTTCTGCTTGGCGGCGACGAGCTGGTCCTCGGAGGCGCCCTCCGGCGCGCCCGGGCCGTACTGCTCGATGATTTCGGCCTCGACGGCCTTGGTCGCATCCTGGCGCTCGAGCTTGTCCTCGACCTGCGTGGCGTCGTCGAGCGCCTTGCCGTGCGAGGAACGGATCTGCTCGAGCAGCTTCTCGTCGACGGCGATCGTCTCGAAGACTTTCTTCTCCTTGCCGACTTTGGCGGCGAGGTCGCGCTGCATCGCGCAGAGCTTCTTGATCTCGGCGTGGGCGATGTCGAGTGCGTCGAGGATCTCGGCCTCGGGGATCTCGTTGGCGCCGGCCTCCACCATCAGGATGGCCTCCTCGGTGCCGGCGACGATCAGGTCGAGGTCGGAGGGATTCTCCGCGTCCGCGAGCAGGTCGGGCTCGTTCGGGTTGACGACGAAGTTGCCGTCGACCTTGCCGATCCGCACTGCGCCGACGGGCGTCGGCAGCGGGATGTCGGAGATCATCAGCGCCGCCGAGGCGCCGTTCATCGCGAGGATGTCGTAGGGGTGCTCGTGGTCGATCGAGAGCGGGATCGCCACCAGCTGGGTGTCATAGCGCCATTCCTTGGGGAACAGCGGGCGGATCGGCCGGTCGATCATGCGCGCCGTGAGCGTGCCCTTCTCGCCCGGACGGCCCTCGCGCTTGAAGAAGGAGCCGGGGATTTTGCCGGCTGCGTACATGCGCTCCTCGACGTCGACCGTCAAGGGGAGGAAGTCCACATCGCGGAGGCTGCCTGCAACTGCTGTGCAGAGGACCATCGTGTCGCCGTGGCGGACGACGACGGCGCCGGAGGCCTGCTTGGCCATCCTGCCGGTCTCGAACGAGATCTCGCTGCCGGAAATCTCCACGGAGACCCGCGTAATTCCATCACTACTCATATTCACTACCTTCCTGTACCGCCCGTCGGTCGGCGGCCGCTTTTTCTATTTCTCGATTCCGAACCCAACGAGCTTAGCGAACCGGGTCGCCGCCGAGGGCGCTCTCGACGCCCGCGCGCAGCAGCTTCAGCACGGGCAGCTCGCCGGGCGAGGCGGCCTGGAAGCTCCAGCGCACGACGCCCTCGGGGTCGACGATCACGAGCGCGCGCTCGGCGAAGCCGCCGGGGTGCAGCACGCCGAAGGCGGCGCACGTGGCGCCCTTGGGCTCGAAGTCCGAGAGCTGCTCGATCGAGACGCCGAGCTTCTCCCTGAAGGCCTTCTGCGACTCGGTCGCGTCGCAGGAGACGCCGTAGAGCGTCACGCCACGCTCGGCGAAATCGCCCAGCGCGCCCTCATACAGCTGAAACTGGTCGGTGCAGACGGGGCTGAACGCGAACGGATAGAAGACGAGGACCGTGTAGCGACCCTTCAGATCGTCCTGCGTGAACGGCGAGCGGTCTTCGCGGGCGAGCTTGAACTGCGGGACCGGCGTGCCGGGAGCGAGAACGCTCACGGGTTTGGCCTCAAGGGTCGAGGATCAAGTGCAGCAAGGACGCAGGGAGCGTGGCGTGCTGGCCGAAACGGGGATGCGAGCAAAGCGAGTGTCTCCCGGCTTCGGTACGCAAGCGACCGAGGACGCAGCTGCGCGCCGGTCATCGGCCCGCTCACGTCACTTGCGTAGACCAAGCTCTTTGATTAGCGCGCGATAACCATCCAGGTCCTTTTTCTGGAGGTAATCCAGAAAACGGCGGCGGCGCCCGACGAGCATCAGCAGGCCGCGGCGCGAGTGGTGGTCTTTCTTCTGCGCGCGCAAGTGCTCGGTCAGGTGGTTGATCCGCTCGGTCAGCAGCGCGATCTGGACCTCGGTCGCGCCCGTGTCCTGCTCGTTTGAGCCGAACTTGGCTGCGATCTCGCGCTTGCGCTCTGTGGTTATCGCGGTCATGGACCGAGACAAGGTAGCAGACGGGTAGTCGCCCGACCGGCCGTCAATCGCCCGTGACGCGCCCGGAACCGGCCGCTTCAGCGGCGACGAGCTCGCGCGTCTGCTCGACGTCCCGATGCATCTGCTCGACGAGCGCCGCGGCCGTGTCGAAGCGCCGCTCGCCGCGCAGGCGCACGAGGAAGTCGAGGCACAGCGCCTGCCCGTACAGGTCGCCGTCGAAGTCGAGCAGGTAGGCCTCGATCAGCTCGCCGCGGCCCGTCTGGAAGGTCGGGCGCACACCGATCGAGACGGCCGCCGCGCGCGTTTCGAGACCCGGCCCGCTTGCGATGCAGGCATACACGCCGTGCCCCGGGCAGGCGAAGTCGTCGTCGGGCACGAGATTGGCCGTCGGGAAGCCGAGCTCGCGCCCGCGCTCGTCGCCGTGCGTGACCTCACCGCAGAGCTGAAAGCGCGTGCCGAGCAGGCGGTTGGCCTCGGCCAACTCGCCCGCCAGCACGAGTCCACGGATGTGGCTCGAGGAGACGATCTCGCCGTCGACCTCAAGCAGTGGGTGCACGGTCGTCGCAAAGCGCCCGTCGCCCTGCAACAGGCGCGGATCGCCCTGAGCCTTGTGTCCGAAGCGGAAGTTCTCGCCGATTGCCACGCGCGTGGCACCGAGCGCGCCGACGAGCACGTCCTCGACGAACTCCCCCGCCGAGCGCTGGGCGAAGCCGGCGTCGAACGGGATCACGACCATCTCGGCCACGCCGAGCGAGGCGATCAGCTCGGCCTTGCGCGCCGGCGTCGTCAGCAGCTTCGGCGTGTGCGCCGGCGCGACGACCGACACCGGGTGCGGGTCGAACGTGAGCACCGTGTCAGAGCCGGCGATCACCTCGCGGTGGCCGAGGTGCACGCCGTCGAACGTGCCGACCGCCACGCTGCGTTCCTCGCTGCGCTCCACGTCCGGCAGGCGGGTGACCTTCACAGCAGCAAAGCCTAGTGCGCTCTGCCCGCCGGCAGCATGGCCAGCGCGCGCTCGAGCTCGATCAAGTTCGTCTCGTCGCAGCTCTCGCCGCGTTCTGGCGGTGCCACGGCGTCCTCCACTCGAAACGGACCGATCGCCGTGCGCCTGAGCTCCAGGCAGTAGGCGTCGCCGAGGTCGGCGATCAGCGAGCGCACGTACGTGCCCGAGCCGCATTCGATCTCATAGCCCGCGCGTTCCAGCCCAGGACGCTCGGCGTCTGGCTCGCGCCAGCTCTGCTCGAAGCTGTGGACCGTGACGATCCGCTCCGGCATCTCGATCTGCTCGCCGCGCCGCGCGCGCTTGTAGGCGCGCTCGCCCTTGATCTTCACCGCCGAGTAGACCGGCGGGCGCTGGCGCAGCTCGCCCGTCGGCAGCTGCGGCGGATCTGGCGGAAGGCGCCCGGTTTCGGTGATCTCCCCCTCCGTGTCGCCCGTGCTCGAGACGGCGCCGAGCTGGGCGACCGTCTCGTAGCGCTTGGGCAGCGCCATCAGGCGGTCCTGGGACTTCGTCGCGCGCCCAACGAGCACGAGCAGCAGCCCCGTCGCGAACGGATCGAGCGTGCCCGCATGACCCGTTCGCGCGCCCGCATACGCACGGCGAACCCTTGCCACGACGTCGTGCGAGGTGATCCCGGCCGGCTTGTCGATCAGCAGCACGCCGTCCATCATCTGATCATCATCAAAAAAGGTGCCGAGCGCCGCGCGGAGTTGCCCGCGCCGCTCAGGCGAGCGTCGGCGCCGCGTGTCCGTCGGAGTTGGCGTGCAGCTGGGCCGCCACCGCCGGGCGCAGGAACGCGATCAGCTCGTCCAGCGGGAGCGTCGTCGAGAAGCCCGCCGCGCGACGGTGGCCGCCTCCCCCCTGTTCGCGCGCGATCGCCGAGACGTCGACGTCGTCGTCGGTCGCCCGCAGCGAGACTTTGCGCACGCCGCGGCGCTCCTCGCCGATCAGCTCGCGCACGAACACGGCGACCTTCGTGCCCTGCACCGCGCGCAGCTGGTCGACGATCCCCTCTGAATAGTGTTCCTCGGCCTCGATCCGCTCGAAGTCCTCAGCGCTCAGCGCCGCCAGCGTCAGCTCGCCGTCGTCGAAGCGCTGCAGCTGCCCGAGCGCGAGCGCCATCAATGTCAGCTTCTCCACCGGCATCTCCTCGTACAGCCGGCGGTACACGTCGGCCACGTCGACGCCCGCTTCGATCAGCTCAGCCGCCATCACGTGTGCGCGCGGGCCCGTGTTCTCGTACATGAAGCGGCCCGTGTCGGTGATCAGCCCGATGTACAGCGCCTGCGCGGCCACCGGCGTCGGCTGCTGATCGAGCCCATGCATCAGGTCCCACACGATCTCGGCCGTGCACGAGGCGTCGGGAACGACATGGTTGAGCGTGCCGAAGCACGTGTTGTCGTGGTGATGGTCGATGTTCAGCAGGTGCGCGCCGTCGCGCAGCACCGCCGCCGAGTTACGGTCGATGTTGCCGCAGTCCAGGAACACGACCGTGCGCTCGGCGATGTCCGGTGGCGGCGCGTGGATCGCCGCGTCGAGCACGAACACCTGATACTCCTCCGGCAGCGGCAGGTCATCCGGGGAGACGTACATGACCGAGTCCTTGCCGAGCGACTGCAACAGCTCCTGCATCGCCACGAGCGAGCCGAGCGCGTCGCCGTCGGGGTGCTCGTGCGTGGCCAGCGTGAAGTGTTCGTCATCGCGGATTCGCGCGAGCACCTGCTCGCGCGTGCTCGCCACCGTCTGCACGGCGCTCACACCGGGCCGATCTCGTCGAGGATCTGCTCGACGCGCAGCGCCCGGTCGGTCGTGTCGTCGTAGGCGAACTCGAGCGCCGGCGTGCGCTTCAGGCGCAGCTCGGCCGCGACGCGGCCCTGGAGGAATCCATGGGCGTGGCGCAGCCCTGCGAGCGTCGCCTCGCGCTGCTCGGGCTCGGAGGGTCCGCCGTCCTCGCCGAGCACGCTCACATAGACGCGCGCATGGCGCAGATCGGGGCTTGTCCTGACGTCGGTCACCGTTGTAAATCCCACCCTTGGGTCCTTCAAACCGCCTGCGACCGTGTCGCCAATCACCTGGCGAATCGCCTCGTCCACTCGACGCATGCGTCCTGTGCTCATCCTACTCACCTACCTCTGCCGCGAAGAAGCGCTGACCGATTTCTCTCATGCCGCGCGAGCACCGCGCAATCCATGGTGCCGCACTCGGCGCCCGTGCCTGGGCGAGCCGGCTGCCTAGGCCGAGAGCTCGCGTTCCTGCAGGCGCGTCTCGTAGGTCTCGAGCACGTCGCCCTCGCGCAGGTCCTGGAAGTTGGCGAGCACGATGCCGCACTCGAAGCCGCTCGTGACCTCGCGCGCGTCGTCGTTGAAGCGGCGCAGGCTCTCGATCGTCGTGTCGTAGATCACCGTGCCCTCGCGCACGACGCGCGCTTTGGCCCCGCGCGTGACCTTGCCCTCGGTGACGAACGAGCCCGCGATGACGCCGATTTTCGAAGCGCGGAACAGCTGGCGAACCTGGGCCTGGCCGAGCGCCGTCTCGACCTCGGCCGGCTCGAGCATCCCCTGCATCGCCGCGCGCAGCTCGTCGATCGCGCGGTAGATGACCGCGTAGGAGCGGATCTCCACGCCCTCGCGCTCGGCGATCTGGCGCGCGTCTCCGACCGGGCGTACGTTGAACGCGAGGATCACGCCTTCCGAGGCCGCCGCGAGCATCACGTCGGACTCGTTGATCCCGCCGACGCCGCGGTGGATGATGTTGACCGCGACCTCCTGCTGCGGCAGCTTGGCGATCTCGTCCTCGAGCGCCTCGAGCGAGCCAGCCACGTCGGCCTTGACGACCAGGCTGAGCTCCTTGACAGTGCCCTCCTGGGCGAGCTTGAAGACGTCCTCGAGCGATACCTTGCGGCCCGAGCGGCGTGCGAGCGCCTCCGTCTTCAGGCGGTTGGCGCGCTCGCCCGCGAGCTGGCGCGCGCGGCGCTCGTTCTCGACCACGCGCACGATCTCGCCCGCCTCCGGCACGCCGTCGAAGCCGAGCACCTCGACCGGCTGGCCCGGCGTCGCGCGCTTGAGCTTCGTGCCCATGAAGTCGTGCATCGCGCGCACGCGCCCGAAGTGTGCGCCCGCCACGAGCGCGTCTGAGACGCGCAGCGTGCCGCGCTGGATCAGCACCGTGACGACCGGCCCACGGCCCGGGTCGAGCTTTGACTCGATCACCGTGCCAGAAGCCTCGGCCTTGCTGTTGGCCTTCAGCTCCTCGAGGTCCGTGACGACCTGGATCGTGTCGAGCAGCCCGTCGAGCCCCTCGTGGGTCTTCGCGCTGACGTCGACGAACTCGATCTCACCGCCCCACTCGGCCGGTTGCAGGCCGTGCTGGGTCATCTCCGTGCGCACGCGCTCGGGCTGTGCGCCCTCCTTGTCGATCTTGTTGACCGCCACGATGATCGGCACCTGCGCGGCGCGCGCGTGGTCGATCGCCTCCTCGGTCTGCGGCTTGACGCCGTCGTCGGCCGCCACCACGATTACCGCGAGATCGGTCACGCTCGCGCCGCGGGCGCGCATCGCCGTGAAGGCCTCGTGGCCCGGCGTGTCGAGGAACGTGATCTCCTTCTCGCCGTGGTGCACCTGGTAGGCGCCGATGTGCTGGGTGATGCCGCCCGCCTCGCCCGCCGCGACCTCGGTCGTGCGGATCGCGTCGAGCAGCGAAGTCTTGCCGTGATCGACGTGGCCCATGATCGTGACCACCGGCGGGCGTTCGACCATGTCCTCCTCGGCGTCCTGGAACTCCGGCTCGACCTCGACATCGTCTGCCGCGTGGACGATTTCGATCTTCTTTTCGAACTCGTCCGCGAGCACCTGGATCGCCTCGTCTGAGAGCGTCTGCGTGAGCGTCGCCATCTCACCGAGCGTCATCAGCTTCTTGATGATCTCCGGCACCGCCACGCCGAGGTACTCGGCGACGTCCTTGACCGTCGAGCCCGAGTTGACGCGGATGTCGTCCGTCGCCTCCATCGCCGCGTTGTCGATCGGCGCGATCGTCTCGTCGTACGTCCCGCGACGGCGCCGGCCACGGCGCGGGCGCCGCTGCGGCTGGTTGGCCGGACCGCCCTGCTGGCGGCGCGAGGCCTGGGAGTCGATCACCACGCGGCGGCGACCGCCCGGGCCGATGTCGCCCGGCGTGCGCTCGCCCGTGCGCGAGTCGCGCGTCGGGCGCACGCGGTCGCCGCCCGCCGGAGCAGGCTGGCCGGGCGCGGGAGTGCCGGGCGCGGCCTCGCCTGGAGCGGCCGGTGCGCTCGGCTGGGCCGTTGCAGTCGGTGCGGCCGGGGCCGCGGGTGCAGCGGGCGCGGGTGCAGTGGGCTTCGCGGCCGTGGGCGCCGGCGCGGCTGCTTTCGCCGCGGGCGGCGCGCTCGCGGCGGCAGGTGCTGCTTTCGGCGTGTCCACCTTCGCGGGTGCCGGCTTGGCGGGCGCAGCGCCCTTGCTCGCGGCGGCCGGATCGGCGCCGTTGGTGGCCGGCGGAGCGCCGCCTCCGAGGGCCTTCAGCGCGAGCGCCTCCTCCACGGAGGACGCGGCGGCCTTGGCCTCGATACCGGCAGCCTTCAGCTTCTCCAGCAGCTCCTTGCTGGAGAGGCCCTGCTCCTTGGCGATTTCGTGTACGCGCTTCTTGCTCATCGACTCACCGATTCTACGAGCTTGGCGTCATTCAGCACCAACCCGCCGGGAAGCGAACGGCGCAGAGCACGTGCGATCGCACCGCGGCGCTCGGCCTGTTGCAGGCAGCGCTCCTCCGGGCGCGCGCCCTCGCCGGCGCGGCACAGATAGGCGCCACGCCCGGGCATCCGCGCGAGCGGGTCGGCGACGGCGTGCGTGCGGCGCGAGGCTTCCGCGTTCACCGCCGCGATACGCAGCAGCTCCGACTTCGGCGCGATCCGTCCACAGCCGACGCAACGGCGTCGGGGAACGTGAACCGCTATGTCGCCTGCTCCTCGGCGGCCGGCTCCGTGGCCTGGTCGGGAACACTCTGCTCGAGGACCTCTTCGGCACCCTCAGCCGGCACCTCGACGGCGACCTCGGCCGCTGCCGTCGCTTCGTCCTCCGGCGGGGCGCCGTTGCTCGAGCCGCCGCCGCCGTTCAGATCGGCGACGTTGTCGCTGTCGATGTTCGCCAGCGCCTGGTGGCCCTCGATGCCGCAGTAGCGGGAGTTGGGCAGCGACGCGTTGGGACAGCGGCGGCCGTTTGAGAGCACTGCGGCGCAGCGACCCTGCACCTCCTCCTCCTCGTAGCCGTGCTCGGCCTCCTCGGCAGCGAACTCGGTCTCCGAGCGAATGTCCACGCGCCAGCCCGTCAGCCGCGCGGCCAGGCGCGCGTTCTGCCCCTCGCGGCCGATCGCCAGCGAGAGCTGGTCGTCGGGGACGATCACGGTCGCCTGCTTGGCGTCGTCGTCGACGAGCACCTCGCGCACGCGCGCCGGCGAGAGCGCCTTGGCCACGAAGCGAGCGGGCTCGTCGTTGAAGGGGATGATGTCGATCTTCTCGCCGCGCAGCTCGGAGACCACCATGCGCACGCGCGAGCCGCGCGGGCCGACGCACGCGCCGACCGGGTCGACGCCGTCGGTGTGCGAGATCACGGCGATCTTCGAGCGGTAGCCGGGCTCGCGCGCGACGTTGGCGATCTCCACCAGCCCGTCGGCGATCTCCGGCACCTCCAGCTCGAACAGCTTCTTGATCAGCTCCGGGTCGCGCCGCGAGACGATGATCGCCGGACCCTTGGTCGACGGCGAGACCTCCTTGATCACGGCCTTGATCCGCTGGGAGTGGTCGTAGCGCTCGCCCTCGACCTGCTCGGACTTCGGCAACAGCGCCTCGACGCGTTCGCGCAGCTGCACCAGCGTGTAGCGCGAGTCCGACTGCTGCACGATGCCCGTGATCAGCTCGCCGACGCGGTCGCGGTACTCCTCGTACATCATGTCGCGCTCGGCCTCGCGGATGCGCTGCAGGATCACCTGCTTGGCGGTCTGCGCCGCGATCCGTCCGAAGTCGTCGGGCGTGACGTCGCGTTCGTCGATCTGGTCGCGGTATTCGGCAAACTTGGCCGGGTCGATTTCCGGGTCCTCTGGTTCGCGCATCTCACCCGTCTCGGGGTCGACCGTCGTTTCCTCGTCGATCGTCTCGACGATCAGGTGCGCCTCCAGGCGCTCGGGGATGATCAGTTCGATCACGCGGAAGTCGGCCGTCTCGCGGTCCATTTCGACGCGCGCGTACTTGGCCGAGCCGGGCTGCTTCTTGTACGCGGACAGCAGGGCGTCCTCGAGCGCGATCATCAGCTTCTCGGGCTCGATTCCCTTCTCGCGCGCAAGCGCATGCATTGCCTCAAGGATTTCGCGTGACATGAGTGGTTACTCCTCGACGAGGTTGGATCGGCGGATCTCCGAGTAGGGGATCGCGATGACTCCCCCGTCGGCGGCCAGTGTGACCTCCTGCTCGGAGGCGCCAACGAGCTCACCGGTGAAGCTCTTGGCGGCCCTGGGCGCGGACTCCTGCGACTCGTGCGCGACGGGACGTGGATGACGCGTGCGAACACGCGCGCGCCGCCCGACGAAACGGCGGAAGTGCGCGGGCTTGGTCAAGGGCCGCTCGCTGCCGGGCGAGGAGACCTCGAGCGAGTAGCGCTCGCGCAGATCGGTCAGCTGCTGCGTCACGCGCTCGCACAGCTCGAGCGTGACGCCGTCGGGGTGGTCGATGAACACACGCAGGCTGCGGCCGCCGAGAACCTCGGCGAGCAGCACCTCGACATCGGGCTCGCTGATCGCGAGTCGTCGCTCGATATCCGCCTGGATGGGTGTCATCAAAATTGCTCCTTTACGCAAAAAAAGCGGGCTTGCGCCCACTTTCGGTGCTGCAGCCGACGCCTGCGCGCCGGTTCGAAAGTTCTCAATCGAGCATAGCATTGGGCCGCTCGCGCCGAGCAGCTTTCCCTGCAAGGGGCGCGATCCCGACGCCCAGGATCGCGGGCCGGCGTGCCCGCTCTAGGAGCGGGCCGCGTCGCGCCTTGCGCGGTCGCGGTACTTGCGGTAGTCCTCGCGCTCGGGGCGCAGCGAGCAGGCCAGCGCCAACGGATGACGGGCCTCGCGATGGCGCCCGAGCAGCTGCATCGAGCGGCCGAGGCAGAACAGCGCGTAGTCGTTCGTCGGCGTGTTCTGCACGACCGCCTCGAACTCCGCCGCGGCGCCCTCGTAGCGCTGCGCGTGAAACAGCGCGCGGCCGAGCGCCTCGCGGATCGAGGCCTTCTCGGGCTCGAGGTCGCGCGCTTTGCTCAGCGGGACGATCGCAGCCTGGTAGTCGCCGTGCTCGAGCAGCTCGTTGCCACGCTGGTAAAGGTCATAGACGCTCTCCATGAGAGGCGACATTTTAACGCCGCTCGACAGACTTCCGGGCGCTCAGGAGAGGAAGCCGGACAGCTCGCGGGCCAGCTCGGCGGGCGCCTGCTCTGCGATGTGGTGCCCACTGTCGATGCGCACGCCGCGAAGCTCACTCGTCCATGCACGCCACGGATCGAGCGGATCGCCGTAGAGATCCTCCATGTCGTCGTGCGCGGCCCACGCGACCAGCGTCGGGCAGACGATGCGCCGTCCATCGCGACGATCGGCCTCGTCGTGCTCGCGATCGATGCCGAGGCCGGCGCGGTAGTCCTCGCACATCGCGTGGACCGTTCTCGGGTCGTGGATCGCGCGCCGGTAGTCGGCGTAGTTCTCCTCGCCCATCAGCTCACGGTCGGGCTGGTACCAGGCATCCGGGTCGGCGGAGATCATGCGCTCGGCCGGCCTCTCGGTCTGCCCGAGGAAGAACCAGTGCCACCATGCTCGCGCGAACCGCGCGTCGCAGCGCGCGAGCGATTCGGCAATCGGGATACCGTCGAGCACCGCCAGCGCAACGACCGCGCGGGGTGGTCGAGTGCGGCCCGGTAAGCCACGCAGGCGCCCCGGTCGTGGCCGACGAGGGCAAAGCGCTCGTACCCGAGCGCGCGTGCCAGCGCGACGCAATCCGCGGCCATCGCGCGCTTGGAGTAGGGCTCGTGATCGTCGCTCGTCGGAGGCTTCGAGGACTCGCCATAGCCGCGCAGATCCGGGCAGATCACAGTGTGCTCGGCTGCGAGCAGCGGCGCGACTCGGTGCCAAGTCGTGTGCGTCCGCGGATGTCCGTGCAGCAGCATCACCGGCGACCCTTCGCCGCCGTGGCGGACGCGCAGCACTGCGTCGCCGACGTCGATCCGCTCGAGTGAGAAGCCCTCGAACATGGGCTGTAGCTGCCGGCGCGGCGCGCGAACCGCGCTAGCCGCGTAGCTTCCGAACGGCGTCGAGGATCGCTTCGGCGACGCGCGCCTTGGCGGCGCGACCGACCTCGATCGCCCCCTCGGCGCCGCCGTTGCCGTTTGCCGTGAGGATCGTCACCTCGTTTGCGTCGACGTCGAAGCCGATGTCAGAGCGCGAGATGTCGTTGACGACGATCGCGTCGAGGCCCTTCGCGAGCAGCTTCTCGCGCCCGAGCTCGACCGCACGCTCCCCGTGCTCCGCGGCGAAGCCGACGAGCGTCTGCCCGGGGCGCCGCCGCGCGGAGAGCGTCGCGAGCACGTCGGCCGTCGCCTCGAGCTCCAGCGACAGCCCGACCTGGCCGGCCTTCTTGATCTTGTCCTCGCGCGGCGCGACCGGGCGGAAGTCCGCGACGGCGGCGGCCATCAGCAGGACGTCGCTCGCTGGGAACTCCTCCTCCCCGGCTTGCTGCAGCTCGGCCGCCGTGACGACGTCGCGGCGCGCGATCGCGGGGCTAGTTGCGAGACCGACGTTCGCGGCGATCAGCGTCACGTCAGCTCCGCGCGCGGCGGCGGCCTCGGCGAGCGCAACGCCCATGCGCCCGGAGGAGCTGTTGCCGAGGAAGCGCACGCTGTCGATCGGCTCGCGCGTGCCGCCGGCGGTGACGAGCACCTTGACGCCGCTCCAGCCGGCGCCGAGCCCGGGCGCACCGGCGCTCGTACCGACGGCCTCGCCGCCTTGCTCGGAGGGCCCTCCGGCGATCTCCGCCTCGCATGCCGCCAGCAGCTCGGCCGGCTCGGCCAGCCGGCCGACGCCGTGCTCACCCTTGGAGGCAAGGCGCCCGACGCCGGGCTCGACGATCCGCACGCCGCGCTCGCGCAGCGTCTGCACGTTGGCACGCGTCGCCGCGTGCTCGTACATGTGGTTGTTCATCGCCGGCGCGGCCACGACCGGGCAGGTGGCGGCGAGCGCGCAGCTGCTCAAGAGATCCTCGGCCAGGCCGTGCGCGAGCTTTGCCATCGTGTTCGCAGAGGCCGGCGCGATCAGGTACACGTCGGCGTTGGCCACGAGCTGCAGGTGGCTGAGCGGCTCGTGCTCCGGCGGTGCTTCGCCCGGAAAGGCGCCGCGCGCCGGGTCGCGCTCGAACTCGCTGACGAGCACCGGCGCGCCGCTCAGCGCCGCGAACGACGCCTCCCCCACGAACCTGCGGCTGTTCGGCGTCTGCACCACGCGCACCGAATGGCCGGCATCCGTCGCCAGGCGCACCAGCTCGAGCGCCTTGTACGCGGCGATGCCGCCGCTAACGCCCAGCAAGATGCGCGCCATACCTACGTTGTAGAGCTACTTACGAAGACCCGCAAGCCTTGGCGCGGTGGTTGCGCCTTGGCTGGTATGACCAGCCCAGCGCAGGGATTGCGGCTACAGGTGGTCGATGGCCAAGCAATCCAAGGACGCAGGAAGCGTGGCGCGCTGGCCGAAACGGGGATGCGAGCGGAGCGAGTGTCTCCCGGCTTCGGTACGCGAGCGACCGAGGACGCCGGAGCGCGCCGGCCGCGGCTACCTGTAGTGGTACTTGATCTTTCCGGCTGCGACCTCCTCGAGGGCGATCGTCAGGTAGTTTTTCGAGCCGGTTTCGATCATCGGGGGCGGGAACTCGTCGAACGTGCCCTCGCCGAGGTTGTGGTAATAGCTGTTGATCTGACGCGCTCGCTTGGCGGAGACGACGACGCTCGCGTAGTTGGAGTCGACGTTGTCGAGCAGGCGGTCGATGCGGGGGGAGATCACGGTTGCTGATGCCTTTCCTCGGGGACGTTCAAGTGTAGAGGGCCGAGCGCCGGGCGCCTGGCGGCCCGGCTCAGTCGAGCTCGCCGGCGACGATGCGCGTGAGCTGCTCGAGCGCATCCTCGAGCCGGTCGTTGACGACGACGTAGCCGAACTCCGGCTGGGCCGCGAGCTCTTCCTCGGCGACCTGCAGGCGCCGCTCGACCTCCTCGGCGTCGTCGGTGCCGCGGCCGATCAGCCGCGTGCGCAGCGCCTCCAGCGATGGCGGCGCGATGAACACCTGCACCGCCTCGGGCATCGCCGCGCGAACCTGGCGCGCGCCCTGCACCTCGATCTCGAGCACGACCGGCGTGCCTGCGCGCACGCGCGCCTCGAGCTCTGAGCGCAAGGTGCCGTAGCTGCGTCCCGCGTAGGCGGCGTGCTCGACGAAGTCGTGAGCCGCGACGCGCCGATCGAACTCCTCGCGCGTGAGGAAGTGGTAGTCGACGCCGTCCTGCTCACCAGGCCGCGGTGCGCGCGTCGTGGCCGAGACCGACAGCTCGAGCTGCTCCAGGCGCTCCATCAGCCCACGGATCAGCGTCCCCTTGCCGACCCCCGACGGCCCTGTGATGACGAACACGCGTGCCACGGCGGGCAACCCTAATGCCGCTGGCGGGGGAAGCGATTGCCTAGCGGGTGAGCAGCGAGATGAGCTCAGAACGCTGGCGTTCTGAGAGCCCGCCGATCGTCTTGCTCGGCGCGATCCGGCAGTGGGCGAGGATCTTGTTGACCTTCACGCGCCCGTACTTCGGCACGGCGAGCAACATGTCGAAGACCTTCGCCGTCTCCACGTACTCGGGCGGTTTCAGCAGCAGCGAGTGGATCGAGAGGCGTCCCGCCTTGAGGTCGCGCTTGAGCTGTGCGCGCTTGATTCTGATCTGGTTGGCCCTTGCGAGCGCGTCCATTCTCTGATTGAGGGATCGCTCTGGGGCCATTGATGTGCTTGAGGACGTCGTACTGGTCGCCGTCGCCATGGGCGGCGAGTCTACACACCAAAAGGCCCTGATCAAGACAAACGTCCCTAATTCATCTGAAGCTCAACCTGAGGTGCAGGGGCGTCGAGCCTGCTGGACGGTAGCGGGGCGAGTTTGCGGCTCTTTTTACATCATTTAAACGCCCGCTCGTTGCGAATCTTTGCGTAGAACCGGCACTTGATGGGACATCGCCGCTCCTGCGCGTCGACTCAGGCGGCGAGCTCTCGTGCGATCGTGCCGGCCACGATCGGATCGCGAAAGCTCTCGCTGCCGACGGCCACCAAAGCTGCGCCCGCCTCGATCAGATCGCGTGCGTGCGCCGCCCGCTGAACGCCGCCCATCCCAATCACGGGAATACCGACGCTGCGCGCCACGGCCGCCACCTGCGCGAGCGCGACGACGCGGATCGCCGGGCCCGAGAGCCCTCCGCTGCCGCCACCGAGCCATGGCCCGCCGCCCGGCGCGAGCGCCATCGCGCGCAGCGTGTTGATCAGCGAGACCGCATCCGCTCCGGCCGCCTCGGCGGCCCGCGCACAGGCTGGGACGTCGGCCGTGTTCGGCGTCAACTTGACGATCAGCGGCTTGCGCGTGTGCTCGCGACAGTCGCGCACGACCTGCTCGAGCTGGCGCGGGTCGGCGCCGATGTCGAGGCCCGTCTTCACGTTCGGGCACGACACGTTCAGCTCGATCGCCGCGATCTCCGCGCGCTGCTCGCACGCCGCCACGAGCTTCGCAAGCTCCTCCCCCGTCGAGCCCATCACGTTCGTGATCAGCGGCACCGGAACACCGTCCGAGCCCGCTGCCTCGCCCAGCAGCTCAGCCAGCTGCGGCAGGTCCTCGGCGAGGTAGCCCTCGAGGCCCTTGTTCGGCAGGCCGATCGAGTTGATCATTCCCCCCGCCGCCTCCCACAGCCGCGGCGGCGGGTTGCCCGCGCGCGGCTGCAGCGTGATCGTCTTCGAGACGTACGCCGCGAACGGGAAGTCGCGCGCAAGCGCCGCGCCGAACACGCGCCGCGCGGCGATCGCGTCGAACGTGCCCGAGCCGTTGATCACGCGATGGGCGAGGCGCAGGCCGCAGAACTCCACCGGGCGCTCGACGCCTGGCGATTCCTGCGCGTCTTCGGCAGCGCTCATGCCGGAGCTCCTGCATGCGCGTCGACATGCTCGAGTTCCGCCGCGTCGATCACCGGGCCATCGACGCATACGCGCAGGTAGCCGCCGCCGCGCTTGGGCACCGCGCAGCCGAAGCACGCGCCGAAGCCGCAGGCCATCCCCGCCTCCAGGGCGAGCTGAGCCGGCACGCCGCGCATCGTGCACATCGCGCGCACCGCCTCGAGCATCGGCGCCGGCCCGCACGCGTACACCTGCGCGCGCGAGTCGCGGTAGAGCTCCTTCGAGAGCAGCTCCGTGAGTAGCCCGTGATAGCCGACCGAGCCGTCGTCGGTCGCCACCTGCGCTCCGCGCAGCAGCGCCGCACCTTCGGCGCGCGCCGCGTCGCGGAAGCCGAGCAGCACGGTGACCTCGCGTTCGGCGTCCGCCTCGAGCGCGTCCTGCAGGATCGCCAGCGGCGCGATGCCGACGCCGCCGCCGACGAGAATCGCGCGCCTGCGCTCGGTCGGCGCTGAGAAGCCCTTGCCGAGCGGGCCGAGCGCCCACAGCCCCTCGCCCTCGCGCAGCTCGCACAGCCGCTTCGTACCCGGCCCGACGTCCTCGAGCAGGAAGTGCGACTCGCCGACACGGCGGCGCGCGATCGAGAAGGCACGCGCCAGATACGGGCGCTCGTCCTGGCCGCCGCCCCAGCGCTCGGCAGCGGCGATCATCGCGAACTGCCCGGGACGCGGCTCGGGCGTCTCGACGTCGGCCACGCGCAGCACGCGGTAGGCGCCGAGCTCCTCCACGCCGAGCACCGTCAAAAGGCGACGCTGCAGCGGCGCGGGGGCCGCGGCCCAGTCGCTCACGCCGTGGGGACTCCGCTGTCGGCCTCGCGCCGCTCGCCCTGTCGGCGCTCGGGACGGGACTCGACGCCGCGCACGCCGTGCAGCTCCTGCACGCACAGCACCTCCGGCGCGCCCTCGCGCCGCGCGCTTGCGATCGCGCGCGCCGCTGAGCCGCCGGCGGCGACCGTCGTCAGGCAGGGAATCCCGTGCCTGATCGCCGCGCGGCGGATCTCATAGCCGTCGGTGCGCGCGCCCACGCCCGTGGGCGTGTTGATCACCAGGTCGACGTCGCCGCGCTCGATCCAGTCGACCACGTGCGGCGAGCCCTCGCCGATCTTGTTGATCCGCCTGGCCGGCACGCCCGAGCGCTCGATCGCTTCGGCCGTGCCACCGGTGGCGATGATCTGAAAGCCGCTGTCGTGCAGGCTCTGCGCGACCCACGAGGCGGCGACCTTGTCGGAGTCGGTGACCGTGATGAACGCCGTGCCCTTGCTCGGCAGCGGCACCCCGGCGGCGGCCTGCGCCTTGGCGAACGCCGTCGGGAAGTCGCGCGCGATGCCCATCACCTCGCCGGTCGAGCGCATCTCGGGGCCGAGTAGCGCGTCGGAGCCCTCGAAGCGGTCGAACGGCAACACGGCCTCCTTGACCGAGACGTGCTCGCCGAAGCCGAGGCCTTCGCGGTCGCGCGGCAGGTCGAGCTCGGCGATCGACTCGCCGAGCATGATCCGGCAGGCGAGCTTGGCCAGCGGCAGGCCGACGGCCTTGGAGACGAACGGCACCGTGCGTGAGGCGCGCGGGTTGGCCTCGATCACGTACAGCTCGCCCGCGTGCACCGCGTATTGGACGTTGATCAGCCCGACGACGCCGATCTCGAGCGCCAGCTCGCGCGTGGCCTTGCGAATCTGCTCGAGCATCTCCTCGCCGAGCGAGTGCGGCGGCAGCACGCAGGCGCTGTCGCCCGAGTGGATGCCGGCCTCCTCGACGTGCTGCATGATCCCGCCGATCCACGCCTCGCGCCCGTCGCACAGCGCATCGACGTCGACCTCGGTGGCGTTCTCGAGGAAGCGGTCGAGGAAGATCTCGGCCTGCTGTCCGGGCAGGTCCTCGGCGGCGCTCACGCCCTGGCGCTCGAGGTAGTCGGCCAGGCCCTCGCGCGAGTAGACGATCTCCATCGCGCGCCCGCCGAGCACGTATGAGGGCCGCACGAGCAGCGGGTAGCCGACGTCGCCGGCGCAGTCCAGCGCCTGTGCGACCGAGCGCGCGGTGGCATATGGGGGCGCTTTGTAGCCGAGGCGCTCGAGCAGCGCGCCGAACTGGCCGCGGTCCTCGGCGAGGTCGATCGCCTGCACGCTCGTGCCGAGCAGCGGCACGCCGGCCGCCTCGAGGCCGGCCGCGAGCTTCAGCGGCGTCTGCCCGCCGAACTGCAGGATCAGCCCTTGCGGCTGCTCGGCCTCCACGACCGCCAGTACGTGCTCGAGCGTGAGCGGCTCGAAGTACAAGCGGTCGGAGGTGTCGTAGTCGGTCGAGACGGTCTCGGGGTTGCAGTTGATCATCACCGCCTCCATCCCCGAATTGCGCACGGTCATGGCGGCGTGCACGCAGCAGTAGTCGAACTCGATCCCCTGACCGATGCGGTTGGGCCCGGAGCCGAGGATCACGACCGAGGAGCGCTTGGGCCCGCCGCCGCTGTTGCCGTGCTCGGAGCGATTGATCTCGCTGCGCGCCGCGCGCTCCCAGCCGGAGTAGAAGTAGGGCGTGCGCGCGGGGAACTCGGCGGCGCAGGTGTCGACCGACATGAACGAGCGCCCGCCGGCGAACGGCGCCTCGGGGTGCAGCGCGAGCGCCTGCAGCTCGGCGAGGAACCACGGGTCGATCTTCGTCGGCTCGTGCACGGCCTCTACGCTCGCGCCGCGGCGCAGCAGCTCGAGCACGATCTCGTAGCGATCGGGGCCCGGGCGCTCCAGGCGCTCGAGCAGATCCTGCTCGCCGAGGTCAGCGACGACCGGCGGCTTGTCGAGCTCGCGCGAGACGAGCGCCTTGGCGAAGGCCTGCTGGAAGGTGCGCCCGATCGCCATCGTCTCCCCGACCGACTTCATGTGCGTCGAGAGCACCGGATCGGAGCCGGGGAACTTCTCGAAGGCGAAGCGCGGCCACTTGACGACGACGTAGTCGATCGTCGGCTCGAAGCAGGCCGGCGTGACGCCGGTGATGTCGTTGTCGATCTCCTCGAGCAGGTAGCCGACGGCCAGCCGCGCGGCGATCTTCGCGATCGGGAAGCCCGTGGCCTTGGAGGCGAGCGCCGAGGAGCGCGAGACGCGCGGGTTCATCTCGATCACGAGGATCTCTTCGGTCTCGGCGTTGACGGCGAACTGCACGTTCGAGCCGCCCGTCTCCACGCCGACGGCGCGGATCACCGTCAGCGCCTGGTCGCGCAGCTGCTGGTAGAGGTGGTCGGTCAGCGTCTGCTGCGGCGCGACCGTAACGGAGTCGCCGGTGTGTACGCCCATCGGGTCGACGTTCTCGATCGAGCAGACGATCACGACGTTGTCGGCCTTGTCGCGCATCACCTCGAGCTCGAACTCGCCCCAGCCGATCACGGACTCGTCGAGCAGCACCTGCCCGATCGGCGAGGCCTCGATCCCGGAGGCGACGATCGCCTCGAACTCCTCGTTCGTGCGCGCGATCCCGCCGCCGCGCCCGCCGAGCGTGAAGGCGGGGCGCACGACGCACGGCAGCCCGACCTCCGCGGCCGCGGCCCGCGCCTGCTCGAGTGAGGTCGCGATCGCGCTCTTGGGCATGCGCAGCCCGGCCCTGGCCATCGCCTCGCCGAACAGCTCGCGGTCCTCGGCGCAGGCGATCGCCTCGTAGTTGGCGCCGATCAGCTCGACGCCGTACTTATCGAGCGTGCCGTCGTCGTGCAGCGCCTTGGCGAGGTTCAGCGCGGTCTGCCCGCCGAGCGTGCCGAGCAGCGCGTCGGGTCGCTCGCGCTCGATCACCTGCGTGACGGGTCCGGGCAGGAGCGGCTCGATGTACGTCGCCTCGGCGAACTCGGGGTCGGTCATGATCGTCGCCGGGTTGGAGTTGACGAGCACGACCTCGTAGCCCTCCTCGCGTAGCACCTTGCAGGCCTGCACGCCGGAGTAGTCGAACTCGGCGGCCTGCCCGATCACGATCGGCCCGGAGCCGAGGATCAGGATCTTGTGGATGTCGTCGCGCCTGGGCATCGCGCTACGCGGCCTCGGCGATGCGCTGCAGGAAACGGTCGAACAGGTACAGCGAGTCGTGCGGGCCGGGGCCGGCCTCGGGGTGGTACTGCACGGTGCCGCCGGGCACGTCGAGCAGCTCGAGGCCCTCGACGGTGCGGTCATACAGGTTCACGTGCGAGAGCGCGGCGGCGCCGAAGTCGGTCTCCCAGCGCACGGGCTCGTCGGCGTCGATCGTGCGCGCGCCACCTGGGCCGACTGCGGCGAAGCCGTGGTTCTGCGAGGTGATCTCGACCTTGCCGGTCTGCAGGTCCTTGACGGGGTGGTTGGCGCCGCGGTGGCCGAAGGGCAGCTTGAACGTCTCGAGGCCGACGGCGCGGCAGAGGAGCTGGTGGCCGAGGCAGATGCCCCACACGGGCTTCTTGCCGACGATCGCGCGCACGGTCTCGACGACGTAGCCGAGCGCGGCCGGGTCGCCGGGTCCGTTGGCGAGGAACACGGCGTCGGGATCCTCGGCGAGCAGCTCCTCGGCGCTCGTTGTGCACGGATGCAGCGACACGCGTGCGCCGCGCTGCACGAGCTCGCGCACCATCGAGGCCTTGATCCCGGTGTCGATCACGGCGATCCGCGGGCCGGAGCCGTCCTGGCCGTGGCGCGTGACTTCCTTGGGCGTGACCACGGAGGCGAGATCCTGGCCGGCCATCGCCGGCTCGGCATCGATCAGCTCGCGCGCATCGCCAAGCTCGACGCTTGCGGGGAACACGCCGCCGCGCATCGCGCCGGCGTCGCGGATGTGGCGCACGAGCGCGCGTGTGTCGACCTGAGAGATCGCGCTGACGCCGCAGTCGCTCAGCCAGTCGAGCCAGCCGCGCTCGGCCGTCGGCGCATCCTCGCGGTTGCACGCCTCGCGCATGATCGCGGCGCGCGCCCACGGGCGCCCTGACTCCATCGCGTCTGCGCTGACGCCGTAGTTGCCGATGTGCGGGTAGGTGAACGTGATCAGCTGCCCGGCGAACGACGGGTCGGTCATCGACTCCTGGTAGCCGGACATGCCGGTCGTGAACACGACCTCCCCGACGGCCGGCGCCTCGGCGCCGCACCATTCGCCGTCGAAGCGCGTGCCGTCCTCGAGCAGGACATATCCATCCTCGAACCGGCTCACAGGATCAACTTCTGCACTTCCTTGAACTCTGGTGTTCCTGCTCGCTCGAGCAGCTCGAACAGCGCGCTCTCGACGGTGCTGACGACGGCGCCTGCGCGCTCGAGGCGCTCGAGTCCGCGCTCGTAGTCGAGTGAGTGGCGCGAGCCGACGGCGTCGGCGGGCACGTGCACTTCGACGCCTTTGCCGAGCAGGTCGTGCACGGTCTGCGAGACGCAGACGTGCGTCTCGATGCCGCAGACGATCGCCTGCGGGCGGCCTTTCAGATCGAAGCCGTCGGCACGAGCAGCGGAGAAGACTGTCTTCTCGATCATCAAATCCTCTCCCTCCTCGATCCCGAGCTCGGGCGCGGTCGGGCCGAGACCTTTCGGATACTGCTCGCTGACGAGTGCCGGCATCTGCAGGATGCGAGCTCCTGCAAGCAGCCGCCGGCATGACTCGGCGACATCGGCGAAGGATGCGTAAGGGCGAAAGCCCTCCTGCACGTCGACGACGAGCAGCGCGGCGCGGTCGCGGTGAAGCAGGGCCATCAGGCGCTCACCGCCCTCATGCACCGACCACGCTGAATGCGCGCTCGCGGTAGACGACAGCGCCGCCGGCAACGGTCAGCAGCACCTTGCCGCGCAGCCGCCGCCCGGCGAAGCAGCAGTTCTCGGAGCGGCTTTCCCAGCCGCGCTCGCCGGCGACGAACTCGGCGTCGAGGTCGACGAGCATGAGGTTGGCGGGCTCGCCGGGGGCGATCGTGTAGGTCGGCAGCTCATACAGCGCGGCGCCGGCGGTCATCCGCTCGACGAGCAGCGCGAGGTCGAGCACGCCGGGCAGCACGAGCCCGGTGTAGAGCGCGGCGAAGGCCGTCTCGAGGCCGGTCGTGCCCATCGGCGCCTGCTCGAAGGGCACTTCCTTCTCCTCGCGCGCGTGCGGCGCGTGGTCGGTGGCGACGCAATCGATCGTGCCGGAGCGCAGCCCTTCGATCAGCGCCTGGCGGTCCTGCTCGGTGGCGAGCGGCGGGTTCATCTTCATCCGCGTGTCCATCCCGCGCACGTCCTCCTCGGTCAAGAGCAGGTGGTGCGGCGAGGCCTCGGTGCTGACGCGAAAGCCCTTGGCCTTGGCCTCGGCGACGGCCTGCACGGAGGCGACGCAGCTGAGGTGCTGGAAGTGCACGCGCGCGTCCTCGTATCCGGCGATGGCGGCGTCGCGCGCGACCATCGTGGACTCGGAGATCGTCGGGATGCCGCCGATCCCGAGCGCGACGCTGACGGCGCCCTCGTGCATGGCGCCGCCGCGCGAGAGCGTGGGGTCCTCCTCGTGCAGGGCGATCACGCCGCCGCACAGTCGCTGGTACTGAAGCGCCTTGCGCAACATGCCGGCGCTCGTGACGGGCTTGCCGTCGTCGGTGAAGCCGACGGCGCCCTCGTGGCGCAGCTCGGCCATCTCGCTTAGCTGCTCGCCGGCCAGCCCGCGCGTGATGGCGGGCATGAAGCCGACCGAGATGCGCGCCTCGCGCGCGGCCGTCTCGCGCAGCGAGCGCAAGAGCGGCGCGGAGTCGAGCACGGGATCGGTGTTGGGCATCGCGATCACACCGGCATAGCCGCCGGCAGCGGCGGCGCGGGTGCCGCTGTCGAGGTCCTCCTTGTGCTCCTGCCCGGGCACGCGCAGGTGCACGTGCGGGTCGAAGAAGGCCGGCAGCAGGTGCTGGCCACGGCCCTCGATCAGCTCCTCGTCGGGATCCTGGGAGAGCCCGCCGGGCGGCCCGAGCTCGGCCACCTCCCCCCGCGCACGCGCACGTCGTGGCGGGCGTCGATCAGCGCGCGCGGGTCGAGCACGTGCACGTCGCGCAGCAACAGGTCGACCGCCGTGCGCGGCCCGTGGACGAGCGGCTGCGCGGCCATCACGCGGGCTGAGGCTCCGGCGAGGCGGGCGAAGGCGATGCGGAGGGAGCGGGCGCGGAGGCACGGGCGCCGGCGAGCAGCTCATAGAGCACGGCCATGCGCACGACGACGCCGGCCTCGACCTGGGCGGTGATCACGGCCTGCGGCGAATCGACGACCTCGCCGGAGAGCTCGACGCCGCGGTTGACGGGCCCGGGGTGCATCAGCACCTGGCGTGGTGAGAGGCGGCGGCCGTTGATCTGATACCAGGCGGCGTACTCGCGCACGGAGGGCACCCAGGTCTCGTTCATCCGCTCGTTCTGCATGCGCAGGGCATAGACGACGTCGGCGGAGGGCAGCTCGTCGAGCGTGTAGCGCACGTCGCAGCCGAGCGCCTCGATCCCGCGCGGGATCAGCGTCGGGAGGCCCGGCGACGGTGACCCTGGCGCCCATCCGCTGGAAGGCGATGATGTTGGAGCGCGCGACGCGCGAGTGCATGACGTCGCCGACGATCCAGATGCCGGCGCCGTCGAGCTCGCCGAGGCGGCCTTTGAGCGTGTAGACGTCGAGCAGCGCCTGCGTGGGATGCTCGCGCTTGCCGTCACCTGCGTTGACGATCGCGGCGCTGCACCATTTGGAGACGAGCTCCGAAGCGCCGGCCCACGGCGTGCGCAGCACGATCGCGTCGGGCTTGTGCGCGCTGAGCGTGAGCACGGTGTCCTTCAGCGACTCGCCCTTCTCGACGCTCGAGCCGCTGGCGGCGAAGTTGACGACGTCGGCGGAGAGCCGCTTGGCGGCGAGCTCGAAGGAGCTGCGCGTGCGCGTGGAGGCCTCGTAGAAGAGGTTCAGCACCATCCGCCCGCGCAGCGCGGGGACCTTCTTGATCTCGCGGTCTGAGACCTCGGCGAAGCGCTCGGCCTGGGCGACGATGCGCTCGATCGAGGCTCTGTCTAGATCTTTTATTGAGAGGAGATGATTCACGAGCGTCTCCCCTTGTTCGCGGCCGTGGCGGTGCCCGTGCTGATCATGCGACCTCCACGGCGACGGGGGCGATTGCGACCTCGTCGATGCCGTCGAGCTCACGCAGGCGGACGTGCACGTGCTCGGCGCGCGAGGTCGGCAGGTTCTTGCCGACGTAGTCGGGGCGGATCGGCAGCTCGCGGTGGCCGCGGTCGGCGAGCACGGCGAGCTGCACGCGCTCGGGCCGGCCGTAGTCGAACAGCGCCTCGATCGCGGCGCGCACGGTGCGCCCGGTGAAGAGCACGTCGTCGACGATCACGACGGTGCGCCCGGCGATGTCGAAGTCGATGTGCGAGGCGTGCACGACGGGGGCGTCGGGACGGCTCGCGACATCGTCGCGGTAGAAGCCGATATCCAAGTCGCCAAGCGGGATCTCGGCATGGAGCAGCTCTTCGAGCTGGTCGCGCAGACGCTCTGCGAGGAAGGCGCCGCGGCGGTGGATGCCGACGATCGCGAGGCCCTGCTCGACGGGGCTGCCGTCGCCTGAATTGCGCTCGGCGATCTCGTGCGCGATGCGCGTCAGCGCTCGCTGGATATCGTCCTCGTGGAGGACGACCTTCTCACTGCTCTGGTCCATCTATTCCTTCCTGGCCTCACGGGACCGGGTTAAGGATCTTCAGGAATGTATCAGGGGCTTGTGACGATTCTCTAGCGCGAGGCGACCGTTTCAGACGGAGAATCCGCACCTTCCGCGGAGCCGTCGCCAGCCGGATCGCCCGTTGCGTCGCCGTCCTGCCCTGAGGCATCGGATGCGCCGCCGGCGCGCTCGCGCGCCTGGCGGTCGGACCAGCGCTCGAGCTTGGCGCGGCCGCGCTCGGGGAAGGGCACCTCGATCGTGTCGAAGTCGCGCGGGGCCTCGGTGTCGGCGAACACGGCGCGGGCCTCGTCGCGCAGCTGACCACCGGCATAGCGGGTTGAGATGTGTGTCAGCGCGAGCGCGCGCACCTGGGCGTCGCGTGCCAGCTCGGCGGCCTGGCGGGCGGTGCTGTGCGCGGTCTCGCGAGCGCGGTCGGCGTCCTCCTCGGCGAACGTCGCCTCGTGCACGAGTAGGTCGGCTTCGTGGGCGGCGATCTTCAGCGCCTCGCACGGCTCGGTGTCACCGGAGAGCACGACCTTGCGTCCCTCGCGTTCGGGGCCCATGACCTGCTCGGGCAACACGCCGCCGACGGTCTCGCCGCGCTGCAGGCGGCCGAAGTCGGGGCCGGGCTTGACGCCGAGCTGCTCGGCGAGTTTGGCGTCGAGATGCCCGGGGCGCGCATCCTCGACGATTGCGTAGCCGAAGGCGTTCGGCGCGCGGTGGCTGACGGGCACAGCGGCGATCAGGTAGCCGTCGCGCTCGACGCTCTGCGCCGGGTCGAGCTCGACGATTTTGAAGTCGTAGGGCAAGCGGCCGTAGACGATCCGCATCACGCCCATCAGCTCGGACAGTCCGCGCGGGCCGTAGATCGTCAGCGGCTGGACGCGGTCGCGCAGGGCGAAGGACTTGAGCATCCCGGGCAAGCCGAGCCAGTGGTCGGCGTGGAAGTGCGTGATGAACACGCATTCCATGTCGACGAGCCCGATCGAGCGCGTCAGCTGGCGTTGCGTGCCTTCGCCGCAGTCGAACAGGATGCGGTCGCCGCCGAGGCGCACGAGGATCGCCGGGAGGCCGCGTCGGGCACTCGGGACCGAGCCGCCGGTGCCGGCGAAGAAGAGGGAGAGGTCCATGGGGCTACGGTAGCCTCTTGCGCAGTTGGGGTGCGCTCGCGCGCGCTCTCTGGCGCCCGTAGCTCAGTGGATAGAGCGCTCGCCTCCGGAGCGAGAGGTCGCAAGTTCGAATCTTGCCGGGCGCGTGGTGGAAGTGGCTGCAAATTGGCTGGTTCGCTCGGCGGGCTCAGTTGGGACATCACGCGTGTTGGGGCTCGATGGCCCAAACGGTGGCCCAAACCCCTCGTGCTGTGGCCCGTAAAGGGCGCTGCGGTCATCCGCAAGCAGGCCGTCGAAGGCGGCGCCGTGGCCGCGCTTGCGGCGGTCCAAAGGCTGCGCGTACACGTCGGGGTGAGCCAGCGCGGGCAGCAGACTGTTCGGTTGAGTGTTCGGCTTCTAGACGAACCCTCAAACGAACAACTCATCTAAAAAAGATCCTTGACCTTCTCGACTATTTGAGTGAGAAACTCGGGCGGATCGGACGCTATGGCGACGGCCTGACGATAGGCCTCATCCGACTTCGCCGGAATTCCTAGCTCCCTGCTGACCGCGTCACGAGCCTGGACGAAATCCGGCCACAACTCGTCAAGATCCTCCTCAAGGCGATCGCGGAAGTTCGCGCTGCCTTTACGGACGGCTCGCGCGGGCCACTGCTCCTCCGGATCTCCGCACAGGCGGAGTAGCCGCACGTTCTTCTCGGCAGTGGCCTTGACTTGGGCCTCGCGGTCAGCGCGTGAGACCCGATCTTTTGCCGTCAGGCGAGCGTCGATGCCCGCATCGCTGTCAAAGAGGATGTACGTCGGAATCTTGAGCTGACGCAAGATCGCAAACGCCAGCGGTATGACTTCCTTTCCCCAACAGCGAGCAACGGCGATCCCAACACGATCGAAGCCCCCGCTAAGCCCGGCCACCGCTTCAATCAGGGCCGCATCTGTCGGACCCTCGCATAGGAGCACTGCCCGCGCGAAGACTGCCTCACCAAGACTCGCTGCCAAAGTCTTCCGCATCTTGTCGGACGGATCTCCATCGAATCCAACATCAGCGACGATCCGTGCGACCTCTCGGGAATCGGCAGAAACCTGGGAGGTTGCCAAGTCCGAGCCACGCCGAAGAATGCGCAAGTTCTCGAATAGGGCAGGATGTACGAAGTGAGGCGAGTGAGTGCTATACGAGATTTGCAACGAACGCGGCTTTTTCCTGGCTTGGAACGTTCGCCAGAGAACGGAGAGAGGCAGCGAGTGCCCGAGCCTGTAGGGGATGCTGATACAGCTCAGGCTCCTCGATTGCCAGCATGAGACTCCTCGGGTCCGAGGTTTCGCCTTCCTGGGGCCGGAGACCTGCCTCGGTATCTGCGAGCGCCTGAAGCACAGCGATGATGAGGGCTCGCTGCAAGCCATGACCCTGACGCTCCACGTCAGCGGGGTGGCCCGCACCCTCACGCACCCGAGCAACAACCCTCGGCTGCGGCCGACCTGGGCTGGCGATGACATCGTCCAATTCGACGCTTGCGCCAGGTACGTAGGCCCGCACCCGTTCGGTGATGCTATCGCCGATTCTGATCAGGTCCGGCTTGCGGGCTGAGGAGATCAGGCTCTCCATCTTGGCCTCTGCTTCGGTCTGCAGCTTGACGACGGCTTGCTCGGTCTGCGCGTCAAGGTCTCCAACCCCCGAGAGCAGTCGAGAAAGCGCTGAATTCCGAGCGCCGCCCATCGCGTCAGAAGCCTCTAGAGTCGCCCCGACGAGTACGTAATCGAAGCGATCACGCAGCTTTGGACCTCCTCCCCATCCAAACAAGTGACTGGCATCTTGCTCTTCCACCTCGCAGCGCGTCGGGTTAGCGCGCTCGAACTCTTCCATAGCGATATCAGCCTCGGCCACACGCGAAGGTGCCGGCTTCGTGAACCCAAACTCCCCGCCCCGCGCCTCAACAAAGTCCGCAAAACGGGCCCGGCGTTTCCGGCCGTCGGTCTCCGCGCGAATCGCATCGAAGTCGCGACAAACCAACGCAGTTCCCGAGAGCATCGAAGGCTCACCGGGTCGCCCGATCCGAGTAAACGTCGTAATCTTGCCTCCCCCGTAGCGGCCTAGACCAGCTCGATCGCCAGCGCTGAGGGAAGCAAAGCTAACGGTGACGATAAGCCGATCGGCGTGAACTGGATTATCACCTTGAGGTAGGTGTAGATCCTCCTCATCGAGCGTCGTGTCATCAAAGAACCACTCGATGGCTCGATGGAATGCCGACTTGCCCACCCCACCGACGCCAATTAGCGCAGTGAGATCGTCAAAGTCGATGGTGACGTCATCGATACACCGATACCCCTGCACGCGAACCTTGGAGATCCTCATCCGCGCCACACGGCGACCAGCTTAGGTCCCTTGACCTTCGCTCTCAGCTGAAGGAGCCCCAGTCACGGGGATAGTGCCAAGCGGTCTCCCAGGCTACGAACTCGGCCGGCGCAAAGGACTCCTCGGTCGGGACGATTGAGATGATCTGCCCAGGGAGAAGACTGAGAGTGTGCCGCCCGGTTGCACTATCGCTGTCGTAGTCCCAGAAGTGGTACCGGTCTGACTGGTCCTTGGTCCTGCTGCCTGGGCCGTAGTCCATTGGCGCACACGTGCGAGTGAGCGGCAGGCCCTCGTCTTCCTTGCTGGCGAAGGTCAAGATGATCTTCGTGCAATCTCCGATTCCCGAGATGAATGCTTCGTGATCTTGATGCATCGTACGCATGCTATTCCATATCACCGAACGAGAGTGAGCCGCTGACTCATCGGCTGTGAGGCAGGATCCGAGATTAACTAATCGGTCGGCGCTTCGACCTCAGCTTGCTCCAAGCCGGCGAGGAAGACGGCTGGATCGATGACTGTTATGTCGCCAAGCTGAGCGTCGAGCAAGTCTCGGTCGAGCGACACCAGGACATCAGCCTGCGTCGCGTGCATCAGCGCGACGAGATAGTCGTCATCAGGATCGCGCACCCCCGAGGACGGTGATTCGTCCGGGTCTGGTTGATGCTCACTGCGAGCACCAAACCCCGCGACATAGGCCGCTCCCCTCCCTTCCTCCGCCCAGCGGGCGAACTTGGGCCGTGACAACACCTCGCCGAGCTCGACCAGCAGCAACGGAGAGACGACAAGCACAAACCGGTGGTCACCCCACGCCTCAACCAGCCGGGCTGGCCCGGCCTCGGGGTCGCCGATGAACGCGGACACCAACACGCTTGGGTCTACGACAGCGCGAATCAAGCCCGGCTGCGTGCCCTGCGCACTGCTCGGACCTCCTGCACAGCGAGCCGGTCGGCATCCTCGGCCGCCAGCGCACCCTGCGCTCGCGCCTCGTCAAGAGCGCGCAGACCGAGGAAAACGGCGAGCGCATCCTCGACAACCTGAACGTCGCTCTTTCCAGCCGCGCCGATGTCCTGCCGGCGCGCAAGGCGGATCAGATCCTCATCGAGCATCAGGTTGATCTTGCGCGTAGCCATCGCTGAGTCAGGATACCGCGCGATCCGGACTCCATGCCGGAGAATCAAGATGTCCCAGCGTGGACCCAATCGCTTGGGCCACCGCCCCCCTCAGGTGGCCCAAATCCACCCAAATTGGCCCTGTATCCGCGGGTATCAGCCGTCGCTGGTCGGCGGCACATCTGGCTTGCCAGAGCCATTTCTGTCCCTCTTTCGCTTTCAGCCTTCGTACCTCCGGAGCGAGAGGTCGCAAGTTCGAATCTTGCCGGGCGCGCTCGAAACTAGCGGGGTGGTCCGCCCTGGTTCTTCAGTTCTTCGTCTGAGCAGATGTGGTCGCCGGCGACTGGGTACCCGAGATGATGCGGGCCTCCATCGGCCGGATTGTCCCAGCAGTACCAATACGAGTTGTACGAGTTGGAGGACGTGAAGCAGCCACTCGCCACTAGCGCAAGGCAGGCACACACGAGCGCGAGGCTAAGCCTCGGCCCCTTGGACGCCGACCAGATAAATCGAACGATTCGGTTCATACGGCGCCTGCCACCCAGCGCAGGAGACTAGCACTGGCCGGTCTTATCGCACTAGGGAACTACCCTTGCACGTACTACATTCGAGCCCATGTCAACTGAGAACACGCAACACGAGCTGCGCAACGACAGCGGCGAGAGCATGCGCGAGCTCGACCGCGGCGAATCGTTCGTGGCGACGCGCAACGGCGCGCCGGTGGGAGAGCTGAGCCCCGTATGTCGGCGGCAATTCGTCCCCGTGGCCGTGGCGCTCGAAACGTTCGGGGGCGCTGCCGCGATCGATTCGGGCCGCTTCCGCCGGGATATCGATCGCGTGCTTGACCAGAACATCGACCCTCGCAGCTGACCCGAGCAGGCCGCTCGCACCATGCTCGATACAGCAGCCTCTACATGCGCAATGCCGGTGACTTTGCCGGGCTCGACGAACTCCCCGTTTCCGTGCCTGCTTAGCCAACGACCAAGTGCGAGACGGCGTGTTTGTCCGTCTGCCCGCCGCTTCCTCCCGAGAACCCCAGGTACACACTGCTCGGCAGCGTCACGGCCTGACTGAGCACCTGCGCCCCGTCGATCGACACGGTCATCGTCCCGCCCGCGGTGACCACCTTCACGTGATGCGTCACATTGCGCAGCGACGCGCTGAGCGTGGCCGTTGATAGCCAGTGCAGCAGGTCTTTCGCCGTGCCCGACGGCCCGTCCGTGATCCCGACGAAGTTGGCCGACGGGTTTGCTGAGTTTTTGTACGTGTCCAGCGCGACCGTCAGCGCCGGAATGCCGCCGAAGCCGAGCCCGCCGCCCTTGTAGCCGAGCGATTTCGCCGTCGCGCCGCGCGATGGGTCGGCGAATACGAGCGCCATGCCGTCCGCGCCGCTGCCGCCGCCGATGAACGCGTCGAATTCGATCGTCAGGTTGCGCGGGTCGATCGTCTGCGGCCAGAAGGCCGTCCCCGCCTGCGCTTCCGCCGTCGAGGTCAGGAGCAGTTCGGCTGCCGTCAGCGTCGTCGTCCCGTTGAGCTGCCAGCCGCCCGCCGTCGGGTCTGGGACTTTCGTCGGCGGCGCCGGCGTGTAGGTGTTCGTGAAGTGCACCGCGTTCGTGCCCGCGCTCATCGCGAACGTCGGCACAGTGACTTTCCCGCTGATCGGTGTCAGCGGCACTTCGGGACCACCGTTGACCGACTCCGTCGTCTTCCAGCCCGCTTCGCTCGGCACAGCCTGCGAGACGCTGCAGCTCGCGCCTTCGACCGCTCCCGTCAGCGTCGGCGTGGCCGAGGCGCCGTTGCCCAACGCAGCCGTTGTGAAGTTCGACGGACAAGTTCCGCTCGCCACGAATTGCGCACTCGCCTGCGGTGAGCCGCTCGGCGCCGTGACCGTCGTTGCGATCTGCAGGCTCGCCGAGGGTGCCGGCGTGTACGTGTTCGTGAAGCGCACCGTGTTCGCGCCCGCCGACAGCGAGAACGTCGGCACCGTCACTTTGCCGCCGACCGCCGTCAGCGGCACTTCGGCCGCGCCGTTGACCGACGCCATCGTCTTCCATCCTGTTTCGCTCGGGACCGCCTCAGAGACGCTGCAGCTCGCGCCTTCGACCGCTCCCGTCAGCGTCGGCGTGGCCGAGCCGCCGTTGCCCAACGCCGCCGTCGTGAAGCTCGACGGGCAGGAGCCGCTGACGACGAACTGCGCGCCCGCCTGCGGCGAGCCACTCGGCGCGGTGACCGTCATCCCGACCTGCAGGCTCGCCGGCGGGGGTGGCGGACCGCCCGGCGCCGCGTCGCCGCCGACGACCACGTTCGCCACCTGATGGATGTCGGTCGAACCGCCCGTGCCGCCGCTGAAGCCGAGCAGGATGCGCGCCGGCACTTTCGCCGTGCCACTCAGAACCTGCGTGCCTTCCATCCATATCGTGATTTTTTCGTTCAGCACTTCGACCTTGACGTGCCGCGTAGCCGTGCGCAGCGCCGGGATCGTCGTCGACGTCGACAGCCAGTGCAGTTTGTCCGCGCCCGCCGAGGTCGGCCCGTCGGTGATGCCGACGAAGTTGTTCGACGGGTTGACCGTGTTCTTGTACGTGTCGAAGGCGACCGCGATGCCCGGGATGCCAGAGAAGCCGAGCCCTCCCCCTTTCACGCCGAGCGAGGCCGACCCGGCTTTGGAAGCGTCCGCCAGCACCAGCGCCTGGCCGTCCGCGCCCGAGCCGCCGTTGATCGTCTGGTCGAATTCGACGACGAGGTGGCGGCTGTCCATCGCCGTCGCGAAGAAGCCCGAGCCCGCCACGCTCGCCGTCGCCGGCGTCGTGCGCAGCACGCCCGCCGTGATCGTCGCCGAGCCGTTGTGCGACCACGCGCTCCCCGGCGCCGGCACCGTGCCCGTGCCCTTGAACGTGACTTCGTGAAGCCCCGTCGTGTCATCGCCGTTGATTGCCCACGTGCCGCTCGCGTAGCCCGGGGCCGTCGGCTTGTAGGCGACCGTCTCCGTGACTGAGGCCCCCGGCGCGATCGTCGTGCCCTCCGGCAGCGACGTCGTCGCTTCGAACGCGCCGCCGCTCGGCGGCTTTGACTTCGTGATCGTCACGTTCGTGCCGCCAGTGTTCGTCAGCGTGAACGAGCGCGTCGCCGAGCCGCCCACGGTCACGCCGCCGTATTCGTTGCTTTCGCCCGTTACTTTCAGCACGCCCGGCTGCCCGGCGCTGCCCGACAGGCCAACCGACGCGTTGCCTCCCGTCGTTTCAAGACCGATTTCGTCGAGGAAGTTGCCTTCGCTGGTCGGGTCGAACGTGACGTTGACCGTGACCGAGGCGCCCGCCGCGATCTGGCTGCCCACGGCCGGGACGCCTGAGGCCCCGAACGGCGCCGCCGGCAGGTCGACCGCGTTGATCGTCAGCGGCGCGCCGCCGATGTTGCGGAACGTCGCCGTGCCCGAGAGGTGCCCGCCGACGGCCGTGCCGCCGAATGTCACCAGCGGCGGCGTGTTCGTCAACTGGGCGCTCGCCGTCTGCCCCATGCCCGAGAAGGCAAAGCTCACGTTCCCGCCGCTCGTTTCGGCCGTCAGGTTGCCGCCGACGAGCCCCGATTCGCTCGGCGTGAACGTGAGCGGGACCTGGATCGTCTGCCCCGCCACGAGTTTCGCCGGCAGCGCGAGCGACGGCGTGCCGACCGTGTACTGGGCGCTGCTCGATGTGAATTTGGTGATCGTGATCGCGCTGTTGGCCGTCAGCGTGAGCGTCTTCTGCGCGCTGCTGCCGATCGTCGTCGTCGGGAAGCTCGTCGCCGGGCCGCTCAGCACCGGCGTCACCGGCGAGCCGAACGCCATCACCTTGCCTTCGCGGTTGCCCACGAACAGCTTGCCCGCCCCCACGCCGGGCGTCGCGTAGTTCGACGCCGTCCCCAGCGGCGCCTGGAAGCGCAGGACCGGCTTGCCGTTGACCGGGATCGGGTCATACGCGCGCAGCTGCCCGCCCGCGCCCGTGCGGTTGGTCGACCAGATGATCCAGATGAGCGCGCTGCCCGAGTTCGTTCCTTCGGAGGTGATCACCGGCGCACCCGACCCCCACCCGAAGGCGTCTTCCGAGCTACCGGCAAGCGACAGCGAGGGCATGCCCGTGCCGGTCAGGCCGTACTTGTACATGTCGAGATGCCCGCCGCCCGAGGAGCCGCTCGAGGTCGGGATGTAGACGTAGCCGCCGTCGCCCGGCCAGATCCCCGGACGCGACCACACGCCGCCGCGCGGCCCGAGCCGCTGCACGACATTGTCCGAGCCGCCCGTGCCTTGGCTCACACCGCCGAGCGAGTCGCGGTTGAGTAGATAGACGTATCCCTGCTTGCCGTCGGCCACGATCAGGTGCGGGATCGCCGCCGTGCCGAAGTATTCGCTCGGCAGCCCCGTGACGCCGCCCGAGGCGAAGTCCGAATCGAAGTCGTCGAGCGAGGGACCGTCGAACGGCGCGAAGAAGTCGACCGGTTTCAGCGAGCCGTCCGGCTGCACGCGCACGCGCACGATCGACTCACCAAGGTTTGCCGGCGGGCTCGTGCCCGGTGCCGGCGTGGACGGGGCGCCGCCGTTGCCCGTGCTGAACAGGATCGTGCCCGGCCCGTCCGAGGTCAGCCCGGCTCCCGACTGCCAGATGCCGGCGCCTTCGGCGGTCAGGTTGTCGACGTAGCGCGTCGTCACTTTGCCCGCCGTGGAGACGCCGAAGATCCAGCCCTGCCACGGCTTCACGTCGCAGTGGCTGCCGAAGGCCGCGTAGACGACGCCGCCCATCAGCAACAGGCCCGGGCGCTGAAGCTCCGTCGTCGGCGCGAACGTGCGGCTCGGCGCGTTCTGCGCCGCCCCGGACATTTCGACCGGGAAGCCAGCTTCCTCGACGCCGCTGGTCATGTTGACCGCGTCCATGAACCAGCGCGCCGGCCCCGTCGTGCCCGACGCGTAGGTCTTGTGCGTCATGTAGGCGATGTTCGTCGCCGAGTCGATCACCGGAGTCGAGGTGACGCCGATCGACGGGGTGAGGTCGCCGCAGGAGATGTCGGCCGGGTTCCACGGCGTGCCGAGGTTCAGCGCTTTCGCCCATTTCAGCGTGCCCGTCGCCGGATCCAGTCCATAGACTTTGTTCTTCTCCGTGGCCACCAGCACCGTGCCGTTCGAGAGCAGCGGCTGCGCATAGACCTGCCCTTCGACCGTCGTCGACCACATCTGCCCGAACGTGCCGCCGCTGACGAGCTGCGGCGTGAGCGAGCCCATGTTCGGATACCAGCCCGTGCGCAGGTCGTCGTTGGCGTTCGTCACCGCCGACGCCCACGCCGCGGAAGCACAGCCAAGCACGAGCGCCACGCACACGAGCAGCAGCATCGCTGTCCGGCCCGCTCGTACGCCTGACGCATGCACACGTCGTCGCCTACGAACCGTCTCACCCCGATTGATCGAGCGCTCCATCCCTGGCGGCTTCCCCCGGTTTCATGGCTCGTATGAGCTCATCGTGTCTCGCGATGCGCCCGGATCATACGGGACGGCCGACCATGCCGAACGCAAGTTCGGAGTTGCCAATGGGCCGACTTTCGTTCAGCGGCTGTCGTCTACTTGAACGCCATGAGCGATTTTCGAAGCCAGAAGAGGGCTACTGACACTCGAACCCGTCTACTACTTGGCCCGGGAAGACGAGGAACAGCGCAGGCCTACGCGCAGCGCGCGCGAAACGCGACAAAACCGCTCTCGGGCTTGACCTCGACGTCTTCAAGCCCCGCGTCGATTAGCCAGCGGCGTAGGTCGTCCCGACGCGGCGGCAGCGCATGGCCCTGACGGTGGCCGAGTGCGAACAGCATTCGCTGCCGGCGCGCGCCCTCCCGAAGGAACGTCGTACCGACGAGCTCACCACCTGGCTTCAGGCAGCGTGCGATCTCTTGCACGGCACGCTCTTGCTCCTCGACCATGTGCAGGCCGCTGTATGAGACGAACAGGTCCGCCGTGTCATTGGGGAAGGGCAACGCGAGCATGTCGGCGGTCACCAGCTCGACCTGCTCCAAAGAGGCCGCTCGCGCTCGCTCGCGCGCTCGCGCAAGCATCTTCTCCGACAGGTCGCCGGCGATGTAGCGGACGTCCTGATCCGGGCGAAGGCCGCGGAAGGCGACCCCACCGCCGCAGGGAACATCGAGGATCGTCGCCCCAGCCGGCATGTTGGGAATCGTGGCCTCGATGCTCTCATACAGCAGTGGCACACCGACGCCCCACACGAGCCGTCCGATCGCCTGCATCAGCCGCGGGCGTTCGATGTAGAAGTCATAGACGACCCCGAAGGGACCGGCGCACTGATTGAGGGACTCGACCATCTCGGTGGCTCTCGCGCGAGCGATGGTCGTAAACGATCGCAGACACGCTGGCGTATTGTGAGCGCCGTCGCGACCAAGCTCAACAGCCCCACCAGGAGAGAGGCAATGACAGTCACCCGGATAGCCCAGCCGCCAGTGATCACCACCGGAGTACTGGTCTGGCCCTGAGCGCGAGAAATGCTCACGGCGAGGCGCAGCTCAGAGCGCTCGAGCGCTCTGACTGGCCTGCCGTGCTCGCGCTGAACGAGGCATCCGTGCGCGAGCTCAGCCCGCTCGATGAGACGCGGCTGCAGTACATCCTCCAGCTCGCCCACGCCGCCCTCGTGGTCGAGCGCGAAGGCGAGGTCGCCGCCTTCGCGATCGCGATCGCCCCTGGCACCCCCTACGACAGCGCCAACTACCGCTGGTTCGCCGAGCGCTACGAGCGCTTCCTCTACCTCGACCGCATCGCCGTCGGCGCCGCCCATCGCCGCCATGGGCTCGGCGCGCTCCTGTATGACGCGATGGAGCAGGCCGCGCGGCCGTTCGGTCAGATGGTCTGCGACGTCAACGTCAAGCCGCGTAACGACGCCTCGCTCGGATTCCACGACGCGCGCGGCTATGAAGACGTGGGCCGACTGGAACACGGTGACGTGAAGACGGTCGCGCTGATGCGCAAGGCGCTCTGAGCCGGCCATCGGCCGGGCGAGCCGGCAGCAGACCTAGAGGACCTTCGAGAGGAACGCGCGCGTGCGCTCGTGCTGGGGATTGCCGAGCACCTCGCCCGGCGCGCCGGACTCGACGACGATGCCCTCGTCCATGAACGTCACCGTGTCGGCGACCTCGCGCGCGAAGCCCATCTCGTGCGTGACGACGACCATCGTCATGCCCTCGCGCGCGAGCTGCTGCATCGCGGCGAGCACGTCGCCGACGAGCTCCGGGTCGAGCGCCGAGGTGGGCTCGTCGAACAGCATCAGCTTCGGCGCCAGCGCCCGCGCGATCGCCACGCGCTGCTGCTGCCCGCCGGAGAGCTGCGAGGGGTAGACGTCGAGCTTGTCCTCGAGGCCGACGCGCCCGAGCAGCTCCTGCGCATGCGCGCGCGCTTGGTCGGCGGGCTCGCCCTTGACGCGAATCGGCGCGCACGTGACGTTCTCGCGCGCCGTCATGTGCGGGAACAGGTTGAAGTGCTGGAAGACCATGCCGATCTCGGCGCGCTTGCGCGCGACCTCGGACTCGTGCAGCTCGTGCAGCTTCTCCCCCTCATCGCGATAGCCGACGAGCTCGCCGTCGACCGAGAGCCGGCCGGAGTCGATCTTCTCGAGGTGGTTGATGCAGCGCAGAAAGGTCGACTTTCCCGATCCTGAGGGCCCGAGCAGGCACAGCACCTCACCCGTCTGCACCTCGAGCGTGATCCCCTTCAGCACTTCGTTACGGGCAAAGCGCTTGCGCACCGCCTCGGCCTTGACCATCGGCGTGCTCATGGCTGATGGTGGATCGAGAACAGGCCCTTGCGAATCCGCTCGAGCGGCCCCTCCTGGCGCGTGCGCGCGCCGCGGCCGTAGTAGCGCTCGAGGTAGTACTGCCCAACGTAGAGCACGCTCGTGCAGACGATGTACCAGATGCTGACCGTGATCAGCAGCGGGATCGTCTTGAAGTTGACCGAGTAGATCAGCTGACCCGCGTACAGCAGCTCGGTCACGACGATCACGCTCGCCAGCGAGGAGGTCTTCAACATCGAGATCGTCTCGTTGCCCGTCGGCGGAATGATCACGCGCATCGCCTGCGGCAGCACGATCCTGCGCATCGTCTGCAGGCGCGTCATGCCGAGCGACTGCGCCGCGTCGCCCTGCCCCGGGTCGACCGAGATGATCCCGGCCCTGACGATCTCCGCCATGTAGGCGCCCTCGTTCAGGCCGAGGCCGAGAATCGCCGCCGTGAACGGCGTGATCAGCGAGTTCGCGTCGGCGTGGATCAACGACGGGCCGAACGGCACGCCGAGCCCGATCTTCGGGTACAGCGCGGCGATGTTGTACCAGAACAACAGCTGCACGAGGACCGGCGTGCCGCGGAAGAACCAGATGTAGAACGAGCTCGCGCCCGAGACGAGCCAGTTGGGCGAGAGGCGCATCACGGCGAGCAGCACGCCGAGCACGATGCCGATGCCCATCGCGATCGCCGTCAGCTCGATCGTCACGCGCAGCCCGTGCAGGATGCGCCCGTCGAAGACGTATTCGCCGACAATCCCCCATTCGAAGCGGGGGTTCTCGACGACCGAGCGGACCAGCGCGAGCGCCACGATCAGGACGATCGCGGCGGCCACCCAGCGCCCGGGGCGCCTGACCGGTACTGCGCGGATGTCCTCGGGCCGTCCGGCCGCTGTGGGGGTCGGCTCGCCCGAGGACACCGTCTACTTCACTCGCTAACCGTTCGGCGCAACGGTCACTTGCTCAGCCGATCGCGCCGTTGACCGTCGGCGTCTTGATCGCGCCCGACTGAAGGCCCCACTTGGCGAGGATCTTCGCGTACGTGCCGTCGGCGATCACGGCCTTGACCGCTTCGAGCACAGGAGTGGTCATGCCGCTCGTCTTCGGGATCGCGATCCCGTAGGGCGCGACTTCGTACTCCTTGCCGATCGTCTTGAACGCACCTTTGGACTGGGCGACCTGGTAGTCGGCCACCGGCGAGTCGGCCATGCCCAGTTCCGCGCGCCCGCTGGAGACGGCTAGGTTGACCGCGTTCTGGCCGGGGAAGCTCAGCGCGCTGACGGCCTGCTTTCCTTCTTTCGTGCACGTTTTACTCTGCTTTTCGGCTTCTTCAGCCTCGACCGTGCCCTTCTCGGCGGCGACCGTCTTACCGCACAGGTCGGCCACGGTGCTCACGCCCGGTTCGGCCGAGCTCTTCGCGTAGAAGGAGATTCCCGCGCTGAAGTAGTCGACGAAGTCGACTGTCTTCTCGCGTTCCTTGGTGTCCGTGAAGGACGAGACGCCTAGGTCGTAGCGCCCTGCGGCGAGCCCAGGGATGATCGTTTCGAAGTCCGAGTTGATCAGCTTCGCTTTCAGCCCAAGCGTGCTCGCGATCGCGTCCGTCAGTTCAGCGTCCATCCCGATCACCGTGTGGCCGTCGGAGTCGATGAACTCGTTCGGCGCATACTGGGCTTCGGTCGCGACGTTCAGCGTGCCTTTCGATTTGATCGCCGCCGGCACCTGCGCGACAAGTGAGGCGTTGGCTGCGCTCGTGCTGCTCGAGGTCGAGCTTGACGTCGTGCTGGAAGACGAGGAGCTGCTGCTGCTCCCGCATCCGGTGAGCACGACGAGCATGAGTACGACGGCCGCGGCGGCTGCCACAAGCTTTCTCATCCGAACCCTCCTGGGTGATTTGGGGACTGAACCTTGAGGGTCCAAAGAGCCCCGCAGTATAGGTGGACGATGGCTCGGGAGTACCGCCGCGGTACCCCACTGACATGTGGGCGCGTGGCGCTCAGATCTCCAGGTAGCGCAGCACGACGCGCCCGAGCAGGATCACGTCGCTGTTGTGCAGGTCGGCCTGGACGATCCGCTGGCCGTTGACGAACGTGCCGTTGGAGCTGCGATCGTCGAGCAGGCGCGAGCCGGTCGGGCCGTGCACGAGCATCGCGTGGCGGCGCGAGACCGACTTCTCATCGAGGTGCAGATCGGCCGAGAGGCCGCGCCCGATGTGCATCACGCCCTCCTCGATCGGAATCAGCAGCGACTCACCCGAGCTCTGGATCTCCAGATAGTGGCCCGGACCGGTCGGGCGCTCGGAGATCGCCTTGCGCCGCGTGCTCTCGTCGAGGCACGCGATCGCGTCGACCCGCTCTGTGTGCCCTTCGGCTGTTGCTGAACGGATGGTGGTTTGCGCGCTCATACGAGTCAGTCAACCCAATGCTACTTAGGTGCTCCTCAAGACCAGCTAAGAAACTGCCGAGCCGCGGAAATACTCGCATTTTCCGAACTTTTGGCGTCCATCTCGCCGTCCTTGCACGAGATCTTTCCCGCAACTCGGCAGGGCCGCGCATCGCGCACGCTTGGGGCTCTGCCGGCTGCGCGCGGTCGCTTGGCTTCGACTAGCTCGTCGCACTGCGCTCCGGCGTGGCGGCGTCGGCGAAGGCGCTCAGCAGCGCGTCCTCGGTGATGTTCAGTAGATGGATGCCCTCGGCGGTCAACGACAGGCGCTGCTCGCCCTCGCCGAGGTCGGACTCGAGGTAGCCGAGCTCGGCAAGCTCCGCAACTCCGTTATCCACGCTCGCGCGCTCGGCGCCGATCCGCTGCGCCAGCTCCGCAGCCGTCGCACCGTCGGGGCCGGGCGGGTACATCAGCGCCACGAGCTCGCGCCCGAGCTCGCCGTGCTTGTCCTCGGCCCAGCGCGCGAGGACGAGCTGGACGGTCCGCTCGTCGAGCCCCTGCAACGGCGGGGGCAGGCCGGCGAGCTTCCTGCGATGACGCCGGCTCCATGCCCGCCCGTAGGCGTAGAGCGCGATCACGGGGACCACGAATCCGGCGTACTCCTCGACCGGGATCTTCCCGATGTGTGCGATCACGAGCATGTGCGTGCGCTCAAGTATTCACCGAGGAGAGCAGCCACAACCCCAGGCTCGTGAAGCCGACCATCACGACGAGCATCCAATACTGCGAGCGCACGGCCTCCTCGCTCGAGCGGCACGTCGCCAGCGCACGATCGTGCGCGAGCGCGAGACCGCATACGTGGCCTGTGATCAGGGCCACCACCTGCACGTACCAGATGCCGGTCGAGCCGATCAAGTTGTAGTGGACGTGCCAGTGCGCCGTGCCGAAGTAGTCGCTGCCGTGCCCGAGCGGGTTGGAGGCGAGGTAGCCGATCGCCTGACCCTGCCAGACGAGCAGCGAGAAGTAGTGCGCGAGCACGTAGGCGAAGCCGATCGGCACGAGCGTGTGCGCGTAGGAACGCGCGAGCGCACGGGCGTCGTAGCGGCGCGAGACCGATCGCATGCCGAGCACGCCGAGCCAGTAGAAGCCCGCGACGATTGCGATTGCGAGCAGCAAGCCGAGCGAATCGGCGAGCTCGTCCGAGGGCGTGTCGCCGAGCCCGAGGCCCGTGAACCAGCTCTGCACATGCGGCTGCAGCGTATTCCAGACCACGCCGTTCGATGCGCCGTCGAACGTGGTGATGCCGATGATCACGAGCACGAGTGCCACCGCACCCGACTCCCTGCCGAACGAGCTCAGCGCCGACAGCGGCCGTCGCCGCCGCAGCGCGCCGCCGCGCACATCGAGTCCCGAGAGGCGCGCGAGCAGGCCGAAGTAGCCGCCGAACGCGTCGCCGCGCTCGCTCCACTGCTCGATCCCGAACAGCGCCATGCCCACCAGCATCAGCGCGAAGTAGGCAAGCGACAATGACGCGAGTAGCGTCGGGTCGTCGTGGTCGTGGTAGACCAGCTCCAGCCACGCGAAGCCGATCAAGCCCGCCACGACAGGCCAGCGACCGAGCCGGTCCGGGTAGGACAGCGGCGCTCGCCAGTGCAGACCTACGCGCGCCCCACCCCAGCGCACGGCGCGTGCGAACGCGCGCCACGGACTGAACGCGCTGAACCAGTTGCCGAGCACCCCGCTCGACAGCGGCACGGCTACCCAGAAGACGATGAAGATGAAGGTCGGGTCAAAGTTGGCCTTGGGCGCCGCGACGCCGTCATAGCCGGCGTAGAGAACGAGCGCGAACAGCGCTAGGCCGATCAGGCCCGCCGGCACGGCGATCGACTCGGGCCATGCACAGACGCGGCGCTCGCTCACCTGCTGAAGGCGTGGGCGCGACCACATCGCCGAAAGCAGCACGAACGAGACGACGAGCACGATCGCCGCCGCCCAGGCAAACAGCCACGCAGGAACGGGCAGGCTCGCGCGTCCCGATACACCGTGAGCTTCGGCGGCCATCGGCCATGCAGCCGAGCAAACCAGCAGCCCGGCGCTCAGCAGCGTTGCTCGGCGCGCCGCCGGCAGGCGGTCTCGCGCGCGCTTGGGCGTGAGATTGAAAGGCATCGGTCCTCACAGTCGAGATGGTGTTGACCGGCGCGCGGCCGGTTGGCCACTCGCCGACTAGCTCAGGGTCAGGCGCAGCAGCGGTGGCGGGCGCACGGCGAGCGCGCATCCGATCAGCCGGCCCCCACGAGCCACGAGCGCGCGCGGGGTGCGTTTGCGAGCCGCACCGCGAGGCGCCCTCGCGCGGCCGCGACGATCGCGATGGCGTGCGAGCGCGGCTAGGAGGACTCGCTCGCCCGGATAACGCCGGAACGCCAGCACCGCGAGAATCGTCAGCGCGGGCGCGAGGTACGCGAGGGCTGGCAGCAGCTGAGCCATCCGGCGAGCCACGATATCGCCGCGCGCTCGCCGGTAGTCTGAAGCGGGATGCACGCGCTCCCGCTCGCCGTCTCAACCGACCTCGAGGACGTCGTGCAGGTCGGGCCCCTGCTGCTGATCGCGCTGCTCTACGCGCGGCGCGTGCGTACGCTCACGCGGACCGGTCACCCCGTCTCAGGCTGGCGCCAGGCGTGCTTCTACGGAGGCCTCGTGACGATCGCCGCCTCGCTGACCTCGCTCGGCGGGGCCAGCCAGGACCTGCTCTACATGCACATGGTCGAGCACCTGCTGGTCGGCGACATCGCGGCGCTGTTGATCGTGCTCGGGCTGACCGGTCCGCTGATCGCGCCGATCCTGAAAATAAAGCTGTTCGATCGCCTGCGCGTGCTCTCACACCCGGCGATCGCCTTCCCGCTGTGGGCGATCGACCTGTACGTGTGGCACATCCCGACGCTCTACCAGGCCGCCCTGCGCCACAGCGGCGTGCACGCGCTCGAGCACGCGATGTTCCTCGCCTTCGGCGTGAACATGTGGATGTGCCTCGTCGGCCCGCTGCCGACGCCCGGCTGGTTTGGCAACCTCGGGCGGCTCGTCTACATCGTCGCCGTGCGTCTCGCCGGCACCGTGCTCGGCAACATCTTCCTCTGGTCGGGGACCGTCTTCTACCCTTTCTACAGCCACGGCGACGCCGTGCACCACATCTCGCCGCTGGCCGATCAGAACATCGCCGGCGCGATCATGATGGTCGAGGAGTCCTTCCTCACGCTCGGTCTGTTCTGCTGGCTCTTCCTGCGTGCCGCCAAAGAGGGCGAGGAGCGCCAGAACCTGCTCGACTACGCCCAGTTGCACGGACTCGAGCTGAGCGACGAGCGCGCCGCGCGCGCCGTCGCCGCCGGGCGCGGCGCCGAGCTCAAGCGCCGGCTCGAGGGTCGTGTCGAGACGATCGAGCCCGTCGAGCCCGCCTGACCGGCACGAGCAAGCGCACCGCCGCGCTGCCGGCGAGCCGCCCGCGCGGCGGCGCTAGCCTACGAGTCATGTGTGCAGGGTGCGCGATGGCCGCCGCGTCGGCCGCGACCGGCTTTCGGACTTGGCTTCAGAACCACCACTTCGGCTGGCTCACGCCCAAGCGCATGCGCGCGCTGACGATCTCAGCGATGGTCGCCGCCGGGCTCGTCTCGACCGTCGGCATCTCGGGCTCGAGCGCACCCGTCGCCCACGCCGCCGCGCATCACGCCGCGGCCGGGCATCCAGCCTCGCGCTAGCCGCCGGCGACAGCCGGCAGGATCGTCAGCTCGGCGCCGTCTGAGACAGGCGTGGCGAGACCGTCGAGGAAGCGGATGTCTTCGCCGGCGACGTAGACGTTGACGAAGCGGCGCAGCCCGCCCTGCTCGTCATACAGCCGCGTGCGCAGCTCGTCATGGCGCTCGAACAGGCCGTCGAGCACCTCCTGCACGGTCTTGCCGTCGACCTCTGTCTCGGCCTCGCCGCCCGCCGCAGCGCGCAGCTGCGTGGGGATCTTCACGAGCACCGACATCAGACTGAGACGGTCTGGGGAACGCCGGCCTCGAACGCATCGACGGTTGGAGCGATCGTGTGCGTCTCGAACGTCCCCCGAACCGCGTCGAGTGTCTTCAGGCCCTCGCCGGTGATCACGAGCACGACGCGCTCGCCCGGGTCGATCTCACCGCGCGCGGCGAGCTTGGCCAGCGTGGCTGTCGTGACGCCGCCGGCCGTCTCGGTGAAGATGCCCGTCGTCTCGGCGAGCAGCTTGATGCCGTCGCGAATCTCATCGTCGGTGACCGAGTCCACGCCGCCGCCCGTGCGCCGGGCGAGGTCGAGCGCATAGGGACCGTCGGCCGGGTTGCCGATCGCCAGCGACTTGGCGATCGTCTTCGGCTTGACCGGGCGGCACACGTCGTGGCCTTCGGCGTAGGCGCTCGCGACCGGCGAGCAGCCCTCGGCCTGGGCGCCGTTCATGCTCGGCAGCTCGCCCTCGACGAGCCCGAGCTCGGTGAACTCCTGAAAGCCACGCGCGATCTTCGTGAACAGCGAGCCCGAGGCGATCGGCACGACGCAACGGTCGGGCAGCTCCCAGCCGAGCTGCTCGGCGATCTCGAAGGCGAGCGTCTTCGAGCCCTCGGCGTAGTAGGGGCGCAGGTTGATGTTGACGAACGCCCAGTCGCGCTCGGCGCACAGCTCGGTGCAGAGGCGGTTGACGTCGTCGTAGTTGCCTTCGACGCCGACGAGGTTCGTGCCGTAGATGCCCGTCGCGAGCACCTTCTGCTCCTCGAGGTCCGCCGGGATGAAGACGTAGGAGTCGAGGCCGAGCGCGGCGCCGTGAGCGGCGACCGAGTTGGCCAGGTTGCCCGTCGAAGCGCACGCGATCGTCTCGAAGCCGAGCTCGCGGGCACGTGTGACGGCGACCGAGACGACGCGGTCCTTGAAGGAGTGCGTCGGGTTGGCGGCGTCGTTCTTGACCCACACCTCGCCCAGACCGAGGCGCTCGGCGAGGCGGTCTGCGCGGATCAGCGGCGTGCAGCCGGCCGGCAGGCCGACGCGCGAGGCGAGCCGTCCCGACGGTCCGGGAGGGCCTCCCGCCAGCGGCAGGAAGTCGGCGTAGCGCCAGATGTTCTGCGGGCCGCCCTGGATGCGCCGGCGCAACTCGCCGACATCGCCGCTGCTGCGGCTGTGGTCATAGGCGACCTCCAGCGGACCGAAGCAGGACTCGCAGACGTACAGCGCCTCGAGCGGGTACTCGGCCTTGCACTCCTTGCACTGCAGATGACTTGCTGCCATTGGGGGCTCCTTCGCTCTAGCCTTCGCCTTGTCACGTGTGGCGAAGGGCGCGAGCCCGGCCACACATCACCTGGAATTGGCACCTTCCCGCCTGTGACTTGGCGGTGGTTGCCGGGGTTTCGCAGGGCCAGGCCCTCCACCCCTCTGGATGTGTACATCTGTTGAGCGGCAGTCTAGCAATCCTCTCGACGGACGTGATCGCAGACCGTCTCCATCAGTGCCAGATACCCCACCCTGGGCGAGCGGTAACGGATCCGCGGCCGCGGTGTAGGCGCTTGTGGATGAGCACCCCTTCCACGCGCACCCCCACGCGCGGGCAGGAGCAGCGCCTGAGCGAAAGCGCTGCCTCCCTCGAGCCCTACGCGGCCGCGAGCAAGCGGCGCATGCTGATCATCGTCAACCCGTATGCGGCGACTGTCTCCGACCGGCTGCGCCACCTGGTGGTGTACGCCCTGAAGGGGCGCTTCGACGTCGACGCCGTCGACACCGAGTCGCGCGGGCACGCCACCGAGCTGTGCCGCGAGGCGGCGCACGAGGGCTATGACGTGGTCGTCGCCTTCGGTGGCGACGGCACGGTCAACGAAGCCGCCAACGGCCTGCTCGGCTCGGACACGCCGCTGTGCGCGCTGCCCGGCGGCTCGGCCAACGTGTTCGCCAGGATCCTCGGCATCCCGGGCGAGCTCGTCGACGCGACCGAGCACCTGCTCGCGATGGCTGATGACTGGCGCGTGCGCAAGGTCGACATCGGCGTCGTCAACGATCGCTGCTTCACGTTCAACTCCGGCGTCGGGCTCGACGCGAGCGTCGTTGAGAAAGTCGATGCGCAACCCAAGCTGAAGGCCCGCTTCGGCCCGTACTTCTTCACCTGTAAGGCGCTAGCCGTGGCACAGCGCTACATCGTGCGCCCGCCGCGCATGCTGATCGACACCGGCGAGGAGACGCTGCAGGGGGTCACGGCGATCATCCAGAACGGCGCCCCCTTCACCTACTTCAACGACAAGCCGATCGAGATCGCCGAGGGCGCGGCGCTCGACTCGGGCGCGCTCACCGGTGCCGTGCTGCGCCGGGCCACGCCGCTCGCCTTCTCCTCGATCGCCGTGCGCGCGCTCTCGCCGCGCGCCAGCGTGCTCGGCAATCGCCAGATCACCGGCATCGAGCGCTTCGCCGAGCTGACCGTGCGCAGCGCCGACGGCCGCCTGCTGCCGCTGCAGGTCGACGGCGACTTCCTCGGCGAAGTTCACGAGGCGCGCTACTCGATCAAGCCGCGCGCCTTGACCGTCGTGGCTTAGCCCGCGCCTCCAGGCGTGACACGGTAGGCGTCGAACACGGAGTCGATGTTGCGCATGCGCGTGATCGCGCCCTTCAACGTGTGCGTGTCGGCGACCTCGACGACGAAGCGGTTCTTGACCATCGGCGGCGCCGACATGCAGCGCGCTTCGAGGATGTTCGCGCCCGACTCGCTGAACACGCGCGAGAGGTCCTCGAGCAGGCGGTGGCGGTCCCACGCGTCGATCTGGATTTCGACGATGAAGGCCGTCGACTGGTCGCCTTCCCAGTCGACGCTCGTGAAGCGCTCGGGGTCCTTCTTCAAGAGGACCACGTTGGGGCAGTCTTCGCGGTGGATCGTGATCCCGCGCCCGAGCGAGATGTAGCCGACGATCTCATCGCCCGGCACCGGGCGACAGCACTTGGCCAGGCGGAGCATCACGTCTTGCACGCCCTCGACCTTGATCCCGTACTGCCCCGAGGACTTGGTCGGCCGGCGGCGCTGGCGACCGACGCGCAAGAGGTCGGCGGCCGCCGACTCCCCCCCGTCAGCCGCCTCGCCCTGCTTCAGGCGCTGCATCACCTTACTGACGACGAGCTTCGGTGAGACCTTGGCCGCGCCGAGCGCGATGTAGAAGTCGTCGGCCTTGCGGTAGCCGACCTCGCGGATCACGTCGGCGAGGATCGCCGAGCCGGTGATCTTCTGCGCCGGCAGGCCCGCTTTGCGCAGGTGCTCCTGCAACAGGTCACGACCGGTGTGCTCGGTGTCCTGGCGCGACTCGGCCTTGAACCAGGCCTTGATCTTGTTGCGCGCGCGAGTCGTCTTGACCATCGCCAGCCAGTCGCGCGAGGGGCCGCGCTCGCGCTTGGCCGTGAGGATCTCGACGATGTCACCCGAGCGCAGCTCGTAGTGCAGCGGCACGATCTTGCCGTTGACGCGCGCACCGACGCAGCGGTGGCCGATCTCCGTGTGCACCTCGTAGGCGAAGTCGAGCGGCGTCGCGCCGGCCGCCAGCGACTTGACCTGGCCCTTGGGCGTGAACACGAAGACCTCTTCCTCGAATAGGTCCGTGCGCAGCGTCTCCATGAACTCGCGCGGGTCCGAGAGGTCTTTCTGCCAGTCGAGCATCGAGCGCAGCCACTTCGTCTTGGCGTCCTCGCCCTGGCCCTCGCCACCCGGCGCTTCGGGCCCGCCGTTTGGACCCTGCTTGTAGACCCAGTGCGCGGCGACGCCGAACTCGGCCATCTCGTGCATCTCCTGCGTGCGGATCTGGATCTCCAGCGGCCGTCCCTCGGGGCCGATCACGGTCGTGTGCAGCGACTGGTACATGTTGAACTTCGGCATCGCGATGAAGTCCTTGAAGCGACCCGGCAGCGGCTTCCACAGCGAGTGGATCACTCCGACCGTGCCGTAGCAGTCCTTCACCGAGTCGACGATCACGCGCATCGCCGTGAGGTCGTAGATCTCGTTGAACTCACGACCCTTCTTTGTCATCTTTGAATAAATTGAATAAAAATGCTTTGCCCGTCCGGCGATCTGCGCCTGGATGCCGAGATCGGCGAGCTCCCGTGACAGGTATTCCCCGGCCTGGCTGACGTAGCCCTCGCGGTCGTCGCGCTGCTGGGCGACGAGGCCCTTGATCTCCTGGTACTTGCGCGGGTGAAGCGTCGCGAACGCGAGGTCCTCGAGCTCCCACTTGATCGCGTGGATACCCAGGCGGTGAGCCAGCGGCGCGTAGATGTCGAGCGTCTCGCGCGCCTTGTCCATCTGCTTCTGCTTGGGCATCGCCTCGATCGTGCGCATGTTGTGCAGTCGATCGGCCAGCTTGATCAGGATGACCCGCACGTCGGTGGCCATCGCGACCATCATCTTGCGGTAGTTCTCCGCCTGCGCCTCGTCGTGGGACTGGAACTCGATCCCCGTCAGCTTCGTCACGCCGTCGACGATCTGCGCGATCTCATCGCCGAAGCGCTCGCGCACCTCCTCGATCGAGGCCTTCGTGTCCTCGACCGTGTCGTGCAGCAGCGCCGCGCACAGCGTCTCCGTGTCCAGGCGCATGCCCGCGCAGATCCGCGCCACCCCGACCGGGTGCACGATGAAGTCCTCGCCCGACTTGCGCCGCTGGGAGGAGTGGTGCTCGCAGGCGAACACGAACGCGTCCTGCACGCGCCCGCGGTCGATCTCCACAGCCGAGTCGGCGGCGTGCTCTGAGACGATCGCGAACAGGTCCGCCAATAGGCGCCGCTCGGGCTCTGAGAGGTCCAGACGCGGCGGCGCGGCGTGGCTCGGACGCGGCGGGGTGCTTGGCGGGGCATGCCCAGGTGCGCTCGGCGCCGATGTCGAGGTCGTCGTGGCAGGCGCAGCGCCGCCCTCCGGGCGCGGCTGCTCGGCCAGCTCGGTCGGGCCCGTCCTGTTTGGATCCTTCGCTACCGCCATCCTCATAGGTTAGGGGACGCTCCCGCGGGATTGAAGCGCCTGCAGCGCCGCTCAGCAGAGCGCCAGCTGACCGTGCTCGCCCTCGGCGACCGGCATGGCTGCAGCCGGCTGCTCGGCGGGCTGCGCGAACGGGCGCACGGGAGACGCCGCCGGCGCGGGCGGCTCGGTCTCAACGACAAGCTCACGCTCGGACTCGCGCAGCGAGCGCGCCTCGATGCGCGGCTCGGCTGCCTGCGCGTGGCGCAGCACCAGGCGCGGCTCGCAGACGCCGTTCCATTCGTTGACCTCGAGCTTGAACGTCGCTTCCACGGGGGCGCCGTCTTCGATGGGCAGCCGCCCGCCCGTTCCGAAGGCGACCGCCTGCGCGCGCGCGCCGCGCGATTCGACGGTGAAGCGCACGTGCTTGCCTTCGCCCATCGGACGTCCGTCGCGCAGGCACGCCTCGGCGACCATCAGCGAGACGCCCGGGTTGCCGTGCCCGAATGGCGCCATGCGCTGCAGCTCTTCGGCCAGGCCCATGCCGAGCTCCTCGCCGCCGACGATCGCATCGACGCGCTCGACCGGCGCGAGATCGGCTGCCGCAAGTGCGCGCGCGGCGTGCTGCTCGAGCGCCGCCGCGAGCGCCGGCACGCGCTCGCGCTCGATCTCGAGGCCCGCCGCGGCGCGGTGCCCGCCGTAGCGGAGCAGGTGCTCACAGCACTCGGTCAGCCCCGCCAGCAGGTCGAAGCCGGGAATGCTCCGCGCCGAGCCCTTGCCGCTCGCCCCGTCGAGCGCGATCAGCACGACCGGGCGGTGGTGGGTCTCGGCCAGGCGCGAGGCGACGATGCCGACGACCCCCGCATGCCATTGCTCGCCGGCGAGCACGTAGGCCGAGCGCTCGCCCAGCTCGGCGACCTGCGCTTCAGCCTCGTAGCGGATGCGCTGCTCGGCCTCGCGGCGCTCGTGGTTGGCTCGGTCGAGCTCCTGCGCGACCTGCTGGGCGCGCAGCGGATCCTCGGTCAGCAGCAGCTCGAGACCGGCGTCGGCGCGGTACATGCGCCCTGCCGCGTTCAGCCGCGGCGCCAGCGCGAAGCCGAGCGCGCGCTCGTCGACGCGACCCGGGGCAACGCGGGCGACGGCCATCAGCGCGCGCAGGCCCGGCCTGCGCGTCGCTGCCAGCGCGCGCAGGCCACGGCGCACGAGCGTGCGGTTCTCACCGATCAGCGGCACGACGTCGGCGACCGTCGCAAGCGCCACCAGCTCGAGCTCCTGCTCGAGCTCGAGCGGATCGCGCCCGGCGGCCGCGAACACGGCCTGGGCGAGCTTGTAGGCGACCGCCGTCGCGCACAGCTCCGGGCACGGGTAGCCGCACAGCGCCGGGTGCACGAGCGGCGCGTCGGGCAGTTGCCCGTCGGCGCGCGCTGCGTGGTGGTCGGTGACGATCACCTGCATGCCGAGTTCGCCGGCGAGCGCCACCTCCTCGACGGCCGTGACCGCGCAGTCGACTGTGACGAGCAGGTTCGTGCCCCGCTGCGCCAGGCGCCTGACCGTCGCCGCCGCGAGGCCGTAGCCGTCGCTGATGCGGTCGGGCAGGTAGGAGTCGACGTCGGCGCCGAGCTCACGCAGCGCGCGCACGAGGATCGCCGTCGAGCAGATGCCGTCGACGTCGTAGTCGCCGTGGATCGTGATCCTGCGCTGAGCCGAGACGTGCGCGAGGATCCTCTGCACGGCCTGCTCGATACCGGCGAAGGCGCCCGGCGGGTGCTCCTCGGCGGCGTCCAGGAAGGCGCGGGCGCAGTCGGGCTCGCCGAGCCCGCGGCGCACGAGCACCTGCGCGAGCGCGCCGCTGACGGTCAGCTCACGGCGCAGGCGCGTGACCTGCTCGCTCGGGCAATCTGCGATCTGAAAGCGGGTAGCCCCCATCGCGGCCACAGTACGGCCAGGGCGGGACGGAAGCGGGGCCGCTCAGGCTTCTTCTGCGCTGTGTGCGGCGCTTCTTTCGCGCCGCATGCCCTCCAGGTACACGAGGCCGATGCCGATCAGCGCGCCCGGGATCGCGTACAGCACGATCGAGACATCCGTCGCGCTTTCACCGGGGATCTTCAGTGCGGAGACCTTGATCGAGTAGATGATCAGCCCGACGACGATCGCGCCGACGAGCGCGCCGACGAAGGCGCCGACGATGCCGCCCCAGAAGCGATCGGGCAAGAAGATCGTGAAGTGCCAGATCGCGAGACCCATCATCACCCAGGCGAGCAGTCCCATCAGCGTCTCCCGTGCTTGCGGTTGCGTTGGCGTTTGCGCTTGGGCGCAGGTTTGTCTTCCTTCAGCACGAGGTCCTCCGGCGTCAGGTCGGCCCCCGGGTCGCGCTCGGGCGTGGCCGGCTGCTCAGGCTCGGTCGGCGGCTGCGGCGCCGGGCGGCGCGCTTTGCGCGGCTTCTGCGCCACGCCGGCGCCGCCGGCACCGGGTGCCGGACCCGCAGGCTGGTCGACGTCGAGGTCACGCACGAGCTCCTGGAACTCATCGCGTGAGAGCTGCTCGCCGGCGCCCGCGTCCGGGGGGCCGTCGGCGCCGAAGATCGAGACGCTGCGCTTGCGCTGCCTGGCCGGCTCGACGTCCTCGGGCACGCCGCCGGCGGCCGTCGCGTACGCCGGTACCTCGCCGAGTTCGCGCACGATTCGCGCGCGGCGGTTGCGGTAGCTGCCCTCGCGCTCCTTCCAGTGCGTCAGCACCGGCGAGGCGATGAACACCGAGGAGTACGCGCCCGAGGCGACGCCGACCATCAGCGCAAAGGCGAAGTCCTTCAGCGTTTCACCGCCGAAGAACAGCAGCGCGACCACTGGCAGCAGCGTGCAGAAGCTCGTCGCCAGCGATCTCGTCAGCACCTCGGACATCGAGCGGTTGACGATCTGCGAGAACGCCGCGCGGGGCATTCGCGGCACGTTCTCGCGCACACGATCGAACACGATGATCGTGTCGTAGAGCGAATAGCCGAGGATCGTCAAGAGCGCGGCGACCGTCGAGGTCGTCACTTCGCGACCGGTCAGCGAGTAGACGCCGGCCGTGATCAACAGGTCGTGCATCAGCGCGATCAGCACCGGGATCGCGTACTTCCACTCGAAGCGCAGCGCGATGTAGGCCGAGATCACCAGCAGCGAGGCGATGATCGCGATGATCGCGCTGTTGGCGACCGTCTTGCCGAAGGTCGGCCCGATCGAGGTCGAGGAGAAGTTCCTCGTGCCCGCAGTGTTGCCGCTGGCGAACTTCGCGTCGAGCTCCGCCTTGATCGATTGGACCTTGTTCGGCTTGAGCGTCTTGGTCGAGATCTGATAGCCCGCGCCGCCGATGCTCTTGTTGTTGAATTTCTGGATCTCCGCGTTGCCGTAGCCGGCGCTCTTCATCACCGATTGGATCTGACTCTCGCTGACGGGCTTGGAGAAGGCCGTCTGCATACGCGTGCCCGACTTGAAGTCGATGCCGAAGTTCAGCCCGTTGCCACCGATCGCCAGGGCGCCGACCAAGAGGATCGTGCCCGAGAGCGAGAAGAACCACTTCGAGGCCCCCATGAAGTCGAACGTCCACCCTTTGCCGCGTCGCGCCGTGCCGAGCGCCGCCGGATGGGTCACGAGCTTTGAGCGGCTCATCGAGCCGAGCGCCGCCTGCGTGGCGAGCACCGCCGTGAACAGCGAGACGAGCGTGCCGATGCCGAGCGTCAGCGCGAAGCCCTTGACTTCGGCTGTCGCCAGCGCGAACAGGATGAAGGCCGTCATGAAGGTGACGACGTTGGCGTCGACGATCGCCGCAAAACCGCGTTTGTATCCCGTCGCGATGCCGGAGATCACCGATCTGCCGCCGCGTATCTCCTCCTTGACGCGCTCGAAGATGACGATGTTCGCGTCGGCCGCGACGCCGATCGTGAGGATGTAGCCGGCGATCCCCGGGAGCGTCAGCGTGATCGGGATCAGCTTGACCAGAGCGAAGAAGTAGACGCCGTAGATCACGAGACCGCCGATCGCGATCGCCCCCAGCACGCGGTAGAAGATCAGCAGGAACAGGCAGACGATGCCGAAGCCGACGAGGCCCGCGATCAGTCCCTGGTTGAGCGCCGTTTTTCCGAGCGTCGCCGAGATCTGGGAGTTCGAGATCAGTTCCAGCTTGATCGGCAGCGCACCCGACTGCAGCTCTTGCGCAAGTTCCTGCGCCGAGCTGATCGTGAAGCCGCCGGAGATCTGCGAGCCGGTGTTGGCGTCGATCCCTTCGGGGTACTTCGTGTAGTCGATCGACGGCGTCGTGATCAGCTGGTCGTCGAGCACGACCGCGAAGTGCTGCTGGGCCGCTTCCTTGCCGACGCCCGGGAGCTGCGCTTCCTGGCCGCGGTGGGCGATTTCCTTGGTCGTCTGCTGGAAGACGCTCTTGCCGTGTCCCGTGAATTCGAAGGTCACGTTCGGCGCGCCCGTGCCGCCGCCGCCTTCGTCGAAGCCCTGGCGCGGGTTCTTCACCTCGGCCCCCGTCAGCACCGGGTTGTCCTTGATCACGAACCAGCTGTTCGGTTCCTTCTTCGTGACCTTTCCGCTGGCGCCTTCGATCGGGCGCGAGCGCACGAGCACCGTGCCGGGATTGACGCGTACCGCCTTGACGTTCGGGGTCTTCTTGAACTTTTCGCTGAACAGGTTCTTTTCGGTTTCCTCCGGCCCGAGCAGCACCTTTTCGTGCTTCGGTTCGAGCAGGTACCAGCTGCCGTAGATGCATTCCCCGACCTGCTGCGGGGTGCAGCCCTTGCTCCACGTCGTGTCCGTCTTGCGCAGTTCCGGCGCACGCTTCTCGGCGCGCAGGACCGCCTGGTACTCGGGCAACCCGAACTGCGCTTCGCCCGCGCGCGGACCGCCCGTCGCAGTTGCTTCTTTCGGCGCCGGCTGACCACTGGTGCCGACCACGTTCGGCTCCCAGTCGTAGAAGAACAGCTGGGCGGTCTTGCCGACCTCCTGTTCGGCGCGCTTCGCGTCGGTGACTTCCGGCAGCGCCACGTCGATTTCGTCCGCGCCCGAGCGCTGGATTTCGGGCTGCGAGACGCCGAGCTTGTCGACGCGGCTGCGCATGATGTCGATCGCGCGGTTGAGCGATTCGGAGTCGACTTTCGACTGCGCCGTGGGCTTGGCCTGGTAAACGAGCTCGACGCCGCCCTTCAGGTCGAGCCCGAGCCGCGTCTTTTTCGCCGCGATCACGACCGCCGAGCCGGCGATCAGCCCGGCGACGAGCAGGAGGATCAGTGTGTTTCGGCGGCGGTCGGTCATCGTGCGCTCGGGTTGAGACTACTTGTCGGGGGTCAGCACGAGCAAGAGCCCGCCGTCATCGTCGTACGCCGGAAACATGTCGGCCTTGGCGCTCGCCGCGTGGTCGCGTTCGCCGGAGACCTGCACCGGCACCTCGAGTTTGCGCACGCCCCACTCGAGCACCGTGTCCACCGGCGCATCGCCGTTTGAGAAACGAAGCCCGAGAACCTGCTCCACGCGCTGGCCGATCACCTCTTCCTCCTCTAAGCCCGTGAAGGCGAAGGAGTTCTTGCCGCAGCCGATCACGCGCCCCTCGCCGTCGCAGACGAAGAACGCTGCATCCGGCGCCGGGTAGTAGTCGTCGAGCAGTTCGAAGAGGAACGCGAAGCCGCACTTCGTGCAGCCCTTCGGCTGGCGCGTGAAGCCGATGTTGCGGTCGACCTCGGTCGTGCGGTGTCCGCAGTTGGGGCAGATGAACGGGTGGGCCATGGTCCGCTACAGACTACGCAAGGCGCGCTTGAATGGCCGCACTGCGCACGCGATCAGAACAGCGCCGGGCCGGCGGGCGCCGGCGCTTCCAAGCCCAGATGGACGAACGCCGCGGCAGTCGCCGCCCGCCCGCGCGGAGTGCGCTTGATCAGGCCCTCCTTGAGCAGATAGGGCTCATAGACGTCCTCGATCGTGTCCTGCTCCTCCCCGACCGCGACCGCGAGCGTCGACAGGCCGACCGGGCCGCCCTCGAACTTGACGCAGATCGTGTGCAGGATCTCGCGGTCCAGACGATCGAGGCCGAGCTCGTCGACCTCGAGCATCTCAAGCGCCGCGTGCGCCGCGTGCGCGGTGACGACGCCCTCCATCCGCACCTCCGCGAAGTCGCGCACACGCTTGAGCAGGCGGTTGGCGACGCGCGGCGTCCCACGGCTGCGCTCGGCAATCGCGCTCGCCCCCTCCTCGTCGAGCTCGATCTCGAGGATCCCCGCCGAGCGGCGCACGATGCTCGCCAGGTCGACGACCGAATATGGCTCCAGACGCGCCTGGATGCCGAAGCGATCGCGCAGCGGCGTCGTCAACAGGCCCGAGCGCGTCGTCGCGCCGACGAGCGTGAACGGCGGCAAATCGAGCGTGACCACGCGCGCGCCCGCCCCCTGGCCGACCGTGATCGGCAGGCGACGGTCCTCCATCGCCGGGTAGAACGTCTCCTCCAGCGCGCGCGGCAGGCGATGGATCTCATCGACGAAGAACACGCTGCGTGGCTCGAGCGCCGTGAGGAAGGCGGCGATGTCTCCCTTTCGCTCGAGCGCGGGGCCGGCAGTCTGCACGAACGGCACTTCGAGCTCGCCCGCGACGATCTGCGCGAGCGAGGTCTTGCCGAGGCCCGGCGGGCCGGCCAGCAGCAGGTGATCGAGCGCGTCGCCGCGCGCCCCCGCCGCCTCGATCGCGACGGCGAGCTGCTCGCGCAGCGACTGCTGTCCGACGAAGTCCTCCAGGCGCCGCGGGCGCAGCGAGCGGTCGAGCTCGTCCTCGGCGACGAGATATGGCGTCTGGATCCGCGCCGTCTCGGCCGTCACGATCCCCTCCGAGCTCATGCTCCTGCCCTTGCCAGACGCAGTGCGTGCGCGATCAACTGCTCGGCGCTCTCGCCCTCGGCGTCGAGCAGCAGGCTGTCGACTTCGGCCGGCGAGTAGCCCGAGCTCGAGCAGCCCCGCGCGAGCGAGGCCGCGACCGCCGTCGGCGTCGTTGGCAGCGCCGGGCGACCCGTCGCCTCCGCGTGCCGCGAGGATCGTCTCGCCGGCCACCTCCTCACCGCGTACGACGACCTTCTCACGCAGCTCGACGATGATCCGCTCGGCCGTGCGCTTGCCGATCCCGGGCACGGCCTGGAAGCGAGCCGCGTCGCCCGCCGCGATCGCCGTGATCAGCTCGCGCGGAGCGCCGCCCGAGAGCACGGCCAGAGCCACCTTCGGGCCGACCGCCTGAACCGAGAGCAGCATCAGGAACAGGTCGCGCTCCTGCTCTGCGTGAAAGCCGTACAGCGCAAGCGCGTCGTCGCGCACGATCAGATGGGCGTGCAGCGTCACATGCTCGCCGATCGGCGGCACGTGCCTGAGCGTCTCGGCCGAGACCGCCGCGCGATAGCCGACGCTGTCGCACAGGATCACGACGTGGTCGGCGCGGCGCACCGCGACCTCGCCGCGCAGCAGCGAGATCATGCGCTCGCCCTCGCAAGCGCCTGGGACAGCGGCGCGCAGTTGAGGTGGCAGATCGCCACCGCGAGCGCATCGGCGGCGTGGTCCTGGCGTGGCTCCTGCTCGAGCGCGAGCAGCGCCGTGACCATCCGCGCGACCTGCTCCTTGTTCGCGCGGCCGCTGCCGCAGACCGCGCTCTTGACCTGCTGCGGGGTGTAGCCCGTGCACGGCAGCCCACGCTGGCCGGCGGCCAGCATCACGACGCCGCGTGCGTGTCCAACGGCAAAGGCCGTGCGCACGTTCTGGCCGAAGTACAGCTCCTCGAGCGCGACCGAGTCCGGCTCGTGCGTGGCGATCAGCCGCTCGATCTCGCAGTGGATGTCGGCCAGGCGCCGCTCGCGCGCCAGTTCGGCCGGCGTCTCGATCACACCGCCGTCGAGCGCCAAGAGCCGGCCGTCGCGGCGCGCGACCACGCCGTAGCCGGTGCTGGCCAGCCCTGGATCGATGCCGAGGACGATCATGTTCCGTGATTCTGCGCTTGGCTTCGGACGCCTGCCTGTCGTCCCGTCCAGGCGCCGCGCAACCTGGCCGCCGGCTGCCGGTTGGTTGCCTTACCCTGCGCCTGGATGAGCGCCGAGCCGATCGACTTCGCGGCAGAGGGCCTGCTCGACGGGCTCGACGGATCCCAGCGCACAGAGCGCATCGCGCTGCTGGCGCAGCTCGCCGCCGACGGCGTGCCGCTGTCGGAGCTGCGGCGCAGCACGGATGCGGGGACCATCATGTATCTACCGGCCGACCGCGTGATCGTCAGCAGCGAGCGATACACGGCCGGCGAAATTGCGTCGTTGAGCGGCGTCGAGGAGGACTTCCTGATCGCCGCGCGCCGTGCGATGGGCCTGCCGATCCCCGAGCCCGACGAGGCCTTGTATACCGAGGCCGAGCTCGAGTCGGCGCGGACCACGCACATCGCCCGTGCGGCCGGGCTCTCCGATGACGAGCTGCTGGATCTGATGCGCGTGCTCGGGCGCAGCCTGTCGCAGGTCGCCGAAACGCTGCGTGCGCTGCCGCTGAAACTGGTGCTCGAGCCGGGGATGAGCGAGCCGGAGCTGGCCAATCGCTACGCGCAGGCGGCCGGCGCGCTGTATCCGCTGGTCAGTCCGTTGCTGGAGAGCGTGCTCGCGCTGCACCTCAAACACGCCACGCAAAGCACCGTCGTCTCAGAGCTCGAGCGAAGCGGCGGAAAGCTGCCTGGCTCCCGCGAGGTGTCGGTGTGCTTTGCCGATCTGGTCGGCTTCACGCGCCTGGGCGAGGAAGTCGCGCCGGACGAGCTGGGGCGCCTGGCGGTTCGCCTGGAAGAGCTCGCCGGCGACGTCGCCGAGCCACCGGTGCGCCTCGTCAAGACGATCGGCGACGCTGCGATGCTGGCTTGCCCCCAGCCCGAGCCGCTGCTCAACGCGGCGCTGCGCCTGATCGACGCGGCGGATGCCGAGGGCGAGGACTTCCCCCAGTTGCGCGCCGGCGCCGCGCTCGGGCAGGCGCTGCCACGCGCGGGCGACTGGTTCGGGCGGCCCGTCAACCTCGCCAGCCGGATCACGGCCGTCGCGCGGCCGAGCAGCCTGCTCGTCGAGCGCGAGCTGCGCGAGAGCGTCGACGGTCCGTATCGCTGGTCGTTCGCCGGCGAGCGCCGGCTGAAGGGCATCCGCGGCGCCGTGCCGCTGTTCCGCGCCCGGCGCGAGGACGCCGCGCCAGCCTAACCGGCGACGCGCTCGAGCACGTCTGCAGGCGCGTCGAAGTTGGCGTGCACGGATTCGACGTCGTCGCTGTCTTCGAGCGCCTCGATCAGCCGCATCAAGGTGCCGAGCTGACCCTCCTCGATCGGCACGACGCTCGTCGGCCGGTAGGCCATCTCGACGCTCTCCATCTCCACGTCGGCGTCTTCGAGCGCCTTGCGCACAGCCGTGAAGTCCGCAGGCTCCGAGATCACCTCGAACACGTCGTCCTCGGCGGTGATGTCCTCCGCACCCGCCTCGACGGCCGCCATCAGGTCGTCTTCGGAGTAGCGCTCAGCGTTGATCACGATCGTGCCCTTCTTGTCGAACAGATAGGCGACCGAGCCGGGCTCGCCGAGGCTGCCGCCGTTCTTGGTGAAGGCGTGGCGCACGTCGGCGCCGGTGCGGTTGCGGTTCTCGGTCATCGCCTCGACGAGCAGCGCCACGCCGCCTGGGCCGTAGCCCTCGTAGAGCACCGCCTCGATCGCATCGGCCTCGCCGCCCTCGCCGGTTCCCTTGGCGATCGCGCGATCGATGTTGTCCTTCGGCATCGACGCCTCTTTGGCCTTGCGCATCGCCAGCTCGAGCGCCGGATTGCCGACCGGATCGCCGCCGCCGTCGCGCGCGGCGACCATGATCGCCCGCGTCAGCTTGGAGAACTGCTTGCCACGCCTGGAGTCGACGATCGCCTTCTTGTGCTTGATGCTCGCCCACTTGGAGTGTCCTGACATGTCTTTCATTCTAGGAGCGAGCGGCCCGGCGTCGTCTCCCCGTGGCCCCATAGGATGGGCGGTCATGAGCGTCAGCCTCTCTTCGGAGATCTTCAAGGCCTACGACATCCGCGGCCTCTACGGCGAGCAGATCGACGGCGATATCGCGGAGCGAATCGGCCGCGCGTTCGCGCACGTGCTCGGCGGGCTGGCCGGCAAGCCCGTGTCGCAGCTGCGAGTCGGCGCTCGGCTACGACATGCGCCTGACCGCCCCGGAGCTGTCGGCTCGCTATCGCGAGGGCCTGCTCGGAGCCGGTGTCGATGTGATCGACGCCGGGCAGGTTGGAAGCGAGATGCTCTACTACCTCGTCGGATCGCGCGAGCTGGACGGCGGGCTGATGTGCACCGCCTCGCACAATCCAGCCAGCTACACGGGCGCGAAGCTGCTGCGCGAGGGGGCGCTCGCGCTGTCGGGCGACTCCGGCATCCAGGACGTCCGTCGCACGATCGAAACCGAACTGCAAGCCGCCGCCGACGGGCAGCCGCCAGCCGGCGAGCAGGCCGCGCGCGGCACCCTCGAGGAGGTCGATCTCTACGGGGAGTTTCAGAACGGCGGCGCTGAAGTTCATCGACCCGGACGTTGTGCGCTCGTCGCCCCGGCCGCTGAAGGTCGTCGTCGACGGCGGCAACGGCATGGCCGGACCGATGGTCGGGCCGCTGCTGGAGAGCCTCGAGCTCGAGCTGATCGAGACCTACTGGACGCCCGACGGCAACTTCCCCGACCACGAGCCCAACCCGCTGCTTGCCCGAGAACCGCAAGCTGATCATCGAACGGGTGCGCGAGACGGGCGCCGACCTCGGCATCGCCTGGGACGGCGACGCCGACCGTTGCTTCTTCATCGACGAGACCGGTGCCTTCGTCGACGGCGACTTCCTCACGGCGCTGCTTGGCGGAGTCGCTGTTGCGCAAAAGCCCGGGCGAGGCGATCCTCTACGACGTGCGCGCCTCGCGTGCGGTGCCCGACACGGTCACGGCGGCCGGCGGCACGCCGTTCATCAACCGCGTCGGCCACGCCTTCTTCAAGACGCGCATGCGCAAGGAGGGCTCGCTGTTCGGCGGCGAGGTCTCAGGCCACTACTACTTCCGCGACTTCTACTGCGCCGACTCGGGCACGATCCCGGCGCTGCTCGTGCTCGAGCTGCTCTGCAACGAGGGCAAGTCGATGTCTCAGCTGCTCGCTCCCTACCACGCTCGCTACTTCATCTCGGGCGAGGTCAACTCGGAAGTCGCAGACCCGCAGGCGAAGATCGAGGAGATCGCCGAGCGCTACGCAGACGCCGAGCAGAAACGCCTCGACGGCATCTCGATCGACTACGAGGACTGGCACTTCAACGTGCGTCCGTCGAACACCGAGCCGCTGCTGCGACTGTGCCTGGAGTCGCTCGTCTCCGCCGAGGACATGGCCAGGCGGCGCGACGAGGTGCTTGCGTTGATCCGCTCGTGAGCGACGGCGGCGCCGTGAGCGAGGAGGACGAGCGCCGCAAGCAAGAGGCGCGCGAGCGCCTCTTGCTTGCGGCCGAGGCGGGGATTCACCGGCTCGCGATCCCGACGCCGTTCCAGGTTGGCCGCGTCAATGCCTACCTGATCGAGGACTCACCGCTGACGCTGATTGACTCCGGGCCAAACTCGGCGAAGGCGCTCGACGAGCTCGAACAGTCGCTCGCGGGCCTCGGCCACAAGGTCGAGGACATCGAGCTGTTGATCGTCAGTCATCAGCACATCGACCACTTCGGCCTGGCCTCGATTCTCGCGCGGCGCTCGGGTGCCGAGGTCGCCGCGCTCGATCGGCTCGCGCCGTTCCTCGCGAGCTTCGGGCGCGAGACGGACCTCGACGACGCCTTCGCGCAGAACCTGATGCTGCGCCACGGCATCCCCGCCGACGTCGTCACCGCCCTGCGCGCCGTCTCGGCCAGCTTCCGCGGCTGGGGATCCTCGGTGCAGATCACCCAGCCGCTCGCGCCCGACAGTGAGCTGCGTCTGCGCGACCGCACGCTGCAGGTGCTGCACCGCCCAGGGCATAGCCCGTCGGACACGGTCTTCCTCGATCAGTCCAGCTCGATCCTGCTGGCGGCAGACCACCTGATCGCACACATCTCATCCAACCCGCTGCTCGCGCGCCCGCTCGGCGCCGAGCCGGACGTGGGCTCGCAGCGACCGCAGGCGCTGCTCACGTACATGGCCTCACTGGAACGGACGCGCGAGATGGAGCTCTCGCTCGTGCTGCCCGGCCATGGAGACCCGATCGTCGACCATGCTGCCCTGATCGACGAACGCTTCCGCATGCATCGCCGCCGCGCTGAGAAGATCCGCCGCCTGATCGCTACCGAGCCGCGCACGGCGCATGAGATCGCCCAGGAGCTGTGGGGCAATGTGGCCGTCACCCAGGCCTTCCTCACACTCTCGGAGGTGCTCGGCCACGCCGACCTGCTGCTCAAGGACGGCAGCGTGGTCGAAACCGAGGCCGACGGGATCGTGCGCTTCGCCGAGGTCCAGTAGACGGCTCGGGCCTGGGCCTCGCGCTCTCGACTGTCCCGATCGCAGAGGATGGCCGGATTGCGTGCGAGGCTTGCCCGGCAGGAGTCAGACCTCGCGCCGATGAGCCATCACTCCCACCACCCACCCGGCACCAGGCCGCCGCGCCGCTTTCGCCCGCGGCTGCACTGGGAGCTCGTGATCTGCAGCCTGCGCGGGCACGCGCTGGTCGGCCGCCACGCGGCCGCGTTGCGCGAGCAGGATGCGATCTTCGCGCGCGAGGACGTGGCCGGCGTGCGCTGGTTTCGCTGCCTGCGCTGCGACAGCTGGCTGCCGCTGCCGCGCCCCGCGCAGACGACGCAAGAGCACCCGCCCTCGCGCGAGCAGATCGAGCTGCCGCTGCGTGGCAAGCCCTTGCGCGACAAGCTTGTGCTGCGGCTGATCGCGATCGACCGGGCGTTTCACTTCATCGTGCTCGCCGGACTCGGCGTGCTCGTGCTGCTGTTCGCGGCCGACCGCGCGACGTTGCGCGAGACCTTCTACAAGGTGATCACCGACCTGCAGGGCGGCGTCGCGGCGAGCCAGTCGCACGCGCACGGCATCCTGCACGAGATCGACAACGCCTTCACGACGTCTTCCTCGCACCTGCACCTCGTCGGCGCCGTGCTGCTCGTTTACGGCGTCGTCGAGGGAATCGAGGCCGTTGGCCTGTGGTATCAGCGGCGTTGGGCCGAGTACCTGACCTTCCTCGTGACCGCCTCGCTGCTGCCGCTCGAGATCTACGAGCTCGCCAACCGCGCGACCGCGTTCAAGGCGATCGCGTTCGTCATCAACGTCGCCGTCGTCGTCTACCTGCTGCGCGCCAAGCGCCTGTTCGGGCTGCGCGGCGGTGTCGCCGCCGAACACGCCGAGTCGGCAATCGACCAGGGCTGGGAGGCGCTCGAGCGCACGGCGCCGCCCACCACCGCCGCTGCCGCGCCCGCTGCGTCGGCGGGCTGAGCACAAGGCGAGCGCAAGCCGAGCGACGAGAGCTCCGCGCTCACCTCACGTTTCGCCATCAGGCGGCGTTATGCACTGCATGACGACTACACGCGAAGACCTCCGCTTCACCGCGGGCACAGAGACGTGCGCCGCATGGCTGTATCCAGCCGCCGAGCCGGCAGAGGTGACCCGCGGGCCCTCGGCCGAGAGCGGCGAGCCCACCACAAGCACCCACGTACCCGACGCCACGGTTCCGCTGATCGTGATGGGGCACGGCATGTCGGGCACGCGGCGCGATCGCCTCGGAGCCTTCGCCGAGCGCTTTGCCGCGGCCGGCTTCGCGGCGCTCGTGTTCGACCATCGCGGCTTCGGCGACAGCGACGGCGAGCCTGATCTGTTCGAGCCCGCGCGCCAGCTCGATGACTGGCGCGCGGCGATCGCCTTCGCTCGCTCGCTGCCGGGGATCGACGGCGAGCGCATTGCGACGTTCGGTTCTTCGATGGGCGGCGGCAACGCGCTCGCCGCGGCCGCCGAGGATGAGCGCATAGCAGCGGCCATCAGCCAGGTGCCGTTCCTCGACATCGTGCTGCAGGCGCACCGCTCATCCCCGCGCGTGACGGCGAAAGTGCTCGCGGCAGCGGCGCGAGGCCGGCATCTGCCCGTGCTCGGCGAGCCGAACGAGGCGGCGCTGCTGAACGCTCCCGGCGCAGCCGGCGGCTGGCGACACGTCGTGGCGATCGGCGAGGACTCGCGCTGGCGCGATCGCATCTCCACGGGCTGGCTGCTCGGGCGCCCGTACCGCCCGGGACGCAAGGCCGCCAAGCTGCACTGCCCGTGGCTCGTGTGCGTAGGCGAGGCAGATCGCGTTGCGCGGCCCGGCCCGGCGATCGCCGCCGCGCATCGTGCGCCGCTGGGCGAGCTGCGCACCTATCCCGGCGTCGACCACTTCGACATCTACGACGGCCCCGCACACGAGGCGCTTCTCGCCGACCAGCTCGCCTTCCTGCGCCGGCATCTGCTCGGCGGGCGCGAGGGCGCCACGGCGATGCTCAGCCGCGCCTAGCCTCGACCCGCTCGAGGAACAGTCGGTGCAGGCGATCGTCCTCGCCGAGCTCGCTGTGAAAGGCGACCGCCAAAAGATCGCCCTCCCGCGCTGCGATCGGGTGGCCGTCAACCTCGCCGAGGATCTCCACGCGGGGACCGTGCTCGGCGATCCACGGCGCGCGGATGAACACGCCGTGGACGGGTCCGCCGTCGATCCCGGCCAGCGTGACGTGGGCCTCGAAGCTCCTCACCTGGCGCCCGAAGGCGTTGCGCTCGGCACGCATGTCCATCAGGCCGAGGTGCTCGCGGTCGAGCATGATCAGCCCGGCGCACGAGCCGAGCACGGGCATGCCTGCGCGCGCCAGCGTGCGGATCGGCTCGGCCAGTCCCTCGCGCTCGACGCCGAGCGTGATCGTCGTCGACTCCCCACCTGGGATCACGAGCCCGTTGATCCCGTCCAGATCATCCACGACGCGTACCTCGCGCACCTCCGCGCCGAGTCGCTCGAGTACGCGCCGGTGCGCCTCGAAATCCCCTTGTAGCGCGAGCACGCCGATCAGAGGACTCGCCATCGCTTCATCCACGACGCCAGGGGACGGTCGAGGGTCAAGCCGGACTAGGACGCAAGGGCGAAGGCGTGGGGGTGCCACGCCGAGCCCGAGGAGGACGTCCGGCGCCGGCCATCGGCCGTCCTACCAGCCGCGCTGGGCTAGGAGCTGCCCATCTGCGAGCTTCGAGGTCTCGAGGCTCTCCATCGCCGGGCCGAGCCCGTGCGAAGCGGCGGCGACGCGCTCGGGATCCTGCCAGTGCGTCGTCGCCTCGACGATCGCCCGCGCCCGCGCCGGCGGGTCCTCGGACTTGAAGATTCCCGAGCCGACGAACACGCCTTCGGCGCCGAGCGCCATCATCAGCGCCGCGTCGGCCGGCGTAGCGATGCCGCCCGCGCAGAACAGCACGACTGGCAGCTTGCCGTCGCGCGCGACCTGCTGGACGAGCTCGAGCGGCGCCGCGAGATCCTTGGCCGCCGTGGCCAGCTCGCCCGGCTCGAGCGTGCTCAGACGCCGGATCTCGCCCGTGATCATGCGCATGTGGCGCACGGCCTCGACGATGTCGCCCGTGCCGGCCTCGCCCTTGGAGCGGATCATCGCCGCGCCCTCGCCGATTCGCCGCAGCGCCTCGCCGAGGTTGGTGGCGCCGCACACGAACGGCACCTTGAAGGCCCACTTGTCGATGTGGTTGCTCTCGTCGGCCGGTGTCAGCACCTCGGACTCGTCGATGTAGTCGACCTCGAGCGCTTCGAGCACCTGCGCCTCGACGAAGTGCCCGATGCGCGCCTTGGCCATCACCGGGATGCTCACGGCCGCCTGGATCCCCGCGATCATCTCCGGGTCGGACATGCGCGCGACGCCGCCGTCGCGGCGGATGTCGGCCGGCACGCGCTCGAGCGCCATCACCGCGGCGGCGCCCGCTTCCTCGGCGACCGTCGCCTGGGCGGGCGTCACGACGTCCATGATCACGCCGCCCTTGAGCATCTCCGCCAGGCCCGTCTTGACCTGGAATGTCGCTTCGTCGCGCATCTGGCCAGTCTAGCCTGCGCGCTGTGGGTTACTTCAGCCGGAAAGCCTTGATGCGGTCGTCGTACTGCGCGGTGTCCTGCGCGTAGACGCCGTAGGCGAGTGCCTGGATCAGGCTGAGCAGGGCCGTGTGCGAGCGCACGTAGGCCGGGCTGTTGGATGAGTAGTAGAGCTTGATCTGGGCGAGCTTGGCGACCTCGGAGAGCGTCGCGTCGGTGATCGCCGCCGTCTTCGCCTTGCGGTGGCGGGCGAGCTTCATCGCGCGTACCACGAGCGGATGCGGGCGACCGGCCGAGAGGCCGATCACGAGCGTCGATTCGTCGATCCGCCCGAGCCGGCTGAGCGCCTCCTGCGACGGGCTTGCCACGACATCGACGCGCAGGTCGAGCAGCATCAGGAGGTGGCGCAGGTAGCTGGCGAAGAAGGCCATCTGATCGGTGCCCGCGACGAGCACCTTCTCGGCCGAGACGATCGCCTCGATCAGCGCCTCGACCTCGCTGCGCGAGACCTTGCGCGCGGTCTCCTCGACGTTCAGGTGATCGGCCGTCAGCGCCGTCTCGAACTCGTTCTGGTCGAGTGAGAAGAGCGGCGCCGAGGGCGTGCCGACGGCGGCGTCGGACTTGGCGTGCACGCGACGGTATTCCTCGCGCGCGGCAGCCTGCAGCTCGGGAAAGCCCTCGAAGCCGAGCGCCTGAGAGAAGCGAACGACCGTCGAGCTCGAGGTGTTCGCGCGACGCGCGAGCTCCTCTGCCGTCTGGAAGGCCGCCTCGTCGAGGTGGTCCACGATGTACTGCGCCACGTCCTTCTGGGAGCGCGAGCACTCGTCGAAGCGTGCGCGGATGTACTTGGACAGGCTCTGGTGCTCGCTGGTGCCGTTGATCGGCGAGCCGCTCTGCGTCTGCGGGTCGCTCGTTGGAGTCGCTGTTCGCTTCATCGGCGCATTTGTTCGACGTGTCGACCTCGCACTCCTGCCAGCGAGTCGCACACCGGTTTTTTGCCAGGACTGAGAATCCCACTCTCGCGAGTGTCCAATGATCCGCACCGGGCGCGCTTCACGTACATAAGCTCACACGATGAGACGCACTCGACGACATCGGGGGAAGTGGTGAGGATCGCGATCGTCGGCGCCGGCGTCTCGGGGCTCGTCGCCGCGCATCTGCTGCACCGCGAGCACGAGATCGTCCTCTACGAGGCCGGCGCCTACGCCGGCGGTCACACCAACACGATCCGCGTCGACACCGAGCACGAGACGCATCACGTCGACACCGGCTTCATCGTGATGAACGATCGCAACTACCCCAACTTCACCCGCCTGCTCGACCGGCTCGGCGTCGCGCGCCAGCCCACCCGCATGAGCTTCTCGGTCAAGGGCGAGGAGCACGACTTCGAGTACAGCGGCACACCGCGCGGGCTGCTCTGCCAGCCGGCCAACCTCTTGAGCCTTCGCTTCCAGCGGATGATCTTCGACCTGCTGCGCTTCAACCGCGCGCTGCGCGCGCTGCTCGACGGCGACGGCGAGGGCGCCCACAGCGAGGAGTCGATGCAGGACTTCCTCTCGCGCCATCGCTTCTCGCGGGCGTTCGTCGAGCGGCTGATCGTGCCGCAGCTCTCGGCTGTCTGGTCGGCCGACCCGCGCACCGCCGGCTCGTTCCCGGCGCGCTTCATCGCCGAGTTCTTCGCCAACCACGGCATGCTCGGCTTCCGCGACCGCCCCCAGTGGGAAACCGTGTCCGGCGGCTCGGCGCGCTACGTCGAGGCGCTCACGGCCCCGTTTCGCGACCGCATCCGCCTGAACGCACCGGTCGACTCGATCACGCGCCATGACGGCCAGGTCGAGATCCTCGCCGCCGGCGCCGGCGGTGAGTCCTTCGACCACGTGATCGTCGCGACCCACTCAGATCAGGCGCTGCGCATGCTGCGCGACCCCTCCCCGCGCGAGCACGAGCTCCTCGGCGCGATCGCCTACCAGCCCAATGAGGCCGTGCTGCACACCGACAGCACGCTGCTGCCGCGGCGTCGCGCGGCGCGCTCGGCCTGGAACTTCCACCTGCTGCGCGAGCCAAAGCCACTGAGCACCGTGACCTACTACATGAACCATCTGCAGCGCCTGCGAGCAGATCGCGACTTCTGCGTCACACTCAATCGCACAGAGGCAATCGATCCGGCGAAGATCATCCGCACGATCCCCTACTCGCATCCGATGTACACGCCGCGCGGCGTCGCCGCTCAAGGAGAGCACGCGAGCATCAGCAACCTCTCCAGCCGCACCCACTACTGCGGCGCCTACTGGGGCTGGGGCTTTCACGAGGACGGCGTCCTCAGCGCGCTGCGCGCGTGCGCGCCGTTCGGAGTGAAGCTGTGAGCGTTTCCGCCATGCCCACCCCGGCGCCTGCCGGGATGCCGCCATCGGACACCAGCCGAGCACGCGCCTCGTGCTTCTACGAGGGCTTCGTGCGCCACCGCCGCCACGACGCCACGCCCGACCAACTGCTGCATCGTCTGTGCATGGCCTACCTCGACCTCGGCGAGCTGCCCGCGCTGTTCGACGGGCACCCGCTGTGGTCCGCTCGGCGGCCGGCGCTCGCCTGGTTTCGCCGCGCCGACTACCTCGGCGATCGCCGCACGCCGCTGCGCCTCGCCGTCGAGCAACTCGTGTCCGACCGCACCGGGATCGCGCTCGACGGCCCGATCCGCCTGCTCACGAACATGCGCTTTCTCGGTCATTGCTTCAACCCCGTCAGCTTCTACTACTGCTTCGATGCCCCCGGGCATCACGTGCGCGCCGTTGTCGCCGAGGTGACCAACACGCCGTGGGGAGAGCGCCACGCCTACGTATTGCCCGTCGAGGGGCCGCTCGGGGCCGGGCGGGTGATCCGCGGCGAGTTCGCCAAGGCGCTGCACGTCTCGCCGCTGATGGGCATGGACCACACCTACGACTGGCGGCTGACCGAGCCCGCCGAGAGCCTGTCCGTGCAGATCGAGTCCACTCGCAACGGCGGGCCGCTCGATGGACAGCGCGTGTTCGACGCCACGCTCTCGCTGCGCCGCCGGCCGATCGACGCACAGGAGCTGCGCCGGGTGCTCGCGCGCTATCCCCTCCCCACCGTGCGCCTGACCGCGCGCATCTACGCGCACGCGTTGCGGCTGCGGCTGCGCGGCGCGCGCTGGCACCCGCATCCGAAGCGTCTGCAGTCAGACTCGCCAGATCAGAGCACTCACACGGCGAGGCACCGCTCGTGAGCGCACCCCAGCCCGCCGAGGCCATACGGAGGCGCGCTGTCTCGCCCATCACGGCTGGCGAGCCCAAGCCGACCGTGCTCGAGCCGACGGCGACTGGCGTGCGCCGATCTCAGCCGACTCCTGTGCCCCGTCCGATGCTGCTCGACCGGCTCGCGCGGCGGCTCGTGCTGCGCCTGCTCTCGCGCATGCGCCGCGGCGAGCTCGTGCTCGTCGAGGATTCGCGTCGCCTGCACTTCGGCGCGCCCTGCGGCGAGCGCTCGCCCTCGGCCGAGCTGCACGTCCGCTCGCCGCGCTTCTACCGTGACTTCCTGCGCGGCAGCCTCGGACTCGGCGAGGCCTATGCCGGCGGGCTCTGGGACTGCACCGACCTCGTCTCGTTGACGCGCATCGGCGCGCTCAACATGGGCGGCCTCGACACGCTGCGCCGCGTCTTCTCCCCCCTGATTGCACCGCTTCAGCGCGCTGCCGGCTGGCTGGCGCGCAACACTCCCGCCCGCGCACGCAAGCGGATCGCCGCCCACTACGACCTCGGTAACGAGCTGTTCTCGCAGTTCCTCGATCGCACGATGATGTACTCCTGCGCCGTCTTCGAACCGGCCACGGCCACCCTCGAGCAGGCATCGCTGGCCAAGCTCGAGCGGATCTGCGCCAAGCTCAAGCTCTCGCCCACAGACCACGTGCTCGAGATCGGCACCGGCTGGGGCGGCTTCGCCGAGTACGCCGCCGCGCGCCACGGCTGCCGCGTGACGACGACCACGATCTCCGCCGAGCAGCACGCCTACGCGACCGAGCGAATCCGCAAGGCCGGACTGAGCGATCGCGTGACCGTGCTGTTCGAGGACTACCGCGACCGCGCGCTCGACCGCCACGGCCCCTACGACAAGCTCGTCTCGATCGAGATGATCGAGGCCGTCGGTTGGCAGTACTTCCCGACCTTCTTCCGCCGCTGCTCGGAGCTCGTCGCCGACGACGGCGCGATGCTGCTGCAGGCGATCGTGATCGAGGACCGCGCCTACGAGGTCGAGAAGGCCTCCAAGAGCTTCGCCAACACGCATATCTTCCCCGGCGGCTGCCTGCCCTCGCTGCAGGTCATCGCGCGCAACGTCGCGCGCGTGACCGACTTCCGCGAAGCCAACCTCGAGGACATCACCGCCCACTACGCCACCACGCTTCAGCGCTGGCGCGAGCGCTTCCTCGCCGCCGCCGAGCAGGTCTCAGAGCTCGGCTACGACGAGCGCTTCCGGCGCATGTGGGAGCTGTACCTCTCCTACTGCGAGGGCGGCTTTCGCGAGCGGCGCATCCAGAACGTGCAGCTGCTGCTGGTCAAGCCGCATTTTCGCTGAGGCCGGCGTCGCCAGATAGGGTCCGCGCAAATGCAGCGCAACCTGTTCGACGACGTCCACGAAGACTTCCGCGCGAGCTTTCGCACGTTCCTTGCGCGCGAGGTGATTGGCGATGAGGGTCGCTACGGCGACTGGGAGCGCGGCGGACTGGTCCCGCGCGAGGTCTTCGAGCTGGCCGGCCGCGGCGGCTTTCTCGCGATGGCCGCGCCCGAGCGCTACGGCGGCGCCGGCGCCGAGGACTTCCGCTTCAACCTCGTGATCGGCGAAGAGTGTCAGCGCGCCGGCGTGGGCGGGTTCGGCCTCGGCATCACGCTGCACAACGACATCTGTCTGCCCTACTTCCTCGCCTACTGCAACGAGCAGCAGCTCGAGCGCTGGCTGGGAGGCATCGTCTCCGGCGAGCTGATCACGGCGATCGCGATGACCGAGCCCGGGATCGGCTCCGACCTGGCCTCGATGAGCACACGCGCCAAGCGCGAGGACGGCCACTACGTCGTCGACGGCTCGAAGACGTTCATCACCAACGGGATCAACGCCGACCTCGTGATCACCGCTGTGAAGACCGATCCCTCCGAGCGCCACCGCGGCATCAGCTTGCTGATCATCGAGCGCGGCATGGACGGCTTCGAGCGCGGGCGCAACCTCGAGAAGATCGGCCAGCACTCCCAGGACACCGCCGAGCTGTCCTTCGCCGGCGTGCACGTGCCCGTCGAGAACCTGCTCGGCGAGGAGGGCGAGGGCTTTCGCTACCTCGTCTCGAACCTGCCCCAGGAGCGCCTCTCGATCGCCGCGTCGGCCGTCGCCGCCGCCGAGGCCGCGCTCGACTGGACGCTCGAGTACGTGCGCGAGCGCAAGGCCTTCGGTCAGAGCATCGGCTCCTTCCAGGCCACCCGCTTCACGCTTGCCGAGGTGAGCGGCGAAGTCGATGTCGCGCGCGCTTACATCGACCGCTGCGCGCAGGCGCTCGACACCGGTGAGCTGACCCCCGAGGACGCCGCCACCGCGAAGTGGTGGTGCACCGACCTGCAGGGCCGCGCGATCGACCGCTGCCTGCAGCTGTTCGGCGGCTACGGCTATATGGCCGAGTACCCGATCGCGCGCGCCTACGCCGACGCACGCGTGACGCGGATCTACGGCGGGGCCAACGAGATCATGAAGGAGATCGTCGGGCGCTCGCTCGGACTCTGAGCACGCCGGCGTCGTCGCGGAGACCGTGCGGAGCGGGCCTCAGGCCGCCGGTGGCCCGACCGGATCGCTCGGCTTCAGGTCAAGCTCGTCGGCGAGATCGACGAAGTAGTCGAGCGCGGCCGGGTTGACCAGCGAGTCGACGCTCGCCGCCTCGTTGACGGCGGCGCCCATCAGGATGCGCTTGACCGGCACCTCGAGCACCTTGCCCGAGAGCGTGCGCGGGACCTCGGCGATCTGGCGGACCTCGTTCGGCACGTGCCGCGGCGAGCAGTCCTCGCGGATGCGGCGCTTGATCTGCTTCGTCAGCTCCTCGTCGAGCTCGGTGCCCTCTGCGAGTACGACGAACAGGATCATCCGCAGTTCGTCCTCGCCCGCACGCGCCGGGATGTCGACGACGAGCGCATCGAGCACCTGCACCAGCGACGCCGCCGCACGATAGATCTCGCTCGTCCCCATGCGCACGCCCTGGCGGTTGATCGTCGAGTCCGAGCGGCCGTAGATCACGGCGCCGTGGCGCGGCGTGATACGGATCCAGTCGCCGTGGCGCCACACGCCCGGATACATCGAGAAGTAGCTCTCGCGCAGGCGCGCACCGTCCTCATCGCCCCAGAAGAACAGCGGCATCGAGGGCATTGGCTCGGTGATCACGAGCTCGCCCACGCGATCGACATGCGCGACGCCGGCTTCGTCCCACGACTCGACGGCGCAGCCGAGGATGCGACACTGCAGTTCGCCTTCGTAGACCGCCAGCAGCGGGCAGCCGCCGACGAACGCCGTGCACACGTCCGTGCCGCCGCTCGTCGAGAACAGCCAGATCTCAGAGCCGACGTGCTCGTAGACCCAGCGAAAGCCCTCCGGCGAGAGCGGCGAGCCGGTCGAGCCGATCGCCCGCAGCGCACTCAGGTCGCATTCGCGGCCCGGCTCGATGCCCTCCTTCTCGCAGCTCGCGATCAGCCCCGCGCTGAGGCCCATGCACGTGATCTGGGCATGCTCGGCCAGGCGCCACAGAGCGCTCAGATCAGGGTGGGCCGGGCTACCGTCATACAGCACGATCGCCGCATCGGAGAGCAGGCAGCCGACGAGGAAGTTCCACATCATCCAGCCCGTCGTCGTGAACCAGAACATGCGGTCGCCCGGACGCAGCTCCATGTGCAGGCGCTTCTTCAGCTGCTCGATCAGGATGCCGCCGTGCCCCTGCACGATCGCCTTCGGCAGGCCCGTCGTGCCCGAGGAGTAGAGCACCCACAGCGGGTGCTCGAACGGCACCTGCTCGAAGCTCAGCTCAGCGCCCGCGCCGCGCTGCACGAGCTCCTGCCACAGCAATGCCCGCTCCGGGCCCGCCAGCTCGGCCGCCGAGGCGTCGGCCGAGAGGTAGGGCAGGAGCACGACCTGCTCGACGCTCGGCAGCTCGGCGAGGATCGCCTTGGCGTTGGCCATGCGGTCGAAGTCCTTGCCGCCATGGCGGTAGCCGTCGACCGTGAAGAAGACCTTCGGCTCGATCTGCGCGAAGCGGTCGATCACGCTGCGCGCGCCGAACTCGGGGGCCGCGCTCGACCAGATCGCCCCGAGCGAGGCCGTCGCGAGGAACGCGACCAGCGTCTCCGGGATGTTCGGCATGTAGGCGACAACGCAATCGCCGCGCCCGACGCCGAGCGCGCGCAGCGCCGCGGCCACGCTCGCCACCTGCTCGCTCAGCTCCGCCCACGTCAGCTGCTGCAGCTTGCGCAGCTCGGAGCTGTGCAACACCGCGATCGCCTCCGGATCGCGTCCTCCGCCGCGCCCGTCCTTGTGCGCCGGGCCGCGCAGCATGTTCTCCGCGTAGTTGAGCTGTGCGCCGGTGAACCACTGCGCGCCGGGCATCGTCCGCTTCCCCAGCACCTGCTCGTGCTCGCTTGATGAGCGCACGCCGAAGAACTCCCAGATGTCCTGCCAGAAGTCCTCGAGCTCGGCCACCGACCAGCGCCACAGATCCTCGTAGTCCTCGAACTCGCGGCCGTGGCGCTCGCCGGCCCAGCGCATGAAGCGCGTCATCTCCGCGCGCTCGCGGTCGGCCGCGCTCGGCTGCCACAGCGGCGTCTGCTCCGCGGCGCTGTCCGCCGCCGGCTCGGGGGTCTGGCTGGAGGCGCTGGACATGCGGGTATTCTCGCGGTTTGTGGATCTCTTTGGGCTGCGCGCCGAGTTTCCCGTCCTTCGGAACCTCGCATACCTGAACGCCGGAACCGACGGTCCACTTCCCGCCCGCGCCGTGCAGGCCGCAACCGATGAGCTCGAGCGCGAGGCCGCCGACGGGCGCACCTCGGCGCACTTCGAACGACGCAACGAGCTCAACGACCTGCTGCGCGAAGCCTACGCTCGCGCGCTCGGCGCCGAGCCTGCCGACGTCGCGCTGACGACGTGCACGAGCGACGGCATGGCCCAGGTGGTCGGCGGCCTCTCACTCGGCGCCGGCGATGAGATCCTCACGAGCGACGAGGAGCACCCCGGACTGCTCGGCGCGCTCGGGGCCGCGCGCGAGCTGCACGGCGTCGCGATCCGCGAGGTGCCGCTCGCCGAGATCGCGCAGGCCGTCGGCCCGAGCACCCGGCTCGTCGCCTGCTCGCACGTCGGCTGGATGAGCGGCTCCTACGCGCCCGCCGAGCTCGCCGAACTCGAGGTCCCCGTGTTGCTCGACGGCGCGCAGGGCGTTGGCGCCGTGCCGGTCGACGTCAAGGCGCTCGGCTGCGACGCCTACGCCGGCGCCGGGCAGAAGTGGCTGTGCGGTCCCGACGGTCTTGGGATGCTCTACATCACGCCCGAGCTGCGCGCGCTCGTCGCCGTCTCGCGCCGCGGCTACGCCAACCTCGAGGACCCCAACAGCGGCATCGAGGCGAGCCTGCACGAGGACGCGCGGCGCCTGGAGACGATGTCGCTGAGCGCCGAGGCCGTCGCCTGCGCGCTGGCCGCAATCGAGCTGCTCGAGTCGGTCGGTTGGAGTGAGCTGCACGAGGCCGCGCGTACGCTCGCCGCGCGCCTGGCCGACGAGCTCGCAGAGCGCGGGCGCGCCGTCGCGCCACGCGATCGAACGACGCTCGTCTCCTTCGAGAGCGCAGACCCCGAAGCCGAGCGCGAGCTGCTCGCCGAGCGCCGCTGCGTCGTACGCAACATCCCCGGGCGCTCGTGGCTGCGCGCGTCCGTCGGCGCCTGGAACGACGAGAACGATCTCGAGCGCCTGCTCGGGTCGCTCTCGGCATGAGCGCACCCGAGCGGGCGGTCAGCCTGCCGAGCTCGCGCGAGACCCATGCCCGCAGCCTCGAGCGCCTGCGCGGCGTGCGATTCGGACCGCATCACCTCGCGCTCGCCGGCGTGCTCGCGCTGTCGGCAATCGTCAACGTGCACCGGCTCTCCCAGAACGGCTACGGCAACATCTTCTACTCGGCCGGCGTGAAGTCGATGCTGCACTCGTGGCACAACTTCTTCTTCGTCTCCTTCGATCCCGGCGGGCTGATCATGGTCGACAAGCCGCCGCTCGGCCTGTGGGTGCAGGCGCTCAGCGCCAAGCTGTTCGGCTTCACGCCGCTCGCCGTGCTGCTGCCCGAGGCGATCATCGGCGTGCTGTCGGTCGCGCTGCTCTACCTCGTGCTCGCGCGGCGACTCGGCGGCTGGGCCGGCGTCGCCGGGGCGCTCGCGCTCGCCGTGTTCCCCTCGTTCGTCGCCATCTCGCGTACGAACAACGTCGACGCACTCTTGATCCTGCTGATGATCCTCGCCTGCGAGGCCGCGCTGCGCGCATGCGAACGGGGGCGCTGGGGGGCGCTGCTGTGCAGCGGCGCCGTCGTCGGCCTGGCCTTCAACTGCAAGACGCTCGCCGCGTATTTGATCGTGCCCGGGATTACGCTCGCTTTCCTGCTTTGCGCGCCCGGGTCGCTGCGCAAGCGCCTCTTGCAGCTGCTTGCCGGCGGCGCCGTGCTGCTCGCAGTCTCCGCCGCCTGGATGCTCGCAGTCGAACTCACCCCCGCCTCGGAGCGCCCGTTCGTCGGCAGCTCGACCGACAACTCCGAGCTCGGCCTGACCTTCAGCTACAACGGCTTCGGCCGCGTCGGCGGGCAGACCGGCGGACCCGGGCAGATCCCCGTCGGCACCGGCGGCGTCGGCAAGCGCGTCGCGCCCGGCAAGGGCGGCTCGGTCAAGCCGAGCCCCGTGCACACGGTCAAGGCGCCGAGCGCGCCGCCCGTGTTCCTTTCAAACGGACGCGAACGCAACCCGATCGCCTTCGGTGGCCCCGTCGGGCCCCTGCGCCTGTTCGAACGCGGGCTCGGCAACCAGGGCGCCTGGCTGCTGCCGTTCGCGCTCGTCGGCCTGCTCGGCTTCGCGCTGCTCGTGCTGATGCCCGAGCGCGGCGAGCCGGAGTCGCGCGTTGGCGAGGAGTTGCCGCCACGCGGGCGTCCGGACCGGCGAGACCCACGCCTTGCCGTGCTGATCGTGCTCGGCAGCTGGCTGCTCGCCGAGGCCGCCGTGCTGAGCCTGTCCAAGGGGATCGTCCACCCCTACTACGTCTCCGCGCTCGGGCCCGGCGTGGCGGCGATGTTCGGCGCCGGCGCCTATGCCTTCGCGCAGTTCGCCAAGCGGCGCGACTGGCGCCTGTCGCTGCTCGCCGGCGCCGCCGCCGCGACCGTGCCCGCGCAGCTCGTGCTGCTGCACCGCGACCACTACATGTCCTGGTTCACGGCGCCGCTGATCGCAGCCACGATCGCCGCGCTGCTGCTCGTCGCCGCGCTTTCGCTGATGCCGGGCCTGCGCCGTCTCGCGCCGGGCGCGATCGCGCTGCTGATCGGCGTGCTCTGCATTGCACCGGCCGTGTATGGCGCGAGCAACTGGCTCGCGCCCGTGCAGTCGACCTTCCCCGCCGCCGGCCCCCGCGCCGCGTCCGGCCCCGGCGGCTACGGCGTCAACGACGAGCACGTCAAAGTCGACCGCTCGCTGCTCAACTACGCCGAAGGCCATCGCGCCGGCACGCGCTGGTCGGTGCTCGTCGATGCAGCCAACACCGCCTCGCCGATGATCCTGCTCGGCGGCCAGGCCGGCTCGCTCGGCGGCTTCAGCGGCACCGACCCCGCACTCGACGGGCGTGGCCTCGGCGTCTACGTGGCCAGCGGCAAGGCCCGCTACGTGCTGCTCGGCGGCGAGTTCTCAACGCGCGGCGGCACGAAGGCGACCGAAGCCGTGCAGCGCGTCTGCCGCGTCGTGCCAACGCGCACCTGGCTGCCACGACCGCTTGAGCCAAACGGGCTGATCCTGTTCGACTGCGCCGGGCGCGCGGGCCAGCTGGCCGCATCCTGAGCGCCGCAGCGCACTGGTGCGAGCTACTCAGGCCGCGACGGCCAGCTCGCGGTGAAAGGCCCGCGCGAACAGCTCGCGCTCGCGGTTGGCCGCCCAGCGCGGTACGACCGCCTCGCCGTCGGCGATCAGCTGCAACTCGACCTCGTTCTCCTCGTGCAGCGAGATGCGCGTGCCGCGCACGAGCTGGTCGCGCGAGCGCTCGAGGTCCTCGGCCAGGCGCAAGAGCGCCGCGCATCGATCCAGGCGCTCGGCGTCGCCCTCGTCGAACAGCGCACGCAGCGGCCCCGGGTCGGGCATCCCCTTGCGGTGGTAGCGCGCCGCCTGGGCGATGATCGCGACCTCGACCGGCGTGAAGCCGGGCAGCCCCGCGTTGAGGATCAGGTAGCGCGAGTGCTTGTGGTGGTCGTCGTAGTCGACCGACATGCCGATGTCGTGCAGGATGCTCGCCGCCCACAACAGCTCGCGCTCGCGCGGATCGCCCTCGTGCAGGCCCACGCGCGCCAGCTCGTCGAACATGCCGAGCGCGAGCGCCGCCACGTGGCGCGTGTGCGCGACGTCGAGGTGGTACTGGCCGGCGAGGTTCAGCACGCTCGCCCGGCGCACGTCCTCCAACAGCGGCTCGGCGCCGGGCGATCGGCCGGTCAGGAAGCGCTCGAAGAAGACGCCCTCGCGCAGACCCGCCTCGGTCGTCTCGAGGCCATCGAAGCCGCCCGCCTGCAGCACGGCCTCAACGACGAGCGCGCCCGCCAGGATGATGTCCGCGCGGGCCGGCTTGATCCCGGGCACGCGGGCGCGCTCGGAGGCCGGCAGCTCGGCCAGACGCTCGACCAGCTCCGCCAGCGCCTCGCGCTCGATCACCATGCCCTGCACGCCGTTGGACGGCAGGCCGGCCGCCCGCTGGGCGGCCGCCGCGAGGTTTCGCACCGTGCCACCGATGCCGACCAGGCGTCTGCTCGAAGCGCCGTCCTCTGCACCGCCGAGCCAGTCGGCTTGCGCCAGCTCCTCGGCGACGTGCTCGCGCAGCGCCTGCAGCTGGCGGCGCTTGGCGGGGCCGTTGGGCGGCAGGAAGCGCTCGCTCATGCGCACCGTGCCCAGCCGCCACGAGGCAGAGCCGCGCGCGAGGCGCTCCACCACGCGCACCAGCTGCAGCGAGCCGCCGCCGAGATCGAGCACGAAGCCGTCGTCGAGCGTCGTCGAGTTGACCGCCGCCAGGTAGCCGTAGCGCGCCTCCTGCTCGCGCGAGAGCACGCGGATCGGCAGGTCGAAGTGCTCGCGCGCCTGACCGAGGAAGTCCCCGGCGTTGCTCGCATCGCGGATCGCGCTCGTCGCGACTGCGTCCACCGAGTCGCCCTCCAGCCCGCTCGCCTTGGCAAACTGGGCGAACACGTCGAGTGTCGCCAGCGCACGCGCGATCGGCTTCGTGCCGAGTTCGCCGCTCGCGCCCATCCCCTCGCCGATACGCACCGGCTCATAGATCTCATCCGTGCGCTTCCACCAACCCTCGCCCGCCAGGAACACGACGAGCCTGAACGAGTTCGAGCCGAGATCGATCACGGCGAGGCGCTCGTCGGGCTTCATCGTCTGAGCGTATTCGCCGTGTCGGCGGGCTCCAGCTTGCCTGTACGAGTTATTCGGACGCGCGGCGCAGGCCGCGCCAGGCTCAGGCTGCCGGGTCGTCGGGCGTGCTCAGCACGCGCATGTGCTCGGCCACGCTCGTGATGCTCAGGAGCCGCTGAACCTGCGGCGAGCCCTGCGTGATCGCGAACTCCTGCCCGCGCGCACGCGAGCCCTCGTGCGCCAGCAGGATCACGCGCAGGCCCGTCGAGTCGACGAACTTCAGCTCGTCCAGATCGAGCACGAGCAGCGGCGCCGAGGCGACGTCCGCATCCTCCAGCGCGCGTTCGAAGACCGGCGAGCTCGCCAGGTCCAATTCGCCCGTCAGGTGCAGCACGACCCGCTCGTCTGTGCGTCTCGCGTCGACCCGCAGGTGCTCCTGAGCGCCCACGCCCGCATCGTATCGCAAGGCTTTTCCCCACTGGCCCGGACCGGCCGGCTCGCGCTCGCCCGCCGCCGATGCGCCAGCCGCCGGCGCCTGCGGGGCGCCCTGCGCCTCGGCGGTCGGCTCGCGCGTGGCCCTGCGCAGCAGCGGCGCCACGAACCACAGGCCGGCGAACGGCACCGCCACGAGCGCCGCCGTGATGATGCCCGCCTTCGCTCCGAACATCTTCGTCGTCACGAGCAGCAGGCTGCCGCACATCGCCAGCGCGAGGAACGCGAGGCCGACGATCGAGACACGGTTGGCCAGGAACACGACGTGGCGCTTGTCGTCGGCGCGGAACAGCAACCGGTGGTAGGCCGCCGGCGCGAGCGTGCAGAGGGCCGCGAAGACCGAGCACAAGAGCGTCGCGAAGTACACGCCGCGCTCGAACGGCCCCACGCCGACGAAACCCGTGTTGAACGGCACGATCAAGAGAAACGCGAACAGGACCTGCACGCCGGTCACGACGACGCGCAGCTCCCCCGTCATCTCCTCCAGGTTGCGATCGACGCGCTGCATCGGCGTCTCCGGGCGCCCATCTCCGTTCACCGCGCCGGCACCGATCGCTCCAGCGGGATCTGGCGATGCGGCCTGGCTCGGCCCCGCCGGACTCGGCCGTGCCTGCCCGGGCGCGGCCGCGCTCGCCGAGCCGGATGCTGCGTCGGAGATTGGTCGAGCCTCTGACATCGAAACGCACGCGCTGATTGACCCCGCTGCTGCCATACCCCGTCTGCGCCCAGCCGACACCTCGGGCGCGCCCCGTCCCGTTCCGTTTGGCGGCGATTTGACTCGGGTACGGAAATCACACCTACGTGTACTCGAGCAGAGGAGGTCTCCGATGCCGCCGCGCGGCGTGAAGAAGGGAAGCAAGCGGGCCCGGCAGTACGAGCACGTCAAGCAGAGTGAGCGCGAGCAGGGCGCTTCGGAGTCGCGCGCCGAGGAGATCGCAGCGCGCACGGTCAACAAGGAGCGCGCCCGCAGCGGCGAATCGAGGACGCGCTCGCGCAGCTCGACCGACGACATCTCCTCCGGACGGCGCGGCGGGCTGCGCTCGGGCAAAGCCGGTCCGCGCGGACGTACGCGCGAGCAGCTCTACCAGGAGGCGCGCAAGCTCGGCGTCGACGGGCGCTCGCGCATGGACAAGGCGCAGCTGAAGCGCGCCGTCGAGAACAAGAAGCGCTAAGCGGCGGCGGCGGCGTCGAGCCGCATGCGGACGCGTACGGTCGTGCCGTCCGGGCTCGAGCGGATCTGCGCGAGATCGCAGAGCTGGTTGACGAGCCACAGGCCGCGGCCGCCGTACTGATCGACCGGCGGCGGCAGGCAGCCGACGAGCGGGTCGCGGATGAAGCCGCGGTCGCGCACCTCGCAGACGAGCGCGCCCGGCTCGCGCCAGATGCGCAGCGTGCCACCGCCGCCGCCGTACTGCACGCTGTTGGTGACGAGCTCGTTGACCGCCAGCACGAGGTCTTCGCGCGGGATCTCAGCAAGGCCTGCCCGCGCGCCTTGCTGGGCTACTAGGCTGCGGATCGCACCGAGGCCGTGCGCCGTGAACGCCAGCTCCTCGCGCTCGGGCGGCGGGCTCGGCAGCGAGCCGCTGAACGGTCCCTGCGCGCGGTGCAGCGGGCGATAGGCGCCGTTGCGCCGGCTGACGCCTTCGTGCATCACGGCGCGGTGGCTCGAGCGCGCCTCCTCGATCGTCTCGGCATCGAGCGCGTCGAGGTCATACGGGCACAACAGGCGCCAGGAAGGGCCGGCGGCGAAGGCTTGCTCGAGCAGGCACTCATAGCGCCGGCACTCCTCCAACTCGGCCGCCGATCGGCCGGGCCAGACCGTTTCGCCGATGCCCCGCACCGAACGTCCTTCGGCGGCGCTCTCGGCGAGCAACTTGCGCCAGGCCGGGATCACGCGGGCCGGGTTTCGCCCGAGCTCGCGCACGTCGAGGAAGCGAACGCGCTCGGCATCCTCGCCGAGCGCGCGCCTGAGCAGATCGGCTCGCTGCTCGCCCACTGCGACGAGCACGGCCTCCTCAGCAGCCAACGCATCGGCGATGAACGGCAGCGTTCCTCCCAGGAAGCCGTCCTCGCCGCTGTAGAAGAGCGCCTCGTGATGGAACGCGTCCTCCACGAGGGCGACCTTCACAGCCGCCGCTTGAGACAGCTCGCGTGTTGCCGATTGGGCCATCGCCGGTTCCCTGCTTGCGCCTAGCGTCCGTACCAGCGCCTGCCGCCACCACCGTCGGCGACACCGCCGACGAAGAAGCCGATCAACCAGAGGAGAATGGCAATGATCAGCACGTACCAGAGCACGTGCGCTGCAAAGCCGAGTCCCCCGAATATGGCCAAGATGAGCACGAGTGCGATCAGGGCAGCCATGTTTGTTCCTCCTTATGAAAGGCCCAGCGCGGGTGCGCCGGGCGCTTGCTCAGGTCTACCCCGTCTCGACATCGGTCAATCCGAGGGTCGGCGGCGCACGGCCGGTGCTCAACCGTTGCGGGCCGCCTCTGGACGGCTGTTTTCGACCCTCGTCAGGGCTGTTTTTCGCCCGCCGCGCCGGGGTAGCCGTCCAGTAGCCCACAACGAGCGAAAAGGAGGCCGTCGATGGCGAGCCGGTGCTGATCGCTCCCGAAAGCGGCGAGGTGCAGTCGATGAAGCACCTCGACAAGTCGGACACCTACTCCGTCGACCTGACGCTCGCCGACGCCGATGCGGATGACTTCGACGCCGTCGTGCTGCCCGGAGGCGTGGCCAATCCCGACCAGCTGCGCACCGAGGCAGACGCGATCGAGTTCCTGCAGCGGATCTTTCGCGCCGGCAAGCCCGTCGGCGTGATCTGCCACGGCCCGTGGACGCTAGTCGAGGCCGACCTCGTGCGCGACCGCAAGATCACCTCCTGGCCGTCGCTGAAGACCGACATCCGCAACGCAGGCGGCAACTGGGTCGACGAGCAGGTCGTCGTCGACCAGGGGCTCGTGTCCAGCCGCAACCCCGACGACCTACCCGCCTTCTGCGCGAAGATCGTCGAGGAGTTCGCCGAGGGCAAACACGACGTGGCGCCCGCCGGCGCGACCGCCGGGGCGAGCTGACGGCACAGTCGAGCGGCCGGAGCCCGTGCCGCGACGCACACCAGCCGGCGTAGCCCGGGCCTCGCCCATCGGCGGCCTTGGGCTTCGCTCGGCAGGGCCTCACCTGGCTGCTCCTCCTCATCGACCCGGTCCCGGTCTGCAAGACGGCTTGCGGGACCGCCGAAGCGGCGCCGGCCCAGGCAAGTCATGCCGGCATGCGACTGCCCGCAAGGGCTGGGCGCCAACCGGCTCAGGGTCCCGCCAGGTGCGATACCGACGCACGACGAAAGCCATCAATATTTATTTTGAAATTGATGTTTAGGACCGTCTGCGCAGGGCAAATGACCGTCTGGAGTTGTCCTCCCTCAGGCGGTGGCCGCTACCCCCGGCGGTCACCGCCTATTTTTTGCCCCGAGCTCGCCGTCAGCGCTTGTCGCGCATCGTCAGCTCGAGCATCTCGAAGGCGCCCTCGCTGGCGATCCGCCGCTCGTCTGTGAGCTTCTCGACGACCGTCCCGATGCCGGCGCCGGTGTTCGCGATCAGCTTCCCCGCGCTGCCTCCGCCGAGCGGACCGAGGCGCAGCTCGACCTCGCGCGTGCCGACCTGCACCGACAGCGTCATGTGCTGCTGCGCGCTTGACTGAAAGCCACGCGAGACGAGCGCGTCGGCGAGCATTTCGGCGTCTGAGATACGGTCCGTCGTAAAGCGCGCGCGGGCCGCCAGCACGCACATCACGCGCGGCAGCACGTGCCCCGCCAGCTCGCTCGGCGCGAGCGCCAGCCCCGTCGTCGTCGCAAGCGCCGCCTCGGCGACCGTCGGCGCCTGGAAGCCGGCTTCGGCGAGCAGCGGCAGCGACTCCGTGCCAGGCGTCGAGAACTCCATGCGCACCTCCGTGCCGCCGCCCTCGACGTCCTTGAACTCGACTCGCGGCGCGAGTGCCTGGATGATCGAGAGGCCGATCCCGAGCGCGTTTTCCTCCTCGCTGCGGATGTGCGGCCTGATGCCCGTGCCGTGGTCGCGCACGACCACTTCCACGGCGGCCGGTGCTATGTAGAGCTCGACCTGAAGCGGCCCTTCGCCGCCTTCATAGGCGTGCAGCACGACGTTGTTGCACGCCTCCGTCACGGCCGTGCGGATGTCGTTGAGCTCGACTCCGTCGACGCCCACCGTCTCGGCCAGTCCGCTGAGCGTCTCGCGCACCAGCAGGACGTTCTCCGGCTGGTTCGACAACGTCAGGCAGACGTTCGGAGCCCCGGCCATCACCGGATCAACGATACGTTCCGGTGACAGGGTCCCATCCAACCGACGATCGGCGAAACCGAACGGCTCCTTCTGCCGGTCAGCTCTTGGTGTCTGTCAGCGCGCGAAGCTGATCGAGCGAGCGTCGCAAGAGGCGAGAGACCTGCATCTGCGAGATGCCCACGCGCGCCGCGATCTCTGTCTGCGTCAGGTCCTCGACGAAGCGCATCCGCAGGATCTGGCGCTCGCGCTGGGGAATCCGCCCGAGCACGGCGCTGACCGTCGCGTCGAGCTCGACCAGCTCGTAGCGCGCGTCCTCCTCGCCCATCGCGTCGCCGTAGGACGTCGCTTCGTCCGTCGCACCCGGGCGCGGGGCGTCGAGTGAGAGCGACTCATACGCCTGGATCGCCTGCAGCGCGTCGATCACGTCGTCCTGGCCGAGCTCGAGGTACTGCGCCAGCTCCTGGACCGTCGGCGCGCGACCGCGCTCGTTGGCCAGACGCTCCTGCGCGTCGCGTACTTTCAGCGCGCGTTCCTGGGCGCCACGCGGGACGTGCACCGACCAGCCCGCGTCGCGGAAGTGGCGGCGCATCTCGCCGAGGATCGTCGGCACGGCGAACGACGCGAACGGGTGACCCATCTCCGGGTCGAAGCGGTCGAGCGCCTTCAGGAGTCCGAGCGAGGCGACCTGCAGCAGATCCTCGAACGGCTCTGAGGAGCGGTCATAGCGGCGAGCGAGGCTGCGCGCGAGCGGCATGAAGCGGCGCACCAGTTCCTCGCGGGCGAGCCTGTCGCCCTGCTGGTGGCGCGCAAACAGCTGCTGCTCCTCGCTCGTGCCTGGAACGAATCGGGGTCCGCGTGTGGCTGTAGAAACCGCCATCTCCGTAACCGTCATGTCGTTCCTCCCCGTCGGTTCGCTGATAGGTCTCCGACTCACTGCCCCCGCAGTTTACTACTCGTGCGCTGGGAGTGTTCGGTCGTTTGATACGTCTTCGGCCTACTCCGCTGCTATCCGCTTTGTATTCGCGGTAAAAGTTGTCCTGGATCAGCCTTATACCCCGATTTCAGCGGTCTAAACACGATCTTCTCGGGAAGCGACTTTTGCTTGCGCTCGGCGATATTTGCGCCGAATGGCTCTGCAATGCGTGATTGCCGGGCGACCTCGGGCTCTCGATCGGCCTCATCGGAGACGAAGTCGAAGAAATATTTCTGCTCGAACGGCCTCTCGTCAGCCGGCGGGAGCGACGGCGTACCAGTCGAGCGACAGCTCAGGTGCCCACTCGCACACTTCCTCGAGCGCGTTGAGCACGGCGCGGCGGCCGATTTCGACGCGTTCGTCGCTCGTCACCGAGACGGAGTCGTCGCGGTCGAGGCTCGCCCCGATCTCATCCCCGGATATCGAGAAGCACACGTCTTCGCAGCGCTTGGGAATCCGCTCGCGCAAGAGACTCATGACGCGATCGGGAGGAGCCACCGCTGCATGTCTGATGACCTTGAACCCCGTCGCCGAATACCTCATGACTGAATCGTACCGTTGCTTGGCCGGCGAGCAAGGGGATAAAAGTCGAGTTCTGCGGAGGTTTGTGCCGCTTTGCACGCCCCGTAACCGGATCGGCGCTCACAGATCGAGCACGATGCCCTCGCGTGGCCGTGAGCAGCAGATCAGCGCACTTCCGTCGGCCGGCGGCTCGACCGGATCCGGGTCGTAAGCGAGCTCGCCGGCGATGAGTGTCGTTTCGCAGTTGTGGCAGACGCCCGTTCGGCAAGACCAGCGGACTGGTACGTCGCAGGCTTCGGCGAGCTCGAGCAGGCTGGCGTAGTCGTTGCTCCAGGGGACGGCGAGGCTGCTGCGGGCGAACTCGATCGTCGGCCCGTCTCCGGGTCCGCCGGCGGGCAGGTGTGGCCTACGGGCGGGCGTTCGCGCGATGCCGGGCGTCAAAGACGGTGCGGGGCCGAATGGCTCGGTGTGGATGTGTGAGGCCTCGAGGCCAACCGCGACGAGACCGGCGCTGATCTCCTCCATGAATGGCCCCGGGCCGCAGAGGTAGGCCTCGGCGCTCTGCGCGGGCGCGAGTTCGGCGAGCACCGATGCCGCAAGGCGGCCCGCGACGTCGAAGTCGCGACCCTCGAGGTCGTCCGGACCAGGACGGCTGTAGTAGACGCCGCTGCGGACATTCGGCAGCGACGCGAGGAGAGTCCGCGCCTCCGCCGCGAACGTGTGCTCGCGGCTGCTGCGTGCGCCGTGCAGCCACCAGATCTCCCGGTCGGAATGCTGCTCGGCGAGCGCGTGAAGCATGGCGAGGACCGGGGTCGCGCCGATGCCCGCGCTGATCAGCAGCACAGGTGCTTGGGTTGCGTCGAGAATGAAGCTGCCGCGCGGTGCCGCCACGTCGAGCGCCGCGCCGACTGCGAGCCGTGTGTGCAAATAGCCGCTCGCCGCGCCGTCGTGCTCGCGCTTGACCGTGATCCGGTAGTAGCCGCCAGCGGGTGGCCCTGAAAGGGAGTAGTTGCGCAGCACCGACTTCTCGGCCTTCGCTGGATGGATCCGCAGCGTGAGGTACTGGCCGGGCCGGGCCGGCGGAAGCGGCGTCCCGTCTGGATCCTCGAAGCGGATCGAAATCACCGAGTCGCTCTCTTGCTCGATCCCGGTGACCGTAAGTCGACGGAAGCCGGGCCAAGCCGGAGGCGGGCTGACCGCCGCCAGGCCCGCGTTACCACCGCCGGGCTCTCCGTCGAGCAAGGCGCGGAACGAAACTTGCCAGCCGGCGCTGAGCGCGGGGATGCGCAGGGCGCGAAGCAATTCCTGGCGCGGATGACCGGGGAGGTAGAGCAGCGCGCTGAGCTCGGCGACCGTCATCTGCTCCGGACCCGATGCGAGCTTGAGGATCTCATCGCCCGCCTGCACCTCGCCCTCTTGGAGCACGCGGAAGTAGAAGCCCGGGCGACGGTGAGAGACGAGCAAGGCCGGGATGCGCGGGTCGTTCATCCGGATCCCGACCCGGTAGCACGTCACACGTGGTTGCGTGACCTCGAAGATCGCGCCACCGATCCGGTAGCGGTCCCCGACACACACTTCGTCGTCGCCCAGCCCCTCGATCGTGAAGTTCTCGCCGAACTGCCCGTCGACGAAGTCGTCTCGTCCGAGCTCCCGTTCCCAGTGGTCGTAGGAGTCGCGCTGGTAGACGAATACTGCGCGCTGCTCGCCACCGTGCCCGGCAAGATCGCCCTGCCCATCGCCCTCGACGTTGAGCTTGCCCACTCGGCGCGCGCCGCTCACCGAGTCCTTGTAGACGCCCGTGACGACCGTCTTGCCTTGCCACGGCACGTCTTTCGGCATGCCGACGTTGACTGACAGGAGCGTGCCGGGCGGATCCGCCGATGGCATGCGAGAAGGGTCTCAGATCCGGTGCGAGGCTGACCATGGCGCTCAGGCCGGTTGGGTCCGGGCCGGTGGTGGGCTGGGGCGTAGTCTGTCTGGCGGCGAAGACTTAACCGAGGAGGCAGCCGTGGCGGCACCAACGTTCGATCCGGACAAGTTCAAGGCGACCACGCGCGAGCAGTGGCAAGAGGCGGCTGCAGCCTGGGACCGCTGGGGTGCGACGCTGGAGAACTGGCTGGGCCCGGCGACCGAGGCGATGCTCGACGCCGCCGGCGTTCAGCCCGGCGCGCGCGTACTCGACGTGGCCGCGGGCGCCGGAGGTCAGACGCTGGCCGCGGCGCGCCGCGTGGGCCCGGACGGGCACGTGCTGGCCACTGACATCTCACCCGCCATCCTCGAGTACGCCGCCGCCACCGCGCGCGACGGCGGCTTGGCCAACGTGGCGACTCGGGAGCTGGACGGCGAGAGCCTCACCGGCGTGGAGGACGCGTCGTTCGATGCCGTCATATCGCGCGTCGGGCTGATCTACTTCCCCGACCGGCAGGGAGCGTTGGCTGAGATGCGGCGCGTGCTGCGCCCCGGCGGGCGGGTCGCAGCGGTCGTCTACTCGACGCCCGAGAGCAACCGGTTCTTCTCGGTGCCGGTCGGGATCATCCGGCGGCGGGCCGAGCTGGGGCCGCCGCTGCCCGGCCAGCCGGGACCGTTCAGCCTGGGCGGCGAGGGGGCCCTCGCAGACGCCTACGAGCAAGCCGGCTTTCGCGACGTTCAGATCCAGGCTGTGCCCTCACCGCTGCGCATGACTTCGGCCGTCGAGTGTCTGCGCTTCGAGCGCGAGTCCTTCGGTGCCCTTCACCAGATGCTGGCCGGACTGGACGAGGCCGGTCGGGAGCGGGCATGGCAGGAGGTCGGAGAGGCGCTCGGCGAGCTCGAGGACGCTGATGGCTTTGCCGGGCCCTGCGAGCTGCTGGTGGGTGCGGCTACGCGGTAGCGCGGAGGCGCGGAGGTGCAACGCCGAAGGGTGCACGTCAACGTGCGTGAGATCCAGCCATGGGCCCGCCTGGACTCGAACCAGGGACCTACCGATTATGAGGCGTCTCGCCGGGCCGGCGCGGAGTGGCGAAAAGCCGCATGAATGCCGGGATTTCGAGAGTTGTGGCGACTGGCGAATGGACGCGTGGACGGCCGTAATTTGCGGGGGATTCGCGGGGGTTTGGGCAGACGTGCCTTTTCGATCGGCCACGGCTACGCGCCGGCCGGGAGAGGGAAGTCCACGCAGGTGCCAGCGTCGCTGACTTCGACGACCCTGTTGATCATGAACTCGCCCGGGTCAGCAGCTCCGGTGTCCGATCTGCGGCGATCTACGTGGACGAGCGCGTCCACCAGCAGTTCCCTCTGCACCGTGCGAGCCGCCGTTGGAAGCACGATCAAGCCAGGATGCAGTGAGCGCGTCTCGCAAAGGCGACGGAAGTCGCCGACGTTGTTCGTCACGAGCGTGCGGTCCTCGTCGATGCAGCATCGCAGCACCTCGAGATCGGAACTGCCAAGCATTCGCCGGTCCCGGCTGCAGGTCGCGTCGAGTCCGTGGACGTGAGCTACGTCAACCAGCGACGGGGACAGGTCCTCGTCGATCCAGAGCTTCATCGCCGCTCCGCCACGGCTTGACGGGTCGTCCGCGACGGGGATGTGCTCGGCCGTAGGTGTAGGCGGTCAGGAAGGCCTCCGCGGGAATGGTGGGGTACTCCTCGGTGAGGATCTCGACGGTGTCGCCACCGTCGAGGCGCCCCGCGACCCCGCGCGCGGTGATGCGCGTTCCGCGGATCACTGGCTCGCCACCCTTGATACCTGGGTTGATCTCGATCCACCGGTCGCGCAGCGTTGCATAGCTCTCGGCGGTCTCAACCGCCGTGGTCATCTCGGGAGTCCAGCGAATGACGAGCGTGTCGCCGATCGCGAACTCCGTGTCGTGCGCGGCACAGTAGGGCTCCGTCTCGCGCACCCACCGCTTGACCTTCCGCTTGAGCGCCACCGGCAACGGGAGCGCCGTCTTTTGCAGAAGCACGATCACGCCGATGTCCTCGCTGCGCAGCCATGTGCGACCCCGGCGCCGGTAGGCCGTGACGACCTTCTGCTCGATGGCCTTGTCGAGAGCGCCGAGCGGGACGTGAATGAGCTCAGCGGCCTCGCGGCGCGTAAGCATTCCCCGGTTCGTGACTCTTGCCGACATCATAAATGACCCCTATAAAGGAGCACTTTAGCGCATCCGCGGACAAGACCTTTCGGCCGTGTCGGCCGTGTCGGCCGTGCGCCTGGCGGTCAGGTCGGCGAGCCGGTCTCGTCCGGCATCGCGCGTGCCGCCGCAACCGCCTCAGCGACAACCCCTGAGTCCAGCCCACTGCGCGCGACATCTCCGCGGACCTTCACCAGCCGCGCTTGCAGCTGCTTGCCAGCCGTCGCTCCGTCGCGATCTGGATCGGACTCGCGCTCTGAGGGGCGCCCTGGGCCAGACTCAGGCGTCACACTGCAATGCTTGGCGCCAGCACCTTGATCTGCGCCTTGTTCGGGAGATCGAGCGCGGAGTAGATCACCGATGGGTCAAGGTCCACGCTACCGGGCCAAGCGATAGTCCCGATCTCGTCATCGACCGCGACCTGCGCAAACAGCTCTGGGTCTCTCAGCGGAGCGAAAGCTTCGGTGTCCAACAGGGGCGTGATGTCGACATCGCGGACCTCGCCATCAGCGAACATCACCCGCACGACATACGAGGGGCGTGGCGTCGCCGCGATCATCTCGGGGACGATAGCCGGCTCCATATCCTTCGAGCGTAGCGCCTCGCCGGATGGCGGTCCTCCTGGCTCCTTGAAGAATCCGCCGCCGAGGCCGCCGCCGGCGCCAGCGAGCAAGGCACTCCGCCCGAAACCTCCTAGTCAGGCGAATCGGATACCCCGTGGCTGAACAGTAACCGCAGCACGTATGACGGAATTGCGAACCTGGGGATCCATGTAGAGACGGGCACGTACGTCCGCCACCCCTCCTCGGGACCGACGGCATCGTTGCACCAACACCGGAAGTCTGCTCGGCAGCGTCGACACTCGTGCGTCTCCCTACCGCCGCGCTTGCAACCGAGGCCGAATGGCTGCTAACAGCCCAGCCGCACTCGATCTGGAATAGGGCTGCCGCTCCCGTCGACAGAGGTACTCAGCGCGGGCCGAGCGCTGCGTCCGCCGAAGCGCGGCTTACCACGTCGACGCGCCACTCTCTGACGGCTCCGATCTTCTCCCGACGCCAGACAGCATTAATCTCCGTCCCTATGCCCGCTATCCACGGTCCTCCTGGTGGCTCCCGCCGTGCTCCCGGCTCGGTCCCTGTTCCAAGCGAACTGTTTTTGTGGACTGCCGAGCGCAGTCGCTGGGCTGGCACCGCCGCTGAAGTCGGATCTCTCGCGAAACGGCTCTTGAAGAAGTCACGCAGCAGCAAGCCCTTGGAACTACAACGATCATCGACTTGTCGATCAATATCCCGGGTCGGTCATGGGGCGCCGATACGCCGGAACGCCTCGAGGAGGATCTTCGCGTTCATCGCGGAGTGGTGCGATCGATACGTCTTAGCGTGCTTGTGGTCGCGCATGGGCGAGTGCTGCCCGATATCACGGCTGTCGCGACCAAAGAGTGGACGACTCCAGGCGGGGTCCATGTGGAGACGCCATCCCCGCCCGTGTACGCCGCCGTAACTCTCTCGCGCACCAACGGAGCGCGGCTTGAGGTGCGATCGGCGACGGGACTAAATGGCGACCGAATCTTCAACGCTCTACGACCGTTTCTAGCAAACGGGGTGCGGTGGAATGCTCCGGCTTGGACCCTCAGTGGCCCTTGGGCGTGGCTGTTTCCTCGGCTTGAGCTCACGGTTGCTGGTAGACCTCATTGGCGAGCACTCGGCGCGGCCTCGATCACGACGATAGGGCTTCTGGGCGCACTGAGCGGCGTCGTCGCTGGTGCGCGAGCTGGCTTTGAAGCAGTGTTCGTAGCGAAGCAGAGCGCATCTCGCTCGACAGTCACCCAACCGACGACTAGTACTGGACCCCTGCCGACGTCCTCACGACATTTTCCGGGACAGGCTGAGGTAGCTGTGGAGATCGTGGATCTCACGCGTGGCAGGCGCTTTGGTTCGAAGCTTGACGCCCGCCCATGCGACGTTCTTCTGTACCGAATTCGTGTGTACAACCCTGGTCCCAGCGACCTCCACCACGTTTGGGTCGCAGGGTCCATCAACACTCTCACCCCCTACAGGAAGATCATCCCGACGCTGACTATCTATACGCCAGATGGAATTCAGCCGGATGTCAGTATTCAACCAGTGATCAATCTCCCTCAGGCCCGTACGCAGACCTACATCGCCCACAGCACTGAAATACTGAATAGCGCTGGTGCCGTGGTGCGCACGTCCGCGCACGAACAGCTGTCTGACGCCATTACGGCGACCGGGAATGGCATCCCGATTGGGGACGTGGACTTGGCGTCACGGAGTACATCGACTTTCGTACGAAGCTGAGTTGCGCTCCTCCCTCGATCCAATGAGTCAACCGAGGCCCCGCGCCTCGATTGGATGCCGCTCCGCCAGCTCCGTCGCCAGTGCGGTCACGCGCGCCGGCCCAGCCGACAGCCGCACATGGCGCAAAGCACCCGCCTGGCAAGACCTGCTTTTGGTCCGCGCACCGGCTTTGGCGGTCATCCTGATCTACCCCGGGTTTAGCGGAGTAGCGTTTCTGGAATCCTCCGGCGTTCAGCGAGGAGGAAGCAATGCCCAGCAGGTATCCGGTCGAGACGCGCAAGCAGGTCGTCGAGCTCGCGCGCACCGGCACAAGGGTCGCGCAGCTCGCCGAGACGTTCGGCGTGAGCGAGGCGACGGTTTATAACTGGCTCAGACAGGATCGGATTGACCGCGGTGAGCAGCCGGGCCTGAGCACCGAGGGGCAGATGGAGCTCGCGGCCGCCAAGCGGCGTATCCGCCAGCTTGAAACGGAGCTGGCGGTCTCCAGGAAGGTGAACAAGGTCTTCCTCGAGCAGGACCTCCCCCAAAAGCCTCTACCCGGTGATCGCCTCCCTGGCCGGGCAGGGATTCGACGTGCAGAGGGCTTGCGTGATGCTCAGCGTCTCCCCGTCAGGCTATTACGCATGGAAGCAGCGTCCGCCTTCGGCCAGGACGCTGCGCCACGCCTGGCTGGCCGGCGAGATCGCACAGGTCCACAAGGACTCCGGCGGCACCTACGGGTCGCTGCGTGTCACCGCCGAGCTCAGATACGGCCGCGGTGTTCACGTCGGACACAACCAGGTCGAGTTGCTGATGAGGCGTCTCGGCATTCACGGCCTGCCCAAACGCCGGCTGCCCCGGGGGGCGAAGGTCGGCAAGGCAAGATCGCTTGATCTCGTGCGCCGACGCTTCAAAGCCGAGGGCCCGGATCGGCTGTGGATGACCGACATCACCGAGCACCCCACCAGAGAGGGCAAGATCTACTGCTGCGCGGTCATCGACGCCTTCTCCCGCATGGTCGTCGGCTGGTCGATCGACAGCAGTCAGACGGGGCTGCTGGTCACCAACGCACTCGGGATGGCGCTGAACCGCAGGACGCCGCGAGAGGGAGGCATCATCCACTCCGACCAGGGGGTTCAGTTCGCATCCTGGGTCTTCAGCCAGAAGGTCACAGACGCGCGTCTTGCGCCGTCGGTGGGAGCTGTCGGCGCTCCGTTCGACAATGCGATGGTCGAGGCGTTCTGGGCACGCATGCAGGTCGAGCTGCTGAACAGGCGACGTTGGAAGACACGCGTCGAACTGGCCAGCGCGATCCACGACTACATCGAGATCTGGCACAACACAAGAAGACGCCACAGCGCCCTGAATATGCTCACACCCAGCGAATACGAGAATCGACACCACACAAACAGAATCGCCGCCTGATTCCAGACCGTCGACTCCACGGAAGCCGGGGTAGATCATCCGTCGAGAACCATGCAAGCGCGGAAAGCAGGCGCCGAACAAGTGCAGCGTTCAGCGACCGTCACGGACACGGCGCCGATTTCCAACAACCCGCCTTCTCAGATCGCAGCGCCAGATGTGATCGCTGGAGGGTCTGGCTGGAGGGCGACGAATGTACTGCGCGGCCGACTAATGGAGCGCGCTACGATGAGCGGCATACCTGACGAGAAGCGTGATGAGCTAAAGCTCAACTACGCGTGGCACTGGTTCAAACACCACGCGGACCAAAGATTCGCGGCATTCAATTTCTTTTTGATCGTCGCAGGCGCCGTGATCGTCGCTTACTCGACTGCTGCCGGGAACCATCAGACTACGCTCGGAGTCGCAGTCGCAGGACTAGGCGCAGTTGTAGCGGCTGGCTTCTTTGCGCTCGACTTCAGGAACTATGAACTGGTCAAATTCGCCGTCGACGAGCTCAAAAAAACTAGAGGCCACGGACGTCCTCGACATGAAACTGACCACCGCGACCGATCGGTGCCGGTTGCTTACGCATCGCTTTTGGTTGCGCCTCATGTTGGGGGCATTTCTGATCGCCTCGCTGGCAGGCGTGGGGTGGGCCACCACAGATTATGGCCATCACGCGACTCACGCTCACATGCACCGTGTCAGCCGCCGTGCCTGTGAACGTCAGTACACGTCGCCATGCTCGGCGCGCTTCTCATCCTCGTACGGCACGCCTACGCGACGATAGAACTCGTCAGCGACGTTTCTGAAGACGCCGACCACCGTTGCGATCGACCAGTAGCGGCGGACCGGCATCACCTTGAGCGCGAGCCTAGTGCACGAGTAGTTCAGGAAGCCGGCGAACGCCACGTCGCCGGCCTCGGACTCTGCAAGGCGCGCGATCTCGTCAGCGAGCTCTTGTATGTGCGGATCCAACCGTTGTCGTGCTTCGGCCGATATGTACGGCATCGGGGACACCTCAAGACTGTTCGTATGCGCGACGCTGAGCGCACATCTTCCCGGCTGCTTCGGATGGCTACTGCTTTCGCGTAGTTGGGGCGCGGCCGACAGCGTTGTTCACGCTCTTGCAAAGGACGAACTGCGGAAGCGCCAGCCACGGGTTGTGCGCGACTGCTCTCACGTGCATTCGTGCACGCCCGGAGCCCGTGCCAGGACTGGCGATCAGTGCTCACCCATGCATCTACCCGACGAGGTTGTCCCGTAGCTCGTAGAACTTGAGGCGGCGGTCCCTCCGGCCTCGTCCGCTCCCGTTGGGAGCGTGCGCGGCGATCCGCCAAAGATCGAAGGAGGAACCGCCGTGAAGAAGACCGTATCGGTCGCGCAGGCCGCGATCGCGAGGAGGCCGCGCTGCCGCCGCGGGTGCAGGAGGCGCTCGGGCGAGCTGGTCGGCGCGGCGAAGGAGGGGCTGCTGGCGCTGAGCGTCGGCGTCGGGCTCGGCGTGCTGGCCGAGTTGATGGAGGAGGAGGTCGACGAGGTCGTCGGCCCGAAGGGCAAGCACGATCCGGAGCGCAGTCGCGGTGCGCCACGGCCACGAGGCGGGCGAGGTGACGCTCGGCGGGCGCCGCGTGCGCGGTCGAGCGGCCGCGCGTGCGCAGCGCCGACGGCGAGCAGCGAGGTGCGCGCTGGCGACCTACGCAGCACTTCGCCGACCGCGACCCGCTCACGCGGGTGGTGCTCGAGCGGATGCTCGCCGGCGTCTCGACGCGCCGCTATCGAGCGCACGCAGCGAGCCGGTCGGCGAGCGAGGTCGAGGCGCGAGGCGCGCTCGACGTCGAAGTCGGCGGTCAGCCGCGAGTTCGTCGCGCGCACGCGCGAGAACCTCGAGCGAGCTGATGAGCCGCCGCCTCGACGACGTGCGCCTGGCGGTGCTGATGCTCGACGGGATCGAGCTGAAGGGCCGCACGAACGTCGTCGCGCTCGGGATCACGACCGACGGCGTGAAGATCCCGCTCGGGCTCTGGGAGGGCTCGACCGAGAACGCGACCGTCGCGACCGCGCTGCTCTCAGACCTCGTCGAGCGCGGCCTCGACGTCGAGCAGGGCGTGCTCTGTCGTGCATCGACGGCGCCAAGGCGCTGCGCAAGGCGTCCGCGACGTGCTTCGGCGCGCGCGCCCGTGCAGCGCTGCATCCGCCACAAGGAGCGCAACGTGCTCGACCACCTGCCCGAGCGCGACCGCCCGGCGGTCAAGCGGCGGCTGCGCCGAGCGTGGGCGCGCGACGACCACGACCGCGCGCTCGAGCAGCTGCGCGCTGCTCGCCGGCGAGCTCGACCGCTCGCACCCCGGCGCCGCCGCCTCGCTGCGCGAGGGAATGGAGGAGACGCTCACCGTCACCCGGCTCGGCGTCCGCGGCATCGCTGAAGCGCACGCTCGCAGTCCACGAACCCGTGCGAGTCGATGATCGAGATGCGTCCGCCGCACCAGCCGCAACGTCAAGCGCTGGCAGTCCGGCGACATGGCGCTGCGCTGGACCGCCGCCGGGATGCTCGAAGCCGAGCGGCAGTTCCGCAAGATCATCGGCTACCGCGACCTCGCCAAGCTCGCCGTCGCGATCGAGCACGAACTTCACCGCGATGCACGCCACCGAGCTTCACACCGCGACCGAGGAGGCCGCTATCGCCGTCAGCGTGTAACCATCACACCGGGACCGCCGTCGCGAAGTTCCACGACGAGCGGGACATCCTCCCTTGACTTTTCACTCCATGTCAGTTGACCATTGCGCTCCCGGGACGCTAAGCCGCAGACTGCGCGACTTGACGGCGATCGCAGGAATCCTGGTTTATGGGCAGCGCGCGGTTAGTCAAGCCAGCGGCGTTAGAACTCCGTGTGGCGGCGAGGACGCGCAGCTACGCAGCAGTGAGGATCGGCCTGAGCGTGTCCGCCGCCAAGTGCTCTGGCGGCAGCGTCAGCGTCAGTTCACCCTCGCGTTCAAGGGTGTGCCGCACACTCAGGAGCGTGAGTCCAATGACTCTGCCGTTCTCGTCGTAGTGGATCGCGTGTCCGTCCGGCGTCTCTAGACCACGAGCCGCCGGGCGAGGCTCGCCGACGTTGAGGTAGAGCACATCGCCACGCTCGTCGTAGTGGTGATGGTCGAACGGTATGCCGGCGATGGTGATCGTCATGGCTTCCAGCCGCGTGGCGGGTTTTCCTGAACCAATGCGGTCACGACCCAGGCGGGGTCGTCGTTGAAGTCTACGACCACGCGCAGCCAGCGTCGAGGATCGATGTGGCGACGATAGAAGTGCTCGCGGCCTGGAATCGAGTCCGCGACCCGATAGTCGGGATGGGCGACGGTGCCGAGGATCAGCTCGTCCTCCTCGGCGAGCTCCGGGCGGCCAAGCGCAAGGTGCAGGCGGGTACCGGCGTCAAAGACGACGCGGCGCCCCTCCGGATCGGTCGTGCTCGGGTCGTTGCGGTCCACATCAACAAGCTACGAGGCACGGCCGACGTCACTCGGTTAGAACGGCGAACTCATCGGGTTCGTCCAGTATCGCGTTCCGGCTCGTTGCGCATGAGCTTCCTTGTAAGACCACGAAGCGGGTTGAGCCGGTCGAGCCGAAATGGATCACGACTCCGGTCGTAGAAGAGATCATGTTGCCCTGGGGCGTCCCGGTACTGGACGGACGGCACTGGCTTTACAAAGCCAGTTCCCGCCATGGGCCCGCCTGGACTCGAACCAGGGACCTACCGATTATGAGTCGGCAGCTCTAACCAACTGAGCTACGGGCCCTACACGCCCGCGGGCAAAGCGCCCGAGCGCGGCCGGTCAGACCGGCCAGCAGAAGCTACCAGCGAGATGTGGAATGCTCACGCCGCCGTCCGCGGGGCGGCGGCGCCGCGGGGCTGGTAGCGGCGCGAGACCTCAAGGGAAGGGACTGCAGATGGCAGAGCGTGCGGCGATCGTGACGGGGGCCTCGAGCGGCATCGGACTGGCGATCGCGAGGGTGCTGGGCGAGGAAGGCTATGGCGTGACGATGGCAGCGCGACGGCCGGAGAAGCTGCAGGATGCGGCGAAGGGGCTGGCAGACGACGGTCTCGACGTGCAGGCGGTGGCGGCGAACGTGGCGGACGAGGCGGAGATCAAGAAGGTCGTCGACACCCACCGAGAGCACTACGGGCGCCTGGACGTGCTGGTCAACAACGCCGGCGTGGGCATCGGCGCGCCGGTGGGCGAGATCCAGACGAAGCACCTCGACATGCAGCTCGGCATCAACCTGCGCCAGATCGTCCTCTTCTACCGCGAAACGGTCTCGATGCTGCTGGAGGCGGGCGCGGAGCACCACAACGCGCTGGTCGTCAACACGTCGTCGATCTCGGGCAAGCGCGCGGAGGGCTGGCTGGCGGTCTACTCGGCGACGAAGCACGGCGTGGTCGGTTGGACGGAAGCGATGAACAAGGAACTGGGCAAGCAGGGGATCAAGTCGACCGCCCTGTGCCCCGCTTTCGTGGACACGCCGATGACGGAGTTCGTCAAGGGCCAGGTCCCGGCGGATGAGATGATCACACCGCAGGACATCGCGGAGTCGGTGCGCTACCTGCTGAAGACCTCGCCGGCGTGCGTGGTGCCGGAGATCATGTTCATCCGCCCTGGCGACTCGCTGTAGTCGCTGGGCGACTCGTCGCTGGGGACGGGCGATTCGCCGCTCGCACGGCGCAGGCGTCTCCGTCTGCGCTTGACGACGATCTCGCCGCGCGGGTCGCGCTGCTCGCGCTCGCGGCGGCGCACGGCGCCGTGGTGGTCGCCGATCGCGCGGCCGAAGTCGACGTCGCCGGCGCTCAGCAGGCTGGCTTCGAGCTGGCCGATCAGGATGCTGCGCTCGCGGCGGGTGGCGGCGCGGGCGTGGCGTCCGGCGCGCGTGAAGCGATCCCAGGCATGCGCGAAGGAGAGGAAGTTGGTGCGCCCGCCGCGGCGGTGGGCGGCGAGCATCGGGCAGATGCCGCCGTGGCCGTCGGTGTAGGCGCCGACGATGATCCGCTCGGAGTTACGAACGCCTTCGAGCATGGCGGTGCGGGTGGCGAGCGGCAGGCAGTCGATCGTCAGGCGCAGCGTCTCGACGTTTCGTCTGGATGAGGATTTAGGACGAATTCCCATAGGGTGTGCTCCTGCCGGGGGCGCAGCGCAGCCGTCGGCGTGGGGCGCGAACCAGCGTAGGCAGCGCGTCTCTGCAGCGCAACGAAACCCTCCGGTTGAAAGGAAATTTGCACATGAAGCTCGGCGTGCACATCGGCTACTGGGGCCTCGGCCTCAGCTCGGAGGATCAGTTGAAAATCGTCCAGGAGGCCGAGCGCTTGGGCTATGACTCGGTCTGGGCGGCGGAGGCGTACGGCTCGGACACGGCGACCGTGCTCGGCTGGCTGGCGGGACAGACCTCGAAGATCCGCCTGGGCTCGGGGATCTTCCAGATGCCGGGCCGCTCGGCGGCGATGACGGCGATGACGGCGGCGACGATCGACCAGCTCTCGAACGGGCGGATGATCTGCGGTATCGGCTCCTCGGGCCCGCAGGTGGCCGAGGGCTGGCACGGGCAGCGCTTCGCCAAACAGCTTCAGCGCACGCGCGAGTACGTGGCGGTCGTGCGCATGGCGCTGGCACGCGAACGCGTGGAGTTCGATGGCGAGACGCTCGAGCTGCCGCTGCCCGACGGCCCGGGCAAGGCACTGAAGCTGACGATCTCCCCGGTGCAGGAGCAGATCCCGATCTACCTGGCGGCGATCGGGCCGAAGAACACGGCGCTGGCAGGCGAGATCGCGGACGGCTGGATCCCGACGCTGTTCAGCCCGGAGCACGTCTCCGAGCTGCGCCCGCTGCTGGAGGAGGGCGCGGCGCGATCGGGCAAATCGCTCGAGGACTTTGACATCGCGCCGACGGTCAGCCTATGCATCACGGACGATCTCGAGGCGGCGCGCAACACGATGCGTCCGTTCGTGGCGCTGTACGTCGGCGGCATGGGCTCGCGCAAGCAGAACTTCTACAACCAGCTCGTCAGCCGCTACGGCTACGAGGCGGAGGCGAAGACGATCCAGGACCTGTACCTGGAAGGCAAGCGCGATGAGGCGATGGCGGCGGTCCCGGATGCGCTGATCGACCAGGTCTCGCTGTGCGGGCCGGAAGACGTCGTGCGCGAGCGCCTGGCGATCTATCGCGACGCGGGCGTGGGCACGCTCGGCGTGACGCCGACGGCGTTCGACGCGGACGAGCGCCTGCAGCAGCTGCGCCTGCTCGCCGAGCTCGCGGCCTGAGCAGCGCGTGAGTCACAGCCCGCGGCGGATTCTGCTCGGCGCGTTCGGCGACCCGGGCCACGCGTTCCCGATGATCGCGCTCGGGCGCGCGCTCGTGGCGCGCGGGCACGAGGTGACGCTGCAGACGTGGACGCGCTGGCGCGAGCACGTCGAGGCGGAGGGCATGGCGTTCGCGACGGCGCCCGAGTACCAGGTCTTCCCGCAGGGCCCCGAGCCGCTGGACTTCTACGAGGCGGTCGTGCACGCGACGCTCGATACGCGCCCGCTCGTGCGCGAGCTGCGCCCGCACGTGGTCGTGTCGGACATCCTCACGCTCGCGCCGGGGCTCGCGGGCGAGCTCGAGGGCGTGCGGAGAGCGACGCTCGTCCCTCACATCTACCCGCCCGGCGAGCGCGACTTCCCGATCTACTCGCTCGGCGCGCGGCTGCCGCGCAGCGCATTCGGGCGTAAGTTCTGGCGCAGCGCGCAGCGCCCGGTCGATCGCGGGCTCGAGCTGGGGCGCACGGAGCTCAACGCGACGCGCGAGTGCGTCGGGCTGCCACCCCTCCCCTACGTCCACAACGGCATCAGCCGCGAACTGGCGATCGTGGCGACGTTCCCGCAGCTCGAGTATCCGCGCACGTGGCCTGAGAACGTGCACGTCGTGGGGCCGCTGATGTGGGAGCCGCCGACGGCCGACGTCGAGCTGCCGCCGGGCGATGCGCCGCTCGTGCTGATCGCGCCGTCGACGGCGCAGGACGGTGAGCACCGGATGTTGCGCGCAGCGCTGAATGGGCTCGCCGATGCGCCGGTGCGCGTGCTCGGGACGTGGAACCGGCGGCTGCCGCCGGAGCCGCTGCCCGTGCCCGACAACGCCCGTCTCGTCGACTGGGTCTCTTACTCGCGCACGATGCCCCACTGCGACGTGGTTGTCTGCCACGCGGGACACGGCACGCTCGTGCGCGCGCTGTCCTGCGGCTGCGCCGTCGTGGCCTGCCCGGCCGTGGGTGACATGAACGAGAACGCCGCGCGGATGGACTGGGCCGGCGCCGGCGTGCGCGTGCCGCGTCGGTTCGTCGGGCCGCGGACGCTGCGACTGGCCGTCGAACGCGCGCTTGGCAAGGACTCGATCAAAACCCGCGCCGAGGAGCTCGCCACATGGAACCGCGGCCACGATGCCGGCGCGGCCGCCTCGGCACTCGTCGAGCAGCTCGCCGCGACGAACGAGACCGCCTGAGTCGCCGGCCGGGCAGGCCGAGCCGGTGACATACTCGAGTGCATGGCCGACGCCGTCACCCGCTACTGCGCCGCCTCCGAAGCAAACGACATCGACGCGATCATGGCCACGCTCGCGCCCGACGCCGCGCTCGCGTCACCGCTGTCCGGACACATGCTCTTCCGCGGCCACGACGACCTGCGGATCCTGCTCACCGCCGTCTACGGGTCGATGAGTGACCTGCGCTGGGTGCAGCAGGTCGGCGAGGGCACAGCGACGCGCGTGGCCATCGCCGAGGGGCGCGTCGCCGGTGCGCGACTCGGCGACGCGATGGTCTTCGAACTCGACGACAGCGGGCTGATCCGACTCATCAGGCCCCACCTGCGGCCGTGGTTCGCGACGACCGTCTTCGCGCTGCTGCTCGGGCCCAAGGTCGCGCGGCACCCCGGCATGGTGTTGCGGGGCCTGCGCGCGGACTGACGGCGCAGGCGACTAAGAAGCTCCGGGGGTGGGACTCGAACCCACAACCTCTCGATTAACAGTCGAGCGCATCTGCCAGATTGAGCTACCCCGGATCGGGCTACCCCGGATTGTCGGCTCCGGGTCGATGACATTGTAAGACAGTGCCGTCGGACTGGGGGATCTCGGTCACGCCCGACTCGACCTCCGAGTGACAGTTCGAGCACAGCAGAACGCACTTCCGCGCCTCTGCACGCGCTCGCTCCAGCGACCTGGCAACGCCTCGATGGCTGAGCGAGAACCGCTTGTCCGTGGGCACCAAGTGATGAAACTCGAGCGCGGCGACGCAGCGACGGTATCCGCACACGCGACATGCTCCCCCAGCCTCTTCGACCAAAATGCGCTTGACCTTGCGGCGACGTCGCGAAACCGCCTCCGCGCGACACTTCGAGCATCGGTAGCCGCCTTTGCTCCGTCGCAGGAATGTCGTTTCGCCATGCCGCGAGCACTCAAGCGTGAGCTCACGCTCTCCGTTCCGAGACGCTTGTCACCGCATCGCAAAGTCCGTCGTGAGGCCATACTCACGGAGCCAATGGCGGACCGTCGTCTTGCTCCGTTCGAGCGACGTCGCGATCTGCGCCGTCGACATTCCTGCGTCCACGAGCGCCGACAAACCCTTACGCGACAGCGCCCCCTTTGCCGCGTGGCGCTCGGCTCCGTTCGCGTGGAGGCCGAAGTGGGTAATCCAGTAGGACACAGTCGATTCGTGCCGGTCGACCCGCCTGCCGATCTCGGCCAGCGACAGCCCTTCGCCAAGCATCTTCTCCAAGGCAGTGCGATCCATGCACTGCATTGTCTACAACGGATCGGACGGAAAAACGAACAAGTGTTCGTGCATGATGGGCCGGGCCCGGGGCTCCAACCTGCGCGAAAACCTCAGTACTCCCGCTCCCCCGTCTCCTCGAGCACACGCCCGTAGGCCCGGTCGAACTGCCGCTTGACCTCAGCGCGCTCCCCGGCGAGCGTGCTGACCTCGCCGCTGTGCTGCCCGCGCGCACGCTGGATCTGCCGGTCGACGCGCGCGAGCTCGAGCTGCAGGCGCTGGGCCTCGAGCTTGGCCGGCTTGGCGATCGACTCGCGCCCGCCCTCGACGATCAGCTCGGCGATCAGCCCCTTCAACTCTGGATCGTCGTCGATCCCCGCCTGCCCGTTCGCAGGCGCCGCCGCCATCGGCTCGCGCAGATCGCCCGCCGCCAGGTGACGCGCCGCACGCCGCAGCAACTCGCTCGAGAAGTCCTCCTCGATGTCAACGCTCGCGAGCATCGCCGCGCCCTCCTCCGGCGAGGCGATGCACAGCGCCAGGAACGCCCGCTCGGTGTCCCCGCGTCCCGACAGTGTGCGCGCCCGGCCCTGCGTGCCGTTGCTCGCCCCGCTCGTCCCCGCGCCTTCGCCCTGCTGCCCCTGCCGATCGCTGCCGCGCCCGGCGCCCGGCTGGGCACCGCGCCCACCCGCCGACGCCGTAGGCGCCGCCGTCAGCCGCTGCTCGAACACGCTGTCGCGCACCGCCAGCCGACCCGAGGCCATGCGGATCAGCTCCATCCGCATCGCCCCTTCCGGCAGCTGCGCGAATACCGGGCGCAGCTCGTCGATCATCCGGTCCTGCCCCTCCGGGCTCGAGTGATCGCCGTTTGCGAGCACCCGTTCCACGCGGAAGCGCACGAACGGCACCGAGCGCTCGACGGCCGCCGTGATCGCCTGCGGCCCGTCGCGCTGGATCAGATCGGCCGGATCGGCGCCCTCCGGCAACGGCACGACGCGCAGCTCGAGGCTGCGCTTCGCCGCTAGCCCAGACGCGCGCAGCATCGCCTCCTGCCCCGCGCTGTCCGCGTCGAGCGCCAGCAGCACCGTCTGCGCCATGCGCGCCAGCTCGCCCACCTGCTCGCCCGTCAGCGCCGTGCCCATCAGCCCCACCGCGTTGCGCATCCCCGCCTGATGCAAAGCGATCACGTCCGTGTAGCCCTCGCACAGGATCACCGACCCCGCCTTCGTCGCGTGCGCCCGCGCCAGATCGGCGCCGTAGAGGTGAAGACCCTTGTGGTAGACGTCGTTGTCCGACGTGTTCAGGTACTTCGGTTTCTGATCCTCGCGCATCGCGCGCGCGCCGAAGCCGAGCACGCGCCCGCGCACGTCGGCCAGCGGGAACATGATCCGCCCGCGAAAGCGGTCATAGAGCTGGCCGTTCTGCTTCGAGCGCTGCGCCAGGCCCGTCGCGTACAGCTCCTGCTCTGAGAACCCGCCGCGGCGCGAGGCCAGCAGCACGCGATCCCACGCGCTCGGCGCGTAGCCCACGCGGAACTCGCGCAGCGTCGCCTCCTGCAGGCCCCTGCCCTTCAGATACTCACGCGCGCGCTCGGCCTCGCTCGACTCCCACAGGTAGCGCTCGTAGTAGCCCGCCGTGCGCTTGAGCAGCTCCAGCAGCCGTTCGCGCCGCCTGCGGCTCTCTTCCGCGCGCGGGTCCTCCTGCTCGCGCTGCAGCTCCACGTTGTAGCGCTCCGCCAGCAGCTCCAGCGCCGCCTTGAAGTCGACCCCCTCCGTCTCCTGCACGAACGTGAACACGTCGCCCGAGGCCTGGCAGCCGAAGCAGTAGTAGACCTTCTGCACCGGGTCGATCCCGAACGACGGCGTGCGCTCATCGTGGAACGGGCACAGCCCCTCCATCCTCGCCGGCCCCGCCCGGCGCAGCTCCGTGCGCGCCGAGACGAGCTCCGCGAAGTCGACCGCGTCGCGTACGCGATCCCTCGAGTCGTTCGTGTAGAGCGCCACCTCCGCCAACCTAGCGGGCGAACGCCTGCGGCACATCCAGCTCCGTGTAGCGCCTTATGCAGTAGCGATCGGTCATCCCCGCCAGGTAGTCCGTCACCCGCTCCGCAAGCTCCGCCGCGCCCAACTCATCGACGCCGCCCGGCAGCTCCTGCGGGTTCTCCACGTAGTGCTCGAACAGCCGCCGCACGACCCGCGCGATGCGCACGTGCTCGGCGCGCACCGCCGGCCCAAGGTACACGCGCTCGAACATGAAGTTGCGCAGCGCCGCCATCGCCGGGCCCGCCTGCGGACCTTGCACGATCTCCCCGGCCCGCGCCGAGTGCTCGACCATGTCGTGCACGAGCGCATCGATCCGTGACGAGCCCGTCGCGCCGAGCACCGCGATCGGCTCCGCCGGCAGATCCTCTTCGCGCAACAGCCCCGCGCGCACGGCGTCGTCGATGTCGTGATTGATGTACGCCACGCGGTCGATCACGCGCACGATCCGACCCTCGAGCGTCTGCGGCTCAGGCGCGCGGCTCGAGTGCCGCGCGATCCCGTCGCGCACCTGCTCGGTCAGGTTCAGCCCGACCCCGTCGCGCTCGAGGCGGTCGACCACGCGCAGCGAGTGCTCGTAGTGGCGGAAGTCCAGGCCGAAGCGCTCTTTCAGGCAGCTGTCGAGCACCTCCTCGCCGATGTGCCCGAACGGCGGGTGCCCGAGGTCGTGCCCCAGTCCGATCGCCTCGACCAAATCCTCGTTCAGGCGCAGCGCCCGCGCCACCGTGCGCGAGATCGTCGTCACCTCGAGCGTGTGCGTGAGCCGCGTGCGGTAGTGGTCACCCTGCGGCGCCACGAACACCTGCGTCTTGTGCGTCAGGCGCCTGAACGCCTTGCTGTGCACGATCCTGTCGCGGTCGCGCTGAAACGGCGTGCGCAGCCCGCAGTCCTCCTCAACGCGCAGCCGCCGCGCCGGGTAGGAGCGCGCCGCCGCCGGCGCGAGCAGATGCTCCTCCTGCTCGCGCACGCGAGCCGCAAACTCGCCTGCCACCGTCTCGAGCTGCTCTGTCGTGCTCATCCTTCGATTCTGGCAGCGTGCGCGGCCGTCCAAGGACGACGCTTTACGAACCGACGCTCAGCGCGCGCCGCGGTCCCAATCGCCGCGGCCCGTGAACGCGTTGACCCAGTGGCGCCAGTTGTGCTGCTTGGCCGGGTCCTCGTCGTAGACCGGCGCCGCGTGCTCCGGCGGCGGCAGCTCTTCGGCCGCGCTCGAGTCGATCAGCAGGTCGACGCCGCGTTCGTGGATCGAGGCGATCGCCGCCGCCTCGAGGAACCTGATCCCGTGCTTCGGCGTGTCGATCAAGAGGCCGTGGAAGACGTCCTTCTCGGGCGCGCTCAGCACGGCGCCGACCGTGCCCACCTGCTCGCCGCCGGAAGCCAGCACCGGCACGCCCTGCTCGAGCATCTGGTAGGCGATCGGCTGCCCCTCGTCCATCGCGCCAAGATACCTGGAGCCGGCGCAGCTCGTGCTGCCCCCCGCCCGACGCGCGCTCAGCCCGTGCGGGCCGCCGCCGGCATCAGCCGCAGGTGCGCGTGGTGCTCGAGCGTCGCCGAGATCGCGCGCTCGACCTGGCCGAGCGCCTGCTCCGGCGCGTCCGGCGCCTCATGCAGCGGCGAGCCGAAGGCGTCGGTCATGAAGCGGTACGCCTGCTCTTCCAGAGCAAACGACCCCGCCTCGCACGCCCCGCACACGACCCCGCCGGCCGCTCCCGAGAAGCCCACGAGCCCTTCCGGCTCACCGCACGACGCGCACGATCCGAGCTGCGGCGCGAGGCCCGCCGCGAGCAGCAGCTTCAGGCGGAACGCCAGCGCCCCCGCGCGCGCTGCCACGGGCGCACGGGCACCCCCGCCCGCGCCGGGTCGCCTACCCGCCGCCTGCTCGTCCAGCAGCGCGAGCTTGCGGCAGAGCAGGTTGAACACGCCAGGGTGCGGCTCCGAGGTCTCGAACAGCCGCCCCACCGCGTCGCACGCGCGCGCTGCCGCGTCGAGCGCCGGCGCGTCCTCGCGCAGGTGGCGGTGGCCGTCGACCGTCTCCGCCCCCGTCACCGTCAAGAGCTCGCCGCGGCCTTCGTGCAGCTCGATGCGCAGCCTGAAGAACGGCTCCAGGCGCCCGCCGAAGCGGCTGCGCGAGCGGCGCACGCCCTTGGCGATCGCCCCCACGCGCCCGCGGCCGGGCGTGTACAGGTGCATGATGCGGTCGGCCTCGCCGTAGCGCATCGAGCGCAGTACGACCGCCTCCGTCTTTACCGCTCTGCCCATGATTCATGCGATTCTAGGCTTGGCCGCGGCCGACTCCGTGCCGCTCGGGCGATCATCTTGCGAAGCTATACTTAATGAAGTAATGAGCAAAGTCACGGTGTACACAACCGACCCGTGTTCCTTCTGCCGCCGCGTCAAGGCGCTCCTGGAGTCGCGCGATGTCGACTTCGCCGAAGTCAACCTCTCGAAGGATCCCGCCGGCCGTGTCGAGCTCGTCCGCCGCACCGGCATGATGAGCTTCCCTCAGGTGCTCGTCGACGATCGCCTGATCGGCGGCTACGCCGAGGTGCTCGAGGCCGCCGACAGCGGCGAGCTCGACGAGCTGCTCGCCGCCTGAGCAACTAAGCAGCGACGCGCGCCCGCTTGGCCGACCGCCTGCGCAGGCGCGGCCGCGGCTGGCAGTGCTCGCACACGTACGTCCCGCGCCCGCCGACGACCATCTTCACGATCGTCGTGCCGCAGCGCACGCACGGCTCGCCCTCACGCAGGTGCACGAGGAAGCGATCCTGGAAGGAGCCCTTGACGCCGTCGATGTGGCGGAAGTCGTCGATCGAGGCCCCGCGCGCGTCGATCCCGGCCTGCAGCGACTCAACGACGCCGTCGCGCAGCAACTCGTACTGCTCGCGCGTGAGCTTGCCTGCCGGGCGCAGCGGGTGCACGTAGGCGCGGAACAGCGCCTCGTCGGCGTAGATGTTGCCGACGCCCGCCACGTGGCGCTGGTCGAGCAGGAAGGCCTTGATCGGCCCGACCCGCCCGCGCGCCATCGCCCGCAGGCGCTCGCCCGTGAACTCGGCGTCGAACGGCTCGATGCCCAAGCGCGCGTCGAGGAACCGATCGAGCGCCTCGCCGCCGAGCAACAGCTCGCCCGTGCCGAAGCGCCGCGGGTCGACGATCGCCAGGCGCAGCTTCGGCTTCAGGTCGATCCGCACGCGCGTGTGCAGCGGCTCCGGCTTCGGTTCGAGCAGCACCGCGCCCGTCATCCGCAGGTGCTGCGCCAGGTGTACGTCGTCGCTCAGGTGCCACAAGAGGTACTTGCCGCGCCTGCCGAGCGACTCCACGCGCCGGCCCTGCAGCGCATCCTCGAGCTCCTGCGGCGCGAGCGGGCGCGACCAGCGCGGATCGTCGATCTGCACGCGCACGATCCGTCGGCCCTCGACGTGCGGCGCCAACTGACCTCTGATCGTCTCGACCTCCGGCAGCTCGGGCATGCGCCCAGCTTATGCAGGACCAACGAACGGCTCCCCCGGCAGCTCCTCGGCCGTGCGCCCGGACAGCCAGCGAAGCACGCTCGCGCCGACGTCCGCCAGCGGCCCGTCGTGGCGCTGCCCTCCGTAGCCCCCGCCCCGCGCCATGCTCGCCACCATCGATCCCGTGACGGCGAGCAGCGGCGCGTACTCGCGCGTGTGATCCGTCCCCGCGTGGCTCGGGTCGACCCCGTGGTCGGCCGTCACGATCAGCAGGTCGCGCTCACGCAGCCGCGGCAGCCAACCAGCGATCCGCTGATCGAGCTGGCGCAGCGCCCCCGCGAAGCCCTCGACGTCCTTGCGGTGCCCGTAGATCTGGTCGGTCTCTATGAGATTTATGAAGATGAATCCCGCTTGCAGCTGCTCGAGCAGCGCTTCCACGCTCGACAGCGCTTGCGCGTTGGAAGCGCCCGGATGCTTGTGCGCGACCCCCACACCTGCGAACAGATCGTGGATCTTGCCCACCCCATGGACCTCGATCCCGGCGTCGGTGAGCTCCTGCAGGTAGCTGCGCCCGGGCGGTGGCAGCGCGAAGTCGCGCCGCCCCTCGGTGCGCTCGAACGCGCCCTCCACGCCGTCGAACGGCCGCGCGATCACGCGCCCCACGGCGTGCTCGCCGCTCATCTGCTCGCGCGCCGCCGCGCACGCCCGGTAGAGCTCCTGCGGCGCCACGCGGTCGACGTGCGCCGCCAGTTGCAGCACCGAGTCCTGCGAGGTGTAGAGGATCAGCGCCCCCGTTCGCAGATGCTCGGCGCCGAAGTCCTCGATCGCCGCGATGCCGTTGTAGGGCTTGTTGCAGATCACCTGATGGCCCATCGCGCGCTGCAAGCGCTCGATCACCTCCGGCGGAAAGCCGTCCGGGTAGGTCGGCAGCGGGCTTCCCAGGACGGCGCCCATCAGCTCCCAGTGCCCCGTCGCCGAGTCCTTGCCCGGGCCGAGCGGGTGCAGCTTGCCGTGGATCGCCGGGTCCGTGACCGCCGGCACACCCTGCAGCGCCACGATCGAGCCGAGGCCGAGCCCGCCGAGCGCCGGCAGCCGCAGGCCGCCGACGGCCTCGGCCACGTGCGCCAGCGTGTTCGTCCCCTGATCGCCATAGCTCGCAGCGTCGGGCAGCGCGCCGACGCCGCACGCGTCCATCACGATCACGAGCGCCCGCGCGTCCGCCGCTGCGCCGTCCGCAGCCTCCATGCTCAAGGCGAGGACGCGCGCGGGTGTGCGCTGAAGTAGGCGTCCTTCAGCCGCTCCGCCGAGAGGTGCGTGTAGACCTGCGTCGTCGCCAGATCGGCGTGCCCGAGCATCTCCTGCAACGAGCGCAGGTCACAGCCCCCCGCGAGCAGGTGCGTCGCGAATGAGTGGCGCAGCGTGTGCGGGCTCATCCGCTCCTCCAGGCCCGCGCCGCGCGCGTGGCCCTGCACGATCTTGTAGAGGCCCTGGCGCGAGAGACCGCCGCCGCGGCGGTTGACGAACAGCTTCGACTCACTGCGCACGCCCACCAGCAACGGGCGGCCGCGAGCGGCGTAGACCGTGAGCGCCGCGATCGCCTGCCTGCCGACCGGCACGAGCCGTTCCTTGGAGCCCTTGCCGCGCGCACGCAGCATGCCCTCGCTCGAGATCGACGTCGCCGAGCTCGAGTCCGGTCACCTCCGAGACGCGCAGCCCGCACGCGTACATCAGCTCGAGCAGCGCGCGATCGCGCAGCGCGAGCGGCTCCGTCCCCTTCGGCTCGCGCAACAGCCGCGCCACCTCCTGGCGGCTGAGCACGCGCGGCAGGCGCTGGGTCTTGCGCGGGCCGTGCAGGTCGGCCGTCGGGTCGTGCTCGATCAGGCCCTCGCGGCGCAGGTGCTTGTAGAACGAGCGTAGGCACGCGACCTTGCGCCCGAGCGTCGCCGCCGCCGCCGGCAGCTCGCCGCCCGAGAGCTCTGAGATGAACGCCGCCAGATCACCGTGCGTGGCGTCCGTCACGCGTACCTTGCGCCGGGCGAGGAAGGCGCCGAACTGCAGCAGGTCCGAGCGGTAGGCCTCGAGCGTGTTGCGCGAGAGGCCACGCTCGAGCTCGAGGTAGGCGAGGAAGTCGAGCAGCAGCGGCTCGATCTCGGCGCGCTGCGCTGCCTGGCCGGGCTGCGCTGGGACCCCGCGCCGTGATCCCGGGCCGCGACGCGCGGGCGTGTCGCGCTCTGCAAGCTTGCCGGGCGAGCGCGAAGTGACGATGTGGGCCGTGCTCACCGCTTGAGCTTCGCCTCCGGAGGCCGGCCTCCTTGACGGTGCAACCCGCCGTTCAGTGCGCGAGCTTGCGCGCCAGCCAGCAGAGGCCGATCAGCGTCTTCGCGTCGACGCACTCGGCGATCGCCTCGTCGAGGCGCTCAAGCGGCCACGGCACGATCTCGATGCGCTCGTTCTCCTCGCCTTCGGCGTGCGCGTCGTGCAGCGCCGTCGCCTCGAACAGGTGCGACGCGCTCGTCGGTGAAGCCGGCGCCCGTGTAGTAGACGACGATCGGCTCCCAGCGATCGGCGCCCTTGCCGATCTCCTCGGCCAGCTCGCGCTGGGCGGCCGCCAGCGGCGCCTCGCCCTCGACGTCCAGGCGCCCGGCCGGGATCTCGAGCAGCGCCGGCTCGCCGACCGCCTCGCGCGGCTGGCGCACGAGCCACACCTGCTCGTTCGTCGTAGGCGACGATCGCCACGGCGCCCGGGTGGCGGACGATCTCGCGCGTGACCTCCTCGCCGTCGGCGTGGCGGAAGCGCTCGACGCGCACGTCGACGATCTTGCCCTTGTAGACGCTCTCGCCGCCGAGCGCCTCGAAGCTCATGTCCGCCGGCTCGGTCATGTCTGGGCCGCCAGTTCGGCCAGCGCCGGCCCCCGGCCAGCGCGGCGCCGAAGAACAGCGGATCCTCGCGAGCGTGCGCCCCATCGTGCTCGCCGGCAGCCCCGACGCGGCATACGCCGGCAGGTCGACCGTCGCGCGGCGCCAGTCGTGGCGCGTGATCCGCACGGGGCGCTCGACGTCGAGCGCGAGCGCCGGGCGACTCGCGCTTCCACCGTCACCGTCGCCGAATACCGCCCCGAGCCCGGCGCGCAGGTCGACTCCCACCGGCGAGCGCATCCCGGCCGGCAGCGCCACCGACACAGGCTCGAGCAGCAGGTCGAGCACGGTCAGCGTGTGATGGGAGATGCCGCGATGGCGCTCGCGCTGATCGCCCGAGGACATCCGCGCGACGATCAGCGTCGGCGCATCCGAGCGCGAGCGCCGCGTGCGCCGAGTCGAGCGCCGCCATGCCGCCGTGCCCGAGCGCCGAGGCCGAGCCGACGATCCCCGGGCCGGGGCCGCACGACGGCCGCGTCCCAGCCGAGCACGCGCAATCCGTGGTGCAGCGCGCCGGCCGTCGTGATCGCCTCGCCCTCGCCGCCGAACGCCGCGCCGGCCGTCAGGTGCCCGGCCAGCAGGCCGCGCTCGCGCAGCTCGCGCACCGCGCGCGAGTGCCCGCCCGGCAGCGCCCCGCCCGCGGTCTGCACGTAGCCGAGCTTCGCGCCCGGCGCAGCCGCGGCGAACGCCCACGCGACGGCGGCGCAGCTGACCGTGCAGCGCGAGCACGCCGACGGGGCGCTCGAGCGGCAGGCCGAGCGCCTCCCCCTCGACCGGCTGCGACCGCGTGCTGCAGGCTCGTGTAGTTGAGCTTCATCACGTGCGCGCCGCTCACGCCCGGCGCCGACGAGACCGCGCGTGAGGTTGACGTGCACGACGTCGAAGCCGCCCGAGCCGAGCCCGAGGTCGAGCGCCTCGGTGTTGACGATCACCTCGTCGCCGAGCTCGCGCGCGCCCGACGAGCGCCGACGTCGGCGATCGCCGGGCGGCGCTCGCCTGGAGCCTCGCTCGAGCTCGACTGCGAGGCGCTGCTCGCGTGCAGCCGTCCCGTCGGGCGCGGACCCGGCATCGACCACGATCGCGCGGCGGAGCTTCAGCATGTTCCGAACCTAGCGCGCCGTGTCCAGCGCGGGATCGGCGGCGGCGTCGAGTAGCGCGAGCGCCACGTCGAGCATCCCCTCGAGCGCGGCCACGCTCACGCGCTCGCCGGGCTCGTGGTTGCGCTCGGTGCCGTTGGCGAGGTTGACGCACGTCGAAGCCCTGCACGCGCAGCGCGTTGGCGTCGGAGCCGCCGCCGCTGGACGATCCGCACCGGCTCGTAGCCGCACGCGCGCAGCGCGCCCTCGGCCACGCGCACCGGCCGGACGCGCGCGCCGTCAGGTGAAAGCCCGCGAACAGCGCTGCACGGCGACGTCGACGTCGCACTCGCACTCGGGCGTTGGCCGCCTCGTTGAGCCGCTCGACGACCTCCGCGACGACCGTCTCGGCGCGCTCGTCCGTCGCATGCCACGCACCTCAGCCTCGACGCGGCAGCGCTCGGGCACGACGTTCATCGCCGTGCCGCCGGCGATCGTGCCGACGTTGACCGTCGTCTCGCTCGTCGATGCGCCCGAGTGCGCATCGCGGCGATCGCGCGCGCCGCGGCGAGGATCGCGCTGCGGCCGTCCTCGGGGCGGATGCCCGCGTGCGCCGCGGCGCCACGGAAGTCGGCCTCGATGCGGAAGTGCGTCGGCGAGGCGACGCACGATCTCGCCGATCGGCGAGGCGTGGTCGAAGACGTAGCCGAAGTCGCTGCGCAGCGCCGAGGCGTCGAACGCACGCGCGCCGGCCAGCGCCGTCTCCTCGCCGACCGTGAACAGCAGCTCGACGATCGACCGGCGCGCCGGCGCTGCGCACATGGCGCGCCAGCGCGAGCAGCACGGCGACCGCGGCCTTGTTGTCGGCGCCGAGGATCGCCCTCGTTGCGGTTCTCCCAGACGCCCTCGACGAGCACCGGGCTCGACCGACGCCAGCAGCGGCACCGTGTCGAGATGCGCGCAGAGCAGCAGCGAGCGGCGCTCGCCCTGGCGGCCGGGTCCCCGGGATCCGGGCGAGCAGGTTGCCGCAGTCAGAGCCCGTGCGGCGGGCCGGCGTCGTCCTCGTGCGCGGTCGAGGCCGAGCGCGCGCAGCTCGGCGACCACGCGCTCGGCGCACGCCCGCTCGCTGCCCGAACGGGCTCTCGATCGCGGCACAGCTCGGCGAACGTTCCGTTCAGGTAGCGGCGCTCGCGCTCGCCGACGCGTGAGTGGACAGCGTCGATGCTCACAGCACGTCGGCGCGCTCGCCGACGCGACCGTCCGAGCCATGCGCCTGCGACGGTCTGCGGGACCGTCGGCGGCGCGCTCGAGCGCAGCGGCGACGAAGTCGCGGAACAGCGGCGCCGGACGCTCCGGGCGCGACTTGAACTCGGGGTGGAACTGCGAGGCGACGAAGAACGGGTGCTCGTCGCAGCTCGATCGACCTCGACCAGGCGCTCGTCGGGCGAGGTGCCCGAGATGCACGAGCCCGGCCGCCTCGCAGGCGCTTGCGCAGCAGGTTGTTGACCTCGTAGCGGTGGCGGTGGCGCTCGTAGATGACGGCCTCGCCGTAGAGCTCGCGCGCGCGCGTGCCGTCGTGCAGCTTGATCGGGTCGGCGCCGAGGCGCATCGTGCCGCCGAGGTCGGCGACCTCCTTCTGCTCGGGCAGCAGGTCGATCACCGGGTAGGGCGTCTCGGGGTCGAACTCGGTCGAGTTGGCGCCCTCCATGCCGGCGACGTGGCGGGCGAACTCGGCGACGGCGACCTGCATGCCGAGGCAGATGCCGAGGTACGGGATGCCGCTGCTCGCGCGCGACGCGCGCGGCGGCGATCTTGCCCTCGATGCCGCGGCCGCCGAAGCCGCCGGGGATCAGGATCCCGTCGGCGCTGCTCGCAGCCGCTCGCGCACGGCCTCGCCGTCGGGCCCTCGAGCTGCTCGGAGTCGATCCAGTCGATCTCGACGCGTGCCGCCCTGCAGCGAGGCCGGCGTGGCGCAGCGCCTCGGACGACCGACAGGTAGGCGTCCTCGAGCTGCACGTACTTGCCGACGAGCGCGATCCGCACCGTTGCGCGTGGCCTCGCTCGGCGCGCTCGATCGGCTCCTGCCAGCTCGTCAGGTCGGGCGCCGGGCGCCTCCATGCCGAAGTGCTCGAGGATGAAGTCGTCGACGCCCTGGTCGCGGAAGATCGAGCGGCACCTTGTAGATGTCGTCGACGTCGCGGGCCGAGACGATCGCCTCGATCGGCAGGCTCGCGAACAGCGCGATCTTCTTGCGGATCTCCGTCGAGAGCGCGCCCTCGGAGCGGCACATCAGCATGTCCGGCGCGATGCCGATGCGGCGCAGCTCGTTGACCGAGTGCTGCGTCGGCTTGGTCTTCAGCTCGCCGGCGTGGCCGATGTAGGGCACGAGCGTGAGGTGGATGAACATGCAGCGGCGCCGGCCGACGTCGACCGGGAACTGACGGATCGCCTCGAGGAACGGCAGCGACTCGATGTCGCCGACCGTGCCGCCGATCTCGGTGATCACGAAGTCGACGTCGCTGGACTCGGCGATCAGCGCGATGCGCTGCTTGATCTCGTCGGTGATGTGCGGGACGACCTGGACGGTGCCGCCGAGGTAGTCGCCGCGGCGCTCGCGGCGGATCACCGTGTCGTAGATGCCGCCGGCGGTGACGTTCGAGGCGCGGCTCGTGTTGGCGTCGGTGAAGCGCTCGTAGTGGCCGAGGTCGAGGTCGGTCTCGGCGCCGTCCTCGGTGACGAACACCTCGCCGTGCTGGTAGGGCGACATCGTGCCGGGGTCGACGTTGATGTACGGGTCGAACTTCTGCAGGCCGACCGTCAGCCCGCGCGCGACGAGCAGCCGCCCGATCGAGGCCGCCGCGATGCCCTTGCCGAGCGAGGAGACGACGCCGCCGGTCACGAAGATGAAGCGGGTCGTCGCCGGAGCCTGTGCGTGGCGGTCAGAGTATGCGAGGTCATGCGGGCCTGCCCAAGGAGTCTAGCTGGCGCAGCAGCGGAGTCCGTTCGACGAGCCCGGAGATCGAGCGAAGCTCTCCGTAGACGGTCAGCGCGGCGAGCACGATCGAGCGCGATCAGCCTGGCCGTGTGCCCGACAGCGCCAGCACGAGCCACAGGCCGGCGAGCGCGCCGAGCAGGTTGGCGCCGGTGTCGCCGAGCATCGCCCGCTCGCGCAGGTCGTACAGCCCGGCGACGAGCGCCGGCGCCGGCGAACAGGCCGAGCGTCCACAGCGGGCGCGAGCTCGCCCGCGCCGATCGTCGAGGCCCGACGCCGAGCAGCACGAACGCCTTGGTCGCGCGGCCGGGGCGCAGGTCGAGCAGGTTGAAGACGTTGGTCGCGAGCACGAGCACGCCGACGGCCAGCAGCCAGCGCCCGTCGGACGAGCCCGAGCCAGCTCGATCACGAACAGCGCGAGCCCGAGCGAGCCGACGGCCTTCAGCGCGCCGGTGGAGAGCTCGCCGCGCAGCACCGCCGCGCCGTGACCGCGCCAGCCGCGCGGCGCGCAGCTCGCTCGGACGTCGTGGCCGCTCGCCGAGCGTGTCGTCGATCAGCCCGAGCGCAGCGACGCCGAGCGCGTAGACCGCGACCGGCCAGATCTCGGGGTGGAACACTTCGGCCGAGGCGAGCACGGCGAGCAGCACCAGCGGGATCAGCGCGAGCAGCGCGGCGGCGAGCGCGAGCACGCCGAAGGGAAACGGCAGCGCGCGCCCGCGGTAGTTGACCTCGCACGTGCCCGCCGTCGGCGAGCGTGCGCAGCAGCGACGGGGCGAGGATCGCAGCGCCGGCGAGCGCCAAGAGGAACGGGAGCGCGTGCATCGCTTGAAGCTAGCGACGAGACCGGATGCCGGTCACGGCGTGCTCGTGCTCGTGCCGACGACGTTCGGCAGCAGCGCGTCGGCGGTCGACTTCGTCCCGTAGGCGCCGTGCGAGCCGGTCGAGCGCGTAGACGAGCGCGGCCTGGCCGGCCGGTCATGTCGAGGTCGTCGACGCTCGCCAGGTCTTTGCCCTGATACCAGGAGATCTGCGACGGTTCGGTGCCGCTCAGCTCGACGCCGACGACGGGGATGCCGACCTCGGCGGCGCCGTCGAGCAGCCCCGTCTCGAACTGCGATGAGGCCTTGGCCTGTTCGGGCGTCGATGCGTCGTCGGGTCGCCTGCGCATCACGACGAGCCCGTCGAGGCGCCCGAGCTGCCCGTCGAAGGCGCTCAGCAGTCGCGGGCGCACGCGGCTGATCAGCTCGCGATCGACCTGGGCGCCACCGCTGACGAGCTGCTTGCCGACGATCGTGCCGAAGTCTTCGAGCAATTCACCGAGGCGGCGCTGCGGGCGCCTTCGCCGCCGGTCGTGCCGATGGTGCCCGTTCCGGTGCTCGTAGTGCCTTCGCCGGCTTCGGCCGCTTCGGCGGCTTCGGCTTCCTCGGGGTGGGAGCGAGCCCGGCGAAGCGCGTTCCTTCGGCCAGCCGCCCAATCCCGGCCAGGTCGAGCGGCTCGCGCACGGCGACGACCGTCGCGAGGTCGCCGCCCGCCTGCGTGACGGCCTCGCGCACGTAGCCATTGACGCCGTTGGAGGCGCTGCCGAGGAACACGAGCCCGACGTTCCTGGCCGCTGAGCAGACCGTGTACGGCGATCGGATAGAGGTCGCTCGCGAAGCGATTCCTCGTTGCGCAAGCTGCGAGCGCAGCTGTTCGGCCTGGTGCTGGGCGTCGCTGACTTCCGAGCTGAGGTCGCGCACGATCCCGCTCTTGGCCGAGGAGACGAGGTTGGAGTCGCCGATCGCCACGCCGATCAGCACGCCGACGGCGAGCGCGAGCAGGACGGCGGCGAGCGAGAGCGCGTGGTAGCGGAAGTCGAACATCGGAACGTGGGAGCGGCGCTCAGCCGCCGAGCAGCAGCTGGAGCTTCAGCCAGAGCAGGTCGGCGACGTCGCGCAGCGCCGGGCGTCATCCACACGACCGCGATCAGCGCGATCAGCCCGGCGCGCGATCACGACGAGCAGCGGCGTCAGCCCGGGCTGCGGGCGGTAGAGGCGGCTGACGCCCTTGGCGTCGACGAGGATCTCGCCGATGCGCAGCCGCGTGAGGAACGTCGAGGACATGCCCTCGCGGTTGCGGTCGAGGAACTCGACGAGGTTGAACTGCGAGCCGACGGAGACGATCAGCCGTGCGCCCTTCTCGGCGGCGATCAGCATCGCGACGTCCTGGCTCGTGCCCGGCGCCGGAACGAGCTTGAACGGGACGCCCGAGCTCCTCGAGGCGCTCGCGGCCGGGAGCGCGGCCGTCGGGGTAGGCGTGCACGACGAGCTCGGCGCCGCAGCGCAGCGCGCGTCTCGCCGGCCGAGTCCATGTCGCCGACGATCATGTCCGGCTTCAGCCCCTCCTCGAGCAGCGCGTCGGCGCCGCCGTCGACGGCGACGATCACCGGGCGCATGTCGCGGATGAACGGCCGCAGCGCGCGCAGGTCGCGCTGGTGGTCGACGCCGCGCACGACGACGAGCGTCGAGCGATCGCGAAAGTCGGTGTCGAAGCGCGGCAGCTCGATCCGCCCGGCGAGCAGCTCGCGCTCCTCGCGCATGTGCTCGATCGTGTTGTGCGCGAAGCGCTCGAGCGCCTCGCCGATCTCGCGCCGACGCTCCTCCGTCTCGGCGCGCACGCGCTCGAGGCCGAGCACCGCGCCGCGTGCGAGCAGCTGCCCCTTGCACAGCACCTCGCCGGTGATCCCTCGGCCGGCCCTTCGCGACGACGACGACGGGTCGCCGTCGTCGAGCGACGTCGAACAGCGCGTCGTCGGGCAGGTCGACGAGCAGGATGCCCGCCTCGACGAGCAGCTGCGGGCCCAGTTCGGATAGGTGCCGATCGAGGAGGCGACGGCAGTTGAGCACGGCCGCCGACGCCGCGCCGCGATCAGCTCCTCGGCCGAGACGCGGTCGATGTCGCGTGGTCGATGATCGCGATGTCGCCGCGCACGAGGTGCTTGACGAGCAGCTTCGTGCGCCGCCCGGAGCGGACCGGGCCGCTCACCGTGCGCGCAACCATCCGCCGCTCGGACGGGACGATCGGGCGAGTCACCGGCGTGAGCGCACCGTCGGAAACCGGCACGGAGGGGCTCGGTCGCGTCGAGGCCATCCTTGCGAGAGTAACGCGCGCAGGCGTCGGGCGCACCCGGTGCAAGGGCTGAAACGCCTGCTCAGGCGGCGCTGCGCAGGTCCCGCGCGTGACGCCGCGCGGCAGCATCGTCGGCGTCGGCGCCGAGCATCCGCACGAGCTCGGAGACGACCTCGCGCTCGGCCAGCTGCACGACGCGTCGTGCGCGCCGGCTCGTCGGCAGTCGTCCTTGACGATCGAGAAGTGACGGTCGCCGAGCGAGGCGATCTGCGGCAGATGGGTGATGCACAGGACCTGACGGGTCTGGCCGAGCTCCCGCAGCCGCGCGCCGACGGCGCGTGCCGCGTGCCCGCCGATGCCGGCGTCGATCTCGTCGAAGACGAGCGTCTCGAACGCGCGGGCTCGCCCTCCGCCGAGCGCCGCCCCTTCGTGCGCTTGCCGGCCGGCAGCGCTCGCGCGCCGGCCGTGACGAGCGCGAGCATCACCCGCGAGAGCTCGCCGCCCGAGGCGATCTCGCGCAGCGGCCCAGCCGGCACGCCGGGGTTCGGCGCGATCAGGAACTCGACCGCGTCGCCGCCCGCCGGCCCCGGCCTCGCGCGGGGCGAGCGCGACCTCGAACGACGCGTCGGCCATCGCCAGCGCGGCGAGCTGCTCGCGCACGCCGCGCTCGAGCAGCGGCGCGGCCGCTTCGCGCGCGCTGCGCAGCGCCAGCGACCTGCTCGTCGAGCACCTCAGCGCTCGGCGGTGAAGCTCACCTGCCTCCTCCAGCGCGTCCTCGGCGCCCGCCAGCTCGTCGCGCCGCGCCCGCGCAGCGACACGCATGCTCGAGCACACGCTCGATCGCTGCCGCCGTGCTTGCGCATCAGCCGCTCGAGCGCCGCCAGACGCTCTTCGATCCCGTCGAGCGTCAGCTCGCCCTCCGAGGATTCGCCCTCTGCGAGCCCTCGGCGTAGGCGCGCAGCTCGACCGCGAGATCGTCGGACTCGATCGCTGAGCGCGCGCAGGCGCTCGGCAAGACGCGTCGAGCGCGCGGATCGATGCCCTGCAGGGCATCGAGGCCGACTCCAGCTTGCGCGAGGCGGCCACCCAGTCCCGCGCCGTCCCCGCCATCTCCACCGTCGCCGCCGAGCGCCTCGGCGGCGAGGCCGGCCGCCGAGCACAGCGCATCGGCGCGGCGCACTCGCTCGCGCCGCGCGAGCAGCTCGTCGTGCTCCTGCTCGCTCGGGGCCGCCGAGTCGATCTCGGCGAGCTCGAACTCGAGCAGGTCGAGCTCGCGCTCGCGCGCGCCGGCGAGCTCGCGCAGCTCCTGCAGGCGCTCGCTGCAGGCGCCGCACCTCGGCGTATGCCTCGGCGCACGCACGCAGCCGCTAGCGCCTGCTCGGCGCCGCACAGCTCGTCGAGCAGCTCCAGCTGCGCGGCGGCGATCGTCAGCTTGCGGTGCTCGTGCTGGCCGTAGAAGGACATCAGCGCGCCGCCCAGATCGCGCAGCTCACCGACCGTCGCGGCGCGTCCGTTCAGGTAGGCACGCGTGCGCCCGTCGGCACCCGACGCGCCGCGCCAGCACGATCTCCCCGGCGTCCGCGGGCAGCCGCTCGGCGAACTGCTCCGGCAGCGCTGCCGGCAGCTCGAAGACCCCCTCGACGTAGGCCTCCTCGGCGCCGGGGCGCACGATCCCCGGGCGCGCACGCCCGCCGAGCAGCAGGTCGAGGGCGTGCGCGAGCACGGTCTTGCCGGCGCCGGTCTCGCCGGTGAGCACGTTCAGACCCGGCGCGAGGCGCAGCTGCGGCCCGCTCGATCAACAGCAGGTTCTCGACGCGCAGCTCAGACAGCATCGGGCAGGTGTACCAGTGCCCGCCGACGGATCTCGCGACCGCGCCGCTCCCAACCGGGGCACGAGCGGCCACGGGAGTGCTCGCGCGCGAACCGACGCCCGACACTGTAGGGGTCGCTTCCGGCTGACGATAAGGACCGTAACCTGTGGCGACGCGGGCGCCGCAGATCGTGCGTGCGCCCCACCACACGTCCGCACGAGGCATGGCTGCCAGCGACAACAATCCGACTCCAGGACCGCCCACCGAGCGGGTCCTCTGCCTGTCCGCCGAGGATCTACAGGAGCGCTTGCAGGAGGAGATCAGCCGCGCCGAACGCCACGAGACGCAGCTCAGCTGCCTGCTGGTGAGGATCGGCAATCTCGAGGAGCTCGCTCGCGAGCATGGCGAGGAGCTCTCGGAGGAGACGCTGGCCTACGTCGCCAGAACGCTGGCCACCCAGGTGCGCGGCTTCGATCGGGTCGGACGTCCTGCCGACGGCGAGCTGCTGCTGATCCTGCCGGGCGCCGACGGGCCGCGCGGGGAGATCGTCGCCCGCCGCGTACTCGAGCGTCTGCGCACGATCAAGGTCGAAGCCGAAGGGGCGCGACGGCCGCTTCGTATCTCCGTCGGCCTCGCCGCCTGGCACGAAAATCTGGGAGCCGAGGAACTACTGGAACAAGCGCGCCTGGCGGCGCGCCGCGGCAACGGCGTGGAGCCGGGGCCCGGACTACCGGGCTCCTCGCCACCCGTGCTTGGACGGCCGCCCGGACCTGCATAATCAAGCCAGTGCTCACAGGATCTGAGCTTTGGCTGCTGCGCCTGATGGCCGACCGAGGCCTCGCGCTGCTCGACGCCGACACACTGCTCGTGGTGATCGAGGAGCGCGGCGAGTTGCGCGTCGCAGCCTCCGCCGGCAGCTCGACCGTGCGCGTGCGGATCGTGCCTGTGCAGGGCAGCGCGCTCGGCGAGCTGTTCGCCTCCGGCCAGCCGGTGGCGCTCGAGCGGCCCCGGGGCCGGGACGCCCTCTGGCTGCACGAGCTGGGCGTCGAGGTGCGCGCGGCGCTGGTCGAGCCGCTCAGCATGGAGGGCCAGGGCGGCGGAATGGTGATCGCGCTGCGCACGGACAAGGGATTTCGCGGGCCCGACCGCGACGCACTGCAGGCCTTCGCGACGAGCGTCGCGCAGCGTCTGGCGGCCGAGCGCTCGGTCGAGATCGAAAGACTCCGCTACGGCATGGAGGCACGCGAGCGCGAGCGCACACGCTGGGCGCGCGAGATCCACGACGAGAGCATCCAGGGCATGGGGGCGCTCAAGCTGCGCCTGGCCAACGCGCGCGACATCGACGATCCGACAGCGCTGCGCGAGGCGGTCGACATGGTGCTCGACGGCCTCGGCAACGAGATCGATGGCCTGCGCCACCTGATCACCGAGCTTCGACCGGCGGCGCTCGACGAGCTCGGCCTCGCGGCCGCATTGGAGGCGCTCGCCCGGCGTGCGCAGGCGATCGACGGGCTCGACGTGCAGGTTCAGGTCGAGCTCGGCCAGCAGGACGGCAGGCGCCTGGACGCGGAGCTCGAGAGCACGGTCTATCGAATCGTGCAGGAGGCCCTGACGAACGTCAGCCGCCACGCCGAAGCCACGAAGGCCGTGGTCAGCGTGGCCGAGAGCGGTGGCGTGATCAGAGCGTCGGTGACCGACGACGGCAAAGGCCTTCCGGGCGCGGAGCGCCTGGGCCCGCGGGGCGACGGCCTGGAGGGCGGCTTCGGCATGGGCGGGATGCGCGAGCGCGCCGAGCTCGTCGGCGGCGAGCTCGAGTTCGGACCAGCGCCGGAGCGCGGCACGAGGGTCCGACTGGTGGTGCCGCTCGCCGGACGGCCCTCGGCCGAGGCCATGCAGGCCGCCGAAGCCCCGCTTTAGCGACTCCTGGGCTGGGCGAGCCGCGGCTAGCGCATCGCGCGGGCCCCGGCGCCGGCCGCGAGCGCGGTTGCTACTCGGCGAGCCCGATGCGCCGCACGTAGGCGGTGATCTCGGCGCGAGAGGAGAAGCCGAGCTTCTCGATCGCACGGGCGCGGTAGGTCTTCACGGTGCGCTCGGCGACATGCAGCTCCTCGGCAATCTGCGGGTTGGTGTAGCCGTTTGCGATCAGCCTGACGACCTCTCGCTCGCGCTCGCTCAGCACGACGCCGTCGGATGAGCCTTCCTCGCCGGTGGCCATCAGGGCGCCGAGCCGCGGATGCAGGTAGCTGCCGCCGGAGACGGCCAGACGGAAGGCCTGAAGCAGCTCGGCCGGCTCGGCCTCCTTCAGCACGTAGCTGCGCGCTCCCGCCCGCAGCGCCTGGCGCGCGTACTCGGGATCCTCGCGCATCGTCAGGATCGCGACGGCGAGCGTGGGGTGCGCGATGAAGCACGACGGCAGCGCGGCGAGGCTCGAACCGCCGGGCATCGTCAGATCGAGCGTCAGCAGATCGGGCTTGTGCTCGCGCACTTCACGGACCGTCGCGGGCACGTCGGCGGCTTCGGCGACGACGCGGAACTCGCCCTTCTCGCGCTCGAGCACGGCACGGATGCCATCGCGTACGACGGTGTGATCGTCGGCGATGATCACGTCTATCGGACGATCAACCCCCGCGGCGGCTTCCTCCATGCCGGACACCGTATCGGGTCGTCAAGACCGATCCTGTCGGTCCTTCGGGACGACACGAGTCTGCACCTTTGGGACGACACGATCAGCACCGTCCAGACGTCAGAGAAACGGCTGAAGAGGTCTCATCATGTCGTACATGACCACCCTAGCCATCCAGAAGGCCGCTGCTTTCGAAGGACCGAAGCTGCGCCTGCTGCCCAAAACGGGCAGCCTGCAGCGTCGCCGCGACAGCCTCGAATCCGCCACCCAGCCCACTCAGCAGGCAACGCCCGAACAAGCGGCCGCGCCGCGTTCGATCCTCCTCGCGGGGGGCGAGGCCGGCGATCGCGAGGCGGTGCTCAGCGACCTACGCCGGACGATGCCCGGAGGGACGACCTTCAGGCAGGCAGGAGCGCTGTGGGAGGTTCTTGCGCGCGCGGCCGAGAGCAGCATGGTCGTGCTCAGCGGCGAGCTCGACGAAGTCCCTGCCGAGTCGCTCATGCAGATGCTCGCGCACCGCAACCCGGCCCTCCCGGTCGTGAGCGTTGACGCGACCGCCTGCGCCGCCTGAGACGGCGGCGCACGCCAGCCGCCCGTTCGCTCCCAGCGAGACCGCTCGGCACGCATCTGCGGGGGAAATCTGGGGAGCGCCTTGCACGCCTCGATCCCCTTGGCGGCAACCGTTAGCGTTGCCGTATGCCCCAGCTGCCGCGCTCTCGCCGTCTGCGGCGGATCGTGTTCGCGTACACGATCAACCGGTTCGGCACCTGGTTCGGTTATGTCGCGCTTTCGATCGTCGTCTTCGATCAAACCCACAGCGCGCTTGCCGTGGCGGCCCTGCTCGTCGGCAGCCAGGTGCTCTCGGCCTTTCTCGTGCCGGCGCTCGTGGCGCGCGTGGAGTCGACCTCCGCACCCTCGAGCCTGAGCGGCCTGTATCTGTTCGAGGCGGTCGTCACGGGCGGCCTGGCCTTCGTCGTCTCCTCTCACTTCTCGCTGCCGCTCGTGCTCGTGCTCGTGGCCGTCGACGGCACGGCGGCGCTGGCCGCCAGCGCACTCCTGCGCGCGGCCGCGGCGAACTGCGCGCGCGAGTCGGTGGCGACGCTAGGGGCAGACGAGCAGGAGCGCGAGCAGGCCGCGCAAGAGGCCGAGCGCGTGGCCAATGCGGCAATGAACGTGGGCTTTGCGATCACCTTCACGCTCGGCCCGGCGCTCGCGGGGCTGACGGTCCCGGCCTTCGGAGCCTCGACGGCATTGATCATCGACGTCGTCAGCTTTCTCGCCTGCGGAGCGATCGTGATGAACCTTCGCCCGCACGTCGAGGACGCCGAGACAGCCTCGGTACAGGAGCGCCTGCGCGCAGCGCTGACGCACATCAAGGGAGCCCCCAACCTGCGCCGGCTGCTGATCACGCAGGCGATCGCGCTGACCTTCTTCACCGTCTCGGGACCCGTCGAGGTCGCCTACGCCAAGCTCAGCCTGGATGCCGGCGACGCGGGCTACGGCGTGCTGGTCGGCACGTGGGGCCTCGGGGTCGCGATCGGCAGCATCGTCTTCGCACGCTCGATCGACCGCTCGCTGCGACTCCTGCTGAGCGCGGCGACGCTAGCCGTCGGCCTCTCCTACATCGGCTGGGCGCTCGCGCCGGGACTGCTCGTGGCCTGCTTGATCGGCCTCGTCGGCGGCCTCGGCAACGGCGTGCAATGGGCTTCGCTGATCAGCTCCGTGCAGAAGCTCACGCCGCGCGCACTGCAGGGCCGGATCATGGGCGCTGTCGAATCGGTCGGCGCGATAGCTCCGGCCGTGGGCTTCTCGCTCGGTGGCGCCCTGACGGCGCTGAGCTCTCCGCGCACAGCCTTCTTCGTAGCGGGCGTCGGCGCAACGTTGAGCACGATCGCATTCCTGAGAATCAACACCGACGCCGGCGTCCCGGCACAAGCGTCGGCAGCCACGCAGCCCGAGGACGAGCCCTCCGTCGAGCGGCTGTCCGCGGAGGCCGCCGAGGCCACGGCGGCGCGCTCCTCGCACGTCGGCTCCAGCGGCGCGATGACGCAGGGCTGAACGCGAAGGGCGATCGCCGGCGGCGGAAATGGACCGCTGGGACGACGCCGCCGGAGCGTCCAGCCGCCCCCCCATCCCCTTAAGGACGACGCGCTCGTAGCCGTTAAGGACTGAGGAAACCTCTCCATGTCGAGCAATAAGGCAATCCGCACGTTCTTCGCCGCCGAGGCGCTCCTGCTGGCGGCCTCGCTCGTGCTGGCCACGCTGGTCTCCCAGGCAAGCGAATGGGATCCACTGTGGCTCGTGGTGCTGCTCGGCGCGCTGTCGCTGGGTGGCCAAGGCCTGCAGTTCACGATTCGCGGCCAGAACCTCTCGGCCGGCTTCGTTGCGCAGGTGCTGGCGATGAGCCTGCTTGGCCCAGCGCCCGCCGTGGCGATCGCGCTGCTCGCGGCGATCTTCATCTCGGCCCGCCGCCGACTCTCACCGGCGCACTGGCTGGGCAACCTGTCGAGCTTCGCCGTCTGCCCGCTCGTCGGCGGGCTGATCGTGCAGGCGCTGATCGGCAACGTTCACGATCCGAGCAACGGACTCGCCCGCGGCATCACCTTCGGGCTGGTCGTCTTCGGCGTGTTCCTCGTGACCAATGCACTTAACTTCGCGGTGATCGCGCTCGACAACCGGATCATCGAAAACCGCCGCCTGCTGCAGCAGGTCCAGGAACTGTTCGTGCCGATGCTCCCCGGGCAGGTCGCCGCCGGGGCGCTGACGGCGGTGCTCGCCGTGGCCTACGTCAAGCTCGGGCTCGCCGCACTGATCGCCGCCGTGCTCGTGATCGGCATCTTCCAGTACCTGATGGTGGCGCTGCTGCGCTCGGAGGATCGCGCCGATCAGCTCGAAGCGCGCTCGATCCACCTCGCCTCGTTGCAGCTTGGCGTGCTCTCGACGCTGGTCGAGACACTCGCGCTGCGAGACAAATCGACCGCGCGCCACGCCGCCGCCGTGGCCCGCTACGCGCGCAGGCTGGCCGAGGCGATCGGAAGCGACGAGAACGAACAGGACCTCGCGCACACGGCAGGGCTGCTGCACGACATCGGCAAGTTCGCGCTGCCCGACCGAATTCTTCACGCCGAGGTGCTCTCCGACGAGGACTGGGCGGTGATCCGCCGCCACCCGCAGGACGGTGCCACGCTGGTGGGCCGGCTCGACGGCTACGGGCCGGTCGCCGACGCGATCCTCTACCACCACGAGCACGTCGACGGCAGCGGCTACCCGGCGGGATTGATCGGCAACGAGATCCCGCTGATCTCACGCATGATCGCGGTCTGCTCCACCTACGACACGCTCACGGCGCGTGACTCCTACCGCTCGCCGAGGACTCCGCAGGACGCGATGACCGAGATGCGCCGCGTCGCCGGTCGCCAACTCGACGCCGAGATGGTCAACGCGTTCGTGGAGATGCTCGAGAACGATGGCCCGATGCGCGCAGCCGAAGGCGACGACGCCAGCTTCGAGGAGGAGCTCGCCTTCGGTAGGCGAGCTCAGACGTTCGCGCAGCCGCTGCTGAACTGAACCCGAGCTGCTGCTGCTGAAAAAGACGAGGGCGCCGCATCCCGTAGTCGGGTCACGACGCCCTCAAATCCGGTCGCTGTGCGACCTAAGAAACAGCTCTAGTGGTTCCAACGCACGATAGGTCTCCTTCGCTTGGGCCCGTATGGGCGTTTGCGAGGCGGCACCCCTCTGGCTCCATCCATAGGAAATCCGCAACCTTTGAGTAGGTTCAGTCAAGAATAGCGAAGGATTAGGCGAAAAGTCCAGTCTGCGTAGCTTTGTGCACGAATGATTGCAATTGCAGGACATTCGAGCGGCCTTGCATCGCGCCGAAACCGGCGCTCTGCAGACAAATCATCTCGCTTGCGCCCAGTATTCGTGGGCGATACCGGCAGATCAGCCCACCGTGCGATCGATCAAAGGTCCACAAAGCTCTGCGGCGCTCAACTCATCCGGAGCAGATGCCGAAACAGCCAGCGAGGACGGGCACGCTCGCAAACGAGCCGACCTTTCCCGCCACGACACCTACCGACAGGCGAACCAATGACCACCAGCGCCACTCTCCCCCGCAACGGCCGCCAGCTCGTCTTCACGAGCTCGCAGGCGGCGAGCTATCTGGGCGTCTCGCTGGCGACGATTCGTCGCTGGACCGATGCCGGGCACATCGCCTGCTATCGCACGCCAGGCGGTCAGCGCCGCTTTGCGCGCCAGCAGCTCGACGAGTTCATGAACTCGATGCACCGTGATGGCGCGACCGAGCACGGGCCCGCCCCCGTCGTGCAGCACGGTCCGAGCGCCAAAGTCGCCTGAGGCAAAAGGTCGCCGCGCGCAACACGGCCTCGCCGAGGTGAGACGTCGGGCCGGTCGGCCTGACGCGACTCAGCTCGCCAGCCGACCGAACTTCTCGCGCAGGCGCAGGTAGAAGGAGCTTCCGGGGAGCTGGGCGATCGTGCCGATCTCACCGACGAAGCGCGCGTCGATCGTCCCGCCGGCCACGATCTCACCGGCCGGACGGCCGTCGAGCGCCACGTCGAGCGGCTCGTCCGAGCGATTGTGGATCGTCAGCCTGTCGCCGGGCGCGACCACCAGCGCACGCGCCGTCAGCGAGTGCGGCGCGATGAACGAGACGACGAAGCCTTCGACGCCCCACGCCATCACGGGGCCACCGTTGGCCAGGTTGTAGCCCGTCGACCCCGCGGGGGTGGCGACGACGAGCCCGTCGCAGCGCACGCTGCCCACTTCCTCGCCCTCGATCTCGTAGGCGAGCTCGGCTATGCGCTCGCCGACCTTGCGGTGGATCGCCACGTCGTTGACCGCCGCCTGGCCGGACAGCCCGGGTCGTTCGACGTCCTGCGCGCGTTCTGAGGCGGCTGCACGCGCGCTCGCCTCAGCCGGCGAGCCCAGGCCATCCCCGTCGAGCACGATCGCCGGCAGGCGCAAGAGCTCGAAATCACCCTCGATGGCTCGGCGCATCCCCTCCTCGAGCTCGTCCGGCTCGACCGTCGCGAGGAAGCCGATCTCACCGAAGTTGATCGCGAAGACCGGTACGTCGGTGCCCCTGTAGAGACGCAGTGCGCGCAGGATCGTGCCATCGCCGCCGAGCGCGATGCACAGCTCGACGTCCTCCTTCAGCGGTGCGTCGAGCTCGAGGCCCGGAACCGCCCGTTAGGCCGTGCCTTTGTGTCTCGCGCTCGTCCAGGCGCAAGTTCACGCCGGCCTGCGCCGCGAGCTCGGCCAGGCGCTTCAGGGCGGGCGTCGTCTCCTCAGGGCGCCGGTGGGTGAGCACGGTGAACTCCCTCACGGCTCGACCTCTCGTGCCAGGCGCTCGAGCTCGGGCGCGCGCGCCTCGGTGAAGATCTCGCCGCGGCGCCCGTCGCTCGCATTTGCCGGGTCGGTCAGCCATAGGAACGTCTCGCGATTGCCCTTCGGCCCGGGCAGGCCCGAGGAGCTGTAGGAGACGACGCCGGCGCCGAGCGACAGCGCAGCCCGGCCAACTGCGAGCAGCGCCGCCCGGCGCGTCTCGGAGTCGCGTACGACGCCCCCCTTGCCGATCCGCTCACGACCGACCTCGAACTGCGGCTTGATCATCGCGAGCGCGTCATAGCCGGCCGCAAGACAGCCCAAGACTGCGCCGAGCACCTTCTCGAGCGAGATGAACGAGACGTCGATCACGGCTAGATCTGGCACGAACGGCAGCATCGCCGGCTCCAGCGAGCGGGCGTTCGTGCGCTCGAGCACCGTCACGCGTGAATCGTTGCGCAAGCTCCACGCAAGCGTGCCGTAGCCCACGTCGACGGCGATCACCTCGCTCGCGCCCCGCTGCAGCAGGCAGTCGGTGAAGCCGCCCGTCGAGGCACCCACGTCGAGCGCACGGCACCCGGTCACCTCGAGCCCCGTGGCATCGAGGGCGTTCGCCAGCTTGACGCCGCCGCGCGAAACGTATGCCGGGCCCTGCTCGACGTGCAGTTGCTCGGCATCATCGATCAGCTCGCCCGGCTTCTGCGCGCGGCGCTCTGCAACGCCGACGCGCACCTCACCCGCCATCACTGACGCAGCCGCGCGGCTGCGCGAGGGAAACAGGCCCCGCTCGGCGAGCAGCGCATCGAGACGTCGCTTCCCCATTGCTGCAAAACCCTTGCACATGTGGGGTTCTCGACGCGAACGAATTCCACCGGGCGCGGATCCGGCGGAGATCTGTGCGCAAGGTCACAGATGGCGTCGCCTGCTGCCCCCATCATGTTGAGCGTACCCCGCAGCACTGCAGTACTGCAGCATCCCTCCTCCCTCGAAACGGCCCGCCTCCCCAGCGGGCCGTTTCATTTAAAGCCCGGATCGGTCCGCCGTCCCGGGTCTGTGCCCATCGTCGGCGTGCCAGCGTCGTGTGCCGTCGCGGGCACGGAGCGGTATGCGCGAACCGGGGTAGGCCGATCAGGCGCCGACGATCGCCGACTGGCGATCTGAGATCGCCGCCGCGACCCGTTCGGCGATCCGCTCAGGCGTGAAGCCGATCTCCTCGTGCAGCAGCGCCGGCTTGCCGTGCGTGACGTAGCGGTCGGGCAGGCCCACGCGCAGGATACGCGGCGTCGCGCCTGTCTCGTTCAGGGTCTCCCATACGGCCGAGCCGAAGCCGCCGGCCAGGACGCCCTCCTCGACCGTCACCAGCAGGTCGTGCTCTGCCGCGAGCTGAGCCATCAGGCCTGCGTCGATCGGCTTTGCAAAGCGCGCGTCGACGACCGTCACCGAGAGATCCGAGCCGGCCGCGAGCTCCTCTGCGGCCGCCAGCGACTTGCCGACGCCGCTGCCGTAGCCGATCAGCGCCACGCGACGGCCGGCGGTCTCGCTCGCGCCGCCCTCGCGCAGGATCTCGCCCGTGCCGATCGCGATCGTGTGCGGCTCCTGCGGCAGCGCCACGCCTGTACCCTCGCCGCGCGGGTAGCGCAGTGCGATCGGGCCGTCGAAGAGCAGCGCCGTGCGCAGCATGTGCACGAGCATCGCCTCGTCGCGCGGGGCCATCAGCACGATGTTCGGCAGGCAGCGCAGGTAGGCGATGTCAAACGCTCCGTGGTGCGTAGGGCCGTCATCGCCGACCAAGCCGGCACGGTCCAGCGCGAAGACGACGTTCAGCTTCTGCAGGCACACGTCGTGCACGATCTGGTCGTAGGCCCGCTGCAGGAAGGTCGAGTAGATCGCCGCCACCGGCTTTGCGCCCTCGAGCGCCAGGCCCGATGCGAACAGGATCGCCTGCTGCTCAGCGATGCCCACGTCGAAGTAGCGCTCGGGCATCGCCTTCTGCAGGATGCTCAGCCCCGTTCCCGAGTTCATCGCCGCCGTGACCCCGACCACGCGCTGGTCGCGTTCGCACTCGCGCACCAGAGCCTCGCCGAAGACCTGCGTGTATTGCGGCGCCGTGCGCTTCGCGGCCTTCGAGGTCATTCGGTTCGAACGCGCCGAGGGAACCGTCGGGAGCCCGTTCGTGATCGACTTCGGCTTCGCAGCGTGCCACTGCTCCATGCCCTCCAGGCCGCCGTCCTCCGCCGGGGCAAAGCCCTTGCCCTTGACCGTCGCGATATGCACGACGACCGGGCGTTCGGCCGCCAGTGCCTCCTTCAGCGCCTCGCGCAGCGCGTGCACGTCGTGCCCGTCGATCACGCCCATGTAGGCCCAGTCCAGCTCCTCCCACCACAGGCCCGGCGCCCAGAACGCCTTGATCGACTCCTTCAGCTGGGGTCCGAGCCGCTCAAAGGCCGAGCCGATACCGCCCGGCAGGCGCGCGAGGCCACCCTCGACGCCCGCACGCGCGTGCCACAGCTTCGGGTTCAGGCGCACGCGGTTGAAGTAGCGCGAGAGCGCCCCCACGTTCGGCGCGATCGACATGCCGTTGTCGTTGAGCACAACCACCATCGGGGTGCCCAGGCCGCCGGCCTGACCGATCGCCTCGAAGGCCACGCCGCCAGTCATCGCCCCGTCACCGATAACCGCGACGACCTTGCCATTGGCCTCGCCCTGCAGATGGCGCATGCCCTCCTTGATCCCCACCGCGTAGCCGATCGACGTGGAGGCGTGCCCCGCCCCCATGATGTCGTGCTCTGACTCCTCGCGCGAGCAGAACGGCGCGAGCCCGTCGTACTGGCGGATCGTCGCCAGGCGATCACGCCGCCCGGTGAGGATCTTGTGCGGGTAGGCCTGGTGCCCGACGTCCCAGAGGATCTTGTCCGTCGGCGAGTCCAGCACCGAGTGCAGCGCCACCGCAAGCTCGCAAGTACCGAGGTTCGCGCCGAAGTGGCCGCCGATCTCACCGACCGTGTCGATGATGTGCGTGCGCACCTCCTGCGCGAGCGTCTGCAGCTCCTGCTCGGAGAGCCCGCGCAGATCCTGCGGGCCCTCGATTCGGTCGAGCAGCCTTTCCTCGCTTGCGGGCTTCTGCTTTCGGCTCATGAGGTTCGCGTGTAGATGAAGTCGGCGATCCGTTCAAGCTCGTCCGTCGCCTGCTCGCCGTGCTGGTCGCGCTGCGCGCCGGCGCCGGCGCCGACGACGGCGGCCGCGGGGGTGCGCTCGGCCGCTTCGCTCAGCGCCCGCACCGCCGTGGCATGCGATTCAGCCGCCAGTTCTTTGGCGCGGTCGATCCCGAACTCGCTCACGTATGTCTGCTTGCCATGACGCTCATCGCTGCCTCGCGGCTTTCCAAGGGCGTCGTCCGTGCCCGTCACATCGAGTATGTCGTCCACGATCTGAAACAACACTCCGAGCTCCGAGGCAAAAAGACGAAGGGGGACGGCCGCAGGTCCATCCGCGACCCCTCCCAACAGTAGTACGCACAGCACGGAGGCACCGATCAGCCGTCCGGTCTTCAGCTCGTGCAAGCGCCGCAGCGAGGCGCCCCCGGCGGGCGCACCCCCCTCGACGTCCACGTACTGGCCGCCGACCATGCCGTTGACGCCCGTTGCCGCCGCCAGCTCAGCCGCGGCGAGCAGCACTCGCTCGGGCGCCGAGCGCTGGTGGGTGAGCAGATGGTGGAAGGCCTCCGCGTAGAGGCCGTCGCCGGCCAGGATCGCCGCGCCCTCGCCGTACTTCACGTGGCACGTCGGCTGGCCGCGGCGCAGCGCGTCGTCGTCCATCGCCGGCAGGTCGTCGTGGATCAGCGAGTAGGTGTGCACCAGCTCGAGCGCCGCCGCGAGCGGCATCACCTCCTGCGGCTCCATTCCGACAGCGCGTGCCGTCGCGAGCGCCAGCACTGGGCGGATCCGCTTGCCCCCGCCCAGCAGCGAGTAGCGCATCGCCTCCTCGAGGCCCGACGTCAACGCCTCTTCGGAGAAGCGCAGCTCGGCCAGGTAGCGCTCGACGTCGTCGCGCAGGTTCTCTGGGTAGGTGGCGCTCACGAGCGGCAGGGCACCCCTACAGCAGGGTGTCCTGACCGGGCGGCGGAGCCTGGACCTCGGCGCGTGTGAGCTCCTCGAGCTCCGACGCCGCCTGCGTGGCGAGCGTCGCGCAGTCCTCGACCATGCTCGCCGCCGCATCCTGGGAGAGCTCGCCTGAACGCAGCTGCTCGGCCGCGCGCTCCAGGCGGGCGATCAGATCGTCGAGATGCTCTGTGCTCGCGCTGCTCATCAGATCGCTGCATTCTCGCGCACGTCCCGGAGGACTGCCCCGAGCACGCCGTTGACGAAGGCCGGGGCGTCCGCGCCGCAGAACGTCTTCGCGCTCTCCACGGCCTCCTCGATCGCCCCCTCCGGTGGGATCGGCTCCTCTCCGGGGACCGCGTCGGGGTGCAGCATCTCAATCAGCGCAACGCGCATGATGCTGCGCTCCAGCGGCTGGATCCGCTGCACCGACCAACCGTGTGAGTGGCGGTCGATCACCTCGTCGAGCTCAGGCGCGCGGTCGGCCGCTGCGTGCGCCAGCGCGCGTACGAAGATCGAGTCCTTCGAGGCGAATGTCTGCGCCAGCGGGCGGCCGGTGAGATCGTGCTGATAGAGCGCCACCACCGCCGCCCGGCGCTGCTCGGAACGACGCATGGCTAGGCGCGCGCCACGTATTCGCCCGAGCGGGTGTCGACGCGGATGCGCTGACCCGGCTCGACGAACAGCGGCACCTGGATCACGGCCCCCGTCTCGAGCGTCGCCGGCTTGGTCCCGCCGCCGGAGGCCGTATCACCGCGTACGCCCGGGTCTGCCTGCGTGACCTCGAGGTCGATCGTGCTCGGCAGCTGCAGATCCGACGGCTGACCGTCGATGAACAGCACGTCAACCTCGGTACTCGGCGGCGTCCAGCGCAGCCCCTCCGCGATCGCCGTTTCGGGTACCGCGATCTGTTCGAAGGACTGCGTGTCCATCATGTGTGCATCCGTGCCGTCGGCGTAGAGGAACTGCATCTTGCGAGCCTCCGTGCGCACCTCGCGGAACTTCTCCCCAGCCCTGAACGTGCGGTCGATCACGTTGCCGTCCGAGGCCCTGCGCAGCTTCGTGCGCACGAACGCGCCGCCCTTGCCCGGCTTCACGTGCTGGAACTCGAGGATCTTGAAGATCGTCCCATCGACCTCGATGTGGTTGCCGTTCTTGAATTGGTTGGTGCTGATGGCCACGGCTCCGCATCATAGGAGCCCACCCATGCGGATCGTTCGTGGTGCGTCGAATTGACCTATTGACTTGGGGAATATAGGCTGCACATGCTACAGTATGAGCATGTCACTCGATCATCGTCTGCAGATCCTGATCGACGACGAGCGCCACCGGCGGATCTCTGCTGTGGCGCAGGAACGCGGCGTGTCCGTCGCCACCGTCGTGCGCGAGGCGATCGACCGTGGGCTGGCGAGGCCCGATGTACAGCGACTCGCCGCTGGGCGGCGCTTGCTCGAGGCCCCCGACATGCAGGTTCCCGAGCCGGCTGCGCTGCATGACGAGCTCGACGCGCTGCGCGGCCGACGCACGTGATCCTGCTCGATACGACCGTCCTCGTCTACGCCAAGGGACAAAACCACCCTTTGCGCGATCCCTGTCGAAAACTGATCGAGGCGGTAGCAGACCGGCAGATCGAGGCGACGACGACCGTCGAGGTGATTCAGGAGTTCGTGCATGTTCGCGCCCGACGACGCGATCGAGCCGACGCCGCTTCGCTCGGACGCGACTATGCCGAGTTGCTGTCTCCCCTCCTGAGCCCGACGATCGACGATCTCAACGCCGGGCTTGCCTTGTTCGAGCGCAGCCGAGCACTCGGCGCATTCGACGCCGTGCTCGCCGTGTGCACGGCTCGCGCGGGGCTGCGCGCCCTCGTCTCCGCCGACAGCGGCTTTGCCGACGTTCCCGAGATTCCCCATGTCGTCCCCGATCGCGACGGGTTGTCGACGTTGCTCACGAACTGAAGCTCCCTCGAACCAAGCCGAGGGCACGATATGATGATTTCATATGTCTCGCCTGCTCTCCGTCTCGATCCCCGATGACCTCGCTGCCGAGGCCGAGGCTCTGGCCCGCGCCACGGGCAAGACCAAGAGCGAGGTGGTGCGCGACGCGCTGCGCCGCCACGTGCAGCACGAGCGCCTCGCCGAGCTCCAGCGCTACGGACGCAGCCGAGCGGAGGCTCTCGGAGTCGGTCCCGAAGACGTCGAGGGCCTGGTCGATGAGCTGCGCTCGACTCGGGCGTGACCCAGCGCGTCCTCTGTGACACGAACGTCCTCGTATCCGCCTTCATCGCCGGCGGGCCCCCGAGCCGCGTGGTCGAGGCAGTGATCGAAGGTCGCATCGAGCTCGTGCTCGCCGATCCGGTTCTCGATGAGCTCGAGCGCGTCTTGAGCACGAAGCTCGGATTCGAGGCAGAGCGTGTGCGTGATATCGCCGCCCTGCTGAACGAGCTTGCGAGTGAGCTGGTCTCAGCGCCGACGACGACGCCCGAGTCGATCACGGGCGACCCCGACGACGACTTGATCCTCGCGTGCGCCGTGGATGCCGGCGCTCCGATCGTCGCGTCGGGCGACCGGCGGCACCTGCTGCCCGTCGGCGAGCACCGCGGCGTGGGGATCCTCACGCCGCAGGCGCTGCTCGGTGAGCTGGCCAATGCTTGATTCGCCATCCGGCACCTGACGCCGACGCGACGGACGACCCCCCGCGCCACTCAAGCATCGCCCCGCCGCAACCGATGCCAACCCATGAGGCGCATCGCACGCGAGAACGCCCCCTGGGCCCTGGCGGCGCTTGCCGGCTGCGCGCTGCTCGCGTGGCTCGGCCTGCAGAGCTTCGCTTGGAGCGACTATGAAACCGAGTCGCGACCGTCCTTCGAAGCGCTCGTGCACGGACACCTCACGGCGTTCCTTCAGCTCGCTCCGGCCTACGGCGGCTCGCTCGTCGAGCGCGCGCCGTTCGCGCTGATCCCCGGGCTGTGGGGCGGCGGAGCGCTTGCCGTCTACCGCGCCGTCGCCGTGCCCTGCCTGCTCGCCGGCGCGTTGCTGGGTACCTACCTCGTTGCGCGCATGCGCAGCGAAGGCCGTCCGCGTCCCGTGCGGCTGCTCGCGCTGGCCATTTGCGTCGTTAACCCGATCACGTTGCGCGCGCTGGAAGTAGGCCACCCAGAGGAGCTGCTGGGCGCCAGTCTGTGCATCGCTGCCATCCTGCTCGCCGCAGATCGCCGCCCACTGTGGGCCGGGCTCGCGCTCGGATTGGCAATTGCCAACAAGGAGTGGGCCCTGCTCGCGTTCGGTCCCGTGCTGCTCGCCCTGCCACCGCGCAGACGGCTCACCTGCGCGGTCTCGGCCGCGGCAGCCGCCGGCGCCGTGCTTGCTCCGCTGATATTTGCCCACTCGGGCGGCTTCATCGCCGCCACGCGCGCCAGCGCCACCCCCGCCGGTGTGATCTTCCATCCAAGCCAGATCTGGTGGTTCCTCGGCCACCATGTCCCCTACACGCACGGTCCGCTCGCGCCGCCGCAGCCCGGCGACCGCGTCGGCCCGGGCTGGACGAGCGCCATCTGCCATCCCCTGATCCTGATCTGCGGCGGCGTCGTCGGCGGTGCACTGTGGCTGCGGGAGCGTCGCCGTGGACCGACTGCGCACTCGACTGCGCTGCTCGCCTTCGCGTTGCTGATGCTGCTGCGCTGCGTCCTCGACACGTGGGACACCGCTTACTACACGCTCCCCTTCCTGCTCGCCGTGCTCACCTGGGAGGTCAGCGATCCGCGCAGACGGGCCCCGGTGCTGGCGGCAAGCTGCACCGTGCTCGCATACCTCAATTTCCTGTGGCTCCCCGCCCACGGCTCCGCCGACCTGCAGGCGGCGCTGTTCCTCGCCTGGTCTCTGCCGCTCGCGCTGGCGCTCGGCCTGCGCCTGTTCGCGCCGGGATGGACGATGCGACTGCCGCGGCGCCGGCAGGGCGTCGGCGAGCGCGCTCAGATGACCGTGAAGTCCTTCGAGAGCCCAGTGAGGATGTCGTGACCGTGCTCGCGCACGACGAGCAGGTCCTCGATCCTCACGCCTAGCTGCCCCGGCACGTAGACGCCCGGCTCGACCGTCACCACGTTGCCCGCCCGCAGCGGCTGCTCGCTTTCGATCCGCGACAGGCGCGGCGCCTCGTGCACGTCCATGCCCACGCCGTGGCCGAGCCCATGGCCGAAGTGCTCGCCGTGCCCCGCGGCCTCGATCAGCGCACGCGCGACTGCGTCCACGTCGCGCCCCGTCGGGCCGGCCTCAACAGCCGCCACGCCCGCTTCCTGGGCGCCCCGTACGAGCTCGTAGATCTCGCGCGCCTGCGCCGAGACGCCCTCACCGGTGGCGTACGTGCGCGTGCAGTCCGAGCAGTAGCCCTCGTGCATAGCTCCCCAGTCGATCGTCACGAGCACGTCGCGCGGGATCGCCTCCCCGCGCGGCTCGGCATGCGGGAGCGCCCCGTGCGCGCCCGATGCGACGATCGAGGAGAAGCTCGGCGCCTCGGCGCCCAGGCGCCGCATGCGCAGCTCGAGCTCGATCGCAACATCGCGCTCAGAGCGTCCGGCAAGACCTGCTTCGAGCACTCCCCCGAGCGCCTCGTCGGCGAGCTCCGCCGCCGCGCGCATGCGCTCGATCTCGCCCTCGTCCTTGACCGCGCGCAAGCGCTCAACGGCCCCCGCGCACTCCACCAGCTCCCACCCACGCGGTAGCGCCGCCGCCAGGCGCGCGCGATCGGCGACCGTCGTGCTCGCGTCGTCGTAGCCGAGCTTGCCGCCCGAGGCATCGAGCGAGCCCGCGGCAGCCTCGAACAGGCTGCCCGTGACGAGCTTGCGCGCAAACGCCGGCGGAACCTGCGAAGCCGACTGGATCGTGTAGCGGAAGTCCGTGAAGAAGCGATGCTCGGCCCCCTCCCCCGCCGCGATCAGCGCGAGGCCGTTGCTGCCCGTGAAGCCACTCAGGTAGCGCAGGTTGATCGGCGCCGCCACGAGCAGCGCGTCGAGCTCGCGCTCGCGCAGCGCCGCCGCGAGGCGCTCGACACGTGCGACCTCGGCGACTGCACCGGCGCTCATCGCGCGCGCCCGTCGAGCTCCTCGTGCAGCAGCGCGAGCGCATCCTCGTAGCCGTCCGCACCGCGCCCCGAGATCGTCGCCAGACAAAGCTCGCCGATCACCGACGTGCGCCGCCACGGCTCACGTGCCTGCACGTCTGAGAGATGGACCTCGACAGCCGGCACGCCCGCGATCTCGAGGGCGTCGCGCAGCGACCACGCGTAGTGCGTCCATGCGCCCGGGTTGAGGATCACCGCGTCCGCCTCCTCGCGCAGTGCATGCAGGCGCTCGACGAACGCGCCCTCGTGGTTTGACTGAAAGAAGCTCACGCGCAGACCCAGCTCAGACGCGCGCCCCGCTACCCGCTGCTCGAGCTGCGCCAGCGTCAGCGAGCCGTAGACGGCCGGGTCGCGCCGACCGAGCTGGTCCAGGTTTACCCCGTGCATCACCTCTATGCGCCGGCCAGGCTCGGTCATCGTCAGGACATCATCACGGCTGCGCGAGCTCCGCGACGGCCGCCCGCAGCTCACCCTCGGCGACCGTACAGCCCGGGCGGGCCTGCCCGGGCTCTGACAGCAGCACGAACGGCAGCTCCTTGCCCACTCGCTTCTTGTCGCGCGCCGTCGCCGCCACGACATCCTCCGCGCTCGCACCCTCGAAGCTCACCGGCAGCTCGCGCTCAAGCAGCAGCTCGCGCACTTGCTCGCGCAGCGCCTCAGCGCCCGACAGGCGCAGCGCCGCGAGCAGCCCGATCCCGACAGCCTCGCCATGGCTGTAGCGGTGATAGCCCGTCGCCGTCTCGATCGCGTGGCCGACCGTGTGCCCGAGGTTGAGCACCTGACGGCGCCCCGCGTCGCGCTCGTCTGCCGCGACCACCGCGAGCTTCGTGCGGGCACACGCCAGCACGACGTGCTCGTCGAGATCCTCGCCCGCCGCCACGCGCTCCCACAGGGCTCCTCCAGCGATCAGCGCCGTCTTCAGCACCTCCACCCAGCCCGCCGCGAGCTCTCTCGGCGGCAGGCTTTCCAGCGTGGCCGGATCGACGAGCACGCCCGCCGGCTGGTGGTAGGCGCCGACGTAGTTCTTCGCCTCCGGCAGGTCGACACCGGTCTTGCCGCCGTAGGCCGAGTCGACCTGCGCGACGAGCGTCGTCGGCACCTGCACGATCGGCACGCCGCGCTGGTAGGTCGCCGCGCAGAAGCCCGCCAGATCGCCGACGACGCCGCCGCCGAGCGCGACCACGTGATCGGCGCGCGTGACGCCCGCCGCCACCAGCGCGCGCCACACCGCTTCGGCCGTCGCCAGCGTCTTCTCGCCCGGCACGATCGCGATCGTGCCGGCCAGCTCGCCCAGCTGCTCGCCGTAGAGCGCGCCCGCGTTCTCGTCCGTCACGAGGAACGGCCGCGAGTGCGAGCGGTCCAGCGGCCACAGCTCCTGGCCGGCATCCGTGCCGAGCGCGCGCATCAGCCCGCGCCCGATCAGCACCGGGTACTCGCCCGAGGCACTCGCCGCCCACAAGAGGCGCGTGCCCTGCGGTGCGGCTGCCAGCGCGCGCAGCGCGTCGAGCACGCGCACCGCGCCGCCGCGCGAGAGCGCCGGCAGGATCGCGTCGGCCGTGCGCTCATAGAGCTCGCTGCGCTCGGCGTGCAGCGCCATGAAGGCCTCGCGGTCGCGCGCCAGCGGACGCTGCATCGCTCCCGGCAATGCCTCGGCACTCGCGCCGGCGACGCGCTCCCACGCCCGCTCCGCCTCGACGTCGAGCAGCACGACCACGTGCGGCTCGAGCGCCGTGCGCACGCGCGCCGAAAGGATGCTGCCGCCACCGAGCGCGATCACCGCTCCCGGCGCCGCCGCGTCGAGCAGCTCGCATACGAGCTGCTCCTCGGCGCCGCGAAACGACGCCTCGCCGCCGCGCTCGAACTCCTCCGCGACCGAATGCCCGAAGCGCTCGGCCAGCAGCTCGTCGCTGTCGATCGCCTGCACCCCGAGCGCCTGCGCGAGCTCGACCGCGACGGTCGACTTGCCCGCGCCCATGAAGCCGATCAGGACCAGCGCGCGCCGCGGCGCCGCGGCTACTGAAGCCATCCGATCCGCTCCGTGTAGGCACGGAGAGCCTCGCGCACGTCATCGATGTGATCGCCGCCGAACTTGCGCCGGTAGGCGTCGGCCAGCACGAACGCCACCATCGCCTCGCCGACGACGCCGGCCGCCGGCACCGTGCACGAGTCCGTGCGCTCACGCAGCGCCTGTGCCGGCTCGTGCGTCTCGGTGTCGACCGAGCGCAGCGGCTTGGTCAGCGTCGGCAGCGGCTTCATCGCGCCGCGCACGATCAGCGGCAAGCCGTTGGTCATGCCGCCCTCCAGGCCACCCGCGTGATTGGTCTCGCGGTAGAAGCCTCGCTCGGAGGAGTAGTAGATCTCATCGTGCGCTTGGGAGCCAGGCAGCCCAGCGATCTTGAACGCGTCGCCGATCGAGGCTCCCTTGACGGCCTGGATCGAGCAGATCGCCATCGCCAGGCGCCCATCCATGCGCTCCTCCCAGGAGACGTGCGAGCCGAGCCCGGGCACGAGGCCGAACGCCTGCACCTCGAACACCCCGCCGAGCGACTCGTTCGCCTTGCGCAGGTCGTCGATCTCGCGCACCATCGCGCGCGTGGCCTCGGCGTCCAGGCAGCGCACGGGCGAGCCGTCGACCTCGGCGAAGTCCTCGAGCGTCAGCTCGCGGCCGCGCTCGGGGGCGTGCACCGAGGCGACCTGCACAACGTGTGAGCGGACCTCCACGCCGAGCGCCCGCAGGAAGGACTTGCACAGCGCGCCGCCCGCCACGCGCGCCGCCGTCTCGCGCGCCGACGCGCGCTCGAGGATGTTGCGCACGTCTGACTGCTTGTACTTCTGCGTGCCCACGAGGTCTGCATGGCCGGGCCGCGGGAGGTGGACCTCGGCGATCTCCTGATCGACCGGCCAGGGGTTCATCCGCTCCTCCCAATTGGCGTAGTCGCGGTTGGCGACCTGCAGCGCGATCGGACCGCCGAGCGTGCGGCCGTGGCGGATGCCTGCCGTGACCTCGGCGGCGTCGCGCTCGATCTTCATGCGTCCGCCGCGCCCGTGTCCGAGCTGGCGGCGCGCCATGTCCTCGTTGAGGTCCTCGGGGGCGATCTGAAGGCCCGCGGGCAGGCCCTCGACGACGCACGTGAGCCCAGGCCCGTGCGACTCGCCGGCTGTGATCAGACGGAGCGACACGTGCGCAAGCTTATTTGCTGCGCCGTCAGCCCCGGGATGCCGCGCCCCACGCCGAGGCGCGGGCGCGTACGGCAAAGGCGTGGCCGGTACCCCGGAACACGAGCACGCTGCCGTCGCGCGAGTAGCGCAGTCCAGGCACGGCCGTCAGGCCGTATTCGCGCAGAATCCGCAGGCCGGCCTTCGATTCGCGGCCGATTCCGTCCGCCACGCTGGCGATCTTCGCGACCTTCCCGGCCTGTCCGGCTTTGGCCTTGATCGCTTCGATCTTCACGACGTGCAGCTCGTAGGTGATCGCCGTGCCTCCGAGCGGCACGTATTCGAGTTCCTCCGTGTCGCCCTCTTTGAGGTCGATCGCCTGGCACTGCGAGGCGCTCGGCAGGCAGGCCGCGCTGCCGCGCAGGATCGCTTCGCCGACCAGCGTGAACGTCGCGCTCTTGCCCCCCGCGACAACGCCGCGGAAGACGATCAAGGGCTGGGTCGCCGACGGCAGCGGCTGCTGGCGCTTGAGGTCCTCATACGAGGTCAGCCCGGCGCTGAGCGCCGGCGTACCCGCCGGGGCCGTGCCGAACAGCGCGGAGACCTTGTAGGCCTTGGAGGCCTTCTTTTTCTGCTGCGTGCCGCCGCTCTGCGAGTTGGTTTCCGAGCCGGAGCTGCCCGAGCTCGAGCCTTCGGAGCTGGAGCCTTCCGAGCCCGAGCTGCTTTCGCCGCTCGCGGTGCTGCCGCTCGTCGAGGCTCCCGAGGCGCTCGCAGACGTCGCCGCCGTGGTCGCGCTCTTCACGCCCGGAAGCGGCTTGAAGGGATTGCGCGCGGCTCCTCCACCCGTCTGCTCGGCGGCGCCGCTGGTCGTCTCGGCCACCGGCGTCTTCGCGGTCGCAGCCGCCGTGACCGCAATCCCCGAAGTCTTCGGCACCGCTACGGGCGTGCTCGCGGCGGGGGCCGGCGAGCTCGAGCCGCCGCCGATCACCGCGTAGACGATCGCAGCGAGCAGCGCCGCGCCCAGCAGGGCGAGCACCGGCGTCAGCCGCCGATCGAACAGGTCGGACTTCAGCGAGTTGAAGAAGGCGTTCATCGAACCGCTCCGATCGTCGCCGCCGGCGCCGGCGCTGCTCCCGAGCTGCTCGGCGTGCTCGATGCCGGTGCGCTCGACGCGCTCGTCGCGCTAGCCGGCGTCGTCGGCGAGGTCGGGGTTGCGCCCGCAGTCAGCCCCTGGCTGGCCGGCAGCACGTACGCGGTTGCCGTGATCGTGCCGGTCAGTTGCTTGGAGGAGCTTTCCGTAGCCGCAGGTTCGAGTTTGACCGCCTGCAGTGTCAGCAGGCGCCCGCTCACCTGAAGGCCGCCGGACGACGTGCGCACGGTTGCCGTGTTGAGCTGGCGGAAGAGGTGGTAGAGGTCGTTGAAGCTGCCGCCGAACACGAACGTGAAGGGCATCTGCGTGAAGCCCGCGCTCGCTGCGACCACGGCAGTGCTCGCGGCCGAGCTGGCGCTCGAGCTGCTGCCCACGCCGCCGCCGGTGGTGATCGAGTTGAACTGCACGTGCTTCTCGTTCGTGGCCTGGGCGATCTGATACATCAGCGAAGGCACTTCTTCGCTCGCCGGCACAGCTTTGCCGAGGCTCACCACCGAGGAGTACGCCGCGGAGTAGCGCTGCTGCGCGGCCTTCGCACTCGCCGCGTCGCCCTGGGCGCTCGCCAGCTGAACGTTCGCGGCGCTTACTTCGCTGCTCAGCTTGCTCCCCTTGCTGCGCTCAGGCGAGACCAGCAGCAGCCAGACGGCTGCCAGCAGGGCCAGGGCCATTACGCCGATCAGGACGAGTCTGTCGCGCGTGGTCACTGTCCGCCTCCCGTCGATGCCGTCAGCTTGGTGGCCGAGCCGCTGCTCGCAGCGGGGGTCGGCAGAGGTTCAAAGGTGATCTGGACGGTGAAGGTCGGGCTCTGCGCCTTGCAGTTGGCGCTGTTCGAGGCGCCACCCGCGCCGGTCGAGCTCGATTTGGCCGAGCTCTGCAGGCTGACCGCGCTGACGCCGTCCATCAGGCGCAGCCGCTGGAGCGTCAGGGCAACCGCCGCCTGGGTGGAGGCGCAACCGCTGAGGGTCATCGTCGGGACACTGCCGGGCGGGGTCGCAGACGTAGCCGAAGCCGCCGTCGCGGTCGCTGCCGGGGCCGCCGGTGCACTCGCCGTCGTGGACGTACCGCCGACCGTGCCGTCGATCGAGGAGATCGACGTGTCCTTTGGCAGCACGCGGCCAAGCTCGTGGAAGGCGTGCGCCCAATCGAAGCGCGAGTCGACGACCGCCTCGACCGCCTGCATCCGCTGTTCGCGCAGCGCGACGAAGCTCGTGTAGGGGGTCAGCGCGGTGGCAGCTTCCTGCGCGCGCTGGGTCTGCGCCGTGATCGACGCGAGTTTGCCCTTGCGGTCTGAGACCTGGTGGCGCGCCATGCCGTACAGCAGCACGAGCACAGCCAGCACGCCGAGCGTGCCGAGCACGATGTAGGCAGCGCCGCCTGAGCGTCCGCCTCCGACCGAGCCGCCGCGGCGCTCTTCGGAGGGGATCAGGTTCACGGCCTTCATCGCGGTGCCTCCGTGGCGGCGAGACCCGCCGCGACCGCCAGGCGGTTCGTCGAGACCTTGCCCTGCAGGTTTGCGTCGACGAGTCCGACGACCTGCTTGCGGACTTCCATGCCGAGTGCCGACTGAAGCGCCTCGGCGAAGCCCGGAAGATCGAGCGCGCCGCCGCTGAGGGCGACGTGTGAGACTTCCCCGCCCTGCTCCTGCGTGCGGTGGAAGTCGAGTGAGTTGCGCACCTCGCCGGCGATCTCGCGCACGCCGTTCTCAACGACGCCGCGGATGTCCTCGTCGGAGGGATCTGGCGCAGAAGCGGTCTCAGCGGGCGACGGCGGAGCCTGCGCCGCGGCGATCTGCTCGGCGTAGCCCAGCGCGCGTTCCTGCGCCTCGTGCTGCTTGCGAGCCGCCTCCGTGTCCTCGCTCGACTGCTCGGCTGCGATCTCCTGCTCGGCTGCGGACTGCTCCTCGGAGGGCTCGGCCGGCTCCTGCTCGAGCGCCGCTTCGATCGCCGTGACGGCGTCCTCGGCGACCGGCGCGGGCGCGGCCTTTGCAAACGCACCTGCCTCGGCCGCTTTCGGCGCGCCCAAGTCGACCGTCTCGAGCAGCGCGCGCGCCTCGCTCAGCGAGATCGCGCGCCGTGCCGCCAGCTCACCGGCCATCGCCTCGACGCCGCCGCCGATCACTCGCGTGAAGCGGCATACGGTGCCCTCGGCGATCGCCAGGTTGGCGAGTCCGTCGACGTTCAGGTAGAGCACGCGCCCGGTCTCGCCTTCGGCGCGATCGTGCAGCGAGCGGATCAGCGCGAAGGCCGACAGGTCCACGCCCTCCGGCGTGAGCCCCGCGCGACGCACTGCCGTCAGGAGCTTTTCGACCATGTCGCGCTGGGCGGCCACGAGCACGACGCGCTGGCGCTGGCCGGACGGCGTGTCGACGAGTCCGAGCGGGTGGAAGTCGAGCACCGCATTGGAGAGCGGCATCGGCACCTGGTCTTGGGCCTGGAAGCGCACCGCCGCGGCGAGCTCCTTGCGGTCGGTCACCGGCGGAAGGTCGATCGTGCGCATCACCGTGCGCTGGTTGGCGATGCCGACGCGAACACGCTTGCCGAGGCCGCCCGTCGAGAACATCTCACGCAGCGCCTCCGTCAGCGCGTCGATGTCGACGACCTCGCCCTCGCGCACCGTGTCGGCATCGAGCGGCTGGGCGGCGGCGCGTTCGGCGAGGATCGAGCCGTTCACGCGCGCCTTCACCGCTGCGACAAGACCGGGCTCGATGTCGAGCCCGGCGATCTCGCCTGCGCTGGAGCGCGAGGAGAGCTTCGACAGCCGAAGCGTTGCGCTCGAAAGCGAAGGCAGCGAGGAGAGTGAGGGGAGTGAAGGACGCATTTTGTGCTGGCGCGCAGCCGGTGCGCAGGAGCCGTATCGGCGCGAGCCGGGCAGCCCTTTAGCGCTGGGCGCCTAGAGAAAGTGATGGACGTAGAGATGGACGATGTCCGCGCCCACGAACGTCGCCGTGACGGCGCCGAAGGCGAGGAACGGACCGAACGGCACCTTCGTCTTGCGCCCCTCCTGCACTCCCCTGCGCACGAGGATCGCTCCGCCCAGCAGCGCCCCGGCGAGCAGCGCGATGAAGATCGCCGGAGCCACGGCGCTGCCGAGGAACAGGCCCATCACGCCGGCGAGCTTGACGTCGCCCATGCCCATCCCGCCGGGATAGGCGAGCGCCGCGAGCAGCAGGAAGCCACCGCCGGCGGCGCCTGCGATCAGGCGCCCAGGCTCCCCGCTAGGGTCGAGCGCAAGCCCGATCACGAGCGCCAGCACCGTGCCGAGCGCGGTCAGGGCGTTCGGGATGATCTGGTGCTCGACGTCGATCAGCGCCGCCGGGACGACGATCAAGATCAGCGCCACGCTCAACGCGATCGAAGCCGCCGAGCCGTGCGCCAGCACGGCGCCCGCACAGAGCACGCCCGTGAGCGCCTCGACCAGCGGATAGCGGGGTGAGATCGCAGCGTCACAGCTTCGACAGTGCCCGCGCAACAGTAGGAACGAGAGAATCGGAATGTTGTCGTACGGCTTCACCGGCGCTGCGCACGCCGGGCAGTGCGACGCCGGGCCCAGCAGCGACTCGTGCCGCGGCAGCCGGTAGGCGACCACATTGAGAAAGGAGCCGAAGCACGTGCCGAGTATGCCCGCGAAGGCTGCCGTCTCCATGCTGATTCATCGGTACCCGGCGGCCGGCACTTGAGCCGCCGGGGAAAGCTCTTGCTACCAGGTTTTGGAAGCAGTGCAGCCGCCGCCCGTGCCGGTGCACGTGCGCGTGACGACGCCTTCTTTGTTTTTGATCGTGAACGTGTCGCTCGTGCTCGCGGCGGTCGCCGTCACCGAATATTCTTTGGCGCTGCCCGAGGCCGCGCTGATCCACGCGTTGTTGTTTTCCGATTTGGTCGGAATCGTCTTCTCGATCGAGTTCAGTTCGGTCGGACTCACTTTCGTGTAGTCGCCGCTGTTTTCCGTGGCGATCGTCTCCGAAGCGGTCTGTGCCGTGCGGGCAAGCTCCTTCGCCGAAGCGTCGTTGGCCTTGCCCTTCTGGTTCAGGAACGACGGAATCGCGATCGCGGCCAGGATGCCGATGATCAAGACCACGACCAGCAGCTCGATAAGGGTGAAGCCGCGCTCGTCACGCAGGCCTCGAGAGGGGTTTCGCATGGGTGCCTCCTCGGCGTGATCTGCGGAGCTCGGCGTCGACTGTGCGCCGTCTCGACTCGCAGCTGTTAGTGGGATCTTGTCGGCCATCGTTTCGATACAGCGGGGGAACAAATGTCACCCCTGCATCGGCGGCGTCGGAGCGGTGCATTAGGCCTATCTCGCAATGCACCAGATCTGTCGCGCCGCGATGGCTCCCGCGTAGCGCGGCGGGGTGCCTACGGTCCTGCGGAACGCAAAAGGGGCGGCCTTGCGGCCGCCCCTTTGTGCGCGTTGCTCGCCGATCCGGGCTATGCAGCCCAGCAGGCGAGACTTGCGATTACCAGGTTTTCGACGCCGTGCATCCGCCGCCGGTGCCCGTGCAGGTACGGGACACGACACCTTTTACGTTTTTGATCGTGAATGTGTCGTTCGTGCTCGGGGCCGTCGCCGTCACGGAGTATTCTTCCGCGCTGCCCGAGCCCGCGCTGATCCACGCGTTGTTGTTTTCTTCTTTGGTCGGGATCGTTTTTTCAACGGCGTTCAATTCAGTCGGCGACACTTTCGCGTAGCTACCGCTGTTTTCGGTAGCGATCGTCTCCGCCGTCGTCTGAGCCGTACGAGCAAGCTCCTTCGCCGAAGCGTCGTTGGCCTTGCCCTTCTGGTTCAGGAACGACGGAATCGCGATCGCGGCCAGGATGCCGATGATCAGGATGACGACCAGAAGCTCGATAAGAGTGAAACCACTCTCATTGCTCAAGCGCTGGCGCAGTCGATGCAACATGTGTGATCCTCCTAGGATCCGTTTTTGAGCGCCAGCTCTCGGCCCATCGCCCGCAAGTGGCGATGCGGTCCCCCATTCGGTTAGATCTGTGAAGATCTTCTTTGAGAGGCCGCCGGCTTTGCTACGCACCCGAAGCGGATGCTTGCCCTGGCGCCTCGACACTGGCTTTGTCAGCCCGTGCATCGACCTGCTCCAGCACGATCTTTAGCGTTGCATCAAGCTTGGACGCATGCACTACCCGCCCGTTCGAAGGATCGATCGGCCGCAGCGGTCCACTTGCACGACCAGCGCGAGCCGTCGCCCGCTTTGCGTCACTCGACCGCCGCTTCCTCGCCGTCGTCGACCGCCTGTTCCTGGCCCTTCTCGCCGTCCTGCCATTTCGCCTGGGCGTCGATCCCGGGGAGCCGGACGCCGCCACCCTCACACCACGGGCACGTGACCGTGCTCGGCGTGCCGCCGAGGTTGGAGATCACCTTGCCGCTGCCGCGACAGGGCATACACTCCCGCGGCTGGTGGGCCTCCTCCGTTCGATCTTCGCTGTCGGTGCTCTCACTCGCCACGAGGCGATGAGCCTAGCGTCCCGCCGATGAGAAGGCCCGTCAGGCCGCTGGAGTGGGCGATCCTCGCCCTGATCACGCTCGCCGCCGCCGCGCTGCGACTGGTCCTGATCGGCAAGGTCGCCCCCGACCCCTTCTACGACGCCGCCGTGCGCAGCATGGGCCTCTCCTGGCACAACTTGTTCTTCGGCGCCTTCGAGCCCGCCGCGAGCGTCTCGATCGACAAGCCGCCCGTCGACCTCTGGCTGCAGGTCGCGAGCGTCAAGCTGTTCGGCTTCTCCACGAGCACGCTGAAGCTGCCTGAGGCGCTCTCGGGCATCGCCGCTGTGCCACTCCTGTTCCTCGCCGTGCGGCGCATCTGGAGCCCGATCGCCGGGCTCGCCGCCGCCGCCTCGCTCGCTGTGCTCCCCGTCGAGGTGATCACCTCGCGCAGCGACACGATGGACGGGGTGATGATGGTGCTGATCGTGCTCGCGCTGCTGTTCGTCGTGCGCGCATGCGAGACCGGCGCGACGGGCTGGCTGCTGGCCGGCGCCGCCGTGCTCGGGCTGGCCTTCGACGTGAAGATCCTCGAGTCGCTCGTCGCCCTCCCCGGCCTGGCGCTGATCGCGCTGCTCGGCTTCCCCGGGTCCCTCGGCAAGCGCGCGCTGAAGCTCGCCGCCGCCGCCGCCGTGTACGCCGTCGTCGCGCTCGCCTGGCTGACGGCGACGCTGTTCGTGCCCGCCCACGACCGCCCCTGGGCGATCGGCTCGACCAGCGGGAGCGCCTGGAACGCCGTGTTCGTGTTCAACGGCAAAGACCGGCTCGGCGGCAAATCGCCCGAACCCGGCGGCAGGGAATACGAGCCGGGACACAAATACCCCGTCGCCACGCAGTCCGAGCGCGACCACATCCCGATCCTCCCCCCCTCGCCCACGCGGTTGCTCGCGCGCGTCGGCCCGCTCTCCGGCGAGCGCCTCGGCCTCGAGCTGCTCGCAGCGCTGCTGCTCGGCATCCCCGCGCTGCTGTGCGGCGTGATGCTGCGCCGGCGACGGCTCTCAACCGCGCCCGAGGACGGCGACCCAGATGCCGACGCGCAAGCCGGCCACGGCGATTCGCTTCCCTCGCGTGGGACCTCTCAGGGCGAGGATCCGCCGGCCGCGGCGTTGCGCGAGCGCAGGCTGAGCCTGGCTTTCGCCGCCGGCCTCGGCCTCTGGCTGCTGACCGGCATCGTGCTGTTCAGCCACATGGTGCGGCTGCACCCGCGCTACGTCGAGGGCTTCGTGCCCGCCGTCGCCGCCGTGCTCGGGATCGGCGCCGCCTGGGCCGCCGAGCCGCGCGGCCGGCTGCGCCCCGCCGCCCTCCTGATTGCGCTCGCCGCCGTCGCCTACTACGGCGAGCGCCTGCTCTACGGGACGCCCGGCGTGTGGTGGATCTCGCTCGCCGGCGCGCTCGGCGCGCTCGGTGCAGCCGCGCTCGCGCGCGTGCCGGCGCTACCCGCCACGCTTCGCTCGCTGCTCGCCCCCGGCGCCGTGCTCGCGCTGAGCCTTGTCGCGATGCTCGCCATCTCCGTGCAGACCGACGTCCGCGCGATCAACGACCACGTGACCGACGCCGGCGAGGTCGGTGTGCTGCCGGGCGACGTGCTGAACCCGCTCTCGAGCTACCTGCGCGCGCATCAGGGCACCGCGCGCTACGAGGTCGCCGCGCAGTCGGCCACGCAGATCGGCGCGCTGATCGTCAAGGACGCACGACCCGTCGTCGTGCTCACGAGCTACGCCGCCAATGTCTTCACCACGACCGCCGAGCTCAAGCGCAAGATCGCCGCAGGCGAAGTGCGCTACGCCTTCCTCAACGCGCCCTGCCCGCATCTGATCTCGCCCAAAAACCCGGCCTGCTCGCCCCCGGCCAAGTGGATCCGTGCGCACGGCACCGACGTCTCGCGCAAGGCCGGCCTGCCCCACAACAAGGTGCTCTGGCGGCTGCCCGGAGTCGCGCCGTGAGCGACTCCGGAATGCTCGCGCTCGATCAGGCGCTCGTCGCCGGCGCGCGCGCCGCCGGCCGGCTCGGACTCGACACCGAGTTCGTCGGCGAGGGGCGCTACCGCACGCTGCTCTGCCTGATCCAGCTCGCCGTGCCGCACGCCGACGGCGAGGGCAAAACGATCGTCGTGCTCGACCCGCTCGCCGAGGGCTTCGACGGCTCCTCGCTCGCCGCGCTGCTCGCCGATCCGGCGATCGAGATCGTCGTGCACGCCGGGCGCCAGGACGTCGCGCTCGCGCGCCGAGTGCTCGGCACGGAGGTGAGCAACGTGTTCGACACGCAGGTCGCAGCCGGCTTCGCCGGGCTCGGCGCGCAGTCCTCCTATGACTCGCTGCTCGGCGACGTGCTCGACGTGCGCGTCGCCAAGAGCGCCAGCTTCACCCGCTGGGAGCGTCGCCCGCTCTCCGGCGAGCAGCTCTCCTACGCGCGCGAGGACGTCGAGCACCTGCTCGAGCTCGCCGCCGAGCTCGAGCGCCGCCTCACCGCGCTCGGGCGACTGGAGTGGGCGCGCGAGGAGTGTGAGCCGCTCGCGCGCGCCAGCGACGAGCGCGATCCCGAGGCGATCTTCCAGCGCCTGCCCCGCGTGCGCGGGCTGAATCCCTCCGCGCGGCCTGTCGCGCGTGCGCTCGTGCAGTGGCGCGAGCAGACCGCCGCGCGCCAGGACCGCCCCGTGCAGGGCGTGCTCGGCGATGCCGCGCTGATGGAGATCGCCAAGCGCAAGCCCGGCTCGACCGGCGAGCTCGAGCAGATCCGCGGCTCCGGCGCCGGGAACCTACGCCGTCGCGGCGAGGAGCTGATCGAGGTCGTCAAGCGCGCCCGCGGGCTGCCCGCCGAGCAGGTCCCGCGCGAAGCGCGCCCGCCGACGCCCCGTCCCGAGGATGCGCCGCTGATCGCGCTCGGCGAGGCGCTCCTGCGCGCCCGCGCGCGCGAGGCCGGGCTCGCCTACGAGCTGCTCGCCGCGCGCGCCGATCTGCAGGCGATCGTCGCCGCCAAGCGCGCCGGCGAGCACGAGGCCGACGTGCGCACGCTGCGCGGCTGGCGGCGCGAGCTCGCCGGTGGCGAGCTGCTCGCGCTGCTCGACGGGCGCGTCAGGCTGTCCGTCGAGGGCCGGGCGCTGCGGATCGAGCCCGACGGGGAGCGCTGAGCGCCGTCCCAGGCAGCGGCGCGCGTGCAGGGTCCTGCGCAGCCGGCGCTCCCGCCGGCGGAGCCGCTTATTTGATGCTGTTGTAGACCGTGAACAGCGGCAGGTACATCGAGATCACGATGAAGCCCACGATCGAGCCGATCACGATGATCATGATCGGCTCGAGGATCGACGTCAGCGCCTTGACCGACGCTTCCACCTGGTCCTCGTAGAACTCCGCGACCTTGCTGAGCATCGTGTCCAGCGCGCCCGTTTCCTCGCCGACGCCGACCATGTGCGTGACCATCACCGGGAAGATCGGGGCCTGCGCCAGCGGCGCCGCAATCGTGCCGCCGCGCTTGACCGACGCGATCACGCCCTCCATCGCCTCCTCGACCGCCACGTTGCCGCCCGTGCGGCCTGTGATGTCCAGGGCGAGCAGCAGCGGAACGCCCGCACTCGTCAACGAGGACAGCGTGCGCGACCAGCGCGCCACCGCCACCTGCTGCACGATCGTGCCGATCTTCATCGGGATGCGCAGGCGGAAGTGGTCCCACTGCGGGCGGCCCCACGAGGACTTCTTCCACTTCAGGAAGGACACGATCGTGCCCGCCGCCAGGAGGAAGATCAGCCACCAGTAGCCCGTCACCGCGTGTGAGAGGAAGACCGAGACCTTCGTGATCGACGGCAGTTCGCCGCCGAACTGTTTGAAGACACCCTCGAACACCGGCACGAGGAAGGCGACGAGCGCCATCATCACGCCCACCGCGAAGACGATCACGAGGATCGGGTAGACCATCGCCGACTTGATCTGCCGGCGCAGCGACGCGTCCTTCTCGAGCTGATCGGCCACGCGCAGCAGCGCGTCCTCGAGCACGCCGCCCGCCTCCCCCGCCTGCGTCATCGCGACGAACAGCGGGTTGAAGACCTTCGGGTGGCGCGCCAGCGAGTCGCTCAGCGACAGCCCCGCCTCGACATCCTTGCGCACCGCCACGATCGTTTCCTTGAGGAACTTGTTCTCCGTCTGCCACTCGAGCACATACAGCGCCCGCAGGATGCTCATCCCCGAGGTGATCATCGTCGCCAGCTGGCGCGAGAAGACGGCCAGCTCCGAGGCGTTGACCCGCTTCTGACCGGGCAGCTCGATCTCGCGCGAGGCGTGCTTGTCGGCGATCTCCAGCACGATCAGCCCGCGCTGCTTGAGCTGGTCTGAGACCGCCTGCTTGGAGTCGGCCTCAAGCTCGCCGCGCGCCTTGACGCCGGCGAGGTCCATTGCCTTGAAGACGTACGTGCTCATCGGAGTATCTCCCTACGCCGCCGCGCGCTGGCCGAGGTCGAGCGACTCGGCTCCCAGCAGACGCCCGAGCTCCTCCGGCGTCGAGGAGCGCGATTCGGCCAGCTTGCGGCTGATCTGACCGCTGCGCACGAGCGTCGCCAGCGACGCGTCCATCGTCTGCATGCCCGTCGCCGACCCCGTCTGCAGCACCGAGTAGATCTGGTGCGTCTTGCCCTCGCGAATCAGGTTGCGCACGGCCGGGTTCGGCACGAGGATCTCCGTCGCCACGACTCGCCCCGAGCCATCGGCGTTCGGCAGCAGCTGCTGGGTCATGATCCCCTGCAGCGCCACCGAGAGCTGCACGCGCACCTGACCCTGCTGGTGGGCAGGGAACACGTCGATGATGCGGTCGATCGTCTGCGCCGTGTCCTGCGTGTGCAGCGTCGCGAACACCAGGTGGCCCGTCTCGGCCGCCGTCAGCGCTGTGGAGATCGTCTCCAGGTCGCGCATCTCGCCGACCAGGATCACGTCCGGGTCCTGGCGAAGGGCCGCCTTCAGCGCGTCGCCGAAGCTCTGCGCATCCGAGCCCAGCTCGCGCTGGTTGACCAGGCACTTCTTGTGCCCGTGCAGGAACTCGATCGGGTCCTCGATCGTCATGATGTGCTCCTCGCGCGTCGAGTTGATCTCATCGATCATCGCCGCCAGCGAGGTGGACTTGCCCGAGCCCGTCGGACCCGTCACGAGCACGAATCCGCGCGGGCGGCGCGTGAACTCGTGAACCGCCGTCGGCAGGCCCAGCTCGTCGATGCTTGACAGATTGAATGGAATCAGGCGGAACGCCGCGCCGATCGCACCGCGCTGGAAGTACGCGTTCACACGAAAGCGCGCGTGCCCCGGGATCGAGTAGGCGAAGTCCAGCTGCCAGTTCGTCTCAAGACGCTGGCGCTGGTCGCCCGTGAGGATCGAGTAGACGATCTCGCGGGTGTCCGTCGCCGAGAGCTTCGGGTACTCCTCGAGCGGCGTGAGGCGGCCGCGGACGCGGACGGTCGGGTGCGCGCCGGCGCTCAGGTGCAGGTCGGACGCCCGGCGCGAGACGACCTCCATCAGCAGATCTGCGAAATCTATATCCATGGGCCGCCCATCGACCGCGAGGCGCTGAGAATCGCGTGCAATGCCCCGCACTGGACAAAGGTTCGAGCGCGCTTGAGGGATCGTCCGAGCGCTGCTATGGGCCGAGCGCCCGCCGCCGGCCAGCCGGCGCTATCGCCCGGCGCGCGCCGCCTCGCGCATCACCTGCAGCGGCGCCTCGCGTCCCGTCCACAGCTCGAAGCTGAGCGCGCCCTGCGCGACGAGGATCTCCAGGCCGTCGAGCGTGCGTGAGCCCTGCGCCTGCGCCGCCGCCAGCAGCTCTGTCGCGCCCTCGCCGTAGACGAGGTCGACGACCGTCTCGAACTCGCCGATCAGCGCCGGCGTCAGCCCGAGCTGCCCGAGCTCCTCGCCCGGCGCCGGCGCGAGCCCGACCGCCGTGCAGTTGACCAGCAGCTCCGCCCGCTCCGGCTCGCCTACCGCGCGCGCGCCCAGCTCGCGCGCCAGCGCCGTCGCGCGCTCGCGCGTGCGATTCCAGATCGCCACGTCCGCCGCGCCCGCCTCGCGCAGCGCCCACACCGCCGCGCGCGCGCTGCCACCCGCACCGAGCACGAGCGCGCGCTTGCCCGTCAGCGGCTCGCCGATCGCCGCGATCAGCCCCGGCGCATCCGTGTTCTCCGCCGCGATCGTTCCGTCGCCGGCGAACGTGAGCGTGTTCGCCGCACCGATCGCCTTCGCCGCCTCGCTCGCCGAGTCCGCCAGCGCCAGCGCCGCCTGCTTGTGCGGGATCGTCACGTTCGCGCCAACGAAGCCCGATCCACCGAGCCCGCGCGTCGTCTCGGCGAACAGCTCCGGCGGCACCGGCAAGAGCTGGTAGTGCCAATCGCCCATCCCGAGCGCGTTGAGCGCTGCGTTGTGGATCGCCGGCGAGCGGCTGTGCGCGACCGGCCAGCCAAGCACGCCCAGGCGATGCATCACTTCTTCTTGCACGCCGGCGGCTTGCCGCCGTTCTTCTTCACAGCCGCGTCGTAGGCGGCGACGTCTTTTTCGAACTGCGCATAGGACTTCGAGAAGACCTGCTCGCCGCAGCCGTCGGCGCCCGCCACGTAGTACAGGTACGGCACGTGCGCCGGGTGCGCCGCCGCGTGGATCGAGGCCTCGCCCGGGTTCGAGATCGGCGTCGGCGGCACGCCTTTGTGCGTGCGCGTGTTGTACGGCGAGTCGATCTTCAGCATCGACTGCGTCAGTTCACCCGTGTATGTCGCGATCCCTTTCTGCTGCTCGACCGCGTAGTAGATCGTCGCGTCGATTCCCAGCGGGATACCTTCGCGCAGCCGGTTGTAGATCACCGCCGCGATCAGCGGCCTGTCGTGTTCGGTCTGCGCCTCGCGCTCGATCATCGAGGCCACCGTGAGCATTTCGTAGGGCGTCACCCCCAGCGCGTGCGCGTGGCGCGTGTCGGCCGAGCCGAAGCGCCTGCGGAAGGCGATCAGCTGTTCGTCGATGAGCTTCTGCACCGGCGCCCCCGCGCGCAGGTCATATGTCGCCGGGAAGAGGAAGCCCTCGAGGTTGCGCGTGCCGCGCGCGGCACCGTAGTGGCGCGGGCTGAGCAGGCGTGAGCGCTCGCTCGCCGCCAGGTAGTCGCCGCTGAGCGCGTCTTCGCGCACGAGCTCTGCGATCTGGCGGCGCGTGTAGCCCTCCGGGATCACGACCTTCACCGCGATCACCTTCGGCGGCGGCTTGCTGAGCGCGTCGATCGCCGCCGAGTAGCTCATCTCGTGCTTCAGCACGAAGCGTCCGGAGTGCAGCGAGCTGCGCTTGCCCGCGAGCTGCGCGCGCAAATTGAAGAAGAAGCCCGAGGAGACGACGTCGTCGTGCGCCAGGATCGAGCCCACCTCGCTCGAGCTCGAGCCCTTTGGGATCTGCACGATCACCCTGCCGTGGCCATCGCCCGCAAACGGCTGGAACAACGAGAGCAGGAACCACACGAGCGCCGCCGCGAGCACGAGCGCGAACAGGGCGGCGATCCGTGCGCGCTTCGTGCCGCGGGCTCCGGCACCGCCGCGAGCGGTCCTCCGGCCTCTGCCCCGGCCCATGCCCGCACCCCCATCCGTACGTGCGCCCCCGCCCCCGTCTGCGCCACGGGATGCGGCCAGGGCCTCGCGGCGCATCCTCATCTCCGGCGGTTCTGGATGCGGCGGCGCGAACGGCATGTCCGTTTCGCGCGGCAGGAACGGCGAGTTGAGCTCGCCCGGCGGGATCGGCGGCAGCTCCTGTGTCGACGGCGGCGGTTGCTGCTCCTCGGGCTCGGGGATTGGCGGGGGTTGCAGGACGGGCTCCGCAGCCTGCGCGAGCACGGGCTGTGCGGCCGGTGACTCGATCGCCGGTGGCTCGATCGCGGGCGGCTGCTCGATCGCAGGCGGCTGCTCGGGAACGGGCGCGTGGACGCCTTCACGCTCCGCGCGCCGCCGTTCGCGCTCCACGCGATCGCGCTCGCGCTCCTGCGCCGTGCGTTCGTGCGAGTCCTGTGACCGATTGCCGCGAGCCAAGGTGGAGACCTTATTGAGGCTGCGCCGCCATCCAGCTCTCGAGCATGTGCGCCGCCGCGCGCGAGTCCTCGCTGGTGCTCGCCGGGCCGTCCAAACGCTGGGCCATCCGCGTCGTAAAGCGCTCGTCGTGCAGCTCGACCGGCACGTCCTCGCCGAGACGGCGGCCGAGCCGTTCGGCGAACTCGCGCGTCTCGCGCGTCTGCTCGGTGTCGTGCCCGCTGAGCGACAGCGGCAGCCCGACAACGACGCGCTGCACCTCGCGCTCGCGCACGAGCTGCACGATCGTCGCGAGACCGCGCTTGCTCCCAGGGCGCAGCACCGGCTCGATCGGCGTGACGATCGTCCCCGTCGGGTCGCTCACCGCGCAGCCACACCTGGCGCTGCCGTAGTCGAGCGCCAGCACGCGCATCAGCTCTGAAGCGCCGAGGCGATCGCCGCCTTGGCCGCCTCGAGCGCCTCGCCGAGCTTCTCCGGCTCGCGCCCGCCGGCCTGCGCGAGCGTGTCGCGCCCACCACCGCCGCCGCCCACGACGGCCGCCGCCTGCTTGACGATCTCACCGGCCTTCACGCCGCGCTGCACGAGCTCCGGTGCGACGCTGACGAGCAGGTTCGCGCGCCCGTCAACGGCCGTGCCGAGCACGATCGCGGCGCCCTGCAGCTTGCCCTTCAGCCGATCGGCCAGGTCCAAAAGCGCCTTGGCGTCGTCCAACTCGACGACGGCTGCCAAGACGGGTGCCCCGGCGACGTCCACCACGCGAGCCATCAGTTGATCGATATCGATTGCGCCGTCGCCCCCACCGCCCGCCGCGCCGCTCTTGAGCTTCTTCTCGAGCTCCCTGCGCTCCTGCTCGCGCGCCTTGACCAGCTCTGCCGCCTGCTCGGGGCGCGTGCGCAGCGTCTGCGCCACCTCGCCCAGCACCCTGTCGTGTGCGCGCAGCAGCTCAGTAGCGGCCGGCCCCGTCAGCGCCTCGATGCGGCGCACGTTCGCCGCGCTCGAGGTCTCGCTCGTGATCCGGAAGGGGCCGATCTCGGCGGTCGAGCGCACGTGCGTGCCGCCGCACAGCTCGCGCGAGTAGTCGCCGTCGCCGACCTCGACCATGCGCACGACCTCGCCGTACTTCTCGCCGAACAGCGCCATCGCGCCGAGGCGCTTGGCCTCGTCGAGCGTCGTCGTGATCGGGCGCACCGGGTCGTTGCGCGCGATCCAGCTCGTTGACGCGATCCTCGACATCGCGCAGCTCCTCCTCTGAGAGTCCCTGCCCGTGGCTGAAGTCGAAGCGCAGCTTGTCCGGGCCGACGTAGGAGCCGGCCTGGCGCACGTGGCTGCCGAGGCGCTCGCGCAGCGCCGCCTGCAGCAGGTGCGTCGCCGTGTGGTTGGCCTCCGTCGCGTGGCGCGCGCGATGGTCGACCGCCGCGAGCACCTGCTCGCCGGGCTCGAGCTCGCCCTGCTCGATCACGACCGAGAGCGCCTGATCGTCGCCCAGGCGGAACACCTCCTGCACGCGCGCGCGGCAGTCGCCGTGCTCGCATTCGATCGTGCCGACGTCGGCCACCTGGCCGCCGCCGGGCGCGTAGAAGGGCGACTCGGCGAGCTTCACCAGAAAGCCGCCGTCGTGCGGCTCGAGCGCGCCCACGGTCGTGTGCTGGCGCTCGTCTCATAGCCAGTGAAGCGCGTCTGGAAGTCCGCCCGTCCGGCGAAGCGCTCGCCAGTGCGCGCGATCGCCGGCGCCCGCGCCGCCGTTGGCCGCCGCGCTCATGCCCGGCGAGCCGCCCGCGCGACTGCGCGCGCGCTGCTCGTCCATCAGCGACTCGAAGTCGCCTGTCGATCGCGAGATCCTCCTCGCCGAGCAGCTCCTTGGTCATCTCATACGGAAAGCCGTACGTGTCGTGCAGGCGAAAGACGTCGTCGCGCCGGCACGTTCGCGCGCCCGCGGCGCGGGCCTGCTCGATCAGCTCGCGAGCAGCGTCGCAAGGCCTTGGTCAACGTGCGCCCGAAGCCCTCCTCCTCGGAGGCCAGCCAGGTCTCGATCGCCGTCACGCTGCTCGTGCAGCTCGGGATAGACGCCGCCCATCAGCTCCTGCACGACGCTCGGCGTAGCGCGTGAGGAAGCCCGGCTCCAGCTCGAGCGCGCGCCCCTGCTGGATCGCCCGGCGCATCACGCGGCGCAGCACGTAGCCGCGGTCCTCGTTGGAGGGCACGACGCCGTCGGCGACGAGGAAGGTCATCGCGCGCGAGTGGTCGGCGAGGATGCGCAGCGCGCGATCGATCGCGAAGTCCTCGCCGTAGCGCCGCCCCGAAAGCTGCTCGCCGAGCTCGATCAGCGGCTGGAACTGGTCGGTCTCGAACACCGACGGCTTGTCCTGCAGGATCGCCGCCATGCGGTTCAGGCCCATGCCCGTGTCGATGTTGTTCGCCGGCAGCGGCTTGAGCCTTTCGCCGCTGCTGGTCGTACTGCATGAACACGAGGTTCCAGTACTCCAGGAAGCGCTCGTTCTCGCCGCCCGGCAGATCGTCGGCGGAGCCAAACTCGACCCCGCGATCGAAGTACAGCTCAGAGCACGGTCCGCAAGGACCGGTCGGACCGACCTGCCAGAAGTTCTCCGAGCGCGGGCACTGCACGATCCGCTCGCGCGGGACCCCCATCTCCAGCCAGTGCTCGATCGCCTCCTCGTCGGGGCCGAGCCCGAGCCCCTCGTCGCCCTCGAACACGGTCACCCAGATGCTCTCCGGCGGGAAGCCGAAACACCTCGCGCGAGAGCTGCCAGGCGAACTCGATCGCCTCGTGCTTGAAGTAGTCGCCGAACGAGAAGTTGCCGAGCATCTCGAAGAACGTCAGGTGCCGGGCGGTGTTGCCGACGTTGTCGATGTCGACCGTGCGAAAGACCTTCTGGCAGTCGGTCAGGCGCGTGGCCGGCGGCGCCTCCTGGCCGAGGAAGTAGGGCTTCAGCGGGTGCATCCCGGCGACGGTCAGCAGCGCCGAGGGGTCGTGCGCGGAGGGCACGAGCGAGGCCGAGGGAATGCGTTTGTGCCCACGCTCCTCAAAGAACGCCAGGTAGCTCTCGCGGATCTCCTCAGTTGTCATCGGGCGAAGCATCTCAGTTACTTGGGTCGCAACTCGCAGGCCGGCGCTGGGCGGGCCTCAGGAGGCGATCGTCCCGTAGCCGACGACCACGTCGCCGGCGTAAAGGCAAGCAACCTGGCCGGGCGCGGTGCGCTCGGCGGGCTCGGCCAGGGAGATGCTCGCGCTCGCGTGGCGCCCGGCGCGCAGATCACGCTCGAGGCGGCAGGGAAAGCGCCGCCCGTGCGAGCGCACGCGCACGCCGTCGACGCAGGCGGCGTCGCGGTGCAGCGTCAGCTCGCTGACGGGCACGCTCTGCGCAAGCAGCGCGTCGCGCGGACCGACTGTGACGGTGTTCTCGCGGGGATCGGTGGCGAGCACGTACAGCGGCTGCGGCGCGCCGATGCCGAGGCCGTGGCGCTGGCCGACGGTGTAGGCGTGCGCGCCGCGGTGCTCGCCAAGCACGGCGCCGGCCCGATCGACGATCGGGCCGGGCTTCACGCCGAGCCCGCCGTGGCGCTGCAGAAAGTCGCCGTGGCGCGTGCCGGCGAGGAAGCAGAGGTCCTGCGAGTCGGGCTTGCGCGCGACGCTCAGACCGGCTTCGGCGGCGACCTCGCGTACCTGATCCTTGTGCATCGCACCGAGCGGGAAGCGCAGGCGCTCAAGCGAGGACGGCGCGAGCGCGGAGAGCACGTAGGACTGGTCCTTGGCGACGTCGGCGGCCATCTGCAGCATCCCGCCGTCCTCGACGCGCGCGTAGTGACCGGTGGCGAGCGTTTGTGCGCCGAGCCGCTCGCCGAGCTCGAGCATCGCGTCGAGGCGCACGTTGCCGTTGCAGCGCACGCACGGGTTGGGCGTGAGGCCGGCCTCGTGGTCGGCGAGCCAGCCGTCGACGACGCCGGCGCGGAACTCGGCGCGCAGGTCGATCGAGAGGTGCGGCATGCCGAGGCCGTGGGCGAGCTCGCGCGCACCGCGCACGGCCTGCGCGGAGCAACAGCTCGCCTCGCCATCGTTCTCAGGGTCTGACCACAGCTCGAGCGTGACGCCGACGGCCTCGGCGCCGCCGCGGGCGATCAGCAGGGCGGCGACGGCGCTGTCGACGCCGCCGCTCATCGCGACGAGCGCGCGCGTCGAGGACGGCCCGAGCTGCGCCTGCTCGCGCGCGGCCCAACCGAGCGCGCGGTGCAGGGCGTCGGCGGCAAGCTCGGCGGCGTGGCGCTTGGCGGCACTCAGCCCGCCGAGCTCGTCTTCGATCTGCTCGGGACCGATCCGCGCGGCGTCAAGCAAGGGGACGCCGCGGATCAGGCTGATGACGGCACTGCCGGCGGCGATCGCGGCGCCGCAGCCGCTCGCGTCGAAGCCGGCGTCGAGGATCCGGCCGTCGGCGCTGCCCTCCTCGACGGCGAGTGAGATGCGCACGAGATCGCCGCAGGCGGCGCCGCCGGCGGCGCCGGTGTGCGCGTCTGCGGGCAGGTGGCCGCGCCGGAGCGGGCGTTCGAGATGCTGCTGCAGGCTTTCGGAGGCGCTTCTCACGCTTCCGAGTTTAAGGCTACTTGGCCCGCTTGACTTCCTTGATCGCCTGGCCGATCGAGAAGGAGTCGGTCAGGCCGGTCAGGCTCGACGTCGTGCCCTTGGCGTTGATCAGCAAGATCGTCGGCGTGGAGTAGACCTGCACGGTGTGCGTGAACGAGCCGAACGAGCCGACCTGGTTCGAGCGAGCCACATGCACCGCGAGCTTGCCGTGCTGGGCGCGGCCGGCGGCGCGCAGTTCGCGGCGCACGGTCGCGTCGACGGCGCCCTTGGGGTTCCAGAAGAGGACGGCGACGACCTTGCCGTGCTTCAGCTCGCCTTCGACGACGGCCTGCATCGCGGGCACGCCGCCGGCGGCTTTGCTCTGCTGAGAATTCTGCGCCTGCCGGCTCTGTTTCTGCTGAGCCTGGGTCTGCTTGGCGCTTTGGGACTGCGAAGTCTGGGTTTGCGCGTTCTGCTTCTGCGTGCCGCTCGAGCTCTGCGTGGAGCCCTGCTGCTTGGCGTTCTGCTGTGACTGGGCGACGGCGCCACGCGCCTTCTGGATCGCCCGCGAGAGCCCTTCGACGCCGGGCGCGGAGCCGTGGTAGACGCCACCCTTGGAGGCGGGCGTGCCGCCGCTGGAGGCGCTCTGGGAAGCGGAGGACTGGCTGCTCGGTGAGGAGCTTGCCGAGGCGGGCGCGCTCGAGCTGGAGCTTTCACCGCCGGAGTGCCCGCGCAGGGCGAGGAACCAAACGGCGATGAACAGGACGAGCACGGCGAGCGCGATCTGGAAGGGGCGCGAGATGTGCGTCATTGCCCCCTCCTTCGGCAGCTTGGGCGTGAGAGTTGAGCGGCACAGGGCACGACGGACGGCTCAAGGCCGTGCTGCAAGATCGCTTTCAGCGCACGCGTGCGAGGGACAAGCGGCGGTTCAGAGCGTGCGCAGCCCGCGCAGCACGGCGTGCACGACGGTGTCGGTGGCGATCCGCTCCTGGCCGCCGTCCTGCATGTCTTTGAGCGCGGTATCACCGTCTTCGACGATTGCGACGTAGCGCGCGCCAAGCGCGTCGGCGTGACCGAGCTGGCCTTTGAGCGAGCGCCCGGCGAGCTCCATCTGCGCGTGCAGGCCGGCAGAGCGCGCATCGTGCAGCAGACCAAAGGCAACGCGGCGGGAGTCCTCGCCGTCGAGCGCGATGAACAGGTCAACGGGGCTCGCGGCGGCGTGCTCCCGATCGCCGGCGATCAGGATCCGCTCGATCCCGGCGGCCCAGCCGATCCCGGGCGTGGGCTTGCCGCCGAGCAGCTCGATCAGGCCGTCATAGCGCCCGCCGCCGCCGACGCCGCTCTGCGCGCCGAGCGCGTCGGAGGTGAACTCGAAGACGGTGCGCGTGTAGTAGTCGAGGCCACGCACGAGCGTGGAGTCGACCTCGTAGGCGACGGAGGCCTCGTCGAGCAGCGCGCGCACCTCGGCGAAGTGCGCGGCGTCGTCGGAGCTGAGCTGATCGAGCAGGCGCGGGGCGTCAGCCATCACGCGCCGGGTGCCCTCGTGGTCGGCGTCGAAGGCGCGCAGCGGATTGAGCTCGATCCGCGCGCGCACGTCCTCGGAGAGCTCTGCCTCGTGCGCGCGCAGGTGGTCCTGCAGGCGCTCGCGGTACTCGACGCGCGTCTCGGGGCTGCCGAGGCTCGAGAGGCGCAGGCGCACCTCGCGCACGCCCATCTCATCGAGCAGCGCGGCGAGCAGCGCGATCGACTCGGCGTCGACGGCGGGGTCCTCGGAGCCGATCGCCTCGGCGCCGACCTGCCAGAACTGGCGATAGCGCCCGGCCTGGGCGCGCTCGTGGCGGAAGAAGCTGGAGAGGTACCAGAGCTTGACGGGCTGGCGGCGCTTGTGCATGCCGTGCTCGACGTAGGCGCGACAGACGGGCGCGGTCCCCTCGGGACGCAGCGTGAGCGAGCGCTCGGAGGCATCGTGGAAGGTGAACATCTCCTTGCGCACGATGTCGGTCGACTCGCCGACGCCGCGGGCGAACAGCTCGGTGGCCTCGAAGGTTGGCGTCTCGATCCGCTCGTAGCCGGCGCCCTCGAGCAGCGCGCGGGCACGGGCCTCGAGCGTGGCGCGCTCGTGCGCCTGCTCACCGAGCACGTCATAGGTGCCGCGCGGCGCTTTGAGCTTCGGCGCGCTCAACTTCCGGCGGCGGAGGAGTCGGGCGCGATCGCGGCGGCGCGCGGCACGCGCTCGCGCAGCTCTGCGAGGAAGGGGTTGGTATCGCGCTCGCGTCCTAGCGTGGTCACGCCCATGTGCCCGGGATAGACGACGGTCTCGGGAGCGAAGGAGCGCAGCAGGCCGCCGATCGAGCGCTCGAGCGTGGGCCAGTCGCCACCGGGCAGATCGACGCGCCCGACGGAGCCCTGGAAGAGCACGTCGCCGGAGAGCAAGGAGATGCTCTCCCCGCTGCCGGACGGGGCAATCGCGTAAGTGACGTGGCCGGGACTGTGTCCTGGGGTGAAGATTATTTTGATATCGAGATCGGCCAGCGTGATGCTCTCGCCGCCGCCGACCATGTGATCGGCCTCGTAGCTCTCGAAGGGGCCGAAGCCGGGCGGCACCCAGCTCATCACGTCGGCGAGCACGGGGCGCTCGATCTCGGGGCAGTAGACGGGGGCGCCGGTGGCGCGCGCGAGAGGCGCGACGGCACCGATGTGGTCGAAGTGGCAGTGCGTGATCAGGATCGCCTCGATCCGCACGCCGAGCGCATCGATCGCCTCGAGCAGGCGCTCGGGCTCATCGCCGGGGTCGACGATCACGGCGGGGCGCCGGCCGTCCTCGCCGGCAAGGGCGGCGGGGTTGCTGACGATATAGCTGTTCTCCTGCACCATGCCGACGGTGAAGGAGCGCACGTCGAGGGCGCTCATCGCGCGCCCGCCTTGCCGCCACCGCCCTTGGCCCTGGCCTTGGCCTGACGGCGTTTGTAGAGCCAGCTGTCGCTGTAGTAGCTGATCGGCGTGTAGGCGATCAGACCGACGAAGAAGTAAGCGACGGACTGCCCGGCGCTGGCTTTGAGGATCAGCCCGGAGAGCAGCACGAGCGCGGTGGCGGCGACGAGCGCGCGTACGAACGCGCCGCGCCAGCTCGGCGGGCGGTTGGTGCGATCGAGGCGCTGCTGTTTGACCTTGGCGGCCTCGGCGGCCTTGCCGCTCTTCTCGGCGGCGGTCGGCTTGCGCCCGGTGCGCCCGCGCGACTCGACGACGCCGGCGGCGTTGCCGCGGTGCTTGGTCCGTCGTTTGCGCCTGGTCTGGGCCACCCAAGGAGCCTAGTGCGTTTCAGGCGCCACGGACTCGGCGAGGGCGTTCTCGATCAGATGGCGCGCGGGGTCGAAGCCGGGAAGCGGCAGATCGGGTGAGAGGCCCTCGAAGGCGGCGCGCGGAGCGAGGCCGACGAGCTCGCCGCTCGCAACGGGCGCGAGCGCCTCGACGGCCTTGACGACCTCGGCGAGCGGCAGCTCGAGCGGGCGCTCGACGTTCATCGAGATCTGCACGACGCCACCACCGAGCGCGATCGCGATAGCCCTGACGCCGGGTAGCCCGCGGGCGCCGCCTTCGCGCACGAGCGAGGCGACGAGGCGGGCGTCGTCGATCGTGGCGGGCGCCCGAAGCTGCAGGTTGAAGGCGACGAGCGGCTCGCGCGCGGCGACGAGCACGGCGCCGGCGCTCGGGTGGAGCTCGGCGGGGCCGAAGTCGGGGCGCACTTCACCGGCGGCGAGTCGCCCGGCCAGACCGGCGACGCCGCCGCGCCTGAGCTCGGCGCGCGTGCGGCCGGGCAGCTCGCCGGCGAGCTCGCCGTAGAGGAAGACGGGCAACTCGAGCTCGCCGGCGATGCGATCGCCGACGACGAGCGCCTCGGCGCAGGCGGCGCCGCGCATGCGTTCGTCGAAGTAGACGAGCGGTGCGACGTCGATCGCGCCGACGTGCGGATGGGCGCCGCGCTCGGCGGGATCGGCGCCGAAGCGGCGGACGACGTCGATCGAGCGCACGACCTCGGCGGCGCCGCCGAGCAGCGCGTCGGCAAGCTCGCGCGGCGGGCCGGCGAGCGTGAAGACGGAGCGGTGGTGATCGGGGTCGGAGTGGACATCCAGGAGGCGGACCGGACGCGCCTGGCCGGCAGGAAGGTGAGGCGGAGCGAAGGCGGCTCCGACACGCTCGATCACCGCCGGGTCGCGACCCTCGGAGACGTTGGGCACGGCAAGCAGGATCGGTGCGAGCACGGTCACGAGATTAGACCGCGACGAGCCTTGACTTCCGCACCGTCGCGATGAAGAGTGTGCGCGATCCGATCCGGAGGTTGAGATGAGCAGTGTCGAGGCGAGCAGCGAGAATGCGGCGGGCAGCCCGCCGGTGATGGCCGGGGAGATGAGGCTCGAGGTCGTGGTCGTGCCGGTCTCGGACGTCGATCGCGCGAAGCGCTTCTACGAGGGGCTGGGCTGGCGGCTCGACGCCGACCTCGCCGTCGACGAGGAGCTACCGCGTCGTGCAGTTGACGCCGCCGGGCTCGGCTGCTCGATCATCTTCGGCAACGGCGTCACGCTCGGCGGCGCCCGGCTCGGCGCAGGGCCTGCAGCTCTCGGTCGTACGACATCGACGCGGCGCGCGCCGACCTGATCGCGCGCGGCGTCGACGTCAGCGAGCCGTTCCACGACGCGACACCGGGATCTTCCATCACGCCGGGACCGAGGCCGCGCGGCCGGCCCGCGCCGAGCACGCCGACTACGGCTCGTTCGCCGCCTTCAGCGATCCGGACGGCAACGGCTGGCTGCTGCAGGAGATCAAGACCCGGCTCCCCGGCCGCTGAGAGGAGGAGCGATGGCATACGAAGTACGAGTCCGTCGAGGATCTCGCGCGACGCCCTCAGGCGCGCGGCCGAGGCACACGGCAAGCACGAGGAGCGAACCGGCGAGGCGGACGCGAACTGGCCGGACTGGTACGCGCTCTACATGGTGCGCGAGCGCGCCGGCGAGGAGCTGCCGACATGAGCAGCGACTACGACGTGATCGTGCTCGGCGGCGGGCTCGCCGGGCGAGCACTGCGCGGGCGCGCTGGCCGAGGGCGGCCTGCGCGTCGCGGTCGTCGAGCGCGAGCTCGTCGGAGGCGAGTGCTCGTACTGGGCGTGCATCCCGTCGAAGACGCTGCTGCGGCCGGGCGAGGCGGTCCACGGGGCGCGCGAGGCGGCGGCGAGCGCCGAGGTCGACGTCGAGGCGGCGCTCGCCTGGCGCGACTTCATGGTCTCCGACCACACCGACGCCGGGCAGGAGCGCTGGCTGGCCGACAACGGCATCGAGCTGCTGCGCGGCACCGGCCGGCTCGCCGGCCCGGGCGCGTCGAGGTCGACGGCGTGCGCCACACCGCCGACCACGTCGTGCTCGCGAACGGCGCCGACCCGGTCGTCCCGCCGGTGCCGGGCCTGCGCGAGCTCGACGGCGTCTGGACGCAACCGCGAGGCGACCGCGATGAAGGCGTCCCGCGCCGCCTGCTGATCCTCGGCGGCGGGCCGGTCGGCGTGGAGATGGCGCAGGCGGTGCGCCGGCTCGGCGGCGAGGCGGTGATCGTCGACATGGCCGAGCACGTGCTCGGCGCGCGAGCCGGCGCCGCTCGGCGAGGCGCTCGGCGAGGTCCTGCGCCGCGAGGGCATCGAGCTCGTGCTGTCGGCGAACGCGACGCGCGGCGCGACGCGACGGCGACGACTACGTCCTCGAGCTCGACGACGGGCGCGAGCTGCGCGGCGACCGGCTGCTCGTCGCCACGGGCCGGCGCCCGCGGGTCCGCGGGATCGGCCTGGAGACGCGTCGGCGTCGAGCCGGACGCGCACGGCGTCCCGGTCGACGCGCACCTGCGCGCGGCCGAGGGTCTGTGGGCGATCGGCGACGTCAACGGCCTCTGGCCGCTGACCCACGTCGGCAAGTACCAGGGCGACGTGGTCGCCGCGAACATCCTCGGCGAGCCGCGCAAGGCCAACTACGAGGCCGTCCCGCGCGTGGTCTACACCGACCCGCAGGCCGCGGCGGTCGGCGCGTCGGCGGGCCGCTTCAGCGCGACGGCGCCGCTGTCGGAGGTCGCCGAAGACCGCCACCTACACGCGCGCGTACGCCGAGAGCAACGGCTTCCTGACGCTGCTCAGCGACGGCGAGCGGCTGACGGGCGCCTACGCGCTCGGCCCCGAGGCGGGCGAGTGGCTGCAGCAGGCGACGCTCGCGATCCGCGCGCACGTCCCGCTCGACGTCCTGGCCGACACGATCCAGCCGTTCCCGACGTTCTCGGAGATCTACGTCGCGGCGCTGAAGGCGCTGCGCGGCGAGATCGCGGCGGCGCACAAGACCGTCGGCGCCGGACCGCCGATGGCGGCCTGAGCAAGGGAGAGACGCGATGAGCACGAAGACCGCCACAGCAACCCGCCTCGCGAGCCGGCGCTGCTCGGCCAGACCGTCGTCGTGATCGGCGGCAGCGCCGGGATCGGCCTGGAGACCGCCCGCCGCGCGCGCGCGGAGGGCGCCGACGTGATCCTGACCGGCCGCAACCCCGACCGGCTGAAGGACGCGGCGAGCCGAGCTCGGCGCGCTGAGCAGCGCCGCCTTCGACGCGACCGACCGGCGGCGCTCGAGCGCTTCTTCGACGAGCTTCGCAGGCCGATCGACCACGTGATGGTCACGGCGCGGCGGCCCCTACTACGCACCGCTGGCCGAGATGGACTTCGAGCAGGCGCGCCAGGGCATCGACCGGCACCTGATGCTGCGATGCGGGTCGCCCGCCACGCCGCCGGCAAGATCCGGCCCGGCGGGTCGCTGCGTCTTCATCGGCGGCACCGGCGGCCGCCGCCGCGGCGTCGGGCCTCGGCCTCGATCGGCGGCGATCACGGCGGCGACTCCCGGCGCTGATCGCGAACCTCGCGCTCGAGATCGCGCCGATCCGCGTCAACCTGATCGCCGCCGGCTTCGTCGACACGCCGCTGTCGGCGTCGCTGCTCGGCGAGCAGCTCGACGAGCGCCGCGAGGAGCTTCAGCGCGACGCTGCCGATCGGGCGCGTCGTCGGGCCCGGAGGACGTCGCGGCGCTGGCGGTGCACCTGATGACCAACACGGCGCTCACCGGCGCGACCTACGACGTCGACGGCGGGCAGCAGCTCGTCGCGTGAGGAAAGGCGGTCCAGCATGCGCTCCGACATCGTCCCCGGCGCCACGTTCCCGGACTACGAGCTGCCGGATCACACGAAAACGCCCGCGCAAGCTCAGCGAGCTGCAGGGCGACGATCCCCTGATCCTGACGCTCGCTCGCGGCCACTACTGCCCGAAGGAGCACCAGCAGCATCTGCGAACTGGCAGCGAACTACCCGAAGATCGCGGTGGCCTACACGCAGGTCGCGACGATCTCGACCGACGAAGCACCACACGAGCAAGGAGTTCCGCGCCTCCGTCGGCGCGGTCTGGCCGTTCCTCTCAGACCCGGGGCGGCTCGTGCAGAAGGATCTCGAGATCCAGGAGTACACCGACGCCGAGAACGACCCGATGATCCCGCACACGCTCGTGCTGAAGCCAGGCCTGGTGATCCACAGCATCTACAACGGCTACTGGTTCTGGGGACGCCCCTCCTTCGCGGAGCTCTGGCGCGATCTGCGCGAGGCCAGCGAGGAGATCCGCCCCGATTGGGATCTCGACGCGCCGGGACTGCGGGAGGCCTGGGAGAAGGGCGAACGCTCGTCCTTCCACGGCTTCGATTAGCGCGACGGCGAAGCAGCACCGCATCCCCAGCGGCGCTTAAGCCTCGCTCAGTTGCCTGCTCGGAGCGGCGGATCGACGTCGTCGTAGATGCGGGCGGCGGCGAGCTTTCCGGCGGGGCCGCGCGCGTAGACGGCCACGCCGGCCTGCGGCGGCAGGTCGGTCTGCCCCCAGCGCACGACGTTGTACTCGAGCGCGCACGAGCGCCCGTCATCGATCGTGGCGCAGTGCTCCAGCGGAATGCCGCCGCCGGCGGAGAACAACTGCTCGTAGAACGCGCGCAGGCCGTCATAGCCGCGGTGGACGTGCTCGCCGCCTGCGGGCTCGCGGGCATAGCCGTCGGCTTCGAAGGTCGCGAGGATCGCGTCGAGGTCACCGGCGGCCAGCGCACGCTGATACTCACCGACGACATCTGACTCACGCACTGCGGCGTCGGGCTGAAGCAACGGCGGCCGGGTGGCGTGGCGACCGGTCAGGGGCCAGTTGCTGAAGTAGATGCGCAGCTCGGTGAGGTGTCCGCGGGAGTCGTGGTCGGCAACCATCGCGTGCGGAAGGCCGATCCGCCCGTCCTCGCCGTCGAGCTCGAGCACGACCTCCTCAAAGCCCCTGTGCTCCATCACGACACGCTCGACGTCGGACACCGAGACGTTGCGCCGTGCGAGCCACTCGTTCGTCTCGGCGACGAACGCCTCGAACGCGCGCGCACCCCTGATGCGTCCGCGCACCGGATGTTGCAACTGAGGCTCGTCGGCAAACGACTCGACCAACGCGCCGAGGTCACCGGCCATCAATCCGTCGAAGTAGGGGACGTTGACGACCTCTCGCTGCTGCTTCTCTTCGAACTGCTCGAGCACCGAGGCGGAGAACAGCTCGGGAATCCATGGCATGCGAGAAGCGTCTCACAACGCGGCCCTCGAACCGTCGCGGCCGGCGACGGCGACGAAGCTAAACTGCGCCACCCCGCCGGAGTAGCTCAGCTGGTTAGAGCAGCGGAATCATAATCCGCGTGTCGGGGGTTCGAGTCCCTCCTCCGGCACTCCAAAACGCCTGCAAACCGGCGCTTGGGTCAATCGCCTAATGGCAGCCACTACTCATTCGATGCCCAGCGGCCACGTCTCGCGCAGGCGCGACGCGCGGGGCGACGTTTGGTATGCGAAGTTCCGGCTGCCAAACGGCCGGCAGGTACAGAAGCGCATCGGACCCGCTTAGGGCCACGCGCGGCCGGCCGGCGCCTGGCTTCTTCACGAAGCGCACAGCCGAAGCGTGGCTCTCAGAAGTGCTTGAGCAGGCGCGCCGAGGCGAGCTGGCGGGCATGGTCCGCACGGGCGCGACGTTCGTTGACGCCGCCGAGGAGTACCTGCGCTGGCTGCGCGAGGACCGCCAGCGAACGCCAGCCTCCGAGCAGGACGCGGCGATCTACTTGGTCGCCGCCTTCACCGGGCTCCGGCGCGGCGAGCTGGTCGCGTTGCGGTGGCGCGACGTTGACTTCCCTCGCAGCCATGTTCGCGTCACCGCCTCACCGAAGACGGGCCGAGCACACCGAAGTCCGGCAAGGCCCGGTCGGTGCCGATCGCTCCCGCCGTCGGCGAAACGCTCGCGCGGCTCGCCGGGGAGGGCGACTCCGAAGACGGCCTGGTGGTCCCTGGCGCGCACGGCTCCTACCTCGACGCCTCCGCGCTTTATCGCCGCTGCAAGGCCGCGCTGGCCCGGGCGGGGCTACGCAGCCTGCGCTTCCACGATCTCCGCCACACCTTCGGCACCCAAGTCATCGGCAACCCGCAGGTCTCGATCCTCCAGCTGAAGGAGTGGATGGGCCATGCGGACATCGACACGACGATGAAGTACCTGCACTACGCCCCGCGCCCAGGCGATGCGGAGTTGATAGCCCAAGCATTTGGGCCTACGCGGGGAGCCTTCGCCCTCGCATCAGCGATCCCCCGGCGCCGACGTGGCGCTCGTTCACCACTCAGACGCCGGCAGCCAATACACCTCGATCGACTACGCGCAGACGCTCGGCGACGCCGGCGTGCTCGGATCGGTCGGATCGGTCGGCGACCCCTACGACAACGCCGTCGCGGAGAGCTTCGTCGACAGCTTCAAGACGAGCTGATCGCAGACCGCGTCTGGGCCACGCGATCACAGCTCGAGCTTGCCGTCGTGGAGTATGTCGCTTGGTTTAACAACGAGCGTCTGCACGAAGTGCTCGGCGATCGTCCGCCACGCGAAATCGAGGATCTCTACGCTGGGAACGACGGGTCGATCACACCCACGAGATCAAAGTTGGGAACCATCTAAACCGGTGATCTACCCCGGCTTCCGTGGAGTCGACGGTCTGGAATCAGGCGGCGATTCTGTTTGTGTGGTGTCGATTCTCGTATTCGCTGGGTGTGAGCATATTCAGGGCGCTGTGGCGTCTTCTTGTGTTGTGCCAGATCTCGATGTAGTCGTGGATCGCGCTGGCCAGTTCGACGCGTGTCTTCCAACGTCGCCTGTTCAGCAGCTCGACCTGCATGCGTGCCCAGAACGCCTCGACCATCGCATTGTCGAACGGAGCGCCGACAGCTCCCACCGACGGCGCAAGACGCGCGTCTGTGACCTTCTGGCTGAAGACCCAGGATGCGAACTGAACCCCCTGGTCGGAGTGGATGATGCCTCCCTCTCGCGGCGTCCTGCGGTTCAGCGCCATCCCGAGTGCGTTGGTGACCAGCAGCCCCGTCTGACTGCTGTCGATCGACCAGCCGACGACCATGCGGGAGAAGGCGTCGATGACCGCGCAGCAGTAGATCTTGCCCTCTCTGGTGGGGTGCTCGGTGATGTCGGTCATCCACAGCCGATCCGGGCCCTCGGCTTTGAAGCGTCGGCGCACGAGATCAAGCGATCTTGCCTTGCCGACCTTCGCCCCCCGGGGCAGCCGGCGTTTGGGCAGGCCGTGAATGCCGAGACGCCTCATCAGCAACTCGACCTGGTTGTGTCCGACGTGAACACCGCGGCCGTATCTGAGCTCGGCGGTGACACGCAGCGACCCGTAGGTGCCGCCGGAGTCCTTGTGGACCTGTGCGATCTCGCCGGCCAGCCAGGCGTGGCGCAGCGTCCTGGCCGAAGGCGGACGCTGCTTCCATGCGTAATAGCCTGACGGGGAGACGCTGAGCATCACGCAAGCCCTCTGCACGTCGAATCCCTGCCCGGCCAGGGAGGCGATCACCGGGTAGAGGCTTTTGGGGGAGGTCCTGCTCGAGGAAGACCTCGTTCACCTTCCTGGAGACCGCCAGCTCCGTTTCAAGCTGGCGGATACGCCGCTTGGCGGCCGCGAGCTCCATCTGCCCCTCGGTGCTCAGGCCCGGCTGCTCACCGCGGTCAATCCGATCCTGTCTGAGCCAGTTATAAACCGTCGCCTCGCTCACGCCGAACGTCTCGGCGAGCTGCGCGACCCTTGTGCCGGTGCGCGCGAGCTCGACGACCTGCTTGCGCGTCTCGACCGGATACCTGCTGGGCATTGCTTCCTCCTCGCTGAACGCCGGAGGACTCCAGAAACGCTACTCCGCTAAACCCGGGGTAGATCACGGTCTCCGTGGAACTCAGGACGGCTCAGGTCGCTACATGCTCATGGTGATGGCGCACAGCGATCCGGCCTGCGCGCGCTTTTGGGCGACGATAAACGTAGAGGGCGATGGACGCAGGCTCAGCCGCGCCCGCGCCGAGGGAGTAGCGGCGCTAACGCCCCCGAGGCCAGTGGCCCGACCCCCTAAGTTCGGTCCGCCTCGTGTGAGAGTCCTTCAGCCCATGCAAAATGGGCGAGAGGAGGACCATCGAGGTGAAGCGCAGACGACACACGCCCGAGCAGATCGTCAGGAAGCTGCGGGAGGCCGACCGGCTCTTGGCCGAGGGGACCGCCGTCCCAGAGCTCTGCAAGGCCCTGGAAGTCTCCGAGCAGACCTATCACCGCTGGCGAGCGCAGTACGGCGGAATGAAGGCAGACGACGTCAAGCGCCTGAAGGAGCTCGAGCGCGAGAACGCCCAGCTCAAGCGCCTGGTCGCCGACAAGGAGCTCGAGAACCTCGCGCTTCGGGAGATCTCGCGGGGAAACTGGTGAGCCCGTCGCGACGCAGAGCCGCGGTCCTGATGCTCGAGGACCGCCTCGGGCTCTCGCAGCGGCGGGCATGCCAGATCGCCGGTCAGCATCGCTCCACCCAGCGCCGTGAGCCATGCGGCGCTCACGATGACGGCGCGCTGCGTGCCCGGCTGCGCGAGCTCTCCCGCGAGCGCCCTCGCTGGGGCTACCGCCGCGCGCACGCCACGCTGTGCGAGGAGGGCTGGAGCGTGAACCGCAAGCGCGTGCAGCGCCTGTGGCGCGAGGAGGGCCTGCGCGTGCCCGTGCGCCGCAGAAAGCGCCGGCGCCTGGGCAGCTCGACAGTGCCGGCCAAGCGCCTGCGCGCCGAGCATCCCGATCACGTCTGGGCGCTTGACTTCCAGTTCGACCAGAGCGCCGACGGGAAGATCCTGAAGCTCCTGCACGTGGTCGATGAGTTCACGCGCGAGGCGCTTGCGATCGAATGCCACCGAAGGATCGATGCCGACGCCATCGTCGCCACGCTTGAACGGCTCGTCGGCAAACGCGGCCGCGCTCCGCAGTTCATCCGCTGTGACAACGGCCCGGAGCTGACGGCCAACGCGCTCAGAGACTGGTGTCGCTTCGCCCGTGCCGGAAGCGCCTACATCGAGCCCGGCTCACCCTGGCAGAACCCCTACGTCGAGTCTTTCGGCTCGCGTGTGCGCGACGAGCTGCTCTCGGTCGAGTTGTTCTGCAGTCTCGCCGAGGCCAGGGTCATGGTCGAGGACTTCCGCGAGGACTACAACGAGCGCCGGCCACACTCAGCGCTGGGGATGGCGGCGCCGGCTCGCTTCGCGCACGCGTGGAAGCTCCAGGATGAGCGCACAACCACTAGCTTCAACGACAACCGACTCTCACAAGAGGTGGACCGATGAACGGGGTCCGGTCACCTGGTTCCGGCTTCCGTATACCGAGCAGACGGCCGAGTTCGGCGCGAGCGACAGACCCCCGACACTTGCCATGCTCCCAGGCGAAACGATCTGGCACTACGGAGACCCGACGAGGGCGGACTCTCTGGCCGCCCTCCGCGCGGCGAGCGACGGCGCTGAGTCTCCCGAGCCGAGCCTCGTTGCCCTGCCAATAGCCAAGTTGCTTGCCATCGTGGCCGAGAAGTTTGGCGAGGGCGATCCACACGACGTAGAAGCCCATTTCGACGGGCTCGTTCTCGAACTCGGCGGAAGACGAACAGGACAGCCGCCCTGCTTTGTACTGCAGCTCGCCCGTTTGCTGGGCGCTCGCTGAGGACTCTTAGCCTCCGCCGCCACGAAGTAAAGGCGGGCTTCGGCCGTGCTGCGCGCGCTCCTGACGGAGCCGCCTTGACTTCGCATCGGCTCCGACTCTTGGATCGATTAGGTGCCGGGCGTCCCGGAACCTTCAGAACTAGGACCTGATCCCGGCGCTGTCGCCATGGTTACGTCCGGCGACAAGTCCGCTGGCACGCTCGGCGACCGGCTCGACCACTCCAGCCCGGAGCCATTCCATGTAACCGTAGCGTCATCTACGTCGACCAGTCGGTGAGCGATCAAGTTCGGGAAAGTCAGATCAACCGGCTCGCCCTCGTTGTTAAGCAGCCGGACTCCAGTGCGAATGATCCCGCCCATGATCGCACCGTACGCGGTGCGCTGTGCACGCTCGTACCCGGCACTGACCACCCCGACAACACGCCCATCCTGACGAACGATTGGGCCTCCGCTCATGCCTGGCGCGAAGTAGGCATCCGTGCGAAAGCACGGGAACGGCAGCATCCCTCGGTCACGCCCAGCCGCGTGAATCTCTTGGATCTTGGCCTGCGAGGCGTGCAACGGTCCGTTCCAGTCCGACGTATCCGGATCGTCGGGCGCTTGCTCGCCCACACGCATTCCTGGGTATCCAAGGGCGATACATGTCTCGCCAACTGCCGGCTCTGAAAGTGTTACCGGGAACTTGACGGCAGCGGTCGCCGGAATCGAGAACTCGGACAAGTCAACTCTCATAACCGCAATATCGCTTAAGTCTTCCGCCGTCCCGAATTGCTCAACACAAACTCCCCTCAGGGAGGAGCTGTCCTCTGCGCCGCTGACCTGTACCGGAAGCAGCAGGAACGGTTCCTGGCCGTCGCGCGTAGGCGCTTCGTGAAAGCCCTCGCCCAGAGCAGGAATGATTCCCTCGACGACGTGCCGCGCAGTCGCGTAGATCGCCTTCTCGAAAGGAAGCCCTGCGGTGAGGCAAAACGCAGTGCCGAGCGGGCGGAGTCCGCTCGGAGAGCGAACGACCACAGGAGCTACAGCAGCTCGCAGGTCGGAGCGCACAAGGTCAATCTGCAGGTAGTCATCGCCTTCGAACGAGATGCGCTGTACTCGCTGGCCGGTAGCACGCGCACGGGCCTCCATCTCGCGCTCGAATCGTTCCCGTCTAATCCTCGCCTCCTTGCCCATCTCTGGCGACCACCGTACCAAAACACGAACATGCGTTCGATCAGCTACTCCGCCCGCCTACAGCTGAGGTCCATCCGCTCACCGAGTAGCTAGGATAGGCATCATGAGACAGGTGTCTGCAATTGCCGCCGGGCTTGGTCGCGAACCTAGTCCCCGAGTCGGCAGATATGACCCCGGCGAGCGTTAGGCAACGCGAGCTAAAACGGCTCTACAGAGCCAAAGACGACCCCTCCGGCGACGATCATAATCCGCGTGTCGGGGGTTCGAGTCCCTCCTCCGGCACCATTTCTGCCTTATTGAAACCTGCGGCCGCCGAACGGCGGTCGTGGTCGTTTCTGCGACGTGCCCGGTCGGACTGCGCATGCGCTACCCGATGAATCGGTGACCCTGACCGGACCCCGTTCATCGGTCCACCTCTTGTGAGAGTCGGTTGTCGTTGAAGCTAGTGGTTGTGCGCTCATCCTGGAGCTTCCACGCGTGCGCGAAGCGAGCCGGCGCCGCCATCCCCAGCGCTGAGTGTGGCCGGCGCTCGTTGTAGTCCTCGCGGAAGTCCTCGACCATGACCCTGGCCTCGGCGAGACTGCAGAACAACTCGACCGAGAGCAGCTCGTCGCGCACACGCGAGCCGAAAGACTCGACGTAGGGGTTCTGCCAGGGTGAGCCGGGCTCGATGTAGGCGCTTCCGGCACGGGCGAAGCGACACCAGTCTCTGAGCGCGTTGGCCGTCAGCTCCGGGCCGTTGTCACAGCGGATGAACTGCGGAGCGCGGCCGCGTTTGCCGACGAGCCGTTCAAGCGTGGCGACGATGGCGTCGGCATCGATCCTTCGGTGGCATTCGATCGCAAGCGCCTCGCGCGTGAACTCATCGACCACGTGCAGGAGCTTCAGGATCTTCCCGTCGGCGCTCTGGTCGAACTGGAAGTCAAGCGCCCAGACGTGATCGGGATGCTCGGCGCGCAGGCGCTTGGCCGGCACTGTCGAGCTGCCCAGGCGCCGGCGCTTTCTGCGGCGCACGGGCACGCGCAGGCCCTCCTCGCGCCACAGGCGCTGCACGCGCTTGCGGTTCACGCTCCAGCCCTCCTCGCACAGCGTGGCGTGCGCGCGGCGGTAGCCCCAGCGAGGGCGCTCGCGGGAGAGCTCGCGCAGCCGGGCACGCAGCGCGCCGTCATCGTGAGCGCCGCATGGCTCACGGCGCTGGGTGGAGCGATGCTGACCGGCGATCTGGCATGCCCGCCGCTGCGAGAGCCCGAGGCGGTCCTCGAGCATCAGGACCGCGGCTCTGCGTCGCGACGGGCTCACCAGTTTCCCCGCGAGATCTCCCGAAGCGCGAGGTTCTCGAGCTCCTTGTCGGCGACCAGGCGCTTGAGCTGGGCGTTCTCGCGCTCGAGCTCCTTCAGGCGCTTGACGTCGTCTGCCTTCATTCCGCCGTACTGCGCTCGCCAGCGGTGATAGGTCTGCTCGGAGACTTCCAGGGCCTTGCAGAGCTCTGGGACGGCGGTCCCCTCGGCCAAGAGCCGGTCGGCCTCCCGCAGCTTCCTGACGATCTGCTCGGGCGTGTGTCGTCTGCGCTTCACCTCGATGGTCCTCCTCTCGCCCATTTTGCATGGGCTGAAGGACTCTCACACGAGGCGGACCGAACTTAGGGGGTCGGGCCAACCCAACGGTGGGGCTGGGCCTCCGTGATGTCGTCCTCGCGGACGAGCAGCGCGTCAAATAGTGCTTGGTTGATGAGGCGGCGAACCTGGGGCTCGGCCTGGCGATAGCGGACGTCGGCGTTCTCCAAGAGCGCCAGCGCCTCTTCGAGGGCTTGCTCGGTCTCGGCGGTCTCATGGGTCACAAGCTCGATCCACCGCTCCGCCTCCGAACGCTCAACGTTGATGCGGTCTTGCTCAGCGCCGAGGATGTCCTCGTCAATGCTGTGTTTGTAGAAAAGCTGCAAGAGCTTCTGCTGCTCGCGTGTCGCCCGTGCGCTTGCGTCTGAGTTCGAGTTCACGAGCACTTGGCTATCGCTCGCGACGACGGCCGGGGCCGCATCCGCTCCGACGCTGGCCGGTGGCGATACCGATCCTTGATTACCGTTTAGTTCTTATCGCGCGCAGCCGCTAACTGCGCCGCATCGCTTCCTTGGCCTTCTTGTGCGACCCAAACTTCCTACGCGCCTGCCTTTCGCAGGAGATGCGCTTCTTCTTGCGCTTCATCTTGTGGCACTGGGTCATCGCTTTCTTGAACTTCTGTTCGCGGGTCAACGGCGGCGTCCCACAGCCCTGAACCGGAATCTTTGTGTTCTGCTGAATGACAGCCCCGTTTTGCCCGGTGATCGTCGTCGGCATAACGAGTTTTGCTCCGCACAGGCTAAAGTTCTTGCTCTGGGCGACGTTAGATGTCAGTGCCGAATGGGGACCCTCTGGCAAATTCGCTTCAAAGCTCGTAACCGGCGCATCGGGCACCGAGTTGAATGTCGAGGTAGTGATGCCTTTTTTGATGTCAGTCTGCCCGTCAAGGATCAAGGTGATCCCTTCCCCTTGCAGAACAAACTCGACATCCGGGAAGGCGGCGCTTCCGTGTGAGACGAGATAGCCCGGTCCGCTTAGCGGACCGCTGAGAATCGGCGTGTGCACGGTCGCCATACCGATGTTCGAGCCTTCCGGGCAGGCCGCGGGATTGGACTCAAAGACCGAGTCGACGCATGCTTTCTGGATCGTGGTGAGCCTCGAGGGCAGCGCCTTGGGCAAGACCAAGCGCGTCTTTGCGATGTTCGCCTGCCCCGGCGAAGAGGTGACCTTTACGACCAGAGCTGCCCCGTTTTTTTTGCTCGCGTTGCCTTTTGTGGAGGCTGCAAACGTGGGTTTGAACGGGAGATTCGCGCAGTTGACCGCCTGGAAGTGGCTTGTGAGGGTCGCGTGCGCGCCTCCGATGCTCGTCGCGATCGCACTGATCGTCTTCGGTTCGCAGCTCGTCGGATTAAAGGTGAAGCTCGGACGATCGAGCGTCACGCTGACGCTCTTGATCCTCAGCGGGATGCCCTGCAGAATGGTCGGAAGGGGATCGGAGACGTCGGTGACGTGCCCGTCGTTGCGGTCGATGTAGAGCGCCTGGCGGACGACTACGGTGCCGAGATCAAATGGACCGGCCAATGCCGGGACGATCACGGCGATCCCGTAGGGGGCGCCTCGGTAGGGGCCCGTCAGGTAAGCCTTGCCCCCTACGACGAACGGATCTGGGCCGGGGCCGGCGGCCGTCTGCACGGTACCCAGCTGCGATGAAGCAGGGCAGCTGGGATTCGACTGCTCGGCCGCGCCACTTTGCGCGCCCGCCGCGGTGACGGCGGCGTCAGAGCACTTGGCGACCCCTGCGATTTTGCCGAGCAAGCCCTGGGGCAGCGAGACGGTGAGGCCGGCGAAGCCCTGTTCGTCGTCGTCACGCGACATCGTCAGTGTGAACGGAGAGTATGCACCCGCTTGTGGACTCAGCGTGCCCGCCGACAGCGCAGGCGCAAATCCGGAGACACAGCCGTTGGTGATCTGGAAACTGTCAGAAGGCGTCGCATCCGGGCCCGAATCCGGTGCTGACCATGGTTCGAAGTCTGAGGTCGTCGTGTAGGTGCCGCAAGCTTCCGGCGTGGCGAGATCGCCGCGAGGCCCGCCGAAGAAGCGGATCTTTAGATCCGAGAACGGAAGCTGGGGGTTGTTGTCGAAGACACCCGTGATCTGCCCGGTCGTCGGGTCCGTTTTGAGTTCTCCCGGGATCTTTACGACGACACCCGTGTCGGAGTCGTCGATCACGATATAGCCCGCCAGTAGACTGTGGAAGGGGTTTTCGTTCTGCGCGGCGAGATAGACCGAACCGTGCAGCGCCCCTTCCAGCGCAGGCGTGAGCACTTCAACTTCTCCGATCTTCGACGCGTCAGGGCAATTGGGTGATTGCGCTGTGAATTCCTGGACTTTGGTCTGCGCGTTCAACCCCTTGTAGCCGATCTGCGCCTCCGAGCACGACTGCAGCCCATTGCCTGCAGCCGGGTTAGCCGTCAGGCCTGACGGGAGCGTTACGCTCGCGTTACGCAGGGGCGGGGTGGCAAGCGTGCCCGGAGCCTCGATCTGGGGGACCTTCAGGTCGAAGTTGGCACCGGTCGGACTGTTCGCCGTGGCTGTGTCGGGTTTGAAGCTAAATGATTCAGGCGCGAAGCGCAGCAAGTTGCACCCAGTAACAGGCGGTGATTCTTGAGGGTCACTGGCCGCTTTGGCCCAGCCGGGCCCTTCAAGATCCGGGCTGCCGTCGGGGTTGAGAGCGCCGGGGCGTTCCCACGAGTCCATGTAGATCGTGGTCTGAAGCGGCTGGCCGGAGCAGTAGGAGGGGTTCGTGAACATCGCGACGGGAGTATCCCCCTGACCGTCGCGTTCGGCCGGGTTCCCGAACAACGTGGCGATGATGTCCGTAAACTGGGTTTCCGGTATATCGTGGCTAGAGGCTCGCAGTACATAGCCAGCGGGCGTAGGCGCAAGCGTGATGTCGATGGCGTGAGTGTTGTGTATGGCGTCGAATATGCCAAGCTCGGCCGCGACGCCGTGCTCAGGGACCATGTTGAATATCGGGCTGTTGGCCGATGCTACGGCTTCAGGCTCGGTATAAAGTCGGCCGACCTGCGTGTCGCGCGGACATTGCGAAAGCGATGCGAGCTGGTGAAATGTACACTTTGGAGTCGCAAGCGCGCTGCCCACCACACCCGGCGGAAGGTCGATAACGATATCCTTGGGCTGCTGAACGCTCGTTACCTTGCTCTGACCTTCCGGGCTCTGCCTGACCGCACTCCTGAGATCAAAGCGGGTGGTCATCTCGTACGGATGAGCGCCAGCCTGCGAATCGACAGTCCCGTCGGGGCCCGTAATCTGCGATAGCAGCGCGCCCGGGCCGAAGGCGGTCGGTTCCGCACCGAGGACAAGCGGTTCCGTAGCCGATGCCGATGCCGGCGCTTCTGTTGGCGATAGGGCTGTCCCAGTCGCAGTGGCTCGATTGAGCGCGCCAGCAACCGCTGCTTCTCCGACGGTCACCGGAAGGACTAGCTCGATTTCCCCGTCCGGCGGAAGGTAGCCCAAGAATGTGCACTTTACCACAACCGCTTCGCCCGCGGTTTCCTTAGCGCACTGTTCTTCAGGCGACAGGTATTCCGTTGCTTCTTCTCCAAACCCCTGCGGCAAAAGTTTACGCGAGAACACCACCCAATTGATGCTCCCGACACCCAGCCCCGGAGGGAGTTCGTCCCGGAGGGTGATTGGCCCTGCAACGGTTGCCGCCCCCGAGTTCGTAAGCGACACATGATAGCCGTCGCACGTCGGGACCTGTTCCGGCAAGCGGATTTCGAAATTCGCTTCGCACGCCGCGTTGCGAGCACTCGAAAGCGCTCCCAACGGTGTAAATACATGAATGGTCAGCTTGCCGGCCGGCGCCACTTCAGCCGACACCGGCTCGCAATTCGCCAAGGCTCCCACCACGAAAAGGGCTGAAAGCATGCCCACAATACCGGCCCTCGCCGACCGCGTCGGGCGGAACACCTCAAACTCAGGGTTTGAAAACCGCCAAAACATGGGAGAACGGAAGTACAAAGACCGAGTAGCTCTCCATGGCCGCGCGGTTCCACCGATCCGAGAGAGGACAAAACAGTGCCACAAGCCGAACCAACCCCCCGCGCACCCCGCAGTCACAACGACGCAATTCGGGCAGCTATCCAACTCGCTCTGTTCCTGCTGCTTGCCACCGGCGCGTTGTGTCATCTCAGCGTCGTGATAGTTATGGTCGCTCCGCGGGCCATCACCGGATACGTCAAGCATAGATCTCGATATCACTTTCGAGGCCCGCATCAACGCCCCTGATGCTTTTTTCGCAAGACTCGCTTGGTGGGTCTAGCTTGATATCTCCTGCGAGCCTGCTTTTCACATAGCGCACGTCTTTTGTGGACGCGCTTCGCCACCCGACACTTCCGCAACGCTTTTGCCAACTTTTGACCCCTCGGCAATGTCCTGTGCGCGATGGAACCAGCTGCCGCATGTTCAGCAATATTGCCCGGTCCCGTCGAACCCTGACTGGCTGGTTGCTGAACGCTAAACATCCCCCCTTCTTCACCGTGACACGTTGCTTCTGTACACCGCGTTGGGCCACCTTGCCGTGCGGGTAGGCAAGGTTCCTCAAGGCTACAAATGTGCGCGTCATAAAAATCCCGTTCGGTGTTGGTGTCTTCAGGCACCAGCTGGTCATCTGTCGAGAAGAACACGTTATGCCCGGACGCGTCGGAGCCCAGCAGTTTTACGGTCGGCACCTGTTCACTGCCCTGATTCACGTCCCTTCCGTCAGATACCAGGTAAACGTGTCCGGCATGATACTCGTAGATGTTCTCTGCCATGCGGCCGAGGCCGTCCACCACCACTTCATCCGCCGCGCCAGGCGTAAGGGCTACTGGGCTTTCGAAGAACACGTATTGCCCATCGTGGGACATCGTCGGATCAGCGCGAAATGAGCCAAAGCCCTGCTCGATAGACAGAGCACTCGCGGCGATCACAGCTTCTCCCCTACCTCGATTACCATCGTCGTTGAATCCGTCGTCACCGATAGAGATCCGGACCAGAGCCCGTGACTGTGCGTCATAGCGATAAACCTGACGTGGTCCTTCCGGCCGCGTATTGTCGTTCGTGAGAGCGCGACGGCTTTCAAATACCAGGAACCGCCCGTCGGGCGTGACATTTGCTACTTCAGGGCCGGCAATCCACAAGGCCTTGTCGGTACTCGCAAGGGTCGACACGTATGCGAGAGGCTGGCCCGCCTCGTACGCATAAAGGTTGTCACCCCCTTCCTGGGCTCTTGCTCCTTGATCGTTCGCAGCTGTCGTCAGAACTCCCTCCGCGACAAAATAGACATGCGAGCCGTCCGGAGAAGTCGCCACCACCCCCTGAACTCGTGCCCCCCCCCTTTCCTTAGCACCCGCCGAGATGTCGACGAGCGACCGAGAGGCCGCCTGTGGTTCTTCGCTCAAAGCACCACACGGATTAGGGCAACTTGACACGTACAGATTGCACCCACTAGTACTTGCTGCTGTCTGGGTGCAATGCCGCGCCGAGTCGAGGCTTTCCGGGTCCTCGTTTGCTTCGTCGGTCAGTTGCTGGGTGCTTGTGAAGAACACACTGGTTCCGTCGCTTGAAGCACCCTCGAACTCGGCCGAGCGCGCATCGGCGAGCCGATTTGCTGCGCTGGTATTTTCACGACATTCACCGTTTGTACAACTAGCCGGCGTCGGGGCCGAGATCAACACCGTATGCGCGTCATCGCTTTCGCCGTCGATACGCGCATATAGTTCGTCCGTCGGGACCTGGCGTTCTTTGTTTACACCGGCGCCGACGCATGGTGCCACGCCATTATCCAGACCGCCTTGTGCACTGAAGTACACGGTACGTCCGTCGCGCGACAGTGCGCCGTCGATGTGATTCACTTGATTGAGCAGATTACCGATACTATCTCCACATCTACTGATCAAGTCTACACTTCCGTGACCGCCGCTAACGCCTACCAGGAGAGGCATTGTGTTTTGCTCCCCGGCGTACTCGTACACGTTTCGCGCCGCAAGATCTGTAAAGGTTTCGTCAAATGCCCACGCGTTGAGCGATGTCGTGTAGACGACGTGGGACAAGTCGCTCGTTGCAACCACATTCGGGAGAGAAGCCAGATCCAGGACGTTCCCGCCCGACGGCGTGCCTTTTTCCGCGATGGGCCCGACGTCGGTGAAGACCCCATCCGAATCGCGCCCATAGAAGTCGTAGGTGTCGCTACCCGCGGGCTTGGCAGCGCTAAACAGCAACTTATGCGTCTCTGGACTGAAGAGGTTTGGCTGGTTGGCTTCGAACACGGACGACGGGGGCGCCATCGGATGAGTCACCCAGCCATCTGTCGTTCGGTCGAACTCGTACGGTGACCCCTCTATGTTCCCGTGGGTAGCAACGCAGGATTCCGCCCCGCCAAAACACTGAATGCTCTTAGCGATCAGCGCACGGCCATCTTCAGAGATCGAAGGCGCGCCGCCTCCGAACAAAAAGGCAGCGAGTAGTGCCCCATTCTTGTGTGCAGGCGTTACAAGCTCGTACTCGCGTTGGTCCGGGAGACTCTGGCTCGCCGAGGCATATATGAACGTGTGATCGACCCCCGTCACGACACCGGCTACATTCGCAGCCCTGACGCGCCAGTGGTACGTGACGCCCTGCGTCAGACCTTCAACCCGCCGACTGACCTGCACATCGATTGTTCCAGCGCCTGGCTGAGGTCTACATGGAGCGGCAGCGCCGTAACTAACGCTCGTACCATATTCGAACTCGCATGTCGTATCACTCCCGTGCGGGTTGACTTGCGCATTTAGTACAGCCACTGTACCGGCCAGGCCACTCGTTATCGCGCTGTCAATAGTCGGAGGCGGCAATGTCGCGAACGTCGCATCACTTCCAACTTCAGTTCCATTACCGTTGCCGCCCTCCAGCCGGTAGTGATATGTCGTCCCTGGCGTGAGACCAGTGACATCCGCGTGCACCTGGTGCGCTTCTGAATCCCCCGGAATTTCGGCCGCCCCCGGCACGCAAGGCGCAACTCCGCCCAACCCATACGGATTGGCGGAGCCCGGGTCATAGTGAGCCGCATCGGTATACGCGAACCGGCACTCCGTAAGAGGGATGCCGAGCAGGTCCACCGAGCCGGCGACCGTCACGGAGATAGGTGCCACGTTCGAAGCTGCTCCCGTCACTACGTCCGGAAGCACAACGTCGGGACCGAACACATCGACTACGTTCGCTCCGGCGTCTGACACATAGACATGCCCTTCAGTATTGACCGTAACGCCTAGTGGCCTTTCGAAGGCATCCGCGATCTGGCCCAGATAGTCGCCGGTGCTCGAAAACTCGTCAACGACCCGATTTGCCCCGTCGACGGCGTACACCTCATCATTTACTGGATTTACGCCAACAGCGACCGGCACGAACGGTTCGACACCTACTGGCGCCCCGGCACCCGTGATCTGCCCAACTTCAAGCATCCCATCTTCATCGTAAACGTCGACAGCCACTTCTGCTGGGTTCGCCAAGAACACTTTTCCCGTAGGTCCGACTGCTATGCCCCCGGAAGCACCGTTACCGAAGCCATCCGGGGGCGCTTCGAGCGATACCACCCCTGGCGCTTCTTCCGATTCCGGAAGCGTGCCGTCAGGGTTCAAGACGACGCGTACCAAGTGATTATTTGCAAAGACATACAGGTCCCCACTCGCCGCTCCGCTCGAATTGTCAAACCCGACAAACATAAAACCGCCGAATTTGCGCTCCTGAAGCAGCGTGTATTTACCTGTACCGTCCGGCTTGAGCACATCCACGTCTTCGTCATTCGATTCGGCCACATAAAGGACCCCATGATTCGGCCCCGGCAAACTGTCAACAGCAACACTGCGAACGTAAGGACCCGTGAATGGCGTGGCTTTTAGGCTTGTGTTGTCAACCTGCGGCGGTTGAAACACACCCGTGCCATCGAAGGCGTCTATAGCTTCCCCAGCGGCCTCGGCGACATAAACGTCATCCGAGGAATCCACAGCGAGTCCCCACGGTTCGTCAAATGGGTTCAACGGTTCCGAGCCCGTGATGACGTTAAGCGGTTCGTGCTTCACTCCGGCCGATGCCACCGAAGCGCACATCCCCATCCCTATGCCGCACATCAGCAGCGCTACGCCCGTCCCACAAGCGCCGCTGCGCACAACGCGCCTCAGCACCTCTGCCCGTCGACCACTCTCGCCTCTACTCTGCACCACCCATTCCTCTCCTCGCGAAGGCTATCTTCCAACGCTGAAGCCCTCCTCAATCTCTAGGCCTAGCGTCCCAGTCGCCCGTAGCGGCCGTCAACAGACGTCTCCGACTGTATATGTGCCGCCCGACGCTATAAGACGCTTGCACGCCTCGCGCCGAGCGGCATCTTCTTCTATCGATCCGATCTTAGCCCGTTGTCGCTCATCGCCGACGTAGATTTGACTTTGACAAGCTTAGAACTTTCGGGTTTTAGAATTTTTCGCTGGCGATCACGTTCGCTGCCGAAGTCGCGTAGAGTTCGCCGTTCAACCGCGCGGAGTTTTCGCCCGCTTTATTCGGGATTTTCAGTTTACTATCAAGAATTCCATCGAGATAGCCTTTTATGAATAGGAATTCCCCGCACCCTTCGGCGCCCGGGGCCGTAAACGTATTGTCGACGAGCGAGTTATTGAACAACCGGAGTAGTTCAAGCCCTTTTTCTTCTTTGGTTTCGGTTTCGCCTCGTTTCCCTTTCAGGGCGCCAGACGTACCGGTCGTTAGATGTAGCTGCAACGGACTCGCTTCCGATCCGATGTAACACGAGTTCCCCAACAGGGGGTTCTTCAAATGGACACGCACCGGCAAGGTCAACGCCGTCCCAACCTGCGACACGAGCGCCAGTTCGTTCAAGATCGCCGGGTTGTGAGCGTTGGCCACCAGTTCCGTCGTTGCCGTCACACCCGTAGTTTTGTTTTCAAAAATCGCTTTACACGCTTCGCGCGCAGCTTTTTCGAAAAATCCATTCCCCGTAATTTCTTCGCAGTTCACGAGGCCAGTCAGTCCTCCCGGAACGTTAAGTTCCGTTTTGGACAGGCTTTCGCCGTTCTTCGCTGGTATCAAAAAGTATTCGACTTCCGTTTCTGGACTCGTCGGAATACCCCCACCTTGAATGGTAATCGTTTTGTTGATCGGTACTTTCGTCGTACCAAGCACAAATTCGCCGCTCGTAGTCTGTGCGAATTGACATAGCGTGACCCCAGGCACTTCCGTTGGACACTGCTTAAACCGGTTGAAAATGCCTTTCGGTTCCGCCATAGCTGCTGAGGCGCTCGTCATTACAACGCCGCACGCCAGCATTGCCACCACAACGACGCGCGCCCCATTTCGCACTGATGTAGGCTTGTTCCGCCATTTTCGCATACACAACTCACTTTCATTTCGCCTGGAAGCATTGAGGTGCTTTGATACTCCGACGCCGAGCGTACCTAGGCATGAATGCCGCCAACAATCCTTGTTTCTTACTTAGCGCAGCCGTGGCGCCACGGCAGTTCACCGCCAGGCCAGTTTTGAGTGTCGTCGCGCTCGATTCGTTACTACATTCGAAAGCGAACATCGGAATCACTACCATAAAAAGCTAACTTACCGGTTCTGTCGAACTGTAGACGAGGTGGAGTCGCTTTTTACCAAGTCTCCTTTAATCGCGAAAAACTTAAGTTTTTCCGCGCCGGCCTCCTCACCGGGCGAAGTGCGCGTCGAACGTACCTTATGAGCTTCCTAGTAATAGTTAGTTCAAAAACGGTTAGTTTTAGGCCTAATGCCGCTTCTAACTCGGCCTTTTTCGAACCGAATGGCGGACCGCCCTATTAAGCGTCGGTGCCGTAGCCAGCCGACACTCTGCAGCTAACGACGCGGATGCCACGTCATCCTTGACGACGTGGCATCCGTCAACCTGGCTTATTTCATCAAATCACGACGATCTCAACTACCATAAAATGTTGAACATAGTCGCCTCGCCTGTCAATTCCTTCACGTTTGCTGTGAAGGGGTTCGCGTTGACTTGCTCACAAACGGACTGCAGTTTGCCGCCAAGTGTTGATTTCAGCGAGGCTTTTACAGCTTCTTCTTTGTCGTTTAAGTATGTCGACAATTCTTGCACGCCTGCTGCTTTACACAGTGTCTTCGATCCTACGGATTTCACGTCTTCCCCGCTCGCGCCGGTTTTTAGTTCGCTAAGAAGTGAACCTTCAGTTTTGATCGTCGTCGAGCTCGCTTCGTTTTTACATACTAGAGTAAACACGGGTACTAAGAGCAGCAGCAGTGGCTGGCTTAATGGTTCTGTTGAGCTGTAGACGAGGTGGAATTCGCCTTTTACTAAGACCGTTCCTTCTGAGTCGCCTTCAGTCGTACAGGGCTTAGGTTTTTCCGCGCCGGCTTCTTTTGTGCCGGTGAAGTGAGCGTCGAACGTACCTAATGAGCTTAATTCCGTCATGTCGAGTAACAGTTTGAGTTCTTCGGCGGTGAGTTTTGCCCCCGCGGCGGTTTCGAGCTTCGAGCTTTCGGTGCCTTTTGTTACCGCTTCAAGTAATAGTGGGAAACTTTCTTTTTCTAAAACGTGAATTAACGGTAAGCATTTGGAAGCGCCTTTTTCCGGGCATTTTGTGGCCGCAGCTGTCGACACCACTACGGCACTCAAAGCGCAGACGGCCACAACGGCCATTACAAACATCTTCAACCGACTCATTGTTTCTCCAGTCATTGTTGTTTATTTGGGCGAGCTATTGTCTGGACTCCAAGAATCCAGCTTGCCCGCGCGCCGAGGTCTACGGTATGTGCCTCGACGCATGGCAACATCTCAGCCGTGAACGTGGGTGTCAAGCAACCTTGTGAGTTGTCTCTATTTCGCGCGGTCGGCCATGTAGTGTACTTTTGGTTTCTCTCAAAGCCGAGTAACTGACTCGCTATTGGCGTTGATCGCGAATCCCAGCCCGGGAAGCCGCGACGAACTACCACGCTGGCTCCGCAGGCGCGCCGCTGCCCGATCTCGAGCAGCGCGACTTCAGCTCCTCAGCGCCGAACTGCTCTACCGGAGGGTGTCAGTGTTCCTTTGATCTCGTGAAGCGCTGCGTCCAGCCGCAAGGTCATCAGCTGGCAGCTCGCCAGCCACATGCGCACGACGCTTGTGGTTAATGCTGCGCATGGCACTCCGTACTCGCATTCATTACTTCGCTCGTGGCGGCCAAACGCACGACGTGCTCGCATCAGTCGCCAGCACCGGCGACGCCTAGATGAACTCTGTGCTCAGGGTTTACGCCTCGCGCAATGGGACTTACTACATTCCTTAGCACCTGGCGCGGCAAGCGCACGGCCGCGCCAGATCCACAGTCGTACACGGCGCTCACGGCAGGGTGTCGACGTTTCACCATAACGGTCTTATCATAGTAGCCTCGCCGGCTTCACTCTTGACTTGTGACGTGAATGGATTATCCGTGATATTCTCGCAGGCATTTTGCAGTTTTCCGCCGAGATTGCTTTTCAGCGAGGCGCTAATTGCTTCTTCATTAACGTTTAAGTATTCTGTTATTTCTGGTTTGCCGGCCGTTTTGGAGCACCTGAGCTTTACGCTTATGGTCGTAACGTCCAGGCCTGAGGCTTCTGGTTTCACTTCAGCGACCAAACTTCCTTCGACTTTGACTGTCGTTTCTACGCTTTTGTTTTTACATACTAGCGATAGACTTGGCACTAAGAACAACAGCAGCAGGTTTAATGTTGTCGTCGAGCCATACACCAGATGAAATTCGCCTTTTATTAATACTGTTCCCATCGTGTCGCCTGTGGTAGTGCAAGGCTTTTCTTCTTCCGCTCCGACTTCTAAAAGCCCCGGAATATGTGCGTCAAATGTTCCTAATCCGCTTAATTTGGTTATGTCGACTAAAAGTTTATACTGACTTGAGGACAACTTTGCACCGCTTGCTGTCTGCAGAAAGAAGGCTTCGCTTGCTTTTGTGACCACGCCTTCCAATAACACTGGGAATTTTTCGGTTTCTAATACGTGTACTAAGGGTAAGCATTTTTCGCTTCCTTTTTCTGGGCATTTTTCTGCCGCGGCGCTAGAGGCGACGACTGCGCTAAGTGCGCACAGTGCGATGAATGCCGCGACAAGAAGCTTCAAACGACTCATCTGATCTCCCATCGATTGTGCTGGTGACGGTACTGACGTCTGCTGAGGCCGTAGTAGGCGCCTCGCGCCTAGTGCATACAGCGTCGAGACGGCAAGCATGCGAGGTTTTGGGCGACTTATGTTTAACTCACTTGTTGCGCTGCCCGCCGGCTGCGAGTAGCCTGGTGGAGCCGGCCGCTTTCGGTTTGACCGGCGTGTCGGTGACGGGTGCTCCTTCGCCACGAGCAACATGGCATTGCGCGTGTCGTCTGTCAAGGAATAGCTGCACGTTCCGCTCGAACGTGCATACGCATTATTCAATCATTAGGCAGATAACTGTTTGTCCCTTCTCGGACCAACGCCACCTTCACGACCCACGACACGATGCATCGGCGGTCGAGGGTTCTCCTGGCTGGAAACAGCACCGCCATCTCACCGCCCCCGCCGCCCGGTGCATGCCCTCAGGTCAGCGTGTACGGATCTTCAGCCGGCGTTGTCTTCGGCGTCTTCATCTGCCGGCATTTATACACGACGTAACCCGGGCTGCAGTCCGTCTTGGCTCTCCACCGCTGCCGCCAGGCAGCGATGTAGGCGACGAGCGCTTTCTGTTTCAGTTCTTCGGGCAGCTGCTTCTGGATCGTCGTGAAGACCTCCGCCAACGGCTTCTGCCGACCTCGGTGCGCTTTCGTCACCCTGAACACATAGTAGCCGAGCCCGATCTTCACAGGCCCCTCCAGCCTGCCGATCTTCGCCGTCATGATTGCGTCGTTGAGCGGCGGCTGGGCAAAGGTTTTCCAGCGATAACCGCGCAGGATGCCGTCCTTGCTGAAGATCGGCTGCGGCAGCGGGTTGCCCTTGAGCACTTCCTTAACACTCATTCCAGCAGCCAGGCGGCGCTTGGCGGCCAGCGCCGCCGCTTCAGTTTTCTCCCGTACGATTTCGATGTCGCGTTTCTGCGGAACGAGATACAGCCTCTTGTGGCTCGCGTAGTAAGCGGCTATCCGCGCGGGCGTCGTTGTCCCGATCCTCGCATTAAGTGCGCGACGGATTGCTTCCGAGTCTAATTCTGACTCGTCTTTGAAAGCCTGGTCTTCGGCATTCCTTCCCATGTTCTGCAGGAAGTTCCGGTAGTTCTTGGCTGATAAATGGCTCTTGAAATTATTGACTTCGCGTTTGACTTCTCGCGCCCCTACGGCCACCCCGAGCTCGTGCGCGCCGCCGATCACCCAATAGCGGGAGATCAACTGGTCAAGCGCCATTTGTCGAATGGCCTGATACTTCTTCGCACATTCGCGTTTGAGTTCGGCGATCGTGGGCGGTTCCGGACGCGATACGTAACCTTCCGGCGGGGCCGCTTTCAAGGTGGCGATACAGCCGCTGAATGCCGGCGGCGTCGGGCGGCTCGAGGCCGGTTCGGCTTGCAGCAGAGCGAGCAATGCCCGCTCGAACCTTCCCTTGGTGATCTCATACTGGCCGACACGCGCCACCACGTGGCCGGGGTCGCTCACCTGGACGTCCCGACTCAGCGTGGCCGTCGTCGTGGACGGACTCGGCGTGGCCTGGTGCGTGGACGGCGCCTTAGCGTTGTCCACGCCCTTGCCTCCGCATGCCGACAGGACCAGCGTGACCAAGACCGCCACAGCGAACGCGAGTTTGCGTGTGAGGAGAGTGAACACAGCGCGGGCACGCTAGCCAAATGAGACACCCGCGGCAAGCGTGTCGATCTGCGAGCTTCTTTTGCTGCGCCGCCGACGACGATACGCCCGAGCATCCGCAGGGTGCACGTAGTGCTTGGCGCCCCGGCGTTCAAGCCAAGCGCGGAGCTCGCGCAGCGAAGTGCAAACACCGGCTACGAGACTCAGCTCGGTGGCCGCGAAACCTTCAGATGTCCCTGTATATGCGGGGGATATGGCCGGGCACAATCGAGGTCCGTACCCGGCCTGAGCGAAACACGCGCGAGGCCTCGCCTGATCGATACGCTCGCGATTCGGCCCGGGTAACACACGTGGGCAGTGACGGCCCATCTCCGCAACGCACAGGCGCCTAGGCAGCAAGGTCTGGTTGAGTGATTTGTCTCCATCTACCACTGGGATGACTCAATTCACTCATCACAGCCGCACCTAGCCGGCCGGTTTCAGTCGCGCCCCAGCGCTGCCCGAAGCACGTCGACGACTCGCTCGCTTTGCGCGTCGGTCATCTCGGGATAGAACGGCAGCGCAAGCGAGCGTCCACCACGTCCTCGCAGAGCGGGAGCACTCCAGCACGACCCTGGCTCGACTTGAGCAGGTGATACTCGATCTGCGAACGGAAGACCTCGAGTGCGTCGGCGATGCGGTCCGGGTCCAGGTCCTTGTCGAAGTTGATCGTGAGCGTAAGCGTCGTCATGGCATTCCTCTCGTTCGATTGACTCCTGACATGGAGTGAAAAGTCAAGGCCCCGCGCGGGTTGGTGCTGAGTGTCTCGAGCGTCAGGTGGCGGGCGTCCCGGGGCAGCGACGGTGGGGTCAGACTGACATTCGCGGGGGTTGGTGCCGCATGACTGGTGTCCGTCGGGAGCTGCCTCGGTCTAGTGTCGCGGGTCGCCGGTCAGCCGGTGCCGCATAGGAGTTGCGAGGGTTCTCCTTCTGGGAGGGAGCGCCCGCCACCCCACGCTCGAGCACATCCTGTTTTCAGCGAGTCCGCAGTGGCTGCTCGGTAGCGATCGCCCAGACGAACCCGGCGAGCTCACGAGCGCAGGCGACGACGATCTTCTGATGCGGCTTGCCGCGACCGGCCATCCTCGACCAGCTTCGATGCAGCCGTTGCTGGCAGCGCCACGCGCGCTCGAGGACCTGCGGGTCCTGGCCACGCTGGCGGCGCGAGAGCTCATAGCCGACCGTCGCGCGGCGGCGGCTGTTCCAGGACGCCTCGACGAGCAGTCGCCGGGCATGCGCTGAGCCGGCCTTGGTGATCGATCCTTGCCGGCGGCTCTCGCCCGGAGGAGCGCTCGGAGGAAACCAGGCCGACGAAGCTCATGAACTGCTCGGCGCTCTTGAACCTGGTGAAGTCTCCGGCCTCAGCGACCAGCCCGATCGCTGTCAACGTGTCGATCCCGCGCATGCAACGCAGCCGGGCGATCAGCTCATGGTGGGACCCTCGACAGCGAGACGATCAAGCTCGAACTCGAGCCCCTCGATGCGCCGGTCAACCTGGTCGACCGCGAACAGGATCGTCAAAGGCCTGCTGCTGGCCGGGCAGCTCGAAAGCCTGGCGCCCGAGCCACGCACGACGCGTGATGCCCCAGCACGTTGTCGGCATCGTCCTCTCGTGGCGCAGGCAGAACTTCCCGAGCCGGTGACGCGCACGCATCCTGTCCAACCGCGCGTCCTCACGCGCCCGGACGAGATCACGCAGCGCCTCATGCTCGGGCGTCGGGATGAAGATCTCCGTCAAGAGCCCCGCCGCGTGAAGCCCCGCAAGCCGCCGAGCGTCACGCTTATCGGTCTTGACTCGGTCTCCAGGGCGCGAGGGCACCAATCCCGGAGCGACGATCACGCTGTCCACCCCAGCGGCGATCAGTGCGCGGTGCAGCCCAAAGCCAGTCGGGCCGGCCTCTTGGCAGACCCGGGCGCCCGGCCACGCCCGGAGCTCACCCAGCGCTGCTCGTGGTCATAGCCGAGTGTTCTCTCGCGTAGCAGCTCACCATCTCGCACAGCCGCCAGCCTCACTGAGGCCTTGTGCACGTCCAACCCATCACGACTGCCCTGCGATCCTCTGACATGGTCGGCGACCTCCGTATGTGGCTCGGCCAGGCTCTGCCCGGCAACCCACGCAGATGCGCAGGCCGCCGACCACCTTCACCGAGCGCCCGGACTACCCGGCCACTCCATCCTGTCTAGGATCGAGAGCGCGCGCGATCTGGTTCGCCTCGTGGCGCCTGTTGCTGCGCTTGACCTCGGCGAGGGGATTCGTCTTTAGTTTGCGCCCTCGAACGGCGTGGTCGAAGGAGGCCGAGAGAATGTCACGATAGGCGTTGCGGGTCTGCGCGGCTGCAGTCTTTACGAGAAACCACGGTCGCGTAATCCGGCGCGCGACGAGCCAGCCTTCGGCCTGGACGCGACGCGGACGCTTCGCGCCCAGGGGTACGACTCGGTAGGCGCCACGGCGGCGATGCTTCCACGTGCCGGGCATCTCATCTGCCAGGCGCATCGCCTCCTGGGCAGTCGCGACCTCGATCGCGGCGCTACCTGGCGGCTGAGCGGTCCAACGCTCGATCGTGATCTGCTCTATCCGTGCGCCTTCGGCTTTGGCCTTCTTGGCCGCCTTCTCGCCGAGCACCTTGTAGGACTGGAAGTCTGAGAAGTAGGCGCGCAAGCGCCCGTCGGCAAAGTCGCTCACCGGGGTGTCCTCGCCGAGGCCGCGGTACAGGCGCTCGAACATGTATTCGTAGCCGGCCAGCGTGGAGCGCTTGAGGCCCTTCTCTCGGGATCGCTCGGCAACCCATCCTTCGGTGGCCGAGCGCAGGGTCGCAGCAATCGGCGCGTCATCCTTCGAAGCGCAAAGCGCTAGTGGTCTGTCAGCGTTTTAGTTGGTGATTGCATTGAGCGTCACGCGTCCGCGCTGGACTTTCTCGACGACCTGGTCGGCGGTCTTGGTCCAGGTGAACGGCGTGGGGTTGGTGTTGTTCGCGGCGAGGTAGGCATCGATCGCTGCGATCAGGTCCGGGACTGAGGCGAACACGCCGCGGCGGATCGCCTTGTTGGTGAGCTGCGCGAAGAAGCTCTCGATCAGGTTCAGCCAACTGCTGGAGGTCGGCGTGAAGTGCAGGTGGAAGCGAGGGTGCTTCTCGAGCCAGGCCTTGACGTTGGGGTGCGTGTGGGTCGCGTAGTTATCGAGGATCAGATGGATCTGCAGGCGCTTGGGGACCTCGCGGTCGATCGTACGCAGGAACGTCAGGAACTCGGTGTGACGGTGGCGTGGGAGGCATTGACCGATCACCGATCCGGTCAGTACGTCGAGCGCGGCGAACAGGGTGGTGGTGCCGTTGCGCTTGTAGTCGTGGGTCATCGTTCCCGCCCGCCCGGGCTTCATCGGCAACGAGGGTTGCGTGCGATCCAGGGCTTGGATCTGGGACTTCTCGTCCATGCTCAAGACGATCGCGCGCTCCGGCGGGTTCAGGTACAGGCCGACGACATCGGCGAGCTTCTCCTCAAACCGCGGGTCCTTGGACAGCTTGAATGTCTCGACCCGGTGCGGCTTGATCCCGCGAGCGGCCCAGATCTTCTGGACCGTGGCGTGCGAGACGCCGTGGGCGCGGGCCATCGACCGGCAACTCCAATGCGTCTCACCAGGAGGCGTCTCATGCAACGTCGCGTGGACGATCTCCTGCACCTTCTCCGCTCCGATCGACGGCTTGCGACCCCGACCTGGCCGGACCTTGACCGACGCCTTCAGGCCGTCGCGCTCAAAGCTTTCGCGCCATCGCGTGACGGTTGCCGGGGACACCCCGATCTCCCGAGCGGCCCGGGTCGTCGCGAAACCGTCTGAGGCCATCAACAGCGCCTTCGCGCGCTGCACATCACGGTGCGCCGCGGTGTGTGACCGGGACAACGTCTCAAGCACTTCGCGTTGAGGCTCGGTGACCATCAGAGGAGGGGTTGGAGAGCGCATAATTCATCATACTCCCAACCACCACTTATTTCGATTACGGACCACTAGAAGGATGTCCTCCAACAGACCCTCTGCCTAGTCGGGCGTCAGATAGTCGCCGTCAGGCTTTGGCCCGTGGCCGGCTCTCCGGACGATCGCGCCACGCGGCGTGCGTCGTCCTGAGTCTCGGACATGCGCGAGACCCAGGCAACGGCCGCCCTTCTTGCCTCTGGCATCGCGCCAAAAGGCCCAAAACGTCCGCGTACGCCCGTTCTTGTCGGGCCGGACCTGAAGGTGCCCTGCGGGCGTCCTCATCTGATTCATGTGCTCTTAGACCTCCATCAGCTCGCAGTGGCCAGCGAACCGATCGAGATAAGCGAGCCCCGGTATTTCCCCGGTATTTCCCAGGAGGGCACAGCCGGGGCCAGCTCAGGGCCTCTAGCTGCGGGCGATGCCGCCCAATCTCGGGAAACCGGACTAGGAAGCACGCGAATCATAATCCGCGTGTCGGGGGTTCGAGTCCCTCCTCCGGCACTCCAAAACGCCTGCAAACCGACGCTTTGGCTGATCCTCTGCCAGGAGCGGTTGGGCAACTTTGTCCCAAGTTTGTCTCGAGAAAACGGCTGCGGTCGGAACAGTAGGCATGCTGGCCACCGCTCATTCGATGCCCAGCGGTCATGTCTCGCGAAGGCGCGGCGCGCGCGGTGACGTTTGGTATACGAAGTTCCGGCTGCCAAACGGTCGCCAGGTGCAGAAGCGCATCGGACCCGCCTGGACGACGCGCGCCCGGACCCCGTTCATCGGTCCACCTCTTGTGAGAGTCGGTTGTCGTTGAAGCTAGTGGTTGTGCGCTCATCCTGGAGCTTCCACGCGTGCGCGAAGCGAGCCGGCGCCGCCATCCCCAGCGCTGAGTGTGGCCGGCGCTCGTTGTAGTCCTCGCGGAAGTCCTCGACCATGACCCTGGCCTCGGCGAGACTGCAGAACAACTCGACCGAGAGCAGCTCGTCGCGCACACGCGAGCCGAAAGACTCGACGTAGGGGTTCTGCCAGGGTGAGCCGGGCTCGATGTAGGCGCTTCCGGCACGGGCGAAGCGACACCAGTCTCTGAGCGCGTTGGCCGTCAGCTCCGGGCCGTTGTCACAGCGGATGAACTGCGGAGCGCGGCCGCGTTTGCCGACGAGCCGTTCAAGCGTGGCGACGATGGCGTCGGCATCGATCCTTCGGTGGCATTCGATCGCAAGCGCCTCGCGCGTGAACTCATCGACCACGTGCAGGAGCTTCAGGATCTTCCCGTCGGCGCTCTGGTCGAACTGGAAGTCAAGCGCCCAGACGTGATCGGGATGCTCGGCGCGCAGGCGCTTGGCCGGCACTGTCGAGCTGCCCAGGCGCCGGCGCTTTCTGCGGCGCACGGGCACGCGCAGGCCCTCCTCGCGCCACAGGCGCTGCACGCGCTTGCGGTTCACGCTCCAGCCCTCCTCGCACAGCGTGGCGTGCGCGCGGCGGTAGCCCCAGCGAGGGCGCTCGCGGGAGAGCTCGCGCAGCCGGGCACGCAGCGCGCCGTCATCGTGAGCGCCGCATGGCTCACGGCGCTGGGTGGAGCGATGCTGACCGGCGATCTGGCATGCCCGCCGCTGCGAGAGCCCGAGGCGGTCCTCGAGCATCAGGACCGCGGCTCTGCGTCGCGACGGGCTCACCAGTTTCCCCGCGAGATCTCCCGAAGCGCGAGGTTCTCGAGCTCCTTGTCGGCGACCAGGCGCTTGAGCTGGGCGTTCTCGCGCTCGAGCTCCTTCAGGCGCTTGACGTCGTCTGCCTTCATTCCGCCGTACTGCGCTCGCCAGCGGTGATAGGTCTGCTCGGAGACTTCCAGGGCCTTGCAGAGCTCTGGGACGGCGGTCCCCTCGGCCAAGAGCCGGTCGGCCTCCCGCAGCTTCCTGACGATCTGCTCGGGCGTGTGTCGTCTGCGCTTCACCTCGATGGTCCTCCTCTCGCCCATTTTGCATGGGCTGAAGGACTCTCACACGAGGCGGACCGAACTTAGGGGGTCGGGCCAGGGGCGCCAGGCTCCGGAGACCTCGCAGAGAAGGCGCTCAATGTGGCGAAGTCTGGCTGCTGCGCGCGCCATCTGGCTTCGATCAGATAATGATGGCCGTTGAAGTGGAAATGCCCATTGATCTGGACCACCGTCCCCCTTCGCTACGGCGGGCTGTAGCTAAATCCCTCAAGCCTTGCGAAACCTCCGATCAGCGCCTCCAGGCGATAGCCCCGCTCGCACACGGGGCGCTCCGAAGCCACTAAGCCAGTCGCCGGGGCACGGACAAGCTCGCGGCGGCTGGCGTCACCTAAGGGCCTCAGCTATGCGTTCAAGGCTTTGAGCGCATCGTGGGTCCGCTCGCGGAATCTCATTCTGGCCTCGTTGAGCTGCTTGCGGACCTTGCTCTTGTCGGCCTCCTCACCGTAGATACCAACGAGAAAGTCGCGCAGCTTGGCCGCGACCTCATCGTCTTCGATGTTTACAAAACACACGACTGCCAATTCCCTCACCAGTTCTCGAAGGTAAGGATGGTCAGGGAATCTGTGGAAGAGCGCCACGAGATCGTCGGCAAATCCATCTATGTCAACGACGCCGACGGCCCCGGTCGCAAGAAGCGCGCTCCCAGGCGTGTCCATAATGTCTGAGTCTTCTTTGAGCGCTTGGATCGTCGCAGTGAGATGCGGCGCATTGAGATGTCCCATCGTCTCGACGACCACTACCGACACCAAAAACAGCATGAGCCAAAAGTCAACGTCTTTTGCGTTTGGAAGTTTGACCCCGCGCTCCTCAAGAGCGTCAACCGCCAGCATCAAGGCATCGCGGAACTCGTGTGTTCGGTTCTCGCGCCCCGCGGTCGCCGCACCTATCACTGCCTGTCCCGCTACGATCAGCTTGGCCCCATCAAGCTTCAGCGCGTCGTTCTTGACGAACTCGGAGCTTCTGAGGACCTGTCCCGCGAGTCGGAGCGAATCGCCGAGCCTTTCAAGCGGCCCTTGGCTTGTTGTTAGCTCCTCGTCTCCATTTTGAGCAAGTATTAGCTCGTCGACGCGGTCAGCTTGGTCATCGTCAGGCGCGGGCGGGTCGGTCGCCAAAACCGCCAGCGATTGGCCTAGCCCGTCTAGTGTCGCCTGTCGTTGCTCTCGATTTTCGAACAGCTCGTCGAATGAGGCTGGCTCTATGCTGTCCGTAATCTTGTCGAGAGTCTCGCCAAGCGTAGCAATGACTCGTGCGAGCAGTTCTTCATCGTTTCGCCCAAGCCCCGCGGCATGACGCAGAATCGGTGCGAACCGCAGAGGCTCATCGAGCATTCGCGTCTTGAACTTCGGATGGTCGATCTCTGTCATGTGTCGTCCTGCGCACAAGTAGAGAAAGGCCGCCTGCCGGAACCCGACATGATCGTCAGCCTCGATGAGAATCCTTCGGTCAATCAGGTCCTGCAGGACTGCCGTCGGAGATCGCGTGTAGCCCTGATCCGAGTAATAGTCCGCGACGAACTGCTCGGCTTGAAGCCGGGTGATCCTGAAACGCGGCTCGTCCAATAGCTCCTCGGCCAGGCAGCCAAGCAGGTGCTCCCGGCGTCGGAAGTCCAATCCCAACTGAGCCGACTCTGTGAGTTCCGTCGCCCCGAGCACGTACCGAACGTACGCCGCCAAGACACTGCTCTCATTCAAGGCGTCGAAGTCACCCTCGGCCCGCAAGACGGCGACGAGAGCGGCAATGATGAACGGGTTGCGGGGCAGCCGGTTGGAGACCACGAGAGACGACACGCGCCGAACCAGCTCTTGATCCTCGATTCCACCCACCCGCTTTACGAGGTCGCGGACCTCTTTCCGCCCGAATGGCCAGACATGAACGTACGCGGCTTCCACGCCGGCCTGCTCAAGGGCCGCTCGCACGCGCGCTTGAGCGTCGCCGTGCACAGCAAGGATGTATCCGTTGCCCGGATTGTCGGCTAAATAGGCAGCGACACGACCTATTCGCGCTTGGTGCGGGTCACCGGCGTCGTCTATCGCGACAAGCAGGGGCGGGAGGGAGCTCGAACCTGCACTTGCAAAGCCGACCTCAGCGGCGGCTAGCCTGAGTGCTCTGGCGCCACGCTCGGTGCCAAGTCGGCGACCATCCTCAAGAAAGACCGGGAGCAAGGTGCCGTCCGTCTGGTAGTAAACGGATAGGAGCCAGAGAAGCGTCGTGGTCACTCCATCGTCGACGTTCTCTCCTACAACCACTAGCGCGCGTTTGTTCTTGAGAAGCCCGAGGGCGTCCTCGACAGCGAGCGTGACCGCGTTCTCGCGGAGCGTCGGCGAGCTGGAGGCTTGACTGAAAGACATCGCGGATAGCTTGGGTGGCACTAGAAAGTCCGGCAGGCGTACGGCGACGTCGCTCGGCGGCGGCGTTAGAAGAAGGCTCCGGTCGAACGCCAGGCCAGCCAAGGAGTCCATTACGTCTGTGAACGCCGGATGCTTATCGGCCACGGCCTCGGTGAGCGTGAGCGTGACGATCCCGTTCGCGGCGATCCTGGTTGCCTCGTCGAACACGCCGGCCGGTGAACGCTCTGAATACCAGTCGCGGATCGCAACAGTCGCCTTTCGCCCCTGGGCCTCGATGTCGAGGATCGAGTAAGCATTCCGGTAACTCAGATGCTGGTAGAGGCATCCAGCCCGGTCGTGAATCAATGAGCCCCGCCCGGAGACAGTCGCTTGCGGGTCTGGATCGTGCTCGTGACCGCTCAGGAGAATCAGATGCCTACCTTCCAGCTCGCTTCGCGCGCGTTCGGCATCAAACTGAGCAAGCCAGTCGAGCGGATGATGGATGGCAGCGACCTGGAGCGTGCTCTGGGCGATGGCGTCGAGTGCAGCACGAACCTGGCTCTCGCCAAGGAGGAGACGCCCACGGTCATCGCCAGCACCCGAGCGCCATGCGCTATTCAGTGCGGCGACACCGATATCGCCTTCTGGTGTCTCAATGACGTGCGCGTAACCGAGCGGCCCGCATGGCGTGATTGTGTCGATGTCGGCGTAGTAGATCTCGCGGAACGAACGCCAAGCAGCGAGACGTGCCGTCGCGTGCTTCGTGTTCTCCTCGTTCAACAACAGCTCGTCGACAGCCTCTCGGTCGGTAAGCGTGCTTACGAGACCCGCCTCGAAGATCATTTCGATTTCGTCTTGATCGACATCGTGGTTGCCGGGGATCAGAACAATCCGCCCACGATCAAGCGATAGCGTCTCGCCCAGCTGATCCAAGAACCCCTGGGCAAGGGCGTATTCGTGCTCCTTGCCGGCGTGTGCCAGATCGCCGCTGAAGATCACGGCATCCACGCACCGCTCGGCGCTCACTTTCGCAAGATCGACGAGGAGTGCGGAAAGAATCAGGCGTTGATCGCGCTGATCAGCCTCCCGCATATGGAGATCTGAGAGATGGACGATTCGCATTCCAAGTGCCGTGTCCCAGGACGAGCGAGCTTCCGCAAGGCCGAATCGTACCGGCTTGTGGCCTGGAACACCATGGCGCCGGACTAACAGGTTGAGTCACCAAAGCCCCCACCCGCAAGCCGTCCATCGCCCCCACCAGCGTCGCCACCCCTCAGTGCTGCCGTAAAGGTTCGGAGGCTCAGCAAGGCTCCACGGGAGGCAATGATGGCCTCACAAATCCGCCCGCCGCACATTCTCGCTAGGAAGCACATCAAGGCCCTCGGCGATCTTCGCCAACGTCTCGTTAGGTGATGTTGTGCTCGCCGCGCTCGATCGCGCACCCCAAGAGGCGATCAACTATCGACCCCGGCAGGTGGCTCTGCCCCTGCCAGTGCGGGCTTAGTTACTCCCTGTATCTCGCGTAACACAGGCGTCGATGAACTGACGCCCGAGCGTTGTGATTTCGATTGCGCCCTTCACGACTTTCGGAACGGGAGCGTCCTCCGCAGCGCTCTCGTTCTGCACAGTGAACGCCGCAACGCGCGGATGCTTAGAGAGCAACTCGTATTGGGCCTTAGCCGCGTCGCTCACCCACCATTTTTCCGGGACGAGCGTAACGATCCCAAGACGCGCCAAGTTATCAAGGTAGCTCGCGGTCAGATCGTGGAAGGCGCAACCCGCAGTCTCAGCGAGCACGGAGAAGTGCGACAGCACATTGGCGTGACCCTTATCGGCCACGTGAATCTCGACATCGACAAAGCACAACTCGGAGTTGGGTGCGCGAGCGATGTATGCCAAGAGCTTCGCCTCGTCCGGGCTGAGTTGCCGAATGATCTCAACGAATGCCGGATGCGCTTTATGTGCCGTCTCCGAGTCCATCGCGGCTGCCAAGAGATTGGCATAGAGATCACGCAAGTCCTCCTCGTTTCCGGCGAAGCGCAATGCCTCGAGGACAGGCCCTGCGACTGTGAGCTGGGGCGGGACGATTCGCGTGGGTGGCGTCGAGGAAAGCCTATTTTCGAGTGCGGGCACGAGCCAATCCCGAATCTTGTCGTAGCCCCAAACGAGTCCTTCCAAGGGCGCCAGCGCCACGTTCACCGCCTTGCCGACCGTCTGAAGTGCCCTCCCAACCTCCTGTGACGCCGGGTGGAGCGCGTCGTGAACTACGTCTGACTCAAGCAACCCGCGCGCGGCGTCGGCAGCATCTCTGATCTTGGACTCGTCCGTCACGGCCCCACATCAGAACGCTTTCGCGGGCCCCCGTCAACCCTCGTACCAAGCGTTCGGCCGATGCATATGGCGAGTGGCTGCTGAAGCAGACCAAGGACGATCCGCGCCGCCGTGTGCCGATCTCGGACGCAACCATGAGGCGCATCATGGCTCCCGTTCAAGCGTGCCTGCGAGACGCGGCACGCAAGGACGTGATCCGCCCCAACTGCGGATCAGCTTCTTCTACGGGATCACGATCGCGATGTTCTGGGATGAGAGCGGGCACCAGATACCACACTTCCACGCCGCGTACTCGGGACTTAACGCATCCCTCGCGCTTGACGGGACAGTCCTTGCCGGCTCGCTTCCGCCACGAGCCCTCAAGCTCGTCCGACGATGGGCATCGCTTCACCAGACGGAGCTCGCGGCCAACTGGCATCGCGCCCGTGAACAGGAACCTCTGTGCCTCATCGACCCGCTGGCGTAAAATCCGCTTCATGACAAATGCTGGCTACCTCCCCGCCGTGACCGCCGTAGAGGTCATCGGCGAGCACGAGTTGCGACTGACGTTCGACGACGGAACAGTTGGCGACGTCTCGTTCTCGGATCGTCAGTGGAACGGCGCCTTCGAGCCGCTGCGCGATCCGGCACGTTTCGCCAGGGTCCAAATCGATCCCCTGTTCGCCACGATCGTCTGGCCCGAGGACGGGCTAGACATGGCGCCCGAGCCGCTGTACGAGGACGCGAAGCGCCGCCCCCCACTCGTGGATGTCACAGGCGTCGAGGTGATCGGCGAGCACGACCTGCGCCTGACGTTCGAGGACGGCACGATCGGCGATGTCAGCTTCAGCGACCGCGAGTGGACGGGCGTGTTCGAGCCGCTGCGCGACCCTGCGCGTTTCGCGAAGGTGCAAGTCGAAGCAGGCACGATCATCTGGCCCGAGGACGGCCTCGACATGGCACCCGAGCCACTGTACGCCGAGGCGAAGCGGCGCCCGGTCACACGCCAGCCGTAGATGCTCCCTGCCCGCGAGCGAGGCCGGGCTAGCGAACTCTTGTGCCAGCAGGCCGCCCCCGGCTGAGCTCCTTCACGAGCGCCGCCACCGAGCGCTCGAGCTGCTCGATCGTCGCATCGTTCACGCGCTCGATGCCGACAGCCCGGTTCAGCCATGCGTTGATCTCGCGATGACTGCTTCTGTTGCGGCGGGCGAGCTCTCCGACGAGGCGGCTGCGCTCTTGGCGCAGCTCCGCGCGCTGCTCGAAGGCCGCCACTGGAGCCGGCTCCGGCACGGGCACGGAGAGCCCTGAGGCGGAGGGGCTCGCAGTAGCTGTGTCTGGAGCGGACCCACGAGCGGCCTGGGGCGCGCCGAACAGCGTCATCTGCGCGGCGAACTCGGCGCTCAGCGGCACGAAGTCGGGGCTCGGCGACGGCTCGCTCGCACGGCGCTCGGCAAGCTCGTCGAGCTCCTCACCTGGCTCCTCGCGTCGCAGGACGTGGCGCAACTCGCCTTCGATCTCGGCCGCATGGCCGCTCAGGGTCTGGTCGGCCGGCAGGTAGAGCCAGCTCGGCTCGGCTGCCCTGCCCGGCGTCGTGCGCACGAAGCGCCCGACGATCTGGCGAAAGATCAGCGGTGTCTTCGCCGCGCTTGCATAGACACCGACGCGCAGGCGCGGGATGTCGACCCCCTCGGAGACCATGTTGACCGCGACGATCCACGGATCGCGCGAGCCGCGGAAGTCGGCGAGCTTGCTCGCGGCGCGCGCCTCCGTGTGCAGTACGACGAGGGGCGTGCGGCCGGTCACATCGCTCAGCAGCTTTGCGATCTGGCGAGCGTGCGAGGCGTCTGCGGCAATCGCGAGTGCACCCGCGTCGCTGTGCCCGGCGGCGCGCAGCGCGCGCAGCTTGGCGTCCGCCTCTTTGAGGATCCGCGGCAGCCCGTCGGGGAGCTCCGTCGAGATCGCCGTGCGGTAGCGGCGGCTCGCCTCGCGACCGGTCAGGACGGTCTCGAAGGAGGACTCGATCACGTCGTCGCCGCTGCGCCAGGAGAGGCTGCCATCGAACGTCACGAACGCGACCGGACGGCAGATTCCCTCCGCCACGGCCTGCGCGTATGTGTATGAAACGTCCGGCACGACCACGCCGTCGCCGTCATAGCGCACGCCCGGAATCGGCGTTGCATCCGAGCGAAACGGCGTGCCCGAGAGCAGCAGCCAGCGCTCGGCCGGAGCGAACGCCCGGCGAAAGCCGACACCCCAGGCAAGGTCTTCGCCGAGGTGGTGCGCCTCGTCGACGACGACGAGCGTGTCACGGCGGACCTTCGTCGCCCACGCCGCCGGGTCGCTCGCGACCCGTGCGTAGGTGACCGCAACCCCATGGAAGTCGCGCGGCGGGTCGGCACTCTCGGCGTCCGGCTGCAACTGCACGCCGAGCGCCACCGCAGCGGCGGCCCACTGACGAGTCAGCGGCGTCGTCGGGCAGAGCACGACGACGCGCTTGCACACCTGCCTCGCGAGCAGGTCGGCGGCGAGCTCGAGCGCCGGGCGTGTCTTGCCCGCACCTGGCGCCGCCGAGATCAAGAACGGGCCGCCTTGCCACTCGGCCAAGCGGTCGAGCGCATGGCGTTGCCAGGCGCGCAGCGATGTCGATGTCTTGCGCGTCAACGGCCCGGCATGCTGCGGCATGGCACGGACGGATGCTCACACCGGCCCGGGGATCGACGGTCCGAAGAGTCGTCTGACGGTCGCGATCGCACACCGGCGGTCCAGATTGCTTGCTTGCCCTACAGCGCTTGGCCAAAGCGCCCGATATCGGGGTATGCGGATCACCAGCAACCCATATCAGCGCCTGGCTGCCGGCTGTGCGCTGCTGGCGCTGATCGCCAGCCTGACCGCCTACCCACCGGCGGCAGTGCCTCTGCTGATGGTCGGGTTTGCGCTCGCCCTGCGCGCGCGCTGAGCTCGGTCACTACGCGCGTTGATCTCGACGGGCGTGTTGCGTACCGGCTCGGCGGCCACCGCGAGCTAGTCTCAACCCAATGCCCGCGACCACACCCACCGAGATCGACGCGACCCTCGTAGAGGAGCTGACGGCCCGCGAGCTCGAGGCCCTCAACGAGCGCACGACCGCCTCGGCCAAGATGTACCAGCGCGCCGGCAACTCGCTGAGCGGCGGCGTCGCCTCCTCCTACCAGCTGCGCGACCCCTGGCCGATCTACCTCGCCTCCGGCGAGGGCGCCCGCGTCACCGACATCGACGGCAACGGCTACTGGGACTTCCACAACGGCTTCGGCTCGATGGTGCAGGGCCATGCGCACCCCGCGATCGTCAAGGCCGTGCGCGAGCGCGTAGCGCTCGGTACACACTTCGCCGCCGTCACCGAGGACACCGTGATCGTCGCCGAGGAGCTCGCCAAGCGCTTCAACCTCGAGCGCTGGCGCTTCGTCAACTCGGGCTCGGAGGCGACGATGGACGCGATCCGCATCGCCCGCGGGCTGACCGGCCGCGAGACGATCGTGAAGATCTTCGGCTCCTACCACGGCCACCACGACGGCGTGATGGTCTCGATCGGCATCCCCTACGAGGACATCGGCGACCGCGACAACCTCGCCTCGCTGCCCTACGGCGCCGGCATCCCCAAAGCCGTCGCCGAGCTGACCATCCCCGTGCCGTTCAACGATGCCGAGGCGATGGAGCGGCGGATCGAGCGCCTCGAGGGCGAAGGGCGCAAGCCGGCCTGCGTGATCATGGAGGCCGCGATGATGAACCTCGGCGTCGTGCTGCCGCAGGACGGCTACCTGCAGGCCGTCCGCGAGATCACCGAGCGCCACGACATCGTGCTGATCTTCGACGAGGTCAAGACCGGCCTCGCGATCGCCGCCGGCGGCGCCACCGAGCGCTTCGGCGTGCAGCCCGACATGGTCACGATGGCAAAGACGCTAGGCGGCGGGCTTCCATCCGGGGCGATCGGCGGCACCGAGCGCGTGATGAGCGTCGTGCAGGACGGCAGCGTCTACCAGGTCGGCACCTACAACGGCAATCCGTTGGCCATGGCCGCCGCCCGCGCCAGCCTGCAGGAGGTCATGACCCCCGCCGCCTACGAGCACCTCGAAGCGCTCAACGAGCGCATCCTCGCCGGCTGCGAAGACGTGATCGAGCGCCACCGCCTGCCCGGCTACGCCGTCGGCATCGGCTCCAAGGGCTGCGTCACCTTCTCCCCCACGCCCGTCGTCGACTACGAAAGCTTCAAGGTCAACCAGGACGTCGCCGTCACCGAACTCGCCTGGCTGTGGAACATGAACCGCGGCATCTACATGACCCCCGGCCGCGAGGAGGAGTGGACGCTCTCGGTGATGCACACCGACGAGGCGATCGACGCCTACGTGCAGGCGTTCGACGAGATGGCCGCCGCGATCACGCAGTAAGCACGGCCCTGATGACCCCCGCCGACGCCCTTGGCATAACCGCCGACGCGAGCGCGCGCCTGGACGAAACGCTCTCGCTCGCCGCGCGCCACCTCGACCCCTCACTCGTCGACGTGCTGCGGATCCTCGGCTTCGACAAGGAGTTCGTCTCGGCCAAGGGCTCCTACCTCTACGACACGACCGGCCGCGCCTACCTGGACCTCCACACGGGCGAGGGCTTCGCGAGTCTCGGCCACAATCACCCGGGCGTACGCGAAGTGCTGCAGGCGACGCTCGCCGCAGACCTCGCCGACGGCGTGCAGATCCACTACTCGCCGCTCGCCGGGATGCTCGCCGAGGCGCTCACAGAGCGACTGCCGGCTGCGCTCGAGGCGGTGTTCTTCGCGAGCACCGGCGCCGAGGCCGTCGACTCGGCGATGAAGTTCGCGCGCGCCGCCACCGGGCGCCCGCGCCTGATCTCGTGCGACTCGAGCTTTCACGGCGTCACGCTCGGCCCGCTCTCGCTCGTCGGCGACGACTTCTTCAAGGAGGGCTTCGGGCCGCTCTTGCCCGGCTGCGCGCGCGTGCCGTTCGGCGATCTCGAGCGGCTCGAGGCCGAGCTGCGCTCGAAGGACGTCGCAGCCTTCTTCGTCGAGCCGATCCAGGGCCGCGAGGTGACGCCGGCGCCCGAGGGCTACCTGAAGGCCGCGCAGGAGCTCTGCCGCCGCTACGGCACGCTGTTCGTGGCCGACGAGATCCAGACCGGCCTCGGGCGCACGGGCAAGTGGTTCGCGCTCGAGCACTGGGGCCTCGAACCCGACTTCGTGCTCGTCGGCAAGGCGCTCAGCGGCGGCTACATGCCCGTCGCCGCGATGGTCACGACGCGCGAGATCTACCAGCGCGCCGTCGGCGCGCTCGAGCGCAGCTACGTGCACCAGTCGACCTACGGGCGCAATCGCCTGTCGATGGCCGCCGGCCTCGCCACGATGCGGATCATCGAGCGCGACCGCCTCGTCGAGCACTCCGCGCAGATCGGCGCGTTGCTGCGCGACGGCCTGATCGAGCTGCAGGAGCGCCACGAGATGATCGAGCACGTCCGCGCCAGCGGGCTGATGATCGGGATCGAGCTGGGCGCACCGAGCACGCGCATCGCGCGCATGAACTGGCGGCTGATCCACATGGCCAGCGAGGGGCTGTTCCCGCAACTGATCGTGATCCCGCTGCACCGTGACCATGGCGTGATCACGATGGCCGCCGGCAAGAACGACGTGATCAAGCTGCTGCCGCCGCTGACGCTCTCCGAGAGTGAGGCGCAGACGTTCCTGCAGGCGCTCGACGTCGTGCTCGGCGACGTCGAAGGGTCGGGCAGCAAGAACTGGGGTGTCGTGCGCGACATCGCCGTGTCCACGCTGCGCCGTCGCGCCACGCCGCAGAAGAAGCCGCCCGAAGCCGCCGCGGCTGCGAGCGACTCCACGCCGTCCCGCGGCACCCCCGTCGACACCAGGCGCGATGACATCTGCCTCGTCACCGGCGCCAGCGGCTTCATCGGCGGGCGCCTCGCGCAGCGGCTCGTCGCCGAGGGCCATCAGGTGCGCTGCCTCGTGCGCGCCGGCAGTGACACCTCGCAACTCGAGCAGCTCGGCGTCGAGCTCGTCGTCGGCGACCTCACGAACGGGCGCTCGCTCATGCGTGCCGTCGAGGGCTGCAACTACGTCTTCCATTGCGGCGCGCTCGTATCGGACTGGGCGACGACGCAGGAGATCACGCAGACCAACGTGCAGGGCACACGCAGCCTGCTCGAGGCCTGCGCCGGCGCCGGCGTGGAGCGCTTCATCCACTTCTCGAGCACCGACGTCTACGGCCACCCGAACGCGAACGGCACGGCGACCGAGGAGACGTACACGGCGAGCGGCTTCAGCAACTGGTACGCGCAGAGCAAGCTGCTTGCCGAGGCCGAGGTTCGCCGCGCCGAAGCCGAGTGCTCGCTCGACGCCGTGATTTTGCGCCCGGCGACCGTCTACGGGCCGGGCTCGCGTGAGGTCGTCGGCGAGATCGCGCGCGCGATCCGCTCGCGCCAGATGCTGCTCGTCGGTGGCGGCCGCTCGATAGCCGGGCTTTGTTATGTAGACAACCTGATCGACGCCGCTGTGCTCGCGCTGCGCCACGATGCCGCGCCCGGCCAGGCGTTCAACCTCAGCGACGGCCTCGACGTCACCTGGCGGCAGTTCACCGACGGGCTCGCCGACGGTCTCGGCTGCGCCGGGGTCCGCTGGAGCATGCCCTACTGGGCCGCCGGCGGCCTCGGCTTCTCGCTCGAGCACAGCTACCGCTTGCTGCGCCGCACGACCGGCCTCAGCGCACCGCCGCTGCTCTCGCGCCAGGCCGTCCAGGTGCTCGGCTGCAACCAGGATTTCAGCATCCGCAAGGCGCGCGAGACGCTCGGCTGGGAGCCGCGCGTGGATTACGCGACCGGTCTGCGGGAAACAGTTAATTGGCTGCGCGCCGAGTATCCCGAGCACGCCTGAGTCGAACGCCTAAGTAGTTCTCCGAAGCCGCTTCGCCTGCAAGCCGGCGACCGGATGTTTCGTCGCGGCCAAATCGTGAGAATTGGATTAATATCGCTCCGCAGAACCCGCAAGGTGATCCGGTTGGCTCCCGGAAACGTATTTCCAGCATGGACCCAACCGCGGGAGGGGACAACCGGGGCGCAGAGCGCGACGAGGGCAAGATCGTGCTCGAACTGTCGCGCAGCCAGATTGCGATGGTCCTGCGCGCGGCCGACGCCAGCGGCGCCCCCTCGACGCTGCTCTCAGGCCTCGACGCCCGAGCCGACTCCCCCCTGTCCGCCAGCGTGGACGAGCTGCTGAAGCTGGCTGAGGCCGATGAGCGCCGCCTTTCGCGCTCGCTGCTCTCGGGCCTGGTCGTGCTCGCCTGCTTCCCGCTCGACGGCACCCAGTTGGGCGTCGCCGAGCTCGCGCGCCGGCTCGAGATGAGCCCGAGCGCGACGCACCGCTACATCAGCACGCTCGTCGCCGCCGACCTGGTCGAGCGCGACCCCCAGACACGCCGATACCGGCTCGCGCAGAAGCACTCAGACCCCGGCGCGCAGCCTGCGAACGGAGCCTGAGCGACGTACATATAGTGCGTCCATGGGGGCACACGACGCAACAGCGCAGCCGCAGAGCGCGGCGATGCCCTCCCCGTTCCCGCCGATCGCCGAGTACGCGTTCCTCTCGGACTGCCACACGGGCGCGCTGCTCGCCCCCGACGGCAGCGTCGACTGGCTGTGCGTGCCGCGCTTCGACGCGCCGAGCGTGTTCGGCGCGCTGCTCGACCGCCAGGCCGGCGACTTCCGCTTCGCCCCGTTCGGCGTCAACGTGCCCTCGGCGCGCAGCTACGAGCCGGGCACGAACATGCTGCTGACGACGTGGAAGACGCCGACCGGCTGGGCGATCGTGCGCGACGCGCTCGTGCTCGGGCCGCGGCGCGGCGACGATCTCATCACGCCGCACACGCGCCCGCCGACCGACGAAGACGCCGAGCACCTGCTCGTGCGCGTCGCGATGTGCCTCGACGGCGAGGTCGAGATGGAGCTGACGTGTGCGCCCGTGTTCGACTACGGCCGCATACCCGCGAGCTGGAGCGTCGGCGAGGACGGGCACAGCGCGCAGGCGAGCGGCGGCGAGCTCGAGATCGGCCTGCGCACCGACATGGCCGTCGGCGTCGAGGGCGACCGCGTCAGGGCGCGCCACGTGCTTGGCAAAGGCGAGCAGATCTTCTGCGCGCTGTCCTGGGAGCAGGAACTGCGCGCGCCACAGAGCCTCGACGAGGCCAACGAACGGCTGGCGGCGACGGCGCACTTCTGGCGCAGCTGGCTGGCCCGCGCGCGAATCCCCGACCACCGCTGGCGCGAACCGATGCAGCGCTCGGCGCTGACGATCAAGGGGCTCACGTACATGCCGACCGGCGCGACCGTGGCCGCGCTGACGACCTCGCTGCCCGAGACGCCCGGCGGCGAGCGCAACTGGGACTACCGCTACACCTGGCTGCGCGACTCGACGTTTACGCTGAAGGCGCTGCACTACCTCAACCTCGACTGGGAGGCCGAGGAGTTCATGCAGTTCGTCGCCGACCTGCAGTGCAACGGGGACGGGGCGCTGCAGATCATGTACGGGATCGACGGCGAGCGCGACCTGAGCGAGTCGACGCGCGAGGATCTCTCGGGCTATGCCGGCGCGCGCCCCGTGCGGATCGGCAACGGCGCCTTCGACCAGCGCCAGAACGACGTCTTCGGCGCGGCGCTCGACGCGATCCTCTTGCACACCAACCGCAGCCAGCGCCTGCCGCGGCGGCTGTGGCCGCTCGTGCAGGCGCAGGCCAAGTGCGCGAGCGAGATCTGGCGCGAGCCCGACCAGGGCATCTGGGAGGCACGCGGCGCGCCCCGCCACTACGTCTCCTCGAAGCTGATGTGCTGGGTCGCGCTCGACCGCGCCTGCAAGATCGCCGCGATCCGCGGCGACGGCGACGCCGAGATCGCCTGGCGCGAGACGGCCAAGGAGATCCGCGAGGACATCCTCGCCCACGGCGTGCGCGACGACGGCGTGCTGCGCCAGCACTACGAAACGGACGCGCTCGACGCCTCCAACCTACTCGCCGCGCTGTTCGGCTTCCTCCCGGGCCACGACGAGCGGATGCGCGCGAGCGTGCTCGCGATCGCCGAGGAACTGTCAGAGGACGGCTTCGTGCTGCGCTACCGCACCGAGGAGACCGACGACGGCATGTCGGGCAAGGAGGGCAGCTTCCTGATCTGCTCCTTCTGGCTCGTCTCGGGGCTGTCGATCATCGGCGAGCCCCAGCGCGCCCGTGACCTGATGGAAAAGCTGCTCAGCGTCGCCTCGCCGCTGGGACTGTACGCCGAGGAGCTCGACTCGAGCACGGGCCGGCACCTGGGCAACTTCCCCCAGGCCTTCTCCCACCTCGCGCTGATCGAGGCGGCCGGGCGGATCATCGTCGGCGAGCGCCTCGCCGAGGTCTCCTGGTAGCGAGCGCTACGCACCTTGAGCGATCCGCTTGGCGGTCTGATGCTCGGGGCGCACGCGCACGACGCCCCACGCCAGCCGGCAGCGCTCGAGGCCGCCGATCAGCCACGCGCCGGGGTCGGCCTGAAAGCGCCCGAGACCGTGACGCGCCGAGGTCGGGAAGGCGTGATGGTTGTTGTGCCACGCCTCGCCGAACGTGAGCGGCGCAAGCCACGCGAGGTTGCGCGAGTGATCGCCCGTCGCGAACGAGCGTCGGCCGAAGAAGTGACAGAGCGAGTTGATGCTGAACGTCGCGTGGTGCAGCAGGAAGATGCGCACCGCCCCGCCCCACAGGAGGCCCGTCAGGCCGCCCAGCAGCGAGCCGGTCAGCGCGACGCCGAGGCCGAACGGGAATGCCAGGCCGACGAGCACCCACAGCGGGAACGTTCGGCTGACGAAGCGCACGTCTGCGTCGGCGAGCAGGTCCTTGGCGTAGCGACGCGGGTTTGCGATGTCCTCGCCGCGGAACATCCAGCCCACGTGCGCGTGCACAAGGCCGCCGAGTGCCCCACGCCAGCCGGGCCCGTGCTCGGCGTGCGGGCTATGCGGGTCGCCCGGCTGATCGGAGAACTGATGATGTTTGCGGTGCGTGGAGACCCACTCGAGCAGCGGCCCCTCGACCGCCATCGAGCCGAGCACGGCGAAGGCCGCGCGCAAGGGACGGCTGGTCTGAAAGCTGCGATGCGTGAACAGGCGGTGGAACCCCACCGTGATCCCCATCCCCGTCAGCAGGTAGGTGATCGCGAGCACGACCATGTCCTGCCAGTGCAGGCTGCCGCCCCACGCCAGCCAGGCCGCGACCCCGACCGCAGCGAGCGGCGCCACGATCACGATCACGTTGGCCACTCGATCCAAGCCTTCATGCGGGATCTCGACCATCTCGGCCTCGACCTGCAGTGGAGCCGTGGGCGGCGAGTCCCCCGGCGCCCGATCCTCGGACATGTCACTCATGCGAACCTCCTCGATCGCCCCCGGACTGCCCCGTGATGGGCCCTCCAAGCGACTCTCAGTAGTGAACGGCTTACGTCGCTTGGGAGAAGCGGTCCGTGAGCTCGCCGCGAGCGCTTCGGCGGCGGTGTCTGCGCAGGCTGGTTCGCGAAAGCGGGAGTGGCCTTGAAAGAACGATTCTACGCATTCGATCTAATTTTTTTATGAAGAGATGACCGTCCCGCGCGCTCACGGCGTCAGCACGATCTTCAGCGCCTCGCGCCGGTCGAAGATCTCATACGCCTCCGGCGCGTCGGCGAGCTTCATGTGGTGGGTCACCAGCGGCGTCGGATCCAGGCGCCCGTCGGCGAGCATCTCGAGCACCGGGTCCAGGTGCGCGATCACGTTGGCCTGCCCGCCCCTGACCGTGAGCGACTTCAGCCACGCCAGGCCGAGGTGTATTTCTCCTCGCTCGGAGTAGATGCCGATGCACTGCACGCGCCCGCACGCGCGCGTCAGGCGGATCGCCATGTCGAGCACATCGGTGTGGCCGACCGCGTCGATCGCCACGTCGACGCCGCCGCGCCCCGCGGTCAGCTTCTTGACCTCGCCGCGCACGTCCTGCTCGGTCAGGTGCAGCGAGATCGCGCCAAAGGACTCCGCGACCTTCAGGCGCTGCTCGACCGAGTCGATCGCGACCACGCGCGCGCCCGCCAGCCTGGCCGCCTGCACGGCGCACAGCCCGACCGGCCCGAGCCCGAGCACGGCCGCCGTCTCACCCGCCGCAAGGCCGCTGGCGGCGACGCCGTGGTAGCCGGTGCCCATCACGTCACCCGCGAACAACGCCACGTCATCTGAGACACCCGCCGGCACGCGCCGCAGCACCAGGTTCGCGCGCGGAACGAGCGCGAACTCGGCCTGCGTGCCCTGCAGCGAGCCCATCGTCTCGCCGAGACCGAACGTGCGCGACTCCACGCAGCGCTGGTACTCGCCGCGCATGCAGTGAAAGCACGTCCCGCACGCCGTCTGAAAGCAGCCCGCCACGCGGTCGCCCACCCGCACGCGCGTGACCGCGTCGCCCGCCTCGATCACCGTGCCAACGTACTCGTGGCCGATCGTGAAGCCCGCTTCGATCTTCAGGCGGCCGTGGTAGATGTGCAGATCCGAGCCGCACACGCCCGTCGCGTCGATCCGCACGAGCGCGTCGTCGGGTGCGAGCAGCTCGGGCATCGGACGCTCCTCGATGCGCACCTCGCCGGGCCCCTGGAACGTCAGCGCACGCATGCGCACATACCGGTCAATCTTTCATCGATCAAAAAAGACTGCCTCCCCAATATCGACCGGTCGATATGTTATCCGAGGAGGCGGTGAAACGAACGGCGGTGCTCGCGCTAGCGTTCGCCCCGATGCCCGCCCCCTTCGTGCACGAGCTGCGAGTCCGCTACGGCGAGTGCGACCCGCAGGGCATCGTCTTCAACGCCAACTACCTGCTCTATTTCGATGTCGTCTTCACCGAGCTGTGGCGCGCCGCCGTCGGGCCGTGGCAGGAGATGGTCGAGCGCGGCGTCGACGCCGTCGTCGCCGACGCCAGCTTGAGCTTCCGCGCGCCCGCGCGCTTCGACGACGAGCTGCACCTGCGCGCCCGCATCGCCAAGCTCGGGCGCACTTCGCTGAGCACCGAGATCGATGTCGTGCGCGACGAGCAGCTGCTCGTCTCGGGGACGCTGCGCCACGTCTGCGTGAGCACCGAGACGTGGGGCAAGACCGAGCTTCCCGAGTGGGTCCGCAGCGGGCTCGAGCCGTTCGTGAGCACCGGGGCCGGCGCCGACTGAGCGCGCGCGCCCGGACTGGATCCATACCAGGCGGTCCGCATCCGGGTGTGCACCCGTGCGCCCAAGCGCCGCTGCGCCTAGGATTAAGCGTGATCGATCGAGAGGGGTACCGTCCTTCGGAGAGAAAGCCGTCCGGACGGTCCTATGGGGGAGTGAGATGAAGGACGCTGGTGTGAGCCAAAGCACGCCGGAGAGGAGAGTCGCGGAAGACCCGCTCAGCGGTCGCGAAGTGCGCGCCGCGATCCTCGCCGCCGCAGGGCTCTACGCCGTCGGCGGGGCGCTCTGCGCGACAGCCCTGCTGCTCCCCCACGTGCGCGCCCCCGCCGCGATCGCCGCCGTCGGCGTCAACGCCTACCTCGTCGCCGCCACGCTGGTGCTGGCGGCGCGGCGCAAGCGCGGCGGGCTCGAGCTCGCCTTCGTCGCCGACCTGTGGGGCGTCGTGCTGATCGCCGTGCTGTGCGCCGGCTCGAACGGCGCCGGCAGCCCGTTTGCACTGATCTACTTCTTCGCGATCGGCCACGCCGCCGCCTTCCAGCCACGCGGGCGCTTCGTGCTCGTCACGCTCGCAGGGCTGATCGCCTTCCTCTTGCCGATCGCCTACGAAGACGTCTCGGCCACGTTCGGCGCAATCGCCTGCGTCGGGCTCGTGCTCGCGATCCTCACGACCGTTGTGATCCACCTCGCGCTGAGCGACATGCGCGAGCATCGCCACCGCCTGAAATTCCTGATCGACGCGACGGCCACCTTCGACAGCTCACTCGACCCGGCCGAGGCGCTGCGCAACCTCGCGCGGGCCGCCGTGCCCGAGCTGGCCGAGCTGTGCGTGATCTACCTGCTCGACCGCGACGGGCAGATCGAGCGCACCGTCGCCGCCGGTGTCGATCCCGCGCTCGCGCGCGAGGTGGAACGCGTGCGCGAGCAGATCCCGCTCGACCTCGTCGGCGTGCACCCCGTCGCCGAGGTGCTGCGCACCGGCCAACCGCGCGTCGTCGCCGACCTGACCGACCAGGCCGCGCTCGCACAGCTCGCAGAGAGCGCCGAGCATCAGCAGATCATGCGCGACGCCGGCTATCGCTCGGCCGCCGTCTTCCCGATGGTCGCGCGCGGGCGCACGCACGGCGCGATCTCCTTCCTGCACATCGGCAACGACGCTCCCTACGGGCGCGGCGTGCTCGACGTGCTCGCCGACCTCTCAGACCGCGCCGCGCTGGCCTTCGACAACGCGCGCCTGTACGCCGAGCGCTCCTACGTCGCACAGACGCTCAGGCGCAGCCTGATGCCCTCCTCGCTACCCGTGATCGGAGGCCTCGAGCTGGCGAGCTTCTTCCGCCCGCTCGGCGCCGGCAGCGAAGTCGGCGGCGACTTCTATGACGCCTTCGGCGACGAGCACAGCTGCTGGCTGGTCGTCGGCGACGTCTGCGGCAAGGGCGCCGAGGCCGCCGCGCTGACCGGCTTCCTGCGCCACACGACAGTCGCCTACGCGCGCGACGCCGTCAGCCCGGCTCGCGTGCTCTCGCAGGTCAACCGCGTGATGCTCGACCAGGACTTCGACGGGCGCTTCGCCACGGCGATCCTCGTGCATCTGCGCTTCACCGGCGGCAAGGTCGCCGTTACGCTCGCCTCGGCCGGCCACCCAGCCGCGCTGCTGACCCGCGCCGGCGGCGCGACGACGCAGCTCGGCGAGCGCGGGGCGCTGCTCGGCGTGTTCGCCGACGCCGAGATCAGCGAGACCTCGGCCGTGCTCGCGCCCGGCGACTCGCTCGCGCTGTACACAGACGGCCTGCTCGAGGCGCACGCGCCAGAGCGGACCGTCACTCCCGAGCAGATGATCGAGCGCCTCGGCGCCAGCGCGCCGCAGGCCGCGCGCGAGGCGATCGAGACGCTGCTCGGCCTGGTCGAGCTCGACGAGCACGTGCGCGACGACATCGCGATCCTCAGTGCCCGCGTGACGCCTGCGGCGAGCAGCATCGGCGTGCTCGACGAGCGGCCCAGCTCGCGCACGGCGGTCGGCGCCGAGGAGCTCGAGCTCGGCGTCGCCGCTTCCGCCGAGGGCGCCCGGCGCGGCCGCTAGGCCAGCTCGCCGCCGGCCTCGGCGATTCTCGTGACGGCGTCTGATAGACCCCGGGCGATGGGCGCCAGCGAGCAGCAGCCGCGGTCCCCTCGCCGGTGGATCAGTCACCGGCGCGCGGGCCTTGTCGTAGCCGCCGTCCTGCTCGCCGGCCTGCTCGCCTTCGCGCTCTCGCGGCTCGGGCTGCACCGGATCGGCCACGCGCTCCTCACAGCCAAGCCCGGCTGGGTCGCGCTCGCCTTCGTGCTGATGGCCAGCTCGCTCGTGCTGCGCTCGATCTCCTGGCACGAGGTGCTGCGCGCGGCGCTGCCCGACACGCAGATCCCGTGGATCGCCGTCACGCGCGCGACGATGATCGGCGTGATGGGCTCGGCCGTCGTGCCCGGGCGCGTCGGCGAGCCGGCGCGCGTGGTCGTAATCACCCGGCGCCTGGAAGGCGCCAGCCGCCGGCAGCTGCCGGTCGTCGCCGGCACGGTCTTCTCGCAGACGCTGATCAACCTGCTCGCGCTGGCGATCCTCGCCGGCATCACCTTCACGAGCGTGCCGCTGCTCAGTGGGCACCCGGCCGGGATCGCGACGGCGATCGCGATCCCGCTGCTGATCTGCGCGCTCGTGCTCGCCGGACCGCGCCTGCTCGCGCTCGGACAGCGTGCGCGCCAGCCGCGCGTGGCGAGCGCCGCGCGCTCGCTCGCGGCCGTCTTCGCGCTCGCGCGGCGTGGCCTGATCGTGTTCGCGCGCCCGCGCTTCGGCGTGCCCGCGATCGCCTTTCAGCTGCTCGCCTGGACGTTTCAGTGGCTCTCCTGCTACGCCGTGCTGCTCGCGCTCGGACTGACGCACAAGGCCGGGCTCGACGCCGCCGCCGCCGTGCTGCTTGCCGTCAACGTCTCAGCGATCCTGCCCGCGACGCCGTCGAACGTAGGCGTCTTCCAGGCCGCCTGCCTGGTCGTGCTCGCCGCCTACGGCGTCGGCGGCGGCCCCGGCCTGGCCTACGGAATCATCCTGCAGGCCGTCGAGGTGCTGACGGCGCTCGCGCTCGGCGTGCCCGCGCTGCTCGCCGAGGGGCTGACCTGGCGCGACATCCGCGCCGGCTCCGAGTCCGAGCGCGTGCGCGTCGAGGAAGCCGAGGAGGAGGCCGAGGAGAGCCTCAGCCGGCCAGCGCTCTGAGTGACTGGCGCAGCGAGCTCGTCGTCTGCAGCACGGCCGTCGGCTCATAGCCGCAGTGCGCCATGCAGTTTTCGCAGCGCGGGTCCTTGCCGCGACCGTACTTCTCCCATTCGGTCGTCTCGATCAGCTCTTTGTAGGTCTCCGTGTAGCCGTCGGCCATCAGGTAGCACGGGCGCTGCCAGCCGAACAGCGAGTAGCTCGGGATGCCCCAAGCCGTGCAGTCGAATTCGGCCTTGCCCTCGAGGAAGTCGAGGAACAGCGGGCTGTGGTTCAGGCGCCACTTCTTGCGCCGGCCTTCGCCGAAGGCCTCCTTGAACAGCTTGCGCGTCTCGGTCACGCCGAGGAAGTGCTCCTGGTCGGGAGCTTTCTCATACGCATAGGCCGGGGAGATCATCATCTCGTCGACTTCGAGGTCGTCGTTGAGGAAGTCGAGCACCTCGCGCACGGTCTTCGGCGAGTCCTGCGTGAAGAACGTCGTGTTCGTCGTCACGCGGAAGCCGGCCGCTTTCGCCGCCTTGATCGCCGAGACGGCCTTCTCGAACACGCCCTCGCGCTCGACCGAGGCGTCGTGGCGCTCCTGCAGGCCGTCCATGTGAACCGCCCAGGAGAAGTACGGGCTCGGCTTGAAGTTCTCGAGCTTCTTCTCGAGCAGCAGCGCGTTCGTGCACAGGTAGACGAACTTCTTGCGTTTGAGCAGTTCATCGGCGATCACGTGGATCTCCGGGTGGATCAGCGGCTCGCCGCCGGCGATCGAGACCATCGGCGCGCCGCACTCCTCGACCGCGTCGATTGCCTGCTTGACCGGCATGCGACGACGCAGCTCGTGCTCGGGGTGCTGGATCTTGCCGCAGCCCGAGCACGCCAGGTTGCACTGGAACAGCGGCTCGAGCTCGACGATCAGCGGGAACTTCTCTCGTTTGGCCAAGCGCTGGCGCATCAGGTAGGCGCCCATCCGCGTGCTTTGTCTGAGGCCAGCCATTTGCGTACCTTAGCCCCCCGGGTCCCAGTCCTGAAGCGCAACGCCGGAAGCACGGCGCAAAGCCTGTGCCGCCTTCAGCGCTCCGCCCAGCGCCTGCAGGCGAAACAGCTCATGACTCGGGCTGTCGAGCACGACGCGCACAACCGCGAACGGCCGCCCCGCGGCGCCCGCGGCGAGCCACGGCGACTCCATGTCGACGGCCAGCGCGCCGGCCGCGCGCAGCTGCTCGCGCCGCTCGCCCGTGGCGATCTTGCCGACGCCGACGATCGGGCCTTGTCGCACCGTCAGGCCGGCGTCGAGCAGGGCGCCCGTGAGCCGCTCCGCGCCGTGGCAGTCGGCGCGCACGAGCTCGTGGCCTTCGTCGTCGGTCGCCCACGCCTGCTCGGCGACGATCACTTCGCCGGGGCGCGACTGAGCGTCCAGGCCGCCGCAGAAGCCGAGCACGATCAGACCATGCCCCGGTTCGCCGCGCAGCCGCTCGGCCGCCGCGAGCGACTTCTGCGGGCCCATCCCGGTCTTGCGCACGCGCGCGCCACGCGCGCCGGAGCGGATCAGGACCTGCTCGAGCGCCAGCGGCGCCGCGACGAGCACGCCCCTCATACGTGCACCGCCTCGCTCTCGAGCGTCGAGCGCAAGCTCCGCGCCGCCGCGTGCCCGCTGAGCACGGCGCTCTCGAGCGTCGCCGGCCAGCCCGTGGCCGTCCAGCTACCGGCCAGCACGAGCCCCGCGATGCCGGAATCCGGCCCCGGGCGCAGGGCCGCCGTGCCGGGGACCGCGCGAAACGTCGCGGCGTGCTCGCGCGTTGCCAGGAAGCTCTCGAGCTTCGCGCCGCGCGCCCGCGGCAGCAGCTGCTCGATCGCCGGCAGGTACTGCTCGCGCAGCGCGTCCACGCTCATCTGCATCTCGCGATCTGCACCCGACAGCGACACCGCCAGGTACTGGCAGCCCGGCGGCGCCCCCGCCGCGACGCTGCGGTCGAACAGGTACTGCACCGGCGTGCCCACGCCCGCCGCGAACGGCTCCTCGCAGACGACACGGTCATAGACGACGTGCAGATTGACGATCGGCGCGCTGCCGAGGCCGCGGATCGCCTGCGCGTGCTGGGGCAGCAGCGGCTCGATCAGCCCCGCTGCGCGTGCATGCGGCAGGGCGACGATCACCGCGTCTGTGCCAAGGCCGTCGCCTGTGTCGGTGTCGGTGTCGCCCGCTAGGGCCGGTTCCTCATCCTCGGGCTCGGCGCGCGCGGCGCCGCTGCCGCGCGCGACCTCGAAGCCGCCGTCCACGCGGCGCAGCTGCTGCGCGCGCCAGCCGAGGCGGAACTCGACCCCCGCCTCGCGCAGCGCCGTCTCGGCGGGATCGCCGATCACGTCGGCCAGCGTGCCCACGTGGAAGCCGATGTCGCCCGCGTCGGCGCTCGCAAGCAGGCCCGTCTGAAAGACGAACGCGCCGAGCGCCAGCGACGCCTCGGCGGCGGGGAGATTGAGCGTCGGCAGCGCGATCAGGTCCCACAGCGCCGCCAGCGACTGCTCGTTCTGGCCGAGGTCTGAGAGCCAGTCGCCGAGCGTGCGCCGATCGAGCTCGGGGTCGCTCGGGTCAAGCGCCGAGAGGGCGCGTGCGGCGAGCGCCGCGCTGAAACGCTGCGCCGGCTTCAGGTATGGGTAGCGCGCGAGCGCACCGGCCAGATGCAGCGGCGGCGGCAGCGTCCCTCGGCGCAGCACGACCGTCGCTTTGCCGGGGCTCAGCACGGGGATCTCCAGGCGCTCCTGCACGGCCACGTGGCGCTCTGAGCCCAGGCGCGACAGCAGTGCGCGGTAGGCGCTGCAGCAGCGCAGGAACACGTGCTGGCCGTTGTCCAGGCGCATGCCGTCGCGCTCGAAGGAGTAGGCCGCGCCGCCGAGACGGCGCCTGACCTCGACGAGCGTCACGTGCGCGCCCGCGTCGGCGCAGTCAAGCGCGGCCGTGATGCCAGCCAGACCGCCACCGATCACGACGACGCGGCGCCCGCCGAGGCTGCTCATGAGCCCCTCCCGGCGAAGCTGCGCAGCGCGACGAGCAGCTTCTCGGGCGTCGAGAGCGAGGTGCGCGAGCTGAGCGCGGCGGGTGGATCGGCCTCGATCCGCCCCAGCAGGCGGTGGTAGATCCCAGCCATCGCCGACACGCACGCCCCGCTGCGGCGGTCGAGCTGCGGCACGAGCTCCAACCCGCGGTCGAACCACTGCTGCGCGCGCTCGGCCTCGAAGCGCATCAACTCGCTCAGAGGCTCGGCCTGTGCAGCGGCCAGCGCCGCCAGGCGGCTCGCGCGCTGCGCCATGTCTGCGCCGGCCGCGCCGCCGTCCTGCTCCACGCCGAAGCGCCTGAGGTCTTCGGCGGGCAGGTAGATGCGGCCGTTCTCGGCGTCCTCGCGGACGTCGCGCAGGATGTTGGTCAGCTGCAGCGCGACGCCGAGATCGTCGGCGAGGGCTTCGATCTGCGCCTGGTCGAGCTCCGCGCCCGGGCCGTGCCCGCCGGCCCTGCGCTTGGCGAAGATCGCCAGGCATATGCGCCCGATCGCACCGGCGACTCGGCGGCAGTAGAGCACGAGCTCCTCGAAGCTCTCATAGCTGACCCCGTCGACGTCCATGCGCACGCCCTCGATCAGCTCGGCCATCGCGCCCGGCGGCAGCGAGAAGCGGCTGTGCGCGTCGGCCAGCGCGACGAGCACGGGGTCGCCGGCGGGCGCGGCGCCGGTCCGTTCGAGCTCGGCCAGCTGCTCGGCGGACTGCTCGAGCTGCCGTAGCTTCTCCGCATGCGCCAGCTCGCCGTCGCCGATGTCGTCGATCCGCCGGGCGAACGCGTAGGCGGCGCACATCGCACGGCGGCGCTCGCGCGCCAGCAGGCGGATTCCGTAGTAGAAGTTCGCGGCCTGCGCGCGCGTGATCGCCTCGCAGCGGTCGTAGGCCTCGCTCGTGTCGATCGTGCTGCTCACGCTCACAAGGATGGCGCCCCCGGCGCCCCGAGCGCGGCGCAGCGCGCGACTCGGCCGCTCACGCGCGGCTCTGGGCGTGGCGCGAGGCGCGGGCGGCCGGGCGCTTGCAGAGCGTCGCCAGCAGCGCAAGCAGCCGGCGAGCGCCGGAGGCCTTCGGCGCTCCCGCGAGCACGTCGTAGCCGGCGCGCTCGATCGCGTCGAACGCCGCGCGCCCGCCGGCGAGGAAGGCGGCGACGGCGAGGCGCTCGCGACCGTTCAGCTGACCGATCAGCGGCGCTCCCCGATCGAGCAGCGCGCGGCCGCGCTCGACCTCGAAGGCCAGCACGCCACGCAGCGACTGCGGGGTCCGCGCGTGCTCGACGCCCGTGGCGATCTGCTCGACCTCGCAGCCGAAGCGCTCGAGATCCTCGAGCGGCAGGTACACGCGCCCGGCGGCGTAGTCCTCGGCGACGTCCTGGCAGTGCTCGGCGAGCTGAAGCGCGGTGCAGATCGAATCCGACAGCGCAACCCGCTCGGGCGTGGCGGCGCCGAACACGCCGAGCACGATCTCGCCGACCGGATCGGCCGACAGCGCGCAGTAGCCGCGCAGCTGCTCCCACGTCTCATAGCGCGAGACGCGCTGGTCGGTGCGGTTGGCCTCGATCAGTCGCTCGAAGGGCTCGCGCGGCAGCGCACAGGCCTCCACGGCCTGCGCGAGGCGCACCATCAGCGGATGCTCGGCGGTGTGAGCGTAGGTGCGCTCGAGCTCTGCCTGCAGCCAGTCAAGCGCGGCGAGACGGTCGCCCGGCGCGCTGTCGCCGAGCTCGTCGACGAGGCGCGCGAAGCCGTATACGGCCAGCAGGTGGGCGCGCACGCGGGCCGGCAGCACGCGGCTTGCGACGGGGAAGTTCTCCCCCTCGGCGCGCGCCATCACCTCCCGCGCACTCGGGGCCGGCGGCACAGCGTCGGCCAGCAGCATCATCCGCGTGGCGGCGTCACACCCGGCAGCGTCCGAGCGCCATCATCGGAAACGCGAGCCGGTACAGGTGGTAGTTGATGTAGTAGTCGGAGGGGAAGCCCGTGCCCGTGTACTGCGGCTCGTCCCAGCCGCCGTCTGCGCGCTGGGTGGCGATCAGCCAGCCGATGCCGCGCTCGATCGCCTCCGCGCAGCGCTCGCCCTGCCCGTCACGCGCCGCATGCAAAGCCAACAGCGCCCAGGCCGTCTGCGAGGCCGTGCTCGGACCGCGCCCGATCCACTCGACCTCGTCGTAGGAGCGCGGGTCCTCGCCCCAGCCGCCGTCATCGTTCTGGTGCGCCAGCAGCCACTCGACCGCGCGCACGATGCACGGCGCGGTCGGCTCGATCCCGGCCGCGACGAGCGCCGGCACGGCGGCGCCGGTGCCATAGACGTGGTTGACGCCCCAGCGACCGAACCACGAGCCACCTGGCTCCTGCTGGCCGATCAGCCAGGCGATGCCGCGCTGCGAGGCCGGCGTGTCGAGCATGCCGAGCGCGGCGAGCATCTCCAGTGAATGCGCGCTGACGTCGGCGCTCGGCTCGTCGATCACCTCGCCGAAATCGAGGAACGGCAGCTCGCGCACGAGCGCGCGTGTGTTCTCGGCGTCGAACGCGCCCCAGCCACCATTGGCGCTCTGCATCCCCTGCAGCCATCCCACGGCGCGCTCGACGGCCGCGTCCAGCTCGGGGGTGCGCTTGACGCGCCGCAGCGCGAGCACGACCTCTGCGGTGTCGTCGACGTCGGGGTAGTTGACGTTGCGGAACTCGAACGCCCAGCCACCGGGCGCGAGCTTCGGCCGCGCCACGGACCAGTCGCCGCGAACCCGCACCTCCTCGCCGAGCAGCCAATCGGCGGCGCGTGCGAGCGCCGGATGATCGCCCGGCAGGCCGGCGTCGCTCAGCGCGATCAGCGACAGCGCCGTGTCCCACACGGGCGACTGGCACGCTTCCAGGCGCCGGCTCGCTCCAGCCGGCGCGCCGACGCCGCGACTGTCGTCGCGGTCCTCGACCATGAAGCGATCGAGACCCTCCAGGCCACGGCGCACGACGGGGTGGTCGAGTGGGTAGCCGCTCAGGTGCAGTGCGATCAGCGAGTACACCCACGGCGGCTGGATGCCGCCCCACGAGCCGTCGGCCTCCTGGCGGCGAACGATCCAGCGCTCCGCGCGGGCGATCGCCAGGCGCTGGAGTGGACGAATCGGGTGGCGCTCGTAGAAGCGCGTGAGCGAGTCGAACACGCGCAGCGCGCGTGGGCGCTCAGCACGGGCGTCGGCACCGCCGGCGTCCAGCTCGGAGAGCTCGAACGGAAGCCGGCGTGCTGGTCGGTGGGCTTTGACGAGCGACAGCGCGACGATCGTCTGGCGCGCCCAACAAGCGAAGTCGTAGACGTTGAGCGGCACCCACGACGGCAGCAGGATCACCTCGGGCGGCAGCGCCGGGACGCGGTCCCACGACCACAGCCCGAACAGCGCCAGCCACAGGTGCGTGAACACGCGCGCCCGCGCGACGCCACCGTGAGCGCGGATCCACTCGGCCGCGATCCGCATGTGCTCGGCCTCCTGCGGATCGCCGGCCAGGCGCAACGCCCAGTAGGCCTCGATCGTCGTCGAGAGGTCGCCGGGCCCGCCGTAGAAGTTGGTCCACGTACCGTCTGCGCGCTGCTGAGAGCGAATCCAGGCCGCCGAGCGCTCGGTCCCCGCCGCGGTCCGCACGCCGAGGAACTCGCGCAGGAGCATGTCCTCGGCGTCCATCGTCACGTTCGTCTGCAGCTCTCCCTGCCACCAGCCGGCCTCATCCTGGAGCGAGAGCAGATGCTCGCAGGCCAGCTTCAGCGCCACCTCAGCCTCGTTGTGTACCTCGATGGTTGTGGACGCCATGGCAGGGAACTTAAATGTTTTGATCGGACGACGACATTTGCAGGCGCAACGAGCCTGTCTCAGCCGTCGATCGGGAGACGTTCGCGCCGCTCGGCACGAGCACCTCGGGGTGGGCGTTGGTTATCACTTGGCGGCGCAGATCGGCCTCAGAGACCGTGCGAGGGATCGAGGATACGAACCGATACACGATCAGGCCGTCCACGTTTCGCCGTTCGAGCAATCTGAAGCCTGGCGCAGGTGGATTTGCGGACCCTGCACGCAGCGGCGCGTAGCCGGTCTCGTCGATCTCGGTGACCGTAACTGAATCGTGACGGGAGAGGTTGTGCAGGTGCATCTCGTGCAGGTAGTACTCCAGCGGGGCCGCACCGAGCTCGACCGTCGTGAGCACGCGCCCCGCGCCGGTGGCAGCGCCCGAGCCGCCCGATGAGCCCGGCGAGACACGGACGCCTTGTGCCTGCGCGGGAGCTCGCAGCAGCTTGGCGACGTCGCGCCAATTGCCACGCTGCAGCCGTGGGCTCAGATCGACATCGATCGTGATCGCGAGGAAGGCCGCAACGCCAACGGCGGCGAGCAGCCAGCCGAGCAGCCCCTCGATCGCGGCGAGCAGGATCGCGATCAGCACGCTCAGCGGGATCATCGCGCCGACGAGGTTGCGCGGCGCCAGGTAGTCGGCTCCGAAGGCGGCCAGCACGATCGGCGCGAGCACGGCGAAGGCCGCGATCGTGAGGCAGATCCAGGCGCCCTCGCGCGCGAGCGGCGAAGGCCGGTCCCGGCCCGCCGAAGGCGAGGAGTCTCCCGGCGCGCGCGCCGGGAGCAGCCGCCAGTCGCCGAGCAGCACGCCGGCGAGCAGCGGCAGGGCGACGAGCAGCTCGACGCCGCGGCCGAGCGGCCCGCCGGAGTAGCCGGTCAGGTAGTACTGCGGGATCGCCTGCAAGCGGCTGGAAAGGGCCCAGCGCCCGATCCACTGCGTGCCGTGCCCGCCCTGCGCGGAGATCAGCGGCAGCAGCGCCAGGCCGACGAGCGCGAGCGCACCGATCGCAGGCAACGACGCCCTGCGCGCGGCCCGCTCGCGCAACAGCCACAGGACCATCGGCACGAGCAGGAAGGCGGCGAAGTAGTGCGTCAGCAGCGCCAGCGCGCCGCTGAGCGCGAAGAGTGTCGCTCGCGTGCCGCTCGGCTGATGCAGCAGCCGCGCAAAGCAGAGCATGGCGAGCGCGGCGAAGAACACGAACAGGCCATATGCGCGGGCCTCCTGCGAGTACCACACGAACAGCGGGTTGACGGCGACGAGCGCGGCGCCGATCAGCGCCGCGCGGCGCCCGGCGAGCTCGCTGCCGATCGCCCACACGACGGGCACCGTGGCGATCCCGGCAAGCGCCGAGGGCAGGCGCAGCGCGAGCACGCCGTCGCCGAGCACGCGCGCGTCGACCCAGGCCAGCAGGTACCACAGCGGCGGAGTGTTCTCGCTGTGCACGAACGATTTCAGCGTGGCGCCGAGACCTGCGTGCAGCACGTGCACGGGCGTGAACGCCTCGTCGTACCAGAAGCCCTGCTCGCTCAGTGTGGCCAGGCGCAGCACCGCGGCGAGCAGAATCAGCGCGGCCAGCGGCCACCACCCCGGCAGTCGCCGCTCGCCGGCGGCGGCCGCCGGCACCTCGGCGGCCACGGCGCTCATCGCGGGCACGCCCGCTGCGCCTTGGTCGTGCCGAAGCAGGCGTAGCGGTAGTGGTAGAGGTCTTCGGCCTTCGCCGGCAGGTACCAGCCGCCGCGCGCAGCACGGTAGCCGTGTACGACCGGACCGGTCATCTGCAGGCAGATCTGCACGCGCTCTTTCGGCGGGCCCGGGACCGTGTTCCCGCAGACCACGTCGGTCGTCGTGTGGTGGTTGATGTCCTGTTCGGTCGAGACGTTCTTGTAGTCGTGTCCCGTGTAGGCGCGCCATGTGCGCAGGTCGGCGACGAGCCGATGGTTGGTGTGCGTGCCGAGCACCACGTCGTTGACGATCGCGACCGTGAGCAACAGGCCGACGAGCAGCAGCGCGACGGTCTCCACGCGCCACAGGCGCCCGCTGCCCTCGCGCTCGTGCTCGAGCGGGCGCAGCGAGGGGGGCAGCCGTTGCAGGCGCTGTTCGAGCGTGCTCATTTGACGGGCGCCCAGAGCGGCGTTGTCTGGTGGATTATGAATAGCGCCTGGATCGCGAGCGTGGCCACGAGCAACCGACGGTCGCGTGCGATCACGGCCAGCGGCAAGGGCCAGAGGATGTACCAGGCGAGCAGCCACGTGCTCGTAACCGAGATCGCGAGCAGCGCCCAGCCCGAGGCGGCGACCCAGTCATAGCCCCGCCAGGTGCGCCACAGCAGATGCAGCACGATGATCACGAGCGCCGCCTTGAGCAGATCGTGGTCGACCGGGAACACGCCGGGCTTGCCGAACAGGTGGGCGATCTCGGTTGGGAAGCTGTCGGTCGAGACGAACGCGGCATCGCGGTTGAGCGCAGCGACGATGTTGACGCCGTCGACGCCGAACACGGCATACGCGACGACGGCGCCCAGCGCAAGCGCGCCGAGCGCGGCGAGAATCTGGGCGACACTGCGTCGGGCGAGGATCATGAACGGCAGGAGCGCGGCGACGGTCGCCTTGACGAGCGCTCCTACGACTACTGTCGCCGCCGCCGAGCCGTCGCGCCCGGCGAAGGTCAGCGCGACTGCAACCATCATCAGCGCCATCATCAGCAGGTCGTTGTGTGCGCCGCCGAGCGCGTAGATCATGTACAGCGGGTTGGCGCCGACGAGCAGGAGCGCCTTCACCGGGTCGATCCCACGCACGCGCGCGCAGCGCCACGTGAGCGCGAGCGTGGCGGCGCTCGAGAGCATCGCCAGCAGCTTCATCCCCCAGATCGCGCCATTCACGCCGAGCAGCCCGAACGGGTAGGAGATCAGCGTGTAGATCGGGCCGTAGGCGGTGGCGACCTTCTTCCAGTCGGGGCCGACGTAGTGGTAGACGGGGTCGTGCGCGATCGCGATCGGCCCGTGCGTGTATGGGTTCAGCCCGTGTTCGACGCCCATCCGCGCGTAGGCGATGTAGCTGAAGACGTCGGTCGAGAGCAGGATCGGCCCGACGAAGACGATCGCGTGCAGGGCCACGACCAGCGCGATCGCCCAGCGTCTGGAGATCCCGCGAGCGGCCGCGATCAGCCCCGCGTAGCCGGCCGAGAAGGCGAGCACGGCGATCAGGAAGATGCGGAAGCCGAGCCGCTCGCCGATGCCCGAGAGCCAGCCTGCGATCTCGGGCGACTTGGGGATCAGCGAGGAGTGCCCGACGGCCCCGTCGAGCACGATCTCGACGGTCGCCGCAAGCAGCAGCAGCGCGCATGCGCCCGCCAACGGCGCCGCCCACTGGGTGGCGCGCGTGCGGGCTAGCGGTAGTTCGCTCTGCGCGGCGACGTTCACGACGCCGCGCGGCTCACAAGGCGGTCCAGACGGTCTTCGTCTCCAGGTAGGCGTCGAGGCCGTCGTGACCGTGCTCGCGCCCCAGGCCCGAGGCCTTGAAGCCTCCGAACGGCGCGTTGGGCTCGACGTTGCCCCAGGTGTTCACGTAGACCATGCCGGCGCGCAGTATCGCGGCCAGCTTGTGAGCGTTGCCGACGTCGCGCGTCCAGACACCCGCGGCAAGGCCATATTCGCTCTGGTTGGCGCGCTCGGCCACCTCATCGAGCGAGTCGTAGGGCGAGGCGACGAGCACCGGCCCGAAGATCTCCTCGCGAACGATCTTCAGATCGTCGGAGGTGGTGCTGAACAGCGTCGGCGTCGACGTAGTAGCCGCCGCTGTCGGCGAGCGTCGTCTCGCCGCCGGCGAGCAGCTCGGCGCCCTCCTGCTTGCCGGAGTCGATGTAGCTCATCACGCGGTCGCGCTGCTCGGCCGAGACCAGCGGGCCCAGCTGCGTGTCGGGATCGAGGCCCGGGCCGAGCTTGGCCGACTTGGCGGCCTCGGCGAGCGCGCCCATCGACCTCGTCGAAGCTCTCCGACGGCACGAACAGCCGCGAGCCGGCGTTGCAGGCCTGGCCGGAGTTGAAGTAGATGCCCTGGAAGGAACCCTTGATCGCGGCCTCGATGTCGGCGTCGGGAAGGATGATGTTCGGCGACTTGCCGCCGAGCTCGAGCGTCACGCGCTTGAGCGCCTTACCCGCCTTCGCGCCGATCTCGCGCCCGACGGCAGTCGAGCCGGTGAAGGCGATCTTGTCGACGCCGGGACTGGTCGACGAGCGCGGCGCCGGTCGAGCCGTCGCCGGTGATCACGTTGATCACGCCCGGCGGGAAGCCGACCTCGAGCGCCAGCTCGCCGACGCGCAGCGCCGTCAGCGGCGTCTGCTCGGCGGGCTTGAGCACGACTCGTGCAGCCGGCGGCGAGCGCTGGGCCGAGCTTCCACGCGGCCATCAGCAGGGGGAAGTTCCACGGCACGATCTGCCCGCACACGCCGACCGGCTCGCGGCGGGTGTAGCAGAGCATGTTCGGCGCCGTCACCGGCAGCACGTGCGCCCTCGATCTTCGTCGGCCAGCCGGCGAAGTAGCGCAGGTGCGCCGCGGCGCCGCGCACGTCGACGTACTTGGCCAAACCGACGGGCTTGCCGTTGTCGAGCGACTCGAGCTCGGCGAGCTCCTGGTCGTGCTCTTCGATCGCCTGCGCCAGCGCGTGCATCAGCTGCTCGCGCCCGGCTGCGGGCAGCTCGCCCACGGCCCTGACTCGAGCGCCTCGCGCGCGGCGCGCACGGCGCGCTCGACGTCCTCGCCACCGGCGTGTGCGACGGTCGCGATCTCACGACCGCTCGAGGGGTCGAGCGTGGCGAACGTGCGCGCCGTCGGCGGCGTCGAGGCGCTCGCTCGCCGATCAGCAGCTGCTGCGGGCGGGCGAGGAACTCGCGCGCGGCGGCGCCGAGCGCGTCGGGCAATGCGGTGGCTGTATCGGCGGCAGCGGTCATGGCAGCTCCTTGTTCGCGCGACTTTACGGTTGTGCGCGGTGGTGCGCGACTACGGTTGCAGGACGATCTTCAGCGCCTCGCGGCGGTCGTACAGAGCGTACGCTTCGGGCGCCTCCTCGAGGCTCATGTGGTGCGTGACGAGCGGCCCGGGGTCCAGGCGGCCAGTTGCCATCATCTCGAGCACGCGGTCGACGTGCCCGATCACGTTGGCGTGGCCCGAGCGCATGTTCATCGCCTTGATCCAGAACAGGCCCATGTGCACCTCGCAGCGCTCGGCGTAGACGCCGATCGCCTGCACCGTGCCGCACTTGCGCGTGAGGCGGATCGCCAGCTCCAGCGCGCGCGGGTCGCCGACGGCGTCGATGCACGCGTCGACGCCCCGGCCCTCGGTCGCCGCGCGCGCGGCGGCGCGCGGGTCCTGCTCGGTCAGGTGCACGGGCTCGGCGCCGAAGGACTCGGCCATCGCCAGGCGCTCGGGCACCGTGTCGACGGCGATCACGTGCGCGGCACCCATCGCGAAGGCGGCCTGCACGGCGCACAGCCCGACCGGCCCAAGACCGAGCACGGCCGCCGTATCGCCGGGCTGCAGGCCGCTTTCGGCGGCGGCGTGGTAGCCGGTACCCATCACGTCGCCGGCGAACAGCGCGACATCGTCGCTCATGCCCTCGGGCACCTTGCGCAAGTACGAGGTCGGCGCTCGGCACGAGCGCCTGCTCGGCCTGCGTGCCCTGCAGCGAGCCGAGCGCCGCGCCGTGCCCGAACGTGCGCGAGGAGTCACACTTGTGAAAGAGGCCACGCTGGCAGAAGAAGCAGATGCCCGCAGGCGGTCTGAAAGCAGCCGAGCACGCGGTCACCGACGCTCACCTCACGCACCTCATCGCCGACGGCGGTGACGGTGCCGACGTACTCGTGCCCGATCGTGAACCCCGGTTCGATCTTCACGCGGCCGTGGTAGATGTGCAGGTCCGAGCCGCACACGCCGCTGGCCTCGATCCGCACGATCGCGTCGGTCGGCTCGGCGAGCTCTGGCTCGGGGACGTCCTCGACGCGCACCATTTCGGGCGCCTGGAAGGTAACGGCACGCATCGGCGCCCACCCTAGAGGAAGGGCGCATATGCTGCGCAGATGTCCGCGCCGTCGAAGGCCGTGCTGATCACGGGCTGCTCATCGGGTATCGGCCGCGCCACGGCACTGCGCCTGGCCGGCGCGGGCTGGACGGTCTATGCGACCGCGCGCCGGACCGAGACGCTCAGCGAGCTGGAGACAGCCGGCTGCCACACGCTCGCGCTCGACGTCACCGACGAGCAGTCGATGCAGGCGGCCGTGGAGGAGATCGAGCGTGCCGAGGGTGCCATCGGCGTGCTGATCAACAACGCCGGCTACAGCCAGAGCGGCGCGATCGAGACGGTGCCACTCGACGCCGTGCGCCGGCAGTTCGAGACGAACGTGTTCGGTCTCGTGCGCCTGACCCAGCTCGTGCTGCCGAAGATGCGTGCCCAGCACTGGGGCAAGATCGTCAACGTCGGCTCGATGGGCGGCCGCCTGTCGTTTCCCGGCGGTGGGCACTACCACGCGACCAAGCACGCGCTCGAGGCGATCTCCGACGCGCTGCGCTTCGAGCTGCGCGGCTTCGGCATCGACGTGATCCTGCTCGAGCCGGGCCTGATCACGACCGAGTTCGGCGAGGCCGCGACGGCGAGCATGGCCGACGTCGAGCTGACCGGCGACGATCCCTACGCGAAGTTCAACACGACCGTCGGCGCCGTCACCAAAGGCGCCTACGACGGTCCGATGAAGATGTTCGGCGGCGGCCCGGACCGCGTCGCCAAGGTGATCGAGCGCGCGATCAAGCGCCGCCATCCGCCGGCCCGCATCACGATCACGCCCTCGGCCAAGGTCACGATCGGCATGCGCCGCCTGATGCCCGACCGCCTCTGGGACGCGGCCATGCGCGCCCAGTTCCCGCAGCCGCGCTAGGCGGTCTCGAACTCCCAGCCATGGCGGCTTGCCGCCGCGCGCAGCTCATCGGGCCCGATCTCGCTCGTCGGCGTGTCGGCGCCGGCCTGCAGAAAGAAGCCCTCCATCCCCCCTGGGCTGAACAGGAGAACGCGCCGACCGGCAACCTCGCCCACGTTGCGGCTGGCATGGCGAACACCGGCCGGGACGTGGACGGTCTGCCCTGCGCCGAGGCGCGCTGTGGCACCGTCGACGTCGACCTCGAACTCGCCGCTGACGACGTGGATCGTCTCGGCGTGATCTCGATGCAGATGCGTGGGCAGCGCCCAGCCGGCCGGCGGCTCGTCGACCAGCAGGCAGAAGGCGCCTGCCGTGTCACGACTGTCGAGCTGGATCTCGGTGCGAACGCCGCCGGGCATCCATACGACGCGCGGATCGCTCACCATCACCCGACCCTACCGCGAGAGCCATGCGACAGAGACGCCGCGGCCGAGGCGCGAGCGCTTTCCCACGCCGGTCATCGCTACGGCGCCCGTGCGAGCGCCGGGCCGGGACGCCCCACCTCGAACCCCTGCGCGTAGTCCACCCCGTACTCGCGCAACAGCTCGAGCGTCTCCCGATCGCCGACGAACTCGGCGATCGTCTGCTGGCCCATCTCGCGAACGAGCCCGACGAGCGCCTTGACGACGAGCTGATCGTGGGAGGAGCCGGGCAGCCCGCGGATGAAGTCTCCGTCGATCTTCAGGTAGCTGAAGGGCAGGTGCTTGAGATAGTGGAAGGAGCCGAAGCCGGCGCCGAAGTCGTCAAGCGCGACGGCGCAGCCGAGTCGCTGCAGACCGGCGCAGAACTCGCTCGCGCGTGGCATGTCGGAGATCGAGGCCGTCTCTGTGACCTCGACGACCAGGCGGCCGGGGTCGACGCCGTGGACACCAGGCACACGCTCGATCTCGCCGAGCATTCCCGGATCGGTGACCGACAGCGCCGAGAGGTTCATCGCGATGCTGCCCGGCGAGCCGGCGAGCAGCGTGACGACCTTCTCGAGCACCATCCGGTCGATCTCGCGGATCAGACCGTAGCGCTCAGCGGCCGGCAGGAAGCTGGCCGGCGCCGATCACGCCGCCGTCCGGCTCGTCGGCCAGGCGCACGAGCGCCTCGTGGTGGCGAGACACGCCCGTCGGCGAGCGAGACGATCGGCTGGTAGTGCAGTACGAACAGGTCCTCCTCGAGCGCGCGGCGCAGGCGCGCCAGCCACGGGCGCCGCTGCAGGCCGGCGGGCGAGCAGATCCGCTCGGCGCCAGGCTGGGGCACGGCCATGCCGCGGTAGCGCTGCTGAGCCGGCCTGACCGGCTCGCGCATCAGCATGCGCGCGACTTGGCGCAGCGCGATCGTCGAGGTCCGCATCAGGCGGACTTTTTCGACGGTGCGCGCGTGTCCCCTGCGACTGACAGCGCGCGCCCGCGCCGCTCAGGCGCGCCCGCGGGGCTCGTACGGGCGCCTCGCGCGCTCGGAGACGACCAGCAGCAGCGCGAGCAGCACGAAGTTCATCACCACCGAAGAGCCGCCGTAGGCGACGAACGGCAGGGTCACGCCGGTGAGCGGGATCACACGCGTGACGCCGCCGACGATCACGAACACCTGCATCGCCACGACGAAGGACAGGCCGGTCGCGAGCAGCTTGGAGAACGAGTCGCGCGCGAGCGCCGCCGTCTTCAGGCCGCGCGCGACGAACAGCAGGTAGACGAGCAACAGGCCGGCCGCGCCGGCGAGGCCGAGCTCGTTGGTGATGACGGCATAGATCGTGTCGCTTTCGGGCACCGGCAGGATCGGCCCGCCGCCGTGGGGCAGGCGCAGCAGCGACTGATCGAAGCCGGTGCCGAGCAGGCCGCCGTCGGCCTGCGCGAACAGCGATTGCGCGAGCTGGTAGCTGCCGCCGGCCGGCTCGGTTGTAGAGCGCCGGGTCGAACGGGTGTTCCCAGGCGAGCACGCGCGCGTGCACGTGGCTGACGTGGCCGGTGACGAACCACGCGCCGAACGCGAACAGGACGAGCCCGATCAAGGGAAACGAGAAGCGGCCGGTGGCGACGTACAGCAGGGCGAGGAAGGCGCCGTAGAACATCAGCGAGGTGCCGAGCTCGCGCGTCAGCAGCAGCGTGCCCATCGCGGCGCCCCAGACGATCAGCATCGGGCCGAACTGCTTCATCGGCGGGATCGTCAGCCCGAGCACGCGCCGACCGGCCGTGACGAGCACCTGGCGGTTGTCGCGCAGGTAGCTCGCGAGGAAGATCGACGATCGCGATCTTGCCGAGCTCGGAGGGCTGGAAGGAGATCGAGCCGACGTGGATGTCGAGGTAGGCGCCGTTGACCTGCGCGCCGATGCCGGGCAGGCGCGGCAGGATCGTCATGCCGATCCCGACGGCGGCGATCGTGTAGCGGTAGCGCTCGAGCACGCCCACGCCGCGCCCGCGCAGCGCGATGATCGTGGCGGCGAAGAGGACGAGTCCGACGACCATCCACTGCGCCTGCTGGCGCGCCAGCACGGGATCGATGCGGTAGACCATCACGATCCCGACGCTCGCGAGCACGGCGGCGAGCGGGAACAGGTAGGGATCGGCGTGCGGCAGCGCAAAGCGGATCACCAGATGCGCGGCCAGGCACAGCCCGAGGAACAGCGCCCCGTAGGTCAGGGAGACCGTCGAGGCGTGGTTCAGCGTCAGATTCGTTTCGGCCCCGGGCGCGATGTCTTCGGCCTGGATGAAGATCGCGGTGAAGCCGGCGATCACCAGCAGCGCCGAGGGCACGAGGCCCAAGAGCTCGCGATTTCTGGCGCTCAGCACTCCCGCGAGCGTACCGTCAGATGCGGCGCAGGCACGCCGCATCGCTCGCTACCCTACGGCGAACGTGCGCGCCGACGGGGGGTTGGTGCACGCCTTGATCCAGTTATGAGCTGCCGCCCGGTGACATCCCATGGATGAACGCGCCCCTTCTCTGGCTTGGGGCATGTGGAAGCGCTTCCTCGTCGCTGCGGTGCTGATCGCCGGGCTGGCGGCGGGGCGACGGCGACGATCGCGCTGAACGAGGTCGAAAGCGTCGGCGGCGAATTCTTCAAACCTGAAAATACGGTCAAAGTCAAAGAAGGCTTGATCAAGTACACCGGCGGTCCGCAGACCTTTCTCGTACTCGGCTCCGACCGACGCCCGAAATCCAAGGACGCACTGGACCGCACCGACCCACCGCACAGCGACACGATGCTGCTCGTCCGCTTCGACCCGAGCCAGGGCCAGACCTCGGTGATGTCGATCCCGCGCGACCTGCTCGTCAACATCAAAAGCTCCAAAGGCGAGTACTACCCGCAGGAAAAGATCAACGCTGCCTATACCTACGGCGCGAGGCTCGGCGGCGTCAAAGGCTCGATGGAACTCGCCGCGGAAACGATCGAGAAGGAAGTTTTCCCTGGGCTGATCATCAACGGCATCGTCGACGTCAACTTCGCCAGCTTCATCAAGATCGTCGACACGCTCGGCTGCGTGTACGTCAACGTCGATCACCGCTACCTGCACATCAACGGCGAAGGCGGCGAACTGTATTCCGAAATCAACCTGCAGCCGGGCTATCAGAAGCTCTGTTACAACAACGCGCTCAGCTACGTGCGCTACCGCCACGGTGACTCGGACTTCGTGCGCGTGGCGCGCCAGCAGGACTTCCTCCGCTCGCTGCGCGAGCAGGTCTCCTCGGAAAATCTGCTCGAACAGCTCCGGCACGTGGCCCACGTCGTCGGCAAGGCGATCGTCACGGCCGGCTTCAGCTCATCGGCCGAACGCGTGCTCGACCTCGCCAAGCTGATCGGCTTCTCCCAGGGCAAGCCGCTGCGCCAGGTCAAGTTCCAGGCGACGAGCACCAACTTCGCCCTGAAGGGCGGCTCCTACGTGACGAGCACAAAGGAGCTCGAGCACGCCACGCTCGAAGATTTCCTCAACGGCGATGAAAAGGTCGCCGAGCCCAAGCCGAGCACCCCCCCCCACACCAGCCGCAAAGCGCACGGCCGCAAGCACGCCCACCACGCCTCGGCCCCGTCGTCAGCCTCGCTTGGACTCGCTCCCACGCCGACCTCGGGCGATGAGGAACTCGCCAAGCAGACGATCAACATGCCGCTGCACGTCCTCTATCCGAGCCTGCAGACGACCGCCGCCGAAGAGCAGCCGACGCGCGCCTACGACCTGCGCGACAAGGGCCAGCGGCTGCGCCACGCCTACGTGGTCGTGTTCAAACAGAACACGCTCGGCGGCTACTACGACTTCGAGGGCACCGACTGGCCGAGGCCGCCGCTGATCGCACACCCCAACCAGCAGCGGAAAATCGGCCATAAGACCTACATGCTGTTCACCGATGGAAGCCACATCCACGTGATCGCGTGGCGCCAGGGCAAGATGCTCTACTGGGTCACGAACACGCTGCTCGAGGATCTCTCCAACGAGCAGATGCTCGCTATCGCGCGCTCAGCGAAGCCCCTGCACTAAAGCCGGCTCGCGGCGCGTGCTTGGTCGAGCGCGGCGTTGACGAGCGCGTCGGCCTCGGCGTTCTGCGCGCGCGGCACGGTCCGGATCGACCACTGCCCGAAGCGCGCGAAGGATGCCAGCGCTTCGCCGTGAAGCGACTTGAGTGCGGTGTTCTTGACCTTGTACTGGCCGAGCACCTGCTTGGCGATCAGCTCGGAGTCGCCGACCACCTCGACCTCGTCCGCGCCCAGCTCGCGCGCCTGCTCGAGCCCGAGCAGCAGCGCGCGGTACTCGGCGACGTTGTTCGTCGTGGCTCCGAGCAACTGGGCGTGCTCGCCGAGCGTCTCGCCCTCGGGGGTCGAGATCACGCAGGCCGCAGCCGCCGGACCGGGGTTGCCGCGGGCGCCGCCGTCGACATGCACCACCACCTTCATCGGCGTGAAGTATGCAGTCTGGCTAGGCGGTTGCCCGCGCGAGCGGCGGCAGGTCGCCCGGAACGCGGGCACGCCTGCGGTCGCGCACGATGCGGCGCTGCTTGTGGTCGCTGGACTCCGACGTCGCGACGGAGCGCCCACGACGGGCGCGCCGGTCGAACTCGCGACGGTCGACGATCACGGTGACGTTCTCGTCATGCTCGTAATACTCGACGAGCTTCGGATAAAGCTCATCGGCCAGCGGCTTGGGTACGACGCAGAAGATCATGCTCGCACCGATCTTACTCCTCGATTTCCGATAATCAACCCTTGCACAGCCGTGCGAACGGGCTCGCACGAGCTAGATCAGCGCGAGTGCGCCGCGCTCGTCGGCGAGCGCGTTGCCGAGACGGTCCTCGGCGCCCAATTCCGTCAGCTCGGTGCCCTGCGCTATTGCCCGGGCATGGAGTCCCTGCAGGTCGTCGAGATCCACCTCGTAGGTGTACCAGCAGAGCTCCCACGCGAGCACGATCACGACCGAGCTCGCTACGGCCTCTCCCTCGCGAACAGTCACCTCGGGCGCTCCCAGCGAGCGCGTCAGGCTGGCCACGCGGCGTGGGTACTCCCCCGTGTTGAAGACGTCGACCGCCTGCTGCAGTGGCCCGTCGTAGCGAACGGGGCCCGACGTGCGCTGCTCGTGCCCCTCAGCGGCGCCGTATCCGCGATCTCCGAGAGGCGCCGTGCCGGCGTCCTCGCCGACAGGCGGCGCACCGCCCTCGGAGGCCCCGCCGCCGAGAAAGTCATACGGGTCTCCGGTGCGGCCGTAAGGCCCGGCCGCGCCCTCGCTCGCCTCTCCCTCGGTGCGCCGCGCCTGGCGCAGGCGTCCGAACAGCGCGCGCCGGCGGCCGTTGCGTAGCGGCGCCTCGCCAGCCCGATGCAGGTCGGAGCCTCGCTTCCAGCCCTGGTGGGCGGCGCGCGGCGCGCACAGCTCGCAGACGATGCGCGGCTCGCCGGCGGCCAGGAACGTGTCCGGCTGCTCGCCGCGCAGCAGACGCCGTTCGCAAACGTCGCAGGCGATGTCGGGCTGCGAGGTGACGATCGATCTAGTGCCCATAGGCTGAGCAGCGTAGCGGTAGCCGACGCCCTTTGGCCAGGACGCCAGCCAGATCGTCGCTACGCGTGCGCCGCCGTGCGCTCCTCGCCGGCCTGCGAGACGAGCTTCTGCGCAAGGTGGCTCGGCACCTCCTCGTAGCGCAGGAACTCCAGCGTGTAGTCGCCCTGCCCGCCCGTGATCGAGCGCAGGTCAGGCGCGTAGGCGAGCACCTCTGACATCGGCACCTCGGCCTTGATCTCGGTCATCGCACCGACCGGCTCCATCCCCAGCGGATGCCCACGACGGCTGTTCAAATCGCCGATCACATCGCCCACATACGTCTCCGGCACCGACAGCGTGACACGCATGATCGGCTCGAGCAGCACCGGCTCGGCCAGCTCCAGCGCCTGTTTCATCGCCTGCGTGCCGGCCAACTTGAAGGCGATCTCCGAGGAGTCGACCGAGTGGTGGGAGCCGTCGACGAGACGTACGCGCACACCCTTCACCGGATAGCCGGCAAGCACGCCCGACTGCATCGCATCGCGCACGCCCTTCTCGACGGCCGGGATGAACGAGTTCGGGATCACGCCGCCCTTGATCTTGTCCTCGAACTCGAACTCCTCGTCGATCTGCAGTGGCTCGATCTCGATATGGCACTCGCCGAACTGCCCGCGCCCGCCGGACTGCTTCTTGTGCTTGCCGTGCGCCCTGGCCGTGCCGCGAATCGTCTCCTGGTAGGGCACGCGGGGCGGCTGCAGGCTCACCTCGACCCCGAAGCGATCGCGCAGGCGGTCGACGATCACTTCGACGTGCACCTGCGAGAGACCCGCCACGATCTGCTCGCCGGTCTGCGGGTCGCGGTGCAGGTCGATCGTCGGATCCTCCTCCTGAAGCCGGTGCAGCGAGGCGAACACCTTCTCCTCATCGCCCCTGTTCTTGGGCTCGATCGCGAACGCCATCACCGGCGCCGGCAGCTGCAGCCGGGGCATCTCGATCGGCTCGTCGCGGTCGCCCAACCAGTCGCCCGCGCGCGTCTCCTTGAGCTTCGCCACAGCGCCGATGTCGCCCGGCCCGAACTCGCCGACATGGCGCACTTCCTTGCCCGAGAACACAACCAGTTGCCCGATCCGCTCCTTGGCGTGCGCACGCGTGTTGAGCACGTGGCTGTCCGCCGACATCACCCCTTGGTAGACGCGCAGCAGGTTGATCCGGCCCGCGAATGGATCGGCGCGCGTCTTGAAGACATACGCGAACAGCTCGCGCTGCTCGCTGGCCTGCAGCTCGATCTCACCGACACGCAGCGCACCGTGCTTGACCGGCGAGGGTAGATCCTCGACGATCGCGTCCAGCAGGCGCGAGGTGCCGAGGTTGCGCGTCGCCACGCCGCACACCACCGGGAAGATCTTGCCGTGGTTGGTGCCCTCCTTGAGTGCGTCCACGATCTCCTCGTGGGAGATCTCCTCGCCCTCCAGATAGCGCTCCATCAACGCGTCGGAGACTTCGCAGACCTCGTCCATCAGCTTCTCGCGGAACTCCGCCGCCCGCTCGGCGTCCTCGTCGGGAATCGAGATCTCGCTCCAGCCGCCACGCTCCGCCGAATCCTGGCGGTAGGCCTTCATGTCGACGAGGTCGATCACGCCCTGCACGTCCTGCTCGGAGCCGATCGGGATCTCCGTCGCCACGGCATGCGGACCGAATGCGCGCTTGATCTGCTCCAGCGCACGGTAGAAGTCGGCGCGCTCGCGGTCGAGCATGTTCACGAACAGCATTCGCGCGATGTCCAGCTCGGCGGCACGCGTCCACAGGCGACTCGTCGAGACCTCCACGCCCATCACTGCGTTGACGACGAACACGGCCGACTCGCAAACGCGCAGAGCGCCTAGTGCATCCGCTACGAAGCTCGGCTCGCCCGGCGTGTCCAGCAGGTTGATCTTGCGCTCTCGCCACTGAAACGAGCTGAGCGTCGCCGATATCGACATCTGCCGCGACTGCTCGTCAGGATCGGCATCGGACACAGTGCTCCCGTCGGGAACCGAGCCGAGCCGGGCGCTCACGCCGGCCTCGAACAGCAGCGCCTCGTGCAGCGAGGTCTTGCCCGCGCCGCGGTGGCCGACAAGGGCGACATTGCGAATCCGGTCCGCCGGCAGGCGGTCTCCCATGGGTCGCATGCGATCTCCTCTCTAGCTGTGCGTCCACCATACCGCCGCAGCGCAGACCGCGCCAGAGGCTCGCGACGAGCGTCAGTCGAGCCCGAACCAACGCGCCCGCCGGCTGGAGCCAAACAGCTCCTTCTCGGCAACCAGCGCGCTGGAAGGCTCCTGGTAGACGCCCGTCGGCTGGGGTCCTGAGAGGAAATCCACATCGACGCGTCCCACGCGACCGGAGCCGAACTCGATGTAGCAGGAGCCGCGCCCCTCGTAGCCCTCGGGCTGCTCGCCGTGCTGCTCCTGCGCGATCAGTTGCTCGGCCACCACACGCGCCGCGCCCTCGGCGAACACGCCCGCTTTCGGCACTCCCACCTGTGCGACATCGCCGATCGCGTACACGTCCTCGTAGCGCGTGCGCAGCGTGCGCGGCTCAACCGGCACGTAGCCGCTGTCGTCAGTCATCCCGCTCGCCGCCACCACCGCTGCCGCCCGGTGCTTGGGTACCCCGAGGAACAGGTCGTAGGGAAGCTCCTCGCCATCCTCGAGCATCACCACGCCGCGGTCGCCATCGAGCGCAGCGATGCGTCGCCCGGGCATGAACACGATGCCGCGCTCCGCGAAGGCCCCGATCAGCGCGCGCGAGGTCTCAGGCGAGGGCGGCACGGGGCTCGGCAGCGGCATCAGGAACGTGATCTCACAGTCCCCGCGCACGCCGCGCGCGGTCAGTTGGTCGTGCAGCAGCAGCGCAGCCTCGCTCGGCGCCGGCGGGCACTTGAACGGCGCTCCGCAGACGCCGATCACCGCGCGCCCGCCGGCGAAGCCCGGCAGGATTCCAGCCAGCCTTTCGGCGCCGGCGACCGAGTAGAACTCGTTGCCCGCCGCCACCAACCCCGGCGTGGCGTCGTAGTCGTAGTCGGCGCCGAGCGCGATCACGAGCACGTCCGCCTCGTGCACCTCCGCGTCCGTAGTGACCCGCCGCTGATGCGGGTCGATCGCCGTGACCGTCTGGCGCAGAAGCCGTACGCCCGGCTTGGTCAGCTCGGTATAGGGAAGACGCACCGCCTCGGGCGTCGTGCGCCCGAACATCACGTCGAGCTTGGAGTAGCCGAACACGAACGACTCGCCCTTGTCGATCAGCGCCACCTCGACCCGATCGCCGAGCGCCTCGGAGAGCATGGTCGAGAGCTCGAGCCCGCCGAAGCCGGCTCCCAGGATGAGGATGCACCGTGCGATCACGCGATCCTATGCAACCGCAACGGAGTGCGCCCCCGAACGACTGCCTACCCGTAATAGCCCGCACCCCGACCTGCGGCGAAACCCGCTTGCCGCGCTTCGTGGGGCAGCCTAGGCTCGAGTTGAGTCAATCGTCACATTTCGACATGCAAACAGGGGGTGAGGACATGAGCCACCAGGAACCGAAGCGCGGGACCGAGACAAGCGACCAGCGGCAATTCGACGAAGCGGTCAACAACAAAGGCAAGGTCGTGCTCGAGTGGCTCGCGGGAGTCGGCATTCTGGCGGCCGTGCTGATGTCGAGCGTCGCGCTGATCCAGAGCGGCGAACGCCAGGAAGTCGTAACGGTGAGCGCCAGCGCGACGCCGGCGGCGAGCGCGACGAGCAGCGCGGCGGTGCAGCCCGCGCTGGCACCGGTGTCGCTGAAGATCATCGGCGCCTACAAGCCGGGTCCCGACGGAAAGAAGCACGACGCCTTCACGACGACCGAATTCGCCGTCCACGCCGGTGAGCCGTTGACGCTGAAGATCGACAACACCGACGACGTGCCGCACAGCATCACCTCGCCCGTGGCCGGCGTGAACATCACGATCCAGCCGGGCGTCCACGACTACAAGATGACCGTCAACGAAAAGGGTCGCTTCCAGTGGTTCTGCGTGATCCCGTGCGACAGCGACGCAAAGGGTTGGGCGATGGAAAACGCCGGGTACATGGCCGGCTACATCACAGCCACGTAACCGCCGGCGCGAGCGCGCCACAACCCACTGCTCAAGTCTGACGCCCCGCAACCCCGGGGCGTCAGTCGTCGAAGGACTCCTCCTGCATGCGCGAGCGCAGCCGCAGCACGGCCTTCGTGTGCATCTGCGACACACGCGACTCGGTCACGCCGAGCACCTCGCCGATCTCGCGCAAGGTCAGGTTCTCGTAGTAGTAGAGCGCGATCACGAGCTTCTCGCGCTCGGGCAGCTTGGCGATCGAATCGGCGATCCGGTCCTTCAGGTCGCCCACGTCCAGCGAACGCGCCGGGTCCGGCGCGTTCGGGTCCTCGATCGTGTCCATCAGCGAAACCTGGTCGCCGCTCGAGTCTGAAACGCTCCAAAGCTCGTCGAGGGCGACCATCGAGGAATGCGAGATCGCCAGCAGCGACTCGTTCAGTTCGTCGACCGTGATGCCGATCTCGTCCGCAATCTCCTGGTCCGTCGGCGCGCGCTGCAGCGTGTTCTCGAGCTTTGCGTTGGCCCGCTCGACTTCGCGCGCCCGCGCACGCACGCTGCGCGGGACCCAATCCATCGAGCGCAGCTCGTCGATGATCGCGCCCTTGATGCGCATGATCGCGTACGTCTCGAACTTGATGTCGCGCGACAGGTCGAAGCGCTCGATCGCCGAGATCAAGCCCGACCAAGCCGTAGGAGATCAGGTCGGCCTCCTCGACATGCGGCGGCAAGCCGGCCGCAGTGCGGCCCGCTACGTACTTGACCAGCGGCGAGTAGGCGACGACGAGTCGCTCACGGACCTTGGTATCGCCGTCGGACTTGTAGCGTCGCCACAGTTCCCGCAGCTCGATCGGTTTGACATTGGTCTCCAGGGTAATTCCCCTTGTATCAGGCCCGAGGGTGGCTGCGCGCGTAGGCGCTTTTCAGTCGCGCGGACTCTACCCGAGTGTAAATCTGGGTGCTCGACACACTGGCGTGCCCGAAAAGCTCCTGGATGCTGCGTAGATCGGCGCCGCCATCGAGCAGATGGGTGGCGAAGCTGTGTCTCAAGGAATGAGGCGAGACCGCGCCGCCCGCGCGTTCGGACACCGCCCCGGCCTGCGCCGTCCACACGCGCAGGCGTCGCCTGACGTCGCTCGTGCCGAGCGGACGACCGGTCTTCGAGAGAAAGATCGCCTCAGACGGTGCGTTCGGGTTGGTCAGCGCCGGACGGCCCTTGCGAGCATTTTCGGGTTCGAGATAGCCCCGCAGCGCCTTCATCGCCGGCTCGCCGACCGGCACGAATCGCGTCTTGCGGCCCTTTCCCTCGACGCGCAACTGCTCATCGTCGTAGTCCACGTCGATCAACTTCAGCGAGACGAGCTCCTCCGCGCGCAGGCCGCACGCGTAGGCCAGCTCGAACATCGCGCGGTCGCGCAGCTGCAGCGGCCCATCCACCGGAATCGCGTCGAGCAGGCCGGCCGCTTCACGTGCACTGAGCACTCGCGGCAGATGCGCTCCGCGACGCGGTGTCGAGACCAGGTCCGCTGGGTTCTCGGCGATTGCGCCACGCTCGCGCTGACTTGCAAACAGGGCGCGAATCGCGGCCAGCTTGCGCGCGCTCGTGCTTGGCGCCGCGCCGCGCTCGGAGAGCTGCGCGATGTAGCGGCGCACTGCCTTCGGGTCAAGCTGCCGCGGCGTCAAGCCCTGTGCGACTGCCCATTGTGCGAACTGCTCCAGATCCACACCGTAAGCACGACGTGTCCGCTCAGCCGCATCGCGGCGCACGAGGTCCTCCATCAGCAGGCCAATCGCCTCGCGCCACCCTCTGCCAGTTCGAGCGTCGTCCATGACCTCGCCTATTCGCCGCCACCAGCCTCTCGCCCTGCCTGCATGTCTGCGCCCCATTACCCGCTGCGCACCCGCTACATTCACGACTGTGACCACAGTGCCGCGCCTCTCAACGACCGCTCGGCGCCGTCCCAGCGCCGGATAGGTGTTCGGCCCCTCCACACGCAGACGCTGGCAGGACGTCGACTGGCGCTCTCACCAGCGCTGGGTCGAGGTCGATGGCAATCCGATCAACACGATCGAGCTCGGCCCCGAAGAAGATCACGGCGCACAGCCGCTCGTGTTCGTACACGGCCTGTCCGGCTCCTGGCCGAACTGGCTCGAGCAACTACCGGCCTTCGCCGCCACCCACCGCGTGATCACGCTCGATCTGCCCGGCTTCGGGCACTCGCCGATGCCGGCGCAGGAGATCTCGATCTCCGGCTACGCGCGCATGCTCGAGCAGACTGCTCGGCCAGCTCGGCGTCGACGCCGCCGCCGTGATCGGCAATTCGATGGGCGGCTTCATCGCCGCCGAGCTCGCGATCGCCTATCCGCAGCGCGTCGAGCGGCTCGTGCTGATCTCCGCCGCCGGCATCTCCACACACAACCACCGCGGCTCGATCACCGCACTGCCCGCCATGCGCACGCTCGAGCGCTCGCTGATGGCCGCCGCCGCGTGGACCGCCACGAAGTCCGACACCGTCGCCCGGCGCGCCCGCCTGCGCGACGCCGCGCTCGGCGTCGTCGTGCGACATCCCTCAACGCTCGACCCGGCGCTCGCTGCCGAGCAGATCCGCGGCGCCGGCACGCCCGGCTTCATCGAAGGCTTTGAAGCCGTGCTCGCACTACGAGATCCGCGAGCGTCTGAGCGAGATCGCCTGCCCCACGCTGATCGTCTGGGGCGACCGCGACCGGCTGATCAGCGTGCGCGACGCCGACGTGTTCGCCGAGCTGATCCCCAACTCGCGCAAAGTTGTCTTCGGCGACACAGGACACATGTCGATGCTCGAGCGCCCCGAGGCGTTCAACGCGCTGCTCGAGGAATTCCTCAGCGAGTAGCGCCCGCAGGCGCCGCGCCGGCGGCGTCCTGGACTAGAGCGCGACAGCGCCTTCGGACGCGCTGCCGACGAGCTTTGCGTACTTGCGGATCGCCACGTCGACGTGTTCGTCGGCACGCGGTGGTCGCTCATACGCGGCTACGCGCGTGGCGATCTCCTCGTCTGAGAGCGCCACGTCGAGACGTCCAGCGTCCACGTCGATCGTCACCTCGATCTCCGCTCGCAAGCGCTGCGATCGGCCCGCCACGAACTGCCTCGGGCGCGACGTGGGCGACCATGAAGCCGTGCGTGGCCCCCGAGAAGCGCCCGTCGGTGATCAGCGCCACCTCCTCGCCCAGACCCTCGCCGACGATCGCCGCCGTTACGGCCAGCATCTCGCGCATACCCGGGCCCCCGGCCGGCCCCTCAGCGCGGATCACGACGACGTCGCCGGCCTGGATCTCGTGGGCGAGCACGGCCGCCATCGCGGCCTCCTCGCCGTCGAACACCCGCGCAGGCCCCGAGTGTTTGCGCCGCTCGTGACCTGAGAGCTTGACCACGCAGCCATCCGGCGCCACGTTGCCACGCAGGATCGCGAAGCCGCCCGTCGCTTTGATCGGGTGCTCGAGCGAACGGACGACCGGCTGGCCGTCGGTCTCCTGCGCCTCCTCGGCGTGCTCGCCGATCGTGCGCCCGGTGACCGTGATCGCCTCGCCGTCGAGGATGCCGGCGTCGAGCAGCCGCTTGAGCACGAGCGGGACGCCGCCCGCGTCATACAGATCGGTCGCCGCGTACTGCCCGCCCGGCTGCAGGTCACACAACAGCGGCGTGCGCTCGGAGATCGCCTCGAACTCGTCGATCGTCAGCGGCACGCCCATTTCGCGCGCGACCGCCAGCAGGTGCAGCACCCCGTTGGTCGAGCCGCCGCTCGTCGCAACCGCCGCGATCGCGTTCTGCAGTGCCTGCTTGGTGATCACCTCGCTTGGACGCTGCCCGCGGCGCAGCACGTCCATCACCAGTTCGCCGCACTGCATGGCGACCTCGAGCTTGCGCCCGTCCTCGGCCGGAACCATCGCCGAGCCGGCCGGCGAGATGCCGAGCGCCTCGAAGGCCATCGCCATCGTGTTCGCCGTGAACTGTCCGCCGCACGCGCCGGCGCCCGGCGATGCCGCCTCCTCCAGCTCGTGCAGCTCCTCCTCGGTGATCTTTCCCGAGGCGAACTCGCCGACGGCCTCGAACACCTGCTGGATCGTGACCTCGACACCCTTGTACCAGCCCGGCTTGATCGAGCCGCCGTAGAGCATCAAACCGGGGATGTTCAGACGCGCAAGCGCCATCACAGTGCCCGGGATCGTCTTGTCGCAACCGGAGATAGTTACGAGTGCGTCGAAGTGGTGCGCGCTCGCGACCAGCTCGATCGAGTCCGCGATCAGCTCGCGTGAGACGAGCGAGGCGCGCATTCCGGCCGTGCCCATCGTGATCCCGTCGGAGATTGCGATCGTGTTCAGCTCCATCGGCGTGCCGCCCGCCGCGCGGATGCCCTCCTTGACCTTCGCCGCCAGCACGCGGTTGTTGAAGTTGCACGGCATCGTCTCGATCCACGAGTGCGCGACGCCGACGATCGGCTTGGCCAGATCCTCGGCCGAGTAGCCGATCCCGTGCAGGTATGCGCGCGCCGCCGCGCGCTCCGGGCCCTCTGTGAGGGCCCGGCTGCGGTGCTTTACGTCGAAGGCGATCTCGGTGCTCACGCGGCGCGCACGATATCTGTTGCGCCCGCGCCGCTCTCGCGCTCCCAGCGCGTGAGCCGCTGAAGGTCGCGCCTGACCTGCTCGGGGTCGATCTGGCGGCCCGGCAGGTGCATGTTGGCCTGCTCGATCAGACAGCGCTCGTCGGCCTTCAACGCCATCCACTTCGCGAGCACGTCATCTGAGTCGGGCAGGCGCGCGCTGCCGTAGGGGCGCGAGTGGTCCGGGAAGGCCACGCAGTACTCGTTCAAGAGCGCTCCCGTCTGCGGCACGTAGGCGACGATCGGGCGGTGCGGGTAGATCAGGTAGGCGTAGGAGGCACCCGCCGCGTGCGCGCGCTCGCCGAGGCCGCCCCACAGGCGCAGGAAGCCGAGATCGCGATACATCGTCCAGTCGTACTCGTTGATGCACGAGCGCAACAGCTCGCGCGCACGCTGCTCTGCGCGGCGCTCGCGGCCCGGGTCATAGCCCAGCTGCGCGCTGTCGCGCAGCCGGGCGCGCTCGCGCAGCCGCTGCACCCGGGAGCGCACCGCCGCGAACGCGCGCAGGGCATCCGGTCGCGCCAGCTCCCACAGCAGCACCACGAGCACGATCGCCGCGGTGCCCAGCGCGAGCAGCATCGCGATCAGCGAGCCGTCGGCGAGCCGGCGGAGCGTGGCGCTCCACCCGCGGCACGCGGGAAGAAGATCACGCGCTCGGCATCGCGCGGCACCTCGCCGAAGCTCTTGACGAGCTCCGCCTCGCGGCGGCCGTCACGGCGCTCGCTTGGCACCGCCGCCCACATGCCCGCATCGAGCTCGCGGCGAAACGCCTCGATCAGCAGTTGCTCCTCCTCGACCACCTCGACGTCGCCCTCAGCCAGCAAGATCTCCCCATGACCCGGCTTCATCCTCAGCAGCTTCATCGTGCCCGGATTATGGCAAACAGGTCCTGCCGCGCCGCCGGCTGCCTAGCAGCCCGCCTTCCCGCCGGCCCGCGCCCTGATCCGCGCCAGGCCGAGCACGTCGACCGGACCCGCGCCGGCGCCCACGTCGCGTAGACCGTCGCGCACGGCCTCGGCGGTCAGCGCGCGTGCCACGCGCGCAGCCTGCAGCGGCGTGGCGCCAAGCGCCAGCTGCGCCGCCAGCAGCGAGGAATGCGTGCATCCCGAGCCGTGCGCCGCGCCATCTGGGTGGCGCTCTCCCTCGATCTCGACCGGTTGAGCACCGTCGCGACGATCGAGAAACAGATCAACCGTTCGTGTGCGATGCCCGCCGGTCACGACGACGGCGCCCGGACCGAGCGCCAGCAGCGCACGCGCCAGCTGTTGCACCTGCGCCGTCTCTCGCTCGGCGTCGAGAGCCTCCTCATCGTCCTCGCGCTCGTCCGGTGGCGGCGCACCGACGAGAGCGCGCGCCTCGAGCAGGTTCGGCGTGAGCACGCTCGCGCGCGGCAGGATCAGCTCGACGAGCGCCTGCTGCGCATCGGCCGCCAGCAGCCGCGCACCGGACTCGGCGACCATCACCGGATCGACCACGACCGGCGTGCCGTCCGGCAGCTCCGCGAGCGCCTCGGCGACCGCACGTGCGCTCTGCTCGCTGCCGAGCATCCCGACCTTCACCGCATCGACCGTGATGTCGGCCAGCACCGCGCGCACCTGCGCGAGGATCGTCTGCGCCGGAACGGCGTGGATCGCGCTGACGCCCGTCGTGTTCTGCGCAGTGATCGCCGTGATCGCGACCGTGCCGTGCACGCCGCAGCGCGCGAACGCCTTCAGATCCGCCTCGATCCCCGCGCCGCCGCCCGAGTCAGATCCGGCGATGCTCAGCGCAATCGGCGTGCGGCGCTCGCCCACCCGTTCAGGAGGCCGGGGCGGCCGGGCGCGCCTCGCCCGCACGCGGCGGAAAGATCGTGTAGCTGCCGATCGCCGTCACCAGCAGCCTTCCGTCCTCGTGGGTCACCTCACTGCGCATCACCGCCGTGCGCTTGTTGCGTCGGTCGAGCGTCGTGCGGCAGACGATCTCGCCCTCCGTGGCCGTCTGCACGTAGTTGACGGCGATGCTGATCGTCGCGATCCGCTCCTCGCGCGTCGTCTGCGCCCACAGCGTCGAGCCCATGCAGTAGTCGACGAGCGCATACGTTGCCACGCCGGAGAGCAGGCCACCCGCGTTGATCAGCTCCGGGCGGATCATCAGGCGAACCGTCTGCGGGTCCTCCCAGCGCAGGCCCATGAAGCGCGTGATCCCATCGATCCCACCGATCCGGCGCTGTTGCTCGCCGTCTTCCGCGCCTGCGCTCTCACGCGCAGCAGGCCCCGCCGCCATCAGTGCTTGCGCCTCTTCGGCGCCACCCCGGCCTTCAGGAAGATCTTTGCGACGACCGTCGCGTGCGTCGTGCTGCTCACGTCATGGGATTCGATCGTCGCCCGGGCGCGAAGCGAATGCCGGCGGCGCAGGAAGGCACGCGCCCTGGCCGAGAGGTGCAAGCTGAGCGCCTTGACCGTGCCGCCGGGGATGATGAACGTCGCCGACGCGAGCTTGCGCTTCTTCAGCGTCGTGTGCGCGTTCTGCGCTTTCAGGGCCACCGAGCCGAGACAGACAGTCTGACTGGCCGGGCAGGTCAACTTGACGGTCAGGTTGCCGGCCGAGCCGACCGTCGCCGACTTGCTCGCGAGCGCGAGGCTGCTCGCCGCGGCCGCCACGCCGGGTGCGCTCGGCGCCGTTGGAAGGACCGACGCCGGCGCGGCACCGGCCGAGGAGAGCGCGGGGACGATGGCCGCGACAGCCACTATCGTGAGCGCCCGGATGCCGCCGCGCAAGTGCCGCGCGGTGCGCCGCGAGCCCGTTGAGTATCTACGTGAACTCGCCATCGTTCGGCCAACATAACATCGCGCGCCCCGTGGTCGGGGCACTGTGTGGCTGCGTCCCAAGCGCTCCCTAGCGTCACCGTCGTGACCGCGAACAGGCGCAGCGCGCTCGGACGCCACGGCGAGGATCTCGCCATGGCTCATCTGTGCGCGCTCGGGTTCTCGCTGATCGCGCGAAACGTACGCTTGCAGCGCGGCGAGATCGACCTGATCGCCTTCGACGGCTCGACGCTCGTGTTCGCCGAGGTCAAGACGCGCAGAATCGGCACTTCCCAACGCACGCCGCGCGCCGATCAGCGCCCGCTCGACGGTCTCGGCCCGCGCCAACGCGGGCGCCTGCGAAGACTGGCTGCGGCGTGGCTCGCAGACGAGCAGCGCTCGCGCCCTTTCGCCGAGACGATCCGCTTCGACGCGATCGGCGTCGTGCTCGACGCCGGCGGCAGGCTGCGCCGGCTCGAGCACGTCGAGGACGCATGGTGAGCTGCGTCGCAAGCGGCACCTGTTGGGCGCCGGCGTGCCCCCGCCGCCGGCCTACGGGCGCCTGGCCCGCCGGCCCCAGGGCGCTACAGCGCCAGCTGCTGGTATGCCAGCGACTGGAAAGACATGCGATGCAGCGGCGATACGCCCTGGCGCAGAATCGCCTCGCGGTGCACGGGCGTCGAGTAGCCGACGTGCTCGGCGAAGCTCCACCCGGGATGCTCGCTGTCGGCGTGGTGCATGTAGCGGTCTCGCGTCACCTTCGCGACGATCGACGCCGCGGCGATCGCTGCGCTGGTCGCGTCGCCGTCGACGATTGCCCGCTGGGGGCGCCCGAACTCCGGCACGGAGAAGCCGTCGGAGAGGCACAGCACCTCGCCGCGCACGTCGCGCGTCACGCCGATCAGCGCGTCGCGCAGCGCCGCGAGGTTGGTCTTGTGCAGCCCGCGCGCATCGATCCCGCGCACGCAGCGCGAGATCACGATCACGCGCGCGGCGCTTCGCAGCACGAGCGGGAACAGCTCCTCGCGCGCCTCGGCGGAGTGCTGCTTGGAGTCGTTCAGCGCGCTCAGCGCGCGCAGCTCGCGCGTCGTCAGCGCGTCGTAGTCGAACAGCACGCCGGCGGCGACCAGCGGTCCGGCCAGGCAGCCGCGGCCGGCCTCGTCGGCGCCCGCCACGAGCGGCACGCCGAGTCGCCTGTCGAAGGCGAACAGCCGCCGTCCGCTGCCGCTGCGCCGCGCCCTGCGCCTGGCGCGTGCGGTGCCGTCGGTGCGGCGAGACTTGCCGCCCGGACCGCGTCCTACGCCGGCCACGTCGCCCACCGCCGCGCCGTCGTCGGCGCTAGAGGACCCCGATCCGGTCGGGAGGCCAGTAGGTGGCGAAAGCTCCTCCGATGATCCATCCGGTGGGAACTGGCCCCCAGAAGCGGCTGTCGTCGGATTCCCCACGGTTGTCGCCCATCATGAACCAGTGACCGGGCGGAACCTTGATCGCCACCGGGAAGTTGCACTCCGAGACGCCCGGGCATGGGCGGATGTAGGAGTCCTTCTCGCGCTTGCCGTTGCGGATCACGTGACCTTCGACGATCTTGATCGTGTCACCCGGCCCGGCGACGACGCGCTTGATGAAGTTTTCGCTCGCCTCCTTCGATTCGGGCTGCGAGCACGGCGCGCCGCCGGGAGTGATGTGCGTGCCGTTGCCGCACTGCTCCTGTTTGGCGCCTTCGGGCGGGTGAAACACGGCGATCTCGCCGACATGCGGTTTGTTGAAGTGCGTGCCGATGCGATTGACGAGCACGCGCTGGCCGACGGCCAGAGTCGGTTCCATCGACCCGCTGGGGATGCGGTAGGGCTTGACGATCCACGCCTGGATGGCGAGCGCAAGCCCGAGCGCTACAACTACGATCACGACCAGCTCGACGATCGAGCCCATCGTCGTTTTCGAGCGTTTGCCGCGGAGTTTCACGCCGGCTCGTCGCCGCCGACGTCCCCCTCGTCCGCATCGGCATCGAGGGACTTCTCGGCCTCGCCCACGGCGCCGTCCTGCGCCTGCGGGCCCGCATCGGCCGCGTCTGCAGAGAGCGCGGCCGGCTCAATGTCGGACTGCTCGCCCGCTGCCTCGGAGGGTGCCTCGACCGGCTCGCCCGCGGCCGGCTGCCCGTCCTGGACGTCCTGCGTCTCGGGCGCCTCGACGGCCGCGTCCTGCTCGAGCACGGTCTCATCGGCCGTCAGGCCGTCCGCGTCGGTCGCGCCCACGGGCTCGTGCAGCAGACCAGGCTCGATCGTCTCCTCCGGCCCCGAGTAGCGGCGCTCGCGCACCCGCGCCCGCTTGCCGACGCGGTCGCGCAGGTAGTAGAGCTTGGCGCGGCGCACGTCGCCGCGCGCGGCCAGCTCGATGCGCTCGATCTTCGGCGAGTGGACCGGGAACATGCGCTCGACGCCGACACCGAAGGACTGCTTGCGCACGGTGAAGGTCTCACGCATGCCGTGACCCTGGCGCTTGATCACGACTCCCTCGAAGACCTGCACGCGCCGTCGCGAGCCCTCGATCACCTGAAAGTGGACCTTAACGCGATCGCCCGGGGCGAAGTTTGGAACGCGGCGCAACTGCGCGCGCTCGATTGTTTCGATGACGCTGCTCATAACGGTTAGGAGGGGGGCGTCGTTGCTCGCCTGGGCAATTCCTCGGTGGGGCCCGGCCGACGCGGCTAGGAATGGTAGCGGACCGTCAGCGAGCGCCGCGTCACTGGCGCGACGGGCGATTCCGAGCGCCGCTCGCGCCGTCCTCGCCCGCGCTCGAGCGCTCTGCCGAGAACGCCCGCTCGCCGCGCTCGCGGCTGCGCTCGCGCCGCCACTGCTCGATCCGGGCGTGATGCCCGGAGAGCAGGATCTCCGGGACGTGCCAGCCACGGTGCTCGGCCGGGCGCGTGTAGTGCGGGTACTCCGGATTTCCATCGAGCGCGGCGCTGAAGGACTCCTCGACGGCCGAGCGCTCGTCGCCGAGCGCGCCGGGGAGCTTGCGCAGCACCGCGTCGCACACGACCATCGCGGCGAGCTCGCCGCCCGAGAGCACATAGCGCCCGATCGAGACGACGTCGCTGCAGAAGTGCTCGACGATGCGCTCGTCAAAGCCCTCGTAGCGGCCGCACAGCAGCGTCAGCGCCGGCTCGGCGGCGAGCTCGTCGACGAGGCCGTCGTCGAGCAGGCGCCCCCCGGGCGCGAGCGCGACCACGCGCCGGCGCTCGCGCAGCTCGACCGGATCGATCTGGTAGCGGGCGCGCAGCGCGGCTTCGACCACATCCACGCGCAGAACCATGCCCGCGCCGCCGCCGAACGGCATGTCGTCGACCTGCGCGCCGCTCAGCGGCGAGTGCTCGCGCAGGCTCAGCAGCTGCAGGCTCGACCCCGCCGCGAGCACGTTGGCGACGTGGCGCTGGGAGGCAAACCAGTCAAACCACTCCGGAAACAGCGTGAAGACGTCAAGCTCCATCGTCGCCCTTGACCCCCTCCTGCGACTGGGGCAGGTCGAGAAAGTCGGCGTCGACCTCGATCCGGCGCATGGACACGTCGATTTCGCGGATCGCGTCTCTGACCATCGGCACGAGCAGCGGCGTCGGCTGTCCGGGAGATCGCACCTCGAGCGTCTCGCACGAGGGCAGCTCGATCAGTCGCGCCACCGTGCCGAGCGCCCGACCCGCCGCCCACACCTCGCATCCCTCCAGTTCATGCGCCCACCACTCGCCCTCGCCGAGCGCCGGCGCCTGCGCGGCGTGGACCGTCAGCGTCTGCCCGCGCAGCGCCTGCGCACCCGCACGGTCCTCGATCCCCTCCAAGCGGACGATCGGACGCTGCTCGGTGCCCGAGCGGCGCACGATCTCGGTGCTGCGTCCGGCCACCTCGACGCTCGCGCCGAGCGTCAACAGGCGTGACCGCGGCCCGGTTACGTAGAAGCTCCCATCGAGCCCGTGCGCACGCCCGACGCGCCCTGCTGTCAGATGAGCCTCCGCCTCGCTCACGGCACGGCGCTCAGCTCACGGCGGCGGCGAGTCTCAATCAACGATGTCGACGAGCACATGGCAGCCCTCGCCGGTCGCGGCCGCTTTGACGACGGTGCGCAGCGCGTGGGCGGTTCGCCCGCCGCGCCCGATCACCCTGCCGTAGTCATCGTCGCCCACGCAGAGCTCGAGCACGATCGTGCCGCCGTCGCCCTCGAACTGCTCGACGGAGACCTCTTCGGGCGCGTCGACGAGCCCTTCGGCGAGGTACTCGAGCAGCCGCCGCGGGATTTCGCTCGGGCTCTCGGCGCTCATGCTCGGCACTCGTTCATCTGAAGCTGTAGGTCCGGCGCCGGCGCTCGAGTCGCGCCCGTCGCACTCAGCCCCGGGCGTCGATCCCCTGTATGCGCAGCAGCTTGCGCACCGTGTTCGACGGCTGGGCGCCGCGCGCCAGCCAGCTGCGCGCGCGCTCCTCGTCGAGCACGATCGTCGAGGGGTCGGTCTGCGCGTTGTAGTGGCCGATCGTCTCGATCACGCGCCCATCGCGCGGCGAGCGCTGGTCGGCAACGACAACACGCCAGATCGGATCCTTCTTGCCGCCCACACGCGTGAGCCTGAGCCTTACCGACACTTTTTCCCCTCTGCTGGATACGGGTGCTTGAGAAGTTTGCGAAGCAGAGCTTAGACGGTGCGCAGCGCGAAGGCCGGGCGCTCGGCGCCGATACGCCCCGGCTCAGCGCGCGCCGCGCATCAGCGCGCCGATGTCCGGCATCTTGCCGCGGCCGACCTGGCGCATGATCTTGCGCGTCTGGCCGAACTGCTTGATCAGACGACTGACCGCCTGCACGTTCGTGCCCGAGCCGCGCGCGATCCGCAGCCGCCGCGAGCCCTTGATCAGCTCCGGGCGGCGGCGCTCTTCGGGTGTCATCGAGAGGATGATCGCCTGGATCCGGTCGAGCTCGCGCTCGTCGACCTTCATCTGCTGCAACTGATGGCCTGCGAGACCGGGGATCATCCCGAGCAGGTTCGTCAACGGGCCCATTTTGCGGATGCTCTTGAGCTGGCCGAGAAAGTCCTCGAGGTCGAACTCGTTGCGACGCAGCTTGCGCTCGAGCGCCGCCGCGTCGTCCTCGTCGAACTGCCGCTCGGCCTGCTCGATCAGCGTCATCACATCGCCCATGCCGAGGATCCGCTGCGCCATCCGGTCGGGGTGGAAGCGCTCGAAATCGGCGAGCTTCTCGCCGGTGGAGGCGAACAGGATCGGCTTGCCCGTGACCGCCTTGACCGACAGCGCAGCACCGCCGCGTGCGTCACCGTCGAGCTTGCTCATCACGACGCCGTCGAACTTGACCGACTCGGCGAACTGCTCGGCGACGTTGACCGCATCCTGACCGGTCATCGCGTCGACCACGAGCAGCACGCTGTGCGGCTTGACCGCCGCGCGAATCCGCACGAGCTCGTCCATCAGCTCTTGATCGACGTGCAGGCGCCCGGCCGTGTCGACGATCAGCACGTCCTTGCCCTCCTCGCGCGCGCGGTCAAGCGCCCACTTGGCGATCTCCACCGGATCGCGGTCGGTGCCCTGCTCGTAGGCCTCGGCGCCGGCCTGTTCGGCGACCTTGACGAGCTGCTCGACCGCCGCCGGGCGGTACACGTCGCAGGCGGCGACCGCCACCGAGGAGGAGTGCTGCTCGCGCAGGTAGCGCGCCAGCTTGGCCGTCGCCGTCGTCTTGCCCGAGCCCTGCAGCCCCGCCATCAGGATCACCGTCGGCGGTTTCGGCGCGAAGCTCAGCCCCGCCGAAGCGCCGCCCATCAACTCGGTCAGCTGATCGCCGACGAGCTTTACGACCTGCTGACCCGGGTTCAGACCGCCGACCACGTCGGCACCCATGCAGCGCTGCTTCAGCTGCGTGGTGAACTCGCGCACGACCTTGAAGTTGACGTCCGCCTCGAGCAGGGCGAGGCGGATCTCGCGCATCGCCGCGTCGATGTCCTGCTCGGTCAGCGTCCCGCGGTTGCGGACGTCTGTGAGCGTCGCCTGCAGTTTCTCGCCGAGCGCGTCGAACATGCCCTAGCCGTCACCGCGGGAGCGGCGCGGGCGGTGCGGCGGCGGCCCGCCCGGCTGCTGGCCGGAGGAGCCAGGGAGCTCGCCGGGACCGTCAGTGCCTGCGGAGCCGCCCGGGCCTTGGTCAGCCGGCTCGTTCGGCGCGCCGCCGCCGGCACGGGCCAAGGCCTCGCCGATGCCGCCAAACGCCTGCGCGAACTCCGAAGGCACGACGAACACCTTGTTCGCGTCGCCTTCGGCGAGCTGCGGCAGCATCTGCAGGTATTCGTAGCTGAGCAACTCGCGGTTCGGTTTGCCCTCGTGGATCGCCGAGAAGACCGTGTCGATCGCCTTCGCTTCGCCCTCGGCGCGCAGGATCGCCGCCTGGCGCTCGCCCTCGGCGTCGAGCACGGCCGCCTGCTGGGCGCCTTCGGCGGTCAGCACGGCCGCCTGCTTGGCACCCTCGGCGGTGAGGATCTGGGACTGCTTCTCGCCTTCGGCCGTGAGAATCGCGGCGCGCCGGTCGCGCTCGGCGCGCATCTGCTTCTCCATCGCTGAGCGGATGTCCGGCGGCGGGTCGACCGACTTGATCTCGACGCGGTTGATCCTGATGCCCCACTTGCCGGTCGCCTCGTCGAGCACCACGCGCAGCTCGGTGTTGACGTTCTCGCGCGCCGTCAGCGTCGCCTCCAGCGTCAGGCCACCGATCACGTTGCGCAGCGTCGTCACCGTCAGCTGCTCGATCGCCTGCAGCGGGTTGGCGATTTCATAGGTGGCCGAGCGGGGGTCGGTGATCGTGAAGTAGAGCACCGTCTCGATCCCGACGACGACGTTGTCTTCGGTGATCACCGACTGCGGTGAGAAGTTGACGACCTGCTCGCGCAGATCGACGAGCGGCTTCACGCGATCGATGAACGGCGTGACGATCGTCAGGCCCGGCTCGAGCGTGCGGCTGTAGCGGCCGAGCCGCTCGACCACCCCGGCCCGCGCCTGCGGGATCACGCGGATCGTCCGCGCGGCAACCACGAGGGCAAAGACGACTACGACAACGATGACGATCAGAGCAACCACGCAGCGGCCTCCTTTAGTGCATGACGAGCGCCGTAGCGCCCCTTATCTCGACGACCTCGACCCGCTCGCCGGCGGGGATCACCTCGTGTTCGTCATAGCTGCGCGCCGTCCACACCTCGCCGCCGTCGATCTTCACGCAGCCGACACCCTCCTCGTTGGCGATCCGCTCGAGCACGATCGCCGGGCGGCCGACGAGCGCGGCCGCTCCCGTACGGATCGACGGCGGCAGTCGGCGGTGGCGCTGCGCCACGGGGCGCAGCGTGGCGAACACGATCCCCGAAGCGACGACGAAGACGATCGCCGACAGCAGCGCGCCGACGCCGAGCAGGCCGAGAACCGCGGCGAGCGCCGCGCCGGCGGCGAACGGAGCGAGATAGAAGCCGCCCTGATGCATCTCGCCCACGCCCAGGACGCAAGCGGCAATCAGCCAGATGACCCAAACGTCCATCTGCTCAGGTTATCTCCACAGCCACGCCGTGGCGCGGGTCCTCACTGCGCGACCAGCGCCCGTGCGAATTCCTCGGAGTCGAACGGGCGCAGGTCCTCGACCGACTCGCCAACGCCGATCAGCTTGACCGGTAGCTCGAGCTCGCGCGCGATCGCCAGCGCGATGCCGCCGCGCGCCGTGCCGTCGAGCTTCGTCAGAACCACGCCGCTGACGTCGGCAGTCTGAGAGAACAGCTTCGCTTGGCGCAGCCCGTTCTGGCCGGTCGTCGCGTCGATCGTCAGCAGCGTCTCGTGCGGCGCGCCCTCCAGCTGACGGGCGATCACGCGGCGAATCTTGGTCAGCTCCCCCATCAGATCGTCCTGCGTGTGCAGCCGTCCGGCCGTATCGATGATCACCACGTCCACGCCATCCGTGCGCGCCCGCGCGATCGCCTCGAAGGCGACGGCGCCGGGGTCCGAGCCGGGTGGGCCGGTGACGATCTCGCACCCCGCGCGCTGCGCCCAGCCTTCGAGCTGCTCGCTGGCCGCCGCGCGGAACGTGTCGGCGGCGCCGAGCAGCACCGTGCGTCCGAGCTCGTTGCGCAGGTGCCAGGCGAGCTTTCCGATCGTCGTCGTCTTGCCGGTGCCGTTGACGCCTACCGCCATGATCACCGTCGGGTGGCTACGCAGGTCGATGCGAGCCTCGCCGACCCGTGCCGTCTCCGACAGCAGCGCGATCAGCCGCTCGCTGAGCGCCTCGCCGCCCTCGAGCTGGCCCTCGGCGACCTCCGCCTCGAGCGTGCCCACGACCGACGCCGTCGTGCCCGCGCCGACGTCGGCCATGATCAGCGCCTCCTCGAGGCGTTCCCAGGTGTGCTCGTCGAGCACACCGAACAGCGTCGCCTGGACCTCCGCGCCGAGCGCCTGACGCGTCTTGGCCATGCTCTCGCGCAGGCGTTTGAAGAGACCGCGCCTGGGCGTGCCGGGCTGCGGCGCATCCCCGCCCAAGGTCGACTCGAGACCCGCGGCCGACTCGGCGTCCTCGACGATGAACAGATCGCTCCAGTCGCGCGCCACAGGGCGAGCGAAGATATCAGGCGACCTCTGCCACCTCTGGGGCCTCTACCTGCTCTGAGGGCAATCGCCGCGAGAGCACCTTGGAGACCCCATCGCCGCCCATCGAGACGCCGAACAGCCAGTCGGCAGCCTCCATCGTGCGCTTCTGATGGGTGATCACGATGAACTGCGCGCGGTCCGCGTAGCGGCGCAGCAGCGCCAGGAAGCGGTCCAGGTTGAGATCGTCGAGCGCCGCCTCGACCTCGTCGAGGATGTAGAAGGGACATGGGCGCGCCAGGAACACGGCGAACAGGAAGGCGAGCGCCGTCATCGACTTCTCGCCGCCCGAGAGCAGCGACAGGCGCTTGCTCGACTTGCCCGCCGGGGTGATCTCGATCTCGACGCCGAGCAGGTCTTCCTCGTGCTGCTCTTCACGCTCGGCCTCGGCCTCGGCGGCCTCCTCGGCCGCCTGCTCGCTGGCCTGGTCCGCCTGCGCCGCTGCGGCCGCGCCGAGCGGCTGCACGTTCGCGGCCTTGCCGTTCGAATCTCCCGGCGACTGACCGCCGAGCACGCCACGCGCCGGCTGCTCTTCGCTGACCAGCCGCAGTCGCCCCGAACCACCCGGGAAGACGTCGCCGACGAGCTCCTCGAAGTTGCGCGCCGCCGCCTGGAAAGTCTCCTCGAAGGTCTCCTGGATTTGGCGGTCGGTGTCGCGGATCACGCCGCGCAGCTCGCGCAGCGCCGTCTCCAGGTCGGCGCGACGCCCCTCCATCTCCTCTACATGCCCGACGGCCTCGGCGTACTCCTCCTGCGCGAGCGGGTTGACCGGGCCGAGCTGCTCGCGCCGGCGACCAAGCCGCTCGACGCGCGCGCGCAGGGCATCGACCTCCTCTTGGCCGAGACGCTCGGCCGGCTGCGCCGAGGCGTCACCCGGCTCGGGGAGCGCGAGCTCGAGGCGCTCGGCCACGGTCTTCAGCTCCAGCTCAGCGTCCTGCGCCTGGTCGCGCAGGCGCTGTGCTGCCACCTCGGCCGCCGTCACCGTCTCGCCGGCCGCACGCAGCGCCGTCTGGATCTCGGCCTCGAGCGCCGCGCACTCGCGCAGCTCGCCCGCCATCTGCTCGCCCGCCGCGCGATCGGCGGCGAGCTCACGCTCGAGCACCGCGAAGCGCTCCTGCACCGCTGCAGCAGCGTCGCGCAGCACGGCCGCGAGGCGTTCGGCGCGCGGCGCCAGCGCGCGATCGGCCGCGAGCTGGGCGCGCACACGCGCGATCTTCGCGCGCGCCTCCTCGCCCTCGCGCGCCAGGCGCGATGCATTCGCCCGCTCGGACGCGAGCGAGCCCTCGAGCTCGGCCTTGCGCACCGCCAGCGGACCCTCCGCCGGGCGCCGCACGGCGCTGCTCGATCAGCCACTGCGAGCGGCGCACCGCCTCGGCGGCCTCCGTCTGCAGACGCTGCGCGCCGCGCAGCGTCTCCTCTGCCGCGGCGCGGGACTGCTCGATCGACTGCAGCTCGCCGAGCGCCACCTCGCCGGCCGCGCGCGCAGCCTGCTCGTCCTGTGCCGTGCGCTCGGTCTCCGCGATCAGGCGGTCACGTTCGTTGCGGCGGGCCAGCACGCGCTCGGTGCCGCCCTCGGCGAGCTGGCGCACCTCGCCCCAGGCGGCGAACCAGACGCGTCCGCCACGCGTGACCGCGATGCCCGTGAAGTCCCGCGGCACATCCTCCAGGCGCTCGACGACCCATGCGTCCGCCAGCAGCCTTCCGGCGAGGCTCAGCACCGGGTCTGGCCCGTCGAGCAGGTCGAGCAGGCGCTGCGCTCCCGCCGGCATGGCGTCCGCGCCGCGCCCACCGCCCGCCGGCCCCTGCCCTCCAGCCGAGTCGGCCAGCAGCGCCGTGCCACCGTCCGGGCCGGCACCGTCGAGCAGCGACTCCGCGCCGGCGACGTTCTCGACGACGGCGGCGTCGAGGCGCCCACCGAGCGCCGCCGCGAGGGCCAACTCGTAGCCGTCTCGCACGCGCAGATCCTCGCTGAGCGCCCGCGGAGCCCCGCCCTCGCCGCCGCGCACCGATGTGTGGCCGCGCAGGAACTGGTTGGCAGCCGCGAGCTCCGCCCCAACGCGAGCAGTCTCACGACGCGCTTGCTCAACCCCGCGCTCGGCCTGCATCAGGCGCTCGCGCGCCTCGCTCGCCTCGGCGTCGGCGCGCTCGCGCTGCGCCTGGGCGGCGGACGCCTGCTCTGAGGCCTCCTGCTCGCGCGTGCGCTGGAGCACGAGCGACTGCTCGAGCTCAGCCAGCTCCTCGCCCAGCTCGTGCTCGCGCCGCTCTGCGATCTCGGCCAGCTCGGCCTCGAGCGCCGCGATGCGCCGCTGCACGGCGCTCGTCTCATCCACGGGCGCGCTGTGCGCGCCAGCGCCCGGCTCGCTCGCATCCAGCTCGGCCAGCTCCGCCTGCAGTCGCTCGATGCGACGCGCGAGCGTCTGCGTGCCGGCCGCGACCTGCTCGCCGCGCAGGCCGAGGCGCTCGTGCGCCGAGCGCCCGCCGTAGAGCAGGCGCGAGAGCTCGTCGTGGCGCTCGGCGCGCTCGGACAGGGCGCGCTCGGCGCGCCCGCGGCGGTCGACCGTCTCCTGCAGCTTCGCCTCGATCTGCTCGCGCGCCGAGCGTGCCCCGCCCACGCACGCCTCGGCTGCGGCAAGCTCGACGTGGCTCACCGCTGCAGCGTCCTTGGCCAGCTCCCAGCGCGCCTCCAGCGTCTGGCGTTCGAGGCGCTCGTGCAGCTCGGCCGCTTCGGCCTGTCGCTTGAGCGGGCGCAGGCGCGTGCGCGCCTCGCGCTCCACGTCGAGCGCGCGGTCGAGGTTCTCCTGCGTGCGCTCGAGCTTCAGCTGCGCGCGCCGGCGGCGCTTGCGGTGCTTACCCAGGCCCGCCGCCTCCTCGATCAGCATGCGCCGGTCACGAGCCTTCGAGGTGACGATCGCCTCGACGCGCCCTTGGGAGATGACCGAGTGCGTCTCCTTGCCAAGGCCTGTGTCCGAGAGCACCTCGATCACGTCGCTGAGGCGACAGCGCGCGCCGTTGAGGCGGTAGCCGCCATCGCCGTTTCGCTCCAGGCGGCGGATGATCGAGATCTCGCTCAGCGGCAGATCGACCGTGCCGTCGGAGTTGTCGAGCACGATCTCGACCTCGGCCGCGCTGCGCGCCTGCACGCCGCGCCCGCCGCCGAAGATCACGTCCTGCATCGACTGTCCCCGAACCGCCAGCGGCGACTGCTCGCCCATCGCCCAGAGCACGGCGTCGGTCACGTTGGACTTGCCCGAGCCGTTGGGCCCGACGACGACGCTCACGCCCGGACCGAAGTCCAGGCGCGTGCGGTCCGGGAAGGACTTGAAGCCCTTCAGCGTGAGCGACTTCAGGCGCATCGCGTTATGCCCCGATCTGCTCTACGGCTTCGCGGGCGGCCTCCTGCTCGGCGTGCTTCTTGCTGCGTCCGCGGCCGCTGCCGAGCCTGCGCCCGTCCACGCGCGCGATCACCGTGTAGGTGCGCTCGTGCGGCGGGCCGTCCTCGGCGGTGACCTCGTAGTCGACCTCCTCGCCGCGGCGCGCGAGCAGCTCCTGCAGCGCGGACTTGAAGTCGACCGGGTGCTCGAGCGCCTCCTCGATCTCCGGCGCGAACGCCTCCACGACGGCCTGCGCCGTGCGCTCGTAGCCGGCGTGCAGGTAGCAGGCGCCGATCACGGCCTCGATCACCGACGCGAGCACCCGCTCGGTCTCGACCAGCGCCGCCGCACTGCCCTGCACGCCCACCGGCGCGGCCGCGCGCAGGCGCTCGGGCAGCTTCAGGCGTTCGGCCACGGCACGGCACGAGGGCCCGGAGACGGCCTGCGCGCGGATCTTCGTCAACCTGCCGGCGCCGAAGCGCTCGGCCTCCAGCCGCGGATACAGGTGCGTCGTGACCGCCAGCGCAAGCACGCTGTCGCCGAGAAACGCCAGGCGCGCGTAGGAGTCGCCGCGACGCTCGCTCCAGGAGGCATGCGTGAAGACCTGGCGCGCAAGATCCTCCGGCAGCTCGGCCAGCAGCTCGTCGAGCAGCTTCATGGCCGCCCATTCGCCGCCCCCGCGTGCGCCAGTACGAAGTCGACGGCCTGGCCGACCGTGAGGATCTGCGCGGCCTGCTCGTCGGACATGCTCACGCCGTAGGTGTCCTCGAGCTCCTGCACGAGCGTGTAGAGGTCCAGCGAGTCGGCCTCGAGGTCGTCCTTGAAGCGCGTGTCGAGGCCGATCACCGAGGCCTCGACGTCGAGTTCGTCGGCGAGGTGCTCCTGGATCAGCGCGAAGACCTGATCGCGCGTGAGCGTGCTCACAGCTCCCTCGCAGGGGCATCGAGCGCGAGCGTGCGCGGGCGGTCGGACGTGTTCGTCGGGGGCGAGTTCGGAGCGCTCATTCAGCCTGCGCCAGGCTAGCGCCCGACGCGGACAAGGGCGACTCGCGCAGCGCGCCCGCGCTCGCCAGCGCGCGCTCGGTTCGGCCGACGATGTCCTCGCGCGCACCGCGCTCGGCGCGCAGGATCGCCTCGGCGAAGCCCGTGCGCGAGAAGCGCCCATGTGGAACGACGCCGAGTCGGCGCAGCCCGAGCAGGTAGGCGCCGCCCTGCAGCTCGGGATCGATCTCGGCGCGAAACGAGGAGAGCGAGGAACGCAGCAGGGCGCCGCCGAGCTTCGCGCGCGACGAGGAGGTCGCCGCGTCGCGGATCGCGCGCAGGATCGTCTGCGAGGTCGCCTCGATCAGCTTCAGCGAGACGTTGCCGGTGAAGCCATCGGTGACGACAACGTCGACCGCGCCGGCCAGCACGTCATCGCCCTCGACGTTGCCCGCGAACTCGAACGCCTCGTTACCCGCGCTCGCGCGCTCACTCAGCTCGCGGTGCGTCTCAACGACGAGCTCGCTGCCGCGCTCTGCCTCCTCGCCGTTGGCCAGCAGCCCCACGCGCGGGTGCTCGACGCCTAGCAGGGTGCTTGCAAGCGCAGCGCCCATGAACGCGAACTGCACCAGGTGCTCGCGCCGCGCCGCTGCGTTCGCGCCGACGTCCAGCAGCGTCACCGTCCTGCCCGGGAATGGCATCGGCAGAGCAAGCGCCGGACGGTAGATGCCGCGCGTACGCTTGATGTTGAACAGCCCCGCTGCAAGCGCCGCTCCGGTGCCGCCGGCGCACACGAGCGCCTGCGCGCGGCCGGCCGCGACGGCTCGCGCGGCCTGCACGATCGAAGCCTCGGGATTGGCTCGCGCGGCGCTCGCCGGGTCAGAGCTCTTGGCGATCGACAGCGGCGCATCGACGATCTCACAGCCCGGCGGCGGATTGCCGAGCTCAGCGGCCGGCCCGAACAGGATCACGCGCGCGCCGCGCTCTACCGCGATCGCCGCGCCGGCGGCGACCTCCGAAGGGCCCAGGTCGGCGCCGTTGCAATCGACCGCGATGATCGCTGCCTCGGAGTCTCGGCGGTCTGGCTGTGCGGGCTGAGACAGCGACTCGGTCGCCACCGGGACGCTACTCGTCGTGATCGTGATCGTGGTCGTGCGCGTGTACAGCCGGCGCGACCACCTCACGTCCGGCGTAGTAACCGCAGACGCCGCACACGCGGTGCGGGCGGCGTGGGCTGTGGCACTGCGGGCACGCGTTGACCGCGGGCTTGCCGATCTTGTGCTGCGCCCGCCGCTTGGCCGTGCGGCTGTGAGATTGCTTTTTCTTGGGGACCGCCATGGACGTGAGAAGGCTACCAGCCCGCCGGTGCCCTGCCTGCCCGGGATCGGCCTCGCTATTCGAGCTTCAGCTCGCGCAGCTTCGCCCATCGCGGGTCGGGCGGGCTCTCGTGGCGATGCTCGGGCCCGGCCTCGTTGAGGTCGGCCGCACAGATCGGGCACAGTCCGGCGCAGTCCTCGCGGCAGAGCACCTTGCTCGGCATCGCCAGCGCGAAGGCATCGCGCGCCCAGCCGGCGAGGTCGAGTGTCTCCTCATCGACATACGGGCTTTCGAGCTCCTCCCCTTCGCCCGGCCTGTCGACCTCGCGCGCATCGACCTCGACCGTGGGCCGCGCCGGCTTCAGGCAGCGCATGCAGGGTCCCGTCAGCTCCGCGGCGAAGCGCAGCCGCAGGGCGTAGCCGCCGCCCATCATGCGCGAGACGTCGAGCACGACCGGCACGCGCGCCGATCTTCGATCGGTAGGATCGGCGGCGTATCGCTCCCCGGCGAGCTCGAGCGCCTCGATCTGCACGTCCAGCTCCAGGCGTCGTCCCTCGCCCGAGCTCAGGCGCAGCGCACCGAGATCGAAATCGTCCGTCCGGGGAGCCATCGCACTCAGGCTAGCGAGGCTCCGGCGCAGCGCCGTGGCCCGGGTCAGGCCGTCTGCAGTTCGCGCTTGAGCACCTTGCCCGTCGCGTTGCGCGGGAGCTGCTGCAGGAAGATCACCTCGCGCGGCGCCTTGTAGCGGGCGAGGTTCTCCTTCACGTATTGCTGCACCTCCGCCTCGTTCAGCTCGGCGCCGTCACGCAGCACGACAAACGCCTTCAAGCGCTGGCCGAACTCCTCGTCGGGCACGCCGACGATGGCCGCCTCCTCGATCGCCGCGTGATTGGCGAGCAGATCCTCGACCTCGCGCGGGAACACGTTCTCGCCACCGCTGACGATCATCTCGTCGTCGCGCCCGTCGACGAACAACCGCCCTGCCGAATCGAAGTGACCGACGTCACCGGTGCTCATCAGGCCGGCGATCACCTCCTTGTTGCCGCCGCCCGTATAACCCTCGAAGATCATCTCGTTGGCGACGAAGATGCGCCCGCTCTGACCGTTGGCCACCTCACGCCCATCCCCGTCGAGCAGCTTCACGACGGTGCCCATCGGCGGGCGCCCAGCCGTGCCCGGCGCCGCGCGCAGGTCCGCGGGCGTGGCGATCGTCGCCCACGCCACCTCCGTGGAGCCGTACAGGTTGTAGAGCACGTCGCCGAACGCGTCCATCGCGCGAGTGGCCAGCTCGCCCGGCAGCGCCGAGCCGCTCACGGCGATCACCTTCAGGCAGCTCGTGTCGTGGCGCGCCAGCGTCTGCGGCCCGAGGTCGAGGATCCGCTGCAGCATCACCGGCACGACGGCGAGCGCGCTCGCGCGGTGCTGGGCGACCGCGCTGCAGCGTCTCCTCGGGATCAAAGCGCCGGCGCAGCACGAGCGTCGAGGACAGCGCCAGGCCGAGCGTGAAGTGCGCGTAGCCCCACGAGTGGAACAGCGGCGCTGCGATCACCGTCGTCCCGCGCGCCTTCAGCGGGATCTTCGAGAACAGCGCCGCCGCAGGCTCGAGCGTGTCGGGCTGCGTGCGCGCGGCGCCCTTCGGCGTGCCCGTCGTACCCGAGGTGAGGATCACGACCCGCCCTTTCTCCGACGGCGCGGGGAGCTCCGCTTCAGAGCCCGCCGCGATCAGCTGCTCGAGCGTGGGGTCGGCCGCGCTCGAGCCGGGCTCGCTCCACGCGATGAAGCGCTTGCGCCCCTCCGCACCTTCGGCGATCAGCTCGGAGAACTCCTCGTCATAGATCACAGCGGCCGGGTCTTCGCGGCGCAGCACGTCGGTGATCTGCGGTCCGGCGAACGCCGTGTTCAGATACAGCGCGCCGGCGCCCAGCTTCGCGCAGGCGACCGTCGCCTCGATGAAGCCACGGTGGTTGCGGCACATGATCGCCACGTTCTGGCGCTCGCCGATCCCCACCTTGCGCAACTCACAGGCGAGCGCGTTCGTGCGCCGGTGCACCTCGCGGTAGCTGATCGCACCGCGATCGTCGATGATCGCCGCGCGATCAGGAAAGCGGATCGCACCGCCCAGGAACGCCGCAGGCGAGGAAGGGCCCCACTTGCGCAACGCGCCCAGCGTGCGCAGCGCCTTGTCCGGCCGTTCCGGCTGGACCATGCCCGTCCCGAGCAGGGTCCTCGCGACCTGCAGCTTGTAGCGGGCTTCGCGGGCGTCCACGGCTCGCAACCCTACCCCAACGCGCGAAAGCGCAAGCGTCGGTTTTCTAGCCGACTTCGGCCGGTTCGTCCTTGCCCTGCAAGCGCTCGCGGCCCCTTTGCACGGCGGCGATGAACTTCGAGAGGTTGACCTCGAGCGTGTTGAGGATCTCGTCGGCGTAGTCCTCGGCGCCGAGGCGAATCTCGCGCTCGCGGGCGCGGGCGTCCTCGACGATGTCCTCGGCGGCGCGCTCGGCCTGCTTGGTGACCTCCTCCTCGCCGACCAGGCGCTCCTGGCGCTCGCGCGCGTCCTTGATGATCCGCTCGGCCTCTTTCTTGGCCTCCGCGAGCATCTCCTGGCGCTCCTTGACGATCCAGCGCGCCTGCTTGATCTCCTCGGGGATCGTCGCGCGCATCTGGTCGAGGATGTCGTAGATCTCCTCCTTGTCCACGCGCACCTGATCGGTCATCGGCACCGATTTGGCGTTGTGAACGAGGTCGTCGAGCTTGTCTATCAGTACGAGTACGTCCATGTTCGTCCTATGTGAGCGTGGCCTGCGACCCGCGAGGGCCGTAAATCGAGTTCGCGATCACGTGTCGTCCCATTTCGTCAGCGCTTGAGCTCTTCCTGCAAGCGGCTTGCCACTGCCTCGGGGACCAGATCGTCGATCCGCCCGCCGAATGTGGCCAGCTCCTTGACGCCGCTGGAAGACAGAAAACTGTACTGCGGGCTCGCCATCAGGTAGACGGACTCTATATCGGGATCCTGGCGGCGGTTCAGCTGGTTCATCTCCAACTCGTACTCGAAGTCCGAGATCGCGCGCAGTCCCTTGACGATCGCGCGCGCCCCGACGTGGCGCGCGAACTCGACGACGAGCGTCGAGAAAGGCTCCGCGCGCACTCCGTCCAGCTCGGCGATCGCACTTTCGATGAAGCCCATCCGCTCCTCGATGTCGAACAATGCCTTGCTCTTGCGCACCGAGCGGTTGACGACGGCCACGACCACCTCGTCGATACAGGCGCGAGGCGCGGCGAATCACGTCGAGGTGGCCGTTGGTGATCGGGTCATAGGAGCCCGGACAGACGGCTATTGACTTTGTGGAAGGCGTCATCGGTGCAGGTGGATTCTGATCGAAGTGTCCCCGTAGCGCCGCTCGCGCTCGAGCTCCAGCTCCAGCTCCAGCGGCGCTCGCCGGTCGCTCTCGACGACCACGCGCGCCGCCGGGCCGAGCACCGGCGCCAGCGCAACCGTGAGCTCGGGCCCCCAGTCGCGTGCCTGGCTGTAGGGGGGGTCGATGAAGAGTAGATCGTATGTCTCTTCGCGTCGCCGTGCGGCCTGGAGCGCGGCGAGCGCGTCTGATCGGCGCACCTGCGCTCGCGGCGGCGCGAGCCCGAGCGCCTCCAGGTTGGCGCCGAGTGCGCGCAAGGCCGCCAGGTCGCGCTCGACGAACACGGCCTCGGCCGCGCCGCGTGAGAGCGCCTCGATGCCGAGTGCGCCGCTGCCCGCGAACAGGTCGAGCACGCGCTCCCCGTCGAGGTCGCCGAGCATCGCGAACAGCGCCTCGCGGACACGGTCTGATGTCGGCCGTGTGGCGCGCCCGCGCGGCGCCTGCAGCCGCCTGCCGCCGAGCTCTCCCGCGATCACGCGCATGCGCCGACCGTAACGCGCGGCCGCGCCTACGCCGGAATCGGCTCCAGCGCCTCGGCGCCGAAGCTCTCACGCAGATGCTCGCCGAGCAGCACGTGCTCGGGCTCCCGTAGCTGCGGATCGTGCTCGAGCAGACGCTCGGCGCACGCGCGTGCGCGCTCGAGCAGCGCCGCGTCCTCGGGCAGTTGCGCGACCTCGAACTGGCGCAGGCCCGACTGGCGCGTGCCGACGAGCTCGCCCTCGCTGCGCAGCTCGAGGTCGATCTCGGCCAGGCGGAAGCCGTCGCTGTGCTCGGCCAGCGCGCGCAGCCGCGGCGATCCGGGCGGGCCCATCAGGCGACAAAGCCCGCGGTGCTCGCCGCGCCCGATCCGCCCACGCAGCTGGTGCAGCTGTGAGATGCCGAAGCGCTCTGAGTTCTCGACGAGCATGACCGTCGCGTTGGGCACGTCGATGCCGACCTCGATCACGGTCGTCGCGACAAGCACGTCGGCCTCGCCCGAGGCGAACGCGGCCATCGCCTCCTGCTTCTCGCGCGGGCGCATGCCGCCGTGCAGCAGCACCAGCCGGTAGCCCTCGAGCTCGCCGCCGCGCAGGCGCTCGAGCTCGGCCGTGGCCGCGCGTAGCTCGCCCATACCGGCGACGGGTGTGGCGCCGTCCTGGCCCGGCTGCTCGGGCTCCTGCTCGATCAACGGGCAGACGACGAACGCCTGGTGCCCCGCCTGCAACTGCTCGCGCAGCTCGTCATAGGCCCGCGCGCGAGCGCGCTCGCCGGCGACGATCCGCGTGTCGATCGGCTGGCGCCCGAGCGGCAGCTCGCGCAGCGTGCTCGTGTCCAGATCGCCGTAGCCCGCAAGCGCCAGCGTGCGCGGGATCGGCGTCGCCGTCATGTGCAGCATGTGCGGCGTGCCCTTCTCGTTCAGCGCCGCGCGCTGGCGCACGCCGAAGCGGTGCTGCTCGTCGACGACCGCGACCGCCAGCGCGCGGAAGTCGACATCGGGCTCGATCAACGCATGTGTGCCGACGAGCAGCGAGAGCTCGCCGCTGGCCAGCTTGCCCAGCGTCTCGCGCCGTGCGCGCGCCGACGTCGATCCCGTCAGCAGCGCGCACGAGACCGTCTCGCCGCCCAACAGGCGCTGGATCGTCGCGAAGTGCTGTTCGGCGAGCGTCTCCGTCGGCGCCATCAGCGCCGCCTGTGCGCCGTGCTCGACGGCACGTAGCATCGCGTACAGCGCGACCACGGTCTTGCCGCTGCCGACCTCGCCCATCAACAGGCGCTGCATCGCGCGCGTGCTCGCAAGATCATCGTCGAGCTCCGCGATCGCCCGCAGCTGATCACCTGTCGGCGCGAACGGCAGCTCCTCAGCGAGCCAGCGCGCGCTCAGCTGCGGCGCCTGCTCAAGCGCGCTCGCGCCCTCCTGCTCGCGCCGGCGCGCACGACGCAGCAGGAACACAAGCTGCGTCAGCAGCAGCTCGTCGAAGGCCAGGCGCTCGCGCCCGCGCTCGGTGTCCTGCGCGTCACGCGGAAAGTGCATCGCCGCCAGCGCGCTCGCGCGGTCGGGCAATAGCTCCTGCGCGCGGGTACGCCCCGGGAGCGCCTCGCAGACATCGTGCAGGTGCTCTCTGGCCTGCCGCACGAGCGTCAAGATCTGCGTCGAGCTGACGCCCTCGCTCGCCGGGTAGTGCGCCACGGCGCCGCTCTGCGAGCGCGCCGCCGCCGGGGCTTTGCCAACCGCGGGTGGTGCCGGCGGTGCACCGTCGCCCGGGACGACATCGCCGGCGAGCGGCTCGGCGGCGCTTCCGAGTGAGGCCTGGCCCGAGGCCGGGGCGTGGTGAGAGACGCGAAAGCCACCGCGTGCGTCGGCCTTGCCGTGCAGCAGCACGGCCGTGCCCGGCGGATAGCGTTCGACCAGCCACGGCTGGTTGAAGAACGTCGCGCGCATGCTGCCCGTCTCGTCGTGGACCGTCGCCTCCACGAGTGGGCGCATGCCGCGGCGGCGGACCGGGCGCGAGCGGATCGCGCGCACCTGCACGGCGACCGTCGCCTGCTCGTCGGCGCGCAGGTCGGCGACCGTGCGCGCCTCGCGGCTGTCGCGCGGCAGGTGCTCGAGCAGGTCGCCGATCGTGACCAGGCCGAGCGCGCGCATGCCCTCGGCGACCTTGCCCCGCGGCAGCGCCAGCGGCGCCAGCAGCCGCTGCGGGCGTGGCCAGCGCAGCGGAGCCGCCAGCAGCTCCTCACGGCTCAGCGCATGGCCGCCTGCGAATACGTGCGCCTGCGGCGCGATCCGGCGCACCGACGGACCTACGCCAGCCGTATCCGGCGTCTCGGTGCTGATCGCGGGCATCTCGCGCTCATCATGGCCGCGACGGCGGTCGTAAGCCTGCTCTACTCAGCCGCGAGCAGCCACCAGTAGGCCGGCTGACCGCCCTGGCGCAGCTCGAGCTCGACGTCGCCATCGGTCATCTGCTCGATCTCGCCCAGCCCAAGCGGCGCGCCCTCGCCGGCGAGCACGCTGATCAGCTCGGGCTGCTCGCCCTCGCCGTCGCCGAGTGCGAGCGCCGCGAGGATCGCCCGCAGCGTGTCCGTCGGGTCGCCCCACGCGACGACCTCATCCTGCACGAAGCCAACAGCTTCGCCCTGTGCGAAGCGCCCCTGCGCGTCGTCGCGCGCGGCCGGCGCGATCGCGCCCGTGCGCACGCGGGCGAGCGCCTCTTTGACGGCCTGGTCGTTCTGCTCGACCGGACGGTCAGGGTTGAGCACGACCGCCGCCGCGAGCCCCGCCTGCTGGCTCGTCGTACGGGCCACCACGACCTCCTTGTCGGAAAGCTCGGCTGCATGCTCGGCCGCCATGATCACGTTGGCGCTGTTCGGCAGCACAACGACCTCCTCGGCCGGCACCGCGTGGATCGCCGCGAGCAGGTCGTACGTGGAGGGATTCAGCGTCGGGCCGCCGTCGAGCGTCTGCACGCCGAGCTCTCTGAACAGCTCTGCGAGGCCGTCGCCGCTGACGACGGCCACCGCGCCGCAGCGCGTCGCCGGCTGCTCACGCACGGCGCCCGGAACGGCATGGCCGTTGGCCGCGCGGCGATCGGGTGCAGCGCCGTTGGAAGGGGCACCGTTTGTGCCCGCGCCGTTGGGCGCGTGGGCTGAGTCGGCGCCGTTCGCGGCGGCGTTGGAGCCGTTGCCGTCGCTCGCGCGCTCGCGCGCCAGCCGGGCGTCGCGCTCGCTGACCTGCTGGCGCATGTCGGCCACGTCCAGGCGCGAGACCTCGCCGTGCTCGGCGAACACGGACGTCGCCAGCTCGGGGTCGTCGGTGTGTAGATGGACCTTCAGGGTCTTCGAGTCGCCCACGACGAGTACCGAGTCGCCGAGTGCCTCGAGCGGCTCGATGAAGCGACCCGCGCTGAGGCCATCGCCGGTGACGGCGAAGTTGGTGCAGAAGCGATATGTCCCCGAGCTGTGCTCGGGGTGGGTGATCCGTGCAGGCGCGTAGTGATCGAGCGCCGGCGCCTCGTCGCCGCGCAGCGCCGCCACGACGCCGGCGAACATGATCGTCAGCCCGTAGCCGCCCGCGTCGACGACTCCGGCGTCGCGCAGCGCGGCGAGCAGCTCGGGGCCGCGCTTGACTGAGTCCTGCCCGGCGATCACGGCGCGCTCGAGCGCCGCCGCGATCAGCGCGTCCTGCTCGCTCGGCGCCGTCGCCGGGCCGAGGCGCAGGTTCTCCGGGCTATGCGCCACGTCGGTGACGATCTTGTGCGCCATCTCGCGCGCCACCGTGAGGATCGTGCCCTCGGCCGGCTCGCGCACCGAGGAGTACGCGCGGTCGGCCGCTTTGGCCAGCGCCGCGCCGATCAATGTCGCGTCGATCAGCTGGCCAGGGCGCGAGACGAGCTCCTCGGCTGCACCGCGAATCAACTGCGAGAGGATCACGCCCGAGTTGCCGCGCGCGCCGAGCAGCGCCGCGCGCGCTACCGACTCGACGATCTCCTCGCGCCCGATCTCGTCGATCGTGCGCTCGCCGTCGCCCATCAGGCGGTCGAGCTCGTCGAGCACCGCGCGCAGCGTGAGCGCCATGTTGTCGCCCGTGTCGCCATCTGCGACCGGAAACACGTTCAGGTCGTTGACCTCCTGGCGACGCGATTCCAGATGCGCCAGCGCGCCCGCCACAGCGACGCGAAAGCGGCCCAGATTCGTATCTGTCACGGGGAACGTCTTATCAGCTTGCGCCGCCGGAACGCCTTTCGCTCGGCAGACGTCGGCGCAGCGAAAAGGCTAGAGCGCCTTCTCTACCTTGCCGGCCTTGAGGCAACGGGTGCAGACGTAGACGCGCTTCGGAGCCTTGCCAACGAGAATCCGCACCTTCTGCAGGTTCGGATCGAAGCGCCGCCTGGTCGCGACCATCGAGTGGCTGCGACTGTTGCCGAACGCCGGCCCCTTGCCGCAGCTGTGACACACCTTTGCCATGCCGGGGAAGTTTAGCGATCCGGCGCGCCGCTCATGGCGCGGCGAGCTCGCGGCGCAGCGCAGCCATCGCCAGCACGGCCTCGGCGGCGTGCGCGCCCTGGTCGCGCTTGCCACCGCCAGAGCGGGCGAGCGCCTGCTCCATGCTCTCGACCGTCAGCACGCCGAACGCGCACGGCACGCCCGTCTGCAGCTGCACCGCCATCACGCCGCGCGCGGCCTCGGCGCAGACGAAGTCGTAGTGGTCGGTCTCGCCGCGGATCACCGCGCCGAGGCAGGCCACGCCGGCGAAGCGGCCCGATCGCGCGGCGTAGGACGCGGCCAGCGGCAGCTCGAAGGCGCCGGGCACGTCGAACACCTCGACCGCGTGCTCACCATCCTCGGCGAACGCCTTCATTGCGCCCTCGACGAGCCTGTTGGCGAGGTCCTCGTAGAAGCGACCGACGGCGATCGCGAACGTCTCGCTCACGAGCCCCCGTGCTCCTCGGCGCGATCGTCGGTCGCGGTCCGGTCGTGCTCGGCCGCCTCGCCGGCGACGGCGCGGTCGTGCTCGCGCTCGGCATGCAAGAGCTCTGCGTCGAGGTTCAGCCCCTGGTGGTGCAGCGTGTGTCCCATGCGCTGCGCCTTCGTGCGCAGGTAGGCCTCGTTGTGCGCGTTCGGCGCGTGCTCGATCGGGATCTGCGCGCTGACCGACAGGCCGTAGCCCTCGAGGCCGCGGATCTTCTTCGGGTTGTTCGTGAGGATGCGGATCGAGGACAGTCCGAGGTCGGCGAGGATCTGCGCGCCGATGCCGTAGTCGCGCAGGTCGGCCGGCAGGCCGAGGCGCTCGTTGGCTTCGACCGTGTCGAGGCCGTCCTCCTGCAGGCGGTAGGCGCGCAGCTTGTTCAGCAGGCCGATGCCGCGCCCCTCCTGGGCTAGATAGAGCAGCACGCCCTGGCCCTCGCGCTCGATCATCGCCAGCGCCGCCTCGAGCTGCTCGCCGCAGTCGCAGCGCAGCGAGTGAAAGACGTCGCCGGTGAGGCACTCCGAGTGCACGCGCACGAGCACGTCCGACTTGCCCGCGACGTCGCCCTTGACGAGCGCCACGTGGTGCTTCTCGTCGACCATCGAGCGGTAGCCGACGGCCTCGAAGTCGCCGAACGTCGTCGGCAGGCGCGTCGCGACGACGCGCTCGATCAGCCGGTCGTTGCGCCTGCGGTAGGCGATCAGGTCGGCGATCGTGACCATCTTCAGCTCGTGGCGCTCGCAGTACTCCGTCAAGTCGGGCACGCGCGCCATCGAGCCGTCCTCGTTCATCACCTCGCAGATCACGCCCGCCGGGATCAGCCCGGCCAGCCGCGCGAGGTCGACGCTCGCCTCGGTGTGGCCCGTGCGCTCCAGTACACCGCCGGGCTTGGCCTTCAGCGGGTTGACGTGCCCCGGTTGGGTGAGATCGTCAGGCCGCGACTTCGGGTCGACGGCGACCTGCATCGTGTGCGCGCGGTCGTGCGCCGAGACGCCCGTCGTGACGCCATGGCGGGCCTCGATCGTGATCGTGAACGGCGTCTGCAGCGCCGACTCGTTCTTCGCCGTCATCAGCTCCAGGCCGAGCTCGTCGCAGCGCTCTGGCGTCAGCGCCAGGCAGATCCAGCCGCGCGCCTCCTTGGCCATGAAGTTGATCGCCTCGGGCGTGACGAACTGCGCAGCCATCACCAGGTCGCCCTCGTTCTCGCGATCTTCGTCGTCGCAGACGACGATCATCCTGCCCTCGCGGATCTCGTCGAGCGCTTCCTCGACGGTCGCAAACGGCGTGGTCGTGCGTGCTGTGCTCATGTCACTCCTTCGGTCGGCGGTGCCTGCACCTGCGACCCCAACAGCCGCTCGACATGCTTGGCGAGCACGTCTACCTCCACGTTCACCTCGGCCCCCACCTCGGCCTCTCCCAAACCGGTGCGCTGCAGCGTCTCGGGGATCAGCGAGACGGCAAAGCCATCGTCGGTCAGCGCACTGACGGTCAGGCTGACGCCGTCGAGCGCCACCGATCCCTTCTCGACGAGATAGCGCCGCAACGACGGCTCGACCTCGATCTCCAGCACCCGCGAGATCCCCTCGGCGCGGATTCCAGCGACGGTCCCCATGCCATCGACGTGCCCCTGCACGACGTGACCGCCGAGGCGATCGCCGGCGCGCAGCGCCAGCTCGAGGTTGACCGGCGCGCCGGCGCGCAGGCCCCCAAGCGAGGAGCGCCTGAGCGTCTCGGCCATCACCTCGGCCGTGAACGCGTCCTCGCGCACCTCCGTCGCCGTCAGGCAGACGCCGTTGACGGCGATCGAGTCACCCTCGCCGAGCTCCGCGGCCAGCCGCGTGGCGATGCGAACCCTGGCGCCCCCGTCGTCGAGCTCCAGCGCGCTCACACTCCCCCGATCTGCGATCAGCCCGGTGAACATCAGACGCCCGTCTTCTTATTCATATTAATCTTAATCATTAAAAAGATCACCACTCGCGTAGTCGCGCGGAGATCAGCAGGTCATCGCCGACCCGCTCGAAGTCGAAGCTCAGCGCGCGCATCGCCTCAGAGATGCGCTCCACTCCCATCCCCTCCAGCGGATCGCGGGCGGCGCTGCCGCCGAGCAACAGCGGCGCGAGGAACAGGCGCAGCTCGTCGATCTCGCCGGCGTCGAGGAACGCGCCCGCCAGATGCGGGCCGCCCTCGAGCAGCACCGAGGAGACGCCGAGCGTGCCGAGTTGCTCGAGCGCCGAGCGCACGCGCGCCGGCTCGTTCTCGCCCGTCGCCACGATCACCTGCGTGCCGGCCGCCTCCAGCGCGTCCGTGTCCGAGCGCGCCGCCGCCCGCGAGACGACGACCGTCAGCGGGATCTCCGCCGCCGCCTGCACGAGCTGCGAGTCGATCGGCAGCCGCGCGAGCGTGTCGAACACGACGCGCCGCGGTTGGCTCGAGAGCTCCGCCAGCGCTCCCTCCGGTCGCGCCGTCAACTGGGGGTCGTCGGCCAGCGCCGTGCCGATGCCGACGACGACCGCGTCGACCGACGCACGCCAGCGGTGAGCCAGCGCACGGCTCGACTCGCTGCTGATCCACTGCGAGTCGCCCGTGCGCGTGGCCACCTTGCCGTCGAGCGTCATCGCCGACTTGAACAGCACCCACGGGCGCCCTACGCGGGCGTGCTTGCGAAAGGCCTGGTTGAGCAGGCGCGCCCGCGTCGCCAGCTCGCCGTCGGCCAGCACCACCTCGACACCCTCGTCGCGCAGGATGCCCAGGCCCCGGCCCGAGGCCTTCTCGGTCGGATCGTCCGAGCCGACGACCACGCGCCTGAGTCCCGCCTGCAGGATCGCGTCCGTGCACGGCGGCGTCTTGCCCTCGTGACAGCACGGCTCGAGTGAGACGTACAGGGTCGCGTCGGCCAGGTCCTCCAGGCCGCACGCCTCGATCGCGTTGACCTCCGCATGCGCCGCGCCGTAGCGTTCGTGCCAGCCCTCGCCGAGCACCTCCTCGCCGCGCGCGATCACGGCGCCCACGACCGGGTTCGGCTTGACCACGCCCGCACCGCGGCCGGCGAGCTCGATCGCGCGCCCCATGTGCGCCTTGTCGGTGTCCGTGCCGATCGTCATCTCATCTCCTCGAACCAGGATAACCCTGCTCAGGCCGCGCACCGGCCGCCGTGCAGGCGGTAGACCGTGATCGACGGGCCCGGCCGGTAGTAGGCGAGCGGGTAGTAGTCGAAGCTCCAGTCAAAGCCAAACGGCACCGGGCCCTCGCCGTGCGCGTAGGGCGTGGAGCGGAAGACCACTTCGCCGCGTTCTTTCAGCGTGCGGTAGTAGGCGATCGCCTGCGGCACCGCATGGGGATCGGCGAACGCGCGCCCCGACTGCGTCGAGCCACTCACCACCCAGCAGTAGCCGTGCCGTTCGTAGTCCGTGACCAGCGCCGGGCTGAGCGTGCGCACGTAGTTCTCCGTCGCCACCGTGGGACCCCGCTGTTGCAGCGGCCCCGCCGGGTCCGAAGGCGAGAGGCGGTTGACGAGGCCCGGGTACTTCAGCCACACCCCCCGATTGCTCCTCGCCGGCACCGCCCCCGGGTATTCGCGCGCCCAGCCGTCCGGCGAGATCGGCTCGGCCACGATCCGCGCGCGCCGCGGCACGTGGGCGAGCATCCATTCGCGCGTGACGTTGCGCGTGTCCGCGCGCGCCAGCACGAGGCCCGAATGCACGCTGTAGAGGAGCCCCTGCGCGAGCAGCAGCACCGCCAGTAGCGCTGCCACCGCGATCCCGAGCGAGACCTGCTGCGGACGTATGCGCGCCGCCAGCCACGTGGCCAGTCCCAGCGCGAAGAACGCCGCCAAGAGGCACAGCAGCGGCAGGATCGGCATCAGCCAGCGGCCGAAGTAGCGGCCCTGCAGGCCCATGAACACGAGGAACAGGACCGGCGCGGGCACGAGCAGCCAGCCAAGCGCCGGGCGCCGGCGCCAGATCGCCAGCGCGCCGCCGAGCGCCGCCAGCGCCGGCAGCCAGCCGAGCCCCCAGCTGAGCGACCACAGGTAGTAGGCGAAGCCGCCCTCTTTCGGCGCGCCGAGCTTGCCCTGGGCTTCGGCCGAGAGCGAGGACTGGTGCACCAGTTCGGCGTGGAAGGACTTGTAGTCGAGCAACCAGAACGGATTGGCCGCGAAGAAGGCCGCGAACGCGAGCAGCGCCGCCACGCCGACGCCCAGCGCGATAGCCAGCGCCGTGGCTTGTCGATCCGCGGCCTGGCGCCGGCGCTGGTGTCCCTGGCGAGCAGCCGCGCGCCCACAGCCGCGATCAGCGGCACGAGCGCGATCCCGGCCGTGTACTTCGTCGCGCATGCCAGCCCCAGTCCGATCCCGGCCAGCGCGTAGTCGCGCTTTCGCCCTTTGCAGAGCACACCTGCGCTGCCCAGCAGCGAGAGCGTCAGCGGCGCCAGCGTCGGCACGTCGTTGAGCGCCAGGTGCGAGTAGAAGACGGGCAGGAACGCGACAGCCTCGATCGCCGCCGCCAAGAGACCTGCGGCGCGGCCGAACAGGCGCGCGCCGGTCGCATAGAGCAGCCACAGCGCGATCACGCCGAGCACCGCGACGGCGACGCGCGAGAGCGTGTAGACCTCGCTCGGGTCATAGGCGAAGGCGTGGCGCACGCCGCTCGTGCCGCCGTAGGCGAGCGCGAAGAGGTAGTGCAGCACGTAGGTGAAGCCCGGCGGGTTGGCGAAGTAGTGCGGGTTCAGGTCATGCCCGAAGATCGCCACCGCGCGCGGCACGAAGTGGTCGGCCTCGTCGGCGTTGTACGCGTACGGCAGCCCCTGCTGCACCCCCCACAGGCGAAGCGCCGAGCGCCGCCGGCGAGGATCAGCGCGAGCGCCGGCCACGCCCAGCGGCGCGGCAGCTGCGCCCCGAGCAAGGCCGGGACGCGCTCAGCAGTTGCCATAGATCGCGTAGTAGCGGCTCGTGAAGATGCGGTGGTAGCCGTCCTGCGGTATCTGGTCGCGCGCATCGTCGCCGACGTCGACGATCGCCTCGTAGAAGACGGCGCTGCCGAGCGGGTAGACCGCCACGCTGCCGCGCTTCGATCCGGTGCTCGAGTGCGTGCGAGCCCTTGTGCACGTCGGCGCGCGCCTGGCTGCGCGCGACGATCTCGTGCTGGCCGACCGTGTCGAGGATCCAGCGCGCGTCGGGGATCAGCTTGTTGTTGGGCAGCGTCAGCAGCGGGCAGCGCTTCAGTTCGCGCTCGACCGCCGGCGAGTGCAGCGCGACGGCCAGGCCCTTGTGGAAGTCCTCGTGGTAGGCGAGCGTGTTGCGCAAGCTCGTCGAGGTTCAGCGTCGTCGCCGCCGAGAAGACGCCGTAGAGCACGAGCAGCGCCGCGCCGCCCATCCACACGCGGCGCAGCAGCGCGCCCGGCTCGAGCATCGCCCAGCCGCCGACCGCGACCGCGCAGAACAGCAGCAGCATCACGGCCGCGCCGAGCAGGTAGCGGTCGATCACCGACGCCCCGGCGGCGCCCTCGAGCACGAATACGCCAAGCAGCAGCAGCAACGCGGCCAGCGGCGTGCGTACGCGCCTCGGCGTCAGCCAGATCGCCAGCCGCGATGCCGGCGATCGCCCCGAGCAGCACCGGCAGCTTGTCGATCCGCACGGTGAACGTCCACAGCGAGCCGATCACGCCGGTGAGCGCCCTGCGTGCGGCCGAGTTCCTGCGCGAGGCCAGACGTCGAGGTCAGCGAGTAGAACGGCTCGCCCGTGACGATCAGATCGACGAGCACCCATACGAGCGGGCCGATCGCGGCAAGCACCGTGTACAGCAGCAGCGTGCGCCGAGAGACGCGGTTGGACTTGGTCGGCACGACGCACCACAGCCAGTACGCGCCCGCCACGAACCACGCATCCGGGCGCAGTAGCCCGGCGGCCGCCAGCAGCGCGAGCACCGCCGGTCCGCGTCGCGGCCTCTGCACCTCGAGCACGACCGCCCACACGATCAGCGCGAGGTAGGTGATGTCGAGGTAGCCCTGCGCCGCGAGGTTCTCGAGGAAGAAGCGGCTGAGCACGAGCAGGCGCCGCGACGAGCCCGACGAGCGGGCCGAAGCACAGCCGCCCGAGCCGGTAGAGCCCGGCGACGAGCGCGACGAACGAGCCGATCGAGCCGAGCACCATCAGCCGCGCGCCGCCGTCGCCGAAGATCGAGCAGAACGCGCCGAAGGCGATCGCCAGCGGATGCTCGGTCGGCCCGCGGTAGACGCGGAAGTCGGGCAGGTGCGCGTGCAGCAGGTCGCGCCCCCACAGCAGCGCATAGAAGGAGTCGTACGTCGGGTAGGTCGGGTAGACGAAGTAGCCGATCAGCGCGCCCACGCACATCGCGGCGAACGCGAGCTTCGCCCACGTCGCGGCACGCGCCGCGCGGATCGGCCCCAACCGGATCGAGCCCGGTCGCTGCCGGGTGAGCGTCGCGCTTTCCATCGAGACTCGGCCGGCGCGAGGACCGGCGCCGGCACGGCCCGCACGCTGTGTTGCCAGGACCGCCCTCGCGCTTTGGGATACTGCCGGGAGCCAAGTCTAGGCAATCGCGCCGATGAAGCTCATCATCCAGATCCCCTGCTTCAACGAGGCAGACCAGCTTCCCGCAGACGCTCGCCGACCTGCCCCGCGAGGTCGACGGATTCGACGTCGTGCGAGTGGCTGGTCATCGACGACGGCTCGACCGACGAGACCGTCGCCGTCGCGATCGCCCACGGCGTCGACCATCTCGTACGCCTGACGAACAACAAGGGCCTCGCGACGGGCTTCCAGGCCGGCATCGACACCGCCCTGAAGCTCGGCGCCGACGTGATCGTCAACACCGACGCCGACAACCAGTACTACGGCCCAGACGTCGCCCGGCTCGTTGCGCCGATCGTCGCCGGGCGCGCCGACATGGTCGTCGGCGACCGCGAGGTGGACGGCATCGAACACTTCTCGCCGCTGAAGAAGACGCTGCAGCGGCTCGGCTCGTGGGTCGTGCGCCAGGCCTCCTCGACCTCGGTCCCCGATACGACGTCGGGCTTTCGCGCCTACAACCGCGAGGCGGCGATTCAGATGCTCGTCGTATCGAAGTTCACCTACACGCTCGAGACGATCATCCAGGCCGGCAAGCAGCTCGTCGCGATCGACCACGTCCCGGTTCGCACGAACCCGAAGACGCGCGAGTCGCGGCTGTTCCCCTCGATGGGCGCCTACGTGCGCCGCAATGCCGTCTCGATCTTCCGCATCTACGCGCAGTACGAGCCGCTGCGCGTGTTCTGGAGCCTCGCCCTGCTGATGGGGATCGTCGCGATCGGCGTGTGGATCCGCTTCGCCGTCGTCCTACATCGAAGGCAACGGCAAGGGCCACGTGCAGTCGCTGATCCTCGGCGCCGTGCTGTTCATCGCCGCAGTCGTGCTGTGGGCGCTCGGCGTGATCGGCGATCTGCTCGCCGCCCAGCGCGTGATGACGCAGAAGACCTTCGAGCGCGTGCGGCGAATCGAGCTGCAGCTCGGCGTGGCGCCCTCGCACTACGAACCCGGCCAGCCGGCCGACGGCACGCGCGAGGCGCGCGATGAGCCGCGCCAGGAGGAGGCGGTTCGCCTGTGAGCGGCGGCGTGACCGTCTCAGACGACGGCATCGTCACCGGCAACACCTACGACAAGTACGGCTCGGCGAACCCCGTCGTGCGCCGCCTGATGGCGAGCTTCGAGCGCACGCTCGACGAGCTGATGGCGCAGGCACGGCCGCAGTCGCTGCTCGACGTCGGCTGCGGCGAGGGCGTGCTCGTGCATCGCTGGGCGCTGTTCGATGCCTCAGGCGCGGCTCGTCGGCATCGACCTCGAGGAGGAGTCGATTCAGGCCGGCTGGGCCGAGCGTGAAGCGCCCAACCTCGAATACCGCACGATGCCGGCGGAGGATCTGCCGTTCGCCGAGAGCGAGTTCGAGCTGGCGAGCGCGATCGAGGTGCTCGAGCACGTGCCCGACCCGGAGCACACCGTCGCCGAGATGGCGCGCTGCGCCAGTCGCCACCTGCTCGTCTCGGTCCCGCGCGAGCCGCTGTGGCGGATGCTCAACATGGCTCGCGGCGCCTACCTGCCCCAGCTCGGCAACACGCCCGGACATCTCAACCACTGGTCCAAGCACTCGTTCACGAAGATGCTCGCACGGCACGGCGAGGTCGTCGAGGCGCGCTCGCCGTTTCCGTGGACGATGCTGCTCGTACGGCTGTAGATGGCTGCCCAGGCCCTGTGAGCGCACGACCCGGCGAGCGCCCGTCGCCACCGAAGCGCCCAGAGCGCGCCGCTTCTCAGGCGCGTAAGCCGGCCCGCTCCTACGGCAGCGGCGCCAGAATCCTCTCGATCGGCATCGCCTCGACGGGCCTGCTGACGTTCGCGTACTTCTCGATCGCCAGCCACGTGCTCGGCGAACAGCCGGCCAAGCGGATCGACCTGTTGTGGTCGGTCATGTTCGTGATCATCTCGGTGATCTACCGGCCGATCGAACAGCTGCTCTCGCGCACGATCGCCGAACGCCGAGCACGTGGCCACGCCGAACACGCGATGCGCGTGCCGATGCTGATCCAGGCGACGTTTGCGCTGATCTTCCTGATCGTCGCGCTCGCACTGCACGACACGCTGATCGACGACGTCTTCGAACACGAGGAATCGCTCTACCTCGTGCTCGTCGTCGGCACGCTCGCCTACGCGGCGAGCTACTTCGCGCGCGGCTGGCTGGCCGGGCACGAGCGCTTCGGCCTGTTCGGCGGCCTCGTGCTGATGGAGTCGGTCTCGCGCGTCTGCTTCGCGCTGGCCGTCGCGATCGGCATCGCCAGCGGGCAGACGGCCGTTGCGCTCGGGATCGCCGCAGCGCCGTTCGTCTCGCTCGTCGTCGTGCCCGTCGCGTTTGCTCGCACGCGTGCCGAGCGGGCACTAGGGCGAGAGGAGTCCGGCGGCGGGCACGAGGACGCGCTCGCCGCTGCGATCACCGTCGACGAGGCCGACGCGGCGCTCGCCGGCCCGGGGACGGAGGGCGTGCAGGAGACGGCCGCCCATGACGACCTCTCGCTGCGCCGCGGCGGCGGCTTCGCCGTGTGGGTCTCCGGGATCATGCTCTCCGAGCAGACGCTCTTGAACGCGGCCGTGCTGACCGTCGACGCGACCTCGCCCAACCGGGCGCTCGCCGGGATCGTGTTCAACGTGCTGCTGATCGCGCGCGCGCCGCTACAGCTGTTCCAGGCGATCCAGACCTCGCTGTTGCCGCACCTGACGGGCCTGGAGGCGACTGCCGGGCACGAGGCCTTTGCCAAGGCGATCCGCACGACGGTGCTCGCGATCGCCGCCTTCGCCGGGGTCGTGACGGTAGGGCTGCTGCTGGTCGGTCCGTTCGCGCTGCGCCACGTCTTCTTCGGGCAGGACTTCCACTACAAAGGCACCGGTCTGGCGCTGATCGGCGTCGGCATGGGGCTGCATCTGTGCTCGGGCGCGCTCAACCAGGCCGCGCTCGCGCGCGACCGCGCTCGCGCCGCCGCCGGCTGCTGGCTGCTGGCTGCTGCGGTGTTCGTCGGCTGGATGCTGAGCGGAGCGATCTCCGAACAGCTGCTGCGCGCCGAGGTCGGCTACGCCGGCGCGACCGCCCTACTCGCGCTCGCGCTCACGCTGCTCTACAAGCAGGGCACTCAGGCAGCGCCGATCGACTCTGCGATCGCACGGTAGGCCGCGCCGGGGTCGGGCGCGCCGAAGATCGCCGAGCCGGCGACGAACACGCTCGCGCCGGCCTGCAGGCAGGCCGGCGCGGTGTCGGGCGCGATGCCGCCGTCGACCTGCACGGCCACACCGTCGCCGACGATCGCGCGCACGCGCGGGAGCTTCTCGAGCGAGTGCGCGATGAACGCCTGCCCGCCCCAGCCGGGATTGACGGTCATGCACAGCGCCATGTCGATCTCGCCGGCGACCTCCGAGAGCGCGCCGGCGAGCGTGCCCGGGTTGATCGCCACGCCGGCGCACGCACCGTGATCGCGAACCATGCTCGCGGCAAACGCGATGTGCGGCGTGGCCTCGGCGTGGAATGTGACCGAGTCGGCACCGGCCTTGACGAACTCCGCGATGTGGCGCTCGGGGCGCTCGATCATCAGGTGCACGTCGAGCATCGCCCCCGCCTCGCGCGCCTGCGCGGCGATCCCTTCGACGACGACCGGGCCGAGCGTGATCGGGGGCACGAAGTGCCCGTCCATCACGTCGACGTGGATCACGCGCGCACCCGCGTCGAGCACCTCGCCGACCTGCTCGCGCAGCCTGCCGAAGTCGGCCGAGAGGATCGACGGCGCGACGCGCACGCCGCCCAGGAGCTCACGCGCCAGCTCGCTCATATGGTCTGCAGCATCGAATCGCCGCAGTGATTGCACTTCAAGATCGCCGTCGAGGACATGCGCACGATCGTCGAGTGCTCGCCGCAGTTGGGGCAGACGGAGGTCAGCTCGAAGCGGTGCAGGCAGTACACGCAGCGGTAGCGGCCGGGGAGGTTGGTCGGGCGCAGCCACGGCTCGCCGCAGTTCGGGCACTGCGGGCCGAGATCGACGGACGCTTTGGCAGAAGCGTTCGGCTCGCCCTCCACGTCTCAGCTCCTGCGCAGTCGCGCGATGAAGAAGCCCGCCGTGCGATCGCGGTGCGGCAGCGTCACGACAGTCCCGGGCATGGAGATCCGCGGCTCTCCGTCGCTGAGGGTCGGCAGCTCAGGGGCGAGGTCGTCGAGGCTGAAATCGGCGTGAGAATCGAGGAATCCTTCGATCAGGTGCTCGTTCTCGATCGGGGAGATCGTGCACGTAGAGTAGACAAGCACGCCGCCCGGACGTAGGGCCCCCGCCCCGGCGGCGAGGATCGACCGCTGCGTCTCGGCCATCTGCACGACGTCGGCCTCGCCGACGCGCCAGCGCAGGTCGGCGCGCGCCTGCAACACGCCGAGCCCGGAGCACGGCGGATCGACGAGCACGCGGTCGAACACGGCACCCTCGGCGCGTGGCGCGGTGGCATCGCCGAGCTCGACGCGCACGTTGGCGGCGCGCAGCCGCCGGGCGGTCCGCTCGAGTGCCCCGGCCCGCGCGCGGTTGCGCTCGACGGCGAGCACCGAGCCCTCTCCGTGCATCAGGGCCGCAAGATGCGTCGTCTTGCCCCCCGGCGCCGCGCACAGGTCGAGCACGCGCTCGCCCGGCAACGGGCCGAGCGTGCGCGCGACGAGCATCGCCGCGCGCGACTGCGCGAGGAACGCGCCCTCCTGCCACAGCGGCGAGTCGTGCAGGTCGAGTGGGCCGTCGAGCACGAGCGCCTCGGCGATCGTCTCGTCGCGGTGCGCCGAGACCGGCTGCGCGGCCAGCGCCCGCTCGAGCGAATCGGGATCGGTGACGAGCGCGTTGGCGCGCAGCGCCACCTCCCCGGGCTCGTTGTCGCTCGCCAGCAGCGCACGCGTGTTCTCGGCGCCGAGCCGCTCCCACCACAGGCGCACGATCCACTCGGGGTGTGAATGCAGCACGGCTGCGTGCTCCGGCGTCGCGTCGTCGAGACCGCCGAGCAGCGCGCCGGCTCCTTCGCGCGCGGCACGCCTGAGCACGGCATTGACGAGGCCGTGACCGCCGCGCCCGTGGCGCTTGGCGAGCTCGACGGTGTCGGCGACGACTGCGTGGTCGGGCGAGCCCGAGAGGTACAGCAGCTCGTAGAGGCCAAGCCGCAATGCGGCGAGCACCGGCGGATCCAGGCGCGCCGCCGGGCGCTCGGCGAGCCCTCCGATCAGGTGGTCGAGCGTGCCCTTACGCTGCACGGCGCCGAAGGCCAGGCGCATCGCCAGCGCGCGGTCGCGCGCGTCGAGCTGCGCCGAGTCAGACTCGGCGCGCAACGCGAGGTCGGCGTATGCGCCGTGCTCGAACACCCGCCGCAGCACCGCGTAGGCGCAGCTGCGGGCGGGCGCGATCGCCTTGGCGCGAGCATCCGGGCGAGCGTGACCGCCTGCCTTCCTCGGCCCACCGGAGCCTCTCGCCTTGTCGTGCACTGCGGCCATGATCCGCTATCCGGCGCGCGCGGCGTGGGCCGGCGCGCAGACCTCGGCCAGATCGCCCGCCAGGCGTGCGCACTCGGCCTCGGCGAGCGTGGCGATCGTGATGCGGATCGCCGGCGGGCTCGCCGCGAGCCGGTAGGGCGCACCCGGCGCCACGACCCAGCCGCGCTCGGAGAGCGCGCCGACGACGCCCGTCTCGTCCTCCACCGGCACCCACACGTTCAGGCCAGACGCCGCCGAAGCAGGCACGCCCTCCTGCGCGAGCGCGTCCAGCAGCCGCTCTCGCCGCGCCGTGTATGTCGCCGCGGCGCGTGCGGTCAACTCGTCGACGTGCGGGTCCTGCCAGAGGCCGAGCACGAGGCGCTGGAGGATGTGGCTGACCCAACCCGGCCCACACTGCTGGCGCCCCTCGACACGCGCGAGCGTCTGCCGGTCACCGGCGAGCACGGCCAGGCGCAGGTCGGGACCAAGCGCCTTGGCGACCGAGCGCACAGCGGCCCAGCGCTCGCGTCCGGCGGTGAGCGTGTGCAGCGGGCTGCCGGCGACCTCGCCGAGGTGGTCGTCCTCGATCACGAGCACGCGCGGCGCCCGCTCGAGGACGGCGCGCAGCGCGGCGGCACGCTCGGCGTCGAACGCAGCCCCTGTCGGGTTCTGCCCACGGGGCGTGACGATCGCTGCGCTCGCGCCACGCGCAAGCGCAGCCCCCAGCTCGGCCGGGCGCATGCCGCGCTCGTCAACGGCGACCGGCTCGAGTGCCAGGCTGCGCGCGCGCAGCAGGTCGAACAGCGCCGCATAGCCGGGGCTCTCGACGGCCACGCGGTCGCCCGGGCGCAGGTGCACGTCGATCACGCGCTCGATCCCGTCGAGCGCGCCGCTGACGATGCAGGCCCGCTCGGCCGCGACCCCGTCGGCGCGCAGGCGCTCACACGCCAGCGCAGCCAGCTCAGGCAGCGCCGCCGGCTCGCCGTAGAGCCGCAGCGGCAGGTTCGTGCCGGCCAGCGCGCGCTTGAGGTCGGGCAGCAGCTGGGGGTCGGGGTTTCCCTGCGAGAGATCGCGAGCACCCGGGGGGATCGGCAGCGGCGAGCGGCGCGATCCGATCGGCGGGCGTTCGCCGATGCGCGAGCCGCGGCGCGGCTCGCTGACGACGACGCCGCGGCGGCGCAGCTCGGCCACGGCCGCAGCTACTGTGACCGGGCTCAGCCCGACCTCGCCGGCCAGTCGCCGGATCGAAGGCAGCGGAGCCCCGGGGGTCAGCGCCCCCTCGGAGACGGCCTGTTCGACGCTCTCGACGAGCTCAGCCGCGCTGCCGGCGTTGATCCTGTACTGTATTGGTTCAGTCAATAATCTGTACTGTAACAGCCCAGGAGGATCGCGTGCCACCCTCCCCCAGAGCCTCGAACGCAGCGCCCTCTCAGCCCGCCTCCGATCGCGTGCGCCTGCGCCGCAAGCGCGAACGCGGCAGCTACGATCGGGCCGCGATCGACGCGATCCTCGACGAGGCGCTGATCGCCCACCTCGGCATCGTCGACGAGCACGGCCAGCCGTTCGTGATCCCGACGCTGCACGCTCGCCGCGGCGACGTCGTCTACCTGCACGGCTCGACGGCGAGTCGCACGCTGCGCGCACTCCAGCGCGGCGCCCCCGCGTGCCTGACCGTGTCGCTGCTCGACGGGCTCGTGCTGGCGCGCGCGGTGATGCACCACTCGGCCAACTACCGCTCGGCGATGCTGCTCGGCCGCACGCGGATAGTCGAGGACGAGCACGAGAAGCTGGCGGCGCTCGAGGCGATCGTCGAGCACATCGTGCCCGGTCGCTGGGCCGAAGCCCGGCAGCCGAGCGAGAACGAGTTGAAGGCGACCGCCGTGCTGGCGCTCGGCATCGAGGAGGCCTCGGCCAAGATTCGCACTGGACCGCCGATCGACGACGACGAGGACTACTCCCTCTCTGTGTGGGCCGGGGTGATCCCGATCGCCAGCGAGGCGCGCGCGGCCGAAGCGGACCCGCGCCTGGCGGACGGGATCATGGTGCCGGACACAGCGGCGCGCTATGCGCGCCCGGGCGCTGCACGCTAGGACTCCGAGAGCGCCGCCATGCCTGGGGCGCCGGTTAGTCCTGGAGGCGGCTGGGTGGTTCGTGCCCGCGCAGGTAGGAGGCGGCGTCCATCGGGCGCCCGCCCGGCGGCTGCACGACGAGCAGCTCGAGCGCGCCGTCGGCGCAGGCGAGCAGCAAGCGCCCATCTCGCTCCACCAACCCGAGTTCCTCGTCGTCCATCGGCGGATGTTGCGGCGCCGCGAGCACCGCCTCGTGCACGCCCAGCATGGCGCCGTCGGGCAGCTCGGCGCGGGCGCCGATGTGCGGGTGCAGGGCGCGCACGACACGTTCCAGCTCGACGGCGGAGCGGGCGGGGTCGAGCAGGCGATCGCTCGGCTCGATCTTCTCGGCATAGGTGACGCCGGCCTCGTCCTGCTCGGCGAACTCGAGCGCCCGCCCCGCGGCCAGCTCGTCGAGTGCACCGCAGCAGCAGCTCGGCGCTGAGCACCTCCAGCCGAGCCGCGAGCGAGCCATAGCTGTCTGCGGGTTCGATCGGCTCGCTCCGCGATGCCCAGACGGGTCCGCTGTCGAGACCGGCGGTGAGGCGCATGATCGAGACCCCCGTACGCTCGTCGCCGGCCATGATCGCGCGCTCGAGCGGCGCCGCGCCGCGCCAGCGCGGCAAGCAGCGATGGGTGCACGTTGAGCAGCAGCTGCGCCGACAGCAGCGGCTCGCGGATCAGCGCGCCGAACGCGCACACGACGACAGCCGCGGGCTCGACGGCGGCGATCCGCGCCGCCGTCTGCTCGTCGTTGACGTTCTCGGGCTGCTCGAGCGCCAGCGCCGAGCGCGCGGGCGCTGCTCGGCAACGGGCGGAGAGGCGAGGCGCCGGCCGCGCCCGCGTGGACGGTCCGGGCGCGTCAGCGACCAGCGACGGGCGATGCTCGGGGCGCGCGGCGAGCCGGTCAGGATCGCCGCGGCGAACTCGGTCGTGCCGAGGAAGACGATGCTCAACGTGCGAGCGCGGGTCGGCCGCTAGGCGGCGTCAGCCGTCTCGCGCGCCTCGCGCATCGCGCGCATCGCCTCCTTGCGCGCCTCGCGCGAGATGCGGTCGAGGATCAGGATGCCGTCGAGGTGGTCGATCTCGTGCTGGATCACGCGCGCCGTCAGGCCCTCGGCCTCGATCTCGAGCGCGCTCGCCGTGCTCGTCGCTGCGCGCGCACCCGCACGCGCGCAGCGCGCTCGACCTCGACGTGCACGCCGGGCAGGCTGAGGCAGCCCTCCGGCGCGCTCTCGAGCTCCTCGCTGCGCCACTCGATCACCGGGTTCACAAGCGCCGTCAGCGGATCTTCGGCGTAGGCGCTGTAGACGAGCACGCGGTGCAGCACGCCGAGCTGCGTGGCGGCGAGCCCGACGCCGAGCGCGTCGTGCATCAGCTCGCCCATCCGCTCGACCTCCTGTGCCAGCGTCTCGTCGAAGCGCTCGACCGGCAGCGCCTTCGCCCGCAGCACCGGGTCGCCGAGCTTGCGTACGCGCGCCAGCGCCGCGTCGCGGCGCGCGCGGGTCTCGGGATCGAGCTCCTCCGGGCGCATCCTGCTCGCGCTCGACCTCGACGTCGGCCTCCTCGGAGACCGGCAGCGGCAGCTCCTCGAGCTCTGTTGCGTCAGCGGTGTCGCCTTGTGCGGGCATCGACGCCCAGTCTATGAGGACGCTTGGTCCTTTTGGAGCGTGGACCGCGCTATTTCTTCTTCGGTTTGACGATCACCGTCTGCGCGTGCGAGACCGGGGCACCGCCGAGCGAGGACTGAAATGTGAGCACGACCGAGACGGGGACGCCCTGCTTCTGCTTCAGCGCGCTCTTCAGCGCCTTCAGTGCCGATGCGCTCGGCTTCAGCGTGACCGTCACGCTGCCCGCCGCGCCGACGGCCTCAGTCCCTTTCGCGAAGACGACCTTCGCGGGGCGGCACTTGCCGGCGAAGCGAAGCTGACCCGCCTTGCATTTGCTCGCCGACGCGAATGCACCGAACTTGCCGTTCGGGAAGGTCGCGCTCCAGTCGAGCGTGCCCGGATCGACGACCGACGTAGTGAGCGTCACCGAACCCGTTCTTGCGTTGATCGCCGCGCGCGCGGTCGGGAACGCGCTGCTCGCCGCGACCGTGGTCGTGGCAGTGCCCGTTGTTGCGCCCATCGCACCGCCCGTCGTCGATGCAGCGCCCGACGCACCAGCCGAGCCGGTGCCTGCGCCAGTGCCCGTGCCAGTGCCAGTGCCTGTGCCTGTGCCACCGGAAGCCGCGCCAACGCTGACTGTCGCCATAACCGGAGCGCTGGTCACTCCGTACGAATCGGTGACGCTGAGCGTCACGGTGTATTTGCCGGCCGCGGCGTATGCGTGCGTCGCGGAGACTCCGGTGCCGTTGGCACCGTCGCCCCAGCTCCATGAGGCACCAGCGATCGAGCCACCCGCGTAGGGATCGCTCGACCCTCCTGCGCTAAAGCTCGCTGCACTTCCCGCCGTCAACCCGCTCGGTGTCGTGATCGCCGCGCTCGGCAGCAGCGGTTTGAACAGTCCGAGCCCCTCGGGCGTGCCGATGCCCGACGGCCCATCGAAGCCGGGGGCCGCATTGCAGGCTGTCGTGCCTTCGCAGTCGACAACACCGAACCCTTCGTTCGGCTGCGCGCATTCGGTGACCGACTCGCCGCCACAGAAGCCATTGGCGCCTTCGGTGACGTCGAAGCGCAACGACGAGTCGCTCGCGTGGCCGTACAGCGTCAGCGACGGGTAGCTGATTCCATCGCCGCCGCCGGCGAGCGCGTAGAGCGAGCTGATGAACGGGGCCGAGAGCGAGGTGCCGCCGATCGTCACCCACCCGCCTTCGACTCGAGGGAATTCACACGCGAGGCCACATTTGAAGCTGTCGAATATGTCAAGGCCGGTGAACGGATCGGCGACCGCCGCGATGTCGGCATCGAGGCGTGTCGTCCCGCAGCCGGTCGACGTGAAGCCGGCAACGGCTTGCTGCCACGGCTGGGCTGTGAACAGCTTGCTGCAACCGCCGCCCGTCGCGCCTTCACGTTCTCCGCTCGCGAGACCCTCTTCATCGCCAGGGCCGTTGTTGTTCCAGACCGTCTCGTTCGCACGGGTCCCATCTGGATTCAGTTCGAGCGTGGTGCCGCCGACGGCCACCGTCGAGGCAAGCGACGCGGGAGCGCTCGGCATTTCGTCACCTTCGAAGGGGCCGAATTCATTCACCCAATCCCAGCCGTAGTAGCCGTCGTCACCTGTCGAGGCCACGATCGGCAACCCTGGATGGTTGTATGCGGCCCGTTCGCTGGAGCCGTCGAAGACCTCCGGCCCACCGTATGAGTTCGACACCTCTGTCGCACCGAGCGCGACCGACTCGTTCACGGCGACAGCGAGATTGGCACGCCGCTGTTGTTCGCCTCCACCAGCAGGATCCTGCAGTTCGGGCAGACTGCGTGCACAGTCTCCACGTCGAGCGTGATCTCGACCGACCATCCTTCTTTGTCGGCAGCCGGCAGCGAAGACGTGCCGGTCTGCCCGACCTTCTTGAAGCATCCGTTCGCTGTCGTGCACGCGGGGAGTTCGTAGTGCGTGTCGAATTGGGCGAGGTCGCTCTCGATTTCTGGATCGTCGAATGCGTCCACGATCCCGACCGTCTGGCCGGTCCCTGATGAAGTCGGGCTGTATCCGTATGCGCTGGCGAGGTCTTCAGGCGTCAGTCCGCCTGAAGGGCCGGCCGTGACCGCACCTGCGCCGACCACGTAGGGCCGTACTCCGCGATTGGCAGGAGTGCCCGGAGCTGGGGACTCCACGGTCTTGCGCACAAGCGCGAAGCATGTTGCGTGCCCAGGCGCCGGTGGGGGGCATGGTTCGAGAATCTGGGCATATCGCGTACGTCCGGGCCGTGCACCCGAACTGGCCCACGAAGCGGGCACGGCGAAGGACGCGGCGAGCGAGAGCGTGGCCGTGAGCGAGCAAAGACCGACAACCGCCTGTGAACGTCTTTGGTCGAGCAACCGCATTGTTCCCCCGTTTTGAACGATTACCGGCTCCCGTGCGCGCGAGAGAATAGCGTGGCGCCTGAATACACGTCCTACGCGTGTGCCGGACCTATTGCGGATCGACGTCCACGCTGAAGTTGACGCCGACATGCGCGCGGGCAATGGCGACGCGTCGCACCGCCTCGCCGATCGCAGCGACGGCCGCTCGTCGCTCGGCGGCCTTGACGAGCAGCACCTGCCGCTCGCGGCCACGAACCCGAAACAGGGTGGCGGGGCCGAGCACGTCGCTACCGGGAGAGCGGGGCGAGAGCAGCACTCGCAGAGCGGTTGCCGCAGCGAGCGCATCACTGGCCTCGACGGCACTGCAGACGATCCTGATCAGGTGCGAGAACGGCGGATAGCCGAGTGCCAGCCTGCGCTCGAGCTCACTCGTCAGGAAGGACTCGCTGTCGTGCCGGGAGGCGAGCTCGATCGCGCGCGCCTGCGGCGCGATCGTCTGCACCAGCACACGTCCCTCGCCGCCGCGCCCGACACGCCCGGCGAGCTGGGCGATCAGCGCGAACGTTCGCTCCTCGGCACGGAAGTCGGGAAAGCGCAGCGTCGCGTCGGCGTCGAGCACGACGCCGAGCGTGACGTCCGGGAAGTCGTGCCCCTTGGCGACCATCTGCGTGCCGATCAGCACGCCGCAGTCGGCCGCCTCAAAGCGCCGCAGCAGCGAAGAGACGGTGCTCTCGCGCGTGGCCGGCGTCTCCGCTGCGCCCGGCTCGGCCGCCGCCGGGGCGGAGGCGCCCGCCGCCGTGTCGGCGTCGAGCCTGAAGATCGGGAACGCGCCGTCGTCAAGCACGGCCGCCAACTCGTGCTGTAGGCGCTCGGTGCCGGCTCCGTGGCGGGCGACCGAGGTCGAGCCGCACGAGTCGCAGTGCTCGGGGGCGCGCTCGCGGTGGCCGCAGTGATGGCAGGCCAGGAACCCGCCGGCGCGATGTAGGACGAGCGCGACATCGCAGTCCGGACAGCTCCAAACCTGCCCGCACGAGCGGCAGGAGAGGAAGTTCGACCAGCCGCGCCTGTTGAGCAGCACGATCGCCTTCGCGCGCTCTTCGCGCACACGCGCAAGCGCCTGCACGGTTTCCGGATGCAGGCCCTGCTGGCCGCCGTGCATGCCCTCGTCGCGCATGTCGAGCACGTCGACCCGCGGCAGCGGACGTCCGTCCACGCGCCGGGGCAGCAGCGAGGACTGCACGCGATGCTCGCTCTCGGCGCGCGGCGTGGCGCTGCCGAGCAGCAGCACGGCGCCGCTTCGGCGCGCACGCTCGGCGGCGACGTCGCGCGCGTCATAGCGCGGATCGCCTTCGTGCTTGTAGGAGGAGTCGTGCTCCTCGTCGACGACGATCAGACCGAGATCTTCGATCGGCGCGAACACCGCCGAGCGTGGGCCGACGCAGATGCGCGCCTCGCCCTCGCGCAGACGGCGCCACTCGGCGTAGCGCTCGCCCGGACGAAGCTGCGAGTGCAGCACGGCGACGGTCTCACCGAAGCGATCGATGAAGCGCCCAACCGTCTGCGGCGTCAGCGCGATCTCGGGCACCAGCACGATCACCCCGCGCCCCTGCTCGAGGGCCGTCTCGGCGGCGCGCAGGTATATCTCCGTCTTGCCCGATCCGGTCACGCCGTGCAGCAGCCGCTCGTGGGCCACGCGACGCTCGAGCGCATCCTGTAGCGACGCCAGCACCGTGCGCTGGTCCTCGTTCAGCGCGAGCGCCGACGGCGCGCGAGCGCCGACGGACAGGTGCTCGCTGCGCTTGACCGCGCGGCGCTTGCGCCCGCTCAGCCTGCGCGTCGCGCCAGGCGGCAGCACGAGCCCCAGCGCCCTGGCGAGCGTCGAGCAGTACTCGGCCGCGATCCATTCGGCCAGCGCGACCATCTCCGCCGGCACGCCCAGCTCGAGTGCGCGCAGCGGCGCCAGCAGCTTCTCGGCCGCGACCTCGCTCGAGTCGGCGAGTCCGACCACGACCCCCAGCACCTCCCGACGGCCGAACGGGACGACGAGCATCGAGCCGACCTCGACGGCACCGCCACGCAGCTCCTCGGGCAGGCGGTAGTCGAACGGCCCGCGCAGGGCGCGGGCCGTCGTCATCGGCTCGACCTGGGCGATCGAAGGCATGGCTCGGACACTAGAGCGGTGGTCGGACCGCGCGGGCGGGACCTCCGGCGGTGTAAACGGCATCCAGCCTCCTGGTCGAGCCGGCCTACGCTTCTCGTTTCAATTTGTGAACGCTCCGGCCGCCACGACCGCTACATGGCCGGCCATCCGGGCCGGCTCTTGCTGCGACCTTCGCTCTCCGTTGCTCCGATGTCTCTGGCGGCTCCGGCGCCCTTAGGCGCCGGCGGCTGCCTTCAAGGCATCGGCCTTGTCGGTCCGCTCCCACGTGAAGTCGTGGTCGTCGCGGCCGAAGTGGCCGTAGGCGGCCGTCTTCTGATAGATCGGGCGGTGCAGGTTGAGCTCCTCGCGGAAGGCGCCCGGGCGCAGGTCGAAGACCTCGTCCACGGCCCTGGCGATCTGACCGCGCGTGTGCCCGCCGAGCTCCGTGCCGAACGTCTCGACCATCACCGAGACAGGGTGCGCCACGCCGATCGCGTAGGCGACCTGCACTTCGGCGCGTTCGGCTAGCCCCGCCGCGACGATGTTCTTCGCCACCCAGCGCGCCGCGTAGGCGGCCGAGCGGTCGACCTTCGAGGGGTCCTTGCCGGAGAAGGCGCCGCCACCGTGGCGGGCCATGCCACCGTAGGTGTCGACGATGATCTTGCGTCCCGTCAGCCCGGCGTCGCCCACCGGGCCGCCGATCACGAAGCGTCCGGTCGGATTGACGAGGAAGTTCTTGCGCAGCTTGGACTCCTCGTACATGCCCTTCGGCAGGATCGGCTCGACCACGTGCTCCCACAGGTCGTCGGGGATCAGCGCCTCGGCTCCCTCGCCGTGCTGAGTGGAGATCAGGAGCTTTTCGATCTCCTTCGGCTTGCCGTCGACGTAGCGGACGCTCACCTGGGTCTTCCCGTCGGGGCGCAGGTAGTTGAGCGTGCCGGCCTTGCGCACGGCTGCCAGTCGCTCGGCGAGCCGGTGCGCGAGTGAGATCGGCAGCGGCATCAGTGCCTCGGTCTCGTTGGAGGCGTAGCCGAACATCATCCCCTGGTCGCCCGCGCCGGCCACGTCGAGCTCGTCGTCGTCGCCTGCGTCGGTGCGCGCCTCATAGGCCTTGTCGACGCCCTGCGCGATGTCGGGGGACTGCTTGTCGATCGCGTTGAGCACCGCGCACGAGTCGGCCGAGAAGCCGAGGTCGGCGTCGGTGTAGCCGATCTTGCGAATCGTCTCGCGTGCGACCTCTTGGATGTCTACGTAGGTGTCCGTCGAGATCTCGCCGGAGACGACGACCAGGCCCGTGTTGACGAGCGTCTCGCACGCCACGCGCCCGTAGGGGTCGGCGGCCATGACCGCGTCGAGCACGCCGTCTGAGATCTGGTCGGCGATCTTGTCCGGATGCCCCTCGGTGACGGACTCGGACGTGAACAGGAATTCGTTGTCGGAAAACTGAGTCATGGCAGCAGCGGTTCGCTCCAGGGTCGTCTGTCGGATGTGGCCGGCCGGGGCCGGGCGAGAGCCGGGACAGTCTAGGCGAACGCGGGGACTTTTTCGTTCAGCGCGGGCCGGTCGCGGCGGGCTCTTCGACGGTCGGCTGGGCGTCCTCGTCAGGCAGCTCCGCGTCCTCTACCGGCGCCGGCTGCGATGAGCGTTCGCGGGCTGCCCGCGGGCTCAGCCCGCCCCCACGCTGTCCGCGCTCGACGAAGTCGATGATCAGCGGCACGCCATCCATGCCGTAGCGCGCGCGCAGGCGGTTCTCGAGGAAGTAGGCGTAGTCGCGGGTCACCCGGGCGCGCGAGTTGACCTGGATCGCAAAGCGCGGCGGTCGCTGGTCGATCTGCGTCATGTAGATCAACTTCAGGCGGTGCTGGCTGGAGCCGCGGCGCGTGCCGACCGGCGGCTGGCGCGCCTGGATCGCCTCGGCCAGGAAGCGGTTGAGCTCGGAGGTGGGAATCCGATTGGACATGCGGTCGCCGAGCACGATCGCCTCGGTCAAGAGGCGCGCCACATGACGCCCCGTCTTGGCGCTGGCCGTGAGCACGCGCGGTCGCAGGCGCAGCTTCTCCGCGACTCGAGCGCGCTCGTGGTCGAGGTCGCCCTCGCTGCCCTCGCGCACGTCCCACTTGTTCAGCACGATCGCCGTCGCGCAGCCGGCCTTCATCGCCAGCTCGGCCACACGCAGGTCCTGCGAGGTCACTCCGTCGGTCGCGTCGCACACGACGAGTGCGACGTCAGCGCGGTCGGCCGCACGCTGCGAGCGCAGCGTCGTGTAGTACTCGACCGAGTCCGAGACCTTCGACTGGCGGCGAATGCCCGCCGTATCGACGAGCGTCAGCTTGCGATCGCCGACGAGCAGCGGCATGTCGATCGCGTCGCGCGTCGTGCCGGCCAGCTCGGAGACGATCACGCGCTCCTCGCCGAGGAAGCGATTGACGAGCGATGACTTGCCCACGTTCGGGCGCCCGATCACGGCGAGGCGGACAGTGTCGTCCCCGGCGTCGTCCTGACCGTCGGGAAGCAGCTCCACGATCCGGTCCAACAGGTCGCCCGTGCCCAGCCCCTGGGCTGCGGAGACCGGAATCGGCTCCCCCAGCCCGAGGCGATGGAACTCGGCGGCCAGCGGCACCTCGACCACGCCATCGCACTTGTTGGCCGCGACGATCGTCGGCAGCGGGGCGCGGCGCAATAGGTCGGCCATCTCCTCATCGCCCGGGCGCACGCCGGCGCGCGCGTCGACGACGAGCACCGCGACCTCGGCATCGGCGATCCCCGCGCGTGCCTGATCGCGAATCGAGCCCGCCAGCGGGTCCTCGTCCTGGAAGTCCATGCCACCCGTGTCGATCAGCTTGAACTGACGCCCGTTCCACTCGCAGTCGATCTCGTTGCGGTCGCGCGTGACCCCCGGGCGCTCGTGCACAACGGCCTGGCGCGTGCCCGACAGGCGGTTGATCAGCGAGGACTTGCCGACGTTTGGATAACCGACGATTGCGACCTTCATAGACCCAGGCTAGCCTGCGGCGTCTCGCGCGAGGGCGGCGATGTGCGCGACGACCTGCTCGACGTCCATCCCCGTCGTGTCCAGCGTGAGGGCGCCGGGGGCCGCCTGCAGCGGACTGTGGCTGCGGGTGGAGTCGCGCTCGTCGCGCAGCGACTGCTCGGCGAGCACCGTGGCGGGGTCTGCGCCGAGCTCGGCCGCGCGCCGCCGCGCGCGCTCCTCGGCGCTTGCCGTGAGATACACCTTCAGCTCCGCATCGGGTGCCACGACCGTGCCAATGTCACGACCCTCAGCGACCCAGTCGCCTGCGTCGATAAGGGCGCGTTGCTGGGCGACGAGCGCCTCGCGCACTCCGGGATCGGCTGCCACCCGCGAGGCCGCCTCCGACGCATCGGCCGCGCGGATCCGCTCGCTCACGTCGCGGCCGTCGAGGATCGTGTGAGGGATCCCGCCCTCCTCGCGCAGCTCGATCCGCGCCGCGCTGGCCAGCTCCGCCGGCTCGCGCCCAGGCTCCTGCAGCGAGAGCAGCGCCACGCAGCGATACATCGCGCCGCTGTCCAGATAGGTGAAGCCGAGCTCGCGCGCGACGGCGCGCGCGACCGTCGACTTGCCCGCACCGGCCGGCCCGTCGATCGCTACGAGCAAAGCCCCATCAGATCCTCGACGAAGCCCGGATAGGACACGGCGGCGGCCTCCATGCCGAGCACCTCGACGCCCTCCTTCGACGCGAGACCCGCGATCGCTCCCATCATCGCCATGCGGTGGTCTCCCTTGGCGTCGATCGTGCCGCCGCGCAGCCCACCGCTGCCCTGCACGACGAAGCCGTCCTCGGTGGCCTCGATCTCGCCGCCGAGCCCGCGCAGGCCCTCGACCACGCCCGCGATCCGGTCGGACTCCTTCACGCGCAGCTCCTGGGCGCCGCGCACGACCGTCTCACCCTCGGCGAAGCAGCCGAGCAGCGCCACCAGCGGCAGCTCGTCGATCGCCAGCGGCACCTCCTCTGCCTCGACGACCGTGCCCTCGAGCGCCCCGTGCGCGACGTCCAGGTCGCTGACCGGCTCCTCGCCGATCAGCTCCCCCGTCTCGTCCTCGAGATCGCCGAGCACGATGCCCTGCATGCGCCGCACGATCCGCATGAAGCCCGTCCGCGTCCAGTTCACGCCGACGTCGCCGATCAAGAGACGCGACTGCGGCACGAGCACGCCCGCCGTGACGAGGAAGGCCGCCGAGCTGGGGTCGCCCGGCACGCGCACGCGGTCGAGCAGCAGCTCGTCGGTGTTGACGACCGTGACGTGACGCCCGTTGCGGTGCACGCCCACGCCCGCGCGCAGGAGCATCCGCTCGGTGTGGTCGCGGCTGCGCGCGGGCTCTGAGACGGTCGTCGCCCCGTCCGCCGCGAGCGCCGCCAGCAGCACGCACGACTTGACCTGAGCGCTCGCCACGGGCATGTCGTAGGAGATCGCGCGCAGGTGCGTGCCGCGCACGAGCAGCGGGGGGAAGCGGTCATTGCGGGCGCTGAGGTCGGCGCCCATCAGGCCCAGCGGCTCGGACACGCGGTCGACCGGCCGGCGGCGGATCGACTCGTCGCCGTCGAGCGTGAACGTGCGTCCCTCCTGCGCCGCAAGCCAGCCCGGCAGCAGTCGCAGCAGCGTGCCGGCGTTGCCGACGTCGATCGGCCCGTCGGGCTCGCGCGCCTCGCGCAGCCCGGTGCCGCGGATCACGACCTCCTGCTCGCGCAGCTCGACGAGCGCACCGAGCGCGCGCACGGCCTCGAGCGTCGAGTTCGTGTCGGCCGCGTGCAGGTAGCGCTCGATCCGCACCGGCTCGGAGGACATCGCGCCGAGCAGCGCCGCGCGATGTGAGATCGACTTGTCCGGGGGCGCCTGCAGCTCGCCGCTGAGCCCGCGCGTGGGCTCGAAGCGCATGTTCATGCGAGCGCCACCGCGAAGCCCAGCTCGGCGATCAGCTCGCGTGCGCGCGCCGTGTCGCGCTCGCCGGCGATCCACAGCGCGACGATGCCCTGGCTGTTGTCCTCTGAGGGCGAGAGCGCCATGTCGATGATGTTCACACCCGCGCCCCCGAGCGCGAGCGCGATCTCGGCAATCACGCCGGGGCGGTTGGGCACCGACGTGCGCAGCTCGCTGACCTCGGCCTCGCCGCCACTTGCGCCGAGCAGCCTCCCGTGCTCCACGCGCGCCGACTCGTTCCACGCCGTGATCGCATCGGCGTCGCCGGCGGCGAGCTGCGCGCGCACCCCGGCTATGCGCTCGTCGAACTCGTCGATCGCGGCGATCAGCGCGTCGCGATTGGACATGAAGATATCCGTCCAGATCGCGCTGTTGGCCCCCGCCACGCGCGTCGCGTCACGAAAGCTCGGCCCGACCGCGGGAAGGCGTCCCGGTGAGGCCTGCTCGAGCGTTCCCGCCGCCTGCGCGACGAGCAGGTTGGCGAGCACGTGCGGCAGATGCGAGACGGCCGCCAGCAACCGGTCGTGCGTCTCCGCGTCGATCGCCGCCGGGCGCGCCCCGATCGTCGTCAACAGGCGATGCAGGCGCTCGTATAAGACGCCCGCCGTGCTCCCGCTCGCCGGCGTCAGGTACCACACGGCACCGTCGAACAGGTCCTCGCGCGCCTGCTCCACACCCGCCGTCTCGGCGCCCGCCAGCGGATGCCCGCCGATCAGGCGCTCGTCCGCACCGGCCTCGGCGAGCACGCGCTTGGTCGAGCCGACGTCGGTGACGACGGCGTCCGCCCGGGCGCTCTGCAGCGCCAGGCGCACGGTCTCGGCCAGCGCGCCGACGGGTGCAGCGACGAACACGACGTCGGCATCCTCGACGGCGCCCGCGACGTCGCTCGCCATGCGGTCGACCGCGCCGAGCTCGAGCGCCCGCTCGCGCACGCGCGGGTCGGGGTCATAGCCGCACACGCGCGCACCCGCGCGCCGCCGGGTGGCCAGGCCGATGGAGCCGCCGATCAACCCGACCCCCAGCACCGCGACGTTCAAGGAACAGGCACCAAGCCCATCAGACGATGCTGAGCGCCTTGCCCGCTAGCTCCGCCGCCTGCTCGACCGCGCTGGCGTATGCCGCGAAGTCCTCGGCGCGCAGCGCCTGCGGGCCGTCGCAGATCGCCGCCTCCGGCTGCGGATGCACCTCGACGATGATCCCGTCGGCGCCGACCGCCGCCGCCGCCAGCGACAGCGGGGTCACCAGGTCGCGCCGCCCCGCGGCATGACTCGGGTCGATGATCACCGGCAGGTGCGTGAGCTCCTTCAGCACCGGCACGGCCATCAGGTCGAGTGTGAAGCGGTACGCGGTCTCGAACGTACGGATGCCGCGCTCGCACAGCATCACGTTGGGGTTGCCTTCCTTGAGGATGTACTCGGCCGCCATCAGCAGCTCGTCGAGCGTCGCCGAGAGCCCGCGCTTGAGCAGCGCCGGACGCCCCGAGCGCCCGATCTCGGTCAGCAGCGGGTAGTTCTGCATGTTGCGCGCGCCGATCTGCACGACGTCGGCGACCTCGAGCACGTCGTCGATGTCGCGCATGTCCATCAGCTCGGTCACGACCGGCAGCCCTGTCTCCCTCTTGGCCTCGGCGAGCAGCCGCAGCCCCTCCTGCCCGAGCCCCTGGAAGGCGTAGGGGGAGGTGCGCGGCTTGTACGCGCCGCCGCGCAGGAACGAGGCGCCACCGTCGCGGACGACGCGCGCCGTCTCCAGCAGCTGCTCGCGCGACTCGACCGTGCAAGGGCCGGCCATCAGCGCGAAGTTGCCGCCGCCGACCTTGCGCCCATCGATCTCGAGCACCGTTCGCTCGCCGTGCTTGATCTCCGCCGAGGCGAGCTTGTAGGGCTTGAGGATCGGCATCACGCGATCCACGCCGGGCTCGCCCTCGAGTCCGAGGCTCTCGATGCTCGCGTCCTGCTCGACGTCTCCGATGGCGCCGATCACCGTTACCCGCGCACCCTTGATCGGATGCGCCAGCGCCCCCGCTCGCTCGACTTTCTCAACGACCGCCTCGATCTCCTGCTCGGTCGCGGACTCCTTCATCACGATCATCATCGTTTCATCCTTTCAATGCGCCAAATCTTAGGTGGTCGCCACTGGCCGTGCCAGGGCTCTGGGTCGTGAGCGCCGCGGCCCGTGACGGGTGCGGAGAGGGCGTTTGCCGCCCTGCGGGAAGGCGCTCGATCCCTATGGGGATCCGGTGCGACCGCTCGGCCCGCTCACGTACAGGCCCAGGTCGAAGCGCCTAGCTAAATCGCCAGGTGCGAAGCGAATACGACCATGCGGCGCGCGGCGCGACGGCGGCGCGGGCGCGAGAGGAGCCGGAGATTTCGAGGCTGGGCTTCTGCATGGTCGGTCCCGCAGGTTGTAGCACCTTCACAGAAGCTCGGCAAGCGCTTGCAGGAAGCGTTCGTTCTCGGCCGGCGTGCCGTAGGTGACGCGCAGCGCACCCTCGCCGCCGAGCGCCGTGCCGGCGCGCACGAGGATGCCCCGATCCGCAAGTCCTTGAATGACCTCCTGCTCGTCGCGTCCTTCGCCGAGGTGAAACCAACAGAAGTTGGCCTGCGACTCGGCCGGGTCGAGACCCAGCGCGCGCAGGCGCTCATCGACGGAGGTGCGCTCGGCCACGTTGCGTGCGACGCGCTCGATCACGGCGTCCTGGTGTGAAAGTGCCTCGACGGCGGCAGCCTGCGCGAGTGCATTGCAGAAGAACGGCTGGCGCACCTGGTCGAGCGCGCGCGGCAGCGCGTCCGAGCCGCACAGCCCGAAGCCGACGCGCAGCCCGCAGAGGCCGTGCACCTTGGAGAACGTGCGCAAAAGCATCAGGTTGGGGTGGCGATCGAGCAGCTCGATCGATGCGTCCGGGTCGTCGAGCAGGTTGAACTCGCAGTAGGCCTCATCGACGATCGCGCACACGTGCGGCGGCACTTCGTCGAGGAAGGCGGCGATCTGCGCCAGCGGAAGCGCCGTGCTCGTCGGGTTGTTCGGGTTGCACACGATCACGATCCGCGTGGCGACGGTGATCTCGCGCAGCATCGCCGGTAGGTCGTGGCGCTCGGCCTCGTCGAGCGCGACGGTCACGGCGCGCGCGCCGGAGGCCGCGCTGAGGTGCGGATAGACCGAGAACGACGGCCACGCGTAGATCAGCTCGGCACCCGGCTCGAGTAGCGCCTCACCTGCGGCCAGCAGGATGTCGCACGAGCCGTTGCCGATCGCGATGCGCGCCTGGGGCACGCCGTAGCGCTCGCTCAGGCGCCGGCGCAGCAGCGAGTTCGAGGGGTCTGGATAGCGGTTGAGCGAGCCCAGCGTGCGCTCGATCGCCTCGCGCACCTCCGCCAGCGGCGGATACGGCGACTCGTTGCTGGCCAGGCGCACGAGCTCGAGGCCCTCACCGTAGCCACCGGCTGCCGGATAGGACGGCAGCCGCGCGATCCGCTCTGAGAACTCGAGTGTCACGCGCCTATTGTGCCGCGGCGACGCGAACTACGGCTACTGTGCCGCGGCGAGGTCCTCGCGCAGCGCGCTGGCCTCGCGGAGGTAGACGTGCTGAGGAGCGTGGCCCTCCGGGGCGTAGTAGTGGATCATCACGCGGATCACGCGCGGCAGCGAACCGGCCACCGCGATCTCACGGGCGCACAGCAGCGGCACCTCCTCGAAGCCGATCGTCCGCGCCGCGGCCGCCGGAAAGGCGGCGTCGAGATCGTTCGTCGCGGTGAACAGGCAGCTGACCACGTTCTCCGGGCCGAGGGCGTTGCGCTCCATCAGCGCCCGCATCAGCTCGGTGGTCGCGTCGAGGATCGCCTCCTCCTCGTTGCGCTCGACGCTGATCGCGCCGCGTAAGGCAAACAGTCTCATCGCGCGACGATTCTGTCAGAGCGCCGTCAGAGCGCGCAGCAGATCGAGCTCGGGCGCCTCGAGCCGCCTGTACTCGCCGGCGCCGAGGCGGTCGAGCCGCAACGGACCGAAGCGCACGCGGCGCAGCTCGATCACCTCCCGCCCGACCGCCGCGCACATGCGCCGCACCTGTCGATTACGGCCCTCGTGGATCGTCAGCTCGAGCTCGTGCGCGCCCAGCCGGCGGGCCTCGGCGGGGGCCGTGCGCCCGTCCTCCAGCTCGACTCCCTCGCGCAGCCACCGCAGCGCGGCCTCGTCGATCGGCTTGCCGGCGAGCTTCGCGCGGTAGCTCTTGGGCACCTCGAAGCGAGGGTGCGTGAGCCGGTTGGCGAGCTCGCCGTCGTTCGTCAACAGGATCAGCCCGCTGCTGTCGGCGTCCAGGCGCCCGACCGGGTAGAGGCGCAAGCCCTCGTCCGGGAGCAGCCCGATGACGGTCGGCCGTCCGTGGGTGTCCTGCGCTGTCGAGACGACACCCACCGGCTTGTGCACCGCGTATGTCACGCGCGGCTCGGGCGCCTCTACCGGACGGCCGTCGACGAGGATGCGGCTGCCCTCGCCGACGTCGCGCGCCGGATCGCTGACCGTCTCGCCGTCCACGCTCACTCGCCCCTGCGCGATCAATGACTCGGCCGCGCGGCGTGAGGCCACACCGGCGTGGGCGAGGTGCTTGGCCAGGCGCATCAGCGCAGCACCGGCTTGCCCGTCGGCATTCCTCGCCTCACAATCGCCGCGGTCTGGGATCGGGGTCCCGGGAATCGAGCCATCTACTGCAACCATTACCAGTCATGGACCTCGCCCTGCTTGAGCAAACGCTCGCCGAGCACGATCAGCCGCGCTTTCGCGCGCGGCAGGTGTGGGCCTGGGCGGCGCGCGGGGCCCAGGGCTATGAGGAGATGACCGACCTGCCCGCAGGGCTGCGCGAGGCGCTCTCCCGCGAGCTGCCGTTCTCGAGCCTGATCTTGCAGCAGGAGGCCCGCGCGAGCGACGGCACCGTCAAGGCGCTGTTCGCGACGGCCGACGGGCGAGCGCTCGAGGCCGTGCTGATGCGCTACCGCGACGGCCGTCGCTCGATCTGCCTCTCCTCGCAATCCGGCTGCCCGTTGACGTGCACCTTCTGCGCCACCGGCCAGATGAAATTCGCGCGCAACCTGACGGCCTCGGAGATCGTCGACCAGGCGCTTCACTTCCACCGCATGCAGCGCGACGGCGAGCGGCTGAGCAACTGCGTCTTCATGGGCATGGGCGAGCCGATGCTGAACCTCGACAACGTGCTCGCCGCGTGCGAGCGCCTGCCCGATCTCGGCATCGGACACCGCCATACGGCGATCTCCACGGTCGGCTGGATCCCCGGGATCGAAGCGCTCGCCGAGCAGGACATGCCGTTGCGCCTCGCTCTCTCGCTGCACGCCGCCGACGAAGCACTACGCAGCGAGCTGATGCCCGTCAACGAGCGCTACCCGCTGAGCGAGGTGATCGAGGCCTGTCGCGACTTCTACGCACGCAAGCGCCGCCGCGTGTTCGTCGAGTACGTGATGCTCAAGGGCGTCAACGACCGCTACGAGCAGGCGCTCGCGCTCGCCCGGCTGCTCACGAACGAGGGCGGCGCCGGCACCCGCCGCGGCAGTGCGGCGAGCGACTCGGCCGGCAACTCGATCTTCAAGGTCAACCTGATCCCCTACAACCCCACGGGCTCCCCCTTCGAGGGCTCCACGCGCGCCTCGATCGGCGCCTTCCGCGATGCCCTGCTGGCGAACGGCGTCCCCGCCACGATCCGCCTCACACGCGGGCAGGACATCGATGCGGCCTGCGGGCAGCTCGCCGCCAAGACCAGCTAGCTCGCGCGAGCCTCGCCCGCCTTGAGAAGGCGCTCCCTGAGCTCGGCCTGCTCCTCGGGCGTCGGGTCCCAACGCGCGACGTCGGGCAGGTCCTCGAGCGAGCGCAGGCCGAAGAGCTTGAGGAACTGTGTCGTGGTGCGGTAGACGACGGCGCCGAACTGCGAGTGCCCGGACTCCTCGATCATCCCGCGATCGAGCAGCGTGGCCACGGCCGAATCGGCGCTGACGCCGCGGATCCGCGCGATCTCAGGCCGTGAGACGGGCTGCAAGTAGGCGACGATCGCCAGCGTCTCGGCCTGCGCCGGCGTGAGCGTGGAGACGCGTGGGCGGCTGAACAGGCGCCGTGCGGCGTCCTCGGAGGAAGCGTCGCTGGCAAATGTCCAGCCGCCGCCGAGCTCACGCAGCGTGATGCCCGAGCGGCCAGGCGCGTGCTGCTCGCCGAGCACCGCGAGCGCGGCCGTCACGGCCCCCTCCCCAGCCTCCGTCGCCTCGGCCAGCTCGCCCGCGCTCAATGGATCGCTCGAGAGGAACAGCAGCGCCTCGATCGTGCGCGCCAGCTCGGGCATCTGCTCGGGCGACTCGCTCATACGCTCACCCTGCCAGGCCGGCGACCGATCCGCCCGCCACCGCGACCGGCGCGCCGGTTGCGTGCGCGGACGGCGCGTGCACGGCGATCTCGCCGAAGCTCTCGTCCTGGTCCCAGTCGGCCTCGCCGCGCTTGTACAGCTCGAGCAGGGCGAACAGCGTAACGGCGACCGTCATGCGGTCCGCGCCACGCACGGCCTCGTCGAAGCTGAAGGCGCCGCGGCGCAAGAGGCCGCGAAGCAGCGCCAGGCGCTCGGAGACGGCCACGCGCGGGACCGATACGTGGCGCATGCTGATCTCCGGCGGCATCGTCAGCAGGCGTCCGATCGCCTCACCGAGAAGCTCGGGGTCCTGCGAGCCGTCGGCCGGCTGGAGCACGGTGCTACGCAGGTGGGCAGGCAGCGGCGCCTCGCGGAAGCGCACGCCGTGCTGGGCGGCAAGCAGGCCGCCCAGGTGCGATGCGGCCGAGCGGTAGCGGCGCGCGTCGAGCATCCGCGCGAGCAGCTCCTCGGCGGCCGCCTCGGGCTCGATGTCGAGCTCCTCTTCCTCCTCGCCGAGCAGCATCAGACGCGACTTCAGCTCCAGCAGCGCTGCGATCAAGACGATGAATTCGGTCGCCGTCTCGAGGTCGAGCTCACCGCGCGCTTCGAGGTGGTCGAGGTAGGCGAGCACGACGTCGGCGAGCTGCAGCTCGAGCAGGTCGACCTCTTCGCGCAGGACCAGCGTGAGCAGCAGGTCGAAGGGGCCCGTGAAGACCTCCAGGTCCAGCTCGAGCGAGGCGAGGCTCATGCGCTCACCGTACTGTCCGCGCCCGACGGGGAGCGCCGACGCCCATCAGCTCGCGCACGTCGGCCAGCGTCTCGGCGGCGATCGCCTGAGCCTGCACGGCGCCGGCGCCGAGGATCGCCTCGAGCGCGTTCTCGTCGGCGCGCAGCTCTACGTAGCGCTCGCGCACGGGCGTCAGGTAGTCGACGACGGCCGCCGCCACGGCGCTCTTGAATTCGCCGTAGCGGGCGCCGGCGAACTCGTCTTCGACCGCCGCCTGGTCGATGCCGCGCACGGCGGCGAGGATTTCGATCAGGTTGGCGATGCCCGGCTTCTCCGGCGCGCGGCGAACCTCAGAGCCCGAGTCCGTGACGGCGCTCTTGAACTTCTTCTCGATCGCCTTTGGCTCGTCGAGCACGTACACCCTGCCCTGCTCGGAGCCGGCCGTAGTCGACATCTTGCGCGCCGGGTCCTGCAGGTCCATGATCCGCGCGCCGACCTCGGGGATGCGGTGCTCGGGCACGACGAGCGCTTCCTGCTCGCCGGCAAAGCGCGAGTTGAAGCGCCGCGCGACATCGCGCATCAGCTCGAGGTGCTCGCGCTGGTCCTCGCCGACCGGCACCTCGTGCGCGCGGTAGGCCAGCACGTCGGCCGCCTGCAGCACGGGATACAGCAACAGCCCCGAGGAGACGAGCTCGCGCTGCGCGATCGACTTGTCACGGAACTGGTGCATCCGCTGCAGGCGCCCGAGCTCGGTGACGCCGGTGAGCAGCCATGTCAGTTCGGTGTGCTGCGGCACGTCGGACTGGCGAAACAGCATGCAGCGCGCCGGGTCAAGGCCCGCCGCGAGCAGGATCGCGGTCGTGTCGTAGGTGCGCTCGCGCAGCTCGGCCGGCTCGTAGGCGACCGTGATCGCGTGCAGGTCGACGATGCAGTAGAGCGCCTCGCCACGGTCCTGGCCCGAGACGTACTGGGCGATCGCGCCGATGTAGTTGCCCAGATGCTTGCGCCCCGTCGGCTGGATGCCAGAGAAGATCCGCATCGCCCTAGCGCCGCCGCTGTGCGGCGTCGGCGAGCCAGGGTGGATCCCAGCCGCGCTCGTCGGGTTTGACGTTCAGGCCCGGCGGCACGATCTCATCGATCGCGTCGAGTACGTCCCCGCCAAGCGTGCGCTGCAGCGCGGGCAGCTGGCTCTCCAGTTGCTCGGGCGTACGCGGTCCGATGATCGCCGCCGTCACCGCCGGGTGGCTCGTGACGAACGCGAGCGCGAGCTCGATCAGCGTCACCTCAGACTGCTCGGCGAGCGCGGTCAGCTCGCGCACGATCCGCAGCTTCTCCTGGTTGGCCGCCAGCGACATGTCAAAGCGCGTGGGCATCGCCTGCGCGCGCCTGCTCGAGCTCGGCGAGGAGCCGCCCTCGTTGTATTTGCCCGACAGCCAGCCGCCGGCGAGCGGGCTCCACGGGATCACGCCGATGCCGTAGCGCTGACAGAGCGGCAGCACCTCGGCCTCGACGCCGCGATGCAGCAGCGAGTAGGGCGGCTGCTCGCAGACGAAGCGCTCACGCCCGCGCTTCTCGGCGACCCACTGCGCCTCGACGATCTGCGAAGGCTGGAACGTTGAGCTGCCGATGTAGCGCACCTTGCCGGCGTGCACGAGGTCGCTCAGCGCGCCGAGCGTCTCGTCGATCTCGGTGTCCGGCTCGGGGCGGTGGATCTGGTAGAGGTCGATCCAGTCCGTTTTCAGCCGCCGCAGGCTGTTATCGACCTCCTGCACGATCCAGCGGCGGGTGTTGCCGAACTGGTTGGGATCCTCGTCGTGCATCCTGCCGTGGACCTTCGTCGCGAGCACGACCGAGTCGCGCCGACCGCCGGCCAGCGCCTTGCCGACGATCTCCTCGGACTCCCCGCGCGAGTAGACATCAGCGGTGTCGATGAAGTTGATGCCCGCGTCGAGCGCCGCGTGGATGATCTGCACCGACTCGTCGTGGTCGGGGTTGCCCCACGCGCCGAACATCATCGCGCCGAGGCACAAAGGGCTGACCCGAACGCCGGTGCTGCCCAGCTCGCGGTAGGAGATCGCCATCGCCGCCGAGCCTAGTCCAGCGCCTGGCGGATCACTGGCGTCTTCGCGGCTGCCACCTCGTCGAGCCTGCGCACGGGCGTCGTGTAGGGCGCACCGAGCGCGATCTCCGGATCGGAGGCCGCCTCGGCGAGGATCTGCGCGATCGCCTCGGCGAAGGCGTCGAGCGTCTCCTTCGTCTCGGTCTCCGTCGGCTCGACCATCAGCGCCTCCTCGACGAGCAGCGGGAAGTACACCGTCGGCGGATGAAAGCCGTAGTCGAGCAGCCGCTTGGCGAGGTCGAGCGTCTTGATCTTCAGCTGCCGCTTCATCGGGCCGCCGGAGAGCACGAACTCGTGCATGCACAGCTCGCCGTAGGCGAGCGGCAGGTGCTCGGCGACTGCTTTCTCGCGCAGGCGGGCGAGCAGGTAGTTGGCGTTCAGCACGGCCGCTTCGGAGGCGTCCTTCAGGCCGTCGGCGCCGAGCGAGCAGATGTAGGCGTAGGAGCGCACGAAGCAGCCGTAGTTGCCGTGAAAGCCGCGCAGCCTGCCGATCGACTTCGGACGCTCTGAGTCGAGCACGAACGCACCATCACCATCACGGGACACCACCGGAACCGGCAGAAACGGCGCGATCCGCTCGGACACGGCGATCGGACCGGACCCGGGACCGCCGCCGCCGTGCGGCTGCGTGAAGGACTTGTGCAGGTTGAAGTGCACGATGTCGAAGCCCATGTCGCCGGGGCGCGAGAGCCCCATCACGGCGTTGAGGTTGGCGCCGTCGTAGTAAAGGGTCGCGCCAACGCCGTGCACGATCTCGGCGATCTGCTCGATGTTCGGGTCGAACAGCCCGAGCGTGTTGGGGTTGGTCAGCATCAGGCAGGCCACGTCGGCGTCCGCCTTGGCTCGCAGGTCCTCGATGTCGACGCCGCCATCCGCGTTGGTGTCGACCTTCACGACCTCGAAGCCCGCCATCGTCACGGTCGCGGGGTTGGTGCCGTGCGCGGTGTCGGGCGTGAGCACCTTGTGGCGAATCTCACCGCGGTCCTCGTGGTAGGCGCGCGTCAGCAGCACGCCCGCGAGCTCACCGTGCGAGCCGGCAGAAGGCTGCAAAGAGACATGCGGCAGACCTGAGACCTCCGCCAGCGCACCCTGCAGGTTGAACATCAGCTCGAGTGCGCCCTGTGCGCGCTCGGGGTCCTGCAGCGGGTGCAGCCGCGCATGGCCCGGCAGCGCGGCAACGCGCTCGTGCAAGCGCGGGTTGTGCTTCATCGTGCACGAGCCGAGCGGGTAAAAGCCCGAGTCGAGGTCGAAGTTGCGCTTGGAGATGCCGACGTAGTGGCGCACGATCTCGGGCTCTGAGACCTCCGGCAGGCGCGCCGGCTCGGAGCGGCGCAGGCGCGCCGGCAACGCCCGCTCGGCATCGGGCGCGGGCACGTCGAGCTCCGGGCAGACGAACGCGCGCCGCCCAGGAGCCCCCTTCTGGAAGATCGTCGTCGCGTGCTGTCGCTGCAGCGGATTCTCACCGGGCCCGCCGACCGAGACGCCGAGGCCGTGGTGCGGGTGGTGCCCGTCGATGCCCGGGTCGGAGTGCAGGTGGTTCTCGTCGATCGCGCTCACACGCCCACCGGCCTTCCCTGTTGCTCGCGGCTCGCGCCCGGCTCACCGGCCATCCGCTCGCGCCCGCTCGCGGCGCCGCGCTCGGCGGCGACGGCGTCGCCGAGCGCCTCGGCGAGCCGGTCGATGTCCTCGCGCGAGCGGCGCTCGGTGATCGCCACGAGCAGCACGCCCGCGTCCTCGGGCCGGCCGCTCAGCGCCTGCGCGTCGACACCGGGATTGACGCCGTCCTGCACGCAGCGCCGGCGCACGGCGTCGACGTCGGCGTCGAGCCGTAGCGCGAACTCGCGCACGACCGGCTGCTCGTGCAACGCCTGCACGCCGTCGAGCGCAGACAGCGTCTGGCGCGCGTAGTGCGTGCGCGCGAGCAGCAGCTCGCCGAGCTCGACCAGCCCGCGGCGACCGAGCCAGGAGAGGTAGACGACGCCGGCGAGCGCGTTGAGCGCCTGCGCCGTGCAGATGTTCGAAGTCGCTTTCTCGCGGCGGATGTGCTGCTCGCGCGTCTGCAGCGTGAGCACGAAGCCGCGGCGGCCGTCGACGTCGACCGTCTCGCCGGCGATCCGCCCGGGCATCTTGCGCAGGTACTCCTCGCGAGCGGCGAAGAAGCCGAACGAGGGGCCGCCGAAGTCGAGGCGGTTGCCGAGCGGCTGACCCTCGCCGACGCACACGTCGACCCCGCACTCGCCCGGCGAGCGCAGGATTCCGAGCGCGATCGGGTCTGCCTGGCAGATCACAACCGGGTTGGCGCCGCCGACCGGGCCGGCGGCGGCCTTCGCAGCCTCACTGAGCGCAGCGGCGTCCTCCACGGCGCCGTAGAAGTTGGGCTGGGCGAAGATCGCGGCGCTCGTGTCGGCGTCGATCGCGGCGGCCCACGCGTCGGGATCGGTCAGACCGTCGCGAACGGGAACCTCGACGACGTCCATGCCGTAGCCGTGGGCGAGCGTGCGCAGCGTCTGGATCGTGTGTGGGTGCAGGCCCGCACTGACGACGAAGCGGCTGCGTCCGTTGTGCAGCTTGGCCATGTAACCGGCCGCGGCGACGGCCGAGGGGCCCTCGTACACCGACGCATTGGACACCGGCAGGCCGGTCAGCTCGGAGATCGCCGTCTGATACTCGAACATCACCTGCAGCCCGCCCTGGGAGATCTCGGGCTGGTAGGGGGTGTAGGGGGTGAGGAACTCGGAGCGCTCCATCAGCATGTCGACGATCGCCGGCACGTAGTGGTCGTACATGCCGGCGCCGAGGAAGCTCAGCTCGTCTTCGGCGCTCGTGTTGCGCGCGGCGAGCTCGGCCAGATGCGCGTAGACCTCCTGCTCGGTCTTGCCCTGCGGCAGCTGCAGCTCGCGACCGAGGCGCACTGCCTCGGGAATCTGGCGCTCGAAAATCTCCTGCACCGAGGCGACGCCGATCGCGGCGAGCATCGCCTCTAGGTCGGCTTGCGTGATGGCTGTGTAGCGGCTCAAGTGACTGAGCTCAGCCTAGCCACCGAGCGTGGCGGCATAGGCGCTCGCGTCCATCAGCGCCTCGCGCTCGCCGGGATCGGCCAGGCGAACCTTGATCAGCCAGCCCGCGCCGTAGGGATCCTCGTTGATCGCCTGCGGACCGTCGGAGAGGGCCTCGTTGACCTCGACGATCTCGCCGGAGAGCGGTGCGATCACGTCGGAGACCGCCTTGACAGACTCGACCTCGGCGTATGGCTCGTCCTTCTTCACGGCCGTGCCGACCGCGGGCAGGTCGAAGAAGACGACCTCGCCGAGTGAGTCCTGCGCGTACCAGGTGATGCCGAGCGTCGCGAGCGCGGCGTCGTCGGGGTCGATCCGCGCCCAGTCGTGCTCGGCGTGGTAGAGCAGGTCATCGGGGTAGCTTGCGTCTGCCATCACTTGCCCTTTCGGTAGAGCGGCTTCTGCCTGACGACGGCGCGGCGCATCTTGCCACGAACGTCTATCTCGAGTTCGCTGCCGAGCGCCGAGCGCTCGGCGGGCACGTAGGCCATGCCGATACCGACGCCGAGACTCGGCGACATCGTGCCGCTCGTGACCTCGCCGCCGCCGGCGATCTCATTGCCCTGGCGCGCGATCCCGGGGCCGTCGATCTCGAAGGCGACGAGCTTCTCGCTCGCACCGGCCTCGCGCACGGCACGCACGGCCTCGGCGCCGATGAAGTGGGTGTCCTCCTTGCAGCACCAGCCGAGCCCCGCTTCGATCGGGCCGCGCTCGGGCATCAGATCGTTGCCGTAGAGGTGGAAGCAGACCTCCAGGCGCAGCGTGTCGCGCGCGGCCAGACCGGCCGGTGTGGCACCCCGACGCACGAGCTCATCCCAGAGCTCGGGCGCGTCGGCCCGGCTGCAGAGCAACTCGACGCCGTCCTCGCCGGTGTAACCGGTGCCGCACACGAGCACGTCCCTGCCCGCCAGGCGCCGGTGGGCGGCGATCATTCGCGCGGGCAGCGGGGCGTCGGAAATCGCCTGCACGATTCCTCGAGCGAGCGGCCCCTGGACGGCGAGCATCGCGTAGTCGTCGATCCTGTCGATCACCTCGGCTTGCGGGAACTCTCCGGCGTGCGCGCGAAACCACTCCAGATCGGCCTCGTGGTTGGCGGCGTTGGTGACCGTCAGGTAGCGGTCGGTGTCCAGGCGATAGGTGAACAGGTCGTCGAGCACGCCGCCGTCCTCGCGGCACAGCACGCTGTACTGCGCGTGGCCGCCGTCCACGTCGACTGCGATCTGCGCGATGTCGTTCGAGAGCAGCCGCTGCAAGAGCTCGAGCGCCTGCGGCCCCGAGGTCTCGATCTCGCCCATGTGCGAGACGTCGAAGATGCCGCAGCGCTCGCGCACGGCCAGGTGCTCGGCGCCGACCCCCTCGTACTGCACCGGCATCTCCCAGCCCGCGAACTCGACCATCTTCGCCCCCGCCGCCGCGTGGGCGTCGTAGAGGGCGGTACGGCGCAAGGTCGCGGGCACGGCCCGCAGGCTAGCGGGGCGGTCGCCCGAGCCTCGGCTCATCGCGCACCGGTCGGCGGCGGCACACCGAGCTGCCTGCATATTTTGCGGGCCAGACCGAAGTCGATCTCTCGATGCCGCGGCACGACGGAGTGGGCGCCCTTTGGACCAGTCCAGATCGCGTGGTTGCCGCCTTCAGCAAGATGGCGACAGCCGTTCGCCCACAGATGGCGCTCGAGATCGCGCCGCTTCACGCAGCAATCGTCAGACGCAGTGCCTCGCGCTCGCGTTGATCGTCGGCGGAAAGCGGCTGCGGCGAAAGCATCAGACGCAGAGCGTCGATGATGTTCTCACGAGCCTCCTCGCGTGTGCGGCCCTGGGTGAAGACTCCAGGAACCTCAGGGATCGAGGCCAGTATCCATCCATCCTCACCGGACTCGTAGACGATCATCAAATCGAGTTGCTCAGGCACTAGGGACACGATACCTCCTGATCCGACCCAAAGCGCCTGGCGGGACACGTTGATCGAGATATTTTCAGCCGGCGCATGCGCCGCCGTACTACTCAGATGAGAGATGCGTGCGAACTACCGCAGGAACGGCGGTACGTCGATGTCGTCGTCGGAGATCTCGAGCGATGAGCGCTGGCGATCGTCGATCGACGGTTTGCGGTCGCGGCCGCGCTCGCGGCTGTCGCGGCGCGCGCTGCGACCCGGGCGGTGGTCGAAGCCTGTGCCGATCACGGTCACGCGGACCTCGTCGGACATGCTCTCGTCGATCACCGCGCCGAAGATGATGTTGGCGTTCGGGTCGGCCGCGTTCTGGATCGTCTCCGCCGCGTCGTTGACCTCGAACAGGCCGAGGTCCTTGCCGCCGGTGATGTTCAGCAGGATGCCCGTCGCGCCGTCGACCGACTCTTCGAGCAGCGGTGAGGAGATCGCGACCTTGGCCGCGTCGGCAGCGCGATTCTCGCCGCCCGCCGTGCCGATGCCCATCAGCGCCGAGCCCGCGTCCGCCATGATCGTGCGCACGTCCGCGAAGTCGAGGTTGATCAGGCCCGGGATCGTGATCAGGTCCGTGATCCCCTGGACGCCCTGGCGCAGCACGTTGTCCGCCTCGCGGAACGCGTCGAGCATCGACGTGCGGCGCTCGACCACCTGCAGCAGCTTCTCGTTCGGGATCACGATCAGCGTGTCGACCACCTCGCGCAAGCGCTCGATGCCCTCCGTCGCCTGGCGACCGCGTTGTGAGCCCTCGAACTCGAACGGGCGCGTCACCACGCCGACCGTCAGCGCGCCGATCTCGTTCTTGGCGATCTCCGCGATCACCGGCGCGGCGCCCGTGCCCGTGCCACCGCCCTCGCCCGCCGTGACGAACACCATGTCAGCGCCCTTCAGCGCCTCCTTGATGTCGTCGCGCGACTCCGAGGCCGCACCGAGCCCGACGTCCGGGTTGGCGCCCGCGCCGAGGCCCTTCGTCGACTCGTGGCCGATGTTCAGCTTGATGTCGGCGTCGCACATCGCGAGCGCCTGAGCGTCGGTGTTGGCAGCGATGAACTCCACGCCGCGCAGTCCAGCGTCGACCATGCGGCTGACCGCGTTCGTGCCGCCGCCGCCGACGCCGACCACCTTGATCACTGCCAGATAGCTTCCGCTGCTCTCCATGATGGTTCTGTCCGAACCCTTCAGTAGAAAATTAGGGTTCGCAGCATACAGACTGGCGAACCGCCGAGATGGGCACGTTATGCAGGGATCTTCGCCCTGTCAACGACGCTTGCCAGTTCCGCAACGTTCGTTGCAGAACGGCCATCTCTCGACCACTGGATGAGAATCGCCTCCGTCTACTATAGACCTTAAGTTGAGGTTGACTGTTCGGCCCGCTGGTGAGACTCGCCTCAGCCGGACGATTCCGTGCTCCCGCCCGAGCTCGTTTCGCCCGGCGCTTCCGATTCGCCTGCTTCGCTTGACGACGATTCCGATTCGCCCGTCCCGGCTTCCGACCCACTCGAGGCGGATTCTTCTTCGGAGCTCCCCGCCTGCTGCGTCGAGCTCGAGCCACCGACCGCCGAAGAGAGCCGTTCCGCAAGCGACGCTTCGGATTCGTCGCTCGCCGTCGACGTCGCAGCTTCCCCTTCCGCACCCGCCACCGCCGGCGGCGTCACGCCCGCCGGGAAGCCCGCTGCCGGCCGTTCCGGCACGCGCACATCGACGTAGCTCGCGCCCACCGAGCCCGGGTCGGCCAGCACATGCACGAGCGATGCCCACTTGGCGTGCGTCCGGGACGCGTCGCCGAAGTACACGCGCAGGCCGCCGTGCATCACCAGCGTGAGGCCCTTCGAGCCGCTGTATGCGCGTTCGGCTGACTTCGCCAGCGCCTTCGGCGCCGCGCCGAGCACCGTCAGCTCACCGAGCAGCGCCGCCTCGCGCACGTGCTCGCCTGGTGTCAACTGGACCTGGCTCGTCAACGTCGGCAGCGAGCTCGAGGCATGCGCTTCACCCAGCACCACGCCGTCCGCCGCGACCGCCGTCTTCACGCCGCCCGCCGTCAGCGTCGCGACCGGCGACTGCTCGATCACCTCGATGCGCAGGCCATGCGGGAAGCTCGTGTGCACGCGCACGTCACCGACCACCGGATAGGACGCGACCGCCGCACGCAGCTTCGACGTGCTCACGTCAAGCGTGCTCATGCGCTTCGCAGCACCCGTCAGCGCCGCCTCGATCGCCTTCGCTTCCGATCCGTGCACGCCGCTCACGCGCACGTGCCGCACCGCCACGAGCGAGGAGTGGCGCAGCCACAGCCAGCCGCCGCCGAGCAGCGGCAACGCGATCATGCTCGCCAGCAACGCGATCCGCAGGCGCTTGCGCTCGCGCACCAGCGCCCAGCCGGCAGAGAGGCCGCGCACGAGGCTCGAGAGTGGGCGCAGCAGATGCGCAATCGCCACGTCCACCGGATGCGCTCCCGTGCCCCCGCGCGCGCCGCGGCCGACCGCGCGCTTGCGCGGAGAGCCAGCGCGATTCGGGCGCGCCTTCTTGCGCGCCGGCGGACGGGCGAGGCTGCCGATTCCCAGCCGGCCGGCGAACGAGCGATCCATCGGCCTGTTCCTTCGACCTTCGCGCGCGAACCCCTACAAGCTCCTCAGCGCTCGGCAGGGCGCAGCTCGACCCATTCCTCGTAAGTGTCGACAACGACCTGAAACGGATCGAGGCCTGCCAGACCGAGTAGGCCAAACGACCACGGCCATGGATCACAGAAATACACGTTCGGGCTCCACGCGTGACTGCCGGCACCCTGCCGCAGCTCGAGCTGGATGCGCGCCGGTCTTCCGGTCGTGCGCAATCCGCCGATGAGAATGTCGCGGCCAATCGTCGTCGGGAGCTCGATACCGGCCATCTCGGCCACGTACGCGCCCAGCCGAACCTCGCTCGCCCCGGTATCGAGCAGGCATGCTTGGGGAGCCAGATCCAAGCCGTCAACGACGAGATCCACAATCGGGCGTGGCCTGCCGCCGATCCCCGGGAGAGCCTGAAAAGCGCGCCTCACAGCGGGGCGAGGCCAGTAGCCTCGAACTCGCTGCTGGGCACACGGAACATGCTGTCCGCCTGCTGCCGATGCTCTGCCAGCCAGCCCACCACGGTGCGCGGATCTGGCGCCGCAACAAGCACATCCGAACCCCTGGTCGCGACCCACTGACCGATGAACGGTTCCAGCGCTCCGGCGTCAGGCCGGATCGACTTGTCTCCTTCCCGCGAGCGCCGTACGGGTGTTTGCGTCTCAGGATCGACGTACTCTTCGTGCACGATCTCCCGCTCGACGAGAACCTGGCGCGGCTGGCGACCTGCGGCGAAGCCAAGTCCCGTGAGAATCCGCCTTGCCTGATGGGTCGTGAAGTCCGCGCGGTCGATCCCCGTCAGAGCCCCGATTACCTGCTTGGGCGGGTATCGCTGGCCGCCTATCACCACGTAGTGGCTCGTGATCGGCTCCGGCAGCTCACCCTGCATTGCCAGCTCGACCTGATCGCGCTGCAGCTCGAAGCGCTGCTTGGCGACGGTGACGACCTTGCGTAGAATTGTCGACATGTGTCTCCGTTCTGTCTTTCTCTGTTCCGTATTCTCTGCTGGAACTTAGCACGACCGCCGAACGGCACGCTGGATACCGTCGCGATCACTACCTCAGGCTTCTTCTCCCTTCGCGATGACGTCGCCGCCGGCGATCGTGCGTGCAAGCCGGTCCACGTCGCCCGCCCCCATCACCAGGCACACGTCCCCCGCACCGAGCAGGCCGTCGAGCACGAGCGCCGCCGCGTCGAAGCGTCGGCAGCCAGTAGACCGGCCTGCCGCACGCCGCGTCGGCTGCGGCCTCGGCGATCATCAGGCCGCTCACGCCCGGGTGCTGCTCGGCGCGCTCGCGCGCCGGATAGACGTCGAGCACGACCGTTACGTCCGCCCGCGCCAGCGCGCGGCCGAAGTCGCGCGCGAGCAGCTCCGTGCGCGAGTACAGATGCGGCTGGAACACCGCGATCAGGCGTCCGTGCTCGAGCGTGCGCGCTGCATCGAGCGTCGCCGCGACCTCCGTCGGGTGGTGCGCGTAGTCGTCGTACACGAGCGCCCCCGCGCGGCTGTGCCCGAGCAACTGGAAGCGACGGCCCGCGCCGTGGAACTCGCCCAGCCCGGCGATCGCCGCGACATCGTCGCGCGCCCGCCAGGCGCGCCGCCTCCAGCGCGGCGGCCGCGTTCGAGCGCGTTGTGCGCGCCGGGCACCGCCAGGCGCACCTCGTCGCCGCGCCAGCGAAAGCGCGAGCCGCCGGCCATCGAGCGGGGCGGGAACGTCGTAGCGAACGACCTCGACCGGCCCGTCGCGGCGCAGCTCCAGCAGCTCCGGCCGGTCCCACACGACGACCGCCGCGCTCGCCCGCGCCAGGAACGCGCGCGAAGGCCTCGCGCAGCTCCGTCAGCGAGGCGAACGTCGCATGGTGGTCGAGCTCGACGTTCGTCAGCACCGCGATCTCCACCTCCAGGCTGAGCATCGAGCGATCCGACTCGTCCGCCTCGACGACCAGCCACTCTCCCTCGCTCCAGTGCGCGTTCGGCAGGCCGCCGCCGATCGGCGCGCCGATCAGCCAGCCCGGGTCGAGACCAGCCGCGCGCAGCGCGTGCAGCGAGCATCGACGACGTCGTCGTCTTGCCGTGCGTGCCCGCCACCGCGATCGTGCGGCGCAGCGCGCTCAGCTCCCCCAGCAGCTCCGCGCGCGGGCGCTCCGCGGATTCCTCGCTCGCGCGCCGCCATGCGCTCGGAGTTCTCCGCCGGCACGGCCGAGGAGTAGATCAGCTCGACGTCGCCGCCGGCCGGCACGTTCGCCGCGTCGTGGCCGACGTGCGCCTGCGAGCACGCCGTCGCCGCGCAGCCGCGCCAGGTAGGGGCTGCTCGCGCCGTCCGAGCCGCTCACCTGCGCCCCCAGCGCGTGCGCGGCGCGCGCGTAGGCGCTCATGCCCGCGCCGCCCACGCCGACGAAGTGCAAGGCGCCGCCCCTGCCACGGCCGGGCGCCGCTCATCCGCGCGCCGCCTGCAGCAGCTCGTCGCGCGACCTCGCGCGCGGCATCCGGTCGGGCGAGCGAGCGCGACGCCGCAGCCATGCTCGCGAGCCGCTCACGATCGCCCAGCAGCTCTGCCACCAGGCGTGCCCAGGCGCGCTGCCGTCAGCTCGCCGTCGGCGATCACGACCGCTGCGCCCGCATCGGCCATCCAGCGCGCGTTGGCGCTCTGGTGGTCGGCCGCGGCGTGCGGATAGGGCACGAGCATCGCCGGCACGCCGTGCGCGGCGATCTCGAACACCGAGCCGCCCGCGCGCGCGACCGCCAGGTCGGCCGCCGCCAGCGCATCGGCGAAGTCGGGCTCGTCGCAGGTACTCGCGCAGGTCATAGCCCGGCCGCAGCGCCGCGCGCGAGCAGCTCCGGGTAGTCACGGCTCGCCCGCGATGTGCAGCACGCGGAACTCGCGCAGCTCCGCGAACGCCTCCGCCGCCGCCCGGTTGATCGAGCGCGCGCCGAGCGAGCCGCCGAACACGAGCACGCACGTCTCGCCCGCGCCGATCCCCAGGCGCTCGCGCGCCGTGCGCGCGTCGCGTCCCGAGAACGGGATCGGCCGGCCCGTCACGCGGTAGCGCGCGCCATCGCGCCCTGCCAGCGGGAAGGACAGGCAGACGCGACGCGCGAACGGCGCCATCAGCCGATTGGTCAGGCCGAGGTGGCTGTCGGCCTCGGTCAGCACGAGCGGGATGCGCAGCGTGATCGCCGCCAGCGCGACCGGGCCCGGCGACATAGCCGCCGCCGCCCATCACCGCGTCGGGCGCGCAACCGCTCGAGCAGTCGCCGCGCGCGCGGTAGTGCGAACGCCGCGCGCAGCAGCGCACGCAGCGCCTTCAGCGGGTTGCGTGCGGCTGAGACCTTCGACCGCGATCGTGTGCAGCCGATATCCCGCCGCCGGCACGAGCGTCGCCTCGGCGCGGCCGGCGCCGATGAACTCGACCTCCGCGCCCTCAGCCCGCAGCGCGGCGGCCACCGCGAGCGCCGGCACCACGTGCCCCGCCGTGCCGCCGGCGGCGATCACGATCCTCTTCTTCTGGCTCACGGTCCCATCGTGCCTGTTCGCGCGCCCGTGCGTCGGCAGAGCGCTTGCGCGGACGTCGCCACCGCACGCACATGCGCCGTGCCGCCGTTGGCCACGTTCAGGAGCAGGCCCATCCCCGCGAGCATCACGATCAGGCTGCTCGAGCCGTAGGAGACGAACGGCAGCGGCACGCCCGTCAGCGGCGCCAGGCCGAGCACGGCGAAGACGTTCAAGAGCGCCTGGGAGACGATCAGCGAGGTCACGCCGACCGCGATCAGCGCGCTCTGCATGCTGCGCGCGCCCTTCGCCGCGCGCAGGCCCGCGTAGGCGATCAGGCCGTAGAGGAACAGCAGCGCGCACACGCCCATCGCGCCGAGCTCCTCGGCGACGACCGCGAGGATGAAGTCCGTCGGCGCCTCCGGCAGGTAGAAGATCTTCTGCACCGACTGGCCCGGGCCGACGCCGAACAGCCCGCCCGAGCCGATCGCGATCTGGCCCTGCACGGCCTGGAAGCCGCTGCTCGGAGGCGTGCGCCCACGGGTCCAGGAACGACGTCAGGCGAGCCCGCGCGTACGGTTTGACGATCGCGTACATGACCACGAGCCACGAACGCGCAGCCGCCGACGATCGCGAGGTTGCGCATCGGGATCCCCGCTGCGACCAGCAGCGCGATCGTCGTGAACGCGATCACCATCGCCGTGCCGAGGTCCGGCTGGGTGACGACGAGCAGGATCGCCGCCGCCGACGACCACGAGCAGGAACGGCCGCGAGAGATCGCGCAGGTCGTGCACGCGCTTGCGGGCGCTTGGCCAGCAGCGTCGCGCCGTACAGCACGAGCGCGAGCTTCATCAGCTCCGAGGGCTGGAACTGCAACGGCCCGGCGCCCATCCAGCGTCGCGCGCCGTTGACGCTCACGCCGACGTGCGGGACGTGCACGGCGAGCACGAGCACGAACGAGATCACCAGCAGCGGACCCGTGATCGCCTGGACTTTGGCGACGCCGTCGCGCGCGAGCACGCGCATCAGCACGAGCCCGATCGCGCCGTAGATCAGGTACTTGACGAGGTAGCCGCTGCCGTTGCCGTGACCCTGCAGCAGCGACGTGGCCGATGAGGCGCTGTAGACCATCACCGCGCCGAACGCCAGCAGGCACAGCGTCGCCGTGATTAGGATGCGCTGCTCCAGCGGCTGGCTCGCCGCCTTCGCGCGTCTTGCGGCCGCGTCTGCCGCTCGCCGGGATCGAGCTGCCCCGGGAGGACCGGCGCTCCGTGCCGCGGCAGCTGGCATTGCGAGCTGACTTCGCGCCCGCGAGGCTAACCCTGCAATCTTCCGACCGAGCTCGCGAAAGCGCTCGCCGCGAGCTTCGAAGTCGGCGAACTGGTCGAAGCTCGCGCAGGCCGGCGAGAGCAGTCGACCGCCGTCCGCCCGGCGCTCGGCGTCGGGTCGCAGATGCGCGCCGCGGCGCAGCGCGCCGCTCCAGATCGCCGCATTCGAGCACCGGCGGGGCGATGCTCGCGAGCGCCGCGGCGATCGTCGCCGCGTCCTCACCGATCAGGTAGACGCCCGCGCAGGCGCGTGCGACCGGCTCGCGCAGGCTGGTGAAGTCCTGCCCCTTGCCCTGACCGCCCAGGATCAGGTGAAGCGGGCGCCCCGTGAAGGCCTCGAGCGCGACCAGCGTGCTCGCCACGTTGGTTGCCTTCGAGTCGTTGACGTAGAGCACGCCGCCGAGCGTCGGCGAGCTCCTCCAGGCGGTGCGCGACGCCCGGAAACGATGCGAGCCCCGCGCGTACCGCCGCCGGCTCGATCCCGCGCGCCAGGCAGACCGCCGCAGCCGCCATCGCGTTCTCCACGTTGTGGCGCCCGCGCAGGCGCATCGCGGCGAGCGCGATCAGCGCTCGCTCGTGCCACCACAGCTCGCCGTCGAGCTCGAACAGCGCCGCCTGCGGCTCCCAGCCGAACTCGACCCGCTGCGCCTCGCCCGGGATCGCCGGCGCACCGGCCCAGTCGATCCGCTCACCGAGGTCCGCCGGGAGGACCGCGACATCGTCCTGCTCCTGGCGCGCGAATATTTCGAGCTTCGCCGCCGCGTAGGCCTCGAGCGTGCCGTGCCGGTCGAGGTGATCCGGCGTGATGTTCAGCAGCACCGCCGCCTGCGGCGCGAACTCGAGCGTGTCTTCGAGCTGGAACGAAGAGGCCTCGCAGACGACCGTCGAATCCCCGTCGAGCTCGCCGATCAGCGAGCTCAGCGCCGTGCCGACGTTGCCCGCGACCGCCACCGGCAGGCCCGCCTCGCGGTGGATGTGGCCGATCAGCTCGACCGTCGTCGTCTTGCCGTTCGTGCCGGTCACAGCCACGAACTCGTTCGCCAACAGCCGCCACGCCGAGCTCGAGCTCGCCCAGCACCGGCGTGCCACGCTCCCGCGCCGCCGTGATCACCGGCGTCTCAGCCGGCACGCCCGGGCTCTTCACGACCGCGCCGATGCGATCGAGCAGCGCGATCCCGTCTTGATCATCCAAATAAAGATCCACCCCCGCCCGCGCCAGCGCCGCTGCGCCAGGCGGCGAGCCCGCGTCCAGGCCGATCACCTCCTCCCCCCGCGCGCGCAGCGCCAGCGCCGCCGCCGCGCCCGAGCGCGCGAGGCCGACGACCAGGTAGGGGCCCGCCGGTATTGCCGGACGCGGCTTCACCTCGATCTTCGCCGGTTGCACGCCGCGACCGTAGGCGCCGCGGGTGCAGCGGCGCTCGCCGGCGCTACTTGGCGCTCTTGCACGCTGCCAGAGCCTGCTTGCGGGCCGGCGTCGACGCGCTGTCCGGCGCAGCCGAGCGCTTGATCACTTCCACGCAGACTTCCTCGCTCGCCTGGCGCGCCGCCGCGACGCCGTCCGCCGACTTGTCGCACAGCGGTTCGAGCTTGACCTTCTCGCTCGTCGTCAGCGCCGGCTCGTTCTCGATCCGTCGCTTGCATGCGTTCACGAGCAGCTTCGCCACAGCGCCGCTCGGCGCACTCTTGTCCGCGCCCTTCGTGCTCGAGGCGCCCGCGCCGCTGCTAGTCGATGCGGCGCCCGATCCCGGGGTGCTCGTCGAGCTGCTGCTACTGCTACTGCTACTGCTCGAGCTGCCACAACCGGCCGCCAGCGCCGCCGCCACGAGCGCCGGTATCAGCCACGGCAGGCGTTGCATGATCGTCCTCCTTCGTCCCTTGGGCTCGCACGCCTCTCGGGCGCAGCGCTGCGCCGTCGAGCGCCAAGCTTATCCCGGCCGCCCGGCGGGCTGCGCACGATCAGCTGATGCTCTGGCGGTAGATCGTGAAGCCGATCGCGGCGCAGATCGCCGCGACGATCCAGAAGCGCAGGATGATCTTCGTCTCAGACCACGCGCGCAGCTCGAAGTGGTGATGGATCGGCGCCATCAGGAAGACACGTTTTCGCGTGCTCTGGAAGGAGATCACCTGGATCACGACCGACAGCGCCTCGATCACGAAGATGCCGCCGAGCAGGACCAGCAAGAGCTCGGTCTTCGTCATCACCGCAAGCCCCGCGATCGCCCCGCCGAGCCCCAGTGCGCCCGTGTCGCCCATGAAGATCGTCGCCGGGAAGGCGTTGAACCAGAGAAAGCCGACGCAGCCGCCGACGAGGCAGCCCGCGAGCATCGCCAGGTCGTCCTCGCCCGTGATGAACGTGATGCCGATGTAGGCGAGCAGCACGATCGCCGCGCAGCCCGCCGCCAGGCCGTCGAGCCCGTCCGTCAGGTTGACCGCGCTCGTCGTGCCCGCCACGACCAGGTAGATCAGCAGCGGATAGAACACGCCGAGGTCGATCTGGTAGTCGACGAAGCGCAGCCGCAGCGTCGGCGCCAGGTGCGCCTCGTGACGCGCGATCCACCACAGCCCGAGCGAGATCGCGATCGTCACGATCAGCTTCGTGCGCCCGCGCAGGCCCAGCGAGCGTCGCTTGACGAGCTTCGTGTAGTCGTCGGCGAAGCCCAGCAGCGCGCAAGCGATCATCGCGCCGAACACGCCCACCGAGCGCCAGTCGTAGTCCGTCAGGATCAAGAACGGGACCGAGATCGCCAGGAAGATGATCACCCCGCCCATCGTCGGCGTGCCCGCCTTCTGGTGGTGGCCCTCCGGGCCGTCCTCGCGGATGTGCTGACCGAACTCGCGCTCGCGCAGGAAGTCGATGAACTTCGGGCTCAAGAACAGGCAGATGAGCAGCGCCGCCGTGCCGCCGAAGAGGATGCTCCCCATCAGTGCTCCTGCGCCTGCGCCGCGCCGAGCGCCTCGGCCACGCGCTCCAGGCCGACGCCGCGCGAGCCCTTCACCAGCACCGTGTCGCCCGTCCCGAGCAGCGTCTGCAAGAGCTCCGCCGCCGCGCCCGCGTCCGCCACCGCGTAGGACTCGCCCTCGAACTCGCTGCGCATCTCCGCCGCCAGCGGACCGACCGTGACGAGCAGATCGAGACCCTGCTCGGCCGCGTGCAGGCCAATCTCACGGTGCAGGCGCGGCGACTCCGACCCCAGCTCGAGCATGTCGCCGAGCACCGCCACGCGCCGCGCCGGTGCAGTCTTCGCGAGGTCGTCGATCGCCGCACGCATGGACATCGGGTTGGCGTTGTAGCAGTCGTTGATCACGATCACTCCGTCCGCCAGCTCCAGGCGCTCGCCGCGCAGCGCCGAGAAGCGCACGTGCAGCGGCCCGCCCGGATCGAGGCCGAGCGCGAGCGCCGCGGCCGTCGCCGCGAGCAGGTTGCGCAGGTTGTGCGCCTGGCTGAACGACGGCTGCAGCTCGAGCTCGCGGCCATGGGCGCGAATCAGAACGCTTCCGTCGGACAGGACCTGCTCGAGCGTCACGTCCGCGCGCTCGCCGAAGGAGATCGTTTTCAGATCCGCCCGCAGATGCGGTGCCAGCAGCGGGTCCTCGACCGGCACCACGACAGTGCTGCCCGCCGCCAGCCCCGCGATCAACTCGGCCTTCGCCGCCGCGATCGCCTCGAGCGAGCCGAGCAGCTCGAGATGGACCGGGCCGACGTTGACGATCACGCCCACGTCCGGCTCGGCGATCGCCGTCAGCTCGGCGATCTGCCCCGCGCCGCGCATCGCCATCTCGAGCACGAGCACCTCCGTGTCCGCCGGCGCCGCCAGCAGCGCCAGCGGCAGGCCGATCTCCGTGTTGTAGTTCTGCGGGCTCGCCACCGTACGCCGCTGCGCGCCGGCGATCGCCGCGAGGATGTCCTTCGTCGAGGTCTTCCCCGTCGAGCCCGTGATCCCGACCACCTTCGCCCCGCTTGCGCCGAGCTCGCGCCGCCACGCCTTGGCGAGCGCCTGCAGCGCCGCCAGCGGGTCCGCATGCGCCAGCACCGCGCCGCGCGCGGCATCCTCGCCGAGCGCCGCTCGTGCCGCATCGGCGTGCTCGGGCGGGACCAGCACGCCCCATGCCCCCGCCCGCAGCGCATCCGCCGCGTGCTCGGCGCCGTGCGCGCTCTCTCCCGGCAGGCCCACGAACAGATCGCCGCTGGCCACCGCGCGCGAGTCGATCACCGCGCGCAGCGGGCCCGTCTGCGAGTCCTCTCCGCGTGGATGCTCGATCGCCTCCGCTCCCACCTCCGCGGCCAGCCGCGCTGCGTCCCAGCCCCTCACGAGCGTCCCCTGTGCAGCCGAAGCGCCTTGCGCGCCACCGTCACGTCGTCGAACGGCACCTTGCGACCGCCCGCGAACTCCTGCCCCTGCTCGTGGCCCTTGCCCGCGATCACGAGCACGTCGCCTGCGCGCGCCGCACCGATCGCCTCGTCGATCGCGATTGCGCGGTCTGCGACCGAGCGCACGAGCGGCTGTGCCGGCACGCGCGCCACGCCGGCCATGATCTCCGCGATGATCTGCTCCGGATCCTCCGAGCGCGGGTTGTCCGAGGTCACGAACGTCATGTCCGCCAGGCGCGCCGCGATCTCGCCCATCAGCGGGCGCTTGCCGCGATCGCGATCGCCGCCCGCGCCGAACACGCAGAGCACGCGCCCGGCGTCGCCGTTCCGGCCATCCGCGCCGGATGGCGCCTGCTCGCGGCCGGGCTCGTCGCGGCCGGCCTCTTGCCGGCTGGCCTCTTGCCGGCCGGCCTCGATCAGCGCGCGCGCCGCCTCGAGCACGTTCTCAAGCGAATCCGGCGTGTGCGCGTAGTCGACGAGCACTGCGAAGTCCTGGCCCTCCTCGACCGGCTCGAAGCGACCTGGGACGCGAACGCCGCGTTCGAGCGCGCCGAGCAGCGGCTCGAGCTGCCCGCCGAGTGCATGCGCCGCCGCCAGCGCCCCGAGCGCGTTGGCGACGTTGAAGCTCCCCGGCATCGGCAGGCGCACCTTGCGCACTCCGCTCGCCGTGCGCAGGTCAAAGCCGGCGCCCGCGAAGTCGAAGCGCAACTCTTCGGCGAGGTAGTCCGCCGCGAGCCGCTCCCCACCGGGCGCCTGCACGGCGAACGTGACCGCACCGCCGATTTCCGCCGCCAGCCGCGCACCGTAGGGGTCGCCGACGTTGATCACGCTGAGCGCCGGGCGATGCTCGGCGAACAGGCGTCGCTTGGCGAGGAAGTAGTCCTCCATCGTGTCGTGGAAGTCGAGGTGATCCTGCGTCAAATTCGTGAAGATCGCAGCCGCGAAGCGCGTCGCGTCGGCGCGGCCGAGCTCGAGCGCGTGCGAGGAGACCTCGATCGCGCACGCCCCGTCGCCGCCGTCGAGCATCGCGCGGAACACCGCCTGCAGGTCGATCGCCTCTGGCGTCGTGCGAGTCACCTCGCGCTGCTGCCCGCCGACAATCGAGGTGACCGTGCCGAGCAGGCCGCACTGCTCGTTCATCGCCTGCTCGAGCAGGGCCCGCACGAGGTAGGCCGTCGTCGTCTTGCCGTTCGTTCCCGTGATCCCGACGACGCGCAGCTGCGACGTCGGCTCGCCATAGAAGCGCGCCGCGATCGGGGCCATCGCCGCGCGCGCGGAGTCGACGAGCACTTCCGGCACGCCGAGTCCCAGGTGCCGCTCCACGACCAGCGCCGCCGCCCCCGCTTGGAGTGCCTGCGGCGCGAACTCGTGGCCGTCGCGCTGAAAGCCGCTGACGCAGAAGAACAGCTCCCCGCCATTGACTGCGCGGCTGTCGTAGGCCAGGCCCATGATCTGGACGCCGAGATCGCCGGTGGCCCCGAGCGCCAGACCGGCCGTCAACTCGTCGAGCCTCATCGACTTGGATGCTATCCGGGCGGGATGCGCAGGTAAGGCAGCGCGAAGCTCATGATCTGCCCGAACGCCGGCGCGGCCACCGTGCCGCCGAAGATCGAGCCGTTCTGCGGTTCGTCGACGATCACCGCGCACAGCAGCTTCGGGTGCGAGGCCGGCGCGAAGCCCATGAACGACGCCACGTAGCGGCTTTTGGAGTATTCGCCCGTGGCCTGGTCGACCTTGCTCGCCGTGCCCGTCTTGCCCGCGAGCTGATAGCCCGGGATCGAGACCTCACTGGCCGTGCCGCCGGGCGCGAGCACGCCCTCGAGCATGTGGCGCAGCGACGCGGCCGTGGCCTGCGATATGACCCGGTGCCCGGCAGGCGCGCCCTGCGCTTCCGAGCCCACCTTGGCGATGATGTGCGGCGGGCGCAGGATGCCCCCGTTGGCGATCGCCGCGTAGGCCGATGCCATCTGCAACGGCGTGACGAGCTGGCCCTGACCGATCGGCAGGTTGCCCATCGAGGAGCCCGAGTACTTGCCGACCGGCAGCACCTGGCCGATTTCCTCGCCCGGCAGCTCGACTCCCGTGCGCTTGCCGAAGCCGAACTTGCTGACCCATTGCGAGAAGTCGTTCTTGCCCTCGCGCGCGCCGATCTCGATCGCGCCGACGTTGCTCGACTGCGCAAGGATCTGGGCAGTCGTCAGCGTCTCGTCGCCGTGTTCGGTGTCGTCGTGGATCGTGCGGTCGGCCACCCGGATCTTGTCCGGGACAAAGAAGCTCGAAGTCGGTGTGACGAGCCCCTGTTGCAGAGCGCCCGCGACCGTGAAGGCCTTGAAGGTCGAGCCCGGTTCGTAGTCGAAGCCGACAGCGCGGTTCTGCAGCGCTTCCGGTGAGGAGCCTGCGGGGTCGTTCGCGTTGACTCGCGGCCAGTTGGCCATCGCCAGGATCGCGCCGCTGTTCGGGTCCATCACGATCGCCGTCGCGTCTTTCGGGCTGAACACGCGGCCGACCGCCGAGAGCACGTCTTCGGTGCGCTGCTGGACATTTGCATCGAGCGTCAGCGAGATCGATGTGCCCGGCTGCTCGGGGTGTGGTTCGGAGATCGACACCGGCTGCCCGATCGCGTCGCTGACAACGTGGCGCTGACCGGTACGTCCGTGCAGCAGCGCGTTGCGCGAGTACTCAAGGCCCGACAGCCCGCTGCCTTCGGTGCCCACCACGCCGAGCACCTGCGCCGCCAGCTCGCCGCGCGGGTAGACGCGGCGCATCACCGGAGCACCGGCGATGCCGGCGATTTTCAGCGCCATCAGCGAGCTGCGCCTGTTTCGCCGGCAGCGCGCGCTTGAGGTAGACGAAGCCGCTGTGCTCGGAGAGCAGGCGCAGCACCTGATCCTGGGGCTTGCCCAGCAGCGGGGCGATCTTCTGCGCCGTCTGCAGCGGGTTCTTCACGAGGTACGGGGTCGCCGAGATGTCCTGCGCCGGCTCGGAGACCGCCAGGTCCAGACCGTTGCGATCGCTGATCGAGCCGCGCTGAGCCGGCACCGCTTCATAGGTCAGCTGCTGGGTGGCGGCCGCTTTGCGCAGACTGCTGCCCTTCAGGCCGCCCAGATACAGCGTACGCCCGCCCGCGAGCGATCAAGCAGGAGGAAGAACAGCCCGAAGATCCCCCCGATCCGGCGCTGGACGATCGCCACCGGCTCAGCCTCCCGAGGAGCTCGCGGCGCTCGCCGCCCGAAGGTTCGGTTTCACTCGACGCGGCGCTCCCCGCTTCGGGCGCCGATTCGCCGCTCGAGGCTTCGCTCGACGCGCTCGTTTCACTCGTTTCACCGCTCGAGCCTGCTTCTTCGGAGGCCCCCGAGGAGGCGCTCGCTTCGGATGATTCTTCGCCCGAGCCTTCCGACGAGGCCGCCGATTCGCTCGATGCTTCCCCTTCGCTCGCTTCGGCCGAGCTCGCCGATGCGACTTCGGCGGCGCTCGCTTCGCGTGCCTGGACAGCCGCATCGGCGGCGCTCGCCAGTGCCGCTGCCGCCTTGCCCAGATCGCCGTGACCGCTCGTCGGGAGGAAGCGCAGCGCCCCGCCAGGGACGAATGCCATGCCGAGCTTCGCCGCGCTCTGCTCCACGCGCGTGCCTGCCGCCAGTTCAGAGTTTTCGATGCTGAGCGCAGCGTTCTCGCGCTGCAGCAGCGCCTCGTGCTCGAGCGCGCGACCGATGCCACCGTTGAGCTTGAGCAGCCCGAGCTGCAGCGTGACGATGCCGATCAGCGCGAACGCGACCAGCCCGATCCACACGCGGCCTCGGATCAGACGGTCGAGCAGACGGTGCTGGGCAAGGCTCTCGAGCGCCGAGAGCAGCCCGAGCACGAGCCCGGCCTGCTCCGCCGTCGCGCCGCCTCGCGGGCCGGCCTGGCACCGTCGCCGGGCGTGCCGGTCCTAAGATGCGCCGCGGCCCGCGCGGTGCCGGGGCGCGGCGCGGCCTTACTGTCGGGGCCGCTGCGGCCGCGGGCGGCGTCATCGCTGCCCCTCGGGCTCTTCCTCGCGGAGCTTGCGCGCGGCGCGCAGGCGGGCCGAGGAGGCGCGCGGGTTGCGCTCGACCTCATCCGCCGAGGGCACGATCGAGCGGCGCGTGAGCAAGGCCGCCTCCGGCTCGCGACCGCATGCGCAGACGGGCAGATCGGGCGGGCACACGCAGCCCTGCGCGCGCGCCGCGAGGAAGCGCTTGACGCGCCGGTCCTCGAGCGAGTGGAAGGAGATCCCGGCGATTACGCCGCCGTCGCGCAACAGGCCCCACGCGAGTGGCAGCGCCCGGTCGAGCTGGTCGAGCTCGTCGTTGACGGCGATCCGCAGCGCCTGGAACGAGCGCTTGGCGGGATGGCCGCCGGCGAAGCGTGCCGGGGCCGGAAGCGCCGAATTGATCGCCTCGACGAGCTCGAGCGTCGTCTCGATCGGCGCCTGCGCGCGCCGGCGCACGATCGCGCGGGCGATCGCGCCCGCGTGGCGCTCCTCGCCGAAGTCGCGCAGCGTGCGCGCCAGGCGCCGCTCGTCCCATGTGCCGCACGATCTCCCGTGCACTCAGCTCCTGCGCCGGATCCATGCGCATGTCGAGCGGGGCCTCATACGAATAGGAGAACCCACGCTCACGAGCGTCTACCTGCATCGAGGACATACCCAGGTCGAAGTACGCCGCGTCGGCGCGCACCCCTTCGCGGGCGAGCAGCTCGAGCGCTTCGGCGTAGCCGGCGCGGATGAAGCGCACCGTGCACTCGACGTCTTGCGCGAGCGCCGCGAAGCGCTCTTCAGCCAGTGGGTCGCGGTCGATCGCGATCAGCGTGCCCGCCGCGCCCGAGCCGCTCGGCCACGAGCCGCGCGTGCCCGCCGTCGCCGAACGTGCAGTCGATCGCCGTCTGGCCCGGCTGGGGGTCGAGCAGCTCGAGCAGCTCATCGGCCAGCACCGGGACATGACCGCGCGCCCCGATCGGAGCGTCACGGCACGAGGCCTCGCGCGCTCCGGCGCGGGCAGCGCTCGACGGCCGCCCGCGCTGGGGGCGTCGCTGGGATCGTCTCATGCTCAAGCAGTGTCGTCGACATTTGCCGTGATCTCGGCGACGCCGCTCAGCAGCGTCGGTCGATGCTCGTTCCAGGCGTCCTTGCTCCACAACTCCAGGCGGTCGCCGGCGCCCACCACGACGACCTCCTTCTGCAGCCGGGCGTGCTCGCCGAGGAAGCCCGGCACCATGATCCGCCCGGCCGCGTCCAGATCGGCGTCCTGCGAGCTGCCGTAGAAGAAGCGCTCGAGCTCGGTCAGGCGGGGCGACAGCGGCGGCAGCTCCGCCAGCGCGCGCTTGCTGTAGCGCTCGTACTCCTCCGGATGCCACACGCCGACGCAGGGCTTCAGGTCGACCGGCATCGCGAGCACTACCCCCTCGGCGAGCGCCGCTCGATAGCGCGCCGGCACCGTGAGGCGGTTCTTTGCGTCGAGCGTATGGTCGAACGTGCCACGAAAGGGGGCCACTTGGGAGACTCCAAAATTGATTACCGAGCCGAGGTGGAGGAGTGGGAGGAGCCCCTCCACCCCGGCTCGCTGCGGGCGAAGATACCCCACTTCCTCCCACAACGCAACCCTAATTGCACATTTTCTCCCACTAGCCCGCTCGATCGTCGTCGAATCTGGGAAAAGGCCTGCTCAGCGGGATCTTTCCGGGCGTCGGCCCTTGCGCTGAGGACTGCGCCGAATTTGCAAGGAGCCGTGCAGATCGACTCGCTGAGAGAGCACTTGCAGCCATGCGTCCTCGCGTACTCCCAAGCGCCGCCGCGTTTCTCCGCGCGAAGGGCAACGCCGAGCGCATGTCGCGCAGCGCATGCGGTCGGGCAAGCGCGGCTCGCCGGCCATGCCAGCCGCTACGATCGCCCGCGATGGCTCCGAGGCTCAGGCTGCTGCCCCTGCTCGCCCTGCTCGCGGCGGCCGTGCTCGCCGGCAGCGGCTGCGGCCTCGAGCACCTCGGGACCTCGGTCGACCCGGCGAGCGCCGTGCCGGCATCGGCCGCGCTCTACGCCGGCGCGATCGTGCGACCCAGAAGGATCGCTGCAGAAGGCGGCAAGCGCGGCCGGGCGCGCGCTCACTCACCAGGCCGACCCCTACCTGCGCCTGCTCGGCGCGCTGCAGACGCCCGGCTCTCCGCTCGCTCGACTACAAGCGCGACGTCGCCCCCTGGCTCGGCACGCGCGCCGGCGCGTTCCTCATCAGCTCCGCCAGCGGCTCGAGCGAAGCGGCCATCTCCCGCCTGCTGACGCTCGTCCAGCAGGGGCTGCTGGGCGGCGGTACGGCGGGCGGCTCGTTCCCGTTCGCCGCCCACTCGATCGACGGCGCGATCGTGCTCGACACGCGCGACACGGCGAAGGCGCGCTCGTTCCTACAGGCGCTCGCGAAGCGGGCCGGTGCGCACACGGTCAGCTATCACGGCGTCTCCTACCAAGTTGGCAACGGCGCTCGCCTTCGGCATCGTCGCGCGGCTGGCCGTGCTCGGCACCGAGCCGGGGCTTCGCTCCGTGATCGACACGACCTCGGACAGCAGCCTCGCTCTCGCCCGCTCGCCCGGCTACTCCAAGCTGCAGGCCGTTGCCCCGGGCGGTGCTCTCGCGCACCTGTACGCCAACCCCGGCGCCGTCAGCGAAGGCGCGAGCAAGTCGCAAGCCCCGGGCACCGCCTCGGCGCTCGCGCTGCTCGCCGGCCAGCGCCTGCTGAACGTATCGCTGGTGCCCACGAGCAGCTCCTTCGCCCTCGATGTCGACGCAGCCGCGCCCGACAGCGGCGGTATCACGACAGGCGGGTCGGGCGGGTTGCTCGGCTCGAGTCCCGACGCCTCGCGGGCACTGGGCGAACTCCCCGGCGAATCATGGCTCGCCGTCGGCCTGAGCGACCTCGGCGGCACGCTCAGCACGAACGCGCATGCGCTGCAGGGGCTCAGCTCGCTCGGCAGCCTGCTGACCGGGTCGAGCAACTCGGCGCCGAGCGCAGGGCTGAGCGTGCCCGGGCTCGTCGAAGGGCTGCTCAAGCCGCTGACCGTGCTCGGGGCGAACACGGCCGAGACCAAGCGCGACTTCGCCAGCTGGATGGGCTCGGCCGGCCTGTTCGCCTCGGGCAGCGGCCTGCTCGAACTGCGGGGCGGGATCGTGATCGAATCGAAGAGCCCCGCGCGCTCGCGTGCTGCGGTGGCCAAGCTGGGCGCGATGCTGCGCCAGGGCGGCGGCTCGGTGCAGCGCAGCTCGATTGCGGGCACCGATGCCGCCGTGGCCGTGCATCTGAGCGGGCTCCCCGTCGAGCTCGACATCGCCGACGGCCGCGATTCCGCGGGCAACACGAAGTTCGTGATCGGGCTCGGCGAACAATCCGTCGAAGCGGCGCTCAACCCGTCGGGCACGCTCTCCGGCGCGACCTCCTACGCCACCGCCTCAGCCGCCCTCGGAGAAGGGATCAAGCCGAGCGTGCTCGTCGAATTCCCGACGCTGCTCGGCCTGCTCGAAGGGGTCGGCCTCAGCGAAGACCCCACGATCGCTCCGCTCGTGCCCTACCTGCGAGCGCTCGGCACTCTCTCCGGCGGCGGCAAGAGCCTCGGCGGCGGGATCGAACGCTTCCGTCTCGTGCTCGGGCTGCAGGGCAGCGGCTGAGCCCGCTGCTCGGTGGGGCACCGAGGCTCAGCGCAGGTCGAAGGCGCGGTAGAACACGGCGCGCCGGTCGCTGACGCGATCCACGCCATAGCGCGAGAGCGTCGTTTCGCCGCTCGCCAGCACCGAGTAGGTGCCGAGCACCGAGTGGCGATCCTTCGTCTCAAAGAAGCGATCGATCACCGTTTGGCGATCGTTGCCGCGCTCTGCCGCGCGGCGGATCGCGTCGAGCACGACGCTCATCGCCTCATACCCGTACAGCGCATAGGGACCCGGCCGACCCCCGAACTGGCGCCGGTAGTCGGCGAGCACGCGGGCCGCTGCCGGCGGGTAGTCGGCGAGCGGCAGGATCGGCGTCGTCAGATAGCTCTGCGAGCCGGCCGCCCCGATCGCGCCCGTGAACGCCGGTTCCTCCAGCGCGCTCGTCCCGAGCAGCCGCAGCTTCGGGTCGGCGCGGTGCAGCGCGCGCCAGAGCGCAGCAGTTCCCGCCTGGACGCCGCCGGCGAAGAACACGGCGTCGGGCTTGGCGCGCGCGATCTTTTCGGCCTCCCCCGCGTAGGCGGCCGAGGTCGGCGCCGTCGCGAGGATGCTGTCGTGCGCCACGAGCGCGATGCCTGCATGCTGGGCTTCGGCTGAGACGATTTCGGCGAGCGGCACGAAGAACGGGTCCTGGTCGTCGAGCACGTACAGCTTGTGCACGCCGAGGGCATGCATCAGCTGCACTTGGGCATCCGCCTGGCCCGGGTCGCCGGGCTGCAGGCGCCCGAAGCTGCGTTTGCCGCTCGGATAGAAGCGCTCCGGCTCGTCCTGCCCGGCGTCGAGTGAGGAGGTCAGCCCGACGTACGGGCTGCTCGGACTCACCTGCAGGATTCCGGCGGCGTTGATCAGCGGCAGCGAGACGGCCGTCGCGGCAGAGCCGAGCTCGCCGAGGTAGGCGATCGTGCTCGTGTCCTGCGCAGCCGTCTTGGCGTTCGTCGAGGTCGCTTCGGGGTCGAGCTTGCCGCTCTGCGGGTTGGCGTCATCGAGCGAGACGTAGCCGACCTTGAACTTGCCGACGTGGCCACCGGCCTGGGAGAGGGCCAGCCGCTCACCGTCGACGATTTCAGCCGAGCTCGCGGCCGCGGGGCCCTGCAGCGGCAGGCTCGAGTAGACGGCCAGCTGATTGCCCGTCGCTTCGCTCGCGCCGGAGACGCCCACGCCTCCACAACCGGCGAGCACGGTCGCGGTCGCGGCGAGGGCGGCCAGGCACAGCCAGCGCACGCACACCGGCCGGACTAGCTGCGACGGCCCGGGAGGTAGCCGGAGAGGATCTTCAGCGATGCGCCGACGAGGATGATCGCCGTCGTGAGCATGAACGAGTCAAAGCCCTTCGCTCCAAGCGCCCACAAGACGATCCACACGATCAGCCCGGCCGTGACGGTGAGGATGAATCCCATGCCGGGCGAATCCTAGCTTGCCGTCGGTCGGTCGGTCGCCGCCAGGCCGGCCGCCAGTTCGGCCACGAGCGCGCCGACCGCCCCGGCGGGATCCTCGGCCTCGCCGGCCGCCCGCACGAGCCGCGTGCCGACGATCACGCCGTCGGCGCCGGCCGCCGCCGCCTGCGCCGCCTGCTCGGGCGTGCTGATGCCGAAGCCGAGCGCGACCGGCACCTCCGTGCTCGCCTTCGCTCGCGCGACGACCTCGGCGAAGTGATCCTGCAGCGCGTCGCGCTCGCCGGTCGTGCCGACGACCGAGACCGTGTAGAGGAAACCGCGCGCTGCCGCCCCGATCGTGCGCAGACGCTCGGGCGTCGTGGTGGGCGCCACCAGCTGCACGAGTGCGAGCCCCCACCGCTCGCAGGCCTCGCGCAGCTCTCCCGCCTCCTCGAGCGGCAGGTCGGGCACGATCAGTCCGCACGCCCCTGTGCGCGCGAGGCGCTCGACGAACGCCTCGACACCCGGGGCGAAGACCATGTTGGCGTAGCACATCAGCACGACCGGGACGCTCGGCGCGAGCGCGCGCGCGACCTCGAGCACACCGCCCACGCTCGCGCCGCCCGCGAGCGCGCGCGTCCCCGCCTCATGGATCACCGGCCCGTCGGCGAGCGGGTCGCTGTAGGGGACGCCAAGCTCCAGCAGGTCGGCGCCGGCCTGCACGCAGGCCTCGCCGATCGCCACCGACTGCTCGAGCGTCGGGTAGCCGGCCATCAGGTAGGGCATCAGCGCGGCGCTGCCGTGCACGTTTGCGAACGCGTCGGCGATGCGCTGCACACCCGTGGTGCTCGCCTGCGTGCTCATGCGCTGGCGAGAACCTCGGCGAGGTCCTTGTCGCCGCGACCGGAGAGACAGACGAGGTCGAGCTCGCCGTCCTCTTGCGCCAGCACCCAGGCAAGCGCGTGGGCCGTCTCGAGCGCCGGGATGATGCCCTCCAGACGCGCAACCTGCTTGAACGCCTCGAGCGCCTGCGCATCGCTCACCGCGACATAGCGAGCGCGACCGCTGTCGCGCAGGTGCGCGTGCTGCGGACCGGAGCCCGGATAGTCCAGACCCGCGGAGATCGAGTGAGCTTCGACGATCTGACCCTCCTCGTCCTGCATCACCGCTGAGCGCGACCCGTGCAGGATGCCGGGCCGCCCACCGACCGTCAGCGGCGCCCCGTGGCGCGGCGTGTCGATCCCCTCGCCGGCGGCCTCGACGCCGATCAGCTCGACCTGCGGATCGTCGATGAACGCGGCGAACGTGCCGATCGCGTTGGAGCCGCCGCCGACGCACGCCACGACGCGCCTGGGCAGCCTGCCCTCGGCCTGCAGCAGCTGTGCGCGCGCCTCGTCGCCGATCACTCGCTGCAGGTCGCGAACGAGCGCTGGATAGGGCGCCGGGCCGACGGCCGAGCCGATCACGTAGTGCGTGTCCTGCACGTTCGTGACCCAGTCGCGGATCGCCGCCGAGGTGGCCTCCTTCAGCGTCTGCGCGCCCGCCTCGACTGGTCTGACCGTTGCGCCGAGCAGTTCCATGCGCTGGACGTTGGGGCGCTGGCGGCGCGTGTCCTCGACGCCCATGTAGACGACGCACTCCAGATCGAGCAGCGCGCAGACGGTCGCCGTGGCGACGCCATGTTGACCGGCCCCCGTCTCGGCGATCACCCGCCGCTTGCCCATCCGCTTGGCCAGCAGCGCCTGCCCGAGCGCGTTGTTGATCTTGTGCGAGCCGGTGTGGTTGAGGTCCTCGCGCTTGAGGTAGACAGAGCGACCCACGCGCTCTGAGATCCGTCGCGCACGGTAGAGCGGGCTCGGCCGCCCGGCGTAGTCACGCAGGAGCGCCTTCAACTCGGCCTGGTAGGCGTCGTCGGCGCGCGCCTGTATCCAGGCCCGCTCGAGCTCGGCCAGTGCCGGCATCAACGTCTCGGGCACGAACTGACCGCCGTAGGGGCCGAAGTGGTGCTCGACCGAGGAGTCCTCCCGTACCTCGCTCACGCGTTACCGCCGGCCATCGCGGGCGCCGGCTGCTCGGTGCTCGCAACCGCCGCGAAGAAATCGCGCAGCTTGTCCGGATCCTTGCGCCCCGGCGCGGACTCGGTGCCGCTGGCCGTGTCGACCGCATACGGCGCGGTCGCGGCGATCGCCGCGGCGACGTTCTCGGCGGTCAGGCCGCCGCTGAGGATCAAGGGCACCTTCGAGCGGCGCGCGCGCACGAGCGTCCAGTCGAACGTCTCTCCGGTGCCGCCCCGCAGCCCCTGCCTGCCCGGCTCCTTGGCTCGCGCGTCGAGCAGGTGGAAGTCGACGTGGAAGCGCTCGAGGTCGCGCACGTCCCCGGCCATCGACACCTGCACGGCCTTGATCACCCGCGCTCCGGTGCGGCGCGCAGCCTCGCCGCAGAACGAAGGCCCCTCGTCACCATTGAACTGCAGCAGCGTCAGCCCCACGGCCTCGCTCTGCGCCACGACCTGCTCGAGCGGCGCGTTGACGAACACGCCGCACAGCTCGACCCTGCGCCGCAGCGCCGAGGCGATCGTTTCGGCCTCGGCCGTCGAGCAGCGGCGCGGGCTCGCCTCGTAGAAGATCATCCCAAGCGCCCAAGCGCCCAGCTCGACCGCGAGCTCACCGTCGGCGAGATTCGTGATCCCGCAGATCTTCACTTGTGGGGGAGCGTCGCTCACGCCCCCAACGGTAGCGGTCCGCCTAGCCTTCGGGCGTGGTCGGGTTGGGCACCGAATTGGGACGGCTCGCCAGCTTGACGCTCACCGTCTTGTGTTCGTAGCCGCCTTTGCCGTTGCCGCGCAGCAGCCCGACCGAAATGGTGTCACCCGGCTTCTTGGCGGCGACGTCCGCCGCGAGGTCTTCGGAGCTCTTCACGGCCTTGCCCTCGATCGAGACGACGATGTCGCCGCCGACCGCGACCTGGCCGTTTTCGACGCTGCCGTTGACCGTGCCGCCGCGAATGCCCGCCTTTTCGGCCGGCGTGCCCTTTTGCACGCTCTGCACGAGCGCGCCGCTTTTGACGGGGAGGTTGAGCGCCTCCAGCGATCCGTCGATCGTCAGCGAGGTCAGGCCGATGTACGCGCCACGCACCGTGCCACCCTTCTCGAGCTCGTCGATCTCGGACTTGGCCGTGTTGATCGGCACCGCGAAGCCGATGCCGACGCTGCCGCCACCCGATCCGCCGGTCTCGATCTGCGAGTTGATGCCGATCACCTGCCCCGAGTCGTCGAGCAGCGGTCCGCCCGAGTTGCCCGGGTTGATCGGCGCGTCGGTCTGCAGCACGTTGTCGATCGCGAAGCCGTTGGGCGCGGTTATCTGACGCTGCAGAGCGGAGATCACGCCTGTCGTGAGCGTGCGTTCGAGGTCGAACGGGTTGCCGATCGCGAGCACCGGGTCACCCACCTGAACGCCCGCGGAGTTGCCCAGCGTGAGCGGATGCAACTGCAGGCCGTCGGGATGGATGCGCAGCACGGCGAGATCGTTGGACGGATCCTTGCCGACGACCTGTGCGTTGACCGTCTTGCCCTTTTCGAGGCTGACCGTGACCTTGATCGCATTCTCCACCACGTGGTAGTTGGTCAACACGGTCCCGTTGTTGTCGATCACGATGCCCGAGCCCGTCGCCTGCCCCTGGCGCTGCTGTTCGCCGCCGAAGAGGTTGAACGGCGATTCGCTTTTCTGCACGATCGTCGAGGTCACGAAGGCCACGCCCGGCGCGTCTTTGACGTAGATGTCGTGCGGCGTGAGCCCTTTGCTCTGTTGCGAGGCGTTGGACGGGGCGATCGGGGCCGCCTGGACGGTCGTGATCGTCTTCTCGGAGCCGTCGAGTCCGCCGAAGGCAGCGACGACGGCGACGACGATCGCGCCACCGAGCAGTGCGGAGATGAAAGGGATTGCGAACGAGCGCTTCATGTCAATGGATGATCGGGACGACCTATGAAGGCGAAATAAAGCCTGGTGTCGGTGTGTCTAAAAGGTTCATATCGCAGATCTGAAGGCCGACCCGGGCGCTTGCGCCTCTCAGGCGGACTTCGACCCGCCCGCGACGGGCTCGCCGAGCAGCGCCCGCAGCGCCTGCTCGGGCTCGGCGGCGCGCATCAGCGACTCACCGACGAGCACGGCGTCGACTCCCTCGCGCTCGAGCTCGCGCAGCTGCTCGCTGGAGCCGATCCCTGACTCCGACACGACGAGCACGCCGTCGGGTATCGCGCCGCGCAGATGCATCGTGCGCTGCAGGTCAACGCTGAAGTCGCGCAGGTCACGGTTGTTCACCCCGATCAACTCGGCGCCCACGGCAAGCGCACGATCGAGCTCGTCGCGATCGTGGACCTCGACGAGAACATCCATGCCGAGAGCGCGTGCCTGCTCGTGAAGCGCGGACAGCTCAGAGTCGGAGAGCGCCGCGACGATCAGCAGCACGGCGTCCGCGTCAGCCACGCGGGCCTCGAGCAGCTGATAGCCATCGATGATGAAGTCCTTGCGCAGGACAGGCAGCAGGCATTGCGCTCGCGCGGCGCGTAGATCCTCGAGCGAGCCCGCGAAGTTGGCTTCCTCGGTGAGCACCGACAGCGCGCTGGCGCCGCCCCGCTCGTATGCGCTCACGAGCTCGGCCAGGTCGGCTCCCTCGCGCAGCGTCCCGGCCGAAGGGGAGCGCCGCTTGAACTCGGCGATCACCGAGATCCCGGGCTGCGCGAGGGCGGCGCGAAAGCCACGGGCCGCGGCCGGGCGCTCCGTGGCGCTGCGGCGAAGCTGCTCGGGCGAGAGCCCATGCTTGCGCTGCTGCAGCTGCTCGCGCGTGCTCTGCAGGATCCGCGCCAGTACCGAAGGCCGCGCGGCGCTCACGGCGCGACTCCGCTCGGCGCGTTGGCGTGGCTCGCGCGCACGTAACGACCGAGCGCCTCGGCGGCGGCGCCGTCGGCGAGCGCCGCGCGCGCCGACTCGACACCCTCCGCGATCGAGGCGACCGCGCCGGCCGCGTAGATCGCAGCGCCGGCGTTGATCGCGGCGAGCGCGACGGCTGTCGCGGGCGCGCCCTGCGCCGGCTCGGCACCTGCCCCGTAGCCGAGGATCGCGCGCGTAACATCTGCGTTCTGCTCGGGCGTGCCGCCGGCGCAATCGCGCTCGAACTCCTCCGGGCTGGACTGCTCGAGGCCGACGTCGCCGGGCGCGAGCGTGTAGCGCTCGAGCCGATGGCCGTTGACCTCGATGACCTTCGTCGCGGCTGCAATCGAGAGCTCGTCCAGGCCGTCCTCGGATGAGACGACCAGCGCACGGTCGACGCCCAGGCGTGCCAGCGCCCCTGCGATCGTCTCGACGAACGCAGGGTCTGAGACACCGATCACCTGGCGCCGGGCGCCGGCGGGGTTCGTCAGCGGACCGAGGAAGTTGAAGATCGTGCGCACCGCGAGCTCGCGGCGGACGGGCACGACGTAGCGGGTCGCCTGGTGATGCGCGGGAGCGAACATGAAGCCGAAGCCGGCCTCCTCGATGCAGCGCGCGACCCCGTCGGGGGCCAGGTCGATCCGTGCGCCGAGCGCCTCAAGCAGATCGGCCGAGCCGGAGGAGCTGGTCGCAGAGCGGTTGCCGTGCTTGGCGACCGCGCAGCCCGCTCCGGCGGCGATCAACGCAGCAGTCGTCGAGACGTTGAAGGTGCGTCGCCCACCGCCCGTGCCGGCCGTGTCGAGCAGGTCTTCGCGCGAAGTCGGCACATGCGCCGCGAGCTCTCGCATCGTGCGCGCCAGGCCCGCCAGCTCCTCGACCGTCTCGCCCTTCGTGCGCAGCGCGATCAGGAACGCGCCGATCTGCGTCTCCGAGGCCTCGCCGTGCATGATCTCGGCGAGCACCTCCGAGGTCTGATCGGCGCTCAGGTCCCTGCGCGAGGCGAGCGCGTCGATCGCGCGTGTGAGGATCGGGTTGGGCATCAGCGCTCGCCGAGGAAGTTCGCCAGCAGCGTCTTGCCCTCGGCCGTGAGCACCGACTCCGGGTGAAACTGCACGCCCTCGGCCGGCAGCTCGCGATGGCGTACCCCCATCACCACGTCCCCCCCATGCGCCGATTCTTCCAGGCAATCGGGCAGCTGAGGATCGACGACGAGTGAGTGGTACCGCCCGACCGTGAGCGGCGAGCTGACGCCGGCGAAGATCGTTCGGCCGTCGTGCTCGATCGTCGTCGCCTTGCCGTGCACCGGGTCGTGCAGGCGCACGCGACCGCCGAATGCCTGCGCGAGCGCCTGATGACCGAGGCAGACACCGAGCGTCGGCACCCCCGACTCGGGCATCCGGCGTACGAGCTCGAGCGTGATCCCCGCCTCGTCCGGCGTGCACGGCCCCGGCGAGACGACGCAGCGGTCGTATGAGGCGGCGAGCAGCTGATCGACGCTCGCGCGGTCGTTGCGCACCGTGTTCACGTCCGCGCCAAGCTCGCCCAAGTACTGGACCAGGTTGTACGTGAACGAGTCGTAGTTGTCGAGGACGAGGACCCTCATGGAAGCTCCGCTTGTGCTCATGGCCATTCGGGCTGCTCGCAGGCGAGCTCGATCGCGCGCCGGGCGGCGTTGGACTTGGCGACGGACTCCTCGTACTCGTAGGCCGGCTTGGCGTCGGCGACCGTGCCACCGCCGGCCTGCACGTGCGCGACCCCGTCCTTGACGACGACCGTGCGGATGTGAATCGCCGTGTCGAGGTCGCCGCCGTAGCTGAGGTAGCCGATCGCGCCGCCGTAGCCGCCCCGCTTGACCGGCTCGAGCTCGTCGATGATCTGCATCGCGCGTACCTTCGGCGCACCGGACAACGTCCCGGCGGGCAGCACCGAACGCAGCGCGTCCATCGCACCGACGTCCTCGCGCAGCGTTCCCGAGACCTCGGAGACGATGTGCATCACGTGGCTGTAGGACTCGACCTCCATCAGCCTGTCGACGACGACCGTGCCGTACTCACAGACACGGCCGAGGTCGTTGCGCCCGAGATCCACGAGCATCACGTGCTCGGCTCGCTCCTTCTCGTCGGCGAGCAGTTCTCCCGCGATCCGCCGATCCTCCTCGGGCGTGGCGCCGCGATGGCGCGTACCTGCGATCGGGCGCGTGCTGACGTGCCGCCCGTTGACCGTGAGCAGCGGCTCGGGGCTCGCGCCGGCCACCTGGAAGTCGCCGAAGTCCAGGTAGTACATGTACGGGCTCGGATTGACAGCACGCAGGCCGCGGTAGATCGAGAACGCCTCGACGGGCACCGGGGCCGAGAAGCGTTGCGAGGGGACGACCTGGAACGCGTCCCCGGCGTATATGTACTCGATGATCCGCGCGACGATCGCCTCGAAGCGCTCGCGCGTCATGTTCGAGTGGAACTCGGGATGGGAGCGACTTCCCTCGGGACGCTCAGGACGCGGAACGGGCCCGGTCAGCTGCGCGCGGACTTCTGCGATCGCGCGCACCGCGGCGCTGTAGGCCCGCTCGATGTCGGGCTCAGCCTGCACGTCGGCGTTGGCAAGGATCGTGATCGTGTGCTTGAGGTGATCGAATACGACCAGTAGGTCGGTCAGCATCAGCGCCATGTCCGGCAGCCCCAGAGCGTCAGGGTTGGGCTCGCCGAGCGGCTCCACCGTGCGCACGAGGTCATAGCCAAAGAAGCCGACCGCCCCGCCTGTGAATGGCGGGGCCTCCTCCCCGGGGAGCACTTGGTCAAACCCGGCAACTGCATCAGCCGCCAGCGCATATGGATCGCCCGCGTCGCCAAGCGACCAGCGCAGTACCGTGCGCGGGCGAATGCCGATGAACGAGTAGCGCCCGACACGCTGTCCCTGCTCGGCCGACTCCAGCAGGAACGCCGGCTCGCCGGGCGCCAGCTCGCGCAGCTTCAGAAATGCCGAGACGGGCGTCTCGCAGTCGTCGATGAAGCTGTGACGCAGCGGGATCAGGTTGTGGCGCGCGGACAGGGCGCGCGCCTCGGCGAGGCTCGGCTCCACGCGCGGCGCATCTGTCAGCGCCTCAGCGGCGACGCTCATCGAGCACCCGCTCGGCGTCGGCAAGCGAACGCCCCCTGCCGTGCATCAGCACGAGCAGGTGGTAGATGACATCGGCCGCCTCTTCATCGACGCGCTCGTCGGACTCCTCACGCGCCGCGCGCGCGACCTCCTCGGCCTCCTCCATCACCTTCGCGCCGACCAGTTGTGGGTCCTCGAGCAACTCGACCGTGTAGGAGCCGGCCGGACGACTGCCGGCGCGCTCACCGATCGTGCGCTCGAGGCCGGGCAGCACCTCGCTCGGCGCAGGCGCCAGCTCTCCACGGTGAAAGCACGTGCGCTCGCCGGTGTGACAGGCCGGACCGGTGGGCTCGACGAGCGCGAGCACGGTGTCGCCGTCGCAATCGGCGCGCAACGCCCTGACGAGCTGCACGTTCCCGCTCGTCGCACCCTTGTGCCACAGCTCGTCGCGTGAGCGGCTGTACAGGTGCAGCTCGCCGGTCTCCCGGGTCCGCGCGAGTGCCGTCTCGTTCATGTACGCGAGCATCAGCACCTCGCCGCTGTTCCAGTCCTGCACCACGCAGGGCACGAGGCCGCGCTCGTCATAGACGAGGCGCTCGTCAATCGGCTCCACTGGCAGCGCTGGGCTCATCCGCACGATTGTAGGTCGAGCACCCCGCGTCGGCGCTCGAGCGTGCATCACCCCGATTTTCAGACACACTGAAGCCGGTATGAGCTCGATCTTCGACCGCGAACTGCTCGTCGTCAGCGGAAAGGGCGGCGTCGGCAAGAGCACACTCGCTGCTGCGCTCGGGTTGCTGGCCGCAGAGCGTGGCCTGCGCACGATCGTGGCCGAGGTCGGTGAGCAGAGCCGGCTGCGCGCACTATTCGGCGTCGGCGAGTCCGAGCCAGGCGACGAGACCGAGCTGCAGGAGGGGTTGTGGAGCCTTTCGATCGACCCCGACCGGGCGCTGATGGAATGGCTGCAATCGCTCGGCGGGCGCGTCTCCGGGCGCGTGCTCGCCTCCAGCAGCACTTTTCAGTACTTCGCTGCCGCCGCTCCGGGGGCAAAAGAGCTCGTCAGCATGGTCAAGATCTGGGAGCTGACGCAGGGCAAGCGCTGGCGAGGCCGCGGGCGCAGCTACGACATGGTCGTGCTTGACGCCCCCGCCACCGGGCACGCGCTCGGCATGCTCGACTCGCCGCGCACGTTCGGCGCGATCGCGCGCGTCGGGCCGATCGCGGGGCAGGCCGAGCGGCTGCAGCAGCTGCTGCAGGACGCCGAGCGCTCGGACTACATCGCGGTCGCGCACGCCAGCGAGCTGGCCGTCACCGAGACACTCGAGCTGCAGCGAAGGCTCGGCGAGCAGCTCGGTCGAGAGCTGCGCGCGGTGGTGGTCAACGGCACGCTGCCGCAGCGCTTCGATGCAGGCGAGCTCGAGCAGCTCTCATCGCTGACCGCGCGGGCCAACCGGGCGCAACAGCCACGCAGCGCGACCGCCCAGGCCAAGCGCTCACGCGGAGTGCAGGCAGCTTCGCGTCTGTCGGCAGGCACAGCCGGCGACGATGGCGCAACGGTGCAGGCAGCCGCGGCTGCCGCCCGTGCTATTTCCGAGCGGGCGCGCGCTCAGCACAATCAGCTCGCCCGTCTGCGACGCCGCGGATTCGACGTCGCCAGCGTGCCGTTTCAGTTCAGCGACGAGGTCGATCTGGCCGGCGTCCGGCAGATCGCCGAGCGGCTGCGGCGCAAGCTCTGAGCGAGCCTGACTGTGGACGCGGGCAGCCGCGGCCCTCACGCCGCGGTCGCGTGGGCAAATCGCCCCAGCTACTGCGCGATGAGACGGTACTTGCGGGTGCCTGGATTGCGCTCCAGCAGCCCGACCGCCAATAGCGTCGTGACATAACGGTGGGTGGTACTCGTGTTCATGTCGAGCATTCGTGCCAGTTCGGCGATCCCGAGGTACCCGCCGTCGGCGGGGAAGCAGGACAGCACGAGCAGGCCAGAAAGCAGCGAGCGAGAGAGGCGACGATCGTCCAGCTGGGCCGGGTAGGACCACTCCTCCGAGTCGAGCGACAGCGGCCACTGCGGATCCTTGACCGCTGAGAGCAAGACCGACAATGTCCCGCCCTGGCCTGCGCTGCGAACGACTTGGTCGACCTGTGACTTGGACAGCTCGATCAGCACGGCGTCGCCGCCGGGCTCGCCATCGGTGCGAGCCGAACGCCGCGTCGGGCGTCCGGCTCGCTGCCACTGGCGAGACGACGCGGCTTTGGATGCAGCCCCCGCAGCGCCCGCCTTCGCGCGCCGCGAGCGGCGCGGCTTCTCTCTCCTGGCCGGCAAGACTTGGGTTCCGTTCTCATCCATCATCGCGTTGGCCGAATGATGCCGATTCTCTGCACGCGCGCTAAGGCTTTCCTGAATATTCAGTTCTGACTAGTGCTTGCAATATGCGGAAACTCCGGGAACACCGACAAATTGCTTTACGCTCTTTGCGAAAGGACGATTCGCCAGAGTCTCAGCACCGGCAGCAGCAGGCGGGTCAACGAGCCCCCCGCATTGACGAAGCTCGCGGTACTCGCGCGCATAGCGGGGGTGCGAGCGCTGTCCTTCGAGAGGTACATCGCGACCATGCAGGCTGTGATCACCGCATGGCGGTGGCCATGGCGCAGGCGGCGTGCCTCCGTTGCCGACCGCGTCACGAGCTCGCGCACGCGTTCGTCCGCAAGTTGCACGGTTGCGTAGTGGGCGATGTAGCGATGATCTCCATTCACGATGTCTTCGGCTTGATCGACGTAACTGTCGAGCATCGTCGTGGCGGCAGACATCCAGGGGAAATACGCCGCGCACGTGCGCCGTATCTCGATCTCCGAGCAGTCCGGCTCCGAAGCAAGCGCGAGGAAGGCGTGGATCGTGACCGATGCACTTGCTGCGCCGCTCAGCTCGAACCAGCTCAATCTGCGCTCGCCGGCGAACTCGCGTCGCGCCCATGCCCGCAGTGAAGCGTCCCGCCCTCCGGGATCCAGATCGTGGTTGAGCGCCAGCACCTGCGCACGGCGCGCTTCACGCAGCACCAAGGGGCGTAGGCGCCCGTAGGAGGGAAGTGACGCACAACTTCGGCGACAGGATTCCACGAGCAATTGCAGATAGCCGCCGTCGTCTCGCCACGGGTGGTAGCGGTAGTAGTCCGAGATCGGAGCCGCTGGGTCGAGCGCCTCGGCGAGGGCCCGATGCAGTTGTCGACCGTTAGCGGTCCCCTCGCTCGCACCGCGCTCGTTCAGGCAGTCAAGAAAGTCCCAGATCAGCTCATAGGTGACGAGCAGTTGCAGCAGGTCGTGATTCCTCCTGCGCGGGAGAATCCAGAACAGCGCAGCGCCATCGGTGTGTCCCCGCTTGTGCGCGATCGAACGAAGAGCGTCCTCGCGAATGGCTTCGTCGGGGATCTGCAGCGCACGCTCACGCCACACGCGAACCTCGCGCGACACCGCACGCAGCCCCCATAGCAACTCGCGTGAGGCGGCAGCCAAAAGGGCCCAAACCTGCCTCGGAGAGAGTGGGAGGGGGTCGGACATCTATCCATGCATCGGAATTTTCCCGGATAGTAGTCGGCGCATCGGTCGTCTCTTTTCGCATGCAAGTCGTCCGCTGGAATCACTCCTGTGAGCCGACCGCTGGACGCACGCGGGCTGCGAAGTAGCCGGGCAGAGCGACGATCGCCACCGCCACGGCCGTAATCAGCGCGAAGCTCCCGAGCGCCGCCGGCAGCGGCGATCCTTCGATCACAGGGAACCCGTTGACGACCGACAAAGCTCGCGTCAACAGCAGCTGCCCGTATAGGCCGAACACCGCCCCGACGGCACAGCCGACGCCGAGCAGGATCGCGCTCTCCCACAGCAGCGCCTTCCACAGCACAAGGCGGCTGAAGCCGTCCACCTTCATGTCGGCCAGCCGGCCCCTGCGCTGCCAGATCATCGCGCCCATCGCCGCCGCCATCGCAAGCACGGCTGCGATCAGTACGAGGGTCCTGATCTGTGTCAGCCGCGACAACCCTTGGGCGGCCTGCGCTTCATGGAGCCGCTCGCGAGCGGTCACCGTTTCGGCCTGCAGCGGAGTTGGCACCCCCGATTCGGCCGTCACCACGGGGGGGCCGGGTACGGGCGAGGCGTCTGTCGCCGACGCGACCCTTCGTTCGAGAACGCGCCCGGCGGCTCGGCTGACTGCCACCGGCGAGACGCCTGGTGCGAGCTGCAATTGGTAGGCGCTCGGGTCGGCGCTGCCCCATGCACGCGCATAGTCGTCAGCGTTCAAGATCAGTGCGCCCGGCGACCAGCCGAGGTTGGTCGTCAGCGCAGCGATACGCATCCTGAGCGGCTCGGGGCTCGGAAGGGTGAAGATCTGCCCGACGCCGAGGTGATGTTCCTCTGCGACCGCGCGCGACATCACGATCCATCCGCCGCCGCGAACGCGCTGCTCGGCCTTACCGCTATCGCCGGTAACGATCTGGCTGGCAGACACCGGCTCGAGATCAGACCGCGGTGGCGCGAGCACCCACACGCGGCGGCTCCCCCAGTCGAGGAAGCTACCCCGGTACAGCGTCACGTCACGCACGCCTCCCAGCCCCGCCAGCGCCGTGCCATACACATCCCGGAATGACGTTGTCGCGAACGAGTTGGACGTTCCGCGCGGCGTTATCCAGACCCCGGCCCCCGAATCGATGCCCCGCGCCGAGGCGTCGAGGCCACGCTTGAGATTGCCGCGGGCGCCTTGAATCGAGACGCTGCCAAAGACGGCAATGGCCCCCGTGGCGGTGATTGCGAGCGATCGCGAGCGGTGTACGCGCGATCGCAACTCGATCAAGGCCAGATAGGAGGCCGCCCCGCTCATCATGCGCTGCAGCCGTTCTCCGCCACCTATGGCGATGTCGAGAAATGCGGGCAGGCAAAGCAGCAGAGCGGCGGTGAGACTGACGATGCCGACGATCGCGGCCTGGGGCGCTTCCAGCAAGATGATCGTGGTGCCCACGAGAAGCACGAAGGCCGTCGCGAGCAGCAAGCCGGACCGTCCACGCCGAGGAATCCTCGAAGTCCGCGCGACTCGCATCGGGCGCTCGACAATCGCCGCCTGCAATGGCGCAAGCACCCCAGCCCCGGCCGCGAGCATGCCGCCCAGCACGGCGAACGCGATGCTCTTCCACGTGACGATCCGTTCGGCGCCGATTGGGAATGCAAAGGACAGATAGCCGGGACTCGAGCTGAACAACGCCACCGACAGAACCTCGCCGAGCAGCAGGCCAAGCGCTGACGCGATCACGCCGAGCACGAGCGCATCGAGTGTCAGGACCTGAACGATCATCCCTCGCGTGTAGCCATCCAGCCTCAGATCTTCAATCAAGCTTCTACGCTGGGAAACGGTGAGCATCAGCGCGTTGAATGCGAAAAGAAACCCCACGAGCGCACTCAAGGCGGAGAACAGGCCGGTTGACTGATCCACCGGACCGGCCGCTCGCCGAAACAACGTTGTGGTGATGTCGGCTGAACGTACGTTCAGCCGTCCCCCGGCCAGCCGGTTCAAGCTCGCCCGCATTGACTTATCCAGTCGAGGCGGCGAGCGCACGTAAACGCTCGTGAGCCGCTTGGATAGGCCTGAGAGCCTCTGCACAGTACGCAGCGGCGCAAGCGCAATCGGGCTTTCGCCGAGCGATTGCGTGCCCTTCGCCAGCGATTGAGGAATCAGCAGCACTCTCGACTCGCCCGAGCCAATTTGAACGGTGACGGGCCGTATCGAAGTGATACCGATGTCTCGCGCGATCGATGCCGAGATCGTCAACACGCCCGCCCCGGTCAGAGATACGTGATTGAGATGGCGTGCGATGCTTCCCCCAAGGCTGGCGAGGCGAGGGTCAGTGCCGACCAGGTCGACCGACCGCTCACCGGACGGTCCCACGAGATTCGCGCTCTGCTCGAGCACGGGCACGACTGCCTGGACACCCTGAAGCTTCGCGATTGCCGGCAGGAGCGATTCGTCGAAGCCATGGCTATCGCGGGCGGCAATCTGAAACCGCATGTGCCCGACGATGCCGGTCGTCAGACGCTGTACTGAGCTATCCAGGCTCGTGTTGGCGACCTGCGAGGCGAACAGCAGCGCCACGCCTATCGCGATCCCAAGCACGGCAAAGAGTTCCTGCGTGAGGCGTGCGCGCAGCCGAACGCGATACAGGCGCACGATGCTCGAGAACCTCATCCCCCAAACCCGCGGTGCGTCTCGGTCAGCCGGCCCTCAAGACGGCATCGACTTGCCCAGGCTCGTGCTCGACGAGCCTGCCGTCGCGCAGCGCGAACACACGGTCGGCGAACGACGCGGCCTGCGGATCGTGCGTGACGAGGACGACGGCGACCCCTCGCTCGCGACAGGTCTCGGCGAGCAATTCGAGCACTTCTCTACCGCGCGTGCTGTCGAGGCTTCCGGTCGGCTCATCGGCGAGCAGCAGCTTTGGCTCGGTCGAGAGAGCGCGTGCGAGCATCACACGCTGGCGCTCGCCCATCGAGAGCTGCTCGGCGCGGTGCGCGCTCCGTTCGCCGAGACCGAGCCGCTCGAGCAGCGGCACGATCCGACGTCGCGCCTCACGTGCGCCGATGTCCGTGCCCATCAGCTTCAGCGCCGCGTTGTCGAGCGCCGTCGCGCCGGGGATCAGGTTGAGCGACTGCCTGACGAAGCCGAGGTCGTGCAGTCGATATCGCGCGGTCTCGGGGTCGGTAAGGCGCGAGATGTCGCGCTCGTCGAGCAGAATGGATCCGGCGTCCGGCCGCAACAGCGCCGCGATCAACATCAGCAGCGTCGTCTTGCCGGAGCCGCTGGGTCCGTACAGCGCAACGAACTCGCCGCCGGGCACGCTGAGCGAGACTCCGTCCACGGCTCGGACCGGAGCGCCCGATGCGACCGGGAAATGCTTTACCAGCTCGCGCAGCTCGAGCACTACTCACCCGATCCGGACGGCTCGAGAGCCTCTTCTTCTGCGGCTGTCGCGACGGCCATCTAGGCGGAACGCTGAACGCCCGGGAAATCGATCACATTGCTCTCGCCGTCGCCGTCGCGGGCGTCGGGAGGCGGAGTCAGCAGGCGTCCGCCGCTCAGTGCGCGCAGCTGATGCGAGCGCAGCGCCGTAGGCATGTCGGGCACGGTCATCAGCACGGCGAGCTTCGTCTCCTCGACGAGCGCGCGGAGCAGAAGCAGGATCTCCTCGCGCTCGCGCACTCCAAGGTTGGCTGTCGGATCATCGATCAGCAGCAGCCGCGGCGAACGCGCGATGCCGTGCGCGATCGCCACAAGCGCCCGCTCCCCGTCGGAGAGGCTCTCCCAGTGCTGCCTGGCGCACTGAGCCATACCCACACGCCCCAGGGCGCGTTCAGCGCGCCGGTTCGCCTCGCGCTGACCGTGATCGATCAGCAGCGGCAGCGCCACATAGTCGAGGATGCAAAGCTCGCTGCGCGGTCCCGAGCGCCGCACCCAGCCGACCTCCCCGCGCCGCAGCCGTGCATGCCCCTGTTCGGAGAGCGAGGACAGATCCTCCCCGTCGAAGCGCACCGTCCCACGATCTGGAGTCTCGAGCCCAGCGGCGATCCTCAGCAGTGTCGTCTTGCCGGCACCACGGTGTCCCCAGACGCCCATGAACTCGCCGGCATGGAGATCCAGGCAGGCGTTGGAGAGCACGCGCACCTCCGAGGACCCCCGCCAGTAGCTCTTGCTGACCGAGTCCAGCGAGAGCAGCGCGTCCGTCATCAGATTCTCCGTAGCCGGTCCACCTGGCCCAAGGAGCCGTCCGTAAGCCCGCCGAGTGTTGAGGGCTCATGCTCCTCGCGCAGCTGTTCGAGCAGCTCGCGTGCACTCTGCAGCCACTTCATCCGCGCGTCCCAGAATGCGATCTCGGCCTCGGAGGCGAGCACACCCATCAACCTCGACCAATCGTGCGCGGGTCCGGGCACTTCTTCAGTGACGCTCCTCAGGTCGCGCAGGCGACCCAGGCAGACCAATTCCTGACCGCTGATCATCTCGATCAGCCGAGGCACGTTGCGCGGACGGCACAGGGCGATCTTCATGTGCAGCTCGTCACGCAGCGGCGGCATCGGCGACGGATCGAGCATCCACGTCTCGAAGTGGTCAACCCCCTCCTCCGTGGCCTCGTAGATCGTGCGCGGCGCGGCGCGCCGCGCCGGACCTGGCCCGAGCTCGCCCGCGCTGCGGACCAGCTCATCGCGGCTCAGCTGGTCGAGCGCCGAGTAGACCCCCGATGGCGCGAAGCCAGACGAGCTGAAACGCTCATCGAGGCGCTGGGCCAGTTGATAACCGTACCCGGGGCGCTCGATAACGAGTCCCAATACCGCATGCTTGGCCGACATTCTCGCCCTTCCTAAGGTCAACTGGCGTCCAGAGAAAGGTACTCGAATTGGCGCCTGTCTGCATTCCAATCATGCCATGAATCAGACCGAGTAGAACTTTTGCCTGGCCGACGGCGTGTACCTATCGGGACGGCTTGGCTGAAGCGCACGAAACGCGACTAGGTTATCCCCAAGCGGTCGAGCAGCCCCTCGTCGCCGCGCCAGTCTCGACGGATCCGAACGGAGAGGTCGAGGTGCACCTGCTCGCCGAGCACGCGTTGTAGTTCGCGCCGGGCAGCCGTGCCGATCGCCTTGATCATGCGCCCGTGCGCGCCGATCAGGATCCCCTTCTGCGAGGCGCTTTCGACCCAGATCAGCGCTCGCACCCGGGTCAGCCCGGGACGGGGCTGCTCGACCTCCTCGACGACGACCTCGACGGCGTGCGGGATCTCTTGGAAGGTGCGCTTGATCACAGCCTCGCGCACGAGCTCCGCCAGCAGGACGGCCTCGGGCTGGTCGGAAGTCGCCTGCTCGCCGAACATGAACGGCCCTTCGGGCATGCATACGGAGAGGTGCTCGACCAACGCCGCAACGCCGCTGCCAGTATGCGCCGAGATCGGGAACAGCTCATCGGCGACGTCGAGTGCGGCGGCCTCCTCGAGCGCTGCCGCCGTCGCCCCGCGCGAGAGCCTGTCGACCTTGTTCAGCGCGATCGTCACGGGAACGTCGGCACCCGCGAGCGTCGCCGCGATGTAGCGGTCGCCCGGTCCAACGCCCTGCTCCCCGTTGAGCACCAGCAGGGCGACATCCGCGTCGGCCAGCTCCTGCCGCACGCGTGCAGCCATCCGCGTTGTGAGCTCATCGCGCGGGCGCTGCACGCCGGGCAGGTCCACTAGCACGAGCTGGCAATCGCCCTCCGAGCGCACCCCCCGGATCGCCCGTCGCGTCGTCTGCGGGCGATCGGAGACGATCGCGACCTTGTCTCCAACAATGGCGTTGACGAGCGTCGACTTGCCTACATTCGGTCTCCCGGCCAACGCGACGAAGCCGCTGTGCGTCAAGCTCGCCCCTGCGCGAGCAGCTCGCGCTGCACGAGCAGCATCTCGCCGTCGTCGGTCTCATGGTCCATGCCGATCAGATGGAGCACGCCGTGCACAATCGCCTCGGCGACGTCAACCGTGTGCCTCAGGCAGATCACCACGTCGCCGAGCTCACGAGCGCCCTGGCCGGGGCCCGTTTCGTCCACCGGGAAGGAGAGAACGTCGGTCGGTCCCCGACGCTGTCTGTGGCTGGCGTTGAGCTCGGCGATGCGCTGCTCGTCGACGAACTCGATCGCGAGGTGTCCGTCGCCGATCCCGGCTGAGCCGGCCGCAAGGGCGCACAGCCGGCGAACCTCCTCGGGCAGCGGGACCCGCCCGGTCGCCGCGTCCTGCTCATCGACGAGGATCTCGACCTCCAGCATGCAGCCCTCACGCGCGGCGGTCGGCTGAGCGAAGCTCGGGTGCTTCGCGCTGGTCGTGCACGTCGTAGGCCTCGACGATCCGCTGAACGAGCTTGTGGCGCACGACGTCCTCTCCGCCGAAGCGTACGAACTCGATCCCCTCGACCGCATCGAGCACGTCACCGACGACGATCAGCCCCGAGCGCTGGTCGCGCGGAAGATCGACCTGGGTGATGTCTCCGGTGACGACCATGCGCGAGCCGAAGCCCAGACGCGTGAGGAACATCTTCATCTGCTCCGGGGTCGTGTTCTGGGCCTCGTCGAGGATCACGAATGAGTCGTTCAGCGTGCGGCCGCGCATGAACGCGAGCGGGGCGATCTCGATCACGCCTCGCTCGATGTGCTGTGAGACCTTCTCCGGGTCGAGCATGTCGTGGAGCGCGTCGAACAGCGGGCGCAGGTAGGGATCGACCTTCGCCATCAGGTCACCGGGGAGGAAGCCCAGCCGCTCGCCGGCCTCGACAGCCGGGCGCGTGAGGATGATGCGGTTCACCTCATGGCGCGAGAGCGCTGCAGCGGCCATGGCGACCGCGAGGAACGTCTTGCCCGTTCCCGCCGGTCCGACGCCGAAGGTGACGGTGTTGTTGCGCACGGAATCCACGTAGCGCTTCTGGTTGACCGTCTTCGGTGCGATCCGCAGGCCACGATGGCGCCACACGATGTCCTCCAGCACCCGAGCCGGCGACTCGTGCGCATCGAGCGCACCCGTCACGGCCGAGATCGTGCCCGGACCGATCTGGTGTCCGCGTGCGATCAGCTCCGAGAGCTCGCGAACGACCCGCTCACCGGCGTTCGTCTCACTCTCCTCGCCGTCGAACGTGAGGACGTTGCCACGCAGGAATACCTTGCAGTCGAGGTGCGCCTGCAGGGCCCGAAGCACCGCGTCCTGACTGCCCGCCAGCTCCACGGCGACATCGTCGGGTAGCTCGACCTGCGTCCTCATCCCTGCAGCGACGCCCGCACCAGTCCGGAGACACGCTTGCCGTCGGCGCGGCCGTCGACGACGGCCATCGCCTGCTTCATCGCCTGTCCCATGTCCTTCACCGATTGCGCACCGCTGTCGCGCACCGCCTGGGCGACGATCGACTCCAGCTCGGCCTCTGAGAGCTCTGCCGGCAGATAGCCACCGATCAACTCACCCTCGGTCTCCTCGCCGGCAGCGAGATCCTCGCGACCGGCCTCGCGGTAGGCCCGCGCCGCCTCCAGGCGGCGCTTTCGCTCACGCCGGAGCACGGCCAGCTCGTCGTCCGAACCCTCCTTGGCGGCCTTCTGCAGCTCCGAGAGCACGAGGCGCAGTGCGCCTACGCGCTGCTTCTCGCCGGCGCGCATCGCCCCCTGCAGATCGGTTTTGATCTGATCGACTATTGCCATCCCCACTCCAGGATACGCGCGTCTGGCGAGAATCGGGCCAAGCGCCGCCGCTTAGACCGGCCGCACGGCTGCCCGCACTCGGATGCTCCGGCCAGGAGACGCAGTGCGCCCGCGCCAAACCGGACGATCGCCTGCGAGTGAATAAGGTGGCGAACGTGAACGAGTCGCTCTACGCTGACGCGCTGGCCCCCTTTCTCGCCGAGGTCGATGCGATGCGCCCAACCGACGCAGAAGTGATCGACGCCCACACCCATCTCGGGCTCGACGAGGACGGCCGCTCGCTCACACTCGCGCAGCTGCTCGAGCAGCTCGATGCGGCCAAGGCGCGCCGCGCATGCGTGTTTCCGCTGCACGACCCCGAGCGCCATCCCTCCTACCGCGTCCCCAACGACCGCGTCCTCGGCTGGGCCCGCGAAAGTGAGCAGCGCCTCGTCCCGTTCTGCCGGCTCGATCCAGCCGAAGACCCGGTCGACGAGGCCGAACGCTGCTTGGCGGTCGGCGCGCGCGGGATCAAGCTGCATCCGCGCGCGCAGGCCTTCCAGTTCGACGGCGAGGAGATGGACCGTGTCTTCGCGCTAGCCGAAGAGGCTTCCGTGCCGATCCTGATCCACGCCGGACGCGGCCTGCCGCCGCTTGCCGACGGGCTTGCCGAATTGGCGCTGCGCCATCCGGGCGCGGCTTTGATCCTCGCGCACGGAGCGATCTGCGACCAGGGAATCCTTACGACGCGGCTGGCCGACCATCCTGCCGTCCTCTACGACATCTCCTGCTTCTTTCCGCTAGACGTGATCGAGCTGTTCGCGCGAGTTCCGGCCGAGCGGATCGTGTTCGCATCAGACCCCCCCTACGGCATGCCCGCGACCACGCTGTACCTCGCGCTGCGCATCGCCCGCCAGGCCGGGCTCGACGAGCAGGCGACCAGGGCGATGCTCGGCGGCACGATGGCGGCGCTGATCGACGGTCACCCCTTGCCGGAGAGCGCCGCGCCCCGCCGCGGCGCTTCGATCACGCTCTCCGGACGGCTCGCCCGCGTGTATGGATACGCAAGCCTCGTCGGGCCGGCACTGTTCACGGGCGTCGCCGAGCAGGCGCACGCGATGCTCGAGATGGCGCTAGCCGCCTGTCGCGACCCAGACCCCGGCGATGACGGCGACGCGCTCGAGACGATCGGCGCAGCCCTGGCGGCTGCCGATCGGCTGGTTGGCGAAGAGAACGGCGTGCGGGCATCGATCGATCTCGTCTACCGGGCGATCGTCCGTGCCGCAACGGAGATCCCGGACGAGTAGCACCAGCGATGCCGGGGCGAGCCGGCGTGGCGCCATGCTCGTCCGGGATTCAGTCGGGCGACAACCAGAGCGCCGCCCACTCGCCGCTCTGAAGCCTGCGCCGCTCGCGCAGCTGAAAGCGCGCGAGGAAGGCTTCGGCCACCTCGTCGGCCTGCCCGCGCAGCAGCCCGCTCGCGACGAGCTCGCGAGGAGGCTCGGCGATCGTGCGCGAGAGCTCGAGCAGCAGCGGGAGCAGCAGATTGGCGAGCACGACCGCTTCCCCGGACTGCGGGAGCGGCTCGTTGCGCAGGTCAAAGCGCTCGACCGCGATGCTGACCCCGTTGACAGACGCATTGACTCGCGCCGCCTCGACGCTCTGAGGCTCGTGATCGAGCGCCAGCACGGGCGCGAAGCCAAGCCGAGCCCCCGCAATCGCAAGCACCCCCGAGCCGGTACCGACATCCAGCAGCGGACCGCTCGCGAGCCCGAGGCTCGACATCTCGAGCATGAGCTCTAGACACAGGCGCGTCGTGGCATGCGCGCCGGTGCCGAAGGCCTGCCCCGGATCGATCACGATCTCCTCGAGCCCGTCGCCCGCCGCCGGCTCCTCCCACGGCGGGCGCACGTAGAGCGCCGGCGTCGCTCCAGCGCTTCCCGAGTCGCGCGCCTGCGTCGGCGGCCTGACCAGGATCGGCCGGTGAAAGCGACGCCAGCGCTCCTGCCAGTCATCAGCCGTCTCGCTCGTCGATATCTCGACCAGTGCCGGCCCGGCGGCCGCCTTCAGGTCGGGCAGGCTCGGCAGCTCACCGGGAGCACCGTAGACGGCGTACTCGATGACCTCCGCGCCGAGCTGCGTCTCCTCGACGCCGTCCGGCGCGAGCTCGAGCAGTTCGGCCAGGACGATCTCGGCATGCGCGCGATGCACGCGCACGGCAAGACGGATCACGCAGCCTGGCTGCCCAGGGCCCGGCGCAGCTTGGCGAACATCGATTCCTCCGAGCGCAGGTTCTCCTCGGTCAGCGTCCCGTTGAGCTGCTCGAGCAACTCGCGCTGCTGATCGCTGAGGCGACGCGGTATGACGACGTTGACGAGCACCCTCAGGTTCCCGCGTCGGCTGCGGCCGAGCGAGGGCATGCCCTCGCCGCGAATCGTCAGCACCTCACCGGGCTGGGTGCCCGGCGCGAGCTCGATCTCGGCGCTGCCCTCGAGCGTGGGAACGTCGAGCGTGCCGCCAAGCGCGGCCACGGGCGCCGGCACGTCGAGCGCCGTGATCAGGTCGTCTCCTTCACGGACAAAGCGCTTGTCCTCGTGCACGCGGACCAGCACGTAGAGATCGCCCGCCTGAGCACCGAGCTCGCCGGCGTGGCCGCGTCCGCCGAGTCTGAGGCGCTGCCCATTGGCGATACCCGCCGGCACCTCGACGTCGATCGTGCGCTGTGCAGCGCGGCGGCCTCGCCCGCGGCACTTGCGGCACGGCTGCTCCGGCACCCGCCCGTCGCCTTCGCACACGTCACACACGACCGTGCGCACCATCTGGCCGAACGGAGTGCGCGTCGCCGCCTGCAGCTGGCCGGCGCCGCCGCAGCGCTCACACGTCGCGATCGGCGTGCCTGGCTCGGCTCCGTTGCCATGACAGTGCTCGCAGCGGTCGATCGCCTCGTAGCTGACCTCGCTCTTGACGCCATGCGACGCTTCGAGCAGGTCGATCTCGACCGCCACGGCCACGTCTCCTCCAGGCGCCGGTCCCGCGCGGCCGCCGAACGCGCCACCGGCACCGCCGCCACCGAAGAACGCCTCGAACAGATCGCCGATCGACCCGAACGCGTCGAAGTTGGGCGCGTAGCCTCCCGAGCGAAGACCTTCGTGACCGTAGCGGTCATACGTCGCCCGGCGCTCCTCGTCGGAGAGGATCTCATAGGCCTCCGCCGCCTCCTTGAACTTCTCCTCGGCGTCCGGGTCGTGGGCGTTGACGTCGGGGTGTAGTTCTCGCGCCAGCTGGCGGAAGGCCTTCTTGACTTCCTGCGTCGAGGCACCGCGCTCGATGCCCAGGACCTCGTAGGGATCGCGCGGCATGCTCGTCGTGTCAGTTCTCGGCATAGGTGTCTTCGATGAAGCGCGACAGCTCATGTGCCGCCTCGCGCACGGTGACAATCGCACCCGCGTAGTCCATCCGCACCGGTCCGATCACCGAGACGGCGCCCAGCTTGCGCTGGGCAAGCCCGTAGCCGGTCGCCACCAGCGCGAGCGAGCGCATCGCCGGAATCTCGTTCTCCCGCCCGATTCGCACATAGACACCCTGCTCGCCGAGCGCCGCCCGCAGCACCTGCAGCAGCGACACGCGCCGCTCGAGCAGGCCGACGAGACCCTCGAGCTGCGCGGCGTCGCCGATCCGCCCGGCCGAGAACAGGCGAGCGGTACCGTCGACGTAGATCTCATCCTCAGTCTCCGTCGCGAGGTCGCCGAAGGCGGGCACGAGGCGCTCGAGGAACGTGCACTCGACCGCCGAGAGGCTCGGGTCGAGCAGACGCTGTTGCAGCATCCGCGCGCCCAGGCCATAGCCAACCAAGCGCTCACGCAGATACTCGCCGGCCCACGCCAGCAGCCCAGGATCGACCGGTCGGTCGAACGTCGCGAACAGCTTCGACACGCCACCCGTCGAGGTGATCACGACGAGCATCACGACTTCCGGCTGAAGCGCGAGCACCTCCACATGGCGAATCGTCGCCGAGTTCAGCGAGGGCGCCGAGACGACCGCGAGCAGGTTAGTCATCTGCGAGAGAGTCTCTGAAGTCGTGCGCATCGCCTCCTCGATCTCCCTGTGGATCAGCGAGAGCTCGAGCCGGCGCCGAACCTCGAGGCCTTGGCCGGAGTCGAGCATCCGATCGACGACGTAGCGATGCCCGGCGTCCGTCGGGACGCGTCCGGCCGAGACATGCGGATGCGCGAGCAGGCCCTGCTCCTCGAGCAGCGCCAGTTCGTTGCGAGCCGTCGACGGTCCGCAGTCGAAGTCGGGGTCGGCGGCGATCGACCGTGACGCCACCGGCTGCCCGGTGCGCAGATAGTCGTCCACCACCTTGCACAGGATCCGCTCCTGCCTGGAGGTGAGCATCGTTCAATTGTAGGCCGGGGCGTGACGCCCCGGATCGGGTCGCAGTTAGAGCTCCAGCTCGGCCTCGGCGTTTCGGATGATCTGGCTGCCGTCCTGCTCGGCCACGGTGTCGATCAGCGCGCGACCGTCACTCACCTCCCTGACCGTGCCGCTGACCACTACCTCGTGCTCCGGCAGGCCCATGCCGCGGAACTGGACCGTCAGTCGCTTCAGATTTCCTGGTCCGCCTGCCGCCTGCGTCTGCGCACGCGCGACCTGAGCCATCGTCCAAAGTCCATGAAGGATCCTTCCGGGAAGCCCCACCGCGCGAGCGAAGTCCTCGTCGATGTGAATCGGGTTGAAGTCGCCCGAGGCGCCTGCGTAGCGACTGGTGAGGAACTTGTCAGGGGTAACACTGACCTGCGGAATCGGCTCTCCGGCTTTCAATTCACTCACAGCTTTCACACTCCCCGCACGATATTGGTCCAAGTGCCACGGCAGACCTGCTCACCGCGCTGATTGATGGAAATCGACTCGAACACGTAATAGCCGCGTCCGTCCGCTTCTGAGATGTCCTTGACGCCGGCCGTCGTGGTGATCTCATCGCCCGCCACGACCAGCGGCCCCCATACGAACTCCTGGCCACCGTGCACCATCATCGCGAAGTTGAGCTCTATCTCAGGGTCGAAGATCGGCGGCCCAACGGCGGGCGCGCTGTAGACGACGGCGAACATCGGCGGCGCCACAACATCGGCGAAGCCCGCCGCGCGCGCAGCGGCGACGTCAAGGTGAAGCGGATTCGTCTCGCCCACGGCGAGTGAGTACTCCTTGATCTTCTCGCGGCCCACGGCATACACCGCGGGCTGATACTTCTTGCCGATCGCTTGCGTGTTGACGGGCACTTGACTCCTCGAGTTCGCAGACTGGACTGGCTGGCGCGCCAGTTTACGCAGACGGCGCCGGACTGAGAGCTGGGGCAGGCGCGGATCCATCGCCGAATCCGCGCCAAGCCCACGCTCAGAAAGTGACGTCGAGATCCTCCGCGCCGACTCCGACGAGCTCGCGGTCGCCTCCGCCGCTGACTTCCTCGCCGGAGTCCCCGTTCTCCGACCGCCCGCCACGACCGTCGAGGAACTGAACGACGTCGGCCACGATGCTTACGGCCTGGCGCCGCTGTTGCTCGGAGTTCTCCCACTCGCGCCACTCCAGACGACCGTCGATGCCAACACGGCTGCCCTTGCCGGTGTAGCGTGCGACGCTCTCCGCCGGTGCTCCGTAGACGGTTACGTCGAAGTAGTTCGGACGCTCCGTGGTCTGATCTCCGTCCTTGCGGCTGGAATTGCATGCGATCCGAAGACTCGCGACGCTGCGCCCAGACGGCAGTGTGCGCAGCTCAACATCCCGCGTCAAGCGTCCGACCATGACGACTCTATTGATGGCGAAAAATGACATTTCCGTTCTCCGTGGCTCGATGAATTGACCCCGCACAGACGCTAGGAGTCGCTTAGGATGCTTCTCTCGACCGAAGAGCACACAGCCCTCGGGCGCTCTGAGCCAAGCGAGTCGAGCGGCACCACGACGACGCACTCGCCCGCTTGGGCCAGGCCGATCGCCCTGTCGAGCGCCCGTTCAACCGCGGGCGGGGCGAAGTACAGGACGCCGTCGACGTGGCGCGATCTCGCCCAGGCGCGGCAGATCTCCGCGAGCCGCCGCGGCGCCTTGATCGTCAGCTCCACCTCAACGGCGACCGGCAGGCGAGGTCCTGAACGCGGCAGGAGCACGAGATCCGGACGGTGCATCGACGGCCCGTACTCGCCGACCCGCCTCAACACGACGCTCGCCAGCGGAGTGCCTGCCTCGCGCTCACGCTTTCGTAGCTCCCGCTCGCCAATGATCAGCTGACCGGAGTAGCGACGCTCGAGAGCCGCGGCCACGTGAGCGCACGCGATCATATGCTGGGCGCTCGCCGCGCTGACACGGCGCGGCTCTACGCCGTCGAGCGTCGCGGCACGCAGGCCGAGGCGCGTGATCGTGTACAGCGCCGGACGATCGGCCAGCGGCCGGTGTCGGACCAGTTGCTTCGCACGAGCGGCGGCCGTGAGCATCGCCTGCGCCGAAGCGACGCTCGCACGCCTGCGAAGGGCGAGCGACTCGCTCGTGACCGCACCGATCCCGGCCGTCCAGCGCAGTAGCTCGACTCGCTCTTTCGAGGCATTCTGAGCGGTCATCGGGACACCTCCTCCCGCTCGGAGAAGACACGAACGATCTGGCTGCTGGCCCCTTGACCGAACGCGATCGCAGCTGCACATCCAGGCGCGAGGTTCATCACCTCCTCGACGCTCAATACCGCCTCTCGAGTGCGCGTACGACTCGTGCGACCACCGTCTTGGCGAGAGGTGCGCCATGCGCCGCGAGTCCCAGCGAGCCCGCAGACGAGCTCTGCCGATGCGGGGACGACCTGGCGATGCGCGAGCACGACGGACAGGTTGCCGAGCACCTGCTCGAGCAACGTGTCGCGTCCCGGCAGACGCAGGTCGGCAAGCTCCTGCGTGCCGAGCACGAGGCTGAAGCCCGCCGAACGGGCGCGGCCGAACAGCCGCACGACCTGCTCGGCTGCGAGCGCTGCGAACTCGTCGATCACGACGACGGTCGGGGTCGGCTGAGACTGCAGTAACGCGACGGTGGTCTGCAGGTCCTGCACGATCGCCGCACCGAGCATCTGCGTGAGCAGGGGACGTCTGTCCGCGTCGAGATCGAAGTACACGACGGCGCGCATCTGCACCGCCTCAAACAGGTCGAACCCGCGGACACCAGCGCCACTCGGCTCGAGCCAGGAGGCGACATCGGACTCAGCGAGGATCGAAAGACGGTCGCGCGCACCGGCGACATCGCTCAACTGTCGAGGCGTCAAGGAGTCGAGGTAGGCGTGCGTCGCGGCGCCGGCGGGGTCGGGCAAGCGACGAGCGAGAAGCTCCAGCGCGAGCGGGTCGAGACTCTCCGCGATCGTACGCAGGCTCGTCTCCGTTCCGCTAGTGGTCTGTCAGCGTTTTAGTTGGTGATTGCATTGAGCGTCACGCGTCCGCGCTGGACTTTCTCGACGACCTGGTCGGCGGTCTTGGTCCAGGTGAACGGCGTGGGGTTGGTGTTGTTCGCGGCGAGGTAGGCATCGATCGCTGCGATCAGGTCCGGGACTGAGGCGAACACGCCGCGGCGGATCGCCTTGTTGGTGAGCTGCGCGAAGAAGCTCTCGATCAGGTTCAGCCAACTGCTGGAGGTCGGCGTGAAGTGCAGGTGGAAGCGAGGGTGCTTCTCGAGCCAGGCCTTGACGTTGGGGTGCGTGTGGGTCGCGTAGTTATCGAGGATCAGATGGATCTGCAGGCGCTTGGGGACCTCGCGGTCGATCGTACGCAGGAACGTCAGGAACTCGGTGTGACGGTGGCGTGGGAGGCATTGACCGATCACCGATCCGGTCAGTACGTCGAGCGCGGCGAACAGGGTGGTGGTGCCGTTGCGCTTGTAGTCGTGGGTCATCGTTCCCGCCCGCCCGGGCTTCATCGGCAACGAGGGTTGCGTGCGATCCAGGGCTTGGATCTGGGACTTCTCGTCCATGCTCAAGACGATCGCGCGCTCCGGCGGGTTCAGGTACAGGCCGACGACATCGGCGAGCTTCTCCTCAAACCGCGGGTCCTTGGACAGCTTGAATGTCTCGACCCGGTGCGGCTTGATCCCGCGAGCGGCCCAGATCTTCTGGACCGTGGCGTGCGAGACGCCGTGGGCGCGGGCCATCGACCGGCAACTCCAATGCGTCTCACCAGGAGGCGTCTCATGCAACGTCGCGTGGACGATCTCCTGCACCTTCTCCGCTCCGATCGACGGCTTGCGACCCCGACCTGGCCGGACCTTGACCGACGCCTTCAGGCCGTCGCGCTCAAAGCTTTCGCGCCATCGCGTGACGGTTGCCGGGGACACCCCGATCTCCCGAGCGGCCCGGGTCGTCGCGAAACCGTCTGAGGCCATCAACAGCGCCTTCGCGCGCTGCACATCACGGTGCGCCGCGGTGTGTGACCGGGACAACGTCTCAAGCACTTCGCGTTGAGGCTCGGTGACCATCAGAGGAGGGGTTGGAGAGCGCATAATTCATCATACTCCCAACCACCACTTATTTCGATTACGGACCACTAGCGCGCAGCGCACGCACCGCGTGGCCGAGGAAGCGCTGAGCCTGCCTGAGGTAGTGGGGCTCAGTGAAGCGCTCGCCCGCGAGCACCTTGTCCGCAACCTCGCTGTCGCTTCCGCGACCGAACGGGTTGTAGGCGCAAGGACCTTCTGGGGTCCACTCGATGAACTCGCGTTCGGCCCGCCGAGCCGCGTTCGCCACCGCCGTGCGTATCGCGCTGTCGCCCTTCGGGTCCACCACGATCGCGCCCATCCCACGGTCGATCGCGCGAGCGGCGATCCAAGCCTGCGTCATGGTCTTTCCCGAGCCGGTCGCGCCGACGAGCAGGACGTGAGTGCCGCCCCTTGCGCCGCCAAACGGAATCGACACGGCTCGTCCCCCAGCGGCACGGCCAAGGAGCAACTCCTCGCCCCGCAACCAGCCCGTCGGGCCGTGCGCGCGGATGAGGCGAGCGCGGAGTGGCTCGAGCAGATTTCGCAGCGTGTCGAGCGGTCCGCGCCGTAACCTCGCGGCACGGGCCAGATCCACACCGGCGTCGAGATCTTCGCGGTGCCAGCGACGGCTGCGAAGCAACGCGCCGATGCTCGCGGCGAATACGACCGTCATCCAGGCGCTCTCCAGCGAGCGCAGCAGTATGACTGTCCCGACCGCGAGAGCGGCCCAGCTCCAGTGCATGCCGCGAGCCCGCAGGACTCGCGCTGCCGCGACTCCGAGCGCTAGCCCGCAGGCGAGCTCCATCACCTGCTCAGCGAGCAGATGTGCGAGCCCGATCAGGGGGTCGAGCGGGTCGTGTGCTGCAGAGATTGATGCTGAACGCAACATTGAGGTCCTTCCTTTCTGGGGCAAGCGCCAGACCGGTCGAGGAGACCGGCCCCTGATCGCTTGCGGTGGTCGTTAACGAGCGACGGCGGACCGTCCGGTCCGCCGTCGCGTGCGCTTCGTCCGACAGGCGTTCAGCCCGCCGAAGTCTTGATTTGAGCTGATCAGTCGGCTTCGACCTCGCGCGGGCTCAGACCGAGCCCGTCGCGAGCGATCAGCGCGAGAACGTCGCTGTGGATCCATGGCGTCGGCTTGCGGCGACCTCCCTCCGGCAACAGTCCGAGACGTCGAGCCAGCCAACTGGTCTCGCCGCTCGCATTGCCGGCCGAGTCGCGCTTGATGCGCCCGCAGCGCATCGCGATCTCGCTCATGCTCTGCCCGCGACGCTCTACGGCGTCGCGGACCGCTGCGCGGAGCGCTCTATTGAGCACGATCGGGCTTTCCTGCGTGCGCACGAGCTCGGCTCGCAGGAGGGCGATCGAAACGTCATCGGAGTCACGATGCAGTGAGACGGCACTGCGGGTCAAAGCGAGTGCAGGCCCGTAGCGCTCAAGGCACGCGATCGTCTCACGAACACTGAGCGCTTCTCGCTCGCAGTCACCGGCCCCCGGGGAGCGTCGACACCAGCGCAGCTCTGGAATCGACATCTCGCCCGCCAGGCGCTCGATCCGATAAAGGCGCCCGAGGGCGTCATGCAGGGTCTCCTCGGCGGTGAGCTCGGAGTGCTCATCGACTGCCTCCTGCTCGTCGGCGAACGGGATCGCTCGGAGATCGGCATCGCTGAGCAGCCTGCACGAGCATCTCGCGCGCCTGGCCTGAAGCATGAAGCACCGCGAGACGACTGCGGCATTCTCGGGTGGCTCGTCCGCGCCGAGGTGCGCGAGCAGTCGCCGGTCCCCGAGCGTGATCGCGTCGCGGTCGAGCACGAGCACGCTCTCGCCAGCACCCGGCAGCGCGACGATCTCGCGCGGGCGGTCGCTCCAGTCGCGGTAGCTGTCGAGCGTGCGGCGGTCGCGCGCGGCTGAGCGTCTGCGCTGCGCGCGAACCGGCGCCGTAGGACGACGTCGGGCACGCTGGACGCGATCGGCGGCGCAACGACGCGATGGTGCATGGGAGCGCGAGGCGCTCGTCGTGGCTGGGCTCATGGCTGACTCCTGTGTCGTGTTGTTGTGGCCGGTACCGACAGGCGGCGAAGGGCGCCGTTGTACGTCGCTCAAGCGGCGTACGTCAAGCGCGACGGAAAGCCCGGCTCAAGTGCGCGCCGAGGTCCGAGATCCCCTTAAGGGGTCTCGGAAGAACGAGCCGCTGCGCGTGGGACGACGTGAAGTTGGCGCGAATGCGCTCTCAAGCGAGTGGCGCCGAGCGCGGTGGATGATCTTGGGCGCGAGACGAAAGGGGCGGGGCGGGAGCGCCGGACGCCGAAGGTCGCCATACGCGTCGTTTCGCTGTGATGTCATCCGCTCGCCGAGATGGCGAGCTCAGAGAACCGCAAGGACGGCACTGCACGGAGAAGGGAAGGAAAGGAAAGGAGAAAGGAAAGGATCTCCGAAGGTAGCGAACGCATGCGCCACGAGCAAAGCTCGGCACACCCTCCCAGCTGCCGCCAGCGCAGCCGCCCTGCGCGTGTTCTGCAGTTCCGCTTCAGCAAGCCGATTTCAGCGTCAGTCCAGTGCAGGCGCGCTGCCTGATGCCGGGCACCCGACTGCGCCGGCCTGCGCCGGCGTGACGGGGCGACTGCCGGTGGCAGGGAGGCAACTGAGCTTGCGTGCCGGGCGACGCGCGAGCGTCAACGCGCCAGCTCGTCCCCTTCCAGCAGTCGGCGCTGCTCGACGCGCGGCTCGCTTGCCGCTGGATCCCCGCCCCGTGCGGCCATGCGTACAGCGGGCGGGAGCGACGGGACGCCATAAGCATGGACCGATCCCTCGTGGAGATCGCGCTCGGCGGCGAACAGCGTGCGCGACCTGCCGATGTATTCCCAGTTGCTCGGGTACTCACCCGCATAGGCACGGCAGGCAACAAGCGCCGCGTCGGCCAGCTCGGCGCAGCGTCGAGCGCGAGATCTGTCACGACAGACGAACACGACCAGCGGCGCGGCCTTCGCACGCTCGCCGTAGCGGCGGACATGAGCCGACCAACCGGTCAGAAAGTGGTCATAGCGCTGGAGCTTGCCAACCGCCGCGCCGCTCGGCGGCCGGTCGTCGAACTCGACCATCACGTCGAGTGGCGTGTGCGCCAGCTCGACCACAGCGCCCGGGCGAACGGTCTCGAAGCGCTCGACCTCGACGAGCCGATCCCGCTCCGTCGTATCCGAGGAAGTCGTGCGGCACACGACCGTCGGGTAGGCACAGCTGCGCCGGGGTGAGCGGCGCACGGTTCGGCCCGAGCGCTCGACTCGGAGGGCTCAGCACGGATTCCTCGCGCCCTCGCAACCTCGTCCGACCGTCGCCCTCGGCCGCAAGCAGTGCAAGCACCCACCCGGCGAGATGGACGTCGCGGCGAGCCTGGCGCAGCTGCGCCAGCCCGCGACTACGCGAGAGACCCCCGCGCTGCAAACCTCCCCCCGAGGCGCGCGATGCCGCCGCGCCCGACCCTGTCGTTGAGGGCACGACGTCGCGCTCGCTCAAGCTCAGCAACTCGAGGCCAGCAGCGCTGATCACGTAGCACATCGGCACTCCGCCACCGTCGCGCCGGTGGAACTGAAAGCGCTCGACAAGGCCCGCGTCCGACAAGCGCTTGAGCCGCCGCTGTGTCGTGGTGATCGCGCGCCCGCAATTGAACCTCCGATGCAACTGGCTGCTCAGCACGTGGCCAAGACGAGCAATCAGCTCGAGCATGTCCACATCGAGCTCATCCGGCTGCAGCGGGATTGGCGCGGCAACCGGCCTGGCCCAGCGCACGCTGTGCGCCAAGTCGAGCTCGACGAGCTCGCGGTAGCTCTCGCATGGCGTGTCGGGCAGCACGTCGGGGGCAGCCGGCGGCTGGCGCCGGGCCTGAGGTGCACTGGCGGTCGATGCCCCTGACGGCATCTGTCGGCTGCGATCCCCGCTCGGTGCGGAGGGTCGACCCACGACAGCCGACTCGGATGCCTCCCGGCGATCGACGCGAGATCCCGGCGCCGCTGGTGCCGCTGGTGCCTCGCGGCTGCGCCAATGTGGCTGGCGTAGGTCGGTGAGCCGTCGCCCGCCCCGCTCGTGCTGGCGTGCGGCATGGAGCGCCAGCCGCTCGCGATCCACGCGCAGCGGCACCGTGCGGGCGATGAACGGGGGCTGACGCCCCTCCGGCGTAGACCAGCTCGCGATCGCATGATGCTTTGGCAGATACAGGCGGGCGTCCGGACGCGCGAGCTTTGAGAGGTGCCCCAGTCCGGGCCGAATCGTGTCCGAGAACTCAGCCATCGTTAGTCCCACCGCGTCTCTGGCGTCCCTCGAGGAGGCAGCGGCGAAGTACACGCGGTGCGCGAACAGGGCGTCGAGCTGGTCGCGCACCTCGCGTTCGGTCCACTGAGCGTCAGACTGCCAGCAGGCCACCGTCTCCAGGCCGGCCGAGCGCTTTAGCGCCATCGTCTCCGCGAAGCCCCGGCTGAGCACGAGTGGAGCCTCGTCGACCTTCAGCGCCACCGCGACTCGCCGCGAGGCGTCGAGCAGGTCCTGCTGGCGGGCGAGCGCAGCGTCGAGCATGCCGACGAGGAGCTGTAGAAGCACCGACGTGTTGCCCGCGCCCATCAGGCCGAGCGCCCCCTTGACCACGAGCACCTCGCCGCCTGCGATGACCCGATCGAAGTCGACTCTGAGTGAGTCGTTGAGCAGCACGCGCTTGATCGAGGCCGAATTGAGCAGCCGTGCAAGCTTGTTGACGGGGGCGTCGAGCTTCGCGGTTGTCATGCTGCGGGCATCGGCGAGCTGGGCGGTCAGCTCAGAGGTGAAGAAGGTCGATATCTCGCTCAACTCAGGCAACGCACGCACGTGCGCACCGACGGTGCGGCGATACGCGTACCCGTCCTCGCCGACCGACAGCAGCCGCGCGGCATCCCACAAAGTGGAGGCGCGGTCGTAGGCCAGAACGGCGATGATCGCGTTGCGCAGGTAGCGATCAGAGCTCGCCTTGATGTCGGTCTCAGAAAAAAGATTTTTCAAAGCCGCGACGACGTAGTCGGCGATCACATCGGCCGGGGCATCGACGGCGAGCGGGTTGAATCCGCAGGTCGGGTCGGCGAAGTCCAGCAGCGTGCACCTACGCGCCGGCGGGACGAGGCTCACGGCGGCATCGGCGGCATCCCCCTTCGGATCGAGCACGATCACCGAGCAGCGCTCCCGCCGGAGATCCTCCGCCACGGTAGCGATCAGGTAGCTCGACTTTCCCTGCTCGACGGCGCCCGGGACCGCGGTGTTCTGCTTGCGCAGCTCGACGTGTATCGAGACCGGGCCGATCGCGTCGCGAAGCGTTCCCTCCCCCACAGGCGGGCGCATGATCGCGGGCGAGGCAGGTGCGATTGGTGGAGCGCCGCGGGCAAAAGGAACCGCCAGGTAATCGATCGACGGAAGGTGCCAGAGCGAGGCCAACTCGCTCGGCGCGAAAACTCCCCGTTGAAAGCCCGGGATCGGGTTGCCCTCGCCGCGCGCTATGCGCCGGCGATACAGACCGAGCACGCCGTGACGGACCGCTGTGCCGCGCTCGATCAGCCTGTTCTCGGCGCTTTCCACGCGCAGCTCCGACGCCACGCGCTCGCATGTCGTGCGATCGCCGGCAACGATGCGGATGTCGAGGAAGAACAGCGACCGGTGCTGCACCTCCAGCCCGCCCCGCAACTCGACATCGTCCACGAGCGATCGATCGTGGACGACCAGATGCTCCCGGCGCTCGCGCGATAGATGCGCCTCGTGCAACTTGAATCGACGCCTGGCAATCCGCTCCAGCAGCAGCGGCCCCGGCGTGAGCGCGAATTGCACGAGCACCGGCGATCGGCAGGCGCCCATCACGGTGAGCAGGCGGTTCATCGCCGGTTCACGCTCATGCTCGAAACGATCGAGCGACTTCACCCTGCGAATGAACTCCATGTCCTTCTTCAGGCGCAAGAGAAATAGCGACGGAAGCGGCACCGTCGCCTCCACTGACGTGAGGCGGCAATTCGGATAAGCCGTGCGCAGGGCCGCCTCGACCATCCGCTCAACACCAGCTGGACAGCTCAGTGCCAGCCAGGCACGGCTCGCGCTGTCCCCTTGTCCGCATTCGTAATGAACCTCCAGCGAGAAGCTCGGCTGACCGAGCAGCACGCGCCGCCACCAGCGAAGCAACAGACGCTTGTGTAGCGCTGCGTGCATCCTCACGACAGCCTCTGCGCTCGCCTGATCCGTTCGATACGGCTCAAGCCGCATACGCACGTAGCTGCGCCGGCTACGCGCGACCGAGCGGATCGCGAGTAGTGCGAGCGTCTGCACCAGGACGATGACGATCAGCAGCGCGACGACGCGAATGCCCGCAAGCGGCGCCCAGTCCCACACCGCGTGTGGCCAGTGCAGCAACCGCTGTGGGCTCGCCGCGTCGCTCGGTGCCCGACGAGCTGGGGCTGCGCGCAACAGCCGACCTGGGCCGCCACCCAACAGCCAGCCCACTGCCGCAAAGCCCACCAGCAGGGCGAGCAGCCCCAGCAATCGCCACAGTAGGAAGCGCAGCACCTGCTGGCCCTTCCGACCGTCGCCGGTCGACGGGACGGGCTAGATGCTCAACAACACAAAATCTCGCCACTGCAACGCAGCGGCGAGCGACGAGAGTTCCTACTCAGCGAGGGCGCGTCGCGCGCTCGACGCGCGAGCCGCGCTGCGTGAGGTTCCAAGCGTTCGAGCCGCCCTTCTCCTGACCATCGCCGGTGTTCTCCACCAGCTCGAGCCGCGCGAGACGGGCGAGCAGCTTGGATATCTGTCCCTGGTCGGCCACGCCCGAGCGCTCGGCGATCTCCCGGTTGCTTGCACCGGGGTTTTCTCCGATCACGACGAGCACTCGCACCGTCCGGTAAGTCAAGCGCATGCTCAGTCCCGCCATCGGATCGCGCGTACGCGAGAGGACCGGAGGCGAGTCGTGATTGCGACGGGTCTCCGGCGCCGGACGGCTCAGTTCCCGGCTGGCCGCGCGAGCGCCCAGATAGGGCAACACGACGATGTTCATCAGCGAGCCGAGCAGTGCGGAGAATCGTTCCGCGCCCTCTTCGAGCGCCCGCGTGTGGAGCACGGCCAGCACGGCACCGACGACCCCTTCGGCGGCGACCTCGGGGGGTTCGCGAACGGCAGTTGTCACGAAGCGACCACGATCTACGACCTCGGCCAACTCCTCGAGCAGCTGGGCGCGCCGCTCGAGCACGCGCGGGCCCGCTCCAAGCGCCTCGACCAGACACAGCCGCGCAAGCGCCGGCTCCTCATCGAGGAACACAAGCAACTCAGCCAGTCCCGCGCGAATGCCGTCTCGCCAGCCCTCCTCCTGCTCGTAGGCCTCACGCACGAGCTTGCCCACCTGAGAGACCGCCTGCTCGAGCGCGGCCAGGAAGCAGTCTTCGCGATCGGCGAAGACGTCATAGAACGTCTTGCGCGACACTTTCGCCCGGCTGATCACCTGGGCTACTGTCATACGTCCGTAACCGACCTCCTCCACGGCCTCGAGCGCTGCGGCAAGCATTCGACTACGTTGAATCTCTGTGACCCTTCCGCGGGGTAGCCCGCTCGGTCTCGAGCGCAGGCGGGGGCCGGCGTTGCGTGTCTGGTGGACAAAGGCCATTTCTTCCTCGCGTTCGTGCTTTTCGACTGTAAAGAACGGTGTCTTGCCCACTCATGTCGCGAGAAACGGCCCGTGCTCCATCCCCGGGGAGCGCCGTGACTCACGGGTTGCCTACAAGAGATTCAATGATCCAAAGCGTTAAGTCGAGGCGCGTCTCCAACTTTTTCCCGGTGATTCGAACATTGGAGGTCCGCGCGGGTGGATTTCTGGATCGATCGGAGCACCAGACAGTTTCGCCGCCGTCAGGCCCCTAGGCTTCCTCTGTTTTACGACTAATTGATTCCTCAGGCCTTACCGCGATTGGCAGGCTCAGGGTCACGCGGACATGCCGGGATCGCCCGACACGCCATGGTCCATTAGCCTAACCTCCGCAAATGTCGTCAAATCGACAGCGACTGCTGCCAACGATCGCGGCCATCATGGCAAGCGCAACACTCTGCTCGGCGAGCCCCGCTGCTGCGGGAACCTACGGTCGGTTGATCGTGCGCCACAGCGCCACACCGACCACGGCATTCGCGACCACTTTTTCGCATGTGCATCCGCCCAAGTCGTTCCTGCTCGTAGTCACCGAGCCAAACAGGGAACAGCTCAACTTCAGGTGGTCAGTGCATTGCGTCGGCTCCGGGCCCAAGGAAAGCGGCGGCGCATCCGGGCGCGCAAGCGTGGCGAGCGGGCACTGGGTCAAGCGGATCCAACCACGCTGGATCAAGCACCCCGTGTCCTGCTCCGGCACGATCGAAGGCTCGGCCGCCGCGAGTCCCGTGCTCGTGCGCGTGTTCGCCGCCTGACAGCAAGCTGTCGAACACACCGAACCCGACGATGCGGCGGTACAGACGCCGGGCCTGCGCCGAACGCAGGTCTCCGGCGGTCGCCACACGAGCAAGAAAGGCCCCGCTTTGCGGAGCCTTTGATTAGTACCGCTACCGGGATTCGAACCCGGGTTTCCGCCATGAGAGGGCGGCGTCCTAGTCCCCTGGACGATAGCGGCGAGCTATGACTGCGACGAGGCTAGCAAAGCTCTCCAAGCCAGGTGGAGCGAGCGTTGCCGACGCGCGTCGATCGACCTAATCGCGGAATGGCGCGGACGCCGAGGCGCGTGCGGCATCTGCGATATCTTCGCCTCCCACCCCACGCGGATGTGGCGGAATTGGTAGACGCGCACGGTTCAGGTCCGTGTCTGGGAAACCAGGTGGAGGTTCGAGTCCTCTCATCCGCATAGCCGGACCCCCTGCGGACGGCGCCCGAGCCGCGGCACACCAAAGAGAACGGCCGCCGGGAATCGACGGCCGTTCTCAGGTGCGTCTAAGCGTTTCGAATCAGCGCTCGCCGCGGCGCTGGCGACGCTGGACCATCACGATCGAGAGGCCCATAGCGAGCAGCAGGACGCCCGCGCCGATCGTCCAGCGCAGGTCGAAGCCCGTGAACGGAAGCGTCGAGGCCTTTTTGGCCGTCGGTTCGCTGCCTTTGCTCGGTTCCGTCGAGGACGTTTCAGGCGCCGTTGTTTTCGTCGGCGTGCTGCTTTCTTTCGACGGCGATGTCCCGGTCGTCGGCGTCGGCGTCGTTGCCGCCGGAGTCGTCGTGGGAGTCGTCGTCGGAGTCGTCGTCGGCGTCGTGGTAGTCGTCGTGGTGGTCGTCGTTTTGTTGTAGCCCGAGAGGTCTTCTTCTGCCGCGAGTGCCGTCGCCGGCACGAGCGCCATCGTCAGAGCAAAAGCGACCGGCAGCACCACGAGCTTGCGCAACGCGCTGGATGATCCCTTCCTCTTCGGTGCTGCAGTTGCTTTGCGCGGCCTACTCGAGGCCACGACATCGGTCCGAGTCATGCCAACCTCCCGTTGATGATGTGGGGTGAACGCTCCAGCCCTGTGAGGGCCTCTTGCCCTTCGTCGGGCGATTTTAGTCCTAAAGCACGTTTCTTGTTCGTCGTCTGCACGCCGTAGCCTGCATATCCGTTCGTACAAATATCAAGCGCATCGGTCGCAAACCGCAGTATGCGGCAATTATCTGCTTATCGGCCCACTCGCGGCCTCGCTTGAGGACTGCCTAAGCTCATGCCCTCGAGCTTCAGGCCCCGAAGGGCGCCGGGCTGCACCGATCCACGTCGGAGCTAGACCTGCACGCGACCTTCGAGCTGATCCTCGCCCAGACTCGCGCGCAGCACCTTCTTGTCGAACTTGCCCACGCTCGTCTTCGGAATCGCCTCGAGGAACGCAAACTCGTCCGGCAGCCACCACTTCGCCACCCTGCCGCGCAGGTGCTCGATGAGCTCCGGAGCCGTCGTCTGCGCCCCCTCGCGCAGCACAACGCAGCACAACGGGCGCTCCGACCACCGCTCGTCCGGCTTGGCGATGACGGCGGCCTCGACGACGTCTGGGTGGGACATCATCTCGTTCTCGAGCTCCACCGAGGAGATCCACTCGCCCCCCGACTTGATCACGTCCTTCGCGCGGTCGGTGATCTGCACGAATCCGGCCTCGTCGACCGCCGCGATGTCGCCCGTGCGCAGCCATCCCGAGTCGAACTTCTGATCGCTCGAGTCATCGCGGAAGTAGCGCGCCGCGATCCACGGCCCACGCACCTCGATCTCACCCGTCGAGACACCGTCCCACGCGACCTCCCCGCCGTCGTCGCCGATCAGGCGCAGCTCGACCCACGGCAGCGGACGCCCCTGGCGCGCACGCAGATCCCAGTGCGCCTGATCATGCTCGCCGTCGTTCGGGCGCGAGAACGTCGCCACCGGGCTCGTCTCGGTCATCCCCCACGCCTGGAAGATGTTCACGCCGTGGCGCTCCTCGAAGTCCTTCATCAACTGCCGCGGCACAGCCGAGCCGCCGCAGGTCGCGTTCGTCAGCGAGGAGAGGTCGACCTCGGAGTGCTCATCGGCGTAGCGCAGCACGTCGGCGAAGATCGTCGGGACGCACCCCATCAGCGTCGGCCGCTCCGCGGCGATCAGCCCGGCCAGCGGCTCGGCCGAGAGGTGGCGGTCGGGGAGCAGCAAATCGGCACCCGCGAGCGCCGCGCCATGCGGCAGGCCCCAGGCGTTCGCGTGGAACATCGGCACCACCGCAAGCACGCGGTCCGAACGGCTCAGTCCAAGCCCGTCCTTGACCAGCGTCGCCGTCGAGTGCAGGCTGATCGAGCGGTGGGAGTAGAGCACGCCCTTCGGGTTGCCCGTCGTGCCGCTCGTGTAGCACAGTGCCGCCGCCTGGCGCTCGTCGATCTCGGGGTAGTCGAAGTCTCCATCGCCCGCTTCGGAGAGCAGCTCCTCGTAGCGCAGCGCATTCGGCAGGGCGCCTGCGTCACCGTCGCCCATCACGACGTAGTGCTCGACCGTCTCAAAGCTCGGCGCCAGCTTCTCGAGCACCGGGACCAGCGAGTCATCGACGAAGATCACGCTGTCCTCGGCGTGGTTGACGATGTAGGTCAGCTGCTCCTCGAACAGGCGGATGTTGAGCGTGTGCAGCACCGCCCCCACGCACGGAATCGCGAAATACAGCTCGAAGTGGCGCTGGTTGTTCCAGGCGAATGTCCCCACGCGCTGGCCCTGCTCCACGCCCAAGACCCCCAGCACCCGCGCGAGCCGGTCGACCCGCTCGGAGGTCTCGGCGAAGCTGCGGCGCTCTACGACTCCCGGCTCGCGCAGCGTGAGCACCTCCGCGTCTGGGCTGCCCGTCTTCATGCGCCTGCGGATGTGGTGCAACGTCAGCGGGAAATCGTCCTGCATCAGACCCGCGAGTGCCCCACCCGCGAGCGCCGAGCCCTCCGCTTGGGCAAGTGTCCCCTCCGAGCTCATCCTCCCTGTACCCCTTCCTCGCGCGGCCTCAACTCACGCAATTGACTGTAGAGGCCTTGCGTACGCTGGGCAATGTCATCCCAATCGAAGCGAAGGACGTGCTCGGAGGCTTCCGTCACCAACCGCCCGCGCAGAGCCTCGTCCACCAGCAGGCGCTCGATCATCACTCCGAGGTGCTCAGGATCGCCGCCGTTGAAACGCAGCCCGACTCGCTCGCCGACGGGAACGACCTCGCGCAGGCCTCCCGTGTCGGCCACGATGCAGGGACAGCCCGAAGCCATCGCCTCGAGCGCGACCAGACCGAAGGGCTCGTAGATCGAGGGCACCACGCACAGGTCGGCAATGCGGTAGAGCGAATGCAGCACGTCGTCGCCGATCCAGCCGAGGAAGTGACCGTGATCGGAGAGCCCGAGACGCTCGGCCTGCGCCTTCAGCTCCTCCTCGTGCGTACCGCTACCGGCCACCAGATAGCGCACGTTCTCGACCTGGCGCACGACGCCCGGCATCGCGTCGAGCGCCAGCTGAAAGCCCTTCTCGTAGACCAGCCGCCCGACGAGCAGCACCAGCTTCTCGTGTGGCTCGGCAAAGCGGCTGCGCAGTGCCTGCAAATCGCCCGCCGGCTGCAGTTCGCTCGGGTCGATCCCGTTCGGAATAACAGTGATGCGCCGCTCGTCGATATCAAAGATGTCCGCCACGTGCCCGCGCATGTAGTGCGAGCAGACGATCACTCCGTCCGCGCAGGCCGCCATCCAGCGCTCCACGGCGTGGATGTGCGACTGCGGGGCGTCCTGCACCCAACCCTGATGGCGACCGTGCTCGGTCGCGTGGATCGTCGTCACGTACGGTACACGCGCCCGCTCCGCCAGCGCCGAGGAGGCCTGTGCGACGAGCCAGTCGTGCCCGTGGATCAGGTCATAGCGGTTCTCCTCGGCGAGCGCTTCGCCCGCCGCAAGCATGTCGCCGTTCATCTGCTCGACCCACGCGACGAAGCGACCGAGGTCGCGCGGCCAGCTCGGCTCGGCCACGCGATGAACCGTCACCCCCGCCAGCTCGTCGACCCCGGGCTGCCCCGACCGCGGCCCACCGACGATCCCGCGCGTCAGCACGTCCACGACGACCCCCTGGCGGACCAGCGCCTCGGCCAGCTTGCGCACGTGTCGAGCCAAGCCCCCCTCGATCACCGGTGGGTACTCCCAGGAGAGGAGCAGCACGCGATTGCTCATCCTGCAGACCCTATCTCGCGGGGGTCCGAGCAGCCGCTCCGCCGTACCGGCCCCGTGGCGAGGGCCGATCGGGCCCTCCACACCCGCGTGGCACTCAAATCCCGATCAGCTCGAGCTCGTCGAGCCGGCGCGCGGCGCTCGACGGCCAGACGCAGTCTTCCTCTTGGCGCAGGACGCCGGTATCGAGCAGCCCGGTCAACGCCGCATCCAGCGAGCTCCGCTCCACGCCCATCCCCTCGCCGAGCTCGGCACGCGACCAGCGGCGCTCACCGTCGTCCTCACTGAGCAGGACGAGGACGATCGCACGTTCAAGGGTTCTGCCGCCGCCCGTCCGAGGATCGCTCGATTCTGTGTGCATTGAGAGCCATTCCTTCCGGGAGCTCGGCGCCGGTCGCCGAGCCGCCACGCCAGATCGCCAGATTTCGATCGGCTGGAGAGTACACACAGCTTGGAACGGTTCAGTCTGGGCGGATCGCGAAGACGGCGGATTGGACGGGCGCGACAGTTCCTCTTTGGTACCCCTCAGGGGTATAGTGGAAAAGATGTCCGGACGACTACCCTGCGCCCTCGCTCGGCCGTTGGCAAGGCGCCTGCTCGAGGGACTGCGATGAGCGTGCCCGAGACCCTCTGGGAAGGGCTGTCGAATGCCCTGTTGATGGCCTGGACCGTCTGGTGGGCCCTCGTCTTCGGCTTTGCGATCTCGGCCGTCGTGCAGGCGTGGGTTCCGCGCGAGCGGGTCGAGCGAGCGCTCGGCGGCCATGGCACGCGCCCGGTCGCGCTCGCCACTGCCTTCGGCGCCGCCTCATCCTCGTGTTCCTACGCAGCCGTGGCGATCGCCAGATCGCTGTTTGCAAAGGGCGCCTCGGCCGTCAGCGCACTCGCCTTCCAGTTCGCCTCGACCAACCTCGTGATCGAGCTCGGCATCGTGATCTGGATTCTGCTCGGCTGGCAATTCACACTCGCCGAGTTCCTCGGCGGCCTGCTGCTGATCGCCGTCATGTCGTTGCTTCTGCGCGTGTTCGTGTCACAGCGAGTCGAACAGCAGGCGCGCCGGCACGCGCAGGGCGCCGAGCCCGGTCACCAGCACCATTCCGCAGGAGCTCACCGCTCCCTGCGCGAGCGCGTGAGCTCCGTCGCGGCCTGGTCGGATGTCGCACATAACTTCCGCAACGACTGGGCGATGCTCTATCGCGAGATCGCGATCGGCTTTCTGCTCGCCGGCTTCATCGGGCTGCTCGGCGACGACTTCTTCAACAGCCTGTTCATCGTGGACGCACCCGGCCCGCTACGACTGCTGGAGAACGTGCTCGTCGGCCCGCTGATCGCGGTGCTGAGCTTCGTCTGCTCGGTCGGCAACATCCCGCTCGCCGCCGTGCTCTGGTCCGGCGGCATCGGCTTCGCCGGTGTTGTCGCGTTCGTGTTCGCCGATCTCATCGTGCTGCCGATCGTCGCGATCTATCGCAAGTACTACGGAACCTCTTTCGCGCTGCGGATCGTCGCGCTGATGCTCCTGACGATGGTGCTCGCCGCGCTTGCGGTCGACGGTCTGTTCAGCGCGGCCGACTTGATTCCCCACACGCGACCCACACGGTCGGAGATCTTCGGCAGCGTGCACGTCGACTACAAGCTCGTCACCAACGTATTCGGCGCCATCATCTTCGTCTCGCTGTTCGCGCTGACGATGCGGCGCGGCGCCACCGATCCGATGTGCGGGATGAAGGTCGACCGTCGCGCGCCTGCCACGATCCAGCTCGACGGGCGTCACTTCTGCTCACAGCACTGCGCCGACGCCTACGCCGTCGAGCACCTGCCCGGCGGGATGGCTGGTAGGCCAGGAGGCGATGCCCCCGCACCCCTTGCCGAGACACGGACGCAGGCGCCTGGCTAGAGATCCAGCTCCAACTGGCGCGGCGAGGGTCGCAGCGGCTCGGTACTGGCGCGCGGGTGCCCGCGCTTGGCCCAGTGCCCGACCACTTCGCGGCTGCGGCAGCTGCGGTAGCTGATTCGGCGATCCAGCGGCGCCAGCGCGAGGCCACCCGGAGCCGGCCCGACGACCAGCGCATGAAAGCGCCGGCCCCCGCGATCGATCTCGACGACGTCACCAGTCTGGATCCCCTCTAGTCGCATGCCCGCACCACTCCAGCACGATCGCAGGCGTGCGACCGTCACGGCCAGCTGAGACTAGGCTGCATCCCGTGCGGTGGTTCGTGGACGGGATGAACGTGATCGGCACGCGCCCAGACGCATGGTGGAAGGACCGCCACGGCGCGATGGTGCATCTCGTGCACCTGCTCGAGAAGTGGGTCGCCGCGACTGGCGAGGACGTCGTCGTCGTCTTCGAGCAGCCGCCACGACCGCCGATCCACTCGACCGTGATCGAGGTGACGCATGCACCTCGCCCGCGCCGCGACTCGGCCGATGACGAGATCGTGCGCCGCATCACCGCCGAGATCCAGCCCGGCGAGATCCGCGTCGTCACCTCCGACCTGTGGCTCGTCGACCGTATCCACGCCGTCGGCGCCACCGTTCACCCATCGGCCCCCTTCAGGGACTTGCTCGAGGATTCCTGATGGCCCCGGTCACGCGCTACACGAGCAGCGGCGGGGCGAGCATCGCCTACCAGGTCACCGGCGAAGGACGGCTCGACCTCGTGTTCATGACCGGCTGGATCTCCCAGGTAGAGCACCTGTGGGAGTCGACCGGACTGCGGCGGCTGCTCGAAAGGCTCTCCGTCTTCGGGCGGCTGATCCTGTTCGACCGCCGCGGCACGGGCCTGTCCGACGGCGTCGGCGAGCCCTACACGCTCGAGCAGGAGGCGCGAGACGCGCTCGCCGTGCTCGACGCCGCCGGCTCCGAGCGGGCTGCACTCTTCACCTACGGGCTGGGCGGCCCTGTCGCCGCGATGCTCGCCACCCAGCACCCTGAGCGCGTCGGGGCGCTGATCATGTACGCCTCGATCGCTCGTGCCCTGTGGGCGCCCGATTACGACTGGGCGATGACGCGCGAGGAGCGTGCCGAGTGGATCGATCGCGCCGTCGACTCGTGGGGCGCCACCGATCATCCCGGCATCCCCGTGATGGCGCCAACGATGGCCAATGACCCGGCGCTGGTCAGCTGGTTCGCGCGCATGCAGAGGCTTGCCGCCAGCCCCGGCAACGCGCGCGAACTGCTGACCGCCGCCGCCGACCTGGACGTACGCGAGCTCCTGCCGCAGATCCACGTACCCACGCTCGTTATGCACCGCAACGGCGACACCGCGTGGGACCCGCGCCACTCGCGCTACATCGCCGAGCGCATCCCCGGCGCGCGCTACGTCGAGCTCGAGGGCACAGACTCGCTGCCTTTCCTCGGCGACAGCGACGCGATCGTCGAAGAGATCGAGCAGTTCCTCACCGGAGGGCGCGCCGGCGGCGAGGCTACGCGCGCACTGCTGACCGTGATGTTCACCGACATCGTCGACGCCACCCCGCGCGCCGCCGAGCTCGGCGACAGTCGCTGGCGTGACCTGCTCGCGCGCCACGACGAGGATCTGCGCAAGGAGCTGCGCCACTTCGACGGGCGCGAGGTGAAGACCGTCGGCGACGGGTTCCTTGCAACCTTCGCCGGCCCCCCCTCGCGAGCCCTGCGCTGCGCGCTCGCCATCACCGAGTCCGCGCGCGCTCTCGGTATCGAGTTGCGCGTCGGGATCCACACCGGCGAGTGCGAGCTGATCGGCGACGATGTCGGTGGCATGGCCGTGCACATCGCCTCGCGCGTCAGCGGTCTCGCCGGCGGCAGCGAGGTGCTCGTCTCGGGGACCGTCTTCGGCACCGTCGTCGGCGGCCCCTTCAGCTTCGAGGACCGTGGCTTTCACGAGCTCAAGGGAGTGCCCGGGCGCTGGCCGCTGTTCGCGCTCAGAGGCTGAGCGATTACGATCGACGCGTGGTGATCGCCGACTCCGATCAACAGTCGCGCAGCGCGCTCGTATTCGGTGCCCGCAACCTCGGCCGCGCGGTGATCGAGCTGCTGCTCGCCTCCGGCTGGTCCGTCGCCGCGGTCGCCCGCTCAGCCGGGACGCTGCAGGCGATCACCGATGCCGGCGCGCTCGCGCTGAGCGCGGATGTCACCGAGCAGGCCAGCGTGCGCGACGCCGTCGCACAGGCCGCCGACGCGCATGGCGGCATCGACCTCATCGTCAATGCCGCATCCGCATACGGTGGCCCACGCACCGGGCCGTTCGGCGGCGGTCCACTCGCCATGGCCGACGCCGATGCGTTCGACTCGTGGGCCGCCGCACCGGCCCGCTCGGCCTTCGCCTTCCTCTCGGGCGCCGCCGGCTACCTCGTCCAGCAGGAGCGGCCGGCAACGCTGATCCAGGTCACCGGAGGCTCCTCCCGCCGCGCGATGCCGGGACGCGGGCTCTGGGCCGCCGGCGCCTTCGGCGTGCGGGCGATCACTCAGGCGGCAGCGCTCGAGCTGCGCCCGCAGGGCATCCACGTCGCGCTCTTGATCGTCGACGCAGGCATCGAACCGTTCAGCGCGGCCGAGCGTGGCGAGAGCCCGAACGACTCGATGGCAGACCCGCCGAGCCTCGCCGAGGCCGTGCTGTTCCTTGCCGAGCAGGGTCCGCGGGCGGCGACGCACGAGCTGCAGGTGACCCCGCTCGCCGAGACCTGGGTGCCATGAGGATGCAGGGAACGAGATGAAGATCCGCGCCGCATTGCTCGAGGAGTTCGGCAAGCCGCTCGTCGTGCAGGAGCTCGAGCTGGCCGGGCCGGGACCGGGAGAGGCGCTCGTCAGGCTCGTCGCCTGCGGCGTCTGCCATACCGACATGTACACCGCCTCCGGCGTCGACCCCTCCGGCTACGCCCCGACCGTGCTCGGCCATGAGGGCGCCGGCGTAGTCGAGGCCGTCGGCGAGGGCGTCGGCGACGTCGCACCCGGCGACCATGTCGTCACGCTGTTCTCGCCCCAATGCCGCGAGTGCATCCACTGTCAGAGCCCGCGCACGAACCTCTGCCTGGCGATCCGCGAGCAGCAGAACAAGGGCTACCTGCCCGATGGCACCACACGCCTGTCGCGTGACGGCGAGCCGATCCGGCACTTCATGGGCACCTCGACCTTCGCCGAGTACGCCGTATTGCCCCAGATCGCGCTCGCCAAGGTCGACCGCGAGGCGCCGCTCGAGGGCGCCTGCCTGTTCGCCTGCGGGCTCTCCACCGGGCTCGGCGCCGCGATGTACACGGCCAAGGTGCAGGCGGGATCGACCTGTGTCGTGTTCGGCGCCGGCATGGTCGGGCTCGGCGCCGTCGCCGGCTGCCGCCTCCAGGGTGCCGAGCGCGTGATCTGCGTCGATCTCTCAGAGCAGCGCCTGCAACTCGCCCGCGGGCAGGGCGCCACCGAGACCTGGCTCGCCGACGGCCACGTCGTCGAGCGCGTGCTCGAGCAGACAGGCGGCTTCGGCGCCGACTACACCTTCGAGGCGACCGGCCTCGTCGGCGTCATGCGCGAAGCCGTCGAGGCCGCGCGCATGGGCTGGGGCCTGTGCACCGTCGCCGGCGTCGCCGGCAAGGGCGAGACGCTCGACGTCGTGCCGCGCCTGTTGATCACCGGCCGGCGCATCTGCGGCTCCTCCTTCGGCGGCGTCAAGGGCCGCGACCAGGTTCCCCAACTCGTCGAGCGATATCTGCACGGCGAAATCGACGTCGATCCCTTCATCTCCCACCGCATGCCGCTCGACGAGGTCAACCGCGCCTTCGAGCTGATGGAGGCGCAGGACGGCATCCGCTCAGTGCTGCAGTTCGACGGCTGAAGCGCCGGAAAGCTCGGCGACCTTGGAGGCGGCGCCGTGCCGCCTCCAAGGTCAATCGTGTCTCGCTATCCGCGACTAACCGCGGCGCGCCTGCGCTTTCGTTTTGCCGCCGACCGTGTTCGGAGAGTCAACGACGGTGCCCGAGTTGCCGCTCACCGTGAGGTTCTTGGTGATCGTGTTCCCGGTCACTGTGGTGCCACCGGAGTTTCCGGTGACCTTGACGCTGCCTTTGAACGTGTTGGCGATCACGCTCACCCCGGCTTTGTTGCTCTGCAGCACCGCTCCGGCGGAGCTGCTCGAGCCGCTGCAGCCTTCGGAGTTTCCGATCACCACGGGGCCGGTGCTCCCGTTGACTTTGATCGAGCCGACTTTCGCTCCGCAGATGCGGATCACGCCGGCGCCGGAGGCCTTGATGCCTTTGGTTGAGGCGCCCTCGACGCCCAATGAGCCACCAGGCTGCACTTCGACCTGGTTGACCACCGCCGTTGAGCTCAGTTCGACTGCTTCGCCGGATTTGACGATGATCTTCTTCTTGACTTTGCCTGAGATCACGTTGGTGTTGACGACCTGCGTGGTGCAGGAGTCGCTGCTTTCGTGACCGACGTTGTCGGTTGCGCTTGCTGCTGTGGTCTGTGGGCCTGTTTTGGTCGTGTCGATCGGCTGTGTACCGCTCGGGTCACCGGCCAGGCCGGACTGCGCGTCAGAGGCTGAGATCGATGCGCTGGCGCTTGATCCCACCGCTGCCGTGGCTGGGCAGTTGACTTCGAGCACTGGTCCTGAGGCGTCCACCTGCACGCCCAGGGTGCCCGGGGCTGAGAGGTTGCCCACGTTGTCTGCCACCGTGCCGCTCGCTGTGTGCGAGCCGTCGGTGTTGAACGTCTGCGGAGCTGAGAGGCTCCCCAGGTCAACGCCCGAGCCGGTGCTCCCGTCTGAGAGCGGCACGTCGCCGTTCTCAGAGAAGGAGACCGTGACCGTGTCCTTGTACCAACCGCCGCCGGCGGCGTAGTCGGGGGCGCGGTCGGGCGAGGCGCTTGGTGGGTTGGGGGCTGACTGGTCGACCACGACCGGAGACGATTCGTTGGACCACTGCGTCGTCAGGTTCAGCACAGCGTCGTAGCCCTGCACGCGATAGACCCACGTACCTTCTTCCTCACCTGTGCCTGTGAAGGCGTATTCGAGGCTGGCTATGCCGCTTGCCACCGTGACGAATTCTTCCTGGGCGGAGTTGCGGTGCTGCAGCGTGTAGGTGATGCCGAATTCGCTCGGGTCGGCCCCGGTCCATGAGAGCGTGAACAGGCCGTCGGCATTCGGGCTCGTGCCCGCCGTCAGCGCCGGCGCGCCGGGCGCGCCGTAGTGCACGTCATAGCTGCATGAGTGCGTCGTCGAGTTGCCGGCGAGATCGGTTACCTGGACGCTCTCGGTCTGGCCGTCCCCGGGGCTGGCCGTGTTCAGCGACCGTGCTCCGTTGGGGTCTTCGGCGAAACCGGCGGTCGCGTCGCTTGCTTCGGAAACCGTCGCCGAAGCGCTGCTGGCAACCGTCACCGGTTCACTGGGACACGTCAGCGTGAACGTCGGCGCCGTCTTGTCGAGTTTGATCGTCGTTGACTTCGATTCCTCGATGTTGCCGTTGACGTCCACCGAACGCGCGGTGATCGTCGTTGCCCCCTCGCTACTGACGGCTATCGGGCCGGCGTACCGCGTCCAGCCGGCCGCTTCGTTGATTTTGTACTCGGTGCCCGCGACCGCGAATTCGTTTTCGCTGGCGCTGAGCGCGACCGACACGTCATTGTCGTACCAGCCGGCTTCGCTGTCCGGCGCCCGTTCAGGTGTGATCGTCGTCGTCGGCGTCGCCAGGTCGCTGAATTTCGGACCGCTGTTCCACGCGTTTTCGGCGGCTTTGTTCTGGCCGGCGGTCGTCGGGTGGAAGTAGTCCAGCGTCGAGACGTCGCTCGTCGCGAATTTGATCGCGTAGGCCGCGCCTTTGTCGTATTGACAGTGGATGAATTCGGCACAGACTTCGCCGAGCACGACGTTGAATTCTTCGTTTCGTTTCTGCACTTTGGCGCGACGTTCTTTGTCCGCTGCAGCTTCGGAGGTTGGTTTCACGAGCATCGACTGGCAGATTTTCGCCAGACCCCAAGTGAGCTGCGCGGCGGTGCTCGTGTGCAGCACGCTCCACAGGTTGAAGATGTTGGGAATCGAGGAGACGTCGATGCGTGCGTCGGGCAGTCCGATGCTGAGCGTTTCCAGTCCCGATTTGTAGCTGGCGCGGAAGCTCGCAACGGACGTCATGCTCGCTTCCGTGGACGTGCAGATGTCGTTGGCGCCGAGCAGGATCAGCACCTGGTCGGGCGTGTTCGGCGCTTTGACGGCGTTTTTGGCCTGACCGGGAAGGTCCCCCATTTTGGCGCCGGTCACAGCGTCGTTGCCGCCGGTCGTCGACGTTTTCACCGGCTGTGCGAGCACGACCGATGGGTTCACGGCTTTGGTGCGCACGTAGTAGCTGTTCAGGCCGGCGTTGGTTCCGGTCGCCCATGAGTTGGCCGGGCAGTCCGCGAGTGCTCCGCAGCCCGTGCCCTGCGAGTCATAGCCTCGCGTGATCGAGTCGCCGAGCGCGTCGATCGACGTCGATGGGCCGACTTTCGCCGGCGTGGCGCCAGCCGGTGCTGCCGTGATCAGCGCACCGAGCACCACAAATGGCACGCAGGCGCGCAAGGACTTTCGCAACATGTTCCCCCCAAATGAATTTGTGCCCCCGCATCAGCAGACTCGGGGGATCGTCGTGCGCCCGGCCCTCCCTCTGGGCGGAAACCGCGCCGCCGGCGCACCGTAACAGAATCCGACCTTGTAAGTACGCTCGCGTATTCTATTGTCATCCGTCCCGCCGGGAGATGCCGCTCGACGGCCCGGGCGCGGGGTCGCCGGCGCTGGTATGGTCGCGGCATGGAGCCACTCGGTCCGCTCGCGTCGGCGCTGGAGTTCGCCGCGGCCCTGCGCGCGAGGGACATCTCCGCCGTCGAGCTGCTCGACCGGTGCCTCGCCGCGGTGGACGCGCGCAACCCAGAGCTGAACGCCGTCACCTGGCGCAACGACGAGCAGGCACGCGCCGATGCCGCGGACGCCGACCGGCGCCTGGCCGACGGTGAGGACGCCCCGTTCCTCGGCGTGCCGATGCCTATCAAGGACCTCACCCCGGTCGCCGGCTGGCCCGTCACCTACGGCTCTCACGGCGCCCCCGAGGGGCCCAGCGAGCAGAGCGAGCTCGTCGTCGACGCCTTCACAGAGGCAGGGTTCGTGCTCTGCGGACGCACCAACACGCCCGCCTTCGGCGTGATCACCGCCGCCGAGAACCTGCGCCACGGAATCAGCCGCAATCCGTGGGATGCGAACAGGACGCCCGGCGGTTCGAGCGGCGGTGCGGCCGCTGCCGTGGCCGGCGGCATGTTCCCGATCGCCCACGCCAACGATGGCGGCGGCTCGATCCGTGTCCCCGCCTCCTACTGCGGGCTCGTCGGGCTAAAGCCCAGCCGCGGGCGCGTGCCGCGCCTGGCGCAGAGCTGGCTCGGCGCCGTCGTCGAGGGCGTCGTCGCGCACACCGTCGCCGACTCCGCCGCCGTGCTCGACGCGATCTCCCGGTTCGACCCGCTCGCTTGGTACAACGCCCCCGCGCCCGCCCGGCCATTCGGCGAGGAGATCCAGGCGCCGCCCGGGCAGTTGCGCATCGGGCTGATGGCGCAGGCGCCGCTCGGCATTCCCACCGATCCCGCCTGCGTGGCCGCCGCGCGTGCCGCCGCCACTGCGCTTGAAAGCCTCGGGCACTCCGTCGAGGAGGTCGAGGTACCGACGATCTCCGCCGAGATGATCCCATCCTTCATCGTGCTCACCCAGGGCGGCCTCGCCGACTACGAGGGCGTCGACTGGTCGGCCACCGAGCCGCACATCGCCCACCAGCGCGAGCTCGCCGGCGAGACCGGCGCCTATGACTACGTGCTCGCCGCGCGCACGCTCGAGCTGCTCAGCCGCCAGGAGGTCGCGCGCTGGCGCCGTGACTTCGACGTGCTGCTCACGCCGACCTCGGCGATCCTGCCGCCCGTCGCGGGCGCGACGATGGAGGCCCAGCACGCCACACCCGACCTGCCTGTCGGCGACGTCGTCGCAAGCGTCTCCTTCACCGCCTTCGGCAACGTCACCGGACTGCCCGCCGTCAGCCTGCCGCTGCACCAGACCGACGAGGGCATCCCCGTCGGCGTGCAGCTGACCGGTAGCCCCTGGGATGAGGCGACGCTGATCCGGCTGTCGGCCCAGCTCGAGCAGGCGATGCCCTGGGCCGCACGCCGGCCCGACCTCGCCGCGGCCGCATAGAGACGCGAACCCCCGAACGTCGCACAGAGCCTGTATGAGCTACGAGCAGATCACGACCGAGCTGGCCGACGGGATCCTCACGATCACGCTCAACCGGCCAGAGCGCCTGAACGCATGGACGGCCGTGATGGGCCGCGAGCTGATCGAAGCCTTCGATCAGGCCGACGCCGACGACGAGGTCCGCGCGATCATCATGACCGGCGCCGGGCGCGGCTACTGCGCGGGCGCCGACCTCGCCGCCGGCGGCGAGACCTTCGACTACGCCGCGCGCGCGGCCGAGGGCTCGCTGCTCACGGAGCCCGTCGGTGGCGTGCCGCGCGACAACGGAGGCCAGTTCACGCTGCGGATCTTCTCCTGCACGAAGCCCGTGATCGGCGCGATCAACGGGCCCGCCGTCGGCGTCGGCGCGACGATGACGCTGCCGATGGACGTTCGCCTCGCCAGCGACGACGCCCGCATGGGCTTCGTCTTCGCCCGGCGCGGGATCGTGCCCGAGGCCTGCTCCAGCTGGTTCTTGCCACGCGTCGTCGGCATCAGCCGGGCGATGGAGTGGGTCTCGACCGGACGAGTCTTCTCCGCTCAGGAGGGGCTCGACGCGGGCCTCTTGCGCAGCCTGCACTCCAGCGAGGAGCTGCTCCCCGCTGCACGCGCGCTTGCCGCCGAGATCGCCGAGAACACGGCCCCCGTATCTGTCGCCCTGGCGCGGCAGATGATGTGGAGGATGCTCGGCGCCGAGCATCCGATGCTCGCCCACCGCGCCGATTCGCGCGCGATGCTCGCGCGCGGGCAGTCCGCCGACGCAACCGAGGGGATCACCTCGTTTCTCGATAAGCGCCCCGCGCAGTTCTCCGACCGCGTCAGCGACGGGCTGCCCGAGATCATGCCCTGGTGGGTCGAGCCAGAATTCGAGTAGCTCCCGCGCACGAGGCGGCTCAGGGCGCCTGCTGGAAGATCGCATTGCGCGGCACCTGCCGGCGCGGCACGCCGAGCCCGTCGCAATGCCGTATGCACGGCTCGTACACCGGGCGGAAGCCAAGCAGATCGGGGATCGTCACGACCCGGTAGCCGCGACGATGCAGCGTCGCGATGATGCGCGGGTACGCCGCCAGCGTCTGCCCGCGCGGGCCGCCGCCGTCGTGGGAGATGATGATCGCGCCAGGGCGCACCTGCGCGAGCACGCGCCGCACGATCGTGCTCGTCCCCGGCTGCGCGTAGTCGCTCGGATCGACGTCCCAGCCGACCGTCGCCATCCCGAGCGAGGAGGCGAGGTGGACCACAGACGCGTTGACGTCGCCGTAGGGCGGGCGGAACAGGCAAGGCGTGTAGCCCGTCTGCGCGCGGATCACGGAGCGCGTGCGCTCGAGCTGCCCGCGCGGATCGCTCGCGCGCGTCATGTCCGGGTGCGTGAAGGTGTGATCGCCGAGCACGTCGCCCGCGCGCAACTCGTGCAGCATCGTTTCTCGATAGGTCGAGGTGACCTGGCGCCCGATCATGAAGAACGTCGCCGTGGCGTGGCTGCGCTGCAGCATCCGCACGAACGCCGGCGTGTCGGTATAGGGACCGTCGTCGAAGCCGATCGCCACCTCGCGCCGCGGCGGGCCGTTGCGATACAGGCTCGACCCACGACTGCGACAGCCGACGACGCGGTAGAGCTTGCCCGTCGGCTTCGGAGCGGCCCCGGCGATCGGCGCCACCAGCCGAAGCGGTTCGATCTGCGCTCGCTGACCGAGCGCGCCACCGCTGGAGCCGCATGCGAGCACGCCGCCGACGGCCAGCGCAATCGCACCCGTCGCCACCACCAGCGCCAGCCCCCGGCGCGCAGCGAGGAATCGCACGGGACTCGGCACGGGCCGCCTGCCCATCCTCCGCCGAGCCCCCGCTGAGAGCTCCGAACGCACGAGCCCACCTTACGTGCTCGGCACAGCTTCGCGCCGTCTACCCGGGCACGTCACCCTCCGACACCCGGGGCCAGGCGCACCGCGGCGCGAATCGCTCGACCACGTACGAGCTCAGCCGAGCACAAGCTCGGCGGCGTCGCGCAGCGTCGCCACGTCGCCCGAGATCAGCAGCGTGTCGACGACCGACTCACGCCACTTCGCGAGGTCGTCGCGGATCTTCTCCTTGGGGCCGATCAACGACATGTCCTCGATCAGCTTGCGCGGCACCTTCGCGCCGGCCTCGTCCTTCTTGCCTTCCAGGTACAGCGAGGCGATCTCGTCGACCTCCGCCCCGTAGCCCATGCGGATCGCCACGTTGGCGTGGAAGTTCTTGCCTTTCGCCCCCATCCCGCCGAAGTACAGCGCGTAGAAGGGGCGCAGGGCGTCTGCCGCCGCGTCGATGTCCTCAGAGACGATCAGCGGCACCGTCGCGTTGACTTGGAACGTTTCGGCCGTGTGGCGCGCGCCTGCTCGCGCGAAGCCCTCGCTGAGCGCGTCCACGTAGATCTGCTGGTGCTCGGGCGCGAACAGCATCGACAGCCAGCCGTCGCACAGCTCTGCGCACATCGCGATGTTCTTCGGCCCCTCGGCGCCGAGGTAAATCGGGATCTCCTCGCGCAGCGGGTGGATCGAAGACTTCAGCGGCTTCGCCAGCCCAGTTCCGCCGGGCAGCGGCAGCTTGTAGTGCTCGCCGTCCGCCGTCACCGGGCCCTTGCGCGCCCAGATGTCGCGCAGGATGCCGATGTACTCGCGCGTGCGCGCCAGCGGCTTGGCGAACGGCATCCCGTACCAGCCCTCGACCACCTGCGGTCCCGACACCCCCAGCCCGAGAATGAATCGCCCGCCCGAGAGTAGATCCATCGTCATCGCCGCCATCGCCGTCGCCGCAGGCTGGCGCGCCGACATCTGCACGATCGCCGTGCCGAGCTTGATCTTGCTCGTAGACGCACCCCACCATGCGAGCGGCGTCAGGCAGTCCGAGCCGTAGGCCTCGGCCGTCCACATCGAATCGAAGCCGAGCCGCTCGGCCTCGGCGACCGACTCTGTCACGCCCAGCGGTGGGCCGCCCGCCCAGTAGCCCGTGTTCAATCCCAGTTTGAGCTCGCCAGCCATCCTCGAATCCCCCGAACGTCGAACCTCTGCCTCGCGGCCTGAACGGCTGCAACCCTAGTGGATTCGCTCGGCCTCGCGATAGGAATGGCCGGGCAGCGGCGCCGGCGTGTCGAGCACCGTCAGCGGCCCTTCTCGGGCTTCGCGCGCCTGCGCCGACTCGGGGTCCTGCAAGCGATGCGACAGCGCCAGGGCGAGCAGCGCGAGCGCGATCAGCGCCGCGCCGTAGACGTCGGCCGTGTCGTGCAGGCCATAGCGCGTCACCGCGATCCCCGCCGCCAGCGCCGGCAGGCTGTAGGCGAGGTAGGAGGCCACGTACACCGACGCGACCAGCTCCGCGCGCTGGTCGATCGGCGCGCGGTTGGTGATCGCGCGGAAGGTCCCCGCGAAGGCCGGGCCGAAGCCGAGCCCGGCGACGCCCGTCGCGAGCAGGAACAGCGCCGTCGAGCCCTCGTGTAGAGCCAGCAGCGCCAGCAGCACGCCGACGATCAGCGCACTCAGCCCGCCGCGCGCCGCCAGGCGCGCGTGCGTATCACGCAGCAGCACCGAGGTCAGCGAGCTGACGCCCGCCATGATGAAGATGCACAGCCCGCCCGCGACGTGGCTCGAGTCGTGCAGCACCTTCGCCGTCAGCGACGGGCCCAGCGAGAGGATCAACCCACCGAGCGCCCAAGTCGCCGTCATGCACGGGATCGTCGCTAGGAAGTCCGCCCGCAGCGACGCTGGCACGCCGACCGTCGGGCGCAGCGAGGCAGCCCACGTCGACCTGCGCTCGATTGTCTCCGGGATCGCCAGCGCCCCAAGCGCCGCCAGCGCGAAGCCGGCGAGTAGGAGCCAGTAGACCAGGCGCGTTGGCTCTGGGGCGTATTCGACGAGCAGGCCGCTACCGAGTGCGCCCGCCGCGAGGCCCGTCATCGGTGCCGAGGCCGCCAGCAGCGCGCCGAGCCGCTGACGGTGCGCCGGCTGCAGATCGATCAGCGCCGCGCTGATTGCCGCCGTGGCGATCCCCGTAGCGACGCCCTGCAGGGTGCGCGCCGCGAACAGCCACAGCACGCTGCGAGCCTCCGCGAACAGCAGCATGCCGGCGATCTGCAGCGCCAGCGCAAGCAGCAGCGTCGGGCGCCTGCCGAGATGGTCAGACAGCGAGCCTGCGACGATCAGCGCGATCAGCAGACCGAGCGCGTAGACCGCGAACACTCCCGTCAACACGATCGCCGAGAAGCCCCATTTCGCCTGGTAGACGATGTACAGAGGCGACGGGGCGCTCGAGGCGAACAGGAAGCCGGCGAGCGTCGCCGCCAGCAGCCAGAAGGCCGGTGCTCTGCCGAGTCTCGTCATCGCGAAACGAAGACGAACAGGGGTGCTCTGCTTGGACACACGGTCGAACCTCCGCTGCATCGGTGCGCGCGCCACTAGTCTGGATCGGTGACCTACACGACTTCTGACGCACGACAGGGACTGCTCGACACCGTAGCGGGCGCGATCGAGCGACTCGGCGAGGCGCTGGCTGAGCTCGGCGAGGCCTACGAGCAACTCGACGAGCAGACCGGCGAGCGCCTCGAGCGCGAGTTGTTCGGGCCCGTGCAGGTTGCCTACGGTCGCGCGCAGCGCACCTGCACCGCCTTCGCTGAGCGCCACGAGCTCGTTGCACGCACGTTCGCCCCCGCCCCCGCCGTAGCCCCCTCGACCGGCGCCCACGGGCTGATCGACAACGCCGCGCAGGCCGTCGCCGAGGCCGACGCGAAACTCTCCGAGCTACAAGACTCGCTTGCGCCGATCGAGGTCGGCGACGCCGAGCTGCGCGACGGGCTGCGTCAGGTGCGTGAGCTGCTCGCACCGCTGCCGCACAGCGCGCACGAGCTCGTGCGCACACTCGGGCGCTAGCGCGGCTGGTCAGGCTGCGTCCGCCAGCGAAGCGCCGCGGAGCCTTACCGCTGCAGGGCGCACCGCTGGCGAGAAACGCGCCGCCGCAAGTTCAGCCGCCGGCAGGCGCGAGCAGCACGCCCACGTGCCGCAGCAGGCGCGCGAACACGCCCTGCAGCGTCTGCTTGGCGTAGGCATGGCTCGGGCTGCTCGTGATCAGCACAACCAGCGCCACACGCGTCGTCCCGTGGCGCAGCAGCACGACCTGGTGCTCGACTTCCCCCGTGCCCGCGCCCCAGCCACCCTTGAAGTAGAGCTGCCAGCCCGGCAACCGCAGCCGGCCGATGCCCCACCGCTGGCTCGGCGTCACGCTCGCGAGCAGGTGCATCGCCGTCGCGCGGTGGCGCGCCACGACGTGGCTGTCGATGTGCAGGAAGAAGCGCGCCTGATCAACCGCGTCGATGCGGCTGAGGCCCCACACCGAAGAGTCCAGCGAAAAGCGGCGCATTCCGGCACGCTCGGCAACCCCGTACACGCCGCGCGCGCCGACGAACCCCAGCACGCGCGTCGCTGCCGTGTTGTCTGAGCGCTCGATCATCGGATCGATCAGCGCGTGATCGCGTGCGCCGAGCGGTCGATTGCGAACGCGTGCATCGTCGAGGTAGGCAACCAGCAGCATCGCCTTCAAGACGCTTGCCGAGGGCACGGTGCGCGTGACGCGCCAGCCCCATTCACGATGCTGCGTGCGCACTGCGAAGCTCACATCGCCCGCGCGCGTGTGCGCGAAGGCGATCGCGGCGCGCACGCCCGGCTGCCAGGCGGCCGCCGCGAGTGCCTGCGCCGAGCAGAGCAGGCACACCAGTCCGCACAGCGCGATCGCGAGCACCGCCAGCCGCCGACGGGTGCGCGCGTACACGGGCGCGCTCCGAGCCCCGAGCGCCCCGCGCTCAGCGCGCGACCGAGACGATTTCCGCATTGCCGGCCGCCGGGCCGAGCCTCGTTACGTAGGCGCTCGTCGCAGCGAGGGCCGTCGCGCCAAGCTGCGTCGCGTCGCCGCGCCCGGCGCGGCGGTTGGGACAGCCGCTCGCGCTGTTGTACGCATGCGTGTAGCCGCGCTGGTAGCCGGGGTCGCGCGATACCGCCGAGGGCAGGCTGAGCAGCACGCGTTCGCCGCGCGGAGTGCGCGAAAAACCGGCGGCCCCGAGCAAGCCAGCGGCGGGCGGGCGCGACGATGCCCCAGCCGGTCCCGCGACGGTGCCAAGCCGCAGCTGCTGCACGCAGCGCGTGACCCGCTCGAACAGCATCCGCCCGCCGAGCAGCGATGGGTTGAAGAAGGCCACGCCGCGCCTGCCCGCGCGCAGCGTCCGGCGCCGTCCGCTCGCCAGTTCGACCAGCTCGAGCGCGCTGCGCGCCGGGGTGTCGACCGTGAACACGACGATCGCGCCGTCGAGCGCCGGACGGCCGATCCGGCCCGCCAAGCGAGCGCCCGCGAGGTAGCGCCGCACGCTCGGGTTGCTCAGCGACACCGCGATCAGGTGCTCGCCCTGCGCGTCCTCGTCGCGATAGACGATCCAGCCATCGGACACGCCCAACGCGTTGACCCCGCCCGCCGCCAGCACGAGCTTCGGCTGCAGCGAGGTGCTATCGGCGATCGTGATCTGCGTCGTGCTCGCCCACGCAACGTTCGCCCCGCCGAGCGCCGGGTGCGCACCGGGCAACGCCCGCGGAGCAGCGCCGTTCAGCGAGAGCAGCCCGCCCGCGCCGACCTGCTGCCAGGCAAGCGCGCCGTTTGCGGCCGAGGGGTCCGTCGCCTGCGCGATCCTCGTCTGTGCAATCGCCGTCCGTGCGATCTGCGTCGCCGAGGCGCTCGCCCCGGCCAGCGCCAGCGCCAGCGCGCAGACGCCGAGTCCGAGTGCGTCGAGGCGTCGCAGCCCGAGCCACAGCCGCGGCGCCTCGGCCATCTCGTCCAGGCGCCGCGCACCCTCGCCCCTGCGCAGGCCAGGCGCCATCCACAGCACCGGCAACGCACGCCCGGCGCCGAAGGCGAGACCGACGGCGACGCCGACGAGCGGATCGCCCGAGGCGAAGCTGATGCCGGCGAGCGCCCACACAGCGAACGCCAGCACGAACGTCGTGAAGCCGAGCCCGAGCAGGACCCCGTACAACGCACAGGCCAGCGGCAACGGCATCGTCCAGCGCCAGCGCTCGGGCACCTGGCGGCGGATCTGCGGCGCGATCCGCACGCCGCGCCAGTCGGCCACCGCGGCGGCAAGCGCGAGCGCCGCGCCGAGCCCCTCGCGCAGCCCCGCCACGCCGTCGCCGACGAGCGCGCCCAGCAGCGCGAGACCGGCGAACGTGATCACGCCGCCGATCAGCGTCCCCAGCGCGAACGTCGCACCGGCCGCGAGCGTGGCGCCGCGCCGCGCGTCGCCGAGCGCGCTGCCAATCGTGTCGACCATCGAGAAGCCGCACGGCGACCAGGCACCGGCAATGCCCGCAACGACGGCCGTGAGCGCTGCGCTGACCGCGAGCCCGCCGAGCATCGTGTCAGCCGCCCCGCGGCGCGGCGTCTTCGATCGCTAGCAAGGGACCATCGTTTCGTAGTACTGCACGCAGAACACGTGGCGGCCCTGGTAGCAGTAGCCGACGAGCGCTTCGTCGCCGTTGACGCGCACGTTGGTGTGGCCGCAGCAGTCCATCAGCCGGCGCACGCGCCCGCCACAGCAGCGATACCACGAGCCGTCCGTGCGCAGCTCCAGACCATGGCTCTTGCCGGCGGCCGGGCAGACCTTTGAGCGTGGCGCCGGCGAGAGCGGCACGCCGCTCGGGTCCAGCAGCACCTGTCCGTGCACATCGACCGGGTGGCCCTGGGCGTCGATCGGCCTGCCGAGGTCGTCCACCGGGTGCCCGTCGGAGGCGCGCAGCGGCAGGTCGTGGCGGTCGACCCGCGGCAGCCCCGTCGGGTGCGGGCAGTTGCCCGTCGTGTAGGTGTGCCCGCAGAAGTTCGTGTACGCCTCGGCCTCGTCCGGCAGCACCCCGTTGATCACCGTACGCCCGCCCGCCAGCGCGATCACCGCCGCGCCCGCCCACTCCAGAAAGCCCCGTCGGCTACTTCGGCGCAGCACCGCGTCGGCGAAATGCTCGTCTTCGGGCGGCAAGCCCAGCTCACCCGGCGAGCTGTCGCCAGGCGGCAAGCTCCCCCTACGCAGCAAGCGAAAGCCCCCGCTCGCGTGCGCGCGCCGTCGCGAGCACGCTCTCGAGCTGGCCGAGGCCATTGAACGTGCCCTTCGCCAGCGCGACGCCGTCGAGACCGAGCGCGACCGCGTACGGGCTGCCCGGCACGGCCGCAGCCGCCCACACGGCGGCGTCGCGATGCTCGTCGAAGCTCTGCACGGCGAGCAGCGGATCGCCGGCGACGTGCTCGACGACCGGTGCGACCTGCCCGCACAGCGGGCACCCGTCCGAGGTGAACACGGCCAGGCGCAGCAGCGTGCGCGGACCGACCTCGATTGCACCCGCCCACGGCTGCGCCGCGCCCAGCTCGGGCCCCTCCGACTCGATCTCGAGCGCGCCGCGCGCATCGCCGGCTGATAGACGCAACACCCCGACCTCGCGCGCCAGCGCAAGCACGGCAACGGCCAGTGCGGCGATCGCCACAACGCTGAGCGAGAGCCCGAGAGTCAGCCAGCGGTCATAGCCGCTCGGCGCCTGCGGGAACCAGCCGAGCGCGCCCGCGCCCGCGAGCAGCGCCGGCGCGGCCGCGCGCACCGGCGTCGCCCAGCCGAGCCGCGAGGAGCCGCCGAAGCACGCGCATGGCCGCCCGCCGCGCCCGGCAAGCAGCGCCGTCGTCGACGTCGCGGCGAACAGCGCGAACAGGCCCGCCGCCGCTGCAAGTGCCCAGCCGAGATCAGCCACGAGCGCCGCTGCGATCGCGATCTCGCCGGCGACGAGCAGCCACAGCGCGACGCTCTGCCGGCCAGCGCCGCGCACGCCGTACGTCGCGAGCGCTCCCGCCGCCTGCCGCGAGCGCCAAGCCTTCGCAGCGGCACTCGCGCCGAGCGCGAGCGCCAGCCAGATCGAGACGAGCGTGGTCACCGGCGCGGACCTTACGCCGCGCCTCGGATCGCCCAGAATCGCCTGCTAGAGGGGCTTTTTGCGGTTGTCGACCACCTCCCGGCGACGCGTCTGGGCCCGCGGGGGCAACCGCGGGCCAGTCCCCGGGCTACGGCGCCTCAGGTCGACTCGGCCAGCGCAGCGCCGTCGATCTGATCGATCGCCGTATAGCCGCTCAGCGCGAGCGTCAGGTCGAGCTCGGCGAGCAGGCAGCGCAGCACGTGTTCGACGCCCGCCTGTCCGGCGAGCGCGAGCCCCCAGACGAACGGCCGCCCGATGCAGACGGCGTCGGCGCCGAGCGCGAGCGCCTTGAACGCATCGGCGCCCGTGCGCACGCCGCTGTCGAACAGCAGCGGCAGCTCATCGCCGACGGCCGCGCGGATCGCCGGCAGCGCGTCGAGCGCGCCGAGCGCGCCGTCGACCTGACGCCCGCCGTGGTTGGACACGAGCAGGCCGTCGACGCCGAGCTCCTGCGCGCGGTGCGCGTCCTCGGCATGCACGATCCCCTTGAGCACGATCGGCAGCTTCGTCTGCTCTTTCAGCCACGCCAGATCGTCCCAGCAGACCGTCGGGTTGGCGAACTGGTAGGCCCAGTGACCGACCGCCGCACCGAGATCCTCCTCGGGCGGCTTCTGAAGCGCCGCGCGAAACACGGGATCGCTGAAGTAATTGGCCACGCCGATCCCCTTGAGGAAAGGCAGATAGGCATTCTTCAAATCGCGCGGGCGCCAGCCGAGGAACCACGTGTCGAGCGTCAGCACGACTGCCTCGAAGCCGGCCCGCTCGGCGCGGGCGACGAAGCTCGCGGCCAGCTCCCGCTCGCGCGGCCAGTACAGCTGGTACCAGCGCCTGCCCTCCCCCATCGCCTCGGCGACCTGCTCGATCGAATGCGACGCGGCCGTGCTGTGAATGTAGGGGAGCCCGAGCGCGGCGGCGGCGCGCGCGCTCGCGAGCTCGCCTTCGGGGTGGACGATCGACTGCACGCCGACCGGCGCGAGCATCAGCGGCGCCGGCATCGGCGTGCCGAGCACCGACGTCGAGAGGTCGCGCTCGGATACGTCGCGCAGCATCCGCGGCACGATCCGCCTGCGCTCAAACGCATCGAGGTTGGCCTGCATCGTGCGCTCCGAGCCCGCGCCGCCGGCCACGTAGCCGTACGGGCCGGCGCCGAGCTTCGCCCGTGCACGCTCCTGCAGATCGACGGCCGAGACCGGCAGCGACGGAGTCTGCTCGATCAGCCCGCCCGCGTAGATCTGGTACTGGAAGCTCGCGAAGTCGGCGGGCAACGACACCCCGGCAACGCTCTCGGGCCCTGGCGGATCGCTCATGCGCTGACCCTACAGCGCCTCACGGGACTGGTCTGCGAATGTCTCGCCTGCCTCGCCCTCGGCGAGCACCTCGCGCAGCCGGTGCGAGCCGACGTCGTAGACGAAGCCGCGCACGACCTCGCGGTGGAGCAGGAACGGCGAGCGGCGCACGCGCAGGATCGACTGGCGCACGTCGGCGTCGAGGTCGCCGAAGGACTCGATCGCGAATGGCGGCGCGACGCCGCTGTCGCGCTGCAGCTCGGCGCGGAAGCCGTCGTCGGTGATCTTCATCAACCCGCAGTCGGTGTGGTGGATCAGCATCACCTCGCGCGTGCCCAGGCGCCGCTGGGAGACCGCCAGCGAGCGGATCACGTCGTCCGTGATCACGCCGCCGGCGTTACGCAGGATGTGCGCCTCGCCGTGGCCCAGGCCGAGTGCCGCGAACACGTCCAGGCGTGAATCCATGCACGTCACGATCGCCAGCCGGCGTTTGGGCTCGACTTCGAGCGACTCCGGCGGGGTGCCCTCGGCGAAGGCGTCGTTGTTGGCAAGCAGATCGTCGATCGCGCTCATGCTCGCGCCAGCCTAGAGATCGCCGCGCTTTGACAACCAGCGGCGCAGCCCGGCATAGCTCTGCTCGGGCGGCAGTGCCTGTGCATATGAGCCCGGCGTGCCGGCACTTGTCGGGCCCTGCACGCGCTCGCGTACCTTCGCGACGAAGCCTGCCTCGTCGAGCTGCTCGGCCCAGCGCTCGACCTCGTCGAGGTGCGCGCGCAGCGCGGCGAGCTGCCCGGCGACGTCCTCGTAGGCGCCGAAGTGCGTCACGGCGAGGCTGCTCGGCCCCCAGTCTTCGAGCAGATCGAGCGAGGCGCGCCACGCCCGCAGGTCGATGTCGGGCGGCGGCGTCGGCGCGAGCACCTGGCCGCCGTCGATCCGCACGCCGGCCACGTCGCCCGTGAAGGCGCGCCCGCTCGGCTCGTGCAGGTAGGAGACGTGGTGGGAGGCGTGCCCCGGCGTGTAGGCCACGCTGAACGGCCCGAGCCGCTCGCCGCCGTGCAGCACGCGCAGCCGCTCTGCCGGCACGGGCAGCACCTCGCCCCACAGCCGCTGCATCTGATCGCCATACAGCCGCGTGGCGCTGTCGAGCAGGCGCGAGGGGTCGGCCAGGTGGCGCGCGCCGCGCTCGTGCACCCACACCTCCAGCTCGGGGAAGCGCTGAGCGAGCGTGCCCGCGGCGCCGGCGTGGTCGAGGTGGATGTGCGTCAGCGCGAGCACACGCGGCGGATGCGCCGCGAGCACCGGCTCGAGCGCCGCCAGGCTGCTGCTCGGTCCGGGGTCGACGATCACATCGCCGACACGCCAGGCGCCGATCACGTGCGGGCGCCGGAGATGCATCACATCGATCAGCTCCGGCTGCTCGTCTACTACTCCTGCGTCGCTCATCGCCGCGTGATTAGAGCATGTCGAACGCGCACGTCCTAGGATTGGAGGCCGTGGAGAGCTCAGCGGCCACCGTCACAGAGGGCTTCGGCGAGCTCGAGCGCCATCGGCGCGAGCTGACGGCCCACTGCTACCGCATGCTCGGCTCGCCGTTCGAGGCCGAGGACGCCGTGCAGGACACGCTGCTGAAGGCGTGGCGCTCGCTCGACCGCTTCGAGGGACGCTCCTCGCTGCGCTCGTGGCTCTACAAGATCGCGACCAACGTGTGCCTCGACATGCTCGACGCCAAGCAGCGCCGCGCGCGCCCGATGGACCTCGGCGAGGCGCGCGCACCGGACGGCCCGATCGGCGAGATCCTGCCCGAGACGACCTGGATCGAGCCCGTGCCCGACGCGCTCGTCGCGCCCGAGGGCGACCCCGCGGCCGTGGCGCAGTCGCGCGAGACGATCCGCCTGGCGTTCGTCGCAGCGCTGCAGCACCTGCCGCCGCGCCAGCGCGCCGCGCTGATCCTCTGCGAGGTGCTGCAGTGGAAGGCCGCCGAGGTCGCCGAGCTGCTCGACACGAGCACGCCGGCGATCAATAGCGCCCTGCAGCGCGCGCGGGCGACGCTCGACACGGTCGAGACGCACGACCCCGCCCGCGGGGCGCTCTCCGAGCAGGACAGCGAGCTGCTCTCGCGCTACGTCGATGCCTTCCAGCGCTACGACATGGACGCGCTGACGAGCCTGATCCACGAGGACGCAACGCAGTCGATGCCGCCGTATGAGCTGTGGCTGCGCGGGCGCGGGGACATCTTCGCCTGGTGGGTCGGCAAGGGCGCCGGCTGTCGCGGCTCGCGCGTGGTCGCCACGCAGACGGCCAACGGCTCGCCCGCCTTCGCCCAGTACAAGCCGCGCGAGGACGGCGGCGAGGGCTACGAACCGTGGGCGCTGCAGGTCCTAGAGGTCAAGGACGGGCAGATCGTCGAGATGACCTTCTTCCTCTCGACCGACACGTTGTTCCCGCTGTTCGGCGTGCCGTTGGGTGCGATTGACAATGCCTCGTTGGACGCGCTCGCCCGCACCTGATCCGCCACACCACGAACGGATCGTGTCCATAAAGCACGTTCACTCGGGCCGGGTGACCAGGGCGGCAAGCAGCGTAAAAATCCCATCCGCCCGGCGAGGTGAACTGGTAGCCTCGGGCGAACCTACAACTTCCTGGGGGGAATCATGCGAAAGGGACGGAACCGACGCTTGATGCTGATCGGCGTGGTCGCAGCCATGCTGCTTGCCACGGCAGGCGTAGCCTACGCTCTCACGAGCGCAAGCTTTGAACCTCGCGCTACTGCGTGGGAATCTTCGACCTGCAACGAAACGCTGTTGAAAGCCAAAGAATCGGCCGCGAACAATCAGAAGATCGCTACCTGCTTTGCGGTCGCAAAGGTCAAAGAGCAAGCATCGACAATCAGCAGCTTGCAGACTTCGGTCGCAAAATTGGAATCGACTCAGACGCCGCCGCCGTTGGACTTCACGTTTTTCAACGGCGTGCAGCTCGTTAAATCCCCAGTAGTGTCACCAACGGTCGACGCAGGAAAATACAAGACGCTTACGGTGACGGCGCAAGGCGCAGGCACGATTACCCTCGAAACGAGTAACGATCAATCAACATGGATAACAGCTGCCAACCTCGGTACGGGCGTGCAAAGCTCTGCATTCTCAGTCAGTGGTCGGTACTACCGCATTACTGCGTCACCCGGCGCAGGTACGTCAACGGTTTATGCCTTTGCACATCTGACGGCTTAACACCCTGCTGGCTTCTCGTCGCAGGGTCACCTGCGACGAGACCAGCCTGTCAGCTGGGCTGGTCTACCGCTCTGAAACCGTGTGACGGCTCTGACGTTCGAGCGAGCGTTCCACCGAAAAAACGAAGGCTATGCCGACGTTTTGCAGCGAGCGGCCTGGCGTCGCGCGCTTTCACGGGGCCGACGTACGGCGACGTCTGCTGGAGTTAATTGCTGCGCAGCACCGGCTGCTCGCAGCGCAGCACGCCTGAGAGCCCGATCAACTCGACCAGCCCGAGCAGCTCGGGCGAGGCGCCGCGCAGGCGCACCTCGCAATGGCTGCGCCGCGCGGCGAGCGCGAGCCGCGCGAGCGCATCGACGGCGACGGCGTCGGCGTCGATCCCGCCGACCTCGCACAGCAAGAGATCACAGCCGCGACCGAGCGCGAGCAGCTCGCAAGTGCGCGCGAACAGCACGGGCAGCTCGGCGCGGGCGAGCGGGCTGGGCACCGTCATCGTGACGGTCCGCCGGCGCTCGAGGATGCCCCCTCCCGTCCGTCGATCGGCTGCTAACGGGCCTCGACCGGCTCTTGCGCGTTCGCGTGCGGCGGCCCGGGCGAGTCCTGCGAGTCCGGCGCACCCTGTGAGTCCGCAGGAGCGATCCCGCCGCTCATCTCGGCCGACTCGGCGATCGCGTCCTCGGCCTGGGATGGGGCCCGCCGCGGCGCGCGCAGCAGCAGGCTGATCACGATCGCCAGGCCCACAAGCCCAGCGCCGATCACGAAGGCGACGTGATAGCCGCTCGTGAGCGCGTCGGCGAGCGGCTTGCCGGCCTTCGTCAGCGAGCTCGAGTGCGTCGAGGCGCTCGTCGCGAGCACGGCCAGGCCGAGCGCGCCGCCGACCTGCGCCGAGGTGTTGACGAGGCCCGAGGCCAGGCCGGCGTCCTGCGGCGCGACGTCTGACATGGCGAGCGTCATCAGCGCCGGGAAGGTCGAGCCGACGCCGGCGCCGAGCAGCAGCAGCACGGGCAGCACGTCGCTGTAGTAGTGGCCGTGTACGGGCACGCGTGCGAACAGCAGCAGGCCGATCGCGACGAGCGCCATCCCGGGCGCGAGCAGGCGCTTGGCGCCGAAGCGCACGATCAGCCGTTCTGAGTAGCGCAGCGAGAGCGTTCCCATCACGACCGTCACCGGCAGGAAGGCGAAGCCGATCTTCAGCGGGTCGTAGTGCTGCACGCGCTGCAGGTAGAGCGAGCCGAGGAAGAACGTGCCGAACATGCCGGCCACGACGAGCGCCTGGATCGCGTTGGCGCCGGCCGTGTCGCGCGAACGGAACAGGCGCAGCGGCATCAGCGGCTCGCGCGCCGTCGCCTCGCGCCAGATGAACAGCACGAGCAGCACGAGCGAGCCGGCGGCGAGGCCGAGTGTCGTGCCCGAGCCCCATCCTTTCTCGGCGGCCGGCGAGACGATCGTGTAGACGCCGAGCATCAGCGAGGCGACGATCAACGCGGCGCCGGGCAGGTCGGCGCCTTTGCCGGCGCCCGGGATGCGCATGTCATCGAGCAGGCGCAGCGCGAAGAAGCCCGTGATCAGGCCGATCGGCACGTTGACGAAGAAGATCCAGTGCCAGTCGATCGCCTGCGTGAGCACGCCGCCGGCGAGCAGCCCGACCGAGCCGCCGGCAGAGGCGACGAAGCCGTACACGCCGATCGCCTTGGCCTGCTCGGCCTTCTCGGGGAACATCGTCACGATCATCCCGAGCACGACGGCCGAGGTGGCGGCGCCGCCGGCGCCCTGCACGAAGCGCGCCACGACGAGCATCGTCTGGCTCTGGGAGAGGCCGCAGACGAGCGAGGCGAGCGTGAACACGACGAGGCCGCCGAGGAAGATGCGCTTGTGTCCGACGATGTCGCCGATCCGCCCGGCCAGCAGCAACAGGCCGCCGAAGGCGATCAGGTAGGCGTTGACGACCCACGCCAGACCCGACCCCGAGAAGCCGAGGTCGGTCTGGATCGAAGGCAGCGCGACGTTGACGACCGTCACGTCGAGCACGATCATCAGCACGCCCGTGCACAGCACGTACAGGGCCAGCCAGCGGTTTCGATCGGCTGTGCTCGTCATCTCCACGTCTCCTTCGTCGTCGTCTTCATCGATCTCATAAAAATTTTTGATTGGAACGAAGATCGCCCGTGCCGACTGCGTGCGCGGCGGCGAGCGTGTAGCCCCTTCTCCCAAGTTCAGACGAAGACTCCGCGCGAAATTCATCGGCGGCGCCGGGCGAGCGATGAGAAGTGCCGGCGCGATTCGTCTGAAGGACAGTTCTATCAACCACGCCAGCGGCATCTGGCGCAAGCGAGAGGAGTCGGAGATGTTCGGCGACACCAAGGCGTTCAGCGGCTTCGCCGTCGACGACGTGGGCAAGGCGCAGGAGTTCTACTCCCAGACGCTCGGGATCGAGACCTCCGAGCAGAACGGCATCCTCACGCTAGGGCTCGACGGCGGCGCGCGTCCGACGATCGTCTACCCCAAGCCCGGCCACACGCCGGCCGAGTACACGATCCTCAACTTCCCGGTCGAGGAGATCGAGTCCGCCGTCGACGAGCTGACCGCGCGCGGCGTGAGCATCGAGCGCTACGACGGCTTCGAGCAGGACGAGCGCGGGATCATGCGCGGCGGAGGACCGTTGATCGCTTGGTTCAAGGACCCAGCGGGGAACGTGCTGTCGGTGCTGCAAGAGCGCGCTTAGCGCGCGACGAAGCCTGCCGTCTCAGCGGCCGGCGAGCGGCGCCACGAATCGCAGGAACGGCTCGACTGCGAGCCCTGCTTCGCCGGTCGCGTGCTCGAGCAGCGCCAGCGTGTCGAGGCGGCGGCCGTGGCGGTGCACGCGCTCGGCCAGCCATGACTGGATCGCCCCCGTCTCGCCACGGCTGAGCGTCCTCATCACGCGGCCCGAGGTCGCGCTCGAGCGCCTCCCACAGCTGCGCCGCGATCAGGCAGCCGAGCGCGTAGCTCGGGAAGTAGCCGAAGCTGCCACCGCCCCAGTGCACGTCCTGCAGGCAGCCGAGCGCGTCCGATGGCACGGCGACGCCGAGCAGGCGGGCCATCCCCTCGCGCCACGCCTCGGGCAGATCGGCGACGGCGAGTGTTCCCTCGATCATCGCCAGCTCGAGCTCGAAGCGCAGGATGATGTGCAGCGGGTAGGTCAGCGGGTCGGCCGAGACGCGGATCAGCGACGGCAGCACGCCGACGAGCGTCGCGTGCAGCTCCTCCGCGCTGACCGTGAAACCGCCGTCGCCCAGCTCTGAGGCGAGCACCTCGGCGAACGAGCGGCTGCGCGCGACGTGGTTCTCCCACAGCTTGCTCTGGGACTCGTGGATCGACATCGAAGTGCCGCTGCCAAGGTTCGTGCGATCGAGCGCCGGGTCGATCTGGCGCTCGTACAGCGCGTGGCCGAACTCGTGCAGCGAGCTCAGCAGCGACTCGACCTCGCCGTCGCCGTAGCGCGTCGTCACGCGGCTGTCGCGCGGGCCGATCCAGGCCGTGAACGGGTGCGCCGAGACGTCCACGCGCCAGCTCTCGCCGTCGACGCCGACGCGACGCAGCACGCCGGCGACGGCGACTTCCTGCGCCGCCACCGGCACGGCCAGCGTGCGGTGCGGGGTGCGCTTCGAGGCCTCCGCCACGAGCGGCGTGAGCCCCTCTGCAAGCGCCGAAGAACACGCGGCGCAGGTCCTCTGTGGAGAGGCCGAAGTCGTAGTCGCCGAGCAGCCCGTCATAGGCGCTCTCCCCCGCCTCGGCCACGCACTCGCCGTAGGCCCGCGCCAGCTCGACGTTGCGCTTCAGCGCCGGCGCGAAAGCCGCGAAGTCATCCGCCGCGCGCGCCGCCTGCCAGCTCTCCTGGCCCTGCGCGCTGGCCTGCGCCAGCTCGGCGGCGAGCTCGATCGGAACGCGCCGTGCGCGCTCCCAGTCGCGCCGCGCGAGGCGCACGATGTCCGCGTCGAGGCCGTCGAGCGGCGCGTCGTCGAGCTCGGCCAGCCACTCGCCGACCTCTTCGCCGGTCGAGCGTTCGTGCGTCAGCCGCGCGAGCGTGCCGAGCTGCTGCGCGCGCGCCGGCGCGCCCTCGGCGGGCATCATCACGAGCTGGTCCCACGCGGCGAGCATCTGCATGGCGGACAGATCGGATAGCTCGGCCATCCGGTCGCGCAGCTTTTCCAGGGCGCTCATCGCGTGAAGCGTATGGGTGGCCCTCCCGGAAGCAATGGCTAGGCGCGCCGGACTGCCCCGCGTACGACGTTGAGCAGCGGCGCACCCTCGGCGTAGCGGCGGATCTGCTCGCCGACGAAGCGGTACACCCGCCGCTCGGACTGCGGCGAGTCGCCGGCCAGGTGCGGCGTCAAGAGCAGGCCGGGCGTGTCCCACAGGGGATGATCGGGCGGCAGCGGCTCCGGATCGGTCACGTCCAGCGCCGCTCGGATTCGCCCGGCCTGCAACTGCTCGAGCAGCGCCGTCGTATCCACGACAGCGCCGCGTGAGGCGTTGACGAGCAGCGCCCCCGCTCGCATGCGCGCGATCATGCGCTCGTCGAGGAGGCGATCGGTCGCGGGAGTCAGCGGGACGAGCAGAACCACCACGTCGGCGTGACCGATCAGCTCCGGAAGGTGCTCGGCAGCGTGCACCCGCACCCCATTTTCGCTCGCCCTCGCGCGCGAGGAAACGCCCGTGACGCGCAGCCCGAGCGCCGTCAGCCGCTCGGCCAGCAGCCGGCCGATCGAGCCGTGCCCGACGATCAGCGCGTGCTTGCCGGCGAGCTCGTCGAGCAGCTCGTGGCGCCATTCGTGCCCCTCCATCCGGCGAACGAAGTCGGGTAGGCGCTTCTCCATCGAGAGAATCGCCGCGATCGCCCACTCGGCAACGGCCAGGTCGCGCACGCCACGCGCATTGCAGAGCGTGACTGCCTCGGGCACCCATGGCAGCAGCGAGTCGACCCCCGCCGAAATCGCCTGCACGACGGCCAGGCGCGGCATCCCGGCGAGCAGCTCGAGCACCCGCGGCGAGTCGAACGGGGGCACGAGGAACTCCGCTTCGCGGATCGCGTCGGGAGGTGACTCGCCGCGCGGGATCACGTGCAGCTCGACGCCGTCGGGCAGCTCGCCGATCGCATCGAGCTGCTCGCGCTCACGAACCCAAACGCTGATCGCCATCGCGCTATCAAACACGTTCACGCGTGCATTTGGCCCATCGCGACGCCTATAACATGGCCTGCCCTATGGGTCTGCGTGTCGAGCGGTCCGTGTGTCCGGTGGTGGGGCCGTGACGCCCGGCGCCGAGGAACGGACTGTCACGCGCGAGCGGATCGGCGTACTGCTGGTCGAGGACGACGAGGGCGACGCGCGCCTGGTCGAGGACGAGCTGGCCGAACGGCTGCCGCTGGCTCACGTCGCGCGCAGCCGCACGCTGAAGGACGCGCTGGCGGCGCTCGGGCCGGAGGTCGACTGCGTGCTGCTCGATCTCGGCCTGCCCGACGCGCTCGGGCTCGACGCCGTCGCGCAGCTGCGCGCGCAGATGTCGGCGATCCCGCTGATCGTGCTCACCGGCCTGGACGACCAGGCGGCGGGCGTGGCGGCCGTCGAAGCGGGCGCACAGGACTACCTCGTCAAGGGCCGCGTCGACGGCGAGCAGCTGGCGCGCTCGATCCACTACGCGATCGGCCGTCGTCGCGCCGAGGAGGCCGAGCGCGAGCTGCTGCTGGCCGAGGCGCAGACGCGCGAGGGACGCCGCCTGGAAAAAGGACTCGCGCCGAACCTGACGATCGAGGACCCCTCGGTGTGGGTCGCCTCGTGCTACCGCGCCGGTCGCAGCCGTGCGCTCCTGGGCGGTGACTTCTACGACCTCGTGCAGACCGAGGACGAGCTCCTGCACGTGCTCGTCGGCGACGTCTGCGGGCACGGTCCCGACGAAGCGGCGATCGGCGTCAGCCTGCGCGCCGCCTGGCGCGCGCTCGCGCTGGCTGGGACCGGCCCGGAGCTCCTGCTGGGAACGCTGCAGCGCGTGTTCGAGCACGAGCGCCACATGCCGGGGCTGTTCGCCACGTTGTGCGCGCTCGAGATCGACGCCGTCGAGCGCTCGGCCACGCTGATGCGCGCCGGCCATCCCGCGCCGGTGCTGATCGAGGACGGCGCGATCTCGGCGCTGACCGACGTGCTCGGCGACGGCGCCGTCGGGATCAACGACGGCGGCTGGACCGTCGAGCGCCTGCGCCTGCCCGCGCACTGGACGATCCTGCTCTACACCGACGGGATCGTCGAGGGTCGTATCGGCAACGGCTCGGAGCGGCTCGGCGAAGAGGGCCTTCACGGCCTGATCGCCGAACGGATCGCCGAGCGCCCGGACTGGCGCGAGCAGCCCGAGTCGCTGCTCGACGAGCTGATCGCCGCGGCCGAGCAGCTCAACGGGGGCGAGCTCAGCGACGACGTCGCGATGCTGCTGCTGGGCGCACGTGGCAGCTCAGAGCAGCGGTGAGCGCGTCCGTGAATGACGCCGGCGAGCGGAGCTCGTGGCTCATGCGCTGGATCGCGCGCACCGGCGTCGGCCGGCTGCTCGCCCTGACGATCGGCGTCGTGCTGCTGCTCGCCGCGCTCGGCATCGCGCTGGCGCTGGTCGCAAACGGGCAGCTCACGCACAACCGCCACCTGCTGCTCGACGAGGTCGGGCCGGCGCGGCGCACGGCGCTCGTGCTCGAAAACGCGCTGATCAACGAGGAGACGGGCGTGCGCGGGCTCGCGCTGACCGGCGAGTCGAGCTTCCTCGAACCGTACGACAGCGGGCTGCGCGCCGAGCGAAGCGCCTATGTGGAGCTGGAAGGGCATGCGCGGACCGCCGGACCACCGGTCGGCGCCGACGTCGCGAAGGTGCGCGCCGCCGCCGGCGCCTGGCGCAGCGGCTACGTCGCGCCGACGCTGATCCAGCCGAACGTCTCAAAGCGCCAGTCGATCGCGCTCGATCTTCATGGCAAGCGGCTGTTCGACGTCGTGCGCGCGTCGCTCACGAGCCTCGTGCGGACGCTCAACGCGAAGTCGACGCAGGCGCGGGCGAACCTGACGAGCGCCGCCGACACGCTGCAGACGCTGCTGATCCTCGCCGGCGCGCTGATCCTCGGCGCCGTGCTCGCGGCCGGCTTCATCCTGCGGCGCACCGTCACGCGACCGCTGACGCGACTCGGCAACGAGGCGCGCCGCGTCGCCGCCGGCGAGTTCGCCAAACCGCTGCTGGTGCAGGACGGACCGCGCGAGATCGTCGAGGTCGGGGCCGAGATCGACACGATGCGCGAACGGATCGTCGAAGAGCTCGCGGCGGTCGAGGGCGCGCGCGTCAGGCTCGAGGAGCAGGCGCTCGAGCTGAAGCGCTCCAATGCCGAGCTCGAGCAGTTCGCCTACGTCGCCTCGCACGACCTGCAGGAGCCGCTGCGCAAGATCGCGAGCTTCTGCCAGGCGCTGCAGACGCGCTACGCCGATCAGCTCGACGAGCGCGCGGAGCAGTACATCAACTTCGCCGTCGACGGCGCCAAGCGGATGCAGGTGCTGATCAACGATCTGCTGTCCTTCTCGCGCGTCGGGCGCGGCGGGCGCGAGCACGAGCCGGTGGCCTTGAACGAGGTCGTCGCGGCCGCCGAGAAGGCGCTCGCCGGGCCGCTCGAGCGTCTCGACGGGCGCGTGATCGCCGGGCCGCTGCCGACCGTGCTCGGCGACCGGCCGCAGCTCGTCTCGCTGCTGCAGAACCTGATCTCCAACGCGCTGAAGTTCCATGGCGAGCAGCCGCCGGTCGTGCGCATCTCGGCGCGGCGCGCCGGCGCGATGTGGGAGCTGAGCTGCACCGACAACGGGATCGGCGTCGAAGCGGAGTACGCCGAGCGGATCTTCCTGATCTTCCAGCGCCTGCATTCGCGCGAGTCCTACGAGGGCAGCGGCATCGGACTCGCCCTGTGCCGCAAGATCGTCGAGTACCACGGCGGCGCCATGTGGCTTGACAGCGAGTTTTCAGGTGGTGCTCGCTTTAGGTTTACCCTCCCAGTTGATGAGGGGGCTTGAGAGGAGTGGGCGCATGGCCGAATGCGAGCCAAGTGGGGACGCGGGTGAACGCTGACTTGATCTCGGTGCTGCTTGTCGAGGACGATCCCGGCGACGTCCTCCTGATCCGCGAGGCGTTCGACGACCACAAGGTCGGCAATCGACTGACCGTCGTCAGCGATGGCGTCGAGGCGATGAGGTACGTGCGCGGCGAAGGCGAGTACGCGGGTCGCGTACGACCCGACCTGATCCTGCTCGACCTCAACCTCCCGCGCAAGAGCGGCGCCGAGGTGCTCGCCGAGATCAAGAGCGACCCGGAGCTGTCGACGATCCCGGTCGTCGTGCTGACGACCTCGCAGTCGGAGGAGGACGTGATGCGCTCCTACAAGATGCACGCCAACGCCTTCATCACCAAGCCCGTCGACTTCGACCGCTTCGGCGAGATCGTGCACCAGATCGACGAGTTCTTCATCGGCATCGTCAAGCTGCCGCCGAAACCGCGCGAGTAGCCGCCTGGCGGCGCGTTCAGCCCTCGACGATCACGATCACGAGCACGAACAGCCCGAGCAGGGCCCCGAGCGCGGTCATCAATGCGATCACGCGATCGTCGGGGCGCACGAAGTCGCCGCGGGCGAGCGCCTCGTCGACTTCGCGGCGGCGCACGGCGGCATAGCCGATGCAGATCACGCCGAGCAGGGCGAAGCCGGCGCCGATCACGGTGTAGGGCCAGGTCGCTCCGCTGGTCAGCGCGGGCACGATCTTGCCGGCGCCGATGCCTACTGTCAGCGAGGTGAGGCCGGTGCGCCACCAGGCGAGGTAGGTGCGCTCGCTGGCGAGGTGCGTGCGGCGCGTCGCGTCGACGACTTCCCGGGGCGACTCGCCCGCGTACGGATCGGTTCGGCCTGCCGGGCCCTGCTCGAACGCCACGGGCGCCACGTTACCGGTGGCGCCCGCCGGAGCGTGCGAAGTCCTCAGTCCTCGTCGAGCTGGAACTCGCCGTCGCGGTAGATCACGCGCTGCTCGCCCCCGCGCAGCGTGGCGGTGACGACGCGGTCGGCCGTCGAGACGATGTCGGTGTGCACGGTCGAGTCGTTGAAGCCGAGCTCGGCCCAGCGCTCGGCCGAGACCTCCGCGGGGTCGCCGTCGTAGGCGTCCTGGTAGGAGCGCCCGAGCGCGATGTGCGTGTTGCCGAAGCGCCCGCCGACGTTCTCGTCGTACAGCGTGTGCGCCATGAAGCGCGTGATCCGCGACAGGCGGCGGTCGGTCAGCGAGAACTCGCCGATCCGGTCGGCGCCCTCGGTGGCGATCATCTCTCTCAGCACCGGCTCGTTCTCCTCGGCGCTCGCGTTGACGACACGTCCGTCGACGAACTCCAGGCGGATGCCCTTGACGAGGTTGCCGTAGCGATAGAGCGGCTGGTTGCAGTAGATCCAGCCTTCGGTGCCGCGCCAGTCGGGGCTCGTGAACAGCTCGAAGCTCGGGATGTTGCGTCCGCGCCCGCCCAGCCAGCGACGCTGCTCGCCGAGTGAGACGTGCAGGTCGACGTCCTCGCCCTGCACGTGAACACGCTCGATCTCGAGCGAATCGAGCCACTCGCGGCTGGCGCTGACGCGCTCACCGACCTCGCGCCAGCGTGCGATCGGGTCCTCGGCGTCGAGGAAGCAGGCGTGGACGATCTGCTCCCAGTACTCCTCGAGGTCCATCTCGGCCTCGGCGGCCATCGCCGGCGTGCCGTACAGCCCGAGCGTCCAGCTGAAGCGCCCGGCGTTCTCCTTCTCCCCGCGCCAGTCGAGCAGCGGGCGCATGGCGGCGCCCTGGCGCATGATCTTGGCCGGGTCGACGGTGTCGAGCGCGTGCGGGTCGGCCTCGGCGAGCACGGTCACCTGGTGATCCATCTGATCCACCAGCCCGCGCATGTAGTCGGCGCTGAAGTGGTCCAGCTGCTCGTCGCTCGCCAGCTCGTAGAAGTCGCGCGAGACGTTGAACTGGTGATCGTCGTCGGGGCGGTAGGCGCTCAGCACGTGCCCGCCGGCGCGCCAGACGGCCTTCGCCAGCGCGACGTAGAGCGGCTTGGCGCTTTCGGGCGAAGCGATCCGCACGATCTCGCCGGGCTGGACCCCGCGACCGCCGCCCAGCGCGAAGTCGACGAGCACCGAGGCGTAGCGCTCGATGATCTCCTGCGGTGGGACGTAGCTCACGCGGGACGAAGCCAGTCGAGTAGACCTCGGGGAACCGCATGTCTGCTCGCTCGCTCGCGCATTGTCGGATTAAACACGATGGTTCACATGGATTGCACAGCGGCTTCACATGGATAGGCTCCACGACATGCCGCCGACGATCACGTTGCACGCCGTCCCGCCGTCTCACCCATGCATGACGGTCGCGGCGGCGCTCGAGCTGAAGGGCCTCGAGTTCGAGCGGATCGACTTCCCGCACAGCGAGCGCCTCGAGCGGATGGCGGCGATCTACGGCGAGGGCAACTCGACTGTGCCGGGCGCGCTGATCGACGGCGAGCCGGTGCACTGCTCGCGCGCGATCCTCAGCCGCCTCGAGGCGATCGAGCCGGAGCCCGTGCTGTACCCGTCGGAGGAGGTGCGCGAGGCCGAGCGCTGGGGCGATCAGGAGCTGCAGGACCTCGGGCGCTGCCTGCCGTGGGGCGCGATGTACTTCCGCCCGGAGTCGATGGGCACGTTCGCGGGGCCCGACGGGGAGCCGCTCGACGGGCCGGGCACGGACTTCGCGATCAAATTCGTCCGCGCCACGTGGCGCTACCACGGCATCACCGCGACGCGCCTGCACGAGGACCTCGCCGGCCTGCCGGCGAAGATCGAGCAGATCGAGGAGCTGGCGGACGGCGGCGTGATCGGCGGCGAGCAGCCCAACGCGGCCGACCTGCAGATCGGCGCGACGATCAGGGTCCTGCTGCCGATCGAGGACCTCGGCCCGCTGCTTGCAGGAACGGCGGCAGAGCGGATCGCGCTGTCGCTGTTTCCGAGCTATCCGGGCACGGTGCCGGCGGGCGCCTTCCCGGCCGGCTGGGTGCCGACCGGCGCTTAGCGCTCGGCGCGGCCGGCGGGGTCGCGACGGGTCGCGCGACGGGACAACCTCGCCGTTTCGGGGTAACGGGGCCTAAGATCGATTCGACGGCCGGATGCCGTCGACAGCCCGATGAAATCGCTCAACCGGCGCCCCCGCTTCGCCTTGCTGCTCTCGGCGCTGGTCGCCGGAGGGACGGTCGTGGCGATCGCCGCCTCGGACAGCCCGCGTGCGCTGTGGGACACGCTGCAGGCGATCGAGCCGCAGTGGCTGGCCGTGGCGTTCGGCTTCGAGCTGCTGTCCTACGTGGGCTACGTGCTGGCGTACCGCTCGATGGTGCTCGACGGAAGCGAAGAGCGTCTCTCGCTGATGCTCGTCGTCCGGCTGGTCGTGGCGGGCTTCGGGCCGTTCGTGCCGCTCGGCGGCTTCTCCTTCGATCGGCGCGCGCTCGGCTCGGTGCACCGCAGCCGCCGCGAGGCGCGCCGGCAGGTGCTTGCGCTGGGGATCATCGAGTACCTGCTGCTGGCGCCGGCGGCGTGCATCTGCGCGCTGATCCTGCTGCTCGAATCGGGCAGGGCCTCGCTCGTTCTGACGCTGCCGTGGGTGTTCGCCGTGCCGCCGGGATTCGCGCTCACGTGGTGGGCGACGCAGCCGAGGATCGTGCGGAAATTCGAGCGTGGCGAGGGGAAGATCCGCCGCTCGCTCGGCGAGCTGCTGCGCGCGGCGAGCGTGCTGCGCGAAATCGTCAAACGCCCGCTGCAGCGCCCGGGCGCGGTCGTCGGCATGGCGGTCTACTGGGCGGCTGAGATCGCGTGCCTGGCGTTCGCGCTGCGCTGCTTCGGCGTCGAGCTGACCGTGCCGGCATTGGTCGTCGCCTATGCGACGGGCTACGCTGCGAGCCGGCGCTCGCTGCCGCTCGGCGGAGCGGGGGTCACCGAGGCGCTGCTGACGATCGCGCTGATCACGGTGCACGTGCACGCGCCCGAGGCGCTGCTGTCGGTCGTGGCCTACCGCGTGGTCAACTTCCTCGTGCCGACGCTGCCGAGCCTGCTCGCGCATTCCTCGGTCGCGTCGATGCTCGAAGAGCAAGGCGGCGCAAAGACGAAGCCCGGCGCGGCGTGAGCGCGATACGCGCGCTCGTCCGCGGTGCGGTTCAGGGCGTCGGCTTTCGCGAGAACACCCGGCGCCGGGCGCGCAAGCTCGGCGTGCTCGGGTGGGTGCGCAACGAAGCGGACGGGACGGTCGCCGTCCACGCCGAGGGCGAGCCGGACGCGCTCGAGGAGCTGGTCGTCTTCCTGCGCAAGGGACCGGGCGGCGCGGACGTACGCGAGGTCGAGCTCGAGGACGTTCGCGTCGAGGGGCACGAGCAGTTCGCCGTCCGCGGCGTCAGCGCCGGCGTGTTCGTCGTGCAGGAGCACCAAGCGAGCACGCATCACTTCGACCTGCGGCTGCAGGTGGATGGCGCGATGCGCTCGTGGGCGGTGCCGAAGGGACCTTCGATGGACCCGGCCGTGAAGCGGCTCGCCGTTCAGGTCGAGGACCACGGGATCGCGCACAACGACTTCGAGGGGAAGACGGAGCATGGCGGCGTGATCGTGTGGGACCGCGGGAGCTACGAGCAGGGCGGGCGCGTGGCCTGGCCGGAGGCGCTCGAACGGGGCCACGCGGTGTTCGTGCTGCACGGGGAGAAGCTGCGCGGAGGGTTCGCGCTGCAGCGGACGCGCGGTGAGGGAGAGAAGTCGCAGTGGCTGCTGCTCAAGCGCAAGGACGAGGCGGCGCTCGCGGGGTCGGACGTCGTGGGCGAGCGCGCGGAGTCGGTCGACAGCGGGCTGACGCTCGACGAGGTGATCGACGGCTAGACTCGCGCCGGGCGAGGAAGCGAGGAGAAGACATGCCGTTCGCAGAGATCAACGGTCAGCGCATCAGGTTCGAGGACAGTGGCGGCGAGGTCCCGCCTGTCGTGCTCGCGCACGGCTTTCTGATGGACCGCGAGATGTTCGCCCCGCAGGTCGACGCGCTCGCGCCGGAGTTCCGTGTGATCACTTGGGACGAGCGCGGCTTCGGCGAGACGGAGTTCGACGGCGAGCCGTTCACCTACTGGGACTCGGCGCGCGACTGCCTGGCGCTGCTCGACCACCTCGACATCGAGCGCGCCGTAGTTGGGGGGATGTCGCAGGGAGGCTTCCTCTCGTTGCGCGCGGCGCTGCTCGATCCTGAGCGCGTCCGCGCGCTGGTGCTGATCGACACCCAGGCGGGGACCGAGGACCCGCAGCGCCTGCCGGCCTACCGCCAGATGCAGCAGACGTGGCTGGACGTAGGCCCGGTGGACGAGCTGGCGCAGACGATCGCCGGCCTGATCATCGGAGACCCGGTGCTGGGCGAGCAGTGGATCGCGAAGTGGCGCGAGCTGCCGCGCGCCGCGATGCAGGCCCCCGGCGACTGCCTGTTCGAGCGCGATGACATCTCAGATCGCCTGGGGGAGATCTCGGCTCCGGCGCTCGTGATCCACGGCACGGCCGACATGTCGATCGAGATGGGGTTGGCGGAGAAGCTGTGCGCGGGGCTGTCGGGATGCGCCGAGGTCGTGCGGATCGAGGGCGCGCCGCACGCGTCGAACCTGACACATCCGGCCGAGTCCAACGCGGCGATGTTGGAGTTCCTGCGCGGGTTATAGGACCGGCCGGCGCTAGTGCAGAGTTCCCGAGTGGCTTTTCGATTCGTGGCGTTGGTGACGATCGCTCGAACGCCTGCTTTCGTCCGGAGCAGCGGTGGTGACACCATGGCCGGCGGCATCTGCATTCCCCAGGCGAAGTGGAAACCGGCGTGTGAGCGCTGGCCGTGACACCAGTTACTTAGCGTCGGCGGTGTGGTTTCTTGTGGGGTGCCGCAAGCTTCCCAGTTACTGAGCGGCTCGTTTGTCCGAGGTTCGACACTACGACGATTCTGGCTGTGATGCTCGTGTTGGCTGGGATTTCTGTGATCCTGAGCGCGATTTGTGGCGCGGTGAGTTCGAAGAAGAGTCGTCGCCCATTGCTGACGGTTATGTATGCGCGGTAGTCTGCGGCGCTGGGTGAGGGGCGCCACGTGAACGCCGCACGAGTGCCGTGTCGGGCGATCAGCACGTGGCGCACGGGGCTCGGTGGCCGTGGGCGTGGGACGCTGAACGATGTTGGGGTTAGCTGGGCGCGTGGGATTTCGTTTTGGCTCACTAGCACCCGGATCTTTCGCCGCGCTCCGGACCCGTCGGTCAGCGGCCTGAACGCGAGCTTCCCGGACGGACGGCTTGTTTCTACGAGGGCTTGCGTCGAGTTAGCGGATACCGAGGTGAACCGTAGTGTCTGCCCCTGAATATGGGGGGCGCTCCATTGGAGCAGGTAGGTGCTGCGGCTGCGGCGACGAACAATCGCCGCGACGTGCACTGGCGGGAGACTGAGTGCGCTGCCGGTGGAAGCGATCGCGGGGGACGTCTGTGCGGGGATGATGTTCCAGTTGCCTGGCTGCGGGCGGCGAAGCACCACGTAGCTGCCGAGGTTCGGCGGGTCGGTTACGAACACGTAGACACCGTGGCCGACCTTTCCGGTTCGCGCGATCGCTGGGTTGAGAATCTGGCCGTCTGGCGCGCGGACGGTGAATGTTGGGTATGCGCTTACCCCTCGCGCCCCCAACACGACCTCGTGTTGGCCAGCCGGAATGTGGATAACGCTAGATTGGGCAGCGTGGCCTGCCGCGGAGAGATGCGCAGCCGTCCTGTAGTCGAGAAGGCCGCAGCTATCGAAATACAGTGACGGCAAGACGTCTCCCCATCTGTAGCCAAAGCCCTCGGCCACGGTGAGGAACCAAACCGACTGCTCAAAACATGCCCCCATCCCCTTCTCGGAGAGGTACACGATCCCTTGGCCCGAGGCGCCCGGGATATTGACGGTCCCACTTCCGTACAGGGAAAAGCCGTGGGAATCGGCCCCTCCATTGACACCGGCGTCGACCGAGGCGGGGCCGATACTCAGCCGAGCGTGGGCATTCATCGAGAACGAGCTTGGTACCCGCCATGTCGCATTCGCGCTAGCGAGCTGGAATTTCGCAGCCACCTTCAAAGTACCGTGCGCCGTGATCACGACCGGCGAGCCAAAGTCGGCGCCGAGGGTGCCCTCAAGGCCCAGCGCTGGCGCGTTGATCCCCGGCAGTGAGGGTCCCGCGCTCAAGCCAAGCGCCCCCGTCGCTGCGAGGTGCGGCTGGATCTGTATGTCAAGACCGAGGTGCTGCAGAAAGACAATCGAGCCGATATACCGGTTGATCCCCGTGTCTTGGACGTTGACCTCCTCGAGCTTGCCGTTCAGCACCTTCAGCGTCCCGTCCAGCGTCCCAAACCCAGGAGGTAGTTTAACCTTCACCGAGCCCGTCCACTCATCCCCCGAATTTAGGTGGTTGTAGGACAGGCTCGCAGCCTGAATCGTGATAGCGCCGAGCGGTATCTGACCCGTGAAGCTCAAGCTTAGGCTGTGGAGCTCAAGACCCAGGCTGTCCGACACGTGTAGGTCCACATTGCCCGTCACCGGCCCGACCTGCGCCATGGCCTTGACGTCCATCGCGCCCCCGGACAATGGGCCCAGATCCAACGTTCCGTAAATCGAGAGGCCCTTGACCTTGACGCCGCCTGTGACGGCGAGATGGAGATGACCCTGCAGCGTCGCCGAAAAACTTCCCTGATACACCCGGATCGAGCCGAGATACGCACTCACAGGTGCCGTGGCGCTGATCGAGAAATGTGCCGGATCGATCACGATCTGCCCAGAACCGTCCAGCACAACATCCAAGCCACTGAGCCGCACACGGCCTGTCGCGATCAGCTTGCGACCCTGCGGGGTGAAACACGCCCCTTGGATCGTGAACGGCCCCACAGACACTTCGTGATTCGCACAGGTCGGAACCGGCGCACCCAAACCCTGATCACTACCCGAACCGCCACCAGCGCCACCGGCGCCACCGGCGCCACCGGCGCCACCGCCCGAACCGCTCGATGACGGTTGCTTGTTGGGTGCGATCGAAATACGACCGGGCCCGCTAGAGCCGAGGCTACTTGAGATCCCTATGACGCCGGGCTGAACAAAGCTACTCCCGCCACCGCCACCACCACCCGATCCGTAGCAGCCTCCACCGCCACCCCCTCCGCCGTAGTAGCCACCACCGCCACCACCGCCACCACTGACCGTACATCCCACTCCAGCACCGCCGCCTTCGCCTATGCTCCCACTACCCCCGCTTGCGAAGTACGACGCCGGTCCTCCTGCCCCTCCGCTGGTTTGACTGCCGCCTCCACCACCGCCTCCGTTGGAGAAGCCGGGAAGACCGCTGGCGGACGCCCCTTCAATACCAGCAGCACCTTCGGACACGCCGGCAGATCCTCCGGGACCACCATTGCCGCCGCTGCCAGACCCGCCTCCCCCTCCGGCAACGATGACGCGATCTTTCGGCTGTACGCCTCCGATTCGGACATCTGAACCCCCTCCGCCGGAGCCTCCGCCGTTGCGCCCGCCCGGACCCCCGCCGTTGAAACCCTCCACATACTGGTTCACACTTCCTTCGCCGCCCACGTTAACGAGGACGAGCTGGCCTGGAGCTGCCGGAACTTCGGCTTGCTCGGTGGCGGCAGCCGCGCCGCCGCTTCCTGCGCCTCCAGCCGCGTTCACTGTCAACGTCCGCACTGCTTCAGGTACGGTGTATCCCTGCGTGCCGCCTGTGAACGCAAACGACGTCTGCTGTCCCGTCACGTAACCGGGGGTCGCGTCGGGCGTTGTAATCGTAACGTCACCATTGCCGCCTGAGAATCCGGCGACGACTTCGACGACATGGGCGTTGGGGTCAACAAAGCTTGAGCCTCCTCCGCCACCACCCGATTGTCGGTAACAACCGCCCCCTCCGCCGCCCCCTCCGTAGTAGCCGCCACCGCCACCGCCACCGCCACCGCGCGTGCAGCTGCCAGCGCCCTGACCGCCAACGCCTAGCCCCCCGCCTCCGCCTCCGCTTCTACCGCCATTGCCGCCGACTAAGGGTGTAGCGCCTTCGCCGCCACCGCCTGCAGAGGCTCCGGGTAGGCCGCCAGCTTCGAGCCCTTCCTCACCGCTCTCGGCGCTCGACGCGATCCCTCCCCCCGATCCGCCTTGCCCATATGAGAACGTCGTCCCGGCTCCGGCCCCGCCGCCGCCGCCAGCCACAACGGTGGGATTACCGCCCACCTGTCCCCGCCACACCTCAGAGGCGCCCCCGCCTCCTCCGCTGCCTTCGGTGCTCCCGCCGTTTCCGCCGCCGCCGTAACCTCCAGTGCCGCTGCCGCTGGTACCTTCCCCACCGACCGCTATATACAAAGCTTCCCCGGGCGTGACAGGTACTTCTGCGGCGACGAGTGCTCCCAAGCCAGCGACAGACAACGGCCCGCTCAGCGGTAGCGCTCCCGTGATGGGGTCTGGCGTGGACGACGTGAGGCCCCCGCCGCTCGCGCCCACGGCGTAGATACGAACACTAGTGACACCGGAAGGAACGGTCCACGTCTGCGGTCCGCCCGTAAACCCGAACCCCGCGAGCACCCCAGCCTGTGCAAATGCCGGCTGAGCGGCAAGTGCAACACCTGTCAAGGTGAGGATCAAAATGCAGCGCGATCGCCCAGGCTGAAAAGCCCCGACCGCCCGTCCCACCGCGACGCGAGAGCAAAGCCGGCCCCATGCTCTCCACGCCGTACCAAGCCGTGCGTAGACCCTATTCCCCGCGCTACTGATATGGCGGGCACCCACGAAGACACCATACCGGATAGCTGAACATGAGAACCGCGAAGTGCGATGCGCACACCCTCATGAGAATCCCCGAGGCATTTGTCTGGCCACCGAAAGTCGCCGTCTGGGGTTGAATACCCGCATCGTCGCGCGGCGAACAGACTCACTCTGGCCTGTGGACAAGTGAGCGCGCATTGGCGGGCCGCTCCGCGCGACCGCTCTGGACGAGAAAGGGGAGCTGCTCGATCGTCATAGTCGTCGGCTGCCGCTGTGCGGACGCGGCAGTGCAGAATCTCGCGACAGCGCCTCGGTCCGCGAGTCCCGACACATATGGCCACGATTCCTCGATCGCGGTTGGCGAACCGTCAATAATCTGTGGGCGCGCGCAAAGGACGCTTGCTTGACGCCCACCAGTCGGTCATGAACCGGCACCTACTGGGTGGTGAGCTCTATGGCCTCCTGAGCGGACTTGGCATGAAATTCATCACGGCCGCCGGTGACGATCGTCTGCGCGACCCACCCTCCGGTGTCACCAACGAGTCGGACATGAATCTCGCATTCGCGCTCGTGCACCCCAGCAGGTTCGGCAAACGCCGTCATTTTCCTGCGGCCGCACTAGCCCCCAGGCTAGGGCAGATTCAGATTCGGCAGCAGCGCGGCGGCGAGGTCGTCGAAGCTCGGCTTGACGTCGGGCAGCACAGGTCCGTCGGCGAGCGTGCGCTCGAGCACGCCCTCGCGCGAATCGTCGAGCATCGCTCCGATCCGACCGAGGTCGACGTCGAGCAGGCGCCCGTCGCGCTTGACGGGCTTTCCGGCGACGAGCACGGTCTGCACGTTGGATGCGTTGGCCTGCTGCACGACGGCGCCGGCGTGGTCGGCGAGGCCGAGCATGTTCAGGCGCTCGTTGCCGGGACCGACGACGATCACGTCGGCCTGCTTGCCGGGCGTCAGCGAGCCGAGCCGGTCGTCCATGCCGAGCGCCTTGGCGCCGTTGACTGTCGCCCAGGTGAGCGCGTCGCGCGTGGTGAAGGTCAGCTCGGTCGGGTCGGTGCGCCTGGCGTGGCTGCGGTCGTTCTCGCGCGCACGCGCGTCCTGCAGGCCGAGGCGCATCTGCGTGAACATGTCCCCGGAGTTCGAGGAGACGACGTCGCAGCTCAGGCTCAGCACGAGCCCGGCATCGATCGCCCGGCGGATCGGCGGGTGGCCCATGCCCATCTGCATCTCCGTCTCCGGCGTCACCGAGATCTTGCCCTCCGAGCGCTGCAGGAGCGTCCAGTCGCGCTCGGTGCAGGCGTTGCAGTGAACGTGGACGATGTCGGGGCCGAGCAGACCGCAGTGGGCGAACTGGTCGAGGCCGCTCGGCATCCCCCAGATGCAGGCCGTGTGCGTGGCCATCACGACGCCGAGCTCGCGCGCCGTCTCGACCTCGCGCTTGGTGTCCGCGAACGGGATCAGGCCGGGCTCGGTCAGCGAGATGCCCATCGTCAGCAGATCTCCAGGCAGCGCGTCGAGCTCGCGCTGCACGCGGCGGGAGTCCTCCAGGCGCATCGCGTGCGAGGTGAAGTGCGGCTCGGCGCGCGGCGGCGCGAAGTAGCCGTAGGCGAACGTCGCGCGGATGCCGGCGTCGCGCAGCCCCTCGATCGCCTTGTCGGCGTGCTCGGGAGTGCTGTTGCAGTGCGAGAAGTCGAGGATCGTCGTCACGCCGGCGTCGAGCGCCTCGAGCGCGCCGACGTAGTTGCCGACATAGACGTCCTCGGCGCTGTAGCGCGGCGAGAGCGTCGAGCGCACGCCGAGGAAGTAGTCCATCAGCGTCCAGTCGCTGCAGATCCCGCGCAGCGCCGTCTGCCAGGTGTGGCGGTGCGTGTCGACGAAGCCCGGCATGATCACGCCGCCGGCAGCGTCGATCGTCTCGGCGTCGATCTCGCCGAGGTCGCGCTCGATCGCGACGATCCGGTCGTCCTCGATCAGCACCGAGCCCCGCTCCAGCTCGCCGATCGCGGGGTCCATCGACAGCACGTAGCCGTTGACGATCGCGATGCGATGCGGCGTCATGTCTCCCCTCCCACGGGTCGCGCTGCACGCTTCGCCGGCGTGCGGCTGGTTGCGCTGAGCAGACGGTATTCGAACCGCCGAGGAAGGCTCCGCTCGGCGCTCAGCCCCCGAGGCGCTCGAGCACGCCCAGCATCGCCGCGAGCTCCTTCGCAGGCACGTCGCGCAGCGCGGCCGGCGGCTCGTCGAGGATCGCTTCGGCGCGGGCGGCAGCGGCGCGGCCGGCGGCGGTCAACTGCACGAGCTTCGACCGCCGGTCCTCTGGATGGGGCTTGCGCCGCACGAGGCCGCGCTGCTCCAGGTCGTCGACCATCAGCGTCACGTACGGCGCGTCGGCCGTTAGCCATTCGGCAATCGCACGCAGCGTTCTCGGCTCGGCGGACAGCAGTCGCAGCACGAGCACGCGCGCCCAGCTCAAGCCGAGCGCCTCGGACACGGCGACCTTGCGGTCCTGGTCGTGCACGAGACCGGACATCGCACGCCACGCGCGACGTGCGAGATCGGTGTCCTCCGCGATGTCCTTGCTGCCCATCAGGCCCCCTGCGGCGCCTCGCTGAGGCGTGCCGCGGTCCGCTCGGCGCTGGCCTCGGCCGTCGCGGTGCTCGCGGCCAGGCCGAGCGCCACGATCACGGCGCCCAGGCCGACGATCAGCCACCACGCCGGGTGGCTGGCGGACGCGAGCTGATCGTGCAGCGAGCCGTGCACCCTCGCGGTGGCGACGGCGCCGAGCGCGGCGACGCCGAGCGTCAGGCCGACCTGGCGGCTGGTCGTGGCGACGGCGGCGGCGACGCCGGCCTGGCTCGGCGGCATCCCGGACACGGCGGTGTTCGTGATCGGCGGGTTCACGGCGCCGAAGCCGAGGCCGAAGACACAGTAGGCCGCGAGTATCCACAAAAGGGAGGTGTGCGCGCCGAGCGAGGCGAGCATCAGGCTGCCGGCGCCGATCCCGAGGCCGCCGAGCACGAGCGGTCCGCGCACCCCGCGCGTGCCGACGACGTGGCCGGAGATCGGGCTGACGACGATCGTCATCGCGGCCAGCGGCAGCGTGCACAGGCCGGCGCTGAGCGGCGAGAGGCCGCGGACTTCCTGCAGGTAGAGCGTGTTGAGGAAGAGGAACCCGCCGAAGGCGGCGAACGCGGCGACGGCGATCACGGCGGCCGCGGAGAACGGCCGGCTGGCGAAGAAGCGCGGCTCGATCAGCGGGTCGGCGCGACGCAGCTCATAGCGCACGAGCGTCACGAGCGAGACGGCCGCGGTGACGGCGAGCGCGAGGATCGGCGGCGAGCCCCAGCCGAGGTTGGGGCCCTCGATGATCGCCGAGGTCAGGCTGGCGAGCATCACGATCACGAGCACCTGGCCGACCGGGTCGAGACGGCGCGCGCGGGGAGCGCGCGACTCGGGCACGAAGCGCGCGGTGAGCGCGATCGCGGCGAGGCCGATCGGGATGTTCACCCAGAACACGGCGCGCCAGCTCAGCCCGACGAGCACGCCGCCGAGCACGGGTCCGAGCGCCATGCTGATGCCGACGACGGCGCCCCACACCCCGATCGCCTGCGCGCGTTCGCGCGGGTCCTCGAAGGTGTTGCGGATGATCGACATCGCCACCGGATTGAGCATCGCGCCGGCGGCGCCCTGGAGCACGCGGAAGGCGATCAGCCACTCGATCCCGGGCGCGAGGCTGCACGCGAGCGAGGCGGCGGTGAACAGCGCGAGGCCGAACTTGAACACACGGGCCCGACCGAGGCGATCGGCCGTCGAGCCGCCCAGCATCAGCAGGCTCGCCAGCACGACCGTGTAGGCGGCGGTCGTCCACTGCAGCGAGGAGAGCGACGCGCCGAGGTCGCGGCGGATCGACGGCAGCGCGACGTTGACGATCGTCGTGTCCATGCCGACGATCAGCAAACTCATGCAGCAGATCGCGAGCACCAGCCGAGGGCGTGTGCGCACCGTTGGTTCGGTCGCGGATGCCTCGGCAGTTATAGTCATATAATTATTATATCGATATAACTACCTGCTGCTCGTCGCTGTAGCTCTCGCCGCGCTCGGCCTGCTCGACCAGCGACGCGGGCGGCTCGAAGCGCTCGCCGTACGTCGCCGCCAGCTCGCGCGCGCGGGCGACGAAGCCGGCACGCCGCCGTCGTAGCCGTTGATGTACTGCAGCACGCCGCCGGTCCAGGCCGGGAAGCCGATGCCGATGATCGAGCCGATGTTGGCGTCGGCGACGGACTCGAGCACGCCCTCGTCGAGGCACTTGACCGTCTCGATCGCCTCGATGAACAGCATCCGCTCCTCGAGGTCCTCGAGCGAGATCGACGCCGGGTCGTCGGCCGCCGGGAACGTCGTCCGCAGGCCCGGCCACAGGCCGGTGCGCTTGCCGTCCTCGTACTCGTAGAAGCCGGCGCCCGCGAGCCTGCCGCCGCGCTCGAACTCGTCGACCATCCGGTCGATGACCGTCGGACGGCGGGGCGATCCTCGAGCACGCCGCCCTCGGCCTCGCCGCCGCCTCGCGCCGCGTCGCGGATCTTGCGCACGAGCTTCAGGTTGAGCTCGTCGGTCAGCTGCAGCACCGGCGCCGGGTAGCCGGCCTGCGAGCGACGCCTGCTCGATCGTCGGCGCGGGCACGCCCTCGGCGAGCATCGCGATGCCCTCGTTGATGAACGTGCCGATCACGCGGCTGGTGAAGAAGCCGCGGCTGTCGTTGACGACGATCGGCGTCTTCTTGATCTGCTTGGCGACGTCGAGCGCGCGGTCGAGCGTCTCGTCGGTCGTCTGCTCGCCCTCGATGATCTCCAGCAGCGGCATCTTGTCGACCGGGGAGAAGAAGTGCAGGCCGATGAAGTCGGCCGGGCCGCGCGACGCCCTCGGCCAGCTCGGTGATCGGCAGCGTCGAGGTGTTCGAGCCGAGCAGCGCGTCCGTCGGCGAGGTGCGGCTCGATCTCGGCGAACACCTGCGCCTTGACGGCCGGGTCCTCGAACACGGCCTCGATCACGAGGTCGGCGCCGGCGGCGGCGGCCGGGTCGGTCGGTCGGCGTGATCCGGCGCGAGCAGCGCGTCGGCCTTCTCCTGCGTCGACCGCCCGCGCGCGACCGCCTTGTCGACGCAGCTCCTGGCGAGTAGTCCTTGCCCTTCTCGGCGGCCTCCGGCGAGACGTCCTTGAGCACGACCTCGATGCCGGCCTTCGCGCACACGTACGCGATCCCGGCGCCCATCATGCCGGCGCCGAGCACGACGACCTTCGTGGCGCGTGAACGGCTCGATGCCCTCCGGCCGGCCGCGGTCGCCGTTGACCTGCTGCAGGTCGAAGAAGAACGCCTGGATCATGTTCTTGGCGACCTGGCCGGTGAGCGAGGTCGACGAAGTAGCGGCCCTCGATCTCGATCGCGGTGTCGAAGTCGACCTGGGCGCCCTCGACCGCCGCGGCCATGATGTGGTGCGGCGCCGGGTAGTTGGCGCCCTTGAGCTGCTTGCGCAGGTTCGCCGGGAAGGCCGGCAGGTTCGGCGCGAGCTTCGGGTTCGACGGCGTGCCGCCGGGGATCTTGTAGCCCTTGACGTCCCACGGCTGGACGCGGCCTCGCGGGTTGGCCGCGATCCACGCCTTGGCGGCGGGCACCAGCTCCTCGCGGGTGGCGACGAGCTCGTCGACGATGCCCGAGCTCCTTGCGCCTGCGCCGGGCGCAGCCGCTGGCCCTGCAGCAGCAGCTCCATCAGCGCGTCGACGATGCCGAGCATGCGCACCGTGCGCACGACGCCGCCGCCGCCCGGCAGCAGGCCGAGCGGGACCTCGGGGAAGCCGATCTGACGCCTTGGGGTCGTCGACGGCGATGCGGTGGTGGCTGGCCAGGCGATCTCCAGGCCCGCCGCCGAGCGCGGCGCCGTTGATCGCCGCGACGACCGGCTTGCCGAGCGTCTCCAGGCGGCGCAGCTGGGCCTTGCCCTCGCGGATCATGCTCGGCGAGCTCGCGGCGCGTCGTCCTGGCGTCGCCGCGCTTCAGGTCGTTGAGGTCGCCGCCGGCGAAGAAGGTCTTCTTGGCCGAGGTGATGACCACGCCCGTGATCTCGTCCTTCTCGGCCTCCAGGCGGTCGACCGTCGCCGCCATCGACTCCGCGTAGGCGCGCGTTCATCGTGTTCGCCGACTGGTTCGGGTCGTCGAGCGTCAGGACGACGATCGCCGTCCTCGTCCTGCTCCCAGCGGATCGTTGAGTGCTCTCAGCCATCTAGATCGCCTCGACGACGGTCGCGATGCCCATGCCGCCGCCGACGCACAGCGTGGCCAGGCCGTAGCGGCCGCCGGTGCGCTCCAGCTCGTCGAGCAGCGTGCCGAGGATCATGCCGCCGGTCGCGCCGAGCGGGTGGCCCATCGCGATCGCGCCGCCGTTGACGTTGACCTTCTCCAGGTCGAGGCCCATGTCCTTGCACGAAGCGCAGCACGACGGCGGCGAACGCCTCGTTGATCTCGACCAGGTCGAGGTCGTCGACCGTCAGGCCGGCCTTCGCCAGCGCCTTCTGGCTGGCCGGCGCGGGGCCGGTGAGCATGATCGTCGGGTCGGCGCCGGAGACCGCGGTCGCGACGATCCGCGCGCGCGGCGTCAGGCCGAGCTCGTCGCCGGTCTGCTCGTTGCCGATCGCCAACGAGCGCCGCGCCGTCGACGATGCCGGAGGAGTTGCCCGGCGTGTGGACGTGGTCGATCTTCTCGACCCAGTGGTACTTCTGCAGCGCGACGGCGTCGAAGCCGCCCATCTCGCCCATCGCGGCGAACGAGGGCTTCAGCTCGCCGAGCGTCTCGACCGTCGTGCCCGGGCGGATGAACTCGTCGTGGTCGAGCACGACGTTCTCGTTGAGGTCCCTGACCGGGACGACCGAGTTCGCGAAGCGGCCCTCCGGCCTGGGCGTTCGCGGCGCGCTCCTGCGAGCGCGCGGCGTAGGCGTCGACGTCCTCGCGGCTGAAGCCCTCGATCGTCGCGATCAGGTCGGCGCCGATGCCCTGCGGGACGAAGTAGGTGTCGTAGTTCGGTCTCCGGGTCCATCGCCCAGGCGCCGCCGTCGGAGCCCATCGGCACGCGCGACATCGACTCGACGCCGCCGGCGAGGACGAGGTCCTCCCAGCCGGAGGCGACCTTCTGCGCGGCGATGTTGACGGCCTCGAGGCCGGAGGCGCAGAAGCGGTTGAGCTGCACGCCGGCGACCGTGTCGGGCAGGCCGGCCTTGATCGCGGCGGTCTTGGCGATGTCGGCGCCCTGGTCGCCGACCGGCGAGACGCAGCCGAGCACGACGTCGTCGACGCGCGTGGGGTCGAGCTTCTCGTTGCGGCACGAGCATCTCGTGCATCAGGCCGACCACGAGGTCGACCGGCTTGGTCCCGTGCAGCGAGCCGTTGATCTTGCCCTTGCCGCGCGGCGTGCGGATCGCGTCGAAGACCAGTGCTTCGGTCGCTGCCATCGGTGAATCCTCCTGTGTCGTCGTCGAACCTCAGGCATCGCGCGCGGGTCCGGATGAAAGTCGGCGCGGACGCTAGCACAGAAACGTTCATTCGTGAACGCAAATATGTCTAAGATGCCCGCGATGACAGTGACCACCAAACCTTCCGCGCGCCGCAGCCAGGCCGAGCGCAGCGCCGCCACGCGCGACGCGCTGCTCGACGCGACGATCGCGTGCCTGGTCGAGGACGGCTACGCGAACACGACGACGAGCCGCGTCGCCGAGCGCGCCGGCGTCTCGCGCGGCGCGCACCTCCACCACTTCCAGACGCGCCACGCGCTCGTGGCGGCGGCGATGGAACGCCTGGCCGAACGCCGCGGCGCGGAGCTGCTCGCGGCCGCCGAGGATCTGCCCGAGGGGCGCGAGCGCTTGGTGCAAGGGCTCGACCTGCTGTGGGCGAGCTACGCGAACCCGCTGTTCCAGGCGGCGCTCGACCTGTGGTCGCATGCGCGGACCGACCCGCAGCTGCGCGAGCGTCTGGTCGCCGGTCGAGCGGCGACTCGACCGCCAGACGCTCGCGATCACGAAAAGGCTGTTCCCGGCGGTCGCCGAGCAGCCCGACTTCGATCGGCTGATGGAGCTGGCGATATCGACGATCCGCGGGCTGGCGCTGCTCGACACGCTGCATCCCGGAGATGCGCGCAACCGCAAGCAGTGGGGCTACAGCCGGGCTCGGCTCGTCGAGCTGTTCGAGGCGGCGCTGTGAGCGAGACACTGGCAGGGGACAATCGTCTGTTCCGCTTAGTGCCGATATCTTGTCGGTTTAGCGCCGAAATGCTATCTTGGACGCATGACGCTCGCTTATGCCGAAGAGGCGATCCACGTCCACGACACCGGTCATCTGTCCGACCGCGAGATCGCGCGAGCGACCGGTGCGGCCCCAAGCACGGTGCGCGAATGGCTCGCGCGCAGGAGCGCGCCAAGCGGAGCGCGCGCAGAGCGACTGGCCGAGCTCTCATCGTTGGTCGAACGTCTCGCGCGAGTTATCCGCCCTACCTACATTCCTGTTTGGCTCAGCAAGCCGATTCCCGCGCTCGATGACGACAAGCCGATCGACCGCATCGCAAAAGGCGACTATCGCGCGGTGGCGCGCGTGATCTCAGGCATCGAGGACCCAGGCGCAAGCTGACGTGCCGCTCGACGTCACAGCGGTCGCGGTGCGCGGACGCTGGGTCAAGCACACATACCCAGGCTCGCCGCCTCTGCCCGACCGCGACCCGCCGCCGGACAACCGCTGGCAGCGCGGCGAAGTGGTGGACGCCCTCTACCTGGCCGATAGCGAGGAGACCGCTTGGGCCGAGTGGTATCGACACCTTGCCGAGCGTGCCATTCCGCCCCTCGCACAGATGCCACGTGAGCTGTGGAGATGGCAGGTTGACGTTGAGGTTGCCGACCTGTCCGCGAACGAGAAGCTCGCGGCAGTCGGACTCGAGCCACCCGCTCCTGGGAGCCACGGGTGGCGTGCCTATCAGCTCGTCGGTGAGCGGGTCTCGGGTGAAGGTTGGCTTGGGTTGCTCGCGCCGAGCGCAGCGCGCCCGGCCGGCAAGATCCTCTGCCTGTTCCGAGACGAGCGCGGCGTGGACGGCGCCGAGCCAAGTCCTCCCCCACGCCCGATCCTCGAACCGCCTCCGCCGCCCACGGGGCTGGTGACCTGATGTTTGCGCGCTGCCAGCGCGACCTACGGTGCGAGGCTGAACGGCGGGTAGCGATCGGTCACCATCACATGCGCGTACGCGATCACGCGGTTAGTCCAGCGGCCGACGCCGACGAGGAAGTCGAACATCCCGCGCGGGAAGCGACCGGTGAAGAGGATCGCGAACCAGGCGGCGATCACGGCGAAGAACGCGGCGACGTAGAGGAAGAACAGCACGACGTAGTGCGGGATCGCCAGCAGCCACTTGACCAGTGGCATCCAGCGGTTGAGCTCGTTGGGCACGTCGGGGTAGGGAAACTCCAGATGCACCGCCTGATGCTCATCGGTGGAGGGATAGTTGTCGTCCATCAGCGACAGGTAGACGCCGACGCGGGCGGAGAAGCGCATCAGTTCGATGTTCCAGTCAAACCACCAGCGCGGGTACTTCTGGCGGAACAGGATCAGCAGCAAGGTGGGCAGTACGACCAGACCGACGGCGCCGGCGAACTTCTCGCTGCTCCCGGAGGCATAACCGCCGCCCTCGAGCAAGGAAAGCACGATCGCGATCGGGATGACCATCACCAGGCGAAAGAAGCTGGTCATGCGGTTGAGCGGCCGGTCGGGATAGTCGACCGAGTACTGGACTGGATACGGCGCGTCGGGGTTCATGCGAAGCCTTTCCATGTGGTGTACGGCGTACACTCGTGCTGGGGACTATAGGTGTACGGTGTACACTTGTCAAGGCCGATGACGAAACGGAAGATCGCAACCCGAGAACCGCTGAGCCGCGCTCGCGTGCTGCAGGCCGGCGTCGCCCTCGCAGATCGGGCCGGGCTCGAAGCGTTCAGCATGCGCGCGCTCGCGCAGGAGCTCGGCGTCGTGCCGATGGCGCTCTACAAGCACGTCGCGAACAAGGATGAGCTGCTCGACAGCATGGTCGACATCGTCTTCAGCGAGATCGAGCTCCCCCCTGCGGAGCCCGACTGGAGATCCGCCATGCGCAGCCGGGCGCTCTCGACGCGCAAGGCGATGAAGCGCCACAGCTGGGCGATCGGGATGATGGAGTCGCGCCGTCCGGGGCCGGCAAACCTGCGAAACCACAACGCGGTGATGGGCTGCCTGCGGGAGGCGGGCTTCTCCTTCGAGCTGGCGATCCACGCCTACTCGGTCCAGGACGCCTACATCTACGGCTTCGCCCTGCAGGAACGCGACACCGGGTTCGAGACGCCCGACAGCGCCGGCGAAGCCGCGCAAAGACGGGCGGAGTCGGTCGGCTCGCTCGAGGAGTATCCGCACCTCGTCGAGATAGTTACGAAGCTACCCGAGACGGGGTACGACAACGCCGTCGAGTTCACGTGGGGCCTCGGCTTGATCCTCGACGGCCTTGAGCGACTCCGTCACGACTGAGCGGCTCTGAAGCTACGCCGCGCTTCGCGTTCCAGCTGCCCAGGAAAGAGGCCTACTCACTCTCTCCACATCCAATTTATACCCGAGTAGGGGGCTTGATTCAAGCCCCCAGGTGTGCCTCATACTGCTCCGCCGCAGGCCAGAACCTACGGAAAAGGAGTCACGAAAATGGGTATGAGCGAGCACGAGGTGGTGATCGCCGGAGGCGGTCCGGCGGGGATGATGCTGGCGGCCGAGCTGGCCCTGGCGAAGGTCGACGTGGCGATCGTCGAGCGGCGCGCCGATCACACGCTGGTCGGATCACGGGCGGGCGGGATTCACTCGCGCACGATCGAGGTGCTCGATCAGCGCGGGGTCGCCGATCGCTTCCTTGCCGAGGGGCAGGTGGCTCAGGCCGCGATGTTCGGCACGACGGTGCTGGACATGAGCGACTTCCCGACGCGTCATCCCTACTCACTCGGGATCTGGCAGAACCAGATGGAGCGGATCATGGCCGCCTGGATCGGCGAACTGCCGGTGCGGATCTACTACGGACGCGAGGTGACGGGCTTCGCGCAGGACGAGGACGGCGTCGGCGTCGAGCTGGCCGACGGCGAGCAGCTGCGGGCGCAGTATCTCGTCGGGTGCGACGGGGGACGAAGCGTCGTCCGCAAAGCGGCCGGGATCGAGTTCCCGGGGTGGGATGCGACGAGGAGCAACCTGATCGCGGAGGTCGAGATGAGCGAGGAGCCGGAGTTGGGGACCCGGCACGACGCCGTCGGCGTCCACGGCATCGGCAGGCTGGAGTACGAGATCGTCGACGGCGAGGTGGCCTACGCCGATGAGGGGCCGGTGAGGGTGCTGGTAACCGAGCGCGAGGTCGCGGCCAGCGGGAGCGACGAGCCCACGCTGCGCGATCTGAGCGAGGCGCTCGTCACCGTGTACGGGACCGACTTCGGGGTGCACAGTCCCACGTCGATCTCGAGGTTCACCGACGCGACGCGTCAGGCTGCTGCGTACCGCGCGGGGCGGGTGCTACTCGCCGGGGACTCGGCGCACGTGCATTACCCGGCGGGCGGGCAGGGGCTCAGCCTCGGGGTGCAGGATGCGGTGAATCTGGGGTGGAAGCTGGCTCAGGTGGTACACGGGATTTCGCCGGAGAGCCTGCTGGATACGTACCACGACGAGCGGCATCCGGTGGCTGCCCGCGCGCTTCGGCACACGATGGCTCAGGCGGCGCTGCAGCGGCGGGACGAGCGGATGGAGGCGCTGGTCGATGTGGTGTCGGAGCTGGTAGGGATGGACGAGCCTCGCAAGTGGCTTGCCGGACTCATTTCGGGGTTGGATATTCGGTATGACTTTGGCGAGGGGCATCCGTTGCTTGGTCGGCGGATGCCTGATTTGGATCTTGCGACTGCTGACGGAACGGTGCGGGTCTTCGAGCTACTGCACGACGCGCGGCCGGTGCTACTTAACCTTGGTAAGCGCGGCGGGCTTGACGTTACTCCTTGGCCTGACCGGGTTCAGCTGGTCGATGCTGAATATCACGGGCGGTGGGAGCTTCCGGTGCTTGGGGCGGTTGCCGCTCTCGCTGCCGCGTTGATTCGGCCCGACGGGTACGTTGCCTGGGTCGGTGATGAGACAGATGCCGGGCTGCGCGAGGCGCTGAACGCCTGGTTTTGAAGCCTGCAACCGCCCGCCTGCGACTCGCCGAGCGCGACGATCATCCATAGGAGTGCCCCGCCCGCGAAACCGCCCTCGGCCGTCTGCCGAACATTCGTCCGAATCCGTCCATTGCTGCTGCGTCAGGGCGCCCTCGGCCGAGGCCTCGAATAGCGCGACGTCAGTGAGCGACTTCGACGTCCACCAGATCGACGCAAGTTTGCGGCTGTGTGTGATCTCCTCCGCTGTACCACGTGCCGATCTCGCTCACAACATCGCTGAGTCCCTCGATCGGAATGCAGCGCCACTCGCCACCTGGCGGGAGTCCAGAACTGCTTGAGCCTGCGAATTGAAAGAACAACGCCTGGGGCCGTCCACCCTTGGTCCCGATTACATGCGGGCACATCTCGCGACGATGACCACGATACGTGGCGACGATTTGGGCCTTATCAACAATCGCCTGACGGACTGTGGAATACGCGTCTGACACAACTACTCCTCCCTTTCGCTCGGGTGGGTCGCGCAGACCCATCTTCTAGACTCCGCATCATACTTCCCGCCGCGCCTAGGCTTCCCCGCTTAGGCGTATACTAGACTCGCGCCAGCGCGCGCTCAGTCGAAGTCCACGTAGCTCCAGATCCGCTCGTCACCATTCCCGCTGACTTCACTGGCAGCGGTTTACTTATAGACGGGACGAGGCAACTATCAGTGAGGCTCTAAATGTTCGGATACGCGACGAGATCGATCGACGTGTCCCTGCCCCAAGTGGGAATACGCACGGAATGAAGCTAGCCAAGGTCAGAATCCGTAGCTATCGGTGTCTGAAGGACTTGGAGGTCTCGCTCGACGACTATACGGCGCTAATAGGACCGAACGGCTCAGGCAAGTCGTCGGTTCTGTATGCGCTCGACTGGTTTCTCAACGGGGGTACTCTCACCGAGGAGGATCTTCACCGGATCGCCGGGAGCTCAGTGGCTACCGATATTGACGTGGCCGTGACGTTCGCTGACCTCGAGCCGGAGGATCGTCGAGTCCTGGAGTCATACGGTCGTGGCACACTCGCCTATTTTCGCCGGACATGGTCATCGGTGACCGACAAGGAAAAGATGATCGGTAACTCGAAGTAGGGGCCGGGGTTCGCCCGTCTCCGAGGGCTACAGCGTGTGACGGAACTGCGTCCGGAGTACGCGGCGCTTCGCGCAACGTATCCCACCCTCGGAGAGACCACTGCCAAGGAAGAGATCTTGCACGAGTTGACTAAGTGGGAGAATGACCCTGCTAATACCACTTTGCTGGAGGACGTGCCGGAGGATGACGCCACGCACATGTTCGGGTTCAACGGTGAGCACACGCTTGCGAGAAGAGTGCGGCTCGTACTCGTGCCAGCCGCGACCGACATCGTGTCGCAGGTTGGCGGCGCAGGACGTGGGTCGGCGCTATCGGACCTAGTAGGCAACTTGATGTCAGACGCCGTCACTGCGGCGCGGACGAGCTGGGAGGAGCGGTTTGCAGACCAAATGGCCCGACCCCCTAAGTTCGGTCCGCCTCGTGTGAGAGTCCTTCAGCCCATGCAAAATGGGCGAGAGGAGGACCATCGAGGTGAAGCGCAGACGACACACGCCCGAGCAGATCGTCAGGAAGCTGCGGGAGGCCGACCGGCTCTTGGCCGAGGGGACCGCCGTCCCAGAGCTCTGCAAGGCCCTGGAAGTCTCCGAGCAGACCTATCACCGCTGGCGAGCGCAGTACGGCGGAATGAAGGCAGACGACGTCAAGCGCCTGAAGGAGCTCGAGCGCGAGAACGCCCAGCTCAAGCGCCTGGTCGCCGACAAGGAGCTCGAGAACCTCGCGCTTCGGGAGATCTCGCGGGGAAACTGGTGAGCCCGTCGCGACGCAGAGCCGCGGTCCTGATGCTCGAGGACCGCCTCGGGCTCTCGCAGCGGCGGGCATGCCAGATCGCCGGTCAGCATCGCTCCACCCAGCGCCGTGAGCCATGCGGCGCTCACGATGACGGCGCGCTGCGTGCCCGGCTGCGCGAGCTCTCCCGCGAGCGCCCTCGCTGGGGCTACCGCCGCGCGCACGCCACGCTGTGCGAGGAGGGCTGGAGCGTGAACCGCAAGCGCGTGCAGCGCCTGTGGCGCGAGGAGGGCCTGCGCGTGCCCGTGCGCCGCAGAAAGCGCCGGCGCCTGGGCAGCTCGACAGTGCCGGCCAAGCGCCTGCGCGCCGAGCATCCCGATCACGTCTGGGCGCTTGACTTCCAGTTCGACCAGAGCGCCGACGGGAAGATCCTGAAGCTCCTGCACGTGGTCGATGAGTTCACGCGCGAGGCGCTTGCGATCGAATGCCACCGAAGGATCGATGCCGACGCCATCGTCGCCACGCTTGAACGGCTCGTCGGCAAACGCGGCCGCGCTCCGCAGTTCATCCGCTGTGACAACGGCCCGGAGCTGACGGCCAACGCGCTCAGAGACTGGTGTCGCTTCGCCCGTGCCGGAAGCGCCTACATCGAGCCCGGCTCACCCTGGCAGAACCCCTACGTCGAGTCTTTCGGCTCGCGTGTGCGCGACGAGCTGCTCTCGGTCGAGTTGTTCTGCAGTCTCGCCGAGGCCAGGGTCATGGTCGAGGACTTCCGCGAGGACTACAACGAGCGCCGGCCACACTCAGCGCTGGGGATGGCGGCGCCGGCTCGCTTCGCGCACGCGTGGAAGCTCCAGGATGAGCGCACAACCACTAGCTTCAACGACAACCGACTCTCACAAGAGGTGGACCGATGAACGGGGTCCGGTCACAAATACAGGAGCTGTCAGATGAGATCAAGCGCCGGGTAACCAACTCGACCGCCGCACAAGCCGACCGTGTAAACGAGAGGCTCAGAGATCTCGTGCCAAATGCCAAGATCGAGTTCACGGCCGATGCCCCATCGTGGTCATTGAAAGGCGATGGCTCTCTGAACACTGACGTGATTATCGACGGCATGCGAAACGATGTGTCACGTCAAGGGCACGGCGTTCAGCGAGTGGTCATGATAGCGATGCTACAGGCGCTCGTGCCCGACCCGCACGAGACCCAGAACCACCGCGAAAGAGACGCCGATAATGCTGCCCAGCTCGTCGCGGAGGCCCTCGATACAGGGGCCGACAAGTCGCCGTCCTTGATTGTGTGCATCGAGGAGCCGGAGATTTATCAGCATCCAGTGCGCGCACGAAACTTTGCCCGCGTCCTGAGTAAACTCGCTATGCGTGCGAAAACCCAAGTGTTTATCGCGACACACAGTCCTTATTTCGTGACGCCAGAGCAATTCACGGCCCTACGATGCTTCGCACTCAGCGATGGTGCTACTGCGATATCGGCGACCACGCTTGCCGCGGTAGCGACTGAGGCGGCTGCGCCCGAGGCACAGGTAACGCGCGCCGTCGAGAAGGAACTAACCCGTACGTTTTCGGAGGGCTTCTTCGCGGATGCAGCGGTCCTTGTCGAGGGCGATACTGATCGAGTCGTTTATGAAGTGATCGCCGACAAGACTGGTCAGGCGCTTGATAGCGCTGGCGTTGCGCTGCTGGCTATGGGGGGCAAGGAGAACATGCACATCCCGTTTGTGATTCTGCATCAGCTCGGCATTCCGGCCTACGTCGTCGCGGACTGTGATGCAATGGGAGCTGCACGTCGGCACTCGGCCGACAAAGCGAAGGAAGAAGGAGCCGAAGCGAGTCACAAAAAAGCGACGGAGACGCTGCTGGACTGGCTTCCTACGTCCGTTCCCGCAGGCGCCGGTGCTCTTCCCTACACCTACGGTGATCCTTCAGTTGTAGCCGACCGCTACACCTTCTGCGTGACGACTTAGAGTCTGAGCTTGAGAACTGGCCGAGCTTCATGGCCGCCCTTAGCGACAACGGCGGAGTACTACGCAAGAAGGATGTAGCTGCGTATCGCGCGGCCGCGATCGAGGCCCACGTTGAGGATTTGCCCGTGGTGTTTGGACACCTGGTAAGCGCGATGCGCGCGTTCAGGACGAACGACGCAGCAGCGCCGCCAGCTCAGCTCGTTACCTAAGCCTCAATCGCCAGGGGCAGGCATCTACGCCTTCCGCCGCGCGATACGAGACTCAAACGCGCTTGGCTACGGTCCGATAGCAGGGCCTCGATCAATCGAGGAGCGCGGCTGTCTGGCCAGGGAACGCCGAAAGCCCAGCCCCCTCATCAGGGACTGAGCCGGTTCAACTCAAGTCGCGGACAGGCCCATCTTTTCAAGGCAGGTCGCTGCCAATCCCCCGAGCGTCCCTTGCAGCAGACGCCCGCACCTCCCTCTGTCCCGAAGCGCGACCCTGGCCGGCCGACCTTTGTCATGACACCGCAGATAGGAACTCAGGCACGGTGCTGTGAGACTGCGAGCAAGCGGCCCAGGCCGTCAGCGATCGCCTCCGGGCTACCGGCAAACGACTTCGGCAAGAAGACGAGTACATGCACCGAACCGACGTAGACGTCGATCTGAAGTACGGTGGTTTCGGCGATGTCAGCGAACGCACTCTGGCCCCACTCGGGGTGATCGACTATGCCCTTGTCACCGAGTCCACTGAGATGCCGACGTAGCGCCTCGAATGTCGGTGGCTGCCCCGACTGCGGATAGTGGTAGACGGCAACCCCCGGCTTCGTTAGGTCGATATCCTTGCCGCCGTTAGTGGGAGTGCCAAAAGCGCAGATATTTCCTCCCGTGGGTGACCCCGGAAAGGGACTGGCATGGATTCGGAGGACTCTGTCAACTTGCGCGGTCGTTAGCGGACATGCAACCGCTGAGCCAGTCCGATGTGCCCGTTGGGTTTGAGCGGGAGACGCCTTCCGGCGCTGCGCAGAATTACCGTCCGAGCTGCTTGATGCGCTGCAGCCAGCAACGCAGATCACCCCAAGTGCCAAGCCGGAGAGGACTCAAGCACTCATATCGGCAGAACTATATCGGCTGTCCGAGCTTTGGCGCGTCGTCAGGAGCCCGAACACCCTCCCCGAAGCATAACTCCGACTGGTAGCGCGCGCTCCATACGGACCACCCTCAACGACCTGTTTGATCGTCTACCAGATCAGGAAGGCGGTTGATCCCTGGCATTGTCCGCCAGACGCTGGCTTAGTTCCTCCAATTGCGGGCGCAACACCGGCAGTTCGCGCTCTACCACATCCCAGACGAGCGCGAGATCGACACCAAAGTATTCGTGGATGAGCTTGTCGCGCATACCGGCGATCTGCCGCCACGGCACCTCCGGCTCAAGGCCGCGGGTGCCATCCGAGATCGCCTTGACCGCTTGGCCGAGGATCTCGATGTTGCGAATGACAGCGTCATGCGTCTTGCCATCTGAGAAGAACGCCTCACGGCCATCAACTGTGTAGCTCAGAATCGCGTCGATCGCTTCGATCGCGTGCAGTAGATACGCGCGCTCGTCCTTCACAAAGGCACAGCCTCGGCGTAGATGCGCTCGCGGATATGCGGGCTCACGCCACCATCACTGAGCACATCGACCTGCGTGCCGAGCAGATCCTCCAAGTCCTGCCACAGGCCGACGAGATCGAGCAGGCTACGACCGGGTTCCATCTCGACGAGCAGGTCAACGTCGCTCGTGACATCGACGTCTCCCCGCGCCATTGAGCCGAATACACGGACGTTGCGGGCGCCATGCTCAGCGGCATATCGCAGGATCTCCTCCCGCCGGTCGCGCAGCTGTGGAAGGTCGATGTGGGCAGGTACAGTGCTCATGCTGCATCGGGGAGACAGGATTTGAACCTGCGACCGCCCGGCCCCCAGCCGGGTGCGCTACCAGACTGCGCCACTCCCCGTGACCCCTCGATTCTACGGTCATTGCCTGCAGGTGCCGTCTGCACCGTTTGCGAACATATGTTCGTGCAAGACGAAAGCCAGCAAAGGCGGCGCTGCGGACGCTGTGGGCACTCAAAGCCGATCGCCGAGTTCGTCTGGCATCGGAAGGCAAAGGGCCAGCGCGACAACTACTGCCGCCCGTGCCGGGCTGCATACAAACAAGAGCACTATGCGGCCCATCGCGAGCGTTACGTCGCCAATGCGTCGCGTCGAAAGCGCGCGCTGATCGCCGAGCGTACGGCCTACCTCATCGAGTTCTTCCGCGAGCGGCCTGTGCGTCGACTGCGGAGAGGCCGACCCCCTGGTGCTGGAGTTCGACCACATCGGCCACAAGAGCTTCAGTATCTCCGTGGGCATCCGCGGTCACAAATGGCAGTCGGTACTCGACGAGATCGAGCGATGCGATGTGGTTTGTGCGAACTGCCATCGTCGCCGAACAGCGCTTCGAGCTGGGTCTGCTCGTGCCTTAGCCCAAAATCAGGGCTGAGCGCTACCGATGCCAACAAGCGGGCGACGGGAATCGAACCCGTTCTAAAAGCTTGGAAGGCTTTTGTGCAACCAAAACACTTCGCCCGCACGCCTTCGCTTAATCCTACCGCCGCCTCCCGCCTGCCCGCCGCTCCTCCACCGGCACCTCCCCCGCCTCGTCCACCAACCCGGGCGGCGGCCAAGGCCCGAACCAGTTGTCCCGGGCCCCGTCGAGCGTCACGGTCGACCCGCTGAACGCACCCCCCAGCGGCGACGCGAGCAGCGCCACCAGCCAAGCATGCTCCCCGGGCGTCCCCAACCGCTGCACGGGCACAGACCGAGACATCCCGGCGCGCACGGCAGCGGGGTACTTGACCATCACCTCGGTATCGAACGTGCCGACGGCCACGGTCGAGACGGTCACGCCGTCACCGGCCCATCGTTCGGCCATCTCCCGCGTCAGCGCCTCGACCGTCGCCCGCGCCGCCCCGGAGTGCGCCATCCCAGGCATCCCATGATGCGGCGACAGCGTCAGGTTGACAATCCGCCCGCCACGCGAACCACCGGACCCGGCGCCCTCTCCCGCACCCGGCCGCTCTCCCGAGCCCGGCACCTCCCCCGCAAACGCCAGGTCGTAAGCAGCCTCAGCCATGTTCAGCATGCCTTGCACGTTGAGCCGCCACACAGCCCGCCACCCCTTCGAGGCGATCAGCTCGGCGGGGCTGAAGAACTGCCCACCGGCGTTGTTGACGAGCAGGTCGAGCCGCTGGTCGCGCTCGAGCACGGCGCCAACCATGGCCCGCGCGTCGCCGGGCTCGCGAATATCGCCGACGACCGTGCGAACCCCGCCGGCGCTGGCCCCCTCCCCTCCGCCGACCAGCCCATCGATCTCAGCAGCAGCCTCCGCCAGCACGTCCTCCCGCCGCCCAGCGATCGTCACGCGCGCCCCGCACCGCGCAAGCTCGAGCGCGGTGGCCTTGCCCAACCCGGTCCCCCCGCCGGTGACGAGCGCGCTCTGCCCACGCAGCATCCCCGCGGCGAAGATCGACGAGTCGGCACCCACAGCGCTCGATCATAGGTCGAGCCAGCCCGGCACGACAGCCGCACGACGTCCCCGCGACAGCCCACCGCCAGACAATCCGTCTCCCCACCGGGTTAAGGTGTTCCCGTGTCCCACAGGCCTCTGGCCATCGTCTCCGGACTCACGATCGGCGACTACCTGCTGTGGAACTGGTCGCTGAACGGCAGTCACGACGTGCTGGCGCTCGTCTCGGGGCTCAGCCTGCCGCCGCTGGCGGCGGCCTTGGTCTGGCTGATCGCGCTGACCGCGGCGCGCCTGCTGAGCCGTGCGACGGGTCGCGCAGCGGCACGCGTCCCGGCACGACGCGCAGTCAGACAGAGCCGCTCGATCGCCCGCTCTCGCCGCGAGCTGCGCCGCAAGACGTCCTCCGTGCAAGCCTCTACGGCATCGCCGGTCCCGTCCAGCCCCTCGCGCCAGTCCGGCTCCTCCCGCAAGCTAGCCGCCTGAGGCGGCTACGGCCGGCATGAAGGACCGCCTCAGGCGACTGATCCCACGCAGCAAACGCGCGCGCCTGAGCGCGGCGGCCGGCATCGTCGTGCTGCTGGGCGCGATCGCGCTCGGCGGCTACCTGTACGCGAAAAGCCGCACGGGCAACATCTACCACCCGCAGGCGCGCTTCATCCCGGAGCCGGCGCCGAAACTGCCGCCGAAGGTCGATGACTTCTCGTGGCCGTTGTACGGTTACACGAAGGAACACACGCGCTTCTTCCCGGCGCCGGCCAGCCTGCACCCCCCGTTCAAGCGCGTGTGGGTCAACAACGCGCACACGCTGCTCGAGTTCCCGCCGGTGATCGGCGGCGAACGGATCTTCCAGCTCGGCGACAACGGCGTGATCAGGGCGACGAACAAGACGACGGGTCACACGATCTGGAATCGCAGCCTCGGCCTCCTCTCAGCCTCGACGCCGGCGATCGCGGGCAAGCTGGTCTACGCGACGGTGCTCAAGCGCCCGGGCGGCGGCAGCGGGCGGATCTGGGCCCTCGACGCCTCGGACGGCACGATCGAGTGGTACCGCAACCTGCCGAGCGCGAGCGAGTCCTCGCCGATGATCGATAACGGCAAGGTGATCTTCGGCTCACAAAGCGGCACGGTCTACGCGCTCAACGCGACGACGGGCCACCTGATCTGGAACTACCACGCGGGCGGCGCGGTAAAGGCGAGCCCGACGCTGAGCAAAGGGATCCTCTACTTCGGCGACTACTCGGGCCACGTGCAGGCGATCGGCGAGCGCACGGGCCGCCGCATCTGGATCAGCGGCTCCGAAGGCGCGTTGCTCGGCAGCGGCACGTTCTACTCGACCCCTGCGGCCGACTACGGGCGCATCTACCTCGGCAATACGGACGGGCGCGTGTACGCCTACGACGCGGGGACGGGCAAGCTCGACTGGGCGGTGCAGACGGGCGCCTACGTCTACTCCTCGCCGGCAGTCACGACGGCCCCGGGCCTCGGCCCGACGGTCTACATCGGCTCCTACGACGGCACGTTCCGCGCGCTCAACGCGCGCACGGGCCACGTCTCGTGGGAGTACAACGCCCACGGCAAGATCTCGGGCTCGCCGACGATCGTCGGGCGCACGGTCTACTTCGCGGACCTCGGCACACACCGCACATACGGCCTCGGCATCTCGACGGGAAGGGTGTCCTTCGAGCTCAACACCGGGTCCTTCGACCCCGTGATCTCTGACGGCAAGAATATTTATTTGACGGGATTGACTGGCCTCTACGCCTTCGCTCCGCGCCACCCGCAGCCGGCGCCCGCTACCCCGACCGGCAAGAGCGCCCACTCCCGAAAGCACGCCCAAGCGAAAAGCTCGCACTCAGCTGCAAAGGCCCGCGCCGCGCGGCATCGACGCGCGTCCAGCCACCGGCGCCACGCTGCACGCAGCCGGCACCACTCGTGACGGTCCAGTAGGACGTGTAGCGCACGCGCACGAGCAGGCTGCCGGGCGCGTCGGCCTGCAGCGAGAGCGAGTCGTGCCCCAACGCCGTCACGCGCCCGGGTCCGGATACGAGCGGCGTCGGCGCGCGCACGGCGTAGATGCGCCAATGGCGGCTCGAGTAGACGAGGCGCAGGTAGGGCAGCCCGGCGCTGATCAGCTTGCCCTCGCGCGCGCTCGACGGATCGAGCTGCACGGCGGGCAGCGCCACGTAGGAGACCGCCTGCGTGCGCAGCCAGCGCTCGTAGCTCGCGGCGTTCAGCCCGGGTGAGAGCAGCACGCCGTTGTAGCGCTCGTCGAGCTGCTTCTCCCAGCCGCGCGCAAGCGACACGCGCGGCGCGAGCTCGGCCGTCTCCCAGTGGGTGCGCGTGAGCGGCACCTCCAGGCGCACGGGGCCAGGCGCGTGCGCGTCGAGGAAGCGCTCGACGGGCGCGTAGTAGGCGCCGTTCGTGGCCGGGCTGCCGGCAACGGCGAGCGTCTCGCGCACGGGGCCCCACCCGGCCCACACCGCCCACAAGGCAAACGCCAGTGCGGGCAGCGCAAGCGTCGGGCCGCGCCGCCGCGTGCCCGCCACAGCGCAGATCAACAGCGGCCCGGCGAGCAGCACGCCGTAGCGCTCGACGTTGCTGCCCATCGGCGTCGCAGCGAGCAGGAAGAACAGGCACGCCAGCAGGTACACGCCCGCGGCGAGTCGCAACCTTCCCTGCTCGCGCGGCAGCGCCGCGGCAAAGGCAGCCACGACGGCAACGGTGGCGAGGAACGAGACGGTCGGATACGGCTCGGAGCCGCCCTCCGGAAAGAGGCCACCGAGCGCCAGCACGACGACCGCCGCAGGCAGGCCGAGCACGAGCAGCGTGCGCGGCGAGCGCCGCCACAAGGACTCGCTCAGTGCAGCCAGCGCGAGCAGAGCGCCGGCCACGGGGCTCGCCGCGGCGCTCATCGCCGCGAATAGAGCAGCCGCCGCCATGCGCCAAGCCACCGCACCGCCGCCCCTACCGCCCGCGCTTGCCGCTCCGCGCTCGCCAGCCCCGTCCTCCGTGCGCGACGCCCCCTCTCCCCCAACCAGCGCGAGCACGGCGGCGAGCGCGAACGAAAGCCCGAGCGCGAACGCCAGGCGCCCGATCCATACGTCGCCGACGGCGGCCAGCGCGAACGGCACCGACGCCCAGCGCGCCGAGCGCCCATAGACGGCGACGGCGATCCGTTCGAAGCACAGCGTCGAGACAAGCACCGACAGCGCACCGACAGCGCGTAGCCCGAGCAGCCACGCCAGCGGCGGGAACAGCACGCTGTAGCCCGGCAGCTCGTGCCCGCCGTACCAGTGCTCGTCGTACACGGCGAAGCCGAGGTGCTTGAACAGGTCCAGGCGGTACGCCGCCGCCGCGAGGTCCGGCGTGCGCGGCGCCACGAGCAGCCACAGCAACAGCAGCGCCGCGGCGCAGAGCACGCCCAGCGGCGCCACGCGCAGGCCCCGGCTGCGAAGATCAACCGGGGTCCGGTGTGCTACCCCACCGGACCCCGGCCTACCCGCCCCAATTGCGGCGGGCGTGTACTCATCAGAACCGGTGAGCGAGCCCGAAGTAGCTGTGGAGCTCTTCGCCACACCGAGATAATGACGGCCATGACCCGCGCGAAACGCACTCGTCGCAGCCTGCACGCGATCGCCCTGGTCGCGGCGCTGCTAGCCGTCGCGCTCGCGAGCGGCTGCGGCACGGGCCACCCGGCGCCGATCACGGCCACCGAGCTCGCCGAAGCCGAGACCTTCCCCTACTTCCGCGTGTACTGGGTCGGACGCAGCTTCCGCGGCAGCGCGCTCGCCGCGGCCGACGGCCAGAAAGGCTACATCGACCGCGTCGGCGACAGCGTCTACTACGGCGACTGCGTGCACAGGAAAGGCATCCTCGGCGGCGGTAGCTGCGTGCTGCCGTTGCAGGTCACGACCGTGATCTACCGCCTGCACTCGAACACGACGCTCGGCAAGCAGCGCAACATCGTCGTGCGCGGCGTGCCGGCGACCGTCTACGACGGCGGGCGTTCGATCGAGCTCTACACCGGCCGCGTCGCGATCGACCTGTTCTCCGACACCTTCGCCCACGCCTACACCGCCGCCCAGGCGCTACTGCCGCTGAACGCCCCCGGCTCGGCGCACGGAAACCTGCCGGCGCCGATCTACTGCCCCGAGCTCTCAGGCGCTCAGAGTCCCCAGGTCAAGCTCGTGATGGAACACCTGCCCAACCACGCCTGCCAGAAGGCCTAGCCCGACACGCCCGGCTCCGGCGCGAGCGGCTCGCCGATCTCGCGGCGCAGGCTGAGGAAGGCGAGCGAGCCGATCGCCGCCGGGATCCACAGCGAGATCGCGCGGTAGATCACGACGGCCACGACGACGTGCGAGGCCGGGCGCACGCCGAACAGCAGCAGCATGCCGACGAGGCTGCCTTCGACCGCGAGCATCCCCGCCGGGATCGGGATCGAGTTGGCGAGCATGCCCACGAGGTAGGCCATCGCAACGACCCAGAACGACGGCGCTTCGCCGAACGCGCCGATGCACGCGAACAGCGCGACGTTGTCGAGCAGCCAGTAGGCGACGGCGCCGAGCAGGCGCCAGTCGTGCGCGCGAATCAACTGCAGCGCATCGGCCACACCGTCGCCGATCGCCTTCAGCGCGACCTCGCGCCGCCCGCCCGCGACGCGAGGAGCCGCCCGCCGCGCCCAGGCCGCGAGCGCCAGCGTGCCGATGATCAGCGCGAGCGCGACCACCGCCGGCAGCAGCGTCAGCACGGCGCGCTGGGAGCCTGGCAGCAGGCCGAGCCACATCGGCACGCCGATCAGGACGACCGCGCCGACGTTGACGGCGCTCGTCAGCACGAAGATCAAGACCGAGCGCCGCGCTATCCGATCGACCGAGACGCCCTTGCTGCGCAGCACCCACGCTCCCAGTGCGATCCCGGCCAGCCCGCTGACCGACACGACCAAGTTGACCGCCAGCTCCGACAGCGACAGGCGCGAGGTCAGCCGCCGGTCGAGCATGCCGAAGACGAGTCCGAACAGCACCGCATAGCCGACGCACGAGAGCAGCTCGAGGACGACCGCCGCGCCGATCAGCGACGGGTCGGCGTGCCCGAGCTTCTCCAGCGCCGAGCGCAGGTCGGGCACGGCCAGCAGCAGCGCCGCCTCGATCGCGAAGAAGACCGCCAGGCTGGCGATGCTCGTGCGCAGCGTGCGCGACTGCGCCTTGATCAAGTCGGCGCCGCTCTGCTCGAGCTCGTCGATCGGCGTCACCGGGCGATCCTGCACACCCTTCACGGTAGCCTCAAGGACAGGCGACATGCCCGAACAAGCGCGCATACTGGTCGTCGACGACGAGCCTGCCGTGCAGAGCGCGCTCTCGCGCGCGCTGTCGCTCGAGCGCTATGAGGTGGCGCAGGCGATCGACGGCCGCGACGCGCTCGAGCAGCTCTCCGGCGCCGCCTACGACGCCGTGATCCTCGACATCGCGATGCCCTACGTCGACGGCCTCGAGGTGTGCCGCCGCCTGCGCGACGGCGGCGACCGCACGCCCGTGCTGATGCTGACCGCGCGCGAGCAGGTCGACGACCGCGTCGCCGGCCTCGACGCCGGCGCCGACGACTATCTCGTCAAGCCGTTCGCGCTGCGCGAGCTGCTCGCCCGCGTGCGCGCGCTCTTGCGCCGCTCCGGCGAGGAGGACGAGCAGGAGGGCACGCTGAGCTTCGAGGACCTGCGCCTCGACCGCCTCGCCCACGAGGCGTGGCGCGGTGAGCGCGCGATGCAGCTCACGCGCACCGAGTTCCTGCTGCTCGAGATGTTCATGCGCCACCCGCGCCAGGTGCTCACGCGCTCGGCGATCTTCGAGCACGTGTGGGGCTATGACTTCGGCGCCACCTCCAACTCGCTCGGCGTGTACATGGGCTACCTGCGCCGCAAGACCGAGGTCGGCGATGAGCCGCGCCTGCTGCACACCGTGCGCGGCGTCGGCTACGTGCTGAAGGGGCCCGAGTGATCCTCCCGAAAGTGCCCGCATGAGCTTCCGCCGCCGGATCGCGCTGGCCTCCACCGCGGCCGTGACCGTCGCCGTCGTGCTCGCCTCGCTGCTCACCTACATCCTCACCTCCAACCAGCTGCACAGCCAGGTCGACGAGCAGCTCGCCAACCGCGCCCACACCGCAGGCCGGCTCGAGCGCTACCTCAAACCGGGCGACGTCAGCACGCGCGCCGCCAAGCGCGAGAGCGAACGACTCGGGCTCGACCTCAACGGCCTGTCCGGCTCTGAGAAGGAGTCCGGCGAAGACGGCAAAGCGACCGGCGAAGCCGGGGCGAGCGCGACCAGCACAGAAGGCGAAGGCGCGAGCCTGCCGCGCTACGGCCCGGCCGCGCGCAACCTGTTCGGCAAGCTGCCTCCAGGCCCCGACCAGGTGCGCGGCTACCAGCAGGTGATCAACTCGGCCGGGACGATCGTCGTGCGCTCGGCGCGCAACGTCTCGCTGCCGATCGACTCGGCCACGCTCGCGCTGGCCAAGCACGGCGGCAAGCCCTTCTACCGCGATGCCCGGCTCACCGGCCTGCATCTGCGCGTGCTCGCCGAGCCGTTCGGTTCCGGCCGCGCGATCGAGCTCGCGCAGCCGCTGACCGAAGTCGACAGCCTGCTCAGCCGCCTGCGGCTGATCCTCGCGCTGCTCGACCTTGCCGGGATCGCGATCGCCGCCGTGCTCGGGCGGCTCGTCGCCGGCGCCGCCGTGCTGCCGCTCAAGCGCCTCACGCAGGCCACCGAGCACGTCACGCTGACGCGCGACCTGAGCGGGCGGATCACATCGACCGGCCAGGATGAGATCGGCCGCCTCGCGCGCAGCTTCAACGCGATGCTCGACGCGCTCGAGGGCTCGATCGACGCGCTCGACGCCTCCGTGCACGCGCAACGCCAGCTCGTCGCCGACGCCTCGCACGAGCTGCGCACGCCGATCACGAGCCTGCGCACGAACATCGAGATCCTGCAGCAGGCCGAGCAGATGGAGCTCGCCGAGCGCCGGCGACTGCTGAGCGATGTCGTCGAGCAGATCGAGGAGCTGACGCTGCTGATGAACGACCTGATCGAACTCGCGCGCGGCGAAGAGCCGCACGCGGCCGCCGAGGAGATCCGCCTCGACCAGCTCGTCCGCGAGGTCGTCGAGCGCACGCGCCGGCACGCCGCCGAGACGCGCTTCGAGCTGGCGCTCGCACCGACGATCGTGCCCGGCGTGCCCGCGCGCCTGCAGCGCGCGATCACGAACCTGATCGACAACGCCGTCAAGTACAGCCCGCCCGGCGAGCCCGTCGAGATCGCGCTGCGTGGCGAAGAGCTGACCGTGCGCGACCACGGCCCGGGGATCGCCGACGCCGACCTGCCGCACGTGTTCGACCGCTTCTACCGTGGCGCCGAGGCGCGCGGGCGGCCTGGCTCCGGCCTCGGCCTCGCGATCGTGCGACAGGTCGCCGACCAGCAGGGCGGGCGCGTCAGCGCCGAGCGCTCCCCCGGCGGCGGCACGCTGATGCGCCTCTCGCTCGCGCGCGCCGAGCGCGTCGCGCCCGACCCCTCCGAGGAGCCCGCCCGCACCTTCGCCTGATGCGCGCGGTGCGCCCGCGCCTGCGCGCGAAAGCGCACAGGCGGCATGCCGAAGCGGCGGCGAAAGACGCGCGCGAAGTGCGGCGCCTGGCGGTAGCCGACCAGCCGCGCCACGTCGCGCACCGGGATCGACGGCTGCTCGGCCAGCAACTGCGCCGCGACCGACATACGCCGCGCCATCAGGTCCTCGTGGAAGCTCGTCTCGCCGAACTGCGCATAGGCGCGTTGCAGCTGGCGCGGCGAGCTCGACACGGCGCCCGCCACCTCGCCGAGCGTGAGCGGCTGGCGGTAGTGGCGCTGGACCACGACCCGCGCCAGCAGGTACAGCCTGCGTCTGCTCGCCAGCGTCTCTGAGCGCACATCTCCTGCTCCGACCGTGCGCGCGCGAAGGGGACGATCAGCCGGCGTAGCGCGCGGCCATCTGTTCGGCCGCCTGCACGTAGGAGCCGCCGAACAGCGCCGCGTGCACGAGCAGCGGCAGCAGCTGGTAGAGGCCGACCCGCTCCTGCCAGCCCTCGGCCAGCGGCGCCGACTCCTCGTACGCCGCGATCGTGCGCGCCGGCGAACCGAACAGCGCGAGCATCGCCAGGTCGACCTCGCGGTGCCCGCCGTACGCCGACGGGTCGATCAGCCACGGATGCCCGTCCGCGTCGCCCAGCACGTTGCCCGACCACAAATCGCCATGCAGCCGTGCCGGCGGCTCCGCCGGCCCCGCCAGCTCGCCGATCCGCTCGCACACGCGCTCGACTGCCTGCACCGCGGCCGCGCTCAGCGCGCCGCGCTCGTGTGCCATTCGCGCCAGCGGCCACAGGCGGCGCTCGGCGTAGAACGACGGCCAGTCCGGCGTCGGTGCGTTCGGCAGCCGCAACGAGCCGAGCCAAGTCCATTCCTCGCCCGCGAACGAGCCGAAGCCCGGCGCGCCCGCGCCGTGCAGCGCCGCGAGGCCACGCCCCAGCTCCTCCTCGCCCTCCTCCCCCAGCAGGCCCGGCTCGACCCACTCGAGCGCCAGGTAGCGCTCGCCTTGCTCGAGCACGCGCGGCACGCCCAGCGCGCCCGGCTCGGCCAGCCACTGCAGGCCCGCCGCCTCCGCCGCGTACTCGCCCGGCGCCACGTCGCCGCGCGTCTTGACGAACGCCTCGCCGCCGTCCGCCAGCACCACGCGGAACGCTTCGTTGATGTCGCCGCCGCCGATCGGCCGCGCCTCGCGCGCGCCCGGCGGCAGCGTCACCGAAGCTCGCCCGCCTCGATCTGCGCGAGCAGCCCACGACAGGAAGCCTCGACCATGTCGAGCACGCGCTCGAAGCCGTCGCCCGCGCCGTAGTACGGGTCCGGCACGTCCAGATCGCCCGTACCCGCGCTGCCCGGGTCGAACTCGCGCAGCAGCCGTACCTTCGCGCGTTGGCGATCGTCGCTCGCGAGATCTCTGAGATCGCTCAGATTCGCTGAATCCATTGCGATCATCAGATTAAAATCATCAAAATCGGCAGCGCTCACACGCCGTGCCGCGCCCTCCAGCGCGATGCCCCTGCCGGCCGCCGCGGCCGTCGCGCGCTCGTCCGGCGGACTGCCCACGTGCCAGCTTCCCGTACCCGCCGAGTCGAGCTCGATCTGCTCCTCCATGCCCGCCTCGCGCACGAGCGCGCGCATCGTCCCCTCCGCCGTCGGCGAGCGGCAGATGTTGCCCAGGCACACGAACAGCACCCTGAAGGGCACATGCCCCGGCGCAGCTTGCTCTGCCACGCGCCGCTAGTCCCCGTCGTCGCCGAGCTCGAGCACCGCGAGGAAGGCCTCCTGCGGGACCTCCACGCGCCCCACCTGCTTCATCCGCTTCTTGCCCTCCCTCTGTTTGGCCAGCAGCTTTTTCTTGCGCGTGATGTCGCCGCCGTAGCAGCCCGAGATCACGTCCTTGCGGAACGCCTTGACCGTCTCGCGCGCGATCACGTGCGCGCCGATCGCCGCCTGGATCGGCACGTCGTACTGCTGGCGCGGGATCCGCTTGCGCAACTTCTCCGTCAGCGTGCGCCCCATCTCATACGCCTTGTCGCGGTGCACGACCATCGACAGCGCGTCCACCGTGTCGCCCGCCAGCAGCACGTCGAGCTTGACCAGGTCCGACGGCTTCATCCCGCTCAGCTCGTAGTCCAGCGACGCGTAGCCGCGCGTGCGCGACTTCAGCTGGTCGAAGAAGTCGAGCACGATTTCCGCCAGCGGCAGCTCGTAGTTCATCTGCACGCGCTCCGGCGAGAGATAGTGCATCCCCGAGTGAACGCCGCGGCGTTCCTGGCACAGCTCCATCACCGCGCCCACAAACTCTTTCGGCGCGATGATCGACGCCTGGATGAACGGCTCGCGGATCTCCTCGATCGTGCCCGGGTCCGGCATGTCCGACGGGTTGTGCACCTCGAGCTCTTCGCCGTTCGTCAGCGTCACGTCGAACTCCACCGACGGCATCGTCGCCAGCAGCTCCAGGTCGTACTCGCGCTCCAGGCGCTCGCGCACGATGTCCATGTGCAAGAGGCCGAGAAAGCCGCAGCGAAAGCCGAAGCCGAGCGCGTCCGAGGTCTCCGGCTCCCATGACAGCGCCGCGTCGTTGAGCACCAGCTTCTCCAGCGCGTCGCGCAGGTCCGGGTAGTCGTCCGAGTCGATCGGGAACAGGCCGCAGAAGACCATCGGCTTGACCTCGCGATAGCCCGGCAGTGCCTCCGTCGCTTCCTCACCCGCAGCGCGGCTGCCCGGCCCCGAGGTCCGCGTGCGCGTCGTGAGCGTGTCTCCCACACGCAGCAGCGTGACGTCCTTCAGGCCCGTGATCAGGTAGCCCACCTCGCCCGCAGCCAGCTGGTCCGTCGGCATCATCTGCGGGCTGAACACGCCGATGTCGTCGATGTCCGCCTCCGTCCCCGTCGCCATCGCGCGGATCGCCTCGCCCTTCTTGAAGACGCCGTCGACGACCCTGATGTAGGCGATCACGCCGCGGTACTGGTCGAACTCCGAGTCGAAGATCAGCGCTCGCGGCGGCGCCTCCGGGTTTCCCGAAGGCGGCGGCACGCGCGCGATCAGCTCCTCCAGCACCTCCGCCACGCCCTCCCCCGTCTTGCCGCTGATCTTCAGGATCCCCTCCGTCGGCTCGCCGATCAACTCGCTCACTTCGCCCGCCACGCGCTCCGGCTCCGCTCCCGGCAGGTCGATCTTGTTCAGGCACGGGATCAGCTCCAGCCCCGATTCCACCGCCAGGTACGTGTTCGCCACCGTCTGCGCCTCCACCCCCTGCGCCGCGTCGACCACCAGCAGCGCGCCCTCGCACGCCGCCAGCGAGCGCGACACCTCGTAGGTGAAGTCCACGTGGCCCGGCGTGTCGATCAGATGCAGCTGGTAGGTCTCGCCGTCGCGCGCCGTGTAGAACACGCGCACCGCCTGCGCCTTGATCGTGATCCCGCGCTCGCGCTCGAGGTCCATCGAGTCCAGCAGCTGCGCGCGCATCTCGCGCGCCGCCACCGTGTGCGTCAGCTCGAGGATGCGGTCGGCCAGCGTCGACTTGCCGTGGTCGATGTGCGCGATGATCGAGAAGTTGCGGATGTGGGCCTGGTCCATGGGCCGATACAGCGTAGAAGGCGGGCGGGGTGCGAGGGCGGCGCGCGGGGCGGTCAGGACCGGGGCAGGCGGCTCAGGCGCGATAGCCTTGTCTCTCCGGCGGATCGCCAACTCGACTACGGGCCTCGCAGGTCCAACCGCGGCTACGCGCCGGCCTTCGGGTCGGCGGCCTGTCCAGGTGTCGGGAGTGTTAAGCCGCCCAGGCGAAACACACAGTCCTGGGACGTATGTAGTAAGCGGCGATCTATGTCGGGCGCATGCCGGGTGGGCTTCGGCCCACCCGGCCTCTGCTCGCCGTTGAGGCTCTGGCGCGAGGCGAGGCGAGGCGAGGCGAGGCGAGGCGCTCAGGCGCGCCCGAACTGGTTCGCGATCAGCCGGTGCACTTGATGCGCCTCCGGCACGCGCATCCTCAGCACCGCGCGGATGTACACGAACGTGCCCGCCAGTCCCGCCGCGCCGACGCTGACGATCTGCGCCACCAGCGAGACTCCGAGCAGTTGGTCGAGCAGTCGCCAGACCACCCACGAGACCGCGCCGAGCAGCGCCGAGGCGAGCAGGATGCGCGCCGTGATCATGATCGTCTGCGCGCCTTCGAGACGTCCGTTGAAGCCCACGCGCAGGCGCTGCGCCTGCAGGAACGTCATCACCGCATTCGCGACGACCGTGCCGATGATCAGCCCCGCGATCCCGAGCGGTTTGTACAAGCCGACGCTGACGATCATGTCGATCACGATGTTCATCGCCGCCAGGCGCGTCGGGATCCACGGCCGCTGCACCGCGAAGAACGTCCGCGTCAGCAGCAGGTTCAGCCCGCCGAACGGCAGGCTGAAGGCAAACCAGAACAGCGCGATCGCGACGATGTGCGTCGAATGCGGCGTTGAAGTTGCCGCGCTGGAACAGCAGCCGCACGATCGGGTTCGGCAGCACGACCATGAACGCCGCCGCCGGGATCAGCAGCAGGTTGATCTGGCGCATCCCGTTGCCGACCGCCCGGCGCATCGAGCGCGCGTCGCGGTTCGCCGCCATCCGACTGAGCGTCGGGAACAGCACCGTCGCCACGGCGACGCTGAACAGGCCCTGCGGCAGCATGTACACGCGAAACGCGTTGTCGATCGCCCGCGGCGCTTCGTCTGAGACGAGCGTGCCGAACGACCGAGTTGATCAGCTGGTCGAGGTTGACGATCCCGAGGCCGATCGTCACCGGCAGCATCAGCGTGAAGACCTGTTTGATCCGCGGGTCGTGCCAGTCGATGTGCAGTTGCAGGCGGAAGTCGATCCGCCCGAGCGCGACGATCGCCAGCAGCAGCTGCACGAACGTCGCGACGAGCACCGCGATCGCGTACGCATGCAGTTGGTTGCCGTCTTCGTAGCCGCCCGGGTAGTGCGGGCGCAGGATCACGAGCAGCACGATGATCACGACGTTCCACACCGCCGGCGAGATCGCCGGGATCGTGAAGTGGTCGTAGGACTGCAGGATCGCCACGAGGATGCCCGTCAGGCCGAGGATCAGCACGACCGGGAAGAGGATCTGCGAGAGACCGACCAACAGCGACGTCAGCTCCGGCTTGAACGTGTCGCCGATGAACAGCGGCATGATCGTGCCCGCCGCGAGGATGAAGAACGCCGTGACCGCCCCCAGCGCGATCAGCATGATCCAGAACAGCGTCGAGGCGAGCCGGAACGCCTCTTTCTTGCGGCCCTTCTGCAGCAGTTCCGTGAACACCGGCACGAAGGCCGCCGACAGCGCCGCATTCGCGAACAGGTTCGCGAACAGGTTCGGTACCTGAAACGCGAGCGTGAACGCCGACGCCGGCCCGCCCGTGCCGAAGAAGCTCGCCGCGACGATTTCGCGCAGCAGTCCGACGATCCGCGAGACCCCCGTCACGATCGAGAAGATCGCCGTGTTGCGCGCAACGCCGCGCCCGGCCGGCGGCGCCGGGAGCTGCGGCTCCTCCCCCGCATCCGGCAGCTCCGCCATCAGCGCCGAGGACTCCTCCGCCGTTACGAGCGCGTCCGCCGGCGTGAGCGGCTCATCCCCGCCGGCTTCTCCAGACTCAGACAAGGCCGCTATAGTACGGCGCTCCGCGGCGCGCCTGGGCCTGTTGCCCTTGCCTCACGCGGCTCTTTTCATGGCCAACATCCACTCTCAGAAGAAGCGCATCCTGCGCACCGAGCGCGAGCGTCTCGAGAACCGTCAGTACACCTCGGCGATCAAGACGCACTTCCGCCGCCTCGAGTCGCTCGTCAAAGACGGCGACGACGCCGCAGCCGACACGACGCACCGCGATCTCGTCTCGACGATCGACAAGGCCGTCAAGCGCGGCGCGATTCACAAGAACAACGGCGCGCACAAGAAGTCCCGCGCAGCGCGACTGCGCGCCGGCTCCTCCGCCGAGTAGACCTGCAGCTCAGGCAGCGAGGCGCTTCACGCGGTGATCCGCTGGATCGCGCGCACAGCGAGCGTGTCCTCGTCGAGCGCCGCGAGCGGGTCGCGGTCGGAAGCGATCATGGCGCCGCCGCGCGAGTCGAGCTCGAGGTCGGCCAGCGCGCCGAGCGCTGCGCGAAGCCTGGCCGGATCGCTGCGCGCGACGTCGGCGACGAAGCGCGTGGCAGCACGCGGCGGCATGCGCAGACCGCGCTTGACGTCCGCCTCGGACTCGCCGGCCTGCAGGCGCAGCGCGACGGCCAGCGCCTCGCGCAGGCGCGAGGACATCAGGTAGATCAGCCCCGACAGGCGCTCGCCCTGCTCGCGCAGGCGCACGTAGGAAAGCGTCGCCTCGCGCGCGTCCGCGCCGACGAGCGCATCGGCCAGCGCAAAGGCGCGGAACTCGGCCGAGTGCGCCGTGCGGCGCTCGATGTCCTCGACCGTGACCGCCCGCGGTCCGCTCTCGCCGACCGAGCCGGCCGCCTTTACCGAAGCGTCGGCCTCGCCTTCGAGCGCCAGCTTCTCGAGCTCGCGCAGCAGGCGCTGCTGGCGCTCGCCGACCTGCGCGACGAGCGCCTTGGCTGCGGCCGCGTCGAGCACAATGCCCATACGAGCGGCCTGCTCGCGCGCCCACTTGGGCAGCTCCCACGGCTTGACCGTCATCTGCGCGACGATCTGCCCCCCGGCCCGCTTGACCGCCGCATGCAGCGCGTCTGGGGCCTTCGCGCGGGCCTCCTCGCGGGCGAACAGCGCGAGCGTCGTCTCGGGCGGCATCTCGGCCATCAGCGGCGTGAGCTCTTTCTCGACGTCGGGCTCGCGCCAGCGCTCGACGCCTTCGACGACGATCACGCGGCGCCCGACGGCAAGCGTCATCGCCGACAGCGCCGCCGCGACGCCCGCGGGCGAGGCCTGGTCGCCCTCGAGCAGCTCGACGGCCGCTTCGGAGCCGGGGGCTTCGGCCAGCGCGCGTAGCCCAGCACGCCGCTCGGCCACCGCGCCGTGGTCGTCGCCGTGGATCAGATAGGCGGGCTTCAGCTCGGCCATCAGCGCACGACCAAGTTGACCAGCTTGCCGGGCACGACGATCTCCTTGACGATCTCCTTGCCGTCGAGATGCGCCTGCACGTTGGGGGTGCAGCTTGCACAGCTCCTTGAGCTCGTCGGGCGTCGCGTTCGCGCCTGCCTGCACACGGTCGCGCAGCTTGCCGTTGACCTGGCAGACGAGCTCGTAGGAGTCGCACTCGAGCAGCTCCTCGTCGGCGTGCGGCCATGCGGCTGCTCCCATACGCGCGCGCCGGTCAGCCGCTCGTAGACGTCGGAGCAGACGTGCGGCGCGAACGGGAACAGCAGCGAGGCGCCGGTGGCGAGCGCGAAGCGCATGCGTCTCGGCTTCGACGGCGTCGCGCAGGCGCGAGCAGCTCGTTGAGCAGCTCCATCACGGCGGCGATCGCTGTGTTGAAGGCGAAGCGGCGCAGGTCGCCGCTGACCTTGTCGATCGCCCAGTGCGTCTTGCGCAAGAGCGCGAGGTCGTCGCCTTGCATGCTCGGCGCGACGTCGAAGTCCGTCGCTGCTCGGTCCGTGCGCTCGGCCGTCTCGGCCGCGAGCCGCCACAGCCGCCCGAGGAAGCGGTGCACGCCCTCGACGCCCGGAGTCCGACCAGTCGGCGTCCTGGTCGGGCGGCCCGATGAACAGGATGTAGCAGCGCGCGGTGTCGGCGCCGACGCGCTCGACGATCGAGGCGGGCGAGACGACGTTGCCGCGCGACTTGCTCATCTTCGCGCCGTCCTTGGTGACCATGCCCTGCGTGAACAGCGCCTGGAAGGGCTCTTGGAAGTCGAGATGGCCGAGGTCGGCGAGCGCCTTGCAGAAGAAGCGCGCGTACATCAGGTGCAGGATCGCGTGCTCGACACCGCCGATGTACTGGTCGACGGGCATCCACTCGCGCAGCGCCTCGGGGTCCCAGGCGGCGTCGTCGTTGTGCGGGTCGCAGTAGCGCAGGAAGTACCAGGAGGAGTCGACGAAGGTGTCCATCGTGTCGGTCTCGCGCTGGCCGGCCCATCGCACTCGGGGCAGGTCGTGTTGACCCAGTCCTCGGCGGCGGCCAGCGGCGAGCGGCCCTTGGGCGTGTAGTCCTCGATCTCCGGCAGCTCGACGGGCAGCTGGTCATCTGGCACCGGGACGACGCCGCAGCTCGGGCAGTGGATGATCGGGATCGGCGCAGCCCCAGTAGCGCTGGCGCGAGATCAGCCAGTCACGCAGCCGGTAGTTGACCGAGGCGTGCCCCTTGCCCTCGCGGTCGAGCCAGTGCGACGATCTCGGCGAGCGCGTCGCGGTTGGGCATGCCGTCGAACTGGGCGCCGGAGTTGACGAGCACGCCGTCGCCGGCATAGGGCAGTTCGTCGTTCTCGGCCGCGTCGCTGCCGCCGGCGGGCTCGATCACGCGCCGGATCGGCAGATCGAAGGCCTTGGCGAAGTCGTAGTCGCGCTCGTCGTGAGCGGGCACGGCCATGATCGCGCCGGTGCCGTACTCCATCAGCACGTAGTCGGCGACGTACATCGGGATCTGCTCGCCGTTGACCGGGTTGGTCACGGTGCGCCCGAGCGCGACGCCGGTCTTCGGCTTCTCGGCGTTGCCGCGCTCCTCGTTGGTCTCGTTCAGCGCGACGTTGACGTACTCGTGCACTTCGTGCTCGTGCTCGGTGCCCTTCGACGAGCCGCAGCACGTCGGGGTGCTCGGGCGCCATCACGAAGAAGGTCGCGCCGAACAGCGTGTCGGGACGCGTGGTGAAGACGGGGTAGTCGATCCCGAGCTCCTCGCAGCGGAAGCGTGACCTCGGCCCCCTCGGAGCGCCCGATCCAGTTGCGCTGCATCGTCTTGACGTGCTCGGGCCAGTCGATCGTCGTCGAGGTCGTCGAGCAGCCGCTCGGCGTAGTCGGTGATGCGCAGGAACCACTGCTCGAGCTGGCGCACTTCGACGAGCGTGCCCGCAGCGCTCGCAGCGCCCGTCGGCGTCGACCTGCTCGTTGGCGAGCACGGTCTGGTCGTGCGGGCACCACTTGACGGCGGCTTCTTTGCGGTAGGCCAGGCCGGCGCGGAACAGCTCGAGGAAGATCCACTGCGTCCAGCGGTAGTAGCTCGGTTCGTGCGTGGCGAGCTCGCGCGACCAGTCGATCGAGATCCCCCACGAGCGGAACTGGCGCTGGAAGGAGGCGATCGAAGCGGCGGTGGAGTCGCGCGGGTGCTCGCCGGTCTTGATCGCGTGGTTCTCGGCGGGCAGGCCGAAGGCGTCGTAGCCCATCGGGTGCAGCACGCGGCGGCCGAGACGGCGGTGGAAGTGGGCGATCGCGTCGCCGAGCGCGTAGCACTTGAGGTGGCCGATGTGCGGCTCACCGCTCGGGTAGGGCAGCATCTCGAGGACGTAGGCGTTGCTCGAGCGCCCGCCGGCGTCTAGCTCGTTGGAGACCTCCCAGGTGTGCTCGTCGGCCCACACGCGCTGCCAGCGCGACTCGATCTCGTGTGGCTCGTATACGTGCTCGGGATGCTCGGCCATGGGAGGCGCAGATTAGCGGGCGGCCTCGGCGGGCCTGCGGCGATCGCCTTCGAAGATCACGACACCGCGCGAACGACCGGGCGGGAGCGCCCGGCGGACCTCCCGCGCGGGCGCCCAACGGGCGACTACGGCTAGAATGCGTCAGGCGTGTCGAGACGACGCCTACGAGGTCAATAGGCGTGTCTTCAGAGTTCAGTTTTGATGTGCACCTCGTCGGGGCATTCGTGTCCCCCGGTCGAGAAGAACTTGCACTCATATACGACTGGCTCGACTGACCAATTAGGCCAACTGAAGGTCACGGGAAGAGAGATACTGCCGAGGCCGGCCGGCAACGGGACCGACGGTGTGTATTCGTTCTGGTCGTATTCGAATCGGCAGTGATGTAGGTCACGTTTGTTCCCCGCGCACTTCCGCAGCTTTTCACCAGCGTCATACAGCCACTTGTAAGCATCCGAGAACTGCGACACCTCCTCGCCCGCGAATTTCCCAAGCACTTCAATGAACTTCTCGGGAAGATCGAACATCGACAAGACGACTGCCGTCGATTCCGCTTCGAAGAACTCCTCAGCCTTGTCTTCGGCTTCTTTGAGGTTGTAGAAGCTCTGAACCCACGGATCCTTGAACGCCGAGTTGAAGGCTTCCTGTTCGCGCGCCGCTTCGCGTCCCGGTGCTTCCGCCGCGGAGCTGGCGGCACCCTGCATATTCCATGGTTCCTCCTGCATCACGTAGGGAGTACCCAGACCCGAGCCCCCACCGAGCCCCGGCGCCTCGATCTGTTCACTCTGCAGCGCCCGACCGGTCTGCGGCACATAGGAGGTCGAGCCATAAGTGATCACGCCCGTGGAGAAGGAGCTTTCTATGCCCGCGGCACCCAAGAAGGCGAACTTCGGCGGCGCTTTGCCCCCGTTTGGCACGCCGAATTCGGTGCTGTTGTAGGTGGAGAGCAGTTTCGTTTCCCCAGATTTGTCGCCGATCGTCGCGATCACGTTGCCCTGCAGGTCATGCAGCTGCAGGACCGGCGTCGCGCCGTTGGTCTGCGTGGCCAGGAGCGAGCCATCGATCCCCGGGATGTTGCGCACCCACTGTTCTGCGTTTTCAGTCCAGGCGACGGCTTCGCCGGGCCCGTCGTAGTGGGTTTTCGTTTTTTTCGTGCCTGAGACCGTTTCGCGCACGCGACCTTCGGGGTCGAGCTTGTATTCATTGCTCACGCCACCCTGACTCTGCGTAGCCACCGCGTTGTCGACATAGAAAGTGCTCGTCAGTTCTTTGCCTTCGGCATCGGCCGCCGGCAATTTGGTGATGTTGCCCAGGCCGTCATAGGCCATGCCGCCGTCTGCCAAGCGGTCGGCTTCGTCGTAGTTGTGGGCTTCAACGGTGCCGCCTTCCGTCTGACACGCGCCCCCGACACCGGGCGTGCGGGAGATCGAACTCCCGCGGTTGCCTTCTTCGTCATAGGCGTAGGCGCGAACAGTGCAGCCCGCCCCTGCCGGCGTTTCCTGACTTTCGGTCAGACGGCCCAGGACGTCGTAGGCGTAGTTCTCTTCGGCCAGCGTGCTCGTCTGGCTCATGATTTCGCCGCGAATCGAGGGGACGCGGCTATCCGAGTAATAGGTCGTCCCCGCTGTGCAACTCGAGTTGTTGCGGTAGCTCACGCTCGTCGCCTCGCCGACGGAGTCGTAGGCATAGCTCGCGCACATATACGGATAGGCGACGCTGAGGAGATTGCCTTCATAGTCGTAGGAGGCCGCGAAGGAGCCTGCCGCGGAATCGATCACTTTCGTGCGCCGCTTGGTCGTGGGGTCATATTCGTAGGTCTGTTTGCTCGTGCCCGAGGCGCTCGAGTCGGAGAATTCTTCAGGCAAGAGATCTCCTTCCGGGCCGGCATATTTGTATCTCGCGACGTTGCCATCGGAGTCCGTGTACTTCACGAGCTGGCCGAGGCGGTTGAATTCGCCGGAGAGCACCTTGCCTTCGCCTTCGGTGGTCTGTTTTTCGAGAATGCCCTGTTCAGAGTTGTAGGTGAAGTTGACCTTCGGCAGCGATACGCCGGTGGAGGCGGTCACTTCGCTCGACGCCTTGCGTCCGGCGGCGTCGTAGCCTTCTTTTTTCGTGCGTGTCGTCGAGCCGAACGTTTCGGTGATCGTTTCGGGCTCGTTGAACATGTTGTAGGTGGTCGTTGTCACCGGCAGTTTCGGCAGGCCCATGAGTTCGGGCTGCTTGGCCGGCAGCGTCTCGCAGATCAAGCCCGACCATTCGGGGTGCGAGCCGCAGGTCGGGTATTCGCCGTTGGCCGCCGTCGAGTAGTAGATCGTCTTCTGGTCGTGGGCGTTGGGGCCCTTCGACCACTGCTCGACGCGGGCGTTCCCGGAATCCACGACCCAGGCCTTGCCTGTGGCATCGAAGACGATCGACCTGGGCACGTTCAGCCGGCCGACTTCGCCGCCTTCCCAGCCGATTTGGGTGACGTAGACGCCCTTCGGCGTGAACGACTCCGCGCGGTTGTTGAGCGAGTCCACCGTCCAGATGTTTCCGAGGCTGTCGATCTTCAGGTCGATCGGCCCGTTCAGCTGCCCCTCGCCCGCACCCGGCGTGCCGAAACGCTTGAGCAGGCTGCCCGTGCTCGAGAACTCCTGGATGCGGTTGTTGCCGGTATCGGCGACCCAGACGTGTTCGCCAGAGTCGATCGCGATGCCCTTCGGTTCGGCGAGCTTGCCCGGTTCGCTCCCTGCGGAGCCGAATTCGGACACGTACGCCCACGTTGCCGATTTGAACTTCTCGATGCGGCTGTTGCCCGTGTCGGCGACCCACAGGTTGCCTTTGGGGTCGAAGGCGAGGGCGGCAGGGGCTTTGAGCTTGCCCGATTCGGTGCCCAGCGAGCCGACTGTCGTCATGAAGGTGCCCGTCGAGCTGAACTCCTCGATGCGGTTGTTGCCCGTGTCCGCGACCCAGATGTGCCCGGCGGCGTCGAGCGCGATGCCCTCGGGTTCTTTGAACTGGCCGTTGCCGCTTCCGGCTGTACCGGAGGAAGCTACGTAGGTGCCGGCCGAATTGAACTCCTCGACACGACTGTTGCCCGCATCGACGACCCACACGTTGCCTTCGGAGCTCACGGCGGCGCCCCATGGATTTTTCAGTTTGCCGGATCCTGTGCCGAGCCCACCGAACTTGGTGGCATAGCTGAGCGTCTTTTCCGCCGCCGCGCCGCGGACTTCGGTGATCTGCCCTGTGGCAGCGTTGTATTCGGTCGTGGTCGTGAGATTCAGGCCTTCGGGGTCGACCGTGACCGAGGTCGGGGTGCGCAGTTTCCAGCCGAGATTGCCTTGGCCGGAGTAGGCCTTCTTGGTTATGCGCACTTCGACTTCTTCGTGGTTCGCGAGCTGGGCCAGGTCGTACTGTTCTGTCAGCAGGTGGTAGGTTTCTCCGCCGCTCGGGGCACCCTGGTTGTACACGAACTTCGTGTGATCGCGCGCGAGCGATTCTTTGACTTCACCGCCGGCGTGGTACTTGATCTCGTGCTGGGGGCCGAGGGTTTCGATCAGCATCGTGCCCGGTTCGGCCACTTCGTGTTCTTTGGCGCCTTCGCCGTTGAAGGTGCTCTGTGTGTCGAGCATTTTCGATTCTTCCGCTGAGTGTTCCCCGGCCAGCATCGCCATGACGCGGTTCTCGGGCGTGAGCGTCCTGATCACGTCGTTGTATTCGTTGTATTCAGTCGTGGAGATCGCGCCCCAGATCTGGCCGTTCGGGCTGGCCGTGTTGACCTGGCGTCCTTGATTGTCGAGGTAGTGAACAGTGGCCCGTTTGTAGCCCGAGGCCGGCCATCCCTGCGGTTCGTCGGGCGCGGTGATCGCCGTAGCTTCGACAGGAAGGTCGGTCTGGGCCCACTTGGCGACTTTGGCTTCGCTCATGTTGTACGGAGCGCCGGTGCCGCTTATCGGTACCTGGTAGTTGAGCGTCACGCCGGGTTCGGGCGGCTTTGCTTCTCCGTCGCCGAGATTGCCGGAGGCGATCTTTGCGAGCTTGTCGCCCGCGGCCGTGTACCAGAGCTCGCCCAGCGAGTTGGCCGCGATCCGTTCCGGTTTGGCTTCGGCGGGCAACACGAACTGAGCGCTCGTGCCCGAAGTCGCGACCCGTACCAGTTCGTTGCTGTTCCTGCCGGTGGCCCACAGGTACCCGGAGGCCGACGTGAGCGCTTCGGGACCGATCGGCAACGCGTATTCGGAGATCGTGCCTGAGGTAGTGATCTTGCCGATCTTATGTGTCCCGACGTCGATGTACCACAGATTCCCATCAGGTCCGCTCACGATGCCCGTCGGCGAAGCCCCCGCCGGAAGTGAGTATTCGGTGACCGCACCCGATGTGGTGATCTTGCCGATCTTGTTGCTGGTGCTGGCCGTGAACCACAGGTTCCCGTCAGGACCCGCCACGATGCCCGAAAGGCCTTTCGTCGGCTGGGCGTATTCGGTGATCGTGCCTGTAGTGGTGATCTTGCCGATCTTGTTGCTGATGTTGTTGGTGAACCACAGGTTGCCGTCCGGCCCCGCCGCGATCCCCCACGGGCCGCTGCCTGCAGGAACGGCGTATTCGCTGATCGTGCCCGTAGTGGTGATCTTGCCGACCTTGTTGCCGGTGCTCTCGGTGAACCAGAGGTTGCCGTCCGGTCCCTGCACGATGCCTTCGGGACCGCTCCCGGCGGGCAGCGCGTATTCCGTGACGGCGCCCGACGACGTAGTCATCGAGATCTTGTTCGTCCCGCGATCGGTGAACCAGAGAGTTCCCGAGGCCGGGCCCGGAGCGATGCCTTTCGGATTGCTCGTCGCGGGCAGCGAGTATTCGGTGACGAGCGACGCGGACGCTTGCCCTGAAGCCGTTTCGGCGCTGCTGGCCGCGACCGAGCCGTCGCCGTTGGTCGCTTCGACGACCACGCGCAACGTGTCGCCGACATCGGCGGCCCCTACCTTGTAGGTCGGATTGGTGGCCCCGGGAATCGCGGTGCATCCTTCCGCGCCCGCACACCTCTGCCACTGATAGCCGAACGTGACCGGACTGCCGAGCCATTTGCCCTTGGAGGCCGAGAGCGTCGCCCCTTCCGTCGCGCTGCCGGAGATCGCGGGCGCTTCGCTCCTGGACACGACTTCGCCGTTCCACAATGCCGCGGAGGCCGGGACACGAGCGAGCTTCAGCAGGCGACCGGTGCCGGTATCGCCCGCGATCGCCCCGTACGTCAACGTCCATGGCTCTTGGCCTGGCGGATCGATCGCCGTGATGTGGCCTTCGTTGTCATAGCCATAGGTGGTCTTCAGGGCCGGGGAGACGCGCGGGTCCCACTCCGCGCGCAGACGCCCGCGTGCGTCATATGTGTATTGGGCGACCTTGGTGTATTCCATTTTCGCCGTCGCGTTGTTGTATGCGCGCAGATACACGGCTTCGAGGCGCCCCGCGTATCTGCCCCATTCGCTCTCCGCATCGCCTTTCGCTTCATTTGCGCCGGTGTCGTACTGGAAGTAGAGAGAACGACACCCCGGTTTCATTTCGGGGGCGCACGAAACGCCAGCGGGAACCGGAGCCTGGACTTCTTCGGGGACCACGATGTTGCCGCTCGGGGTCATCGTCCTGATGCCGCGTTCGGTCGGGAACCAAAGTTTCCCGTCAGGGCCGGCCGCGACCGTCTGCGTTGCCCAGCCGCCGCTAGCCTGTGTAATCGACCCCGAGGTCGTGACCTTGTAGATCGAGGCGAAACCCCTTGTCCCTACCCATAGGTTCTTGTCAGGCCCGACCGCGATGTCCATCGGTTCGGGTTCGGTTTCTTTGGGAACCGAGTACTCCGTGATCGCCCCCCCTGTCGTTATCTTGCCGATCTTCTTGCCTTGGTTCTCGGTGAACCAGAGGTTGCCGTCGGGTCCGGTCGTGATCGCGTACGCCCCAAGCGTGCTCGTCGGATATTCGGCGATCGCTCCCGAGGGCGTGATCCTGCCGATCGCGCTGCTCGAGTTGGCACCCTCCGTAAACCAAAGATTGCCGTCCGGTCCAGCGGTGATTCTCTGTGGGTATTTACCAACCGGGACCGAGTACTTGGTGAACGTTCCGGTCGGCGTCATCTTGTAGATCGCGTTTGCGGGGTCCGTTAGCCAAAGATTCCCGTCCGGGCCTGTAGCAATCCCCCGAACCGAGTCATAGCCGGGCACGCTGAATTCCGTGATCCCCCCCGACGGTGTGATCTTTGCCACCTTACCCCCCGCCGCGCACCACACATTGCCTTCCGGCCCGACCGTGAGATCGTCGGCTTCCGCTTTAGACGGCAAGGCGAATTCAGCGATCGCTCCTGTGGTCGAGACCCGCGCGACGCTCGTGAAGCCTGTAAACCACAGGTGACCATCCGGCGCTGCGATCATGCGCTGTGGCTGGTGTGGTTCACCTTCCCAAGAACGTTTGTATTCCGTGAACGAGGTGAGAGTCGTGTACTTGTAAGTGAGCGTATCGGTCGGCACGAGCCCTTCCTGTTTAGTCGGCAACCAGGATGGGGAGCCCGCCTGCTGAGTGAACTTGACAGACGTGCCATTCGACGCGTTCTTTAGGTAGTAAGCAATCGGTTTTTTGGTGGTTTTTTCTTCTTCGAGGGTCAGTTCGAGATTGGAGTCGCCGGTCGGCGATTCGAATTTGCCGCTGCCCAGGGCGCCGAAGATCGTCTGCTTGCCGTTCGCCGCGGTCAGCAGGATGCTGCCATCGACCATTTCTTCGAGTGACTCGGCGGTGCCGAGGCTGAGGTTCCACTCCGGTCCGAGCGGTCCGCTGTAGCCCTGGGTGAGGTTGCGCGAGCTGTGGTTGCGCCCGACGGTCAGCCCCGAGCCCAGGGAAGCGTCGGTGGCGCCCAGTGCGAAGTCGCCCGACTGCAGGTCCACGGAGCCAGGGCCGAAAGCGACGGGCGTCGAGTGGCGGATCGTGATCGGTTCATACGCCCTCGCTTCGTTGCCCGCGTTGTCGAACGCCACGATCTCGATGTCGTGTTTGCCGGCGCCGAGTTCAGCGCCGTTGACCGTTCTGGTCGTGGTCGCGGTGCATGCGCCTTTGGCGGCCGTGCACGAGCCGGCAGGCAGGCCGACTTCGTGGCCGTCGACGAACAGCGAGATCGATTTGATCCCCGAGCTGGCCACCGTCGTGCCTTCCCCGTCGGTCGCTTCGACTTCGAGTTTGTACGGACGTTCGCTCAGTTCGTTGCCATATGGCAGGCCTTCGATTTCGAGGTTGTGCGGCTTCTTCGAGTCGACTTTGACGGTCGCCTGGCCTTCGCTTTCGAGCGACTGCGTTCCGGCCATCGCCTCTTCGGCTCTGTAGCGGACCTTTTGTTCGCCGTCGGGCAGAAGCGAGCTGAGCGTCCAGGTTTCGTTGTGTGTCGTGTAGCACTGCACGCCCTGGCAGCCGTTTTGCGCGAGGTAGTTGTGTTCTTCCAGCGGGGTCCAGACCCCAGGGGAGCTTTCGTATTCGAGCTTCGTCGCAGAGACGCCAATACCCGGGTCGGCGGCCTTCAGTTCGAGCGCCCCGCCGGCAGGCCCGGAGAGTTTGGACAGCCACGCTCCACTTCCGTAGAGCGCGTTCGTGCGGCTGACTTTTACTTTTTCTTTCAGTTCGTTTTCGACTTCCAGTTCGATCGTCGGGGACGTCGTGTTGTAGCCGGTCGTCGAGTGTGTGCCGTTGGGCTCGGCGATCGAGACGATGCCCTGGTACATCGTGTCTGAGAAGAACGGGTTGGATGGCGAGGCCGTCGCGGCCTGCTGGAAGTGGACGGCGTTGTTCGGTTTCCCCGAGCCGGGCAGGCATTCTTCACTCCCGGCGCCGTTCGCGGCGCAGGCGGTGACGGCTTTCCGTTCGTATTCAGTGTTTGCGGATTCGGTGGAAAGCACCTTCCTGGTTTCCAGCGCTGCCGACGGGTTGAAGAATTCGAGGGCGCTTTCGATTTTTGCGCCTTTGTTGTGTCCCGAGGTTTCGGTTTTGATTTCGTAGATGTGCGAAACGCCCTTGGTCTGGTAGCCCCAGTAGGCCCATTCGCCCCCGGCGTAGGAAGAGAGGCCTTTGCTTTCCAGCCGTTCGGCGCCGGGCCCTTCGTAGACCATCGCGCCGCCAAAGCGGCCCGCGTTGCTCGTGTGGAATTCCCAGTTCGAGCGCTTGTGGGCGGTGGTTTCGGCGAGTTGCGAGTCGTTTACTTCGGGGTCGACGGCGATCGGATAGAGGTAGTCGCCGGCCAGATCGAGGGTGAGCTCGATCTCGCGGCCGTGGACCGACATCGCGACGGGTACGCTCGTGCCTTCGGCGTCTTCGGCGCTGATCGGCGAAATCGTCGCCAGCAGCTTCCGGCCGCGGCGGATCTGCACGGATCCGCCGCGTGCCTCGGCCAGGCGCGCCCCGGCGGGGACACCGACGCGGAAGTAGAGCTTGCCCGGGCTGCGCTGAGAGAGCAGCATCGTCGTGAGGTCAAAGCCGCTCGAAGAGGCCTTTGCGACGCTCGCGAGATCGCGCGCTCGTGGATCGCGGTCGGAGTGCCGCCAGATTACGGAAGCACCCTCGAGCGCTCCTTCGGAGCCCGCGAGGGGCGCCCCTGTCGAGTCGACGGTCGTGAGCGATACGCCAAGGTCCGTAAGCGAGACACCCTCGGAGATGCGTCGGGGGACCTCGATGTCGACGTCGGAGCGAACCGGCGCAAAGCCCCCGCCCGCTTCTGTCAGCCGCAGATCAAGCGGCACATGCCGATGTCCGCTCGTCGTCGCGATCGGGGCGAACGATTCGAGCACGCCCTTGGCGCCGCCGGGCAGCGAGACTTCGGCCGCGTGATTGGTCGCGTAGCGGACGATCCGCTGGCCACGTGGGAGCACTGGGACGCCGGCGGCGGGCTGCTCGATCAACGCCGGGTAGGCGCTCTGCGCCTCGTCGGCCGCACGCGCCAGGCTCAGTCCCTCGAACTGCGAGCGTGCTGCGCTGCGCTGCGCGACTGCTTGAGGGCTGCTGCGCCGCGCCTGGCGCGCGGCGCGCGCGCCTTCGCCGAGCAGTAGCTGATCGGTCGAGGGCGCGACGAGCGGGCCGCCGAGCAGGGAGCCGGATGGCTTCTGCGCTGCGCCAACTCGGACCGCCGAGGCCGGAGCAACGAATAGGACACCTGCAAGCACCAGCCCAACGACAGATACCGACAATGATCGCAGCGCTGATCGCATCGCCCACTCCCCACTCGCGTGTGTGCCTTCTACTTATGCAATTTATGTGACAGGCTGACCGGCGCGGTAAGCAGTGGAAAAGCCCGGTGCTCCCCCGTGTCCGTCTCAGTCTGAGCGGCGGCGATGCTAGCACGACTTTCACAAACCATGCACTTAATTTTTGATGTTTTTCAGAGAATGGTTAATGAGAGCCCATCCGGTTACTGGCCCTTGGAAAAGGTTCATTTGCAGGCCAATTCCAAGTGATCCTATGTATTACAAACTGTCAATCCAACACGCGTCGTCCTCTGTCGGCGTCAATCGATTTCACGCGCGGCGACATCTCGGATACGAGTTACTGGAACGGCCTGCCTAGCCGCACGAAGCGAGACGCAGGGCCTCGCGCGGAGCGATGGAGTGCTCAGCGGGTTTGCGTGAATGCCTCGTCGCCCACAAAGCGACTGTTGCCGCGCAGCAGCGCAACGATCTCCTTGGGCGCCTTCTGCGGCGAGCCGGCGTCGAAGGGAGGCTGCGGGTCGTACTCGATCCCGAGCTGGATCGCCTGGGCGACGTCGTCTCCGGCGATCTGAGCGGCGAGCGCGAGCGCCATGTCGATGCCGGCGGAGACGCCGGCGGCGGTGGCGATCTTGCCGTCGAAGACGAAGCGCTCGGAGACGGCGTCGGCACCGAGCTCACGCAGCTTGTCCATGGCGAGCCAGTGACCGGTGGCGCGCCTGCCGTCGAGCAGCCCGGCGGCGGCGAGGATCAGCGAGCCGGTGCACACGGAGGTCGTCCAAGTGCTCGTCTCGTGCGCGGCGCGCAGCCAGTCGAGCGCGGGACCGCCGGCGCGCGCGGCGACCTCGCCGGGACCGCCGGGGACGAGCACGATCTCGGGCGCGGGGAGGTCGTCGAGCGAGCACTCGGCGATCACGCTGAGCATGCGGTTGTCGGTGCGCACGGGGCCGGCCTCGGCGGCGACGAACGTAGCCCGCGCACCGGGCAGGCGGCTGAGCACCTCATACGGCCCGACGGCATCGAGTGCGGTAAACCCGTCGTACAGCAGGATCGCGGTGTTCATCTGCTCGGCTCCCTTTTTTTGATGATCGATTGATGACTGCCACGGGGGCGGCGCTGCAGGGCGTCGGCGGAGCGGACGCCGCCTGCTTGGAAGCGGCGGCGGTACTCGGCTGGTCCGACCTCGAGCGTGCGCAGGAACACGCGCCGCATCGTCTCGGCGGTGCCGAAGCCGCAGGTGCCGGCGACGGCGGCGATCGGCTCAGCGCTGTCCTCGAGCAGCCGGCGCGCGGCCTCGAGCCGCACGCGCTCGACGTAGCGGGCGGGCGTGACGCCTGTCTCGGCACGAAAGGCACGGGCGAAGTGGCGCGGGCTCATGTGCGCGCGCTCGGCCATGGCCTCGACGGAGTGATCGCCGGCGACGTGCTCGACGATGCTCCGCTGCACCTCGCGCAGCGGCTCGTGCTCGGGCTGCTGGGAGGCGAGCGTGGCGCTGAACTGCGACTGGTTGCCGGGTCGGCGGAGGAACAGCACGAGGTGGCGCGCGACGCTCAGTGCGAGCTCGCTGTCGTGGTCGTCCTCGACGAGCGCCAGCGCGAGGTCCATGCCGGCGGTCACGCCGGCCGAGGTCCACACGGGGCCGTCACGCACGAAGATCGGGTCGGGGTCGACGGTCACGTTCGGGTGGCGGCGCGCGAGCGCCTCGGCGGACGCCCAGTGGGTGGTGGCGCGGCGGCCGTCGAGCAGGCCGGCGGCGGCGAGCAGGAAGGCGCCGGTGCAGACCGAGGCGGTGCGCCGCGCAGTCGCCGACGCCGCGGCGATCGAAGCAATCAGGGCGTCGTCGCGCACGGCGGCGCGCGTGCCTTCGCCGCCGGGGACGATCAGCGTGTCGATCGTGCGCGGCGCCTGCTCGAGCGTGCCGTCGGGGACGAGCGTGAGGCCGCTCGAGCTGCGCACGGGGGCGCCGTCGGCGCTGAGCGCGCGGATCTCGTAGTTCGCTGGACGGTGCGGGCTGGTGTCCGCTCCGGAGCCTCCCCGGCCGGGCGCTCCGCGCACGGCGTTCGTGTCGGCGTCGAGCAGACGCTGGGCGCCTGAGAAGACCTCGACGGGCCCCGAGACATCGAGGCTCTGCACGCCGGGGAACAGGACGACGACGATCTGACGGGTTGAGCTGGACGGGGCCATGCGGCGATCATCGCCCAAGGCGGGCCTGTCCGCAAGGACAGATATCCAACGATTCCTGCCACTGCACGCCTCGACTTCACCCCGCTGCCGTACAGGCCGGGCCGTTTACCATGGGTCGATGGAGCCGACTGCGCCGGGATCGGAGAGACACGAGGCGGAGCGCGAGACGCTCGACTCGACGCCGGCGCGCGTGGCGGGGATCGTCGAGGCGGCGGAACGCACGGCCGCGGAGCTGCGCGAGCAGGCGGAGGCACGCGCGCGGGAACGGATCGCGGAGGCGGACCGCGCAGCGGCCAACCGTGCGCGGGCGGCGGAGGAGGAATCGGAGGAGCTGCTGCGTGAGGCGCGCGCGCAGGCGGAGGCGGCGCGCAACGACGCGGTGGCGGCGGTCGGCGCGATCCATGCGGAGGCAGAGCGCGTCAGGAGCGAGGCCCAGGCCGAGGCGGAGCAACTACGAGCGGGCGCGCAGGCCGAGGCCGAGCAGCTGCGGGCGGCGGCGCAAGGCGAGGTCGAGCAGGAGCGCGCGAATGCGCGCGCGGAAGCCGAGCTGGAGCGCTCGGGGGCGCGCGATCAGACGGGCGCGACGCTCGCGGGCGCGCGGGCGGAGGCGGAGCGAATCGTCGAGGAGGCGCACGCACAGGCGGGCGAGCTGCTGGCGGAGGGGCAGAGCGAGGCGGAGCGTGCCCGCGCAAGCGGCGGCGAGGACCTCGAGAAGCTGCGCGCGGAGGCGCACGAGCAGGCGCAGGCCGTCCGCTCGAAGGCGCGCGAGGACGCGCGCGAGATCGTCGGCGAGTCGCACACGGTCGCCGGCGAGGTCCTGCGCGAGGGCACGGAGCTCTCGCGCAACCTGCGCGAGCTGTCGGTCTCGCTGCGCAACAACGCCGAGCGCCTGCTGCGCGACGTGCGCCTGGCGCACGGCAGCATGACGGCGCGTCTCGACCAGGCCGGACCGGGCGCGGGCGTCCGGCCGACGAGTGCCCGGCGGGGATTCGACGAGCCGGACGACGACCTGGACGTGCCGGAGTTCATTCCGCCGGAGTAAACCGAGGCCGCGAGGCGCAGCGCCAAGGCCGAGTATCCGGTTCCGCAGACAAAGAGCGACAGTTCCGTCCCAAGCGCGGCTTACCTTGGACGCGTGAAAGCACTCACGCCGAGCCAGAAGGGAGCGGCAGCCGAGGCGGCGATCACCGCGGCGGTGATCCAGCTCGGATTGACCGTGCTACGCCCGCTCTGCGAGGGGCGCCGCTACGACCTGATCATCGACCTCGAGCCGACGCTGCTGCGCGTCCAATGCAAGCTCGCACGGCGCACGGGTGGCGTGCTTGCGATTGGGCTTCAGACGTCTCGCTGTACACCGCGAGGCTACGTCCGAACCAGCTACTCATCTGCGGAGATCGACGCCATCGGCGCCTACTCCCCCGAGCTCGGCAAGTGCTATCTGCTCCCCATGTCTGCGATCTCAGCGCGCCGCAGTCTCTACCTTCGCCTGGAGCCGACCGGGAACAACCAGGCAGAGGGCATCACGTGGGCGCACGACCACGAGCTGGAGCCAGCCGTGGAACGACTACGCACCGACGAGACAGGGTGCTCACGCGCAGGGAAGCTACACTTCGCAACCAGATCCAGGGGCTATAGCTCAGCTGGGAGAGCGCTACCGTGGCACGGTAGAGGTCGTCGGTTCGAGCCCGACTAGCTCCATAAGTCCGCGATGCGCAGGACTCCTCAGCGCTCAGGTGCGATCAGAACAGGGCGGCCGGCGTGGTCGAGCACGGCGTGCGAGACACTACCGAGCAGCGCCGAGGCGACCGCGCCTAGTCCGCGTCGACCGCACACGATCAGCCGCGCGTCGAGCTCGTCGGCGATCTTGATAATCCGGCGTCCCGCGCCTTCCGGAGCCTGCTCCACACGAGAGCTGGCGTCATAGCCGTGTTCACGCGCGCGCTGCACCCCCTCCTCAGCAGCGTCAGCGGCCAGCTGAGCCTGCTCCGCGTCGACCTCATCCGCGTCGCTTAGGTAGCCGCCACCGAAGCCTCCGGCCTTCGCCAGCAGCACCGCCGCCGGCTGCCAGATCGTCAGCACGACCGCAGGCGCCGGATGGGCAACGAGCTCCGCCGCCGCGGCCATTGCCGCGCGCGACCCCTGTGACCCGTCGTAGCAGAACAGAACCGGTCCAGACATACGGTCTCCTCAGAAATAGTCGCCTTACACGAGCATAGACTCGGCATCCTAGGTTTGCTGTGGTCGGGCGAAGGAATCATCCGACGAGGTAAGTCTCGTAGATCACGCTTGTGGCCTGCCGGCCGCCAACGCCGATAAAGACGCCCTTGTTCAGCCAGTCGAGTCGAGGCGCTGCGGTTTCGATCTGGGTTGAGGTGCGGAAGGTGTACTCGCCGGCGTCGACGTCCTCACCGCGCGCGAGACGTGCGAGGACTTCAGCGCTGCCGTGACGCACGCCTCGTGATTGGACGTAGAGCAGCTCGTCGGCGTCGGTCTGCAGCGTGTAGCGGATGTCGCCGAGCGCGGTGCCGTCGGGCAGGACGGTCTGCCAGTCGGCGCTGGCACCTGGAAGCAGCTCGCCGCGTAGCTCAGGCCCGGCGAACGTGCCGCCTGTCAAAGGCACGATGCGCCGGCGACCGTGCGGCCCTTCGCCGAGATCCAATGGCTTGCCGAGCGTCGCCTCCAGGCGGTAGACCCGGGTTAGGCGAGGCTCGGGGAGGCGGTCGCTGCTCATTGCCGGCTCCCAGCGGCCGCGGAGACGGTTGCCGGTGGTGCTGGATCGTTGGGATGGGGCTCGAGCGGGGTGACAGTGACATGCATCCAGTCATAAAGCGGCAGAGCGCCGAGCAACCCGGCGAGCTGCGCCTCGCTGTCGGCGCGGTACAGCCCGAGGGCCTTGGTGTCGCCGGGTGCCGCCGGAGACTTCCACAGCCGGACAAGATGCCCTTCGTCCATCAGCCTGGCCGCGGCGGATGCCTCGGCGCTCTTACGCTCTTCGACCTCGCTCGCCACCGCCCCGTCCGGAACGTGAACGTCGAACTCAACCAGGAACTCCATTGCTTTCTCCTTCATACCAGAGCTCGCGCCCCCGTCAGGCGGCGGATTCCAGGGCAGCTGCGGTGCGCGCGAGGAAGTCGCAGAAGCGCTCCATTGACCTCCTCGGGATGCGTCCAGCCGATGTTGTGAGGGCCACCCTCGACGGGCACGACCGTCACGTCCGCGATCAGTTCGCTGAGCCGCGCGGCGGTCGCCTCGAACGGCAGGATCCGGTCCGCCGTACCGTGCAGCACCAGCGTCGGGACGTCGATCTTCGGCAGGTCGTCGCGGAAGTCGGTCAGCCACGTGTCCACGCAGGCGTAGGTCGCATAGGGCGATGAGCCGACCGCGACGTTGAAGCTGGCCTGCCAGGCGTGGTCGCTGATGCGATCGGGGCCGAGAACGTCGACGTTGTAGAAGTTGTCGAGGAAGTCCTTGAAGTAGGCGTAGCGGTCCTTGACGATCGCCGCCTTGATGCCCTCGAACACCTGACCGTCGACGCCGTCCGGGTTGTCGTCGGTCTTGAGCAGGAACGGCGGAATCACGCCGATCAGGACGGCCTTGCTCACCCGCGCGGAGCCGTAGGTGCCGAGGTAGCGCGTGACCTCGCCGGTGCCCATCGAGAAGCCGCACAGCACGACGTCGCGTCAGGTCGAGGTGCTCGAGCAGCGCGTTGAGATCGGCCGCGAAGGTGTCGTAGTCGTAGCCCACGGTCGGCTGGCTCGAGCGGCCGAATCCGCGGCGGTCATAGCTGATACAGCGGTAGCCGGCGGCGAGCAGCTCGCGCTCCTGGCGCTCCCACGAGTTGCCGTTGAGCGGGTAGCCGTGGATCAACACGACCGGCTGGCCGCTGCCGTGGTCCTCGTAGTGAATCTCGATCGGAGCGTCGTTCTCGGTTCCAACAGTGATGCGCGGCATGTCAGTCTCCTCGTCGTCGGGTTTGCGATAGGCGTCACGTTTCGAGCATCCAGCCGCGCTCGTGCAGCCGGGGCTGATGCCCTGGCTGAGAGTCCCACCGTGAGGAAGCTGACCTCAACGCATTGCGCGCAGTCGGGCCTCACGGTGGACTCATTCCCCAGCTCAGGGCAGAGCTAGGAATCCGTCACGCCGGCAGGTCCGTCCCGGCCTGCTCGGCCACCATGTAGGCGGCGTACCAGGCGGGCCAGTCCTCGTCCTGCGGACCGGTGAGGAGGTGCGACGCCCGTGCCTTCTCGTGCTCGGTGGGCGGCCTCGGCGCGCCGAAGCGCGCTCTCCAGGTCCGCGGTGGACACGTAGCCCGTCTCGGTGGCGTTCATGCGGCCGGGGAGCCGAGTCGTGACCTCCTGGACCAGCCACGTGTTGCCGTCGGGATCGGTGAAGGAGAAGAACGACCCGTAGCTGGCGCGCTCGGGGTCGGGACCCGGCTGCCGTGCCTCGACCGGGAACGGCGGGCCGTGCCAGATGTCACTCACCTCGATGCCACGGCCGACGAGCTCGGCATGGGCCGCCTCGATGTCGGAGACGACCAGCGCGCCCTCGGCCGAGCCGGGCGCGGCCGTCGTGAGTCCTACGCCGAACGTGACCGAGGTCGCCGAGCCGGGAGGCGTGAACTGGACGATGCGAAGGCCGTCCAGCGGGGCGACGTCGTCGTCGAGCCTCCAACCCAGGCGCTCGTAGAACTCCTTGGATCGGTCGACGTCGGACACGGGGATGACGTCGACCTCGAGTTTCATGTCGACCTTCCCGACGCTCGCGTCGCGGTCTGCGTTGTGCACGTTCGGTGGCGCTCATGTCTGCCTCCTGAGGGTGTTCGGGAAGACCTCGTCGGTCTTCGTGTTGGTGACGCCATGAAGCGTGCTCTCCGCGCCCGCTCGTCGCGCCCGGCGAAGCCCCGGGTCAAACCCCGGGCGGTGCCGGGCCCAGTGGTCACGGGACCCGGGGCACCGGCCGGGCTTGCCAGCGTGCGACGCCGTCCCTTACGCTCCGCAGGTGGCAATGTCGACTACCGTTTCAGCGTCGGCGGCTGCTTGGCCGGCGCAGCGAGTGCGCGGCGCTGGAGGAGCTGGTGGCGAGCGTGCGCACTGGTCCGAGCCGGGCGCTGGTGCTGCGCGGGGAGGCCGGGGTCGGCAAGAGCGCGTTGCTCGACTATCTGGTGCGGCATGCGTCCGGGTGCACCGTTGCCCGGGCGGCCGGGGTCGAGTCGGAGATGGAGCTCGCGTACGCGGGGTTGCAGCAGCTGTGCGCGCCGTTCCTGGATCGCCTCGGAGCGCCTTCCCGGCCCGCAACGCGATGCGCTTGGCACCGCGTTCGGTTTGCGCGACGGCGACGCGCCGGATCGGTTCCTCGTCGGCCTGGCGGCTCTGAGTCTGCTGTCGGATGTCGCGGAGGCGCGACCGCTCGTCTGCATCGTGGACGACGCGCAGTGGCTCGACGCGGCCTCGGCGCAGGCGCTGGTCTTCGTCGCGCGCCGTCTCGGGGCGGAGTCGGTCGGGCTGGTCTTCGCCGTGCGCGAGCCGAGCGGCGAGCGGCATCTCGAGGGGCTGCCGGAGCTCGCCGTGGGCGGGCTGGACGACCGCGACTGCGCATCGAGCTCCTCGCGACGGTCGTCACCGGCCCACTCGACGAGCGCGTGCGCGATCGGATCGTGGCCGAGACGCGCGGCAACCCGCTGGCGCTGCTCGAGCTGCCGCGACTGGCCGGACGCCTCGCCGAGCTCGCGGGCGGGTTCGGGCTGTCCGACGGCCCGGCGTTGTCGGGGCGGATCGAGCAGAGCTTCACCGAGCGGTTGGCGCCGCTGCCCGCGCCCACACGACTGCTGCTTCTCGTCGCGGCCGCCGAGCCGGTGGGGGATCCGGTGCTGGTGTGGCGGGCGGCCGCGGAGCTCGGGATCGGGCCGGACGCGGCCGCGCCGGTCGACCGACGCCGGACTGGTCGATTTCGGGGCACAGGTGCGCTTCGGTCATCCGCTCGTCCGCTCGGCGGTCAAGGCTGCGGCAGCGCCGGAGGAGCGCCAGCGCGTCCACCGCGCGCTCGCCGACGCCACCGATGCCGATGTCGATCCGGATCGCCGCGCCTGGCACCTTGCGCACGCGACAGCCGGGCTCGACGAGGACGTCGCCGCCGAGCTGCGAGCGCTCGGCGGGACGAGCGCGGGCACGCGGTGGCCTCGCGGCGGGGGCGGCGTTTCACGAGCGCGCCGTCGAGCTCACGCCCGATCCGAGCCGCCGGGCACAGCGTGCGCTCCTCGCCGCCAGAGGCAAGCACCAGGCCGGCGCGAACGACGCGGCGCTGCGGCTGCTGGCGATCGCGCAGGCGGGGCCGCTCGGACGAGCTCGACCAGGCCCGTGCCCAGCTGTTGCACGCGCAGGTCGACGTTCGCGATGACGCGCGGTCGCGATGCTCCGCCGCTGCTGCTCGAGGCGGCCAGGCGGCTCGAGCCGCTGGATCCGACGCTCGCGCGCGAGACCTACCTCGAAGCGTTCGCGGCTGGCGTTTTCCGCGGACCGCCTGGTGCACGGAGGCGATGCGCGCGAGGTCGCGGCGGCCGTTCTGGCCGCCGAGCTGGGAGCCCTCCACGCGCGCCTGCGATCTGCTGCTCGACGGGCTCGCCCTCCTTACCCGCGAGGGCTACGTCGCGGCGGCGCCGACGTTGAAGGTCGCGCTGCGCGCGTTCCGGGACGAGCCGATCTGCCGGAGGAGGAACGAGCTGCGCTGGCTCTGGCTCGCCTCCCGCATCGCCCGGGCGCTGGCCGACGACGCGGCGTGGGACGAGCTGACCGCGCGGCATCTCGAGCTCGCGCGCCGCACCGGAGCGTTCTCGCGTCTGTCCGTCGCGCTCACCGACCGCGTGGTCGTCGAGCTGTCCTCCGGGAGGTTCGGGGTGGCCGACATCGCTGGCCGCCGAGTCGGACGCCGTCGTCGAGGCCACCGGCAATCACCTCGCCCAGCGCACGTCGATCATGCTGGCCAACTGGCGCGGACGGGACGCCGAGGCGCTGGCGCTGATCGAGGCGCGCGAGCAGGAGGTGCTGCGACGTGGCGAGGGGCTCTGGGTCGTTGCCAACGAGTGGGGCAGCGCGCAGCGCTACAACGGGCTCGGCCGCTACGAGGACGCGCTGGCCGCAGCCGAGCGGGCCGCCGCGGACCCGCGCGGGCTGGCGCAGTCGATCTGGGTGCTGGCGGAGCTGATCGAGGCTGCCGTGCGCAGCGGCCAGGATGGAGCGCGCGACGGTCGCGCTCGCCGTAGCTCGCTGAGCTCGCGCACGCCGCCGACACGGACTGGGCGCTCGGAACCCACGCGCGCGCGGCGGCGATGCTCGCCGAGGGAGCCGCGGCTGAGCGGCTCTACCGAGAGGCGATCGAACGACTGTCCCGCATCCACATGCGCGGATCCCAGACGCTGGCCCGCGCGCACCTGCTCTACGGCGAGTGGCTGCGCCGCGAGCACCGCCGCGTCGACGCTCGCGAGCAGCTGCGAGTCGCTCACACGATGCTCGCGGACATGGGCGCAGAGGCGTTCGCCGAACGCGCCCGTCGCGAGCTGCAGGCGACCGGCGAGACGGTGCGCAAGCGCACCGTTGAGACGCTCGACGAGCTGACCCCGCAGGAGGCGCAGGTCGCGCGCCTGGCCGCCGACGGGCAGACGAACCCCGAGATCGGCGCCCAGCTCTTCCTCAGCCCGCGCACGGTGGAGTGGCACCTGAGCAAGGTGTTCGGCAAGCTCGGGATCAGCTCCCGCAAGGAGCTCCGCTCGGCGCTTTCCGACATCGGCGCAAACGTCGTATCCGCCTAGCAACCAACGCGCTCCGCGTCCGTGAGCGCGGCATGTCGCCCATTTGCGGAGCCCCGCTTGCGCGCGACCGCCCGGACTGCCCGACCGAGCGGCCGGACAGCATCACCACGATCAGGACCCGTTGTTCACGAACGCCTGGTAGGCACGGCAGGGCTCGTTGCGCAGACTCGGGCACGCGGGCAGCCCCGTCGGCACGGTGACCCCAGGCACGATCGGCAAGGTCAGACTCGACGGCATGCTCGGCGAGGAGGCGATCGACTCCGTCGCCGTGCCTTCGGGCTGCGTGTGGGAGAACGACCAGATCGGCTGGGTGCCGTTAGGCGCGGAGATCGTGATCCTGATCCGCGAGCCCGTGCGGTAGGCGTGCCCCTGGAAGTACAGCGGGATCGTCACCGGCACGTACTGGTCGGCGGGCATCGGTTCCACGTCTGAGGCGCAGGAACGTCGGGATCGGCTGCAGCGCCGTCGGCTTCTGCTTGAACATGTTTTTCGCGGTCGTGGCGAGCTTACGCTCGCTGGCGCGGAGCCAGCCGTTCTGCACGAACGTCTCGTTGCCATCCGGGCGCACCTCGCTGACCGTCGCCAGCAGATCGACGTCCGGAGTCGAGGACTTGACCCAGAGGTGGACGGCGCCGGCGCCAACGGCCGTGGTGTCGCTGCTCAGCGGCGCCGATACGTAGGAGACGGCCGAGCCGGCGGGCGGCTGGACCCAGTTCCATTCCCACTGCGACGCATTGCCCCACAGGCCACCTCCGCCGGTGTTGGACCCGTAGTCGGTCAGCGGCGTCGCTTTCGCATCCGAGGTGTACGAGTCCGTCCCTTCGGCAGTCGGCGGTTTCTCGCCGAGCGTACCGCCCGATCCGAGGTACCAGGATCGAGCTTTCGTGCCCGGAGCCGGGAACTTGGCGAATGACTGTTCAAAGCCGGGGTACGGGTCGCCTGGCGTGGTTGTGCCCAGCGGCGAGGTCCCTGCGCCGTTGTCGAACAGCACGCGAACCGCCGGGAGTTCCTCGAAGGCGGCAAGCGCCGATTCGTAGGTCGGCTGCGTCTGGATCGGGTCCGCCGGAAGCGTCACGACGTCCGTTTTCGGCAGCCCCATCGCTTCCTGGTAGATGACCGGCGCCGCGGCACGCACGACCGCCTGATTGACGATCGGCGCCTGTTTGGCGACGTACAGCTCGAGGAAGTCGTACAACCGGTTGTAGGTGTACGGATCGAGCGAATCGATGTGCGCCCCGTTGGTGAACGTAAACCACTTGCGAGTCGTGCCCGTGAAGTGCTGGACGAGGTCGGCGCAATGGCCTCCGGTCTGCTCGTCCTCCCATTGACAGGCCAGGAACGTCGGCACGTTGATCTTCTTGACGAACGTATCCGGATCGAGCGGGTCGGCAACCGCTGGGTTGTATGTCGAGTTCGCTTCGATCTTCTGCATCAGATCCGCGGCCTCGCCGTGCAGCGCCTGGTTGGCCGCGCACGTCTGATCGCCTTCTTGGACCCGTTCGTAGGCCCAGTGCTGACCATTGGTGGGCCCGGCCGGTTCGGCGTTCTGCTGGCGCTCTGCCGCCCACGCCACAGCGAAGCCGTCATTGCGGACGCCACCCGGGTACAGCGTCGTCGCTGTCGCGTCGATCACCGACAGCGGCGCGATCGCCGCGAGGTCGGGTGGCCGCAGCTGCGCCGTGAACAGCTGGCTGATCCCGCCGTAGGAGATGCCGAGCATGCCCACCTTGTGGCCGAGCACCCAAGGCTGGTTGGCGATCGTCTCGATCACGTCGTAGCCATCGAGGTTCTGCATCTTCTCGAAGAAGTCATAGGCGCCGCCCGAGCAGCCGGTCCCGCGCATGTTCACGTCGACCACGGCGAAGCCCATCAGGTTCGCGAGGATCGCGATGCCGTTTTCGGGGCCGGCCGGGTTCGCGTACCCATAGCCCGAGTACTCGATGATCGTCGGGTACGGGGGCGTGTAGCTCGGTGTCGGCACTCCCGGTATCGGGAGCGTCGGAAAGTGAAAGCTCGACGGAACGCCGGGCTCGCCCGCCGGGCTGCTCGGCGGGTGCACGTCGATCGACAGTTCGGTGCCGTCGCGCGTCTTCAGGTACGTGTAGCCGTTGTCGGGGATCGACTGTTCGTAGATGCTCGGGTCCCACGGCGCGGCGGCGTCGGAGTGGACTGTGATCGGTGCCGAGGATTCTCCGGTCGAGGTCACGCTGACCGTGTAGCCCTTGCCCGGCTTCACTTCCCGGAACAGCAGCCCGCCGAGCGAGTCTGCGCTCTGCGTGGCTACGGTCGCGCCTTTCTTCAGCAGCGAGGCTTGAGCGTTCGGCGCCAAGCCGGTCGCGTAGACCTGTTCAGCACTCCCCTGCGCGGTGAACGCCGACGCGCTCGCGGCCGTCAGCAGGCCGATGGCGATCGCCACGAGCGTAGAGGTGAAACCGGTCCGCGCACGACGCCCAGACGCCCACCTCGCGACCGGCCGGCGACCCTCTTGCTCACCACTCACGACGCGACGCTCCACACTCGCATTGCCCCGCTCCATCTCTCCCCCTCTTGCGCCCACACGCGCATTAGCCCGGTCGCTTGCTCTGATCCCGTCCCTTGCCCAGCACCAGCTCGAATGCATCCCTATGTACCCACGTAGGAGCCTTCTAAACCGTTACGCGCCCGGTCCTCTCGAGCAGTTCAGTTACGGACATGCTGGCGCCCTCGGCACGTCGGCATTTCGCGCAGGGCACCGGCGCGGCCCGGAATTCCGCATGGTCGAGCGGTACGTATACGTACGCACAGGAACGCCGCAAACCGCCGACGCGCCCAGCGCCGCAAGTTCGACTCGTGTAAATTTCGCGTCGCCGCAGTTACTGGACGGATCCAGACAGCATCTACGCACCGGGGGGCATGGCCATGGAAGTCCTACGCAGCGCGCCGCAACAGCGGCGCACTCTCGCAGCTCGTCTTCTCGTGGCCGCAGTCTGCACCGCGTTGGCGCTGCTCGCCATGCCCTCGCTTGCGGCCGCGACGACGGTGACCGATCTGGGCGAAGGCTTTCCGGTGGCGATCAACGCCTCTGATCACGTGCTGATCGGCCGGCTCACGTTCGACGGCGAAGGGGGAGGCGATGCCGCCGAAGAAGAACTCGACGGGCCCTGGTCGATCTGGGCCGGCGGTAAATCGACCTCGCTGCTTCCGCTCAACGGCGAAGGCGATGAAGAAGGAAGCATCAGGCACGAACTCACGCTGGAGGAGATCAACGATGCCGGCGAAGCCGCTGGCACCAGCACGGTGAACGTCCTCGCCGGAAGTGAAGAACGCTCGGAGGATCGCCCGGTCGTGTATTCGCCCAGCGGCGTCGGTCGCGAGATCCCTCTGTTCCAGGACACGTTCACCAACGACGAAGGCGAAACGAATCCGATCGGCGGCCTCGGCTTCGGCGTCGACAACGCCGGAGACGTGGTGGGAGTCGGCGCAATAGAGAGCGAAGGCAAACTATACGGTCGCGGCTTCTTCGCCGCCGGCGGCTCCAGCCCCGTGGTGGTCGGCGCAGCCGACGCGCCAGGCGGCCGGTGGGTCTCGGAGGTCTTCGAGGTGAACGCCTCGGGCACGATGGTCGGACTGCTCGCGGGCCTCGACGAAGAAGGCGAATCGACCGGCAGTAAATACTTCCTCTGGAAGACGCCCGCGTCAGCCGGCACCAGGCTCAACTTCGACTTTCCGGTCCGCGGCCTGGCCAACGACGACACCGTGCTCGGCGAACGCGGCGGCACCGTCTTCATGCGCACACCCGACGGCAAAGAAGTCCCGGTAGCCGGCCTGGCCAAGCCGGAGGCCGTCAACTCCTCCCACAAGATCGTCGGCTCGGAGACCGTGAAAGGCGCCGAACACGCCGCCGTCTGGCAAGGCGGTCACGTCACCGACTTGAACACGCTGCTGCCCGAACACTCGGGATGGGTGCTGCAACGCGCGGTCACGATCAACGACGCGGGCGACATCGCCGGCGTCGGCAGCCATGAAGGCCACGCGAGTGCCTTTCTGCTCTCAGCCTCCGCCAAAGAAGAACTCGAAGTCGACTCCGTCGAAGACACGACGACCGGACTGAACTCGGGCTCAATTCTCGGTGGCGACACCCTGAAGATCAAGGGCTCGGGGTTCGAAGTGCCTGAAGAAGGCGAAGCCGAAGTTCAGTTCTTCTTCGGCGGCAAAGTCATCGCCAGTGCCGAAGTGACGCCGCTGAGCGATTCCGAAATCGAAGTTGTCACCGCCGATCTCTCATCGTTTCGAGGCCAGGTGCCCGATGGCGCAGACGGACTCGCAACCGACGTCAGGGTTCAGATTTCAAGCGACGAAGAAGGTGAACACCACACCGAGATCAGCCCGAGCGCGCTGGACGGAACGGGCGCGGACGCCTACGACGCGCTCGTGCCCGCGGTCACCTCGGTGACCGATGAAGCCACAACCCACAACCAGGGCCCGATCCTCGGCGGTGACACCCTGAAGATCAAGGGATCCGGGTTCGGCGCGCCCGAGGGCGGCAAGACCATGATCGACTTCTCGCTCGGCGGCGAATCACTCGGCAAGTTCGATGCAACCGTCGTCAGCTCGAAGGAAATCACGCTGCCGGCCCCCGACCTCGCGAAGTTCGCGTCGAAAGTTGCGCCGGACGAGCAAGGGCTCCCCCTCGACGTCACCGTGACCACGAGCAGCGGGGCCAAGGAAATACGGAGCAAGACCGTCCCAGGCGACGCCTTCGAAGCGCTCTTGCCGAAAGTCGACTCGGTCACAGACAAAGACACCGGCAAAGCGTTCGGCTCGATCCTCGGCGGCGAGACCCTGCAGATCAAAGGCTCGGGCTTCAACGTGCCCGTCGGCGGCTCAGCAGCGGTGAAGTTCTATCTGCACGGCAGCGTCGTAAAGACAGTCGAAATCAACGAAGACGAAGGCGAAGGCGGCAATGACTTCGCCAGCCCAGAAGAAATCCAGGTGACCGCGCCCAACCTGGTCTCGCTGCAGGGGCAGATCGGCGAAGAAGACGACGGGCTGCCACTGAACGTGGTCGTCGCGATCAAAGATGCCGCCGGCGAAGAAGTGTTGAGCCCGAGCACTCTGGACAAAGAAAGCCCCGACCTCTTCGGCGCCACGATCCCATTCATCCAGTCGGTGACCGACCTGACGACCAAAACCAACTCCGGCTCGATCCTCGGCGGCGACAAGGTGGAGATCAAAGGGCTGTCCTTCAACGCGCCGGAGGGAGCGACCGTCTCGGTCAAGTTCTATCGCGGCGAAGACGTCGTCAAGACCGTCCCCGTAATAGACAGCGGCGGCGAATGCGAAGAATGCGCCGAAGGCGAAGAAGGCCTCCCCGGGCAGAGCTCCACCGAGCTGATCGTCGAAACGCCCAACCTGGCCAACCTCGCCAGCCAGATTCCGCCCGAGAAGCAAGGCCTGCCGCTGAACCTCCAGGTCGTGATCAAGACCAAAACCGACGAAGTCGAAAGCAGGGGCAGCTTCGACGGCAAAGGCAATGACGCCTTCGAAGCGCTCTTGCCGAAAGTCGACTCGGTCACAGACAAAGACACCGGCAAAGCGTTCGGCTCGATCCTCGGCGGCGAGACCCTGCAGATCAAAGGCTCGGGCTTCAACGTGCCCGTCGGCGGCTCAGCAGCGGTGAAGTTCTATCTGCACGGCAGCGTCGTAAAGACAGTCGAAATCAACGAAGACGAAGGCGAAGGCGGCAATGACTTCGCCAGCCCAGAAGAAATCCAGGTGACCGCGCCCAACCTGGTCTCGCTGCAGGGGCAGATCGGCGAAGAAGACGACGGGCTGCCACTGAACGTGGTCGTCGCGATCAAAGATGCCGCCGGCGAAGAAGTGTTGAGCCCGAGCACTCTGGACAAAGAAAGCCCCGACCTCTTCGGCGCCACGATCCCATTCATCCAGTCGGTGACCGACCTGACGACCAAAACCAACTCCGGCTCGATCCTCGGCGGCGACAAGGTGGAGATCAAAGGGCTGTCCTTCAACGCGCCGGAGGGAGCGACCGTCTCGGTCAAGTTCTATCGCGGCGAAGACGTCGTCAAGACCGTCCCCGTAATAGACAGCGGCGGCGAATGCGAAGAATGCGCCGAAGGCGAAGAAGGCCTCCCCGGGCAGAGCTCCACCGAGCTGATCGTCGAAACGCCCAACCTGGCCAACCTCGCCAGCCAGATTCCGCCCGAGAAGCAAGGCCTGCCGCTGAACCTCCAGGTCGTGATCAAGACCAAAACCGACGAAGTCGAAAGCAGGGGCAGCTTCGACGGCAAAGGCAATGACGCCTTCGAAGCGCTCTTGCCGAAAGTCGACTCGGTCACAGACCCCGAAACGGGCCTCGCAAGCGGCTCGATCGTGGGCGGGGAGACACTCGCGGTAAAGGGCTCCGGCTTCAACGTGCCCGCAGGCGGCTCGGCGCAGGTGAAGTTCGTGCTCGGCGGCGACGTCGTGAAGACGGTCGAAGTCGTGGAAGACCTCGAAGGTGGTGGCAACGGCACGATCGGCCCGACCGAGATCGACCTCCGCGCTCCGAACCTCAGCTCGCTGCAGGGGCAGATCCCCGAAGGGCAGTCGAAGCTCGTCATCGACGTCAGGGTCGTGATTCTCGACGAACACGGAGCTGAAGTCGCCAGCCGGCTGAGCGACGCTGACAAGTTCAGCTTCGACACGCTGGGGATCACCTCCGCGAGCGAAACGACCTTCAAGGTCGGCGACCCCGGATCGTTCGCGGTCACGACCCAGGGCACCGAACCGATCACGCTGAAAGCGTCTGGCGCGTTCCCGCAAGGCGTGGGTTTCGTGGAAACCGAACCGGGCGCGGGCGAACTGGCGGGCACCCCTGCTCCCGGCACCGCGGGTGTCTACCACCTCACGATCACCGCATCCAACGGCACCGATTCCGACGCAAAGCAGAACTTCACGCTGACGGTGCAGGACGTCCCAGGCGCTCCCGCGGGCGTGACGGCGGTGGCGGGCGTGGACTCGGCCAAAGTGTCCTGGAGCGCCCCGAGCTCGGATGGCGAGTCGGAAATCGAAACCTACGTCGTGACCGCGAGCCCCGGCGGTGAGTCTGTGACGGTCGGCCCCGAAACCTCCTCGACTGTCATCGAAGACCTGAGCGCCGGCACGGCCTATACGTTCAGCGTGGCCGCGGAGAATGCCATCGGAGTCGGCGCCGCGACGACGTCGAACACCGTGGTCGTCACCTCTACGCCGATCGAAGAAGAACAGTCGGCCACCAGCGAATCGCCCGAGGGCTCGGCCAGCACCGAACCTGTGTCCTCCTCCGAGGGCGCCACCTTGACCGCGACCGGGGAGGGCGAAGGCACGGTGAAGGTCGGGACCTACGCTGAGAACCCGGTCGCGCGGCTCAGCGACGGCTCGAGCTTCTTCGACGTGTCGACGACCGCCGACAGCAACTTCGCGAGCGTCAGCTTCGAGATCTGCGGCGTCGCGGCCGACGCGAGCATCCAATGGTGGGACCCCGCGGCGCATGCCTGGCACGCGGTCTCCGATCAGACAGCCCCGGCGGGCGAACCGCCGTGCGTGACCGTCACCGTCGATTCCTCCACTAGCCCCTCGCTCTCGCAGCTGGGCGGCACCGTGTTCGCCGTAACGACGCCGTCACCGAGCCCCACCGAAGAAACGCCTGCCGCCGGCGAACCCGCCAAAGCGCCCGCCGGCCCGACGACGGACACGGGCTCGACCGCGACCGCAACGGGCACAGGCGCGCAGGTCTCAGGGGTCGCAGGCTTCGCGGGCAAGACCCCCCCGCAGATCAGCCTCGCCGGGGCGCCGAAAGTCAAGGGGCGCGCCGTGCTCGTCCCGCTGCATTGCGGGGTGGGCAGCGGACCCTGCGCAACCGTGACTTTGAAGCTGACCGTCGAGGAGCACATTCACGGCCGCCGCCTGGGCGCGATCACGGCCAGGGACACCGTGCGCACCGTCGTGCTCGGCAAGCTCGAGGTCACGCTCGCCGCCGGCCAGAGCAAGGTCGTGGTCCTGTCCCTGAACGCAACCGGCAAGCGGCTGATCGAGACCCGCAGAAGGCTTAAAGCGAGCCTGCGAGTGCGCGCCGGGAACGCGACGCTCGAGAGCCATGCCGTGACGATCACGCGTCCTACGAAGGGCTAGGCTCAGGACCGCCTGAGACGTCGGCCGGAGCGCTACTGCTTGACGATCGTGAAGCGAAGCGTCGCCGGCGACGAGGACTCGCCCGCCGCGCGCGCCACGATCCCGAGCGTGTAGGGCCCGGGGCGAAGCTTCTTCGAGGCTGAGATTCGCCCCTGGAAGGCGACCTTGTTCAGGCCGGCGTGGCCGCTCAGCACGAGCATGCCGGCCGTGACGGTGCGTTTGCACGCCCGCTTGTGGCGGTTGCTCTTGCTCTGTGCCTTGCAGCTGCCGTGGACCTTGCGCCCGCCGACGCTCTGCGTGAAGGTCAGGCTGACACTGCTTGGCTCGTTGAGCGCGAACGAGAACGTCGTGCCGAGCGGGACCTTCCCCTTCTTCGTGAGCTTGGCGAGCCCGTTGCCCTCGCGCCACACCGAATTCGACTGGCGCGCGCCCGACACCGTCGGGGCTGAGAGGGCGCTGATCGGCAGTACCGGCGCAAGCGTCGTCATGGTCGTCTGCGTCGAGCCTGAACCACCGGAGCCAGGGCCGGGCGCAGGCGCGACGTTGGTCGTGATCGCCCCCAGCGCGTTCCTGTTGGACTCGGTGAACCACATCCGGTTGTCGGCTCCCGCCGTGATGTACAGGAGCCCCGCGTTTTCGTGTCCGACCGGGTACTCGGTGATGTCGGCCCCCGAAGTCGCCGTCGTCGGGATCGAGCCGATGCTGTCGCCGTTGCGCTCGGCGAACCAGATCTGGTTGTCAAGCCCGACGGCGAGGCCGAACGGCAGACTGCCGAGCGTGGGCGTCGGGAAGACCGTGACCGTACCGCCCGGCGTGATCCGTCCGATCGCGGCGGGTGAGCCGAGTGTGAACCACACGTTTCCGTCGGGGCCGAGCAGGAGCGCGTTGATGCCACTGTCGCCGGCGGGAAGCGGGAAGTCTTCGCCGGCGCTCGTGTGGCCGGCCGTGTCCATCCGCGCGATCTTGTTGCCCTCGCCGTACCAGAGCTTCCCGTCGGGGCCTGCGATCACGCCCTCCACCGAGGTGCTGGAGTTCGTTTCATATTCTTTGACCACGCCGCCCGTCGTGATCGCTCCGAGCTGCGTGTTCCAGCCGAACCACAGGCGACCGTCGGGGCCGGAGACGATCGAGCCGTAGCCGCCCGTCCCATGACCCAGTGCAAACGGTTCGATCTGCCCGGTGGCCGTCGCATTGACCGGCACCCTGTCGATCTGCCCGTCCTGGGCGACCCACATGTTGCCGTCCGGTCCGAGCGTCGCCGCCAGGCCGAGTTTGGGAGAGGGGAGCTGAACGACTTCGGAGGGCGAGCTGGCGCCGCTCGTGCTCATCCGCCCGACGAACGTTCCGCCTTCGTGGTTACCGCTGTCGACGAACCAGAGCTTTCCGTCGGGGCCTGACGTGATGCCGTACGGGGTCGTGAGGATCGGGATCGGGTACTCGTCGATCACGCCGGCCGCGGCCCCGGCGGAGCTCGTGCCGAGCGCCCCGATCGAGATGGTCGCGGCCGCGAGGACCCCCAGCGTGCCTGCCCGTGACCAGCGCATGCCCTGAGTCTTCCAGATCAGACAGCAGCAGACAGTGCGGCGCCAAGCCGTCCCTTCGATGACGAGAAAAGCCGGGAGCCGCGGGTTATCGCGGCACAGAGCCCAAGAACGCGGCCGCGCGCTCGTAGAGCTTGTACAGCTTGAAGGCGCGCGCGAAGTGCTTCGCGCAGAGGCTGTCGAACAGACGGTAGGCCCGCGATTCGCTCAGCGTCGGCCCGTACTTCCTGGCCTTGGAGGATCCGATCGGGCTCGTCGCGAACTTGCGCAGCCGCTTCAGCGCGCCGTGGCGCTGCTGCACGGTGCCCTTCTGCCACTGTTCGCACGTGTCGCTGCGCGCCGATTCGCCGACGTCCGCCGTGACGGGGCCGGCCAGATGCGTCGGGAAGGTGCTCGCGTGACTCGTGCCCGCCTCACCGCAGCCCCCGAGCAGCACGGCCGCGGCGGCCAGCAGCGCGAGGCAGCAGAGCGTCGGTGCGACGGCGCGCGCGAGGCGCGCCCTCACTCCGGTTTCGACGGCGTCGTGAACCACGGGCAGGCGTTGGATTCGAACGTGATGTCGGCGAAGCAGTTGAGCAGCTCGGCCTCCTGCGTCGGACCGCCCGTGCCGACGCTCGTGCTGTCGCATTTGCTCGGCAGCAGCGCCAGCAATGGCGTGCTCGTGACGCTCGACGGCGTGCCGTCCTTGCCGACGTTGTCATGCCAGCAGTTGCCCGTGTTGCCGACGTAGTCGTCCCACCAGAAGTCGGTGCGGCCTTCGGCGACATCGCCGTTGCCGTTGGGCAGGACGTCGCCGTTGGGCGCGATGCCCATGACGTTTTCGTAGAACTGATTGCGGTAGGAGGTCGACGGCGGAACGGTCGTCGGATTGCAGCCGGCGAGGTCTTTCGGTTCGATCCCGGTCGGGCCGCAGACGAGTTGGTCGGGCACGGCGAACAGCATCACGCCGCGGCGCCAGTTGTCATAGAAGCGGTTGTTGCGCACGACGTCGTCGTTGCCCCCGGCGATCCACAGCCCTGTGCCGACGGGCAGCGGCACGGATGGCGCCACGTCGGAGTCTTCGGTGTACGGGTTGAAGTTGTTGTCGTAGAAGTTGTTTTTCTCGATCAGGTCGGAGTCCTGCGGGAACCCCGGGTGCCCGGCCGCGGTGAACACGTCTGTCGTGAAGCCGAGCGCGTTGTCGTAGAAGTTGTTGTCGTGCACGTGCACCGCGTTGCCGTCCGTGCCCGAGTAGCCGCCCGTGTTGTGGTGGGAGTCGCAGTCGCGGATCTCCTGGCTGTAGCGGAATTCGGGGTAGATCGACGTGTCGCGCTGGTTGCCCGTCTCGGCGCCCGCGCCCGGATAGAGCCCGGAGTCGCCGTTGCCGGCGGCCTCGCAGTTCTCCATCAGCCCGTGATCCTCGACGAACGTCAGCACGCCGTACTCGCCGCCGTAGAACGTCTTGAAGCGGTCGAGCACGTAGCCATCGCTCTCGAGCACGTAGACGTCGTGCTCTTTTGCGTGGCGCACCTTGACGTTGCGCAGCACGAAGCCATCGGCGCGGTCGGCGCGAATGCCCACGTCCTTGGCCGAGCCGATCGGCGCACCGTCGCCCGAGGAGACGTCGCCCGCGTCGATCGTCACGTCGTCGGGCGAGAGGCCGGAGCCCTCGATCTGCAGGTTGCAGCGGATGCACGGGCCGAGGTCGGGAATCCCATGGCGGTCTTCGAGCGGCGGCTGCGGTGGCGGATTCGACCCCGGCGCACGGCCGATCACGGCGATCAGGTTCTGGTCGTTGGGACAGTGGTACTGGTACTCGTAGGAGACGGCACCCGTTTCGCCCTTGTCGTTTTCGATCTGGTACTGCGCACACGCCGGGTCATGCGTCGGCGCTTCGCGCGATTTCTGCTCGGTGTACAGCCCGGGCATGATCACGACGCGGTCGTTATTTCCCGAGGCGGTGACCGCGTCCTGGATCGAGCTGAATTTGCAGCGTTTCTTCAGCGCGCGGTTGACCTGGCGAAGCGCCAACGCTTCTGCCGGGGTGACTTGCACGCGCGGCTGTGTCGGGCGCAGCACGTAGCCGGCTTTCTTCTTTTTCGCTTCACGGATCGACGTGTTCAGGCGCTTCATCGAATCGGACTGGCAGACGACGCGCGTGACGCCGGGGCCGCCCGCCTCGACTGCCGACGCGAGCGAGCGCGGCGTCGGCACGACGCCGCCTGCGCACGGATTCACCGAGCAGTCCGGCGCCGGGTCGGGCCAGTAGGAGGCGCGCTCGATGTGAGCCGCAGCAATCGCCGGGAACAGCAGCAGCCCCCCGACCAGAACAATCCCCCAGCGCCTGATGACCTGTCGCACGGCGACTGTTTACCCGAAACAGTTGAAGGTAAACGTTCGCTTAAGGAACTTCACTCCTGCACGCCGTCAGGCTGCCGCGAGCACTCACGGAAACCGCTCGGCCCACGGCTCGAGCTCAATCCGCGCGGCATTGATCACGTAGGAGATCAGCCGGTACCAGCCGGCGAGGATCACGAGCTCGAGCAGCTGATCCTCGGCGAGCCGCGCCGACAGCATCGCCCACAGCTCCTCAGGTATCCCGTTCGTCTCATACAGCGCGTCGGCCGCCGCGATCAACTGCGCGTCGGCTTCCGGCCACGCCGGATCCTCGGCCGAGCCGAGCACGGTCGCGGCGATCTGCTCGTCGCTCAGGCCGAGTGGCCGGGCGAAGGCGACGGCGTGCACACCCCACTCGTACTCCGCCCCGGCACGCGCGCACGTGCGCAGGATCAGCAGCTCGCGCTCGCGCGGATCGAGTCGTGGATGGCCGAGCAGGCCGGCGCCGAGCGGTCGCATGCGCGAGAACAGGCCGTCGTGCACGGCGAGCGTGCGGAACAGCGCTAGCGGCTCGACCTCGCTTCCGGGCGGCATCCACTTGGCGAGCATCGCCGCCATCTGCGGCTCATACGGCGGCTGCAACGGGGCGATCCGCGGCCCCTGCGTGTCGAGCTCCGGCATCGTCGCTATCCTTTCGCTTCGATAATCAAAGCAAGGAGTGTAGCTTCTGTTTTCGCAGCATGCAAGCGCAGCAGGAACGCCCCGGCCGGGCGCCCCGGCGCGTGGATCGCGCAGCGGCCGGCCGATCATGGCCCTGTTCGACCTGCTCGGGCGGCGCTGGACGCTGCGCGTGCTGTGGGAGCTGCGCCGCGAGCCGCTCACCTTCCGCCAACTGCAGACGCGCTGCGAAGAGATGTCCTCGAGCGTGCTCAACCAGCGCCTGCGCGAGCTGCGCGACGCCGGCGTCGTCGAGCAGCAGCGCGGCGAGGGCTACAGCCTGACGCCAGAAGGCCAAGCGCTGCTCGAAGCGCTCAAGCCCCTGAGCACCTGGGCCGACCGCTGGAGCGCGCGGTCCTGAACACGCCACCTCGGCGCAACCGTCGCGGCATTACGTGTCCTATTTTTATTTATAGATAATCGATATCCGGCGAGCGAGAGCGATCCCGAGGCCGCGTAGCGCAGTTCGCGGGCGTAAACTCACAAGCTCCACTCCCGTCCCCGAGGAGTCGCCATGAGAAGCCAACTGCCCCCCGGACCGCGAATGCCGAGCGCGCTGCAGACGATCGGCTGGTGGAGTCGTCCGACCGCCTTCGTCGAGCGCTGCCGCGCCCGCTACGGCGGACGCTTCACGATCCGCCTGCTGGGCCAGTCGCCGTTCGTGCTGATCTCCGACCCCGATGAGATCAAGCAGGTCTTCCAGGCGCCACCCGAGGTGCTGCACCCCGGCGAGGGCGCGAACATCCTCGAGCCGATCGTCGGGCCCAACTCGGTGATCCTGCTCGACGAGGGCCCGCACCTGCGCCAGCGCAAGCTGCTGCTGCCGGCCTTCCACGGCGAGAAGATGCAGGCCCTCTCAGGGCTGATGAGCGAGCTGGCCGAGCGCGAGGTCGCCTCGTGGCCGCTCGAGCAGCCCGTCGCGCTTCACCCGCACCTGCAGCGGCTCACGCTCGAGATCATCCTGCGCGCCGTGTTCGGCCTCGAGCGCGGCGCCCAGCTCGACGAGCTGAGCGAGCTGCTGAGGAAGATCCTCGCCTTCAGTGAGAATCCGCTCTCACTGCTGCCCCCCGCCCAGCGCCTGCTCAAAGGCCGCGGTCCCGTGGGGCGCATGGAACGGATCGGCGCCCAGGCCGACGAGTTGATCTTCGGCCTGATCGAGGAGCGTCGCGAGCAGGGCGGCGACGGCGAGGACGTGCTCTCGCTGCTGCTCAGCGCGCGCGACGAGGACGGTGAGCCGATGACGCAGGCCGAACTGCGTGACGAGCTCGTCACGGCGCTCGTCGCAGGCCACGAGACGACCGCCTCGCAGCTCGCCTGGGCATTCGAGCGGATCGCGCGCGAGCCCGGCGTCCAGCGCAGCCTGCACGCAGAGCTCGACGAGGACTCAGACGACGCCTACCTGACGGCCACCGTCAACGAGATCCTGCGCCGGCGCCCCGTGCTCGGCAATGCCGAGCCGCGCCTGGTCAAGCAGCCGGTCGAGATCGGCGGCATCCGCTACGAGCCCGGCGTCGTGCTGTTCGCAAGCGCCTACCTCGTCCACCACGACCCGGCGATCTACCCCGACCCCTACGCCTTTCGCCCCGAGCGCTTCCTCGGGCAGTCGCCCGGCACCTACACGTGGATCCCCTTCGGCGGCGGGCGGCGGCGCTGCATCGGCGCGAGCTTCGCCCTGCTCGAGATGAAGCTCGTGCTGCGCGCCGCGCTGCAGCGTCTCGAACTGCATCCGGCCGGCGAGCCCGAGGTCACGCGCCGGCGTGGCATCGCCTTCAGCCCGTCCGGCGGAAGTCGCGTGATCCTCACGCAACGACCCGGCGCGCGAGCGCCCCTGCGGGCGCCCGCGACAGCCGAGCCCGTCCCGGCCTGAGCAGCGAGCCGGGCTGACGCTAGCCGTGGCGCCGGCCGTGCTGCTGGCGCTTGTGTGCGCGCTTGGCGTGGCGGCGGCTTTGATGCGCCTTGTGGCTCCCCTTCGGACACGGCGCCTTGTAGGTGACCGGCACCGTCTGCGGTGCGAGGCCGCCGAGTCCCGCGAACAGCAGTTCCGACTTCAGCGGGAAGCCGCCCTTCGGGCAGCGCTTGGGCACGCGCCCGTAGTAGGTCACGCGCTTGCCCTTCTTGAACGCCGTGCCGATCTTCACTTCGATCGACAGCGCCGAGGCGTCCGGCGCCCCGGGCACCGTTTCGATCAGCGGCACCGACGTGACGAACTCCTGTGCGTACGGCGCCGGCGCGCGCGTCACGTGGCTCGGCGAGAGGAATTCAAGCGACACCGGCGAGCTGCCTTCGGTGTAGAACTGCAGCGCCCCGCCCGGCGCGAAGAAGGCCTTGATCGAGGCGCGCTCATCGACCCGCTGGGTGCCGAAGCTGACGACGCCGAGTGCCGTGCCCGACAGCGTCACTTTGGACTTCCTCGGACAGGCCGCCGGACCCATGTTCTGCAGCACCGAGGGCTGACAAACGGCGAAGCCGCGCGTGTTGATCTTCGTGCCCGCAGGCGTGAAGAAGTTGATCCCGATCAGCGGCGGCGGGAAGCCGCCGTATTCGGTGCCTTTGATCGTGTACTGCACCTGCAGCGCAGCTCCCGCGCCGAGGATGTTGCCCGTCCCGCGGAATCCCGGAATCGGAATCGCATGTGCCTTGAATGTGACCACCGGCGCCGCCGAGGCGACGGCCGGCGCCAGCGCCGCCGTCAGACAGCTCGCCACCAGCGACGGGACGGCGAGGCCAAGCACGACCAGCAACGTGGATGCTCTGCGCGACATGTGAACGCTCCTTGTGGAAGTTGGATGACGCTCGTCGAGTCAGCGATCCATCGGGTAGCGCTCCGGCCGACTGGCTGCGGGGTCATTGCCTCTCTATGTGTTCCTCAGCTGTTGCAACACCGCGGGGGCATCAGAAGCGCGGCGCGCTAATCGGTAAGTGGTTCGTGCGCGAGCTGGTGGCGTACGCGGTCGCGCGAATCGGCGTAGCGGATCGCCTCGTATGCGATCAGCGTGCACAGCAGCGCCGCGAGGATCCCGAGCGTGGCCAGCGCCGGCAGCGAGACCGCTGCCGGCAGCAGCGCCAGCAGCACGACGGCACAGACCAGCCGCCGAACGCTCAACGTGTGCATGTTGCGCAGGCGAAAGGCGACATGCGCGAGCAGGTACAGCGCCGCGCCACCAAGCAGCGCCACCGCCGGTACGAGCGCCAGATCTTTGCCCACGTGCGCGAGCGTGATCTTCAGGCCGACCGCCAGCAACGCAATCCCGGCGATCATCGGGAAGTGCAGGTAGGAGTAGGAGTCGCGCGCGATCCCGTTGCGCTCACGGCCCTCGGTCGCTTTCGCCAGGCGCCGAGCAGCGACGATCGCGGTGACATCGAAGTAGACCCACCAGAGGGCCGCCGCGACGACCATGCCGAGCACCGAGGCGACGACGATGCCGGCGTCGATCGACGCCTTCGCGCCGACGCCGATCGCCACGATCGACTCGCCGAGCGCGATGATCACGATCAGGCCGTGACGCTCGGCGAAGTGGCCCGGGACGAGTTTCCAGCCATCCTGGCCGAACAGGAACGGACCGCCCGCGTCGAGCAACAGCGCGACGCCCCAGATCGCCACGCGCAGATCGCCCGACGCAGCGGCCGCCGCGAACAGCAGCCCCGCGCCGATCGCCGTGCTCACGGCAAGCCCGAGCACCGACTTGCGCAGCGTCTCATCATCGCGGCTGGCGAGCATGAACAGCACGATGTGCGCCGCGCGCACGACCGCGTACGCGCACGCGAACAGCAGCGCCTGGGAGCCGAACGCGTGCGGCACGCAGATCGCCGCCACCAGGAACGCCGCCATCGCGGCGAAGATCGCCAGGCGCACGGCCCCCTCCTCGGGGTCGAGCACGCTCGTCAGCCAGGCATAGCCGACCCACGACCACCACAGCATGCCCAGCACGAGCAGGCCCTTGAGCACCCCTCCCCACGTCGGCGTATGCGCGATCAGCGTCGTGCACTGCGTCAGCGCGAGCACGAACACGAGGTCGAAGAACAGCTCGAGCGGCGTGACCCGCTCGTCCTCGCGCATGACCGCGCTGACGCGCGGGGATTCGCTCGAGCGTGTCGCGCTCACGCGCCCATCTTCGCAGCCATGGGCCCCGATCCTTGCGCCGCCGCAGCGTCGAGCGGCGGCGGCGCAAGGTCGGTAGAGCGCCTATTTCAGCAGCATGTTCGGCTCGCCGGCCGCGTTCAGGCCGGTTCCCGAGATCGTGCACGTGCCGCCTTTCGGCGTGCCGGCGTTGTACGCCTGCGTCAGGCAGTTGCGCAGCGCGAGCTGAGCCCAGTAGTTCGGGTGGATGTCTTCCTGCAGTTCGTAGGGCCCGAAGATCGTTTCGAGCGTGCGGATCTGGTTGAACCACTCCGTTTTGTCGACCGCGCCGGCAGATTTCCAGTTGGCCAAGCCCTTCTCCTCGAGCAGTCCGACGGTGTTGTCACAGAGCCTGCGCGCGTTGAACGCCGAGCTCAGTTCCATCGTCTTGACGTTCGACAGGCCCGCGGCCGAGGCGGCACCGAGCACGGCGCTGTCGATTGTCGGCAGCATCGTCGCGTTGGCGTAGTTGGCGTCTTTGTTCCAGAAGCCGCAGCCGCCCGTCGTCTGCCTGCTGTAGCCGCTTTGCGTGTAGCGGAATTCCGACCCGTTCGGGATCGGCGACGGGTAGTTCTGCACGAGGATCGTGTACTGCGAGCTCGAGTAGCCCGCGTTCGTCATCGCCGTCGCGACGTTGTTGATCGCCGTCGTGATTTCGCCCTTGACTTTGTTGACGTTGGCGGTCGTGAAGTTGTTCGTCACCGAGCTTTCTTCGCTGCAGTAGAAGTCGTGGAAGAACGTCGACTCGAGGAAGTCTTCTACGCACGTCTGCACGATCGGGGCGAAGTTGAAGTTGTTGCCGCCGATCGACAGCGCGACGAGCTTGACGTTGTGCGTCGCGGCGAAGTGCTGCAGCATCAGCGCCTGGCCTTCTTTGCCACCTGAGTTGTAGAAGTCGATCCCCGGCTTGAACGTTTCGCCTTCGCTGAAGGTCGAAGTCTTCGCGCCCGAGCAGGCGAGGTTCTCACCGCTCACGCCGCCGCCGATGTAGACCTCGGCCGACTTCGAGCGGTGGCAGCCTTTGATCAGCTCGGCCGTGCCGCCCGCGTTGTCGTAGTAGGCAGTCGAGCCGAGCGCGTCCGTTTTCGACGAGCTTTCGTCGGTGTTGCCGGCCCAGCGCCCGGCCTCGCCGGAGATGAACGAGTCGCCGACGCTCGCCGTCCATGGCGCGCCGACGCCAGGGCCGTCGGCGCGGGCCGCGGAGGTGAGCCCGCTGAGGCTCCAGGCAAACGCGATCGAAGCGAGCGCGACGAGCGTAAGCAGCACTGCGTTGCGCCGGCCGGCGCCGTCAAGAGATCGATGCATGCGGTTCTTCTCCCCTGCTGCGCGCCGCGCGCCAACCGCGAGCGCTGTCTGAACGACCCTATCCGGAAGGTCCGATGTATTTCAACTGTTCCAGCGTCCAGCGCGGCGCGGGTTGGCTCGGCGGATGCGCCGGCGCCGCTCGGCGTCTCCGATTGGGCACGCTACGCGCTGTCGGCAGCGCGCGAGGGCGCCTCGGCCCACAGCTGCTCGAGGCGGTAGTACTCGCGCGCCTGCGGCGTGAAGATGTGCACGACAACGTCGAGGTAGTCCATCAGGATCCAGTCGGCGCGACTCGCGCCCTCGACGCGCCGTGCCAGCGTGCCGTGCTCGCGCTTGAGGCCCTCGAGGATGCCGTCGTGGATCGCCTTCGTCTGGCGCGTTGTGTTGCCCGAGCAGATCAGGAAGTAGTCGGTGTAGCCGAGCACGCCGCGCAGGTCGAGCTCGACGATCTCGATCGCCTTCTTGTCGGCCGCCAGCCGGGCTATCTCCTCGAGCAACTGCTGCGGCTGCAACGACCCGCCGCGCTCGGAGGCCTCGCCGGGGCTCGTCGGTGGGCGCTCGCCGCCGGCCACCTGCTCCCCGCCCGCCATCAGCTCACCGCCCGTGCGCCGGCGCCTGCGCCGTACAGCGCGTGCTCGGCCACGTACTCGGCCACGTCCGCGCCGACGAGCCGCTCGATCGGCTCACCCGCAGCCGCCTGCTCGCGCGCACGCGAGGATGAGACGTCGATCAGCGGCGCGTCGAGGAAGCGCACGCGCTCCAGCCCACCGAGCGATGCGACCGCCTCCAGCACCACGCCGCGATCGTTGCCCGGTCGCTCCGCGACGGCCAGCATCGCCAGCTCGAGCAGCTCGAGCGGTTCGTGCCAGCTCGGCAGCGTGCCGGCCACGTCTGCCCCGACGATGAACGTCAGCTCGGCCTCCGGATGGCGCTCATGCAGTTCTCTCAAGGTATCCACCGTATAGGACGGCCCGTCGCGCTCGGTCTCGAGCGCGCAGACCGACAGGCCATCGGCTCCGCGCACGAGCAGCCTGCACATCTCCAGGCGCCGCTGCGGACCCGGGTCCGCAGCGATCTGCTTGTGCGGCGGCGAGCCGGTCGGCACGAGCACGACCCGCTCCAGCCCGAGTTGCTCGCGCGCGTGTCCGGCGATCGCCAGATGGCCGAGCGTCGGCGGGTTGAACGTGCCACCGAGCACGCCGAGCGATTGCCGCTGGTCAGAGCCCGCCGCATGCCCGGGGGCCGGCGAACGCTCAGGCACGGACGTGTCCGTCGCCCTCCACCAGGTACTTGAACGTGCACAGCTCGCGCAGCCCGATCGGCCCGCGCGCGTGCAGCTTCTGCGTCGAGTTGCCGATCTCCGCGCCCATCCCGAACTCGCCCCCGTCGGTGAAGCGCGTCGAGGCGTTGACGTAGACGCAGGCCGCGTCGACGCCGAGCTGGAACGCCCGCGCCGTCTGCGTGTCACGCGTGAGGATCGCCTCCGAGTGCCCGCTGCCGTAGCGACCGATGTGCTCGATCGCCTGCTCCGCCGAGTCGACCACGCCGACGGCGAGCGTCAGCGCGAGGTACTCGGTCTCCCAGTCCTCCTCACTCGCCGCCTGCACGAGCGCCGAGTCCGACAGCGACGCCTCCGCCTGAAGCGGCGATCCAGCACGGTTCGGCGGCGTCGCCTCGCTCTCGTCCTCGGCCAGCTCGAGCACGCGCTCGTCGCCGCGCACGACGACGCCGGCTGCGTTCAGCGCGCGCACGATCCGCGGCACGAAACGCGGCGCCACATCGCCGTGCACGAGCAGCGTCTCGGCCGCGTTGCACACGCCCGGTCGCTGCGTCTTTGCGTTGAGCACGATCGCCTCTGCTTGGTCGAGGTCCGCCGCGGCGTCGACGTAGACGTGGCAATTTCCGGAGGCCGCGTAGATCACCGGCACGGTCGCGACCGCCTGCAGCGCCTGCTTCAGGCCCTCGCCGCCGCGCGGGATGATCAGGTCGACGCTGTCGCTCTGCGTCGCCAGCTCGGCGAGCTCCTCACGCCCGCCGCCGGCCACCAGGCTGACGCAGCCCTCCGGCAGCCCCGCCGCCACCGCCGCCTCGCTCGCGATCTGCGCGAGCGCCGCGTTTGAGTGCTCGGCCGAGGAGGAGCCGCGCAGCACGATCGCGTTGCCCGACTTCAGACACAGCGCCGCCGCATCGATCGTCACGTTCGGACGGGCCTCGTACACGACGGCCACGACGCCGAGCGGCACGCGGACCTTGCGCACGTCCAGGCCGTTGGGCAGGCGTCGTCCATCGATCAGCTCGCCGACCGGGTCCGCGAGCGCCGCGATCTGCCTGACGGCGTGGGCGATCTGCGCCAGGCGCTGCTGATCCAGGTGCAGGCGATCGAGCAGCGCGTCGCCGATCTGGAGCTCGCGCCCGAGCTCCATGTCGCGCTCGTTGGCCGCGAGGATCTCCGCGGCGCGGTCTTCGAGCGCAGCCGCGATCGCCTCGAGCGCCGCATCCTTCACCGCGGTGTCCAGGCGCGCGAGCGCGCGCGAGGCGCGCTTGGCCGCGCGGCAGGTGTCCGTTACTGACGAGACGGCCGTTGCCATGACCTAAAGGGTAGGGCCCTCAGTCGAGCACGAGGTAGTCGCGGTGCACCGCCTCCTCGCTGGCGCGCGGCATCACCTCGCGCGCGGCCGTCGACTTCATCCCCTGCACCTGGCGCAGCTCCTGCGCCGAGTAGTTGCAGATTCCCTTGGCCAGCGTGTGACGGTGCCCGTCGCGCGGCTCCGCCTGCGCGATGTCGACGGCGTCGCCGGCCTCGAACTCGCCGAGCACCTCGACGATGCCGACCGGCAGCAGGCTCGTCGCCCCCTCGCTCACGGCGCGCGCCGCGCCGGCGTCGATCAACAGCGTGCCACGCGAGGGCTTGGCGTACTTCAGCCACAGCTTGAACGAGCTGTAGCGGGCCTCGCGCGCGGCGAAGCGCGTGCCCTCGCGCTCGCCCGCGAGCACCGCGCGCAGCGCCTCCGGGCGTACGCCGCTGCAGATCGTCGTCTCGATCCCCGCCGCCGTCGCCATGTCGGCGGCGACCACCTTCGAGCGCATCCCGCCCGAGCCCAGCGGCGAGGTCGTGTGCCCGATCTCGAGCTCCTGCAGGCCCGCGAAGTCGGTGACCTCGCGCACGATTTTCGCGTCCGGGTACAGCCGCGGGTCGGCCGTGTAGAGGCCGTCGATGTCGGTCAGCAGGATCAGCTCGTCAGCGGCCACGAGCACCGCCACCTGCGCCGCGAGGAAGTCGTTGTCGCCGAAGGAGATCTCGTCGGTCGCCGTCGTGTCGTTCTCGTTGATCACCGGCAGCACGCGCCACTCGAGCAGCGTCGTCAGCGTCTGGCGCGCGTTGAGATAGTGCGTGCGCGCGCTCATGTCGAAGAACGTCAGCAGCACCTGCGCGCTCGTCACGCCGCGCTCGCGCAGCAGCTCGTCGTAGATGCGGTAGAGCTTGCCCTGCCCGACCGCGCTCGCCGCCTGTAGCTCCTTGATCGAGCTCGGCCGCTCGGCTCAGACCCATCACGCGCACGCCGCGCGCGATCGCGCCACTCGTCACGACGATCGCCTCGGCGCCCTGCCCGTGCAGCGCGGCAAGCGCGTCGCAGACGTTGTGCAGCACCTCCTCGCGCGGCTCGCCCTCGCCGTCGGCGACGATCGCTCGAGCCCAGCTTGACCACGATCCGCCTCATGCCTGGAGCTTATGGCCCGCTGGGATCGAGCTCGAACGTCGTCTCCCGCGATCTCGATCTCGTCGCCCGCCTGGAAGCCCTCGGCCTCGAGCGCCTTGAGCACGCCGATCCGGCGCAGCCGCCCCTCGAAGTAGGCCATCGCATCGTCGTTGTCCACGTCATAGCGCGCCAGCAGCTGTTCGATCCCGGCGCCGCGTACGGCGAACGAGCTCGGGCGCCGAGCCGCTCGACGCTGAAGCCGCTGCGCCCGGCCGGGCGGAAGACCATGTGCTCGGCGAGATCCTCGCCCGCGCCGTCGCCCGCGGCGCGACGAGCGCGGTACGCGCCGACGCCCTGGCCATCGAGCAGGCCGCCGACGTCGCCCTCTCGAGCCCCCGCGCCCCGCCCTCACGCCTGCGGCGCGACGCGCAGCAGCAGCTCGCTCGAGAGCCGCTCCAGGCCGAGGCCGGTCGCGCTCGAGGTCGCGATCACGGGCACGTCCTCGCCGAGGCGCTCGCGCCACTGCGCCACGGCCTCGCCCACGCGCTGCTCGGGAGCAGGTCGCCCTTCGACAGCGCCAGCACGCGCGGCAGCTCGGCCAGACGCGGATCGTGCGCCGTCAGCTCACGCTCGATCGTCGCGTGGTTGGCGATCGGATCGGCGCCCTCTCGGCGGTCAGCTCGGCGCGACGTCGAGCACGTGCACGAGCAGCCGCGTGCGCTCGACGTGCGCGAGGAAGTCGTGGCCGAGCCCTGCGCCCTCGCTCGCACCCTCGATCAGTCCCGGGATGTCGGCGAGCACGAGCTGGCGTTCGTCGGCTTCGAGCACACCGAGCACCGGCGAGAGCGTCGTGAACGGGTAGTCGGCGACCTTCGGCGCGGCGCGCGTCAGCCGCGACGAGCAACGATGACTTGCCCGCGTTCGGCAGGCCCGACGAGCCCGACGTCGGCGAGCAGCTTGAGCTGCAGCTCGAGCCAGCCTTCCTCGCCGGGCAGGCCGCGCTCGGCGAAGCGCGGCGCCTGGCGCGTGGGCGTGGCGAAGCGCTTGTTGCCCTTGCCGCCCGAGCCGCCGCGCGCGACAGTCGCGCGCTGGCCGGCCGCGAGCAGCTCCCAGCTGCGGCCGCCAGATCGCCGCTCCTCCGCCGGCGCGCGCACCTGCGTACCCGGCGGAACGCCGATCCTCAGCGTCTCGCCGTCGGCGCCGTGGCGCTGGGGTCCTTCGCCGTGGCCGCCGCGACCGGCGCGGTGATGGGTCTTGCGCCGGAAGCCCTGCAGGTCGCGCAGCGAGTCGTCGCAGACGAGCACGACGGCGCCGCCGTGGCCGCCGTCGCCGCCGTCGGGCCCGCCGCGCGGGACGTGCGCTTCGCGGCGGAAGCTCGTGCAGCCGTTGCCGCCGGCGCCCGCCTGGACGTGGATCTTCGCGCGATCGTGGAGCATCTCGGCGATCATCGTGACAGCCCCCACCCGCCAAGCAAGGGAGAAACGACCGATGAGCAGCTATCCCGCAACCGCCACCGACAACGTCCTCGTGATCACCGGCGCCTCGACCGGCATCGGCGCGGCCACCGCCCGCCACGCCGCCGCGGCGGGCTGGCGCCTGGTGCTCGCCGCGCGCTCGCAGGAGAAGCTCGATCAGCTCGCCGCCGAGCTGGGCGGCGCCGAGCGCGCGATCGCGGTCCGCTGCGACGTGACCGAGTGGGAGCAGCAGCAGGCGCTCGTCGCGGCCGCGCTCGCAGCCTTCGGACAGATCGACGCCGTGTTCGCCAACGCCGGCTTCGGCGGCCCGCGCGGCTTTCTCGCCGACACGCCCGAGCACTGGCGCGAGATGGTCCTGACCAACGTGTACGGCGCGGCGCTCACACTGCGCGCGACGATCCCGGCGTTGAGGGACACGCGCGGACATCTGCTGCTGACCTCGAGCGTCGCCGGACGCCGTGCGCTGCCCGGGTCCTTCTACTCGTGCACCAAGCACGCCGTCACGGCGATGGGCGAGGCGGCGCGCCAGGATCTCAACGGCAGCGGCGTGCGCGTCACGCTGATCGAGCCCGGCATGGTCGACACGCCGTTCTTCGACAACAGACCGAGCAACGCGCTGCATGAGGACGACATCGCGCGGGCCGTGATGTATGCGCTCGCCCAGCCGCCGCACGTCGACGTCAACGAGATCCTGATCCGCCCGACCGCCCAGGAGGGCTGAGCAGCCGAGCTAGGCGAGCGCGCGGGCGAGATACAACTCGGCGATCGCCGCCCCACCGGCAACCGCGACCGTGCCGATCGCGCCGACCGTCGGCAGCTCCGAGCGCGCCGCCAGCGTCGCCACGGCGTCTGCGGCATCTGCACCCGCGCACGCAAGCTGAACCTGGGCCGCGTGGCGGCCGTCTGAGAGCGTGCTCAGCGCGAGCGCGCCGAGCGCCACGTCGCGCGCCCCGAGCGAGTGGGCCAGGTAGCGCACGGCCGGATGACTCGCGTGCCCGCCCAGCCAGCGCGAGGTGACCTGCTCAGGCGCCAGCAGCACAGCCGTGCCGAGCGCCATGCGCCCCACCGCGAGCAGCCCTGCCAGACGGCGCGGGTTCATTGCGGTGCGCTCGCGAGCTCGGCCTAGGAAGCCGAGTCGGAGAGCACACTGACCGTGCGCCCGCGGCGGCCCGTCGTGAACTGCACCGTGCCTGCAGCGCGCGCGTAGAGCGTGTCGTCCTTGCCGATACCCACGCCCGGGCCCGGCTTGAAGCGGGTTCCGCGCTGGCGCACGATGATCTCGCCGCCCGTCACGGTCTGCCCGGCGAAGGTCTTCACGCCGAGGCGCTGCGCGTTTGAGTCGCGCCCGTTGCGGCTCGAGCCGAGCCCCTTCTTATGAGCCATCGGAGGACTCCTCCTTCGCTTTCGCAGCCTGCCCTTTTGCTTTCGCCGCCGGTTTCTCTTTGGCCGGCGGTTTTGCTTTGGCGGCCGGTTTGTCGGCCGCGGCTTTGGCTTTCGCCGCTGGTTTGTCCGCGGGCGCTTTCACAGGCGCTTTCTCAGCGGACGGCTGCTCGGCGGCTTTCTGAGCCGCGGCTTTCGCTTTTGCTTTGCCCTGGCTGATCTCGGTGACCTCGATCTGCGTGAGATCCTGGCGATGGCCGGTGCGGCGCTTGTAGCCGCGCTTGGGCTTGAACTTGAACACACGCAGCTTCTCGCCGCGCACGTGGGCGAGCACCTTCGCCGTCACCTGCACGCTCTCGAGGCCCGCCTTGTCGAACACAGCCTCCTCAGAGCGGAAGAGGATCGGCTCGAGCTTCACGTCGGCGCCCTCGTCGACGGCGAGGCGCTCGATCAGCAGCCTCTGGCCCCGCTCGACGCGGTACTGCTTGCCGCCGGTCTTCACGATCGCGTACATGTCTGTCTCAGTCTCGATTTCTTCCTAGTGCCTAAGCCCGCCGCCGACGAACGCCGCGAGCCGGGGTCTACTCCGGTGTCGCGGGCGCCTTGGCAGCCGAACGGCGCCGTCCGCCCCTGCGGCCACGACGCCGAGGTTTGGATTGTAGGCCATCGCCGGTGCCATCGCCCTGCGACTTCTCCTCCTGGGCATCCTCGCGGCCCTCGCCGCCGTCAACCGTCTCGGCCAGGTCGCGTGCCGTCAGGGTGGTCTCATCCTCGGGCTCGGAGTCGACCCCGGTCGGCGATTCGTGCAGGCCGGCTTCACGACGCGCCGCCGCATCCTCGCTGTCGGCCGGCGCGCGCCTGCCGCGCGCCCGCGTTCTCGCGCGCTCGCCGGCGCGGCCGCCTCCCGAGGAGGAGGACGGACGTCCTCCGCCGCGGGCGCCTTTGGCCCCGGCCGGGCGCGGTGAGGCCTTCACGACCTCGCCCGACTCGTCGAGCAGCAGCGCGCTGGCCGCTGTACGGCCGACCTGATCGATCCGCACCATCCGCTTGGAGCCCACGTGGGCCGCGGCGCCGGCGATCGAGATGATGTAGCCGTCGATTTTGGCGACGGCGTCTTCCTCGTCGTACATGTGCGGCTCGACGATCTCGACGAGCACCTCATCGCCCTGGCGGAACGGCAGTGCACGCTCCTCGACCTCCTCGCGCGTCCCCTGGAAGGTGATCGCGAAGTGGTCGAGCGCGAGGCCTTCGGAGCCCTCGAACAGGAACGACTTGCCCGTCTCGGTCTCCAGCGCACGCAGCACGCGCGAGCTGTGGCCCGTGAACTCGGCCGTCACGCGGGGGTTGATCTGGATCAGGAACGCATCGACGTCGGGGGTTTCCGCCGCCACGTCGCGCAGCCTGCGTTCGAACTCGATCGCGATCGTCTCCTCCGAGCGGATCACGCCCTCGCCCTCGCAGGTCGGGCAGGGACGGCTCATGATCTCGCGCACGCCCTCGGTCACGTTCTGGCGCGTCATCTCGACCAGGCCGAGCTTTGAGATCTCCGCCGTGAACGTCTTCGTGCGGTCCTCGTCGAGCGTCTTGCGCAGCACCTTCATCACCGCGTCGCGATTGCGCGCGCGGGCCATGTCGATGAAGTCGATCACGATGATCCCGCCGATGTCGCGCAGGCGCAGCTGGTTGACGACCTCCTCGGCCGCCTCGAGGTTCGTCTTCGTGATCGTGTCCTCGAGCCCGGCGCCCTTGCCGCGGCCGATGAACGATCCCGAGTTGACGTCGATCACGGTCAGCGCCTCGGCGTAGTCGATGATCAGGTAGCCGCCGCTCGGCAGGTCGACGCGGCGCGAGAGCAAGCCTTGGATCGCCTCCTCGACACCGTAGGCCTCGAACAGCGGCTGCTCCTGCTGCCACAGCTCGACGCGCTCGACGAGCTCGGGCGCGGTGCGCGTGAAGAACGAGACGAGGCGGTGGTACTGCTGCTCGTCGTCGACGATCGCGCGCTCGAAGTGCGCCGAGAAGATGTCGCGCACGACGCGCACGGAAAGATCGGCCTCTTGGAAGACGAGATCCGGAGCGGCAGTCTCCTCGACGCGTTTGACGAGCACCTCGTGCAGCTTGTGCAGATACTTCAGCTCACGCTCGAAGTCCTCGCGCTTGGCGCCGTGGGCGGCCGTGCGCACGATCACGCCGCCGCCGCCGATCTCCAGTTTCGAGGTCTGCCGGCGCAGGCGTTCGCGCTCCTTGTCCTCCAGGCGCCGCGAGACGCCGATGCCCTCGCCGGTCGGGGCGTAGACCATGTAGCGCCCGGCGATCGTCAGCTCCATCGAAAGACGCGCGCCCTTCGTCTTCAGCGGGTCCTTGACGACCTGCACGACGATCTCCTGGCCAGGCTTGAGCAAATCGGAGATCTTGCGCCCGCTGCCTGAGCCGCGCCCGCGCTTGGGCGTCTCGACGCCCGGGAGCACGATCTCATCGACGTGCAGGAAGCCGTTCTTCTCGAGGCCGATGTCGACGAATGCCGCCTCGAGGCCAGGCAGGACGTTGTCGACCTTGCCCTTGTAGATGTTGCCGACGATCGAGCGACCGCCGCGGCGCTCTATGTAGAGCTCAGCGATCCGGTAGCCGGCCTGCGGACCTCCGCCACTTTTGCGCGAGGCCGCCGCCTTCGACGCCCCCGCCCTGCGCGAGGAGGCCGACGAGCGCGAGGCGGCGGGCGTTCCGCTCGCCTCCAGAAGCGCCACGCGCGTCTCCGCGCGATCGACGCTGACAAGTACTTGCTTTTTCAATGTGAACTCTTTCGGTATGAGGCAGGGAGAGTCCTGCCGCGTCGGAGCACACGCCTGGCGTGGCTCGCGGCGGCGGGGACTGAGCCCGTGCCTTCGTGGGGACGCCAGTGGCCGGCCGCAGCGTCGCGACGTCGTGATCGTCCGGGCGGACAGCGCGTGAGGCGCATCCGGCGGACTGACGGTCTGGCGAGAGTTGCTGGGCGTTCATTGGTGTCAACTAGCGCAGTACGCGGCCCTTCAACGCTTGCGAGGCGCGCGCCTGGATGTAAATCGATTGCAGCAGGCCCACCGCCAACAGGGTCGTGATTACCGACGAGCCGCCATAGCTCATGAGCGGCAGCGTGACGCCGGTGATCGGCATGATCCCGATCGTCATTCCCACGTTGACAAAGACCTGAAACATGAGCATAGCCGCTATCCCGGCAGCGACGAGCGAACCGAGCAGGTCCTTCGACATCACGAGGATGCGCAACGCACGCCAGATCAGCAGTCCGTAGAGCGCAAGCACGAGGCCCGCGCCGACGAACCCGTACTGCTCGCCGACCGCCGAGAAGATGAAGTCTGTGTGATTCTCGGGCACGTAGCCGAGTTTGCTCTGCGAAGCATTGACGCCGCGACCCGTCTTCTGGCCCGATCCGATCGCGATCTTGGACTCCTCCTGTTGATAGCCTTCCTTCTGCGGATTGGTCGACGGATGCAGGAAGGCCGTCAGGCGCTGCACCTGGTAGGGCTTGAGCACGTGCACGCCCGCCGCCGGCGCCGCCACGAGCACGAAAGTCAGCGCGACCAGCCCCAGCGCGACCAGGCCCGCGAGGTGCCTCCAGGGGACGCCCGCCACGAACAACAGCGTGAAGGCGATCACGACGTACACCAGACCCGAGCCGAGGTCGGGTTGGGCGATCACGAACATCGCCGGCACGAGCGCCGCCAGCATCACGAGCGCCGTCGTCTGGCGTTCGCGCAGGCGCCGCGCGCGATCGACGACGAGCGCGGCGAGCGCCAGCGTGAGCAGGACCTTGCCGAGCTCGGACGCCTGGAAGGAGAAGAACGGCAGGTTGATCGCCCGCTGCGAGCCGCGCGCGCTGTGCCCCAGCGCGAGCACCGCCAGGATCGTGAAGATCAGGAACCCGTATAGGAAGTTTTTCAGCGGACGCAGGCGCGCGTAGTCCAGGCGCGAGAGCAGCAGCATCAGCACGAAGCCGACGATCAGGTACGTCAGCTGGCGGTCGACGTAGTAGTTCGGCTGACTCGGAATCAGGTTTTTCGTCGCATCGCCGAGCGTGACGATCGAGCCGATCGCCAGGCCGATCACCGCGAGTGTCAGCAGCGGGTCGAGCGGCAGGCGCAGCGTGCGCGCGCCCGTCGCCGGCTGCGCGGTCGGCTGCTCTGGAGCCGTAATCGGGCTGAGCGGGCTCAAAACGTGTGCGAGCTCCCGGCGACGAACTTCTTTTCCTTGCCGAACCACTGCGACGCCAGCAGGCGGGCGATCGGCGCCGCCGTTTCAGCGCCGAAGCCGCCCTGCTCGACGGTCACGGCGATCACGATCGGCCGCGAAGGGTCGCCGATGTAGCACATGTACCAGGACTGGTCTTCTTTGCCGACGTGCTGGGCGGTGCCCGTCTTGCCGTAGACAGGATGCTGCGCCTGGTCCCAGCCCGTCCAGACCGTGGCCGAGGTCCCGCCCGGCTGACTCGCGGCCTCGTGGATCCCCTCCATCACGAGGTTGACGTCGGTCGCGTTGAGGTGCACGTGGCGCTGCGCCGGGAAGCCGAGCGCCTGCACGAGCCTGCCCTGCGCGCCGTCGATCTCCATCCCCAGGTGCGGGCGCACGACCCAGCCGTCGCCGCCGTGGGTGAACGCGTCGGCGAGCGTCGAGTAGGCGACGGCCATCTGCAGCGGCGAGGTCAACAGATCGCCCTGCCCGACGGCGAGGTGCATGTTGTCGCCGACGCTCCACGGGCGCCCGTCGGAGATGCCGCAGCTCGAGACGTGCTTGCGCTTCTCGCACGCGAGCTCCTCCCTGCCGACTTTCGCGCGCCACGCACGGTCGGGCACGAGGCCGGTGATCTCACTCGGCAGGTCGATGCCCGTCTGCTGGCCCACGCCGAGCTTGTGCGCCTCGCGCTGGATCACGTTGCCGTGGCTGTTGGCCAGCTCGCCGGCTTCGAAGAAGTAGGTATCGGAGGAGACCTTCAGCGCTTCGACGAGGCCGACCGCGCCGTAGTTGGCCTTGCCGGCGTTGCAGAACTGCTCCGTGGAGACCGAGATGCACTGGCCCGCGCCGAGCCCCTCGCTCGGGTTGATCACGCCCGCTTCGAGCGTGCCCATCGCCGTGATCGGCTTGAACGTCGAGCCCGTCGGATAGGTGCCGTTGACCGCGCGGTCGGTCAGCGGCGCCGGCGATTCTTCGCCCGAGCCGCTCTTCGATTTGCCCTCGAGCGCCGCGTATTCGGCCTTCGTCAGCGGTTTGGCGAACTTGTTCGGGTCAAACGTCGGCGAGGAGCCGATCGCGAGCACCTGCCCGTTGCGCGGGTCGAGTGCGACGAACGCCCCGGCATCCGCCGGTTTGCCGCCGGCGCGCGCGTTTTCGATGCCCTGCAGCAGTGCCTTTTCGCCCTCGGCCTGCAGTCCCTTGTCGAGCGTTACCTTCAGGCTGTAGCCCGCCTTCGGCTGCGTCGGCGCCAGTTTGCTCGGTACCGGATAGCCGGCCGCGTTGACCTCGACGCGCTCCACCCCCGGATTGCCGCGCAGGTAGCGATCGTAGTAGTACTCGAGCCCTTCCTGGCCGACGACCGTGCCCTGCTTGACGCCGTCGAAGGCGCGCATCTGGAGCTCCGTTTCGGAGACCTGACCGACGTAGCCGAGCACCTGCGCCGCCATCTCGCCGTAGGGGTAGGCGCGGATCGAGACCGGCTGCTGGGTGACACCGGGGTATTCGCTCTGGCGCTCGGCGAGCACCGTCAGCGCGCCGCGGCCGGCGTCGGTCTTGATCGTCACCGGCGCGTAGGGCAGCGCCGTGCGCCCCTTGATCACGAGCGCCTGGACGTGCGCCCCGCTGATCCCGAGCAGCCGCCCCAGGCGCCGGTAGAGCCGCAGTCGCGGCGCGCCGGAGTGCGGCAGCGCCGAGGGCACGATCTGCACCGCGTTGGTCGTGCGGCTCGCGACCAGCGGCTGGCCTTCGCGATCGAGGATTTCACCGCGCGGGGCCGCGATCGGCAGGTCGCGCGCGCGGTTGGCGTTGGCCTGCTGCACGTACTGTTCGCCCGAGAGCACCTGCAGGAACCACAGGCGGAAAAAGATGATCGCGAACATCGCGATCGCCACGCCGCCGAGGATCGCCACGCGCATCGCAAGCTGCGGCGAGACCGGGATGCGCGGGTCACGCCCGCCGGACGGTTCGATCGCGCTCATCGGCCGACCGTACCCTGGCCGGCGCCTGTGCGTGGCGGCACGATCACGACCTGGAAAGCGGCGACAGTCCGCCGGTCGTGTATGCGCGCCTACGCCGGCGCCGCGGATCCTCGGGCAGGCCGCCGATCAAACAGCGGCGCACGAGCGCCCACACGGGCAGCGCGATGATCGTGTTGACGACGATGCCGAGCACGATCTGGCGCAACAGCTCGAGGCTGACTGGCGCCTCGACGCCGAGCAGGAACTGCACGATCGAGTAGGCGACCATCGCGGCGGCCGAGCCGGCGGCGCCGACGAGCAGCGGCGTGAGCGCCGCCTGCGGGTCGCGCGCTTCGCGCAGGCGGCCCGCGAAGTAGCCGACGACGGTCAGCGTCAGCGAGGTCACGCCGAGCGTCTGCACGAGCGCGAGATCGACGAGCAGGCCGACGCCGAAGCCGGTCAGCGCGCCGAGCGTCGAGCCGCACATCAGCCCGACGAAGGCGACGAGCAGCGGCGAGAGATCGGCGCTGACGCCGAACACGGGCACCTCTGAGACGACGCCGATCTGGAAGAACACGAGCACGATCGACAGCGCCGCGATGCGCCCGAGCAGGGCCGGCGAGCCGATTGCGCCCATCAGCCGCCCGCCGTCGAGGCGAGCTGTTCGCCGGAGGAGCCCTGCTGGCCGGGCGGCAGGCTCGCGGCAAGGCGGCCGAGGCTCGCCGGCAGCGACCCACTGGCCGCGGTCAGCACCTGCACGACGTCGAGGTTGTGCAGGTTCGCGAGCGGGTGCACGTTGACCGAGCGGTAGGCGCTTTCTTCGTTGATCGATGTCACCTGCCCGATCGGGATTCCCGGCGGGTAGAGCGAGTCGTCAGGGCTCGAGACGGTGCCTGAGGTGACGACGTATTCGCCCTTGTTGGCCTGCGTGTTGGCCGGCAGGTATTGCAGCAGCAGGTCGTTGGGGTCGCCCACCTTCGGCTGCACTATGCCGGTCGCGCCCGACGTGCCGATCCGCGCCGAGACGCCGACCGAGCTGTCGGTGATCAGCGTCACCTGCGCGCCGTCGGAGGCCGCCTGGGCGACCTTGCCGACGAGCCCTTCGCCGTTGATCACCGGGTCGTTGACGTGCACGCCCGAGGATTCGCCCTTGTCGATCGTGACCGTCGAGTACCACACGTTCGGCGACTTGGCCACGACCGTCGCCGTGACCGGGTGATAGTCCTTGACGCTCAGCTGATTGTCGAGCCGGAACAGCGTGAGCAGTTCGCGGTAGGAGTGTTTTTCGGAGTCGTTGGCGATCACTTCGCGGCGCAGCCGGTCGACCTGCTTGCGCAGTTCGTCACGCTGGCCTTTGGCGTGCAGCGTGTCGCCGAACCAGCCGATCAGGTCGCGCACGGGCTTCAGCGCCTTGTTGGCGCCGTTCTGGATTGGCGAGACCACTGTCAAGAAGCCACGCTGCACAGAGTGCAGCCCGCCGCTCGACGCCTCGCCGAAGTATGCGGTCAGCAGGATCAGGGAGAGCACGACGAGCAGCGCGAGAACCAAGCGCCGACGCCGAACCGTCTTGTCATACACGGATAGCGACCTTCCGAAGCGTTCACGGGAAAGAGTACCCCCGGGTGCACGCGTCCGTCACAGATGTCCGCCCAGCGCGAGCCGCCCGGCGCTGCGGCGCGCTCACCTGCGGCGCTGGCGATTGCGCGATTTGCGGTTCGAGCGGTGGATCGCCTCGAACTCCTCAAGCGACCGTCCCGATCCGACCGCCACGCACGTCAGCGGCGACTCGGCCAGGTGCGCCGGCATCTGCGTCTCTTCGCGCAGGCGCTCGTCGAGCCCCTGCAAGAGCGAGCCGCCGCCGGCGAGCATGATGCCGCGGTCCATGATGTCCGAGGCGAGCTCGGGCGGCGTGCGGTCGAGCGTCTCCTTGACCGCGTCGAGGATCTGGTTGAGCGGCTCTTCCAGGGCGGTGCGGATCTCCTCGCTCGTCAGCACGACCGTCTTGGGCAGCCCGGCGACCATGTCGCGCCCGCGGATCTCGGCCTGCAGCTCCTCGGCCATCGGGCAGGCCGAGCCGATCTCGAGCTTCAGCTCCTCGGCCGTCTGCTGGCCGATCAGGAGCTTGTACTCGCGCTTTGCGTAGTTGATGATCGCCTCGTCCATCTCGTCGCCGCCGACGCGGATCGACTGCGAGACGACGATCCCGCCGAGCGAGATCACGGCGACCTCGGAGGTGCCGCCGCCGATGTCCACGACCATCGAGCCCGTCGGCTCGCCCACGGGGAGCCCGGCGCCGATCGCCGCCGCCATCGGCTCCTCGATCAGGTAGGCCGTGCGTGCGCCGGCCGACAGGCAGGCCTCCTCGACCGCGCGCTTCTCCACGCCGGTCACGCCGGAGGGCACGCAGACGACCACGCGCGGATGCGCCCAGCGGTTCTGGTGCACCTTCTGGATGAAGTGCCTGAGCATCTCCTCGGTCACGTCGAAGTCGGCGATCACGCCGTCCTTCAGCGGCCGGATCGCCTGGATCGTGCCCGGCGTGCGGCCGAGCATGCGCTTGGCCTCGATCCCGACGGCGTGCACTTCGCCGGTGCGCGAGTCGATCGCCACGACGCTCGGCTCGGACAGCACGATGCCGCGCCCGCGCACGTACACGAGCGTGTTCGCGGTTCCCAGGTCGACGGCCATGTCGCGGCCACCGAATCCCGTCAGATAGCTGAAGATTCCCATTGATGGAGAAGAAAAGGGGCCGCGGTTCTTGCTCTCGCGCGCCGTTCCGCGAGATGCGCTGTTGCGCTTCGCGGCCGGCGGCGTAGCCGCGCTGCCCGGTGGCGCAGTCTAGCGGACGCCCTTTGGCCTCCGATAGGGTCGCCAGCGGTTTTGCAGGGGAAATGCGGCGCGGCGCGTCAGTCGCCGCCCGACGGCGAGCCCCCGCCGAACAGCTCCGGCGCCAGCTCGCGCAGCGCCTGCAGGGGCAGCCCGACGACGTTCTCCTCTTCCCCCTCGACGTTGAGCGCGAGGCGCGCGCCGGTCGCGCCCTGGATCGCGTAGCCGCCCGAGCGCCCACGCCACTCCCCCGTGGCCAGATACCAATCGATCAACTGGTCGTCGACCGCCCGGAAGCTCACCCGCGAGCGCGCGAGCGCGGTGCGCTCCTCGGCCTGCGCCCCCTCGCCAAGCAACAGAGCCACGCCGCTGATCACCTCGTGTGTGCGCCCGCCGAGGGCGGTGATCGTCACACGCGCCTGCGCCTCGTCAGCGGGCTTGCCGTAGATCGTGCCGTCGAGTACGACGATCGTGTCGCAGCCGAGCACCGCCTCGGCCACGCCCGGGCACAGCGCGGCACGCGCCTTGCGCAGTGCGTTCTCGAGCGCCACCGCCGCCGGATCGGGGCCCTCCTCGAGCTCATCGGCACCGGAGACCCGCACCGTGAAGGGCACGCCGAGGCGCTCGAGCAGCACCCGCCGCTGCGGGGAGCCCGAGGCGAGCACCAGCTGGGGCGCCATGCCGGCCCCTCGCGCGCTAGAGCTCGCCGAAGAACAGCGCCGACTCGCGCGCTGCCGACTCCGGCGAGTCCGACCCGTGCACCATGTTCGCCCCCATCTCGATCGCGAAGTCGCCGCGGATCGAGCCGGTCGCGGCCTCGAGCGGGTTGGTCGCGCCGATCAGCTGGCGCGCCGCCTTGACCGCGTCGGGTCCCTCGAGCACCATCGCCACGATCGGGCCTGAGGTGATGAAGTCGACGAGCTCGCCGAAGAACGGACGCTCTGCGTGCTCGGCGTAGTGGCGCTCGGCCAGCTCGCGCTCGACGGTCATGCTGCGCAGCGCAACGATCTCAAGGCCCTTGCGCTCGAAGCGGGCGATGATCTCGCCGCTGAGGCCGCGGGCGAAGGCGTCGGGCTTTACGAGGATCAGCGTTCGGTCCATGGATTCCTTTTCGGATTGAGGTTGTAGCTCAGGTGCTCGGGCGGGTGCGCCCGCTCGACGAGCGCGACGGGCGCGCCGCCCGTGCAGGCGCGGCCGCGGGCTCGGAGGCGACGACGGGGTTCGCCTGCGTGTCCTGCGATTCATCGGTCTGCTCGAGTCCGCCCTCGCCGGATGCGCCTGCAGCTTCGCGTTCGCGCCGCTCGCGCGTCGCCTTGGCGCGCGCCGTCTCAGGCCGCTCGCCGGCGCGCTCGGCAGGCGCGGCGGCCTTCGCGAGCTCGGCCTTCTCGGCGTCGATCGACGCCTGCGTGCGCCGCCGGCGCGTGCGCGGCGGCGGCTCGGGCGCCGGCACCTCGGTCTCGCAATACGGGCAGATCGTCCACGCCTGGTCGAGCGGGCGCTCGCAGTTGACGCAGCGGTCCTTCAGCTTGCGCAGGCAGCTCGGACAGCGGATGAAGTCGCGCTCGATGCGGTAGTCGCAGTGCGGGCACAGCGAATGGTCGAACTCGTGCAGGCGCGCCTCGGCGGCCTGCACCTCCAGTTCGCGCTCGCGCACGTCCTCGAGATACTCCGGCGGGCGCAGGATCATGTAGACGATCGTGCCGACGAACGGGAACAGCGAGGCCACCGTGGCGCAGCCGACGAGCATCGGGTCGTTGATCCGCCGGCGAGCGTCGGCGTAGGTCCAGTAGATCAACGCCAGGTAGAGGACGACGACGAACAGGATCAGCAGATCGACGACCAGATTGAGGCCGCTGCTTTCGATTCCGAAGTATGCGAGGGTGAGCATCGGCGGGAGGCGAGTTTAGAGAAATAGACGACCGAATCCGTAACCAGCGGCGAAGAACACGAGGATCACGAGCGCCACGATCAGCGCCACCGCGCCGATCATCGTCAGCACGGAGGGACCCTCGTCGTTCACGACAGAGCCCTTCGCCGTCGCGCATCCGAGTCCTGCGCCGAGCCCGTCTCGGAGAGGGCCCGCAACAACTCGCCGACGAGATAGACCGAGCCCGTGGCAAGCACGGCGGCGCCCCGCTCACGCGCCCACCGCTGCGCCTCGGCGAGCGCCTGCGCGGGGCGCGGCTCGCAGGCGACCTGCTCGAAGCCGAGCTGGCGCGCGAGCGACTGCAGCGCGGCGGGCGAAAGGGCGCGCGTGCTCGGCGGCGCCGTGAACCAGGCGCGCTCGCACTTGCAGAGCAGCGCGGAGAGCATGCTCGCGGCGTCCTTGTCCTCGAGCACCCCGAGCACGAGCGCGAGCGGGCGCTCGCCGACGAGCACGGGCAGCGACTGCACGAGCGCGTTCACGGCTTCCGGGTTGTGCGCGCCGTCGAGCAGCGTCAGTGGGTCCTCCGACACGACCTGCATGCGCCCAGGCACCTCAGTGCTCGCCGCCGCCTCGCGCACGGCACGCCCGTCCGGCTCGATCCCGGCGTCGCGCAGGTAGGTCTCGGCGGCCAGCCGCGCGAGCGCGAAGTTGCGCCGCTGGAATGCGCCACGCGCCGCCAAACCGACCGCGGGCTCCTCGGCGTCGGCCACGACGATCCGCGCGCCGCGCTCGCGCGCCACCCGCTCAGCCACGGCGATCGCCTCCGGCTGCAGGCCGGCGCCGAGCGCGAGCGTGCCGCCCGGACGCACGACGGCGAGCTTCTCCTCGGCGATGTCGCGCACGGTCGGTCCGAGCCAGCGCGTGTGCTCGAGCCCGACGCTGCTCAGCACGGTCAGCTGGGCGTCGATCACCGATGTCGCGTCGTAGCGCCCGCCGAGCCCGGCCTCGACGACGGCCACCTGCGCGCCGCACTCGGCGATCTGCCACAGCGCGCCGGCCGTGAGCAGTTCGAACTGCGTGACGTGGTCCTCGCCTGCAAGCGTGCGGTTGACGCGCTCTGCCGCCCACGCTGCGCGGGCGATCGCGCGGGCGAAGTCCTCGGAGCTCATGTCCTGCTCTGAGATCTGCAGGCGCTCGCGGTAGGAGACGAGGTGCGGCGAGGTGTAGGCCGCCGTGCGCAGGCCGTGGCGCTCGAGGATCGCCGCGATCATCCGCGTCGTCGAGGTCTTGCCGTTCGTGCCGAGCACATGGATCGCGTCGTAGCGGCGCTGCGGCGAGCCGAGCACGGTCATCATCCGGCGCATCCGGTCCAAGCCGAAGCGCATGCCGAACAGCTCGAGCGAGCGCAGGTGCGCTTCTGCCTCGGGCTCGCTCCACGACGGGGGCCGATGGGTCTCGGGGCGCGGTGTCGATGTCATGCGTGCTCGGAGCGCGCCGCGCGGGCGCTGCCTATGCGTCGGGGTGCTTGCGCAGGTAGTCGATGAACACCGGTCGCAGCGCCTCGCCGAGCTTGCCGTCGCCGCTGTGCATGGCATCGGAGATGAGCCCTTTGGAGGACTGGATGTCGTAGTCGGCCTCGCCCTCGTCGCCGCTCGCCGCCTGGGCGGCCGGGATCAGCTCGAGCAGCGACCAGAAGAACTTCAGGTCGACGTGGCGCTCGGCGCGGCGCACGGCGCGGTCGTGCAGCTCGTGCGTGGAGAGCTTGTCGAGATCCTCGCCGGTGGTCATCTCTTCCTCTGCTGCGATCGCTGCACTCGTGCTGTCCGGTCCGGGCGCCGAGCCGGCGCCTAGCGGTGCTTACGCCCGCGCCGCCCGCGCCCACCGCGGCTGCCGCGAAACAGGGGCCACAGTTCGCGCCCCATACCCTTCAGGTCGAGCTTGCGCGCGAGTTTGCGCAGCTCGGCGCGCTGCTTGAGGCTCAGATTGCTCACGCGCCCGCGCGATTCGGTCACGAGCTGGGCGAGGTGTGCACGCTCCTTCGCCGACAGCGCGTTCCAGCGACGACTGACGATCATCGCGGCGCGCGCAAGCGTCAGCCACGGCACCGAGCCGACGGTGCTCTTGACGAGTGACTTCGATTCGCTTCGCTTGGACACAGGGCGATACTACCGCGAGCCGGGGCCGCGCCGCTCAGGCGGACTGCTCGCGCGGCGAGTCCTCATCGGCCTCGTCGGGCGCGGCTTCGGTGACGAGCGTCGGCGTGAGGCCCTTCTCGACGGTCTCCTTGGTGACGACGCACTTCTTCACGTCGCGCCGCGAGGGCAGCTCGAACTGCACCTCGAGCAGGATCTCCTCGATGATCGAGCGCAGGCCGCGAGCGCCGGTCTCGCGCTCGAGGCCCCTGTCGGCGATCGCCGTGAGCGAGTCCTCGGAGAAGACGAGCTCGATCCCGTCGAAGGAGAAGAAGCGCTGAAACTGCTTGACGAGGGCGTTGCGCGGCTCGACGAGGATCGAGACGAGGTCCTCGCGCGTCAGCTGGTGCACGGCCGAGACGACCGGCAGGCGGCCGATGAACTCGGGGATCAGCCCGTACTCGATCAAATCCTCGGGCAGGCAGTGCTCGAACACCTCGCCCTTGTCGCGTTCGGCCTTGTCCTCGATCGCGGCCGCGAAGCCGACGCCTTTGTGGCCGATCCGCCGCTCGATCACCTTGTCGAGGTTGGCGAACGCGCCGCCGCAGATGAACAGCACGTTGGTCGTGTCGATCGTGAGGAACTCCTGGTGGGGATGCTTGCGCCCGCCTTGGGGCGGCACGGAGGCCTGCGTGCCCTCGAGGATCTTCAACAGCGCCTGCTGCACGCCCTCGCCGGAGACGTCGCGCGTGATCGACGGGTTGTCGGCCTTGCGCGCGATCTTGTCGACCTCGTCGATGTAGATGATCCCGGTCTCGGCCTTCTTCACGTCGTAGTCGGCTGCCTGGATCAGCTTCAGCAGGATGTTCTCGACGTCCTCGCCGACGTAGCCGGCCTCGGTCAGCGCCGTCGCGTCGGCGATCGCGAACGGCACGTTGAGGATCCGCGCGAGCGTCTGCGCGAGCAGCGTCTTGCCGCAGCCGGTCGGGCCGAGCAGCAGGATGTTGGACTTCTGCAGCTCGATGTCGGTCTCGCCGGACATCATCATCTGCACGCGCTTGTAGTGGTTGTAGACGGCCACCGACAGCGTGCGCTTGGACGGGTCCTGGCCGACGACGTACTCGTCGAGCACGTCGTAGATCTCACGCGGCTTGGGCAGGTTCTCCAGGTCGAAGGCCGGCGGCGCCGAAAGCTCCTCGTCGATGATCTCGTTGCAGAGATCGATGCACTCGTCGCAGATGTAGACGCCGGGACCGGCGATCAGCTTCTTGACCTGGCGCTGGGACTTGCCGCAGAAGCTGCACAGGAGCTGCTCGTTTGAGTCGGTTGGCCTGGCCATTCGTCAAGCTCCTTCCTGGCTACACGCCGAAGACGTTCGCTGGACAAGCGAGCCGCGGACGCAGGGAGCGTGGCGTGCGCTAGCACGCGAGCGACTGAGGACAAAGGCTCGCGCAGTGCAGCGCACGTCTTCAGTGCTCCGAGATCACGCGGTCGATGATCCCGTACTCCTTGGCCTCCTCGGAGGACATGAAGTAGTCGCGATCGGTGTCTTTGCTGACGACGTCGAGCTCCTTGCCCGTGTGCTTCGCGATGATCTCATCGAGCCGTTTGCGCACGTCGATGATCTCTTTGGCGTGGATCTCGATGTCGGTCGCCTGGCCTTCGAAGCTCGATGAGACCTGGTGGATCAGGATCTTCGCGTTGGGCAGCGCCATGCGCTTGCCTGCAGCGCCCCCGGCGAGCAGCAGCGCGCCCATCGACATCGCGATGCCCACGCAGATCGTCTGCACGTCGGGCTTGACGAACTGCATCGTGTCGTAGATCGCGAGGCCCGCGTAGACGGAGCCTCCCGGTGAGTTGATGTAGATCGAGATGTCCTTCTCGGGGTCCTCCGACTCCAGGTGCAAGAGCTGCGCGACGATCAGGTTCGCGATCTGATCGTCGACGGGCGTGCCGAGGAAGATGATCCGCTCGTTGAGCAGACGGCTGTAGATGTCGAACGCGCGCTCTCCGCGTGAGGTCTGCTCGACGACCATTGGAACAAGTGGGCTCATAGTCTCGCTTTGGTTTCGCTTCTCCGGCCGGAATCCTCCAACAGAGGCTAGCTGGCCGATCTCCGCTCGGTTGGGGTCCACAACTTGCCTGGCGCTGCGCCTGACCCGGCACCGGCGCCGGCGTCAGCGGCCACAGCGCCCTCCGGCTCGGCGTCCTGCTCAGGCGTCCACAGCTTCTCGCGCGCCTCGGCCTGCTCGGGCGTGATCGCGCTGGCGCGCTCGGCGATCAGCTCTTCGGCCATGCGCGCGGCGACGCTCTCGCGCAGCTCCTCCTCGCGGCCGCTCGAGCGCAGGTCCTCGAGCAGCTTCTGCGGCTCGGCGCCTTCGCGCTCGGCTACGGGAGCGAGCTCCGCCAGCATGCGCTCCTCGCTCGGCGCCAGCTGCTCGGCGGCGACGACGGCGGTGAGCACGGCCTCACGCCGCAGCGTGCGCTCGGCGTCGTCCGTCAGCTCGGCCAGCATCTCGGCCTCCTCGCGACCGGTGATCTGCAGCAGCATCTCGCGCGAGATGCCCTGGTGGGCGAGCGAGTGCAGCCGCGAGTCCCACATTTCGCGCGTCCTCGACTCGACCAGCTCGGGCGTTACGGGAACCTTGGCGGCGGCGACGGCCGCGTCGAGCGCGGCCGCGCGGAACTCCGCCTCGGCGCGCGCTTGATCGTTCTCGAGCAGCCGCGCACGGATGTCCTCGCGCAGCTCGGCGAGATCGTCGAAGCCGGCGTCGATCGCGAGATCGTCGTCTACGGGCGGCAGCTGCTTGGCCTTGACCTCCTTGACGGTCACGGCAAAGGAGGCGTCGCGGCCGGCGAGCTGCTCGGCGGGGTACTCGGCGGGGAAAGTCAGCTTGACGTCCTTCTGCTCGCCGGCGCTCGCACCGACGAGCGCCTCCTCGAAGCCTGGGATCAGGTTGCCGCCGCCGAGCTCGATCAGCTGGTCGCGCCCCTCGCCGCCCTCGAACGGCTCGAGGCGCTCGCCGTCATCGTCGCTGACGGGCAGCGAGCCGGCGTAGTCGATCACGACGAAGTCGCCCTCCGCGGCGGCCCGCTCGGCGGTCTCGAGCTTGGCCAGGCGCTCGCGCAGCCCCTCCACCTCGGCGTCGATCTGCTCGTCCTCGACAACGGCCTCGCGGCGGGGCACCTCGAGTCCGGCGTAGTCGCCGAGCTCGGCCTTCGGCACGACGCCGATCTCGATCGAGAACTGCAGCGTCTCGCCCTCGCCGGGCAGGTCGGCGAGGTCGAGCTTGGGGTCGCCGACGGGGACGACCCCGGCCTCTGAGATCGCCTGCGCGTACCAGCTCGAGAGCGAGTCGCGGATCGCCTGGTCGAGCACGGCCTCGCGACCGACGCGCTGGATCACTAGCGGCGCGGGCACCTTGCCGCGGCGAAAGCCGGGCAGCTTCAGCTCGCGACCGAGCTGGCGGGCCTTGCCCTCCAGGCGTTGCTTGACCTCGGCGGGCGGGACCTGCACGTCCACGCGCACGCGCGACTCTCCAAGCTCGGCGACGGTCGTCTTCAGCGCGGCGCTCACGGCTGCTCACGATACCGTGCCGCCGGATGAAGCCTCGCGGCAACGGACGCGCGCACAGGCGCCTGGAGACGTGGCTGTGGACCGGGCCCGTCGGCCACCTGCTGGGCGGCGGACTGGACGTCGTCCAGGGGGTGCTCGCCTACCTGAGAACGCGAAGGGCGGGCGGCGGTCGCAGCTCGCGCTGAACCAGCCGCCCGCCCGGTCCGGCGGACGTCGTTTGCAGAGTGACGCCTACGCGGTGACGGCCTGACGGCCGAAGGACAGCGCAACGCCGCGCGGGAGCACGAGCACGGGGCTCGTGGCGATCTCGACGAGGTGCGCGGCCGACGCGCTGATCGCGACGCGGCCCTGCTCGGCCTCGGGACGGGAGTCGACGACGAGCAGTCCGGCCTCGTCGTTGGCGACCGGCGCGACGCTCGCGCCAAGTGCGGCGGCGAGCGACTCGGCGCTCGCGCGGGCGCCGCCGTCGGCGTCGCCGATCGCGACGATCGACTGCACCGAGGCCTGCGCGTCATCGGCCAGGCCGACGGGCGCCACGGCGACGGCGACGGGGCCGCCCTCGAGCAGCTGCTGCGCGGAGTTGCCGATCGACACGTGACCGGTCGCGGTGTGCGAGTCCGAGCAGAACACGACGACGCTCGCGCCCTCGCTCGCGGCGAGCGCGCTGAGGCCCTGCGGCGTCGAGCGGTCGGTCACGACGTGACGAGCGATGTCGGCGTTGCCGAACAGCTGCGCGCCGCGCGTCAAAAGCTCCTCGGCCTCGCTCTGGGCGAGCTTCTCGCGGTCGAGGTCGGGGTCCTGGGAGTGGCGCACGTAGGCGAGCGCCACCTCGGCGCCGGCGCTGCCGAAGATGCGGCCGAGGGCGATCGCGTCGTCCTCGTTCGCCGTGCCGTCGTAGGAAACGATGATCTTGGTGGACATGGTGGCTCCTCTGTGTTCTGGGCCGGCGTTCGGTAGCCGACCTTGAAGTTCGTATCGGTTGCTTGCTTCTCGATCATCGTGGCACGTTCCTGCCATCAGCTCCAGTGATCTTTTTTATATTTATTATAAGATAATCTTATGCTCAACGTCGCACGATTGAAGGTGCTCAAGGAGGTCGCATATCGCGGCTCGCTGTCGAGCGCCGCCGAGGCGCTGTCCTATACGCAGTCGGCCATCTCCCAGCAGATCGCCGCGCTCGAGGCCGAAACGGGGATGGCGCTGCTCGAGCGCCACCCGCGCGGGGTCAGCCTGACGGCGGCCGGGCAGACGCTCGTCGGCCACGCCGAGGGAATCCTCGCGCGCCTTGACACCGCCGAGGCGGCGCTCTCGGCGATCGCCGGGCTGCGCGGCGGGCGCCTGCGGATGGCCTCCTTCCCGACGGCCGGCTCGACGCTGATGCCTGTCGCGATCGCCAAGTTCCGCGCCGCCTACCCCGACGTCGAGCTGACGCTCGCCGAGGGCGAGCCCGACGAGATCGTCCCGCGCCTGCGCGCCGGCGAGCTCGACCTCGCGCTGTTGTTCGAGTTCGCCGGCGAGCAGCCGCTGGGAGAGGACCTCGCGCGCTCGCCGCTGCTGCAGGACCCGATGTACCTCGCGCTGCCGCGCGAGCATCGCCTCGCCAAGAAGGCCAAGCTGCGCCTGTCCGAGCTGCAGAGCGAGGCGTGGGTGCAGACGTCGAGCTCGAGCCCCTGTGCACGCCACGTCGTGCGCTGCTGCCACGCCGCCGGCTTCGAGCCGACGGTGTCCTTCGAGAGCGACGACTACCAGACCGTGCAGGGGCTCGTCGCCGCCGGCGTCGGCGTCGCGCTGATCCCCGAGCTCGCGCTGTCGGTCGTACGCGAGGACATCGTGATCCGCGCCCTCTCCCCCGCGCCGCCCGTGCGCCAGGTGATCGCCGCCACACCCGAGGGCGCGCGACTCGTGCCGGCCGCGCCGGCGATGCTCGGCGTGCTCGGGCAGGCCGCCGATGAGCTGGAGCGCTCTCGTCCGAGCGGTCCTGTCGCGACGGGCGACCCAAGCGGCTGACGCGGGCGCCGAGCGCGACCGAGGCACGACGGCGAGCGTCCGGGACCGGAACGCAAAAGGGGCGCCCGGCCGGCCGGCCGGGCGCCCCCGATGACTAGTTGCTCAGCTTGCTCTCAGCCTAGAGGGCTTCGAACACGTACTTGCCAAGCAGCTTCGCGCCTGCTTCCGTCGGGTGGATGTCGCCTTCACATCCGGGGTCGTTGCCCGTCGTCACTTTCTGGACGAGCGGGTTGCACTCTTCGGTGTACTTTTCAATCGCTTTTTTCTCTTTGGGACCCTGTTCCGGCTGCGGGTTGAACTTCGGGAAAGGATTGGCGTATTTCACGTTGGCCGGGAATTCGGCTTTTTCAATCGCTTTTTCGAAGTTGTTGTTCAGGATCTGCTGCAGCCCATCGCTGCCCGGCAGGATGAACGACTGCGGGTTGTAGAACCCGAGCACGACGATCGGGCCTGTGTAGCCCGTGCTGTCGATCACTTCCGTCGAGGTTTTGATGTTGTTCAGGATTTTTTCGAACGTGCCGCCGGGCGGAAGCGCCGTCGCTACGAGACAAGCGTTGACAGCTTCTTCAGGCGTCGCGCCGTATTTGCTTTTGCCTTCTTTGGCGTATTCTTCGCCGACTTCTTTTTCGCATTTCGCAACGGCTGCAAGCTCGTCGTTCGAGCCGATGTTGATCGAGATGCCGACAACCGGGTGAGCCGGTTTGGTTTTCGTGTACGGGTTTTCGGCGGTGAGAATGCTGACCGCGTCTTCAAGCTGCGACAGGGTCGCGAGCGAGTTGTGCAGCGGCAGACCGTTCGTGAAGTGGTACGCGCACGGTTTGTGTTCTGCGTCTTTTTTGCCGCCGATCGATTCTTTTTCGCCGATCAGACCGGCCGAGAGCTCGCCCGGGCAGCCGTCGTTGATCAGGACGATCCCTTTGTGTTCTTTCTTGAGGTCTTTGGCGACCACGTTCGGGTAGCCAGTTTCGAACAACGAAGGTGCCTCGTTCGGGTAATTTTCGTTGAATTTCTGCGCGGTGTAACCGAAGGCGAGCGAATCGCCGAGGGCCAGGTAGGTTTCAACCGGGGGCGGCGTTTTGGCAGCGCTTGCCACCGATGAGAACGCCAGTCCCGAGAGCGCCAGCACGAGTGCCAAACAGCACCCGATCAGACGCCCGTGCGAGCGAAACCCTGCCGAGCCATTCATGGCTTGCATGTCTCACATCCTCCTCTACGAAGCGGAGTCTGCCGACAGCGACAACCGCCCTCGCGCAGCCCCATCTTGGAATTGTTCCCTCTCTTACAAAAGCCCACAACCCCAACTGCGGCTGCAGTACGTGGACCAGCATAGTCAAGGAGGCGCTCACGTGTCAAGTGCGGTTTATCGCTAGCGCAGCGGGCCCCGGGGCCGCTCACCGTCCGAAGCCGCTGTCATCTTGAGCGAGTGACGGTTCTGTTCCTGATTCTCGGCGCCCTGCTCGGCGCGGCCTGCGCGGCCGCCCTCTTGGCGCGCCCCAACCGGCGGCGCATGCACGACGAGATGAAGGCGATCTCGGCCGACGTGCTGGCCCAGACCGGCGACTCGCTGGCCCGTCGCGTGGAGGAGCAGCGACGCGCCGAGCAGGAGCGCGCCAGCGGCGAGCTGGCCACGCGCGCGGCCGAGTTCAAGGGCCTCGTGCAGCCCGTGCAGGAGAAGCTCGGCCGGATGGAGGGCGAGATCGCCCGCCTGGAGCGCGAGCGTCGTCAGGCCCACGGCGAGCTCGCGCAGATGGTGCGCATGCTCGGCGACGGCGTCGGCACGCTGCGCCAGGAGACGGGCAACCTCGTCTCCGCGCTGAAGCGGCCCTCCACGCGCGGCTCGTGGGGGGAGATCCAGCTGCGCAACGCCGTCGAGATGGCCGGCATGTTGGCCCACTGCGACTTCCTCGAGCAGCACACGATCAACGCTGAGGGCGGCGTGCTGCGCCCGGACATGCTCGTCCGCCTGCCCGGCGGCAAGCTGATCGTGGTCGATGCGAAGGTGCCACTGGACGCCTACCTCGCCGCGCTCGAGGCCGACGGCGAGGACGCGCGCGAGCTGCAGATCGCGCGCCACGCCAAGCAGACACGCAGCCACATCGCCAAGCTCGCCGCCAAGGGCTACCACGGCCAGCTCGAGGCGACGCCCGAGTTCGTCGTCATGTTCGTCCCCTCCGACGGCATCTACCAGGCCGCCCTCGAGGCCGACCCGTCGCTGATCGAATTCGGCGTGCAGCAGCAGATCCTGATCGCCACGCCGACCACGCTGATCGGCCTGCTGTGGGCCGCGCACCACGGTTGGCGCGAAGAGCGCATCGCCGAGTCCGCGCGCGAGATCGCCGAGTCCGCGCGCGAGCTGCATCGCCGCCTCGGGCGCTTCGTCGAGCCCCTCGGCAAGGTCGGGCGCCAGCTCGACTCGGCCGTCGCGGCCTACAACGTCGCGGTCGGCTCCTTCGACGCGCGCGTCGTGCCGCAGGTGCGCAAGATCGAGGAAGCCGGCGCCGCGTCCGATCGCGAGGTCTCGAGCCCGCCGGCCGTCGAGACGACGGCGCGCACGGTCACGGCCCGGCTGGGCGTGGAGGGCGATCCAGCCGACGCTGAGCTCGAGCCGGCTGGCCCGCAGACGCTGCAGGCTCTGGAGCTGGCCCGCTCACCGCGGATCTCCGCCGGCGCGCGGCCAGCACGACGATCAGCGTGAGCGCCACCGGCACGGTCGCCGGCAGCTCATCGACGAAGAAGAACAACAGGTCGAAGCAGCCCGCGAGCCCGGCGGCGAGCAGCGCCGCGCGCGACTGCGTGCGGGCGCCGGCGGCGAGCGCGAGCAGGGCGCCGAGCACGCCGGCGATGAACAGGTCGCCGTAGCCCATCACGGCCGAGCCGAGCAGCGCGCTCTGCAGCCGCGGCAGGCCGGCCGCCGGGTGCGCCGCGTTGAGCGCGTCGTTCGGGCGTTGCAGCTGCTGGGCGATCACGAGCACCGCGTCGACGAGCGCCATCGCGAGGATCCCGGCGGCGAGCCAGCGCGGCGGCGTGACGGCGGCGAGCAGCACGCCGAGCGCGACGCAGCTGAGCGCCGAGAGCGCGAGCGCGGCGGCCTCGCCTGGAAGCGCTCCGGCGTCTGCCCAGGCGAGCGCGAACAGCGGCAGCACGAGGAGCGCCCTCGCGGGGCGCGCGCCGCGCGTCAGCCAGCCGAGCGCGGCGGCAGCCAGCAGCGGCACGGCGCCAAGCGCGAGGTAGGTCAGCCCCTGGGCGCTGGCGTGTTCGGCGAGCACGCCGACGAGCACGAAGCCAAGCACCGAGAGTGGCGGGATCACGGCCCAGCGACGGTCGCGCAGCCGTGCGAGCACCGGCACGTCGGGCACGCGCGCCAGCGCGACGATCGCGCCCTGAGCCGCGGAGAGCAAGCCGATCGAGAGCCAGAACGGAAGCATCGCCGTCCAAGATAGATTCCCGCCGCCCGGCGGGCGTACGATGGCGCCTAGGATGAGCTCGATGAACGCGCCGACGGCGCAGGCGCCGCCGATCCTGCATCTCTCGACCGTCGTCGGCAGCCCGCTGCGCGACGCCGACGGCGAGCGCCTGGGCAAGGTCGCAGACCTGATCGTGCGACTCGGCGGCGTCGGCTACCCGCCGATCACCGGCTTCCTCGTGACGGTCGCCGGGCGCACGTCCTACCTCGGCGTCGATCGTGTCTCTGAGATCGGCGCCGGCGGTGTCGTGCTGCGCAAGGCCAAGCTCGACCTGCGCCGCTTCGAGCGCCGCCCGGAGGAGGTGCTGCTCAAGCGCGACGTGCTCGACCGCCAGCTGATCAACGTCGAGGGCGCGCGCCTGGTGCGCGCCAACGAGATCGAGCTGGCGCGTCGTCGCCGGCTCGTGGCGCGTCGTCGGCGTCGACACGGGCCCGCGCGGCGGGCTGCGGCGCCTGTTGCCGAAGCGGCTCGGCCGCACATCGCGACCGGCGAGTTCCTCGACTGGGCCGAGCGTCGAGCCGTTCGTCGGGCACGTGCCGACGGTGCGCCTGCGCGTTCCCCACCCCAAGCTCGCCAAGCTGCACCCGGCGCAGATCGCCGACCTCGTCGAGGCCGCCTCGCGACGCGAGGGCGAGGAGATCATCCAGGCCGTCGGCGACGACGACCGCGAGCTCGAGGCGGACGTGTTCGAGGAGCTCGACGACCACCACCAGCGCGAGTTCCTCGAGGACCGCCCCGACGAGCAGGTCGCGCGAGATCCTCGTCGCGGATGGCGCCCGACGACGCCGCCGACATCGTCGGCGAGCTCGACGAGGAGCGCCGCGAGCGCGGTGCTCGCTCTGCTGCCGAGTCAGCCACCGCGTGAAGGTGCGTGCGCTGCTCGGCTACGACCCCGCCGAGGCCGGCGGGCTGATGAGCCCCGACTTCGTGCCTGCTGCGCGGCACGACCTCGGCCGGCGACGCGCTCGAGGCGGTGCGCCGCAGCCGGATCGCGCCGGAGCTGCTGACCGACGTGTTCGTCAGCTCGACCGAGGGCTCACTCGACGGCAGCGTCCCGGTCGCCGCGCTGCTGCGCGTCGAGCCGGGCCAGCGCCTGGAGGCGACCGTCAAGCACGAGACCCCGTGCTTGTGCTCCGACGCCTCCTTCGAGGAGGTCGCACGGCTGATGGCCGACTACAACCTGACGTCGATCCCGGTCGTCGATGAGACGCGAGCGGATGATCGGCGTCGTCACGGTCGACGACGTGCTCGAGGCGATGCTCCCGCGCGGCTGGCGCCGGCGCTTCGGACTGCTCGGCGAGGACTGACAGCGCCCTGGCGCTCGCCCTCCCGGGGCTGACAGCGGCCTGCCGGGTTGCGCGGCTCCGACTGAATAGACTGCGCCGCATGAGCGTCCCAGGCGGACAGTTCGATGGCGGTCCGAGTACCGCCCGTCATGCGTCGCATCCGGTCGGCCACGCGTGGCCGACCGCGTCTGCCTGCCCGGCTTAGCTCTCGCCGCGCACGCCTGTTCGCGATGCTCGGCCTGCTCGGGCCGGGGCTGATCGCGGCCAACGCGGGCAACGACGCCGGCGGTATCGCGACGTACTCCTCGGTCGGCGCCAAGTACGGCTACACGCTGCTGTGGACGATGGTGCTGATCACGATCTCTCTGGCGATCGTGCAGCGGCTGGCCGCGCGGATGGGCGTCGTCACCGGCAAGGGCCTGGCCGAGCTCGTGCGCGAGGAGTACGGGATCCGCTGGTCGGTGTTCGCGACCAGCGCCGTGCTGATCGCGAACGTCGGCATCTGCATCTCGGACTTCGTCGGCATCGGCGCGGCGCTCGGGCTGACCGGCGTGCCCGTGCAGATCTCGGTGCCGATCGCGGCGGTCGGCATCTGGCTGATCATCGTGCGCGGCTCCTACCGCTCGGCCGAGCGCATCTTCATCTGGTTCACGATCCCCTTCTTCGCCTATCCGATCGCCGCGATCCTCGCCCACCCCGACTGGGGCGACGTGGGCAAGGCAATCGTCGTCCCGCAGATCCAGCACTCGAGCTCGGCCTTCCTCGCTGCTGTTGATCGCGACCGGCGGGCACGACGATCACGCCGTACATGCAGCTGTACCTGCAGTCGGCCGTCGTCGAGCGCGGCGTGCGCGAGGAGGAGCTGCCACGCGAGGAACGCGAGGCCGTCGCCGGCGCCGTCTTCGCCAACCTGATCGCCTGCTTCATCATCATCGCCACCGGTGCGACGCTGTTCACGCACGGCATCCACAACATCGGCTCGGCCGCCGAGGCGGCGCGCGCGCTGAGCCCGTTCGCCGGGCCAGTACGCCGAGGTGCTGTTCGGCATCGGCCTGCTCGGCGCGAGCCTGCTCGCCGCGGCGATCCTGCCGATCGCCACCTCCTACGTGGTCTCGGAGTCGCTCGGCTACGAGAAGGGCATCGGGCGCCGCCGCGAGGAGGCGCCGGTGTTCGTGACATCATCACCGGCGATGATCGCTGCTCAGCGCGTTCGTCGCGATGATCCCGGGCGTGCCGGTGATCTCGCTGCTCGTCGGCGTGCAGGTCGTCAACGGGCTGCTGCTGCCGATCAACCTGTTCTTCATCTGGCGCCTGTCGCGCTCGCGAGAGCGTGATGGGCGAGCGCCGCAGCCGTGGCCTGCTCGATGGCGCCGCCGCGGCGACCGTCGCGGTCACCTCGACGCTCTCACTCGGGCTCGTCGTGATCACGATCGGCGGCTTCTAGGCGCAGCGACGCCGATCAGGAGGCCGCTGCCGCGGCGCGGTCCTGATCGAGCAGCAGCGTCGCGCCGATCGCGCCGCCGAGATCGCCAAGCGCCGCGACGTGGACGTCGGGCGGGCGGAAGTCGGCGAACAGGTGCGGCTGCATCGCCGCTGCGATGCGCTCGGCATAGGGCTCGCCCAAGCGCACGCCGAGCCCGCCGCCGATGATCACGCATTCGACGTCGAGCACGTTGCAGGCCGACGCGACGCCCGCGCCGAGCGCGCCGCAGCGCGCGCTCGATCATGTGCTCGGCGAGCTTGTCGCCGTGCTCGAGCGCGCGCGCCCAGATGCCACTCGTCAGGCGCGTGCGACCCCGCTCCTTCATCAGCTTGAAGAGGTCTGTCTGCTTGCCCTTCTCGACCTGCTTGGCGACATGGGCTTCCATCGCCGAGCGCCCCGCGTAGGCCTCCATGCAGCCGCGCCGCCCGCACGTGCAGCGCGCGCCGCCGAGCTCGATCACGATGTGGCCGATCTCCCCGGCGGCACCGCGCCCGACCCACGGCTTGCCGTCGAGCACGAGGCCGCCGCCGACGCCCGTGCCCCAGAACACGCCGAGCAGCGAGTGATAGGGCTTGCCGGCGCCGAGCTCGAACTCCGCGTCGGTGGCGACCTGCACGTCGTTGCCGAGGCTGACGGGGCAGCCGAGCACCTGTTCGAGCGTCGGTCCGAGCGGAAAGCTGCCTTCCCAGTCGGGCAGGTTGCGCGCGCTCGTCACGGTGCCGCCCTCGATCGTGCCCGGCGAGCCGACGCCGACGCCCTCGAGCGTCGACGGATCGATGCCGGCGTCGCTCGCGGCATCGCGCAGCGCGCCCTCCATCTCGCCGGCCACGTCGGCCGGACCGCCGCGCGTCGGCGTCGGCCGCCGTGCCGAGCCGAGCACGTTGCGATGCTCGTCGACGACCGCCGTCTGGATCTTCGTGCCGCCGAGGTCGATACCGCCGTAGCCCGCCACGCGCTGATCATCGCAGACGCGTCCGGCGTCTCAGCGCGCTTCTGGACGACGACGCAAACCGGCTCGAGCGCCGCGCATCCTAATCCTCTAGTTCAGGTTTAGAGCTGGGCGGCCCTGGACTATTTGCCGGCGGCGGGCTTCGGGTCCTTGATCGCCGACGGGCCGGGCTTGGCGGCAACCTTCGGCGCAGGCAGGGCGCCGATGCGGGTGACGAGCTGGTTCCACTGCGTCGTGCTCAGATCGCTCGGCACGATCACGGGCGACGGCGCACCTTTGCCGGCGCCCGCCGCGCTCGCCGCCGCTGCCTGGCCGTTCAGCGGCAGCTGAGCCGCGGTTGGCCGGAAGCCGACGTGAATGTGGTTCCAGTGTTCGGGCATCGCGAGCGTGTTCGGCGCTCCCGGGTACTGCATCAGGCTGATGATCTGGTGCGGGACGAATTCGCCCTGCAGGGTCAGCAGCGTGCGGATCGTCAGGTCGGTGATCGAGCCGGCTCCCTGGTGATCTGCGATCGGGGTGCCGTTGATCGCCGAGATGTCGACGGCGTCGCCCGTGTAGTGCTCTGAGACGTAGCCGGAGACGGTCATCTCGCTGTGACCGCACTCCAAGGCGCTGACGGTCGGCTGCAGGCCGGTGCGCGAGAGGAACGCGAGCACGGCGAGCACGCGCTTGTCGATCTTGCCGGCGGCGATGTCCTGGCGGCCGCACTGGTAGATCTCGATGCCGGGATCGGAGAGCACCGTGCGCTCGAGTTCTTCCTTGGACATCAGGAAGACCCCGCTGGCCGTCGCTCCGAGCAGGTCGTTTTCGCCGCTGGCGCCCTGCGGGTGCAGCGCGGCGCCGAGCTGTGTCCAGTTCTTCAGGATCGGGCGCGGGTCGACCGTGCTCTGGTCACCGCCCGGGCGGATCGCGAAGCGCAGGTGCCCGGCGCTCGCGTTCGTCGGCGCGCGTACGCGGCCGAGCACGGTCCCCTTGGAGACGATCGAGCCCGCGCGCAGCGGCAGCAGCTTTCCGGCGATCGAGCTCGAGCGCTCGCGCTTGGCGGCCGAGGCGAGTGCATCGGGGTTGCCTGGATGGGCGAACAGGCGAACCTTGCCGGTGCTCGGCGCTTCAGGTTCGCCCGCGTTCGAGACCGCCGAGGTACCGGCGCCGCCGGCGGGCTTCGACGAGCGCTGCTTGACCTTCAGCGTGACCGGATCGTGATGCCCGGCCGTGGCCGGCTGCGTCGGCTTCGCTTCACCCGCCTTCGCGGCCGGCAGCGTCGAGGCGTCCGCGCTCGAGGCCAGCTTCGGCGTCTTCGGCTTCTTCGGCTTGGGGTAGTGCGAGGCGATGCTGCCGAGGCCGGCGTAGGTGAAGACATCGCCGTAGACGTCGCGCAGGATCAGGTACTTGCCGAGCTTCTTCGAGCTGCCCAGCTTGACGACGCGTCCATCCTGCGCTGCCACGACGGTCGCATTGGGTGCGCTCATCAGGTCGACCAGGTGGAGCACCGGCGGATGCTTGGCGGCTTTGCCGGCTGTGGCCGCCGCGGCAGCCGTCGGCGACGGCGCGGCCGAGGAGCCCGGCGCAGTAGCACCGGCGCTCGTCGGCGCGGCAGAGCTTGGCCGTGGGGTCGCCGGCCGTGGGGTCGCTCGCCGCCGCCGTGGCACCCGCCGTGGCGCTCGAGCCAGAGGCGAGCGTCGAGGGGCTCGGCGCGGTCGAGAGCGCGCCCCATACGACCTGCTTGCCGGAGACGGGCAGCCTGCCGTCGGTCAGCCCGGTCAGCGTCGCGATCACGTTCTTCGGGTAGCTCGAGATCAGTTTCGCGCGCAGCAGCACCGACTGGACGTATTCCTCGGAGTGGTTGTAGGCGAGGATCGCGCGCATGCAGGTCGCTCGCGGCGCCGGCAGCGCGCAGGTAGCGGGCGGCGGCGAAGATCGCGTCGACCGGGTTGTACGGGTCGGCGTAGCCGGCGTTGATCGCGTCGACGCCGTACTGGATCCAAGTGGCCGGCATGAACTGCATCCAGCCGACCGCGCCGGCCGTCGAGACAGACAGGTCGGTTCCGTAGTTGGTCTCGATCTCGTTGATCGCGGCGAGGATCTGCCACGGCACTCCGTACTGCACCGAGGCGGCCTGGTAGATCGGCAGCAGGAACAGCGGGATGCGATAGAAGGACAGCGCCTGCGCGGAAGCCGCCGAGCCGGCGAGCTCAGCCGCGAGCGCTTCCTCCTGAGCGGCGATCACCTGCGGCGGGACGGCGACGTTGCTGTTGGCCGGTGCGGGGCTGGCGGTCCCCGTGGTCGGCGTCGTGCTCGTCGAACTGCTCGGCTTCGATTCCGTCAGCTTTCTGGCGCCGCTGCAGCACCACGGCGGGGCCTTTCGCCGACGGTTTCGCGGGCGCCTTCACTTCGGCTTCCTGCGTCGTTGCGGCCGACGTGGGTGCCGGCGTCGGCGTGCTCGAGGTGGTCGGCGCCGGTGCCGGCGTACTAGCCGTGGGCGTCGAGGTCGTCGTCGGCGTCGTGCCCGTCGTGGTCGGCTTTTCGCTCGGCGTCGTTTCCGTCGGCGTCGTCCCGGTGCCTTCCGCTTCGCTGCCCGACCAGTTTTCGGCTGCGAGCGCGCCGCCGGAGAGCGGGCCAAGCCCGGCCGCCGTCAGACCGCCTCCCGCGATCGCCGAGATCAGCGCACGCCACGCGCGCCTCCGGTGCCGGAAGCAGCAATCATGCGCCGATCTTCGTCATCTGTGTTCGTCCCATGGTCGTGGTCGGCGCATGTAGCCCACAAATCGCGGGTACGCCCACCGGAATTCATATCGGCAGGCAAGCACCAAGGCGTAAAGGATTCGTAATCGCGTCCACAATCCGTTGCACGGGCGCTCACGCCGCCATTCGACTGACAGACCCTAAGCGTACCCGAGGAGAGAGACGAGGAAACCCGCTGGGAGCAGACGCCCAAGTGCCCGTCTTCGCGGGATCGCGGCCCGATCCTGCAGCGCCGATGCGCTGCGCAGACTGGCCTTTCGGTAGGCTGACGGCATGGAAACCATCCTCTCCGTGCTGCAGGTGATCATCTCGGTGATCGTCGTGTTCCTCGTGCTGATGCACTCGGGCAAGGACTCCGGCCTGTCCGGCGCGTTCGGCGTCGGCAGCGGCACCGGGCCCGCTCGGCGGCGGCTCGATGGTCGAGCGCAACCTCAACCGCTGGACGATCTTCTTCGCGGTCCTGTTCATCGTGAACGCGATCATCCTGCTCAAGCGGCCCTGGGCCTAGCAAGCCCGCTGGGCCCAGCCCTAACCCTCTACCTCACGGTTAGCTAGCTCTTTCCGCCCGGGTCGCTCTCGCGGCCGACGGTCGTCTCGCTCGGTCGTCCGTCCACCGCTTGCGAGGCGCCGGCATTGCTTTCTTCACGCTCGAGCGCCTGCAGTCGGTTCAAGACCTCGAGCGCCTCCGCGCGCAGCGCACCGTCCACGGCCTCGTAGTCCTCGCGCGAGAGCTTGCCCGTGCGCATAGTCCAGCTCGGCGTCGCGTATCTCGCCGTACTTGGCCTCGCGCGCGGACTCCAGCTGCGCTCGCTCGTATGCCTGCCGGCGCTCGGGATCGTCGTCGTTGAGCACATGCTCGCCGGCCAGTTCCCGATCCCTGGCGGCGCGCAGCGGCGCGCCGACGATGGCGATCACGACGGCGAGCAGCAGAAACGCCAGCAGCACGACGAGCAGATCCATTCAGCGCCCGCCGATCGCGCCGGCGGCCATCGGGTCCATCCCCGGGCTCAGGCGCGCGCCAGACCGTGCGAGGCGCGCGCGCGCGAGCGCATGGCGACGCGCCGGCGCAGCGCGCTCGGCGTCGGCCAGATCGCGATCAGGCCGCCGCCGAACACGATCAGGCCGCCGATCCAGATCCACATGACCAGCGGTGAGACGATGAAGTGGAACTGTGCCGGCGGCGGGTTCTTCAGGTATTCGCGTGCGAGCACGCCGATCGCCACCCCGGCCTCGTCGGCCGGCAGCGTGCGGTTGCCGACGGACACGATCCGCTGAAGCGCCGGCGTGGCGATGTTCGGCGCGATCGCCGTCCATACGTCGCGCGTCACCCCCGAGCTCATGCTGATGTGGCTCACGGCCTGGCCGCCGATCAGCTGCCCGACGGTTCCCTGCGCCGGTTCGCCGGAGGCGTAGAAGCCCTCGCTCGGGCGCAGCGTCGCCACGTGGCGACCGTCCTTGCTGACGTCGAGCACGGCGCCGAGTGTCGAGCGTCGAGCCGGTGTGGGCCGTGTCGTTCTTCGGTGCGATCGTCGCCGTCGGGCGCACGTAGCGCACCGTGTAGGCGCCGACGCGCGCCGAGGAGCCGGGCGTGAGGCGCTGCTCGACGGCGTGCTGGAAGGACGAGGAGGCGGCCACGCCGACGAACAGCACGGCGATTCCGACGTGCACGACGTAGCCGCCGTAGCGGCGGCGGTTGCGCCGCACGAGCGCCAGCAGCGCCGTCGGCGGCGCCTCGCCGGCCATCGCTCGCCGCGCACGCGCGCCGCGGAAGAACTCCTGCCCGACGCTGCCGAGCACGAAGGCGGCGCAGCAGAACATCGCTATCGCCAGCGGCTTGTGCGCAAGGCCGGCGGCGAGCAGCACGACCAGCGTGAGCAGCCCGGACGCGAGCGGCACGAGGAAGTTGCTGCGCGCGTTGGACGAGTGTCGCGCGCCGCCAGGCGATCACCGGCCCGATCCCGCTGAGCAGCACGAGGATCAGCGCGAGCGGCACCGTGTAGCGGTCGAACCACGGCGGCCCGACCGAGGCTTCGTTGCCGGTGAACGCCTCCGAGATGAGCGGGAAGTAGGTGCCCCAGAAGATCACGAAGCAGAGCGCCACGAGCACGAGGTTGTTGGCCAGGAAGATCGACTCGCGCGAGAGCAGCGAGTCCAGGCGGTGCTCGGAGCGCAGCATCTCGCGTCGGGAGACGACGAGGTAGATCGAGCCTGCGATCAGCACGCCGATCAGCGCGACGAAGGGAACGCCGAGCGTCGCGCCGCCGAAGGCGTGGATCGAGTTGAGGATCGCCGCTGCGCACGAGGAACGTGCCCATGATCGCGAGCGTGCCGGTGGCGAGCACGAGCGAGACGTTCCACACCTTCAGCATGCCCCGCTTCTCCTGGATCATCAGCGAGTGCAGGAAGGCGGTGCCCGTGAGCCACGGCATCAGCGACGCGTTCTCGACGGCGTCCCATCCCCAGTAGCCGCCCCAGCCGAGCTCCGCGTAGGACCAGCGCGCGCCGAGCAGGATGCCGACGCCGAGGAACAGCCACGCGGCGAACGCGAAGCGCCGGATCGCGCGGATCCAGTCGGCGTCGACACGGCGCGCGAGCAGCGCGCCGACGGCGAAGGCGAGCGGGATCGTGCACAGCGTGTAGCCCGAGTACAGCATCGGCGGGTGGATCATCATCGTCGGGAAGCGCAGCAGCGGATCGAGGCCGACGCCTTCGGCGGGCTTCGGCGTCGTCGTCGAGAACGGCGAGGCGTAGAAGATCATCAGCGAGATGAAGAACGCTGCCGAAGCCGAGCAGGATCGCCGTCGCGTAGGCGGCCACGTCGCGCATCCGCCGGCGCACGAGGAACAACGCAAGGCTCGACCACAGCGACAACAGCCACGCCCACAGCAGCAGCGAACCTTCCTGGGAGGACCACACGGCAGCGGCGCGGTAGAACGTCGGCGTCGTACGGCTCGAGGTGTCGGCGACCGTGTTGAAGGCGAAGTCGTTGCGCAGGAAGGCGAGCTCGAGCACGGCGAAGGCGACCGTCAGCACGATCGCCAGCGCGTACACCGCGCGGCGCCCGGAGTCGGAGAACTCGAGGCGACCCGTGCGCGCACCGTACAGCGATACGCCGATCCCGTAGACGCAGACGATCAGCGCCAGCAGCAGGCAGATGCGGCCGAGGTCGGCCACCTCAGTAGTTCTGCTTCTCGCCCGCCGGAGCGGTCTTGTACTTGGACGGGCACTTGGTGATCAGCGAGTCGCGTTCGCCGACGTATTGCCCGCCGTGCTTCTGCACCGTCACGATCACCTCGCGACCTTCACGAAACGGATCCGGCACGGTGCCGGTGTAGACGACCGGGATCGCCGTGCCGCCGACGCGATCGGCGACGCTGAAGTCGAGTGAGTCGCCGGCGTGGCGCACCGAGCCGTCGACGACCTTGCCGGTGAGCTGGTAGCTGCGCCCCGGCTGCGCCTGGTGCAGCAGCTGACTAGGGCTGAGCGCCGGGCTCGCCGCGCTGAAGCTCGTGTAGATCAGCGCGCTGGCCAGCATCACGGCCGCGCTCAAGGCCACGACCAAGCGCACCGTTCGCTTTCGCGCGGGGTTCATCGCCCCCCAGTATTCCAAACCGATTTTGCCGCCGTGCCACCGGTGCGCGCCGCCCGGCGCGCACCCGGACGCCGCCGCCCCCAGGAAATACCCGTTGCAGGGCGAAACCTTTGCACGTGGGAAGGGTCTTTTCTCATAGAGCCATGCGAGCAAGCCTCCCCCACACCCTGCGCGAACGCCGTCGCTCACGCGCCGACCAGCACCGCCGCGCCGCGATCGGCGCATCCGAGACCTCGCGCGCAGCCGCACAGACGCCGGCTTGCGCTCCGACCGCCTCGACGGCGCGTGCCGTCGATCCCGCCGCGCAGCGCGTGCGCGACGCAGGCGGGCCGATCGACGAGGCCTCCTACGCCTGCCACTGCGGCTTCGTCTTCCGCGCGCGCGTCTCGACGACCGTCGCCTGCCCGCACTGCCGCGCCACGCAGGCCTGGTAGCGCACCCCGTCGTATCCGACGCAGTCGGGCCGCCCGAGCAGGACTGCGATCGAGCGGCCCGGCGGCCCCATGACCGCGACTTGCCGGCGCCGATCTCGCAGCTCATTTCGTGCTTTTCGCGTTCCCTCTTGATTTTATCAATATTGTCGATACAATTACTGAACAATGTCCGTTCACGCACCTCCACCCACCCGGCATGCCCCCCTGCATGCGGATGGTCGGTCCGGCGCCGTCTCAGCGCGGGCCTGCGTGAGCGGGCGATGTCGAGGCGCCTGAGGTTCCTCGTCTCCCGCCCGGATCATCCCTCCCGGGCAGCCCCTCACGGTCGGGTCGGGCTTGCCAGCCCGACCCGACCGTGCCCCAAGCCATGACCCGCCCACGCGCGGGCATGGAGCGAACCGCGACCCCTCGCCCCGTGAACCAGGAAAGGACCAGACCCATGGCAAAGATCATCGTGACCGCCGACGAGCAGGATGCAGACGGACCGGCCGTGCTGCTCGAGGAGAGCGTCTACTCGGTGCACCTGAGCACCGGCCACGCCGCCAGCCAACTGATCGAGCGTCTCGGCTGGGCGCTGCGTGACGCCGAGGAGCTCGAGCGCGTGCAGGCCGGCGCGCGTCAGGCAGCCTGACGCGGCTGCGTCGCGCGGCGCAGCCCCGATCCATCGCGGCCTGTTCGTGGACCGCTGGAGACAAGGCCGCCGCCCATCGCCCCTTCCCTGGCCCATGACGCGCGCGGCTGCCCGCGCGGCCCCTCGGCCGGTACTGTCCCGGCCGAGGGAGGAAGGGAAATCCACGTAGATCCATACATCGTCCTGGGGAGCGCGATCATCGGGTTCCTCGTTGGCATGACCGGCGCGGGCGGCGGCGCGCTGATGACGCCGATGCTGATCCTGCTGTTCGGCGTGACGCCGTCCTCGGCGATCTCGAGCGATCTCGTGGCAGCCGTGCTGATGCGCCCGATCGGCGCCATCGTCCATCTGCGCCAGCGGACGGTCAACCTACGCCTGGTCGGCTGGATGGTGCTCGGCTCGGTGCCGATGGCGTTCTTCGGCTCCTACCTGCTGTCGCTGATGGGCCATGCCAAAACGGCGCAGAAAAACATCGAGCTGGCGCTTGGCATCGCGCTGCTCGTCGGCGCCGGCGCGATGGTGCTGCGCTACCTGCTCGATCGCAAATCCGGCCAGAGCCGCACCGCCGCCGTCCATGACATCGCCCCGCGCCCGCTGCGGACCGTCGCAATCGGGATGGTCGGCGGAATCGTCGTCGGCATCACCTCGGTCGGCTCGGGCTCGCTGATGATCATCATGCTGCTGTTCCTCTATCCGATGATCGGCGCCAAGCAGCTCGTCGGCACGGATCTGACGCAGGCCGTCCCGTTGACGACGGCCGCGGCGCTCGGCGCGCTCGCCTTCGGGCACGTCGAATTCGGCGTCACGACATCGCTGATCATCGGCAGCGTCCCGGCTGTGTTCATCGGCTCGATGCTCTCGTCGAGCGCGCCCGATCGCTACATCCGGCCGGTCATCACGTTCGTGATCGCCGCCTCCGGGCTGAAGTACGTCGGCGTCGGCGCGACCGCGCTCGGCTGGATCCTGTGTGGAGTGCTGCTCGCCGGCGCCGTCAGCTGGGCCGTGATCAAGCGGCCCTGGCTGAAATTCGGCGCGGCCGGCCAAGAGCCCGAGGCGCAAGAGCCGCCGCTGCTGCGCACCGACGCGCCCGAGGTCGAACAGATCTGATCCGACGCGCGGCGCAGGGCCGCTGCCGGACGGCGGAGCCGCGGCGCTACTTGATGTGCATCCCCGAGATCGCGCGCGAGATCACGAGCTGCTGGATCTCGGCCGTGCCCTCGAAGATGTCGTAGATCTTCGCGTCGCGGTGCCAGCGCTCGACTGGGAACTCGCGGGTGTAGCCGTTGCCGCCGAGGATCTGGATCGCGCGCTCGCTCACCCACACGGCGACCTCGCCGGCCTTGAGCTTGGACATCGAGCCCTCGGCGTTCTCGAACGGCACCTGGTTGCGTCCCATCCACGAGGCGCGCCAGACGAGCAGGCGCGCGGCGTCGATCTCGAGCTTCATCCGCGCAAGCGTGAATGCGATCGACTGGTTCTCGATGATCTTGCGTCCGAACTGCTCGCGCTCCTTGGCGTAGTCCAGGGCGTACTCGTACGCGGCGCGCGCGATGCCGAGCGCCTGCGCGCCGACGGTCGGGCGTGAGGCCTCGAACGTCTGCATCGCCGCCTGCGACTGCGCTTTCTTGCCCTCGCGCACGCGCGCGATGCGCTCGTCGAGCTTCTCCTTGCCGCCGAGCACGTAGCCGGCTGGGATTCGGCAGTCATCGAGGAACACGTCGGCCGTGTGCGAGGCGCGCAGGCCGTGCTTCGAGACCTTCGTGCCTTGGGAGATGCCCTTGGCTTCGCTCATCGGCACGACGAACGCCGCGTGGCCTTTTGAGCCGAGCTCGCGGTCGACGGAGGCGATCACGACGTGCACGTCGGAGATGCCGCCGTTCGTCGCCCATGCCTTCTGGCCGTTGAGCACCCACTCGTTCGTGGCCTCGTCGAACTTGGCCATCGTGCGTACACCGGAGACGTCTGAGCCGGCGTTCGGCTCAGAGGCACAGAAGGCCGCGACCTTCAAGTCCTCGGGTGTGCCGAAGCAGCGCGGGATCCATTCGCCGATCTGCTCGCCCGAGCCCTGGCCGAAGATCGCGGCGACCGCCAGCGTGGTGCCCATGATCGACATGCCGATGCCGGCGTCGCCCCAGAACAGCTCCTCGTTGACGAGCGGCAGGCCGAGCCCGGTCGGGTCGGCGAAGAACTGGGCGATCCCTTCGAAGCCGTACAGACCGATCTTCGCGGCCTCCTGGATGATCGGCCACGGCGTCTCCTCGCGCTCGTCCCACTCGTGAGCAGCCGGGCGCATCACATCGGCGGCGAACCCATGCACCCAGTCGCGGATGTCCTTCTGGTCCTGGCTGAGCGCTAGCGAGAAGGTCACGTCCTGGCCGGCCGCGCCGGCGATCGCCTCGACGGCGGCCTCGGCTGCGTCGGTCGTGGGCGGGTCGGCAACGGTAGAAGGCGCTGGTGATGCTGACATCAAGCTGTTCTCCTGTGGCGGCGTCTGGGGATGAGATCGGTGCAAAGGCTGGGCGCGATCGGAGCAGCGCCCGTAGAGGAAATCAGTCTACCCGTTTCGAGGTTACTCCAAACGAGGTCATCGTCCTGGATGCCGATGCCCGGCTCGAGCCAAGTCAAGACGGCCGCACGCACGGCCGCAAGTGCTGTCTCCGATATGGCGGTCGTTGTGCCGATCTCCCGCTGCCGTGGCCCAACGGGATCGACCCGCTACTAATACCGCCAATTCCGATCTTGTTTACGGGTTTACATTGCTCTACGATCACGAGGCCAATCATTTCGATGTCTCCGATTTTGTTCATTTATTCAATGAAGAAAGTGGCTATGAAAACACACTCCCTAGCAGTCCTCCTCTCGGTCGCGGCAGCCGCGATCGGCCTCAGCGCATGCGGCTCCTCGAGCAGCAGCGGCGGCTCCAGCAAGGAGCTCACGCTGGTCGCCTACTCCACGCCGCAGCCGGCCTTCGAAGCGCTGATACCGGCCTTCCAAGGCACCCCGGACGGCAAGGGCGTGAGCTTCAAGCAGTCCTACGGGCCCTCCGGCGAACAGAGCCGCTCGGTCGCCAACGGGCTGCACGCCGACGTCGTCGACTTCTCGCTCGAACCCGACGTCGAACGCCTCGTCAAGGCCGGCCTCGTCGACGCGAGCTGGAACCAGAACGCCACGCACGGGTTCGTCAGCGATTCGGTCGCAGTGATCATCGTGCGCAAGGGCAACCCCAAGCACATCGAGGACTGGGCGGACCTGGTCAAGCCCGGCGTGCAGGTCGTAACGCCGAACCCGTTCACCTCGGGCGGCGCGCGCTGGAACATCATGGCCGCCTACGGCGCGCAGATCAAGGAAGGCAAGACCCCCGCGCAGGCGGAAACGTACCTCAAAGAACTGTTCAAGAACGTCGTCAGTCAGGACAGCTCGGCGCGCAACGCGCTGCAGACGTTCGTCTCCGGCCGCGGCGACGCGCTGATCGACTACGAGAACGAGGCGATCACCGACAAGCAGAAGGGCGAACCGATCGAATACGTGATCCCGAAGAGCACGATCCTGATCCAGAACCCGATCGCCGTCGTCGGCAAAGGCTCGGCGGCTGCGACGGCGCAGAAGTTCGTCGACTACCTGACCTCGCCGCCCGCCCAGGCGATCTGGGCCAAGCAGGGCTACCGCCCGGTGATCTCCGGTGTCTCGGCCGCCAACTTCCCGACGCCCCCGGGCCTGTTCACGATCGACACGCTCGGCGGCTGGAAGAAGGTGACGAAGGAATTCTTCGAACCCGAAACGGGGATCGTCACGAAGATCGAGCAGTCGCTGGGAGTCTCCACTGCCAAATAGCGGCGGGATAGTCGCAGCAAAGCCCGCACGCGCGCCCAGCCTGGGCGCGCGTGGCGGGCGCTTGGGCGCGCGCAGCGGCGGCGCGCTCGGCAAGGGCCTGCTCGGCATCTACCTGTCGGTGCTCGTGCTGCTGCCGATCGCAGCGGTGCTGGCGAAGTCTGGCACCGGCGGCACGGCGCAGTTCTGGCGTGAGGTCTCAAACCCCGAGGCCGTCGCCGCGATCAAGCTGACGCTGATCGTCTCTGCGATCGTCGTGGCGATCAACGCCGTGTTCGGCACGATCATCGCGTGGGTGCTCGTGCGCGATGAGTTTCCGGGCAAGAAGATCGTCAACGCGCTGATCGACCTGCCGTTCGCGCTGCCGACGATCGTTGCCGGCGTCGTGCTGCTCGCGTTGTACGGGAAAGGCAGTCCGGTCGGGATCGACGTCGCCTTCACGCGCACCGCGATCGGCCTGGCGCTGTTGTTCGTCACGCTGCCGTTCGTCGTGCGCTCGGTGCAGCCCGTGCTGCACGAGCTCGACGTCTCGATGGAGGAAGCCGCCGAGTCGCTCGGCGCTTCACCGCTGACGGTGCTGCGCCGGGTCGTGCTGCCAAGCCTCGCGCCGGCGATCATCTCGGGGGTCGCGCTCAGCTTCGCGCGCGCCGTCGGCGAGTTCGGCTCGCTCGTGCTGATCACCGGCAACCTGCCGTTCAAGACAGAGGTCGGCTCGGTCTACGTGTTCGGGCAGATCCAGAACGAAAACCTGCCGGCGGCGGCGGCTGTATCGGTCGTCCTGCTGGTGGCGGCACTCGTCGTGCTCGCAGCTTTGACGCTGCTCTCACGCTGGCGGTCCAAGCATGTCCTCTAGCGCCTCGGGATCGCTCGCCGTCTCCCCCGCGCCGGCCGGGCGCGCGGCACCGCGCGGTGGCACTCCACGCTCGGAGCGGGGCGTGCGCGCACGCAAGTACAGCGTGCGCACGATCGCGCTCGGATACCTCGCGCTGCTGCTGCTCGCACCGGTCGCGATGATCTTCTACCGCACCTTCGAACACGGGCTGAGCCCCGTCTGGCACTCGATCACCGAAGCCAACGCGCAGCACGCCTTCTGGCTGTCGCTCGAGATCGTCGCGATCTCGGTGCCGCTGAACACGATCTTCGGGATCGGCATGGCGCTGCTGCTCGAGCGCGGCCGCTTCAGGGGCAGGTGGCTGCTCGGGCTGCTGATCGACCTGCCGTTTGCGATCTCGCCGGTCGTGATCGGCCTGGCGCTCGTGCTCGCCTACGGCAAAACGGGCTGGCTCGGCGACTGGCTGGCCGAAAACGGCATCCAGGTGATCTTCTCCGTTCCGGGAATGGTACTCGCAACGGCGATCGTCTCGCTCCCGTTCGTCGCGCGCGAGACGATCCCGGTCCTGCGCGAGCTGGGAACGGATGCCGAGCAGGCAGCATCGACGCTCGGCGCGAGCGGTTGGCAGACGTTCTGGCGGATCACGCTCCCAGGGATCCGCTGGGGCGTCGTCTACGGCGTCGTGCTCACGACGGCGCGCGCGCTCGGCGAGTTCGGCGCGGTCAGCATCGTCTCGGGACGGATCGAGGGCGAGACACAGACGCTGCCGCTGTTCGTGCAGGCGCGCTTTGAGAACTTCGACGCCACCGGCGCCTATACGGCTGCCGTCGTGCTGGCGCTGCTTGCGTTTGCGACACTGATTGCGATGAACCTGCTGACACGACGCACGCGCGCGGATACGGCCGTCTGATGGCGATCGAGGCCCGCCACGTGAGCAAGCACTTCGGCGAGTTCGCCGCGCTCGACGACGTCTCGGTGACGGTCGACGACGGCGCGCTGATGGCGCTGCTCGGACCGAGCGGCAGCGGCAAGTCGACGCTGCTGCGGATCATCGCCGGCCTCGAGAGCCCTGACGAGGGCGAGGTCGTGATCGGCGGCGAGGAGGTCACGGACACCCCTGCGCGAAGCCGCGGCGTCGGCTTCGTCTTCCAGCACTACGCGCCGTTCAAGCACATGACTGTCCACAACAACGTCGCGTTCGGGCTCAGCGTGCGCAAGCGCCCGAAGGCGGAGATCGAGGAGCGCGTGAAGGAGCTGCTCGGGCTCGTGCGCCTCGACGGCCTGGCCGAGCGCTACCCGTCGCAGCTATCGGGCGGTCAGCTGCAGCGCATGGCGCTCGCACGCGCGCTCGCCGTGCAGCCGAAAGTGCTGCTGCTCGACGAGCCGTTCGGCGCACTCGACGCGCAGGTGCGCGGCGAGCTGCGCGAGTGGCTGCGCCGGCTGCACGACGAGATCCACGTGACGACGATCTTCGTCACGCACGATCAGGAGGAGGCGATGGAGGTCGCCGAGCAGATCGTCGTGATGAACGCCGGCAAAATCGAGCAGACGGGCACGCCGCGCGAACTGTACGAGTCGCCGAGCAACGAGTTCGTGATGTCGTTCATCGGCCCCGTCAACCGCATCGGCAACGCCTTCGTGCGCCCGCACGACGTGCAGATCCTCGCCGAAGACGACGGCAGCACGATCGAGGCGCTCGTCAAGCGCGTCGTGCACCTCGGCTTCGAGGTCCGCGTCGAGCTGACGCTGCCCGACGGCCGCGACATCTGGGCGCAGGTCACGCGCAGTGAGGCCGAGCAGCTCGAACTCGCCGAGGGCCAGATCCTCGCCGTACGCCTCCCCCAGCCGCGCGTCTTCGCACCGGCCGCTTAGCGCGTTTCCCAGGCCTCTTCGGTCTTCGTTAGCGCTATGACGTCTTTGGGCAGCTTGCCGGCGGCGACGTCGGCGACGCTGACGTTCTCGAGCACTTTGCGCAGGTTGGAGCGCAGCGCGATCCAGACCTGCTGGAGCGACTCGGCCGAGCCGACGTACTCGATCTCCTCGGGGCGCTGGCCGCGCACCCCGACGAGCGGGCCCTCGACGGCGCGGATGATCTGCGCGAGGCTGACCTCGGCGGCCGGCTGGGCCAGCCAGTAGCCGCCTTCGGGGCCGCGCTGGCTGCGCACGATCCCCGTCGAGCGCAGCTGCGTGAGGATGTTCTCGAGGAACGACACCGGGATGCCCTGCGCCTGCGCCACGTCGTCGACCTTGCGCGGCGCATCCTGCTTGCTCTCGGCGAGCTCGATCACGGCGCGCACCGCGTAGTCGGCCTTTGCTGTCACGTGCACTTGGCAGATTCTCCTGAAAAGGTCGGCGGACGGCCTTGCGCCGCCCACTCGCTCGTGATCCTACCCGCGATGGCGCTCACGTCAGCGCCCGCAATGGCGGCGTGCGCTTTCGAGCAAGAATTCGCCGTCGGCGAACAGCCGCTGCTCGCGCCGATCGGCGTCGACGCTCGCCCGGCCGACGGCGCACCTGTCTAGCATCCGCTCATGAGCCCGCGCTGGAACTGGGATTTCGAAGACGAGCAGCGGGCTTCGCGCAAAGCCACAGCCTCGCCCACGGTGTCCGCCCCGAGACCGCAGCCGCGCGATCCAGATGACCCGCGGGCGCGCTTTCGCCGCCGCCGGCTTGGCGCCGTGGCGGGCTTCGTGGCGCTCGTCGTCGTGCTGATCGCGCTGCTGTCCGGTTCACACGGGGGCGGCTCGACCTCCTCGGCGGGCACGCGGGGGCGCACACGCAGCGCGGCGCTCGCACCGCCGCCCGTGGACGAGCTCGCGCGCGAAGAGAAAGGCGTGAGCTCGGTGCTCTCCTACACGCCGTTCGTCAAAGAAGGCTCGGCGCAGAGCAAGGACGTGGCGCTCACATTCGACGACGGCCCGGGGCCGTACACGCCCCAGATCCTGGACGTGCTCGAGCGCGAACACGTGCCGGCGACGTTCTTCGTGGTCGGCCAGGAGATCCATGACTTCGGCGCCTCTACCGAACGCGAGATCCGCGACGGCTTCGTGATCGGCGACCACACGGAGAACCACCCGATGCTGGCCCATCTCTCAGCCCACGACCAAAAAGAACAGCTGTTCGAACAGGCGGCGCGCATCGAACTGCTCGGCGGGCGCAAACCGCGCCTGTTCCGGCCTCCTTACGGATCGTTCAACGCGACCACGTTCCACCTGCTGCAGCAGATGAAGATGCTGATGGTGCTGTGGTCGGCCGACACCGACGACTACGAGCAGCCCGGCGTGGAAACGATCGTCAGCCGCGCAATCGAAGGCGCCAAGCCGGGCGCGATCCTGTTGATGCACGACGCCGGCGGCAACCGCGAAGAGACGGTCGCGGCGCTGCCCCAAGTGATCCACGCGCTGCGCGCGCGGGGTTTTCACCTGGTCACGGTCCCGCGCCTGCTAGCCGACGATCCGCCGCCGCGCGGCCTGCCGCTGCCGACGAGCCTCGCCGGCGACTGACGGACCAGGTCGACGTCCACCGAGCGTGTCGGCCCAGCTCAGACGCTCAGCCTGATGCGCAGGTCTCGCAGGCGCCGTGGATCACGATCTCGTGCTCTGAGACGCGCAGTGGCAGGCGATCGCTGAGCCGGCGGATGGCGCGCTCGAGGCCGTCGTCGGTGAACGGCTGCAGTCGCCCGCAGTGGTCGCAGACGAGGTGATGGTGATGACCGGGACCCTCGCGTACGGGCTCGTAGCGAACCATGCCCTGCCCGATCTCGACGCGCTGCACGAGCCCGATCTCCTCGAGCTCATCCATCACGCGGTAGACGCTGGCGCGCGAGACCTCGCGCTTGCGTGCAAGCAGCGCGTCCTCGATCTCGATCGCCGACAGCGCGCACGACTGCTCGTCTAGCAGTTCGAGGATCGCCCGCCGCGCACCGCCACGGCGATAGCCGGCGGCGCTCAGCGCGTCGGCTGCCTGCGCGGCCCAGCTCGACCCCTCTGTGGGCATCGTGCTCACGGATGAAATTGTAGGTGCGCCCGGGCTCATCTACCGGTCGCCTCGTGCAACGCTCGCGCGAGTCCTTCGAGCTGCGTTGACTGCCACTGCTCGAAGCTCACGCCGGCAGGCGAGAGCGTCTCGGTCACGATCGCGATCGGGATCCGCTCCTCGCGCGCGATCTCGTTGACGCGCTGCACGTCGGGCGTCACGTTCTGGCTGTTGAACACCCATATTCTGATGAGGCGCTTGCGCGCCTGATCGTCGACGGTCTGCTTGTCCTGAGCCGTCACGTCGTTGCCCTCGGCGATCGCCTTGGCGAAGCTGTAGGGGGTCAGCAGCTTCAGCTGGAGGTCTTCGCCGAGCGGCCGGAAGATGCTCTCGCTGTAGCCGACCGAGGTGCCGGCGTAGCGGGCGCGGATCTCGCGTCGCAGGGCGTCGTAGCGAGCGAGGTCGCGCTTCACGAAGGCCTGCTTGCGCTGCGCGAAGTAGGAGGCGGCGCTCGGGTCGAGCCTGTCGTAGTCGGCGACAATCGCGTCGAGCACCCGGTGGACGGCGCTCGGCGAGTACCACTGGTGCGGGTTGGCCCCTTCGGCGAGACCGAGCGTCTTTCCCACGTCGAGCTCGATCCGCCCGCCGGAGGGGCTCGCCCGCAGCAGCCTCGGTGCCCACGCGTCGTAGCCGAGGCCGTTGACGATCGCCATCCGCGCACCGGCGATCGTGCGCGCGTCGAGCGCCGTCGGTTCGTAGCTGTGCGGGTCGGTCGCCGGGTTGACGATGATGCTCGTCACGACGGCCTTATCGCCGGCCAGCTGCGCGGCGATGCTGCCCCAGAAGTTCTCGGCCGCGACGACCTGGAAGCGACCGTGACCGTCCGCACGAGCAGGCGCGCCGGAGCGCCCGCAGCCGCTCAGCAACGCCACCGGCAGGAGCGTCACGGCTGCGACCGCCAGTGCAACAAGAGGCCTCGATCGACGTATCCCCGACATGGCGCGAGCCTAACAGACATTCGAGATCCATTCTTATAAAAGACGTTATCTCATCCTTATGCTGAGACTATGCTCCGGCGGCGATGCCCGACGCGCAAGAACCCCCTCCAACGGGCACGATCGGCATCGAGGCGCGACGCAGCAGGCGCGAGGCACAGCGGCTGCGACGCCGTCGCCGCAGGCAACGCACGGCCCTGTCGCTGGTTGCGCTGGCCACGCTGATCGCCCTCGTCATCGTGGTGGTGGCGAGCTCAGGCGGGTCGGGCGGCGATCATCGCGGTGTAAGGAGGACCGGCGCCCCCGCCGGGACGGGCGGCAAGCGCGCTGCCGGACATGCCGGCACGACGAGCACCCGCGCCCAGCAGGCGAGGGAGCGCGGCGGCGGCGTCGCAACCGGGCGGCCCGGCACCCGGGCGGTCCCGATCCTGATGTACCACGTGATCGCGGCGCCGCCGGCGGGCGCGCCGTTTCCGGGCCTGTACGTGGCGCCGGGCGAGTTCGCCGAACAGATGCAGGCGCTCAAGCGTGCCGGCTGGACGGCGGTGACGCCCGATGAGGTCGACGCCTACTGGCGCCGCGGCATCTCGCTGCCGCACGGCAAACCGATCGTCCTGAGCTTCGACAACGGCTACCAATCCCAGTACACGCGAGCGTTGCCCGTGCTGCGGCGGCTCGGCTGGGTCGGCGAGGAGAACATCCAGCTCACCGGGTTGCCGCCGTCGCAGGGCGGGCTCGGCGATGCGCAGATCAAAGGACTCGTGGCAGCCGGCTGGGAGCTGGACACGCAGGGGATCGACCATGCCGACCTGATCACGCTGAGCGCGAGCGAGCTGCGCGACCAGGTCGCCGGCGCGCGGCGCACGATCCAGCGCCGCTTCCACGTACCGGTCAACTGGTTCTGCTACCCGTCGGGGCACTACGACGCGAACGTCCTCGCCGAGGTCCGCGCGGCCGGCTACAAGGGCTCGACGACGGTCGTGCCCGGCTGGGCGCACCCGCACGAAGACCCTTATCGCATGCACCGCCTGCGCGTGCTCGGCGGCACCTCCGGCCCGGCGCTGCTCTCGCTGATCGCCGGGACGCGCTCAGAGCCGCCGGCGCCGGCCTCCTACGACGGCACCTGAGCGCTTGCCTCTCGGGCGGGTACGCTCGTGACGATGGGACTGTTTCGGGGCAGAGAACGCGCCGCCAAGGACCCGCCGGTTGCGATCGGCGATCCGCGCTTCGACGGCTGGGAGACGGTCGGCACGTTCGAGGACCTCCTGACCGCCGTGGCCTGGCGCGATCAGCTGCGAGCGCTCGATGTGGACGCGGCGTGCGTGGCCGACCACCCCCTCGATCGCCATGGACGCGGCGACGTCTACCTCGTCGTCCCGCCCGGGCAGTGGTCGCGCGCCAACGAGATCCTCGAGAACCTCGAGTGATCGATCTCCGGGCAGCGCTCGGCTGAGCCGCGCAACCTGGCCCCGGTCGCGTGGATTGTGCACTTTGGCCAATCTGTGAGCCTATTGTCAACCATCAGACATTCGCCTCCGATACGCCCCGATGCGCACTGCCAACCGCTCCGCGACGGCCTCGCCGTCGACGATGGGACAGGTTGCCGGACTGCTGTTCCTCGTCGGCACCGTGACGACGGTGCTCGGCATCGTCTTTCCCCACTCCCCGCAAGCCGATGTAGCCGGATTCTGGGTGCTGGCGGCAGTCATGGCAGCCGCCTCGCTCGGTCTGTTCGCGCTGCGCGAGCGCCTGCCGAGCTCGGCCTACCTGGTCGTGATCGCCCTCGGCAGCTTGATCGTCTCACTCGCCGTCTACTTCAACGGAGAGCGCCACGGAGGACGGGCGGCGGACAACGAGGTTCTGTACCTGTGGATCGCTCTCTACGCCGGCTACTTCTTCACGCGCGCGCAGATGATCGGCCAGCTCGTCCTGATCGCCGCCTGCTACGCCGCGACGCTGCTGGCGATCGCGCCCGGGCAGGTCGGCTTCACGCGCTGGTTCATCACGGTCAGCATGGTCTCGGTGGCGGCCTGCGTCGTGCACGTGCTGAGCAGGCGCAACGACCGGCTGATGGGCGAGCTGTTCGACGCGGCGCGCACGGACATGCTCACGGGGCTGCTGAACCGCCAAGGCTTCGACGAGCGCTTCGAGCGCGAGCTGGCGCGCGCCCGCCGCACCGGCGAGCCACTCGCGCTCGTGCTCGCCGACATCGACAGCTTCAAGGAGCTGAACGACCGCGACGGACACCCGGCCGGCGATGCCGCGCTGCGCGCCGTCGGGGCACGCGCACGCGAAATCATGCGCCACACCGACATCGTCGCCCGGATCGGCGGCGACGAGCTCGCCGCGATCCTGCCGAACGCAGACATAGGCGTCGCGTTCGCCATCGCCGAGCGGCTTCGCAACGCGATCGCCGAGCTCGAGCACGTCTCCTCGCAGCCGCTGACGATGAGCTTCGGCGTGGCCGCATACCCCGAGCACGGCGGGACGTGCGAGATGCTCGTGCTCACCGCCGACCGCGCGCTGTACCGCGCGAAGGGACTCGGGCGCAACCGAAGCGTCGCCGACGGACTCGACTCACCCGGCCCACCGCCGCCAGGCGACAGCCGCATGCCGCGTCCACGAGCAACGACGCGCAGACGGCCACGAGCGAGAAGCGGCGAACGGGTCTCGAAGCCGTAGCGGCGCCGGCGAGGGACTGCGCCGCGCAGCCCGGCGCCGACCGGCGCCGGCTCAGTCGAAGGCGTGTGCCGGCAGGACGAACCGGCGAGCCGGGGCAGTATCGACACGGACGGTCTCGCGCAACCCGTGCAGTCCACTGCTGCGCGTAGGGGCAACCGTCGAGTCGGCGACTCCGTCGTGCTCGGAAATCCAGTCCAGGATCGCCCCCGAGTCGGCGCCCTCCGCAAGGATCACCGAGCGCTCGATCACCGTTCCGCCAGAGGCGTGAGGGCGGGCCAGGCGCTGTACGAGGACACCTATGGCGTGGGTGGTCATGACACCCACTCTACCGCCACCGAGCCGAGCAGGGCTGAGAGCGGCTGTTACCTCTCCGCCCTCCTAGCCAACCGCCGCCCTATCCCCCACTGGCAGCTCGCCCGCTTGGCCGTGCTTACGCCGGCAGACCTTCAGCGCGTTGAGCAGCCTCTGGTGGCACGTGAGCTTGTGCGCCTTTGCGCCCCGTGACCCTGATCGCCGCGGCCCCGCGTGAGTGGCGGGGTGAATCTCAGGGCCGCGTAGTTGGTGATCCGAAGGAGCCCACTTACGGCAGCTCGACGGACTGCGCGTGGTTGAACACGTTGCGCGGGTCCCACCGCTGCTTGACCGCTTGTAGTGCTTCGTAGTTCTCCTTGTAGTACAGGTACTGCCAGTTCGGCAGATCAACGTCGGGATAGTTCACGTAGCAGCCGTCCATCACCGGACCGGGCGTGGGACCACCGGCGCCGTACATATCTTCGTAGAACCCCCTAATCCAAGCAAGATTTTCAGGTTCTTCGGCCGGTTCATGCCAGTAGGCCTGGTATTGGAGCTTCATGATCGATGACCGCTGCGGGATGGCTGTGGCGGTCGGCGCTACGGCGTTCACCTGGCAGCCGTATGAGTCGATCTGCAGCAGCGAGCGCGGATTGGGATCTTCTGGTTCGCTCAGGTGCTTCCACATGGCCGCGATCTGGCCGGACGGAAACGGCTCGATCATGTATGCCGACTTGTACTTCCCGTACTGGTTCGGCGTCTCACCGTTCAGCTGCTGCGTCGCCCACAGCCAGGTCAGTTCGCGAACTTCGGCGCTCAGCCCCTGCGGGTGGTGATAGCCAACGGGGGCAAGCTGCGCGGTTGCTTTCGGCATGGCGTGCGCGACCTCATCGTGAAAGCTCTTCAGCAGCGAAGGCTGATCGCCCGCGTACTGCACGGTCAGCACGATCTGGGAGCTCGGACCGGCGTTCTGGGGCAGGTGCAGTAGCGAGAACAGACCCGAGTAGACACTCCCCACACCGCTGTTCTGCTCGAGGAACCCACCGTAGTTCTCGATCAGTTCTGTGAACGCGCCTTGGTCGACTTCGTGCCATGGCCACGCCAGGTTCCACAGATAGGCGACACTCGGCGCCTGCGGCGGTTCGCGGAAGAAGAAGCGCGTGACGATGCCGAAGTTGCCGCCGCCACCGCCGAGGTGCCCCCAGAGCAGCTGCTGTTCTTCGGCGTCGCCGTCGCGGCTGACAACGATCGCCTGAGCGCGCCCGGACGCGTCGACGCAGACCACCTCGACGGCGTAGAGGTAATCGATCGTGAGTCCGTGCTTGCGCGAGAGCAAGCCGTAGCCACCGCCGGTTACGTGGCCACCAACCCCGACCGAATAACAGGAGCCGGCGGGGATCGTTCGGTCGTACATCCGATAGAGCTCCGTATAGACGTTCCACAGGGTCGCCCCGCCTTCGACGCAGTACAGATCCTGCGAGCCGGCTTCGCGGTAGACGCCGTTCATCGGCGAGAGGTCGATGATCACACCGCCTTCGTTGCCGCTGACAAAGTTCTCGTAGCAGTGCCCACCACCGCGCACGGTAATCCTCAGGCCTTCATCGAGCGCCTGCTGCACTGCTGTTACGACCTGCGCCGTATCCCCGCAGAGCTGTATGTACCTCGGAGTTCCCACCCATCGGGGATTGAAGCCGAGCACCATCGTGGGATAGCGAGGGTCGCTAGCTGCAATCTGTGCTCCCGGAAAGACTTCGCCCATCGTCACTGCCTCTGGAGCGTGGCGACGGTGATGTGCGGCCAGCGCAGGCCATTGAAGTCGAGCTGGACCAGCTGGGTGTACTGCAGCTGAAGCGTGATCGCGCCCCCCGTCCCCTCGACCGCCTCGATCCAGAAGACCACATCGACCTCCACAGCCTTGGCGTTGCCGCCGGGAGGAAACGTCGCCGCTTCCAAGAACGCTGTGTTGGCCGTTCCGCCGCCCTTGATTGGGGTGTGTTTCGTGGAGATGGCAAGCACCGTCGTGTTCTTGATGGTCTTGCCGGCGATGCCTTTCTGGAGAAAGCTGTTTGGGTTCTTCACGAGCTCCTGCGTCATCCCAGGCGATGCGTGACGGAACGGCGTCTGCGTGGCGAGATTCAGCTCGGTGAACTCCGCCTCGGCTTGCGCGAAGGCCGAGTTAGGCGGCGGGGGCGCGCCAACGGGAAAGGGAATGATGTTGTTGTCGCCGATGTTCGGGCCACCGACGATGGTCTTCCCCGTGCCTTGAGCGAGGATCACGGTGCCATGCGGGATGGACCCCATGCGCACCACTGTCGGCGGCTCCGCCGGATTGCTCGTGTGGGGAACGTTCGCCCAGATCCCGGGCTCGATGTGCAGACCTTCCGTCGGATCGTGCTTTTCGGCGATCTGCTGCATGTAGGTGATACCGGACATGTTGATGTCCGGCATGAGCAGGCCTCGGTTGGGGATCTTCCCCTTGATCTTGCTGAAGACGAGCTTCTCGGTCGTCAGGTTGAGCTCGAGGAAGCGGTCTTGGCCGCTTCCGGCTAGCGGATGTGGTCGCCAGATTGCGTTGAAGCCTTCGCCGATCCACGTCGCATCGTCCCCGGCCCCCACCAGTCGCTCCAAGGGACCTAGCGGGTCCGGAGCCTGGGTCTGGGCAGGAGCTTGAGCGGCCTCTGCGGTCTCGATCTGGGGATGCCCTACGAACTGAAAGTCCGGATCAGTCCGTGCTGTCTCGGTCATGTCTACTCCTCGTGTCTTGGAGTTTTGCGATCGCGTCGGTGCGCGTACGCTCAGGGGTCGTGTCGCTAGGCCTGTACCGCCGGTCCGTCGGAGCGGTTGGACCACATCAGCTGGATCGGGACATCGCCGGCGCCGTTGGCGAGCGGAACTTCCTTGAAGACGAGACCGAGGTCGCCACCACAGGCGTTGATCGGCAGGTCGCCGATCTCTCCCTCTCCCGCCGAGGAATACCAGCCGAGAAGTTTTCCGTTGCCAGTCGCGTTGACGTCCTCGACGTCGGGGTCGGTCCGGGCCTCGTTGAGCTCGTGGTAGAAGGTCGCCACGACGCTCTTCCACGGTTCTGCGAACGCGGGGATGCCGTTGTGCCCCTCCGAATACACCCCGACGGCGTAGTAGACCGTCGTATCGGCATCCGGGTGGATGCTGCCGTGATAACCACCGAGGCCGTGCCGTGAGCTGGCCGCGTCGTGGTCCTCGAGCTTGATCGTGCCGGCCCGTCGACGCTCATGCTCTTGCTCCGCGCCGGCCGGCGGATGGAATCCTGGCGAGAAGTCATCGGAGAGGAACACGCCCGCAGGCAGCATGATGTTGATGACGCAGTTGGCCGGGTCCTCTACGCCGAGGACCCCTTCCCGATGGAGCTGGCCGGCGAGGTGCTCGGCGGTGTCCTTGTAAACGGTTTTGGGGATGTGGCCCTCGTGGAGTTCCGACGGAAGCATGCGCGAAGTGATCTGCCCCCTGTAGTACTGGGCGATCAGGCTTTGCAGTGCCGCGTCGCTCATCGCTGCGTCAAGGTTGCGGTCGATCTCGCGGATCACTTCCGCGTCCGGCCAGGCCCCGGCTTTGCCCACGTAGCGATTGACGAAGACCAGGTCGCGGATCGTGCGTCCGCCTTCGGCCGCGAGGTTCCACTTCGGCTGCGGTTCAAAGCCTTCGGCGAGCTCGGCGGCGGGAGCCTTGTCGCTCGGTTTCGGGTGGGGTGGACGCGTCGCGCGATGCGCTGCAGAGCCCGGCGCGAGTACGACGTTCAAGTTTCGATCGCTCATCTGATCCTCCGCGTTGAAGACCCTCGTCGCACCGCCAAGACTACTCCAAAACGCTGGTCGGACAAATGGAATATTTCTGTTGGCCCTAATCTCGCGCATGGCAGTAACACCGCCGCCGTTGATTGAACGTCAGGCCGCGCAAGTGGTTTTACAATTTGATAACAAATTTCCCCCCGGACCATCAACACCTTGATAGGAGCGGTATCCGGGATACGGAACCGACAGCGAAATCTATTGCCGCGTTGGTTATAGTGCGCTCGGCCGTTAGTCTGATCGTTGGGATTATTCCCATGGTCACCGATCTGCAAGGGGGCGTAGCGTGACACAGCCGGGTCCTCCCTGGTCGCCATCATCTTGGCCCGGGCTACTCAGTAACTGGCTGGCCGCCACTTGGCGGCTCGTGGTAGGCGCCGTTCCCGCGATGGTATTGACGATCCTGGTTCTGATCCTCCTCGTCATTACCGGGGCGATCGACTGGCACCTTCGCTCGAAGTCTCCTAGCAAGCCTGTAGCAGACGAGTATGCGTACCTAGACTCGGCGCGTGTCGCGTCTTATCTCGGGCAGGTCTCCGGTGGCGACGTGCAGAGCGAAAAACGCGAGGAAGTGGCAACACAAAGCTCCGGACTAGGCCTTGAACTGAGCAATGTCGGAAAGGCGACCAAATCGCGCGGGAGTCAGGTCACTCGAAACGTGGTCGTCACGCAGACGCAGGCGGACAAGTTCATCGAGCTGCTGTCAGATCTGGAAGATGAACAGACGTTCAAGACGGTGGACGCGTCACGTTGCGACTTCGGTAAAGAACTCGCGGCTTCGGCCATCCCAGCCGGAACGACGGTGCGGATCAAGAACGCGCTCGTACGAATGCCGCCCTACCTATCCATGTATCCAGAACTTCGGTATGGGCTGTATCGCTTGCGCACGCAACACGTGTTCGGGGCCGCGCCGTTGACCTCGTTCCGCGAGGTCGACGAATCTGTGCGTGGCACGCCTCAGGCCGAACGAGAACACTTCAAAAGGGAAGTTGGCAAGAATCCACGCATTCCCTTCACGATCACGGCACCCTATACGAGCGAAGAAGTGAGCGGTTGCAAATCGCGTCTAGAAGCCGATGATCACAAAAGCGTCGAGAAGCGCGCGCTGGAAGTCACGGTGTTCCTGCCGGCGCGGTTCGCGCGCCTGACGGGCGAGCCGAGCCTGCTGTCGCGCCGACTTACAATCGTCGGCAAGGTCGTCAGCGACGGCACGGGCACCTTCGGCGACGGCCTCACCGTGTCCACGTACTGGCGGGCGCTGTCCGGGATGCAAGCGCCGTTGCTCCGCGAGATGGGCGTTTCGGCCACAGTGCTTGCGAAACCTCGAGCGCAGATACGCCAAGCGCTGTTCCGGGCAATGGAGAGGTCGGTTACGTTCCAAGGTCACGTGGTCGAGGTGATTCCAATCGCTATGTACGACTAGCGCTGGCCATTGGCCGTGCCCGTCGCCACTGCTCTCGAGTGCGCCTTGCATGATCGAGGTATTTGAGCGACTGCCCGTTCTGCATCAGCCCTTCCTGCTGGTCCTCGACGTAGAACGTGCTCGTCAAGGTTGAGCCGCCGGCATCGGCCGCCGCAAGCCATGTCGTATCGACGAACGCAGCGGGATCCCTGCGTCGACGCGGCGAGACGGGAGGAACAGGCGGCGGCTGCGAGAGCATAGGCGAGAGGCGCGAACATGTCGTCAGGGCACGCACTCGGCTTCAGAGAACCGAATGTAGCTTGGTCCTACAAGCGGCGAACGGGTCTCGAACCCGTGACCTCGAGCTTGGGAAGCTCGCGCTCTACCAACTGAGCTACCGCCGCGTACGGTCAGATAGTACGCAACCGGGGTCTACCCTTGGAGGCCGTGAGACGCCGTCTCGCTGCCGATTCTCGCCTCGCTGGGGGGCGCCTGCCTGATCGGACTGCTGATCTACGGCGTCACGGCGCAAGTCGGCGAGTCGCACGCTGGACGAGCGCGTGGCCCGCGACGAACGCCCACGTGCGCCGGACGCCGCAGCGCGCGCTGCCGATCCTCGGCGGCCACGGCAAGAGCTCGCTGGCCTCGCTCAACGCGGCAAGGTCGTCGTGCTGAACTTCTGGGCGTCGTGGTGCGAACCGTGCCAGGCCGAGGCGCCGCTGCTCGAGCGCGCGCAAGGCACGCTCGCACGGCACGACGGCACGGTGCTCGGCGTGACCTACCTGGACGCCTCTCCCGACTCGCAGGGCTTCGTGCGCGACTACCACCTGACCTACCCGAACCTGCGCGACAACACGGGCGACTTCGCGCACGTCCTACGGCACCGACCAGCTGCCGGAGAGCTTCGTGATCGATCGCGACGGGCACGTCGTGGCGATCTCACGCGGCGAGATCAACCAGAAGTTCCTCGACCGCGCGATCGCGCTGGCGCAGCGGACATGAGCGTCCATCGCACGCTCGCCTCCCGGAGCGCGCGCCGCACGCTCGCCGGCGGCTGATCACGTTCATCGCGCTGTGGACGTGTGCCCTCGCTGGGCATCCGGCACGAGCTTCGCGCAGGCCGTCAGCCCCGCGAGCGTCGCTTCCGGAGATCGAACGCCAAGTGATGTGCGTCACGTGCAAGATCCCGCTGAACGTCGCGCAGTCGCCGCAGGCCGACCGCGAGCGTGCGTTCATCCAGTCGCTGATCGACGAGGGCCGGAGCGAAGCCGCAGATCAAGCGACGCGCTCGTCGGCCAGTACGGCCGCGGCGGTGCTCGCGCTACCGAGCGATAGCGGCTTCGACGCCGCCGCCTACCTCGTGCCGCTCGCGCGCGTTGCTGGCGCTGCTGGCGGCGCTGGCCTGCTGTTGCCGCGCTGGCGCAGACGGGCGCGCGCGCAGGCCCACGGACGGACCCCCGCACCGGCGCTCGCGCCGCCGACGCCGCAGCGCCTCGAGGCCGACCTCGAGCGCTTCGACTGAGCCCCGGCCCGAGGGGACGCGACGAGCCCGACTGAGGCGCTACATCTCCTGCGGGCGCGCTGACGCCGAGCAGGTCCAGGCTGCGCGCGATCGTGTCCCTGCTGGCCACGCACAGCGCCAGGCGCTACGGACTCGACCTCGCCAGGCTCGGCGCCGACCACGCGGCAGTCGCGGTAGAAGGCCGTGAAGCCCTGCGCCAGCTCGAGCGCGTAGGAGGCGATCCGGTGCGGCGCACGACGCTCGGCGGCGGCGGCGAGCTCGCCGGGGAAGTCGAGCAGCTGCTTGATCAGCGCGCGCTCGCTGGCGTGAAGCGGCGTGGGCGGACCGGCTGATGCCCCGTCGTCGATGTGCCGGCGGCAACTGACGCCACGGCGGCGTCAACGCGCTCAGCGCCCGCCTTGGCGAGCATCGAGGCGATCCGGGCGTGCGCGTACTGCACGTAGTAGACGGGGTTCTCGTTGGATTGGCTCGCGCGCCAGGTCGAGGTCGAGGTCGACCGTCGTGTCGTGCGAGCGCGCCAGCAGGTACCAGCGGGCGGCGTCGACGCCGATCTCGGCGACGAGCTCGTCGAGCGTGACGAACTCGCCGGCGCGCTTCGACATCTGCGCGCGCTCGCCCGAGCGCACGAGATGCACGAGCTGCATGATCAGCAGCTCGAGATCGTCGGGGTCCCCGCCGAGCGCCGCGAAGGCCGCCTTCAGCCGCAGCGACGTAGCCGTGGTGGTCGGCACCCCACACGTCGATCAGGCGGTCGAAGCCGCGCTCGCGCTTGTCCTCGTGGTAGGCGATGTCGGAGGCGAGATAGGTGAACTCGCCGTTGGAGCGCACGAGCACACGGTCCTTGTCGTCGCCGAAGCTCGTCTGCGCAGCCACAGCGCGCCGTCGGAGGTGTAGGTGTGCCCGAGCTCGTGCAGGCGCGCCGAGCGCGTGGTCGACGAGGCTCGGCTTGCCTTCGTGCAGCGCGCTCTCGTACGCCCAGTGGTCGAAGCCGCCGACGCCGAAGGCCGCGAGCGAGCTCTGCATCTGCGTCGATCATCAGCGCCACGCGCCTCGCGCCCGACGTCCGCCGCGTCGCGCTCGGCGGCGTTCTCGATGCGCATCGCGCGAGCTCGGCCACGTAGTCGCCCTGGTAGCCGTCCTCGGGCACCTGCTCGCCGCGCGCCAGCGCCTGCGATCGACTCACCGAACGTGCGCACCTGGCGAGCCGGCGTCGTTGACGTAGAACTCGCGCTCGACGCGTGCGCCGCGGCAGCTCGAGCATGCGCGCCAGCGCGTCGCCGTAGGCGGCGTTGCGTGCGTGGCCCACGTGCATCGGCCCCGTCGGGTTGGCCGAGACGAATTCCACCATCACCCGCTCCGACGGCCCGTCGCGGCCGGCGCCGTAACCCTCGCCCGCCGCCAGCGCGCCGGCGAGCGCGCTGCGCAGCCACTCGTCGGCGACGAACAGGTTCACGAAGCCCGGCCCGGCGACCTCGAAGCGCTGCAAGCCCCCGCCGAGACCGTCGGCGAGCTGCGCGCCGAGCCGCTCGGCCACGTCGCGCGGCGAGCTGCGCAGGCGCGGCGCCAGCAACAGCGCTGCGTTGGTCGAGTAGTCGCCGAAGTCCGGACGCGGCGGGCGCTCGAGCGTGATCCCGCCGCGCGAGTCCGCCGCGAATGTCTCGCGGGAGGGGTCCTGCGCCCCGTCCCCCGCCGCGCCGATCAGCTCCGTGGCCGCCTCGATCACGGCCGCCCGCAGGCCGCGCGGAGAAGTCTCCGCGGACCCGGATGTCTGGCCGTCGTGGCCCTGTTGATCGCTGATGGAAGGATCGTTCATGGATTCCCGCTCGGCGATTGCGATACTAGCCACGTGAACGACCAAGACTCAGGCGCAGAGCGCCACATCAATATCCACCTGTCTCCCGAGATCATGGGAGGCGTCTACTCGAACTTCGCCAACGTCAGCCACTCCGACTACGAGTTCACCGTCACCTTCGCCCGCGTCGACCACGAGGTCGAGGCCGAGGAGGTACCGGGCGTCGTCGTCTCGCGCGTGAACATCTCCCCGCGCTTCATGCGCGAGCTGATCGACGCGATGGAGGACAACTACTCGAAGTGGCGCACCCGCGAGGGCATCAAGAACCTCCCCGAGTACGGCGGCACGGAGGCCGGGTCTGAGGAGGAGTAGCACCGCACGGGCGCGGGCAGTGGCGGCACGATGAAGGTCGCGGTCATCTCCGACATCCACGCCAATCGCCAGGCGTTCGAGGCGACGCTCGAGGCGGTTGCCGCCAGCGACGCCGCCGAGCTGTGGTGCCTGGGCGATCTCGTCGGCTACGGCGCCGACCCGGACGCGTGCGTCGAGCTCGCGCGCCGGCACGTCGCCGTCTGCCTGGCGGGCAACCACGACCTCGCCGTCACCGGCGAGATCCCGCTGGATGAGTTCTCGCGCGGCGCGAGCCTGGCCGCGCAGTGGACGCGCGAGGTGATGGCGCCGGCCAACGTCGAGTTCCTCGCCGGGCTGAAGCCCGAAGGCAAGGAGACCGGCATCGGCCTCTACCACGCCAGTCCGCGCGACCCGGTTTGGGAGTACGTGCTCTCGACGCTGCTGGCCGAGCTGTGCCTCGATCAGCAGACCCAGCGCGTGTGCCTCGTCGGCCACTCCCACGTTGCGCTCTCGTTCGTGCGCCGCGAGGGCGAGCTGGCGACGGGCGAACCGCGCCGCGAGGGCGACCTTCCTCGACATCGCCGCCGGCGAGTGGCTGCTCAACCCCGGCAGCGTCGGGCAGCCGCGCGACGGCGACCCGCGCGCGTCGTGGCTGCTGCTCGACCTCGATGGCCTGACGGCGTCGTTCAAGCGCACCGACTACGACGTCGCCGGCGCGGCCGGCGCGATCCGCGCGGCACGGCTGCCCGACTCGCTCGCGGAGCGCCTGGAGTACGGTCAGTGACGATGTTCGCCCAGCAACGGCAGCCACGTCCGCCCGCGGGGGGCGAAGACGCGCCGCGCGCAGGTGCGATGCGTCGCGCCCGGCCGCTGCTGCGGGTCGTGCTCGCGGCCAGCCTGGGCGCGCTGGCGGGCGTGCTGATCTCATGCGGGGGCAGCGGCAAGGGGCTGATCCCGGTGGCCGACGCCGGACCGCTGCAGGGCGACTTCGAAGCCGTCGCCCAGGCCGCCGAAAACGGCGACGGCTCGTGCACGAGCACCGAAAGCGCGCTGCTGAAGACCGAACAGGACTTCGCGGCGCTGCCGCCGAGTGTCGACAGCGGGCTGCGCAACACGATCCGCCAGGGCGTCGAGAACCTGCGCACGCACGCGCTCGCGCTGTGCACGCAGCCGCTGCCGCAATCGACCGTGACGACGCCGAAAGCGACGACGAGCACGACGAGCACCGACACGACGCCCACCGAAACCCAGACGACGCCGACCGAAACCCAGACCACGACGACGCCGAGCCCGTCCGGGCCGGGCGGCGGCACGCCTGCCCCCGGTGAAGAAGGCGAAGAAGAAAGCCCGGGCCTCGGCAAAGGCGAAGGCGGCGGCAGAGAACACGGCGGGGCCGGGGGAATCGGGCCCGAAGCGGGCAGCGGAGGAGAAGTGGGCAAATGAGCAGCGTCGAGATCGCCGGGCGCTACCGCATCGAGGGCCGCCTCGGCTTCGGCGGCATGTCGACCGTCCACCTCGCGCTCGACCTGCGCCTGGAGCGCCAGGTCGCGGTCAAGCTGCTGGCCGAGCACCTCGCCGAGGACCCGACGTTCGTCTCACGCTTCCAGCGCGAGGCGCAGGCGGCGGCGCGGCTCGTGCACCCGAACATCGTGCAGGTGTTCGACTCCGGCCAGGACGAGACCACGGGCCAGTACTTCATCGTGATGGAGTACATCGAGGGTCAGTCGTGCGCGGAGCTCCTGCGCGACGACGGCTGGGTCGACGTCGACGAGGCGATCGTGATCATCGACCAGGCGTGCGAGGGGCTGCACTACGCCCACCGCCACGGCGTCGTGCACCGCGACGTCAAGCCGGGCAACCTGCTGCGTGCGCGCGAAGGGGACGTCAAGCTGGCCGACTTCGGCATCGCCAAGGCGACCGAGCAGTCGAGCATCACGCAGGTCGGCTCGGTGCTCGGCACGGCCGCCTACCTGGCGCCCGAGCAGGCGCGCGGCGAAGAGGCGGGTCCGCGCGCGGACCTCTACGCGCTGGGCGTCGTCACCTATCAGCTGATCTCCGGCCGCCTGCCGTATGAGGCGAGCTCGCTGACCGAGCTGGCGCTCAAGCAGCAGCAGGAGACGCCGCCGCTGCTCGACACGCTCGTGGCTGCCGTCAGCCCACAGCTAGCCGAGGCAGTCGCCATCTCGCTGGCACTCGACCCTGAGGACCGCTACCAGACAGCCCGCGAGATGGGACGGGCGCTCAGCGATGGCGCCGACGGGATCGCCCCGGCCGCGCGCCCCGGCAGCCGCGCGGCGCCGGCGACGGGGGCGACGAGCGTGCTCAGCGCTGGACGGCGTCCCGAGGGGCGCGAGCCGGGACGAACGGCGGTCACGAGCGCGGTCACGCCGCGCAAGCCTCGCTCGGGCCCCGCGCGAGCGGCGCCGGCGGCAGAGGCCGCACAGGCCGCCCCCGCGGCGCGGGGGCGGCGGCAAGGGCGCAGCCGGTTGATGTTCGCAATGCTCGCGCTGCTCGCACTGGCGCTCGTGATCGTCGCGGTCGTAGTGATCACCGCGCCGGCACCGACGCAAGTGAAGCTGCGCAACGTCGTCTACTCCGACGTGCAACAGGCCGCCTCGGCGCTCAAGCAGCTCGTCTCGGAAAACACCAAATAGCGCGGCAACGGCCGTGATCCTCGCGCTGCTGATCAACGTCGACCACCTGGTCGAAGTTGCTGGCTACCCGCTGCTGTTCGTGCTCGTGATGGCCGAGTCCGGCGGCGTGCCGATCCCGGGCGAGACGGCGCTGATCACGGCGGCAGTGCTCGCCAGCCGTGGCAAGCTGCAGATCGAGTGGGTGATCGCGTTGGCCGCCGCAGCGGCGATCGTCGGCGACAACATCGGCTATGAGATCGGGCGCAAGGGCGGGCGCTGGCTGCTCGAGCGCCCCGGACGCTTCCACCGACAGCGCCAGGATGTGCTGCGCATCGGCGAGCCCTTCTTCGAACGGCACGGCCCGAAGGCGGTGTTCTTCGGGCGTTTCGTGCTGGGCCTGCGCGTGTGGGCCTCGTGGCTGGCCGGGGCGACATACATGCCCTGGCGCTCGTTCGTCGTGTGGAACGCGCTCGGCGGCATCTGTTGGGCGACGGGAATCGGCCTGCTCGCGTACTTCCTCGGCAGCTCGGCCGGCAACGCGATCGAAGCCTTCGGCATCTACGGTCTTGCCGCGGCCGTCATCGCGATCGTCGGCGCATTCGCGCTGCACAGGCGCGCGCGGCGCCGGGAGCGGGAACTGCTCGAGGAGCAGGCGCGCGATCCCGTCAAGCCGACGAGCGACTCCGAGTCCGACGCCGCCGCCGAGTCCGACTCAGCAGCCGGATGAGTCGGCGCCGGTGCACGGCGCGATGCGCTGGCACATGTCGGCGAGCACGCTCAACTCGGCCTCTGAGAAGCGCGAGAAGAACTGGTCGCGAACGACGGCCATGTGCGTGACGCGCGCTTCCTGCAGGCGCTCGCGTCCGCCGGCCGTGAGGCAGGCGAACGAGCCGCGTGCATCGTGGTCGCAGGAGCAGCGCTCGAGCAGCTGCTCGCGCTCGAGCCGGTCGACGAGCCGCGTCAGGCCGCTGCGTGACAGTTGGGCCTGCTCGGCCAGGTCGCACATGCGCATGCGCCCTCCACTTGCGTCCTCCAAATGGTCGAGCACCTCGTAGGAGCTGAGCGGCAGGCCGTGGGCCTGGTCGAGTGCCGCGTCGAGGCGCTTGGCGAGGCAGGCATGTGCGCGAAGCAGGCCGCGCCATGCGCTCTGACCGGCGTCGGGGCGTTCGCCGGCAACCGCAGGGCCGTCATCGGAGACGGCAGTCTCAGGCTCCCCAGTTTCGATCTTGACGGCGGTGGCGGTCGACATAACGGTCATGTACCCCAGATCCTCCTCAACCGAATGTAGCAGCGTCTGGAATCGCCGACCGGGAGCGGAGGATCAGTCGCGCGTGGCCCGCCACGCCCACCACATCATCAACGGTTGCAGGGGAAGACGGGCGTAGAGCGCCCAGCGCGGCACGCGCTTGAAGTGCTCCGGCTCACGCGCCATGTAGAGGTTCGCCGGGAACACGGCGGCCAGCAGTGCGATCAGGTAGGCACCGGCCGCCGAGCGGGTGCGCGGCGAGAGCACGGCGAGGCCGCCGGCAATCTCGGCAACGCCGCTGACCTCGACGACGCGCTTGGCCTCGTGCTGCAGCGACGGCGGCACGATCGCGCGATAGAAACGGGGCGAGACGAAGTGGTTGACGCCCGACCCGACCCAGAACGCGGCGAGCAGCTTGCGCGAGATGCTCATTGCGGCTGACCCTCGGCTGTGGCCCCCCCGTCCTCGCCGCGCAGCAGCGAGTGACCGGTCATCGCCTCCGGCTGAGCTACGCCGAGCAGCTCGAGCACGGTCGGCGCAACGTCGGCGAGGATGCCGCCTTCGGGAGCGAGCTTCACGCCGTGCATTGTGACGATCACGGGCACCGGGTTCAGCGAGTGCGCCGTGTTCGGGCTTCCGTCCGGCTCGAGCATGTGGTCGGCGTTTCCATGGTCGGCCGTCACGACGCAGACGCCGCCGCGCTCGTGCACGGCCGCGATCACCTCGCCGAGGCACTCGTCGACGGTTTCGATCGCGGCGACGGCGGCCGGAATAACGCCCGTGTGCCCGACCATGTCGGCGTTGGCGAAGTTGATGATCGCGAAGCCCGGCTCGTCCTCGCGCCAGGCCTTGACGAACGCGCCGGCCGCCTCGCGCGCGCTCATCTGCGGCTTGAAGTCGTACGTCGGCACGTCGCGCGGCGAGGGCACGAGCTCGCGCCGCTCGCCTGCCAGCTGATGCTCGTCGCCGCCGTTGAAGAAGTACGTCACGTGCGGGTACTTCTCGGTCTCGGCCACGTGCAGTTGGCCGATGCCCGCCTGCGCAAGCACCGTCGCGAGCGTCGTCGTGGGGCGCTCGGGCGCGAAGGCGACCGGGTAGGGCCAGCCCTCCTCGTACTGCGTGAGCGTCGTGTAGCGCGCGATCGGCGCCCCGCCCGAGCCCTCTTGCTCGCCGCGCCCGCGCCAGCCCGGAAGCTGCTCTCCCTCGCCCTCGGCGCCCTCCGCGCCGTCGCCTCCGGCGGCAGCCGCGACGCCGGGGTCGTGTGCACGCGCGCCCTCGCCGAACCCAGGCTCGGCCAGCGCGCGCGTAAGCTGGCGCATCCGGTCGGGGCGAAAGTTGAACGCGATCACGCTGTCCTGCGGCGCGATCCGCGCCGGTGCGCCGACGAGCGTCGGCTCGATGAACTCGTCCGTCTCGCCGCGCTCGTAGGCGGCGCGCACGGCCTGCTCGCCCGTCTCGGCACTGTATGGAGCCTGCCCTAGTACGAGCATGTCGTAGGCGCGCTGCGTGCGGTCCCAGCGGCGGTCGCGGTCCATCGCCCAGTAGCGGCCGGTGACCGAGCCCACGCGTGCGCCCGGCGTGCGGTCGAGCTCGGCCAGGTACTCGGCCCCGGCGTGCGGCAGCGTGTCGCGCCCGTCGGTGAAGGCGTGCACGATCAGCTCCCCCACGCCGCGCTCGCGCGCGAGCGCGATCAGCGCGAGCAGGTGCTCCAGCGAGGAGTGCACGCCGCCGTCGGAGCCGAGGCCGATCAGGTGCACTCGCTCGGCGTCGAGCGCTGAGCGCAGCACCTCGTTGGCGGCGAGCGAGCCGTCGGCGACGGCGTCGTCGATGCGGACCAGGTCCTGGCGCACGACGGCCCCGGCGCCGAGGTTCAGGTGTCCCACCTCGGAGTTGCCCATCTGCCCCTCGGGCAGGCCGACGGCGCGGCCGCAGGCGCTCAGCGTGGTGTGCGGGAAGCTCCGCCACAGCTCGTCGAACACGGGCGTGTCGGCGAGCGAGACCGCGTTGCCCGGGCCCGGCTCGGCCAGGCCCCAGCCGTCGAGCACGACCAGGCATGCACAGGCGACCGGCAGGCTCACGAGCGGGACCTCATCGCCCACCGCAGCACCCGGCACCGCGCCGTCGTCACGCCGCCGGCGGGGATCCCGCCGCGGCCACAATCTGCGCGAAGGACTCGGCCTGCAGCGAGGAGCCTCCGACGAGCGCGCCGTCGACGTCCGCGAGCGCGAGCAACTCGGCCGCGTTCTCGGGCTTGACCGAGCCGCCGTAGAGGATCCGCACGCGCTCTGCCGCCTCGGCGTCGCGGTCGGCGACGAGCGCCCGGATGAACGCGATCGCCTCCTGCGCCTGCTCAGGCGTGGCCACCTTGCCGGTGCCGATCGCCCAGATCGGCTCATACGCGATCGTCACCTCGGCCAGGCGATCGGCGGGGACGCTCGCGAGGTCCTCCCTGAGCTGCTGGCGCAGCTTGCGGTCGGTGTCTTCGTTCTCGCGCTCTGCCTCGGTCTCGCCGACGCAGAGGATCGGAGCGAGACCGATCTCCAGCGCGGCCGCCATCTTCAGCGCGAGCGCGCGGTCGGTCTCGCCGAACAGCTCGCGCCGCTCGGAGTGCCCCAGCACGACCCCCTGCACGCCGACGTCGTCGAGCATCACCGGCGAGATCTCGCCGGTGAACGCGCCCTCACGCTCGTGGTGCATGTTCTGCGCGTAGACCTCCACGCGCGAGCCGCGCGCGCTGTCGACCATCGCGCGCAGGTCGGTGAACGGGACGCAGATCGCAACGTCGACATTGTCGGCCGACGAGACGCGGGGCAAGAGCGCCTGGATGAAGTCCTCGGCCTCGCGCTCGGTCTTGTACATCTTCCAGTTGCCCGCGATCAGCGGGGTGCGGGCGCTCACGAAGCCACGCCTGCACCGGTGCCCGCGCCGTCGAGCGCCTCGACGCCTGGGAGCGCGCGCCCCTCGACGAGCTCGAGTGTCGCGCCGCCACCCGTCGAGAGGTGGTCGACGGCCGACTCGAGGCCGAACAGCGCGAGCGCCGCCGCCGAGTCGCCGCCACCGACGACCGTCACGCCTGGGGCCTGCGCGACGGCTTCAGCCACGCGGCGCGTGCCGGCCGCGAACGGCTCGAGCTCGAACGCGCCCATCGGACCGTTCCAGAAGACCGATCCGGCCTTGGCGATCTCGGCGGCGTAGCGCTCGGCGCTCGCCGGACCGATGTCGAGGCCCATCCAGCCCTCGGGCACCTCGATCCCGTCGAGCACGCGGTGCTCGGCCTCGGCGGAGAACTCCCGGCCGATCACGAGGTCGGTCGGCAGCGCGACGCTCGCGCGGCCCGGGTCGGTCGCCTTTGCCAGCGCCGTGCGCGCGTGCTCGACGTCCTCGGCGTCGCACAGCGAGTCCCCGACGCCGTGCCCCTGGGCGCAGAGGAACGGGAAGCACATCGCGCCGCCGATGATCACGACGTCGGCGATCTGCAGGAAGCGGTCGATCACGCCGATCTTGTCGGCCACCTTGGCGCCGCCGATCACGGCCACGAGCGGCCGCGGCGGGCGCTGCAGGATCTTTGCCAGCGTGCTCACCTCGCGCTGCAGCAGCCGCCCGGCGGCGTGCGGCAGCAGGTGCGCGACGCCCTCTGTGCTCGCATGCGCACGATGTGCCGCGCCGAAGGCGTCGTTGACGTACTCGTCGGCCAGGGCGGCCAGTTCCGCCGCGAGCGCCGGGTCGTTGCTCGTCTCGCCCGGCTCGAAGCGGACGTTCTCGAGCACGAGCAGCTCGCCGGCGGGCAACTGCTCGGCGAGCTCCTTGACCTGCTCGCCGACGACGGCCGGGGCGAGCGTCACGGTGGCGTCGGTCAGCTCGCGCAGGCGCGCCACGACGGGCGCCATCGAGAGGTCCTCCTCACGCCGGCCCTCGGGACGGCCGAGGTGCGAGACGAGCACGATGCTCGCGCCGCGCGAGCGCAGCTCCTCGATCGTCCCCAGCGCCGCCTTGATGCGCGTGTCGTCGGCCACGACCGGGCGCCCCTCGGCGTCCTTGGCGAGCGGCACGTTGAAGTCGACGCGCACCAGCACACGCCGTCCATCGACGTCGAGGTCGTCCAGCGTCCTCATGCGCGCCCCTACAGGACCTTCTGCACGAGATCGACGAGCCGGTTGGAGTAGCCCCACTCGTTGTCGTACCAGGCGACGACCTTCAGCATCGTCCCCTGCATCACGGCCGTCAACAGCGAGTCGACGATCGAGGAGTACTGCGACTTGACGATGTCGCTGGAGACGATCGGGTCCTCGGTGTACTGCAGGATCCCCTGCAACGGACCGCTCGAGGCGGCGTCCTTGAGCGCCGCGTTGACCTCCTCGATGCTCGTCTCGCGCGCGCACTGCACGGTCAGGTCGACGACCGAGCCCGTCGGTACCGGCGCCCTCACCGCGAAACCGTTCAGCTTGCCTTGCAGCTCGGGGATCACGAGTCCGATCGCCTTGGCCGCGCCGGTCGAGGCCGGGATCAGGTTGATCGCGGCGGCGCGCGCGCGGCGCAGGTCCTTGTGCGGCATGTCCTGCAGGCGCTGGTCGGCCGTGTAAGCGTGGATCGTCGTCATCAGACCGTGCTCGATGCCGACGGTGTCGTTAATCACCTTGGCCACCGGCGCCAGGCAGTTGGTCGTGCACGAGGCGTTGGAGATCACGTCGTGCTTGTCGCGGTCGTAGACCTCGTCGAAGTTGACACCGAGCACGACCGTCGCGTCCGGGTCGGTCGCCGGCGCGGAGATGACTACCTTCTTGGCGCCCTGCGCGAGGTGCTTGGCGGCGGCCTCGCGACTTGGTGAACAGGCCGGTCGACTCGATCACGACATCGACGCCGAGATCGCCCCACGGCAGCGCGGCGGGGTCGCGCTCGGCGAGCACCTTCAGCTGCTTGCCGTCGACCTCGAGCGCGCCGTCGAGCTCCTCCACGGTGCCCGGGTAGGGCCCGAGGATCGAGTCGTACTTGAGCAGGTGCGCGAGCGTGGCCTCGTCTGTGAGGTCGTTGACGGCGACCCACTCGATCGCCTGGTCGATCTCCTGCCCCCGAGCCTTGGCGGCGCGGAACACGTTCCGGCCGATGCGACCGAATCCGTTGATCCCAACGCGAACGGGCATGTAAGTCCTCCTGAAGCGAAAATGAACGATGCCGGGTCGCGGGGGCAACCCCCCATCGCCCGGCGTACGCGGCGCAGGCTATCAGCGCCGTTCGGGGCCGGTCGGGCCCGCGTGGACGCTCGGACCGCGCGGAGTGCGTGCCTCGGCTCGGGCAGCGAACTGCCCGACTAGGACCCGCGCGGGCGCTTGTCGACGTCGCGGTGCGCCACGGCGACGTCGAGATCGTCGTTCTCGCGATAGCGCTCGGCGAGGTGCTCGGCGATCGCGACCGAGCGATGGCGTCCGCCGGTGCAGCCGATCGCGATCACGAGGTGCGACTTGCCCTCGGCCACGTACTGGGGCAGCAGGAAGTCGAGCAGCCCGTGCAGGCGCGCGTAGAACTCCTCCAGGCGCCCGTCGCGCGCGATGTAGTCGACAACGCGGCTGGTCGAGGCCGGTCAGCTCGCGCAGGTCCGGCTCGTAGTGAGGGTTGGCGCAGGAAGCGCACGTCGAATGCGAGGTCCTCCTCGCGCGGGGGGCCGTGCTTGAAGCCGAAGCTCATGAACGTCAGCGCGAGCCTCCCGGCCGCCTTGCGCGGCAGTAGCTCGTCGGCGATCTTGCCGCGCAGCATCGCCGTCGTCATTCCGGTCGTGTCGATCACGAGGTCGGCGTGCTCGCGGAACGGCGCCAGCAGCGCGCGCTCGGAGGCGATGCCCGCCGCGACGCTGCCCTCCGGCGCGAGCGGGTGGCGGCGGCGCGTCTCCTTGTAGCGCGTCACGAGCGTCTGCTCGGCGGCCTCGAGGAACAGCACGTGGTGGGTCAGCCCGAGCGCGTCGAGGTCGTCGACGACGGCGCGCAGCGCCTCGAAGTAGACGCCGCCGCGCACGTCCGAGACGACCGCCGCGCGCTCGACCTTCGAGCCCTGGTGCACGAACAGCTCGACCAGCGAACGGATCATCTCCGGCGGCAGGTTGTCGACGCAGAAGTAGCCGGCGTCCTCGAACACGTTCATCGCCGTCGACTTGCCGGCGCCGGAGAAGCCCGTGATCACGACGAGATCCTGAAGCCGCGTCTGCACGACAGGGCGCGGGTGCTCGGCCTTTCGCTCAGCTGCACCCCGCAGCGGACGCAGCGGTCGTATGACGGCCATTCCCACATTGTGCGCCACCCGGCGGCGAGAGTGTCATGTTCCGGAGAAGTGCAGGGAATATTCCAGGTCCGACCAGGCCCCCACGGTTCTGCCCAAGCATCACTGGGTTGGGCCGTCCGTTCCCATCCTGTGCTTCCTTATTGGAGCTTATATACTAAGCTCTAACAAGAGACCACCGTGTCGGAGCTTTTGAATCGCCAGTGGCAGAGTCGGGTCGCCGACAGCGGTGTGTCGCGTCGAGACCGCCGCGCCTGTGATTACGCAGCGTATTTGCCCGATCCCTTGGTCGGCCGTCGGTTTCTGCTCGATGGCGATGTGGCCGCCGACGTTGCCGATTGCGAAGCTGCGATCAACCACTTGAACGCCGAGGCGGCGGCGCTCGTCGATACGGAGGCCCTCGCGCGGATCCTGCTGCGCGCGGAGTCTGTGGCCTCATCGCGAATCGAGGGTTTGCAGATCGGCGCCCAACGTCTCCTACGCGCCGATGCTGTCCGTTCGATGCGCGAGCCATCGTCTGACGTGACGGCCTCGGAGGTGCTCGGCAACATCGACGCGATGCTCTACGGCGTAGAGCAGATCGGATTCGAAGACGAGATCGAGGTGGATCTGCTCCTGGAGATCTATCGACGTCTGCTCGCCGGCACGCGTCTCGAGCCGTACGGAGGCAACTTCAGGCAGGAGCAGAACTGGATCGGGGGGAGCGACTACAACCCATGCTCCGCCGACTACGTTCCTCCGCCGCCGGAGTTCGTCGTCGAGCTGATGGACGACCTCTGCGCCTTTTGCAACAGCGATGAGCTCCCCGCGGTCGTACAAGCGGCGATCGCTCACGCGCAGTTCGAGACGATCCACCCCTTCGTCGACGGAAACGGCCGCGCGGGCCGCGCGATGATCCACCTCGTGCTCCGTCGCAGGGGGCTCGCTCTGCGCGTCCTGCCGCCGGTGTCGCTCGTGCTTGCAACATTGACCAGGGACTACGTGGGCGGACTCACCGCGACACGACACGTCGGGCCGGCAAGCTCGCCCGAGGCGATCAGCGGCGTGAATACCTGGATAGCAACGTTCGCCGGCGCGTGCGCCCGCTCGGTCGCCGACGCGACTACCTTCGAGTTGCGAGCGGCAAGCCTGGAGAAGCAATGGCGTGAGCGCGTCGGTCGCATCCGTGCCAACTCGGCGACAGACCTCCTGCTTCAGCGGCTTTCGGGTGCCCCTGTGCTCACGGCCGAGAGCGCGGCGACACTGCTCGGACGAACGTTCAAGCCGGCCAGTGAAGCAATTCAGCGTCTCGTTCGAGCCGGCATCCTGCGCCAGATCACCATCGGCAGGCGCAATCGCGCGTACGAGGCACCGGAGATCATCGAGGCGTTCACCGACCTCGAGCGCCGGCTCGCGAGCCCGACGGGCGATGCGCTCTCGTCGCCTGATCGTGCCGTGCCGCACCGGCGAAGGCAGAAAAGACCTAAGCCCTGAGCCTGCCCGGCGTCAGCCTGCTCTATGCAGATACGCGTACAACTCGCGCGCGACCTTGGCGGGCAGGCCGGGCACGGCCTGCAGCTCCTCGCTCGAGGCCGAGACGACGCGCCTCGGGCGAGCCGAAGTGGGCGAGCAGCGCGCGCTTGCGCGCCGGGCCGACGCCGGGCAGCTCGTCGAGCAGCGAGCTCGTCATCGCCTTGTCGCGGCGGCCGCGGTGGTGGGTGATCGCGAAGCGGTGCGCCTCGTCGCGCACGCGCTGCAGCAGCTGCAGCTCGGGCGTGGCGTGGTCGAGCACGAGCGGCGCGCGGCGGCCGGGGATGAAGACCTCCTCGATCCGCTTGGCCAGCGAGATCACGGCGACGCCGCGGTCGCGGAAGCCGCGCAGCGGTCCGAGGCCGGCCGCGAGCTGACCCTTGCCGCCGTCGATCACGACGACGTTCGGCAGCGAGGCGAAGCTCGCGTCGTAGGCCGGGTCGTGCGGGGACAGGTCGGCCTGGCGCTCCCACTGCGCGAAGCGCCGGCCGAGCACCTCGGCCATCGCCGCGAAGTCGTCGGAGGACGCCCTCGGCGAGCGAGCGGATCTTGAAGCGGCGGTAGTCGGACTTCTTCGGCGCGCCGCCCTCGAAGACGACCATCGAGGCGACCGTGTGCGTGCCGCCGAGGTTGGAGATGTCGAAGCACTCGATGCGGATCGGCGGCACGTCGAGGCCGAGCGCCTGCTGCAGGCCTTCGAGCGCCTCCACGCGGCTCTGGCGGCGGCGCTCGGATTTCAGCCGCTCCTGGTCGAGCGCGAGCCGGGCGTTGCGCTCGGCCAGCTCGAGGATGCGGCGCTTCTCGCCGCGCTCGGCCGCGCGCAGCTCGACCGGTCCGCTCGCGCCGGCGCGCCAGCGCGTCGGCCAGCACCGGACGCTCGCCGACCTCGCGCCTGCACGATCGAGCAGCGCCGGGATCGACATGTGCCCGGCGTAGTACTGCAGCATGAACTCCTCGGCCACCTCCCCACGCTGCGCTCGGTCTCGTTGGAGAGGTAGAAGGACTGGCGATCCGACGAGCACGCCGTCGCGCACCTGGAAGATCTGCGCGTTGGCCTCGCGGCCGTCGACGGCGACGGCGATCGCGTCGAACGTGCCGACCGACTCGTTGGCCACGCGCCGGCGCTCGAGCAGCGAGTGCACCGCGCGCAGGCGGTTGCGCTCGACCGTCGCCTGCTCGAACTCTTCTGTCGCCGGCGGCCGCGCGCATGCGCTGCTCGAGCTCGCGCTCGATCTCCTTGAAGCGGCCCGAGAGGAAGTCGACGACGCCGTCGATGCTCGCGCGGTACTCCTCCTTGGAGACGTAGCCCACACAGGGCGCCTCGCAGCGCTTGATGTAGTAGTCCAGGCACGGGCTGCCGCTGCGGCGCCCCGGCTCGGGCCCGGTGCAAGAGCGGAACATGAACACCTTGGCGAGCACCTCGAGCGTGCCGCGCACGCGCTTGGCGTTGGAGTACGGGCCGAAGTAGGCGCGGCCCGTACGGTGGCGCTCGCGCGTGAAGTAGACGCGCGGGAAGTCCTCGTCGAGCGAGATCGCGATGAACGGGTAGGACTTGTCGTCGCGCAGGCGGATGTTGAAGCGCGGGCGGTACTGCTTGATGAAGCTCTGCTCGGCCAGCAGCGCCTCGGCCTCGGTCGCGACGACGACGCACTCGACGCTCTCCGTGCTCGCCACCATCTCGGCGTGCCCCGGGCTGCTCGGCACCTGGGCTTTGGAGAAGTGCGAGGCCACGCGCTTGCGCACCGACTTGGCCTTGCCCACGTAGATCACGCGGCCTTTGCCGTCGCGGAACAGGTAAACGCCGGGCTGATCGGGCAGCGCGCGGCGCTGCTCGGCCAGGCTCGTACGCGCCTGCGCGTCTCCCTCGATCGTCTCGGTGGGCATCTCAATCGAGGATACGAGGCGGTCCAACCGCGGCGCGAGCGCTGTGCGTCAGTAGCTGCGCCAGCGGCGATACACGGTCATCAGGCCGTACAGCACGGCCAGCAGCAGCGCGAACCAGAGCACACCGAAGATCGTGCGCGAGTGGTTGATCATCCGCGTGTAGCCGACGATCAGGAAGGCGACGAGCGCGAACGAGCCGTACAGGATCGCCCGGTAGCGGTCTCCGAGGCCGTGCAGCTGCACGCGGTATTCGCGGTACATGCGCAGGCCGAGATAGGCGAAGCCGACACCGAAGCCGATCAGCAGCACCGATTCGAACGTGCTCGCCGCCTTGCCGCCGCCCGGGAGCAGGAACACGGCGGCGGCGATCACCAGCACGATCGCGATGTTGCGCGCGGTCTTCAACTCCATGCCCCAAGTCTACGGCGCAGCACCCGGCTCAGCGCTCGCGCGGTGCGCCCGACACGCTCAGTCGATCAATGACTCCAGGCGCTCGTAGGCCTGCTCGATCGCCCGCTTGGCCGCCGTGTGGCGCGCTTCTGACTTGGCCGACTCGTACTTGCTCGCCCACGCCGCCGGGTCTGCCAGCTCCTGCTCGAGCTCCGCCATCGTCGCCTCGGCCGCTTCGATCGCCTGCTCTGCCTTCTGCTGATCGGACAGGCGGTTCTTCGACGGGCCCTTCGGCTTTGACTTCTGCTTGGGCTTGTTCTTCTCCGGATCCGATCCATTCGTAGTTCCAGCCGTCGCATGCGACGGCTGGCGGAGGGGCGCATGCGCCCCTCCGCGAGACCGCACATGTGCGGTCTCGGACCGGTCCGCATGCGGACCGGTCTTGCTCTTTAGAGCATGCGTGCTCGCCTTCTTATCGATTGAAGACTTCTCATCGCGAATCCGCACATACTCGGGCCAGCCGCCGAGATAGCTGTGCAGAGAGCCCTCCTCGACGGCCACCGTGCGCGTGCCGACGGCGTCGAGCAAGGCGCGGTCGTGCGAGACGAGCAGCACGGCGCCCGTGAAGGCGCGCAGCGCGTCCTCGAGCGCCTCGCGGCTCTCGATGTCGAGGTGGTTCGTCGGCTCGTCGAGGATCAGCACGTTGGCGCCCGAGTGCACGAGGATCGCCAACGACAGGCGCCTGCGCTCGCCGCCCGAGAGGGCCGCCAGCGGCTTTTCGGCGTCCTCGCCCGAGAACAGGAAGCGTCCGAGCAGCGCGCGCGCCTTGCCCTGCGCGAGGCCCGTCGCGCGCTGCGCCGCATCGAGCAAGCTCTGCCCCGGATCGCCTCCCGCCCCCAGCTCGTCGGCGTGCTGGGAGAGGTAGCCGACCTTGACGTTGTGGCCCTTCGACAGTTTGCCGCCGGCCAGCTCGTGTTTGCCGGCGAGCGTCTCGATCAGCGTCGTCTTGCCCGAGCCGTTCGGACCGACCAGCGAGACGTGCTCGCCGCGTTCGAGCCACAGCTCGGCCCGCTCGAGCAGCGTGATCGGCGGCGTGCCGCCGTCGCCGCCCACCTGCACGCGGCCGTCGAGCAGCTCGAAGATCACCCGCCCCGAGCGTTCGGGCGCGGCGAACTGGAACTCCAGCGAGCGGCCGTCCTGCGGGTCGCGCTCGATCTTCTCGATCTTGTCGAGCTTCTTCACGCGCGACTGCGCCTGGCGCGCCTTGCTCGCCTTGTAGCGGAAGCGCTCGATGAAGCGCTCCATCCGCGCGATCTCGGCCTGCTGGGAGTCGATCGCCTTGCCCAGCGCGATCTCGCGCGCCGCCTGCTCGCGGCGCCAGTTGTGCCACGTGCCCGCAAAGAAGCGCGAGCGGCCCGCCTCGAGCTCGAGCACCGCCGTGCCCACCGCCTCCAGGAACCAGCGATCGTGCGCCACCAGCACGACCGCCGCGTCGAGCTCGATCAGCGTCTGCTCGAGCCACTCGAGCGACTCGATGTCGAGATGGTTCGTCGGCTCGTCGAGCAGCAGCACGTCGGCGTTCGTCGCCAGCGCCCGCGCCAGCGAAGCGCGCGTCAGCTGCCCGCCCGAGAACGTGTCCAGCGGGCGGTCGAGGTCTGTCTCGCTGAACCCCAGCCCACGCGACATCACCGTTGCACGGTCGCGCCACAAATAGCCCCCGCGCGCCTCCAGGCGCGCCTGCGCCCGCGAGTAGCGCGCCAGCAGCGCCTCGTCCATGCTGCCCTCAGCCATCTGCCCCTCGAGCTTTGCCAGCTCCGCCTCGATCGCGAGCTCATCGGCGCAACCCGACAGCACGTAGTCGCGCAGCGCCAGCGCGCGCTCGCGCGGCGGGCGCTGGTCGTGCAGCACGATGCGCACGCCCTTCGCCACGCTCAGCTCGCCCCGGTCGATCCCCGTCTCCCCTGCCAGCATCCGCAAGAGCGTCGTCTTGCCCGCCCCGTTGCGCCCAGCGATCGTCATCCGTTCCCGGCGCTCCAGCTTGAACGACACCCCGCGCAAGAGCGGCTGCCCCGCGATGTCCTTGTGCATGTCCGACGCGATCAGCAATGCCATGGTCTTCGTAATACCAGGGCGCACGAACAGCCGGCCCGGACGGCCGGCCCGGTAACTGCCGTGGCGGCCGGAGCGTTTGCCGTTTTGTATCCAGAAGCGAAGGCCGGCTCGGCCAGAAGGCTGGATGCCGTTTACGGGCTCCGCACGGCACCCTGCACGGCAGCGCCCCCGCCTCCTGAGATACGATCCACCCAGATGCGTCGCATCAGGACAACCGTGTTCGTCTGGGCCGCCCTACTCGCGCTCGCCCTCCCGGCGGCCGCCCCGGCCTACAACGACGGCCGCGGCTTCTACGGCACGACGGACGACAAAGTCGTCACCAACGCGGGCTTCATCCTGATCGTGTTCTTCCCGCTGTTCATCTTCTTCATGAGCATGCTGCAGAAACGGCTGGAAAAGCGCAAGGAAGCACGTGTCGCGCACAAAGCGGACCTCAGCAACGGCCGCTGGCGCGGCGGTTGGTAGCCGAGCCGCCAGCTGTCAGCTACGAGCGCCGCGGTGCCGCCGCGCTCGTCACGATCGACCGCCAGCATCGCCGCAACGCCGTCGACGGTCCGACGGCCGAGCTGCTGCACGAGGCCTATCTTCGCTTCGAGGCCGATGGCGATGCCCGCGTGATGGTGCTGACCGGGGCCGGCGGCGTCTCCTTCTGTGCCGGCGCCGACCTGAAGGCACAGGAGACATTCGTCGGCCGGCTGATGAGTGAGGAGGGCCCGATGGGCTTCACTCGCCTGACGCCGTCCAAGCCGACGATCGCCGCGATCTCGGGCTTCGCGCTCGCCGGCGGCCTCGAGCTGGCGCTGTGGTGCGACCTGCGCATCGCCACCGATGGCTCGACGCTCGGCTACCCCGAGCGCCGCTGGGGCGTGCCGTTGATCGATGGCGGCACACAGCGACTGCCGCGCATCGTCGGGCTCGGCCGCGCGCTCGACTTGATCCTCACAGGGCGCATGATCGACGCCGGCGAGGCGCTTCAGATGGGGATGCTGACCGAGGTCGTGCCGGCCGGCGCGCACCTCGATCGGGCGCTCGAGCTCGCCGAGGGCCTGGCCCGATTTCCGCAGAGCACGATGCTGGCCGATCGCAAAGCCGCGATCGACGGCTTCGGACTGCCGCTCGCCGACGCGCTCGCGCTCGAGGCGCAGGCCGGCCCCGAGGTCTACGAGGAAGGCGCGCGCGGCGCCGCGCGCTTCGCCGCCGGCGAGGGCCGCGGCGGCGCCGGGGCCGGCGCCTAGCAAGACATCGCCCCGGAACGGGCGCAGGGTTGGCTTTAAGAGGTAGGCTCTGCCCGCGATGGCCTACTTCGTCACAGGAGCGACCGGCTTCATCGGCAAGCGCTTGGTCGAGCAGCTGCTCGACAAACGCCAGGGCAAGGTTTTCGTGCTCGTGCGCGAGAGCTCGCTCGAGCGCCTCGAGGACCTGATCGCGCGCTGGAGCGTCGTCGCGGGCGCGGCCGCCGGCAAACGTGTGCAGCCGGTGATCGGCGACCTGCGCCGCCCGCTGCTCGGTGTCGAGCAGGAGCAGGTGGCCGAGCTGCGCGGCAAGATCAAACATTTCTTCCACCTCGCCGCCGTCTATGACATGACGGCGCCGGCCGAGCTGAACACGGCGGTCAACGTCGGCGGCACGACGCATGCCGTCGAACTGGCCCGCGCGGTCGACACCGAGCACCTGCACCACGTTTCCTCGATCGCCGTCGCCGGCGAGTACAAGGGCCTGTTCACCGAGGACATGTTCGACGAGGGCCAGAAGCTGCCCTCGCCCTACCACCGCACGAAGTTCGAGTCCGAGCGGATCGTGCGCGAGCAGCCGTACGTGCCGTGGCGTGTGTACCGGCCGGGGATCGTCGTCGGCGACTCGCGCACGGGCGAGATGGACAAGGTCGACGGCCCGTACTACTTCTTCAAGGCGATCCAGCGCGCACGGCAACTGCTGCCCGAGTGGGCGCCGCTGATCGGGCCGGACCTCGGCAACACCAACGTCGTGCCCGTCGACTGGGTCGTCGACGCGCTCGAGCACATCGCGCACGAGCCCGAGCTCGACGGCAAGGCCTTCCACCTGACCGACCCGCGCCGCCAGCGCGTCGATGAGCTGATCAACGAGTTCGCCACCGCCGCGCATGCGCCGCGAATCGCACTGAGCGTCGACAAACGGCTGACCGGCCCGATCCCCAAGTGGCCGCTGACGCTCGCGCTCGACCTGCCGCCGTGGCGCCAGCTGCGCAAACTGGCGCTGCGCGAGCTCAGCATCCCCGAGGAGGTGCTCGAGCACATGGAGCTCGTGCCGCGCTTCGACACGCGCGAAGCCGGTCGCGTGCTGGCGGGTACCGCGCTCGAGCGCCCGCCGGCGCTGCACGACTACGCCGGGCGTCTGTGGGACTACTGGGAGCGCGACATGGAGCCGAGCATGTCCGCCGGGCGCACGCTCAAAGAGGCGCTCGACGGCAAGCACGTGATGATCACCGGCGCCTCCTCCGGGATCGGGCGCTCGACGGCGCTGAAGGTCGCCGAGGCCGGCGGCGTGCCGCTGCTCGTCGCGCGAAACGTCGAGAAGCTCGAGGAGGCGCGCGCCGAAATCGTCGCCGCCGGCGGCACGGCCTACGTCTATGCCGCCGACATCGCCGACATGGAGTCCGTCGAACGGCTGGTCGAGCGCGTGCTCGCCGACCACCGCAACGTGGACATGCTGATCAACAACGCCGGCCGCTCGATCCGCCGCTCGATCGCGCTCAGCTACGACCGCTTCCACGACTTCGAACGCACGATGCAGCTCAACTACTTCGGCGCCGTCAAGCTGATCATCGGCCTGCTGCCGCACATGCGCGAGCGCGGCTCCGGGCACATCGTCAACATCTCCTCGATCGGCGTGCAGACCAACCCGCCGCGCTTCTCCGCCTACGTCGCCTCGAAGTCCGCGCTCGACGCATTCACACGCGTCGTCGCCTCCGAGGTCGTCGGCGACGGCGTCACGTTCACGACGATCCACATGCCGCTCGTGCGCACGCCGATGATCGCGCCGACGACGATGTACGACGCCTTCCCGGCGATCACGCCCGAGGAGGCGGCCGACATGATCTGCGAGGCGATGCGCTCGCGCCCGAAGCACATGGGCACACGCCTGGGCACGGCCGGCGAGATCGCCTACGCGCTCTCGCCCAAGGCCGTCGATCGCATCCTGCACCTGGCCTACCGCGTGTTCCCCGACTCGGCCGCCTCCAAGGGTCAGCACGATGCGCCCGAGGAGCGCGCCTCCTTCGAGCAGATCGCGATGGCCACGCTGACGCGGGGCGTGCACTGGTAGCAGGCGCTCGCTCGCCGGATTGCGCGGCGATGCTGAGATGATGGTGCGGTGAGCGACGCGGCGGCTGCCATCGAGGTTCATGCGCTGAGCAAGCGCTACGGCGACTTCGAAGCGGTGCGTGGGATCGACATCACCGTCCGCCGCGGCGAGGTGTTCGGCCTGCTTGGCCCCAACGGGGCCGGCAAGACGACGACGGTCGAGATCCTCGAGGGCTACCGCTCGCGCAGCGGCGGCGAGGTCTCCGTACTCGGGCACGACCCTGGCCGGCGCAGCCGCGCGCTGCGCCGCCAGATCGGCATCGTGCTGCAGTCGGGCGGCATCTACGGCCACATCACGCCGCGCGAGGCGCTGCGCCACTGGGCGAGCTTCTATCCGCACCCGCGCGACGTCGAGGAGGTGATCGCACTGGCCGGGCTGCAGGAGAAGGCCGACGTGCGCAGCCGGCGGCTGTCGGGAGGGCAACTGCGCCGCCTCGACTTCGCGCTCGCGCTGATCGGCGACCCCGAGTTGATCTTCCTCGACGAGCCGACGACCGGCTTTGACCCCGAGGCGCGGCGCAGCGCGTGGGAGACCGTGCGCAAGCTGCGCGACCTCGGCAAGACGATCCTCTTGACCACGCACTACCTCGACGAGGCGCAGGAGCTGGCCGACCGCGTCGCGATCGTCAAGGACGGACGCGTGCTCGCGATCGGGGCGCCGCGCGAGCTCGGCGTCGGCGCCTCGCACTACCGCGTCGCCTACCGCGACCGCGACGGGAACTTCGTCGAGCGCCAGACCGACGACCCGACGGCGCTGCTTGGCGAGCTGACAGCCGATGCGCTTGCCCGTGGCGAGAAGCTCGACGAGCTGAGCGTCGGGCGCCCGACGCTCGAGGACGTCTACCTCGAGCTGACGGCCGACGCCGACGGTGAGGCCGCCGCCGGGCCGCGTGCGGCGGTCGGAGAGGCGCACGATGGCTGAGACGCTTACCCTCGGCTGGCGCCAGTATCGCCTCGAGCGGCGCATGTTCTGGCGCAACCCGAGCGCTGCCTTCTTCAACTTCCTGCTGCCGCTGCTGTTCCTCGCCGGGGGCGGCGCGATCCTCGCCGGCAATCAGACGCGAGCTGAACAAGCTGCTGCCGGCGATCGCCGGCATGAGCGTGATGTCGACGACGTTCACGGCGCTCGCCTACAACATCGTCTTCCTGCGCGAGCGCGGCGTGCTCAAGCGGATCCGCGGCACGCCGCTGCCGACGCTCTCCTACTTCGCCGGCGTAGCCGCCAACGCAGTCACCAACACCGCCCTGCAGATCGGCATCGTGATCCTCGCGGGCAAGTTGATCTTCGGCATCGGCTGGCCACAGGACTGGCTCGAGCTGATCGTATTCGTGCTCGTCGGCGTCGTCAGCCTGGCCGCGCTCGGCGTCGCCTTCGCCCACGCGATCCCCAACTTCGAGTCGACCGCGGCCTACGTCAACGCCGTGTTCCTGCCCGTCGTGTTCATCTCCTTCTACGTGTTCGACTCCGCCGGCGCCCCCGGCTTCCTGCGCCAGATCGCCGAAGCGCTGCCGCTGAAGCCGTTGATCGACGGGCTGTACGGCGCGTTCATCACCGGCTCGGGGCTCGGCAGCCATCTGGACGCTCTCGCCGTGATCGCCCTGTGGGGCGTGTTCGGCCTGTTCTTCGCCGTGCGCGGCTTCTCCTGGGAGTAGACTCGAAGTAAGCTGAGGCGCTCGGGAGAGGGGAACTTCGTGAGCCGACTTGTGGGGTGTCTGTCCGGCGCGGCCGTCGTCGCGCTCGCCTGTTGTGCCGTCGCTTCTGCGGAAGCTCCGGAATTCGGTCGCTGCGTCAAACAGGTTGCGGTGGAAAAAACCTACCACGGCAAGTACCGCGACCCGAAATGCACCAAATCCGTAACCGCAGAAGAAGAAGCCAAGAAGGGCAGATACGAATGGGAACCGGGGCCGGGCGCGAACAACAAATTCACGACAACCGGCGGCGCGATGAAGATCGAAACCGAACGCGGCCACAAAATGTCCTGCGCAAGTGAGCAGAGCTCCGGCGAATTCGTCTCCGGTACGAATAACAAAGAGCTTGCCACCACCATTCTCTTTCGCGGTTGCAAGATAATGCACCAGTGCACTACCTCCGGTCTGAAAGAAGGCGAAGTGGAATCGAATCCACTGGTTGGGGAAGTGAATTGGGAAAACAAAGCGAAAAGACGCACCGCCCTGGCTCTGAGGGCCGCTCCCGGCTATGAAGGTGTTCTCCTCCAAGTGAAATGCGACATCGGCGTAAAAGTAGACTGGCGCGGTGGCGTCCTTGCGTCGATCAAGAACGACAGGATCGTCGAAGCAGAAACGCTGAAATACACCGCCACCAAACGCAATGTGCAGAAACCGCACGTGCGGCACGTAGGGGAAGGATCAGAAGAAGCGATCAGCCTCGAAGCCCGCTTTGAAAACTTGTTCTTCGAACAGTCCGGGATGATGCTGGAAATGACGATGAGCGGCGAAGAACCGCTTGAGCTGAACGCGGTCCTCTGACCAGAGTCTGGAGCGGCAATCGGCGCGAGCATCGCCGCGCCGCAAGCGCGACGCGGCGAGCCACGGCCGCGCTGCTATGTTACGCTCAGCCTCGTGAGCCACCTTTGCGGCAAGGGCGGTTCCACAATCAAGGTAACCGCAGTGCGTGCCTCGCGATCTCCGCACTCATGCCGAGGCCGCTGGAAGCGGAGTAGCGCGTGAAGCAGCTCGCCGACGGCCTCTACCTGCTGCGCGGCTTCCCGCCGAACGCGATCAACGTGTACCTCGCCGAGGACGTGCTGATCGACGCTGCGACCAAGCAGGCCAAAGGCCGGATCATGCGCCAGCTGCGCGACCGCACGATCACGGCACACGCGCTCACCCACGCCCATCCCGACCACCAAGGGGCCAGTCACGCGATTTGCGAAAGGCTGCAGATCCCGCTGTGGTGCGGCGAGGGCGACGTCCATGCGATGCAGACGCCCGGCGCGATCTCCAACAGCCAGGCGCCGGGCTGGCTCAACAACTTCCAGAAACGCTTCTGGACCGGACCGCCACATCCCGTCGCGCGTGCGCTGAAGGAAGGCGACGAGGTGGCCGGCTTCACCGTGCTCGAGGTCCCCGGACACTCGCGCGGCCACGTCGCGTACTGGCGTCCGTCCGATCGCGTGCTGATCCTCGGCGACGTGCTCAACGGGATGAACCTGATGACCGGCAGGCGTGGGCTGCAGGAGCCTCCGGCCATCTTCACGCCCGACCCCGCGCGCAACCGCCAGTCGGCACGCAGGCTGGCCGAGCTCGACCCGGCGCTTGTCTGCTTCGGCCACGGCCCACCGCTGCGCGACCCGCGGGCGCTGCAGGAGCTCATCGCGACGCTGCCCGACTGAGCCGATCGGATGAGCGAGAGCATCTTCGTCGCAGACGGCGAGCGCTTCACCCCGACCGAGCAGGCGCGCGGTCCGTGGGACCCGCGCGCGCTGCACGGAGGCGCGCCGGCCGCGCTGATCACCGCTGCCTTCGAGCGCTTGCAGCCCGGCGCCGAGCTGCGCATCGGCCGGCTCGGCTTCGAGTTCCTGCGACCGATACCGATGGCTCCGCTGACGCTCTCCACGAGCATCGCGCGACCCGGTCGCCGCGTCCAGGAGCTGAGCGCCGAGCTGCGCGCCGGGGACGAGCTGGTCGTCCGCGCCAGCGCGCTGCGCGTGCAGGCCGTTCCCGAGGAGGCCGAGAACGCGGCCGCAGAGGCCCGTGCGCAAGCGACGGGAGAGCAAGGGCCCGAGACGGCGACGGGCGATTCGCCCGCGACGATGCCCCCGCCCGCCGAGGGCGAGCACAAGCGCTTCGCGCTCAACGACTCGACCAACGCGAGCTTCGCCGGCACGGCGATGGAGATGCGCTGGCTGAACGATCCGTGGCGGCTCGGGCCGGGGCGCGTGTGGCAGCGCCTGCGCCACCCGCTGCTGCCCGGCCGGGAGCTGACCCCGCTCACGCGACTGGCGGCGACGGCGGACTTCTGCAACGGCGTCAGCGCCACGCTCCCCTTCGATCGCTTCCTCTTCATCAACGCCGACCTGACCGTGCACCTGCAGCGCCTGCCGCAGGGCAATTGGATCGGCCTCGACGCGCGCACGCACCTGCACGAGGGCGGCGCCGCGCTGGCCGAGGGCGTGCTGCACGACGAGCGCGGCCCGCTCGGGCGCGCCTTTCAAACGCTCGTCGTGCAGCAGCGCTGAGGCTCAGCGCACGAAGGCGTCGCCGAGCGCAGCGTCGATCGCCGCAAGTGTGGCCTCGTCGAGCACGATGCCCGACGCCGAAGCATTCGCGTGCACCTGCTCCGGTCGACTTGCCCCGACGATCGCCGAGGCGACGTTCTCTTGGCGCAGCACCCACGCGAGCGCGAGCTGCGCCATCGTCAGTCCTGCCCCGTCCGCGACCGGCCGAAGGCGCTGCACGGCCCCGAGCACGGGCGGTGCGATCAGCCGATCGATGAAGCCGCTCATGCTGTCGCTCGCCGCGCGCGAGTCCGACGGCGGCGGCTCACCCGGCAGGTACTTGCCGGTGAGCACACCCTGGGCGAGCGGCGACCAGACGATCTGGGAGATCTGCTCGCGTTCGCACAGCGGGATCACCTCGGCCTCGGGCGCGCGCCATAGCATCGAGTACTGCGGCTGACTCGACACCCAGCGCTCGACGCCCGGAATCGCCAGCGACGTCTCGATCTTCTCGACCGGCCACTCGCTGAAGCCGATGTAGCGGGCCTTGCCCGCCTGCACGACCTCGGTGAGCGCCGCCATCGTCTCCTCCAGCGGCGTCGGATCGTCGTAGCGATGACACTGGTAGAGGTCGACGTGGTCGGTCTGCAGGCGCTGCAGCGATGCGTCGATCTGCTTGTGGATCTGCGCCGCCGAGAGCCCACTGTCGCTGTCGGACATCGGGAAGAAGACCTTCGTCGCGAGCACGTAGGAGGAGCGCTCGTAGTCGGCCAGCACCTCGCCGAGCAGCGTCTCGGCCGCGCCGCGGCCATACACGTTGGCCGTGTCGATGAAGTTGATTCCCGCGTCGAACGCCGCCTGCACGCACGCCTTGGCCTGCTCGCGCTCGACGCCGCCCGAGTAGGTCAGCCACGAGCCGAGGCTGATCTCCGAGACCTCGAGGTCACTCGAGCCGAGCTTGCGCAGGTTCATCTCCGCGAGCTTAGCCGTCCGGAGCGCGTCGGTCGAAGCACGCGCGTTAGTACGCTCAGTTTCACGATGGCGAGCCCCGCCCCGATCGACTCCTCCCTGCAGATCGGCGCCGTGCGCCTCGCCGTCGGCGACCTGTCCCGCAGCGCCGACTTCTACGAGCACGTGCTCGGCCTGCCGCTGCTGCGCCGCGAGGACGAGCGCGCGCTGCTCGGCGCCGACGCGGCGCATCCGGCGCTCGAGCTGAGCGCAATCGCCGATCCGACGCCGCTCTCGCCGCACGACACGGGCCTGTTCCACGTCGCCTGGCTGCACCCCTCGCGCGCGGCGCTCGCCGAAACGGTCAAGCGGATCGCTCGCGTCCGCTGGCCGATCGACGGCGCCTCCGATCACGGCGTCTCCGAGGCGCTCTACCTGAGTGACCCCGACGGCCTCGGCATCGAGATCTACGCCGACCGCCCGCGCGAGACGTGGGAGCGACCGCCGAGCGGGCACGGCGTGCGCATGGTCACGCTGCCGCTCGACGTCGAGGACCTGCTCGCGCAGGCGCCCGGCGAGCTGGAGGCGGCGAGCGAGGCGATCGAGCCGGGCACGGGCATCGGCCATGTCCACCTGAAGGTCGCCGACGTGCCGCGCGCGCTCGCCTTCTACCGCGACACGCTCGGTCTGGAGGAGCAGGCCCAACTGCCGTCTGCCGCCTTCCTCTCGGCCGGCGGCTATCACCATCACATCGGGCTGAACTCGTGGCAGAGCCAGGGCGCGAGCCCTTCGCCACCAAGTGCCCCCGGACTGCGCGAGATTCGCTTCACGCTCGACGGCGACGGCGAGCGCCCGGCAATCGTCGACCCCGACGGCAACAGCCTCAGCTTCAGCCCGGCGCCGGCCGGCTGAGCTTCTTCATCCCGACGCCTCGTCGAGTCGCGCGAGCTCCTCGCCCGAGAGATCGAGCTCGGCGGAGGCAACCAGCTCGGCCACCTGCTCGGGCGAGGTCGCGCTCGCGATCGGCGCGAGCACCGTCGGCTTGGCGAGTAGCCACGCGAGCGAGACCGAGGCCACGGCGACCTCGTGCGCTCGGGCGATCTGATCGAGCACCTCGAGCACGGCGAAGCCGCGCTCGTTGGCGTAGCTCTCCTGCACGCCTCCCGCGCGCGGGCTCTGCACCTGCCCCCCGCCGGAGCGGTACTTGCCGCTGAGAAAGCCGCGCGCGAGGGCGAAGTAGGGGACGCACGCCAGGCCCTCCTCTGCGCACAGCGGCGCCAGCTCCTGCTCGTACTCGCGCTCCATCAGGTTGTAGTGCGGTTGCAAGGCGACGAACTCGGCCATACCCTCGCGGCGGGCGAGCTCGAGCGCCTGGCGCAGCCGCTCGGCGCTGTAGTTCGACGCCGCCGCGTATCCGATCAGCCCATCCCCGATCAGCTCACCGAACGCCGCCAGGGTCTCCTGCAGCGGCGTCTGCGGGTCGTCTTCGTGCGCGTAGTAGAGGTCGATGCGCTCGATCCCGAGGCGCTCCAGCGAGGCCTCCGCGCCGGCTCTCACGTTGTCCGCCGAGAGGCCTTTCAGATCTGGCGACATGCCGACCTTGGTCGCGATCACGAGCCCCTCGCGATTGCCGCGCGCCGCCATCCAGCGGCCGATGATCCGCTCCGACTCCCCCGGACCGCCCGGACCGCGCCGGCCGTAGCTGTCGGCCGTGTCGATGAAGTTGCCGCCCGCCTGCACGTAGGCGTCGAGCACCGCAAACGAGCGCTGCTCGTCGATCGTCCAGCCGAACACGTTGCCGCCGAGGCACAGCCCATACACATCCAGCTCGGTGTTCCCCAATCGCACGATGCGCCCCAGCGTAGCCACAAGACCCCAACGCATGTCCATGGACACAAGAATTAAGCCTCGCTTGATGCGCAAAGTGCAACAGTGCTCGTGGGAGGACATGACCCGATCCCCCGAGGAGGGAATCATGCCCAGAATTATCGTCACCACTGACCCACTCGACCGGCGCGACACGGCGCCCGACCAAGGAGAGACGGCGGTGTTGCTCGACGAGCGCGTCTACTCGGTGCATCTCACCGACGACCACGCCGCCGAGCAGCTGATCGAGCGGCTCGCCTGGGCCGTCAACGACGCCGAGGCCACGCAGCGCACGCTTACCACCCACTGAAGAATCGACGGCGGCCCGCGTCCCAGGCGCGGGCCGCTACCGCCTTCGACCCATAGCAAAGCTCTGGATGGGTGGCGCAACGGCGCGCATGCTCGAGCCGACCTCGGCTGCATCGTCCTCGCCGGCATCCGCATCCTGCGACGACACGGGCAACTGGTGCACGCGCGCCAGCGCCGCCTCGCGCTCCTCGCCCTCGACCCCGCCCACGATGAAGCGCTCGAGCTCGGCCAGCTCGCGCACGAGCAGGTTGACGACCCCTTCCGAGCGCTCCACGCGCCCGCGCGCCAACAGCAGCGGCTCGGCGCGGGCGAGCTGGCGATGGCGCTCGTACACCGCTCGCGGAACGATCAGGTTGACCGTGCCGAACTCGTCCTCGAACAGCAGGAACATCGTCCCCTTCGCCGTCCCCGGGCGCTGGCGCGCGATCACGAGCCCCGCCATCGAAACGGCGCTGGCGCTCGGCAGGCGCGTCAGCTGCGCGCTCGTCGCCAGCACGACCGGGTCGGCGCCGCTCGGCGCCGTCAGCCGCTCGCGCAGGATCGCCATCGCATGGTCGCCGACCGTCACCCCGCTGGTCGCGTAGTCGGCGATCAGCCGCTGCCAGCGCCCGAGCGAGCGCAGACGCGGAGCCGCCGGCAGCTCCAGCGGCAGCGCCAGCTGGGTCCCCTCTCCCGCGCCATGCCCCGCTGTGGCGAGCCCGAGCTGCCACAGCACCGTGCGCCTGTCCGCCTCGCCGAGCGTGCGCATCGCCCCCTCCCCCCGGGCGCCCGAGCACGGCGCGGCGATGATCTCGTCGCACGCCCCCGACCAGGCCAGCTGTTCGAGCGTCCTGCGCCGCACCCCGATCCGCCCCGCCAGCTCGCCGAGGCTCGCGAAAGGACCGCCGCGCTCGCGCTCGGCCACCAGCTCGCGCATCTCCTCCCCGCCCACGTCCTTGATGTAGCCGAGGCCGAGGCGCACGCCGCCCTCCTGCACCGTGCACTCCGCCTGCGAGGCGTTCACGTCAAGGCGCAGGATCGGGATGCCCCTGCGCTCGGCCTCGTGCACGAGGCTGTCCGGCGCGTAGAAGCCCATCGGCTGCTCGTTCAGCAGTGCGCAGAGGAACTCCGGTCCGTAGTGCACGCGCAGCCAGGTCGACTGGTAGGCGAGCAGCCCGAAGGCGGCGCTGTGCGCCTTGGGAAAGCCGAAGCCCGCGAAGCCCTCGATCATCTGCCACACGCGCTCGGCCGTCTGAAGCTGGGCACCCGAGTGGCGCGCGGCGCCCGCGACGAAGCGCTCGCGATGGCTCTGCAGCAGCTCCTCCGAGCGCTTGCGGCTCATCGCCCGGCGCAGCCCCTCCGCTTCACCCGGGGTGTAGCCGGCGATCGCCTGCGCCACTTCCATCACCTGGTCCTGGAAGATGATCGTGCCGAGCGTGTCGCGCAGGACCGGCTCGAGCGAGGGATGCTCGTAGGGGATCTCGTAGTCCGGGTCCTCGCGCAGGCGCCGGCGGCGTTCGATGTAGGGGTTGACCGCGCCGCCCTGGATCGGCCCCGGCCGGATGATCGCCACCTGCACGTCGAGGTCGTCGAGGTCTCTCGGGCGCGTGCGCCGCAGCGACTGCATCTGCGCGCGACTCTCGATCTGGAACACGCCGACCGTGTCGGCATCGCCGATCGCGTCGAAGGTCTCTTTGTCGTCGAACGGGATCCGCGAGAGGTCGATGCGCTCGCCACGCGTGCTACACGATCGACTCGACACAGCGCTCGACCGCCGAGAGCATTCCCAGCCCGAGCAGGTCGATCTTCAAGAAGCCGGCGTCCGAGCAGGAGTCCTTGTCCCACTGCACCATCTGCCGGCCCTCCATCGCCGCCGGCACGACAGGACAGCAGTCGATCAGCGGCCGCGTCGCGATGATCATCCCGCCCGAGTGCTGGGAGAGGTGGCGCGGCAGTCCGTAGGCCTCCTCGACCAGTCGCGCGAGCCAGCGCCAGCGCTCCGAGCGAGGCGCACCGCCCGCCGGGCTCCGGGTCGCCTCTGCATTCTGCCGAGGACGTTCGTCCTCCTCCCCGCGCTCGCCCATCTCCCCACCGGCGACGCCGATGTCGTGCTCGGCCGCCCCGTAGCGCTCAGCGCTGCGCGCCACGCGCTCGATCTCGCCGGGCGGCAGGCCGAGCACCTTGCCGAGCTCGCGGATCGCACCGCGTGCGCGGAACGTCGGGAAGGCCGCCACCAGCGCCGCGCGTTCGCCGCCGAAGCGCTCGTGCACGCGCGGGATCAACACCGCGCGGATGTCGCGCGGGAAGTCGAGGTCGATGTCCGGCAGGCCGCGCAGGTCCTCGTGCAGGAAGCGCCCGAGCGTCAGCCGGCTGGCGATCGGGTCGATGTGCGAGAGCCCGATCAGGTAGCAGACCAGCGAGGAGACCGACGAGCCCCGCCCGCGTCCCGGCGCCAGCAGGGCGCGCACCGAGTCCGGTCCGCGCACCTCGCGTGCGACCTCGCGCGAGAGCTCGAGCATCTCGTGGTGCAGCAGGAAGAAGCCGGCCAGGCCGAGCTTGCCGATCACGTTCAGCTCCTCCGTCAGGCGCGCCTGCGCCTCCGTGCGCGTCGCGTCCGGCTGCCCGTAGCGCTCGTGCAGGCGCCCCCCGCACAGCTCGGCCAGCTTGCGCTCGGCGCCGGCATCCTCCGCCCCCGGGTAGCGGTAGCCGAGGTCGTGCGTGAGATCGAAGGTCAGCCGCTCGGCCAGCGCCAGCGTCTCGCGCACTGCCTCGGGATGGTCGGCGAAGCGACTCGCCATCGCCTGCGGCGTGGTCATCACGTGGCTGCAGTTGCCGCGGCGCAGCGGCTCGGAGGCGTCGAGCGTCGTGCGGTTGCGCAGTGCCACGAACGCGTCCTGCAGCTCGGCCCGGCAGCGCGCATGCGCGTGCACGTCGCCGCTGGCCACGCACGCCACCCCGAGCCGCCGCGCGAACGCCGCCAGCGCGCGGTTGCGGGCGCGGTCGTCACGCGCGTATGGACGCTGCAGCTCCACGCGCAGGCTCTCCGCGCCGAACGCCTCGAGCAGACGTCGTGCTACCGGCTCGTCGGCGACGCCGCCGCGATCGCCGAGTGCCCGGCGCAGCCCGTCAGGCATACGAGACCCTCGGCGTGGTCGAGCACCGCCTCCAGCGCGACCGCCGGCTCGCTCCGCTCACGCCGCCCCGAACCGTCACGGGTGTGCGCGTGAGCCAGCGTGAGGATCCGGCAGAGGTTGCGCCAGCCTCGCCCGTCGCGCACCAGCAGCGTGAGGTGCCGGCCGCTGCTCAGATCGATCTCCGCGCCGTGGATCGCCCTGATCCCGTTGTCCGGTGCAACCTGGGCCAGCTCCATCGAGCCCGAGACCGAGTTGTGATCGGTCAGCGCCAGCGCCGTATGCCCGAGCTCGCGCGCACGATGAGCGAGCTCGTCCGGGAGCGACACGCCGTCCAGGAACGAGTAGGCCGAATGGCAATGCAGCTCGACGTACGGTGGCGTCGGCGGCGTGGACATCGCTCAGCGTCCTCGCTGCTCGTGCACAGGCATCTACGCCCCCTGGACGAACCAGCCGCCGGCGCGCCTGTCGCCGGTGGCCAACGGCTGCGCCGTCGGTGCCCCACCGAGGTCGTGGAAGACGACCAGGTTGCGCCCGCTCGTCGTCACGACCTCCCAGTAGCGCCGGCACAGCGGCTGCGCCGTCCACCAACGGTCCTCCACCAGCCATGACTCGCGCACCAGCTCGACCGTGCGCCCGTCGACCTGCAGCGGCACGCCCTCCGCGCCCGTGCGCACCCGCGCGGGACGAGGCAGGTTCAGCTGGACTCGCGCGGTGACGGCCATCAGCCCGGCAGCGGCGTGAGCACGACTCGCCGCTCCGGCACGCGCGAGTCAGGATCCACGCAGACGGCCCGCATCGCCGCGTTCTCCCCGCCTACGGCGCGCACCTGGGCGACCGCCTCGCGCAGGCGCGCCATTCGCACATCGTGGGCCTCGTCCAGCAGCGCTCGCTGCTCGCCCGCCGGAGGGCCGAAGCGCTCGACGGAAAGGCTCAGCGTCGCGGCCGGGGCCGGCAGCATCAGCAACCGCAGCGACAGCGCCAGCGAGATGCGCTCGCGGTCGGCGAGCGGCTCGCGCAGGACGACGCGCTCGCGCCATCCCCCGCCCGAGAGCAGCCGTGCGGAGAGCGTGAGCGCACGCAGCGTGCGCCCGCGCCGCTCGCCGCGCGCCAGCAGCCGGTCGACAAGCACTCCGAGAACGCGTTCCAGCGAAGGGCCCGAGCTCGCGTCGCCGACGCTCATCGTCTCCTCCAAGCGCTCTTCGAGCAGGCGTGGCTGCAACGGCGTGTCCTCGCCGCACGCGAGCCGGTGCGCGAAGGCTCCCTCCTCGCCGAAGCGATCGGCGAGCGCCGGGCGGCCGAGGCGCGCCAACTCGCCGAGCGTGCGCACGCCGAGGCGCACCAGCGGCTCGAACAGATGCTCGGTCTCTCTGCGGAAGCCGAGCAGCTCGACCGGGCGGCCGGCGAGCCAGCGCAGCGCCTCCTTGCCCTCGAGCACCAGCGGACGACGCGAACGGACCGCCAGCGCCGCCGCCAGGGCGCAGAAGCGGGTCGGTCCGGCACCGACGCGCATGTGGCGATCCTCGCTCCCCGCCGCCGAGCGTGGGGCTCGCGCACGCCGGCCGCCTCCAGCAAGCGCCCCCGAAGCTCCCGCGCCGCACGCCGCCGCGATCGTGGCGGCGTCAGAGCCGTGCAGCCCGCGCAGCGGCTCCGTGTCGAAGTAGGCGAGACCGGGGCGGGCCGACTCGACGGCCGCCCCGATCTCCTCCAGGCCACGCAGCCTGGATTCCCATGCCTCCTGCACCATCACCGGATCGGGCGGCACGAGCACCAGGTCCGGGCAGCGCGCAAGCGCCTCCCCAAGCGCCATACCCCTGCGCACCCCCCGCGCCTCGGCCGCTCCCGAGGCTTCCCCGATGCGCTGCTCCGAGCCCGGTGACGGCGCGATCGCCAGCGCCCGCCCGACGAGCTCGCGCGCTCCTCCGGCGGCGAGGACCAGCTCGAAACGGGGGAGTCGGACGCATACGATCATGGGCGAACATATGTTCGCATAGACCGGCGACGGATGTGGAGGGGAAACTCAGTCCATCGTCAGCGGGCCCTCTGCAGAGCCGCTGAGGAACTGCCGGACGAAGGCGTTGTCCGAGGAGAACATCCGCTCGGCGTCGCCCGCCTCGACGATCCGCCCCTTCCACAGCACGGCGATGTATTCGCCGATCTGCCGCGCCGAGGCGATGTTGTGCGTGACGACGATGTAGGTGCCTTTGTGGATCTGGTGCATCTCCTGGATCAGGTCGCACAAAAGCGCCGTGCGCACTGGGTCCAGGCCGGAGTCGGGCTCGTCGAAGATCACGATGTCGGGCTCCATCACGAGCGCGCGCGCGAAGCCGGCACGCTTGCGCATGCCACCGGAGAGCTGCGAGGGAGCGTCGTCCATCGCCTCGGCCAGGCCGACGTCGGTCAACCGCTCGGTCACCGTCTTGACGATCTGCGCCTCGCCCTGGTCGGTGTGCTGACGCAGCGGGAACGCGACGTTGTCGAACACCGACATCGAGCCGAACAGGGCGCCGTCCTGGAACAGCACGCCGATCCGCTGGCGCAGCTTCAGCAGCTTGGGCATCGTCAGCCGCGGCACGTGTTCGCCGTGCACGACGATGTCGCCCGAGTCAGGGAACATCAGCCCGATCAGGTGCTTGATCAGCACGCTCTTGCCCGTTCCCGACGGACCGAGCACGACGGTGATCGTGTTGTCCGGGATCGCCAGCGTGAGGCCGTTGAGCACGGGCACTCCCCCGAGGCGCTTATGCACGTCGGTGCAGCGGATCGACCAGTCGCCCGCGTCCGGATCGCCGCTCAGGTCGAGCCCCGTCGAGTGGTACTGGTAGTCGTTGTACTGCTCTTCGCTACTCATCATTTTCCACCGTAGACGACGTGCGGGAACTGCCCGGTGAAGCCGTTGAACGTGAACGGTCCCTGCTGGTTGCAGGCCGGTGCCGGGACCGCGTTGGGCGTTTCCGGCGCGTTGGCGACCTTGGCCCCGACCAGTTCGTCGATCAGTCCCTGGGAGATCGTCGCGCTCGGCGGGCCGCTGATCGACGGCGTGGCGTTCGAGCATTCGCTGTTGCTGAAGACCTGCAGGCCGCCGTTGGCGATCGAGCTGAAGGCGCCCGGCTTGAAGTACGGGTTTGCTCGATCGCTGCCGGGGCGCTGGGAGTAGACAGTGAGGCTCTCAGGCGTGAGCGTGTTCATCGCCGTCAGGTAGTGCTGCGCGGGACCGCCGGGCGTGTTCGTGTTCTTACCGTGCGCCTGCGTGACCGCCGTGAAGTTGGCGAAGAAGGCCTGCGCCTCGGGGATGTATTGGGAGAGGTACTGCAGGAGCGGGTCGAAGTTGTGCAGCACGGGGCGGAAGTTTTCGAGCTGGGTCGTCGTCAGGCCGAGCGCTTTGCTCGTCAGCGGCAGCCCCTTCTTGGCCGCCTTCGTCAGCGGACCGAGCGAGGTGAGGAAGCTGTCGAACTGCGGCGCGAACGGCTTGGCCGCGTTGAGCAATGACCCGAGCTTCTTCTCGACCACGCGGAATTCGTCGAGGAACGGGCTCGCGTCGTCGGCGAAGCGGTCGAGTTCTTTCAGCGCCTTGCGCGAGTTCTTCTGGAACGTCGGCAGCGCGCGGAAGGCGGAGGCGAACGCCTGGCTGCTTTCCGACAGGGCATGGAAGGTGTGCTCGCCGTTGACGATCAGCCCTTGCAGCTGATGGTCGCGACTGGCCAGCGCGTCGAACACGACGCCGGTGTTCTTGATCAGCGCTCGCACGGCCCCCTCTTGGGAGTCGAGCACGCCGACGAGCGTGTTGGCGTGTTCGACGAACGGGTGCAGCGAGGAGAAGGCGGCGTTGATCTGTTCGCCGCGCCCGTTGATCCCTTCGGCGACCGACTGCTGCCAGATCTGGAAGTCGCGGCGCGTCTTCGGATCGAACGCAGAGAGGATCCCGTCGAGCGTGATCGATGGTTCGACCTGGGCGTAGGGTAGTTCCCCGCTGTCCTTCAGGAACGCCCCGCTGTGGCCGCCCTGCTGCGGGATCAATTGCACGTAGGTCTCGCCGAGCAGCGTCTTCTGGCGAAGGATCGCGTGCATGTTCGCGCGAACCGGCGCGTACTTCTTGTTGATTTCCAGTTCCGCCTTCGTGCGGCCGACCTTGCTCGAGTTCAGGGCGACCACACGTCCCACGTCAACGCCGCTGATGCGCACTTCCGACTGTTCGGCGAGCGCCAGCGAGGCGGGGAAGGAGACCGTCATGCGGTAGCCCTTCGGCTTCAGCGGCAGCGGACCGCCGAAGGACTCCCACAGGAACAGCAGCAGACCGAAGCAGCTCAGCACGAACAGGATGATCACGATCATGTTGCCGAGGGTCGGCGCACGCTTCTGCATTTAGCGAGCACCCCCCTTGGCGCCGCCGGCGGCCTTCGCCTTGCGGCGGCCGCGCGTCTTGGCGGCGGCCTTCTTCGGCGTCTTCGCCGTCGCGCCGAACGCCGGCGTGAGGCCGTTCAGCAGTTTCGCGCCCGGCGACTTGGGCTTCTTCAGACTGTGAGCTGCGCTGCCCGTGGCGCCTTTGACGAGGCCCTGGCTGGCGCACGTCTGCGCGTTGGGCGGCTGCAGCAGGCCGATCAGCAGCTTCACGTTCGGATTGACTTCGGCGACGTGTTCGAGCAGTGGGGCCACTTCGCAGTTGAAGTAGACCAGGGTGCGGCCGAGCACGCCGTTGGCGTCGCTCGAGCTGACGACGCTGTTGAGGTTGTGGTTGGCCCAGTCGAGGAAGAACAGGAAGCCGCCCTGGTTCTTGCCCGGATTGTTGGCGATCTCGTTGAAGAATTCGTTGAACACGCCGAAGCTCGTGGCCAGCTTCGGGAACGCTTCCGCCAGGGCTTTCGTGCTCGGGGCGATCTGGTCGATCGTCGGCAGGATTTCGCGCGCGAACGGGCGGATCTGGTTCTTGATGATCGGTGTCGTCGCGCGCGTCGTCTGCTGAGTGGCTTCGTTGGCCGGGCCGAGCGCCTTCGCGAATGGCTTGAGCTCGTGCAGCGTCGGCCCGAGCACGTGCGCCGCCGTCGCGAGCTTGCCCAGGCCACTGCGGGCCTTGGTCAGCGCGCCGGGCAGCAGGTGCAAAGTGCTCTGCACGTTCTGGTCCTCTTTGGCGAACGTCGCGAATACGGCATTGGAGGCGTCGACCAGCTCAGCCAACTGCTTGTCCTTGCCGCCGAGCGCTTCCATCAGCAGACGAAAGTTGTGGATCGAGCGCGCAATGTTTTCGTGGCGTGCCGTCAGTTCCTTGGTGATTTCCCGGACCTCGCGCGTGAGCGGGTAGAAGCGCTTGAGCGTCGCCGAGAAGGCCTTTCCGTTGTTCTTGAAGCCTTCGCCGGCGCCCGCCAGCAGCTCCTGCAGGTAGGCGCGCGTTTCGGCGTCGAGCGATGAGAGGAATTCGTCGAAGTTGACGTTCGGCGCGGTCTGCGACAGCGGCAGTGTCGAACCGCTCGACAGTCTGCCTGCGCCCGGCGTGCCCGGGTTGACCTCGACCGTGATGTCCTGCAACTGCGTCTTCGGGCGCAGCAGCAACGTCGCGTTGCGGTAGATGCGCGCGTATTTCGGCGTCACTCTCATCGTGATCGTGGCCACGCCGTTGCGCAGGTCGACGCTGCCGACTTCCCCGATCTTCGCACCGGCGATCGTCACGGCCTGGCCCTGGCCGGGCGTGACCGCCTGCGCGGTCTGGATGTCGGCCTTCAGCGTGTAGTAATCACGCCCGAGCACCGGCACCCAGCCCGGGAGCTTGAGGTTCTCATGGGCGAGGATGTATCCGCCGACGGCCGCCGCGATCACGACCATCGTGACGACCGCGATGAACGCCGTGCGGTAGCGCTCGATCTGGTCGCGGACGGACAGGCCGCCTTCGCGTTTGTGCCCGGGTGCCGGTGTTGGCTCAGTCGCAGCCATTATCCGGAACCGTCCGCTGGGCCCTGTGAGAGCGGACCGTTGAATTCAGGCAGCGCCTGCGTGTAGCACGGCACGAGCGGCTTGTAGGCCGGCTCGGTTTTGGGGAACGCTGGGCGCGTGCCTTCGGGCTGAAGCGAGGCGTGCGCGACCAGCTTCAGGCCGTTGATGTTCTTGCCCTCGACGGTCGACGGTCCCGAGCGGATCGTCGGACCACCGCTGCCGAGCAGGAACTTCGTCAGCGCGCCGTTGCCGTCGAAGGTCTGACCGATCCCGGTGAGGCCGGTCAGGCCGTACCAGAACTCCTTGTAGTCCTCCACGCCCGAAGTCGAGGTCCCGTCCTGCAAGCGGGTGTTGCCGGCCGGGATGATTACTTTCGTCAGGCACTTGTTGAACGCTTCGGTCTGCACCTGGAAGGTGGTCTGTTCGGCGGTGAGCTGCGCCAGCGGCGGCGTCGCTTCGAGCAGCCCGTTGGCCACGCCGCCGAGCTCGGTCGGCGCGAGCGAGGCTTCGACCTGTTCGATCCACGGCAGCAGCGCCGTGACCGTCTGCGGCGTGCTGTTCACGCCCGGCAGAATGTCGAGCGCGAACGTCCGCGCCGGCGGGAACGCGGCGTCCAGTTCGCGCAGGCCCGCGGTGATCTTGCGCAGTGAGCTGGGCAGCACCGCGACGGCGCTGCGCAGGCTGCTCGACTGCGCCGCGAACGAGTGGAAGAAGCTGTTGAAGTTGCCGATCAGTTCGCCGAGCTGCTGCTCGTGCACGTTGAGCGCTGCAGTCACTTTGCCGACGCTCTGAACGAGCTTTGAGAGGTCGTGTGTCTCGGTGCCGCCGATCGCCTGGTTGACGATCGCGCCGCCGCGCTCGGCTGACGGCGCGATGCTGTAGGTCTTGTTGAGCGCTTCGGCGGCGTTGATCCCGCGCACGTCGGCGTCCTGTTCGGCGTTGTCGGCGGCCGAGGGCTTGCGCACGAGCCCGTTGCCGTAGCCGATCAGGAAGTCCTGCAGGTTCTTACGGGTGTCGGTGTTCAGTGCGTCGAGCACCTGGTCGATCTGCACCGGGTCCGAGGACTGCGTGCTCGGCAGCGTCGAGCCCGACGAAAGCGTCTTCGCCGAGGGGCTGCCCGGCTGCAGTTCGACGAACCAGTTTCCTTCGAGGAAGATCCGCGGACGGATCTTGACCGTCGCGTCGGAGTGAATCGGCAGTCCGCGGCCTTCGATTTCCATGCTCACGAGCGCCGTCGAGCCATCGCGCTTGACGGCGGTGACCTTGCCCACATTGACGCCGGCGATCCGCACCGGCGACTTGCCTTTGATGTTCAGCGCGCTCGCAAACTGCGCGTTCAGGCGGTAGCCGTGTTTGAACGGCAGGTGCTTGGTGAAGCCGAAGTAGATCGCGATCGCGACGATCACGAGAAACACGATCGCGAAGCGGACCGGGCTCGTACGGTTGAGCTCGACGACGGGGATTTCGTCGTGGCGGCGCCAGAGGCGGAAACGGCTCACTTCTTCTTTCCCGTCTTCGTCGTCTTCTTCTTCGTCTTCGGCGCGGTCGAGATGCCGAGGTCCTTGAGCGTCGCGGCCGGGTACTTTTCGCCGAACAAGTCCTGTTCGCGGCCGGTGAATTCGCGGTTCTTGTCGACGTTCGCCGGGCTGTTGTTGCCGTCGACGAGCTTGCCCACTTCGTAGTGCTCGTTGCCCGCTTCGCACAGTTTTGCCTGGCCTGGGCCACCGACATTCGGATAGGGGTTGACGTGCAGGTGGTTGTTGTCGACGATCGCCGTCGAGCCGAGGGCCGCTTTTTCGACGGATGGGCCGTTCGCCGGCACGGCTGAGGGGAAGCCCTCGTTGTTCGGGCCGAGCGGCGCGAGCTTCGCGGCCGCGCGGTTGACCGTGCCGACGCCGACGTTCTCGGACTCGAGGCTGGCGAGGTTGCGGAAGGTCAGCGTGACGTAGTTGCAGTAGGCCTGGACCGGGGCGAGGCCGGCGAGCAGCGGGTTGCCGTACTGCAGCGTCTGCGTGAAGTCTTCAAGGCCCGCCGTGACGACCGGGTTTTCCGCGAACTGCTGGAAGGCCACGGCCGATTCGGAAAGCGCGTCGTTCAGCTTGGTCGCTTCGCGCAGGTTTACCGCGCCGACCGCGATCGCGTGACCAAGCGGCGGCGCGACCGTCGTCAGGGCTTTCGCGCTCGGACGCAGCAGGCGCATGAACTCGGTGCTCTTTTCGGTGAAGGCCGCCTCATGCGGCAGCGAGTAGATCGCCTGTTCGAGCGCCGGCGGGCCACCCTCGGTCGCTTCTTCGAGCGATTTCGCGACGCTCGCGAAGGCCTTGAAGAACGTGTCCTGCTCGGTGAAGAACTCGGCCTGCTGCTGAGCGACCGGCGCCGCCTGTTCGGAGACGCGCTCGAGCGCCGGGAAGAAGTTCGCGAGGTCGGTCTGCGGCGAGGCGAGGTTGCGCAATACGGGTATTCCATGCTGCAGCAGCGGGCGCAGCGTGTGGATCGTTTCGTTCAGCCCCAGCCCGCGCCCGGCGAGCCCGTCGCCGAAGTTGTTCGTGTTCTGCTGAATCGCCGTGCGCGTCTTTTCGTCGAACATGTTGAAGAGCTGGTCGATGTCGACCGGTTCCTTGGTCTGGCTGACCGGGATCTCATGGCCGGCCTTGATCGTCTTCGACGAGCTGCCCTTTTCCAGTTCGAGGTACTTCAGCCCGATCGCCGAGACCGACAGCACGATCGCTTTGGTGTCGGCCGGCAGCGGCTGCACTTTCTTTTCGAGCTTCAGTTCGGCGATCGCCGTGACCCGTCCCGTCACGGGGTCGAGGTGCGGTTTCAGCGAGCCGACGATGCCGACGCGCGTGCCCGCGATGCGCACCTGGTTCGCCGGCTGCAGCCCCGACCCCTCGGGCAGCGCGACCTTGATGTTGTACGTCGGCACGAACGGCAGCCCGTTGTTGGCGTTGTAGGAGAGGAATACAGCCACCACGACGATCAGCGTCGTGACCGCCCCGATCAGCAGCGGGCTACCCGCCAGCGATGTATTGCGACGCCGGTTCATCTCCTTCTTGTCCCTCTCGATTCTGGGCGCGCAGAGCAAGCCGGTCCAGGACGCAGGGAGCGTGGCGTGCTCCGCACGCGAGCGACCGAGGACGCCGATCCGGCGCAGCTATGCGCGTTCAGAATCATGGGTGTTGGGTGGGGTCGCATGACAGCAGTTCGTTGTCGGTGAACGGCGAGGAGCCGTCCGCGGCGGGCTGCGTCGTGCCGCCCGGGCAGCGCCGCAACTGGCCGGTTTTCAGCGGCGCCAGCGCCGCCGCGGCGCTTGACGGCACGAGGTTGTTGGCTCCGCCTCCCGGAGCGAAGTCCGCGAATACGGGGTTCAGTCGCGCGTAGTGGCCGTCGGCGTCGTAGTACGCGCCCGCCTGTCCGAACTCGCGCAGCGTGCCCTCGAGCTCGGTCGAGTACGGCCCGAAGAATGCCGTGATCGGCACCGATTCCTGCAGCGACTGCACGGTCACAGGGGTGCTCGACGTCAGCTGCGCGACCAGCGTCGGTACGGCGTTGGCGAAGTCGGTCAGGTCGTTATTCGGGCCCGGGCGGCTGAACGCCGTCGCGAAGTTCTGCACGACCGGCGTCGCCTTGCTCAGCAGTGGTTTCAGGCTCGTGAACAGAGTCGTCAGCGGCTTGACCGTCGGCTTGGAGGCGTCGACGAGCTTTTTCAGCGCGCTGAATGTCGAGGGCAGTTCGGCGAACGTGCGATTGCCCTGGCGGAGCGTGACCGGCAGCTCTTTGACCCCCTGCGCGAGGTTCTGCTGCTCGGCGCCGATCGCCGTGAACGTCGTGTTCGCGTTTTCAACCAGGCTCGAGAGCTGATCCTTGCGCGCGCCGATCGTCGTTACCGCCTTCGCCGTTTCGACGAGGAAGCTCGTGAACGTCGACTGGTCGCGCACGAGCTCGGCCAGGAAATGGTCGGTTGCGTTGATCGAGGGCGCGAAGTATTCCGTCGCACCACCCAGTGACTTGCCCTGCCCGACGTACTGTTCGGCCGTTCCCTGGATGAAGTCCTGTAGACCCTTGCGCGTCTTCGGGTTGAACGTGTTGAACAGTTGGTCCAGGTCCGTCACGTCCTTCGTCGCGCTGGCCGGGAGCCTCGCGCCCGACGCCAACACCGGAGCGTTGTTGGGCCCGGGGCTGAGCGCGATGTAGCGGTTGGCGACGCTCGACAGCGACGGCACCCGCACCTGCGCCGTGGTCCCCGCGTGCAGTGGCGTGAGCGAGGAGTCGACGTGAACCGTCACAAGCGCTTTGAAGTCGTTCGTCAGATCGATGTTCGTGATGCTGCCGACAGGGACCCCACCGACCTGGACCTGATCGCCGCGGACGAGCTGGAAGCCTTCCTTCATTTCGAGCTTGTACGTGTCCCCGCCGCCGCCGCCGAAGACGATCAAGGCGACTACGAGCACGACGATCGCGAGCGCGCCGAGCGCCAGCGGCCGGCCGTAGCGTCCGCGTGAGGAACGCGCTGCGCGCGGTGGCAGCGGGTCGCGCGGCGGCGGCGCGGCGGGCGGCGGAGGACTGGGTGGAGTGGTCGTCGCCATCTCCTACCTCCCCCCGTCCTGCGCGCTGCTCGGGTGTACCGGGATCGCCGCGGCCGACGGACCGTTGGCGACCGCCGGGTCGGGGATTTCGCCGAGCCGCGCGATCAACTTGATCCACTGCCCCGGCGTGATCGAGGACGTCAGCGAGCCGGCCAGGCTGGCCTGCGCGAACGGCCTGAAGCCGACGTGGATGTGGTTGTAGTGATCGGCTTTGGCGAGCGTGTTGTCGGTACCCGGATAGCTCATCAGGCTGATGATCTGGTGCGGCTTCATCGAGCCCTGCAACGTCAGCAGCTTGCGGATCGTCGTGTCGGTGATCGAGCCCGGGCCCTGGTGGCCGACGATCGGGATGCCGTTGATCTCCGAGATGTCGACCGCATCGCCGGTCGAATGCTCAGAGACGTTGCCTTCTGCCGTCAGCTCGGAGTGCCCGCACTTCAGCGCCGAGACCGTCGGCTTCAGCCCGGAGACGGCGAGGAACTCGAGCGTAGCCAGCACGCGGCGGTCGATCTGTCCCGTCTGGATGTCCTGGCGCCCGCACGGGTAGAGGTCGATGTCCGAGCTGCTCAGCACCTGCTGCTCGAGCTGTTCCTTGGACTCGAGCAGCACCTGGCCCGGCGTCGGTCCGCTCGTCGAGAACGGAGTTTGGCCCTTGGCCCTGAAGATCGAGCTGTTCTCGAGTTGTACCCAGCCATCGAGGATCGGCTTCGGATCGATCAGCGGCGCGCCCACGCCCGCCGGGCGGATCTGGAAGAACATGTGCGCTTCGGCGCCTTCGCCGGTGGCGCCATCGCCGACGTGCCCGAGCACCGTCCCGGCGATCACGCGCACGCCCTCGTGCAGTTCGCGCAGATAGACGTCGTTCGGCCCGTCGCGGAATACGCGCGGCGTCGCTTCGCCGGATGTCGCGGCGGGCGGCGTTGCGCTCGACGCAGCTGTGTCCGGCGCAGAGCCGGCTTCGGAGGAGCCGGCAGTGCCCGTCGCTGGCGTCCCGGCCGGGGCGGCAGGCGCCGGCGTAGCAGCGGGCGATGCTGATTGCGCGCTCGCTTCAGCGGAGCCGGGAGCAGCGCTTTCGAGCCCGCTCGGCGTGCCCAGCGAAAGCGCCGAGAGTCCGGCTGCTTCGCCCGCCGGGGCGCTCGCGTCGGTGTGCGTGCCGGCGCTCGCCGGAGCCGTCGGCTTCGGTTCGTCCGGGCCTTCCGCCTGCTGCGCGGACTTCTGCGATGAGCCCGCGCCTTCGTGCGACTTGAGCACCGGGTAGAGCTCGGCGACGTCGCCGAGTTTGGCGTAGGTATAGGTGTTGCCGTAGGCGTCGCGCAGCGAGACGAAGTGACCCAGTTCGGGCGAGTCACCGATCTGCACGACCTGGCCGTCCTGCACCGCGATCACCGGCGCGCCCGCTTCGCTGTAGATCGTCGTGCCGGCGATTTCGCCGCCCTTCGAACCACCCGGCGCCGCGATGAAGCCGTCGCTGAAGTGCGACTTGGCGTGCACCGGGAAGCGTGCCTCGGTGAGACCCGTGATCGCCCCGAGTAGCTGATCGGGCGTGCCGCCGAGCAGCTTTGCGCGCAGCATCACCGATTCGACGTACGCCTGCGAATGGTTGTAGGAGAAGACCGCGCCGCGCACGTCCGTAGCCGCCCCCGCGGCGCGCAGGTAGCGGGCCGCGGCGAAGATCGCGTCAGCCGGGTTGTACGGGTCCTTGAAGCCGTCGCCGTTGGCATCGACGCCGTAGCTTTCCCACGAGGAAGGCAGGAACTGCATCCACCCCTCGGCGCTGGCGCTCGAGACGCTGAGGTCGCGTCCGTAGTCCGTCTCGACCTCGTTGATCGCCGCGAGCACCTGCCAGGGGACGCCGTAGGCCGTACCGGCCGCCTGGAAGATCGGCAGCAAAAACGGCGGGATGCGGAAGCTTTCGATAAAGAAGCCCGGCACGCCGGCGATCGAAGAGGAGAGCGAAAGCGGCAGCGGCGGCGTCAGCGCCGATGGCTTGGGCGCGCGCTTACCGCGCTTGGGCTTGGGCTTGGCGGCCGAGCCGCCCGTCTTACCCTTCGCCGCGGTCGGCGAGCCCTGCACCTGTGAGCCCGCGCCCGAGCCCCCGCCTTGTGCGCCTTTGCCGGACGGCGTGCTTCCCTGCGCGCTCTGACCACTGACCTGGGGGGCGGTCGCGGTCGGTGCCGGGGTCGTCGAAGTCGGCGTCGAGCTCGGCGGTGGTGCGACAGTCGTGCCCGTGCTCGGCGTGGTCGGCGCCGGCGTCGTTTCCGGCGCAGTCGTCGTTTCCGTGGGGGTGCTCTTTTCAGCCGGCGTCGTGTCGGTCCCCTGCCACGGTTCTTCGGCGGCGAGCGAGCTCGCCGGGGCGAGTGCGAGCAGCAGTGCGACTGCGGCGGCGAGCGGGAGTGCAGATCGACGGGTCATCGCAGGTCTCAGTTGCCGAGCAGGTAGTTGAGGAGCATGCCGTCGGCGCCCGAGCCTTCGGCCGACGGCGAGTAGTAGGTGGTGCCCGCGCTCGCGCCGCCGACCGGCTTGGCGACGGGCGTCGCTTCGGTGCCGCTCGTCTTGCCCGCCGCGCCCGGCGCGACTTCGGTTGCGCCGGGGTATTTGGCGAGTGCCTGCGCCGGCGTCGCGCCGTTGAGCACCGCCAGCGTGCGCGCCATCAGGACACTGTTGCCTTTGTTGCCGTTGCCACGGTTACGCGACGCCGACGCCGACGCCGATTCGGCCGAGCTCGATTTACCGGACGTGTTGAAGAGTTTCTGCGATGCGCACAGCCCGCTCGGGATTACGACGTAGGATATGCAGCCGTTGGCGACGACTTCCGAGCGCAGGAAGTGACCGAGCGCGTCGTATCCATTGGTTGTCCCGGTGCCAAGGAAGATGAAGTCGAGCAAACGCTCCAAGCCACCGGTGTCGCGCAGGCTCGTGAGCAGTTCAGAGGCGTTGAAGGCGAACGGCTTGGCTTCCTTGCCGAGCGTGCCCAGGCGTGTCAGCAGCGGCTGGATCGCCGTCAGCGCCGGGCCCGACACCTTGGCCGTCTGGCCGAAGTTCTTGAAGAACTTGGTCGAGCTCCTGGAGAACGCGGGCAGGCTCGTGAACGCCTTGTTGATCCCGGGCGCCGCGACTTTCAGGTCGGTGAAGACCGGCGTCGTCTGGTCGGCGAAGCGACCGAGCCGTTCCATCGCCGGCTCGAATTCTTTGAGGAACTTGGGGAGCAACTGCAGGTTGCGCGCGAGCGCTCCACGATGGCGCGCAGTCGCCTGCGCCACCGTGTTGCTCTGCTGGATGTAGTCGGCGACCTGGTTACGAACGGCCGCGAACGGCTGCAGCTGGCGGTCGGAGTCGACGGCGAGCTTGGCCAGAACCTTGTTCTCGCCGGCGAGGATCGCGAGCACCTTGTCGAGTTCCTGCAGCGCCGGATTGGCGCGCTGGATCACATCGTGCAGGTCGCTGCCGCGCCCGGCGAGCCCCGCGCCGAGCTCGTTGAGGATGATCGTGAAGCGCTGGCGCTCGGGCAGGCGTGAGATGTCGCCGAGCAGGTCGACGTCGACCGGGGAGTGCGTGTTCTGCACGGGCAGCAGGTACTGGCCGGCGCCTTCGTGGCCCTTGCCGATCTTCCTCAGCGGCGGCGGCAACGGCGCGCCCGCCACGCGCGGCTGCGTCGGCAGGCAGTCGACGAACTTCTCGCCGATCAGCGCCTGCGGGCGGATCGTGCAGCTGGCGTCCGCGCGGAAGTCCTTGAAGCCTGCGTTGGTGATGTTCAGGACGACGGCCGCCTTCGCCTGCGGCGTCGGCGTCACCGAGCCGACCGTGCCGACCTTGACGCCCCCGATCTTGAGGTTCTCACCGGAGATGATGTTGCCCGCGTCGTCGAAGATCGCGCGCACCGTGTAGCTGCCGTTGGAGCCGCCGGCCGAGGTGGCCAGCAGCACGACCGCTGCGAGCGCGGCCACGCCAAGGAGCGCCGCAACCGCGGCAGCCCCTCTCCTCCACCCGACGGTCTGCGCCCTCAACCCGTTCCTTCCTTGAAGTTCATACAACGAGCCGGGCGGCTCCACCATCGCGATGAAGCCGCCCGTCTCATCTCACTACCGGCGATTCTACGCCCCCGCAGGGGTCGCGCTCGCCGTAGTTCCGTCTACTTGGGGCACGGCGACTTGTACGTCACCGTCGTCGTTTCCGCAGGGATCCCGAATTCACGTTCGCCGCCGTAGGAGCCGCCGAAGATCAGTTCGGACTTGACCGGGAAGCCGCCCTTCGGGCACGTCTTGGGGAGCGTGCCGTAGGAGATCAGCTTCTTGCCTTTTTTGATCGCCGCGCCGACCTTGATGTTGATGTTCTTGGTCGAAGCGAGCGGGGCGCCCGGGACCGTGGCGATAGCCGGCACGGTCGTCTTCAGCTCGAGGCCGTAGCCTTCCTTGTTGTAGCTCACGAACGAGCCGGAGGAGATGAATTCCAGCGACACCGGGCTCGACCCGTTGACGTAGAACAGCAGCCCGTTGCCGGCGAAGAAGGCCTGCAGCGTCGCCGTCTCGGGCACACGTTCGGTGCCGAAGGTCACTTCGCCGAGCGCGTTGCCGACGGGGCTGGCGACCGAGCTCTTGCTGCAGCCGGTCGGGCCGGTGTTCTTCAGCACCGCTTCAGAACATGTCGGGAAGCCCTTGCTGTTGATCCCCGCGCCGGCCGGCAGGTAGAAGTTGACTGCGGCCAGCGGCGGGATGCCGCCCTCCGGCTTCTGCGGCGTCGCGCCGTAGCCGGAGCCGTTGATCACGTAGTTGGCTTCGAGCGCTGAGCCGAGGCCACCCTTCTTGGCGAGGATGTTGCCGGTGTGGGGGTAAGTGCCGCCGCCCGGCTTCGGAATCGGCACGGGCTTTGCTTTGAAGGTCACGGTCGGTGCGGCCGAGGCCACAGCCGGAAGGCCAAGGACGGCAAGGGAGCCGAGCAAGGCCAGACAGGTAGATGCTCTGCGCATCAGTTTTTCTCTCCTCTGTTGATGGACAGGTCCGCCTCGATCCGGGTAGCTCCGGAACCATTGCCGGTCCGGCGATATCGAGATCCCCAGCAAAACGCTGGAGAACAGTGGCGAAAGTCTTCAGACAACATTATCCATCGCCACGGGCGGCTGCAAGCCAGAAGCGGTGTTGCATCCAGCGTTTGCAGGCAATCCTGCATAAGGTGCCCGTTCTGAGCCGCCGCAATCGTCGCCGGCCTTCCTAACGCCCTCATCTTTACGAACCCTAATGCTGCAGTCGAGCGTGAGGGTTCAGCCGGCGGAGAGCTCGAGCTCGTCGTCCTCGAAGGACACCTCGACCGGCTCGAGCACGACCCGCCGCGGACCCTCCTCGACGTGCCCCGCCAAGAGCGCCGAAAGCCCGAGACCAGCGGCCAGCTCGACTAGCCGCTCGCCCGCGCCGGCTGCACAGTAGAGCGCGAAGCCGGCGCCCATGTTGAACGTCGAGTAGGCCGCGTGCGGCTGCAGGCCGGCCTGCTCGACGAGGAACTCGAGCACCCGGCGTCACCGGCGGGCAGACGCTCGATCCGATAGGTCAACTCGCGCGCAGGGCGCATCAGCTTGAGCAGTCCGTGACCGGTGATGTGGCTGAGGTAGCTGAGCGGCAGCTGCGCCTCGGTCGCGGCGACGATCAACGGCGCGTACATCAGCGACGGCGCGAGCAGCGCCTCGCCGAAGCTCGTCCCGTCGGACAGCTCGCGTCGCGTACCCGTCGGGCAGGCGCTCGGCGATCAAGCGCGCCAGCGAGGCGCCGTTTGCATGCAGGCCGCTCGAGCCGACGAGCACGATCTCATCACCCGCAGCGAGCTCGCTCGCCAAGGATCGGCGCGCGCCCAGCGGGCAGCGACGCCGACGGCGGCCCCCGCCAGCTCGATGTCGCGCGGATCGACGCAGTCCCGGCAGCGACGGCGACTCGCCCCCGCCCCAGGCGCAGCCGGCGTCGTCGCAGGCGCGGCGCCAGCCCTCCAGCAGCGCCTCCGAGCGCGCGGCGTCCGCGTACCACTCCGACGCGCCCGTGGCGAAGTAAGCGTTGACGACGAGTGGCAGCGCGCCGACGCAGCAGAGGTCGTTGAGGATCGCCGCGACCGTGTCGTAGGCGACGTCGGCGAAGCGGTTGAGGCCGCTGCGCTCGAGCACCTGGCGAGCGATGATCGACTTCGTGCCGAGGCCCTCGACGACGAACGCGAACGAGCGGCCATCCAGCTCGAACACGAACGCAGGCTCGCCCCTGGAGGCATCAATTGCCCGCCCACCACGCGCGCCGAGCAGCGAGGAGGTGGAGAGCGCCTTGGCCATTGCCAGGCGCTTGCCCGCGTCGAGCGCGGCGTAGTCCACGCCGGCCTCGCGGTAGCTCGCTCCTCGAGACTCGTCGCTCATGGCGTGAGCCTACGGCCTGGCCTGGCGCCACGCTGCGCGCGCCGGCACGAGCGCGCCCCGTGGCAGCGCTCGATCCGAACGAGCGATCGGTGCAGCCCGCGCAGGCGTCGCGGAGCGAGCTGCGCAGCGATGTTGTGCAGCTCGAACGGGTCGCGGCGCAGGTCGTAGAACTCGCGTTCGCCCGTGACGTACTCGACATACAGGCTGCCCGGCGTCCGCAGCGCCTCGTAGCTCGGCGGATTGCCCGAGCCGCGGATCGGCAGGTCCGGGTCTTCTCGGTCGAGCACGCGCCCGTGGTGCTCGATCAACACCTCACGCGGCCACCCCGGCACGCGCTTCCCGTGCATCAGCGCGAGCAGACTGTGACCGTCGACGCTCGGCGGGACCGGCGCGCCGGCCAGTTCCTCGAAGCTCGGGCACAGATCGATGTTCTCGGCCATCGCGCTCACCGTGCGACCGGCCGGCACGCCCGGACCGGTGACCACGAGCGGCACTTTGATGTCGGTGTCGAACGCCGTCAGCTTGCCCGGGCGAAGGCGGTGCTCGCCCATGTGCAGGCCGTTGTCGGAGCTGAACACGATGTAGGTGTCGCGCGCGAGCCCCTTCGCCGTGAGCTCGGCCTCGATCGCGCCGATCATCCGGTCGACCGCCTGGACCGCCTGGGCGCGCTTGCGGAACTTGCTGTCGATCAGCGCGATCTGCGCGCGGCCGAGCGGTTCGAAGCGGCTGAGCCACGCCGGCTCGGCCGATCCGACCGTGTTGAAGGCCGCCGTGCGCGGCGCACGCAGGCCAGGGAACTCGCCGTAGTCGCGCGGCGCCGGCGTGTACGGGGAGTGCGGCGCGAACGTCGCAAGCTCGAGCATGAACGGCCGCTTGTCGGCCGCGGCGTGGTCGATGAAGGTCAGTCCCTTGCGCGCGATCACATTTGTCAGGTAGTCACGCGGGCGGTAGCCGTATGCGCGCACGTAGCCGTCGCTGTTCATGTGATAGCCGTACTCCGGGTAGCCGTCGCCGGCCACGTCCCACTCGCTCCACCCCGGCGGCACCGGCGAGCGGCCCTGCGCGGCGACGGCCGGGCTGGCGCCGTCGCCCGCCGTCGCACCGACGCCGAGGCCTGCGACGGCGCCGTTCGGCTTGTAGCCGTTGAGGTACTTGCCCATCAGCGCCGTGCTGTAGCCCTCGCGCTGCAACGCCAGCGCGAACGTTTCCTGCTCCTCCCCGCGTTCGCGAAAGACGCTGTAGCCGCCTTCCGGCGGGCTGTTGTCGAACACGCGCGTGTCGTGGGGATAGCGACCGGTCAGGATCGACGCGCGCGATGGGCAGCACAGCGAGTCGGTCACGAAGTAGTTGCTGAAGCTCACGCCGCTGCGCTGCATCGCCAGCACGTGCGGCATGTATCGAACGAGGTTCTCCGAGAGGTCGTCAGTCAGCACGAAGACGATGTTCGGCCGCCGGCCGGCGGCCGGCGTGCCGCCCGGCCCGGAGGCGGCGGGCGCTTCGCGTTGCGCCGCCGTCGGCGCGTGCGCCGTGCGCGCGCCCGAGCTGCTCGCCCCGCCGCCGCCGCAGCCCGCGAGCCCGGCGGCGAGCGCCAACCCGAGCAGCGCCACGAGCGGCGCCGCCGGTATCCGGGAATGCCCGGCACGGCCCCCCCGAGGGCATCGCCGGCGTGGAGTTGGGTGTGCCAGGGGCCGCCTCATCGAGCGGCACACGCTAACGATCGCCGCCCCGCGCGCCCCGTGGAAAACCGCGCCCGAGAGGGTGGGCGGCCCCGAAGCCGCGCGCAGCGGCGACCCGATATACACCCGTGTCCGGGCACGACGAGAGGAGAGACGATGGACTTCCAGCCGAGCGAGCGCTGTTCTGAGTTCAAGGAGCGCCTGAGCGCGTTCATGGACGAGCACGTCTATCCGGCCGAGGCAGGTCTACGCGAAGCAGCTGCGCGACTCGGGCGACCCGCACCACCAGCCCGCGATCATGGAGGAGCTCAAGGAGGAGGCGCGCGCGGCGCGGGCTGTGGAACATGTTCCTGCCCGACGAGGAGCACGGCGCGGGCCTGTCCAACATCGACTACGCGCCGCTGGCCGAGATGCTGGGCGCACTCATCGATCGCCTCGGAGGCGTGCAACTGCTCGGCGCCGGACACCGGCAACATGGAGGTGCTGCACCAGTTCGGCACACGCCGAGCAGAAGGAGCGCTGGCTGCGCCCGCTGCTCGACGGCGAGATCCGCTCGGCCTTCGCGATGACCGAGCCCGACGTCGCGAGCTCCGACGCGACGAACATCCAGCTGCGAATCGAGCGCGACGGCGACGAGTACGTGCTCAACGGGCGCAAGTGGTGGACGACCAACGCGCTGCACCCGCACTGCCGGATCATGATCGTGATGGGCAAGACCGACCCCGACGGCCCGACCTACAAACAGCAGCAGCCAGATGCTCTCGTCCCGATCGACACGCCCGGCGTGACGATCGTGCGCGGCCTGCCGGTGTTCGGCTACAAGGACCAGGACGGTCACGGCGAAGTCGACTTCACCGACGTGCGCGTGCCCGCCGCGAACCTGATCGCGGGCGAGGGCGACGGCTTCATGATCGCCCAGGCGCGCCTTGGCCCGGGGCGCATCCACCACTGCATGCGCGCGATCGGCGCCGCCGAGCGCGCGCTCGAGGCGATGTGCAGGCGCGCCGTCTCGCGCGTGACCTTCGGCCAGCCGATCGCGATGCGCGGCAACGTGCGGACTGGATCGCCGAGTCGCGCATCGAGATCGAGATGGCGCGGCTGCTCGACGCTGAAGGCGGCCTGGCTGATGGACACGGTCGGCAACCGCCACGCGCGGACCGAGATCGCCGCGATCAAGGTCGCCGCGCCGAACGTCGCGCTGAAGGTGCTCGACCGCGCGATCCAGGTGCACGGCGGTGGCGGCGTCTCCGACGACTTCCGCGCTCGCGACGGTGTACGCGCACCTGCGCACGCTGCGCCTCGCCGACGGCCCCGACGAGGTGCACAAGCTCTCGATCGCCCGCCGCGAGCTCGCTCCGTACGTGCCACGCGAGCAGTAGTCCAAGCGGTCCCGCAGAGCCGTGCAGCACAGCCCCCGGCACGCTCCATCCGGCTACCCCTGCGTTAGAGCCCGGCAAAGCGGGTAACCCCACGCTGTCCGGAAGCAAAGGCTCTATCAACTGGGCAGGAAGCCGAAGTCCAAACGGGAGGTAGGGAGTTGAAGCGTCAGGTCGCCAGCGGGTCGCTTGTTCGTGCCAAAGTCGCGTCGTTCGCCACGGGCGGCCTGATCTTGCTCTGCTGCGCCCTGATAACGCCGGCGGCAGCGCAGGCGGCGTTTGGGCCGGAAAGCTTCGAAGCGGGTACGTGCGTGAACAACTCATGTACGTATTCGAGCGTTGAAGCCAACCACAAAGAAGCCTTCACGCAGGCGGCCGGACACCCCCCGTGGGGCATCACCACTTTCGTGATGAAACACAGCGGCAACAGCATCGAAGGCGCGTCGGTCAAGCGCATCCGCGTCGACGTGCCGCCGGGCCTCGCCGCCAACCCCGAGGCGCCGATGCCGAAGTGCGACAAAGCACAGTTCGAAGCAAACCCGAAAGGCTGCCCGGCATCGAGCGAAGTCGGCACGACCGAAATGGAAGCGATCGCCGAACCGCTCGGCATTCCCCTCTCACTTCCCTCGCTGTCCGGCACGGTCTACAACCTCAACGCACCGCCCGGCCTGCCGCTCGACTTCGGCATCGCCGTCGAACCCTCCGGTGAACTCGTCTCGCCGATTCGCCTGTTCCTCGAAGGGCACGTCGAATGGAGCGGCGACTACCACGAGTTCTTCGAAATCAACAACGTCCCGAACGAAGCGACGGTCAACGCGCTGCTTCCGGTCAAAGCCCCGCTGAAGGTGCTCAAGTCGAAACTCAACTTCAACGGCCGCGCCGGCCAGGGCAATTTCCTCACGATTCCGAGCGTCTGCTCGAGCACGACGACCTCGCACCTCGAACTCGAATCGTATTCATCGGAGATCGCCCGCGTTGAAACGCACACGCCGGTCGGCGTCGAAGGCTGCGACAAAGTCCCCTTCTCGCCCTCCACCACAGTCGAACCCGAAGCCGGCGCGGGCTCGCAGCCGGACGCCACCGACGGCGCAACGACCGTCGTACAGGTACCGCAGAAAGTCAAAGCGACCGAAATCAACACCTCGGACATCCAGGACGCGCGCGTCACGCTGCCCGAAGGGCTCACGCTCAACCCGTCCGCCGCGCACGGGCTCGAAGCCTGCTCGGCCGCGCAGATCGGGATCGGCACGCGCAACCCCGTCACCTGCCCCGCCGGCTCGCGTGTGGGCAGCGTCGCGATCGAAACCGATCTGCCCCCGGGCACGCTCAAAGGCTCTGTCTTCCTCGCCAGCCCCGGCGGCGGCCCGATCACGGACCCGCCCTACACGATCTACCTCGACGCCGAGAGCAACGTCGACGTGTCGGTGCGCCTGCAGGGCTCGGTCGCGCCCGACCCGAGCACCGGCCGGCTGACGGTCACGTTCGCCGGCAACCCGCAGCTGCCGTTCAGCGAACTACGGCTCACGCTCAACGGCGGCGACCATGCTCCGCTGGCCAACCCGCTGACGTGCGACGCAGCGAGCACCGACTTCTTCTTCACCCCCTACACCGGCGGCGCGCCGGCGACCGGCTCGACGCCGTTCTCGCCGAGCGGCTGCCCGGCCTCACCGCCGTTCGTGCTCGCGCAGTCGACGGCGACGAGCGCGCCCAACGCGGGGGCTTACACGAGCTACACGTTCAACCTCGCCCGCGGCGACGGCAACCAGTACCTCGGCAAGGTCTCCACCACGCTACCCGCCGGGCTCGTCGGCGCGATCCCGTCGGTCACGCTCTGCAATGGAGCGCAGGCGCAGGCCGGCACGTGCACCGCGGCGAGCCAGATCGGCATCGCCACAGCTTCGGTCGGCGCGGGCGGCGATCCCTACCCGTTCACCGGACCCGTCTTCCTGACCGGTCCCTACGCGGGCGCGCCGTACGGCCTGTCGATCCCGATCCACGCCGCCGCCGGACCATTCGACCTCGGCAACGTCGTCACGCACGCGACGATCAACGTCGATCCGCACAGCAGCCGCGTGATCGTCACGACGACCGACCTGCCGAGCATCTTCAAGGGAGTGCCGCTGCGGCTGCGCAACATCAACGTCGTCGTCAACCGCAAAAACTTCCTCTTCAACCCGACCAACTGCGGCCCGCTGGCGACCGACACGGTGCTGAGCTCGACGCTCGGCGCGACGCAGGGCCTGTCGAGCCTATTCGCCGTGGGCAACTGCAGCGCACTGCCGTTCAAACCGAACTTCTCGGCCGCGACGAACGCCTCGACGAACCCGACCCAGCTCAAAGCCAACGGCGCCGGGCTGCGCGTCAACCTGCTGCAGAACGCGCACGAGGCGAACATCCGCTCGGTCGTCGCCGAACTGCCGAAATCGCTTCCCTCGCGCCTGACGACGCTGCAGAAAGCGTGCCCGGCGGCGACCTACGAAGCGAACCCGTTCAGCTGCCCGGCCGGCTCGAAAGTCGGCAGCGCGACGGTTTCCACTCCGGTCCTGCCGGCGCCGCTGACCGGCCCGGCGTACCTCGTCTCACACGGCGGCGAGGCTTTCCCCGACCTCGACCTGCTGCTCGAAGGCGACGGCGGCGTGCGCGTGATCCTCGAAAGCAAGACGGACATCAAAAACGGCATCACCAAATCGACCTTCCCGTCGATCCCGGACGTGCCCGTGACGAGCTTCGTGCTCGATCTGCCGACCGGGGCCAACTCGGCGCTCACGGCGGTCGGCACGATCTGCACGCAGACGCTCGTAATGCCGACGACGATCACCGCGCAGAGCGGCGCCGTGATCAAACAGAACACGCCGATCGCCGTCGCCGGCTGCACAGGCCACGGCAAAGGCAAAGCGCGGATCAAGATACTCAGCAAGAAGATCAAGCACAACAAGCTCGTGCTGCGCGCGCAGACGTTCGCGGCCGGACGGGTGAGCGTGAAAAACCGCAACCTGCGCACGACGTTCAAGAAATTCGCCAAGGCAGGCAAGTTCACGATCAAGGTGCCGCTGTCGCGCAAAGGCGTCAAGGGCCAGGGCGCACACAAGCTGAAGTTCAAGGCGCGCGTCGGCTTCCTGCCGAAGTCGAAGGCCGAATCGATCTCGGTCGCGTTCGCGCAGGTCGGCTTCAAGCACAAGGCCAAGCGCAAGCACTAGCCGGGCCAGGCCGCAACCCGCCCCACGGCACACCCGACGCTTGACGGCGGGCGCGGGCGCTAGCCTCCCGCGCGGTGGCCAAGCGACGCCCACTCCTGCTCGCGGCCGTGCTCGCCGCATGCCTGCTCGGCGCCGTCGTCGCGCTGGCGCTCGCCGCTGGGACCGTGACCGGCGTGACGCCGCCGGCCGCCACGACGCAGCCGGCGACCGACACGGCGCCGCGCCCGGTCAAGCCGCTGCCCCCGCCCTACCCCTCGCGCGCGGCGATCGCCTCGGCCGTGCGCTACCTGCAAGGGCGCGCCGGACGCACTTCGATGGCCGTCGTCGACAGCCGTGGCCGCCTCTCCGGCCTGCACCTGCGCGAGCACTTCCAGAGCGCGAGCGTCGTCAAGGTGATGTTCCTCACGGCCTTCCTGCAGCGACTGAACGCCGACCACGCCGGCGTCAGCGCGCTCGACCGCTCGCTGCTCTACCCGATGATCCACGAATCCAACAACGACGCCGCCTCGGCCGTGCTCGACCGGGTCGGCCTCGGCGCGATCGCGCGGGTGGCGCGCGAAGCGGGCATGCAGGACTACGCGCCCGGCGTCGGCTGGTGGGCCTACACGCAGACCTCGGCCGCCGACCAGGCGCGCTTCTTCGTCACGATCGAACGACTGATCCCGCATCAGTTCTGGCCCTACGCGCGCGGCCTGCTCGCCGGCATCGAGCCCGAGCAGAGCTGGGGCATCCCCGAAGTCGCGCGCCCGCGCTGGCAGGTCTTCTTCAAGACCGGCGCGCTGCCCTCGGAGGGCCTGTTCCACGAGGCCGCGCGCCTGGAGCGCCACGGCGTCACGTTCACGGCCGCCGTGTTCACGACCGGCGACCCGTCGATGGCCTACGGCGAAGAAACGATCCGCGGCGTCGGCGCGCGGCTGCTCGCCGCGACGCCGCCCGGCGGCTGAGCGAGCGGCGGCGCTCAGAGCGGCCTGCCGGCACCTGCTCGCGTCAACCCCCGCGAAGGTGCAGAATGCTCCAGGCAACGCGTTTGGAGAGGAAGCATGTCAGCCGCAGAGACCGCAGTGCGCCCATCGAGCGCACCGAGGCGCAAGCCCTCGGTGCTGATCGTCGGCGCCGGCTTCGGCGGCATCGCCGCCGCGATCGAGCTGCAGGCGCCACGGCTTCGAGGACGTCACGATCCTCGAGCGCGCGCCCGAGCTCGGCGGCACGTGGTTCTACAACAGCTACCCCGGCGCGGCCTGCGACGTGCCGAGCCACCTGTACTCGTTCTCCTTCGCCCAGCGACGCGACTGGTCGCGGCTGTGCTCGCCGCAGGCCGAGATCCTCGACTACCTGCGCGAGCGTCGCGCGCGACCACGACGTCGAGCGCCACGTCGCTGCCGGACACCGACGGTCACGCGCTGCGCATGGGACGAGCAGCGCGCGCTGTGGACAGTCGACGACGGCAGACGGGCGCGCGCTACGAGGCCGACGCGCTCGTGCTCGCCACCGGCCAGCTGCACCAGCCCGCGCACCCGCTCGATCGCGGGGATCGACGCTTCGCCGGCCACAGCTTCCACTCGGCGCGAGTGGGACCACGACTACGACCTGCGCGGGCAAGCGCGTCGCCGTCGTCGGCACGGGCGCGAGCGCCGTGCAGTTCGTCCCCGAGATCGCCGAGCAGGTCGCGCGCCTGACGCGTCTTCCAGCGCACCGGCAACTGGTTCATGCCGCGCCGCAACCGCGCGCTACCCGCGGCTCGTGCAGCGCCGCGATCGAACACATCCCCGGCGTGCAGGCGTTCCGGCGCCGCTTCATGTTCCAGTACGGCGAGACGCTCACCGCTGACGATCCGCCACCCGCGCACGGTCGGGCGCCTCGGCCGGGCTGCGCTCGGCGGCGTTCATGCGCTGGCAGCTGCAGCGACCCCGAGCTGCGGCGCAAGGTCTGGCCGGACTACACGTTCGGCTGCAAGCGCGTGCTGTTCAGCTCGCACTTCCTGCCCGCGCTGCAGCGCCCGAACGTCGAGCTCGTCACCGAGCCGATCGACGCGCGTCGAGCCGACGGGGATCGTCACCGCCGACGGCGCGCTGCACGAGGTCGACTGCATCATCTGGGGCACCGGCTTCAAGACCAACGACTTCATGTTCCCGATGGAGATCGCCGGCGCGCGGCGGCGCGACGCTGAGCGAGGCCTGGGCGCGACGGCGCGCACGCGCACCTCGGCATGACCGTGCCCGGCTTCCCGTCGCATGTTCCTGATGTACGGGCCCGAACACGAACACCTCGGGCGGCTCGATCATCTTCTACCTCGAGGCGCAGGCGGCCTACATCCGCCAGGCGCTGCAGCAGCTGCGGCGCACGCGCGGCTCGATCGAGGTGCGCGCGCGACGTCGAGGCGGCGAGCGACCGCGAGCTGCAGGCGCGCTTCGCCGGCACCGCGTGGACGCGCTGCGACTCGTGGTACCGCGACGCGAGCGGGCGGATCGTCACCAACTGGCCGGGCTACATGCGCGAGTACTTCGAGCAGACGCAGTCGCTCGATCCGGACGAGTACGAGTTCGCGAGCGCGCAGGCGCAGGCGCAGGAGTCGGGCGCGAACGGTCAGCCGGCCGCGGCCTCGCCGGCGTGACGAGCAGCACGAAAGGGGTGCACAGATGTACGACTACGTGATCGTCGGCGCCGGCTCGGCCGGCTGCGTGCTGGCCAACCGGCTGAGCGAGGACCCGAGCGTGCGCGTGCTGCTGCTCGAGGCCGGCGGGCGCGACCGCTCGCCGAAGATCAAGATCCCGGCGGCCTTCGCAGAACAGTTCCATTCAAAGCTCGACTGGGACTACGCAACGGAGGCCGAGCCGCACGTCGACGGGCGCTCGCTGTACATCCCGCGCGGCAAGAGCCTCGGCGGCTCGAGCTCGATGAACGCGATGCTCTACGTGCGCGGGCGCCCGCTGGACTACGACGCGTGGGAGGCCCAGGGCGCCCCCGGCTGGGGCTTTCGCGACGTGCTGCCGTACTTCGTGAAGTCCGAGGACAACGTGCGCGGTGCCTCCGAGTTCCACGGCTCAGGCGGTGAGCTGCGCGTATCCGAGCAGCGCTCGCCGCGGGCGATGGACAAGCGACTGCTCGAGGCCAGCGCGGCGGCGGGCATTCCGCGGATCGCCGACTACAACGGCCCCGAGCAGGACGGCGCCTCGATGTTCCAGGTGACGCAGCGAAACGGCCGGCGCTTCAGCGCGGCCGACGCCTTCCTGCGCCCGGCATTGAAGCGGCCGAACCTCGACGTGCGTACGGGGGCAACAGTGCTCGGGATCGAGCTGCAGGGCGATCGCGCCGTCGGCGTGCGCCTGCGCAAGGGCCGGCGCGGCGAGGAGCTCGTGCGCGCCGAGCGCGAGGTGCTGCTCGCGGCGGGCGCGATCAACTCGCCGCAGCTCTTGCTGCTGTCGGGGATCGGCCCGGCCGATGAGCTGCGCGCGGTCGGCGTCGAGCCCCGCCACGAGCTGCGCGGCGTCGGGCGCAACCTGCAGGACCACCCGTTCGTGACGATGCTCTGGGAGGTCTCCGACCAGAACACGCTGTATGGCGCGGACAAGCCGCAGCACCTCGCCGAGTGGCTGCTGCGCCGCTCGGGCAAGCTCTCCTCGACGGTCGCCGAGGTCGTCGCCTTCGTGCGCACGCGTGGCGGGCTGCCGGCGGCGGACATCCAGTTCCACATGGGCGCGGCCTACTACGAAGACCACGGCGCCGAGGAATACGACGGGCATTGCATCGTGATTGCGCCGACGCTCGTCGCGCCGAAGTCGCGCGGGCAGGTGTGGCTGCGCTCGGCCGACCCGACGGCCAAGCCGCAGATCCTCACGAACAGCCTGTCCGAGCCCGACGACGTCGAGTCGCTGCTCGCCGGGATGGCGCTCGCGCGCGAGATCGCCGCGCAAGCGCCGCTCGCGCAAACGACGATCGCCGAGCTGAAGCCGGGTCCGGGGATCGTCGACCGCTCCGAGCTCGAAGCCGACCTGCGCCGCCGGCTGATGCTGATCTACCACCCGGTCGGCACGGCGCGGATGAGCGACACCCACCCCGAAGCCGTCGTCGATTCACAGCTGCGTGTGCACGGGCTGCAGGGCCTGCGCGTGATCGACGCCTCGGTGATGCCGCTGATCCCGGGCGGCAACACGAACGCGCCGACGATCATGGTCGCCGAGCGCGGCGCCGACCTGATCCGCGGGCGCGCCGGCGCGCCGGTCGCCACAGCCGCGGCCGCCTCGGCCGCATGATCAACTTCCACCGCGAGGGCTCGGGCCCGCCGCTCGTGCTGCTGCACGGCGTCGGGCTCAGCTGGCAGATCAACCGGCCCGTGATCGGCATGCTCGCGCGCGAGTTCGACGTGATCGCGTGCGACTCACCCGGCTTCGGCGACTCACCGCCGCTGGCGGCCGGGGTCGAGCCGACGATCGAGGCTTATGCCGATCGCTTCGTGGCGTTCTTCTCGGAGCTGGGCCTGGAGCGCCCGCACGTGTCGGGCAATTCGATGGGTGGCGCGATCGGCCTCGAGCTGGCCCGGCGCGGCGCCGTGGCCTCGGTCAGCGCGATCTCGCCGGCCGGCTTCTGGACGCCGGCCGAACGGCGCTTCTGCCAGCAGTCGGTGGGCACGCTGGCAGACATACCGCCCGCCCTGCGCCCGGCGCTGATCGCGGCGTCGGGCACGCGAGCAGGACGCAACGCGCTGTTCTGGCAGACGTTCGGCTGGCCGACGCGGATGCCGGCCGAGGAGCCGCCGCGAATCCTGCGCAACGCCTGGGCCTCCCCGGCGCTGGCACCGGCGCTCGCGGCCTTCAGCGGCTACTCCTTCGCCGAGCCGGAGCAGCTCGACACGGCGATCGGCCTGACGGTCGCATGGGGCGTGCACGACCGCCTGCTCCTCTACCGCACGCAGGCGCCGCGCGCACGACGGATGCTGCCGCGGGCACGCCACCTCTCGCTCGGCGCCGGGCACGTGCCGTTCTTCGACGATCCGCGCGCCGTGGCCGAGGCGATCCGCTCGAGCGCCGTCTGAGCACCTGGCGAGACCGTCCCGCCAGCTCCTCATTTTCTTCATCAATTAAATTAATATTTATAGGGATAGGACGGCGGGACGGCATCGGACGGCGCCCGCGTTCATACTGCGCACGATGGATCCCGCACAGGCACGCGATCTGCTGGCAAGCGAGCGAGCGCGCATCGAAGGCGCACTGGCCGACGCCGCCAAGCCGGAGGGCGACGAAGAAGCGGCCGTGCACGACAGCGGCGATGTCGCGCCGGAGCTGCTCGAGACCGAGATCGACGTGGGAGTCGAGGCGTCGCTGCGCGAGGAGCTTGCCGCGATCGAGCGCGCCGAAGGCCGGCTCGCCGAAGGCTCCTACGGGCTCTCCGTGGAGAGCGGCGAGCCGATCCCCGACGCTCGCCTGCAGGCCATCCCCTGGGCCGAGCGCACAGTCGAGGAGCAGGCCCGCCTCGAGTCCGGCCGTTAGCCGCGCCCGCGCGGCGGCCACGCTCAGCCTCGGCCGGGCTGTCCATCCGGCGGGACCCCGTTCGTCGTTCCGACGAGCGTTCATATCATCGAGCGCGAATCGACAGGAAGGCCAGGAGCTGACATGACCCCAAGTGCAGATCTCGCCCCCAAGCCACAGGCAATCATCACCGACGCTCCCCCCTCGCTGCTGACCGAGCGGGCGAAGAACCTCGCGCTCGTGCTGCTCGCGATGACGCAGTTCGTGATCGTGATCGACGCCTCGATCGTCAACGTCGCGCTGCCGTCGATCGGCGCGCGCGCTGGACTTCTCCCAGCGACGACCTGTCGTGGGTCGTCAACGCCTACACGCTGACCTTCGGCGGCTTCCTGCTGCTCGGCGGCCGCCTGGCCGACCTGCTCGGGCGCCGGCGGATGTTCATGGTCGGGCTCGTCGTGTTCTCGCTGGCCTCGCTCGCCGGCGGCCTGGCGCAGTCCGAGGCGTGGCTGATCGGCGCGCGCGCCGTGCAGGGCCTCGGCGCCGCGATCGTCTCGCCGGCGGCGCTGTCGATCATCACGACGACCTTCGCCGAGGGCGCCGAGCGCAACCGCGCGCTGGGGATCTGGGGCGCGGTCGCCGGCGCCGGCGGCGCCGCCGGCGTGCTGCTCGGCGGCATCCTGACCAGCGGACTGAGCTGGCGCTGGGTGCTGTTCGTCAACGTCCCGATCGGCCTGCTCGGCGCGCTGCGCTCGCGCCGCGCCTGCTGCGTCGAGAGCCGCGCCGACGAGCGCGACGCGCACGTTCGACATCCCCGGCGCGGTGACCGTCACCGCCGGCCTCGCGCTGCTCGTCTACGCGCTCGTCGACGCCGTCAACGCCGGCTGGGGATCGACCGAAACGCTGCTGCTGATCGCCGGCGCGGTCGTGCTGCTGGTCGCGTTCGTCGTGATCGAGCTGCGCCAGCGCGCAGCCGCTGATGCCGTTCTCGATCTTCCGCCTGCGCACGCTGCGCGGCGCCGACATCGTCGGCGCTGCTGATCGGCATGTCGCTGTTCTCGATGTTCTTCTTCATCTCGCTGTACCTGCAGCAGGTGCTGCACTACTCGCGCGCTCAAGACCGGGCTCTCCTACCTGCCGCTGGCCGTCGCGATCATCCTCTCGGCCGGGCGTCGCCTCGCAGCTCGTGACGCGGATCGGCTTCAAGCCCGTCGCTGATCGCCGGGCATGCTGTTGATCGCCGGCGGCGCTGTTCTGGTTCTCGCAGAGTGCCCGGCACCGGCGGCACCTTCGTCGCCGACGTGCTCGGCCCGTCGCTGCTCGCCGCGATCGGGCTCGGGCTCGCGTTCGTGCCCGTGACGATCGCCGCGGTCACCGGCACCACGCCCGCACGAGGCCGGGCTCGCCTCGGGCCTGATCAACACCTCCCAGCAGGTCGGCGGCGCGCTCGGCCTCGCGATCCTCGCGACCGTCGCCAACAGCCGCACGCAGGACCTGCTGCACGGCCGGCGACCACAACGTCGCCGTCGCGCTGACCAAGGGCTTCGACCGCGCGTTCCTCGTCGGCGCCGGCTTCGCCGTCGCCGGCGCGATCCTCGCCGCTCGTGCTGATCTCCTCGCGCGACAGCCGCGAGCACTCCGATTCCGCGCGCGCCGAGGGGGCCGGCGAGTCGGCCGTCGCACCGTCCGCCGGATAGCAGCGCCGCAGCGCCGCGGGACGTCGAGAAACAGTCGTTGTGCGATTGAGATCTCGCTAGTAGGAATTGTTCTGGCGCAGTCATTTCTGGCTGCACGTGAGCAAGGAGGAACCGATGATCCGCAGCCCTCGCAACAGGCCAAGGCGAGCTGTCACAAGGAGCGCCTCCAGGCACCGAGCATCCGCGGTGGTGGGACCGCTTGCCCTACTGGCCGTGCTCGCGGCGGCTTCGCCCGCGCTGGCCGCCGGCAAACCGAAAGGCGAATACGCGCCGTTCACGAACTGCCCGCTGCACACGGCCGGCGTGACCCAGTGCGTCTACATCCCCACGACGAGCGGCGAACTGCTCTTCGGTAAAGCGTCGATCCTGATCAAAAGCACGATCAAGATCCAAGGTGGGTTGATCGTCTCGGGATCGGAAGAAACGTTCGTCAATGCGACCGAAGGCGCGACGCTGTCGAAAACCGCCGAGGAAGTCGTGGGTGGCTTCGAAGGCCCGCTGACGGCGACGCTCGAACTGGTGGGCACGGTCACGCTCAGCCGGACCAAGCTCGCGGCCGGTGAAGGCACGGCGCTGAAGCTGCCTGTCCGAGCGCACCTGAAAAACATGTTCGTCGGAGAAACATGCTTCATCGGCTCGAGCACGAAACCGATCACGCTGAGCCTGACCACTGGCGCCACGAGCCCACCGCCGCCGAACAAATCGATCAAAGGCTCGCCAGGCACGGAAGAAAGCAAAGAAGGCGGCAACCTCGTGGTCCACAAAGCCGACTCGCTCGTCGAAAACGCGTTCAGCGTTCCGCAGGCAGAAGGCTGCGGAACGCTCGTCACGCCGATCCTCAACGCGAAATTCGGCCTACCCTCGGCGGCCGGACACAACTCGGCGATCCTCAACGGCAACTCTGAGTTCGCGAGCGCCAAAGCCGTGGAAGAAAGCGAATAGACGACAGATATCCGGGGATTGCTCGCCGCGCACCGAGCAATCCCCGGAGCTTCTCGCTCGGATAGAGCCGTTCGCCCTCTTGTGGGCGCTCAGCCTGCGCTCGTCGTGCCGTTGGCGTAGACCAGCACTGCGATGCCGTCGCCGACCGTGCTCGCGCTCGCCAGCTTCAGCGCCTGCTTCTGCTCGGAGGCACCGAACAGCCGCTTGCCGCTGCCGAGCACGACCGGGAAGACCATCAGGCGCAGCTCGTCGATCAGCCCGTGGGCGAGCAGCCCCTGCACGAGCTGCGCGCTGCCGTGGACGTAGATGTCGCCGTCCGTCGAGTCCCTCAGTTTCGTGACCTCGCCGACGAGGTCGCCGTCGAGCACGGTCGTGTTGTTCCACGACGGCTCCTTCAGCGTCGAGGAGACGACGTACTTGGGCATGCCGTTGAACTTGTCCGCGAACTCGCCCTCCATCGACGGCCACGCCGCCGCGAAGCCTTCGTAGGTGCGGCGACCCAGCAGCAGCGCCTCCGTCCCGAGTGTCTCCTCCAGCTTGAACTTGTCACCGTCGGCGCCACGATCGATCTCGAACGTCCAGCCCTGGTGCTTGTAATCCTCTCCCCCGCCCGGCGCCTCCATCACGCCGTCGAGCGAGACGAACTCGGTTGCCACGATCTTCCCCATCTCGGTGCTCCTTTCGCGGTCGTTTGCTTCGCGGTCGTTTGCCAGATCAGACGGCCGCGCGCGACGAAACTCATCGCGTGTCGATCCGCACACATCGCGCCACGCGCCCGGCGTAGTCTCCCGACTGCAGCGCCGCGGGAAGAAATTCGGCTCGCGGGCAGTCCTCGAAAGGACCGACTACGAAAGAGGTTTGAGCAATGAAGATGTATGCGATTCGCCGCAGGAACGCATGGGGCTCGGCCGAGGAGCTCGAAGGCGTGGCGGCGCGCTCCAAAGAGGTCGCCGACAGCGAGTTCCCGCAGGACATCCGCTGGATCCGCAGCTACGTGATCGCCGAAGCCGACGGCACACTCGGAACAGTGTGCATCTACGAGGCAAGCGACGTCGAGGCAGTGCGCAAGCACGCCAGCCGCGTTGGCATGCCGGCCGACGAGATCGACGAGATCGCCGACACGGTCGTGATCAGGCCCGACCCGGCGCCCGCGCCGGCGGGCTGAGCTGCCCGAGCGGGGTACGCGCTCGGAGCGGGTGGCAAGCGGGGGCCACCCGCTCCCCGGGCGTCAACGAGAATCGGGGAGCGCCGCGTAAGGCGCTACTGGGCCACCGGACCGGGCCGCAGCACGTCGGGATCATGGCCCGGGAGCACGGTCGCGCCCGCGTCGCGCAGCTCGCACAGACGGCTCGCCGAGCGGTCCTGCGCGGCGAAGTCGTCGGCGAAGCTCGGGAAGCGCCGGTCCTCGAGCGTGGCCGCGAAGTGCGTGACGTCGGCGCCCAGAATCAGCCGCTCGCCGACACGCACCGACTGGTGCCCGGGGGTGTGGCCAGGGGTCAGGAGCAGCTCGAGCGAGCCGTCGCCGAGCAGGTCGTGATCGCCGTCGACAAGCACGATCTCGCGCTCTTCGATCGCGTAGTCGCGTGGGAAGAAGAAGTTCCGCGCGATCGCCGCCGCGTCGCGGCCACCCTCCCACTCGCGCCGCTGGATCACGATCGGGATCGAGCTGGGCAGCAACCCGAGCGCGCCAACGTGGTCGAAGTGCAGGTGGGTGAGCACGACTTTGCTCAGCGTGCCCACGTCGAGCTGCTCGGTGATGTCCTGCTCGACCTCGAGCTCGAAGATGCCGGCCTCAGGCCTGTCGTAGAAGCCGGCCGGGTCAGCCGTGGCCGCCGGGTTCAGCCCCGTATCGATCAGGATCCGCTCGTCGGCCGTCTCGATCAGGTAGGCCGGCACGGGAAAGCGGATTCGCTCGGCCGGATCCTCGCCCTGGCGCCAGACGGCCGCCGAGGAGGAGATCCAGCCCACGTTGAACATCTCGACCTTCACAGATCGGCAAGCTATCAGACCGTCAGTCGGTTTACAATTTGGCGGATGGCGATTGAAGTCGAGATCGACGGTCGCAGGGTGCGCGGCGCGGCGACGCGCGAGCGCCTGCTTGCAGGCGCTCGCCGCCTGTTCGGCGAGCGCGGCTACGAGGCGACCTCGATCGAGTCGGTGCTCGAGGCCTCCGGCGTCGCCCGGGGGGCGCTGTATCACCACTTCCAGAGCAAGGCCGAGCTGTTCGACGCCGTGCTCGCCGACGTGCTCGTCGAGATCGCCGAACGGAGCGCCGCGGCAGCCGCCGGGAGCAAGGACCCGCTCGAGGGGCTGCGAGCCGGCTCGCACGCGTGGCTGGCGATGGCGCTCGATCCGGCGATCCAGCGCATCGCCCTGCTCGACCCGACGACGGCCGTCGGCTGGGCGCGATGGCGCGAGCAGGACCAGGCGCACTCGCTCGGTGGGCTGCGCGCGACCCTGCTGCGCCTGACCGACGAAGGACGCGTGCCGCCCGGCCAGGACGAGCTGCTCGCCCACGTGCTGCTTGCTGCACTCAACGAGGCAGCGCTGTTCGTCGCCTTTGCCGAGGATCAGCGCGTAGCGGCGGACACCGCGCGGGCGACCGTCGACACGCTGCTCGATCGGCTGTTCACGCGGCGCCGCTAAGGCTTCTCCTCAGCCCTCGATCACGTTGTGCACGGGGGCGACCATCGGCGTGCCGGGGTCGACGCCCAGCCCGGTCAGGATCGGCATCAAGGTAGCCCCGAACGCGTCGAAGGCATCCTGCGACTCCCACACGTCGAACACGTTTATCTCGCCGTCCGTCTCCAGAGCCACGTGATAGGTGCGCCCCTCTGGTGCCCCCGCGCCGGCCGCCTCGAGCTGGACGATCGCTTGGTCGTACTGGTCCTTTGAAAATTTGCTCTCTGCGAAGTAGATGCCAATTGCCATGTCGTCTCCCCGATCGTCGCGCGTCTGCGCGGTCGCGTTGTATGACTTCCGTGAGCTTCTGGGCGACTCTACTCCGAGCGCTCGGTCGATCTCGCTACGGTGCCCTTGATGGGAGCGCAGGAGAACAAGGCACTGCTGCAAGGCATCTTCGACGCTCTCGCCGACGGCGATGGACGACCGTTCAGCGAGGCCATGTCCGATGACTTCCGCTGGCGCTTCGCGGGCGAGTGGTCGTGGGTGCGCGACTGGGGCCAGACCAAGGAGGAAACCGCCCGCAACCTGCTCGCGCCGCTGATGGCGCAGTTCGCCGACTATCGCGCGAGCGCCGAGGAGATCATCACCGAGGGCGACCGCGTGGTCGTGCGCGCCACGGCCGAGGCGAGAACCGTTGGCGGCGAGTCCTACCCGCAGGCCTATTGCTACGTGTTCCGCGTCGAGGACGGGCGCCTTGCGGAGGTGATCGAGTACTGCGACACGGCGCTCGTCGAGCGCGTACTGACGCTGCCCGAGCAATCGGGTGAGTGAGCCGCGCCGCGCGTGTCATTCCCCGCGTGAGAGAAGCGAGGGCCTTTGCGGGTCGTCGAGCTCTGGGCGACAGGCGATCTCGATGCGATGCCCGTCGGGGTCGAACACGAACATCTCGTAGAAGCCCTCGATGTCCTTGTCCTCCTCGGGCGGAAACTGGACGCGAGCCCCGATCTCGCGGCAGCGCTCGTACGCGGCGTCAATCTCGGCCCGCGTATCGACGTAGAAAGCCAGGTGCTCGAGGCCGACCTCGTAGTAGCGATGGCTTCCGCCGTCGGCGGGTCTCAGCCCGAGGTATTGATCCTGCTTGCCGATGCTGAGATAGACCACCTCCTCCGTGCCGCGGTAGGAGGGGAACCGCTGCCACTCACGCAGTCCGAGCGGGCCAAGCACGGCCAGGTAGAACGCCAGCGATCGCTCGACATCGCCGACGGCGAGGTCGACATGCTGGATCCGCAGTCCACCTGATTTCTCCAATCCGATAAGCCATCCTATAAGTGCGAGACGCGAGTAGAGTCTCGATATCCAGACAAGGGCTTCCGGAGCGAGTGCAGCACTGTCGCCCTCGAGTGAGCGGCCGATCCGCGCCGCCGAGGTGGTGGGCGCTCTATCGATCGCCACCGATCTCGGCACCGGGCAGCCGCTCGAGCACGCGCTGCGCACCGCCGTGCTCGCGGTCCGGCTCGGCGAGCTGGCCGGAGCGTCGGCGCCGAGGAGCTCGCCGACACCTACTACGTCGCGCTGCTGCACGCCTCCGGGTGCACGTCGAACGGGCACGAGGCGGCGCAGCTGTTCGGCGACGACATCGCGCACCGGGCCGCCTTCTACCTCGTCGACCCGACCAACCCCGCGGAGGTGCTCGAGTTCTACAGGTCCAACGTCGGGCTCGGCCGGCCCCCGGAGGTCCGCTCGAAGATGATCGAGGCGGCGATCGCCGAAGCGGCCCGAGGGCCCGCGAGGCGTTCGCGACGATGTGCGAGGTGGCGCAGCGGTTCGCCGGGTGGCTCGGCCTGCGCGCCGAACATCCAGGACGGCGCTCGAGTACGTCTTCGCACGCTGGGACGGGCGCGGGATTCCCGGATGTCGCCGGCGAGGAGATCCCGTTGCCGATGCGTCTCCTGCACGTGGCCCGGGACATCTCCCTGTTCCTGTCCGCCGCCGGCGCCCGAGGAGGCACGCGCCGTCATCGAGCGCCGCTCGGGGGCCGCGTACGACCCAGCGCTCGCCGAGCTCGCCGCGCGGAACTTCGACGAGATGCTCGCCGAGCTCGACGAGACGCGGATCTGGGAGCAGGCGCTCGAGCAGCGAGCCGTCTCCGCCGATCTGGATCACGGGCGAGCGGCGTCGACGCCGCGTTCGCGACGATCGCGGCGATCACCGGTCTCAAGTCGCCGTGGCTGCGCGAGCACTCGCACGGGCGTGGCCGAGCTCGCCGAGGCCGCCGCTTGGCGCATGGACCTCCCGGCCGACACCGTCACCGCTCGTGCGGCGCGCCGCGCTCGCCCACGACCTCGGCCGCGTCGGCGTGTCGAATGCGATCTGGGAGAAGCCGGGACCGCTCGGGTTCGGCGAGTGGGAGCGCGTGCGGCTGCACCCGCACTACACCGAGCGCGCGTTCGCCCAGTCGCCGGCGCTCGCTCCGATCGGGCGTCCTGGCCGGCTGCACACCACGAGCGGCTCGACGGCTCCGGCTACCACCGCGGCAGCGCGCGGAGCCGGCTCTCGATCAGGCCGCCCGCATCCTCGCCGCCGCCGACTGCTACGCGGCGATGCGCGAGGCGCGGCCGCTACCGGCCGGCGCTCGACGCCCCGGCGGCGGAGGCGGAGCTCCTGCGCGAGGCGCAGGAGGGACGGCTCGACCCGGACGCCGTCGACGCGGTGCTCACCGCGGCGGGCCACCGCGTCGCCGAGCGCGCCACGCGAGCTGCCCGGCCGGGCTCACGCCGCGCGAGCTGGAGGTGCTGCTCGCGCTCGTGCGCGGGCAGTCGAACCAGGCGATCGGCGACGGACTCGGCATCACCGCCAAGACCGTCGGGCACCACGTCCAGCACGTCTACGAGAAGGCCGGCGTGCGCAGCCGGGCCGCCGCGACGGTCTGGGCCTTCGAGCACGACCTCGTTCACACGCGCATAGGGCGTTCGCCCGATGCGCCGCGGACTGCCGGGGCAGATACTCGCCTCACCATCGGCACCGAGACGGCGGCGCCGAGACCGGCAAGGAGGAGCACGATGATCCTGGCAACAACGACGATCGAGGACTTCGACCGCTTCACCGAGCATCTTCTCGACGAAGGGCGCCGAGAAGCGACGGCAGCACGGGTCCAAGGGCGCGGTCGTCTTCCGCGACCCCAATCGAGGAGGACCGCGTCTGGGTGCTCTTCGACTGGGACGCCGAGGGCTGGCAGAGCTTCGTCGTCCGATCCCGAGGTCCCGCCGATCATGCAGGAAGCCGGGCACAAGGGCCCGCCCCAGGTGGCGGAGCTCGGCGGCCGCTACGACGCCTAGTCAACGGATCGAGATCGGAGGAACACGATGCAAGGATCAACAGCCGGTCAATCAAGGTCGGCGTGATCGCCGACCAGACCGGTCCGCTCTCGTTCATGGGCATCGCCAACGCGAACGTCGCCAAGATGGTGATCGACGACATCAACGCCGGCGGCGGCCTGCTGGGGCGCCAGATCGAGCTGTACCTCGAGGACAGCGAGACCGACCGACAGCGCCGCAGAGGCCAGCGCCAGCGAAGCTCGTCCAGCAGGATCAGGTCGATGTGGTCTTCGGCGGCATCTACAGCTCGACGCGGCAGGCCATCAAGGGCCCGGCCGTGGTCGAGGGCAAGACGCTCTACATCTACCCCGAGCAGTACGAGGGGCAGGAGTGCGACCCGCTGATCTTCTGCACCGGCCCGGTGCCGGCGCAGCAGGTCGAGCCGCTGATCCCCTGGCTGATGCGAGCAGACGGGAGCGAAGACGTTCTACCTTGCCGTCGGCCGACTACATCTGGCCGCACGTGCTGAACGAGAAGGTCCGCGAGGTCGTCACAGCCGAACGGCGGCGAGATCGTCGGGGAGGAGTACTTCCCGCTCGACCACACCGACTACGGCGAGACCGTCGAGCAGATCATCTCCAGCGGCGCGGAGGTCGTGTTCAACACGATCGTCCCGCCCGGGCTCACGCCGTTCCTCGCAGCAGCTGCACGACTCCGGCTTCACGCAAGCGCGGCGGGCAGCTCGTCTGCACGTACTTCGACGAGAACTTCCTCAGCCTCGTGCCGGCCGAGCAGGTCGAGGGCCTGTACGGCTGCCTCGACTACTACCAGGACGTCGAGCGACCCGTTCAGCAAGGAGCTGCTTGGCGCGCTACGACGAGCTCTTCCCCGGCAGCGCCAAGTTCACCGCCGGCAGCGCGTGCTCGGGCATGTACCGAGGCCTGAGGCTCTGGGAGGCCGCCGTCACGGAGGCCGGCTCGCTCGACCAGGACGACGTCATCAGCGCACTGGATCACGCCAAGATCGCCGACGGACCCGGCGGCCCGGCGGAGATGGTGCCCGGCCAGCACCACGTTCGGATGAACATGTACATCGCCCAGGCGCGCGACGGCGCGTTCGAAGGTCGTCGAGAGCCTCGGGGTCGATCGAGCCGGACGAGCAGCTCGTGGAGCAGGGTCGCTTCGTTCAGGCGTGAGCCGTTCGCGCCAAGCGGCGAAGCCCCACTCGACAACCGAGGGCCCCGTCTTTCGTGGGCCCTCGGTCGGAGGCTGCAGCCGGGTTCAGGGTCCCGGCCCGGGGGCAGCCGCGGCGGGGTCAGTACGTCTCGCTACCCAACTGCTTCTTTCGGTGCCGCCACCGCAGGGACCGATCTGATGCGCAATCTCAGTCGCGATCACAGCTTGATGATCAGCCGACCACCACAGTGTGAAGGTCGCGTAATCCTCATTTGAACCTGCATCTTCGCCCGGATAGTGCGGGCAGGGAACCCTCTCGGGAGGAAAGCGCGCGACGTAGAGCCTGCCATGCGGTTCAACGACGGCCTGCTCGTCTTCGTAGAGGGTCTGGCGCGAGAAGATCGTTCGACACGCGCCGTTCGCGCAACGCCTTGCGAAGTTCCAGGGCCGGACGAGCTTTTCGCCGGGACGGACGTCAACCGCGTGGGTTTCCAGAGCCGTTCCTGTCGCCGTCCATGCCCCGGTGGAGAAGTGCACGTACGGCTTCGGCGCGCTTCCCGGCCGCAAGGCAGATGGAGGTCTCGTGGAGATGCCGCTACCGCAGCCGGAGCTGCCCACAGCGAATAGAGCCGCCAGAGTCACGACGCACAATCTCGCTCGATCGTCATGCACTTCTGTCATATCGGCAATCAGCGCCTTGTGCTCAATCGGCACGAGCCCGTCTCGTTCACTGAGCAGTCGAGCGGGTCCTACGGTGGACAAACCGTGGTAGTGCGTGCTGCGGTGTCGAGCGTCCCGTAGGCGAGAGAGTCAGCCGGTCGCGGCGGGGGCTCTGTCTCGCGCCTGCACGAACACGTCGCGATGCGCTTCGATCCACTCCTCGGCCGTCGTCGCCCGGCGGCCGGTGAGCTCGTGATAGGTGTCCGTTTGCGCCTGCGCATCGCCACTGCGCCAGGCGCGGAAATGACAGACGACGCCGATCTCGGCCTGCTCGGCGGTCATGCCGGCCTGATCTGTCAGCAGTTGTGTCAGCTCCTGGTCGGAGACGTCCATGTATGGGATCGGCCGATCGGTGACGCAGGAGAGGATCTCGCAGAGCTCGCTGAGTGACAGCAGCTCGGGACCTGTGATCACGTAGTTGCGCCCGTTCTCGCGGCGATCTGCCAGGACGACCGCCCCAGCACGTGCAACGTCGTCCGCTGCCACGTGGGCGACCCTTCCCTCTCCGGCTGAAGCGACGACCGAACCGGTCGCCTCGATCCAAGGGATCATCGACAGCAGGCTCGTCTCGAGCACCGAGGTCGGTGACAGGAGTGCCCATTCCAGCCCGGACTGGCGGATCGCCTCGACGCTGGCGTCGTGGAGGCTGCCGAGAGGGTCGCCGTGATGCTCGACAGCGCCATAGAGCTTCACGATCCGACGAACGCCCGAACGCTGGGCAGCCTCGAGGACATTGCTCTCCCGCGCTTGCACACGATCGTCCATCGGCGAGACGAGGAAGACCGTCTCGACGCCGACCATCGCCTCGCTGAGCGTGTCCGGTCGGTCCATGTCGGCGACGACCGGATCCACCCCTGGACGCTTCAAGCTCTGCGCGTGCTCCGTGCTGGACGTCATCGCTCGCACCGGAGCACCGAGCTCGATCAGGCGATCGGTGATGCCACTACCGAACATCCCCGTCGCACCCGTGATCAGAATCAAGATTGCCTCCTCGTCTCATGCGCTGCGACGCTCTCAATAAGCTTCGCTTCGGCAGAGCGAAGGCGGCGAACGAGACGCGCAACGAAACATGCCGGCCGGCTACAGACTCGCCGACCGACGTACGACGACAGCCCCAGGTGGTCACTCGAATCTAGAAGTTGGCTGACCGATGTGGCGGCGCACGTCGAGAGCCAGCTGCTCGCTTGCGACGTAGCGTGTAGCGGGTCCTCGTCCTTGCTGACTGATCAGCCCGGCGTCGACTAGACGTCTCAGGTCGCTGCTCGCGGTGGGTCCCGATACGTCGGCTTCGGCTACGTAGGCGGCTCGGTCAGTGCCCTGGAAGAGGCTCTGCTCCAGGGCGATGACGAGACGATCTGGCCAGTCGCGCTGCTCCACGAGCGTCTCGAGATACGCCCATCGCGCACCCGCCTCAGCGAGTTGCCTCAGCCGGCGACGGGCTTGCGCTATGTGGGCTTCAACGCAGAGTCCTACGAATGGCGTCGCATCGCGCTCAGGCTGAAACGACCCTCCCTGCACCGCCTGCAACGCCGAGTAGTAGGCCGATGTGTTGCTGCCTAGGAATTCCTCGATCGAAACGAACTCGGGAGCCAGCAACCCGCCTCGTGCGAGTACCAGAGACTGAACGATCCGTGAGATTCGCCCGTTGCCGTCCCGGAATGGGTGGACGGAGACGACATGCAGGTGAGCCATCGCCGCACGCACGATCAGGTGGGCGTCGGGGTCGCCATGGTCGAGCCAGTCCATGACGTCCCCCATAAGGGGCGGCACCTGCTCGGCCGGCGGACCAACGTACGCGGGCGGTCCGCCAGCCGGACCAGTGACCTCGATACCGCGGCGGCGATACCGACCTGGCTCCTTGTCCTTCTGGAAGTAGCAGGCATCGAAGTGAAGATCGAGCACGACACGATCCGCCCACCGAAACACAGGATCGTCGGACATGACACCCACGTGGTCCATCGCCCGCGCGTAACAGGAGAGCGCCATCCGATCCTCGTCGGTTGGGTCGGTCGGCTCGCGCCCGCTCGCTGCGGCAAGCGTCTCCTCCTCGGGCACGTGGAACCCCTCGATCTCGATCGAGCTCTCGGCTGATGCGGCGCGCCACTGACGGCGCAGAGTGCCAAGCCAGCGGCCGGCGACAGTGGCCCGGGCGTCAAGCTCGTCGCGTAGTGCATCGAACGCGGCAAGTTCGTCTTCTAGCGCGGCATCGAGCTGAGGAGTACGGTAGATCACAGCCCTAAGTATAGTCGATTAGTCGTATTATCGTCTAGACTATGTATCTTTACCGATCCGTCCTCACGGCCCAAGGGCCAGCATGACCCTCGTGATTTCAGGTGCCGCTCCCTGACTGGGCGTCAATGCCGGCGTTGTCAACGAGCTGAGCGACCAATGGAGAGCACGCGGGCGCGATCGAAGTCTTGGTCGTATTGGAATGTGACGCTCACGCCGATCACTGCGTTACCCCCTGTATGCCTGGCGAGCCCGCGCTGGTTCAGCAGCCCGGTCAGAGTTGGTGTCGAAGAAGCGGGCGCACCCGTAGACGAGGGGCTTCACGATCGCCGGCATGCCGCGCCACGCCGCTTCGCTGACATCGAGCTGGAAGCCACAGGCCGCCATCATCATCACGGTCTGCTGGTCGCAGCGACAGCCGTTGGCGAACGTGCGCCATGGCGCCGCCAGGCGCTTCTGCAGGAATGAGCGAACCGGTGACGCGGCCCGGACGTGCTCGATGAACAGCAGCTGGCCGTCGGGGGCGAGCACACGAGCGATCTCGCGCAGCGCAAGCTCGGGAGCACCGACCGTGCACAACACGAGCGTCGAGACGACGGTGTCGACGCTGCCGTCCGCAAACGGAAGTCGTTCTGCGGCGGCGTCGATGACCGATGCCTCCGGCCTCAGGCGTGTTGCGTGGCGCTGGAGACGTGCGCGCATCGCCGTGTCTGGCTCAGCGAGCACGAGTCGCCCTAGCTGTCGTGGATAGTGCGTCAGGTTCAGTCCGGTCCCGCTGCCGATCTCGAGCGTGAGACCGCGTGCGCTTGCGAGCAGCGCGCCGCGGCGCGCGCGCGAGCCACGGCGCTCCGCGAGCCACATGAACGGGTCATAGATCCGGGCCGAGATACGAGCCCCTAGGGTCGCTTGGAGAGAGTTCTTTGGGATTTGAGGTGTGTTTTGCATAGTTGATGACGGTACGCGCCAAGCGCGCGCCCGACATCCCCTCCTGCGGCCATCTTCCGCCATGGCCCGTCGGGACCACGGTCGAAGTCGGCGAGGACGCGCCGCTCAGATCAGGCCGAGCCGGGTGGCCTCGGCAACGGCCGCGGCTGCCGACCCTCGCACCAGCTTCGCTCGGATATTCGCCATATGGCGATGCACGGTGTGCGGGCTTACGACGAGCCGCGCCGCAATATCCGCCTCGGTCATCCCTTCGGCTACGAGCGACAGCACCTCTTTCTCGCGTGGCGACAGCAGGCTAGGCAGCGCCCTCTCGTCGATGCCCGCGTCTCGCACGTCGGCGCTCAGCCCCGTTCGCAGCGTGCGGGCCACGCTGGGCCCATCTCCCAACCACGGGAAATGGGCGCTGCCGCCCAGCGACACGAGGCTCGCTCCGCGGATCCCCGCCGCCAGCTGGCGGCCGAGCTCGTACGGGATCGCGCGGTCGGCGCGCCGATGCACGATGACCGTAGGCGCTCGCACGTACTCGAGCTGCGCCCGCACGTCCGTGTCGTAGACGTGCTCGAGCAGCACCGCCGCCGTCTGCGCATCGCACGACTCCTGCTGGGCCTCGACGAACCGGCGCCGCTCGGCACTCCCTTCTTCACCGAGGAAGACGTCCGCGAGCAGGCGCGATCCGAGACCCCAGTGTGAGCGGACGGCTCCGATCACGGCTGCCCGTACGTCGGGGGGCGCGATGGCAGACCCGTCGGCGTATGTCCCGTAGAGCATCAACCGCTCGACGCGCTCGGGATAGCGCGCCGCGAACGCTACGGCAGTGCAGCCTCCCGACGATCCGCCGAACAGCACCGCACGCTCGCAGCCCAGCTCGTCGAGCAACCCACCGAGGAGCTCCACCTCGGCATCGATCGTCAGCGGTCCCGGCGAGGCGTCCCGGTCGGAGAGCCCCACGCCCGGCCGGTCGTAGCGCACGAGCCCGTAACCTTTTCCCAGAGCCTCGAAGAAGCGACGAAAGCGCGGATCCTGCCAGTCGTGCTCGATCTGGCTGACCCACCAGGCGGCGACGACCAGCGGCGGCCCATCCCCGTTGACCGCGTAGGCGACCCGCCGACCAGCCCATGGAAAGAACCGGATGCCGCGTTCCGGGGTCATGACTGCCTGAGGCTAGCCAAATGCTCGTCGTGGCCGGCAACCGGTGGCTGGACTCACAGGGCAAGCAGGTGCTTCAGCCCCAGCGTGACGAACTGCAACATAAGTTTTTAGCTATAATCGGGGGGTGAAAGTAGCCGGCTCGACCGTGCTCTCAGCGCGAGGCTCTACCTCGCTCCCTGGCAAGCTGCTCGCGGATGCTCGACGGCATGCAGGGCTGACGCAGGCTGATCTCGCGAAGAGGCTGGCAATCAGCCAGGCAGCAGTTGCTCAACTTGAGCGAGCCGACTCCAACCCACGCCTAGCCACACTGGATCGCGCGCTGCGAGTAGCGGGGGTTGAGCTGGTGGTTACGACACGTCCGCGACAGTCCGCCATCGATGAGAGCTTGATCCGCCAGCAACTCGAACTGGACCCAGCAGAGCGTGTGCACGGCCTGGAAGCGATGTACGAGCAAGCTCGCAAGCTCGCAACCGCTGGCGAGATGCACCGTGGCGAATTGGCCTGACTTCCGCCCCACCGCGCTGATCGGAGCACTCGTGCGGGCAGGGGTCGACTTTGTCGTCATCGGCGGCGTTGCCGTGGTAATCCAGGCGAGCCCGCGCTTCACACGCGATCTCGACATCAGCTACGCCACCGACACCGCGAACCTCGAGAGGCTTGGAACCCTGCTCGTTGCACTCGACGCCAGGCTTCGTGGCGTCGAGGACGATGTGCCGTTCAGCCCCGACGCACGCACGCTGCGCCACGCACAGATGCTTACGCTTACGACACGCGAGGGCGACCTCGATCTCCTCGTCGATCCGTCTGGCTCGCCGGGCTACCCTGCCCTACGCCGCCACGCCGACATCGTCGATCTCGACGGAGCTTCCGTACGCATCGCATCACTCGAGGATCTCATCGAGATGAAGCGTGCAGCGGGACGTCCCCAAGACGAAATAGACGTCGAATCCCTCGAGGTGGCCCGCAGTCGGCTCCGAGGGATACGCCACAAGCCGGATGCTCGATAGCAGCCCGTCCAGGCACACCGCCGAGGGCTCGCGTAATTATTCGAAAAAGTGGACCCTGGTGGGCCAAGACCAAACCCTCGGGCACGAGTAGAGGCATTGCGGCTGGCGTTAACTGAAACACCGGCCGTTGGGTTCGAGTCCTCCGTAGCGCGGGACTGGGAACGGCGTCGAACCCCTACCCCTTTCTTGCGGCACTGATGGAGCCGGTTGCAAGACGGCTCCGAAAACGGACGGCCGAGGCGATTCGGAACGCTTACTGACGGTGGGAATCGGACGTGGGTTCGATTCCCACCGTCTGAGGCTTAGACGAAGAAGAAGGCTAGACCCCTGGAGCCCGGATTGAAGCTCTGCGGACGGTCCTCTTCGCGAATCCCCGGTCCTTAGTCCTCGCGGGCACATCCGGTGACCTCACGAGTCCAATGGTTAGGATCGTTGGCGGCACTATTGACAGCCTGCTACAGCCGAGCGCATCGTGGAGTCAAGATGACGACCCCAGTAATCCCTTATGTGCCGCACGCCCAGTCTCCCAAAGAGCTGATCGAGCAGGCGCTCACCGACATCGCCGAGCGTGTTTCGCTTCGCGAGCTCGACAGTCCGTCGTCTCATACCGTCGTGATGGCGGCGGGCCTAGATGACCCAACAGTAGCCGCCTCGCTCGCGCGGTATGCGGTTGGGTTCCTTGCTGGCTGGGTTGCGAAGGACGCCACCATTTCGGCTCGACTCGGAATGCAGGGCGTCGACAAGCGCGACGAGCTTCGGGCTCTTGTCGAAGGCTTGGTCACGCCCCCATTGGGCATGAACGAGGATCAACTACGGCATTGGCGTCAAACCTCCCGCGACCCGTGGATTGCTGAGGTGCTCACACACGCTCTCCTAGTGATCCGACGGACGGTCGTCTCGGATTGCCTGCGTGGCGACGTCGTGGCGTTGCTGCGCCCCCACCCGCATCCGAAGCGGCAAGGACTCGACAGCGTCGCCATCTACCGCGACGCCGATCTCGCGGTAGTAGCGATTGGCGAGACGAAGGCAACAAAGTCACGCGGCAGCGAGGAGCTAACTCACGCGTGCGACATGTTCGACTCGGTGGACGCGGGGGCTATGGGTCCCGACCTGCGGGACGCGATCGATCTCCTTGCAGATGTGCTCCCCGCCGATCTGATCGAGCAGGTATCGGAGGATCTCTGGCGTGATCACCGTTGCTACCTGCCGGCGATCGTTCACGAGGATGGGTTCGATGCCTCCGGCAGCAGAGAGCGATTGGAGCGTCTACTTCCGCCCGTAGCACGGAAGCGCGTGCTGGTCTTGCGTTTGGCCGACTTCGCTCACTTCTTCGACACGATCGCGTCACTAATGCCCGCGTCGATCGACGTCCTCGTCGTCTGATGTACGGCCGCGGCATAGAAGAGCTGCTCGATGCGCTGCCTAGGCTTGATGGCCTGGATACAGACCGGGTCCGCCGGCTCCTGTCTCGCGCCTGGCTCGACGTGGCTGAGACCCGCGAACTAGATGCAGACCGCAGTGATTCGACTCCGACGGTCGCCCAACTCCGACGCCTCGCCCTAGCGCTTCAGGTTCACGCCGTCCTTTCGCCCGACCTCCCGGCCGCGACTCAGCGCGCGTCATCGTTTGTGGCCGCTGAGTCTCTCGACATCGTCAGAGAGCTGTTGAGCCTCGAAGCCGAAGCCGAAGCCGACGGCGCCGACGCGTACGAGCAGCTCTTGACGGGCGTCCTGTACCTGATTGCTGGCTATGACGCAAATGCTGCCGTAGCCGTCCGAGGCATCATCATCGACCCGGACCTTCCGACGGCGGATCGATACGCCCTCAAGCAAACGCTAGCCCTCCTGCGCGGAGGTTCCCCGCTCGATCGCCCACCCGAACCCGCGGCGATGCCATACCTGCACGAACGAGTGCGGGCGGCGCTGCTGCTTCGAATCGGCGATCTCGTAGGCAGCTTCAATCAGTGGCTCCGTACCCCTGATCGCGAACCGGCAGGTGAGGCTGATGCGCTCCTCGCGCTCGCAGACGAGCTGCGTGTCGACGCTGACGAGGTCCCTGTCGCAGATCATGGCGACCTTCAACATCTTGCCCGCGTGCTTGCGCGCGCGATGGTTGAGTCGTCCGCGAGAGCCGCGCGGTCGGTGCCCGCTCCTCCTACCGGCGATTTGTTCGCTCGCTTCCTGCGGCGCAGATGTTCGGCGCAGCCGGTTCTCTGGCCGGCGGCCGCTGAGTTTGCCGCCAGAGCGCTCGGAGGTGCCCCCATGAGTGCGGTCGTAGCCGTGCCGACGGGCGCTGGGAAGTCCGCCGTGGCCGATCTTGCGATTCAGCACGCGGTGCACCGCGGCTGGGTCGTATATCTCGCGCCGACCAACGCCCTCGTCGGGCAGATTCGACGGCAACTACGGCGCGATCATCCAGGGATCACGGTTAGGCAATTCCTCGGCGGCGCCGAGTACACCAGCCTCTCAAGCGAGACGCTCGACGACGTTGCCGTAGGACAGGTGCTTGTGATGACACCGGAGAAGTGCTCCCTCGCGCTTCGGATATCGCCTGAGGCGTTCGAGAGTCTCGCTTTGGTCGTCTTGGACGAGGCCCATGTTCTCGGGGAGAGACGGGGCCGCGGCGCCCTCACAGAGCTGGTAGTCGCGGAGATAGCAACACGCGCTGAGGGCGCGGCCTTCCTGTTCATGTCGGCGCTCATCTCGAACCCGGACGATCTGTCCGCGTGGCTCGCCGACGTGTCTCCACACGAGGCGATCGTGATCCGCGAGCCGTGGCGACCTACTCGAACTCTGCGGGCGGTTGTGGGTGTCGATCGAGCTGAGACATTCACGGCCGCCCAAGAGCCAGGCGAGAGGCTGGCAGCTCTTCCCCCTCACAGACGCAACGTCAACTTCGATGGGCATCTGGCTGTGCTGGCTGGGCTTCATGGACCCTGGTCCTCACGTGACCCGCTCGACTACGCGGTCGTAAAAATTGGCGCACGAACACCCATGCGCGTCAGGCGACCCCGAGGTGGCGGCGACGTTTTCATCGACGAAGGGTCGGCCAATGTCCGCGAGACAGTCGAAAGCCTCGCGCAGATGCTCGGTGAGCGAGGTCAAAAGGTGATGGCGTTTCTCACAAGGTCACGCCACGACTGCTTCATGGCGGCAACCTCGATGACTGGGTTCGACGAGATCGAGCTCGGCGAGTCGGTCTCGGCGCTACTCTCTCTCGCGTCAGCTGAGCTCGGAGTTCAGACGCTGCTAGAAGAGGCGCTCAAAAAGGGAGTGGGCGTACATACTTCGGCCCTTCTGTCAGAGGAGCGCCGGGCGAGCGAGCTCTCCTTCGATGAAGGTGGGATCGCGGTCTTGTTCGCGACGGGCACGTTGGCTCAGGGCCTGAACCTTCCAGCCACAACGGTCATCGTCGGGGGCACCGAAATCGGCTATGACCCGGATGAACCAGAGGCCGAGAAACTCGCCAAACAGCGCAGCCAGCTGCTCAACGCAATCGGACGGGCAGGCCGTGCACGCGTAGCGGCCCGGTCGCTGGCGCTCGTCGTACCGAACCAGCTTCCCGTACTCGAGGCCGACACCCTCGTCGACGGTGTTCTCGGTCGTGCCGAGTTTCTCGCGGAGGAGGATGCCTCAACAGAGCTAGCGAGCGCCTTGCGGCCGCTACTGGAGAGGCTGGAGGCTGAAGCGATTGAGATCTCAGAGCTATCAAGCTCTGACCACGTCGTCCTCTCGTATCTCGCTGCCTCGGACGAAGACGAGCCAGCGGTGCTGCGGAACACATGGGGAGTACAGTCTGCGGGGATACGTGATGTAGAGGCTATGGCACGCGCCTTTAAGGGACTTGTGGACGGTGCGCTCGATGTCACAGAGAGTCCGGCTTGGGTCGGGGAGGCGGCGAGACGTGCCGGCGTTGCCCTGCCCGTCGCAGCGCACTTCGCGGCGCACGTAGAGGAGCACATCGACCTGAATCAGCCACCCGACTCTGTCGGTGAGTGGATGGAGGCGATGTTGAATGCGATTGAGACGCTTGATCGAGCGAGCCTCTGGTTGCTGCTCCAGCGACAGGCATTTCGATCCACATTGATCGACGGTCTCTGGTCCGACGATGCCGCCGCGCGTGCTTCTGCAGTCGATGCTCTGCGGGGGACACTTCGGCTGTGGTTGAACGGTGATCCATTGGCTGTGGTTGGCGGCGCAGCGCACGGCACGAGGCGAATCGAGAACCCGGGTCGTGGACAGCGCGATCCGCTTCCGAGGACAATCAGGCTCGTTGATACGGGGATTGGCTTCGGGCTAGTGAGAGCCGCCGGTCTCCTTGCCGCCGTGTTGGACGTTAGCTCCGAGAACGGCAACCAAGTACCTGCTGGCAACTCGCGCGTTGAGCTTGAGCGCTTGCCGCTGGCCCTCCGTTTTGGCGCGGGCGACCCAGTCGTCCTCGCCCTTCTAAGAGCGGGCGCTCGACCAAGAGCTGTTTCGGTTGCCCTAGCAACCGTGCTCCCCGCTCCTGACGACGGCCTCGACGACGACGCGATGCAGGCTTGGGCGGGAAATGCACTCGGACAACTTGCAGATGGCATTCACGAGATGGCAGGTGACCCCGAGCTGATCGCGCTAATACGCGACTTTCTGACCGCCCGCGATCTCGCCTGAGGCGAGGTGCACGTACGGGAAGTGGCGGGATGATGTAGGTCGCACAAGCGGCAGTGTGCGTATCAGCGTCGAGCGAACGCAGCCTCGTCCAGGCCCGACTGACGTAGGATCGAGCGGAAGGTGCCACGCGGAATCTGCTTGCGCCCGGCTGGCACGATTACCGTAAAGATGATGTCGCCGTCTGTCTTGCGGTACTTAATGTGGCTACCGCGCTGGGATACAAACGTAAAGCCCTCACGTTCGAGCGCCTTGGTGACCTCTTGCGACGAGTAGAGCCTAGGCACCCTGGAGCGTTAGGGTGCGAACCTCGGCGGCTTCTACTGGCACAGCATCGCTGGCTGGTGCGTCCTCGAAGTAGAGCTCAAGTGCCTCTTGCAGATTGGCGAGAGCATCGGCCTCGGTGTCGCCGAAGCTCGACACGTCGACGTTGAGGCATTGAGCGACGTAGTGCTCGCCCTCGCGGTAGACAACGGTTTGTAGATTGAGATTGCTCATATCTGGGGCTCCTTCTACCTCCCATTCTACTCGCGCGGCTTGGGTTGGGCAAGCCGTTGCGCGAACGGTCGCACAATCGGCGTAGAGCGACGTTGGCCACAGGCCCCGCCTTTACCTGCCCCCGGTAGGCTTCGAGCGTGAATGATCGATGGCAGGACGCAATGTCTTCAGCGAAGCGTTCGCGTGCGCATAAGCTCGAGGGCGAGCGGCGTGCACGCTCTCTCCACGACGAGGCGATCACTACAGAGCTTGAGAAGCTAACGCCACTCGTTGAGCAACTTCTGGCTATCCGAGAGGCACTTGTGCACTCCGGCTGGGCTGGCGCGAAACGGTGGCGCCACGGATTCATATCGTACTCAAAGCTTCCGCGCACGCTGCCGTCCCAGCTGACGGTCGTTACGTATGTGCCCGAGCTGGGCAGGATTTACAAGGGGGTTGATGCCGGCTCGGAAGGCTCGGATTACGCGTTTATCGAATACCACGCACGGCGCGGACCCTACGATAGTGATGACTACCTGATCCGCATCGCAGGGAACGGCTCCCACACATACAGCGGGCTCCTCAAGGCGCCGCTGACGATTCGTGGCGTGCACTTCACGACGATACCCGCGGCGCCGTTTACTGCTGATGTAGCCCTGCGCGCCGCCGCGGAGTGGGCTGTTGACCGTGGAGTGACGCTCGACTTGTGATCCAAGCGAACGCACGAAGTAACTCGCTTGCATTGGCGGATCAACTGCCGTGGCACATCTTGTACTTCTTGCCCGAGCCGCACCAGCACGGATCGTTCCTCCCCACTTGCTGCTCCACTAACTCGGTAATCCTCGGGGAAGCCGAAGGACGAGCAACTGGCTTGCTGACACCCCCTCCTGGGTCGCGCTCTCGCTGAGTAGGTTCCCTCCCGTGCCTACGACTCCGCTGGCGATGCCTCGGCTGCCTGGGCTGGGGTAGGGCCGGTGCGAACGCTACGGGGGCTGCGTCTTCCAGAGCACCGGGGAGGGCATGTGGACGATCGAGATCGCCACCTTCGTCGGTAATCTCAACCTCTGCCCGCCGCCCATGGGCCAATTGTTTAAGCGCCACGAGCGCGCCGGGTATAGCTACAACGACGCCGAGAACTGCTAGAGCCCCCGCCCAGGCAGTCATACCGACCACCTGACCAGAACGTGTAGTTCTTCAGCGATCCAGAGGGCGAATTCCGATTTCGGCTTGTTTACGTCGACCTGTGAAGTTGGACCTGGCTTTCGCACAAAACCTCCCGGCTACGGTTTCTCTGGCGAAACTTTGGGAGGGCAACGCCAGAGAGATTGGTCACTTGCGCGAAGAGTTCAAAAGAACTCGCCACGCATCTCTCTGGAATTGGCACCTTTCCGCAGTGACGAAGAAACGGCGGTTGCCGGGGTTTCATTGGGCCAGTCCCTCCACCCCTCTGGATGTGTCCAGCTATGCGACTCTAGATGGTAGCACGCCATGCACGCTGTTGAACCCCTGCTTTAGCGCTATGTAGCGCCTGATCAACCACCAGCCATCGCCGGCAGGATCAAGACCGTGTCGCCCTCACGGAGCGGCGTATCCCAGGCGTCCAGCATTCGAACCTCATCATCGTTCACATACACATTGATAAAGCGACTGAGCTCGCCTGCTTCTGAAAAGATCCGCTCCGTCTGCGGCCACTGCTCAACAAGGTCTGTCAGTGCTGCACCCAAGGTGCTACCCCTCATCGTGACCTCTCCGGCTCCGCCAACGGAGGCACGCAATACCGGGGGCACCTTCAAGATCGTCTGGGTACGTAGATCCTCGGACGTATTGGGAGGCCGGACCACGGAAACCCGCCCAACCATACGAACCTCATGCTCCAGCCGTAGCTGCTCGGCCTTCATGCGATCGTAAAATCCGTGAAACCGGCTCCAATATCCACTCCACTTGTGGATGTTGTCTGACCAAAAAGCCGTCGACTCCCAGCAGAGGATCGCGTAATAGCCAAACATGTAGTGAACAACCTCCAAATCCACCAGGCGCCAGTCGAGTGTCAGACTTACCTCCTCGAAGAGGCCAACGTAGTCGCGCTTATCGCGTAGCGGAACGGCAGCAAGTTCCCTGCGAGCTCGTGCCCCATCCTCATCGTCGTGAATTGCACAATCGATGAGCTCGGCGATCCGGCCAAAGGGATCAGCCTTTAGGCGCCGTCGCAGATCGAAGAACATTTGAGCGCGCGCCTGACGACCCGAGCGTAGATACTCGATGCAAGCCTGCACGAACGCTCCCAGTGCGATCACTGCACCCACCGCTGCGATGGAGAGCGTCAGGGTGTCCTTTAGATGCATATCGTCACCACGACCCAGGCTGCGTCACGGCAGCGGTCGGGCAGCAGCCCAACCAACCGGCTGTTCGAGTTTGTAATAAGAGGCAGCCGGTTCGTTGAGTGCCACGAGCTTCCCGTTGGGGTAGCGAAGCCAGCTCTCCCCTTTTTGATCGGTGAACCCCAACTCGACTCCGGGAACGGCCCCCATGCCCGCCCACCCTGTAGCAACGCGTACTTCCGAGGCTCCAGGCGCCAACGCACTCACGTAGCGCTGCAAGGGAGACCCGCTACCTAGTTCGCGTCCGTAGTGCGGACCAGCACCGCGAACGATTACCAGCGAAACCACCACGTCGTATACCGGCAGCGGCGAATGGTTGTTGAGGGCGATGGCCGTGAATCCTCCACCGCCTGGATCTTCTTCGACCTCAGCGCCATTCGGCCCGGCAATGACAGCACCCGAGATCCCTTCTGCCTGAGTCCGGTCCCGCTCGTCTGAGGACGAAAAGACTGATTTCAGTAGCAGAGCCCCGAGCGCGAGAACCACGGCCGTAAGGACGGCGACGGTGACTTGAGTCGTTGTCTGCCTTGAGATTTCGCCGATGCGTTTCTGCCATCGCGCCGTACGACTTGCCATCCTGTCGAATCCTTCGGCTGAGTACGATTGTCTGCGGCCGATGCTACCAGATACTCTGCCTCAGAGGATGGGGCGAGTTCAGTAATTGGGACGAGCCGAGCCAGCGCCGGAGCAGTTACTTCCAGCGCTGCACGTCGCGCCTGCCGTGCTCGACCGAGATCTCGACATCGGCCGCAGCGTCATCGGGCTCGGCCCACTCCCCCGCGCAGTAGGTCGCCGACCCCACGCGCCAGGCCGCCTCGCGCAGATGCTCGCTGAGTGCAAACCAGTCTTCCGAAGTCACGGCGCGGTCGGTGCCGTCAAGCAGCAGCCGCGCCAGATCGAGCGCCCGCTCCAGCTCATCGCGGAAGTGCGGCAGGCACTCGCCGGCGGCTGCGCTCGCTTCACGCCAGCGTCGATGCTGCGGGGCCTCGGGCAGTCGTATCGGGCTTTCGCGGCGGGCGATGGTCAGACGGCGCTTGCCCGCGCTCGTCAGTCGCCACAGCGTCAGACCCTGATGCGCCGTGGCTTCGACTAGCCCCCGCGTGTGGAGCCGGTCCCACACCGGCTGCAACCGCTTGGTGTGGCGACTCAGGCCCAGATGTTCCTTAACGACCGATACGAGTACGCCGGGTCGCTCCGGCAGACGCTGATGGTGCTGTGCTCGCTCAAGCGCAGCCAGCACCAGCTCGTCGCGTAGCGGGCTCGCATCGGTCTTCGGCATCGGCGGCAGCTCCTTTGCGATTGCGCCGGGCGGCGCACGTTGCGGCGCGCCCGGCTGGCGGTCGGGGCGCGCGAAGCTAGGTCTGAGACTGGCGAGCGGTCAAGCTGTGACGCGCGCCGCTGAGCGATGGCCCCTCAGCTACGAGGAACGCTTGCGCTTGGGCTCCAGCGCTTCGGCGCGAGCGATCAGCTCGGAGGTCGCTAGGCCCAGGCCCGCGGCCAGCTTGCGCAGGCTGTCGTAGCTCGGATTGCGCTTGCCGGTCTCGACGTTGGAGATCCAGCGCTGATGCAGCCCCGTGTCGTTGGCGAGCTGCTCCTGGGTGAGTTCGAGTTCGTGGCGGCGCGTTTTGACGGCGCGGCCGAGCCCTACTTGGGAGGCCGAAGAGGCGGGCATAGACCCGCAGCCTGTCGATATGCGTCAGACGGGGCAATGACATTGCAGTAGACCTATCGTTGACATCGCGGTAGAGTCGCAGCCTATGACATTCCAGTAGAGAAGACTATGCGGACATGGCGGCACATCTCCACGGGGTCGCCATGTCCGCATGGCCTTTTCGCCCGAAGCAGGAAGGAGCAACGCATGGATGCGAAGACGGGCAGACTCGGGTTGGCGGTGCTGGTGTGCGCGGCGATCCTGGCGACGGTCACGACGGCCGCGGCATCGGGCTGCAAGTCGCAGCTCGAAGGCGAACCCTGTCTGGGGCCGCTGAACACCAGCTACTCCTACGCCGGGCTCGGTGGTGGCGATCTCGGCTACCTCTCGGCCAAGCTCGGCCCGCAGAAGGCGATTGGCTGGAAGTTCATGCGGGAGCCGGAACCACGGCAGTACCGCATCAAGCAGCGCCTGGCGAGCTGGCACTCGAGGCCCGGCGTCACGATCGTGGCGGTGTTCGTGGTCGAAAGCATCAACGGCGGCCGCGGCCTTCGGTATCGGCGCGTGTCGACCGGCCCGCACAGCGGACACACGACGCTGACGGCGGTGGAAGACGCTACGCCTCCGATGCTGGTTCTGCAGGGGCGCAGGGATGCGCACGCCTCGGCTGCGTCGACGCCGTGCTACGTCCGTGAAGTGCCCTGCCTGGGACGAGTGCAGTTGCTCTACGCCTTCGGCGGCAAACGCGGCGGAGCGTCGGGCGCGATCCATATCACCGCCGGCCCGACCGAACTGAGTGGCTCTGCGCCCGATGGAAAGCCCATTCAGCAACGGAGCGTGAGCTGGAAATCCGTGCCGGGTGTGCAGCTCGTTGCCGCCTTCGTACTGCGGGCAGTGACTAGTGGCGGCAAAGGCCACTGGCGCATCCAGCGCGTGCCGACCGGGCCTCACGGTGGTGTCGCCACGCTCTCGACCGAACCGGACAATCCGTTCCCTGAACCGCTGTTGTTGGTGGAGGGACGACGGACATAGACGAGCGATGCCGTGCTACCCTCGCAGTTCCGTTAGTCCGAATCTAGGAGGACAAGTGGGTAAGGCGAGTGAACTCGACGCACAGCTCAAGAGCCGCCGACTCTCGCCGTCTGAGCGAGCAGAGCGCGAAGCGGCAGCAAAGAGTGGTGGCCGATACGAAGGAACCTCGAATGGACAGGTAGTTCCGCGCGGATCTGCGTCTGAGCCCGGGGAGGTCATCATGCAGGCGCCTGATCTCACCTGGGACTAGTCGGACATCACGTCTAAGCCCACGTGGCATGGGGGTCGATTTGCTCAACTCCCGCCGCCTCAAGCTTGTCGGGCCTCGGCATCACGCGTCCGTCGAGCGTTGCTTCTTTGGGGCCTGCCTTTAGCTCCAGGCTTGCCAGTTCAAGGTAGCGATCAACTGGTATCACCATCGCGGCGACTTCGCCATTGGGTGAGCGCAACGCCAAAGTCGAGATGTCGTCCCCTTGGAGTCGGTTCACTACTTCACGCGCCCGCGTCACTACACCGACCTCCATCGCCGGGACGTCCGTCCGCAGGCGCACTTCCGGTCGGTGGCCACGGCGTTCCGCTATCTCCTGCGGTGTCAGACGGCGTTGTGCCATCGCTTCGTCAAATGCGGTCGCCTTCCCCGGCTTCCATTCGGGATCACCCGGCGGCTTCATACCCTCACTCATTTTCCTGCCCCAGTTACTACTAACTCCATGATACGCCGCCCGCCTGCGATCTCCAAGTCTGTGCAGAGTTGAATCGGCCCCCTGATCACTTCGCGCGGGCGCGGGGCCGAGTCGATATTCCGCTGCTGGCTGGTAAGTCGGTGGTAGTCGTCGGCGTCGGCACCGTCGGCTCCCAGATTGCGCTGGAACTGGCAAATGCGGGCGTCGGAACGCTGTGGCTTATCGACGGTGACCACCTCGAATCCGACAACCTGATCCGACACGCCTTGACCCGCGAGTACGTCGGTCAGAACAAGGCGGCCGCAATGGCCACATTCTTGTCTGAGCAGGTGCCGGATATTCGCGTACGAGTTGAGCCTCGCTTCCTTACCGACTCAATGCCAGACGCGGCCCTCGATCGGCTCATCGGGCAAGGTGATTTGGTCATCGTTGCCACAGACAATCGGGTGGCCCAACGACGCATCGCCGGGCGGGCGATTGAGCTGGACGTGCCGGCGATTCTTCCGGCCCTGTACGGCGACAGTGGTGGCGAGGTCTTTGTTCAACGGAGTGCACGTCACCCATGTTTTTTCTGCTGGGACGGCTATCGTTCGACCGATGAGCGCTTGCGTGGGGTAGCCGCGATCAATGCCGACACCCTCGCCGTCCTCCAGCTTGCCGTCCATCTGAGCCTGGGCATCCTCGATCCCTCGTCTGCGGATGCGCGTCTGATGGTTGCCGACGATGATCCTCGCCCCATGCAGCTCTTTATCCAGCGGCCATTGGCAGCGCTTGACATGCTCCCGCAGCCCTGGCGTGCGGGCTGCCCCCAGTGCCCGATTGGGCCACAGTCGCCCATCGAAGCGCCTGCCGATCCGCTTGCCCTACGGACGGCGGTGTGGCAGGCACTTACCCGGACACTTGGAACGCTGGCGGTCCTGGCGATCATCGGCTTCATCATCACCAGCAGTCATATTCGGCAGGGGACTGCCGTCGGCTTTGCACTCACACTCGCGATATTGGCAGGCCTATGGATACTGTACGTGAACGCCATGGAGCTAATGGAAGCTTGGGAGGCATACCGGCGAGCGCAGCGCTTATCCCAATGATTCCTCAGTCCCACGTCGCCGACTAGGGTATCTGAATAGTTGACGCTGGCCGTTCGACCTGATACCAGTCGGCAAGCATGTCCCACTGCGTATCGACCGTCGCGATAAATGCCTCCGCCCACCGCAAGCACTGATGGACTGCACAGTCCTCGCCTGGCGCCTCAAGGTCGCATGAACACGCACTAATCCAGATACTCCAGCTCTCAACGATGCGCCGCAGCGCAGCGTCGTCATATGTCGCCCCAAAGAAGAGGGCGAGCTCGTCCCAGCTTGCAACGGCCAGACGCAGAACCGACTCATCTACTTCGCTCTGAGGCGTGGGCTTGCGGATCATCCAGACCGCGTCAGCGACGCGCTGCTCCGCGGATGGGTCGGGCAGTATCCACAGACCACCCCCCTCGTCCTGGTATCGGCGAAGCTCATAGAGAAAGCGCGCGTAGTAGTGCAGCGACTTGCGCATGAAGTAATCGGCTTCATCTGCGTTCTGTGAGCGGGCCTGAGCCAGTGCCTGCTTGAGATCGCCTTCGAGCCCGGACACGGCTGACCACATGCGGTAGTAGCACTCAAACCGAGGCAGCCAGTCGACCCGCATCGCTGATTCCAGCGGCGGGCGCGTGGCCTGCTGCGCCGCACGCCGTTCTGTGACCCGATGGGCAACCTCGCGACGGGTCACCTGTTCGGCTACGTCCTCAACGAGAGCGTCGAAGGCGCTGCGCCCATCCTGGCGTAGCTTGAACAAACTGGCTGGCTCATACGCAAGCCAGCGAGCGATAGTGCCCGCACGGCCCGGCTGCCCTCGTCGCCCGCGTAGCGGTTTGCCCTGGGTGCCCGGCTCCAGTCCCAAGGCCGCGCGGGCGGCGGCGGCGCGGTTAGGCTCGGTCCCGGCGCGGGGGTTCTCCTCCAGAGCGTCGGCAGCTTCTTCGAGCAGTAGTGCCACTGCCGCTGCGATCACGTCGAGCGCTGGCTCGCGGTGATCCCGATCCTCGGTCACGGCAATGACACAGCCGAGACTCATCAAGGCCGGTTGTGACGCAATCGCGTCAAGCGTCGCGCCGTGTGCCTCAGCCAAAGCCCGCACTGAATCGACAACAGCGTCCTTCAACTGCTTCGACATTGCCCGCGCGATGGTACGGGATATGTCGGGTCTCGTGACACCCCGTGGGAGGCAATCTAATTCGAGTGCCGTGTCTACCTGTCAACTACGCAGCGCTGTGATCGAGCGAGTGATCGTTACCGGTGCCCTGATTGTCGTAGGCGCCTCGATGCTCGCCTCGGTCCTGCCGCGCCTGCTGCCCTCGCTCTCCGTCTTGTTCGTACTCGCCGTCGTCGGGAGGGTGGTGTGGTGGTACACGCAGCGGTGATGGTGAGCCGTGTTACCTGTCGCGTAGCAACTTGCAAAAGTAAAACGTGAGAAAGTCGAAAAGTTAATGATTATTTAATAAGTGCTGTGTATCGTGGATAATCTTGGCTTGGGCCGTGTTTCGCTCGGGCCACTATTAACCACCAAAACGGAGGAACCAAATTATGTAAGAGAACAGAGAGGAGGACTACTACCGCCTATGGCTCGACGTATACACATCAAAGGGGTGAGACGAGAGGAAATCGACGCTAGCTTGCTTAGTTACGTCTACTTCCTTGAGGGCAAGCGCATCGCGCGAGAGCGCAGGGAGCGTGAAGCAATTAAAAAGACCGAACGGCGCAAACGAGAGGCCAAAGGTCGCAGGGGTCACCATGAACGGTGATCTCGCCCCGATCACACCGGCTCTTATCGCCAGCGGCGCTGGCGCGGCAGTCGTAGCGGGAGTATGGACACATGAGCGCAGGCGCACCGAAGCCATACGCGCAAGTTTTGTGCGCTGCGCCATGCGGTTTCCCTCATCGGCTGACCCCGCTCGCGCCAAGGTAGCCCTCGCCGCCATCAGCGGCATATCCGGCGAGATGGAGTCCGTGTTCGAGGTCACTGTCACGGATGAAGACGTGCGTCACGCACTGCTGGTTCCCCACGCGGTGCTTGATGCGGTGCTCTCCGCCTTCATCGGTGCGATGCCGGGCTTGCGCCTAACTGAAGAAGAGGCTCGCGACGATGGCGAGGCGGTCGCACTCGATATCGCGCCGCGAGCATTGGGTGCGCTTTCAAACGAAGCGCCCGAGGACACCCTGCCGGTTCTGGCCGCACTGTCGCTCGGCCCAGGTGAGCGGGTTATCGTGCGTTGGGCGCTGCGCCCCGGCTCCCCCGCTGCGCCTCGTGCGGGCGAGCAACGCACACACGCGAACAAGGAGGCTGAGCGTGCCTGGCGGGCAAAGATCACGCTGCCCACGTTCAGGGTTCAGGGTCTCATCTTGGTGCAGGCCACCCGCCCGGCCCGCGCCCACGTGCTGGCTGAGCATGTCGCGAGCCTGATCCGCAGCCGCCGTCAATCGGCGGGTGCGCTGCATCTGAGCCGGGATCGCCGGCTGCGCAGCGTAGGCGCCCTGCCCCGCGCGACACGCCGCAGTGGCTGGCTGAATACGGACGAGCTGCTGCCTTGCCTGACGTGGCCGCTCGGAGACCGACTGACCCCCGGCGTGCCGCTCGGCGCTGCCCGCGAGTTGCCGGTCCCGCGCCGGGTGCCGCGCGACGGTCTGCGTCTGTGTCTCGGTCGCGACGCTCGCGGCGAGCGTCCCGCTTGTGTCTCGGTCGAAGGTGCGCGCTTGCACATCGGTTTGTTGGGCGGCTCGGGCTCAGGCAAGTCGGCCGTCATGGGTCGGATCGGCCTTGCGCTGCTCGCCCTTGGATACGGCGTCGTCCTCATCGACCCGAAGGCCGATCTTGTCGGCGAACTACTTGATCACGTTCCGACCGGTGACGCCGACCGAGTGGCCGTGCTCGACCCCGCCGAGCGCGGCCCGCTGCCTGGTCTGGACCTCTTCGGTGGCGGCGATCCGGTGTTGCGCAGTGACGTCCTTCTCTCGGTTCTCAAGGGTGTCAGTGAAGGCTGGGGCCCACGGATCGATCGCTACTTGGCGCTGGGGTTGCGCACGGTCGCAGCGTTGCCCGAGCCGCTCCTTTCGGATTGGTTGCGTCTGTACTCGGACGCTGCACTGCGGCGGCTAGCAATCAGTCGCCTGGATGATCCGATCGCCGTCGCGGAGTGGCGCACCTATGAAGCGCTCAGCCCCGCCGAGCAGCATCAGTTCATCGCGCCGGCGGCAGCGCGCATTTCGGGGTTGCTGTCACGGCCAGCGCTGCGAGCCATCCTCAACCAGCCCTCGCCGCGACTGAACATCGCCCGCACGCTGGACGAGCGCAAGCTCCTCTGCGTCTCGCTCGCGCCGGGGGTCTTGGGGGAGCCCGCCGCGCACCTGTTGGGCGCGATCGTGACCTATCTGGTTTGGTCGGCGGTTGAGGCCCGTGTCACGGTGCCGCCGCACCAGCGACGGCCGGTGTTCTTGCTCATGGACGAGTTGCAGTCGCTCGCGCATCTGCCGGTCGGCATGGAGGTGTTCTTTGAGCGCACTCGCGGTCTGGGCTGTGGCGTGGTGGTGGCGACCCAAGGACTTGCGCGCTTGCCCGAGAGTGCGCGTCAGTCGCTGCTTACCAACGTCGGGAGTGTGCTCGCGTTCAAGGCGGGCAGCGAGGAAGCCGCCCGCGTCGCTCGCGAGTTGCCCGGACTTGAAGCAGGCGACCTCATGGGCTTGGGACGCTACGAGTGCGCCGCCCGCATCGCCACCACCGACCCCGGCGAGGGCAGCGCCGTCATCACTGGACGCACCGAGCCGCTACCGCCTGCGACTGGGCAGGCTCAGGCCATCCGCGCCGCCTCGGCCGCCCGCTACGGCCGCGACCCGGCCGAGGTTGAGGCCGAGTTGCACCGCCGCCTCGTGGGCACCGAAACCGAAGTTTCTGAGGCGCCGATCGGGCGTGCTGAAAGGCAAGCCTGATGTGTCCCATCGAACGACCCGGCACGTCGCGGCAGGCTCCGAGCAATCCGGCTATGGGAGCGGGTAATTACGCGAATTCGACGCCGAAAGGGTCTGCCACTCCCCAGTCCCATTACCTCACCTCCGATCGCCTGCGCCGGATCACCCAAGCCCTCGATGACCGTGACCGGGCCGTGCTGTGGTTCGTCCACGAGGGACGGTTTGCGACCGGCGCGCAACTGCTACGCGGCTTCTGGCTGGCGAGTGATCGGGACACCGCCACCGCACGCGCGGGGCGACGGGCATTGAAGCGCCTGGCTGACGGGCGAGTTCTCGAACGGCTCCCGCGCCGCATCGGCGGGCGGCGCACAGGCAGCGATGGCTTCATCTACCGCGTCGGCCGAGCGGGAGCGCGGCTGCTCGCCATACGCGGGATCTACGGGCCGCGCACCGAAACGCCGGGCGCGTTGCATCTGGAGCACACGCTGGCCACGACCGAGCTCGTGCTGCGCCTCATGGAAGCCGAACGCGGCGGTGAGTTGGAACTGATCGAGACCCAGCAGGAGCCCATGTGCTGGCGGCCATATTTCGGGGCGATCGGAGCCCAGCGCGTCCTCAAGCCCGATCTGTTCGTGCGCGTCGGCGCGGGCGCTCTTGAGGATCGCTGGTTCGTCGAGATCGACCTTGCCTCAGAGTCCGGGCGCACCATCGCCCGCAAAGCCGCCGTCTACTTGGAGCACTACCGCTCGGGCACCGAGCAAAAGGGCGTCGGCACCTATCCGCGCGTGTTGTGGCTTGTCCCCGACGATGCTCGCGGCCAGCAACTCGCCGGGGTGCTGGAGCGCCATCCCGCCGAAGCCTCGCGGCTGTTTGTTGTGCGCCGCTTTGACGAAGCCGTCCCCTTCGTGGCCCAGGAGGCGCGCTCATGAGTACGACCACGAAGGTGGCGATCTACGAGGACGACACCCGCGCCTGGCACCTGATCGAGGCCGACGCGCTGATGGCCCTTGCCAAGCTGCCGGACGCCTGCGTCGACGCGATCGTCACCGACCCGCCCTACGGCATCGGGATCGTTGGTGCGGCCTGGGACCGCACCGCTGACAACGAAGCCTTTGAGCGCTGGACGAGCGTGTGGGCGCGCGAAGCGTTGCGCGTGCTTAAGCCTGGCGGACACCTCCTGGCCTTCGGTGCTCCCCGCACCTTCCATCGCCTGGTTGCAGGCGTCGAGGACGCCGGGTTTGAGATCCGTGATCAGGTGCTGTGGCTCTACGGGCAGGGACTCCCAAAGTCGCGACGACTGCCGGGTGGTCAGGGCACGGCGCTCAAGCCCGCCTATGAGCCGATCGTGGTCGCCCGCGCACCGCTGGTCGGGAGCCTGCCCGAGAACCTGGCTCGCTTTGGCACCGGGGCGCTCAACATCGAGGCGGCGCGAGTCGGCGAGGCGAGGTACTGGCCGGCCAATGTGGCGCTCAGCCACAGCGCCGATTGTCCCGAGGCGCTGATCGCCGAACCGGCCAGCGGACCAAGCCGCCTGTTCTACTGCGCCAAGGCCACGCGCACGGAGCGCGAGGCGGGCTGCGGGATGCTGCCGGTCAGGCGCGTGCCGCTCTACACCGGCCGGGGTCACGGACCACGCCTGGTGCGCAATCCGCACCCGACCGTCAAACCGCTGGCGCTGATGCGCTGGCTGGTGCGCTTGGCGGTGCCGGATGGCGGGCTGGTGCTCGACCCCTTCTGCGGCAGCGGGACGACCGGCGCGGCGGCGATGCTGGAGGGGCGGCGGTTTGTCGGTATCGAGCGAGAGCGCGACTACGTCGAGGTCGCTTGCGCACGCTTGACGCACTGGGCGCGTCGCTCCATCGAGGCGGCGGCGTGAGGCGCTGGATGGCGCTTCGGCGAGCGGAAGGACCGAGGTCTTTCTGCCCGCCGACATGGCCATTCAACTCAAAGGAGGAACCTAGCCGTGACCAAGGCTCAGGAGATCTACGAGAAGGTCGAGGCAATGGTCGCCTCGGGTACCGAGAAGGCAGAAGCCTTCAAGCAGCTTGCCACCGAGACGGGTCGCCCCTATGACTCAATCCGCGGCAGCTACTACTCGCACAAGCAAAAGCTCGAGGGCGGCACGCCGCGAACGCGCACCCGCCGCCGCGAGACAACACCCGAGGACGCCTTGGCTGATGCGCGCGCCTCGCTGGAACGCTCCATTGAGGCCATCGACCGAGAGGTCGAGGCCGCTGCCGAGCGTGCCCGTGAGGCCAAGGCCGAGCACGAGGCGCTCAAGGCCAGTGCGGCCGAGCGTAAGAAGGCCATCACCGAGCGCCTGGAGGCGCTTAGGTAACACTCAGCGGGTCGGTCTGGACTGTCACAGTTTGGACCGGCCCGCAGCCCAAATTAATCATATTGCCATATCCCCGACTTAACGGGAAAATCGTTAAGCCAAAAGTATTAACCGAGAAAGGAGGTACATGCAGCAGCAGCAGCCAGCAGGCAAGATTGACGCTGAGTTCGACGTCCAGCCAACCCTCAGAGCCGCGATCTACGCCCGCGTCTCGAGCACCGGCCAGCTCGGTCGCGGCGGCGATGACGGCGGCGATGGCTACTCAATCCCAGCGCAGATCCAAGCCTGTGAGCGCGTAGCCGAATCGCTCGGGGTGACGGTGGCACGAGCCTACGTCGAGCGCGCCGAGTCCGCCCGCAGCGACAATCGGCCCGTCCTCCAGCAAATGATGCGCGAGCTGCCCGAGCTTGGCGTCAGCCACCTGATCGTGCACAAGGTGGATCGCCTGGCCCGCAACCGCCTCGATGACGCGACGCTGTATGAGCGCCTGGTTGGCATGAGGATCAAACTGGTGTCCGCCACCGAGAACATCGATGAGACGCCTGCGGGACGCCTCATGCACGGCATGCTGGCCACCTTCGCCGAGTACTACTCGAACAACCTGGCGACCGAGATCAAGAAGGGGCTGCATCAAAAGCACCTGACCGGCGGGACGCCGTTCAAACCGCCCATCGGCTACATGCCGAAGCGCGAGCTGATCGGCAACCAGGACATTCGCACCGTGATCCTCGACCCTGAGCGTGCCCCGCTGGTACGCGAGGCGTTCGACCTGTACGCGACCGGCGACTGGACGACGAGGACCCTCGCGCGACACCTGGAGCAACGAGGATTGCGCACCCGCCCCACTCCCAAGCAACCGCCCCGCCCCTTGCAGGTGGCCTCGGTTCACAAGATGCTGAGAAATCCCTACTACGTGGGGATCGTCGTCTATCGCGGCGTGCGCGTGCCAAACGGCATCCACGAGCCGCTCATCGACCGCGACACCTTCGACCGCGTCCAGGCGCTCCTCGCGGCGCGAGCTGTCGCCAGCGACCGGCCGCACAAACACCACCACTACCTGCGTGGAAGCCTCTACTGCGGCAAATGCGGGCGCCGACTGCTCTACGGACGCCACCGTGGCAAAACCGGCGCGATCTACGAGTACTTCTATTGCATCGGACGACGCTCTCGCAGGCAAGGCGGGCTGTGCCCGTCTCGTCACTATCCAGCGTCAGATATCGAGCGCGAGATACTCGACCATTACCGGACCGTCCGCCTGAGCAAGCGGGTCCGTGACGAGGTATGGGCCGATCTTCACCGCGACGTCTCAGAGCGCTCGGTCGTGATCGAGCGGGACATCGAACGAGCCAGTCGGCGGGTCAAGAGCATCGAGGACAACCAGGCCCGGCTCATACAGCTCTCCTACAAGGGGCTCGTCTCAGACGAGGTGCTCGCCGCCGAGCAGCAGCGCCTGGAGCAGGAGAAGGCCCAGGCCCACGAGATGCAGGGAGCAGCCGAAGCCCAGGCCCTCGACGTCGAGAGCGCGCTCATGGAAGCGCTGGACAAGACCAAGAACCCGCAAGAACGGTATGAGGCGTGCCCCCCACTGGAGCGGCGACTCTTGAACCAGGCGTTCTTTACGCAGATCCTGGTTGACGACGCCAGTGAGATCACGAGCACCAAGCTCACGCCCGTCTATTCGGCCCTCTCCCCCTGGGAGCCGACCCTGGGGCAGCCAGCCCGCGGGTCGGCAAAGGGGCTACATAGCGCGAACCCCGGCCGTTCTTCTGTTGGCCGGGGTTCGAACTACGAGCCTATGGTGGAGACGGCGGGAATCGAACCCGCGTCCGCAATCGCGTGATGAATGGCTTCTACGAGCGTAGCCGGCGCTCTGATCTCATCCCTCGCTCGCCTCGCCGGCGGGGTTGCTGGGGACCAGCCTCCTGAAATGTTCCCGGATCGGCGGAGGCGGACCTCACCGGGTGAGCCTGCTTTCTGATTCCGGCGTTCCCCGCCGCAGGCAAGCGGGGCCCGAAACCTCACTCCCTTAGCTATTGGCTAAGCAGCGAGGGCGTACTCGTGAGAGTCCGCACTTATGGTTTTCCCGGGTGTTTTACGAGGCCGCCCGGGACCTCGACTCGCCACCATCCTCACGAGCCGACCACGTCGAAGCCTGTCGTCCCCAAGGATGTTGCTGCTCTTCCAGTCTAGCCGCGCGAGTGCTGCTCTGCGACCAACTCGCGAGAGTGCGCAGCGCCCGGCGGGGGCGGCCGCTTAACGAAAACGACGCGGTCCCGGGCCGCTTGAGGAACCTCGCTCCGGTTGGCCCGAAGGCCTTCCTTCGCTGGTGGCGCGGCCTCACACCTCAGTGGCCTCGCTCTTTGCGGCTCGGTTCCGCGTCTGGATTCAAAGTAGCTCGCGCCAGCCGCTCGTGCAAGCCCCGCGCGACGTCCATCCCGCACTTTCCAGAAAAAAGTCCGAGCCAAAATCGGCGAACGCTTTGCTCGGCCTGCTCGAGGGTGTATTGCAAGCCCCCGGCTCCGGTCCGCCGTGCGTCGTTAGGCGCCGCTTATCGCCGCTGCCACAATGGAGTCATGGACAGCGGTTATCCGTCACTGCGCCCGCCCGCTCCGGCGGCGCTACCTGGCGTTTCGCCCGCCACGCCCCCGGCCCAGCCTGTCGAGGATCCATTCGGCCACCAGCCGCGCAGGGAGTCGCCCGTACGCGACCTGCGCAAGCGCATCGGCAGCGCGTTGGCCGCCGCCGCCGCGCTGATCGCCAAGTTCTTCGCCGCGATCAAAGGCTTCCTGCTGCTGCTGCCCAAAGCTCAAGCTGCTGACCACGGCCGGAACGGCGCTCGTCTCGGTCGCCGTCTACTCCTGTTCTTCGGCTGGTGGTTCGCCGTCGGCTTCGTCGTGCTGCTGTTCGTGCACGAGATGGGCCACGTGATCCAGCTGCGCCGCGAGGGCATCAAGGCAAGCGCACCGATGTTCATCCCGTTCCTCGGCGCCGTCGTCGATGCTCGAAGTCGCTCGGCGACAATGCGCTCGCCGAGGCGCGCGTCGGACTCGCCGGCCCGATCCTCGGCACGCTCGGCGCCGGCGTGTGCCTGGCGATCGCCGAGGCGTCACCGACAGCGATCTGCTGCGCGCACTCGCCTACATCGGCTTCTTCCTCAACCTGTTCAACCTGCTGCCGGTGGTGCCCGTTCGACGGCGGGCGTGCGATGGCCGCGATGGCGCCGTCGATGTGGTTCGTCGGCTTCGGCGCGCATGGTCGGCTTGTGCTGCTGATTACCGGCAACCCCTTCCTGCTGATCTTCATCGTGCTCGGCGGCATGGAGACCTGGCGGCGCTGGAAGCTGCCGCCAGCACGCGTTCGCTCGAGCAGGCCGCCTACTACCGCGTGGCGCCGCGCCACCGGTGCTCGTCGGCGCCGTCTACATCGGCCTGATCGTGGTGCTCGCGGTCGGTATGGAGACCGCCTACGTGCTCACCTCCGGCGGCCACACCTTCGGGCACTTTTAGGCCGGCAGCGATTCAGCGCTGTGCTTCGCGCACGGCCCGTTCCATGTCGCGCTTGGTCTCGCGCGTCGCGGATCGTCTGGCGCTTGTCGTAGAGGTCCTTGCCGCGCGCCAGCGCGATCTCGACCTTGGCGTGGGCGCCCGAGAAGTAGATGCGCGTCGGCACGAGCGTCAGCCCACGCTCTGCCGTGCGCGACGCCAGGCGGTCGATCTCGCGGCGGTGCAGCAGCAGCTTGCGCGGGCGCTCGGGATCGTGGTTCTCGCGCGAGGCCGGCGCGTACGGCGGGATGTGCACCGAGTGCAGCCACAGCTCGCCGTCGCGGATCGCCGCGTAGCCGTCCTTCAGCTGGGCGCCCGACTCGCGCAGCGCCTTGACCTCGGTGCCCTCGAGCACGATGCCGCACTCGAGCCTGCTCGAGCAGCTCGTAGCGATACGAGGCGTAGCGGTTGCGACGCCACGTCGCCCGCGCCCATCTTGCGCTTTCCCTTGCCCTTTGCCACCTTTCGAGCCTAGCCGCCCGAGTCGGGCGCAGGCGCCGGGAGCAGGTCCACGCGACCGCGCGGCGTGTCGACGCGCGTCGACCTCGCACGCAGCACTGCGTCGCCCAGTCGCAAGCGTCGCGCCGGTACGCTCGCCGCGCAGGATCGTGCCCTGCTCGTTGAGCTCCCACCAGTCGCGCTCGCCGTCGGCAGGCGCAGCTCGCGCACCGGCAGCATGCCCTCGTAGACCGGCTCGCCGCTCCGGCCGCGATCTCGGCACTCTGCCGCTCAGCGGCGGCGCTGGGCGACCGGCGAACGCGACGAACGCCCCAGCCGCCGATCAGCCCGACGACCTCGCCCTGCGAACCGCTGCTCCCAGCCGCCCTCGTACAGCGCCGCTCGAGCAGCGAAGCAAGCCGCCGACGTCGTCGGCGTCGCGCTCGATCGTCATCGCCTCGCGCTCGCGTTCGGAGGTCCACTCGCCCAGCTCGGCCAGCTCGCCGCCGCGGGGCGGCGCCTCTCCCCCGCCGACCGCCGCGAGCAGCGCGCGGTGGCAGACGAGGTCCGGGTAGCGGCGGATCGGCGAGGTGAAGTGGCAGTAGCTGCGCGAGTGCAAGCCCGGCGTGGCCGAGGTTGCGCGGCGAGTAGTAGGCCTGCTTGAGCGAGCGCAGGACGAGCGAGCTCAGCGCCGCGTCGCCCGTGCCCACCGCAGGACGCACGTGATCGCTCGACGCGCTGGGAGATCTCACCGAGCAGACTCGGCCGCCTGCGCGGGCGACATGTGCTTCGGCAGCGGCGGCGTCGGCACCCCGAGCGACGCGAGCTGCGTCGACGAGCCGCTCGACGCGTTCGGGCTCGGGGCGCTCGTGCACGCGGTACAGGCACGGCACCTTCGCTTCTGCGAGCAGGTCGCGCGACGGCTTCGTTGGCGGCGATCATCAGATGCTCGATCAGGCGGTGGGACTCGGTCTGCGTGCGGGCATGGATCTCGGCCGACGTTGCCGTGCTCGTCGAAGGCGAACTCGGGCTCCGGCGGAGTCGACCACCAGCGCGCCGCGCTGCTCCCGCGCCCGCTGCAGCGCCGCCGCCGCCTCGCGCGCGGCCGCGAGCGGCTCGCCCCATGGCGCCGAGGCGCTGCTCGTCGCCGGCGAAGATGCGATCGACCCGCTCGTAGTCCAGGCGCTCGTCCGAGCGGATCACCGAGCGGTAGAAGCTCGCGCTCACGACCTCCGCGCCGTCGCAGCTCGAGCTCGACCGTGACGGCGAGGCGCTCGCGCGCCGGGCACGAGCGAGCAGGCGTCGTTGGAGAGCGCCTGCGGCAGCATCGGCTCGACCACGCCCGGCACGTACACGCTCGTCGCGCGCCGGCGCGCCTCGATGTCGACCGGCGAGCCCTCCGGCACGTACGCGCTGACGTCGGCGATGTGCACCCACACGCGCGATCGGGCCGCCGCTCCTGCGCCTCCGCCGAGATCGCGTCGTCGAAGTCGCGTGCGCTGAGCGGGTCGATCGTGAAGGTCGTCAGCCCCGTCAGGTCACGCCTGGAGGATAGGTCGCCGCGCACCTCCAGGCCCTTGTCGCGCGCCTTTTCCGCCGCGCGCTGCACGTGGCGCTCGAAACCTCGCGCCAGGCCGCGCTCGCTCATCAGCGACTCGATCGCCGAGCGCGCCGACTGGCGTGCCTGCGGCGGCCACACCACGCGCGAGTCCTGCCCGTGCGCGCGCCGATTCCCCCGACCGGGGCCCGCCCGGCGTTTCGGGGGTGAGCCTTGCTTCGGTGCCGACCCGCGTTTCGGCGTCGAAGCGGCTTGCCCCTTAGCCGCCCGCTTAGGCGCCGACCCGTGTTTCGGCTTCGAAGCCTGCTTCGGTGTCGCTGCCCGTTTCGGCTTCGAGCCCCGCTGCGACTTCGGCCCCTGCTTCGACTTCGAGGCCGGACGTGGCTTGGGCCCCTTGCCCTTTCCCCGCCCACCCCTATGCGGGCGCGGGCTCACTTGACCTTCGCCGCGAGCGTGTCCAGCGCCACTTCGAGCCCGTGGTTGCTGTCGACGCCATGGCGCACCGGGACTTCCGGCCTGATGCCCGCACCCTGCTTGACGCCGCCGCCGCCGAGGTTGCGCCCGTTGGGCGTGAAGTACTCGCCCACCGTGATGTCAAGCGCGCCGCCGTTGGAGAGCGGCTCCTCCTCTTGGAAGACGCCCTTGCCGAACGTGTGCGTACCGACGACCGTCGCGCGGTGGTGATCCTGTAGCGCCGCCGTGACGATCTCCGCCGCCGAGGCCGTGTTCGCGTCGACCAGGACCACCATCGGGAACGGCGGCTTGATCGCGTCGCCGTCGGCGCTCAGCGTCTCGTCGGCTGCGAGCGCCCGCGCGTGGAGACGATCGTGCCCTTCTGGACGAAGATGCTCGCGATCAGCCGCGCCTCCTCGACGAGGCCGCCGCCGTTGGCCCGCAGGTCGAGCACGATCCCGCGCGCGCCTTTGTGCAGCTCGTGCTCGACGCCTTCGCGTACTTCGCCGTGCGCGCCTGGGCTGAACGTCGCCAGCGCGACGACGCCCAGCTTCTTGCCCTGCACCGACTTCGTCAGCGATGCCACGACCGGCTCGTTGATCGTCGCGCGCGTCAACGTGAGCGTGTTCAGCGAGGCGTGTCCGTCACGGCGCTGCTCGACGCCGAGCTTCACATCGGTGCCCGGCGGCCCCTTGATCAGCGCGATCGCCTTTTCTGCGGGAACCCCGGTGAGCTTGCGTCCGTTGACGGCGACGATCACATCCCCCTCGCGCATCGCAGCGCGCGCGGCCGGCGAGGCGTCGAAGACGCTTCGCCACGCGCAAGCCCTGCTTGGCCGGGGCGACCGACACGCCGATGCCCGTGAAGCTCGGCGGTGCGTTGAATTCGCGGAACTCCTTCGGCGAGAGGTAGTGGGAGAAGCGGTCGCCGAGGCTCGCAACCGCTCCTGCGATCGAGCCGTTGGTCAGGCGGCTCTTGGTGATCGGGCGGTAGTAGTCGCTGGCGATCCGGTCGATCGCTTCGCTGACCACGCGCGTTTCCTCGTGCGCCACGAACGTCGAGCGCGCGAAGCTCGGCAGGTCTTCCGGATGACCGCCGAGGTAGACCCCGAGGACCAGCAGCACCGGCAAGGCGATAGCCAGCACCGCCAACAGCGGCTGTCGTCTGCGGGGGGGCATCGCTGCCCAAGCCTACGGGTCAGACCTTGAGGAAGCGCCGCAGCGAGATGCCCGAGCCAGCCGCCGAGACGGCGATCGCGCAGCCCATCAGGATCACGATGAGCAGCGGGAAGTCGATCATGTCGGGCTGGGAGATCAGCTTGACGGTGTTCGCCAGCGGATCGATCAGCGTGACCTTCGCGAGCGCGAGCAGGCCAATCGCGCAGACCCCACCGAGCGCCCCCAGGAAGAGCCCCTCGAGCACGAATGGCCAGCGGATGAACCAGTCGGTCGCGCCGACGAGCTTCATCACCTCGACCTCGCGCCGACGCGAGAACAGCGAGAGGCGGATCGTGTTCGAGACAAGCAGCATCGAGGCGAAGCACGAGCAGCGCCGCGAGCAGCGCCATCGTGATCTTGACGATGCGCGTGGCCGAGAGGATCTTGTCGGTCTGCGCCTGGCGGTTCTGCACCGCCGGCGATCGCCGGGTCAGTGACCAGGCGCGTGCCGAGCGGGCTCGACTGGTCGAGCTCCTTGCGCAGGGCCGCCGAGCTTCGTCGGGGTTGGAGGGCGTGATGCGGAGGATGTCCGGCAGCGGGTTGTAGCCGATCAGCGCGAAGGCCTGCGGGTTGATCTTGCTCTCCTGTTCGTAGCCCTGCTGCTTTGAGACGTACTTGATGCTCTTCGACGTGCGGCGCCCGCTCCAGCTCGTCGCGCACGCGGGCGACTTCGGCGGGGGTCGCGCGTCGTGTTGAGGTCGACGTCCACGAGCACTCGGCCACGTACGTCGTTGGCCGCGCCGTTGGTCGCCTCGACGACCGGAATGAAGACGCCCAGCACGAGCGTCGTGACGAGCACCGAGGAGAGCGCCGCGAAGCACGGCAGCCGGGTTGCGCTCGCATCGAGCGGAACGCCTCTTTGAGGAAGAAACCGAGTTTCATCGGCGTGGCCGCGTCGACGCGGTGACTTGGCCGCGGCTGCCGCTTGAGGCGCTCGCCGAGCTCGTCGGTGGTCTCATCGTGCGCGCTAGAGGCCGGTATGCCTCGTCGCGGACGATGCGCCCGCGCTTGAGCTCGATCACGCGGCGGCGCATGCGGTCGACCATCTCGTTGTCGTGCGAGGCGACGATCACCGTCGTGCCGGCGCGGTTGATGCGGTAGAGCAGTTGCATGATCCCGATCGAGGTGTCCGGGTCGAGGTTGCCCGTGGGCTCGTCCGCCAAGAGCAGCGGCGGGTGGGCGGCGAACGCGCGCGCGACCGCCACGCGCTGCTGCTCACCGCCGGAGAGCTGGTGGGGGTAGTTGTGCAGCTTGGTCGAGAGGCCGGTGAGGCGCAGGATGTCGGGCAGCGAGGCGCGGATCTGCTTGCGCGAGGCGCCCGTGACCTGCAGCGCGTAGGCGATGTTGTCGTAGACGGTGCGCGTCGGCAGCAGCTTGAAGTCCTGGAAGACGACGCCGACGTTGCGCCGGTAGTAGGGGACCTGCTTGTGCTCGATCTCGGCCAGGTCGCGCCCGGCGACGCGGATGACGCCCGTCGGTCGGGTCGAGCTCCTTGATCAGCAGGCGCATGATCGTCGACTTGCCCGAGCCCGTCGAGCCGACGAGGAAGACGAACTCCTGACGGTCGACGCGAACGTGGCGAGCTCTAGGCCGATGTCGCCGGAGTCGTAGATCTTCGTACACGCCGCGGAACTCGACGACCGTGTTGGCGTCGGGCGTGCTGGCGGCGCGCGGAAGCTGGCGCGACGCGGCGCTCGTCGGCGCATGCTCTCCGCGACGGCGCTCGCGTCGGGCGGCGGCGCGGCTCGGATCGCCTGTCGCGGCGTGCGGGACGGCGTTGTCGGTCGCTGGCATGGCCCGTGACGGTACCGTGGGCACCGCGCCTCCAAGGCACGCATTTTCGCCTGCATGCAATGGGATTTGCACGGTCCCGGCGCCGTGCGTCGAGCCACGCTTCCGTGCGCCGCGCGCAGCGGCGGCTATCGTGAGCGCACGCATGGCCGAGATCGAGACGACGACCGTCACCGCCAACGGGCTGCCGATCCACACGGTCGCGCTGCCCGGCACGCGCGCGCTGACCGTGCTCGTCGCCTTCGACGCCGGCGCGCGAACCGAGCGCCCCGAGGAGAACGGGATGGCGCACTTCCTCGAGCACCTCGTGTTCAAGGGCGGGGAGAAGTACCCCCACTACTCAGACGTCAACGAGACGGCCGAGCGACTCGGCGGCGTGCTCAACGCCTACACGAGCCACGACCTCGTCGCCTTCCACATCACCGTGCGCGCCGAGAGTCGCGCGCCGCGGCGATCGACCTGCTGAGCGACTTCGTCGGGCAGGCCGAAGATCGACGCCGAGGAGCTCGACCGCGAGCGCGGCGTCGTGATCCAGGAGATCAACCGCGCCTACGACCAGCCCTCGACGGTCGCCGAGTACCTGATCGACAAGGCCGCGTTCGGCGATCATCCGCTCGGGCCGCACGGTGCTCGGCCCGGAGGAGAACCTGCGCAGCTTCACGCGCGAGGGCGATCGTCGCCTTCCGCGAGCGTCGCTGGGCCGGGCGCAACGGCGGCGCCTTCTTCGTCGGCAACCTCGAGCACGTTCCCGAGCGAGACAGAGCTGCAGGAGCTGTTCGCCCGCTTCCCGACGCTGCCCGCGCCCGAGCCGTACGAGCCCGCCCCGACGTTCGCGCCCGAGAACGCTCGTCGAGCAGCGCGACACGAACCAGTCGCACCTGCGCATGATCTACCGGCCCGACGTCGCCGTCGGCGACGTGCGCAGAACGCGCCGCGCTGTCGATCTACTCGACGCTGCTCGGCGGCTCGATGGGCTCGCGCCTGTTCGAGGAGATCCGCGAGAAGCGCGGCCTCTGCTACTCGGTCTACGCGATCGCCCACGCCTTCGCGGACGTGCCCGATCCTGCAGCTCGGCTCGGGCCTCGACTCGGACAAGTGCATCGAGGCCTACACGCGCATGCGCGAGATCGTCGACGAGCTGCGCGACGACGGGCCGACCGAGGAGGAGGTGCAGCGCGCCCGCGCTTACGCCGCCGGGCGGCTGCGTGCTGGCCTTCGAGAACACCAACGCCGTCGCGCGCTACGCCGCCAACCAGAAGATCGTCTTCGGCGAGGACGATCGACCCCGACGCGGCGATCGCCGCGCTCGACGCCGTCACCTTCGACGAGGTGCGCGAGGTCGCCGCCGGGGTCGCCGACAAGCTCGCGGTCGCGTGCGTCGGGCCGCACTCGGTCGAGGAGTTCTAGCTCCGCAGCGAGTACAATAAGTCTCATGTCTGCCACCTCCAAGGCACCGCTACTTCGTCCCGATGACGCGCGCTGGAGGGAGATCAACGCCGAACAAGAGGCAGAAACAGTTGCCCGACACCGGGCCATGACGGTGTCGGAACGACTTGATCTAGGCCTAGATCTCTCTCGCTTCGCCGCAGAGCTACGGCGCAGTGCCTGGGAGGCCCGATATGGGCGCCCCGCCGCCTGATGCGCCCGATCTCGTTGGGGTAATCACCGCCGCAAACGAAGTCGGTCTGCCTTACGTAATCATCGGCGGCTTCGCGGTGATCGCCAATCAGTACGTCCGAGGAACCGAGGACGTGGACCTCTTGATCAGCGGGGATCACACGTTCGACGACACACTGTCGCGATTCCTGGAGCACATCGAGGCACGTCGAAAAGGAAGCCCGGTCCCCACGGGCGCAATCGCTACTGCCGAGACGATGCGCGTGGAGAGTCGCTTCGGTCAAGTCGATCTGCTGCGCGAGGGAGAACCGCCAGTCGACTTCGCATCCGTGTCAGACGCCGCGATTCAGCTGACGTTCCACGGCCAGGCCGCGCCCGTAGCCTCACTGGCGAGTCTCGTCGCCCTCAAGCGCATCGCGGGTCGGCCTCGAGACCAGCTCGATCTCGCCGAACTCGAACGGATCCACGGCAAGCTGCCGATCCAGCCGATTCCCGGACTCGACAGCTGAGCGGTCCGTCAGCCGAGCTCGACCATCCGGTCAATCGGCACCCGCGCCCGCACGGCAATCTCCTGGGGCACGCGCACCTCGAACTTCATCTCGGCGAGCGCGTCGCGCAGCTTGTGCAGCGTGATCATCTTCATGTAGACGCAAGCCGCACGCGGGTTGGCGGCGACGAAGTTGACGTCCGGCGCGGCCATCTTCAGCGGGTAGAGCATCCCCGTCTCGGTCGCCACGACGACGTCGCGGACCTTGCCCGGGCCGCCATTCTCCTCGGCCGCCTGCGTGGAGCGCTCGAAGCCCGGTTCGTGCAACTGCCCGGCCAACTCGCCGGTGGCATGGCTCGGGGCCGCCGCCGACTCGGCCTGCTCGGCGTAGCGGAGCATGCCGCCCGTCGAGAGCATGTGCACGCCCTCGCGGGAGATGTCGCCGGCGGCGACGTACTCCATCACGCTCGTCGTGCAGCCGCACTCGGGGTGGATCAGGAAGTCGGCTCCCGGGTGTGCCGCGCGGATCTCCTCGATGTCCGCCGGGCGGATCCCCGCGTGCACGTGGCACTCGCCGTCCCATACGTGCATCCGTTTGCCGAGCTCCTTCTCGACGTACGCGCCGAGCCACATGTCCGGACCGAAGAGGACCTCGGTGTCCGGGCCGTGCGTCTCGTAGATGTGGCGCACCACGTCGACGGCGTTCGCCGACGTGCAGCAGTAGTCGGTCAGTGCCTTCACCTCAGCCGTCGTGTTGACGTACATCACGACGACGCCGTCCGGGTACTGCGAGCGCCACGAGGCGAGTTGCTCGGCGTCGATCGAGGCGGCCAGCGAGCAGCCGGCGTCGAGGTCCGGGATCAGCACGGTCTTCTCCGGGCAGAGGATCGAAGCCGTCTCCGCCATGAAGTGCACGCCGCAGAAGGCGATCACCTCGGCCTCTGTCGACGCCGCCGCTTGACGCGAGAGCCCGAGCGAGTCGCCGACGTAGTCGGCGACGTCCTGGATCTCCGGCACCTGGTAGTTGTGCGCGAGGATCACGGCATGGCGCTCCTCGGCCAGCGCTCGCACCTCCTGCTTCAGCGAAGCGATCTCAGCGGGCGCGAGGTGATCTTGCACCTTCTCGGCCGCAGCCAGCGTGGGCGCCATCGGCAGATCCATCGCGCCCATTCTATCCCCGGGCATGACTGCCCCCGGGGCGCGCGGCACCGCGCTCGCGCGTGGATCAGGCCAATCCGAGCCTTCAGCCCGGCGGGAGCGACCTGACTCAGGAGCAGACCGCCACGCCCGCCATGTCGCGCTCGCGCGGCCAGGCGATCGTGTGCGGATTGCGCGCCGCGTGTGCCAGATCCGGGCTCTCGCCGTCGATCACGCGCACGCGGTAGTCGATCGAGTCGACGAACTCGCCGTAGTCGAGGTTCGTGTCGTGCAGCTCGCACAGCAGCAGCGGCTTGATCGAGCGCAGCGTCTCGCGCATTCCGCCCAGCACGATCAGCTCAGCCCCCTCGACGTCGATCTTGACGAGGTCCGGCGCGCGCACGCCCTCCCCCTGGACGAACTCGTCGAGCGTGACGGTCTGCACCGTGATCTCGCCCACCTGCGGGCCGTGGTCCTCCTGTTTGGTCGCCCCCTCGACATTGAGCGAGTGAAACGCCGACCACGGCGAGACGAACATCTCGGCCGTGCCCGTCGAGGAGGAGAGCGCCTTCTCGACGAGCGTTACGTTGCTGAGGGCATTGAGCGTCACGTTGTGGCGCAGCGTCGCCAGGTTCTCCGGGATCGGCTCGAACGCGTAAACCCTTCCCTGCGGCCCCACCAGGCGCGAGCAGAGGATCGTGAAGAAGCCGATGTTGGCGCCGACGTCGTAGACGGTCTGTCCGGGCTTGATCAGCTCCGCCAGCGCCTCCTGCACCTCCGGCTCGGCGTCGCCCGTCAGATAGCGCAGGAACGAACCGCCGAGGTTGATGCGCGCCCCCTTCATGCGTCCGCGCATCACCCGGGTGTCGCGGTAGCGCAGCGGTCGCGTTGCCGTCTCGACGATGCGCCTGCCCAGCTCGCTGGAGTGCTGCAGGCGCGAAACCCCGCGCCAAGCGCGTCCCGAGATCGACCCGCCCAGACGCACGGCGGCGCGCCTCGTCCGTTCCTTGAGTGAGCCTGCCCCCGTCACGAGCGAGGCATGATACATCCGCACAGAAAGGCTCTAGCTGGCAAGGTCGAGGATCAACGAGAGGTCGAGCGCCGGCGCCGAGTGCGTCAGTGCGCCCATCGAGACCCAATTCACGCCGGTCTCGGCGATTGCCCTCAGCGTCTGCAACGTGACGCCGCCGCTCGCCTCGAGCTCGGCGCGGCCGGCCACCTGCGCGACCGCCGCGCGCAGCTGTTGCTGATCCATGTTGTCCAGCAGCAGCCACGGCGCACCCGCCTGCAGCGCCTCTTCGATCTCCTCGCTGTCACGCACCTCGACCTCGAGCGTCGCCGCCAGCTCAGGCGCGGTGGCACGGGCTCGCTCGATCGCCGCCGTGATCCCCCCGGCGGCGGCTATGTGGTTCTCCTTGATCAGGATCGCGTCGAACAGCCCGATCCGGTGGTTGCGCGCGCCGCCGGCCGCCACGGCCGCCTTCTCGAGCATCCTCAGGCCCGGAGTCGTCTTGCGCGTGTCGAGCACCTGCGCACCCGTCCCCTGCACCGCGCGCGCGGCCAGCGCCGCCATGCTCGCCACGCCCGAGAGGTGGGTGAGGAAGTTCAGCGCCGTGCGCTCGGCCGTCAGCAGCGCCCGTGCGCTGCCCTCGACCGACATCACCGGGCCACCGTCCTCGCGCCAGCGACCCTCCTCGACCAGGCGCTCGACCCGCGCGTGTTCGTCGAGCGCCATGAACGCCGTCTCGGCCACATCCAAGCCGTAGATCGCGCCCGGGGCCTTCTGCGTGATCAGCGCCCGGGCGCGCGCATCGGCAGCGACCGTCGCCTTACTCGTCACGTCGCCCGAGCCGACGTCCTCGGCCAGCGCGCGCCGTACGAGCTCCACCAGCTCCTCCGCTGTCAGCCCGGGCGTCGAGGGGTCCGCGCGCGTGCCCAACGCTAGACCTTCGCCGAGGCCGCCGAGAGCAGGTAGGCGCGCACGAAGTCGTCGAGGTCCCCGTCGAGCGCGCGCTGCACGTCGCCCATCTCGTATCCAGTGCGGTGATCCTTGACCAGCGTGTACGGGTGCAGCACGTAGGAGCGGATCTGCGAGCCGAAGTTCACATCCTGCGCCTCGCCCTTCTCGCGGGCGATCTCTTCCTGGCGCTCGCGCTCGTGCTGCTCGAGCAGCTTGGCGCGCAGCATCGCCATCGCCGTCGCCCGGTTGGAGGACTGCGAGCGCTCGTTCTGACATTGCACGACGATCCCGCTCGGGCGGTGCGTGATGCGCACGGCCGAGTCGGTCTTGTTGACGTGCTGGCCGCCCGCGCCCGACGCGCGGTATGTGTCGACCTGCAAGTCGTCCTCGTTGATCTCGACCTCGCCCGTGTCTTTGACGACCGGCGCCACCTCGACGCCGGCGAAGCTCGTCTGGCGGCGGTGCGCCGAGTCGAACGGCGACAGGCGCACCAGCCTGTGCACGCCGCGCTCGGCGCCGAACAGCCCGTAGGCGTTCTCACCGGAGACTTGGAACGTCGCCGACTTGATCCCAGCTTCCTCGCCCGGACTGACCTCGAGCAGCTCGGCCTGAAAGCTGCGTCGCTCGGCCCAGCGCATCTCCATGCGCAGGACCATCTCCGCCCAGTCCTGGGCGTCAGTCCCGCCCGCGCCCGCGTTGACGGTGACCAGCGCGTCGCCCGCGTCGTACTCGCCCGAGAACAGCCGCTGCTCCTCGAGCTCGGCCAGCCGCGCCTCGACCGAGGCGATCTGCTCGTCGACCTCCGCCTGCAGCGACTCCTCCTCGACCGCCATCTCCACCAGCGCGTCGAGGTCGTCGACGTCGTGCTTCAGCTTGTCGAACTGCTCAAGGCGCCTGCTCGCGCGCGAGTGCTCGCCCGACACCGCGGCCGCGCGCTCGGAGTCGTCCCAGAAGCCGGCCGCGCCCATCTCCGCCTCGAGCGCCGCCACGCGCTCGCCCAACGCAGCCGGGTCAAAGATAGTCCGAGAGCAGCTTCATCTGCTCGCGGATCGAGGCCAGGCGCTCAGGAGTCGACTCGCTGGGAGCGGTGCTGGCCACGCCTCCACGCTATCAACGCCGCTGCGACGAACGCGCGTCAATATGCTCGCGCCGTGCCAACCGACACCCCACAGGCGCTTGCCGAGGCCTTCGCCTCAGCGATCAACGCCGGCGATGTTCCCGCTGCGGTAGAGCTGTGGATCGACGATGCCACGATCGTCCAGCCCGACGGCGAGACCGTTCGCGGCAAGCCGGCCGTCGCGGCCGCGCTGCAAGCGCTCGTCGATAACGGCGTGCGACTCGAGATCGACGTGTCCAACGTTTTCGTGGCCGACGACGTCGCAACCGTCGTCGGCGCGCTCACGCTCAACGGGACCAGCGGCGACAGCGAGCCTTTCGCGCAGCGCAGCAGCTCCGTCGTCGTCTATACGCGCGGCCCCGACGGCTGGCGCATCGCGATCGACGCGCCCTGGGGCCTACCGGCGGGCTAGGCCTGCCCGGGCGCGCCGCGCTCGGCCCACGGCACGATGCCAAGCTCGGGCCGAGACTGCTCGTCGAGCATCGCCAGAAACTCCAGCATGTGCCCCGAGGGGTCGCGAAAGTACACCGCCGCCGCCGGCATCCAGCCGATGTAGCTCGGCTCCTCGGCCGGTTCGCCGAAGAACGACAACGGCTCGATACCCGCCGCCCGCAGACGCGCCGGCGCCTGCAGCAAATCCTCGAGCGCCATCTCGAAGGCGATATGCAGCTGCATATTCATCGGCGCCGAGCCGATCGACCACAGGCCGAGCATCGCCTGCCCGGGCCCGCCGATCCAGTGAAACGCCGCCCCGCGCTCGGGCAGCTCGAGCGCCACCTGGAGCCCAACCACGTCGCGGTAGAACTCGATCGAGCGCTCCAGATCCGAGACCGTCAAATGCGTCTCGAACAGCCCGCGGACGTTCACGGGGCGCCGTCTAGGCGCCGTGGCACTTCTTGAACTTCTTGCCCGAGCCGCACCAGCAGGGATCGTTGCGCCCGACCTGGTGCTCGTCGTCGACCACGCGCTGCTCGATGACCGGCATCGGCATCGCTTCTTCGTCGCCATCGATTTCGCCGAAGCCGCCCTGTGTGCCCCCGGCGGCAGCCGCCGCGGCGGCCAGCGCGCCTGCGCCGACGGCGCTTGTCGCCGCCCGAGTATGAGACGCGCCCGGCGCGCGTCGAGCTGCCGGCGGCGGCGAAGCTCGGCGCGGGAGCGCCGCCGCCGTTCTCGCCCTCGACGTTGACCTCGACGTTGAAGACCATCCGCGCGATAGTCGGTCCAGACGCTGTTCATCAGATCGCCGAACAAAGTGAAGGCCTCGTTCTTGTACGCCACGAGCGGGTCGATCTGGGCGAAGCCGCGCAGGTGGATGCCCTCGCGCAGGTAGTCCATGTCGAACAGGTGCTCGCGCCAGCGTTCGTCGATGATCTGCAGCAGCAGGAAGCGCTCCAGGGCGCCCATCAGCTCCTCGCCGAGCGCCTGCTCGCGCGCCTCGTAGCGCTCCATCGCCATCTCCGTGATCCGATCGGTCAGCACTATCGCGGTCGACGCGCTCGGGGTCGAGGTCCTCCTCGCCGAGATCGATCGGGAAGAACTGGCCGAGCGCCGTGAACAGGCCGTCGAGGTCCCAGTCCTCCATGAAGTCGCCCGGTGTGTACTGGTCGATCGTGCGCTCGATCACGCCTGCCACCTCCCGACGCGCCTCCTCGCCGATGCTCCTTGCCTTCGAGCACCTCGTCGCGGTAGGCGTAGATGATGCGGCGCTGCTCGTTCATCACGTCGTCGTACTCGAGCACGCGCTTGCGGATCAGGAAGTTCTGTTCCTCGACCTTCTTCTGCGCTTTCTCGATCTGCTTGGAGAGCATGCCCGCCTCGATCGGTTCCTCGTTGCCCTCCTCGTCGACGCCGCCGAGTTGGTCGAGGATCTTGTAGATGCGATCGCCCGCGAACAACCTGACCAGATCGTCCTCGGCGGAGAGGAAGAAGCGGCTCTCGCCCGGGTCTCCCTGGCGCCCGGCGCGCCCGCGCAGCTGGTTGTCGATGCGGCGCGACTCGTGGCGCTCGGTGCCGCAGATGAACAGGCCGCCGGCGGCCATCACGTGCTCGCGGTCCTCCTCCACCTTCGCCTCGATCGCCGGCAGCACCTCGTTCGTGCGCTCGCTCATAGTCCTCGGCATCCGGCTCGACGCCCTGGCGGGCGAGCTCCAGGCGCGCGAGGTGCTCGGCGTTGCCGCCGAGCTTGATGTCCACGCCACGCCCGGCCATGTTGGTCGCGATCGTGACTCCGCCCGGCTGGCCCGCCTCGGCGACGATCTCGGCCTCGCGTTCGGCGTGCTCGGGCTTGGCGTTCAGCACGGTGTGCTTGATCCCGTGCTTGGCCAGGCGCTCGCCGAGCAGCTCGGAGACTTCGACTGAGATCGTGCCGACGAGCACCGGCTGTCCGTTCTCGTGGCGCGCGGCGATCTCTCTGACGACGGCGTTCCACTTGCCCTCCTTGGTCTTGTAGATCTGGTCGTTGCGGTCATCGCGGACCATCTGCATGTTGGTCGGCACCTGCACGACCGGCAGCTCGTAGATCTTCATGAACTCGGTCGCCTCGGTCAGCGCCGTGCCGGTCATGCCCGAGAGCTTGTCGTAGAGGCGGAAGAAGTTCTGGTAGGTGATCGTCGCGAGCGTCTGGTTCTCCTCCTGGATCGAGACGCCCTCCTTGGCCTCGATCGCCTGGTGCAGACCCTTCCGACCAGCGGCGCCCGTCGAGGATGCGGCCGGTGAACTCATCGATGATCTTCACCTCGCCGTCGATCACCGCATAGTCGACGTCGCGCTTGTACAGCGACTCGGCGCGCAGCGACTGGATCAGGTGGTTGACGAGGTGGCCGTTCTCGGCGCGGTAGAGGTGGTCGATGCGCAGGAATCGCTCGGCCTTGGCGACGCCGAGCTCGGTGATCGCGACCGTCTTCTGCTTCTCGTCGATCTCGAAGTCGAAGTCGGCAACGAACGACTTCTTCGAACGCGGGTCCATCCCCTCGGGGGTCTTGCCCGGGGTCAGTCTGCGGCGCCAGGCGCGCGAACTTCACGTACAGGTCGGCCGCCTGTTCAGGCGCGCCGGAGATGATCAGCGGCGTGCGCGCCTCGTCGATCAGGATGTTGTCGACCTCGTCCACGATCGCGAAAGGGTGCCCGCGCTGGACCTTTTCGGAGAGGTCCGTGGCCATGTTGTCGCGCAGGTAGTCGAAGCCGAACTCCGAGTTGGTGCCGTAGACGACGTCGCAGGCGTAAGCGGCGTGCTTCTCGTCGGGCGGCTGCATGTTCTCCAGCACACCGACGCTCACGCCGAGCGCGTCGTAGATCGGGCTCATCCATTCCGCGTCGCGTCGGGCCAGGTAGTCGTTGACCGTCACCACGTGCACGCCCTTGCGCTCGCGGCTGCTCGCCCTCCGGCGTGTCGTCGCGCACGGCGAGCGAGTTGAGCACGACGGCGAGCGTCGCCGTCAGCGTCTTGCCCTCGCCGGTCTTCATCTCGGCGATCTGCCCGTCGTGCAGCGCCATCGCACCGACCATCTGCACGTCGAAATGGCGCATCTCCATTGTGCGCTTGCCCGTCTCGCGCACGATCGCGAAGCACTCCGGCAGCAGCGCCTCGAGCGACTCGCCGTCGGCGGCGCGCTCGCGCAGCGCATCCATCCGCTCGCGCAGCTCGGCGTCGGAGTCGTGTTCGAGCTCCGGCTCGAACGCGTTGATCAGCGCGACGCGCTTCTGGTATTCCTTGTACTTCTTCGCCTCGCCGACGTTCAGCGCGCGATCGAGCAGAGAGGGCATGGGCCAAGGATAGCTTCCGCCGCCGCCCCGTATCACCGCTGGCGAGGACTCAGCCGAAGCTCTGCGTGACCGACCTTCCCTTGCCGTGGCAGTCGGCCAGCGTCACCGTCAGCGGACCGTCCGTCGTGACGTGCAGCTGAGCCTTGCAGTCGACTTTGGCGCGCGCCGCGTCGATCGTCACGTGCGAGACGTTGCTCGCCGTCAAGTCGAGCGCATCGGCCGCTGCCTGGACCGGCACGGGACCCCACGACTTGCTCTGGCTCGTATAGGGGATCGCTGGAATCTGCCCGCCCGTCAGCGCTCCCGCGCCGTGCTGGGTTTCCTGCCCCGGCGGATCGCCCTTGCCGAAGGCCTGCGAGCGCACGTCGACCGTGCCCAGCGGCGCGGCGCCGCCCGATTCGCGCAGACTGACGTCGTAGACCCAGTAGGCGTGGCCCGCCGCTGTGCCGTCAGCGGCGAAGTCCATCGTCGGGTTGTAGACGTATGTCACGTGCGCCGGGTCGGGGTCGATCGTTTCCGTCCCGAGGAAGGTGGCTGCCGGCGCGTATTCGTCGTTGAGCGCCAGCGTCAGGTGCTCGCCCGCCTGGAACTGGTCGAGCTCGTAGCGGTAGCCGAGGTCGTCGAACGCTTTGACCTGCTCGAGCACGCCCGCGATCGGCACGAGCTCGTCGGTCGTCTCGTTCCAGATCAGAAACGGCACGTTGCGCACCGATCCGAGCATCCGCTCGGTCAGCGACTCCTCGCCGCCCGGTTGCGGTTCGCCCGGCGGCACCCAAACGCCGAGCCCTGGGGGTCCGACGGTCGGCTGCGCCCGCGCGAACAGGTCGGGGAACTGGCTGGCGAACTTGTACGTGCCGTAGCCGCCCATCGAATAGCCGGCGATGTCCGTGAAGGACGGGTTCAGGCGGTAATGCGCGGCGACGTCTGCCCACACTTCGAACGTCTCGGCGCCGGCGTGGTCGTAGTACCAGCCGTCTGGCCCGCGCCCGGAGGGCGTGAACACGATCGAGCCCGGCCCGCGTGCCGCGAACTCGGACTGGTTCTTCGTGCCGGCAAACTGGTTGTAGTTGGCCGAGAGCGAGTGCAAGAGCAGCGTCGCGCCCCAGCCCGCGCTCGGCTGCGCTGCGCTCGGGACGTAGATCGCGTACGGCAGCAGCTGCCCGCGCATCTCGCCGATGCAGGCGCTCGAGCTGCCGCAGCCGCCGGTCGCGTAATCAGCCCCTTGGCCGTCTGAGAAGTGCGAGGCGAGGATGCGGTCGAAGGCGCCGCTCTGCGGTACGCCGGTCGGCTGCCCCGGCATGTCGTCTTCGCTTTTCCCCTTCAGCTTGGCGAAGTCGACGTCGGCGTGGAATGCGCTGATGTCGCCGCTCGCGAGCGCCTGCGCCTGCGCCGACTCGCGCCAGTAGGCCGGGCTCGTCTCGGTCTGCGCTCCAGGCGTCCCCGGCACCGGCTCCTGCGCGTTGAAGCGGAAGGCCACGTCGAAGAAGGCAGGCGGCGCCGGATTAGGCCCCGCGCCGCCCGGCTGCGTCGCGCTCGCCACCGCGCCCGGCAGCAGATAGCCGGCGGTGCTCGCGCTCCACAGGCCGACCCCGGCCGCGAGCCGGACGGTCGAAGTGCCCGGGTTCCACTCGCTGTGCGCCACTTCGACCGTGATCTGGCGGCGTGCGAGGTCGACGCTCACGCTCGGTGCCGGGCCCGGCACCTCGGTGCCGCTCGCCGCGTCGGTGAGCGTCGCCGTTTCGCCGTGCACCGTGAGGAAGTACTGCGCCGGCGCGCTCACGTTGGCGCCGAACGGGAACGGATGCGCTTCGCCTTCTTTGCCGCCGATCGCGATCGCCGTCGCCACCAGGTCGGGGTTCTCCAGCGTGTTGAGCGTGATCCGGAACGCCGTCGCTTTGCCCTTCGGACGCACGCGCAGCTCGATCAGGTTGGCCGCGTTCTCGTCATAGCCCGGGCCGGTCGGGTAGGTGTAGGTGCCGTTCGGTTCGGAGAACGTGTCGCCGCCGGAGGCGTCGCCGCCCGGGGAGATCATCGGGTTCGTCGGGTCGAGCGCCTCCTTGGCGCCGTGGTCGTCGTAGACGTAGCCCTGGTAGAGGAACTCGCCGCGGCGATAGGCACTGGCGCCTGAGATCAGGATCGGCTGGGCGCGCCAGCCGCTGCCCTTGGCGTTTTCCAGCTGCGGCGCCTGGGCGAGCGGCTGATACAGCAGTGCCGGCCCCGGTCGCGTGGCCGTGCCCTCCTGCGCCGGCAGCGAGGGCGAGCCCTGCTTCGCCTGCGCTCCGGCGGCGCAGACGAGCGCCGCGAGCAATGCCCCCGAAAGCGCACGAGCGATCCTCGACGTACCCGCGCATCGTCTACCGATTCCCCAGCCGCGTGACCCCACAGACGCCCCTCCATATGAGACAACCGGACGCGGCTGTCTCTACCCACCGGTGCAGGCGGCTAAACGTCCAGGTGGCTGCTCAAGGGCTGTCGCGCCCGGCGCGCGGCGGCAAGCTCAGATTCCCGCCTGTGAAGCCGGCTCCGTCGCGGGCTGGCCGAACATCTGCGCCGCCGCCTCGGCTGCCGAGCGGCGGTTGGCGGCCGCCGTGCGCGCCTCGCGCCGGTGGCGGCGTTTGTCACGGTGGCGCTTGACCTGGCGAGCCAGCTCGTCGAGCATCAGGTTGAGCGAGTGGAGCATCTCCGGCGAGCGGTCGCGAGCACGCAGCGTGACGCCCTTCAGGTAGAGCGTCGCCTCGGCTACGTGGCAGTCGGCGACCCGCGGATTGGGCTCCTTGAAGATCTCGATCTCCACGCGCGCGAGCTCAGAGACCTGCCGCGCGACCTTGTCCAGGCGTCGAGTCGCGTGCGCGCGAATCTCGTCGGTGACCGGAACATTTCGACCCTTGATGTCAATCTGCATCACAGGCTCCTTTGGTCGGCTGTTGTCTGGCGCTTGTCCAAGATGCTACGCCCGCATCTGGCGGATGTCCACGTACTTACCCACAATCGTCCTAATGTCCACATCGGCGCCCGCATCGGGGCGGTGACAGAATCCGCTCGTGAGCGCGAACCTGCCGGCCGCCGCCGCGAATCTCTCCTGGACGCTCGAACCGAGTGCGCTGATCGGGGTCGCGATCGCCGGCGGCGTATACGTGCGCCGCTGGTGGCACGTGCGCAGCGGCGATTCGCCGCGGCCCGCCGCCGACGCCCCCATTTGGCGCCTGGACTGCTTCCTCGCTGCGCTGCTGTGCACGCTCGCCGCGCTCGTCTCGCCGATCGACGAGCTCGCCGACCAGCTCTTCCTGATGCACATGATCCAGCACGTGCTCCTGCTCGACGCAGTCCCGATCCTCGCGATCCTCGGCTTCACGAAGGTGATCCTGCGCCCGATCACACGCGCGATCCACGACCTCGAGCGCCGGGCCGGCCCGATCGCGAGCCCGGCCTTCGCCGTCGTCTTCTACATCGCCGTGATCTGGGCATGGCACATCCCGGCCGCCTACGACGTCGCACTGCGCCACCCCCTCGTGCACGTGCTCGAGCACCTCAGCTTCCTGCTCGCCGGCTCGCTCTACTGGTGGCACCTGCTCTCGCCGATCCGCGCGCGCCTGCGCCTGTCCGGCCTCGGCCCGATCGCCTACATGGGCTCGACCAAGCTGTTCGTCGGCGCGCTCGGCATGGGGCTGGCGTTTGCCCCGACCGCGCTGTACGCCTACTACATCCATCATGCCCGCGTCTGGGGACTCTCCGCACACGACGACCAGTCGATCGCCGGCATCGTGATGGCCGTCGAGCAGTCGCTCGTGATGGGCATCGCGCTCGTCGTGCTGTTCGTGCGCGCGCTCGCCGAGTCAGAGCGCGAGCAGCAGCGGCGCGAGCGCTACGAAGCCGTCTGATCCGGCCCAAGCGCCGATGCGCCAGGCCCTGGACAAGCCGCATGTCGGCTTGCTATGCTGACAACTGTCACATGCCTCACTTTCCGCGAAAGGGCTCGCTGCAGCGGGCCCTTTCGTGTTAAGCGGCCATTCGCACGGGTGCTGCGTGGCTGCTAGGCCCGCCGGCGCAGGCTCTGCAGGATGCCGCCGTGACCGGCGATCGCGCCGATCAGGATCGATCCCGCGGCGAGCTCGGTGCCCGGGAAGACGATGCTCTCGCGCAGTTGCGCTCCGTCGCCCACCGTTGCCCCGTCGCCGAGCACGATCGGCCCCATCAGACGCACGCCCGTGCCGATTCGCACGTCGCGCCCGATCCACACGGTGCCTTCGACCTCGGTGTCCTCGCGCAGAGGCGATCCGCCGACGACGGTCAGCCCCGGCTGCAGTTCCTGACCCTGCATCTCCAGGTGCAGTTCGCCCTGAAGAGCGTCGAACGTGCCCTGGCGCAGCTCGGCCAGCGAGCCGACGTCGTTCCAGTACTCGTCCAGCTCGTGGATGTAGAAGGGCACGTCGTTCTCGAGCAGCGCCGGATAGACGTCTTTGGCCCAGTCGACGAACGGCGTGTCGGGGAAGTAGTCGAAGATGCGCGGGTCGAACATGTAGATGCCGCAGTTGCCGAGGTCCGACAGCGCCTCCTCCGGCTCCGGCTTCTCCTGAAATCCCGTGATCCGCCCGTCGCGGCCGTGAAGGACCACTCCGTACTCGCGCGTGTCCGGCACGCGCTTGACCGCCAGCGTCGCGATCCCCCCGGCCTCGCGGTGGCGCGCCGCAAACGCGCTCAGGTCGATGTCCGTCAGCGCGTCGCCCGAGATCACGAGGAACGGCTCCTCGCCGAAGAACTCCTTGCACGCGCGCACGCCACCGGCCGTCCCCAACAGCTCCTGCTCGAAGCTGTAGGAGATGCGCTCGCCGAAGTACTCGCGGATCGTCTCCGGGAAGTAGTGCAGGTTCGCGATCGTCCCGTCGAAGTCGTGCCTGTCGATCAGGTCGAGGATGTGCTCCATCACCGGGCGGTCGAGCACCGGCACCATCGGCTTCGTAATCTCGTACGTGAGCGGGCGCAGCCGGGTCCCCAACCCGGCTGCGAGAACCATCGCTCTCATCTAGTACCTGTAGTGATCGGGCTTGTACGGCCCCTCGACCGGCACGCCGATGTAGGCGGCCTGCTCGGGGCTCAGCTTGGTCAGCTTCACGCCGAGCGCGTCGAGATGCAAGCGAGCGACCTTCTCGTCGAGGTGCTTGGGCAGCACGTAGACCCTCTTCTCGTACTCGTCGTTCTTCGAGAACAGCTCGATCTGGGCGATCGTCTGGTTGGAGAAGGAGTTGCTCATCACGAAGCTCGGGTGACCCGTCGCGTTGCCGAGGTTCAGCAGGCGACCCTCGGAGAGCATGATGATCGCGTGGCCGTCCGAGAAGACCCACTTGTCGACCTGCGGCTTGATGTTCACGCGCTCGATCCCCGGCACCTGTGAGAGACCGGCGATGTCGATCTCGTTGTCGAAGTGGCCGATGTTGCCGACGATCGCCTGGTGCTTCATGCGCCCCATCTGCGCGGCCGTGATGATGTCCTTGTTGCCCGTCGTCGTGATGAAGATGTCGGCCGTCGTCGATGCACTTCGTCGAGCGTTTTGACCTCGTAGCCCTGCATCGAGGCCTGCAGCGCGCAGATCGGGTCGATCTCGGTGATGATCACGCGCGCGCCCTGGCCGCGCAGCGATTCGGCGCAGCCCTTGCCGACGTCGCCGAAGCCGCAGACGACGGCCACCTTGCCGCCGATCATCACGTCGGTCGCGCGGTTGATGCCGTCGATCAGCGAGTGGCGGCAGCCATAGAGGTTGTCGAACTTCGACTTCGTGACCGAGTCGTTGACGTTGATCGCCGGGAACAGCAGCTCACCGGACTCGACCATCTCGTAGAGGCGGTGCACGCCGGTCGTCGTCTCCTCGGTGACGCCTTTGATGCCCTGCCCGATGCTGCGTCCAGCGCTGCGGGTCTTCAGCGAGCGAGCGCGTCAGCAGCGTTGAGGATCACCTCGAGCTCCTCGGACTCGGCGGTCGCGGGGTCGGGCACGGCGCCGGCCTTCTCGTACTCGGTGCCCTTGTGCACGAGCAGCGTCGCGTCGCCGCCGTCGTCGAGGATCATGTTCGGCCCGATCGAGCCGTCCTCGCCTTCGGGCCAGCGCAGCACCTGCTCGGTGCACCACCAGTACTCCTCGAGCGTCTCGCCCTTCCAGGCGAACACGGGCACGCCCTGCGGGTCATCCGCCGTCCCGTCAGGGCCGACCGCGACGGCTGCCGCGGCGTGGTCCTGCGTGGAGAAGATGTTGCAGCTGCACCAGCGCACCTCGGCGCCGAGCGCCGTCAGCGTCTCGATCAGCACGGCCGTCTGGATCGTCATGTGCAGCGAGCCGGTGATGCGCGCGCCCTTCAGCGGCTGCGCGTCGGCGTACTCGCGCGCGGATCGACATCAGCCCGGGCATCTCGTGCTCGGCGAGCATGATCTCCTTGCGACCGAACTCGGCGAGCGAGAGGTCGGCGACCTTGAAGTCGGTCTCCGTGGCGACGGCGGTGGGGGTCATCGAGGACATGAGGAAGCCTCCTGTCTGTCAGGTGAGCGCCCTTGCTGCAGAGGACGGCCGAGCGTGGCGGTTCGTTGTCCGTCGCAGCGCTCCTCGGCCGAGCCTGAACTTATCACACACCCTCGCCGATCTCAGCCGCTCCAGAGCGGCCGCGCGGCGCCGAAAACGAGCTCAGCGCTGCTCGAGCGCCGCCTTCAGCTCGTCGATCACCTTGACCGGCCCGGGATCGACGCCGCGCAGTGCGGCGAGGTAGATCGAGACGAGGTCGCCGAGCAGCACGAGCGAGATGACGCGCTCGATCGTCGTTTCGCCGCGCGTCTCCAGACGGAAGCTGGCGACGGCGTTGGCCGCGATCAGCTGCTCGGTCAGGTCCATGCGCTCCTTCACCCGCGGATGGGCGTCGGAGTCGTCGAGGAACACGGCGGAGAAGCGCCCGAGCGTCCTGCGCGCCTTCCCAGCCGGCGATCTCGTTGTGGTCGAGCTCGGGCAGTTCGTGCGCAGAACGCGGGCTGCTTGGCGTTCTCGTTGATCTGCGTCTTCCAGCGGTAGGCGATCGGCGTCGTCAGGCCGGCTCCGGCGATCACCGGGGTCGTGCCGAGCAGGCCGCGCGCGAGCTCCTTCGCCAGCGAGTCCTCGGGGGCGTCCGGACCCCACTCCTCGACGAGCTGCTCGGTGTGCGAGGCGGCGACGTCGATCTCCGAGGTCAGGCGCGGCCCGGCGCCGCACAGCGCGGCCACCTCGAGCGCGGCGACAGTCATGTAGGCGACGGCCGCGCGCGGCTGAAAGCCGCCGGGCAGCGGGATCACGGGCACGCCGTCGGCGCGCGCCATCTCGGCCAGGCGTCCGCCGGTCGTGACCACGATCGCGCCGGGCACCGAGCGCCCCGGCGGACTCGTAGCAGGCGAGCGTCTCCTCGGTGTCGCCCGAGTAGCTCGCGCACAGCACCATCGTGTCGGGCGTCGTCCACGGCGGCAGCCCGTAGGCGCGCGTCACGAAGATCGGTCGCGAGGCGTGGTCGCCGAGCGCGGCGCGCGCCAGCGCGCCGCCGATCGCCGAGCCGCCCATGCCGGCGACGACGAGGCCCGCCGGGGTGTCGCAGTCCTGCATGATCGCCGACTCCACGCGCCACAGCGCGTCGCGCAGGTGCTCGGGCAGGCCGAGCACGTCGTCGAGCTGGCCCGAGCTGTCCACGCGCGCGATCGCCTCGCGCGAGAGCGCTCCGCCGTCGGTGTGGCGCTGGCGGCGCCTTCGCTCATCTGCTGCTCGCCTCCTCGATCAGAACTTGATCGCGCCGTCGGGCAAGGTCACACCAGGGAAGATACGCGCCCCGTGCGGCGATCACGTTGTCCGCCCCGACGGTCACACCCTCGCCGAGCACCGCGCCACCGCTCGATGCGGCGTGCGCGCGCCGATGCGACATCCGGCGGCGACGATGCAGTCGCGCAGCGTCGCAGCCCTCGCCGATCTCGGCGCCGTTGAGGATCACCGAGCGCTCGACGGTCGCGCCCGCGCCGACCGACACGTCTTCGCCGAGCACGACGAGGCTGCCGACCTGGGCGCCCTCGGCGACCGTCACGCCGCGCTCGATCACGGCCGGCGGGATCACGCGCCCGCTCGACCTGCGCGCCGTCGTCGATCGCCAGCGCAGCCGTCGCCCAGGCGCTCGCCGACGGCCGTGCTTCACGTTGCCCTCGATGATGTCGAAGGTGCCCTGCAGGTAGCGCTCGGGCGTGCCGATGTCCAGCCAGTAGCTCTCCGCCGGGAAGCCGTACAGGCCGTCGCCGATCAGCCGCGGCCAGACCTCGCGCTCGATCGAGACGTTGCGGTCGGCCGGCACGAGGTCGAGGATCTCGCGCTCGCAGCACGTAGGCGCCGGCGCTGATCAGGTTCGTGTCGATCGCGTCCGGGCTCGGCTTCTCGACGAAGTCGCGCACGGAGCGGTCGTCGTTCAGGTGCACGAGGCCATAGGCGCTCGGGTCGGCGACCGGCACGAGCGCGAGCGTCGCCTTCGCGCCCGGTCTGCTCGTGCTGGGCGATCTGCGCGGTCAGGTCGATGTCCGTGAGCACGTCGCCGTTGAGCATCAGGAAGCGCTCGTCGAGCATCGACTCGGCGAACTTCAGCGCGCCGGCGGTGCCGCGCGGGTCGGGCTCCTCGACGAAGCGCAGCCGCACGCCATAGGCGGAGCCGTCGCCGAGCACGTTGCGCACGCTCGTCGGCGAGAAAGCCGCACGACATGATCACGTCGTCGATCCCGTGCGCGCGCAGCCACTCGAGCATGAAGGCGATGAACGGGCGGTCGACGAGCGGCACGACCGGCTTGGGCACGGTCGAGGTCAGCGGGCGCAGCCGCGTGCCCTCCCCGCCGACGAGGATCACGGCCTGCATCAGACGCCCGCCCCTTTCCGCTCGCGCTGGCCGCGTCCGACGCCCTCATACGCGAGCCCGGCGGCGCGCAGGGCCTCGGGGTCGAGCGCGTTGCGCCCGTCGATCACGAGGTTGCCGCTTCATCGTCTGCGGCGACCTCGCGCCCAGTCGAGCTCCAGGAACTCCGGCCACTCGGTGACGAGCACGACCGCGTCGGCGTCGGCGAGCCGCCTCCAGCGGCGGAGTCGGCGAAGCGAGATGCCGCTGACGAGCCTGCGCGCCTGCTCCTCGGCGACCGGGTCGTACGCGGCGACGGCCGCGCCGTCGGCGTTGCAGGCGGGCGGAGAGCACGAGCGAGGAGGCCTCGCGCATGTCGTCGGTGTTCGGCTTGAAGGCCAGGCCCGAGCAGCGCCACGCGCTTGCCGACGAGCCCGCCGAGGTGCTTCTGCAGCTTGCCGATCACACGGCGCTTCTGCAGCTCGTTGACCTCGATCACCGCGGTCAGGAGCTGGAAGTGGTAGCCGGAGTTGCCGGCGAGCTGCTTGAGCGCATCGACGTCCTTCGGGAAGCAGCGAGCCGCCGAAGCCGATACCCGCCTGCAGGAACTTCGGGCCGATGCGGTCGTCGAGACCCATCCCGCGCGCGACCTCGACGACGTCGGCGCCGGTCTCCTCGCAGACGTTGGCGATCTCGTTGATGAACGAGATCTTCGTCGCAAGGAAGGCGTTCGAGGCGAGCTTGACCATCTCGGCGCTGGCGATGTCGGTGCGCACGAGCGGAGCGTCGAGCGGCGCGTAGAGCTCGACCACCGCGTCGCCGGCCCAGTCGCCGTCGTCGCCGACGACGACACGATCGGGGTTCAGGAAGTCCTTGATCGGCCGAGCCCTCCTTGAGGAACTCGGGGCAGGAGACGTAGCGCCAGGCCGTCCTTGCCCTGCTCGTCGAAGCATGCGCTTGACGCGCGCGCCCGTGCCGCACGGGCACGGTCGACTTCATCACCAGCGCATGGTCGTCGGAGGCGGGGATCGCGTCGACCACGGCGTGGACGGCCGAGAGGTCGGCGTCGCCGGAGTACGTCGGCGGCGTGCCGACGGCGACGAACAGCAGGCGCGCGTGCTCGAGCGCCTCGGCCGAGGTCGGTCGAGAAGTGCAGCCGCCCTGCGTTCTTGCGCCAGCAGCTCCTCCAGCCCCGGCTCGTAGATCGGCACCTCGCCGGCGCGCAGGCGCTCGATCTTGGCGGCGTCGATGTCGACACACCAGACCTCGCTGCCGAGCTCGGCGAAGCCGGCGGCCGTGACCAAGCCCGACGTAGCCGGTGCCGATCACTCCGATGGGTTGCGCGCTCGGCGCTCATGAGCGGGGAAGGCTAGCGGGGCGAGGCCGTTACCAGAGCACTGGAACGTTGTAGGCGACAATGCGAGGGTCGGCGGTGACGATCACGAAGCCCTCGCTGCTTGCCTGTGCGACGAGCATCCGATCGAAGGGATCGTTGTGATGCCGGGGCAAGTGCCCGGCCAACAGGCCGTGAGCTGCGGTCACCGGGACTTCTTGAAAGCCTTCTTCGATCAAGCGCGACATGAGGGAGTCCGGGAGCCGCAGCTTCCCGAGCGCCTGCTTGATCGCCAGCTCCCACAACGAGACGGCACTGAAGAAAGCGGTCGAATCCGGTCGTTCTATTCGCTCGCGGGCACGGTCGCTCAACCTCGCATCATCTGCCTCCCACCACAGCAGCGCATGGCTGTCGAGCAGCAGAGCGGTCAATCGCGCATTCCGAACAGGCGCTCGATCTCCTCGTCCGGCTCGTCGAAATCGTCGCTCATCCAGATCTGCCCACGCAAACCCCCAGGCTTGCGACGCACCTGCGGCACCGGATAGCCGACGAGCTTGGCAATCGGCGCCTTGCCTCGACGGATCACGATCTCCTCGCCGTTCGCGGCACGCTGGATCAGCTGTGAGAGCTGTGTTTTTGCCTCGCTGACCGTCACCGTCTCATCAGCCATGCCGAAGACCATACCAGACCAGGTCAACCTGGTCAGATGCTTGACCACAATCGCGGAGCTGCTGAGACTTCAGGCACTGAGCCTGAAAACGGGGTGCTTGGCAGCCACGGCGCGCATCTCCTCCTCCGGAGAGTCGGGGCCGACGCCGTCGAAGAACACGCCCACCTCGGCCTTCCAACGCTTCAGGTAGACCCGCAGGATCGGCACCTTCTCGGCGGCCTGCACGACCTCGGTAGCCGTGAAGGGCTCGCTGCGGCGTCCCAGCAGCAGCCGACCTTCGCCGGCGGCGCGCAGGTTTCGCACCCACTGCGTCTCGCCGCGCGGCGCCACCAGGTAGCGCGTCGCGTCCACGCTCAGCAGGTTCACCGGCGTGCGCCGCGGCTCACCGCTCTTGCGACCGCGCACCTCCAGCACGCGCGAGCCCCAGACGCTGAGGCCCAGGCCCATCAGCACGCTCAGCAGGCGGTTGAAGACGTTCTTCGTGAACCAGCCCGGGCGCTTGCGCTCGAAGTGGGCCGCGGCGGCGTTGCCCGATGGAGCGCCAGGATCGGACATGGGTTGAGCCTAGCGCGCCGTGGCGCCAGGGCTCGGGCGCAGCGACCTACGACTGCCCGACGGCGAGAAAGGCCTCGTAGCGGCGGATGTCGCGCAGCGCGCGAGCCTGCTGCTCGGTGCCCTCCTCGGCGTGCTCGGCGGCCTCGTGGGCTTCTTTCAGGCGCGTCTCATACGGTGGAGCGGTCGAGCGCGTCGGGCGCGATCGCCTCCTCGACGAGCACGAGCGCACGGTTCTCGGCGAACTGCAGGTAGCCCTCGGCCTGCGCGAAGCGCACGATCTCCGAGTCAGAGCGGTACAGCCGCAGCTCGGTCGGTTCGAGCATCGCGAGCACCGGCTCGTGGTTCGCGAGCACGCCGATCGAACCGACGCTGGTGCGCGTGGAGAGCATCTCGATCTCATCGCTGAACACCTCGCCCTCGGGCGTCAGCACTTCGACCGGGAACTTCGTGCGCGCCATTATTTGGTCTTGGCCGCCTCGACGACCTGCTCGATCGTGCCCTTGAGGAAGAAGGCGCGACTCGGGGACCTCGTCGTGCTTGCCCTGGATGATCTCGTCGAAGCCGCGGATCGTCTCGGCGATCGGCACGTATGCACCGGGGGTGCCGGTGAACTGTTCGGCCACGAAGAACGGCTGGGAGAGGAAGCGCTCGATCTTGCGCGCGCGCTGCACCGTCAGCTTGTCCTCGTCGGAGAGCTCGTCGATGCCGAGGATCGCGATGATGTCCTGCAGCTCCTTGTAGCGCTGCAGGATCTCCTTGACTCGTTGGCGACGCGGAAGTGGTCCTCGCCGAGGATGTCGGCCTTGAGGATCGTCGAGGTCGAGTCGAGCGGGTCGACGGCCGGGTAGATCCCTTTTTCGGAGATCGCGCGCGACAGCGCGGTGGTCGCGTTGAGGTGGGCGAACACCGAGGCCGGCGCCGGGTCGGTGTAGTCGTCGGCGGGCACGTAGATCGCCTGGATCGAGGTGACCGAGCCGCTCTTGGTCGAGGTGATGCGCTCCTGCAGCTGGCCCATCTCGGTCTCGAGCGTCGGCTGGTAGCCGACCTGCGAGGGCATCCGCCCGAGCAGCGCCGAGACCTCGGAGCCGGCCTGCACGAAGCGGAAGATGTTGTCGACGAACAGCAGCACGTCCTGGCCCTGGTCGCGGAAGTATTCGGCCATCGTCAGGCCCGACAGGGCGACGCGCATGCGCGCTCCGGGCGGCTCGTTCATCTGGCCGAACACGAGCATCGTCTTGTCGAGCACGCCCGACTCCTTCATCTCCAGCCACAGGTCGTTGCCCTCGCGCGAGCGCTCGCCGACGCCGCAGAACGCCGACAGCCCGCCGTGCTCCTTGGCGAGGTTGTGGATCAGCTCCTGGATCAGCACCGTCTTGCCGACGCCGGCGCCGCCGAACAGGCCGACCTTGCCGCCCTTGGCGTAGGGCGCGAGCAGGTCGATCACCTTGATCCCGGTCTCGAACATCTCGGTCGTCGGCGTGAGGTCCTCGACGCGCGGCGCTTCCTGGTGGATCGCCGCGGCGCGGCGTGTCGACCGGTAGCTCCTCGCCGAGGTCGATCGGCTCGCCGAGCAGGTTGAAGATGCGCCCGAGCGTGGCCTCGCCGACGGGCACCGTGATCGGCGCGCCCGTGTCGATCGACCTCGAGACCGCGGGCGAGCCCGTCGGTCGTGTCCATCGCGACCGCGCGCACGCGGTCGTCGCCGAGGTGCTGCTGCACCTCGCACACGAGCACGCCCTCCTCGGCGCCGGCGCTGATCCCCTCTGCCTCCTCCTCGCGGTTGGCCGCCGGCGGGCGACCGTGATCGCGTGGTTGATCTCGGGCAGGCGGTCGGGGAAGACGGCCTCGATCACGACGCCCTGGATCTCCTCGATGCGCCCGACGTTGCGCTTCCCCTCGGAGCTGCCGTTGGTGCTCTGTGGCGCTGCGGTGCTGGCCTCCATCGCTTTTCGCTTCTCCTCTTTATCTCTTCAAATATTAAAATTGATTTGATCGTCTGATGAAAGTCGCGCTAGGACGATCGTGGGGCAAGCGAGACAAGGACGCAGGGAGCGTGGCGTACAACGTACGCGAGCGACCGAGGACGCAGTATCGCGCAGTGCCACGGTCGTCCTAGGTCACGCCCTCTGCTCCGGCGACTACCTCCATGATCTCTTGCGTGATCTCGGCCTGGCGGGCGCGGTTCATCTGCAGCGTCAAGTCGGTGATGATTTCGCCGGCGTTGTCCGAGGCGCTGCGCATCGCCGTCATCTGCGCGCCGAAGAAGCCCGCCGTCGACTCCACCAAGGCCCGGTAGATCGAGATCTCGACGTAGTCCGGGACCAGGCGCTTGAGGATCTCCTCGGGGTCCGGCTCGTAGTCGACGAGCGCGCGTGGCCCGCTCGGCTCGCCGGAGCCGTCCTGCCGATCCTCCTGCTCGGGCTCCTCCGTGGCGATCGTCGCGTGCGAGAGCGGCAGCAGCGTCTCGCGCGTGACGTGCTGGGACAGCGGCGAGATGTAGGCGTTGTAGACGATCTCCACGCGGTCGAGCTTGCCGTCGACGTAGCCGGTGATCAGGTCGTCCGCGATCGAGCGCGCGTCGGCGTAGGCCGGTTTGTCGGCGAAGCCCGTGTAGCTGCCGCTCAGCTCGTGGCCGCGGAAGTTCAGCGAGGAGACGCCGCGGCGCCCCGTCGCGTACCACACCGTCTGCAGGCCGTCCTCGGCGTACTCCGCCGAGATGCGCACGCCGGCGCGGATGATCTGCGAGTTGAAGCCCCCCGCCAGCCCGCGATCGCCCGTCACGAGCAGCACGCCGACGTTCTTCGTGGTCTCGTGCTCTGAGAGCAGCGGCAGCGCGCATCGCCTCCGCGCCGGCAGCCTGTGCCGCCTGGCGCGTCATCCGCCGCAGCGCGTCCGCGTACGGGCGCAGCGCCGCGATCCGCTGCTCGGCGCGGCGCAGGCGCGCGCCGGCGACCATCTCCATCGCACGCGTGATCTTCTGGATGTTCTTGACCGAGGAGATCCGGTCCTTGACGTCGCGCTGTGAGGCCATGGCGATTGCGGGGCGTCCGCGCTAGGCGGCCGCCGGCTCCTCCTCGCGCGCGCCCTCGTCGCCGCGCAGCGGCGCGTCCTCCTCGATCGCCAAGCCCTCCTCGTCGAGGTCGTAGCCGAAGTCGCCGGCGAACGTCTCGACCGCGTCGTGCACCGCCTTCTGCGTCTCATCCGACCAGTCGCCGCCGGCGATCTTCTCGCGCACGTCGGAGTGCTGGGCGTGCATCCGTTCGGTCAGCGCCGATCAGGAACTCGCCGACGCGCTCGCTCTTCAGGCGGTCGAGGAAGCCGTTCGTGGCCGCGTAGATCTGCACGACCTGATCCTCGACGGCCAGCGGCTCGCGCTCGTGCTGGTTGAGCGTCGCCACCAGGCGCTCGCCGCGCGCCAGCGTTTTCTGCGTGTCCGCGTCGAGGTCCGAGCCGAACTGCGCGAAGGCCTCGAGGTCGCGGAACTGGGAGAGCTCGAGCTTGATCCGCCCGGCCACCTTCTTCATCGGCGAGATCTGCGCGTTGCCGCCGACGCGCGAGACCGAGATGCCGACGTTGATCGCCGGGCGCACGCCCGAGTTGAACAGCGCCGACTCGAGGAAGATCTGCCCGTCGGTGATCGAGATCACGTTCGTCGGGATGTACGCCGAGACGTCGCCGGCCTGCGTCTCGATCACGGGCAGCGCCGTCAGCGAGCCGCCGCCGAGATCGTCGTTGAGCTTGACCGCGCGCTCGAGCAGCCTCGAGTGCAGGTAGAAGACGTCACCCGGGTAGGCCTCGCGGCCGGGCGGGCGGCGCAGCAGCAGCGACATCTGCCGGTAGGCGTATGCGTGCTTGGTCAAGTCGTCGTAGACGACGAGCGCGTGCTTGCCTTCGTAGAGGAAGTGCTCGCCCATCGCGCAGCCGGCATAGGGCGCCATGAACTTGATCGGCGCCGCCTCATCGGCCGGCGCGGCGACGATGATCGTGTTCTCCAGCGCGTTGTTTTCGTCGAGCGTCTGCGCGAGCGCCACGACCGTCGCCATGCGCTGGCCGATCGCCACGTACACCGAGATCACGCCTGTGTCCTTGTTGTTGATGATCGCGTCGATCGCGATCGCCGTCTTGCCCGTCTGGCGGTCGCCGATGATCAGCTCTCGCTGACCGCGCCCGATCGGGATCATCGCGTCGATCGCCTTCAGGCCGATCTGCATCGGTTCGGTCACCGGCTGGCGCTGCACGACGCCCGGGGCCTTGAACTCGGCCGGGCGGCGCTCGGAGGTGTCGATGTCGCCCTTGCCGTCGAGCGGGCGCCCGAGCGGGTCGACGATGCGCCCGAGCAGGCCCTCGCCGACGGGGATGTCGAGCAGGCGGCCCGTGCGGCGCACGGTGTCGCCCTCGGAGACGTGCTCCCACTCACCGAACAGCACCGCGCCGACGTTGTCGGACTCGAGGTTCAGCGCGAGGCCCGTGACCCCGTGGGGAAGCTCGAGCAGCTCGAAGGACATGCAGTTCTCCAGGCCGTGCAGGCGCGCGATGCCGTCAGCCACGGAAAGCACCGTGCCGACCTCGGTCAGCTCGGCGCGCCCGCCGTCGAGTCCCTCGATGCGGCTCTTCAGGATGCTTGTTATCTCGTCAGGGTTGATCTGCATGGCTTCCTAAGCGGCTCCTTGGGCAACGTGCCTGCGCAGCTGCTCCAGTCGGTTGCGAATTGATGCGTCGAGTATCGAGTTGCCGACCCTCAGCACGATCCCGCCGAGGATGTCCGGGTCGACGTGCGCGGCCAACCTCACCTTGCGTCCGGCGCGCTCGCCGATCGTGCGCCCGAGGCTCTCCGTCGTCTCCTGATCGAGCGCGATCGCGCTCGTGATGTCGACCGGCAGGAGCTGGTTCTCGCGCTCCCACAGGCGCTCGAACTGCTGGCGCGTGCGGAAGATCACCGGCATGCGGTGGTTCTCGATCAGCAGCTTGAGGAAGTTCAGGAAAGTCTCCTCGGCGCCATCGAGCAGGCGTTCAAGACCGTTCTGCTTCTCTTTCGTCGAGAAGTACGGCGAGAAGAAGAACACGGCCAGCTCACGGTTCTGATCGAGCGCGTCGGCGAACTGGGCGAGCTGCTCGCGCAACTCGTCCAGCTTGCCCTGGTCGCGGGCGACCTCGAACAGCGAGCGGGCGTAGACCTCGGCGAGCTCGTCCATCTAGTTGTTCGACCCTCCCGAGATCGACGAGAAGTCGAGCTCTGAGAGCGCCTCCTGCACGAGCCGCTTCTGGTCGTCTGTGTCGAGCACCTTGCGCGTGACCTTCTCGGTCGCCATCACCGTCAGGTCGGCGACCTCGCGGCGAATGTCGTCGAGCGCGCGTTTGCTCGCCGCCTCGATGTCGCGCTCGGCTTTGCGCGTCGCTTCGGCGAGGATCTCCTGCCCGCGCTCTTTGGACTCGTGCTCGTGCGCATCGGCCGACTGGCGCGCGCGCTGCACGATCTCTTCGGCCTGCGCGCGCGCCTCCTTCAGGCGCTCGCGGTATTCGTGCAGCAGCTCGTCGGCCTCCTTGCGCGTGCGCTCGGCCGTGTCGATCGATTCTTCGATGCCCCGCTTGCGCCGTTCCAGCGCATCGGAGATACGCGGGAAGGCCAGGCGCGAGAGCAGCACCATCGTGACGACGAACACGAGCAGCGTCCAGATCATCAGGCCGATGCCCGGCTTGATCAGGAAGCTGCCCTTTGAGGCGGCGAGCACCGCTGGTTGTGCGAGGGCTCCGAGCATGGCTCAGACGATGAACGCGGCCAAGAGGCCCGCCACGAGGCCGTAGAAGAAGCAGGCCTCGGTAAGCGCGAAGCCGAGCCACTGCAGCTGCGTGATCTCGTCGCGCATCTCGGGCTGACGGGTGATCGCTTCGATGGCCTTGCCGAAGATCAGGCCGATGCCGACGCCGGCGCCGACGGCACCGAGGCCTCCGCCTACGCCGAGGCCGATCGACTTTCCGGCCTTGGCGGTTTCTTCGGCCGCCGCCAGGAGGGTGATCAAAGCTATGTGCACGACGATTGGCTCCTTTAGTGGTCTTCGGCGACCGCGCCGCCGAGGTAGATAGCGGTGAGCGTGGCAAAGATGAACGCCTGCAGGGCTGCCACCAGCCCGACCTCGAACGCGAACAGGGCGATTCCGAACGGGATCGTGAACCAGCCCAGCCAGGCGACGCCGAGGATCACGGCAAGCGCTCCCGCCATGAACAGGATGATCAGGTGCCCCGCCAGGATGTTCGCGAACAGACGAATCGTCAGCGAGAGGATCCGCATGAAGTTCGAGAGCAGCTCGAGGAAGAAGATGAACACGGCCATGCCGCCCGTGACGCCGCCCGGTATCAGGCCTTTGAGGTAGCCGATCGGGCCCTTCGCGCGAACGCCTTCGTAGGTGTAGGAGAAGAACACGACGAGCGCCAGCACGAGCGGAATCGAGAGGTTGGCCGTGGCGGCATACAGCGAGAACGACGGAATGTGCGCGCCGAAGATGTCGATCTTGTGCTCGGTGTTCGTCGGCAGCGGGATGTATCCGATCAGGTTCGAGAAGAAGATGAAAAGGAACAGCGCGCCGATGAACGGGAACCACTTGGCGGCCTGTTTCTCCTCCATCCCGCCCCCCGCGATGTTGTCGCGCATCAGCACGAACAGCGCCTCGACGGCGGCCTGCACCTTGTTCGGGCGCTGCTGCATACGCCGCGCGATCCAGATCATGCTCACGCACGTGGCGATGCCCGCGAGCAACAGGTACAGCACGGCCTTGTTGATCGAGAAGACGCCGAGGTGGACCCAGTTGTCGAGCTTGAACTCGTTCTGCGGCTGGAACTCGGTGTTGCGCGTGCCTTTGAAGCCGTAGATCGCGACGAGCACGATCACGCCGCCGATCCACACGCCGAGCGCAAGCAGCAGCTTGCCTTTGACGCTCTTCTTCGGCGGCTTAGCCTCGCCTGCCGCGGACGCCGGGTGGCGCGGCGCCTCGACGGCCGTGTCGGCCGGCGGCACACCCCCGTCCCCATCGTGCTCGTACTCATGAAGTACTCGGCCTCCCAGGCACAGTCCTGCCGGACGGCGTGGGCCCGGCCCGCGTCGGGCCGTCGCGTGTCACGAAGGACATCGCGAAGTACACCGTGAAGGCTGAGAGCACGAGCGCGGCGGCCATGATGCCGTCGTCCTTGCCGCCGGCCACGCGCGCCAGGATCACGGCGAGCGCGACGAGCCACACGCGGCCCATCATCCCCGCCAGCTGAAGCCCGGCCTTGATCTTCATGTCGCCCGCGCGGCGCGCCTGCGCCTGCAGCAAGCCGGCCGCCAGGCGCGTCAGCAGCCACGCGCCGGCGCCGATCAAATAGCCCGTCAGCGGCAGGCCGCCGAGCAGCACGAACGGGGCCGTCGCGAGCACCAGGCACACGTCGAGGTAGCGCAGTGTGAACACGTCAGCTCGGCGATCCGGGTGCTCGTCCGTGGCACTTCGTCCACAGGCGCCTGCGCCGGGTCGGCACCGCTGCCAGCAGCCCGATCGTGCGCGCCGAGGGGCATGAGCGGCGCGCCGTGCGCCAGCGCGCCGTGGCGAACCTCAGCTGGAGCCTGTCGGCCTGCTGCCTGCGCGAGCCGAAGCACTGCCCATAGGCGAGCGTGCGGGCGCGCCGCATGAAGCGTGGGCGCAGCTTCGGCAGCTCGAAAGGCTCGTCCTTACCGGAGTCGCTCAGGCGCAGGGGATCTTCGTTGGTGTCGAAATCTGGCATGTCAGTTGGGCCACCCTACAGACCCGACGAGAACTCCGCGCGCACATGGCGGCAGCGAAGTCGAGGCTCGCTCCAAGCCCTTCCGGAGCCACCTCGCGAAGTCTGCGGTAGCTGGTTTCACTGTACCAGGATCTCAGACTTCGTAACAACTTTGTGACATACGCCACGCCGGTTTTGCGGGTTTTTCGCACGTGCGCGGCAAGTTAGCGCCGTCGCGCGCGCGAGCGTTCTCAAGCCGGTGCGCGGCGCCCTGCGCGAGCCTGCCAGGCGAGCTTCACACGCGGCCACGAGAGCTTGCCGCCGAGACGCTCGGGCGAGCCGACGAGCCACACCGCGAGCGCCAGCGCGAGCAGGCCGCCGACGATGTCCAGCACGAAGTGGTTGCCCGTCGCGAGCACCGCCAGCGCCGTCATGCACGGGTACAACAGCGCCAGCGCGCGCACCCAGTGGCGCTTGCTGATGCGCCACAGCGCGAGCCCGCACCAGGCCGCCCAGGCCATGTGCAGCGAGGGCATCGCCGCCAGCTGGTTGGCCTGCGAGGCGAGCGGGCCCGTGTGCCAGGAGCCAAACGCGTGCGTCGAGGCGACCACGTCGGTGAAGCCGTCGAGCATGCGCGGCGGTGCCACCGGGAAGCGCCAGAAGACGACGAAGCCGATCACGTTGACCAGCACGAGCGAGTTGCGCAGCGGGCGGTACAGGTCTGTGCGCGACCACCACAGATAGCCGAGCAGGCCGAGCGTGACGACGAAGTGCGCGTTGTCGTAGTAGTTCGCGAGGATCGCGGCGAGCGTGTGGTGCGAGGCCAGCCAGCGGTCGAGCGCGAGCTCGGGATCGATCTGCAGCGCCTGCTCGACGTGCAGGATCCCGCGCCCGTTGCCGAGCGCCGTCGACAGTCGCAGCGGCGCGAGGTTGTTGATCGCGTCGTACACGAACAGCAGCCAGCCGATCACCAACAGCTCGACCCACCAGCGCGTGCGCGCGGGCGCAGCCGCGTAGGCATGAGTCGAGGCACCGGCAGACGTCGCCGGGCCGAGGGCTGCCGGCTTCAGCGCGGCGGGCGTGCCGCCGCGGTCGATCGAGATGGCGCTGGACAAGCGAGGGATTTTACCGACCGCTCCAGAGACAACGCGGCCGTGTTACGGCGCGACCGGGTTCAGCCCGCGCTCGGCGAGCGTCGCCAGCACGCGCGGCAGCGCCGCGACGGTCCTCTGCCACGAGCCGGGCGCCGAGTAGTCGTCGGCGTCGTGCAGCAGCAGCACCGCGCCCGCGTCCGCGTCGTCGGTCACGCGCGCCGCGATCGATTGCGGCGTGGCGCGCCGCTCCCAGTCGCGCCCCCACTGGCTCCACAGCAGCGTGCGCCAGCCGCGCTTGCGCGCCAGGCGCAGCGCGGCGCCGTTGAGGACTCCGTAGGGCGGGCGGTAGAGCGCCGGTGCGACGCCCGTCGTCTCGGCGATCACGGCCTCGGCGCCTTCGATGTCGGCACGCGTCTGCGCCGGGGTCAGGCGCAGCAGGTTGCGATGGCGCTCACAGTGCACGCCGACCCCGTGACCGGCCGCGACGATCTCGCGCGCCAGCGAGGGGTTGCGCCGGACCTGCTCGCCGACGAGGAAGAACGTCGCGCGCACGCCCGCCGCCGCGAGCAGCTCGAGCACGGCCGGCGTGCCCTGCGCGTGCGGACCGTCGTCGAACGTCAGCGCGTAGCCCTCCCCACCGGCCGTGCGGTCCTCGACGCCGAGCGGGCCGCGCAGCGCCGGCAGCGCCGCGGCGAGGCCCGGCAGCAGGTAGCCGGCGACGGGCACGGCCAGCGCGAATGCGACCGCCGCTCCGGCGATCGGGGGACTCGGGCTGCGATGATCGTGGGCAGACATGGTCGATCTGGTGCTGGGCATCGCGGCGGCCGTCGCGGCGTCGACCCTCTACAGCCTAGGGATCGCGCTGCAGGCGATGGACGCCAAGCAGGCGCCGCACGGCGAGCACCTGCGCCTGGCGCTCGTCTGGCGCCTGCTGCGCCGCGCGCGCTGGCTGCTCGGCACGGGCCTGTCGATCCTCGGCTGGCCGCTGCAACTCGTCGCGCTGCTGCTCGCGCCGCTCGTCGTCGTCCAACCGGCGCTCGCGGCCGGCCTGCTCGTGCTGCTGTTCCTCGCGCAGCGCATGCTCGGTGAGCACGCCGGGCGCAGCGAGCACCTCGCGACGGTGGCGATCGTGATCGGCGTCGTCGGCGCCGGGCTGGCGGCGCCGCCGCGCTCGGCCGGGCACGGCTCGGAGAACCTCGCGATCACGCTCGTGCTGCTCGGACTCGGCCTGGCGAGCCTGCTGCCCTACGCGATGCGACTGCTCGCGCGCCCGCCGGCCGTGCTGACGATGCTCGGAGCGGGTCTCGCCGGCGCCTGGAGCGGGATCGCGACGAAGCTCGCCTCCGACGACCTCTCAAATGGCCACGTCGGCCTGGCGATCGCCTGGGGGCTCTCGACGGCGCTCGCCTCCGGGGTCGGCGTGCTCAGCGAGATGAGCGCGCTGCAGGAGCGCCCCGCGATCCAGGTGGCGCCGGTCGTGTTCGTCACGCAGACCGTGATCCCGATCGTCGTCGCGCCACTCCTGTTCGGCGAGAGCTTCGCCGACACGCCGTGGGGAGGCGTGCCGCTGTCGGCTTCGCTGGCGCTGTTGATGGTCGGCGCCGCCGTGCTCGCGCGCTCTCAGCTGCTGGTCGCGCTGATGGAGGGCGAGCGCGTGAGCCAGTCCAGCGGCTCTGCACCCAGCCCGCGCGAGCCCAGCCACGAGATCAGTCGTTCGAGCCCCGAGACCGAGGCGGGTGAGCCGTCGAGCTCGACCACGAGCACGTCGCCGGCGCGCGTCGTGCCCTGAGGCAGCGGCCCCTCGGCGCTGAGGCGCTGCTCGCCGCAAACGGGGGTAGCGCCGGCCGTGCGCGCGAGCACGAGCTGGCCCACGGTCAATCCGCCGCGCGGCTGCAGGAAGTAGAAACGGTGGCCGAGGCCGAGCGCGCGCGCCTGTGCATGCAGTACGCCACGCGTACGCACCCAGCGGAAGATCGAGTGCCCGGTCACTTCCGGCACGAGCTCGTCGCCGAGCGAGCGCATCTGCGCGACCGTCGCCGTCGTCGGCACACCGCCGTCGTCGGCGAACGAGGCGTGGATTCCGCGCTTGGCGAGCGCCGAGGCGATTGCCGGCATCTGCCCGGCCGGCACGTGCAGGATCAAGCCGACGTCCGGCTGGTCGGTCTTGACCTGCTTGAGCGGCTGCACGTGCAGGATCTTGCTCGCCAGCGCCGTCACGTCGTCGGTCGACATCATCCACATACCGAAGCCGAGCAGCAGCACGAGCTGCGTGGCCAGCGCAACCGCGCGCAGTCGCCAGCGCGGGATCGGGCGCACGCGGCGAGACGCCTGCAACACGACGTCGGCGGCGACGGGGTCGGGACCGGCGACGTCCACGACGGCGGCCTGCGTCGCGTCGGGCTCGGCGGCGAAGCTCGCGCGCACGTGCTCGCGCAGCTCGTTGGTGTCGTTGGCCAAGCGCAGCAGGTCGAGCGCGGCCATCGCGCGTGTATTGACGCGGGCGTGACCGACGGGCAGTCCGTAGGAGACGACGGGCGTGCCTGCCGCCATCGCCTCCAGGCAGGTAACGCCACCGGTGGAGTGCACGAGCACGTCGGCCGCCGCAAGCAGCTCGGGCATCTTGTCGGTGAACTCGTAGACGTGCACGCGGGGCTCTGAGCCGAATGTGCGGCGCAGCTTCTCGGCCAGCTGCTCGTTGCGCCCGGCGAGCACGACGATGCTGCTCGCCTCGGGCACGCGGATGAACTCGTTGACGGCGCCGAGCACGTCGCCCACCCCCCAGCCACCGCCGGAGACGACAACCATGCGCCCATCCTCGGGCAAGCCGAGCTGGCGCCGCGACTGCTGCGGGCAACGCGGTTCGAGGAACTCCTCGGAGATCAGCGGCGCGACGAGCTGGACGCTGTCGCGCCCGGCGATGCGCTCGACCGAGGACAGCGACTCGCCGTACATCACCATGTGCATGTCGATCCCCGGCTGCGCCCAGAAGAACAGGCCCGTCAGATCGGTGATCGTGGCGACCGTCGGGCATTTGACCTCGCCCGTGCGCCGCAGCCGGGCGAGCACGACGGTCACGGCCGGGTAGGTCGAGACGACCACATCGGGGTCGTGCTCGGCGATCGCGCGCGCCAGCGGCCGCGATCCGAACAGGCGCAACAGCCGCGTGGCCAGCGCACGGATCGGCGGGACGTGGTTGAGCAGCCCGTAGACGACCGTGTACGTCCACGGGATGAAGCGAAGCTGCACGCGATAGCCGTCCTCTACGACCGGTTTGAGCACGCGGCCCATCGCGGCGAGGCCGTCGATCACGGTCACCTCGGTGGGCTCCGGCGCATCCTTCAACTGCGCCGCGAGCGCGCGCGCAGCGGCAGCGTGCCCCTCGCCGACATCGGCAGAGAGGATCAGGACGCGTCGCGGCCCCGGGGCCCGACTCGATGTCGATTTGCGGCGGTGAAGTCGCATGTAGAAGGCAGTGCGCAGCGAGCAGCGCCTGGCGTGCCGCACACACGTACACACGTACACCGATCTACGCCCCCGGGCACGCGCTTTAGCGGCTGCGTTATGGATTCTACATTCCCCACCACACGCCTGCCTGGGCGCTAGACGCAACAATGGGCCGATGCCGATCGCCCCGGCACCCTCCAGCGCGCCGATCGAAGCCGCGCGATCGTCCACTCGCCGGCGCGAACGCCCCTCCCGCGGCGACGCGCTGCGCCGGACGGGGCTGCTGCGCGCACTCGGGCTGCTCGGCCTGCTCGGCGTCATCGCGAGCATCTTCCTGACCGCCGCCGGCGCCGCCGGGGAGCCGTCGCAGTACGTGCCCTCGCGCAGCGGCGGCTGGATCGGCTGGCTGGCGGGGCCGCTGCAAGGCCTCGGCCTGAGCATCGGCTCGGGCGGCTTTCAGACGCTCAGCCTGATCATGTGCGCGAGCTACCTGCTCGTGCTGCTCGCCGCGCGCGCGCTCAGCCTGCGGGCGATCGCGGCGGCCGTGGTGGCGGCCCACGCGATCCTCTTGCTCGGACCGCCGTTGATCTCCCAGGACGTGTTCGGCTACATCGGCTTCGCGCGGCTCGGGGCGCTGCACGGGCTCGACCCGTACACGCACGTCGCCGCGCAGGCCTCAAGCGACGAAGTCTTCGCGTTTCTCGGCTGGCCCTACCAGCACTCCCCCTACGGCCCGCTGTTCACGCTGCTCAGCTACGCCTTCGTCCCGCTCGGGCTGTCCGGTGGGCTGTGGGCGTTCAAGGCGCTCGCCGTCCTGTCGAGCCTCGGCGCCGTCGCGCTGCTCGCGCGCGCCGCCGGGCGCCTGGGGCAGTCGCGGCGCTGGGCTGCGGCGTTCGTCGGGCTCAATCCCGTACTGCTCGTGCTCGCCGTCGGCGGCGCGCACAACGACACGCTGATCCTGCTCGCGCTGTCGGGCGCGCTGGCGCTCACGGCCGGCTCGCAGCCGCGCTTTCGCACGGCCGCGGCCACGCTCGTGGCGGGCGTCGGCGTGAAGGTGACCGCCGGGCTGGCGCTGCCGTTCATGCTGCTCGGCGCGCCGCGCTCGCGCGATCGACGGGGAACGCTCGAGGGCGCCGCGCTCGGGCTCGTCGTGCTCGGCGCGATCGGTCTGATCGGCTTCGGCAGCCACGCGCTCGGCTTCCTCAGCGCCGTCGGCGAGCAGCAGCAGCTCGTCGCCGTGCACAGCATCCCGGCCGAGACGGCGCGACTGTTCGGGCTCGGCGGCACGCCCGAGTGGTGGCGCAACGTGTTCGCCGCGCTGTTCGTCGTGGCGTTCGTGCTCGCCCTGTGGCGCACCGCGCGGGGCGCCGACTGGCGCATAGCGGCGGGCTGGACGACGCTCGCGCTGCTGCTGTCCACGGCCTGGCTGCTGCCGTGGTACGCGATCTGGGCGCTGCCGCTAGCGGCCGTCGGCGGCGACCGGCGGCTGCGGGCCGCCACGCTGCTGTTCTGCGCGTACGCCGTCCTGATCCACTTGCCGCTCGGCGAAGGGCTGCTCACTCCGCCCCGCCCCGTCGCCCACGGGCGCGTGCACACCATCATCCATCCTCACGGCGTCGATTTCGCCCGTTTCCAGGTCGCGCACGACGCCCTGCTCGATCTCCGTCGCTGAGGCGTCCGGGCGCTGCAGGCGCAGGCGCATCGCCGCCAGCCGGCGGAACTTGAGGATCTCGAGCACGTAGACGAGGTAGACGCTCGCCGCCGCCGCGATCAGTCCGAGCGCGATCAGCACGAGCGTCCAGCCCGTGTGCAGGTGGCCTTTGTGGTCTGAGTAGGGGATGAAACGCAGCGCGAGCGCGAGCCCGGCGAGCATCAGCGTCCACGCATACAGGTAGGCGATCGTGCGCCGGCTGGAGAAGCCGATCCGCGCCATCCGGTGATGGAAGTGCTCGCTGTCTGGTCGGTAGATCGGCTGGCGGTACTTCAGGCGCTTGAGCACGACGAACGTCGTGTCGAGGAAGGGCACGGCGAGCAGGATCAGCGGCAGCACGAACGAGACGACGGCAGCCGTCTTGACGGCCGCCTCGACCGTGATCACGCCCATCAGCAGGCCAAGCAGGTTGGCGCCGCAGTCGCCCATGAAGCTCGAGGCCGGCGGGAAGTTGAAGATCAGGAAGCCGAGCGCCACGCCGGCCGTGATCGCGGCCAGCACGCCCGGCTGGGGACGACCGAGATCGAACGCGATCACGGTCATCGCCACGGCGATGATCATGCACACGCCCGCCGCGAGACCGTCGACGCCGTCGGAGAAGTTGACGACGTTCATCATCCCTACCAGACCGATCACGCTCAGCACCGGGCCGGCGTTCGTGACGCCGGCGTTGGGAAAGGCCAGCGTGCCGACGAACGGCAGCGTGATCGCCTTCACGGCGACGCCGTAGTGCACGACGATCACGGCCGCCACGATCTGGCCGGCGAGCTTGACCAGCGGCGGGATCTCGAAGCGGTCGTCGAGCGCGCCCACGAGCGTGATCACCCCGGCTGCGAGCAGCACGCCGTGCCACAGCTCGTGATCCTTGCCGAACCCGGCCGGCAGCCAGATCAGCCCGGCGACGAGCGTGCCCGCGAAGATCGCGAGTCCGCCGAGCAGCGGCGTCGAGCTCTCCGACAGGCCGCGCTCACGTGGTTCGTCGATCGCGCCGACTGCGCCTGCGAAGCGCATCGTGAGCGGCGTCAACAGCGCCGTCACGGCAGCGGCAAGCAGGAAGGCGTATAGAGCGTCGAGCTCGGTTGGATGCGCCATCGAACCAGGACAGCATCGCAGGCGGGGGCGTCGCACACCAGCGCAGAGGGGTCGAGCGACGCGAGACAGCCACCGGGCGTGGACAGCCCGGCGATGCCGGGTTAGACCGGGGTGCCTGCTCCCAGCTCTTCGTAGAGCGGGTAGCGCTCGACGATCGCCCCGACGCGCTCGGCCAGCTCGCCGGCGCGCGACTCGTATTCGGGCGTCAGCGCGCTGGCCATGATCTTGCCGACCTCGGCGAAGTCCTCGTGTTGAAGCCCGCGCGTGGCGAGCGCCGGGGTTCCTATGCGCAGACCCGAGGCCTCCATCGGCGGACGCGGATCGAACGGCACGGCGTTGCGGTTGACGGTGATGTCGATCGCGTGCAGGCGGTCCTCGGCCTGGCGCCCGGTCAGCTCGGGATCTGAGTCGCGCAGGTCGACGAGCACGAGGTGCACGTCGGTGCCACCGCTCAGCACCTTCACACCGTGACCGGCTTTCGAGAGCTCCTGCGCCCACGCGCGCGCGCCGTCGAGCGTGCGTCGCTGGCGCTCGGCAAACAGCTCCGAGGCGGCGATCTTGAACGTCACGGCCTTGGCCGCGATCACATGCTCGAGCGGTCCGCCCTGCTGGCCGGGGAAGACGGCCGAGTCGATCTTCTTGGCGTACTCCTCCTTGCAGAAGATCGTTCCCGCGCGCGGACCACCGAGCGTCTTGTGCGTCGTCGTCGTGACGACGTCCGCGCCGTGCTCGATCGGGTTCGGGTGAAGGCCTGCCGCGACGAGCCCGGCGAAGTGGGCCATGTCGACCATCAGCAGCGCGCCGACCTCGTCGGCGATCTCGCGGAAGCGTGCGAAATCGAGCTGGCGTGGATAGGCCGACCAGCCGGCGAGCAGCAGCTTCGGCCGGCGCTCGCGCGCGATCCGCGCGACCTCGTCCATGTCGATCAGGCTGCTCTCGCGATCGACCTCGTATGGCGCGATGTCATACAAGCGCCCCGAGACGTTGATCTTCATCCCGTGCGTCAGGTGTCCGCCGTGCGCCAGCGACAGTCCCATGATCGTGTCGCCCGGCTGCAGCAGGGCGTGGTAGACGGCTGCGTTGGCCTGCGCCCCGGAATGCGGCTGGACGTTGACGTGCTCGGCCCCGAACAGCGCCTTGGCGCGGTCGATCGCGAGCTGCTCGGAGACGTCCACCCACTCGCAGCCGCCGTAGTAGCGGCGGCCGGGATAGCCCTCGGCGTACTTGTTCGTGAGCACCGAGCCCTGGCATTCGAGCACCGCGCGCGGCACGAAGTTCTCCGAGGCGATCGCCTCGAGCGTACGCTGCTCGCGCTCGAGCTCGCCGCGCAGCACGTCGGCGATCTCAGGATCCACCTCGCTGAGCGGGCGGTTGAAGTAATCGGGGCTGAGCTCGGACACGGCGCCTCCTTGAGCGGACTGTGAAGACTTGGTGCCCAGGCGCGCGGCGGTTGAGCTGGCCGCTCCCCGGTGGTCGATCCCACCTCAGGCGCCAGTCGCGGCAGCTGTCACGAGGCTAGCACGCGTAGGCGAGAGGATGGCCGCCGACGGGACAGTGATTCTCGCTCGATGCGGCCGACGTAGAACGCGCTCAGCGGGCCGGTGCGCCGGCCAGCAGCTCGCCCACGGCCTCGGCCGCGAGCGCACCCTCGCGCAGCACGTACCACGCGCCGCTCTGCTCGTACTCGCGCAGGTCGACGACCGTCGAAGGCGTTCCCGGCAGCGTGCCTCCATCGAGCACCACGTCGGCGCCGTCGCGCAGGCCGGCCGGTACTTCGGCGAGCGTGCGCGCGTCGGACTGACCGGACATGTTCGCGCTCGTCTGCATCACCGGCTGCTCGATCGAGCGGAGTGCATGCAGCTCCTCCGGCAGCCAGGGCACGCGCAGCCCGAGCGTCGCCGGGTCCTGGCGGCAGGCCGCGCGGAAGTCGCCGGAGCGATTCTCCAGCAGCAGCGTGATCGGTCCGGGCAAGAGCGCCTGCAGCGCCGCCCGCTCGGCTGCGAGCAGCTCGGGCAGCGCCCGCAGGGCCTGCTCGAGCGCGAAGAACATGACCGCCGCCGGCCGCGTCGCCGGGCGGCCCTTCAGTTCATACAGGCGCTTCGCCGCCGCCTCGTTGTCCGGGTCACAGCACACGCCGTACACCGTGTCGCTCGGGAACACGGCCACGCCACCCCCCGCCACGCATGCGCGCAGACGCTCTGCATCCTCGACACCGAGCGTCGGGCTCATAGCTGCACGGACTCCTCTCGCGCGGACCCGTCGATCGGCAAGCGCTCACCTTTCACCACTCGCTCCATACCCGCAAGATCGTGCATGCATTCAACCTTTGCAAAACCGGCCGCGCGAAGCAGCTCGGCGACGGTCGGTGCCTGCCCGGCACCGACCTCGAGCGCCACGAAGCTCACGCTCCTGCGGGCCGCCAATTGCGCGAGCAGGGCGCGAATCGCATCGAGCCCGTCCTCGCCCGCGAACAGCGCACCGGGCGGCTCGTGGCGGAGGATCTCCGGTGCGAGCATCGCGCGATCGCACTCGGCCACGTAGGGCAGGTTGGCGAGCACCGCGTCGAACTCGCCGGACACTCCCTCGAGCAGATCTGCCTGCACGAAGTCGACGTCGAGCCCGAGCCGGGCGGCGTTGGCACGGGCCAGCTCGAGCGCATCGGCGCTTCGGTCGCTGGCGCTCACCTCGAGGTCCGGGCGCTCCTGCTTGAGCGCGAGCGCGATCGCGCCACTGCCCGTGCCCACGTCGAGCACTCGCGCACCGTCGGGTAGGCCGAGGGCGGATTCCACGAGCAACTCGCTCTCCGGACGCGGGATCAACGCGCGCGCGTCGACGGCCAGCTCGATCCGCCGGAAGCCCCGGCTGCCGGTGATGTAGGCGACCGGCTCGCGCAGCACCGCGCGGCGCCTGACAGCGTCCTGGTAGGCGCGCACCGGCGGGCCGGCGACGATCAGCTCGCGGTCGAGCAGCAACCGCTCGCGACCCACCCCGAGCACGTGCGCGAGCAGCACTTCGGCATCCAGGCGCGGCGTCTCGCAGCCGGCCGCCCCGATCGCGGTGCGCGCGCCCTGCAGCGCGTCGCGCACGCTCGTGCCGCGCACGCGCCTGGGAGCGTCTCCCAACGCAGCATCGCCCTGCCCGGGGTCGGCTCGCGTGCTCACGCCGCAGTCTGCGCTTGCAGGCGCAGGCGCTTCTCGTCGGCCTGCAGCGCGTTGGTCAGCTCGTCGAGCTGCCCCTCGAGCACGTCGTCGAGGTTGTGCACGGTCAGCTTGATGCGGTGATCGGTCACGCGCCGCTCGCCGTAGTTGTACGTGCGTATCTTCTCGGCGCGATCGCCCGTGCCGACCTGCGAGCGGCGGTCGGCCGCAAGCTCGGCCTGCTGTTCGGCAAGCGCCCGCTCGTACAGCCGCGCGCGCAGCACGCGCAGCGCCCGCTCGCGGTTCTGCAGCTGGGACTTCTCATCCTGCATCGAGACGACTATGCCCGTCGGCTTGTGCGTCACGCGCACCGCCGAGTCGGTCGTGTTGACCGACTGCCCCCCCGGGCCCGAAGAGCGGTAGACGTCGATCTGCAGGTCGTTGGGCTCGATCTGCACGTCCACGTCCTCGGCCTCCGGCAGCACCGCCACCGTCGCCGTCGAGGTGTGGACGCGCCCCTGTGACTCCGTCTGTGGAACGCGCTGGACGCGGTGTGTTCCGCCCTCGAACTTGAACACCGAGTAGGCCCCGTCGCCCTTGATCGCGAACGTGTACTTGCCGTCGCCGATCTCCATCGGCTCCGACTGCCACCCTCGCCGCTCGGCGTACTTGGTGAGCATGCGGTAGAGGTCGCCGGCCCACAGCCCGGCCTCGTCGCCACCGGCGCCGCCCTGGATTTCGACGATCACGCTCTTCTCGTCGTTGGGGTCGCGCTCGACCATCGCCATGCGGATCTCCTCCTCGATCTGCTCGATCCGCTCGCGGGCCCCGGCCAGCTCCTCACGCAGCTCGGAGTCCTCCTCCTCGGCAAGGATCTCTTCGGCGCCGCCCGCCGTTTCCTGCGCCTCGCGCCACTGCTCGGCCAGCTTCGCCGCCGCCTCGAGCTGGCTGTAGGCGCGCCCGACCTCGGCGTAGCGCTCGCGGTCGGAGATCACCTCGGGGTCGGTCATCTGCTCGCCGAGCTCGGCGAAGCGTGTTTCGATCTGCTTGACGAGGTCTTCGATCATCGCGGCCCTGAGTCTATGGCCGTTGTTGCGCGCGCCACAGGGGCGCGCATGCAGGCGGGGTTAGGCGACGACCTCTACTCCAACGAGATCCTCGGCCGTCAGGTCTCCGGGGGTCTCGCGCTCGAGCACAGCCTCGAGCGCGGCGATCGCGACGGCCAGCTGGTCGAGGTCGGGCTCGCGCGTGGTCAGCAGCTGCAGCTTCAGCCCAGGCCACATCACAGCGCGCACCCAGGGGCGACTGCGGTTGCGCCCGGCGAACTTGATCAGCTCGAAGGAGATGCCTGCGATCAGCGGCACGCCGAGGATCCGCGTGGCCACGAGCCAGTACCAGGCGGGCAAGCCGATCGGGGCGAACACGAAGATCGCGACGATCATCACGACGAGCAGGAAGCTCGTGCCGCAGCGCGGGTGCAGGCGCGAGAAGCGCTGCGCGTTGACCGGCGTCAGCGGCAGGCCGGCCTCGAAGCAGGAGATCGTCTTGTGCTCGGCGCCGTGGTACTCGAACACGCGGCGCAGGTCGCGCAGGCGCGAGAGCAGCAGCATGTAGCCAAGGAAGATCGTCGTGCGCACGACGCCCTCGATCAGCCAGAACAAGAACGACGAGCCGAGCTGGTCCTTGATCAAGCTCGTCAGCCCGACCGGGATCAGGAAGAACAGGACGATCGCGAAGACGAGCGCGACAACGACCGTTCCGACCCACACCGCCTTCGGGATCTCATCCGGCTTGACCTCGCCCGAGTCGTCCACCGATGCGTCGTCCTTCTGCTCCGGCGGCAGCTGTGCGTTAGCTGAGATCTCAAGTGCGCGAAAGCCGATCACCAGCGAGCCGCCGAGCGCGGCGATGCCACGGATGATCGGCAGTCGCAGCAGACGATGGCGCTTCATCGCCGAGTCCAGTGGGAACGTGCTGACCTCGATCTCGCCGAGCGCCGCCTCCTCTGGCGAGAGCTCGCCCTCGGAAAGCTGCTCCTCGCTCGGCTTGCGCACGGCCACCGCCCAGTTGGAGACGCCGCGCATCATCACGCCCTCGAGCACGGCCTGACCGCCGACCGGAGCGTCGCGCTGGGCGTTGAGCTGCCCCTCACCGTCGCGGTCAACCAACGGCGAGTCATCGAGCACCGCGCCGTCGGCGTAGCCGACGAGGCCGCTCGTCGGCTTGGCGGCGTCCTGCGGCGGGGCGTCTGTTGCGACCGGCGTCGTCAACGAACCGGCTGGCCGCGAAGACATCGGACTGCTAGGCGGACCGAGTCTGGGCCAAACGGCCTTTGGCCACGCGGCGCTGGAAGCGCTCCACGCGCCCGCCGCTGTCCATCAGCTTCTGGCGACCCGTGTAGAACGGGTGGCAGTTCGAGCACACCTCAACACGCAGCTCGTCCTGTGTGGCACGAGTGATGAACTCGTTGCCACAGGTGCAGTGCACGTGGGCGCGTGTGTAGGTGGGGTGGATCTTGGCCTTCATCGTTCGTTCATTCTAGCGGTCGGCGCCCGCCCGGCAAAGCGGTGGCTCCCTCTCGGCCACCGCCGGCTCAGGCAGCCGGCGTCGTGGGCGAGGAGTTCGTCGTCGTCGTGCCGGATCCCGCGCTGGGTTCGGTGGGTTCCGGCGGGACGCCCGGCTGCAGGCACCTGCTCGTCAGCCGCTCGGCCCGTTTGATCGCGTGGCCCTTGGCGTTCAGCCAGCGGAAGCGCACAAAGCCGCGGTAGGAAGCGGGGGCGGAGACGTTGGTCACCTGCTTGAGGTACTTGTAGACCTTCACCTTGGGGTCTGAGGAGCGCCAGATGCCGAGCCCGGAGGAGGTGACCGTGTGGAATTCCGCTTCGCCCGGGGCGCGCTCCTCGAGGTCGATGCGCATCGCCATCCGCACCGTGCCCGGAACGGCCGTCATTTCGGCCGAGAAGGCGATGGCTCGCTGTTCCTGGACCGTCGCCGTAACGCATTCTTCGAGCGTCACGGACGCGCTGCCGACGGCAGGGGAGGTGAGCTGCTGCGCGCCGAGCCCGCCCGCCGAGGGGTCCTGGCCGCCCGCGTGCGCCTGCGTGGCGAGCAGCAGCGCGAGCATGCAAGTGAGCGCGGCCTGGGCGGTGAGCACGCGTAGTCGCGAGCGTCTCGTGCGATCGAAGGGAACTGAGCGGCTGTCCATGACAACCCTCTAACACCGTCTTTGTGCAGATGTTTCGCGCTCGCCAATTTAGTGGCGAGCGCGCGGCCGGTCTGGGAGTTAGAGGATTTGGTACAGCGGGCCGTCGCCACCCTCGGGCGTCGTCAGCCGTCCGCCCTTGGCGGTGATCGCCCCGCACTGCACGCAGTTGGTGTAGTTGACGATCACGTCCACATCGCCGTGCTCGGGCGCGTCCTCGGGGATCTCGTACACGCCCGCCGGGCACATCCAACGCCACGTCTCGGCGATCTCGCGCGGCACGTGCTTCTGCAGCGCGGATGTGGTTCGGCGCGTCGTCGCGCGTCGCGTTGCCCGTGATGAAGACCGACGAGAGCTTGTCGAAGGTGTATTTCCCGTCGGGCTTGGGATAGGACTTGCGTGTTGCCGATGAACATCGGCTTGGCGTCGTTGCGGTGCCAGGCCAGGCGGCCCGGGGGCAGCAGCCCTTTGGTCGCGATCGCGAGGTTGACGATCGGACCGCCCTGCAGGAAGCCCTTCTGGAAGGGCTGGCGCGTGTTGCGCACCTCATACAGCTCCTTGCCCGATGACCGAGTCCTCGATCGCCTGCTCGTAGGGCTCGAAGCTCGATTCGCCGCGCGTGAGCGCCGCGTAGATCGTCTCGGCGGCGAGCATGCCCGACTTGATCGCAGTGGTGCACGCCCTTCAGCGAGACCGTGTCGACCATGCCGCCGGCGTCGCCGACGAGCAGCGCACCCGGCATCGACAGCTTCGGCATCGACCAGTAGCCGCCGCCCGGGAGCGCCTTGGCGCCCCACGCGACGCGCTCGCCGCCCTCGAGGATGCCCGCTGACCAGCGGATGGGTCTTGAACTGCTGCAGCAGGTCGTGCGCCGAGGTCGTCGCGTCGGCGTACTCGAGGTCGATCACGAAGCCGATCGAGACGAGGTCGTCGCCGCGTCTTCTCGTCCTTCATCGGGTAGATCCAGGTGCCGCCGATCTGCCCGTACTTGGCCGAGATCTTCAGCGGCCACGGGCCGATCGTGTGGATCAGGCGGTCGAGCGGCTTGGGGACCTTCCAGACCTCCTTGACGCCGAGCTCCCAGACCTGCGGCTCGCGATCCTCGGCGAGGTCGAACTCGCTGATCGCGGCGCCGGTCAGGTGCCCCCAGCAGCCCTCGGCGAGCACCGTCGCCTGCGCCTTGATGTCGGTGCCCGGCTCGAAGTTGCCGAGCGGCTCGCCGTCCTTGCCGCGACCCTTGTCGCCGGAGCGCACGCCGACCACGCGCCCGTCCTCGACGACCAGCTGCGTCGCAGAGGTCTCGGTGAGGATGTAGGCGCCGGCCTCCTCGGCCTGGCGCTGCTGAAAGCGCGCCAGCGCCGAGACCGAGATGACCTCGTTGCCGTGGTTCTTGAACGGCGGCGGCGGCGGGATGCGCACGCTTCGTCTTGGCCGTCGGCGTCAGGTAGACCGCCTCCTTGGTGACCTCACCGAAGGCGAAGCCCTCCTCGCGCCACTGCTCGCGGGTCATCTCCGGGAACAGTTCTTCCAGCGGCTCCGGACGCATCACCGCGCCGGACAGGTTGTGCCCACCGCAGGTCTTCGCCTTCTCGACGACCGCCACCGGCACTTCGCCGAGGCGCTCCATCGTCTCCGGATCGTCCGCCAGCAGCTGCAGCAGACGGTTGGCGCACGCCAGCCCGGCGGTGCCCGCCGCCGACGATCGCGACGCCGACCTCGATCAGCTCGTCCTCGTCGTCGAGCCCATGCTTGACGAACTCCTTCTGCGAGTTCACCGGCGGCGGGAACTGCGTCGGGTGCGACCTTGCCGTTGCCGTTGTGCGCCGACATGCTCTATGCCGCCCTTCTTCGCCTTCACGGCCTCGGTCAGCTTCGGCAGGATCTTGTTCAGATCGCCGACGATCCCGAGGTCTGAGAATTCGAAGATCGGCGCGTTGGCGTCCTTGTTGATCGCGACGATGTTCTCCGAGGACTGCATCCCGACCTTGTGCTGGATCGCGCCGGAGATGCCCGCCGCGAGGTACAGCTTCGGCGAGACCGTCTTGCCGGTCTGGCCGATCTGCGCCGCGTAGGGGTACCAGCCGGCGTCGACGACCGCGCGGGTCGCAGCGACGGCGCTGTTGCCGCCGAACGCCTCCGCCAGCTCCTCGGCCAGCTCGAAGCCCTCGGCCTTGCCGAGACCGCGACCGCCGGCGATCGAGGATGCTCGGCGCCCTCGATGTCGACGTCGGCGCCGCGCTGTTCGCCGCGCGTGACCATCGTCGCCTGCGAGGCGTGCGGGCTCAGCTCGAAGCTGAGCTGCTCGACCGGTGCGTCGGCGTCGCCGCTCTCTTTGATCTCGAACGCGTTCAGACGCCCGATGATGATGCCGACGTCCGAGCGGTACTTGATCTCGGAGATCGCCGAGTCGCCGAGGATCGGGCGCTCGGCGATCAGCTCGCCGCCCTCGGCACGTACGGTGGTGACCTCCATCGCCACGCCGGCGCCTAGACGCGCGGCGAGGCCGGCGCCGATCTCGAAGCCGAGCAGGCCGCCGCCGAACAGCGCGTAGTAGTAGTCGCCGCCCGAGATCGCCGCGGCCATCGCGTCGACGAGCGGCTGCGCGAGTCCCTCGGGACCCTCGGCCACGAGCACCTTCTTGGCGCCGTAGTTGCCGAGCGTGCGCCGCCAGGTCCTGCGGCACGTTCTCGCCGAGCAGGATCGCGTGAGCCTCGCCGCCGAGCTCGGCGGCGAGCTTGGCGCCCTCGGAGACGGCACCCAAGCGAGTTCTTGTTGATCGCGCCGTCGTAGTGCAGCGCGTAGACCAGGATGTTTGCCATCTAGATCAGCTTCCTCTCGTCGAGCCAGGCCACGATCTTCTCGACGGTCTCGTTGGTGTCCTCGTCCTCGATGATCTCGCCCGCGGCCTTCGCCGGCGGCGCCTTCGCGGCGACCCACTGAGCGGCGGAGTTCTCGCCGCCGACCTTGCGACGCGTCGATGCTCGACGTCGCGCGGCGCTGACGCTGTCCAGCGGCTTCTTCTTCGCGCCCATGATCGCCTTCAGCGACGGGTAGCGCGGCTCGTTGATCGCGTCGCCGACCGAGATCACGGCGGGCAGCTTGATCTGCACGGTGTCGTAGCCGTACTCGGCCTGGCGCTCGCAGCGCAGCGCCTCGGACTCGACGTCCATCTTGATCACCTGCGTGAGCGAGGGCATGCCCAGGTGCTCGGCGACGACAGCGCCGATCGTGTAGCACTCGCCGTCGTCGGACTGCTGGCCGAGCAGCACCAGGTCCGGGCTCTCGCGCTGAAGCGTCTTGGCCAGCGCGTAGCCGGTCGCGGCCACGTCCGAGCCGGCGACGACCTCGTCGGAGAGGTGCACCGAACGGTCGGCGCCGAGCGAGACGGCCTTGTGCAGCGCGCGCACCGCGCTCTCGGGGCCCATCGTCACGGCGACGATCTCCTCGACGGGGACCGCGCCGCCCTCCTTGATCTGCATCGCAGCCTCGATGGCGTGCGTGTCATACGGGTTGAGGTTCTTCTCCCCGCTGCGGTCCATGCGCCCCGTCGAGGGATTGATGCGCTTCTCGACGGCGGCGTCCGGGACCTCCTTCACCAGGACGCATATCTTCATTCTCAGGTAACTCCTTGGGGTCTGTTGGCGGCAATTCTACTCCGTTGCCCGGTTGACTGACGAGTCAATCAGGCGCGGGCGTGCGGTTGCTTGCGCGGATGAAATCGACGATCGCCTGCGTGGGCGCGCCCGGGAGTGAAGACCTCGGCGACGCCGAGCTCCTTCAGCTCGGGGATGTCTTCGGCCGGGATCGTCCCACCGACGGTCACGACGACATCGTCGATGTCCTGCTCGCGCAGCAGCTGCGACGACGCGCGGCACGAGCGTCATGTGCGCACCCGAGAGGATCGAGAGCCCGACCGCGTCGGCGTCCTCCTGGATCACCGTCTCGACGATCTGCTCCGGCGTCTGATGCAGGCCCGTGTAGATCACCTCCATGCCGGCGTCGCGCAGCGCGCGCGCGATGATCTTCGCGCCGCGGTCGTGCCCGTCGAGGCCGGGCTTGGCGACGACGACGCGGATCTTGCCTTGGGTCGGGCTGGACATCTCTCCCCTTCAGCCTATGCGTGCGGGCCATCGCGCGTTGCCACGTGTCGCTCGCGCGCCCGAGCGCGGCGCGCGCACCGCGCGGCCGAGCCCGCCCAGCGCAGCCACCGCGCCAAGCGCCGCGAGCACCTTCAGGCGCTGGCCGAGCCGGTCGAGGTGCAGCACCTCCCAGCCCTCGTCGATCGCGATCCGGCGCAGCTCGGCGTCGGGATTGACGACGACCGGCTGACCGACGGCGCGCAGCATCGGCAGATCCGACTCCGAGTCCGAGTAGGCAAACGACGCCTCCAGATCGATCGCCTCGCGCTCGGCCAGCTCGCGCATCGAGAGGACCTTGCCCTCGCGGTAGTTGAACGGGCCGGCCGGCCTGCCCGTGTAGCGCCCGTCGACGATCTCAGAGCGCGAGCCGAGACCACCGTCGAAGGCGAGCACGTGCGCGAGCAGATCGGCCATCTCCTGCGAGGCCGCGGTCAGGATGTACACGGGCACGCCCGCGTCCTGATGGGCGTAGGCGCGCTGGAGCATCTGTGGGTACAGCCGCGGCAGCACTCCCGCGAGCACGCGCGGCGAGAGCCGCTGCAGGTCGCGCACCGGCACCCCCGCGATCATCTCCCCGACGCGCTTGCGCACGTCATCGGCGCGGTCATCGGTCGAGCCGCGCAGGCGGAAGCGAAGGTTTTCGTACAGATCTCGTGCCAGGCGCGAGCGCGAGATCATCCCCGTCTCATAGGCCGCACGGGCGAAGAACACGCCCGAGGAGCCCGCCATCAGCGTCTTGTCGAGGTCGAAGAAGGCGGCCGACCTCGGCCGCCCGGCCGTTGCCGCTCACGACGATCTCAGACCTTGAGGATGACCGCGTCGCCCTGCCCGCCGCCGGAGCAGATCGCGGCGCAGCCGAGCCGCCGCCGCGCCGGCGCAGCTCGTGCACGAGCGCGCCCGAGGATGCGCGCGCCGGAGGCGCCGATCGGGTGGCCCAGCGCGACGGCGCCGCCATTGACGTTGACGCTGTCCTCGTCGATGCCGAGCATGCGGATCGAGTTGAGCGTGACCGAGGCGAACGCCTCGTTGATCTCCCACAGGTCGATGTCCTCCGGCTGCAGGCCGGCCTTCTCGAGCGCCTTCTTGGCGGCGCTCGCCGGGCGTCGTCGCGAGGTAGGCGAAGTCGTCGGCGCTCTGCGCGTGCGCGACGATCTCGGCCAGCGCCTCCTTGCCGTTGGCCTGGGCCCACTCCTCGGAGGCGAGCACGAGCGCGCCGCCGCCGTCGTTGACGCCGGGCGAGTTGCCCGCGGTGTGCGAGCCCTCCTTGCCGACGAGCCCGGGCAGCTTGGCCAGCGTCTCCAAGCGAGGTGTCGCGACGCGGGCCCTCGTCGATCTCGACGACCGTGTCGCCCTTGCGGCCCTTGACCGTGACCGAGACGATCTCCTCGGGCAGGCGGCCCTCGTCGGTCGCCTTGCAGCGCCAGCTCGTGCGAGCGCAGCGCCCAGCGGTCGAGGTCGGCGCGGGTCATCTCGAGCTCGTCCCCGACCTCGGTCGCCTCGACGAACATCTGCTTGCCCGAGAACGGGTTGGTCAGGCCGTCGTGGACCATCGCGTCGAGCGCCTTGGCGTCGCCCATGCGGAAGCCGAAGCGCGCGCCCGGCAGCAGGTAGGGCGCCTTGGACATCGACTCCATGCCACCGCCGACGCCGACCTGCGACGTCGCCCGGCGCGGATCGCCTGGTCGAGGATCACCGACGGCGCGCAGCCCGAGGCGCACACCTTGTTGATCGTCTCCGAGGAGACCTCCTTGGGGATGCCGGCCTTGATCTGCGCCTGGCGCGAGGGGATCTGGCCCTGGCCGGCCTGCAGGACCTGGCCCATGACGACGTGCTCGACCTGCTCCGGGCTCGACACCCGACGCGCTCGAGCGCCGCCTCGATCGCGATCGCCGCCGAGCTCGGTGGCGTCGAGCGTCGACAGGCCTCCGCCCATCTTGCCGATCGGGGTGCGCGCGGCGCCGAGGATCACGGTCTTGGGCATCGAGGCGGCTCTCCAGTGGTCTGATGGGCAACCAGAGTTCGCTGGCGGAGGACGGCAATGCTAGCGGATCCGGCTATCGTGCTCGGCCGATGCAGGTCGTCCGCCGACAACGCAGCCAGCCGGCGCAGACCGACGCCGACACGGTCGCGCTCGGCGTCTTCGAGGACGAGCACGGCGCGCCCGACGGCGCACCGGCGCGAGGTCGACGGCGCTGCTGGCCAGCGGCGAGGCACGCGGCTCGTTCAAGTCGCTCGCGCTGGCGCATGCCGACGGCAAGCGCTGGCTGCTCGTCGGGCTCGGCAAGCGCGAGCGCTTCACGCCCGAGCGAGCGCGCGTGTCGCCGCCGCCGTGCGCGCGAGCGCGCACGCGAGCTGTCCACGACGGCGCTCTGCTGGCAGGTGCCCGAGGCGCTCGCCGCGAGATCGCCGGCGGCGCTCGTCGAGGGCACGATGCTCGCCGACTACCGCTTCGATCGCCACAAGTCCACGCCCGCGGAGGACGCCTGGACGCGCCGCCGAAGCAGCGCTCGAGCGACTGATCCTCGCCAGCGTCGGCCGACCTGAGCGAGACGGCGGCCGAGGCGGCGCTCGTGACCGAGCGCCGTCAACGCCGCGCGCGACCTGCAGAACCGACCCGGCAACGACCTGACGCCGAGCGCGCTGGCCGCGCTACGCCGAGGCGCTCGCCGGCGAGATCGAGGACCTGTCGCGTCGAGACGGAGGGACGCGAGGGCATCGTCGGCCGCGGCGATGGGCGCGTTCGCCGCGGTGGCGCAGGGCTCCGACGAGGAGCCCGCGCTGATCACGCTGCGCTACGAGGGCGCCCGGCGCGAGCGGTCCGCTGCTCGGCTTCGTCGGCAAGGCCGTCACGTTCGACAGCGGCGGCATCTCGCTGAAGCCCGGGCGCGAAGATGGCGGAGATGAAGTTCGACATGTCCGGCGGCGCCGCCGTGATCGAGGCCGTCGGCGCGATCGCGCGTTTGCGCCTGCCGGTCAAGCTCGTCGCGGTGATCGGCGCGACCGAGAACCTGCCGAGCGGGCGCTCGGTCAAGCCGGGCGACATCGTCAGGGCCGCCAACGGCAAGACGATCGAGGTCAACAACACCGACGCCGAGGGCCGGCTCGTGCTCGCCGACTGCCTGTGCCACGCCGTCGGCCAGGGCGCCGAGCGGATCGTCGACCTGGCGACGCTGACCGGCGCGGTGATCGTCGCGCTCGGCTCCACCTACGCGGGGCTCATGAGCAACGACGACGAGCTGGCCGAGCAGATCTCCGCGGCAGGCGAGCGCACCGGCGAGATCGTCTGGCGCCTGCCGCTGCACGAGGAGTACGACGAGCTGATCAAGGGCACCTACGGCGACCTCGACAACGCGCCCGAAGGCGCGCAAGGCGGGCACGATCGTCGGCGCCACGTTCCTCGCCAACTTCGTCGGCGACACGCCGTGGGCGCACCTGGACATCGCCGGATCGGCATGGGATCTGGGCCGCGCCTACGTCGGCAAGGGCGCCTCCGGCTACGGCGTGCGCCTGCTCGTCGAGCTCGCGCGCTCGTTCAGCTCCTAACAGCCGCTGCGCGCCCCTTCGCCTCGGCTACCTGCAGTTCCAAGCGCGCCGCCACCGGCGCCCAAGCCGCTCCGCGCGGATCGACAAACGCGCGGTGGCGTCCCGCCTCGCCCTCGATCTCGACCAGCTCGACCTCTGCACCGGCCTCGCGCGCGGCGCTCGCATAGCTGCGGCTCAGCCCCACCGACACCGTTTCGTCGAGCACGCCGTGCACGAGCAACACCGGCATTCCCAGCGGGATGCGGCGCAGCGGATCGGCGACCTCGAAGCGCTCCGGCAGGCGCTCGGGCGAGCCGCCCATCAGCGCCCGCACGGCGCCCCCGTGCCACTCGCGATAGGCGCCCGCGAGGTCGCATACGCCGGCCAGCGAGATCGCCCGTGCGATCGGCACGCGCGGGCGCCCGGCGACCGCGCCCGGGGAACCCGTCGGCAGCTTCGTGCGCCCGGCCGCCCACAGCGCGAGGTGGCCACCGGCCGAGTGGCCGAGCACGTCCACGCGCGATAGATCGAGCGCAGGATGCAGGCCGTCGAGGCGGTCGACCGCCGCAGCGACGTCGGCAAACGTCGCCGGCCAGCCGCCGCCGTTGCCGATCCGGCGGTACTCGATGTTCCACACGGCGAAGCCGCGCTCGAGCAGATCGGCCGCCAGCGCGCGCATCACGGCGCGCCCGTAGCGCTTGTGCCACGAGCCGCCGTGGATCAGCACGATGACCGGGTGCGGTCCGGCGCCCCTCGGCAGATGCAGGTCCCCGCACTGCGAGCGGTCCTCGCCGTAGCGGTAGGTGCGCCCGCGGGTGAAGAGGTAGTGCTGGATCCAGCGAGCTCTGCTCATGCGCGGCCATCGTAGAGGTCGGCCGAGCCCGCCACCGAACGGCACCGAGTGGGACAGCGACACCCGGGGGCGTACGGACTCGCTACTTGACGATCGTGAACCGCAACGCCCGCGTCTGCGAGCGGCCGGCAGCGGTGCTCGCGGCGACCAGCACCGTGTAGGCACCGGGGGCGAGCTTGCGCGAGGAGGAGATCCGCCCTTGGAAGGAGACCTTGTTCGCGCCAGCGTGCCCGAGAAGGGTGAGCACACCGCGCGTCACCGAGCGTTTGCACAGGCGCTTGCGTCGGTTGGAGGGGCGCAGGGCGACGCACTTCCCCGCGACGCGTCTGCCGGGCGCGGGCTGAGTGAAGGTCAGGGTTACGCCCGCGCGCTGGTCGAGCGAGAACGAGAAGACCGTGCCGACGGGAACGCGCTTGGCGATGCTCGCGGCCTTGTTGCCGGCGCGCCAGACCGAGTGGCTCTGGCTCGCCGCGGTCAGCGATGGAGCTTTCCCGCCGGTGGGTTTGCCGCCGGCGGGCGTGATCAGCGGCAGCGGGCTCGCGGTCAAGGGGACGACCCGCTCGACGGCGCCAGAGTCGCAGGCGCCGCCCTGCGGCCGCGCGACGCCGCGGACGTCGGCCGCGGGGCACGGCGCGAGCGCACGGTCGAGCGCGGGGCTGCCCGCGAGCGGTTCGAGGTAGGGAATCGGGGAGCCTTCGAGGGGTCCGAGCATCGGGTTCGTGCTCGTCACGTCGCTCGCCTGCGTGAAGCCGCATGACGGCCCCACAACGTTGCCGCCTTCATCGGCGCCTTCGAACCCGTAGCAGTCAGCTTCCGCGGGAGCCGTATTCCCCGCGACGATCGAATCGCGCAGGCTCAAGCCGCCCCCTATCCCCGCCCCCGCGATTTCCTGCGCTTCATTCGCGGTCACGGTCACGAAGGCGAGCTTCACGGGGATGGTCGCTTCGGAGTAGAGGGCGCCTCCGAAGCGCCCCGCGACGTTGCCCGCGAACGTGGTGTTCGTGATCGTCCCCGACGCCGATTTGCCGATCCATGCGCCGGCGCCCCCGCCGAACGGGGCTGTGTTGCTGAGCACGGCCGAGTCGTTCATCACCAGCTCGCCGTCGCCCTTGTATATGCCCGCCCCGAGGCCCGCCACGGCGGGACCTTTGACCCTGTTGCCCGACACGACGACCCGCTCGAGGTCGAGGATGCCGCTGCCCTCCGAGTCGATGCCGCCGCCGAAGGGAATCGAGTTTTCCGGTTCGTTCCGGCCTCCCGTGACCGTGAGATCCGCAAGGGTCAGGCTGCGGTCGCCGACCGCCTGGATCACGCGATCGGATTCGCCCGCGGGAAACGCCGCGAGAATCGTGGTTGCCTGCGCACCGGCGCCTTTGATCGTGAGGTCGTCCGCGACGTCGAGGTCACCGCTCGCGTTCGCGTCCTCTGGCGTTTTCGAGCCGCGTTCCAAGCGGAACACACCGGACTGCAGCGCGATCTGATCGGGGCCCGGCGATTCGTTCGCCTTGGACACAGCCGCACGCAGCGTGGGGCATGAGGTGCCGACACACGCTCCTGGCACGTCGAATGTGCCGGTCACGGTGAACGTCGCCGCCGACGCCGAGGAAGACGCGAGCAGCGCCAGCGCCCCGAGCAGCGAAGTCAGACCTCCAATTCGTCGCATTCTCGAAATCTAACGGCTTCGGAACGCACGCGACGCGCGAACTGTGAGAATGCTCGCCATGGACTTCGACCTCTCCCCCGACCACGAGCTGATCCGCCGCACGGTGCGCGAATTCGCCGAGGGCGAGGTCGCGCCGGTGGCCGAGGAGCTCGATCGCACGAAGTCCTTTCCGTATGAGATCGTCGCCAAGCTCGGCGCGCTCAACCTGATGGGCATCCCCTTCCCCGAGGAGTACGGCGGGCGGCGGCGGCGACACGCTCGCCTACGCGCTCGCCGTCGAGGAGCTGACGCGCGTTGACTCCTCGGTGGCGATCACGCTGTGCGCGCACACCTCGCTCGGCACCCAGCCCGTCTACCTGTTCGGCGCACGAGCAGCAGAAGCGCGAGTGGATGCCGCGCCTGTGCGCCGGCGAGGCGCTCGGCGCGTTCGGCCTGACCGAGCCCGAGGCCGGCTCGGACGCCGGCAACACGCGCACGCGGGCGCGACTGCAGGACGGCGAATGGGTGATCGACGGCGCCAAGCAGTTCATCACCAACGCCGGCACCGAGATCTCCGGGATCGTCTGCATCACGGCCGTGACCGGCGACGCCGCCAACGGCGCGGGCGATCGCGGCCACGCGCGAGATCTCGAACATCATCGTCCCCAACGGGACGCCCGGCTACGAGCAGGGCGAGCCGTATCGCAAGATGGGCTGGAACGCCTCCGACACGCGTCCACTCTCATTCGACGAATGCCGAGTGCCCGAGGCAGAACCTGCTCGGCCCGCGCGGAGCCGGCTTCAAGCAGTTCCTGCACATTCTCGACATCGGCCGCATCGGCGTCGCCGCGATGGGCGTCGGGCTGGCCCAGGGCGCACTTGACGAGGCGCTGAAGTACGCCAAGGAACGCAAGGCCTTCGGCAAGCCGATCTCCAAGTTCCAGGCGATTCAGGCCAAGCTCGCCGACATGGTCACCGAGATCGAGGCCGCGCGACTGCTCGTCTACAAGGCCGCTCGCGAGAAGGACGCCGGGCGCAACTTCACGCTGACCGCCGCGCAGGCGAAGCTCAAGACCGGCCGGCTGGCCGTGCGCTGCGCCGAGGAGGCCGTGCAGATTCACGGCGGCTACGGCTTCATCGAGGAGTACCCCGTGTGCCGCTTCTATCGCGACGCGAAGATCCTCACGATCGGCGAGGGCACCGACGAGGTGCAGCAGATGGTGATCGCGCGGGCGCTGGGCGCCTACGCGCGGCTCGAGCACGACCAGCGGAATCTGGCGCTCGGTGCGCTCGCGGTAACCCTCGTAGCCGGCGTACACGCCGACCATCAACTTCCACAGCCGCGTCGTACTCCTCGCCATCGGCAACGCGCGCGTGCACGTCGAGATGTTCTGAGCCAACCTGGATCGTCGTGTCGGGATTGGCCTTGAGGTTGTGAAACCAAGCCGGGTTCTTCGGATAGCCGCCCTTGGAGGCGACAAGCACGAAGTTGTCCCCGTCGCGCGCCGTAGACGAGCGGGCTCGTGCGCTTCGTGCCGCTCTTCGCGCCGACGTGGTCGAGCAGCAGCGTCGGCGGCGCTCCGGGCACACGGTGACCGATCAGGCCGTTCGTCGCTCGATAGATCGCGGTGTGGCCACCCATCAACCGGCGCAGCAGCGGCCAGTTGCGATCTGCCAGGTTGAGGTAGTCCATCGGGCGCGAGCGTACTAGGCCCGACAGTGCGTCACGCGGTGGGTAGCAGTCGAAATGACTTCCGTAGCGCGCAAATTATGCCTACGCATTGCTGCGTTACGCAGGAACGCATGATGCTAGGCATGCGATTTTGTATAATGCAAGTCATGCAAGAACTCGAAACCAATCCCTTCCGTTACGGCGCACTCGCGCTGGATGATGCGTTTACCGACCGCGACGACGAGCTGGCGGAGTTGCAGGCTGATGCGCTGAACGGACAGGACGTCGTGATCTTTGCGCCCCGCCGTTACGGCAAGTCATCGCTGATTTGGCGCGTCTCCCAGGAACTCGTCAAACGGCGCGCGCTAGTTGCGAGCGTGAACCTGATGACGACGCCGACCATCACGCGACTTGCGGAGAAGCTCGCGCGTACGATCCACGACGATGTCGCGTCTCGACTCTTCAAGGCGAAGGAGCAACTGAACGTCTTTCAAGGTCTGAGCGTGCGCCCGGTCGTGACCGTAGATCCGGATGACGGATCGCTGAGCTTCAGCTTTTCCGCAGCACGACGAGCCGAGGACATCCATGCCACGCTGGAGCGACTGCTCGAACTTCCGGGACGGCTGGCAGCTGAGCGCAAGCGACCGGTCGCGCTGATCCTCGACGAGTTCCAGGAGGTCGTCGAGATCGACCCGAACCTACCGCGGATCATGCGCTCGGTCTTCCAAGAGCAGCCAGAGGTTTCGCACATCTATCTGGGCAGCAAGCGCCACATGATGCAACGCATCTTCAACGACGAGAACGAGCCGTTCTGGCGTAGCGCGAAGCAGGTCGAGCTCGGCCCGATTCCCGCCAAGCCGTTCAGCAGCTACATCGCCCGCCAGTTTCGCCGCACGGGTCGGAAAATCGACCGTCAGCTGATCGACGCGATCCTCGACACGACCAAGGGCCATCCCTACGCAACGCAGGAGCTGTGCTACTTCCTTTGGCAAGAAGTGGGTCAAGGGGCAACTGCAAGCGCGGATGACCTGGAGTCCGCGCTGGGCGACGTCCTCAATTCAGAGAATGCCCATTTCTCGCTCGCATGGGAAAGCGCGTCTGCTCACCAGCGCCTTCTGCTCGAAGCTCTGACCGTCGAGCCTGGGCGCCCGCTCACGGGCGACTACCAGCGTCGTCACGGGCTGCCCGGTCCCTCCAGCGTGCAACGTGCACTGGATGGTCTAGAGCGAGCGGAACTGATCGGGCGCGATCACGGCAAAGCCTGGATCAACGAGCCCTTTCTCGAGCAGTGGCTCGTTCGTGGCTACGACTGAGCGCCTCGATATGCATATCTGCGTAACGCGGCCCTGCGTACTTCAGAGATCCTCGACCTCGCGCTCGAGCAGCGTCGCCGCCGCGCTCGCCGGATCGATCCGCCGCTCGACGACCTGGTCGATCAGCTCCTGAAAGCCCGGGTCCTCGCGCAGATCCTCCTCGAGTCGCCGACGCATGCGCGCCGTGGCGATCGCGAGCACCTCGTTGCGCAGGTTGCGCGCGCGCCGCTCGGCCAGCTGGCCGCGCTCGAGGATGTGCGCACGATGCTCGTTGAGTCGCTCGATCAGCTCGTCCGTGCCCTTGCCACGGCTCGCCTCGGTCTTGACGATCGGCACGCGCCAGCGCCCGCGCACCTCCTCGGGCGAGCGGTCGAGATTGGCCAGCGAGAGCACGCCGCGGATCTCGCGCACCATCGTGTCCGTCAGCGGATGGTCGGCCTTGTTGATCACGATCACGTCGGGGATCTCCATCACGCCGGCCTTCAGCGCCTGGATCGAGTCGCCCGAGCCGGGCATCAGCACGAGCACGATCGTGTCGGCGTGATCGATGATGTCGATCTCGGCCTGCCCCACGCCGACGGTCTCGACGAACACGTCCTGGCGGCCGGCCGCGTCGAGTAGCAGCGCCGCCTGCAGGGCGGCCTCGGAGAGCCCGCCGAGCGCCCCGCGATTGGCCATCGAGCGGATGAACACGCCCTGGTCGAGGAAGTGCTCGGAGAGGCGGATGCGGTCGCCGAGCAGCGCCCCCTGCGTGAACGGCGAGGAAGGGTCGATCGAGAGCACGCCAACGGTGCGTCCCGCTTCGCGGCGCGCCTTTGTCAGCGCGCCGATCAGCGTCGACTTGCCGACTCCCGGTGGTCCCGTGAAACCGACGACGGCCGCGCTGCCCGTGTGCGGGTAGACCTCCTTGACGAGCTCCCACCCCTCCGGCCTGTCGTCCTCGACCAGCGAGATCGCGCGCGCCAGCGCGCGACGATCGCCGTCGAGCAGGCGCTGCGCCAGGTTCGGATTGAGCTTCGCGTCGGCCATCGTGGGCGCAATCATCGCAGGGCAATACGATTTCCCTTCCATGGAACTGCTTGCCGACGCACCCGCGACCGAGACCCCCGAGGCGATCGCCGACGCGATCAGGCGCGCGCCGGAGCCGCTGCACGGCGGCCCGCTCGCGCTGCTGCGCTTCATGCGCGCCAACCACATGCTCAACCGCCGCTACGCGTATCTGATCGCGCGCTGGCTGATGCTCAAGCTGCGCTATCGCGGCCGCCTGCAGACAGACGGGCTGTGTTTCATCTGTCCGCGCGTGAAGCTCGAGATCGGACGCCACGCGAAGCTGCGCATCGGCCGCTGGGCATGGGTCGGTCACGGCTGCAAGATCCGCGTGCACGAGGGCGAGGTCGAGATCGGCGCGAAGACGGTGATCGGCCAGGAGTGCACGATCTCCGCCTATCAGCACGTCTCGATCGGCCGCGAGTGCATCCTCGCCGATCGCGTCATGCTGATCGACTTCGACCACGGCGTCACCGAGGTCGACCGTCCAGTCAGGCTGCAGGGCATCTACAAGCGCGACGTGCGCGTCGGCAACAACGTGTGGATCGGCTACGGCGCCTGCGTGCTGCGCGGGGTCAACGTGGGCGACAACAGCGTCGTGGGCACCAACTCGGTGCTGCCCAAGGACGTACCCGAGAACGCCGTCGTCGGCGGGGTTCCGGCACGCCTGATTCGCATGCGCGACGCGCCGCGCACGATGCTCTGGCAGTAGGCCGAGCTCGGCTCGCGCAGGAATTCACAACCGTCCAGCGAGGTTCCTGATCGAGCTCGGATCGACTGCCTCCGGGTCGGCGAGCGCTCGCGCCAGCGCGCCTTGGTGAAGCGCCAGGCGCTCGCTCGCATAAGGCGCGGCGAGGCCGCGCGCCAGCATGAACGCCCAGTCGCTCGACTGCAGCGCGAGCAGCTCGCGCATTGCAACTCGCCCGGCGCGCGGCCCGGCTGCGATCACTTCGAGCTCGGCGCGGCGCAGCGCGAAGGCGACCTCGGCAACCGCAGGCCCCGACCAGGTCGACAGGTCGCCGTTGGCACCCCACGAGCTCGGGACGTCGCTGTCGAGACCCGCATCCTCGGCTGCGCGCGAGGACGCCCGGCGCCACTCGCTCGCCGGCGCCGGCTCCAGGCGCTCGAGCGCGTCGTCGAGACGCACGAGCTCAAGACCCTGGCGCGTGCACTCCTCGACGACTGCTCCGAGCCAGGCGATGCCCTCGTACCACCAGTGGCCGAGCAGCTCGGTGTCGAGCGCGCACACGGCGAGTCCGCCGCCGGGTAAGCCGCGCCCGCTGTCGCGCAACCGCGCGGCCGTACGAGTGACGAAGTCGGCCGCGTGCTCGTGCGCCTTGGCCTGAGCTCGCGCGTGGTCGTAGACGCCGCCGTCGTTGCTCCACGGCGTGTGGTGGTGGACGGTGTGGTGGTGGTAGTCGCGGTAGGCGCCGTCGGCGGGGTATCCGTCATCGCTCCACACGAGGTCCATCGTGACGCGATCGATCGGCACGAGCACGACGCCGGCGTCGCCGATCAGCGGTCTCAGGTGCTCGGGGGCGCCGAGGCCGAAGTGACCGGTCAGCTCGACGCACGTAGCGTGCACGCCGGCGTCGGCGAGCAGCGGCTCCAGGCGCCTGGCGTGGGCGCACTCGGGCAGCCAGAAGCCGCCACGCCAGTCAGCGCCGAAACGCGCGCGGTGCGAGTCGATGCCGCCCTGCGCCTGCAGGCGCACGCCGTCGTCGGTGGCGAGCAGCGGCATCACGGCATGGGTCGCCGACGAGGTCCACTGCGCGTGCGGCGCGAGCGCGTCGAGCAGCGTGCCGCCGCGTCCGGACAACGCTCGCAGGGCGCGTTCGTAGTCGCCCCACGAGCGCTCCACCTCGCGCGCCAGCTGCTCGTGCCCGCCGGCACGCAGGCCGGCGGCATCCTCCTCATGGGTGTGACGCCGCACCTGCTCGACGAAGCCGGTGAAGCGCTCCTGCACGCCGGGCGCTTCGAGCTGGTCGCACAGCACGGGCGTCAGCGAGAGCGTCAGCGGCGCGCCGGCGTCGAGCAGCTCGAGCAGCGGCAGGTAGCTGCCGACGATCGCCTCCCACAGCCACTCCTCGCCGAACGGCCACGTGCCGAAGCCCTCGACGTAGGGCATGTGCGTGTGCAGCACGATCGCCAGCGCACCGCCGTCCGCTTGCCCGCCCGCCCTGGCCGCGCCCCGACCGGCGGGCACGGCTAAACCCGACACACGGCGATGAAGTCCAGTGCCGCCTCGATCCGCGCCTGGCCGATCGGCCGGATCGCAAAGTCCGAAACGGAGATGGCCGGCGTGAACCAGCCATAGAAGCGGCTCGTCAACCCGACGCGGGGATGCAGCGTGTCCCAGCCGAGGCGCAGCGCAAGCTCGTGCGCGCGCAGCTTGCGCGCGTGGAAGAGCCCGAACATGCGCACCTCGCGGAAGTGCTCGCGGCACAGGCGATCGAATTCCTCGACGCGGTACTCGTGAACGTGCCACGGGTTGCCCGAGCGCGGCTCGCCCTTGGGCGCGAGCGTCAGCACGTTGGGCGTTGAGACGAAGACCGTGCCGGCGCCGCCGGTTACGAGCGAGGCGAAATGATCGAGCGCGCTGCCGGGATCGCTGCAGGTGCTCGATCGTCTGCAGGAACACGACGGCGTCAGCCGGCTCGCTGAAGGTCTCGACCAGCTCGCGCGCGAAGCGCAGGTTGGGGCGGCGATAGCGCAGCCGCGCGTGCTCGTGCGCCTCGGGGTTGGCGTCGACGCCGACGACGCTGCGCCGCCGTGCGAGCGAGCACGTCGGAGCCGTAGCCCTCGCCGCAGGCCATGTCGATCACGCGCAGACCGCCCACGCGCGCGGCGATCCACTCGTAGACGACCAGGTGACGGCGAAACCAGTAGTTCTCCTCGGGCACGTCCGGGCAGCGTGCGCTCGCCGGTCAGCGCGAGCGGCGGCACGCCGGCCGGCTGGTCGTGCTGCTCGTAGTGGACTGAAGTCAAGAAATACCCCGATTAAGGACGATCAAGCCCGGACTGAAAGGCGAGCGCACGGCGCGCGAGTATATGGTGCCCGACCGTGCCACCCGCCCTGAGCGCCGAGGAGATCCGCGACGTCAACACGCGCTACCACGACGTGGCGGCCGGCCACTACGACGCCAAGTGGGGCATCGACTTCGGCGAGATCGGCCACGAGCAGGTGCTGGTGAAGGTGCGCAAGGCGCTCGGTCGACGCGGCCCGACGGCTGGCGGCGCTCGCTGGAGATCGGCGCCGGCACCGGCTACTTCACGCTGAACCTGCTGCGTGCCGGGATGATCGCGGAGGCCACCTGCACCGACATCTCGCCGGGGATGCTCACGACGCTGCGCGCCAACGCCGAGCGCCTCGGCGCTGGAGGTGCGCACCGAGCAGGTCGACGCCGAGCGCCTGCCGTTCGCCGACGAGAGCTTCGACCTCGTGCTCGGCCACGCGGTCCTGCACCACATCCCCGACCTCGAGCGCGCGTTCGCGGAGTTCGCGCGCGTGCTCGCGCCCGGGCGGCACGGTCCTGTTCGCCGGCGAGCCCTCGCGCTACGGCGACCGCCTCGCGCGCGTTCCCAAGCGCGCCGCCGGCGCGCTCGCGCCGCTGTGGCGCCGCGCGCTCGGCGCGCCGCGGCCGCCGCTCCGCACGACGAGCGGCGGCGCCGGACGCGGCGCTCGAGGGCTTCGTCGACGTCCACGCCTTCGCCCCCGGCGAACTCGCGCGCGCCGCGCGATCGGCCGGCTTCGCCGACGTGCGCGTCACGCGGCGAGGAGCTGCTCGCCAACTGGTTCGGCTGGACCAACCGCACGCTCGAGGCGACCGCCGAGCCCGAGGACGTGCCGTGGGCCTGGCGCCAGTACGCCTACCGCGGCTACCTGATGCTGCAGGACGCTCGACCGCAGCGCTGCTCGAGTCGCGCCTGCCGCCGGCGATCTTCTACAACCTGCTGATCGCCGCGCGCAAGCCGCGCGCCGCCTCCTAAAACGATCTGCCGGCGGCCCCAGGTCCCGGTCGAGCGACGCTCAACCGGCACGAGCCCCTCGCAACCGCTCGGCAGCGGGCACTTAGACTCAAGGCATGCCGGATCAGGGCATGCCAGGACAGGTGATACGGGGATTTCCCCTGTTCCCGCTCGGCATCGTCGCGCTCCCCGGCGAGAGCGTTCCGCTGCACGTCTTCGAGGACCGCTACAAGCGCATGATCGAGCACTGTTTGAGCGCCGATCCGGACTCGGTGGAGCGCGAGTTCGGGATCGTCTGGCTTTCGGACGAGGAGCTCAAGGAGGTCGGCTGCGCGTGCGAGATCGAGCGCGTGCTCGAGCGCATGGACGACGGGCGCCTGAACATCCTCGCGCGCGGGACGCGGCCGTTTCGCCTGCTCGAGCGCCAGGACGACCTCCCTTACCCGGCGGGCGTCGTCGAGTTCCTCACCGACGAGACGGCCGAGCAGCAGGCCGACGTCGACGAGGTCACCGGCACGAGCGCGCGCGAGCTGTACGGCGAGCTGGTCGAGCAGGCAACCGACCGCACGCTGAGCGCCGAGGAGGTCGGCGCGATGGACGCCTACCAGATGGCCGGCACGGTCGAGTTCGGCTCCGACGCCAAGCAGGAGCTGCTCGAGCTGCGCTCGGAGAGCGCCCGCCTGCGCCTGCTGGCGCTGCTGCTGCGTGCCGCGATCAAGCGCCTCGAGCTGATCGACCGCGCCCAGGCGCGCGCGCAGTCCAACGGCAAGGTGCGCTTCGGCTAGAGCCATACCGGCCGCGACTTCGGAGAGGGCTACTCAGGCAGGCCACAGACGTCCTGCGCGGTCCGCAGCACGAACAGCGCGAGTTCGCGCAGGACCTTGGGCTGTCCGCTGGAGTTGTCGCTGAAGCGAACAGAGCCGTTTTCATCGCGCACGGAGTAGCTCAGCACCGATTCGGGGCCCGGCGAAAGCGAAAGATGTTCAGAGGCCGGTTCCTTCAGGTCTTCCTGGATCGCCCGCGCCTGCACCAGTCCGGAGTCGCTCAATTTCAGCTTGCGCCCGTTACGAGCGCCCACACCGTTGCAGTGCACGCGCCCTTCTTCGTTGACGAGCAGCGTGAGCTTCGCGCCCGGGTCGCCGCCGCTGCGCTGCACGATGAACAGGTCCGGCGCGGTGACCCCACCGCAGGCCATCAGCGAGCCGAACACGAGCAGCGAGGCGGCGAGTGCGAGCCTGCTCACACGCTCACCGCGACGCCGCCGCGCCGCGGATCGCCGGCGCCGGTCAGGCGCGAGCCGCGCCTGCGCACGGCCTGCACGCCGCCGAAGAACAGGTTGAGCCCGGCGAAGCGCACGATCTCGATGCCCTCGTCCGCCGGCCAGTCGCAGCTCGTCGAGCTCGATGCCCGGCTCGGCGTAGACGACGCCGTCCTCGAAGTGCACCCGCGGCGCGTCCACGGCGTCGCGCGCATCGAGGTCGTGGTCGACGACGCCGACGATCGTCTGCAGGATCGCCGAGCGGATCCGGTTGGAGCCGGCGCTGCCGAGCACGAGCTCGACCTCGCCGTCGCGCATGACGACCGTCGGCGCCATCATGCTCGGCATCCGCCGCCCGGGCGGATGGCGGTGAAAGCCGAGCGGGTTCAGGTCCTGCTCGCCCAGCATGTTGTTCAGGTGGATCCCGGTGCCGGGCACGACGACGCCGGAGCCCTCGCCGTTGGTGCAGGTGACGCAGCACGCCCGGCCCTGCGGGTCGAGCACGGAGATGTGCGTCGTCGACCCCAGCGCGACGCCGAGGAAGCGGCTCGAGAAAGCCGGCTTCGCTGAGCCCGTCGAGGAACTGCGGCGTGCGCTCCGCCTGCGCTGCGCCCATCACCTCGACCACGCCGGCGAGCCGCGGCGGCGCCGGTTCGCGGTCGAGCAGCCCGAGCGCGTAGGCGATCAGCATCCCCCCGGCCGAGGGCGGCGGGTTGGTCAGCACCTCGCGGTCGCGATAGGCGACGCGCACCGGCTCGCGCTCGACCACCTCGTAGGCGGCGAGGTCCTCGCCCGACAGCCAGCCGCCACTCGCGTGCAGCCAGTCGCGACACGGCCGCGGCGACGTCGCCGCTGTAGAACGGCGCCGCGCCCTCGGCACCAAGCCGCTCGAGCAGCGTCGCCGAGCTCGGGTTGGAGCACCTCGCCCTCGCGCAGGATCGCGCCCGTCGGGCGCGCACAGCGCGGCGCACTCGGGCGTCGAGGTGAGCGATCGCCGAGGATCTCGACCACGTAGGCCTGCTCCGGGTTGAGCGCCACGCCCTCACGCGCCAGCCGGGCCGCCGGCGCGGCCAGCTCGACCAGCGGCACCGTGCCCCAGCGCCGCGCCGCCTCGCAGACGCCGGCCGGCACGCCGTAGGCGCCGCACGAGGCCGGGCCGATGTTGAACACCTGCACGGCGTCGCCGAAGGAGACGTCGACCGGGACGAGCTGGGCGACCTCGCGCGCGTGGCCTGCGCGCGCGAGCGACCGCTCGGCGCCGCGACGAAGAAGTCGAGCAGCGTCGGCTCGCCCCGCCGCCGGCGACGAGCATGTAGCCGCCCGCGCCGAGGCCCGTCAGCAGCGGCTCGGCGGCGAACGACGTCAGCATCGCGCCGAGCGCCGCGTCGACGGCGTTGCCGCCTTCGCGCAGCACCGCGCGCTCCGGCCTGCGCCGTCAGCGGATGCCCCGCCGCGACGATCCCGTGCTCGCCGCATCAGCTCATGCCTGAGAGCGAGTACGCCGCAAGCGGCGCCGCGTCAGCCGGGCGGGGATGAACTCGGGTACGTCGAGCTCGTCGACGCGAGTACGTGGCTCGACGCGGCTGCGCCGACGGCCGCGTTGGCCGACACGCGCGGCTGCACCCTGGGCTCGCCGCGGGTCTCGCCGCATCATCCTCTCGCACGCTCTTCGGGCGCTCGACGCGCTGGCCGTCGCCGTAGCCGGTGGCGACGACGGTGACCCACACCTGGTCGTCGAGCTTCTCGTCGACCATCGCGCCGAAGATGATGTTGGCGTCGGGGTGCGCCGCCTCGGCGACGGCCTTGGCGGCCTCGTTGACCTCCCACAGCGACAGGTTCGCGCCGCCGGTGATCGACAGCAGGATCGAGCGCGCGCCCTCCATGGTGGTTTCCAGCAGCGGCGAGGCGACGGCCTGCTCGGCGGCGTCGATGGCGCGGCGCTCGCCCGACGCCCATGCCGATGCCGAGCAGCGCGTTGCCGGCGTCGCTCATGATCGTGCGCACGTCGGCGAAGTCGAGGTTGATCAGCCCGGGAAGCGTGACCAGGTCGGAGATGCCCTGCACGCCCTGGCGCAGCACGTCGTCGGCGACGCGGAAGGCCTCGACCATCGCCGTCTGCTTGTCGAGCACCGACAGCAGCCGGTTGTTGGGCACGACGATCAGCGTGTCGACCTCGTCGGCGAGCGTCTCGACGCCCTGCTCGGCCTGGCTCGCTGCGACGCGATGCCCTCGAAGCCGAATGGCTTGGTCACGATCGCGACGGTCAGCGCGCCGACTTCGCGCGCGATCCGCGCGACGACCGGCGCCGCGCCGGTGCCGGTGCCGCCGCCGGCGCCGGCGGTGATGAAGATCATGTCCGAGCCCTTCAGCAGCGCCTTGATCCGGTCGTAGTCCTCCATCGCGGCCTGGCGGCCGACGTCGGGGTCCGAGCCGGAGCCGAGCCCGCGCGTCAGCTCAGCGCCGATGTGCAGCGTGAGGTCGGCCGTCGACTGCTGCAGCGACTGCAGGTCGGTGTTGATGGCGAGGAACTCGACGCCCTCGACCTCGGCCTCGACCATGCGGTTGACGGCGTTGACGCCGGCGCCGCCGACGCCGACGACGCGCAGCACCGGCTGCCCGACGGGCCCGGCGGTACCGGTCGACTCAGGGTGCTGGCGGGCGTAGTCGTCCATCACCGCTGCGCCGGCGCGGCGGCTCCATCACGTTCTCGGGAATGTCCGAGGAGAAGGCGTGGCGCAGGCGCTCCTGCGGGCTGGCCACGTGGCGCGGGCTCAGCGGGCGCCTGTGCGGCGGCGCCGAGCGCAGGGTGCGGCAGGCCGCTCTCGCGCGGATGGGCGGCGGCGGGCGTCTGCGGTGCGCTGGCGGCGCGCGGCTCGGCGGCCGCCGGCGCGGCGGCCTGCTCGGGCTCGCGGCCCTCGCCCTGCTCGCCCTCGGCGCCTTCGGTCTTGCGGAACAGGGCCGCGAGCGGCCCTTCGCGCATGCTCGCGCGCTTAGCGTTTGCCATGTCGAGAGACCTCCTTCGCGAGCTGCCGGTAGGAGTGGGCGGCCACCCCGTCGGGCTCGTACTTGAGCACCGACATGCCCTTGACGGGCGCCTCGGCGAAGCGGACGGTCTTGCGGATGCGCGAGGCGAACACCCGGTCGCCGAAGTTCTCCTCGAGGATCTCGATCGCCTCCTTGGCGTGGATCGTCCGCGAGTCGACCAGCGTCGGCAGGATGCCCTCGATGTCGACGTCCGGGATTGAGGTTCTCGCGGATCATCGCCAGCGTGTTCTGCAGCTGGATCAGCCCGCGCATCGACAGATACTCGCACTGCACGGGGACGATCACCTTGTCGGCGGCCGTCAGCGCGTTGATCGTCAGCAGCCCGAGGCTGGGCGGCGTGTCGATGAAGATGAAGTCGTAGTCCTCGAGGATCGGCTCGAAGGCCTTCTGCAGCGAGCGCTCGCGGCCGATCATCGTCGACATCGCGATCTCGGCGCCGGCGAGGTCGATCGACGCGCAGGCGACGTCGATCTCGCGCTTGCGGATCACCTCGCGGATCGAGATCTTGTGCACGAGCACGTCGTACATCGACTTCTCGAGCGTGTCGGGGTCGATGCCCTGGGACATCGTGAGGTTGCCCTGCGGGTCCATGTCGACGCACAGCACGCGGTGACCCTCCTCCGCGAACGCGACGGCGAGGTTGAGCGTCGTCGTCGTCTTGGCGACGCCGCCCTTCTGATTGGCGAACGCGATGACCTTGGCCTTGCCTTCCACAGGGGGGCTCCGATACTCGATTACGGGGGAAAGCCGTCCGGTGGGTATTCGCATGCAACCGGGTGATTCCTGCACGGGAACTACGATCGGGGGATGGCCACGCGCGGCGCCAAGCCAACGCGCACCGGGGCGCGTCGCCGCACCGGCAAGCGCGCACGCCCAAACGGGCTCTACGAGCGCCTGCAGGGCAAGCGCGTGTGCATCTGCCTCGGCGCGGGCGGCGTGGGCAAGACGACGACCTCAGCGGCGATCGCGCTCGGCCTGGCGGCCCGCGGCAAGAAGGTCGCGGTCGTCACGATCGACCCGGCGGCGCGCCTGGCGAGCGCGCTCGGGCTGGAGCAGCTCTCGGGCGAGCCGACGGCGATCGATCCGGCACTGCTCGCCGAGGCGGGCGTCGAGGGCGATGGCGAGCTGTGGGCGATGATGCTCGACAGCAAGGGCACATTCGACGAAATCGTCGCGCGGCTGAGCAAGGACGAGGCCGAACGCGAGGAGATCCTGGCGAACCCGATCTACCGCGAGCTGTCCTCGGCGGTCGCCGGCTCGCAGGAGCTGAGCGCGATGGCGAAGCTCTATGAGCTGCGCCACGAGCACGACTTCGACGTGATCGTGCTCGACACGCCACCCTCGCGCAACGCGATCGACTTCCTCGAGACGCCGCGCCGGCTGCTGGGCTTTCTCGAAGGACGCGCGCTGCGCGTGTTCCTCTCGCCAGGCGGCCTCGCGGCGCGCGTGTTCGGTCGCTCGACGGGGCTCGTCTTCGCGATCTTCGCGCGCGTGACCGGCGTGGACATGCTGAGCGACCTGTCGGCTTTCTTCCGTTCGCTGTCGGGCATCCTCGAGGCCTTCGGCGAGCGCACGCGCGGCGTCAACGAGCTGCTGCGAGATCGGACGACGAGCTTCATGATCATCACCTCACCGGAGCCCGAGCCCTCCAGCGAGGCGCCGTTCCTCGCGCATCAGCTGGCCGAGACGCACATGGCCCTGGGCGGGCTGATCGTCAATCGAGTCCACTTCGACGGGCTCGGCGGGCATTCGGTCGAGCAGGTCCAGGAGCTGCTGGCCTGCGATCTCGACGAGCGTCTCGCTCAACGCGTGGCGGGCAACCTGGCCGACTTCGACGTGCTCGTGCGGCGCGATCGCGAGACGATCGCGAGGCTTTCCGAGCAGCTCTCCGAACCCGATCCGATCCTCGTGCCACATCTCGACGAAGAGGTTCGCGACCTGGCCAGCCTCGGACGGCTCGCCGCGCATCTGTTCGACGGCCAGGACGAGGTCAAGCGCCGCGCGAAGGCCGCGGCGAGGACTTCGGGGGCGGCGCGCGCACTCAGCTGAAAGTGGAGACGACGCCGTCGATCGGCAGCTCCGCCTGCGGAGCGTCGTCTACGGGCTCTGCACGGGCATCGAAGGCGTCGTGCTCGGCGGCCGAGGGGTCAGCCTCGGCGGACTCGTGCTCGATCGCGCCCGCATCGGCTGCATATGCATCAGCCTCGGACTGCTCCTCGTGCTCTGCGAACGCGCCGGCCTCGCCGCGGTCCAGCTCAGCGGCCAGGTCATGGGCCCCGATGAAGTCGGCTTCCTCGGACTCTTCCTGCCAGGGCTCGACGACGCGGACTTGAAGCGGGGACTCGCGCACACGCCTGGCCCTCAGCTCGGGCTGGGGCGCCTGCACGGGCGCCGCAGCGGCAAATGCCGGCTCGGGCTCGGGCTCGGACGGAGTGTCGGGCAGCGGCTGCTCGAGCTCGCTCTCGCTGTCCTCGTCGACGTGCAGCAGCTCGTCCGGTTCGAGCAGCTCATCGGCGATCACGGCGAGGTCGGGGTCGAGGTGGCCGCAGATCACGTCGCGCAGCAGTGAGCGCAGATGGTTGGCGACGTCTTCGGCGAGACTCTGGCTGGCTGCGTTCTTGGCTGCGGTGCCGGCGACCAGCGAGCGCTCGAGCGCTACCGCGCGCACGATCCGCTCGGTCAGCTCGCCGCGCTGCTCGGCGGTCGCGCACAGGGCCGCTAGCCGGCCGGCGAGTCGCCCGCTGGCGGGACCCTCGGGCTCGAGCAGGGCGCGCAGGGCAAGCAGGTTGTCGGTCAATCCTTCGTAGGAGGTCTCGCGCTCGCAGGCCAGCTCAAAGCGGCGTAGCGCCCAGGCGAGGTCGTTGTCGTGTGGCGCACGACGCGAGACGAGGTTGCAGAAGGCCCGCAGCTCGTCCTCGTGCTCCCCGGTCACGACGAGCATCCCGTGCGGGCGACCGCCGGCACCGAGCGCGAGCGGCGTCCATGTACCGGAGCCGACTCGCGCCCAGGCGAGTGCGCCAAGCGTGACACGCCCGTCGCCGAACAGGCGCAGCGAGGTGAGCAGGTCCTTGAGCACGGCGCGCCCGGCGCTCAGCCCCTCGGCGGGGTCGTCGGGCTCGGTCGTGTAGAGCACGATCAGCGGGTTCTCGACCAGCTCACCATCGAGCTGCATGGCGGCCGCGTCGGGTAGCTCGGCGAGCGCGTCGCGCTGCACGATGCGCAGGCCCTGGGTCAGCGGCAGCTCCTCAGAGGCGATCGTCACGCCGTGCAAGCTCGCCACGAGCGCCAGCTCGCCGGCGTTGGCGAGCGTCGAATCCTGCAGGCGTTCGAGCGTGGCCTGCACGCGCTCGGGCCGAAGCTCGAACTCGCTCTGATCGTCGAACACTTCTTCAAGCAGTGCTTTGAGCGCCTGCTGCACGCGTACGCGACCCTTGGCCCGCGCGGCCTCGCCGCCGACGCTTGCCAGGTAGCGGTCGAGACCGTCGAAGTGCTCGAGCGCCTTGATCGAATCGGCGTGACCGGGAAGACGTTTGAGGGCGGGCTCGCGCTGGCCGATGAACTCGCCGGTGAGCGCGCGGTAGCAGTACAAGGTGGCAGCCGAGGAGCCTCGTCGGCCGCTCTGCGCGCCGACCTCGAATGGCACCTCCGCCCCGGCGGCAAGCTCGGCGCGCAGGTAGGCGCCTGCCGCGGCGAAGAACTCGGTCAGGGACGCTTCGAGCTGTCGTGAACGCATCTCGCGCTGACTTCGCGCCGTCGGGCGGCGGTCCTGCTCGGCGCAGGGCTTCTTGCAGCAGCTAGGCGAGCGCCAGCGCGTCGCCGCGAGCGGCCCCTGCGCCGTCGAGCCGGCACAGCCACTCTTCGCCGTACTCGCGCATGTCGTCGATGATCGGCAGCAGCGCGCGACCCTTCTCGGTCAGGGCGTACTCGACGCGCGGCGGCACCTCGGGGAAGGTGTGGCGCTCGACGATCGCCTCCTCCTCGAGCGCGCGCAGACGCAGCGAGAGCGTACGCGGGCTGATGCCCGACAGGGCGCGTTCGAGCTCGCAGAAGCGCGAGGTGCCCTCTGCCAGTTCGCGGACGAGCAGAAGCGTCCACTTTCCGCACACGATCTCAGCTGTGCGGCATACCGGACATGTCTCGTCTACGGCCATTTCACTCTTTACTTTACCAACTGAAGTGACGCCAGGCCGTGCCGACGCCCTCGCCGGTGCCAGCTTGCTGGCGTATCGTGTGCTGGGTGCTACTGCTGGCAGCTGCGGGACTGATCGTCCCGGGGGTCGTGATCGTGGGGGCGCTGATCCTGATGGCGGTACTGCTGCGCATGGTGTGAGCGGCGCCGCCGTCGATGACTCGGCCAAGTGAGAGAGCAGCGCTGTGACCTTGCCTCGCCCAGCGTGACGGCGAAGAGCAGAGGGCTCAGGCGACGGTGAGCGGCGGGCGCCCGCCGTCGGCGGGCGCCTCTGGCGCGGGAGCGCCGGCGCCACGGCGCTCCTCGACGGAGGCGACGTCGTCCATCGTCGTGCCCTGGCGACCTTCGGCCTGCATCAGCAGCTTGAAGTCGTGCGGGCTCGAGGCGACGCGCATGGCGTCCTCGAAGGTGACGCGACCGGCCTTGACGTGGCCGTAGAGCGCCTGGTCGAAGGTCTGCATGCCGTAGTAGCCGCCCGAGGCGATCACTTCGACGAGCTTGCCGGTCTGCGTGGGGTCGAGGATCATGTCGCGCACGCGGCCAGTCGTGCGCAGGATCTCGCAGACGGCGACGCGGCCGCCTTCGGCGCCCGGGACGAGCCGCTGGGAGATGACGCCCTTGACGGTGCCGGCGATCATGCTGCGCGCCTGCTGGTGCTGGTGGGGCGGGAAGAAGTCGAGCATGCGGTTGATCGACTCGGTCGCGTCGACGGTGTGGATCGTCGAGAGCACGAGGTGACCGGTCTCGGCGGCCGACAGCGCCGCCTGCACGGTCTCCTCGTCACGCATCTCCCCGATCAGGATCACGTCAGGGTCCTGGCGCAGCACGCGCCGCAGGGCACGCTTGAAGGAAGCCGTGTCCATACCGACCTCGCGCTGATTGATCGCCGAGCGCTTGTCGGAGTGCACGAACTCGATCGGGTCCTCGATCGTCACGATGTGCTTGCTCGTGGTGTGGTTCATGTGGTCGATCATCGCCGCGAGCGTCGTCGACTTGCCAGAGCCGGTGGTACCCGTGAGCAGCACGATCCCGCGCTCCTCGTCGGCCAGTTCGCTGATCACCTCGGGTAGGGACAGCTCCTCAATCGTCGAGATCTTGTGCGGGATCGCACGGCAGGCCATCGAGATCACGCCGCGCTGCTGGAAGGCGTTGATGCGGTAGCGCGCGACGCCCTCGATTTCAAAAGAGAAGTCGACCTCATGCTCCCGCTCGAACTCGTCGAGCTTGCCGTCGTCGTCGAGCAGCTGTTTGAGCGCGTGCTCGGTGTCCTCGGCGGTCAGCTTCGTGACGCCCTCCTCGGGTGCCAGCTCACCGTTTACGCGGAACAGTGGCGCAGCACCCACCTTCAGGTGCAGGTCCGAGCCCCCCCGCTCCACGAGATCGCGCATCGCCTGCTTGACGTCGAACATGCCCACCTGATCGGCAGGCGAGCCGCCGGCCTTGAGCGATGTTTATGGCGTTGGACGCGGCGGTCTACGCGACGTCGCGCAGCTTTTGCGCCTCAGCCAAGGACTGCAGCTTCTTCAGCGACTGATTCTCGATCTGGCGGATGCGCTCGCGCGTGACGTTGAACGTGCGTCCGACCTCGTCGAGCGTGCGCGGGTGCTCGCCACCGAGGCCGTAGCGCAGCTCGAGCACGCGGCGTTCGCGGTAGGAGAGGTTCTCGAGCGCCTCGCGCAGCGCCTCCTTGGTGAGGATCTCGGCGGCGCGCTCGTAAGGGGACTCGGCGCGCTCATCGGCGATGAACTGGCCGAACTCGGACTCCTCCTCGTCGCCGACAGGCTTCTCCAGCGAGACGGGCGCCTGCGCCGATCGCTTGATCGAGTCGACCTCCTCGGGGTCGATCCCGGTCACCTCGGCGATCTCGTCGGCCGTCGGCTCGCGGCCGAGCTCGGTGACCAGCTTGCGCTCGGCGCGGCCGATCTTGTTGAGCTTCTCGACGACGTGCACGGGGATGCGGATCGTGCGCGCCTTGTCAGCCAGGGCACGGGCGATCGCTTGACGGATCCACCAGGTCGCGTAGGTCGAGAACTTGAAGCCCTTGCGGTAGTCGAACTTCTCGGCGGCGCGCACGAGACCGAGCGTGCCCTCTTGGATCAAATCAAGGAACGGCAGTCCCTGGTTGCGGTAGTTCTTGGCGATCGAGACGACGAGGCGCAGGTTGGACTCGACCATCTTCTGCTTGGCGTCGAGGTCGCCGCGCTCGATGCGCTTGGCGAGGTCGACCTCCTCCTGCGCGGTCAGCAGCCGCACCTTGCCGATGTCCTTGAGGAACAGCTGCAGCGAGTCGGTCGTCATGTCCGGCTTGAGGTCGAGCGCCGCTTTGGCTTTGCGTCGACCGCGTTTGTCGGGCGCGCGCTCGACCTGCGAGGCGGCTGTCGAAGCCGGGTCGATCTCCTCGACGAGCTCGATCTCGGCTTTCTCGAGGAAGCCGTGAAGCTCTTCGACGTCGGACTCGTCGAGGTCGAGCTCGGACATCGCCTTGGTTATCTCCGCGAAGGAGAGCACTCCGACCTGCTGGCCCTTGGCGAGCAGGCCCTTGACCTCATCCAGCTCCTGCAGCTCGACTACTGACATCTGCTCCCGTTTCTTCCGTCGATCGACAACCGGCGACCCCGCCAGATCCCGGTGGATCGGTGCCGGCTAGGACAGCACCTCCGTGGGACATACGGCTGAGGGCCGCCCAACGTTACAAGTCGTGCTTCTGTTCGGAGCCCATGCTAACGCGTCGCCCCGGTGCTTCTCAACGGCAGCCTGCCGACTTGCAGCACGCAGCGGATCTTCTTGGCAAGACGAGCCGCGATGTTCTCACGACGGCCTTAAGCAATGATGTGTCGATGGTGGATGGGGACGGCAGCGAGAGCACGGCGGACACGACGCGCAACGGCGGCGTGCTGGCCAACCTGCCGCGCACGCGCCCACAGCGCCCGAGCGCGCGCCGAGCGGCGGCGCGCGAGTCGGCCAGCCCGAACGGACGGCCCTCGAGCCCGGCCAAACCCCGAGCCAAACGAGCGGGCACGCCAACGTCGACGCGCACGGAGAAACCGGCGCGCGGCCGAGGCACGACGGTCAAAGCGAAGTCAGCCAAGGGCGCGGCGCAGACGGAGACGAAACGCACGACGCCCGCGGCAGGCACCCGGCCGAAATCGGCCAAAGACTCTGCCGCCACGGCTCAGGCCAAGTCGGCGGGCAGCTCGCCGCGCCCTGCGAGCGCCGTCCGCGCGCGTCGCGCGCGGACGGGCAAGCGCGCGCCCGCCCCACACCGGCCGGTGGCGGTCGAGGAGCCAGCGCCGCGTCAGGGCTTCGAGTGCGACGGAGAACGTGCGACCGGGCCGGTGCAGCCGCCGGGCGGTCCCGAGCTCGTGGCGAGCGCCGCCGAGCTCGTCGGCGAGCTCGCCAAAGCAGGCGTCTCGGCCGGCGAGCGGCTGCTCAAGGACGTCTTCTCGCGCCTGCCCGGCGGTTGACGGCGCCAGGCGATACCGCCTCAGGCCCCTGCCGAAGCTGCGCATAGCTCGGCAAAGGTCTTCTGTATACTTGCGGGCACGCCGAGCTCCTGTGACTCAGGTCGCGGGAGACGGGGGACCCATTGCAAGCCGGATGCATCGGCTTGCGGGGGCGAATCGACCGTCTCAGGTCGTAGCGCCGACAGTGTGGCGCGAGCCCGTCAGCTCACCCCGTAGGCCCAGACACTGATGCGGACACCGATTTTGAAGATATCGATGATTGCCGTGCTCGTTGCCGGCATCTGCGCTGGCTGCGTAACCGCCGGTGCGGCTGCGACGACGGGTGGATCGACCGCGCCTGCGGCGACGACGGCGCCTGCCGCAACGATCCACAAGCCGGCGCTCGCGACGTGGTTCGGCCCGGGCTTCTACGGCCAGGAGACGGCGTGCGGGCAGACGCTGACGCCGGCCGTCGTGGGCGTCGCCAACCGTACGCTCCCGTGCGGCACGCTCGTCAAGTTCAGCTACAAGGGCCACACGGCGACGGTGCCCGTGATCGATCGCGGACCCTACGCGCACAACGGCGCGCAATGGGACCTCACGATCGGCGCCGCAAGTGCGCTCGGCATGAGCGACACGGCGAGATTGAAGACGCGCGTGGTCGGCAGCGTGCCGAACACGCCCACGCTCGGACTGCCGCCGGGCGCCGCCGAAGAAGCCGCGGCGGCCGCCAGCGCCGGCGGCGCCGCCGCAGCCGCCTGAGCCGAGGCCGGCGCTAGGAGCGCCTGTCGGCGGGCGTTCCCGGTCCGCGCGACACGCGCATCACGGGATCGTCGATCGCCGGGCTGCCCGGATCCGCCACCGGCTCCTGCGCCGGGGCGGCGGAAGATTGGAGTGGTGTGTCCCACGGCAGCGGCCGCGGGCCTGCCGGCGAGGCGCTCTGCCCGAACGCGCCGTGAGGACTCGTTGGCTCTGCCGGACGAGCTTGCTCGTCTGCCGGGGTGGGCACGGGAGCTCCGTCCCCCCGGCGCCACGCCGCGCGCGGCCGGGCCTGGCGCGGTGTGTCGTCGCGTTCGTCGATCAGCACGGCGCCGAGCGCTCCGGGCGATGGCGCGGGCGCGCTGTAGAGCACCTGCTCGCGCGGTGGCGGGAATGCCGGGCGGGCGCCACCCGCGCCGATCGCGTCGCTACGCCCGGCGAGCGCATATGCGAGCGCGGCTGCACAGACCGACGCGAGCCGGTCTGAGAGGTCGGCGACCTGTCGCGCAGTGGGATCGCGCAGCTCCTGCAGCGCGGCCTGCCACAGCAAGCCACGCAGCGCCTCGACGTGCTCGACGGCTGCCGAGGCCTCCCAGCCGGCGGCGAGCGCGCTCAGGCCGGCGGTGGCGGCGAGCGCTCCAGCCCGGCCTTCCCGGTCTACGTCGAAGATCGCGAGCTCCTCGTCTGAAGACAGCGCACGCGCCAGCGAGGCGCACACGGCGGGTGCGTAGCGAGCAAGGTCCTCGAGCGGGATCGCGGCCATCTCGACGAGCGGGCGCGCGGCAAGCAGCGTCAGCGCCCACCTGTGTGCAAGCTCCTCGGCGCGCGCCGCAAGCGCCTCGGCCGGCGCGTCGGCGACGGCGCGCGCGCGGGCGGCAGGCGGGTCGAGGCGGTCGCGACTCATGTGATGGTGGATATCAGCAGGCGAGGACGCGAGCCGCTGACTAGCCTGCCGGGCTATGAGCGCCACCCTCGTCGCGGTCGTGGTGGCGGTTGCCGCCCTCGCCGCCCTCGTCCTGCTGACGGTGCTGTGGCGCGCCTCGCACCCTGGGCGCGGCGTGCCGGGGGCGGTGATCGCCGAGTCGCACAGCCTGACCTCGCTGGACGACGAGACCGGCGCCGTGCGCTCCGTGCAGAGCGCCGACGTGTTTCTACCGGCGCAGGCGCTGCAGCGGTTCTGGTCGCCGGAGTACCTCGAGCGCCTGGCGGCGACCTACTGGCGCTTTCTCTCGCGCGCCACGCTCGGGCTGATCCACGTGGCCTACACCGACCAGGGCCGCGCGATCGTGCTGCTGGCGCCGCAGTTGAAGCTGCTGACCTTCCAGGCGCCGGAGTACGAGATGGATCGCGACCACGGGCTCGTTCGCTGGCGCATCGCGCGCGGCCTGCTCGTGGCCAGGCGCGGCAGGGACGGCGGCGGCTATCTGCAGATCGAGGTCCGCCGCGGCGAGCCCGGCGAAGACGGCCAGGCGCGGCTGCACGTCGCCGTCGAGGTGGCCAACTTCTACCCGTCGCTGGCCTCGCGCCTCGGGCGCAGGTTCTACGACGTGACGCAGTCGCGCATCCACGTGATCGTGACCAACCGCTTCCTGCGCTCGCTCGTGCGCCTCGACCTGGCCGAGTCGCGCGTCGGGCGCTACCGCGCCTAGACGGGCGGCTCGGCCTTGCGCGGCGGCACGGGGGCGCGCGGGGCCGCCGATGCCTGCGCCACGCCGGAGGTCCCGTTGAGGCGGGCCTCGGCGACGGGCGACGCGTCGCGATCGGGCTCGCGCTCGTCGCTCGGCTCGCCGGGGGGCAAGACCTGGACGGGAGCGCTGATCACCGTGCTGCCGGGGGGAACGTCGCGGCTGACAACCGCCCCGGCGCCGATGCGCGCGCCACGTCCGATGCGCAGGTCTCCGCGGCGGGGCGAGATGATCACGGAGTTGGCGCCGATCTTCACGTCGTCCTCGATCACCACCCGGTAGGGCGATTTGGCCGCGGCGCGCGTCGCGATCGTGACGTTGTGCCAGATCTTCACGCGGCGCCCGATCGTGACGTTCGGATGGACGACGATGCCGAGGCCGTGGTGGCCGAGCGCGATGTCAGGGCTGATCGATGCGCCCGGCGGCAGGGAGTTGTGGTACAGCGTCGAGTTGACGTTGCGTACGAGCGTCGCCAAGCGTCGGTGACCCCGCTGCTGCAGGGCGATCGAAAGCAGCCACAGCCGCTCCGGCCTCAGCGCCCCAGCCATCTCACACGCCGCCGCTGTTGAGCTCGTCGACCATGCCGACATTGTTGCAGTGCCGGGCCACGTGCCCCCGGCTCAGCCCGCGCTCAGAAGCGCTCGCCGCCGACCGCGCGCAGCTTCGAGCGGTCGTGCGTTGCGCGGATCCGCCTGATCGTCCCCGAGCGCGTGCGCATCACCAGCGACTCGGTAGTCGCGCCACCAACGCTCGGGTAGCGGACACCCTGCAAGACGTCGCCGTCGGTGATGCCGGTGGCCGAGAAGAACACGTCCTCGCCCTTGATCAGGTCATCGCGCGTGAGCACCCGCTCGAGGTCATAGCCGGCGTCGAGCGCGGCGTCGCGCTCCTGCTCGTCGCGCGGCCACAGACGCCCGAGCAGTTGCCCTCCGAGGCACTTGACGGCAGCCGCCGAGATCACGCCCTCGGGCGTCCCGCCGATGCCCCACAGCAGATCGACCGGCGAGCGCTCGGTCACGGCCAAGAGCGCCGCCGACACGTCGCCGTGCGCGATCAGTCGCACGCGCGCGCCGGCATCGCGAATCTCACGGATCCCCTGCTCGTGGCGCGGACGGTCGAGCACGACGACGATCACGTCGCCGATCGGTACGCCCCGGCGCTCGGCGACCAGCGCAACGGTCTCGCCGAGCGGGCGGTCGAGGTCGAGCAGGTCGGCCAGTTCGGGGGCGCCGGCCATCTTCTCCATGTACACGCACGGCCCCGGGTCGAACATCGTCCCGCGGCCGGACAGCGCGATCACGGCCAGAGCGCTCGGCATGCCGTGTGCGGCCAGCGTGGTGCCCTCGAGCGGATCGACGGCGATGTCCACCGCAGGCGGCGAGCCGTCGCCGATTCGCTCGCCGTTGTAGAGCATCGGCGCCTCATCCTTCTCGCCCTCGCCGATCACGACGATGCCATCCATCTGCACCGACTGGAGCATGTAGCGCATGCCGTCGACGGCGGCCTGGTCAGCGGCCTCCTTGTCGCCGAGCCCAACGAGCGGCGCAGCCGCGAGCGCGGCCGCCTCGGTCACTCGCACGAGCTCGAGCGCGAGGTTCCTGTCGGGTTGCTGAGGGCTGCCGTCTTGGCTCATGGCTGTGCGGAGCGAGGAGGCGTCGCGTCGGGGCCGGCCTCTACGGAGCCGCCCTCCGTGTAGGCCATTGTCGGGCCTGCAGGTTCCTGCGAAGTGTCGTCCACCGCGGCGGACGCTACATCAGGACCTGCATCGTCGTGGTCGTCCTCCGACCCGTCGCGCAGCAGGACGCGCGGAGCGGGACCAACCACCGTCGCTCCGGGCGGAACGTCATGCGTGACGACCACGCCCGCTCCGATCCGGGCGCCGCGGCCAATGCGCAGGCACTCGCCCCGAGGAGCGATGATCACCGCATTGGTGCCGATGTTCGCTCGATCTTCGATCACGACACGGGCTTTCTCCCCGATCGGCCTGGTCCCTTCGCGGTGGGTCGGGCGCCCGGCAGTGATCGTCACGTTGTGCCAGATTTTGACGTGCTGGCCGATCTCCACGTTGCGGTTGACGACGATGCCGTGGCTGTAATGACCAAGATCGATGTCGCGGCCGACGCTCGCCCCCGGAGCCAGCGAGTTGTGGTAGAGGATCGTATTGAGCTGCTTGATCGCGAAGGCAACGATCCAGTGGCCGCGCCGGTGCAGTGAAATGGACAGCAGCCATAGCCTTTCCGGGCTGAACAGCCACAGTCTCTGCAGTCTTCGCCTGAGCAGCCCGAGCTTCTCCAAGCTGTCCACCTCCGCTTTTGCGACAAGAGTTGACCGTCGCTTGCGTCCTGAAGCCGGGACCCGTGCGCGACGATGATCCAGCCGATCGTATCCCACGCGTAGCTCACGGCCCACGCGGCCATCACCGCAGTACGATCGTGGGGTGAGCGACCCCGCCCTCGCCGTCGAGGCCCGCATACCCGCCGCGCTCAGGGCTGCAATCGCCGCAAAGCTGCAACTCGCCTCGACGGCGCGCGTCGGCGAGCGACTACGCGACGGCGACGCAACACTGTGGGGTCCGGCGGGCACCCCCGAGATCGCCGATCGCCTCGGCTGGCTGACGATCGCCGAGCGCATGCTCGCCGAGGTCGACACGCTGAGCGCGTTCGCCGATCGCGTGCGGGATGACGGCATCCGCGACGTAGTGCTGCTCGGGATGGGCGGCTCGTCGTTGGCCCCGGAGGTGCTGCGGCGCTCGTTCGACGCTCAGCCGAGCAGACCGAGCCTGCACGTGCTCGACTCGACCGACGCGGCGACGGTGCGCGCAGTCGGCGAGGCGGTGGAGCCGCGCAGCACGCTCTTCCTCGTCTCCTCCAAGTCAGGCGGCACGATCGAGCCGCTGTCGCTGTTCGCGCACTTCTGGTCGCTCGTGCCGGAGGGCGCCAACTTCGCCGCGATCACAGACCCGGGCTCGGGGCTCGAGAAGCTTGCGCGCGAGCACGGCTTCAGGGAGGTGTTCGCAGGCGACCCGGACATCGGCGGGCGCTACAGCGCCCTCTCGGCGTTCGGCATCGTCCCGGCGGCACTGATCGGCGTCGACATCCGCGGTCTGCTCGAGGGCGTCGAGAACGCCTGGGAGACGGCGCTGCACCCCGGGGCCTCCGCCGGTGGGGACGGCGAAGATCTCTCGAGTGGCGCCGAGCTGGCCGGCGTGTGGATGGGCGCGGCGCTCAGCGCGCTTGCGCAGTCGGGCCGCGACAAGCTGACGTTCGTGATCGACGAGTCGCTGCCCGGCCTGGGGTTGTGGCTCGAGCAACTCGTGGCCGAGTCGACGGGCAAGCAGGGCACGGGGATCCTGCCGGTCGCCGAGGAGCCAGTCGGCAACCCCTCGGACTACGGCGATGACCGCGTGTTCGCCTACCTGTGCGACCTCGAGGCCCCCGACGCGGCGCTGCAGGCGCGGGTTGAGGCGCTGGCCGAGGCCGGGCATCCGCTGCTGCGCGTGCCGACGAACGGTCCGCGCGATCTCGGCCGCGTGTTCATGCTGTGGGAGATCGCCGTCGCGACCGCCGGCTGGGGCCTTCAGATCAACCCGTTCGACCAGCCCAACGTGCAGCAGGCCAAGGACGCGACCAAGCGAGTACTGGCCGGCTACGAGACCACCCGCGAGCTGCCGAGTGAGGACGGAGCGGACACGGGTGCACTGAAGGCTCTCCTCGCTCCGGCGGCGCCACCGAGCTACGTCGCGATGATGGGCTACGTGCAGCCCTCGGCCGAGTTCGACGCGGCCGTGGCGCAGCTGCGCGAAGTCGTGCGCGCCCACGCCAAAGCGACGACGACGTTCGGCTACGGCCCGCGCTTTTTGCACTCGACCGGCCAGTTCCACAAGGGCGGCCCGAAGGTCGGCCGCTTCCTGCAGCTGCTGTGGGACGGCCCCGAGGACGTCGAGATCCCGGGCGCGGCGTATACGTTCACGACGCTCAAGAACGCCGAGGCGATCGGTGACTTCGACACGCTGCGCGAGCTCGGACTGCCGGCCGAGCGCGTGCGACTGCAGGGCGCCGATCCGGCGGCGGCGCTGCGCGAGCTGACTAAGAAAATCGAGGAGGCGTTGTGACACAGATCGGGTTCGTCGGACTGGGCAAGATGGGCGGCAACATGGTGCATCGCATCCGCCGCGACTCCGAGCACGAGGTCGTCGCGTTCGACTTCGACGAGAAGGCCGTCAGGCAGGCGGTCAAGAACGGCGCCGCCGGGGCGGGCTCGCTGAAAGAGCTCGTCAAGCAGCTCTCGCCGCCGCGGATGGTTTGGATCATGGTGCCCGCCGGCGCGCCGACGCAGCAGACGGTCGACAAGCTGGCCAAGATGCTCGATCGCGGCGACACGATCATCGACGGCGGCAACTCGCGCTGGAGCGATGACAAGCGCCGCGCCAAGGAGCTCAAAGCCCAGGGCATCGAATACGTCGACGTAGGCGTCTCCGGCGGCGTGTGGGGCCTTGAAGTCGGCTACTGCATGATGGTCGGAGGGCCGCCGAAAGCGGTCAAACGGCTGGCGCCGATCCTCAACGTGCTGGCGCCGCAGACCAACGAGCAGAGCGTCGCCGCGATCGGCCCACGCGGCTGGATGCACTTCGGCCCCTCCGGCGCAGGTCACTACGTGAAGATGGTCCACAACGGCGTCGAGTACGGGCTGATGCAGGCCTATGCCGAGGGCTTTGACCTGTTCGACAAGTGCGAGTACGAGCTCGACAACGCGAAGATTGCACACCTGTGGGGACAGGGCTCGGTCGTGCGCTCGTGGCTGTGCGAACTGGCGGCGCGGGCCTTCGAAGCCGATGGCAACGAGCTGCAGGCGATCGAGGGCTACACCGAGGACTCGGGCGAGGGGCGCTGGACGATCGCCGATGCGACCGAGCACGACGTGCCGACGCCCGTGATCACGGCCTCGCTGTACGCGCGCTTTCGCTCGCGCGGCAACGGCGACTTCTCCGATCGCGTGCTGGCGGCGCTGCGCAACCAGTTCGGCGGGCACGCCGTGAAGAGCGCGCCGGCGGGCAACGCCGCCGCGAAGACCAGCGGCGCGAGCAAGGCGAAAGCGCCGGCCAAGGCCGGCAAGCGCGGGGGCCGCTGAGCGGTGGCGGCCCATCCCGGTCAGCCGACCGCCGAGCCGCAGCCAGAGAATCCGTTGACGGCAGGCCTGGAGCGCCTGCCGGTCGCGCCGACGACGCTCGTGATCTTCGGCGCGACAGGCGATCTGGCAAGGCGCAAACTGCTGCCTGCGCTGTACAACCTCGCCCACGACGGGGCGCTGCCCGAACGCTTCCATCTCGTCGGCGTGTCGCGCCAGGAAAAAGCGCACGAGGACTACCGCGCGGAGTGCGAGGAAGCGATCCGCCGCTTCTCACGGCGCACGCCGAAGGAGGACGTGCTGAAGGCACTGCTCGAGGAGGTCAAGTACGTCCCGGGCGTGTTCGACGACGACTCGGTCTACACCGAGCTCGCCAAGGTACTCGACTCGTTCGACGCCCATGCCGACGAACCGCTGAACCGGGCCTTCTACCTATCGACGGCGCCGGAGTTCTTTCCGGTGATCGTCGAGCAGCTGGGTCGCTCGGAGCTGGCGCAGCACGAGGGTGCACAGGTGCGCGTGATCATCGAGAAGCCGTTCGGCACGACGCTCGAAGAGGCGCGCGAGCTCAACCGCCGCGTGCTCGGGATCTTCGAGGAGCAGCAGGTCTTCCGCATCGACCACTACCTCGGCAAGGAGACCGTGCAGAACATGCTGGCGTTTCGCTTCGCCAACGGCATGTTCGAGCCGCTGTGGAACCGCAACTACATCGACAACGTGCAGATAACGGCCGCCGAGGACCTCGGCATCGGCACTCGCGCCGGCTACTACGACCACGCGGGCGCGCTGCGCGACCTGATCCAGAACCACATGCTGCAGCTGCTCTGCCACGTGGCGATGGAGCCCCCCGTCAGCTTCACGGCCGAAGAGGTGCGCAACGAGAAGGTCAAGGTGCTGCAGTCGATACCAGAGCCGACGCCGGCCGACATCTCGCAGATCGCGCTGCGCGCCCAGTACGCCAAGGGTCACGCCGGCGGCGAGGACGTCGTGGGATATCTGGAAGAGGACGGCGTCGCGCCGAGCTCGACCACCGAGACCTACGCGGCGCTGCGCCTGGAAGTCGACAACTGGCGCTGGGCCGGGGTGCCCTTCTACATCCGCACGGGCAAGCGCCTGGCGCGCAAGATCACCGAGATCGCGGTCACGCTGAAGCCGGTCCCGCACCTCGCCTTCTCCCAGGAGGGCTCACTGGGCGTGCAGCCCAACCAGCTCGTGCTGACGCTGCAGCCCAACGAGGGCGTCTCGCTGCGCCTCGGCGCGAAGATCCCGGGCACGCGCATGATCATCCGCCCGGTCAACATGGAGTTCCTCTACGGCACATCCTTCCTCTCACAATCGCCCGAGGCCTACGAGCGGTTGATCACCGACGCGATGCGCGGCGACGCGACGCTGTTCACGCGTAACGACGAGGTCGAGGCGCAATGGCGCATCTGCGACCCGATCGTCGGCACTTGGGCGAAGGAGCCGGGGCCGCTGGCGCAGTACGAAGCAGGCTCGCAGGGACCGGCCGAGGCGCAGGAGCTGCTGCTCGAGGGCCACGAGTGGCGCGCGATCTGATCGCTGTGAGCGGCTGAGATGAGCACCAGCGACGCGGTCTGGAGCGAGCAGGGCACGACGCCGGACAGGATCGAAGCGGCGCTGCGCGAACTGCTCGCCCAGCGCCACGCCGAAAGCGGCAGCTACGTACCTGCCCGCGTGCTCAACATGATCGTCTTCGTCGACGACGAGTGGAGCGGTGAAATCGCCAACCGCCTGCGCGGCGTGGGGCGCTACGCGGCCTCGCGCCTGGTCGTGCTCTCCTATCAGCCCAAGCGCGAACGGCTCGACGCGCGTGTGAGCATCGCCTCCGACGCGGACCCCACGCCGGGTGAGCTGGCGCTGCTGCGCGAGACGGTGATCGTCAGGCTCGGCGACCGCCACCTCGACGACCTCGACACGATCGCCGACCCGCTCGTCGTGACAGACCTGACGACGCTGTTGTGGTCGCCGCACGGGCACCCCGACGCTGTCGATTCGCTGCTCAGCCTCGCGCAGGCGAGCTTGATCGACTCGATCGACGAGCCCGTCTGGCGCGATGCGCTCGACCGGGCGAGCACGCTCGCCGAGCAGCTGTACGTCGTCGACCTCGCGTGGCTGCGCTCGACGCCGTGGCGCGAGCGCATCGCGGCGGCCTTCGACCCCCCCGCGATGCGCGCCGAGCTCGACGCTCTCAACGCGGTCACAGTGCGCCACCACCCCGACTCGACGGTCGCCGCGATGCTGCTGCTCGGCTGGTTGGCCTCGCGCCTTGACTGGAAGCTCGAGGACTCGGAGATCGTCAGCAGCGACAGGCACGAGGGCGTGCTCGGCGGCACCGCCCACGGGGACGGGCACGACATCAAGCTCGAGCTGCGAGCCGACCCACGGCTCAGCGTTCCGGGGCTCGCCGGGCTCGACCTGCGCAGCTCCTCCGGATTCGCCCTGCGCCTCGATCGCGGTCCAGGTGGCCTGCACGCGCGCCGCAGCGACGGCGACGGCCACGAGCGCGAGTGGACGCTGCTCGGCGCCTCACGCGGCGAGAGCGGCATCCTCGGCGAGGGCATCCGCCAGGCGCTGCTGCGCGATCAGACCTACGGACCGGCGCTCGCGGCCGCGCAGGAGATGCTGCCCGACGCCCAGACGCTCGTCTCCGGAGGCGACGCATCGTGACGAGCCTGACGACGTGCGCCGACGCCGAGGCGGCCGCAAAGCGCGCGGCGAGCGAGATCGCCAGACGCCTGCAGAGCGCGCGGCGCGAGCGCGGCGCGGCACACCTGGCGCTGAGCGGCGGGACGACGCCGGCGCGCGCCTACGAACTGCTCGCGCAGGAGCTCGAGGACTGGCAGGACGTCTCGGTCTGGTTCGCCGACGAGCGCTGCGTCGGGCCGGATGACCCCGAAAGCAACTACAAGCTCGCGCGCGAGACGCTGCTCGGCGCCGCCGCCGGACTCGACGAGGCGCTCGTGCACCGGATGGAGGGCGAGCTCGGCCCGGAGCCGGGCGCCGAGCGTTACGCGAGCGCACTGCGCGGGCATGCTCCGCTCGAGGAAGGCGTCGCCGTACTCGACGTGATCGTGCTCGGGATCGGACCCGACGGTCATGTGGCCTCGCTGTTTCCGGGCGCGCCGACGCTCGACGTGCAGGCGCCCGAGCTCTGCCTGGGCGTGCACGACTCGCCCAAGCCTCCGCCGGAGCGGATCACGCTGACGCTGCCCGTACTGCGCGCTGCACGGCGCTGCGTGCTGCTGGCCACGGGCGCCGGCAAGGCCGATGCGGTCGACGCGATGCTGGCCGAGCCGAGCCACCACGTGCCCGCCAGCCTGCTGCGGCGCGGGCGCCTGAGCGTGATCGTCGACGACGCGGCCTCCCCGGAACCGCCCAAAGAGCGCTCGCAGAGCGGCTGAGCTGCGCGGGAGACGGCGGCGAGCGCCTACAGTAGGAGCGCGCAGCGATGGCCACCGACGCACTAGACAGCAGTCGCGCCTCCGCCGGGGTGGCGCAGGTCTTGGACGGGCTCGAGTACGCCCGCGCGCGGACGTACGCGCTGATCGAGCACCTCGCGGACGGACAGCTCGAGCGCGTCTACTCGCAGATCATGAGCCCGCTGGCGTGGGATCTCGGCCACATCGCCGCCTACGAGGATCTGTGGCTCGCCCATCGTCTCGGCGAGCACGAGCTGCTGCGCCCGGACCTCGCGGCTCTCTACGACGCCTTCGAGACGCCCGCGCGCGATCCGCGGCGACATCGAGACGCTCGGCCCGGATCAGGCGCGCGACTACCTCGCCGAGGTGCGGGCGCGCACGGTGCAGACGCTGAGCGAGCGCGGCGTCGGCGACGGCGTGATCTGGGAGATGGTGATCCGCCACGAGCTGCAGCACGGCGAGACGATGCGCCAGGCGATGGTCATCGCGGGGCTGCTCGGCGAGGCCGATGCAGCGGCGCGAGACCGCCCGCTCCGTGGCGACGCAGAAGAGCGCGACGCGAGCCCCGCGGCCGCCGGTGCCGATTGGGTCGAAGTAGCGGCCGGGCCCTTCGCGATGGGCGCGCCGAGCGACGGCTTCGCCTACGACAACGAGCGGCCCCGTCACGAGCAGCAGACGCCGAGCTTTCAGATCGCCTGCCGCCCGGCGACGAACGCCGACTGGCTGCGCTTCGCAGAGCTCGGAGGCTACGAGCGAGAGGAGCTGTGGTCAGAGGACGGCTGGGCGTGGCTTGGCGAGCAGGCGCAGGCGGGCGCCATGCACCCGACGATCGCCGCGGGGCATCCGCAGGCGCCGGCCTGTCACGTGAGCTGGTTCGAGGCGCAGGCGTTCGCCCGCGCGCACGACGCGCGCCTGCCGAGCGAGGCCGAGTGGGAGAAGGCGGCGACGCTGAGAGGTTCGCCGCTGGACGGAGTCGGCAGGGTGTGGGAGTGGACCGAGAGCACGTTCGGCGGCTATCCGGGCTTCGTCGCGCACCCCTACCGCGAGTACTCGGAGGTCTTCTTCGGCGAGGACTACCGCGTGCTGCGCGGCGGCTCGTGGGCAACCGACGAGCGCGTCGCCAACCCGCACTTTCGCAACTGGGACCTCCCCCAGCGCAGGCAGATCTTCGCCGGCGTGCGACTCGCCCGCGACGGCCGCGGAGGGCAAGCGCTGGACGCGAGCCGAGCGGCGCGATGATCTGCGATAGCGTTCGGCTCCTCGGGACCTTCTGATGGCGTCGCAAACCCCACCGCAGCCCGCCGTCGAGACGGCGATCCGCATCGACTCCCATCTCGACGGCGTGCATGAGCGCTCGCTCGCCGACGACGTGCTCGACGGGCTCACGCGTCCGTTCAAGGAACTGCCACCGAAGCACTTCTACGACGCCCGCGGCGCGGAGCTGTTCGACCGGATCTGCGAGCTGCCCGAGTACTACCCCACGCGCGCCGAGCGCGCGATCCTCGAGCGCGACGCGACCGAGCTCGCGGCGCTCACCGGTGCCGCCGAGCTCGTCGAGCTCGGCTCGGGCACGGCGAGCAAGACGCGCGTGCTGCTCGACGCGCTCGAGCAGGCCGGCACGCTCGTTCGCTACGTCCCGGTCGACGTGACCGAGAGCATGGTGCGCGAGTGCGCTGCGCAGCTGACCGAGGAGTACCCCGGCCTGCAGGTCCACGGGGTGATCGGCGACTTCGAGCGCCACCTCGGCGAGGTGCCCGAGCCGCTCGGACCGCGCATCGTCGCCTTCCTCGGCGGCACGATCGGCAACTTCCCGCCCGGCAGCCGCCGCCGCGTGCTGCGCGAGATCTCGCGCCTGTTCGGCCCCGAGGACCACCTGCTGCTCGGCACCGACCTCGTCAAGGATCCCGTCGTGCTGCGAGGCGGCCTACGACGACACGCAGGGCGTCACGGCCGAGTTCAACCGCAACGTGCTGCGCGTGCTCAACCGCGAGCTCGACGCCGACTTCGAGCCCGAGGACTTCGAGCACGTCGCGCTGTTCGACCCCGAGCACGAGTGGATCGAGATGCGCCTGCGCTCGCGCCGCGAGCACACGACGATCGTGCGCGACCTCGACCTGCCGGTGCACTTCGACGCCGGCGAGGAGATGCGCACGGAGATCAGCGCCAAGTTCACATCAGAGCGGATCGAGGGTGACCTGGCAGCGGCCGGCCTGCAGCTCGTGCGGCTGTTCACCGACCCAGACGAGCTGTTCGCGCTGACGCTCGCGCGGGTCAACCCGGCGAGCTTGGTATAGGTCCCTGAGAGGGCGGCGCGGTCGCTGACCGCGCCTGAAGCGTTGGGGTAGAGTCCGCCGCGATGCAGATCGTCGGCAGCTCAGCACTCGTCGTAGGCGGCGCCTCAGGACTCGGCGAGGCAACCGCTCGCGCGCTGCACGAGCGCGGCGCGATCGTGACGATCGCCGACGTCAACGCCGAGAAGGCAGGCGCACTGGCGAGTGAGCTCGGGCTGCAGTTCGTCTCCTGCGACGTGCGCGAGGAGGAGCAGGTGCAGGCCGCCGTGAGCAAGGCCGCCGAGGCCGACGGCGGGCTGCGGATCTCGATCTGTTGCGCCGGCACCGGCTGGGCGCAGAAGATCGCGGGCTCCAAGGGACCGCACCCGCTGATGCCGTTCGAGACGATCATCCAGATCAACCTGATCGGCACGTTCAACGTGCTGCGCTTCGCCGCCGCCGCGATGATCGCCGGCGAGCCCGGCGAGGACGGCGAACGCGGCGTATGCGTGAACACGGCCTCGATCGCCGCCTTCGACGGACAGGTCGGACAGGTCGCCTACTCTGCTTCCAAGGGCGGTGTCGTCGGCATGACGCTGCCCACGGCGCGCGACCTCGCGCAGTACGGAATCCGTGTCAACACGGTCGCCCCCGGGCTGTTCGACACGCCGCTGCTCGCCGCCCTGCCCGAGGAGGCGCGCCAGGCGCTCGGCGCCGGCATCCCCTTTCCGCAGCGGCTCGGCTTTCCTGCTGAGTACGCGCAGCTCGCCTGCCAGATCGTCGAGAACCGGATGCTCAACGGCGAGACGATCCGGCTCGACGGCGCGTTGCGAATGCCCCCGCGCTGAGCTCAGCGCCGGCCCGCCTGCGCGGGCGCAGGCGGGATCACTGCGAGGGCACCTGCGGGCGGCGGGCAACCGCCGGCTCGGGGCGCCCGAGCCGGAAGCCCTGACCTCCCTGGATGATCGCGTGATCGAACACGTCGCGTTCGTGGATCGCGCGCAGGAAGCGCAGCGTTTCCTCGTCCTCGATGCCCTCGGCGATCACGAACGCCCCGGTCTGGCTTGCGAACGTGGCCATCGCCATCAACACCGCGCGCGCCCCCGGCTCGGTGGCCGACGCGGCGACGACGCTGCGGTCGATCTTCACGTACTCGGCTTCGAGCTCACGCAGCATCTCCAGGCCCGAGTTGCCCGTGCCGACGTCGTCCACGGCGATCTGGAACCCCTCCTGACGCAGGCCACGCAGGCACTTGACGACCGATGCCGTGCGCCCGCCGAAGCGCTCGGTGACCTCGACCACGATCTGCTCGGGCGCGAGGCCGGCGCGCATGACCGGATCGCGCAGCCAGTCGCTGGCGTCCGGATCGAGATCGAGCGTCAGTGGATGGACATTCACGAACAGCAGCACTCCGGGCTTCATCTCAGGGGCCGAGCGCAGCGCCGCCTGCACGCACAGCGCGTCGAGCTGGTGAACGCGACCGAGCTGCTCGGCGATGTCGAAGGCCTCCATCGGGCCCGACAGCCCGTAGCGAGGATCGGGGCGCATCAGCGCCTCGATGCCGAGCAGGCTCTGCGTTTCGAAGTTCCAGATTGGCTGGTAGACGATGCTCAGGCACCCCTCGTCGATCAGCCGGCGCACCGCCTCCTTCTTCTCGGGAGTCGTCACCACGACCTGGGCGCGGATGTCCTCGAAGTGCGCCGCCCTATTGCCGCCTTTGCGCTTGGCCTCATACAGCGCGCTGTCGGCCTCGGCGCGCAGGATCTCGGCGCCGACTCCTGGACGCAGGGCGCTGACGCCCATGCTCACCTGCACGCCGGCGTCGGCAAGCGCGCGGCTGATCCGGCGGGCGAGCACGCGAGCGCCGTCGGCGTCGGTATGCGACAGCAGCACCGCGAACTCATCGCCACCGATCCGGAACGCGCGATCGCCCGGCCGTGAATCGCGCAGGATCGCGGCCACGCGCCTGAGGATCGCGTCGCCCTGCGGATGTCCGCGGCGATCGTTGATCAGCTTGAAGTCGTCTACGTCGAGCAGCGCGATTGCGAGCGCGTCGCCGTAGCGGACCGCTGAGGCGACCGCCTGGGGGAACTCGTCCTGGAAGGCCCGCTGGTTGGGCAGATCGGTCAGCCCGTCGCGCGTCGCGCGGCGTAGGACGGAGCGGTGATCACGCATCAGCCTGCGTCCTCCGACGAGATAGAAGACGACACCGCCGCCGAGCAGGGAGAGCAGCGCGATCACCGCCACGATCGTGCGCACTCGGCCGAGTTGGGCATCGTAGGCACGGTGGTCGTACGTGACCTCATACGCATAGCGGGTCGTTCCCACGCGTAGCGGCAGGACGAACTCGAAGTCGCGGCGATCGGCCTTCGGGTCGTTCTCGCGTCCGGCGTAGGGCAGACCGCGCTGGAGCGCCGCGTCGATCGGCGGGTCCGAGTCGAAGCGGCCCACGGTGGCGTCGTCTGCCGACTCCACGATCCTGTGCCGCGAGTCGATCAGCGTCGCCTCGAGCGTGCCGGGACGCGACGCCACTGCATCCAGCAGGCGATCGACGTTGGCGAGCACGGCAGAGCTCGTCGGCGCACGCGCTGCGTAGGCTTCAAAGCTCCTGGCGTCGGCGCGCTGACTGGATGCGAAGTCGGCGATCTGTCTGTTTGCGAGCTCGTGTTCGAGCGCCAGGAAGCCACTGACGCCGATCAACAGGAAGGCGACCGCGACGGCGACGACCATGCGCAGGCCGAACATGAAGCCAGAGCTTTCCTCGCGTGAGCGAAGGCGCTCGGGCAGCAGGCGCGCGATCCGCCGAGGCGCCTCGATCTGCCGCCAGCCGCGCGGCCAGAGTGGACGGAGTCCCATCCACTTGGCCTCGACGGGTGCGAGCGCGCCCGTGAGCAGCTGCGTATTCGCTCGTCAGATGTCGCGCAGTGGCGCGCGCCGAGCTCAGTTCAGGCGCTCGACGAGCATCGCCATGCCCATGCCCCCGGCGGCGCACATCGACTCGATCCCGAACGTCTTGTCGAGTGTCTCGAGGTCGTTGAGCAGCGTCGTCATGATCCGCGCGCCGGTCATGCCGAAGGGGTGGCCGAGCGCGATCGCACCGCCGAACGGGTTGAGCTTGTCGTCGTCGATCCCGAGGTCTTCCTTGCACGGCACGATCTGCGCGGCGAACGCCTCGTTGATCTCGACGATGTCGATGTCGCTCATCGTCATCTTCGTCGCCGCCAGCAGTTTCTCGATCGCGGGGATCGGGCCGAGGCCCATGATCTCCGGACGCAGGCCTGCCACCGAGGAGGCGACGATCCTCGCGCGCGGCTTCATCCCGAGCTCCTTGGCGCGCTCGGCCGACATGATCAAGAGCGCCGCGGCGCCGTCGTTCAGCGGGCAAGCGTTGCCGGCCGTGACGGTGCCGCCCTCTTTGAACACCGGCTGCAGCGAGGAGAGCTTCTCCAGCGTCGTACCCGGGCGCGGCCCGTCGTCGTTGGAGACGACCGTCTCGGGCACGTCGATCTCGTTGCCCTCCTTGTCGACGTCCTTGTGCGCGGGCACCGTGACCGGCACGATCTCCTTCTCGAAGTGCCCGCTGGCAACCGCCTCGACGGCTCGGTTCTGCGAGATCACGGCCCATTCGTCCTGGGACTCGCGGCTCACCTTGCAGCGATCGGCGACGTTCTCGGCGGTCATCCCCATCGGGATGTAGACGTCATAGGCCGAGCCCTCGGAGCCGTCGACGCCGTGATTGAACTCGAACGGCGCGCCGCCGCCGGCGCGCGAGACGGCCTCGACGCCGGCCGCGATGTACGTGTCGCCCTCGCCGGCCTCGATCGCGTGCGCGGCCATCCGCGCGGTCTGCAGCGAGGATGCGCAGAAGCGGTTGACCGTGGTCGCCGGCACGTGGTGGTCGATGCCCGAGAGGAGGCCCGCGACGCGGCCGATGTTGTAGCCCTGCTCGCCCTCACAGAAGCCGCAGCCCATCATGATGTCGACGATCGTGCTCGGGTCGAGCTCGGGGTTGCGCTCGACCAGCGCGCGCAGCGGGATCGCGGCGAGGTCGTCGGCGCGGACGCTCTTCAGCGACCCCTTCCCGGCGCGGCCGATGGGCGTGCGAATGGCGTCGACGATTACTGCTTCGGGCATCTCGGGAGCTCTCCTTGGTCGTGAGCGCTGCGTGCGGTTTGGCTGCTCAGCTTATGCGGTCATAGCCCCAGAGCGTCACGAGATCGCGCCCGAGGTAATCGCCCGCGGCCTGCACCTCGCCCTTGAAGCGCCGGCGCAGCTCGAGCATCAGCTGCTCGTCGACCGGCCGCTGCGGTCCATAGGTGAGACGCCGGAAGGCCGCCGAGAGCGAATCGGGGCGCAGCGGCTTCGGCGCCACGGAGTCGAGCGTGCGCGCGAGCTTTCCCCCTGCCGCCGGGTTCAGGCCGGCGCGGCGGATCCGTCGGCGCAGCCGGTGCAGCAGCGGCGAGCGCACGCCCTTCAGCGGTTTGGTCTCGACCTGCTCGAGCGGCACGCTCGGATCGGCGCCGAGGAAGCTCAGCACCTGGCGGACCGTGCCCAGGTTGTCCTCGCGGAAGTCGTCGTAGATCAGCACGAGCACCTGCTTCGGGGGAAACGCCTCGTGCAGGCGGCGCAGCTGCTGGGCGTAGCGGACGTGGTCGGAGTAGAGCAGCGACGGTGGGGAGACCGAGCGGCGCGGGATCCGCTTGCCTTCGCGCCGCTTGGGCTCGAGCGCGATCGCCCGGGCAAAGTCCCGCTCGGACTCGATGTGCGCGGCCACCAGCTGCATGTGCAGCGAGCGCAGGAAGCTCGCCGGCTCGCGCAGGATCGCCACGATCCGGGCATCCGGGCGCAGCTCGGCAATTTCGCCCGGCGCCAAGCGCGAGCGAATGTACATCGGCGAGGCCTCGCCGACGAGCTGGCCCGGCGCGGCGCCAGCGAACAGCGACGTGTACTGCGCCAGCGTGTTGGGGCGGCTGCGCGTGCCGGCCTGCGGCGAGCGCGGGCGCAGCTCACGGGCGAAATACCACGGCTCCTTGACGTCGCGCGGCATGAAGATCTGCGGGTGCTCGGCGAGCATCAGATAGAGCGCCGTCGTGCCGCACTTCTGATGCCCGACGATGAAGAAGTCAGGCACCGATCCCGTTGTGCTCGCGTCAGCCGCAGCGACCGAGCCCGTGCTCGAATCGGCGGCTGTGACCGCGGGTGAAGATGGCTTTGCCGGCGCCGTCATCGCGCCTGAGTCTAATGGGGCCTAAAGGTCAAGCCTGCTGACGCCGAGCTCGTCGAAGCCGACGTGGTGGGCGAGCTCGTGGCGCACCGTGCGCGTGACCTGGTCGCGCAGCAGCTCAGGGTCGTGGCCGAAGTCGCGCCGCAGCGTGTCGCGGAACACGACGATCCGGTCATGGAAGTCGTCGCGCGTCGCGCCGTCGCCCTGGTAGAGCCCATATGCGCCCGCGCGCCGCCCGCCGTCGGAGATCACGACGGCGACGTGCTGCAGTGCATTGCGCAAGAGGTCGGGCAGGTCGTCGAGCGCATCGCGCACGAGCTCCTCGAAGTCCTCGTCGTCGAGCGGGTCGAGCTCCATGAACTCGCTTTCCTCGGGATCGACCACGAGCCCTTCGCGCGCGAGATGCTCGGAGTGGCGCACGATCTCGTCGAACTCGCTCTCGGACTCGGGGTCGCGCCAGCCGGCCATGCGCACGGCGACGAACGCGGCTGCACCCATCAGCACGGCCGCCACGATCACCCCGAGCGCGATGTCCTCGAGCGCTCGCACAGCGCCGATCGTGCTGAAGCCCTGGCCGACGACGATCGTCACGAGCCCCAGCGAGAGCGCGACCAGGGCGGCCATGCCGACGCGGCGAAGATGACCGGAGGCACTCGCTGGCGGCCTCGACGAGCGCATCCGCTGCCTATTTGAGCGTGCGGCCGATCACGAGCCGCTGAATCTCGTTCGTGCCCTCGTAGATCTGGGTGATCTTGGCGTCTCGCATCATTCGCTCCACGGGATACTCCTTGACATAACCGTAGCCGCCCAGCACCTGCACCGCATCGATCGTCACCGCCATCGCCGTGTCCGAGCAGAAGACCTTCGCCATCGAGGAGTACTTGGCGCGCAGCGGATGCCACTGATCGGCCATCGCGCAGGCCTTGTAGAGCAGCTCGCGCGCGGCGGCCGTGCGTGTTTCCATGTCGGCCAACTTGAACTGAATTCCCTGGAACTCGTTGATGGGCTTGCCGAACTGCTTGCGCTCGCGCGCGTAGGCGACCGCGTAGTCGGTCGCGCCCTGCGCAATCCCGACCGCCTGCGCAGCCGCGCCGAGGCGCGTGCGCTCGAGCGTCCCGAGCGCGACCGACAGCCCCTTGCCGACCTCGCCGATCATGTTCTCCTCGGGCACGCGCACTTCGTCGAAGATCGGCTGGCCCGTCGGCGAGGCGCGGATGCCGAGCTTGTGCTCGAGCTTGCCAACGCTGAAGCCCGGGCGATCGGCCTCGACGACGAACGCGCTCAGGCGCCGCGTCTGCTTGTCGCTGACGGCGAAGACGATGTAGAAGTCGGCCACACCGAGGTTGGAGATCCAGTTCTTGGTCCCGTTGATCACCCACTCCGTGCCGTCCTTGGTGGCCGTCGTGATCATCCCCGCCGGGTCCGAGCCCGCTTCGGGCTCTGACAGCGCGAAGGCGGGCGACCACTCGCCGGTCGCGCACTTGGGCAGGAAGCGCTCCTTCAGCTCCTCAGAGCCGAACAGCTGGATCGGCAGCGTACCGAGCTCCTGCACCATCAGGATCAGCGCACACGAGGCGTCGACCTTGGCGATCTCCTCGACCGCCATGTTCAGCATCAGCGTCCCCGTGCCGGTGCCGCCGTACTCCGTTCCGAACGGCAACCCGAGCACGTCCTGCTCGGAGAGCAGCTTGCGCACGTCCCACGGGTACTCGGCCTTCTCGTCGATCTCGGCCGAGCGCGGCGCGATCCGCTCGCGCGCGATCTTGCCGATCGTCTCGCAGAAGTCCAGGTTCTCCTGGGGAATCGTGTAGACCTCGCCGACTGCCTCCATCGTCGCTGATCCTAGTGATCGTGAGCCGCCCACGGCGCGGCAGGCGGACGAGCGTTGCCGCGCGCCGGAGGAGGCGAGCCGCCGGGGCGTTGATAGCTTGGATCCGGTGAGCCCGGCCCCTAGCAGCGAGATCGACATCGCCCCAGAGCGGCTGGCCGAGTGGCTGGCCGAGGACGACGAGTTGCAGGTCGTGGACGTGCGCGAGCCTTACGAGCGCGAGGCGGGGCACATCGCCGGCACGCGGCACATCGAGCTGACCAAGCTGAGCGAGCAGGCCGCCGGCCTCGACTCCTCGCGCCCGGTCGTCTTCTACTGCCGTGTCGGCGCTCGCTCGACGATGGCCGCACAGGCATTGCGCGCGGCCGGCTACGAGGCCTTCTCGATGGACGGCGGGCTGATGCGCTGGGCCCAGGAGCAGCGCCCGCTGGAGCCCGACGGTGGCTACGTCGCCGACCACTGACGCGCGCGGCCTGCGAAGCTCTGTCGCTGACGAGACCGTTCTGAGATTGGAGGCGCAGATGGAGGCTTCGGCCGAGTACCCAGCAGTGACCCAAGGCGAGGGCTATGCCGTCGGCAACCTCGATGACCTCGGCCAGGCGCCGGGCTTTCGCAAGATCCGCAAGGGCCTCGGCGTGACGGCGTTCGGCGTCAACGCGATCGTGATGCCGCCGGGGATCGACAGCGGCTTTCACTATCACGACACCCAGGAGGAGCTCTACTTCGTGCACCGCGGCACGATCGAGATGGAGTTCGGCGACGGCTCGGTGCACACGCTCGGCGAGGGCGCCATGGCGCGCGTCGACGCGGCAACCGTGCGCAAGGTCCGCAACGTCGGCGACGTCGACGCCGTCTACGTGTGCGCCGGCGGCAAGGACGGCTACGTCGGACGCGACGGCCGCTTGCCCGAGGGCGAAGAGGAGCGCGTGCGCGCGCTGCACGAACTGCGCGACCAGCAGTCGCAGCAGCCGAGCTAGCGGCAAGCGCGGGGGCGCAGTCCGAGTCGGAGGAAATGCTGTGAGCGAGGCCGAGCCTACAGCCGGACGCCTGCGCGTGAACGAGCGCTTGACGATCCCGCTCAGCGAGGTGACGGTCCGCGCAAGCCGCTCCTCGGGCCCTGGGGGCCAGCACGCAAACGTGACGGCCTCACGCGTAGAAGCGTGCTTCGATGTGCTCGCCTCGGAGAGCCTCAGCGAGACACAACGGCGGCGATTGCTCAGCCGCGCCGGCCCGCGCGTCGTCGCGGTCGCGCAGGACGCCCGCTCGCAGGCGCGCAATCGCGAGCTCGCGCTGACGCGGCTGGCCGAGCGGATCGCCAAGGCGCTGCTCGTGCCAAAGCGCCGGCGCGCGACCAAACCGACGGCCGCCTCGCGTGAGCGGCGCCTGTCGGCCAAGCGTCGCGGCACGCAGCGCAAGCGCGAGCGCCGGCCGCCGAGCGACGCGGACTAGTTCAACAGCTCCTTGACGTAGCGCTGGTGCAGGCGCCCGAGCGAGGTCTTCTCGGGGTGGAAGCGGATTGCGTTCCACAGCTGCCCCGAGGCGGGCGCCCAGGCGATGATCAGGTAGGCGCCGAGCACGAGCGCGGTGCGGCGCAGGCGCACGGAGCTCGACAGGGCGGCCATCGGCAGCACCCACAGCACGTACCACGGCAGCACCCAGCTGAGCGTCACGAGCAGCGCCACGCTCGACCAGCCGGCGGCGGTGAGCGCCGAGCGCCGGCGCCACGCCTGCGCACAGCACAGCGCGACGGCGACGATCAGCGTGGCGCTGAGCAGCGTGTGCAGCCAGTCCGTCTCGCCCCCCTGGCCGAGCGCGAGGCCGATCAGGTTGGGCACGCTGACGCTCGTGATCAGACGGCTCTGCGTGCTCAGGTCGGGGAAGTGCAAGCCGAAGGCGATCAGGCTCGCGGCGGCGATCACGGCGGTGGTCACGGCCATGCCCAGCAGCACCTGCGCCAGCCGTCGCGGCATCCGCAACAGGCCGGCGAGCACGACCGGGATCAGCACGGCGCCGGATGCCTTCACGGCGACGGCCGACACGAACGCGGCGCCGGCGCCGATCTCGGGCCAGGACAGCGGCAACAGCCACTCGCGCAGGCGCTCGCGCAACGGGACCTCCGCCACGGCGGCGCGAACGTCGGCCAGCGAGGCGGGCAGCGTCGGCGGCGGGGCGGGCGCAAAGGGCCCATCGACCCCGTCCTCGCTGAGCTGCTCGTGATCGCGCTGGCGCGCGCGCAGCAGCAGGTAGAAGCCGAGCACGACGAGGAACATCATGAGGAAGTCGTTGTGGTCGCCGCCGAGGCCCCACACGAGCACGATCGGGTTCAGCCCGACGAGCACGATCGCTCTGACGGGATCGCGTCCGAGCAGCGCGCGCGACTTCCACACGAGCAGCAGCGTGGCGAGGCTCGGCGAGCGCGAGCACGCCCTTGAGCACCCAGAAGGTGGCGGCCACGCCGAGTGGCACGACGAGCGAACGTGAGCAGTCGTGAACAGCGGGCCGTAGGGGCTCAGCAGCTGATGCCAGTTGGAGAGCGCGTAGCTCGGGTCGTTGTGCGGCTCGAGGATCGGGATCGTCGTGTACGGGTTGAGGTGGTGGACGATCTCCATGCGCCCGTAGTTGACGTAGTTGAAGATGTCGGTGAGCGCGAGCGGCGGCGAGAGGAAGAACGACGACGTGCACTGCCACAACGGTCACGATCGCCCAGCGTGCGCGCAGCCGCGGAACGTAGGCGAGCGCAGCCACGTAGCTGACGTACATCGCCACGATCGCGCCCGAGAAGAGGTACTTGAGCGTGACCGTGCTGCGCGTCATCCACGGCAACAGCCCGCCGAGCGGGCCGGTCATCCAGTGGGGGAAGTAGTTGGCGTGCGATGTCGCCGAGAGCACGCTCGGCCGGTTGGCGGCCATCAGCACGACGATCACGCTGCACAGCACGATCACGACGAGGCACACGGCGCCGGGCCAGGTGGCCTCGCCGGCGCGTGCGAGCGTCCCCACGCGGCCGCGCAGCCCGCGCTTTACCGCCGGGCCGCCGACCTGCGTGTTGCGCAGGGGGAGTGTGCTCGCGTCGCTCGACATGAAAGAGGGCCCGCCGTAGCGAGCCCTCTGAAGATTAGACCGCTGCGGCCGCGTCGAACGCCGCCGCAGGCTCAGCGTGCGCGACTAGATCGTCGAGACGTTGACGGCCTTCGGGCCCTTGTCGCCCTGCTCGGGGTCGTAGGAGACCTTCGCACCCTCCTGCAGCGAGCGGTAGCCCTCGCCGTTGATTCCGGTGTGATGAACGAACAGGTCCTTGTCGCCGTCGTCGGGGGTGATGAAACCAAACCCCTTGTCGTCGCTGAACCACTTTACGGTGCCAGTAGGCATGTGGGTACTCCTCCACGGTATGTGCGTGCTGCACGCGGAGGATGCTTCATGAAGCTTCGACCTGCGAGCGCTTGCACTGCTTTCGCCGGTCTATGCGCCGGCCAGTCAAGCGGGACCGTAGCAGGAACTCGTACGCCCGTGTTGTCAAATTTTTAAGATCGGACGATCTATTTATGCTCCTGCTCACGCTCAGGTTTTCCGGGCTGCGAGAGCCGACGGCGAGCACCACGCAGGGTGGTTAGGGTGGATGGATGAGCGCACCTCCGAGCCCCGCCGACCCGGCCGGTGCGACGGCCGCGTCCGTCGCCCGTTTCGAGCGGCTGCTGCCGCCCGGCTCGAGCGCCGATGCGCGGGAGATCGTGGACGGGCTCGAGCTGACCGAGCGTGCACAGGCCCGCGCCCACGACGATCGCGACCGTCCCTACTTGATCCTCAACATGGCCGCGACGCTCGACGGCCGCGCGAGCCTCGACGGGCGCTCGGGCGCGATCGGCAACCGTGCCGACCGCGAGTTGTTCCACGCGCTGCGCGGGGGCGTCGACGCGGTGATGGCCGGGGCGGGCACGGTGCGCGTCGAGCGCTACGGGCGGATCATCGCCGACGAGCGCGTGAGGCGCGAGCGAGTCGAGCACGGGCTGAGCGCCGAGCCGCTCGCGTGCATCGTCTCGGGACGCCTGTCGCTGCCGCCCGACACACCGCTGCTCGGTGAGCCGCAAGCGCGCGTCGTGATCGTCACCTCCTCTTCGGCCGGCCTGCCGGAAACGGCGGCACAGGTGCAGTACGTGCGCGCGGCACGCGACGGCGAGCTCGACCTGCGGCTGGCGATGCGCGAGCTGCGCGAGCGCTTCGACGTACGAACGCTGTTGTGCGAGGGCGGACCGCACCTGAACACCCAGCTGCTGCTCGCCGGGCTCGTCGACGAGCTGTTCCTCTCGCTCGCGCCCAAGCTCGCCGGCGGTGAGGACGCGACGGGCGAGGCGCTGCGGATCCTCGCCGGCGCCGCCTTCGCGGCGCCCGCCGAGCTCGAGCTGCTCGGCGTACTCGAGAACGAGTCGCACCTGTTCCTGCGTTACGCCGTGAAGCAGACGCCGGCGCGCGCGAGCGCCTAGCGCTCGGAGCCCGAGCCACCGCTCGCCGGGGGCGCAGGCCGTGGAGCGGGTGGTGGCGCGTGACCGTTGCCCGCGCCGCCCTCGCCGTCCTGCTGAGGCGACTCTGGGGTGGTGCTCTCGCTCTCGCCGTCGCTGGGCGTCGGGGCGCGGTCGGGGCGCGTCTCGGCGCCGGCGCGCGTCTCGCGCGAGACGATGCCCAGCAGCTCGCTGGCCAGCTGGCGGCCTTCGGCGGCGATACGCGGCGTGGCGGCGATGCGCACGACGACCTCCTCGCCGTCGAGCTCCTCGAGCGTGATCCGCGGCGGGTCGCGCAGCGGCGTGCGCAGCGAGGCCTCGAGCCGCTCCTGCAGATCGGCCGGCGTCATCCCGGCGCGCAGGCGCGCGCGCAGGTTGACCGCCTCGGGCTCGCGCAGCGGGATCACAGCGCTGTTGAGCACGACGCTGTTGGGGACCATGATCGAGTCCTCGCCTTTGGCGAACGTCGTGTACAGCAGCCCGAGCGAGGAGACCGTGCCCTCGATCTGCCCGGCCAGCGGACCGCCCTGCAGGCGCACGCGGTCGCCGACGCGGAACGGGCGCGCGCTGAGCAGCACGGTGCCGGCGATCACGTTGCCGAGCGTCTGCTGCGCGGCGAGACCGAAGATCACGGCCGTGAACGCGCCGCCGAGCGCGAGCGTGCGCGCCTGGATGCCTGCCACGCGAAAGGCGACGAGCAGCGCGAGGATGATCGTCAGCAGGCGGATCAGAAATCCCGACGGTGCCCGCCGTCGCGGGGTCCAGGCGGCGGAACAGCGGCGGCCCGAGGCTGCGTCCGATGTCGCGCGCGATCGCCCAGCCAAGGATCACGAGCACGATCACCACGACCGCCGTGATCGGCGTTTCGAGCGCCGGTTCGAGGTATTTGTGCGCCGGGTGCAGGACGCCGCGGGAGTCGCGATAGGTGTGCGTCTCGCCGCCGAACAGCTCGACGCGGTGGTCGTAGAGGACGACGAAGGCGACGAACAGCGGCACCAGCACGAGCGCCTCCAGGCGCGCCCGCTTGACCACGCGCGGGCTTATCTGGCGCAGCAGGCCGACTTCGCGCCAGGCCTGGCTGCGCGTCTCGAACATCTTCGATGGCGTCCGCGGAACGGGCATCCGGTCAATCATGGACTACCACCTAAGGATCGCCTGAATCGTCCTTCCCACAACCGGCCAGGCAGTCGATTGCTCGAGCCGGCTCTGCTTTAGGATCCTGGAGCTATGGGCTCCAATTCACGCAAGCTGATTCTCCCGGTCGCGCTGCTCGGCGTACTGCTGATCGTCGTCGCGGTGATCTACTTCGTCGACCCGGCGCACTCGCTGCCGTCGTTCTTCCCGGGCCACGTCTCCGCGACCGACGCCGAGGCCACACACCATCACACCAAGCACGGCATCGCCGCGCTCGTCGTCGCGCTCGCGTGCTTCGCCTTCGCCTGGTTTCAGACCGGGCCCAAGACGCAGAGCGGCGCGGCGGGCGCCTAACCGCCGAGCGCGAACACGAGCGTGCAGATCACGCCGAGCCCGATGCAGTAGACGCCGAACGGCGTCAGGCGATTGGTCTGGAAGAAGCGCAGCAGGAACTTGACGGCGAAGAACGTCGTCGCGGCCGCGCACAGCCCGGCGACGAGCGCCGGCCCGCGCACGCCGTCGCCGGCCGAACCGAGCAGTTCAGGCACCTTCAGGGCCGCGGCGGCGAAGATCACGGGCGTGGCGAGCAGGAAGCCGAAGCGGGCGGCGTCGTCGTTGGAGAGCCCCGACCAAGAGGCCTCCGCCCATCGTGAAGCCAGAGCGCGAGATGCCGGGAATCAGCGCCGCGGCCTGCGAGGTACCGACCGCGATCGCCTGGCGCCAGCTCAGCTTGGCCAGGCGCGCGTCGACGTCGCCCGGGTAGTCCCCGGGCGCGGGGGGCGACGGCGCAGCCGCTCGAACGCCAGCAGGGCGACCCCGTTGACGATCAGGAAGGCCGCGGCCGTCTGCGGAGAGGCGAACAGTTTGCGTAGCGGGTCCTGCAGCACCAGCCCGATCATGCCGACCGGGATCGTGCCGACAACGAGCAGCCAGCCGAGCCGCGCGTCGCGGTCGTCCTCGCGGATCTCGCGCATTTGCAACGAGCGCCCGAGCCCCTTCACGATCCGGATCCAGTCCTTCAGGAAGAGCAGCAGCAGCACGATCGCCGTCGCCAGGTGCGTGGCGATCAGGAACGTAAGGAAGAACTTGTCGTTCTGATGGATGTGCCAGCCGGCCAGCCGCGGCAGCACGACGCCGTGGCCGAGGCTCGAGATCGGAAACGGCTCGGCGATTCCTTGCGTGAGGCCGAGGACGACCGCCTGGAAGTAGGAGATCGGATCTTGCACGGCCCGACAGCTTATGGATCGCGTTGGTCCGAACGCCGCAGCGAGGACGGATGGACCCTGCTCCTCAGACGCGCCAAGCGCCCGGTGGGATCTTCACAGTGACTTCACACGATCGTTTCCCCCTGGTCACAAAAGCTGGGGCTTTGCAGGGGAATCTGACTGGTATGGACGGTCAAGGAAGGACTGCACAGAGCTTTGCGGAGGTTTGCCGAGCGGACATTCACTGCCACTCGACGGCCTCGCAGGAGTCCAAGCTCGGAGTGCAGCGTGCGGCCGGCCTGCCCGAGTGCGCGACGCCGCCCGAGGAGGTCTACGAGCTGGCCAAGCGCCGGGGCATGGATTTCGTGACGATCACCGACCACGACACTATCGCCGGCGTGCTGCAGATCGCCGAGCGCCCCGACGTGTTCGTCTCCGAGGAGCTGACGGCCCACTTCCGCGGCGAGCCCCAGGCGGTCCACGTGCTGTGCTACGACATCACCGTCGAGGACCACGAGTGGCTGCAGACCAACCGCGGCGACGTCGAGCTGTGCGCCGCGTACATGTACGAGCGCGACATCGCCTGTGCGCTGGCGCACCCCTATTACCACGTCGGCGCGCCGCTGAGCGCGCGCCACCGGCGCCGCCTGGCGCAGCTGTTCGACGTCTGGGAGGTGCGCAACGGCGCTCGCGCACGCGAGCTGAACCGGCCGGCGGCGACGTACGTCGCGACGCTCGACGGCAGCGGGCATCGGCGGCTCCGACGACCACGCGGGGGTCGATATCGGGCGCACCTGGACGAGACGCCCGCCGGCGCGCACGCCGCAGGAGTTCCTCGCCCACGTGCGCGCCGGGCGCGTGAACGCGGGCGGAGCACAGGGCAGCGCGGCCAAGTGGGCGCACGCGGCGATCGCGCTCGCCGCCCGGTCGCTCGGCCGCGGTGGCAACGACGCGACCGCCCGAGAGCCTCGATCCGGCGGCCGTGCTGAACATGGCCAAGCGCCTGCTCGACGAGGGCGACGCGCGCCACGGCACGACCGACGGCGGCGGCGCCGTGACGCCTGCCGACGCGCGCTGCCTGCTGCATGCCTGGCTCGCCGCCGTCGAGCTCGACCACCTCGACGAGGCGGGGCTGATCGCCTACATGCAGGAGGACGGCTTCAGCCACTCCGACCTCTACCGCCGCGCGTGCCGCGCGCACGAGCGCAAGCTGCGCGTAGCGATCGAGCAGGTGCTCGCCGCCGCGCGGGGCGAGCGCGACGTAGCCGGAGCCGCGGGCGAGCTGTTTGCAAGCTGCACGGCCGCGATCCCCTACGCCCCGGCGACGGCCTTCCTCGCCAACGAGCGCGCGAAGCTCGACACGCGCCGCGAGGACGGCGAGACCCCGCGCGTGGCGATCCTCGCCGACGGCATCGGCTCCACGCACGGCGTCACGCGCGCCGTCGAGGAGATCCGCGCGCGCGGTGTGCGCGGCTTCGAGATCGAGGTGCTCGGCACCGACCCCGAAGTCGACCGCCGGCTCTCTGCGGTGGCCGAGTTCGAGGTGCCCTACTACCCGGGCCTGCAGATCGGCGTACCGAGCCTCTCGGCGGCCGTGCAGACGATCGCCGACGGCGGCTTCGACCTGATCCACGTCTGCTCTCCCGGCCCGGTCGGGATCGTCGGCGCACTCGTCAGCCGCGGCCTCGGCGTGCCGCTGCTCGGCAGCTACCACACCGAGCTGACCGCCTATGCCGGCCTGCGCTCGGGCGAGCAGCGCGTAGCGCAGGCGATGGCGCTCGGCGTGGCAACGTTCTACGGGGCGTGCGACCTGGTGCTCTCCCCCAGCCCGGCATCGGACGCAACGCTCGCCGGCATCGGCGTGGCCCCGGAGAAGGTCGCGCGCTGGGACCGCGGCGTCGACACCGAGCGCTTCGACCCCGAGCTGCGCGAGGACGGCCTGCGCGAACTCGCGGCGCGCGGCGAAGCCAAGCCGGAGCACTCGATCGACGTGCTCTACGCAGGGCGGATCACGCGCGAGAAGGGTGCCGACCTGCTCGCCGACGCATTCCTTCAGGCACGGGCGCGCGAGCCGCGGCTACGCCTGGTGCTCGTCGGCGGCGGCCCCGAGCAGGAGCGCCTGCGCGAACGCGTCGGCGAGGCCGCCCACTTCCGCGGCTGGGTCGACGGCGAGCGCCTTGCCCGCGCCTATGCGAGCGCCGACGTCTTCCTCTTCCCCAGCCGCACCGACACCTTCGGCCAGGTCGTCCTCGAGGCGCAGGCGAGCGGGCTGCCGGTCATCGCCGTCGCCGAGGGCGGTCCGCTGTCGCTGATCGAGCAGCGCGTGAGCGGGCTGCTCTGCGCAGCCGATGCGCACGCGCTGGCCGACGCCGTACTCGAGCTGGCCGGCACGCCCGAGCTGCGCGAGCGCCTTGCGCGCGGTGGCCTGGCGGCCGTGCGCGAGCGCACCTGGGAGCAGGCGCTGCAGCGGCTCGGCGACGGCTACCGACTGCTCCTGAGCGCCCGCGAGCCCGGGAGGATGGCGCGTGCCGCCTAGCTTCCCCCGCGGCTCGCTCGCGCGCCATGGCTCGGTCCAGCCGCGCACGATCGCGGTCGCGCTGCACGACGTCGAGCCGGCCACGTTCGAACGCTGCGCGCTGATCCGCGACTGGCTGGACGACCACGGCGTCGACCGCGTCACGCTGCTCGTGATCCCCGCGCGCGACCTGCATCCGGTCGGCGAGCGCTCGCCCGAGATGACGAGCTGGCTGGCTGAGCGGCGCCGCGCCGGCGACTCGATCGCACAGCACGGCTTCCAGCATGAGCGCACGCGCCGCGGGGGCGCGCTCGCGGGATCACTGCTGGCGAACCCCGCGCGACGCACGGGCGAGTTCGTCGGCCTGGACGAGGCCGAGACGCAACGCGCCGTCAACGCCGGCTGGCGCCTGTTGAAGCTCGCGGGGATCGAGCCGGACGGCTTCGTCGCTCCCGCCTATGCCTACACCCCCGAGCTGCGCAGCGTGCTGCCACACCACTTCCGCTGGTGGGCGGGCCTGCTCGGCGTGCACCGCCGCACACAGCCGGCCGGCGAGCAGCGCACGCGGCTGCTCTCCCCTGTCTGGGGCATGGGTAACGCGAGCGCGCTGCAACGCGCTCTCTCACCGGCGTTGATCCGTGCCGGCGGCATGCTCGGCGGGCGCACGCTGCGCGTCGACCTGCACCCGGCCGACCTGCAGCACCCGCGCCAGATGCTCGCGCTCGACCACGTGCTCGACCGCGCCGGGCGCCGGCGCAAAGCGATCACCTACGACGAGCTCGCGGCGCTCGGGGTCAACGAGACGGCAGGGCTCGCGCCGGCTCGATACGAGCGGTCCGGTACGCGCGCTCCTACGGGCGCCGCGACACCGCCGCCCGCGGCCTGAGCTTCGACGCCTCAGGCGCCGGCGACCAAGAGCGACGCTCCGGCATAGACGTGCGCGGGCGTGTCCTTCACGGCCTTGCCGACCAGCTTCGGCTCGCGCCCGATCGGCGCGACGTCGATCACGAACTCGAGCCTGGTGGCGGCCGCGATCTTGACGAGCGTCTCGATCTGCGGGTTCTTTTCGCCCGACTCCAGCTCGACGACGCGTGGCTGGCTCACGCCCAGCTGCCCAGCAAGCTCACGCTGCGAGAGTCCGTGATCCGCTCGATGGCCGATCAGCTGGACCGCGACCATGCGGGCCAGGGCAAGGCGCTCCCATTCAGCGGCGAACTCGGGGTCCGATGCCAGGTGGGCGGCCAGCACCTCCTCGTGCGTCTTGGCGCCCTTTGGCCACGTGCTCGGTATCTCTGCCATCGCGGTCATCATGATAGGTCCTAGCTTATCGAACATCAAGTGGGGTCGTCGTATCTCCGAGCACGCGCTGCGGCTCTTGCAATCAATGACTGGAAGTTTGCGTGGCGGTCAATCGCGAGGATCACGTAGATCGGACCGGCCCGGCGGTAGACCGCGCGCCAGTCGCTTCTTCCCTGCTTAGGACGCAGCTCACGAAGCCCGCTCGCGCCAGCGCCCTGGAGGGGCTTCATGTGAGGAGGCTCGAGACGCTCGCCCATTTCGCAGAGCTTGAGGACCGCGTTGAGGATCGAGCGGTTGGCGTCCTTCGACTTCACGCAGTCACGAGTTCACTGACGGCGTCCACGTCGTAGATGACCGTGTACGGCTGTCGCTCTGAGGCCCGGCTCATCGAGCGAACCTAGTCGTGGGTTGTGATGGGACGCTCGCCCTACGCCGGTCACATCCGGATGAGTGTCAGGAGCGTGTCGTAAGCGGATCCGTGACGGCGCCGCGCCGATGCGCGATGAGCCGCAGCTTTCAGCCGAGGCGTTCTGCCAGCTCGACGATGATCCCCTCTGGGCCGCGGACGTAGCAGAGCCGATAGCTGTCCTTGTAGCGCTCCACCTCGCCGACGAGCTCCACGCCGCGGGCTCGCAGGCCGGCGACGACGGCGTCGATCTCGTCGACTGAGAATGAGAGATGGCGGATGCCCGGAGCGTTCGCCGGCGCGTGCTCGTCACCGCCCGGACCCGAGGGGGCGTGAAACTTCGCCAGCTCGACCCGTCCGTGGCCGTCCGGGGTCTCCAGCATCGCGATCTCTGCGCGGACGCCGTCGAGCCCCACCGCGCGGTCGACCCAACCGCCCTCGACCGACGCCTCGCCCTGCAGCTTTAGTCCGAGCTCGACGAAGAACGCCGTCGCGGCCGCGATGTCGTCGACCACGATGCCCACGTGCTCCATGCGCTGGATCGCCACGCGCTAGACGGTAGCGACAGGAGTCGAACCGAGTAAGCGCGTCCGGCCACCGAGGCGGAGATCCTCTTGGCAGATTATACCTAAATCGATATGATTGCGCACATGAACGTAGCTGCAACCGTCCAGCATGCGCGGACTCGCGCGGGACTCTCCCAGGCCGATCTAGCCAGGAAGGCTGGCACGTCTCAGCCCGCGCTCGCTCGCTATGAGACCGGGGCCGCCCTGCCCACGCTCCCCACCCTCGAGCGCCTTCTACGCGGATGCGGACAACTGCTGGAGCTTCGCATTAGCGACGCGGACAAGCGAACGACGAGCGCGAGCTCGGTCCGCGCCCAGCTCGGACCCCTCGCACAGCAACTGCGTCGCAACCGCCGCGGCCTACTCGACAGTGCTCGCGCGCACGGTGTACGCAGGGTGCGCGTCTTCGGCTCGATCGCACGCGACGAAGCTGGCCCCGCCAGCGACATAGACCTCCTCGTCGAGCTCGCACCGGGGAGAACGCTTCTGGATCTCATTGGCTTCCGTCGCGACGCGGCCGAGGTCTTGGGCATCCCCGTTGACGTGGCGACGCCCGACATGCTCAAGGAGCACATCCGTGCGGAGGTGCTCGCCGAGGCTGTGCCGCTGTGACTCGCCAGGAGCGTGATCGCCTGCGGGACATCAAGGACGCGATCGTCGCGATCCGCAAGCACTTGGCGAGCGCCGAGCACGACCATGCACAGAAGGACGACGCCCTGCTCTTTCAATTCGTGGTCATCGGCGAGGCCGTCAAGCACCTGACCCCGGAGACTCGCGATTCAACATCGGAGATCCCCTGGGCGAACATTGCTGGGCTGCGCGACCTGATCGCGCATGAGTACTTCCAGATCGACATCGACCGGGTACTTCAGATCGTCGACCAGGACCTGCCGCCGCTTGAGCAAGTGATCGACCGACTTCTCTAACGCTGCCGGGGCGTGGTCGGGAAGTAGGGCTCTACTGGCTTCCCAAGCCGTTTTCCGCGGTCGCGAGGCGAGCAGTTGTCGCGAGCTCGCATCCGGCCAAGCAATTCACAGCGAGCTGGAGCTCATGCTCCAGCTCGCTGCTGGCCTGCCGCGCCTTGCGCCGGCCGGCGAAGCCCCGCTCAGGGGCCGAAGGCGAGGGCGTGCTCGCCCGCGCCTGCGATTCCCACTGCTCCTTCGAGGCCGGTGACCGTGACGGGCACGGCCCGTTCTTCGGGTTCGCCGACTTCATCGAAGGCGCCGAGTTCGTCGTAGGCATTCCAGCCCCACGCTGCCACCGTGCCGTTGCTGCGCAAGGCGAGGCTGAACGATTCGCCCGCCGAGACCGACGTGATTTCAGAGAGTCCGGCGACTTCGATGGGGACTGTGCTCTGCGGGTGTTCTTCGGGCGTGCCGTAGCCGAGTTCAGACCTGCCGTTCCAGCCCCAGGTCAAAACTTTTCCGATCGTCGTGAGGGCCACGTTGTGACGCGCGCCCGCCGAGATCTGTTTGACGTAGAACGGCAACCCCGTGATTTCCACCGCGGTGGAGTGTTTGGCTTTGGTGCCGACGCCTAGCTGGCCGTACTCGTTGTTGCCCCACGAGTCGACGCCGTGGTCGCTGATGAGCGCCAGGCTGTCCTCCTCATCGCCGTCGTTTCCGAAGCCGCCTGCCGCGACTTCGATCACTTCGGTCAGCGGTTTGCCTTTTTTGCCGAGGACCTGAACCGGTGAAGCGCTGTACAGGCCGCTTGCTTTGGCGTCTCCGAGCTGTCCGGATTTGTTGGCGCCCCACGCCCGAACCGTGCCGTCGCTGAGCAGGGCAAGGCTGTGCTCGCCACCTGCCGCGATGCCGGTCACGCCTTCCAGGCCCGGAACTTCCACCGGGGCTGCACGGTTCGTCGTCGTACCGTCGCCGAGCTGCCCGTGTCCGTTTGCTCCCCAAGCCATCACCTTGCCGTTTTCGAGCAACGCGAGATCCTGAGCGCGCCCGGCTGCGATCGCGATCACGCCCGTCAGTTCGCTGACGGCGACGGGTACCGCGCTGGCTTCAAGCGGAGTGCCGTTCCCGAGCTGTCCGGATCCGTCGGTACCCCAGGTGACGACGGTGCCGTTGCTGAGCAGGGCCATGCTGTCGAATTCACCACCAGCGACGGCGACGACCGAGTTGCCGCTTTCGTTGCCGAGCCCGCTGACGGGCACAGCTTCCTGGGCGCACTGATAAGTTTTGTTCAAGCACGTCGGGCCGGAGAAGTTGCCGTCGCCGATGTCACCCAACAGGCGGATGCCCCACCCGTAAGCGCCCATTTCGGTCGCCGAGGCAGGCGCCGCCGAGATGGCTGTTGCGGCGAGAAGCACGACACAGACCGCGCACCTCACGAAAAGTCGTGGCATTTGGATCCCCCTCCTGCTCGTGTATAGGCGCCGCCGGCGCTCCCCAAGGCGTACCGGCTGACTTGAGGAAACACTACCGGCCAACTGCCTCCCCACCGCAAAGGCCCGAGCACTAAAAGGCCGCAAAATGCGCTCTGTGTAACACGGATATCCACGGCTTTTCGCCATTCCGCATGTCGTCATGATCCCGGCTGCGTCGATAAGGGCCGCTGGACGGGAAAAGCGCGACCGTCCGAGCTGTGGAGCGCCGCCAGCACTCACCAGCGTCTCTATCGGGAAGGCAGATTCGGCTCCCGTGGCCGCAGGCGGTACGGCGGAACGTATGTGAATTTGTGGGCGCTCATTCCTAATCGGGGAGGCTGGATTGGAGCCTGCAGACGGCCCAGCCCTCAGCCCAAGGGCTTCGCGACGAACAGCCCCGGTTCGAAGGACTGCACCATGGCGGCACCGGCGTAGCCGATGTGCTTGAGGCCGAACAGGTCCTCGATCGTGCGCAGCAGCGAGAAGTGGTTGTACGGTTCCTGGCTCGTGCTCTTGCCCTTGACGAACGGCGAGAGCAGCAGCGCGCCGACTTGGCCACCGCCTTCGGGCCCGAGCGCGGCGGCGGGACCGCTCGGCGCGGGCATATTGGGGAAGCTCGGCTGGGCGCAGCAGGAGCTCGAGTCGGCGAATTCACCGCTCGAAGGCGCCTCGTCGACGGTGATCGCGAGCAGCCCACCCTGCTTGTAGGCGGGCGAGGCGAGGATCTTCGGCACGATCTCGTGAAGCATTTCATCGGCAGCCGGCAAGCCGCCTGGGCCGCCGCCGGGACACGGCCCGGGGCTGCCGTCGTGGCAGCGGTCGGGGACGATGTAGGAGAGGCTCGGCGTGCGCTTGGCGCTCGCCAGATCGGCGGACAACGCGCCGAAGCCGACGTCGTCGGCAGTACACGAAGACGATGCGCTCAACCCTTCGAAGTAGACGAACGGGTTGCGGAACGTGGCATACGACGATGTCGAGGCAGGCGCCGAGGTCGGATCGGGCTGGCCGAGCGCCGGGTGCGCGCACGCTGGAGCGCCCGCGCCCGCTTCGTCGGTCCCCTGCACGTAAGCGCGCCAGGTCAAGCGCTTGACTTCGAGCTGACCAGGCAGCGTCGGCGTTGTCGGCGGATACACGCAGCCATCGCCTACGACCTGTTCGTCCTTGCCGATCGTGGCCGGCGTGAGCGCCGTGTAGGTGGGGCAGTTGGCGGCAGTCGCCGGCGTCGGCCCCTGCCCGCTGATCAGCGCGATCCCGTTCGCCAGCTGCTGATGCGCCACCGCGTAGTAGCGGACGAGCAGCTCGCCGCGCTTCTCGAGCGTGCGCGCGAGGTACGGCGCCTTCGATTCCGGGCCGAACACCGACGCATAGGACTCGTCGGAGAGCATCACCACGAACACGTGCTTGACGGCCGGCAGCTTCGGCGCTGCCGCGGCGGGACCCGGCGAGGATTCGCCGTGCTTGCCCTCGGCGCCGCCTTTGCCGGTCTGCGTCGAGCCGCCCTGCTTCGGTGTCGCCGTCGGAGTGCTCGTGGCCGGTTCCGGCGTGGCCGGTTCCGGCGTGGCCGGTTCCGGCGTGGCCGGTTCCGGCGTGGCCGGTTCCGGCGTGGCCGGTTCCGGTGTCGGTTCTTCGACCGCCGCCGGCGGTTCGACGGCGCCTTCGGCTTCCCCGCCGCCTGCTCCGCTCGCTGCCGGGCTCGCGGCCGGCAGCACGAGCTTGACCGGCCCGCGCGCGGCCGCAGCCGAGTAGTCGATCCGCGAGCCGACCGCATTGCCGAGCAGCACGCCGAAACCGAGGAACGCCAGCAGCAGCACCGCCGAGACGCGCCGCGAGGGCAGCCGCAGGGCGCTCACGCCCGCGAGCACGACGCTCGGCGTTTTGCGCCCGACTGCTCCCCGTCGCCCCGGCCTGGACGTAGTCGCCGCCGGCGAAACCGACGGGGACGCCTCGCTGCCGCGCGCTCGCGCGCCGGCCAGCAGGCCGAGCAGCTGCGGGCTGCGCGATCCCAGGCGCTCGCCGCACTGCAGGCAGTAACGCTGCCCGCGATCAAAGCGCGCACCGCAATCCGCGCAGACGCCCCCCGCGAGACCCCTGCCCGTCATCCTCCCTACTCCTCGCCGGGCGAGCGAGCAGCCTCGGGGGCGAGCAGCGCCTGCATCACGGCGGTCGACTCCTCGCCCGCGCGCGCGGGCTCGAGCACCGAGCTCTGCGCGCGCTCCATCAACGCCGCGCCGCACTGCCAGCAGAAGGCGGCGCCGCGACTGTGGGGAGCTCCGCAGTTGGGGCACGCCCCCACGCTCGCGCTCTCCTCCAGCGCCAGCAGGCGCTCTACCTCGGCCAGTTCGGCGTCGCGCTCCTGCAGCGTCGCCGCCCGCCGTACAAGCACGTCTAGGCGGAAGTGATCGCGGATCGCCATCTCATACGTCAGGCCGCCGAGATCCCAATGCAGCTCCGTGACCTGCTCGGCCAGCGCGTCGCGGCGCCGGCGCAGCTCGCTACGGTCGTCCTCGCTCGGGCGCGTCGGCGGGACCGGCGTCTGCTTGGGGCGCTCGGGCTGCGCCGCGTCCGCGCGTCCGCGCGTCCTTCTGCCGATCGCGTCACCGAGGCTGCTCACCACTCAGCCCGTTTCGACGACGTTCGGCAGGTTCTTCGATTCCTGCTCGTAGTTTTTGCCGCTCTTTCCTTTGAGGCTTTCGACGACCGTTGGCGGGGCCGGGTTGCTCGGGCTCGAGCCGACGCCCGATTTGCCCCCGCCGCCCGACCCCGCGCGGGCGCCTTTGTCGCCGGACGCGCCGGCGGCTGAGCCGACCTGCAGCACTTTCGCTCCCGGGAAGCTCTTCTTCAACGGACCGAGTGCCTTGTCCGCTTCGCTCTTCTTCGTGTATTTGCCCGAGTAGACGATGTAGTTACCCGCCGGCAGGCTCGAGAATTCTTCGGACTTGAGCGCACCGACCGCCTTGGCTCCCTTGCCTTCGGCCGCGCTCTTGGCCGCCTGCACGGCGCTCACCTGCGTGCTCGCCGTCGGCAGCTCCTGTAACTGAATCGTGTAGCCGCTCGATCCGGCCGGCCAGTCGCCCGTGAACGATTCCGCCGCCGGCGTCGTCCCGGCAGAGGGCGCCGAGGAGACTGTGATCACCTGCGGCGCCGCGGCCGCGCTTGGTTTGGAGGCGCCCGAGCGGCCGATCAACACGCCGATACCCATCGCCAGCAGCAGCACACCGACGCCGGCGATGACCGTCACCGCGTTGCCGCGGCCCGCCGGCTCGCCGCCGCCCGCAGCCGGCGGGGTCGCGCCCGGCGCCGAGGGAGGGGCCGAGCCGGGTCCACCCGTCTGCGATCCGCCGCCGAGCGCAAGCGCGGCGGTCGGCGCGCCTCCCTGCAGCACGCTGCTCATCGGCATCGTACGCTCGCCGCACTGCAGGCAGTAGCGCTGGTCCTCGGCCAGCGGCGAGCCGCAGGTAGCGCACACCGCCGCGGGCGCGGGCGCGGGCGCGGGCGCAGGAGCTTGGCTGGCGATCGACTCGATCGATTCGGTGGACACGTTGGCTGAGATGCCTTGCTGCTCGGCGCGCTGATCGCAGATACGCGAGCCCGAACAGGCTCGACCACGCTCCATGCTCGACATCTGCGGGCTCAGCGGCGTAACGATTTGGTGAAAGCCCTGTCGCGCGAGCTGTCAAGCGCCCGTCGATAGTGGCTACGATCACTCCCTCGCGCCGCATCGAACGCCCGCAATGGGTGTTCTCAATGGCATCCGCCGGGTGCGGAAGCCGTGCCGCGAGGAAATGAAGACCGGACGAGGCGAGCAAGGGAACGGAGGGAAGCGCAGATGACAGGGAAAGTCGCTCACCGCGCATCGCTCCGCGCACTGCTCGCCTGCGTCTACGTGTCGGCGCTCGCCGCGCTCGCGCCGGCCGCCCAGGCCGCCGTCAAAATTGGCGTACCGGCCGTCGTCACGGGACAGACGCACGTGCAGGGCGCCTCGGTGACGCTGCTCGGATCGGTCAACCCGCGCGGCGCCGCCACGACCTACTTCTTCCAGTACGGCGCGACCGTGGCCTACGGCAAGCAGACCACGCCCGCCGCGCTGCCCACCGGAACGGCGTCGGTCAAGGTCGGCCAGGCCGCGCCGGGGATCCTCCCCGGCTACCACTACCGCCTCGTCGCGAGCAACTCGTTCGGGCCGTCGAAACCGGGCAAGGACCGGACGTTCACGACGAGCACGACGCGCAGGTCCAAGCTCAGCCTGACCAAGCCGCAGCTCGCGACCGTCTACGGCAGCTCGGTCACGCTCAGCGGCACGCTCACCGGCGCCGGCAACGCGGCGCGCAAAATCGTGCTGCAGGAAAGCCCGTACCCGTTCCTCACGGAGTTCACGACGGTCGGTCTGCCGTCCGTCACCGGTCCGACGGGCCTCTTCAGCTTCCGCGTGCCCCGCCTGGCGATGACCACGCAGTACCGCATCAGCACGCTCGACCCGCGCCCGGTGTACAGCTCGATCGTGACCGTCGACGCCACCTACCGCGTGACGCTGAAAGTCAAGACGTCCAGCCGCAAAGGGATCGTGCGGCTGTACGGAACGGTCACGCCGGCCGCCGTCGGCGCGAAGGTGTCCTTCCAGCTGCGCAAGAAGGTGCGCCCGGGCAAAACCGAAAAGACCGAAGAACGCACGACGCGCTTCGCCACGCAGTTCTCGACGAAGGTCAAGCGTGGGACGAGCGCCGTCTCGCGCTTCAGCGCGATCGTCAAGGTGCTCAGGGGCGGCAGCTACCAGGCGCGTGTGGAGCCGAGCAAGAAGGGCCCGCTCGTCGCCGGCACGAGCTCGGCCGTGCTGCTGCACTCCGCCCCGAAGTAGCGCAGCGAGCAAGACGCCGGCGCGTTCGCCCGTCGCGCCGCTGAGCGGTGGCGCGTCAGCCGGCTTCTGAGAGCAGCCCGCGCTGTGCGAGCAGCTCGAGCACGCGCTCGACACCACGCTCGACCGTTTCGTCGAGCGTGCCGAGCACGAGGTCGGGTTCGGCCGGCGGCTCATACGGCGCACCGACGCCCGTCAGCCCGCTCAGCTCGCCGGCGCGAGCCCGCGCGTAGAGGCCCTTCGGGTCGCGTTTCTCGCACAGCTCGAGCGGCGCGTCGACGAAGATCTCGAGGAACTCGAGCTCGTCGCTCCCGTGCAGCGCCGCCGCCGCCTCGCGGTCGACGCGATAGGGGCTGACGAGGCTGACGAGCGCGATCGTGCCCGACTCGGCCAGCAGCCGCGCGACGTGCGCCGTGCGCCTGACGTTCTCACGCCGCGCGTTCTCGTCGAAGCCGAGATCGCCGTTGAGCCCGTGGCGCAGGTTGTCGCCGTCGAGCAGGAACGCCGACTGCCCGGCCCCGATCAGGCGCTCCTCGACGGCTGAGGCCATCGTCGACTTGCCGGCCCCCGGCAGCCCCGTGAACCACAGCGTCGCGCCGGGGTGCCCGAGCGAGCTCCAGCGCCGTTCGCGCGTCATCCGCGTGCCCTGCCAGCGCACGTTCGGGCTGCGCTCGGTCTTCGCCTCGACCTCGGCGTCGACCTCGGTGTCGAGGATCACGCCGGCCGCGACCGTTTCGTTGGTCGCCTGGTCGATCACGATCAGGCTGCCCGTCGTGCGGTTGCGCCTGTAGGAGTCGAACACGAGCGGCGCGCTCAGCTCCATCTGCACGCGGCCGAGGTCGTTGAGCTCGAGCGTCGAGGCGCTGCCGTCGCGGTGCAGCGTCTCGACGTCGATCCGGTAGCGCACGTCGATGCCGCCGACGAGTGCCGTGCGCGTCGTGTGCTTGACGATGTAGCGGCGGTGCTTCTCCAGCGGGCGCTCGGACATCCAGCAGAGCAGCGCCTCGAAGCGGCTCGCCACGGTCGGCTGGTTCTGCGGGCGCACGATCGTCGAGCCGCGCCCGACGTCGATGTCGTCGGCCAGGCGCACGGCCACCGACATCGGCGGGAACGCCTCCGAGACGGGCCCGTCGAAGGTGTCGATGCCGGCGATCGTCGAGCGCTGCCCGCCGGGCAGCACGACGATCTCGTCGCCCGCGCGCATCACGCCGCCGGCGACCTGGCCGGCGTAGGCGCGGTAGTCGGCCACGCTCGAGGCCGGCGGGCGGATCACCCACTGCACGGGGAAGCGCACGTCGATCAGGTTGCGGTCGGAGGCGATGTGCACGTGCTCGAGGTGGTAGAGCAGCGGCGGGCCTTCGTACCAGGGCATCTTCTCGGAGCGATCGACGACGTTGTCGCCGTGCAGCGCCGAGATCGGGATGAACGTCAGGTCCGGCATCTCCAGGCGCGCCGCGAAGTCGTTGAACTCCTCGACGATCCCATCGAACACGGCCTCGTCGTACTCGACGAGGTCCATCTTGTTGACGCACACGACGACGTGCGGGATCGCCAGCAGCGAGCTGATGAAGGCGTGGCGCTTGGACTGCGCGATCACGCCCTTGCGCGCGTCGACGAGCACGATCGCGAGGTCCGCCGTCGAGGCGCCGGTGACCATGTTGCGCGTGTACTGCTCGTGGCCCGGCGTGTCGGCGATGATGAAGCGCCGCTGGGCCGTGGCGAAGTAGCGGTAGGCGACGTCGATCGTGATCCCCTGCTCGCGCTCGGCGCGCAGCCCGTCGGTCAGCAGCGAGAGATCGAGGAAGTCGTGGCCCATCCGCTGGCTCGTCTGCTCGACGTGTTCGAGCTGATCGGTCAGCACCTGCTTCGAGTCGTACAAGAGGCGCCCGATCAGCGTGCTCTTGCCGTCGTCGACCGAGCCGGCCGTGGCGAAGCGCAAGAGGTCGGCCGGGCGCTCGGACAGTCGCCGGAACAGCTCGCGCGCACCCTCCGCGCCGCCCGCCGTCGCCGTCGCCACCCGCCCTGCCCCAACCGCGGCGCCCGGCGCGCTGCCGTTGCTGCTCTGATCGCTGCTCACAGGCACACCGTTCCAGCAATCGTCTTCGAATTAATGTTAATAATGAAAATCTTCATCAGAAATAGCCCTGACGCTTGCGGTCCTCCATCGCCGCCTCGGTGACACGGTCATCCGCACGCGTCTGCCCCCGCTCCGTGACCTCCGTGGCCGCGATCTCCGCGACCACCTCGCTCGAGCGTAGCGGCCGAGGACTCGACGGCCCCCGTGCAGCTCATGTCACCGACCGTGCGGTAGCGCACCGTCGCCGCGAACGGCTGCTCGCCCTCGATCATCTGCACGAACGGGCTGACCGCGTAGAGCATCCCATCGCGCTCGAACACCTCGCGCTCGTGGGCGAAGTAGATCGACGGCACCTCGAGCTCCTCCTCGGCGATGTACTGCCACACGTCGAGCTCCGTCCAGTTGGAGATCGGGAACACGCGCGCGTGCTCGCCCTTGCGCAGGCGCGCGTTGTACAGCGACCACACCTCCGGGCGCTGGCGCTGGGGCTCCCACTGGCCGAACTCGTCGCGGAAGGACAGGATGCGCTCCTTCGCCCGCGCGCGCTCCTCGTCGCGGCGCGCGCCGCCGAAGGCCGCGTCGAAGCCGTGCTCGCGGATCGCGTCGAGCAGCGTGACCGTCTGCAGCCCGTTGCGCGAGGCGCGCGGTCCCGTCTCCTCGACCACGCGGCCCTGGTCGATCGAGTCCTGCACGTTCGCCACGATCAGCCGCTCGCCGACTTCTTCGATACGGCGGTCGCGGTACTCGATCGCCTCCGGGAAGTTGTGGCCCGTGTCGACGTGCATCACCGGGAACGGGAACGGGCCCGGTCGGAAGGCCTTCTCGGCCAGGCGCAGCAGCACGATCGAGTCCTTGCCACCGCTGAACAGCAGCACCGGGCGCTCGAACTCGGCCGCGACCTCGCGCATCACCTGGACCGCCTCGGACTCGAGCGTGCGCAGGTGGGATAGGTGGTAGGTGGTGTGCATCCGTGCTAGCTGACCCTGACTCGAAGTTGCCTTGTGTTCTCGGTTGGCGTCCAGAGCTGCAAGCTGCACGTCTCACGCGCTGCCAAGTCCCCGACCCTCCTCCAACATTAGGGTGCAAATGGCGCTTTTGCAAGACCGCGCGGGTTCTGGGCGGGCCGGCGCTCGGCGCCCGCCACGCGCTCAGCCCTCGCGGCCGTGTGACCTGGCGATGGCTCGTTCATAGACGTCAAGCGTCGCACGAGCGTGGCGCTCGATCGTGAACGCTTCCTGCGCACGCTCGCGGCCCGCTCGGCCGATCCGCGCCGCCAGCTCTGGATCCCCCGCGAGGCGGGCGATCGCGCTCGCCCAGCGGGCCGGCTCGCGCGGTGGCAGCAAGAGGCCCTCGCGGCCCTCGCGCACGATCTCGCGCGGGCCGCCGACGTCAGTCGCGATCACCGGCACCTCAAGCGCCATCGCCTCGATCACGGCGCGCCCGAACGGCTCCTCCCAGGACGGCAGCAGCAGCACGTCGAGCGCGCGCATCAGCTCCGGCACGTCCTCGCGCTCGCCCAGCCACGAGACGCGCTCGGCGACGCCTTCGCGCGCCGCCAGCTCGTGCAGCGCCGACACGTAGGCCTCGTTGTCGAAGCGCGTCGCACGCGCGACGAACTTGGCCGCGCCGATCAGCAGCAGCCGCGCGTCGATCCCCTCACGCTGCAGCGCGCCGAGCGCTTCGATCGCCGTGTCCTGCCCCTTCCACGGGCTCAGCTGCGCGACCACGCCGAGCAGCAGACGCCGCCCGTCGTCCTCTCCCAGGCGCGCCCGCGCAGCAGTCCTGTCGATCGTCGCCGGATCGAAGCGGCGCAGATCGACCGCGTTGCGGACGACCTCCACGCGCGCCGCCGGCGCGCGCGCCCGTACCGAAGCGGCCGTGTACTCGGAGTTGGCCACGATCGTCGTCGCCGTCGCTGCGAGCAGGCGCAGCGTCGCCGCGCTGACGCGTCCCGGCGGCAGGCAGTCGCGCACGTGCACGATCCTCGCCCTGCCACGCAGGCGGGCGAGCGCGAGCACGATCCCGCCGCGAATCGAGTTGGCGTGCACGACCTCCGCGCGATGCCGCGCCGCCGCGCGGCGCACCTGCCACGCGGCGATCGCCATCTCGCTCAAGGCTTTGGGCGTGTGCAGGGGGTGCACTCGCAGGCTGCCCGCCGTGCCCCTGATCGCCGTCGTCGCCACGCCCCGCTCGTGAGCGAGCTCCTGCAACTGGCCCGGCGGCGTCGCAAGCAGCGGCTGGACCGTGTCGGGCAGGCCGGCGAGCAGATCGAGCAGCGAGCGCTCGGCGCCGCTGACGACGGCCGTGTGACTGACGAGGAGGACCCTCACGGGGTCGTGCGTCCGTGCAGTTGGTCGAGCAGCAGCGCCTGCACGCGCTCGACGACCTTCGGCCACGCGTACAGCTGAGCCCGCGCCTGCCCCGCCTCCCCCAGCCGCCGCGCCAGCGCGTGGTCCTGCAGCAGGCGCGTCACCGCCTCGGCCACCGCCAGCGGGTCGAGCGGGTCGACGAGCATTCCCGTCTCGCCGTCGAGCACCGCGTCGAGCGCGCCGCCGACGTTGCCTGCGACGACCGGCTTGGCGAACGCACCGGCCTCGAGGTAGACGATCCCGAAGCCCTCGCCGGCGAAGCCACCCGCCGGCAGGCGGCTCGGCATCGCGAAGACGTCCGCACGCCTCAGCCAGGCGTCGCGCTGCTCGTCGTCCACTGCGCCGAGGAAGCTGACCGCGCGATCGACTCGGTAGGAGCGGGCGAGCTGTTCAAGCCCCGGGCGCAGCGAGCCCTCGCCGATCACGACCCACTGCGCGTCGGGGACCTTGCTGAGCACCAGCGAGAACGCCCGCAGCATCACGTCGTGCCCCTTGTAGCGCTCGTCCAGCCGCGAGATCGTCAGGACCGTCGGGCACTCCGCGGGCAGCGGCGTCGTCTCGGCCGGGATGTCGACGCCGGGCGCGATCAGCGTCGTCTGCGCCCGCACCGCGCCGGCGGCGGCGATCAGCTCTGCCGTGTAGGCGCTGATCGCGATCGCAGCATCGGCCCGGCGCGCCGCGAACGCCGCGAGCTTCGGCTTGGCGCCGATCTCATCGCCGTAGAAGTACTGGATCGTGCGTGCGCCGAGCGCCCTGCGTATCGCCCAGGCGGCCGGGCTCGCGACGATGTGCAGGCTGAGCACCGCCTGCGGGCGGAAGCGCAGCGCGTCGCCGAGCGCGGCAGCGTTGAGCAGCAGGTTGCGCGCGCTGCGCGGGAGCGCGCGCGCTCGGACGCGCCTGACGTCGAGCCCGGTGGCCTCGTCGTACTCGCCGGCGCCCGGCGAGTCGAGCGTGAGCACGCGCGTCTGCATCCCGTGCAGGCCGGTCGCGAGCCTCTGCGCCACCACCTGGATGCCGCCCCTCGCCGGAGGGAAGTCAGGCGTGAGAATGAGCAGCCGTGGCAGCCCCCCTTCGCTCGGCTGCCTACGGGCCATCGAGCCCGTAGAAGCGGTCGACCCACAGGCCCAGCGACAGCAACGGCCAGAGCACATCGCTGTGATCGCGGTCGCACGCCGCATGCTCGCGCACGAGCTCGCCCACGGCAGCTCCATCGAAGTAGCCCTCGCGGTAGATCGCCCCCCGCTCGAGCTGACTCTGCATGACCGATGCCAGCGGACCGCGCAGCCACTCTGCCGCCGGAACCCGGAACGCCGTCTTGCGATAGCGCCCGAAACCGCTCTTGGGCATCACCCCGGCCGGCAGCATCGCCCGCACGAGCGCCTTGCCGTCGCCCTTGAGATGGATCGCCGTGTCGATCGAGCCGGCGAGCTCGGCAAGGCCGGCATGCAGGAAGGCCGTGCGCAGCTCCAGCGACACGAGCATGCTCGCGCGATCGCTCTTGACGAGCACGTCGTCGGGCAGGTAGTGGACCTGGTCGAGGTGCATCAGCCAGCGAGCACACGAGCCGCCGTCGAGCGTGCCCGCATGGGCGGCGAGACCGTCCAGCACCTGCTCGGCGCCCAGCTGCGCCAGCCGCGGCCCGTACAGACCCTCGCGCCTGTGGCGCCGCTCGCTCGTGACCCAGTCGAGGTTGCGCTCGAGCATCGGCGTCGGCGCCAGCCGCGTCGAGACACGCGCCGCCGGGGCCCATCGGGCCGAGCGGCGCATCGCGCCCGCGAGCGAGCCGACCGCGAAGTCCGGCAGCGTCGCCTGCACGCGCCTGGCCTGCTCGAGCCAGCGGTAGCGCGGGTAGCCGCCGAACAGCTCGTCTGCGCCCTCGCCGCCGAGCGCGACCGTCACGCGCGGGCGCGCGAACTCCGACAGCGCATGCAGCGGGATCGTCGCCCTGTCGGCCAGCGGCTGGTCGAGCGCGGCGAGCACCGCCGGCACCCGCCAAGCGACGTCCGCCTGGGTCAGCGTGACCTCGTGATGGTCGCTCTGCAGCCGCTCTGCGACCTCGCGGGCGCGCGCCGTCTCGCTGACCGTGCCGATGTCATAGCCGACCGTGAACGTCTTCAGCTGGTGCGAGGACTCCTCGGCGGCGACCGACGCGACCAGCGTCGAGTCGACCCCGCCGCTGAGGAACACGCCGACGGGCACGTCGGCGATCATCCGCGTGCGCACGGCCTCGCCCAGCAGCGCCTTCGCCTCGGCCGCCAGCGATCGAATCGGCTCGCGCCGGGACACGCCCTGCTGCGGCGGCGAGTACCAGCGGGACTGCTCGCTGCGCCCTGACTCGCGCTGCCAGCGCAACATGCACCCGGGTGGCAGCTGGCGCACGCCCGGCACGATCGTGCCGGGACCGGGCACGTAGCCGAACACGAAGAAGGCGTCGAGCGCCGCCGCGTCGAGCTCGCGCAGGTGCGGCTTCACCTCCAGCAGGGCCGTCAGCTCCGATGCGAACAGCAGTTGCCCGTCGTGCTCGTGCAGAACAGCGGCTTCTCGCCGAAGCGATCGCGCGCGAGCAGCAGGCAATCGGAGCGCGCGTCCCACAGCGCGAACGCGAACATTCCCTCGAGCGCGTGCACGAACGCCTCGCCGTACTCCTCGTAGAGGTGCACGAGGACCTCGGTGTCGGCGTTCGTCGAGAAGCGGTGACCACGCTGCAGCAGATCGGCGCGCAGGCGAGCGTGGTTGTAGATCTCGCCGTTGAATGCCACCCACACCGAGCCGTCCTCGTTGCTGAGCGGCTGATGACCGCCGTCGATGTCGATGATCGACAGGCGGCGTGCGCCGATCGTCACCCCCGTCCGCGCGTCCGTGTGCACGCCCTCGTCGTCCGGACCGCGATGGCGCAGCGTCGCGCACATCGCTCGCACCGCGCGACCGTCCGGATCCTGCGTGCTCCCTGCGATTCCGCACATTCGCGCAACATAGATCATGACCCTGGGCGTGCGAGCAGGCGCGCGATCCGAGCACTGCCGCAAGCCGCCCCGGCGAGGTGGTCCAGGCGAGCTGCGCGCATCTCAAGCATCCGCGAGCGAGCGCCGATAGAAGCGCCAACGAGGCTCCCACGGGGCTCCCTCCTCGACGTCAGGACCAAACGTTGCCGAACCAGCCTTCCAGCTTCCGCCGCTCGTCCGTATTGCTCTGCCTCGCGACAGTGACCGCGAGCGCCGCGCTGGCACCGCCCGTCTTCGCGCAGCCCCAGCGCGCTCACGCGCGGCTGGCCGACGCAGCGGGGCGGGCCGAAGAACGAGCCGGCCGGGCACAGGAAAGGCTCGCCCGCGCCGAAGAACGCGCTGCGCAACGGCGCGAACGACAGGCGCAGCGCTCACAGCGCCAGACCGAGCGTGCCGAAGAACGAGCTGCACGCGCCGAAGAACGCGCCTCGCGGCGGGGCAGCGGCCACGCCGTCGAACGACTCGGTGAAGCGAGCCCGGCCGGCGGCGAAGCCGGCGTCGGCTCGGACCCCTCACGGCGATCGGCTGCCGCTCTCGGCGGCTGTCGCATAAGCCTCGAAGCGAGCTCGAATCGGATCACGGCGGGCGACACCGTGGGGCTGCTCGGAAGCGTCGGTTGTCCGACCGCCGCCAATGCCGCGGCGGCCGCAACGCCGATCACCGTCGAGGAGCGAGCTCTCGGCGCCGGCCCTTCGAGCTTCTTCGCCGTGGGCACCGCCACGGCGAACGCCGACGGCACCTACGAATTCACCCCGCCCGCGATCGACTCGAACGCGATCTTCCGCGTCCGCTTCGGGCGCCGAGGCGCTCACACGACCGTCAGGGTCGCCCCTACGATCACCCTCAACAGCCCCACGGCGGGGGCGCAGACATCGACCGTGCACGGGCAGGCGCGCGCCTCGCGCAGGGCCACCTTCACAGGCACCGTCAGCCCCGCCAAGCCCGGAGCCGCCGTCGTGCTGCAGGTGGCCTACTCGACCGGCGGTGAGCAGTGGCGCTCGGTCGCGATCGGCCACGTCGGCGCCGATGGCAGCTACTCGATCGCGCACGGCTTCAGGACGCCCGGCGAGCTGACGATTCGAACGGTCGTGCACCCGGGCCGGCTCAATACCCCTGCCGCATCGGAACCGATCAACTACGAGGTGTCCCAGCCGCAGAACCCGCAGCTGACGTTGCAGGCCTCGGCCGATCCGATCTCATCCGGCCAGCCGGTGACGCTCAGCGGAGTCGCGGCCGGAGCGGTCAGCCAGCCGGTCACGCTGCTCGCTCGCACGGGCGACGGAGCGTTCGCCCCGGCCGCACAAACCACGACCGACTCGGCCGGCAACTACTCCTTCACACAGACGCCGTCCGCGAACACCTCCTATCGCGTGAGCGACGCGACCGACACGTCGACGATCCTGTTCGAGGGCGTGCGCTACGCGCTGACGCTCGCCTCGATGCCGACCGCGTGGCAGACCGGACAGCAGGTGACGTTCGCCGGAACCGTCGCGCCGAGCGCGGGCGGGAAGCTCGTCTACCTGCAACGGCGCAACTCATCGGGCATCGGCTTCCACGACGTCGCCGAAGCCGCCGTCGCCGGCGACCTGAGCTACACGATCGCCCGCGCCTTCTACCACCCTGGCACCGAGGTCATGCGCATCAGGGTCCCCGGCGGCCTCGAAAACCAGGCAACCGTCAGTGAACCCGTGACGCTGCAGATCGCCGCCGCCCCGGCGGCACCTGCGGCGGGGGCGCCCGAAAGCTCCTCGCAGCCGGCGGCGTGACGATCCGCCGCGGAGGTCCGCGGCGCACCTGACCTGCAGGGCGGCGGGACTGACCTCTAGTGCAGGAAGCGCGTGTAGACCGGCAGCTCGGCCTGTGCCTCTCTCGAGCGCGAGCGGACCACGCGGGCGGGGTTGCCTGCGACGATCGACCAGGGGGCAATCTGGCCGTGTGCGACGGCGCCGGCGGCGACGACCGCGCCTTCGCCGACGGTCGTTCCCGGGAGCACGATCGCGCGTGCGGCGATCCAAACACGGTCGCCAATCACAACCTCGCGGCTGCGGCCCTCGAAGGCGGGGGAATCTGGATCGTGCTCGGTCGTGAACAGCTCGGCGCGGGGCGACACGTTGACGAACGAGCCGATCACCAGCCCGCCACCACCGTCGAGCAGCACGCCGTCGTTGATGTTGCAGTTCTCACCCAGGCGAACGCCGCCTCGCGCGGTGATCTGAACGCCGCGCTCGAACGCGCAGCGATCGCCGATCTGGAAGCGGGCGAGATGCCTGAGGACGGCTCTGCGGAAGCGGTGCCCGGGAGCGCGCAGCAGCAGATTGGTGATAACCAGGAAGAGGTCGAATCGATAGCTGCGCCATTTCACACGGCCGGATAATACCGGCGGCATGTTCGCCTCCCGGCACGCCGCAAGCCATCTCTCCCCCGACTCGTTGCGGCGCCCACCGGCCCCGGCTATCATCGAAAACCCATGATCGCAGGAGCTCATCCGCGGGCAGCCGAGCCTTCGCGCCGGCCGTGCGGGTCGCGGACAGCCCGCGATGAGCCAAGATCCCGGCGATGCTGAGCTCGCTGCTGCTGGTCACGCTCAGCTGGGCCAGGGACGGGGGAGTAGCCACACATGCGATGGCCAGCGCCACGGCCCTCGCGAGCCGAGGGGTGGACGTTCGCGTCGCCGCGGCACACGTGGGGTCCGATGCACCGGTCGCGGGTATCACCGTGCATCACACCCCGGAGCTGCTCAACGAGCGGCTTTCACCAGAGCTCAGGCTGGGCGATGCGCTGCCGTGCCGTCCAGAAATAATCCACTTTCACCAATTCGAGGATCCGGACGTCTTGAAGTTCCTTCGCACGCTTGCACCGGTTGTGATCTCCGCCCACGGTTACACGGCGTGCACGTCGACGATGTACTACTTCCGCCCGGGCGAGGAGTGCACGCGCGCGCACGGCCCGGGCTGCGTGCCCAACCTGCTGCTGCGTGGATGCGCGCACACGTTCGACCCCCGTTCACTGCCGTCGGACTACCGGCAAACCAGTCGCCAGGTCGACGCTCTGCACGACGCCGACCTGGCGGTCTCATACTCCAGCGCGATCGACCGTCACCTCGCTGCGAACGATGTCACACCGCGCACTGTGATTCCGCTCTTTTCGACGCTGGAGACCGCAGCGGGCTCAGGACATGCCAGTCGCCGCCGCGTCGTCTTTGCCGGTCGCGTCGTCGCCCCCAAGGGCGTCGCCGTGCTGATTCGCGCCGCGCGCGAGGTCGATGCCGAGTTCGTGATCTGCGGCGACGGCTGGCAGCTGCAGTCGATGCGCAGGCTCGCTCGGCGCTTGGGCGTGCAGGAGCGCGTGCGTTTCGCAGGATGGCTGGCGCCCGCCGAGCTGGCGCGCGAACTGGCGCAGGCGTCGGTCGTGGCGGTGCCGTCGCTATGGCCCGAGCCGTTCGGGCTGGTGGGCATCGAGGCCCACGCCGCCGGGCGCCCGGTCATCGCCAGCGCGACCGGCGGCGTGCGCGACTGGCTGCAGGACGGTGTCAACGGCCTGTGCGTCAAGCCTGGCGACCCCGGCGCCCTGGCGAGCGCGCTCAACGAGCTGCTGGCCGATCCAGAGCGACAGCGGGAGATGGGTCAGGCCGGACGCCGCCTGGTGAGCGAGCGCTTCACCGTCGAGCGTCACGTGAGCGCCCTCACGGGAGCCTACGAGGCGGCCCGCGCAGACTGGCGCTCGGCGGCCGGCGGCGGCGAGAGCGTTCCCTCGGGCGATCGGGTTGAGCCATCGCCAGTGTGAAGCCAGCGCTGCTCTGCCTCTCGCAGTCGTTTGCCCCGGACACGACGCCGACGGGCATTCGCGCGAGCAAGCTGCTGGCGCGCCTCGGCGAGCGGTGGGACGTCACCGTGCTCACCGAGGCCACCGGGGCCCACGGCCTCGACGGCGTGCGCGTCGAGTCGGTGCGCGCCAAACGACCGACGCGGGCACTCGCCGCGCTACGCCGGTTGCACCTGGACAAGCTGCTGGAGCTGCTCGTCTGGCCGGATGACTCGATCTTCTGGGTCGCGCCGGCGATCCTCGCCGGGCGCCGGCTGATCCGCGAGCGCAGGCCGAGCGCGATCATCGTGTTCATGATGCCCTACTCGAGCGGCCTCGCCGGCATCGCGCTCAGCCGGCTGACCGGAGTGCCGTTGGTGCTCAACCTGGACGACTCCCCCACGTGCACCGACATGCATCCGCGCTTCCCCACGCGCCTTCACTATCGCCTGGCGCGGGCGCTGGAGGATGCATATGCGCGCTCAGCCGACGCCGTCGTGTACGTCTCGGCGACCAATCTCGCGGCTGTCGCAGAGCGTCATCCCGAGCAGATCCGGCGCAAGCTCCATCTCGTCCGCTACGGCGCCGAGCGTGCCGAGGCGCGCGCGACGCCGGGCCGCACCGAGCGCTTCGAGATCGTCTACGTCGGCGCGATGTCCGGCTGGTGGGCGCTGATCGAGCACCATGCGCCACCGCGCGGCTTCAAGCGCGCGTACCGGGCGTGGTCGCGGCTCGGGCGCCACGAGCGCATCGAGCTCGACGAGCGCACGTCCTCGCCGGCGGTCATCGGCCGAGCGATCATCGCGACGATCGCGACGCATCCCGACTGGGCCGACCGCGTGCGCTTGGCGATCCACGGCAATCCCTACCCTGCCGATGTGGTGGCACGCGCGCTTGCGGCCGCTGAGGTGCAGGACGTCGTGGACGTGGGCGGTCCGGTTCCCCACGACGAGATCTCCCAGATCGTGACCGATGCGGACCTGCTGTTCCTGACGCTGCCGAGGCGGGTCGACGGCTCACGCGGCGGGCGGATCTCGGCGAAGACCTACGAGTACCTCGCAACCGACCGGCCGATCCTCGCCGCCGTGCCGCGCGGCGAGAACTGGGACTACCTCGAGGGCAAGCCCGGCGTGTGGCTCCTCGACCCGAACGACGAGCGCGGCATGGCCCAGGCGATCGGCGAGCTTGCACAGGCCAAGTTCGCCGGCAAGCTGCTGTCCTTCGACCGCAGCGCGCTGGCGCGAGAGCTCTCCTACGACACGCGCGCCGAGGAGCTCGCGTCGGTCGTGCGCGCCGGCGTCGCGCACCGGGAGGGCAATTCCCGCGCGGCGCCCGGGCTGTAGAGCTCGGGCTCGGCGACGTAGGCGCCCGCGGCGCTCGCGCTCCCCCGCGTCAGGAGTGCGTCGGCGGCGTCGCGATCACGTGCACGTACCACTCGGCCTGCTCCGGCGGCACGTCCGGCGCCTCGATCGTGCGCACGTCATAACCATATGAGCGCAGCAGCTCGGTGACCGCCCGGTTGGTCCCGTGCAACTCGCAGATCAGCGTCGGGCGGTGCTCGCGAAACAGCTGCTCCGCCCCCTGCAGCGCGGCGACCTCGGCCCCCTCGATATCCATCTTCACCAGGTTCGGCGGCGCCACACGCGCGAGCTGCGCGTCGATCGTCGAGACCTCCACGCGCACCCGGCCGGACAGCTCGCTGTCGCGCTTGAACGACGTGTGGCTACTGGTGTCGAGCTTCGCCCATGTGGGCGAAGCGTGGATCTCCAGCTCGGCCTCGCCCTCTTGGTCGCTGAGCGCGATGCCCACGAGCTCGACGTTGGCGATGTCGTTGAGCGCCAGGTTACGTCTGATCGCCTCCTGGTTCTGCGGCAGCGGCTCGAACGCGACGACTGCTCCGTCGCCGACCAGGCGCGAGGCGATCAGGCTGTAGAAGCCGATGTTCGCGCCGATGTCCCAGACGACCCCGCCGCGCGGCACGTGCTCGGCGAAGACATCCTGGATCAGGGGCTCGCTCGTTCCGAGCGCGTAGCCGGCGGCGGCGCCTGCCGGATCTATGCGCATCCCCGCGGCCTGCCCTCGGGCGACGACGCGCGGGCCGTGCATCAGGCGCGAGCTGAGCGCCTTGACGACCGGGCCGATCACGGGGCGGAATTGCTGGCGGCCCACCCATCGCAGGGCCGGCGCCGGCACGCGGTCAACGAGCCCCATGGCTCGGCAAGCTATCAGCGCCCGGACGGCCCTCGGTCGTGGCACCCGCGTTGCTCGCCGCAGGATCGGCGACGAAAGCCGGCGACAGGCGCGCGAACAGCAGCTCGAGCGGAAGCTGCATTGCTTTCGTGAGCAGCGAGCGACGCACCGGCGAGCCAGGCGCGCGCAGCGAGATCACGTCGGAGCGCTTGAGGAAGCGGTTGCCCTGCAGCGGGCTGCCCGTACGCAGGGCGGTGAGGTCGGGGATCGCCGCGGCGGAGCCCGTGCAGTCGAGGATCTGGCGCAGCACACCAGCCGGATCGGCAAGGAAGTCCTCGTGGCGCACGAACATGCGCCGATCGGCCGGATGGCGCAGGAACGCGAACAGGCAGAGCAGATGCGTGACCCACAGCTGGGCGTTGGTGACGAGCGCCGGCTTGGACGGCGAGTCCGGATGGCGCGGGCTGAACGAGTCGACGACCCCCTGCGGGTCGCGCACGAGGAACAGCAGGTGCAGGTCGATGCCGTCGAGCGCCTGAAGCTCCACGGCGCGCAGCGGGTAGTGCGACGTGTCGACGATGCGCTCGCAGCCCGTCTGCCGTGCGATCCCCTTGTACAGATCTTGGTAGATGCGCCTGTAGGGCGCGCGCAGGCCCCGGCGCCGCGGCCACTTGTGCACGCGATACACGACCGACGAGCGATCGAGATAGAGCTGCGTGTCGTGCCCGAACAGCTCCTCGGCGCCCGGCACTTCCTCGGCGATCGCCCGCCACAGTTGCGCGCCTGACTCGCCGCCGAACGAAGGCAGGCCCCGACGCGTCAGCCACGAGTGCAGCTCACCCGCGAAGAACACGCCCTCGCAGTTACCGAGCGCCACGCCGAGCACGGTGCTGCCGCTGCGGTGAGCGCCGAGCACGTATATGACCTTCGGCTTGGCGGTGCTCGCGTCAGGCGTCACCCCCTTCGCCGCGGTGCTTGCGTCAGGCATCGCCTGCTCCAGACGCGACCGCCGCCGGATGCAGGCGGGCAAACACGGGCTCCCAGCACGCCTGCACGACGCTCGTCAGCAGCGACCAGCGCTCCGAACGCGGCGCCGAGCGGGTTGAGCGCTTGACGGCGATCGTCGGTGACATGATCAGCGAGTTGCCCTGCAGCGCGACGCCGCCACGCAGCGCCGTCATGTCGGGCAACTCCAAGCCCGTGCCGAGGCTGGCGACGATCTGCGCCATCACGCCCTCCGGATCGGCGACGAAGGACTCGTAGCGCACGAACACGCGCCGCTCGCGGGGCTGGCGCAGGAACACCAGCAACGACATCAGGTGCGTCAGCCACAGCTCGACGTTGGTCGCGATTATGCGCAGCCTGCGCTCTGCGACTTCGTGACGGCTGATATCGCGCACGTTGGAGGCGACCACGTCCTGTGGGTCGCGCACGAGCAGCACGAGATGGAGCTGGATGCCGTTCAGCCGCTGAAGCTGACGCGCGCGCAGCGGGAAGTGTGAGGTGTCGACGACGTGGCTGACCTCGGCCGTTTGCGCGATCGCGGCGAATAGCTGCCCTGCGACCTCTCGGTAAGGTCGCAGCAGCGCGCGCCTGGCCATCCACCCGCACGGGCGCAGCAGCGAGGAGGAGCGCTCGACCAGGCGGTTGACCCGACCACCGAACAACTCTTCGGCGCGTGTCGGGCTCATCGCCTCACGCACCCTGCCCCAGAACTCGTTGCGCTCGGCGCCACCGAGGCTCGGCACGCCCGAGGTGATCAGCCACTCGTCGACCTCGCCGGCGTAGAACGAGTCCGAGCAGTTGCCGAGCGCGAGGCCGAGGATCGTGCTGCCGCTGTGCCCGGCACCCATCACATAGACGACCTTCGGATGCGGGCTCGCATCCGCCCGCGCGGCGGGCTCACCCGACTGGACCAGCGCCGCAGAGGCACGGGTTGACCTTTGCGGTACAGCCATGGGATGCAGCAGTTTAGCTGCGTGCGGGCAGCGCGACCACCGTGCCGAGCATGGACGTGATCGCCGTCGGACACGCGATCAGCGACGCTCGGCGCGCGCCAGCCACGCAAACACCGCGCGCCAGGGCAATTGCAACAGCACCGTGACGCGCGATCGGCGGGCGGGTGTCTCGGGGTGTGCCTTCAGCGAGACCACCTCGTTCCCGACCAGCCGGTTGCCGTGGAACGGCACGCCCGTGCGCAGGCGCTCGAGGTCGCCAACCCGTGTCGAGACACCCCCGGCGAGGCGAAGTATCTCCGCGATCGTTCGGCGTGGGTCGGCGACGAAGTCCTCGTGGCGGACGAGCATGCGCCGCTCGCGCGGTTGCCGCAGGAAGACCGGCAGCGACAGCAGGTTTGTCAGCCACAGGTAGGAGTTGGCCGCGGCCAGACCGAAATGGCGCTCGGCGACGTCCCGGCGCCCGAGCGAGGCGACGACGCTCTGCGGATCGCGCACGAGCCATAGCAAGTACAGCTCGATCCCCTCGAGCGCCTGCAGCTCACGAGCGCGTAGCGGGTAGTGCGAGGTGTCGACGACGTGCGTCGCGTGCGCCGTGCGGGCGAGCGCGAGGAAGAGCTGCTGCGAGACGCTGCGGTAGCGCGCGCGTAGACGCTGGCGCGTTCGCCACTTGCGCGGATCGAGCAGCCCCGAGGAGCGCTCGAGCCAGCCCGTCCGTGCAGCGAATACGTCGCTTACGTCGCCTATCTCGCCGAGCAATTCCTCCCAGAAGGCGTGGAGCCGGGCGCCGTCGCGGCGCGGCCTGCCCTCACGCGCGAACCACTTGTCGAGCTCGCCGGCGAACAGGACCCCCTCGCTGTTGCCGAGCGCCACTCCGAGGATCGTGCTGCCGCTGCGCCCGGCGCCCATCACGTACAGCACCTTCGGACGGGCCGTGCGTAGCGACGTCGCGGGCTCAGGATGAGCTGGCCCAGGCACCGCGCCATTCTCGCACAGGGCTCTCACCCGGCAACGTCGCGTAGCAGCCCGGCGATCGTGCGCGCAGCACGCGCGGCGCTCATGCTCCGCTCTGCAAACGCGCGGCCGCGGGCCGCGAGCACCTCGCCACTGCCTGGGTCGGCGAGCAGGGCGGCAAGCGCGTCGGCCACGTCCCGAGCGTGCGGCGCGACGATCTCCGCCGCGCCGGCCTCGGCCAGCTCGCCGAAGCGACGCGGCCCGTCGATCGCGACGACCGGGCGCCCCGACGCAAGCGAGGCCGCGAGCGTCGTCTTGCGGGAATTGGGACCGATCGGGTCGACGAACAGCAACACGTCGCAGGCGGCGAGCGCATCGGCTAGCTGCTGCGCGACGAGCCAGCCCGAGAAGTCGAGCTCCTGCGCGAGTGCCGCCTCGCGCGCGGCGGCGAGCCACGACTGACCCGCAGGCGAATCGCGCCCGGGGGCGCCGAGCAGCTTCAGACGGGCGTGCATCCCGCGGTCCTGTAGCAGCCGCAGCGCGCCGGCGACCAGCGCTGCCGTGACCGGTCCGTAGCCATAACCGAACAGTCCGACCGTCGCGCCCTCGCGCTCGGCAGTCGATGACGACGGTGAGGCCGCCGGGGACGCCGATGCCAGGACTGCGCCGGGCGCAGGCAGGTTGGAGAAGACCGGTGCGACGGCGACCGGCCGCCGGGCCAGCCACGGGCGCGATGACAACCACTTCGCCTGAAAGTCGGTCGTCGTGACGACGGCGTCGGATGCACGCATGACGTTGACCAGCAGCGCCCGCTGGCTCACGGCCCATGCCGCCCCACGCAGCCCATCGCGCCGCCACGGGTAGACGAACTCGTGCAGGATCGTGACGAGGGGAAGCTGCGCTCTGCGCAGGGCCGCAAGCACAGGGTGGATGAACAACGGCAGTCCGCGGAACGAGTACGCGAAGACCGAGTAGTGCAGCAACACCGCATCGGCGTGCGCCGCGGCGAGCTCTGCGGGCAGGCGCCGAGTCCACTCGCCCATCTGTGCGCGTCCTGCGCGCAGCGAGTCACCGTCGCGGTTGAGCCAGTGGGTCGAGCAGTCATAGCCCTCTCGCTGCAGCGCCGCGGCGAGCAGCGCGCCATGGTCGCGCACGCCGCAGATCGCCGCCGTGGAGACACCCACCGATGCCACGCGCGCCATGCGCGCCGGGCGATCGGCGGCGCTCATCCGTCGCCGGTCGGTGCTGCTGCCGATCGGCTCGCGCCGGCGAAGGCTTCGCCGCGGTAGGCCGCCTCGATCGCCTCGCACAGCGCGTCTGAATCACCCGTCGGCAGGATCAGCCCGCTTTCCGGCCCGTCGATCAGCTCCTTCATGCCGGTGTCCTCGCTGACGAGCACCGGCACGCCGCAGGCGAGCGCCTCGGCCGGGGCATAGGCGAAGCCGTCCTCGTAAGCCGGGTGCACGCAGATGCTTGCGCTCCGCAACCAGCCCAGCGGATCGCCCGGGCTCACGAGTATCCGCCGATCGCCGGCGCACGCGGCCTGCACGAACCGCCGCATTCCGCGGGTACCCCAGCCGCCGACGAGCACGAGCCTGATGTCGCTGTGCTGCAAGCGACGAACGGCGTCGATCAGCAACGGCACGCCCTTGTGCACGGCGAGGCTGCCGACGTACACGACATCGAAGCGATCGCCGGACGCGCGCGCGAGGCCGGCGCCGTAGCGAGGATCGGGCGTCAACGGGAAGTCGATGAGCCGCTCGGCTGCGAAGCCCTCGGCTTCGAAGGACTCGCGCACGTAACGCGACGCGACGTAGATGCGCTCGGCACGCGCATACTCGGCGAGGTTGCGCGCGAGCAGGTGCGTCGTCCACGACCCTTCCAGCGGATAGCGCTCGCGCGCCTGGGCGTGCCGGCGCGCGACTTGGCGTAGGTGCGAGTTGGCCGAGACGAGCTCCAGCGAGCGGTAGCCGGCGCGCCGGGCCGCACGGAACTGCTTCAGCGCCTGCCCGTTGAACGCGATCAGATGCTCAGCGCGCGGTAGGCGCGCGGCGGCGTACGCGTCGAAGTCGGCCATCGACGCACGTGTCCGCACGCCGGGAGACATCGGTATGGGAGCGCGCGCGAGCAGGCCGCTCAGCCTCGGCCTTCGCCGCCCGATCGCGGCGCCGTGGCGAGCGCGCGGCGGCGCAGGCGCCCGGGTCGAGCCGCTGATCACCTCGTTCGGGCGCCCGGCACGCTCTAGCGCACCGGATATCTCGCCGAGGTGGCGTCCCAGCCCGCCGACGCCGAGCGGCGCCGAGCACGAGACGGCCACATGCCCGTCCGGCAGCGCTGCCTGCTGGGCGGCCAAGGCGGCCTCGCGCCAGCTCGCCCCCATCGGCCTCCCCTCGTCGCGGCTGGCCTCGACGCGCGAATCAGTCGAGGCGGTCATAGCCCCAGAGCGCGACCAGGTCGCGGTCCAGATACTCGCTGGCCGCCTCGACCTGCCCTTTGAAGCGGCGGCGCAAGTCGAGCATCAGCTGCTCGTCCGGCGGTCGCGGTGCGCCCATCACGAGGTGGCGCTGGGTCGCGAGCATCGCGCGGCTTCTCAGCCGACTTGGAACAGCGGCCTTCAGCCCGGCCTTGACGGTCCGCGAAACCGGTCCACGGCCGACCGCGACGACGTTGAGCAGTTCGTCCATCCGCTGGGAGCGCATGCGCACGCTCGTCCGGTTGGCGTCGGTCACCTCGATCGGAGATCCGTCATCGGATCCGAGGAAACGGCGCACCCTTTGCACCGTGCCCTCGTTGTCAGCGCGGAAGTCGTCGTAGATCAGCACGAGCACCTGCTCGGGCCCGAACACGTCGTGGTAGCGGCGCAGCTGCTCGACATAGCGAACGTGCTCTGAATAGAGCAGCAGCTGGGGGCGGTGAGAGCGCCGGGGCACCTTCCTGCCTTCCCGCCGAGCGGCCTCCAGGCCGATCGCCCGTCCGAAGTCCTTCTGGCTCTCGACGTGAGTCCGTAGAAGCTGGAGGTGCAGCGAGCGCAGGAAGCTTGCCGGCTCGCGCAGGATCGCGATGATGCGGGCGTCCGGTCGCACCTCGGCGATGCCGGCCGCCGCCGTTCGTGACAGCAGATATGCCGAGGACGCCTCGCCGATCAGCTGATTCGACCTCGCGTCCGTGAACAGCGAGCGATACTCCTCCAGCGTCGTCAGCGGCGGCGCCGATCGCACAGGTTGAAAGCGCGGGAGCATGTCACTGGCGAAGTACCACGGCTCCTTCAGCTCAGGCATGTAGATCTGCCGGTCACGCCTGAGCATCTCGTACAGCGCCGTCGTGCCGCACTTGGGGTGACCGACGATGAAGAAATCGGGTACCCCCTGCTGTGGCGCGCGCGAGGATGCCGCCGCCTCAGTCGATGCCGTCATAGCCCCAGAGTCTCGCAACGTCTCGATTCAGGTACTCACCCAGCGCCTCCACCTCACCTTTGAAGCGACGGCGCAGTTGCAGCATCAGCTGCTCGTCGGCAGGATGAGGCTTCCCATACAACACGTTGCGCTGGAACGTGTGCAGCGCATCGCGGCGAAGTCGCCGCGGCGTGACGGCCTTGATTACGGCCTTCAGCACACGCGCGACCGGGCCCCGTCCCAAATAGAACGAGCGCGCGAGCTCGTACATGCGCAGCGACCGCACGCGCACGGTCGGGTTCGCCTCGGTCGTCTTCACGGGCGATTCGGCGTCGACGCCGAGGAACTGCAGCACCTGACGCACAGTCGACTCGTTGTCGTTGCGAAAGTCCTCGTAGATCAGCACGAGCACTTGATCTGCGCCGAACGCGTCGCGATAGCGGCGCACCTGCTCGACGTAGTGAACGTAGTCGGCATAAACCAATCCCGGGGATTCCCGCCGCGCCTGCTCGGTGCTTCTGACTTGCTCCAGCGCGATTGCCCTGCCGAGATCGGGCTCGGGCTCCACGTGGTCGCGCAGCAGCTCCATGTGCAGCGAGCGAAGGAAGTCCGCCGGCTCGCGCAAGATCGCGATGATCCGTGCGTCCGGCTGCAGCTCGGCGATGCGCGCGGCTGCTGTGCGCGAGCGTAGATACGAAGGCGACGCCTCACCAATCCGTTGCTGAGCACCGGCGCCCTCGAACAGCGCCAGGTACTCGTCGATCGTCTCGGGAAGGAGCTGTGATTTGGGTGAACCCGGGTGCAGCTCGGACGCGAAGAAGCGCGTCTCCTTGAGGTCCGGCATGAAGATCTGCGGGTGGCGGCGGAGCATCTCGTATAGCGCCGTCGTCCCACACTTGGGATGACCGACGATGAAGAAGTCCGGCACCCGCTGCTGGGACATCCGAGCGATCGTGACCGGCTCAGCCGATGCGGTCATAGCCCCACAGCTTCACCATGTCGCGCTGGAGGTAATCGCTCAACGCGACGACCTCGTCCTTGAAGCGCAGGCGTAGCTCTCGCATCACCTTCTCATCGGTGGCGAGGGGCGCACCGAGCTGGGAGCGGCGCTCGAAGGCGAGCGCCTCGTGGCGCAGCCGCTGCGGCGTGAGAGCTTTGATCGCGCGCTTGGCACCACGCGCGGCGGGGCCCCGGCCGAGATAGAGCGAGCGCACGAGAGCCGACATACGCGGGGCGCGCACACCGACCGTCGGGTTGGCGTCGGTCTGCTCGATCGGCGCGGTCTCCTCGACCTCGAGGAAGCGCAGGACCCGGCGCACGGTCGCGACGTTGTCAGCGCGGAAGTCCTCGTAGACGAGCACGAGGATCTGCTCGGGCGCGAACACGGCGTGGTAGCGCTGCAGCTGCTCGACGTAGCAAACTTGATCGGAGTACAGCAGTCCCTGCGGGCGCGTCGAGGTGCTGGGGATGTTCTTGCCTTCCCGACGGCTCGCCTCCAATGCGATCGCCTTGCCCAGATCGCGCTCGGTCTCGACGTTCGTCTGCAGGAACTGCATGTGAAGCGATCGCAGAAAGCTCGCCGGCTCGCGCAGGATCGCGATTATCCGTGCGGCCGGCTGAACCTCGGCGATCCGTCGCGCGGCCTCGCGCGACCACAGATAGGAGGGCGTCGCCTCGCCGGCGCGCTGCTCGCGCGTGGCGGCTCCAAACAGCGAAAGGTAGCCGTCGAGCGTGCGCGGATGCCTGTCGTTTTCCCGGTTTGACGCAGGACGCAGCTCCGGCGCGAAGTACCACGGCTCCTTGACGTCCGGCATGTAGATCTGCGACTGCTGCCTGAGCATCTCGTAAAGGGCCGTCGTGCCGCTCTTTGCATGGCCTACGATGAAGAAGTCGGGCAGGCGCTCGTGTGCCAGTTCCTTGACTGCCGCAGACGGCTCAAGCGATGCTGTCATAACCCCAGAGTCTAACGACGTCACGCTCCAGGAAATCGCCGAGCGCCACCACCTCCGGCTTGAACCGACGGCGCAATTCTGCCATCAGGAGCTCGTCTGCCGGTGGTGGCTCGGAGTACAGCAGCCGGCTGCGGATCGCGCCCACGGCTCCGCGCCGCAGATGCTGCGGGACGACCGACTTGATCGCCGACTTGACTGCCAGCGAGAGCGGTCCGCGCCCGACGGAGACGGCGTGCAGCAACTCGTGTACGCGCGCCGAGCGCACGTACACCGTCGGGTTTGCCTGCAGCGAGTCGACCGCCACGCGGTCATCGACCTCGAGGAAGCGCAGCACCTGGCGGACCGTCGCCTCGTTGTCCGCAAGGAAGTCGTCGTAGGTGAGAACAAGTAGCTGCTCGCGCGGGAACACCGCGAGGTATCGGCGCAGCTGCTCGACATAGCGCACGTGCTCGGAATACAGCAGAGCCTGCGGCCAGTAGGTGTATTGCGGTATCTCCCGCCCCGCACGGCGCAGCGGCTCGAGCGCGAGCGCCTTGGCGAAGTCGTTCTCGGTCTCGACGTACGTCTGCACGAACTGCATGTGAAGCGAGCGCAAGAAGCTCACCGGCTCGCGCAGGATCGCGATGATCCGCGCATCGGGCCGCACCTCGGCGATCGCTGCGGCGGCGGTCCGCGACCACAGATACAGCGGCGAGGCCTCGCCGACGCGCTGTCCCAAAGTGGCACCGGCAAACCACGCGGCGTACTCGGCGAGCGTCTCCGGCGTCCCTTCCGGGCGAGGCGGGGTCCGCTCGTGCAGCTCCTCGGCGAAGAACCAGGGCTCCTTCGCGTCCGGCATGAAGATCTGCGGATGGCGGCGCAGCATTGCGTACATCGCGCTCGTGCCGCTCTTGGCGTGCCCGGCGATGAAGAAGTCCGGCAGGACGCCGCGCGCGGGCGCGCCGGTCATCTCCTGACGCTCGCTCTGCGCCGCGCCCCCGGATCGATCCGGTGTCGACATCTCGCCCGGCAGTCAGGGGTCGGCGGTCGCTCCGGCGGCGAGCTGCGAGGCGTGTCGGTAGTACGTGTTCTGCGTCTGCAACAGGGCTTTCGTGTCGAATCCGACGAGCCGGCCGTCGACGATCACCATCACGCGGTCGCAGATGTCCAGCGTCGACATGCGGTGGGCGATGATGAACAGCGTCAGCTCGCTCTTGAGCGCCGTCAGCGACTCGCCGATCAGCGTCTCGGAGTGCGGGTCGAGCGCGCTCGTGGGCTCGTCGAGCACGAGCACCTCGGGCCGCGCGGCGAGCGCTCGCGCGAGGCAGATCCGCTGCTGCTGGCCACCGGAGACGGCGTCGGCGCGAGGGCCGACGATCGTCTCATAGCCCTGCGCCCAGCCGATCACGTCGTCGTGGATCCGCGCCAGCTTCGCCGCGCGTTCGACGGACTCGTCGTCGATCTCGCGAAAGAAGCGGATGTTCTCGGCGACGGAGGCGTGCAGCAGCCGCGGTTCCTGGGGCACGTAGGAGACCTGCCGATACCAGTCCTCCTGCGTGAACTCGTCTGCGGATACGCCGTTCACGAGATATCGGCCCCCGTCGGGTTTGCGAAGCCGCAGCAGCAGCTGCACGAGCGTCGACTTTCCCGCACCCGACGGCCCGATGATTCCGATCACCTCGCCACCGGCGACGTCGAATGAGATGTCCGAGAGCACGGGGCGATCACTGTCGTAGCCGAAGGTGACGTGCTCGAAGGCGACATCGGCGATGCGCTCGAGCCGCTCATGGCCAAACGCCGGGCTGCTGTCGTTGTAGCGCCGGATCGCTTCCTGCGTTCGCTCGATGAAGGGCAGCGACTGAGACAGACCCTGGTAGGCGCCTTGGACGAGCTGGCCGGCGGTCCCCGCACGCAGCAGCACGAGGACCACCCCGCCGAGCGACCCGACGTGGCTTCGGTTGACAAGCGTCAGCCCGGCGATCCCCCCGACCAGCAGGATGTAGATCAGGCTCTGGTAGAAGTTGGACACGAACCTCGTGATCACCTGGGTTCGGTAGTAGAAGCGTTCGGAGTTCGCAACCAGGCCTGCGATTCGTTCGCGTTGTGCCGAGACGACGCCGAAGACGTGCGCCTCTTCGGCAAGGCGGATCGACTCGGCGACGCCGCTTGCATATTGGACCTGGGCGGCTGACAGTGCGCGTGAATTCTCGACCCCCCGCGAGCGCAGCGGGCGCAGCAGGCCAAACAGCGCGATCGAGGCGCCGGCGACGATCACGGCGGCGAGCGGGTTCAGCGTGACGGCCGAGGCGAGCAGCACCAGGAAGGTGAAGCTGGCGGTGATCAGGCCGGTTGCCTGCAGCGCTCCGGCGGTCGCCGACATCACCTGACTGGTCGTCGTCTCCTGAAGCTGGCCCTCGCGATCGCGCGACTGCACGGACCACGACGCTCGTGTGAATGCGTCGAACAGCGCCGTTCGAAGATTGCCCTGAACGTTGGCGGCGATCCGCGCCGGCAGGATCGACAGCGGGAACTGCAGGAACAAGCGGAGCAGCGTGAGGCCGAAAGCGACGAGGATCAGTGTTCCGAGCGACGCGTTGAGATGGATGAACGCGTGGTTGAAGTGCACCGTTTTCTTGCCGTTCACGAGCGACGAGGCGATCTGCGCGATCAGCGCCAACGTGCCCGCTTCGCAGAAGCCCGAGAAGATCGAGCAGACCGCCAGCACGGCCACCGATCGACGTCTGTCGCCGAGCAGCAGGCTCACGCGATGGCGCATCGAGCCACCCGGCGCCTCGGTGGCGGCGCTCCCACGTCGAAAGGTCATGCGGCCACCGGGCGCGAGGTCTCGATCTGGCGATCGACGGCTGGGACGCCGGCGCCGCGCCGCTGGCGTCCCGGACCGGCGAACCAGTAGGCCGCCATGCCGATCGCCAGCCAGAAATAGGGCCCTGAGGCGCTGCTGACGATGAACGGTCCGGAGAATCCCTCCAGCGTCAACGCAACGAAGGGCGCGAACGCTCCCGCGAGCATGATCGCAAGCTCACCGTCCCCGACACCGCGCATACCCGCCGCGACGAGCGCGATGACGAAGACCGTCAGAGCGACCCATACGAGCAGGCCGGGGATGCCGAGTTCGTCGGCGACGACGTTGTACTGCGTCTCGGCGCTGACGGTGTGGCCTTCGACGAGTTCTGTCACCCGGCCGCCGAAGCCGCCCGCCGCGCCGACCGTGCCGAGCCCCACGCCGAGCGGCGCTTTGGAGAGGAAATTCGGGATGTTCTCCCATGCGGAGGACTTGTGGCTGGGGACAGTGGAGGCCGCCTGGCTCGGCGCGATGCTTTCGTAGCGCTTGAACGTCCCGCCGCCGACGGCCGAGACGAAAAGGGCACCGAGCGGAATCGCGAGGACGATGATCACGAGCACAGCGCCAAGCGCACGCGAGACCTTGCGCCCGGCCAGCGAGGCGAGCCCGGCGAATGCGAGCACGCCGAGCACTGCGCCGACCACCTGCAATCGTCCCAGGCCCGTCGCGACGGCGACGAGCGCACCCAGGCAGAGCAGCGCCGGGATCCATCTTCGTCGCGACCGCCACGTCGCCAGCAGCGCGAGGCAGCATGGCAGCGCGATCACCCCGACGCCGCCACCGAACCCACTGTCTGAGCCAAGTCCCGGAGGACGTACCTTCGCTTCTCCTTCGCTGGTGTAGGTCCTCGCGCTCGAGCCCTTTTTGCCGACCGTGGACGGCTGCACGAGCGCGCGGTAGCCGGGCCCCCAGCTCGCCAGCTGGCCCGGGCTGAGCGCGGTCTGGTAGGAGGACACGACACCATTGGCAAGGCCAATCACGCCGACGATGATGAACAGTTGGCGCAAGCGCCTCTTCGACCGGACCAGGACGTAGCCGAAGAAGAAGAAGGGGACCCACTGCAACTGCTGCCTGAAGCCCCCGAGCGTATGCAGCACGCCGTGGGTCTTCGGGTTGAACGCCATCAGCACGACGACGCCCACGAAGGCCAGCACCCATCCCGACAACGGCGGAAGCCGTATCGGCTCGCGCCGGACGAGCAGACGCAGGATCGCTCCCAGGCAGACGGCCAGGATCAGCGCGTTGTGCACTGCGGCAGTCGCTTCGCTGCGCCCGATGCCGAGCTTGACGGGTCCGTCGAGCAAGCCTAGGTAGATGCCCAGCAGGGCGACCGTGACCTCCAAGCGGCTGTTGACGATCAGCACGACCACGGCGAGGATCGCCGCGATCGCCGCGAGAACCACGAGCACGCTCGTGTGCGGCAACGCGACCGTGATGCCGAGGGCGATGGTTGCCGGGATCAGCCCGGCAAGCCCGAGGATTGCGAGATCGCGGATGCGCCTGCTCAGGACCGCCGGATGCACTGCGCCGGCCCCCCCCGGCAGCCCCAGGCGAGGCGCGGTCATCGGCCCAGCAGCTTGCCAGTCCAGGGCCGCCCGTCGCCCGTCGCGAAGCCGTATCGGTCCATTTCCCTGCGCGGCAGGCAGTTTGCGGCGATACCGAGCGCGCGCGCATCCGACTGCGCGAGTAGCTGCACCAGCCGCTGCGCGGACATTTCACGCGTATGGCCGACCCTCGCGACGACGACGATCGCGTCCACGAGCTTGAGTAGCGGCATTACGTCGCTGACCTCCAGCGGCGACGGCGCGTCGATCAGCACGTAGTCGAAATCTTCGGCGACCGTGCGCAGCAACTCGGCCATCGCGCCGTGCCCGAGCAGCGCGGGCGGGTTGGCGACGGGGCCCCCGCCGGCGAGCAGGAACAGTGAGCCCGCCTCACGAGACTCGACGACCGTCGCGACAGGAGCGCCGGACTCACCGGGCGTCGGCGCGAGCTCGGCAGGGGAGATCGGGTGAACCCGTTGCATCGCCTGCCCGACGGCGAGCCTTCCGGTGAGCACCTCCGCGAGACCTTGCGCGCCGTCCAGGCCGAGCAGCCGCGCTTGCGCCGGGCGACGGAAGTTGGCCTCGACCACCGCGACCCGCTCCCCGGCGTCACGCTGCGCGAGCGCCAGATCGGCGACGAGCGTGGACTTGCCGTCGCCGGCGTCGGCGCTGACGAACAGCACGGTTCGTGACGCCCGAGCGCGCCTGGGGTCGGGCGTCACGGCGATCTGCATCGCGCTGTGCAGGCGTCTCAACGGCTCCACGAGGAAGCGCGAAGGTGTGGGCTCCCCCTCGCGGCGAACGATCGGGCGGCGCACCTTGGGAAAGCCGGCGAGCGTCTGCAGGGCGAACGCAGACTCGAGGCTCGAGAGAGAGCGCAGCCGGCGGTCGATGCGACCCAGCGCATACGCCGCTATCGCGGCCAGGACGATCCCGATGACGAAGCCGAAGATCGCGTTCTTGCGCGGCTTGGGCGACAGCAGCACGGCCTTCGTCGGCGTCGCCGGCTGGATCTGCTGCGCGCCGGCGACGCCGAGGCTCGCTTCGAGCTGATTGATCTTGCTGCTGAGCGCTGCCGCCTGCAGCACGCTCGAGGTGCTCGGCGCCCTCGTCACCGTCGCCGGTTCTTTTTTTTCTTCGCCGGTCGCTTTTTCGCCGGTCGCTTTTTCTTCGCCGGTCGTCTTGCTTTCGGCCGCTTTCGTCGGCAGCGCCTTGGGCACGCTCGCCGCTTCGATCCTGCGCAGCTGGCGACGCGCGATCGCGATCGCGCGTTCGATTGCGCGTGCGCGACTGGCGTGCTGGCGCTTGATGAACGCGCGCGCGGTGGCGTTTGCGAGCAGCGCCGCGCCTTTCGCCGTGTGCGCTTCGACGGTGATCGTTATGAACTCGCTTTTTTCGGGTGACTTGGCGCGGATCTTGCTGCCTCGTACGAGCGCCTTGTCCTTCTTGCGCTCGGCCTGGCGGACCTGTTCGACCACGATCGAGTTGATGATCTGCACCTGGTTGGCGATCGCCGTCGTCTGCCCTTTGAGGTTGAGCTTTTCACCCGGCGCCTGTTCTTCACTGCCCGCGCCCAGATACACCTGCGTGGTCGACTGGTAGACGCGTGTGGCGTGCTTGTAATAGAAGTAGCCGGCGGCCCCGACCACGATGCCGACGGCGAGGATCAGCCACTTGCGCCTCCAGAGCGGAAGCAGGATGGAGGTGGCGTCGGAGGTCTCGTTCATCGACTGCGGGGCCCGTCCGTGGACCGGTGGGGAGCATCATACGGTCTTGCGTAATTAGCGACTAAAGACTACCGGCCCAAAGGCGACACCAGGCAAGGCTGCGTGCAACGATGTCGCCGTGTCAACCCCCGCTTCCGCGCGCGACGCGACGCCCTGGCAGAGCAATGCAGACGCGCCCGCGGCGCCCGGCGCGCAGCGGCTGCTCGTCGTCAGCCACCCCTCGGTGGTGAGCGTCAACCAGGAGGTATACGGGGAGCTGCAGCGCCGCGGCTGGGATGTCACGATCGTGCTGCCGAGCCGCTGGCGCAGCGAGTACTCGCAGAGGGACATCGAGCCCCAGGTGCTGCACGGCATGGCGGCGTCGCTGCGGCGCACGCCGGTGGCGCTGCGCGGGCGCCCCCAGCGCTACTTCTACCTGGCCAGGTGCAGCGCGCTGGCGAAGTCCGTGCGTCCGGACGTCGCCTTCGTCGAGGCCGAGCCGTTCTCGCTCGCGGCGGCGCAGTGGGGGTGGACGCTGAAGCGGCTCGGCATCCCCTTCGGCGTGCAGTGCGCGGAGAACATCGACCGACGCTTTCCGCTGCCAGTCCGCTTGCTGCGCTCGCGCGTCTTGCGCGACGCGGCATTCGTCGCCACGCGCTCGGAGACCGCTGGGCGCCTGGCGCGCGCGTGGGGTGCGCGCGGCGAGGTCGCGCTGGCGCCGCATGCCGTCCCCTCCTGGCCCGATGCGCCGGCCCGGCACGAGCGGCCGTTCACGGTCGGTTATGCAGGACGCCTGGTGCCGAGCAAGGGACTGCTCGACCTGCTCGCCGCGGTGCGCCGCCTGCCGGCCCCCGTCGAGCTGCTGCTGATCGGCGACGGCGAGCAGCGCGCCGAGCTCGAGGGACAGCCGATCCCCGGCTCGCACGTGCGCGTGCTCGACGACCTCGCCCACGAGCAGATGGCGTCGGGCTACGCACAGCTCGACGTGCTCGCCCTACCCTCGCACACGACGCCCACCTGGAAGGAGCAGTTCGGTCGCGTGATCGTTGAGGCGCTGTGGTGCGGCGTGCCCGTGGTCGGCTCGGACTCGGGCGAGATCGCCTGGTTGATCGAGCTGACCGGCGGCGGGCTGGTCTACCCGGAGGGCGACAGCGAGGCGCTCGCCGCGCGGCTCGCGGAGCTGCGCGAGCAGCCGGCGCTGCGCGAGCGCTTGGCGAGGGCGGGCAGGGCCGCCGTAGAACAGCGGTTCTCGGTGCCCGCGGCGACCGACGCACTCGAACGCCTGCTCGCTGGGGCGACCGGCGAGCGTGTGGCAGCGGCAGAGCCCGTTGCAGCGGGCTGAGGCGCAGAGCACCTCGTACACGACAGCAGCCGGCAGGTCACTCTCGGCCGGGTGCGGCGGACACGCGCGCATACAGGCGCTCGTGCTTGGCGACCATCGACTCCCAGCTGTAGGCCAGCGCAGACTCGCGTGCGCCCACGCCCAGCCGCGCACGCAGAGCGCCATCCGCGGCGAGTTGATTGAGGCGCTGGGCGATCGTCTGTGGCTCGCGATCGATCAGGAAGCCATTGGCGCTGTCATCGATCAGCTCGCGCACACCGCTGACGGGCGTCGCGAGCAACGGCAGCCCGCTCGCGGCGGCCTCGAACGTAACCAGCGAGAAGGTCTCATAGCTCGACGGGAGCACGAACGCGTCGCCCAGCGAGTAGACGAGCTGCACGTCGCTCGTCACCCCGAGCCAGTGGACAGCGTCACCGACGCCGAGTGAGTCGGCGAGCTGCTGGTAGCGCGCCCGATCGCCGCCTCCGGCGACGACGAGATCCCAGGCCGGCGCGTCGGCGAGCGCGCGGATCAGCGGCTCGAGACCCTTGCGCTCCCACTCACTGCCGACGAACACGGCGATCATACGTTCCGGCGCGATGCCCAGCCGCGCACGCAGCGCCCGAGCGTCCTGCTCGCGGGCACCAGGCGCGAAGGTCTTCGTGTCGACGCCGTTGTGGATGCTGAGCGTGCGCTGGGCGAGCTCGGGATAGTGCTGCCTGACCTCGGCGGCCACGCCTTCGGACACCCCCACGAACACCGCGCCGCGGCTCGCGCGAAAGGAATAGCGCTCGGCCAGGCGCAGCATGCGGCCCACCAGCGCCGCGTGCAGGCGAAACGGCACGCTCTTGCGGCTGGGGTTGGCCGGCCCGACCTGGTGGCAGTAGTGCACGGCGACCACGTCGACGCGATTGAGCACGATCGCGCCCGTGCTCTGCACGACGCCGCGCCGCCGGCGCGCCGTCACCAGCGAGCCGGCGAGGATGAACCACGGATAGGCGATCAGCGCCGGGCGGCTCGGGCCCCAGACGCGATGGAAGATCACGCCGGCGTCACGCGGCAACTCGCACGTGCGAGCGATCACCGTCACCTCGTGACCGCGAGCGCGCAAGCCGAGGATCAGCTCGGCCAGCACCCGCTCCATGCCACCGACCGAACCGATGTCATGGGCGACGATCGTCACGGTGCCGGCAAACGGGGCCCGCTCTTCGGCGCCGCTTGAGACCGGCTCGGCTTGCACGTGCATCCCGCGGCCCAGGTTACTGAAGGCCCGGATCGGCGAATCGAGCGCCGAGCCTCGGAAAAACACCGATTTTGCCGTCGTGTAGGCTCACGCCGGGCCAGCCGGGCGGCGGCGATGACACCCCGTACACCGCGGTCACACCACTCCTTAAGCACTGTCGAGCTGCCACCGAGCGTCCCCCAATGAGCGACCCACGATTCCCGTCCCCGGCGCTGCGTGCCTACCGCCTCGTCAACCGGCCCTACTACCTATTTCGACCGGCGCAGCTACTCGTGCGCCTGCGCGCGCGCTCGCCAGACGACGGCAGCCCGCACGCCGTGCGCACAGCGTGGGGCTCGCAGCTCTATTGCTGGCCCGACTCGCTCGGGCTGGCCGTGGCGCGCAACGGCGTCTATGACCTGGTCGTCGCCGAGACGCTCGCGCGGCTGGCCGATCCCGGCGAGACCGTCGTCGACGCGGGCGCCAACATCGGCCTGATGACCAACCTGCTTGCGCATGCGGTGGGAGCCGGCGGGCGCGTCGTCTCCTTCGAGCCCCACCCACTGATCCAGCAGACGCTCGCGCGGAACGTCGAGCTGCTGAGCAAGGAAGGCCTGGACGTCGTCGAGCTGCGACGCGCCGCCGTGTCTTCCTCGCGAGGCACGCTCCCGCTGACGATCGACCCCGAGACGTTCGCCTACAACAAGGGGACCGCCTCGCTGCAGGCAAACGGCGTCGGAGGCAGCTCGACGGACGTGCCGACTCTGCGCCTGGACGACGAACTGTCCGGAGCCGTCGGCGTGCTCAAGCTCGACGTCGAGATGCACGAGCGCGAGGCGCTCGAAGGTGCCGGATCGCTGCTCGCGCACAGGATGATCCGCGACATCGTCTTCGAGGAGCACGAGCCGCCGCCGACGCCGGTCACCGAGCTGCTCGAGTCCCACGGCTACACGATCCTCGGCGTGCGCCAAGGGCTGGCCGGGCCGATCGTCTCGGCGCCAGGCGAGGCCTACCGCCGGCAGATGTGGGATCCGCCGGCGCTGCTGGCGAGCGTCGATCCCGAGCGCGCCAGGCGCCGGCTGAAGCGCCGTGGGTGGCTGTGCCTCAAACGCGGGCTGGGCCGCCATGGCGGCTGAGGGCCGCGACTAGGATCCGCACCATGCGTACGTATGCAGACCAGGTCGACTCGGCCGGCTCCTCGATGAAGGAGATCGTCGAGGCTGCGCTCGTGGCTGCCCGTCCGCAGCCAGGCCTGCGCTGGCTGGACATCGGCTGCGGGCGCGGCGACTTGCTGCGGCGCATCCGAGACGCGTGGCAACCGGCGAGCCTCAGTGGGATCGACGCGATCGACTGGCTCGATGGGGACCTGCGTGCGGACGTCGACTTTCACGTGATCGCAGCCGAGGAGGCCGACGAGCTGCCGGTCGCCGACCGCGTCCTGCTGATCGAGGTGATCGAGCACCTCGAGGCGCCGTGGAGCGCTCTGCGAAAAGCGGCGCGCCTGGTTGCGCCGGGCGGACGGCTCGTCGTCTCGACGCCCAACCTCGCGACGCTGCGCACGCGCTTGGAGATTGCCGTGCGCGGCAACCTGACGAGCTTCAGGCCCGACTATGACCCGCACATCTCGCCCGCGCTGCCGCACGTGACCGAGCGCATCCTGCGCGAGGAGGGACTGACGCCCGAGCCGCCGCGATTCGCGGGCGCCGACGTGATTTCGCTCAGCAAAGGGCGCGTGTGGCCGGAGCGCATCCGCCTGCGCTACCCCGCGCTGACATCGGTGTCGCTGATGATCGCCGCCACGCGAGACGACGAGCGGCCTGGCCCCGGCGCGTCGGCCTAAGCTAAGCGGCGTCCAGCAGCTTCTGCAGGGCTGCGAAGAAGCGCCTCTGCAGGGCGGCCTCGGTGAAGTCGGCACGAAAGCTCTCGAGCCCGGCACGGGCGATCCGCCCGCGCAGCGCACCGTCGCGCAGCAGCGGCTCGAGCGCATCGGCCAGCGCTCCGGGCTCGCCCGAGCGTGCGAGCACGCCGGTGTGGCCATCGTCGATGAACTCGCCCGGTCCGCCCGAGTCGACGGCCATCACGGCCACCCCGCGCGCCATCGCCTCGAGCAGCACGATGCCGAATGGCTCGGGATCGGACGCGTTGACGAGGATGTCCATCTGCTCGACGTACGGACCGGCATCGGGCACCTCGCCTGTCAGCGTCACGGCCCCGTCGAGCCCGAGCCGCTCGGCGAGCCGCGGCAGCGACGCGGCATAGTCGGGCGAAAGACCGTAGGAGTCACCACCGACGATCAGCGTGTGGATTGCGTGGCCCCGTTCGCGAAGCAGCGCCTGCGCTTGCAGCAGCCGGTCCTGGCCCTTCCACGGCTGCAGCCGGCCGACCAAGCCGACGACGGGCACACCCGGCGGACGTGACAAGTGCAGCTCGCCTTCCCCGCCTTCGGGCGCCGACGTGCCGGGCCTGACCACCAACGTCCGCCGTGACGGAAAGAGCTGCCTCTGCGCCTGCGCGGCCGCCATCGAGGGACAGCCGACGGCGGCCGCTGGCAGTAGCGTGGCGGCGCGATCCAGCCAGCTTCGATCCGACGGCAGCAGCTGCTGCCACCAGACAACGCGGCCGCGCATCCCGGCGAGCATCGCTGCCGGCGAGCCGTAGAGCTGCATCTTGGCCGACCAGTTGAGCACGAGATCGGGACGGCGGCGGCGGATGATCCGCGCCAGGCGCACGACCGTCGCAAGCCAGCGATGGGGCTCGCGCAGGCGGCCCGCGGCGAGCACCTCGACAGCGAAGCCCGCCGACCTCAGCTCATCGACCCACGGGCCGTCAGAGAAGAACACAAGCTCGAGCTCGTGACCGGCCTGCGGCGCGCCCTCGAGGATCGACTGCAACAACGCCTCTGCGCCCCCGAGCCGCTCCCCCCACGGGACGGTTACGAGTACGCGCATCGCAGCACCGAGGACGCCACTCGGCGGCTGCCTGTGCGACGCGTATTTTCACTGTGAGACAAATACGGGATCGACTCGCGCACAGCCGAAAACATAGCCGACGGTTACGCTGCACCGGTGAACGAACCCGGCGATCTCGACAGCGGCCGGCGGATCGCCCTCGCCCATGACTACCTGCTCGTGATGCGCGGTGCCGAGCGCACGTTCGCCGCGATGGCCGAGCTTTATTCGAGTGCTCCGATTTTCACGCTGCTCTACGACGAGCAGGGCACCCAGGGGCGCTTTGCGGGCCGTGCGATAACGACATCGCCCCTGCAGCACCTCGGCGTTGACCAGCGCACGTTCAGGCGCCTGCTGCCGCTGTACCCGCTCGCCGCCGAACGCCTGCGCCCGCCGCCGTGCGACGCGGTCGTGAGCAGCAGCAGCGCGTTCGCGCACGGCGTGCGCGTGCCCGACGGAGCAGTACATGTTTGCTATTGCCATGCGCCGTTTCGCTACGCCTGGTATGAGCAGGAACGCGCGCTCGCCGAGGTCCCGACGATGCTTCGAGGACTGCTGCGTGCGCAGCTGCGCTGGATGCGCAGATGGGACCTCGCGGCGAGCCGTCGCGTCGACTCCTACATCGCCAACTCACGCCTGACGCAAGAGCGGATCAAGGCGTTCTACGGCCGCGACGCGCCGATCATCCACCCGCCGGTGGAGACGCATCGCTTCAGCCCCGGTGAGCCGGGCGATGCGCTACTGGTCGTCTCCGAGCTCGTCGCGCACAAGCGCGTGCACGTCGCGCTCGCGGCAGCCCGGCAGGCCGGCGTGCCGATCCGCGTCGTCGGCTCCGGGCGCGAGCTCGCGTCACTCCGCGAAGCCTTCCCGGAGGCCGAGTTCCTCGGCCGCGCCGGCGACGGGGATCTGGCCGAGCTGTATGCGAGCGCGCGCGCCGTCATCGTCCCGAGCATGGAGGAGTTCGGCATCACCGCCGTCGAGGCGCAGGCGGCGGGTCGTCCGGTCGTTGCGGCCGCCGCCGGTGGCACGCTGGAGACGGTCATCGAGGGGCGCACGGGCAGCTTCGCGCGCCTCGATGACGTCGACTCGTTCGCTTATGCGATCGAAGCGCTCGATACGCTCGCCCTTGACCCTGCAGACGCCGTCGAGAACGCCGCACGCTTCTCCCTCGCGGAGTTCCAGCGGCGGCTCGCGGCGCACGTCGAGCGCGCCCTCGAAGGCCGCGATTAACGGCTTGCGCCATAGGGTTGACTGCTAGGGTCCTCGCGTGCGCCGGGAGAGACGTCTGCGAATCGCGTGGCTCGGCGGAGCACCGCAGGAAACGGGCGGAGCCCCGGGCGTCGTGACCGAGCTACTCGACGGCCTGTCGCTGCTCGGTCACGAGATTGACTGCTTTTTCCCAGGTGTGGGCGTGAAGGTCCCCGACCACCTGGCGGGAAGAGACAACCTCAACTTCATCTGGGGCACCAGCGAGTGGCGCTGGGACCGCTGGTACAGCCGCACGAAGATTGCCTCGTTCGCCACCGGCCTGCTGTCCAGGGCGGTCGCCTCGGTGCGCCTGCAGCAGGAGATCACACGCAGGCATCGAGAGCGCCCCTACGACCTGATCTACCAGAACCAGACGATCGAGTCGCTCGGCGTTCCCGCCGGCGTGGTGCGCTCGATTCCACTCGTGATCCGACCTGACAGTCACATGGCCGGCGAGCTGCGCTGCCTGCTGCGCGAGCGCAAGCTCGCGTTCCGCTCCCAGCCGCGTTACATCTTCTTCGTCGTGGCGGCGATCATGGCATTCCGCGCGCTGGTGCAGAGAATCAGGATCAGACGCGCAAGCCTGCTGATTGCAATCAGCAGCGTATTTCGCGATCACATCGTTCACGATTACCACTTTCCATTGGAGAAGACGGTCGTGGTGACAAATCCGGTGCGCCTCGACCGCTTCGAGGTCGCCGACCGCCCGCCCGGAGAGCCACCGCTCGTGCTCGTGCCGACGCGCGTCTCGGTGCGCAAGGGCATCGAGGACGTGATCGCGGTCTCGAGGCTGCTGCACGAGCGCGGCGTCGATGCGCGCGTTCGCGTGATCGGCGGTCCGAGCACGTGGTCTGACTACACCAAGCTGCTCGACGACCTGCCCGGTGAGAATGCAGAATACGGCGGTCGCATCCCACCGGGGCAGATGTCGGCGGAGCTCGCGGCAGCCGACATGGTGCTACTTGCAAGCAAGTACGACCCGTGCCCGATGTCGGTGCTCGAGGCGCTTGCCGCAGGCGTCCCGGTCGTGGCGACGAGCGAGGTTGGCTCGATCGAGGACGTCGACCGCGCCGTCGTCGGCGAGGTTGCAGTCGGCGATGTACCCGCGATGGCGAGCGCGATCGAGAACATGCTCGCGCGCGTCAAACAGGATGCCGCGCGGATGCGTGCAATCGCACGAGCGGAGGCCGAGCGGCGCTTCGCGCGCGACGTCGTCTGCGGGCAGATCTCCGACGCGCTCGAACGTCTCGTCGAGAAGACCGCGGCCGGCGAGCCGACAGTCGCGCCGGCTGCGCAAGCCGAGCGCGTCTAGCTCACACCGCTGCCGCGCCGCGACCCGACATTTGTCCGCTCTGCCTGCCTAAATGCGGAGTCGCAACGATGCTGTCCGAATGAAGGACTAGACCGTTGCCCTGGAGAAACAAGCAGCGGGTCACAGATCCATGCTCTTCATCCTGATCCCCATCGTCTGGCTCGCCGCCCTATCGCTGCTCGTGGCCGTCTGCCGCGTGGCCGCCGAGGGCGACGCCGCGTTGGCCTCGCACGGCCGTGCGGGGACGACCCCGCTCGGCATCAGGTTGACACTTTCGCGCGCATCCTCGACGCACATCACGAGAACGCGGCGAATGCACGGACATGGGTCGCTCGCTCGAGTTGCCGCGCCGACTCGCCTGCGTCGCGCAGCGAGCCACGCCGGCCGCACGCACTGAGCGCGGCTTCGGCACGCAACAGCTGCACAAGCTGCAGTAGACGACGCGCTCGAGATGCTGCAGCTAGCTTGCTAAAGTCCCCGCCGCCCCAGCACGTGGGGCACCGTGCGCAGCAGGATCTTCACGTCGGTCCACAGCGACCAGTTGGCGACGTAGAGGTAGTCAAGCGCGACCATCTCCTTCAGCGGCACACGTGCCGGGCCGAGGATCTGCCACGGGCCGGTCATGCCCGGCATCAGTTCAAGGCGCCGGCGGTGCCAGCCCTCGATCCGTTCGTCCTCCTCGATCACGAGCGGTCGCGGACCGACCAGGCTCATCTCGCCTTTGACGATGTTCAAGAGCTGGGGCAGCTCATCCAGGGCCGTCCTTCGCAGGAAGCGCCCCATCCTCGTCACGCGCGGGTCCTCGGCGATCTTGAAGAGGCCGTCCTTGGCCTCGTTGCGGTCACGCAGCTGCTCCTTCATCGCATCGGCCTCGGGCACCATCGTGCGGAACTTGAGCATCGCAAAGCGCCGGCCGTGGCGCCCTACGCGCAGTTGGCGAAACAGCACCGGGCCTTTGCTGTCGAGCTTTATCGCAATCGCGAAGGCGATCAGCAGCGGTGAGATCACAAGCAGCCCGAGTGAGGCGCCGAGGATGTCGAAGATCCGCTTCAGCGCCGCCGAGGAGCGCGTCAGGTCAAAGCGGCGCACGCCCATCAAGGTGACGCCGTGCAGGTCATCGAACTCGACGGCCGAGCCGACGACCTCGAGCATCCGCGGCAGCACGCTCACGCGGATGTCCACAGCCTTCAGCGTGCGCACGAGGTTGACCGTCTCTGAGGCGTCCGCCTCCGCTGACCAGCCCGGCGCGATGATCGCGCGCTGCACATCCAGTGTCTGGGCGAGGTCGCGGATCTCCTTCAGCCGCGGTGCTGAGAAGCCGTCAGTCGACCACGGCGCGACCTGGCCGAGCTCGAGCTGAGCGACGATCTTGGCCTTGATCCCGCCGTGGCCGGAAAGCTTGGCGGCGACCATCTCCCCCGAGCGCTCATCGCCGATGAACAGGCAGCGCTCGGTCGGGCCGATCCACAGCGCCACCACGCGTGCGCCGGCCCGGCAGAGCAGCAAGAGGGCCGCCAGCGCCACCCACAGGAACAGCGCCTCTTTGCGGTCAAGCGTGCCCGCTACGACCAGGCGACCGGCGAGCAGCGCCACGAGCGTGCACAGCGTGGCCAGCTGAAAGAGCTTTGGCGCCTCATCCAGCGTGGTCTTCCGCAGCAGCGTCTCATCGCGGTCATAGAGGCCGAGCAGCTTGGCCCCGATCAACAGCAGCGGCACGCCGACGAGGCTCTCCCAGGTCAGGTGCAGCGGGACTTTGCGGCTTGAGAGCGTGACCGTCAGGATCAGCGCGCTGAGGATCGCGATCACGTCGGCGCCGAGCAGGGCGCGGCGGAAGAGGGCGTCGCGGCGCAGGCTGACGGTGGGGCCGCGGGAGTCGGCGAAGGGCCTGCTCGCCAGCCGTCCAGGCGCCCTCGTGGCGACCCGGGCTCGATTCAGCCCCAGCGGCGTACGCCACTGAAGCTCCCCCTCCGTGCTCTTCCCCGTCTCAACACTCATTTAGCGCTCCCGGCCTCCGTGCTTGCCACCAGTTCTCCCCCACATGATGGCCACGCCCACCCGAACAAATGTCGAGATCTCGTGATTGCGTCTCAACTCGCCCATCATGCACCGAAGTCGGTCGTAAAGTCAAGCCTTGGCGGAAAAAAGAGCGCGTACCAACCGAACATGCCTAGGTCTGAGCGGGGACACCTCCGGGAGTATGCCCAAGCAACCGTCCCGTGCTCACGCCGAGGAGACCTCTGGCAGGGCCGCCGATCGCGTGCTGGGCGTTGCCCGGAGCACGGGCGAGTTGGGAGCCGCCGGCCCGCAGTCGGGATTTTCTGCTCGGCCGGGTCGTGCCCACCCGCGGACCGACCGCCAACATGCCGCCGTGGCCTTGGAACTACGTCCTGCGAGACCCCTGAACGACACCTGCCGAGCCGTCCTCTCGGAACGGCCCGGCAGGTTGAGCTTCCATGCCCTGGCTTCGGTCCTAGCTCAACCGACGGGGTACCCATGTCGAATGCCCGCCGATCGCGCTCGACTAGAAGCCGACTTTCGAGACGCCTTCCTGAGCGATTTTCAGCACGCTTAGGGTCGGGTTTTCGTTGGTCGGCAGCGCGGCATAGTCGTTACCGGCGGCCGCGGGCTGCCCACCCCCGGTTCCGGTGCTGAGCTCGTAACCGAAGTAGTCGGCCACGCTTCTCGCCTCCGCTTCGGTCGGCGCTTCTTCAACCGTCGTACCTTTGGTGAAGGCCGAGTATTTGGTCAGCGCGAGGTCGAACGTGATGTAGCAGATGTCGTAGTTTTTCTGCTTCTTCGCCGTCGTCACTTCGTTCCACAGTTCCTGCGTGGTCGGCGGCGGGAACTTCTTTTTCCCGTTCGTGTACAGCGTTTCCGCGCAGTTGGAGTCGGCCACAGTCGCGACCTCGCCGTTGGTCGACGGGTCAGAGTAGCTCGCTTTGTTGTTTTCGACTTCAGCCCAGAACGTGGCCTTTTCCGACCCACCCGCAGGCGGCACGAACGTCGCGTTCGCACGTGCGTCAGCGAGGTTGGCGTAGCCGATCGAGCCGGGGGTTTCAGCGACCTTTTTCACGACGCCGCCGCCACCGTTGCCCCGGAGCACGGGGTGTTCGCCTTCGTTCGGCCAGGTCGTGTTGTTGGCCACTTCACCCAACTGGTTCCACACCTTGCCGGGCGCCACTTCTTTTTTGTAGATGACGTTCAGGTATTTCATGTACCCGTCGGTCGTGCCCGAGCCGTCTTCACGAACGACGCGCTGGATCGGGGCCGTTTTGAGAGCCGCCGCGGTGCATTCCGCGTTGCCCACGAGTTTTGCTTTGTTGAGGATTTTGTTCCAAGTGACGACCGTACCCTGGAAGATTTTCTCGAGTGTTGCGTCTTTCAACGCGATGCGACCCGGCGTGAGCCCGCCGGTCGCCTTTTCGCAGCCTTTCGGAAGATGCATGACGATCGCGATCGCCGGCTGCGCGACCGGAATCGTAAGCAGCGTTCCTCCGGCCCCGTGCGAGGTGATTTCTTCGGCCTGTTTTTTGTTCGGTGCGATCTCCGAGCCGACGAAGGCGTTTTCTTTGCCGAAGCGGATTTCGCCGCCGGCTTTCGTTTCGACGCCCCACGATTCAAGGCCCGCGCCGCTGCCCGTCGAGGTGTAGGTCACCGCCGGTTTGCCACCGGAACCCTGAGTTCCATTACACGCCTTGGCATTCGCCGACGTGTTGAACTGCGGATTCCAGATGTTGATCTGAAGGAGCTTCTGCGCGGAGGAGCCTTTGCCGTGAATCGGTCCCCCTTCGCATTGCACGAGCGTAAATGCACTCGCGGCGCCGGGCGCCACGAGAGCGGCCACGACGGCCGCGGTGAGAGCGCACGCCAGCAACATGCGGCGTGCGGATCGAGACATCATTGAGTGACTACCTCCTGGTAGCAGGTTCCGTTCCTGATAGTGAGAGCATCGGCTCCCAAAGCGGACGATCTCAGTCCACGGCAATTAGATCGTTACCATTCTGGTTCTTCACAACCCTCCTTCACGTTTGCTTTACGAAGCCGCTACATGAGGGTTACGATTGCTTCACATACCCGCTCCAAGTACCGCCACAAGCCATCGGACTTGGAGTGGTGGCGCGTGCACCCGGGCCGCCCTGGCGACAAGCGCCAGGGCGGCCGTAGCGCGAAGGCCGGGCGTCAGTGGTGCTTCACTTTGGCCGCCGCGCGCAGCGTCAGCGACAGCGGCATCGTGTGAGTCGCCCCCTGAGCGTCGCGCGCGATGACCGTCGCTTTCGCCTTCAGCGTGTGCAGGTGAGTGAGCAGCGTGCGCGCCTTGGCCGAGAGATGCAGCGAGAGTGCCTTCGAGGTGCCGCCGGCGGCGCTGAACGACCCGCTCGCGAGCGTGAGGATCGCCTTCTTGTGGCCGGCCGCGCTAACGGCGCTCGCAGTGCGCAGCGTCACTGTGCCCGCGCAGCTGCTCTGGCCCTGACAGTTCAGCTTGAGCACGAAGGCGCCGGCCGAGCTGACCGTCAACGAGGTGCCGGCGACGCTCAATTTGTACGACAGCACTCCGCCCGAGCCGCCGCCAGGATTGGGCGTGCCACCCCCTGCGGGCGACGGCGAGCCACCACCACCACCACCGCCGCCGCTGCTGCTGCTGCTGCCGCCACCGCCACCGGTCGCTTCGACCACGACCGTCACCCGGCTCGGCAGGCTGCTCAAGCCCAGCTGGTCGGTCACGACGAGTGCAGCCGTGTAGGCGCCGGGGCTCGCGTAGATATGAGTCGTCGACGCCGTGGCGGTCGTCACTTCGGGTGTGCCATCGCCAAAGTTCCATGCATAGCCGGTGATCGGCGATTTGTTCGGGTCGGTAGACGTACTCCCGTCGAACGTGCCCGACTGGCCTTGCAGTAGCACACCGGGTGCCGTCAGTTTCGCCGTCGGCACCGGATTGTTGATGTTGATCGTCTGGGTCTTCGTGACGATCGGGCTGATCAGGTGGCCTTCCCAGACCGGCTGGGTCGAGTCGGCGAGATCATCGAGGTGAAGCTTCTCGGTGACCGTGTATTTGCCTTTGACGTCGTATTTGTGCTTGACCGTGCTGGTCTGGAACTGGTCGGTCGAGATTGTCTGTTTCGCGCCGTCGCCGAAGTCCCATTCGACGCTCAGCGCGTCGGCCTGTTTGATCTGCGAGGAGAGCGTCACTTCGGTCCCCGGCCGCACGGGTTCTTCGCCTTTGACTTCGATGCCGTTGACGCGCGCAACGGGCGCCGTCACGCTCGCCGGCGGGCAGCCGGTGCCGCCGGGACCGAGCTCGACGACGGCAGGGAAGAACGGGCCGGGGAGAGGCTCGAAGGTGATCACTTCTTCGAATTCTTCGGTGACTTCATTGAATACTTCTTCGATCACTTCTTCCTGGCGAAGCAGGAATTCGGGCGCCAGGACAAAGATCTCACCGCCCGAGCCCGCAGCGACGGGTGTCGAGAGCGACTGTGGCAGCAGCCCCACGAATTCGGGGTCTTCCAGCGAGCAGGTCGCGCTCGCGCCACGCTGCTGTCCGCCCGTCCAGCCGATCTCGGCGCCGTTCGCGCCAGAGAAGCCGACAACGCTCGCGAGCCCTTCGCCGGCCGCTTCGTTGCGGACCGTGCCGAGGCCCCAGATCGTCCCGTCGGGCGCGGCGGCGAGCCTGCCGCCCGAACCAGCGCTCGAGCCGAATACGCCGGGCACGACGCCACCTGCGGGCTCCGGCGTGAGCGTGTGCGGAGCACCGCTCGCTTTGAAGTCATACGGCACTTCAGCGATGTTTTCCACGCCTTCGACGACGTGTCCGACGTCGAGATGAGGTTCTTCTTCGCCTTTGCTGTTTTTCGCGATCACCACGATCGGTGAGTGGGGCTTGAAGCCTTTTTTGAAGAAGTCCGTGCTGTCGACGTAGCGTTCGCCGAGTGTGCCGCCGGCTTCGATTCGCTGCAGCGCGTAGTGATCTCCGGGACTGGAGAGCGAGTCTTCTTTTTCGCCTTTTTCATCGATGTGGCCGAGCACGATCACTTCGTGCTTGGCGGTGTCGATGGTGATCCCACGCGGTTCGAGCAGCGCCTTGCCTTTGGTTTTCGACTGCGCTTCGAGCTCCGCCGGACCGGTGAGCACTTCGTTGTGTTCGCCTTCTTTGCCGGCGCCGATCAGCTGCGAACCTTCTTCTTTGGTCGAGAACGCGTACAGCGTCGATGCGACCGGCAGCGCTTCGCCTTTTTTCGATACGTTCATCGCTTCGTCGACACCGAGCGATTTTTCGCGCGCGTCGACGGTGAGCAGATACACCCGGCCTTCGTGTTTGACGCCTTCCTTTTCCCACGCTGGGTCAACGACGAGCCCCTCAGCCTGTGGTTCCAGTTTGCGCAGGCTCGGCGAGGTGTCGGTGAACTGCACAGACGCGCTCAGGGCGTATTTGTGCGTGACCGGAGAAGCCGTGAACTTCTGCAGGCGAAAAACACGTTTTGTTTCCGTCGCTTCTTTCGTTTCGTCGAGCAGGTAGACGCTGTTGTCGGTCGGATCGACGCCGAGCGCCCGCGTGTTCAGTTCCCCCAGTTTGCCCGATTCGCCGAGCGCCCCGGTTTCGCCGAAGCGCGTCAGCTCACCGAAGCCGTTCGGTTCGGCCGCCCGGACGATGCTTGGCGCGAGGCTCAAAGCCGCGATTGCGAGCAGGCAGCTCGTCAGTACGAGGAGCAGCCTCGCACGGAGGCTCTGGGCGTTGATCATCGGGCTCCGATCTGTTTGGGCGTTCGCGTGGTGGCGTTCGTCAGTTGGATTCACGGCTCGCATCCAGCGAGTCCGCGGGCGGGGGCGGATATGAGCTTGTCCGCCACGGTGCTTGTCCTCCGCGATTCCAGGCGGAATCTCTTCTGAACGCTGCCGCATGGCGCCGGCGATTCTGTTGCCATGTCGTGAAGAGGCGCGAGATCAGGGGCGCCGGTGAGGATCGCGGCCCATCCGCCGCTGGGCGCGCATCGTCGAGATCGTCGCCGGCGCGACCTGCGCACCGCGCCGCCCGGCGCGCGGGCGTCGCCGTACCGAAACGCCCGCGATCGCCGCCAGCAACACGATTCCGAGGATGTATGCGGGTGCGGGCTCGTGCTCGGAAGGGTGGTAGGCGACGGCGTTGTTGCCGACCGACTCCGTCGCCTCCTCCTCCTCCTCTTCGCGTTCCGGAGCCTCGACCGGCGAGGTGACGGGCGAGGTACCGCTCGGCGGCGTCGGGCGAGCCGGCGTCGGCACGGGCAGCGGGACGAACGGGAGCAGCGGCGCAACGGCTGCCGCCGGGACGAAGAACGTGGCATGGTTCGGCGCTGGCGCTTGTGCTGGCGGGGGCGTCGGCACGGGCGCGGGCGGCACCGGAACGACGGGCGGCGGCGAGGACGCCGGAGGATTTTCTCCCGGTGTCGGAGCAGGCGCAGGCGCAGGCGGTGGGGGGACGCCAACCTGTTGCTGGGCCGGCAGTTCTTTCAGCGGCACCGTCCCGCACGGACGGCGCACGCTCCCAGCCTGCACGGTCACCGCCAGCGAGGAGGACAGCCCCCCGGAGCTGATCGTGACGACCGTTTTGCCGGCGTTGTATGCGCAGAACAGACCCGACGTCGGATCGACCACCGGTTCTTCGTGTTCGAGCAGGACGGCCCGCGGTTCTGAGACCGCGAGGTTGCGCTTGACGAAGTTGCCGATGTCGGGCCTCGATGAGCTGAACGTCACCTGCGGCAGGATTCCATTGCTGCACGGGGCACCAACGCAGTTGACCGGGAGCGGGACGTACAACGCCGATTCGTTGATCGTCGAGGAACGCGAGGCCCGTCCGCCGGCACGGGGGCGACGGGCGAGGCCGTCGAACAGCGCGACCTGGCTGCGGTGCAGCAGCAGCCCATCCTTGGCTTCCATCGCCAGCTCGCCGATATTGGGAATCAGTTGCGCCGAGACCGGCGCGCGGTTTTCGCTGTTGCGTTCGCCGACCGCGACCTGCGCGAGCAAGAAGCCCATCTGGCCGATGAACGACTGTTTCTGGGCGTTGACGGCGGTCACGTAGCCGAGCGTCCCTGAGCCGAATGTGGGGATTGACCTCGTCCCCACGCGTAGCGGGAGCTGGACGTTTTCTTCCGGCGAGTCATAGAAGTACGCCGACGCGCCACCGCTGATGAGCGTCTGGGCGACTTCAGCCGCGGCGCCCTGCCCAGCGGCGATCTGCGCATTGAGGTCGGCGTTGCCGATCACGATCGCCGGGCGCTCGAGCGCCCTCGCTTCAGCGAGCTGTTGGGCCAGCCATTCCCGCTGAACGCTGTCCACTTCGCCCGACTCGTCCAGCACGATCACGCGAACGACGCCCGCCGCGCCCGGAGAGTCGAACGCGTAGTAGGTCGGGCATCCCGCTTCGGCGCTTCCCGCCCACTGCAGCGCGAACGCTTCGCGCAGGCTGCACTCATTGCCCGCCCCCCGATCGCTCGGCGCCGCGGCAGGGAACGTCAGCGGGCCGGCAAGGAGTTCCGCGTAGCGCGCGTACTCACGTGAATAGGGCACCGGGACGGCGCCGCGTCCGACGCCCGTCGTCACGCGCGGCCCGGTGTAGAGAAAGCCTCGCAGCCCAGCGATCTGGCGAGCCTGCCCGAGCGCGGAGGAGAGCCATTGGTCGGGTCCGAGGCGCGCGTTCTGCCGATCGGCGCACGGCGCCAAGCACGCCGCGCCGCCGCCGATCGCGAATGCCGCCTGTTTTGGATCCGCCTGGATCGGAGCCGTCGCCGATCCGGACGCCGGGACTCCGTCGGCCGGATACCGAGCGACGTCGGCGGTGTCGAGACTCCCGGCCCTGGTTTCGTCGACGATCCCGCCGACCGCCCAGCCCTGACCGCCCGTGGGGTCGATCAGCACGGCCGACGTCGGATCTGGCTGGTAGACGAGATCGTAGAATTTGTATTCGCCGAGCGGGTCCTCCGCCGAGTTGCGTTCGTGCTCCTCATCGCTCCAGCCGCTCGCTGTCTGGCGCACGACATAGCCCGCCGCGAGCGGATAGGGGCGGATCAGGTTCGGTGGGAAGCCCGCGGGGGGCGCGCGTTCGTTGTCGATCTGCAGTGTCGGCGGAACACCTCCGGAGCCGATCGCGCGGAGCGCACCGCCTTCGCGGAACAGCGCCAGTGAGCCTGGCGCTTCGACGCCGGGATAGGGCGCGGTCGCCTGCCAGGGCGCGCCCGGCCCGTTGCGCTCGAGCAGCAAAGGGCTTTCCGTACCTCCGCCCGGCGTGGCCGAGAGCGCGGCGCCCCCGTCAGGCAGTCCCGCAACGGCCCATGGGATCTCCCCGGCGAGTGTCTGCGCAGCGTCCGCGTCGACGTGCCAGCCAGAGCCGCTGTTGACGAGCAGGCCGCCAGAGTAGTGGGCCGCTTCACCGCCGCTCTGCGGGTGGAAGAGCCGATAGGCGACGATCGCTTCGGAGCCCACGAACGCGATCGAGGTGAAGCTCGCGCCGGCGACCTCGGGCGGCAGCACGTCCTGCGTCCAGGTCTTGCCATAACTGAGCAGCACGCCCTGCTGACCGACCGCGTAGCCGCGGGCCGGATTGGCAGGATCGAACGCGACGCCGAGCAGGTTGCCCCGGAAGTTCAGCGGCGTCGCGGGGTCCGGTTCCCAGAGCCCCGTCTCGCCGCGCCACAGCCACATCACGGGCGCGCCTTCGGGCGTTTGCACTCCGACAGCGAAGGCCCGCGCGGGCATCGGCCACGCGACCGCACGCAGGCGGGGGGCGACGATGCGCCCGCCTCCATTGATGAGGCTTTCCGGCTCCCAACCCTCACCGGGCTGGAAGCGCGCAACCTCGCCCTGATCGCCGACCGCCAGCGCCTGGCTTGCGAGCGAGCCGACAGGGACTCCCGGTTGCGACGCCACGGCTGTCAGCGCGCGACGGAACGGAACCGGGTAGGAGCTGAGCTTGTTGGGCGCCGGGCTGAGCGTGAGGTGCACGGGGAGCGACTGATTGCCGAGCCAACCCTCGCGCGGGTTGGAGAAGGCCGAACCGAGCGACCCGCCCACATCGTTGGGCGCTTCCGAGCCGCCGAGCGCGAGCACGCGAGCGAGCGATTCGCCTTGCAGGCGCAGGCTGACGCCTTCGCCGAGCCCCGTGATCACACGTTCGCCGAACGGCGTCGACGGATTCGCCCAGGCAAAGCTGCGCAGGTGCGCCGTCGGCAGCGCGTCGGGCAGCGCATGCCCGCATTCCGTGAAGCCCGACGGGGCATTGCACCAGCTTCCCGTCACCGCGCCCGTGTCCGGCGCTTCGCCCGGCTTGAAGAACATCGTCACAGGGACGGCCGCGTCAGAGCGTTCGCCGTCGAGCCAGACCCCCTGGCTGGTCACGGTGAGGATCTGCGCGGTCGACGTCGGCGGCTCGCGCCCCGCGCCGAGCACGGTGAATGCCTCGCCTGGAGCGCCGTCGACCGTCAGCGGGGCCGGCGAGACCTCGGTCCAATGCGCTTCGTCTCGGCGGAACAGCGCCACGGCCGGCGAGCTCGAGGAGAGCTGTACCAGCAGCCACGCATTTTCGGGAGAGCTCGCCCCCACCGCGAGCACGCGGAAGCCTCCCGTTTCTTCGCTCGAGGTCGGAAGTTCGATCGGCTCTCTCGTCCATTCTCTGCCGTTCCAGTGCAGCACCGAGTGCTCGACGCCAGTCGCGGTGCGGTTGACAGGCACGACGAACGCGCCAGCGTGGCCACCTTCGTCGAGCGAGGCCAGCAAGGGCGCCCGGCTGGCGCTGAACAGGCTTTCATCGGCCGCCAGCGCGGCTTCGCCGGTTTCAGGCAGTGGCTCTTCCTGAAAAGCGCCACCGGGATTGCGCACGAGCAGAACCTGGTGGGTCGAGCCGACCGTGCCGACGAGCGCACCGTCGCCGGCGGGAGTCACCGAGCCGGTCATCGGCGTGTGTACTGGCTGGAACCCCGACAGTGGCTGACCGGCGACGTCGACGGGCGCCGGCGCCTGTGTCCAGCCGCCGGCGGAGCTGTAGCGAACGATCGCCCACGAGTTGGATGAGATCGGCCCGGCTTCGCCGATGCCCCACGTCTCCCCTTCGGCCTCGGCCGGCGAGGAGCCGAGCATGATCACGTTGCGCGCAGGCACCGAGTCGTCCGTCTGCGCAGTTGGTTCGCCGGCGGGCTGCGCCGTGGCACGGCTGGCCGAGTCGAGCGTGCGCAGGATGCCGGTCGGCAGCAGCGCCAGCAATGCAACGACCAGCCCGGCCACGAGCAGCGCTCCAGCTCGGGCCATCCGCACTCGCTTCGCGCGCCGGCCCCTCAACCGAGCGATCCCAGGCCGAGGAGTGAGGACGGCTTCGGGAGCGTCGCGAAGCCGGTGCTGACCGAGTCGTTGCCGGCGCCCTGCGTTGAGACGCTCGGCAGCGGCGCGAGCGCGTGGCTCTGCAGGTCGAGTTTGGTCGGCCAGCGCTTGGGGTTAAGTCTCAGGAGCAGCTTGCGGTTGCCGGCGGCGAACGTCAACATCGGCGTGCTCGCCACGACCCGCGAGCGACGCCTGGCCAGCAGCCGGACCCGTGCGCGCACGGCGAGATGGAAGCTCAACTGGAGTGTCTTGCCGCGCAGCAGTCGCGTGCGGATGCGCGACAGCAGCGCGGCCTTGACGAGCGATTCGCTGGGACCGGAGGAGCTTTCGGTGAGCGAGCCGCCGGAGGACTGGAGTTCTCCAGGCAGTCCCGAGTTATCGAGCGGAGGAGCGTCGGGCACAACCGGCGGAATTCCGGCGTCCGGCGGGCGGAAGGTGATCAGCTTGGAGAACGCCGGGTCGGTGTCTTGCGGCAGCTCGCGCCGGCCTTCCGGCGCGAGATGAAACAGCCATCCCTGCCTGGTGGCCAGCCAGCAGTCGTGTGGCGCAGGACACGCGATCTTGTCGGCCGCTCCCTTCGGGCCCACCCCTTCGAGCGCTTCCTGTTCACTTGGCAGTGTTTGGCGTTCGGAGACCCTTCCGGTGCTCGCGAGTCGCGCGGCGAAGGCCTGGGCGACAGGTTCCTTGCTTGTGTTCTCGCCCGAGGCGAGGCCGAGCCAGGCGCTTTCGGAGCCTTCGGCGGTTTCACCTTCGTCCGGAGGCTCGGCCGCGATCGAGCTGACCGCTTCGTTCGTCGAGTGCGAGTTCGCTTCTTCACCTGGATGTTTGGTGAAGGGGTTTTCGCCTTCGGCATCGGTAAAGGGTCCGAGTAGCTGACTCCACGAGCCGCCTGAGAAGCGCTGCACCGTCACCTCGGCCGGGGCGGAGCCCGTAGGCGTCGGCACAGCCGGGTTGGCCGCGCTCCAGAGCGCGTCTCCGTCGGCGCTGAGATCGGGGAAGTCGAGGGCCTCCGGGAACTCTTCGCTGGAGTACAGCGGGAAGCCCGGGAACAGCGAGACGAAGCTCGGCCGCACGCCGTTGGGCTCGATCACGTGGATGTCAGACGGTTCTGAGGCGGATTCTTCTTCGCCGAGCAGATCGTCGCTTTTGATCCGCGCGCCCTCGTACAGCAGGCCGCCGAGGCGAGTCATCGACTCGGCGGCATGCCCCTGCGGGCTCGGTGAGGCTTCCAAGCTGCGGCCGTTCCAATGCAGGTGGAAGGCGCCAACCTGTCCTTCTGGAAGCACGTCGCCGCCGAACCAGCAATCTTCGGGGCCGACGCATCCCGCACCGTGCATCGCTTGGTAGGAGCTGGGACGGAAGGCCAGCGATGCGAACGAGCCGACGATTTCCCCGCCCGAGAAGTGACAGAGCGTGTTGTCTGCGAGCGGCGGCGTTCCTTCGATGTTCGCCTGGCCGGGTCGGCCGTCGGAGACCGTCCAGAACTCATCCGGCCCGGACCACGCGATCCGCCCATCGGTGGCGCCACATTCCGTCGCCAGCTCGTGCCAGGAGACGCCGTCGTAAGCCCATACGCCGGGCGGGATCGTCGGCGGATTGCCGGCCGTGATCAGCAGGCCCCGATTCGGGGCCCAGAACTCGATGTCGCCGATCCTGCCGAGGCCGATTGGCGTGCCCGAAGGCGAGCCCCCGGCGAGCGGCGGGGGCAGCGGCTGTTCCAGGCGCCAAGTCGCCCCACCGTCGTCGGCGAGCGCGCCGGCCGGCACGACGAGCGCGCAGGCGCCCGCCGCAACTGCAACGACCACGAGTGAGAGAAGACGCCTTCGGATCATCGGCTCCGCCTCCCGCCCGATGCATGGCGCGACTTGGACGAGGCGCTTCGGGTCTTCCTGTGGCCGGCCCGCACAAACGTGACGGGGACGCTCGCGCGCAACGTCTTCTGGCCGCGGGCGCTGAACGTCAGGCCCACAGCTGCCGACAAGCCGCCCCGCGCCGAGGAGAGCGCGCTGTAGGCATGCGCCAGCTTCAGCGTCAGCACGACCAGGCCTTCGGCTTTCGGCTGCGCTGCGCGCGTGGCGACCGTGCGAGTGGCGACGGTCATGCGCGAGTGCCCATGGCCATGCGACTTCCTCGCCGCATGCGCGACGCGGACGGCGCCACGCGCGCCGGCACGCAGTGTGCCCGCGCCGGGTACGCGCACCTCGAGCGTGACCGTCCCGTCCCGCCGCGAGAGCGCCGTCACGCCGATGTTCCACACGGGCACGACGGCCGGGTTCGACGGCATGCTCGAGATCGCCTGCGGCGTGGAAGTCGCGAGGAACCGGATCCTCGGCACGACGAACGCGTCACGCGCCCTGTTGCCGTCTCCATAGGCCAGGTTGAACGCATCCGAGGAGAACGCCAGCAAATTACCGTCGCCCGAGAACGAGGGCGAGTCCGTGAGGCCGGCGTCTTCGGCGAACGTTTCGGACGGGCGCCCGTCGAAGCCCGCAGTGACCCGTGTGAGGGTGTCGTTTGCGAGATCGACGTCGTACAGCTCATCCATCCCGGCCGCAGCAGCGGGCGCGCTCACATAGCTCGGGCTGCCGAGGGGAAAGATGGTGCGCGTCGAGGTGAAGGCGACCTGACTGCCGTCGGGCGAGACGCCGAGGTCGAGGATCGGGGCGCTCCTCGCCTGGTCGCTCAGGCTCCCGCCGGCCAGCTCGGTCAGCCTGCGCGTCGCCTGCAAACGCGTGAGTCCGTCGCGCATGTCGACGACGTACAGGTCGTTTGACGATTCTCCCGATTTCAGTTCTTCGCCGCTGGCGACTTCGCGGGCTGATGCGAGAAACGCCACCGTCATCCCGTCGGCGCTCAGCCGCGGCAAGAAGTCCTCGGCGGCCCCCAATGTCCAGGTGCCCGGTTCGGTATTTGCGCCCCCGAACGCGTCGAACGGCCCCTGGCACGGGTCGCTCAATGTCGCCGGCGAGATCAGTTGCGTCTCCCCGCTCGCGCCGCAGGCCGGGTTGAGCGGATCGGAGCCTCCTGTGACGCGGCGCGTCGATGCGCCCTGTCCTTCGCCGATCCGTCGCCACAGCGGCTCGGTGTATTTCGCCCTGCTCGCTTCGTCGGCGGGGAGCACGGCGGCCTGCTGGCCGATCTGCTCCCCGAGCCAGGCGACCGTCGAGCCGTCGGCGCTGATCGAGGCGCCTGCCCAGGGGCTCGGGAAGCTCAGCCCCGGTGGCGACCCGGCCGGATACACGGCTCCGTACGTCGAGCTGCCTTCGATCGCCGCGGGGACTGGCAGCGACTGGCCCGAGCCGTTCTCCTGCGCCCCGCCGGTCGCAGGGTCGCGCTGGACGCTGACAAGCTCGGTCAGCCGGCTGTCGAGGTGACGGACGGCAACCTGCATCGCGGGCGTTTCCGCAGCTTCCGACGGCAGTGGGGGGGCCGGGCGTGCCGTGTTCGCGAGATTCGACACAGCTGTCGTCACGAACGCAACCGTCCGACCGTCGGAGCTGATCGCCGAGCGCCCACTCGCGACCGAGCCGTAGTGCGCTTCTTCGAAGCCCGGATTCGACCCGTAGGCATAGGTCAGGCCGCGCGACTCCCCGCTGACCGCCGAGACGAGGGTGAACGCGCACGCCTGACTGGCTTCTTCGGATTCTTCCCAGCCGACCGGGCACGGCGTCGATTGAGTTCGGCTCATGTCGCGCATGTAGACGTCCGGTGCCACGTTTGTGTCGTTCTGCTGATCCAGCGCCGCCGTCGTCGTGAAGCTCACGTAGCGACCGTCTCCGCTGATCGACGGCTGCACGGCTTCGCCTTCCGCAACGGTCGCGACGACGCCGCTCAGCAGGTCCCGCCTGAACACTCCCGGCCTCCCACCGAAGGAGCCGTCGAATGCGACGTAGCGCCCGTCGCCCGAGATCGTCGCGTCGTCGGCGCGGTCGGCCTGCTGGTTGTGCGGGTCCCCGGGCACAGCGCTGGCGGAGGCGAGCGAGCTCGCTCCGAACACGTCGGCTCGCGCCGGCGCGACGACCGCGAGCAGGACGAGCGCCAGCACGGCGAGGAAGGATCGCGGCCGCGAGTTCATCCCGCGCTCACTAGGCGCCGCACGATCGCGTGATTGCCCAAGCGGTCGCGTACGTGGACGACGATCGTGTAGATCCCCGCCCGGGCGTACCGATGCGCAGCCCGTGCGCGGTGAACCGCGCGCGATCCGTCGCCGAAGCTGACGCTCAGCGCGCGCTTGTTCAGACCAGAGCCGCTGTCGCGAATGCGGACGGTGACCCGGGAGCCATGCCTGGCCCTCCCGATCTTGACCGTGGGCGGCGATCCGTCGACGCGCAGCGTCGCCGCCGGGCTGAGCACGGCCTGGCCGTCGATGTCGGTCGCGAGCACCTGCACACGGTGCGGGCCGCTTCCGAGCCCCCGCGAGTCGAGCCGGAGCGACAGGTTCCCGGCGCGCGTCGTCTGCGCACGACCGTCGAGCAGCACGCGATAGCCGAGCGGACCGTTGGCGCTCGTCGCCGGCAGCCAATCCACGACCGCCTGTGCCGGGGTCACCCAGCCTTTCGGGACGTTGATGATGAACGTCTGCGGCGGGGTCGTCACCTGGGTCGCGACGATCGCCGCGTTGCCGAGCGGGCCCTGGCGGAACGCGACCAGCCCATCTCCCAGCCCGGAGCGCCCTACGGCGAGTTCGGCGACTTCGCCGCCGGCGCCCCCGCCGACGAGCGCGGTTTGCACGGCACCGCCCGTGAAGTCCTCGCGCACGCCCACGGCGGGGTGACCCTGCGCGTCCGCGCTCGGCCACGCAGAGACTCCACCGCCGGCCGGATTCATCACGCTCACGGACGCCTGTTCGGCACCGGCGAACGCGGGTCCTAGCGAGAACGTCGCCGACAGTCCGCGATTGTTTCCCTGGACGACTCGTGGTTCGCCGTTCGCGTCGTACAGCAGCCGCATGTCCTGCCTGTCGTCGATGTCGATGCTCGGCAGGCCGATACGCCCGGCGGCGCCGCCGGCGACAGCCGCGTCTGCGACGAGCGCTCCGCTGAACTGCGAGCCGTTCGCCGATTCCCCGTCCGGGAGCGTGTTGAGGAAGATCCGCGGCCCCGGTAGCGGCGAGCCGGGCCCCACGTTCTGGCGATAGGCGACCTCGGCCTGCCCCAACCGCGAGACGGCGACGCTCGCGCCGTCGGCGTCGTCGCCGATCGACTTGCCGGCGAAGCTCGCAGCGCTTACGGGGAGCACGAAGTCGAGCGTGCTGCCGAACAGGCGCCTGGCCCAGATGCGAGCCACGCCTTCCACGTCGGGCTCCTGCCAGACGACCACGCCGTTGCCCGTCGGACCGATCGCGATCTGCGGAGCGTTCGCCTGCGTGGGGGGCCGCATCGAGACTCCCGAGTTGCGGTTGACCGCACCGAGACCCGACCACCTCGCACCGTTGTAGTGCGCCACGCGCACGTCCTCGATCACGTCGCCCGGGCGCAGCAGCGGGATCACGTTCTGCAGCGAGCGATTCACGACCCGGTAGACGACGTCTGCCTGGCCGGTCGAGCTCATCGCTATATCCGGGCTCGTGCCCGTCCCGTCGCGGATGTTGGGATCGATCAGCGCCGCGGGTCCGAACGCCGAAGCGCCCGCGCCGAGCGTCGCGCCGAGCAGCTCATCGACCGGGAGTTCGCCTTCGGTCGCGAACGGGGTGGCCCATACGACGACGAGCTGACCCCCATTGGCCGCGCCGATGCGCGGCCAGCTTGCCGCGAAGGGCTGTTCGCTGTCGACGCGGATCGGCGCAAGCCAATGGCCGTCCAGATAGCGCGACACGAACACGTGCGCGACGCCCGCTATGCGCTTGAGGTAGACCAGCCCGCCGGTCCCGTCTTCGGCCATTGCTACGCCGCCGAACCCGACGATGTCCTCGCTGGGCCCGTCGATCGTGGTCGCCGGCAGCACCGCGGCGCGCGCTGGCTCAGTCCGGACGGTGAGCAGGATGGCAGCGAGCGCGAGGGCGGCAGCGAACACGCGCCAATCGACCGCTGAGCGGCCCGACGCTGAGGTTCTGCCGTTCATCTCGCGAGCCATCCGACACGTCAGGAGTTGGCGTTGCTCAGAGCGCCGGGTGTCTTGTTGAAGGCGCAACGGAAGTTCTCGGGTGTCGTCACCGGCTCCGAGCCCGCGAAGCCGCCTTTCGTGCCGTTGCTGAACACGGTCACGTACTGCAGCGATTCGGGGAGCGGATTGGCCGGCAGGGGCGTCGGGTTCGCCTGCCCCTGGCGCGGGTTGCCCGTCGAGCCTTCGCTGACGCCCTCGAATCCGGCCGCGGCCGAGCCCGCTTCGGTCGTGACGAGCGTCGAGCTCATCTCGCGCTGATCTTTGAGGCCGCGACTCGGGTCAAGCGGGATCGTGGCCGTCAACTGCGAGTCGTGGATCGTCGACTCGAGCTTCACTCGGCTCGCCGCGCCGAGCAGCTGCGCCGCCGTCGGCAACCAGCCGCCTTCCGCGACGCATGCCTTGCTGGCGAAGATGTAGTTGTTCTGCCCGGCCTGGGCGTTGGTCACCGGATAGGGCGCCGTGTCCAGGCACCAGCCGCCGAGGTCGACGGTTGCCGGTGGGCACGTGCCGGTGAGCTGTTCGGCGGTCTTGCCGGCGATCCGACTCGCGTTCTTCACGGTCGGGATCGCAGACGCCGGAAACTTCCGGTTCTTGCCGAGCAGCAACAGACCCCCGGCGTGTGGCTTTGAGCTGATCGGGTGCCCGGCGACGGCGCTGATGACCGCGTTGCGCGCCGCGTCAGCCAGGCCCGTCGTCGAGAAGACGAGCGCGACCAGGGCCACGATGAGTGCAGGCGAGGGTGTCCTACGCGGTCTGCGGGCCGTGAACACCGGACGGCGCCGGCTCACGTGACGTCCTTGTCGCGGGCCGTGAAGCGAGGCGGCGTGGCCCGGCGCACGTTGTGCAACTCCTCGAGCGTCGTCTCGCGCACGGTCGAGAGCATCGCGTCGAGCGCGATGCCCGACAGCGTCTCCTGCTCCATCAGAGCAGCCGCCGTCTCCTCGACTGTGTTCCAGTTGCGGTCGAGGATCGTTCGCCGCTCGCGCCTCGGCGTCGCCGACGAAGCGCTCGATCTCGTTGTCGATCAGGTTGAGCGTCTCGGGCCCGACCGAGCCGAGGTCCTGCAGCGAGGCGCCGAGGAACACCTCACCGCTCTTCTCGCCGATCGTGACCAGCCCGAGTGCCTCGGACATGCCGAACGAGGTGACCATGCTGCGCGCCAGTGAGGTGGCCGCGTGCAGGTCGTCGTTGACGCTCGTCGAGGAGTGCCCGAAGGCGATCCGCTCGCCGGCGAGTCCCGGCGGTGATCACGATCAGCTGGCTCTGCAGGTCGGGCTTGCTCATGATCGTCTGGTCGCGGTCGGAGAGCATGTGCGCGGCTGTGCCGAGTTGGCGCCCGCGGGCGACGATCGAGAGCTTGCGCGTCGAGCTCGTGTGCCCGAGCGCCTCGGTGACGACTGCGTGCGAGGCCTCGTGGATCGAGATCAGCCAGCGCTCCTCCTCGGTCAGGATGTGCTTTTTGGCCGGTCCCGCGACGACGCGGTCGATCGCCTCCTCGAGCGTGTGCTGGTCGATCTGCGCGTTGCCGTCGCGCACGCTGAGCAGGGCGGCCTCGTTGATCACGTTGGCGAGCTCGGCGCCGCTGAAGCCGGGCGTCTGCTTGGCGACCTCCTCGAGCGAGGCACCGGGGGCCAGCGGGCGCTTGCCGCCGTGCAGCCGCAGGATTTCAAGACGTCCGTGCACGTCGGGGACGTCGATCGACGATCTGCCGGTCGAAGCGGCCGGGGCGCAGCAGCGCAGGGTCGAGGATGTCCGGGCGGTTGGTCGCGCCCATCACGACGAGCCCGCCGTCGCCCGCGAACCCGTCCATCTCGACGAGGATCTGGTTGAGCGTCTGCTCGCGCTCGTCGTTGCCCTGCCCGATACCGGCGCCGCGCTTGCGCCCGGCGGCGTCGAGCTCGTCGATGAAGATGATCGCCGGGGCAGCTTTGCGGGCCTTGCGGAACAGGTCGCGCACGCGCGCTGCGCCGACGCCGACGAGCGACTCGACGAAGTCCGAGCCCGACAGCGAGAAGAACGAGGCGTCGGCTTCGCCGGCGACCGACTTCGCGAGCAGCGTCTTGCCGGTGCCCGGGGGGCCGACGAGCAGCACGCCCTTGGGCGCGGCCGCGCCGACAGCGAGGTACTTGCTCGGGTCGGCCAGATAGTCGCGGATCTCCTTCAGCTCGGCCAGCGCCTCGCCTGCGCCGGCGACGTCGTCGAAGGTGATCGCTTCCGAGCGTGCCCTTGCCCTTCTTGCGCCCCTTGCCGGTGAACTCAGAGAACGCGGCAAGGCCGCCCGCGGCGCCTTCGCCGCCGATGCGAGTGAACAGTGAGAACAGGCAGACGAGCAGCAGGATCGGGATCAGGAACTGCACGACGATCGCCTTCGTCGGCTTGCCCGACTGCTGGTCGATCGACACGGTCGCGCCGCTTGCACCCAGTTCGTCCGCCAGCTGTTGGGTCTGAGCGCCCGAGGAGGGGTAGGCGGCCCACAGGTGCTGCGGGGGCCCGATCGGCGTGACGACTTCGCGGGTCCCGCCGTTCTTGCCACCCTTCGGCTTGGCGACGGTGCTCGTGCCGGTCGTCGTCAGCACCACGCGACTGTCGTGATCGAGCAGCGTGGCGTTTGCGATCCCCTTCTGCTTGGCCAGTTTCTGCACCTTGCTGAGCGGGACCTGCGTGCCCGAGCTCGCCGGCTTGATCTCCCCGAGCAGCATCGCGAAGGCGATCGCGAGGCCGATCGAGGCAAGCAGCAGGAACAGCGAGAGCGGGTCGCGCAGTGCCATGCGCCGAGCGGCCTGCGCGAGCTCGACGATACGCGCGAGCACAGGGTTGCGCCGGTGGGCTAGCCCCGAGCGCACGGCCCCGGCGGCAGCCGGCGAGTGGCCGTTGCTAGACGGTGAGATTGGGAGCCCCGCGGGTCCGTCGGAGGGAGCGGACGGGCCGTCGGGGGCGTGGGCGTCGTGATCGTCTGTCATGTCTGGCAGGCAGTCAGAAGGCGGCCCGACGCGGCCATCCGGGCAAGCGCCTTCGTCGAACCTGGCCAGAGTCACACGCGCCAAGCGGAAATGCAATGTCGTTCACAAAAACGACACATGACGACTCAAGAATCACCAGTCGTGTTTACAAAACCGACACATTCACTTCACAAAATAACGTTCACAAAAACGAAACACCGGTCAAACCTGCACTCGACAGTCTTGCGCCTTGGGAATGGTTCTCGCACAGCCGCATCGATTACGCGAGCGAGTTGTTTCCGCCACTCAGTCGAGCGCCGCAAGGCGCATCGACGCCCTATGAGCACCATTCGAACCCGAGAGCAAAGGAGCTACCTGCCCGTGCGCGCGCACCGCACCCTCATCCTCAGCTTGATCCTCACGTTGGCATTGGCCATCCCGGCCACCGCGATCGCCAAGCAGCTGATCATTGGCGGCTCGACCTCCGTGCTTCCGCTCGCCCAGAAACTCGCCAGCGCCTACCACAAGGCCTACCCGAAGCTCCCCACGCCGAAGGTCGGCGGCGGCCAGTCGGACATTGGCATCAGCGGCGCGGCAACCGGTCGCTTCGACATCGGCGACTCCTCGCGCGACCCGATCCTCGGCGTCGACCCCAAAGGTCTCGTCTTCACGAAGATCGCCCGCGACGGCGTGTGCATGATCACCAACCCGCAGAACCCAACTCAGCAACCTCACCCAGCAGACGGTGACAGGCATCTTCACCGGGAGCGATCCGTGACTGGAGCGAAGTGCCGGGCGCGAACATCACCGGCCCGATCGACCTGTTCGACCGCGACGGCGCCTCGGGTACGCAGGACGCCTTCCAGCACATCTTCCTCGGCGAAACCTTGAAGGTCTCCCCGAGCGCCGCAGCCGAAGAGACCTCGAACGGCCTCGAGCAGAACGCGGTCAAGAACGACCCCGGAGCAGGCGATCGGCTTCGTCTCCTTCGCCTACACGGCCGGCGTGAACGCGGTCGGCTACCAGGGCGTCCCGTGCACGCTTGCGCAACGCCAAGTCGGGCCAGTACAGCGGCGTGCGTAACTTCTGGATGGTGACCAAGGGCGCTCCGAAAGGCGACGCCGCGAAGTTCATCGCATGGGTGACCAAGGCCGGCAACAAGGCGATGCGCGCAGATCGTCAACTCCAGCTGGATCGCGATTCACTGAGCACGCGTCCCGGCGAGCGTGATCACCGTGCGCGCACAGCTCGGACATAGAGAAGACCAGCGCGCCGAGCGAACGCTCGGCGCGCTTGCTGTCGCTGTGCTCGTGCTGATCGCGCGATGATCGTGACGGTCTTCATCAAGGCGTGGCCGTCGTTCTCGCACAACGGTCTGAGCTGGTTCGGCTCCGGCGGCGACGTCGACCAGCAGCTGAGGGCGATGCAGGAATCGACGCCGCTGCCCGGTCATGAAATCCTACTACTTCCGCGCGTGGCCGCTGATCTGGGGCACGATCGCTGACGACGGTGCTCGCCGTGATGATCGCGCTCGTCGTTTCGATCTTCGCCGCGGTCTTCGTCACCGAGTTCGCCCCCGCGCCGGTGCGGCGCGCGCTCGACCCGGTGATCCGCCTGCTCGCGGGGGTGCCCTCGGTCATCTACGGGCTGATCGGGATCCTCGCGATGGCGCCTTGGATCAACCAGCACCTGATCACCGACGCGCGCAAGCAATCGGTCGCATACGTGGTGCAGCTCAACGGCGCCGATCTGACGACCGCGACGGTGATCCTCGCGGTGATGATCATGCCGATCATGGTGGCGATCGATCGCGGGCGCGCTCGCGTCGGTGCCGGCGCCCTGGACTGAGGGTTCGGCCGCGCTCGGCGTGAACCGCTGGCGCACGATCGTGGCGGGTGTCGCTGCGCACCGCGCGCCCGGCGATCGTCGCGGCCACGGTGCTCGCGACGGCGCGCGCGCTCGGCGAGGCGATCATGCTCGCGATGGTCGCGGGCAGCCGCGGCTTTCCCGGCCAACCCACTCGACGGGCTGACGTTCCTGTTCGAGCCGGTGCAGACCGCTGGCGGCGACGATCGTCCAGGACTCGGAGGGACTGTCGATCGTCCCGCTCGCGCACACGCTCTATGCGATGGCCGCTGTGCTGCTCGTCTCCGCCGCGCTGCTGTCGCTCGCCGGCTGGGCGGCCAAGCAGCCAATGAAGCGCTACGGGATCCGTGCGTGATGGAGCGCCGGAGGCGCTGACGCCGAAGCCTCCCGGCAGCTGTCGGTCGTGCGCCCGCAAGCGCCAGAGCACCGTCGGCGCTGGCCGCTGGTCGACCGCGTCGGCTACTGGGCTGTGCTGGGCGACTGGGATCGCGCTGTGCCTGATCGTCGGGTGCGATCGTGATGTTCATGCTCGTGAAGGGGATCGCCTACCTGCGCCCGAGCGCTGTTCGTCGAACACCCCGCCGCCTCGCTGCAGCAGAGCCAGTCCGGCGGCTTCCTCGACCCGATCGTCGGCACGCTGATCGTGACGGCGCTGGGCATCGCTGATCGCCGCGCCGGCGGGGGTGGCGCTCGCGGTGTGGATGTCTGAGTACGGACGCCCGGCGCCGCTCGCGCGCGCGGTCGAATCGGCGATGGAGATGATGTGCGGGCGTGCCGAGCGTGCGTGCTCGCAATCTTCGGGCTGCTCGTCTTCTCGCAGGGCTTCCTTGGCTTCCTCTCGCAGCACGCCGCCAGCGGCGTCGTCTACGGCACGCTCGTTCTTGACCGCCGGGATCGATGATGTCGATGCTCGCGCTGCCGCTTGATCGTCGCCTCCACGCGCGAGGCGCTGATGCCAGGTGCCCGATCACGTGCGCGAGGCCTCCTACGCGCTGGGCAAGACGCGCTGCGACGCACGATCCGCATCGGTGCTGCTGCCGTCGATCCGCCCCGACATCGCGAGCGGCGTGGCGCTCGGGATGGGGCGGATCATCGGCGACACGGCGATCATCACGATCCTGCTCGGCGCGACGCTCACGACCGAAGGCGTCGGGCGGCCCACCGCTGCTCTCGAACCCTGCGCGGCACCGGCTCGACGCTGACGAGCTACGTCTACTACAACTCGCCCGCCGGCGAGGGCAACTCGCACGCAGAAGGCCTATGCGGCGGCGTTCGTGCTGCTGATGATCGTGCTCGCGCTGAACGCACTCGTGACGCGGCTCAGCGGTCGGGCGACGCGTCGGATCGCGCCGGCGGTCGGCGCTCGCCGTGCAGAGTGATCGTGGAGGTCGTTCCGGGCCATGGATCCGCTGATGCCGCCACCCGTGCGGCGGATCACGGTCGATCGCGACCCGCGCGTCGGTCGTCAGCCACAAGCGAACTGCGCCAACGGCGCGGCCACGGCTGCCGCGGCCGGCGAGCACCTGGCGGCGCGCGCCGACGCGCCGAGCGCAGGCCACCGAGCGGCGCGTACTCGAGCGGATGCGCGTCGAATCGGTGTGGCTCGCCTACGGCGAGCAACTGGGTCGTGCGCGACGTGAGCCTGCCGGTGCGCCAGGGTGAGGTGCTGGCGCTGATCGGCGCGTCCGGCTCGGGCAAGACGACGCTGCTGCGCTCGCTGAACCGGCTGACCGAGATCACCGCGGGCGGCGCCCGGGCCGGGCGGATCACGCTCGACGGGGAGGAGATCCACGAGCTCGAGGTCAACGACCTGCGCAGGCGCGTGTCGATGGTCTTCCAGCAGCCGAACCCCTTCCCGATGAGCATCTACGACAACGTCGCCTACGCGCTGCGCCGAGCAGCACCCGCCGGCGCGCGACGGCGGCGGCGCGCGGACCCGGAGCTCGAGCCGGCGGTGATCGACGCGCTGCGCCGCGCAGGGCTCTACGAGGAGGTGGCCGGGGATCTCGACCACTCGGCGCTGCGTCTCTCAGGGGGCCAGCAGCAGCGGCTGTGCATAGCGCGCGCGCTCGCTGCCGAGCCGGAGGTGCTGCTGCTCGACGAGCCCTGCTCGGCGCTCGACCCGATCTCCACCGCGACGATCGAGCAGCTGATCGTCGGGCTGCGCGAGAGCGTGGCGATCGTGATCGTGACGCACAACCTGCAGCAGGCGATGCGCGTGGCCGACCACGTCGCGTTCATGCACCTGGGCGAGCTGTCGAGTACGGGTCGAGCGAGCAGGTCTTCGACCACCCGACCGCGAGCAGCGCACGCGCGAGTACGTGAGCGGAGCGTTCGGATGAGCGCCGCCGGGTGCGGGCACGTGCGCACAGGGTGAGCGGTCACGAGGCGCTGGTGTTGCGCCGGCGCTTGCGCTCGCGCTCGCGAGCGTCTCGTCGCTGAGCGGCTGCGAGACGACCGCGGAGAAGAGCGCGAAGCTGGAACGTCAGGCAAAGCGCGTGACACTCGAGCAGGAGAAAGGGCTGACGATCGCGAGGGAGAGCCCGAACGGTCACGGTCGCTGAGCACAGCGGTCCTGCTCGGCTCCGAACGGGACTGCCGTGGTGGTGACGCTGCGACAACACCTCGGCCCATGCGCAGCGCGCCGTGCCGATCGCGATCACCGTCAAGCGACGCGCGCGGGCAAACGCTCTTTCAGAACAACGAACCGGGCCTTGAACAGGCGCTCGTCTCGAGTCCCATCGATCCCGCCGCACGGAAGCATCGTGTGGATCGACGATCAGCTTCCGGCGAGCGGCCGGCCGGCGAGCGTCAGCGCACGGGTCGGTCAGGCGCCCGCACGTCACCGCGCAGTTGCCCGAGCTGACGGTCGCCGACGCGAAGCTCAGCGAAGACCCCGCGAGCGGGACGGTCGCCGAGGGGACCGTCGCCAACCGCTCGAAGGTCGCGCAGAGCGGTCTCGTGCTGTACGCGGTCGCCCGCCGCGCCGGAAAGATCGTCGCCGCGGGCAGGGCGGTGCTGCCGGAAGTCGCACCCGGAGCCAGCGCTCCGTTCCAGGCCTCGCTGGTCGGCGACGCACATGGCGCCAGCGTGCAGGTCTCTGCGCCGCCCGCCAGCTTCGGCTAGACCCGCCTGCGCCCCGTCGTGTGAAGACGCTGCCGCGTTCGCCGCCGCGGTCCGCCAGAGCTCGCTCAGCCGCGGCGACGGCGCTGCTTGAGCGTGATCCCCTCGAGCACGTGCGCGACCGTCTCGCACGCGTCGACGGCCGCCTCGAGCGACTCGAAGATGTCCTTCCAGCGAATCACGACCATCGGGTCGATGCCGCCAGCGAACAGCGAGGCGACGCCGTCGCGCAGCAGCCGGTCGCCCTCGTTCTCGAGGCGGTGGATCTCGACCAGGTGCGGCCCGAGCTCCGCGCCGGTGCGCAGGCAGCGCAGCGCCTGCGACGATCTGCTCGCCGGCGCCGACGAGCACGTCGGCGAACTCGACGGCCTGCTCCATCGGCGCCTCCACGCCGTAGAGCTCGAGCAGCGCGGCGGTCTGCTCGGAGTGGTCGACGATGTCGTCGAGCGCCGTGGCCAGCGCGTAGCCGTCGCCCGCGTCGAACGGCGCACGCACGCGACCGCGCCGGCGAGCCGGTGGATGATGTCGTGGGTGATGCGGTCGCCTTCCTGCTCGCAGACCTTCAGGTCCTCGGCGAGGGTCGGCGTGCTCGGGTAGTCGACGAGCAGGTCGCGCAGCAGCAGGCCCGAGCGCTGGATGTTGCGCCCGCCTCCTCGACGAGGGACATCAGTATCGGGGTCCAGCGGAGCGACGCAGCAAGGCCATCGCGCGAGGATATGTGAGCGGCGCGGCAGATCGTCGGGCGCCTTTCACGATTTCTTCACGAGTCGATTACGAGTTTGCAACCTGGACGGTCCACGCGCGCGGCAGTCTATGCGAGCGTGGCGAGCCGTGCCCAAGACAGCGACGAGCACGCTGTACGCCGGCGAGCTTGAGATCAGGCTCGGCGACGGGCCTCGTGCTCGCGAGCGGCCGCGTCGCTGACGCCTGTCGGTGCGTGAGTTCGAGCTGCTCGTCGCGATGGCGCGCAGGACCGGCGCGATCGTCACGCGCGAGGAGCTGTACGCGACTGTCTGGGGAGGCGAGTTGCGCCACGGCGACCGCTCGGTCGACGTCTACGTGAGCAAGCTCCGCGGCAAGCTCGAAGAGGCGATGCCCGACCGGCGCTTCATCCACACCCACCCCGGCTTCGGCTACCGCTTCCAGCCGCAGCCGTCACGCGGAGTCAGCCCCGGACCGCGGTCGACTCCGACGGCAGCTTTCACGAGATGTTCACAACGGGGCACCACGCGGTTGATGAGACTGCTGCCAGACGAGCCGGCGCGGAGGTCCATCGTGGCCCTGCGCGCCAGCTACACGAAATCCAGCCAGAGGAGACGTAGTGATCAAGAACAAGATTGGCGCGCTCGCGAGCGTGCGCACTGCTCGCGCTCGGACGTCGCCGCGTGCGGCAAATCCAGCTCGAGCACCAGCTCGTCGAGCTCGCAGCTCGAGCAGCGCCTCCGCGACGATCTCCGGCGCCGGCTCGACGTTCGCTGCACCCGTCTACGAGCAGTGGGGCTCCGGCGCAGTCGGGCCTGACCGTCAACTACCAGCCGGTCGGCTCCGGTGCCGGCATCACCGTCGCTGGAGGCCAAGACCGTCGACTTCGGCGCCACCGACCCGCCGCTGAAGCCCGACGACGAAGCGCGATCGCCGAAGAAGGCAGCCCGGCCGTGCAGATCCCGATGTTCCTGGGCGCGATCACCGTCTCCTACAACCTGCCCGGGCGTGCAGAGCGGGCCTGAAGCTCGACGGCACGACGATCGCCGACATCTACCTCGGCAAGGTCAAGACCTGGGATGACGCCGAGATCAAGGCGCTCAACCCCGGCGTGTCGCTGCCGAGCACGGCGATCACCGTGATCCACCGCTCGGACTCCTCGGGCACGACGGCCGGCTTCACCGGCTTCCTCGCCGCGGTCGACCCCGAATTCGAAGAGCAAGGTCGGCGAAGGCAAGGACGTGCAGTGGCCGACGGGCACCGGCGCCAAGGGCAACGCCGGCGTCGCCGGCGCGGTGCAGCAGACGACCGGCGCCGTCGGCTACGTCGAGCAGGCCTACGCGCTGCAGCACAAATTCACCTACGCAGCGTGAAGAACGAGGCCGGCAAGTTCGTCGCGCCGACGCTCGACTCGACGAGCGGCGGCGGCCGAAGGCGTCGAAGTGCCGGCCAACCTCGGCATCAAGATCTAACAACCCGACCGCGCCGGCGCGCCTACCCGATCACCTCGCAGACGTTCGTCGTCGTCTACAAGGACCTCTGCAAGGCCGGGCTGCCCGGCGGCGAAAGCGGCCGCCAAGGGCGTCGTCAAGTTCATCAACTACGGCCTCAACGAAGGCCAGAGCATCCTCGCCAGGCCGACTACGCCGCCCTGCCCAGCCGCGATCCTGGCGAAGTCGAAGGCCGCGGTCGAGCGGCCTTCAGTGCAACGGCTCGCCGATCGAAGGCTGATCGGGACGCAATGACGGCCTCGAATCGGATAGACAAGGGGCCATGAGCACGGCAGCCATGCCAGGCGGCGACCGCTCGATTCTCGCGCGGTCGCCGCTTGCGCGCCTGCCCGATCGCGTGCTGCAAGTACGGGCTGACGGCGCTCGCCGGCGCTGATCCTCGCGCTGATCGTCTACTTCTTCGTGCGCCTCGTCGGCGAAGCGCAACCGGCGTTCGCGCAAGACGGAGTGCTCGGCTTCACCTTCGACAACGACTGGGACGTCAGCGGCGCAAACTTCGGCGCGCTGCCGCTGCGTGCGTCGGCACGCTGATCACCTCGGCGCTGGCGCTGCTGATCGGCGTGCCGGTGGCGGTCGCGACGGCGATGTACGTGACCGAGCTGTGCCCGCTGCGCCTGCGCGGCGCGCTGACGATCCTGTCGAGCTGCTCGCCGCGGTGCCGTCGGTCGTGTACGGGCTGTGGGGCATCTTCTTCCTCGCGCCGAAGCTCCAGCCGGTCGAGCAGTGGATCGCCGACCGCGCTCTCGTTCGTCCCCTTCATCGGCGGCGGCACGGTGACGATCCCCAACTACTTCGTCGCCGGCCTGATCCTCGCGATCATGATCCTGCCGATCGTCTAGCGCGATCTCGCCGCGAGGTGATGGCGACCGTGCCGGCCGACCACAAGGAAGCGGCGCTCGGTCTCGGCGCGACGCGCTGGGAGATGATCCGCATGGCCGTGCTGCCCTACTGCCGCGCGCGGGATCGTCGGCGCGCGCGATGCTCGGCCTCGGCCGCGCGATCGGCGAGACGATCGCGGTGACGATCGTGATCGGCGACGCGCCCGCAGCTCGGCCAACACCTCTTCGGCCAGGGCTACAGCCTGGCGGCGGTGATCGCCAACGAGTTCGGCGAGGCCCAGGACACTGCACCGCTCGGCGCTGTTCGCGGCCGGGCTCGTGCTGTTCGTGCTGACGCTGCTCGTCAACGTGATCGCCCGCCTGCTCGTGGTGCGGGCCGAGCGCGACGCGTCGAGCCGAAGCGCACCGGCCGCGCCGACGCCGGCCGTGGCGGCGCACGCCGATCGGACGCGCCCCCGGGCCGATGAGCCCTGCCGCCCAGAGCTCTGACGCGCTTCGCCGTCAGCCCGGCGCGGCGGCGCAAGGACCGCATGGCGCGCGGCCCGATCACGGCCGGCGACAGTGATCGCGCTGATCCCGCTCGTGCTCGTCGTCTACTACCTGCTCAGCAAGGGGCTCGGCTCGTGGAGCTGGAGCTTCTTCAGCACCGACCCAACCGGCAACACGTTCTTCAAGACATCGAGCATCGGCGGCATCAAGAGCGCGATCCTCGGCACGATCGAGATCGTCGCGCTGGCCTCGGCGATCGCGATCCCGATCGGCATCGGCGTCGCCGTGTGGCTCGTCGAGTACGGCCGCGAGAGCTGGTTCGCCAACCGTCGTCCGCTTCTTCGTCGACGTGCTGACAGGCGTGCCGTCGATCGTCTTCGGCCTGTTCATCTACATCGTGCTGATCGTCGGCACCGGCAGCTCCTACGCGGGCTACAAGGGCTCGCTCGCGCTGGCGCTGCTGATGCTGCCGGTCGTGATCCGCTCGGCCGAGGTGATCCTGCTGCTGGTGCCCGGACGCGCTGCGCGAGTCGGCGCTTGCGCTCGGGGCGCCGCGCTGGAAGGTGATCTTCAGCGATCGTGCTGCCGACGGCGCTGCCCGGGATGGTCACGGGGGTGCTGCTGGCGATCGCGCGCGCCGCCGGCGAGACCGCGCCGCTGCTGTTCACGGCCGGCCGCCACGCTCAACACCAACTTCAACCTCGGACAGTTCATGAACTCGCTGCCCGTACAGATCTACAACGACGTAACCTCGCCGACGACGGCCGTGGTAAACCGTGCATGGGGCGCTGCGCTGACCTTGGTCGTGATGATCCTGCTGCTCAACCTGATCGCCCGCCTCGTCTCACGAAGGAGCCGCCTCGCATGAGCACCGACGGAATGCCATCGCGACAGCAGTGCAGGACGCGAACGTGGACCCCGAGAGCCACATCGAGCGCGAGCGCGAGCGAATCGCCCCCCAGACACCGGCGCGAGCCGTGCAGCCGACGGCTGCCAGGCCGTGCAGACCCCCGGCGCAGGCCGCGGTCGAGCGCCAAGCAGGGCCTCAGCGTCAAGCTCGAAGGGCTGCGCGCTTTCTATGGCGAGGCCGAGCAGGTCAAGGGCATCGACCTCGACTTCAACGCCAACGAGGTCACCGCGATCATCGGGCCCGTCGGGCTGCGGCAAGTCGACGATGGTGCGCTGCATCAACCGCATGCACGAGGAGATCCCCGGCGCGCACGCCGAGGGGCGTGTGCATGCTCGACGACGTCAACGTGTACGACCCGGCCGTCGACGTCGTCGCCGTGCGCCGTGCGATCGGCATGGTCTTTCAGAAGCCCAACCCGTTCCCGACGATGTCGGTGTTCGACAACGTCGCCGCCGGCCTGCGCCTCAGCCTCGCGCGGGCGCGGCAAGGCCGACCTGCAGCGCAAGGTCGAGGCGGCGCTGCGCGGGGCAGGCTTGTGGGACGAGGTCAAGGACCGGCTGCTCAGAGCCCTGGCGCGGGCCTCTCCGGCGGTCAGCAGCAGCGCCTGTGCATCGCGCGCTCGCTCGCCGTCGAGCCCGAGGTGATCCTGATGGACGAGCCGTGCTCGGCGCTCGACCCGATCGCGACGCTGAAGATCGAGGAGCTGATCGAGGAGCTCAAGCAGCGCGTGACGATCGTGATCGTGACGCACAACATGCAGCAGGCGGCGCGCGTGGCCGATCGCACGGCGTTCATGCTCAGCGGCGAGCTCGTCGAGGTCGGCCCGACGCAGCAGATCTTCACCAACCCGAACGACTCCCGCACCGAGGAATATGTCACCGGCAAGTTCGGCTAGCGGCGACGGGCGCTCGCGCGCCGCTGCGGCGGAGGCGACCGGCGCAGCTCCGTCCAGTCACGCGCTGGGCGAGGAGGAGCTCGGCGCCCCGGCACGGGGCCGCGCACACTTCCAGGAGCAGCTGCACGCACTCGAAACGCAACGCGCTCGGCGGCCTCGACCTGATCGTCGAGCAGCTCGACCGCGTGCTCGAGGCGCTGCGCCACCAGGACGTCGAGCTGGCGCAGATGGTGATCGCCGACGACGACCGCGTCGACGGGCGCTACCTCGAGGTGCACCAGGGGATCCTCTCGCTGCTGGCGCTGCAGGCCCCGGTGGCCGGCGATCTGCGCCTAGTGGCGGCGCTGCTGCACATGATCAAGCACATCGAGCGCATGGGCGACCAGTGCGTGAACATCGCCAAGCTGATCCCGCTGTCCGGCTACGAGCCGCCAGTGCGCCCGGAGATGCTCGAGACGCTGGCGAAGATGGGCGCGCTACGCGCGCTCGGAGGTCGTGCAGTCCAAGGCGGCGTTCGCCGGGCGCGACGTCGAACTGGCCGAGGATCTCGTGCGCCAGGACCGCGAGATCAACCGCCTCAACCGCGAGATCTTCCGCACGGCGATCGACGATCGGCGACGACCCGGACACGCGCGAGTGGGCGATGCACATGATCCTCGTCGCGCGGGCACTCGAGCGGATCGGCGACAACGCGGTCGACATCGGCGAGCAGGTCGCGTTCGTCGTGACCGGGCTGTTCCGTGAGTTCTCGGACTCCTCGCACCCGGAGGGCGCACGACCGGATGCGGCTCCCGGCGGCGAGCCGGACACGCTTTAGCTCACGGCGGGGCGGTTGCTCACGCGGCGGGCCCGGACGGCTTGCGCGCCCGCACGATCGCCGACGCGGCCTGGTCGTGGACCCGGTGCGTCTCGCTGATCTCGATCTCCTTCAGGCCCGCATCGGCGAGCGCTCGGCGGAACTCTCGCTCGGTCAGTGCCCCCGCGATACAACCCGTATAGGCCTGCATGTCGGCGCGCGTCGCCTCGTCCATGCCCTCGTCGGCGATCACGTCTGAGACCGCGAAGCGCCCGCCCGGACGAAGCACGCGGGCGACCTCGCGCAGGACCTTGGCCTTGTCGTGAGAGAGGTTGATCACGCAGTTGGAGATCACCACGTCGACGCTCGCGTCCGCGAGCGGGATCTGCTCGATGTAGCCCTTGTGGAACTCGACGTTCTCGACTCCCGCCTTGCGCGCGTTCTCACGCGCGAGCGCGAGCATCTCATCGGTCATGTCAAGGCCATGCGCCTTGCCGGTCGGGCCGACGCGCCTGGCCGAGAGCAGCACGTCGATGCCGCCGCCCGAGCCGAGGTCGAGCACGGTCTCGCCCTCATGCAGTTCGGCGACCGCAGTCGGGTTGCCGCAGCCCAGCGAGGCGAGCCTCGCGGTGTCGGGCAGCTGCTCACGCTGGCCGAGCTCGTACAGCGCCGCGCCGAACACCTCGCTGCCGCCGTCGAAGGTCTCCGACGGCGCGCAGCAGCCAGGACCCGGATCGATGCTCGTCAGCTGCGTGGCCGCGGCCGCGTAGCGCTCGCGGACCCGCTCGCGGATGTCGCCCGCCGGGGTCTCGCTCGCCTTGCCGGCGTCGCAGCCGCAGCCGTCGCCGTGGCTATCGCCGCAGCAGTCGGCCTTGGCGCTGGGATCACAGCAAGCGAGGAGCGCCTCGGGGGAGCAGCAGGAAGAATCGGTCGCCTCCTCGGCCTTCTCGGCGGTGCTCAGCTCAGCCATGCGGACAGCTCCTCCAGCGCATCGGGGATCACGTAGTAGTAAGCCCACAGGCCCTTGCGCTCGGAGTCGACGATGCCGGCGTCGCGCAGCTTCTTCAGGTGATGGGAAAGCGTGGGCTGGGAGATGTCGAACAGCGGCACGAGCTCGCACACGCAGACCTTGCCGGCATGCTTGCGCAGCACGTCGACGAGCTGCAGGCGAATCGGGTCGCCGAGCGCCTTCGCGACCTCCGCCATCCGCAGCGCCTGATCGGGCTGCACATCGGGGTAGACGAGCGGCTCGCAGCAAACCTCGCCGGCTGCTCGCTTCTGCTTGGGCGCTAGCTCCATCTCGATCATGATCTATATATACATATCAATAACAATCGCAATCGTCAATGTAATACGATCCGCTGAAGATGAGCATCCGCGTCGGCATCAACGGCTTCGGACGGATGGGGCGACTGGCGCTGCGCGCCGCCTGGGGCCGGCCGGAGCTCGAGTTCGCGCACGTCAACGAGCTCCACGGCGACGCCGAGACCGCCGCCCACCTGCTGACGCTTCGACTCGGTCCACGGGCGCTGGTCGCGAGGATGTGCGGGGCGAGCAGTCGCTGCTGCGCGTCCGACGGGCAGCGCGATCGGCTACAGCCAGGCAGCCGAGCCCGCCGCGGTGCCGTGGGGCGAGCTCGGCGTCGAGGTCGTGCTCGAGTGCTCGGGCAGGTTCCGCACGGTGGAGGCGCTCGAGCCCTACTTCGAGCAGGGCGTGCGCAAGGTGATCGTCGCGGCGCCCGTCAAGGACGAGGCGCTGAACGTCGTCGTCGGCGTCAACGACGACCTCTACGACCCGGCGCGACATCGACCTGCTCACTGCGGCGTCCTGCACGACCAACTGCCTCGCGCCGGTCGTCAAGGTGATCCACGAGGGGATCGGCATCGAGCACGGGCCGATCACGACGCTGCATGACATGACCAACACGCAGACCGTCGTCGACGCGCCGCACAAGGACCTGCGCCGCGCGCGCGCCGCAAGCGTCTCGCTGATCCCGACCACGACCGGCTCGGCCACGGCGATCGGGCTGATCTTCCCCGAGCTCGAGGGCAAGCTGGACGGCCTCGCCGTGCGCGTGCCGCTGCTCAACGCCTCGCTGACCGACTGCGTCTTCGAGGTCGCCCGCACGACGACCGTCGAGGAGGTCAACGGCCTGCTCGAGGCCGCCGCCGCCGGTCCGCTCGCGGGCATCCTCGGCTACGAGCGGCGCCCGCTCGTCTCGGTCGACTTCAAGGACGACCCGCGCTCGGCGATCGTCGACGCGCCTTCGACGATGGTCACCGACGGGACCCAGGTGAAGGTGCTCGCGTGGTACGACAACGAGTGGGGCTACGCCAACCGGCTGATCGAGCTGGCGGAGATCGTCGCGAACAGCCTGCCCGTCGACTCCGGCGCGCTCGCCGCAGAGGCCGATGGCTAGCGCCCCGACAGCCGCCGGGCAGCCGCTGCGCGGCGACCTGCGCAACTACGCGCTCGTCACCGGCGCCTACTGGGCCGACACGCTCGCCGACGGCGCGATGCGCACGCTCGTCCTGTTCTACTTCTACGAGCTCGGCTACACGCCGCTGCAGGTCGCCTCGCTGTTCCTCTTCTACGAGCTCTTCGGCGTCGTCACGAACCTCGTCGGCGGCTTCCTCGCGGCGCGCTGCGGGCTGAAGGTCACGCTGTTCATGGGCCTCGGCGTGCAGATCGTCGCGCTGCTGATGCTCGGCTTCGCCCCGCAGTCGCTGCTCGTCGTCCCCTACGTGATGGCCTCGCAGGCGCTCTCGGGCATCGCCAAGGACCTGACCAAGATGAGCTCCAAGAGCGCCGTCAAGCTCGTCGTTCCCGAGGGCGCCAGTCGACGCTCTATCGCTGGGTGGCGATCCTCACCGGCTCGAAGAACGCGCTGAAGGGCGTCGGCTTCTTCCTCGGCGCGCTGCTGCTGACCGTGACCGGCTTTCGCACTGCCCTGCTGATCCTCGCGGCGTTCACGCTGATCGCGCTCGTGCTGAGCTCGCAGCTGATGCACGGCCATCTCGGCAAGCCCGACAGCGGGCGCCAAGTTCAGGCAGATGTTCTCCAACAACCGAGCGGTCAACGTGCTCGCCGCCGCGCGCATCTTCCTGTTCGCCGCGCGCGACGTGTGGTTCGTCGTCGGCCTGCCGGTCTTCCTGCGCACTCGGTTCTCGGCTGGACCTTCTGGCAGGCCGGCGCATTCCTGGCCGCGCTGGGTGATCGGCTACGGGGCGGTGCAGGCGGCCGCGCCCCGCTTGGTGCGCTGCCGCGGCGATGGAGTCCGACGAGAGCCCGACGGGCGAACGGCGCTGTGGCTGGCGCTCGTGCTCGCGCTGTGCCCGCCGCGATCGCGATCGCCCTGGAAGCCGGCGTCGACGGGACGCTCGCGATCATCGTCGGGCTCGTCCCCTTCGGCGTCGTCTTCGCGCTGAACTCCGCCGTGCACTCCTACCTGATCCTTGCCTACTCGGACAGCGACAAGGTCGCGATGAACGTCGGCTTCTACTACATGGCAAACGCGCTCGGGCGGCTCGCGGGGACCGTGCTCTCGGGCGTCATGTACGAATGGCACGGCCTTGAAGCGTGCCTGTGGACCTCGACCGCGTTCGTGCTCATCACGGGTGCTCTGTCGGTGCTGCTGCCCACCGGCACGGCCGTGCGCGGACAATCGGCTCAGGTCTCTCAGCCCGCGTAGGAGCGCGCTGCGAGCCCTTGGCCAAGGGCGGGTCCACCGTTCAGCAGCACCTCTCGCCAGCGCCATCGCTCCCGCCACTCGAGATCGGCGCCGTGCAGCACGACTCGCCGCGCCAGGCGTCCCTTCCCTCTTTCACCGCGACCCCGGCGATCGCAAGCGCCGTCACCGGGTCTGCCCACCACCAGCCGAGCAGGGCATTCAAGCCGAGGCCGACGAGCAGCGCCGCCGACAGATAGGCGCAGAGCATCGTCTGGCGACTCTCGCTCTTGGTCGCCGACGATCCCAGCGCATCGGCTACTCGCGCCTTGGCCGCGGCAAGCGGGGGCATCGTCGCGAGCGTGACAATCGAGAGCCCGACCCCGACCCAGCTCACGCCCGGCCGATCCCCGACGACGAGTGAACGGGTCGCCTCGATCGCGACATAGGCGCTCAGCACGTAGAAGGAGAGCGCGATCAGCTGCTGTGCACGACGCTCGGACATCGCGTGAGCGCTCGCCAGGCGCCAGATCACGACCAACCCGGCGATCGCCTCGATCAGCGAGTCGGCGCCGAACCCGACGAGCGCCACGGAACCGGCCACGACCCCCGCGGCGACGGCGACGCTCGCCTCGATCGCATGCCAGCCGATCCCGGCCCCAGCGAGCTGCCTCGCGCGCCGGACCAGGCGCGCTCGTGAGTGCGACGGGCCGGGCTTCGACGGATCGGCCGACAGGAGCGGCAGCTCGCCCGAGGTGGCACTCACGCCGCCACCCGACCCTCGAGCACCGCCTCAACCAGCACGCGGCCGCGCTCTGTGAGCACATACATCACCATCTTGCCGTCGCGACGAGAGCGCACGAGACCCGCCGTGCGCAACGCCCGAACGTGATGTGAAACGAGATTCTCTGCGCGCTCAACCACCCAGCTGAGGTCGCACACACACAGCTCGCCGCCATCGCGTAGCGCCGCGGCGAGCGTCAGGCGCGTCGGGTCGCCAAGCGCCTTCGCGGCCGTGGCACCATCCTCGGCGGCTTGCGCGCTCAGTCGAGCCCGCCGCAGCTCCTCAGCGCGGGGCAAATCAAGACACAGCAGATCGCAGCGGTCCTCCAGCATGGCCTCATCCTAACAATCGTTGGAACGTAAGGACGTTGCGGACCGGCGGGACCCATCGAGCCGCGGGCTTACGGGCACATGCCGGGGACATCGCCCGGCTGCAAAGAGCGAAGTCCTGTTGTGAACATCCTGTGACATTTTCCCCGCAAGAGCGACGCGGTCGGAACTCTCGCTTAGACTTCGCCGCAATGACGGAGAGCATCACCGCCAGGGATGAGGCGGCGCCGTCGGGCCCGGGGGGCGCATCCTCAGCGTTGCGCATCGCGGTGCTCGACCGCGACAGCGGCTTCATCCAGGTTCTCGGCAAGCGCATGGACCGTCTCGGCTGGGAGCACCGTGTGCTCGCGAGCCCTGTCCCGACCGACGCCGTCGTCTCGATGCGCCTCAGCGCGCTGGTGGTCGACCTGGCGGTGCTCGGCCCGCAGGCCTGGGAGTGGCTCGAGCGACTCTGCGGCGCCCTGCCGGAGCTGGGCATCGTCGTCTGCACGGGCCCCTCGACGGTCGCCCAGCGCGTGCGCGGGCTGCGCCTGGGCGCCGACGACTGGATCACCAAGCCATGTCACCCCGAGGAGGTCATCGCTCGCGTGCAGAGGCGTCGTGCGGCGCCGTCGTCGCGCGAGCGGCCGCACCGAGTCAAAGCCGGTGATGGCCGGCGAGGTGGAGATCCGCTCCGACCGCTTCCAGGCGTTCGTGGGAGGCAGCAGCCTCGAGCTCACACGGCGCGAGTTCGAGCTGATCGAGCTGCTCGCCTGCCGGCGAAGGGCCGTGTGCTGGAGCGCGAGGAGATCTATTCGCGCCTGTGGGGCTACGCGATGGTGCGCGGCGACCGCTCGGTGGACGTGTTCGTGCGCAAGCTGCGCCAGAAGCTCGAGAAGGCCTCGCCGGGTGGCGCTACATCCACACTCACTTCGGCATCGGCTACCGCTTCGCGGCGGAATCGAGGGCGCCGCACGGGAGCTCGAACAGAGCGTCGCACAGGACTCGGGGAGAGCGTCGCCGGAACTAGAGCAGAGCGCCGCACAGGAACTAGAGCAGAGCGCCACACGAGACTCGAGCAGGACGCCACACGGGAGCTCAGGAAAGCGTGCCGCGGGCCGCCGCCGGCAAGTCAGCCTCGGCGACCGGCGTCCGCCATCAGGGCAAGCTCGACGGGGCGCAGCGGGTATGAGCTGAGCACCACCGGCACCTAGTCGCACTATCGCGAGCCCACCCTTCTTCAGGTCCACGCGACCGCCGGTCAGTTCCCCCGACGATGCCCGAGAGGTCGGGCTCGTGACCGACCAGCAGCGAGCGGCCCGTCGCCCCCCACCCCGACTGAGCAGCTCCAGGGCTTCGCGCGCCTGGACGCCGCCCGCGAGCAGAGGGTGCAGCTCCAGGAGCTCCGCTGGGGTTGGCTCCTGCCCGCTCGAGCGCCAACTCGGCCGTTTCGCGAGCCCGCGTCTTGGGGCTGGCGAGGATCGCACCGAACGTGACGCCCCATGCGCGCCAGCGCGAGGCCGGCGACGCGCGCCTGACGCTTGCCGCGCTCTGTCAAGTGTCGCTGCCGAGTCCGCACGCGTACCGTGGGGCTCTGCGTCGGCGTGACGGAGCAGCCAGAGCTGACGGGCCATTGCCATGGTGTTCTGCGAGCATAGATGAGTTGAGCACGTCGATGAACAGCCGGCACGAGCACAACCAGGGTGAGGGCCACGGCTCCGATCCGCGCGAACACCGCCTGCAGGATCCCTCGCTGTACGTCAACCGCGAGCTCTCGTGGCTGGACTTCAACGAGCGGGTGCTGCAGCTCGCCGAGGACGAGTCCACTGCCACTGCTCGAGCGGGTGAAGTTCTGCGCGATCTACACGACCAATCTCGACGAGTACTACATGGTGCGCGTGGCCGGCCTGCACGACCAGATCGACGCGGGCGTGGAGAACCCGGGCCAGGACGGGCGCACGCCCTCGGAGACGATCGCGCGGAATCCGCGAGCGCGTGCTCGAGCTGGGCGGGCGGCTGACCGACTGCTTCGAAGGCGAGCTGCGTCCGGCTCTGGCCGAACACGAGATCAGTGTGGTCGGCGTCGAGCGAGCTCGACGAGGAGCAGCGCGCCTAGCTCGCAGCGCACTTCCGACGAGAGATCTTCCCTGCGCTCACCCCGCTGGCGGTGGCTCCCGGGCGGCCGTTTCCCTACATCTCGAACCTGTCGCTCAGCCTGGCCGTGCTGGTGCGCGACCCGCACACGCGACCAGACGGTGTTCGCGCGCGTGAAGGTGCCGACCGAGATCTTGCCGCGCTTCGTCGCGCTGAAGCAGCCTGCCGGCTCCGGGACGCTGCTGTGCCGCTCGAGGACGTGATCGCCCACCATCTCGACGCGCTGTTCCCCGGGATGGAGATCGTCGACTACGACGTCTTCCGCGTCACCCGCGACGCCGACCTGGAGGTCTCTGACGACGCCGCCGACCTGCTGCAGGCCGTCGAGGACGAGCTGCGCCGACGGCGCTTCGGCGAGATCGTGCGCGTCGAGATCGGCTCCGGCTGCTCTGAGCGCCTGCGCGAGGAGCTCGTCGGGCCTGCTCGGTGTCGACGACGACGAGGTCTACCGGTGGACGGGCTGCTCGACATGGGGGCCCTGTGGCAGATCGTGAGGCTGCCCGGGCATGCCGAGCTGCGCCAGGAGCCGCTCGTCCGGGATCACCCATCCGCGCCTGGTGCGCCACGAGGACGAGCGCCCGGACGTGCTCGGCGGCGATGCGCGAGGGCGACCTGCTCGTGCACCATCCGTACATCTCCTTCGCCACCTCGGTCGAGCGCTTCGTCGAGCAGGCCGTCGCCGACCCGAACGTGCTTGCGATCAAGCAGACCGTCTATCGCACGAGCGACGACTCGCCGCTCGTGCCGGACCTGATCGACGCCACCGAGCGCGGCAAGCAGGCCGTCGCGCTGGTCGAGCTGACAGGCGCGCTTCGACGAGCGCATGAACATCCACTGGGCCAAGGCGATGGAGGAGGCGGGCGTGCACGTCGTCTACGGCCAGCCGTCGCTGAAGACGCATGCCAAGTGCGTGCTCGTCGTGCGCCGCGAGGGCGACGGCGTGCGCAACTACGTGCACGTCGGCACCGGCAACTACCACTCGGCGACGGCGCGCCTGTACACCGACTTCGGCCTGTTCACGACCGACGAGCAGATCGGCGCGGACGTCGGCTGACATGTTCAACTACCTGACCGGCTACGGTCGCCCGCTGCACTACCGCAAGGTGCTGATCGCGCCCAACCAGCTGCGCGACGGCTTCCTCGAGGAGATCGACGCGCACGATCGAGCCCAGTCGGCCGAGGCGCCGGCGCGCATCACGATGAAGATGAACTCGCTCGTCGACGGGCGCTGCATCCGCGCCCTGTACCGCGCCTCGCAGGCCGGCGTGCAGGTCGATCTGAACGTGCGCGGCATCTGCTGCCTGCGACCCGGCGTGCCGGGCATCTCGGAGAACATCCGCGTCGTCTCGATCGTCGGGCGCCTGCTCGAGCACTCGCGCGTGTACACCTTCGACCGCGACGGCGAGCGACACGATCTACATCGCCTCGGCCGACCTGATGCCGCGCAATCTCGACCACCGCGTCGAGCTCGCCGTCACCGATCGAGTCGCCCGAGCTGCGCGCCGAGCTGATCGACACGCTGGAGCGCGCCTTCGCCGACAACCAGAGCTCATGGGAGCTGCGACGCCGACGGGGCCTGGCGAGAGGCGCTCGCCGGGTCCGGGCGAGCGCAAGCGCAACATGCAGCTCGAGCTGGCCGAGCTCTACTCGAGGCGCGCTGTCGAGCAGGTCTCTGCACGCGGCGCCGAGCAGCTTTCAGGTCGCGATCGCTAGTCCCAGCGGCCGGGCGCCTTCAGCTCGCCTACGAGCCTGGCGCGTACGAGACGATGCCGAGCCACGTCTCGCATTGGCTGCACGTCGACCTTCCCGAACGCGTCGCCCGCCTTGGATATCCACTGACGACGGTGCCCGCGACCCACTGAGCGACCCGCTCCCGCTCGGCGACGCGAAACGCAGCCGCTGCCGCGGTCGCGTCGCCCGGGCGCAGCTCTCATTTAGCCTTAACCTTCTCTGGCATCGTCTCGGTGATGCACATCCTCGTTGTCGAGGACGAGCTCAAGATGGCGGCTCTGATTCGCCGCGGCCTGGACGAACAGGGGCTCACCGCAGACGTCGCCACGAGCGGCGAGCAAGCCGGCCTGATGGCGGGCGCGCTCTCCTACGACGCGATCGTGCTCGACGTGATGCTGCCCGGGATCGACGGCTTTGAGACCTGCCGGCGCCTGCGCCGCGACGGGATCTGGGCGCCGGTGCTGATCCTGACCGCGCGAGGGTCCGTCGAGGACCGGGTCGCCGGGCTCGACGGCGGCGCAGACGACTACCTGACCAAGCCCTTCTCCTTCGCCGAGCTGCTCGCGCGGCTGCGGGCGCTCGTTCGGCGCGGCGAGTCCGAGCGCCCCTCCGTGCTGAAAGTCGGCGATCTCAAGCTGGACCCGGCATCGCGGCAGGCGTGGCGCGGAGGGGTCGAGATCGCGCTCTCGACCAAGGAGCACTCCGTCTTCGAGGCGTTCATGCACCGCCCCGGTCACGTGCTCTCGCGCTTGCAGCTCCTCGAGCACGCGTGGGCATACGACTTCGAGTACCGCTCGAACGTGGTCGAGGTCTACATCCGTTACCTGCGCCAGAAGATCGACAAGCCGTTCGGCGTCGAATCGCTCGAAACGGTTCGCGGCGCCGGCTATCGCCTGCGCAGGGACGGCGGTTGCTGAGTCGCGCGTCGATCCGCCTGCGGGTGACGCTCGCGTTCGCGGCCGTGATGACGATCGTGCTCGGCGCAACCGGAGTGTTCGTGTACCTGCGCTTCAGCTCGGAGCTCGACAGCGCGATCAACAACGGGCTGCGCTCGCGCGCCGGCGACGTGGCCACGCTCGTCAAAGAGGTCGACTCGGGGCTGAACGAGCGGCGCCAGAGCACGCTTGCCGGCAAGGCCGAGAACTTCGCCGAGATCCTCGCCAACAGCGGAGCGGTGCTTGACGCGACCGCGCAGCTGCGCGGACATGCGTTGCTGACCGTCTCCGAGCTGCGCCGGGCCCTGCACGGCTCGATCCTGCTCGACCGTGGGCCGCTGCCGGGGCTGCACGGACAGGCGAGGCTGCTCGCCACGCCCGTAACGGACGGCGCTCGCCGGGCAGTGGTCGTCGTCGGGACTTCTACCGAGCCGCTGAGTGAGTCGCGTACCGACCTCCTGCAGTTGCTGCTGATCGGCGGTCCGATTGCATTGCTGCTGGCATCGATTGCCGCTTATGGCGTAGCGGCGGCTGCGCTGCGCCCCGTCGAGGCGATGCGTTCCCGGGCGGCCGAGATCTCAACGGCCGCGCCCGACCAGCGCCTACCCGTGCCGCAGACCGGCGATGAGGTGGCACGCCTCGGCAGCACGCTGAACGCGATGCTCCAGCGCCTCGGCGATGCGCTGACGCACGAGCGGCGGTTCGTCGCCGACGCCAGCCACGAGCTGCGCACGCCGCTGGCAATCCTGAAGATGGAGCTCGAGCTGGCGCTCGCGCGGGGTCGCTCGCACGAGGAACTGCAGGCCGCGCTCGCCTCGGCCGCCGAGGAGACCGACCGCCTCACCCAACTCGCCGAGGATCTGCTCGTGATCGCGCAGAGCGATCAGGGAAAACTGCCGGTGACGCTCGTCGAGACCGACATCGCCGAGGTCCTCGGCGGAGTCGTCGACCGCTTCTCGCGGCGCGCGAGCGACCGCGGACGCTCACTCGAGGTCTCCGTCGAGCTCGGGCTCGGCGCACCGGTCGACCGCCTGCGCGTGGAGCAGGCGCTCGGCAATCTCGTCGACAACGCGCTTCGATACGGCGAGGGGCCAGTGAGGTTGGACGCGCGAGGTAGCGCCGGCTTTGTCGAGCTCCACGTGATCGACAGCGGCCCCGGCTTTTCCGCCGAGTTCGCCGAGCGGGCGTTCGAGCGCTTCAGCCGCGCCGATGCCAGTCACGGAAACGGCGGCTCTGGGCTCGGCCTGGCGATCGTCGATTCGATCGCCCGTGCGCATCAAGGCACGACGCGGCTGGCAAGCACCCCCGAGGGCGGAGCCGATGTGTCGCTGATTTTGCCGTCGGCTGTCATCTGAGCGCTTTCGGGGGACGCGGCCCGGCGCGCCCTCGCGCGAACGCGCCGCAGCGTAAACAGCCCGATCGAAGCAGCAACCCCCACGAGGAACACGATGTCGACGTAACCGAAGCTGTCGTGGAAGCCCTTCCAGCTCCCGCCGAGCGCCCAGCCGGCCGCCGCGAAGGCAAAGCACCAGATCGCTGAGCCGACGAAAGTCAACAGCACATAGGCGGGCAGCGGGGCGCGAACACACCTGCCGGGATCGAGATGAACGATCGAACCACCGGCGCGGCACGTCCCAGCAGCACCGCCCACAGCCCGAACCGATCGAACCAGCGTTCGGCGCGCAACAGCGCCTCGGGGCCAACATGAAAGCGACGCCCGTGCCGCTCCACCAGCGCAAAGACCGCGTAGACGCCGCTTTCGGCGATCCATTGGGTGATGCTGCTGGAGATGCTCGCGAGCACGATCATCCGAGCTCCACGTGGCCGTCGGCGCCGTGGCAGACATCGGTGACGTCCAGTGCCACGGACAAGTGCCGATCATTCGGCCTGTGCGTTAACGACAGATGAGAACCGCGACGGCGGGGCTCGCTCGAATGGGCCGGCGACCGTGATGATCAACGCGAGAGAGACCTCGCCCGGCGCAGCAACGACCACCTGAGCAGGCCTAGCGTGGCGAGCGGCATCAGCCACCAGGCCGCGATGTCGGATGTCGCGATCAGCGCGGTCGCGGCGAGCGAGAGGACGATGCCGACAGCCGTGCGCCAGTCGTCGCCGACGACAAACTCGAAGACTCCGCGAACGAAGGCCCGCGCCATTCAGACCACCCGAGCCGACATCTTCGCGCGGCGACCGCGCAGCTCGCCGACCAGCGCCAGCGAGCACGCGCCGATCACGAGGACGAGCACGGGCAGGGCCGCCTCCCCGCCCGGCCAGTTCGCGCCCGCGCCCTCGGCGCCCCAGAACGTGCCAAACGAGCTCAGCAGAACGCCGACCGCGAACTTCATCGTGTTCTCCGGGACACGCGCCAGAGGCGCACGGGCGACGATGCCCAGGGCGATCACAGCGAGCACCGATGCCAGGGCGGCCAGTGCGGCCAGTCCGACGCGGTGCTGGCTCGCACCGAACGTGAGCACGATGAAGATGACCTCGATGCCCTCGAGCAGAACGCCTTTCAAGGCGACCGCGAAGGAGTATCTGTCGAAGCCCTCCGACAGCGAGATCGCTTCAGCCGAGCGGGACTCGCGCGCGAACGCCGCTAGCTCGTCGTGGCGCGCCAGCAGGCCCGAGGCGCGCAGAATCGCCTTGCGCAACCACTGCAAGCCGAACAGCAGCAGCAATGCGCCAACGAGCAGCCGCAGCGTCGCAATCGGCAACAGCACGAGCGCCGGCCCGAGGCCAGCCGTCAGCAGCGCCAGAATCGCCAGTCCAGCCGCAACCCCGAGCAGCGTCGATGACCAGCGCCGGGTGACGCCAACCGCGAGCACGATCGTGAGCGCCTCGACAGCCTCGACGGCCGACGCGAGGAACACCGACACGACCAGACTGAGCTGAGCGCTGCTCATGTCTCGAGTATGAGCGGGCCCGCTACGTCACGCCCGCCAGGTCCGCTCGACTGGGATGTCCCTGAGCGAGACGGTCAGGTAGGCGACGATCGCTGCGATCATCGCCGCGAGCGCGAGGCTGACCCAGCCGGTGCCCAGATCGAGGCCTCCGCGCCGGTGCGTGACGGCCAGCCAATCGGCGACCGACGCGCCCAGCGGCCGCGTGAGGACATAGGCGGCCCAGAAGGCGAGGATCGAGTTCATCGACATCCGCCAGTAGCCGATCGCCGGGACCATGATCGCAGCAGCGAACAGCACCGCCGAAGCTGCATATCCGAGGCCGAAGGTCACCGCCGTCAGGTCGCCGGCGGCAGTACCGAGCGCGAACGTCGCGAGCACCGCGGCCCAGTAGAAGAGCTCGCGCCGCCGGGTGGTGATGCTGTGGATCGAGAGCGTTCGCTCGCTCAGGTACCAGACCCGGAATACGGCGGCCAGGACGATCGCGTAGAACACGGTGGAAGCGACATAGGGGACGCCGAGGCCCACGTGCAGCACGTCCGCCGCCATCGTGCCGAAGACGCCGACCATCGCCACCGCCAGCCAGTAGCGCCAAGCCACATACCGAGTGGACGCGAACTGCAGCCATAGGGCGATCGCCAGGGCGATCGCGCCGAGCGCGACAGCGACCTCGGGAACGAGCTTGTGCACGAGGAAGTCCGAGGTCGACTCCCCCATGCCGGTCGTCAGCGCCTTGGCGATCCAGAAGTAGGCGGTGACTTCCGGGACCTTCGACAGCGACACGCCGGTGCGTCCAGGCTGCCCACCGGCCGCCGAGGAGGCGCCGTCGGCGCCCACGCCTGAAGGTTTGTCGAATGCCAGATCCATCGAGTGAGGCCACGTCGGCCGCTCTCGACGGCACCGGCTCAGCGCGTGAAGCTAGGACCCGGCTCTAAAGGGAAAATGAGAGAAGCCGCGCGCTACTGCGGCTGCGCGGCAGGCAGCTCGTCCAGCGCCGCCTTCAGGTCATCCACCGACTGGAAGTCGAGCCCGAGCAGATGGTCGTGGCGGTGGCGCACGATCCCCTGCTCGTCGATCACGATCACGGCTCGCTTGACGCCCAGTCGTCCTCCGGCGCTGTAGCTCTTGGCGACAGCCTGATCCACGTCGGCCAGCAGCGGCACGTTGAGGTCGTTCTTCGCGACGAAATCCTCGTGCGAGGCCAGGTCTTGGGAGGAGATGCCCACGACGGTCGCGTTGAGCGAGGCGAAGTCGCCGCCACGGTCGCGGTAAGAGCAGAACTGTTTCGTGCAGACGGGTGTGTTGTCCCCCGGGTAGAACAGCAGCACGACGCGCTCGCCGCGGTGCTCGGAGAGGCGAAACGGCCCGTCCGTGCCGGGCAACTCGAAGTCCGGCGCCTGCTCGCCGACCTGCGGGGTCTTCGCCATCTTGCGGCTCTCCTGTTCTCGCTCGACTCGCTGTGCGCGCAGCATAACGGGCGCCTGCGGCCCGGCCATACGGTAGAACCCTGTCGATGCGCGCCGTTCGCCCATGCCTCGCGCTGGCACTCAGCGCAAGCGTCCTGATCGCAGCCTGCGGCAGCAACTCGGAGGCCGAGAGCTCCACGCCAACGGTCGCCGCCAACGCGATTCCGGCTGCATCGCAAGCCTCTAACAGCCGCCTGCTCGACTGGCCCGAGTTCGGCCTCGACCCGCAGCGCTCGGATGTCAGCGACGACACGACCGGGATCTCCGCCGCACAGCTTCCGCATCTGCGCCGCCGCAGCATCTCGCTGCCGGGCACCGTCGACTCCTCGCCGATCTACGTGCACGGCGTGCAGGTGGCCGGGCGCAGCCGCAACGTCGTGGTCGTCACGACCTCCTACGGCAAGACGATCGCGCTCGACGCCGACAGCGGACAGCTTCTGTGGACGTTCACACCGCCCGGCTACGGCGGCTGGGCGGGCAGTGCGCAGATCACCAACTCGAGCCCGCTCGCCGACCCGGCTCGCCAGTACGTCTACGCGGCCTCCCCCAACGGGCTGATCCACAAGCTCTCGCTCGCCGACGGAAGCGAGGCGCACGAAGGAAGCTGGCCGGTCAGCGTGACGCGCGACGCGACGCACGAGAAGCTCGGCGCGGCGATCAACATCGCCGGTTCCGACATCCTCGTCGCCACGAGCGGCTACATCGGCGACGCGCCCCCCTACCAGGGCCACGTCGTGCTGATCGATCAGGCGAGCGGACGAATCCGCTCGGTCTTCAACACGCTGTGCGCCGACCGCCACAACCTGATCGTGCCCAACACCTGCGCGGCCAGCGACTCGGCGATCCTCTCGCGCGCCGGCGCCGTGGTCGAGCCGAGCGGCACCCGGATCCTGATCGACACCGGCAACGCGCCGTGGAACGGCAGCACGAGCTTCGGCGACAGCGTGCTCGATCTGACCCTGCCCTCGCTCAATCTGCGCCAGGCGTTCACGCCGACCAACCAGGCGCAGCTCAACGACACCGACGCCGACCTCGGCTCGAGCGCGCCGGCGCTGCTCGGACACGGCCGCGTGCTCGTCGCCGGCAAGGACGGCAGCATGCGCGTGCTGCGGCTCTCGCGCCTGAACGGGCGCAAGCGCTCGAGCACGAAGCTGCTCGGCGGCGAAGCGCAGCGCCTTCCGCTGCCGGGCGGCGGCGAGCTGTTCACCGCTCCGGCCGTATGGCGCCAGGGCGGTCGCACGACCGTGTTCGTCGCCGGCGAACACGCGACCGCCGCATACGTGCTGCGCCGCGGCAGGCTCCTGCGCGCCTGGATCGCCAACACGCCCGGCACGAGCCCGGTGATGGCCGGCGGGTTGCTCTACGTCTACGAACCCGGCGGCGGCGGCATCGTCGTCTACCGGCCGAGCTCGCCCCAGCCGATCGCCAAGCTGCCCGGCTCGCCCGGGCACTGGAACAGCCCGATCGTCGTCGACGGGCACATCGTCGAGCCCGAGGGCGACGCCAACGACCACGAGCAGTCGGGCTCGCTCGAGCTCTTCTCCGTCGGCTAGGAGCTGCGGCGGCGTGCCTTCAGCGCCGTCACCCACCACGGCAAGCCCGAGCGCCTCTCGGCCTCCAGCGCCTGCGACGGGGCGTCCTTCGCGCAGATGAACGCCAGACGGCGCTGATGCAGGTAGTCGCGCAGGCCCGCGTAGTCGGTCATGTTCTGCGCCAGCGCCGTCGCCTGGAAGCCGAACTGCGCCGCCAGCTCGCTCAGTGCCAGGCGTGAGGGAATCAGCACGGTCTCGTATTCGACCGCGTTCTCGCGCTTGTACAGCGTGTCGAGCTCGAACACGCTCGTGCGCGAGCGTGAGATTTCGGTGTCGATCACGATCAGCTCGGGGCTCGTCGCGCTCATCACCTCGAACAGCTCGACCGGCTTGGCCACGTGGTCGAGCAGCCCGAGGCACAGCACCACGTCGAAGTGCTCGTCCAGCTCGTGCGAAAACACGTTGCCCTGCGCGAAGCGATAGCGCTGCGGATCGATTGCCTTGGCCTCGAACACGAGGTTCGCCTGATCGATGTACAGCTGCCGCGCGTCGACGCCCAGCACGAAGTCCGCGCCTGCTTCCAGCGCCGCGAGCGACCAGAACCCCGCGTTGCAGCCGAGGTCGAGCACGCGGCGCCCCCGCAGCGAGCCGCCGGTGGCGCGCAGCAGCGCGTCGAAGAAGTAGCGCCGGCGCTGCTCCTGGCGGTTCGTCATCGACGGGTCCGGGACCGGCGTCCTCACGCCGCCGTCGAACTCGAAGCGGTAGCTCCACGCCGCAAATGCAGCGATCCGCTGCTCCAGCTCGCCCGCCTGCACGGTCATCAGGTTACGCCAGCGCCTTCGCCAGCAGGCCCAGCCACACCTCGCTGCGCGTGGGGAAGGCCGGCACGGCGTGTACGAGACGCTCGAGTGGCACCTCGCCGATCACCGCGATCGTCGCCGCGTGCAGCGACTCGGCGACCTCGACCCCGACGAGCGTCGCCCCCACGATCACGCCGCGCTCGAGATCGATTATGAGCCGCGCGCTGCCCGGCGCGCCGTGGCCGATGAACGTCTCGCCGGCGTTGGCGCCGAGCGATTCGTCCACCGCGCTCACGCTCAGGCCGGCCGAGCGGGCGCTCGCCAGCGTGTGCCCGACCGCCGCGACCTGCGGCTCGGTGAAGATCACGCGCGGAGACTGCGCGCCGTCGGAGCGCAGCTCGCCGGGGCGCCCGAGGATCGCGTCGGCCACCAGGCGCGCCTGGTACTTGCCCATATGCGTCAGCAGCACGCGTCCGTTCGCGTCGCCGACGACGTGCAGCCAGTCGAGGCCTGGGACGCGCAGCCGGTCGTCGACCTCGATGTAGCCGCCGCCCTGAAGTCCCACCGACTCAAGGCCGATCCCGTCTGTGTTCGGCTCGCGCCCGACCGCCACAAGCAGCTGCTCGCCCACGAAGGAGCGCCCGTCCTCGAGCTCGAGCGTCACACCGGACGTGCGCTTGACCGCCGTCGCCTTCACGCCGAGCACGACCTCAACGCCGTCACGCTCGAGCGCTTCCTGCACAAGCTCTGAGGCGAACGGCTCCTCGCGCGCGATCAGGCGCTCGAGCGCCTCGACGATCGTCACCCGCGCGCCCAGCGTCGCGTACGCCTGCGCCAGCTCGACCGCCACGACCCCGCCGCCGAGCACGAGCAGCGACTCGGGGATCGTCTCGCTCGTCGTCGCCTCGCGGTTGCCCCACGGCTCGGCCTGCTCCAGCCCTGCGATCGGCGGCATCGCGGCGCGCGTGCCCGGCGCGAGCACGATCGCGCGTCGTGCGCTCAGCAGTTGCCCGTCGACGCGCATGCTCCGCTCACCGGCCAGCTCGCCCTGCCCGCGGATCAGCTCGATGCCATGCTTCTCGACCCACGGCAGCTGAGCGGCGTCATCGCGGTTGTGGATGATCTCGTCGCGACGATCGAGCACGGCCGCCACGTCGAGCTCGCCCGTCACCGCCTCCGCCGCGCCGCGCACCCGGCGCGCCTCCGCAAGCGCCTGCGCAGGACGCAGCAGGCCCTTGGAGGGCATGCACGCGTAGTAGGAGCATTCGCCGCCGATCAGCTCGCGCTCGACCAGGGCAACGTCGAGTCCCTCGTCCGCCAGTCGCCCAGCGCACACCTCACCCGCCGGCCCGGCGCCGAGCACGATCACGTCGAACTGCCGCTGCTCGCTCATCTGCTGCACGCTAGCCTCAATCGGTCATGGAGGAATCGCTCGTCGGCCAGCTGCTGCTCGCCTCGCCCACCCTGCGCGACCCCAACTTCGAGCGCAGCGTCGTGCTGATCGGAGTGCACAGCGACGAGGGCGCGATGGGCGTCGTGCTCAACCGCCCCTCCGAGGTGACCGTCGGCGAGGCCGCGCCCCAGCTCGAGGAGACCGTCGACGACTCCGAGCGCGTGTTCGTCGGTGGGCCGGTGCAGCCAGGCTCGATCGTCTTCCTCGCCGAGTTCCTCGACCCCGAGCCCGCCGGGGTGCTCGTGCTTGGGCGGATCGGCTTTCCCGCCCCCGACGCCGAGCTCGACGAGCTCTCGCGGGCGACCGGCCGTGTGCGCGTGTTCGCCGGCTTCGCCGGCTGGGGCGAGGGCCAGCTGGAGTCCGAGATCGCCGACGGCGACTGGATCGCGCAGGCCGCGCTGCCCGAAGACGTCTTCACCGAGCTGCCCGAGCAGCTGTGGAGCAGCGTGCTGACGCGGATGGGCGGCAGCTACGCGTTGATCGCGCGGATGCCGACCGATCCCAGCGTCAACTGAGCCTCGCGCGAGCCCGCTGGCCGGCCCTGTTGGCATGTGAACATCCGCGCACGCCCGGCGGGCGCCTCCCCGTCGCGTACTAGTCTCTGCCAAGGCTCAGTCTTCTCCCCGCGAGCCTCTCCCCGCAGTCCATCTCAGAGGTATAGGCATGGTCAAGCTCGCCCGCTGGACGACAACCCACCGCAAGTACGTGCTGCTCGGCTGGATTGTCGTGCTGTTCGCCGTCAACGCCGTCGCGCAGTCGGCCGGCACGTCGTACTCGAACAACTTCACGCTGCCGAACTCCGACGCCCAGCGCGCCTCGGATCTGCTGCAGCGCAGCTTCCCGGCGCAGGCGGGCGACCGCGACACGATCGTCTACAAGGTCAGCTCCGGCACGGTCGAGAACCCCGCTGTGAAGACACGCATGAGCGCGATGTTCGCGCGCGTCGCAAAGCTCCCCCACGTCGCAGGCGTGATCAGCCCGTACGGCGGCGCCGCCTCGGGCAAGTCGGTCTCCGCCAACGGACGGATCGCGTTTGCCACGGTCGTGTTCGGCGAAAAAGCCAACGACCTGTCGAAGACGGCCGCGAAGCGGGTCGTCGACGTTGCCCGCGCCGCGGGAGGCAGCGGACTGCAGGTCGAGCTCGGCGGGCAGGCGATCGAGAAGACCGAGCAGGCCGGCTTCGGCATCTCCACGGCCGTTGGCCTGCTCGCGGCGATCGTCGTGCTGCTGCTGACGTTCGGCTCGCTGACCGCGATGGGGCTGCCGATCCTGACGGCGCTGTTCGGGCTCGGTACCGGGCTCGGCGCGATCGCGCTGTTCACGCACGTCGTCGACACGGCGGACTTCGCCTCCGAGCTCGCCGCGATGATCGGGCTCGGCGTCGGCATCGACTACGCGCTGTTCATCCTCACGCGCTTCCGCGAGGCCTACGTGACCCCCGGTCCGACGTTCGGCGACGCGCGTGAGTCGGTCGTGCAGGCGATGGACACCGCCGGCCGCGCGATCCTGTTCGCCGGCTGCACCGTCGTGATCGCGCTGCTGGGGATGATGCTGCTCGGCGTCGACTTCCTCTACGGCGTCGCGATCTCGGCGTCGATCGGCGTGCTGCTCGTGATGGCCGCCTCGCTCACCCTGCTCCCGGCGATGCTGACGTTCGCCGGCAAGCGGCTGACCCGGCCCAGCCGCCGCGCGCGGCGGCGAGCTAAGCGCGAACAGGGCGACGGCACCTCGCCGGCAGGCGCAGGCGCGCCGGCCGCGGGCGTCGTCGGCGGCGGCGCATGGCTGCGCTGGAGCATGTTCGTCGAGCGCCGCCCGCGCGCGATCGCGATCGTCTCGACCATCGTCATGCTCGCGATCGCCGCGCCCGCCACGGCGCTGCGGCTCGGCTCGAGCGACGCCTCCAATGATCCCCCCAACCAGACGACGCACCGTGCATACGAACTGCTCGCCGAAGGCTTCGGCGAAGGCTTCAACGGACCGCTGCTCGTCGCCGCGAAGGTTCCCGGAGGGCAGGCATCGGCCGATCGCATCGCATCGGCGATCGCAACGGCGCACGGTGTCGCGTCGGTCGCTCCGGCGAAGCTCAACCCGACGGGCAATGTCGCGACGATCACGGTCTACCCGAGATCCTCACCGCAGGCGCTCGCCACGACGCAACTCGTCGAACGGCTGCGCGAACACGTGGTGCCGCCCGTCGCGGCGGCAACCGGATCGCACGTATACGTCGGCGGCGTCACGGCCGGTTCGGTCGACTTCGCGAAAGTGCTCGGGCAGAAGCTGCCGTTGTTCATCGGCGTCGTCGTGCTGCTCTCGGCGCTCTTGCTGCTGGTCGTGTTCCGCTCGCTCGTGATCCCGCTGCAGGCGGCCGTGATGAACCTGCTCAGCATCGGCGCCGCGCTCGGCGTGATCGTCGCGATCTTCCAGTGGGGCTGGCTCGGCGGCCTGATCGGCGTCAGCGACGGGCCGATCGAGTCGTTCATCCCCGTGATGCTGTTCGCGATCGTCTTCGGCCTGTCGATGGACTACGAGGTGTTCCTCGTCTCGCGCATCCACGAGCGCTGGGCGCACACGCGCGATAACCCGCGCGCCGTCGCCGAAGGGCTCGCGCTGACCGGACGCGTGGTGACCGCCGCCGCGGCGATCATGGTCTGCGTATTCCTTTCCTTCATGCTCGGCGAAGATCGCGTGATCAAGGAGTTCGGCCTCAGCCTGGCGAGCGCCGTGCTGCTCGACGCGCTCGTGATCCGATGCCTGCTGCTGCCCGCCGTGCTGCACCTGATCGGCAAGCGCACCTGGGCGATTCCAGCATGGCTCGACCGGATCCTGCCGCACCTGAACGTCGAGGGCACCGTGCTGCCGGCACAGGACGCAGCCGAGGGTGGCTTGCCGAGCGGCGCCCCCTCTGTGCGCCGCAGGCCCGAGGTCGCGACAGAAGGAGCCGAGGGCTGAGGCAGCTGCGCTGCGGCGGGCTGCTCGCCTGCCTGGCACTCAGCTGCCTCGCCCCGCGGGCCGTCGCCGCGCCGGGCGGGCCGCCACCGCGTACGGCGGTGCTCGCGATCGCGCCTGCGCACGAGCGCGCGCTGGCCGGCGCCCCCGGCGTGTCGGTTGGGATCCTCTCGGCGATCCAGGGCACCTACTCCTTCGAGCAGATGCTGCTCGACGTCGGCCAGGGCGCACGGGTGGCGACCTCGGCCTATGACCCGCCGAGACCGCCGTCGATCGGCGACTGGCCCGCGGTGCTGGCGCGCGCCAAGGCAGCGCCGCAGACGCTCCAGCCGGGCCTGCTGGCCTCGAGCGTGCCTGGCGGGGCGGGGTACGTCGGCGTCGACGGATTGGGGGACCTCGGCGGACCCGCAGCGGTCGACGAGCACGGCCGGATCGGCGCGCTCTCGTTTGGCTCCGCCACGACGCTGCTCACGAGGATCGCGGCGATGCGCGCGCACAAGCAGCTCGTCGTGGTCGACCTCCCCGGCGGCAGCGCGGGCAGCTCCTACCTGCACACCCTGGCCGCGACCCGCCCCGCCGGCGAGCTGCTGATCGTGTTGCAGCGCGCGGTCAGCAAGCGCGGGCACGAACTGCTTTGGGCGGGCGTCGCCGGGCTGCCGGGCGGCGGCGGGCGTGAGCTCAGCTCCCGTACGACCAACCAGCGCGGGCTGCTCTCTGCGATCGACATTGCGCCGACGATCCTCGGCTACCTCGGCCTGCGCGTCCCCGACGAGATGCGCGGCGAGCCGATCGAAACCGACGGGGCGCTCGACTCGCCCGATCTGCGCTCGCTGATGGCGCGGCTGCACGTCGTCGGCGGGCGGCGCCTGAAGGCGTTTGGCGTGCTGCTGTGCGCGTGGGCCGCGCTGCTGCTCGCCGCCACGCTGCTCGACGGCATGCGGGGAGCATCGCGCGACGGCGTGGCCGGCCCCGGCCGGCGGCGCAGCCGGGCGGCGCGCGCGTGGACGCTGCGCGTCGGCGGTCTCGCCGTGCTGTGGGCGCCCGCAGCCGTGCTCCTCACCGCCGCCGTCGAACCCGGCGCGGGCGTCGAGTACGCCGCGATCGCGCTGCTCTGCTTCGGGCTCGCCGCGCTGAGTGACGCGCTGCTTCCGTGGCCGCGCGCGCCGCTCGCGCCCGCCGTCGTGTCCGTGCTCGCGCTGACGATCGACGCGCTCGCTGGCACGCAGCTCTTGATGCGCTCGCTGCTCGGGCCCAACCCGATCATCGGCGCGCGCTTCTACGGCTTCGGCAACGAGCTGAAGTCCGGCCTCGCCGTGCTCGTGCTCGCCGCCGTCGCCGCCGTGCTGTACCCCGCCGTGCGCTCGCCACGCGCCGCGAGCGCGATGGCCGGTGCCGGCCTCGTGCTCGCCGCGATCGAGGGCGCCGCGCGGATCGGCGCCGGCGTCGGTGGCGTGATCCTCGTCGCCGCCGGCGCCGCCCTCGCCACGATCGTGCTGCTGCCCGGCAGCTTCTCGCGCCGGCGCGTACTGGTCCTCATCTGCGCCCCCGTGTTCGCGCTCGTCCTGCTCGCCGCGATCGACCTGCTCACGGCGCACGGCTCCGGCCACTACACCGGCAGCATCCTGCACGCGCGCTCTGCCGGCGACCTGCGTGACGTGCTCGTGCGCCGCTACACGGCCGCCTGGCGCGAGCTGAAGAACCACGCGATGCCGTTCGCCACCGCGCTGGCGATCGCCTGCGCAGTGGCGGGCGTGCGCATGCGCGAGCGGCTGCTCGCGCCCGTCGGCGGCGACCCCGCCTGGGTGGCCGCGCTCGGTGGCGGGCTGACGGCCGGCGTCGTCGGCACACTCAGCGAGGACTCCGGCCCCGTGCTGCTCGTCGTCGCCGTGTTCGCGCTCGGCTGCGTCTGCGCCTACCTGTGGGGCCGGCCGCTCAGCAGCGCCGCAACGCCATATGTGCCCACCGCCAGCGCCACGATCGCCGTCGACGGCGGCAGCGACGGAATCTCGTAGGCGAGCACGAGCCCGCCCCACGTCGCCGCCACCGCCAGCAGCCCCGCCAGCGCGACGCCCGCGAACGGCGTGCGCGTGAGGCGATGCGCTGCTGCCGCCGGCGCCGCCAGCAGTCCGAGCAGCAAGAGCGCCCCGACCGCCTGCGTCGCCTCCGCCGCGACCACGCCGAGCAGCGCGACGAACGCGATCGCCAACAGACGCGTCGGCACGCCGCGCGCCGCCGCCACGTCCGGTGCGACCGTGCAGAACAGCAGCGGCCGCGCGATCGCCGCCGTCGCCAGCACCGCGCCGAGCCCGATCGCCGCCGCCAGCCGCGCTTCGCCGGCGCTGAGGCCGAAGATCGAGCCGAACAGCGTATGCGCGCCCGCGATACCCGACGCGCCCGCCGCGCTCGTCCCCGCCAACGCCAGGAAGAACACGCCGAGGCCGAGGATGAACGTGAACGCGATGCCGATCGCCGTGTCGCCGAGCGCTTCGCGCCCGAGCAAGCCGATCGCCGCGCCCGCCGCGATCGTCGCCACGAACAGCCCGATCCGCTGATCGATGCCCGCCGCCGCCGCAGCGAGCGCGCCCGGGAAGGCCACGTGACTGAGCGCGTCGCCCGCGAAGACCTGCCCGCGCAGCACGACGAACCAGCCGCTCACGCCACACGCCAGCGCCACGAACGTGCCCGCCAGCAGCGCGTTGCGCATGAACTCCTGGCCGAGCATCAGGTGAGCGGTCGCATGCGGACGTATGCGATCAGGCGCGCCAGCACGTACACCGCGAAGGCAACCGTCGCGATGAAGAAGCCGGCCGGGTAGATCGAGAAGTAGGCGATGCCCAGGCCGAGCCAGACGACGAGCAGCCCGAGCGCGACCGTCAGGATCAAGCTCGCCAGTGGGCGCGCCGTCAGCGCCTGCGCGCTCGCCGCCGGGGCGACGAGCAGCGCGAACACGAGCAGCACGCCTGTGATCTGGCTCGTCGCGCCGACCGCCAGGCCGAGCAGCAGCAGGAAGGCGAGTGAGAGCAGGCGGACCGGCACGCCCCGCGCCGCCGCCACGCCTGCGTCAACCGAGGCGAACAGCAGCGGGCGCGCGAGGGCCGCCAAGGCCGCCAGCGCCACGACGGCGACGACTGCCAGCACCAGCACCTGGCCGTCACTGACGCCCAGCAGGTCGCCGAACAGCAGGCTCTCGAGATCGCCGAGCACGCCACCGTAGAGGCTGACGAAGAGGAAGCCGAGCGCCAGCGCGAGCGCCTGCACCGCGCCGATTCCCGCCGACTGCTCGCTCCAGGAGAAGCGCTCAGAGTGAGAGATGCGCGCGATCGCGCCCGCCCCGGCGCCGCAGAAGAGGAAGTATCCCCACGCTCCCGGCACCCCCGCCAGCGCCGCCGCCGCCGCGCCCGGGAAGGCCATCATCGAGAGCGTGTGCCCCGCGAAGGCCTCGCCGCGCAGCACCATCACCCAGCCGACCACGCCCGCCATCACCGCGACCACGCTGCCCGCCAGCAGCGCGTTGGTCATGAAGTGGTATTCGAGCAGCTCGCCGACGTCGTGCACGACGTTCCACGTCGGCGTCGGGTTGAGCGCGTCAGCCATGAACGTGCGCCCGATCGTGCTCGTGGCGATCGTGGTGGTGCGCCGGCGCCTCCGGCTGCCCGACCACGACGAGCCGCCCGTCCGATGCATGCAGCACCTCGACCGGCACGCCGTACAGCCCGCTGAGCGTCTCCGTCGTGATCACCTCCGCCACGGACCCCTCGACGGCATGTCCCGCTGCGAGGTAGACGACGCGGTCGAGATATCCGAGCAGCGGGTTGACGTCGTGCGCGACGAGCAGCGTCGCCACGCCCGCCGTGCGGCAGACGTCGGCCACGAGCGCCGCCACCGAGGCCTGGTTGGGCAGGTCGAGACTGTCGAGCGGCTCGTCGAGCAGCAACAGGCGCGGGCGGCGCACGAGCGCCTGCGCGATCAGCAGGCGCTGCTGCTCACCGCCCGAGAGCTCGCCGATCGGCTGCTCCGCGTAGGCGCTCGCGCCGACCAGCTCGATCGTCTCCGCCACCCGCGCGCGGGCGGCATCCCTGCGCGCACGCGGCCGGCCCCACAGCCCCGGCAGCGGCAGCCCCCAGCGGTCGCCGTCGAGCCCGAGGCGCACGAGATCGACACCGCGCAGGCGCGTGCCCGCCGAGAACGAGCGCCGCTGTGGCAGGTAGCCGATCGCCGCGCCCGCCGCGCCCGGCGGCCCGCCGAGCACCGCGATCCTCCCCTGCGCGAGCGCCGTCGCGCCGAGCACTGCCCTCAGCAGCGTCGACTTGCCCGAGCCGTTGGCGCCGAGCAGGGCGACGAACTCGCCTTCGCCGATCGACATCGACAGCCCGCTCCAGATCGTCCTGCGCCCAAGGCGCACTGCCGCGCCGTCGAGCTGCAGCGCCGGGGCTCCGCTCATCGCCACGACAATAGCAAGACTGATTCTCGTTATTGATTTCTATTAAAAATAAAGATGACCCTCCGCGCCCGCCCCGAATACAGGGGTCTAATGCATAAGCTCGAGCTCGACTCAGAGGAGACCGTCTCCCCGACCTACGCCGCGCGCTCGTTCTCGCATGCGATCCCCAAGTACCGCCTGCCGGCGAAGGGCATGAGCGCGAACGCCGCCTACCAGCTCGTGCACGACGAGCTCAACCTCGACGGCAATCCGGCGCTCAACCTGGCCTCGTTCGTGACCAACTGGATGGAGCCGCAGGCCAACGTGCTTGCGGCCGAGACGCTCGCCAAGAACCTGATCGACCAGGACGAGTACCCGCAGAGCGAGATCGTGCACCAGCGCGTCGTCTCGATCATCGGCCGCCTGTTCCATGCGCCCGCCGGCTCGGGGTCGACCGGAACCGCGACGATCGGCTCATCCGAGGCGATCATGCTCGCGATGCTCGCGCACAAGCGCTCCTGGCAGCTGCGGCGGGCGGCCGAAGGCAAGGCCGCCGACCACCCGAACATGGTGATGGGCGCCGACGTGCACACCTGCTGGGAGAAGTTCACCCGCTACTTCGAGGTCGAGGCCCGCGTGGTGCCGATGCAGGAGGGGCGCTACACCGTCGGCGCCGAGGAGGTCGAGCCGCTGCTGGACGAGCGCACGATCGGCGTGGCGGGCGTGCTCGGAACGACCTTCACCGGGCAGATGGACGACCTCGCCTCGATCGACGCCCTGCTCGCACGCGTCGAAGCCGAGCAGGGATGGCGCATTCCGCTGCACGTCGACGCGGCCAGCGGCGGCTTCATCACCCCCTTTTCGAACCCGACCTGGAGTGGGACTTCCGTTTGCCGCGCGTGCGCTCGATCAACGTCTCGAACCACAAGTTCGGGATGGTCTACCCGGGCATGGGCACGGTCGTGTTCCGCGACCAGTCAGACCTGCCCGAGGAGCTCGTGTTCCACATCAACTACCTCGGCGGCGACATGCCCAACTACACGCTGAACTTCTCGCGCGCGTCCAACTCGGTGATCCTGCAGTACTTCAGCCTGCTTCGCCTTGGGCGCGAGGGCTTCGAGCAGATCATCGCCACGGTGCTCGCCAATGCGCAGGCGCTGGCCGGCAAGCTCGCGACGATCGACGGCCTGGAGGTGCTCAACGACGGCTCGCGCTTTCCGATCGTCGTCGTGCGCGCCAGCCCAGACAGCGGCCGTGAGCCGCTGGACCTCGTGCTGCTCTCGCATCTGCTGCGCGAGCGCGGCTGGATCGTTCCCGCCTACACGCTGCCGCCCGATGCCGAGCACATCACGGTCCTGCGCATGGTGATCAAGGAGAACTTCTCGCGCGACATGGTCGATCTGCTGGCGCACGACGTCGCCGCCTCGGCGCACGTGCTCACCCACGGACCCTCGGCGCAGGCGCGGCGCGCGCCGAAGCGGCCGCTGTACTGAGCCGATCCGCCGGGTGCGCTGCTGTGAAGGCCCTGCTCAGTCGCGGCGACGGCGACGATTGAAGAAAAGCACCGCACCGGCGATCACGATCACGAGGATCACCGCGCCGCCGACGATGTAGCGGATTTTGTGGTGTGCCTTCTTCGGCCCCGCTTCCTTTTCGGCGTCGTGTTTGGAGAGCACCGTGACCGTCACGCCACGCGCCCGCAGGCGCGACTCCGTCTGCGGCTCCTGCTTCTTCGGGTATCTCGCAAGCACGTGCCTGCCGTCCGCGAGCGTCACGCGCATCGAGCGCAGCCGCTTGTTGATGATCACCGACTTGACTTCCTTGCCCGCCAGCTGCTTGGCGAAGTCGGCTTCGCTCTCGTGCGTGTAGACGATCGCGCTTTCTTCAGCCGCCAGCGCGACGCCGCCGAGCAGCCCGCAGAGGGCGAAGCCCAAAGCCAGCAGCAGGGCCGACGCGGCGCGCGTCAGGGCTGTCGTTCCTCCGATCACCGGCGCGTACCCTAGTACCTGAGCGGCGCGCGTGTCGCAGCGCCGTTCAGCTTGTTCACTTTGTGTCAAGCGTCAGCGTCACGTGGCGCTACACGCGGCCCGTGTCGCGCCTGTAGGCGCGCAGCGCCAGCGCGCTGAACACGGCCGTCCAGGCGGCGATCACCGCCCAGCCCATGCCGCCCCACGCCGCTCCGCCGAGCGCCACGTGACTGGCCTGCACGAGCCAGTAGGACGGGAGAACTGCGCCAGGTCGTGCAGGAAGCCGTGGTGCCGAGCGGGAACCACGTACCACCGAGCAGCGCGAGCAGCGAGACGCCGCCGCCCATCGCCGGCCCGATCGAGTCCGGCGTGAGCATGTGCCCGAGCGTGATCCCGAGCGCCGCGAACGGGATCAGCCCGACGAGGATCAAGCCCGTCATCTCGAACCACTCGCCGCGCCGGCAGGCTGACGCCGAGCGATGCGCCCGCCGCGTAGAGCACCGCGATGCTGAGCAGCGCCATCGCGTAGCCGTGACCACCTTCGCGCGGAAGTACGCGCGCGGCGAGAGCGGGCTGATCCGCAGCTGGCGGTTCCAGCCGACCGCGCGCTCGCCGGCGATCCGCGCGCCGCACGAGAGCATCGCGCTCATCGTGCCGAACGAGGCCAGCCCGACCATGAAGTACAGCGGCAGCCGAGACGCCGCTGTCGCTCAGGTTCGTGGACGTTGCGGTTCGGGCCGGCGATCACGAAGTAGAGGATCAGCGGGAAGCCGAGCGAGAGCAGGAAGAAGCGCCGGTTGCGAAACGTGCGCAGCAGCTCGTAGCGCGTGTACGTGAGCGCGCCGCTCATGCCGGCACCTGCTCGGACTCGCCCGTCAGCTCGAGGAACGCCTCCTCCAGGCCGGCCGCCGTTGATCTCGATGTCGCGCGCCTGCGGGTAGGCCTCGAGCAGCGCGCGGATCGCCTCGTCGGAGTCGGCGCAGCGCGAGCACGACCGCCTCGCCGCGGCGCTCCGCGCCGCGTCACACCGGGCAGCGCGCGCGAGCGCGTCGAGCTCGACGCGCCGGCAGCGTCGCGCGGATCGTGCGCGAGCCGACCATCGCCTTGATCTCGGTCGTCGGGCCGTCGGCCACGATCCGCCCGTGCGCCATCAGCACGGCGCGGTCGGCGTAGGCGTCGGCCTCCTCGAGGTAGTGCGTCGCGAACAGGATCGTCTTGCCGCGCGCCGCGAACTCGCGCATCGTCGGCCAGAACGCGTGGCGGCCCTCGACGTCCATCGCGACCGTCGGCTCGTCGAGCACGAGCAGCTCCGGGTTGCTGACGAGCGCCACCGCGAAGCGCACGCGCTGGGTCTGCCCGCCCGAGAGCTTCTGCGTGCGCTGGCTCGGCGAACTCGCCGAGCCCGGTCAGCTCGAGCACCTCGTCGACGCCCAGCGGCATCGGGATACAGCGAGGCCATCATCGCGATCAGCTCGCGCACCGTCAGGTCGCGGATCAGCGCGCCCGTCTGCAGCATCGCGCCGACCGTGCCCGCCGCGACGGCGTCGCGCGGGCGAGCGGCCGAACACCGACACGCTGCCGCGCGTCCGGCGCGAGCAGGCCGAGCAGCATGTCGATCGTCGTCGACTTGCCGGCGCCGTTGGGCCCGAGCAGCGCGACCGTCTCGCCGGTCGCGATCTCGATGTCGACGCCGCGGACCGCCTCGATCGGGCCGTGCGGGCCACGGAAGGACTTGACCAATCCGCGGAGGCGGATCTCGCGGACGCCGTCGGGGCCCGCGCCTGGTCGAGCGCCTGCCGTGTCGCTGCTCAGGTGCGTAGCCGTCCCACCGTAGGCTCGCTCATTTGCGCGCCTGCCTCGCGGCCTTGACGCGCTCGACGCGCGAGAGCACGACCTTGCGCATCCGCACCGAGTCCGGCGTCACCTCGACGGCCTCGTCCTCGCGCACGAACTCGAGCGCCTCGTCGAGCGTCAATTTGCGGTGCGCGTCCAGGCGCACGAGCACGTCCGATGTCGAGGAGCGCATGTTCGTCAGGTGCTTCTCCTTGACCGGGTTGACATCGAGATCCTCCGAGCGCGAGTTCTCGCCGATGATCATCCCTTCGTACACCTCCTCGCCGGGACCGACGAACAGAGATCCGCGCTCCTGCAGCGTGAACAGCGAGAAGGTCACCGTAGCGCCGTTGCGGTCGGCCACGAGCACGCCCGAGTTGCGCGTGCAAGCAGCTCCCCCGCCCACGGCTCCCAGCGATCGAACACGTGGTGCATGATCCCCGTGCCGCGGGTCTCGGTGAGGAACTCCGTGCGAAAGCCGATCAGCCCGCGTGCCGGCACGAGGTAGTCCATCCGCACCCAGCCCGTGCCGTGGTTGGTCATGTGCTCCATGCGCCCCTTGCGCGCCGCCAGCAGCTGCGTGACCGTGCCGACGTGCTCCTCCGGCACATCGACCGAGAGCAGCTCGACCGGCTCGTGGCGCACACCGTCGATCTCGCGCTCGACCACGTGCGGCTGGCCGACCGTCAGCTCGAAGCCCTCACGGCGCATCATCTCGACGAGGATCGCCAGCTGCAGCTCGCCTCGCCCCTGCACCTCATAGGTGTCCGGGCGCGCCGTCGGCGCGACGCGCAGCGAGACGTTGCCGACGAGCTCCTGCTCCAGGCGTGCCTCGATCTGGCGCGCCGTCAGCTTGTCGCCGTCTTTGCCCGCCAGCGGCGAGGTGTTGACGCCGAGCGTGATCGACATCGCCGGCTCGTCGACAGTGATCACCGGCAGCGGGCGCGGATCGTCCAGATCGGCCAGCGTCTCACCGATCGTCACCTCGGCGATGCCGGCCACGGCGATGATCTCCCCCGGCCCCGCCTCCGGCGCGTCGACGCGATCGAGCGCGTCGGTCACGTACAGCTCGGCGACCGTCACTTTGCTGGATCGACCCGTCGGCGCGGCACCACGCGATCTGCTGGCCCTTCTTGATCGTCCCGTTGCGCACGCGGCAGATCGCCAGGCGCCCGACATAGGGCGAGGCGTCGAGGTTCGTCACGAGCGCCTGCAGCGGGTGCTCGGGCTCGTACGTCGGCGCCGGGATGTGCTCGAGCAGCAGGTCGAGCAGCGGCGCCAGCGTTTTGCCCTCGAGCGGCTGGCCCGGCTCGTAGCTGAGCGAGGCCACACCGGCCTTTGCATTGCAGTAGACGATCGGGAAGTCGATCTGCTGCTCGTCGGCGTCGAGGTCGAGGAACAGCTCATAGACCTCGTCGACGACTTCGGCCACGCGCGCGTCCGGGCGGTCGACCTTGTTGACGACGAGGATCACCGGCAGCTGCGACTCGAGCGCCTTGCGCAGCACGAAGCGCGTCTGCGGCAGCGGCCCCTCGGAGGCGTCGACGAGCAGCAGCACGCCGTCGACCATCGTCAGCCCGCGCTCGACCTCGCCGCCGAAGTCGGCGTGGCCGGGCGTGTCGATGATGTTCAGCTTGACGTCGCGGTAGCGCAGCGAGGTGTTCTTGGCGAGGATCGTGATCCCCTTCTCGCGCTCGAGGTCCATCGAGTCGAGCACGCGCGTGGCCACGTCCTGGCCGACGCGGAAGGCCCCCGACTGCCACAGCATCGCGTCGACCAGCGTCGTCTTGCCGTGGTCGACGTGGGCGACGATCGCCACGTTGCGGATGTCATCTCTGGCTGTAGGCACGGCGGGTAAGGCTAGCGGCGTACGCGCGCGGCCCTGAGGCCTGTGCGCGCGCCGAAGCGGGCGAGCGCGGCGGGGTAGCGCTCAGCCGCCGCCACGGTCTGCTCGAGGGCGGCCGCAAAGCGGCGAATCTCCTGCTCCTCAACTACCAGCGCCGGCAGCGCCTTGATCGTGTTCATGCGGTGCCCCGCCACCTGGCAGAGGATGCGGTGCTCGTGGAACAGGGGAACCGTGATCAGCTGGCAGAACAGGCCCGCCTGCGCGGCGCTCGACCGTTTCCCACAATGCGCGTCGCCACGCGTCCCGCCGGCGGACCGAACTCGATCGCCCAGATCAGGCCGAGCCCGCGCACGTCGCTGACGACCTCGTAGCGATCGACCAGCGGGCGCGTCAGCTCCAGCAGCAGCGCCCCCATGCGCTCGCTGCGCTGCACCAGCTGCTCGTCGTCGAGCACGCGCAATGTCGCCAGCGCGGCCGCCGCCGCGAGGTCGTTGCCGCCGAACGTCGAGCCGTGGCGCACGGCGCGCTCCATCCCGTCGAAGACCGTCTCGAAGGCCTTGCGCGAGACGAGCACGGCACCGATCGGCACGAGCCCGCCCGAGAGCGCCTTGGCCAGGCAGACCATGTCCGGCTCGAGGCCCCAGTGCTCAAGCGCGAGGAAGCGCCCCGTGCGCCCGATGCCCGTCTGCACCTCGTCGCACACGAACAGCGTCTCCGCCGCCCGGCACAGCGCCTGCGCGCGCTGCAGGTAGTCGGGCGGGGGCAGGTTGACGCCCTTGCCCTGCACCGGCTCGACGATCAGCGCCGCCACGTCGCCGCGCGCGAGCTCGTGCTCGAGCGCGTCTGCGTCGCCGAACGCGACCGGGTCGCAGTCCGGGCAGCAGCGGTCCGAAGCCCTCGCGGAACTCGGCGTTGCCGTTGATCGACAGCGAGCCGAGCGTGAGCCCGTGGAAGGCGTGCTCGGCGTAGAGGATGCGCGGCCGTCCCGTCGCCGCGCGCGCGATCTTGATCGCCGCCTCGACGGCCTCCGTGCCCGAGTTGGCCGGCACCATCGCCGCGACGCTGCCCGGCGCGCGCGCCAGCAGCTGCTCGGCGAGCACGCCGCTGAGCAGCGTCACGCCGAGCTGGGGCAGGTTGGCCGTCCCCGCCGCCATCACCTCTTGCACGGCCGCGATCGCCTCGGGGTGGTTGCGGCCGATCGCGAACACGCCGTAGCCGCCGAACAGGTCGAGGTAGCGCTCGCCGTGCTCGTCGATCAGGTGCGCCCCCTCGCCGCCGCGCCAGGACTTGTCGAAGCCGAGCGTGCGCAGGATGCGTCCCATCTGCGGGTTCAGGTAGCTGTCGTTGAGCGACATCTCCTCGCCGGCGCGCGATTGCAGCAGCTCGCCGATGCCCGGGGAGGTGGACTTGTACATGGGCCTAGCGTACGAGAGCGCAGCCCGCGACCCCGGGTGGAGCGTTTCCGCCGATCGACTGATTCGTGGTCAAATTCCGAAAATCGGTTTTTCTGAGGACAAATGTCGTCTATGCGGATAAGTCCTAAAGGCCCGCGAACGGGCCGCCGAAGCGCGTCACATGGCACGGTCCTCCTGGCTCTGCCCCACCGAGCTCGACCGCAGCCGCGTCGTCGACGCGAGCGAGCGCGTGCGCCGGATCCGCCTGATCGGATCGGGCGCCGTCGGCGCGGCGCTGCTGATCTTCGCGCCGTGGGTCGGCTGGTGGCCGTTGATCCTGTTCGCGCTGTCGGCGCTGAACTTCCTCAACGTCGAACGCCGGATCGACTCGAGCGCGCACCCGGAGCTCGTCAGCGCGTGGGCGATCGTGATCACGATGCTCCTGATCGGCGTCGGCGTGGTGCTCAGCGGCGGTACGCACAGCCCCGTGCTGCCGTGGATGGCGCTGCCCGTGGCGATGGTCGCCGCACGCTTTCGCCTGCAGGTCGTGCTCGCCGCGCTCGCGCTGACCATCGCGATCCTGCTCGCAAGCACGTTCGGCGCGCACCCGCAGGGGACGATCGACCATCCCGCCCCGCTCGTCGCCACGCTCGCCCTGCTCGTCGGCATCGTCTCGATCGTGTGGGCGCTGCAGGCCGCCGAGCTGCACCACCGCGACGAGGCGATCATCGACCCGCTGACGGGGCTGTTCAACCGCAACGCGCTGATCCCGCGCTTCGCCGAGCTGAGCCACCAGGCGCGCATGACCCGCCAGCCCGTCTGCCTGCTGCTGTTCGACATCGACAACTTCAAGGCTGTCAACGACGAGTACGGGCACGACCGCGGCGACGCCGTGCTGCGCGACACGGCCTACGAGCTGCGCAAGCGCCTGCACTCCTTCGAGCTCGTCTACCGGCTCGGCGGCGAGGAGTTCCTCGTCGTGCTCCCCGGCGTCGACAACCCGGCCGGCTGCGACGTCGCCGAGCGCCTGCGCCGCGAGCTCGAGCAGGCGGCACCCGCCGGCGTGGCGATCACCGTCTCGATCGGCGTCAGCGCCGCCGGCGGCGAGCAGATGAACTACGAGTCGCTGTTCAAGGCCGCCGACGACGCGATGTACGAAGCCAAGCGCGCCGGGCGAAACCGCGTCGTCGGCAGCGCCGAGGGCGAGCATCCGCCCCGCGAGCCGCCGCGCGCCGACGAGCACGCCGGGCCTTTTCCCGAGTCGCAGCCGCGCAAGGCCGCCTAGCCACGCCGGCTGGCGCAGGACACAAGATCTTCACTGGTTAGAGCGAGATGCGGGTAAGTGTCGGCTCGTGCACGCGCCACGCCGCAGAAAACCGCTCGAGCTGCCGCTGACGCGGCGCGACTTCGTCCGCTACGGCGGCTCGACGATGGCCGCGCTCTCGGCCGGCGGCCCGCTGTGGCGCGCGGCGGCCGCGCTCGGCGCAACCGTGCGGGCACCCGACAGCCTGCCCGATCCAAAGCGCGCGGCGGGCGCGGCTACGGAGGCGCTGCCGTTCGACCACATCGTCGTCGTGATGATGGAGAACCACTCCTTCGACAACCTGCTCGGCGCGCTGGCGATCTCCGGGCAGCCGAAGGCGCACGGCCTGCGCTTCGACTCCGCCGGCAATGCTCGTAACAGCAACCCGGCCGCCGACGGCCACGGCCGCGTTCGCTCCTTCCCGCTGCCCACCACCGCGCAGGCCCCGAGCGTCACGCAGACATGGAACGCCACGCACGAGCAGATCAACGGCGGCAAGATGAACGGCTTCGTCAAATCGGTCGGCAACAACGAGCCGATGGGCTACTGGACCGAGGACGTGCTGCCGTTCGCCTACTCCTTCGCGCGCTCGTTCACGCTCAACAACCGCTGGTTCTGCTCGACGCCGTGCCAGACCTACCCCAATCGCCGCTTCCTGATGGCGGCGACGGCGTACGGCAACATCTCAACCGACAACGAAAGCCTGCTCGATCCAGCGCCGCCGAACGGCACGATCTTCGATCGCCTGAGCACATACGGCGTCAGCTGGCGCAACTACTTCACCGACCTGCCGCAGACCGGGATCATCCCGTCGGTGATCGAGAAATACCCGACCAACCTGGCGAGCATCGCGCAGTTCTTCGCCGACTGCAAAACGGGGGCGCTGCCCCAGGTCAGCTTCGTCGACCCAGAGTTCGGCGCGCTCACCGACATCGGCGGACCGCTCGCCGCGCTGCCCCAGCTCGCGGCGATCACCGGCGTGCTGAACACGACCGGCGGCGACGAGGAGTCAGAACAGGACATGTCCTACGGCGAGTACTGGGCCTATCAGGCTGTCGACGCCGTGCTCAACTCGCCCGCGTGGCCGCGCACGCTGCTGATCTACACCTACGACGAGCACGGCGGCTACTACGACCACGTCAAGCCGCCCGCCGCGATCGCGCCCGACTCGATCGCGCCGGCGCTCGGCCCCGGAGATGCGCCAGGCGGCTACGACCTGTACGGGCCGCGCGTGCCCGCCGTCGTCGCCTCCCCCTACGCCAAGCCGAACGCCGTGACGAACGTCGTGCACGACCACACGTCGGTACTCGCCACGATCGAGGCCAAGTGGAACCTGCCGGCGCTGACCTACCGCGACGCCAACGCGCGCACCGTCGCCGACTTCCTCGACCTGAAGTCGCCGCCGGCACTGCTCGAACCGCCGACGATCGCCGAACCGCCGGCGCCGAGTCCCACACCGACGGGCCCGGCGGGGGACTGAGCGTGGAGGGTTTCGGTTCGATCCGGGTCGTCGCGAGATTTGTCGCGGCGATGCTCAGCTCGACGCTGCTGGCCGCTGCGCTGCTTGCGACCCCGGCCGGCGCGGCACACCCGGCGAAACCGTTCAAGCAGCCGCGCGTTGGCCACGTGTGGGTGATCGTGCTCGAGAACCAGAACTACGCCTCGACGTTCGGCGAACCGGTGGCCGACCCGTACCTGGCGCAGACGCTGCCCGCGCAGGGCGCGCTGCTTCAGAGCTACTACGCGACCGGCCACGAGAGCAACGACAACTACCTCTCGCTCGTCTCCGGGCAGCCGCCGAACGCCGAGACCCAGGCCGATTGTCAGATCTTCAGCGAGTTCGCCGGTGGGCTCGAACTGCCGGGCGGCGTCGAGGCCGGCGAGGGCTGCGTCTACCCGTCCTCGGTGCAGAACATCGGCACGCAGCTCTCGGCGGCCGGGCGCAAGTGGAAGGCCTACGAGCAGGACATGGGCAACGATCCCGTCCGCGAGAACGTCGCCTGCGGGCACCCCGCGCTGAACGCGCTCGACGAAACGCAGAAAGCCGAGCCGGGCGACGGCTACGCCACGCGTCACGACCCGTTCGTCTACTTCCACTCCGTGATCGACGATCAGGCCTACTGCAACGAACACGTCGTCGCACTCGGTGCCCCCGACGGCACGATGCCCGCCGGCGCGCTGCGCCACGAGACGGGCCTCGCGAGCGACCTCACCAAGGTCGCGCACACGCCGCGCTTCTCGTTCATCACGCCCAACCTGTGCGAAGACGGCCACGACTACCCGTGCGTGAACCAGCCGGGCGGCGCCTCCTCACTCGCCGACATCGACCGCTTCCTCGAAACGTGGGTGCCCAAGATCACCTCCTCGCCGGCCTTCCAGCGCAACGGCCTGCTCGAGATCACCTTCGACGAGTCCGACGGTCCCGACTCCGACTCGAGCGCCTGCTGTGAAGAGCAGCCCGGTCCTGGGTCTCCCCTCCCCGGCATCACCGGCCCCGGTGGCGGCCTCGTCGGCGCCGTGCTGCTCTCGCCGTTCATCAAACCCGGCACGCTCTCAACGACGCCCTACAACCACTACTCCTCGCTCGCAAGCTGGGAGTCGCTGCTCGGGCTCGGGCGCCTGGCAGACGCCGCGTCGGTGCCTGCGACGTTCGGCGCCGACGTGTTCACGGCCGCGCGCTGACGCGCGGCGCTAAACCCGCGTGGCGAGACGCTCGTGGACGGAGCGCACCGCGCTCGATCCCTCGCCGACGGCCGCGGCGACGCGCTTCATCGAGCCGTGGCGAACGTCGCCGGCGGCGAACACGCCCGGCGATGGACGTCTCGAACGGGAGCCGCCCGGCCGGCCCGTCGTTCGGCGGCGTCGGTCAGCTGGCGGTCGGTGAGCACGAAGCCGTCCTCGTCGAGCAGCACGCCCTCGCCGAGCCAACCGGTCGCCGGGCTCGCGCCGATGAAGCAGAACAGCCCCGCGCAGGGAACGGTCGGCGGCGCTCGCCGTCGCCGCGTCCCTCAGCGTGACCTGCTCCAGACGGCTCTCGCCGGCGAGCGCGTCGACTTCGACGCCTGTCGAGCAACTCGATCTTCGGGTCGGCCTCGATCCGCTCGATCAGGTAGCGCGACATGCTCTGGGTGAGATCGTCGCGGCGGATCGCGAGCGTCACGGCGCAGTTGCTCTGCGCGAGGTAGAGCGCGGCCTGGCCGGCCGAGTTGCCGCCGCCGATCACGAGCACCGAGCTGCCGTCGCAGACGCGCGCCTCGAGGTCGGTGGCCGCGTAGTAGACGCCGGCGCCCTCGAAGCGCTCGAGGTCATCGACGGCCAGCCGCCGGTAGCGCGCGCCCGAGGCGACGATCACCGCGCGCGTCGGGATCTCGCTGCCGTCGGCGAGCACGATCACGTGGAAGCCGGCCTCGGTGCGCAGCCCCGCCACCTCGCACGGGGCGTTCAGTCGCGCGCCGAGGCGCATCGCCTGCACGGCGGCCCTGCCGGTGAGGTCTTCGCCGGAGATGCCGTTGGGGAAGCCCGCGTAGTTCTCGATCCGCGAGCTCGAGCCGGCCTGACCGCCGATCGCGACCGCGTCGAGCGAGACGGTGCGCAGACCCTCCGAGGCGCCGTAGACCGCCGCGGCCAGGCCGGCCGGGCCGCTGCCGACCACGACCAGGTCGAAGATGTAGCCCGGCGTACTGCTGGAACGTCAGGCCGAGGTGCTCGGCGAACATCGCCGGCGAGGGACGACGCAGCATCTCGGTGGCCGTGATCACGGCCGGGATGTCTCGCGGCTGCAGGCCGATGCTCGCGAGCAGCACGTCGACGTCCTCGGCGTCCTCGACGTCGATCCACGCGTGCGCGAGATGTGAGTGCTCGGCGAATGCCCGCAGGCTCATCGCTTCGGGCGAGTAGCGCGAGCCGACGATGCGGATCGCCTGCGCGCCCTCTCCCGAGCGCAGCACCTCGCGCCGGGCGAGCAGCGCGTTGAAGATCGTGTCGGACAGCGCCGGGCGCCCGCTCATGAGGCGACGGAACTCGGGCTCGGCGATCACCAGCACGCGACCCGGCCTGCTGACGCGGCAGCTCAGCGTGCGGCGCTGGCCGGTCAGCAGGTTCAGCTCGCCGACGAAGCCGCCGCGGTCGTAGGCGACGATCACGACCGCCTCGGGGCCGTCGAGGCGAATGATCTCGACTTCGCCCTCGAGGACGACGAACAGGTCGAAGGACGCCTCGCCGGCCTCGAACAGCAGCTCCCCTGCGGCGGTCTGCCGCTCGCTGCCGAACGCGGCGATTTCCGCGAGCTCGGCCGCACTCAGCACCGGAAAGGCGCCCGGATCGAGCTCCTCGGCGGCGCTCATCTCGGCCCCGCTCGGAGTTGCCTGCGTGAGCGCAGCGAGCGCATCGCTCCAGTGTGCCTGAGACGGCCCGGCGGCGAGGCCCGGTAACGCGACGGCGGCCCTCTCCGCGGCCGAGGGCGGCGCCTCAGCGGAGCGCGGCGGGGGCGAATTCGGCGACGACGGATTCGTCTGCGCTCAGCTTCAGCAGACACGGACCGGTACCGGTGCAGGCGTCGCCGCCCCAGCCCTTGAACACCGAGCCGGCTTCGGGCGTAGCGGTGAGCGTGACAGCCGTACCGCTCGTGTACGTGGACGAGCAAGTGGTGCCGCAATCGATCCGTTTATCGGCGCTCGTCACTGAGCCGCTGCCCGTGCCTGTCGTCGAGACCGTCAACGTCGCGCTCGGCGATGCAAACGCGGCGCTTACGGACTCGTCTTCGTTGATCGTCAGGCTGCACGTCCTGGTGCCACTGCAGGCACCGCCGCTCCAGCCGCTGAACGTGGAGCCGGCGGAGGGCGTCGCGGTGAGCGTGACGTTCGCGCCGGTGGTGTAAGTGTGGAAGCAGCGCGAACCGCAGTCGATCGTTGCGTCGTTGCTCGTGACCGCGCCGGAACCAGTCCGTTTGATCGAGAGCGTGCTGGTCGGGGTCGTCGGCGTGGTGGGAGGCACGCGCACCGTTCGAGTGATCGTGACGGTCGTAGTAGGGCCCGGTTCGGTGACGGTCACCGGCGAGCTGCCGGCGCCGCCGATGAATGCCCCGGCAACGCCTCCTGCGAGCAGCATCGCCGCCCCGAGCGCAAGCGCCGCGACCGGCTTGTGCCCGATCCACTCGAACACACTCTCACGGGCGTCGCAGTGGATCAGCGCACGCAGGTCGCGACAGAGGAACTGGAGATTGCGATCAGTCATCCCAAGGCCGTGTCGATCGCCGAGCCGCTCGCGCATAGCGCGCGCCTGGCTGAGCAGGCGCTCAGCCTCGGCGCGCTCCCCAGCGGCGAGATGCAAGGTGCCGAGTTCGTGCAGCGCCCACGCTTGGCCTGTCACGTCGCCGAGCTGCTCCGCGGCGCTGAGGGCCAGCTTCAGCGACTTGAGCAGCTCGAGCCAACGCCCGAGCAGCGCCAGCAGCGTCGCGAGCGAGCGCGCCATGCGCAGCGCCTCCGCCCATCGCTCGTCGCGGTCGAGGCGTTCGAGCAGCCCGCATAGCGCATCGACCTCGTCGCTGACCGCGGCCGGATCGAGCCGGCCTTGCGCGATCTCGGTGAACAGCTTGACGGCCCGTTCGACCTTGCTCGTGACCTGCGCAGCGTCCTCTACGGCACCCGCCAGCGGCGCGACGGCCGCCGCGGCCGGCTCGCGTTCTTTGCGCTCCTGCGCAAGCGCCTGCGCGAGTGAATCCGCCGAGCCCCGGCTATCGGCAGGCACGATCGTCATGCCGGCGGGATCGCCGAGCACGAGCACGCTGCCGGCGAGATCGACGCGTGCGACTACGCCGTCGGGTGGGGCGGGTTGGTCGAGAGAGTCTGCGGGCAAGACCAGGGCCTAACGCTCGAGCAGCTCGATCACAGGTCCAATCCTTTCCAGAGTTCCGTTGGTTCGGATTGGAAGGTAGCCCATCGCGGCCAAGCTCGTATGTCTTGTCTTCTTGTCAAATTAAATATTGATGTCGTGATGCTTGACACGGAGGCGGAGTTGTGTAAAGTAGCCCGACGGCACCCAACGCAGGAGGGAAGCCACCCGATGTCAGCGCCTGCAGCAACGACTGCGCCGATCACAGAGGCAAGAGTCGACGACCCCGGCACGGAGGAGTCCGTTTCCTGGCGCGATCCCAAGCGCTACTACTGGCTGCTCGGCCTCGTCGTGCCCACGCTGCCGTTCCTCGCGTGGGGGCTCGTGGAGCTGACCGGTCTCGGCGTGTTCTGGTTCTACGGGCCCGTGCTCGTGTTCGGCATCTTCCCGCTGCTCGACCTCGCCGTCGGCCTCGACGCGCGCAACCCGCCCGAGTCGGTGATCAAGGCGCTCGAGCAGGACCGCTACTACCGCTGGTGCACGTACGCCTACATCCCCGTGCAGTACGCCGGGCTGATCTTCGCCTGCTGGGAGTGGTCCTACGGCGACCTCTCCGTGATCGAGTCGATCGGCCTCGCGCTGACCGTCGCGATGGTCTCCGGGATCGCGATCAACACGGCGCACGAGCTCGGACACAAGCGCGCCAGCCTCGAGCGCTGGCTGAGCAAGGTCGCGCTCGCGCAGAGCGGCTACGGGCACTTCTTCATCGAGCACAACCGCGGCCATCACGTGCGCGTGGCCACGCCCGAGGACCCCGCCAGCTCGCGTCTCGGCGAGAGCTTCTACCGCTTCTGGCCGCGGACCGTCGCCGGCAGCCTGCACTCTGCCTGGGAGCTCGAGCGGGTGCGTCTGACGCGCCTGGAGAGCTCGATGTGGACGCCGCGCAACGACATCCTCAGCGCCTGGGCGATGACCGTCGTGCTGTTCGGCGCGCTCGTCGCCGTGTTCGGCGTCGTCGTGCTGCCGTATCTCGTGATCCAGGCAGTGCTCGGCTTCTCGCTGCTCGAGGTCGTCAACTACCTCGAGCACTACGGACTCCTGCGCCAGCGGCGCGAGGACGGGCGCTACGAGCGCACCCAGCCCGAGCACAGCTGGAACTCCAACAACACCGCCTCCAACGTCTTGCTCTACCACCTGCAGCGCCACTCCGACCACCACGCCAACCCCGTACGCCGCTACCAGGCGCTGCGCCACGTCGAGCAGGCGCCGCAGCTGCCGACCGGGTACGCCGGGATGATCCTCGTGGCCGCTTTCCCGCCGCTGTGGCGGCGGATCATGGACCACCGCGTGCTCGAGCACTACGAGGGCGAGCTGGAGCGCGCGAACCTGCACCCGCGGGTCAGCGCACGCGCGCGGCGGCGCTTCGCGCGGGTCGTATGAGCGCCTACCGCTGCACCGGCTGCGGCTACGTCTATGACGAGCACGCCGGGCATCCGCGCGAGGGCTTCCCGCCAGGGACACCGTGGAGCGAGGTGCCCGACGACTGGGCCTGCCCCGACTGCGGCGTGCGCGACAAGGTCGACTTCGAGCCCGTCGCGGAGTCCGAGCAGTGAGCGCCGCCGAGCAGCAGGTCCCCTACGCCGTGGCCGCGCGCGATCTGTTGCGCAACACGCTGCTCGACGGGGCCAACCGCGAGCTGGGCTCGCGCCCGTGGTCGGAGATCACGATGAGCGACATCGCGCGCGCCGCCGGCGTCAGCAGGCAGACGCTCTACAACGAGTTCGGCTCGCGCGCCGAGTTCGCCCAGGAGCTCGTGCTGCGCGAAGCCGGGCAGTTCATCGACGCCGTGCAGAGCACGATCGCGGCGAACGCCGGCGATCCACGCGTAGCCCTGCAGGCCACGTTCGAGCTGTTCCTGACCGTCGCCGCCGAGAACCCGCTCGTCAGCACGATCGTCTCCGGCGAGGGCGCCGACGAGCTGATCGCGCTGTTCACGACCCGCGGCGAGACGCTCGTCGAGACGGCCGCCGCGCGGCTGACCGAGGTGCTGCTCGCGAGCTGGCCCGTTGTGGCCGTGCGCGACGCCGAGCTGCTCGGCGAATGCCTCGTGCGGCTGGCGATCAGCTATGCCGCGCTGCCGAAAGGGGAGCCCACCGAGACAGCCGAGGCGGTCGCTTCGCTGCTTGGGCCGTATGTGCAGCGCTTGGTCGCCGAGGCCACGGCCGGCGCGACCGCCTGAGTGCGGGCGCCGCGGCGGCCTGAGGGTCGGTGCGCTCAGCCCTCGAGCGACTCCGACGCCTGTAGCCACGAGGTCTCGAGCTGCTCGCGCTCGGCGACGAGCTGCCCGAGCTCGGCCTGCAGCTCGGCAAGCTTTGCGTGATCGGTGGCGACGGCGGCCATCTGCTCGTTGAGTGCCGCCTCGCGCTCGGTCAGGCGCTCGATCGCGGCTTCCATTCGCTTGAGCTCGCGTTCGGCGCGCTGGGTCCCCTTGCGCTCGGCGCGCAGCCTCGCCCCGGGCGCTTCGCCTGCCCCGCGCGGAGCCGCCGACGCGGAGCGGTGCTGCTCGGCGTAGCGCCGATGCTCGAGGTACTGGTCGATCCCGCCCGGGAGGTGGCGGATCCCCCCGTCCGGCGTGAGCGCGTGGACGTCGTCGCAGACGCGCTCGACGAAGTAGCGGTCGTGGCTGACGACGACGAGCGTGCCGGGCCAGCCGTCGAGCAGGTCCTCGAGCGCCGTCAGCGTGTCGATGTCGAGGTCGTTGGTGGGCTCGTCGAGCAGCAGCACGTTGGGCTCGGCCATCAGCAGGCGCATCAGCGCCAGGCGCCGGCGCTCGCCTCCAGAGAGGTCATCGACGAGCGTGCGCGCCTTCTCGCCGCGAAAGCCGAAGCGCTCGCAGAGCATCGCGGCCGTGATCTCCTCGCCGCTGCTGAGCGTCGCGTGGCCGCGCACCTCCTCGAGCGATTCGAGCACGTTTAGGTGGCCGGGGATCTCGACGGCGTCCTGGGAGAGGTAGGCGATCCGCACGGTCGAGCCGCGTTCGATCCGGCCCGAGCTCGGCTCGAGCTCGCTCGCCAGCAGCCGCACGAGCGAGGTCTTGCCCGATCCGTTGACGCCGACGACGGCGACGCGATCGCCGGGGCCGAGCCGCCAGGTCACGTCGTGCAGCACCTGCTTGCTGCCGAGCGTGAGCGACACGTCGACGGCCTCGAGCACCTTGTTGCCCAGGCGCGCGCCGGCGAAGCGCAGCAGCTCGGCGCGGTCGCGCGCCTGCGGCTCATCGGCGATCAGCGCGTTGGCGGCGTCGATGCGGAACTTCGGCTTGCTCGTGCGCGCCGGCGGGCCGCGGCGCAGCCATGCGAGCTCCTTGCGCAGCAGCTGCCGGCGGCGGCTCGCGGCGGAGGCCTCCTGGCGTTCGCGCTCGGCGCGCGCGAGCACGTACGCGGCGTAGCCGCCTTCGTACTGGTGCACCACGCCGTCGGCGAGCTCCCACGTGTCGGTGCAGACGGCGTCGAGGAACCAGCGATCGTGCGTGACGACGAGCATCGAGCCGCGCCTGGCGGCGAGATGGTGGGCGAGCCAGTCGACGCCTTCGACGTCGAGGTGGTTCGTCGGCTCGTCCAGCAGCAACAGCTCGGGCGGGTCGAGCAGCAGGCGCGCCAGCGCGATCCGCCTGCGCTCGCCCCCCGAAAGACCGGCGATCGGCGTTTCCATCCCATTGGCGAACAGGCGCAGCTCGACGCCGCCGAGCAGCCCGTCGAGCACGCTGCGAAAGGCGCTGTCGCCGGCCCACTCGTGGTCGGCGCGCTCGCCCACGAGCAGCTCGCGGATCGTGCGGTCCTCGTCGAGGTCGTCGCGCTGGCCGAGCAGGGCGACGCCGACGTCGCCCGCGCGGATCAGCGCTCCGGCGTCGGGCTGCTCGATGCCGGCGATGAGGCGGAGGAGCGTCGACTTGCCGCCGCCGTTCTGGCCGACCACGCCGATGCGCTCGCCCGATGAGATGCCGAGCGTGATGTCGTGGAGCACGGCGCGGCTGCCGTAGCCCTTCTCCACGGCGTTGAGGTTGACGAGGTTGCGCGGGGCGGGCACGCCGCTCATCCTCGCCGATCGGTCGAACTGCCGGGAAAGGTCCGTCAGGGCGCGCCGCGCAGCGTGGCACCGGCCAGCCGCGTGCCAGCGGCAGCTCCAGTCGCGTAGACCGACACGGTCAGCTTCACGCTCGCCCCATGCCGGCTGAGCAGCTTCTTCGCTGGCGGCGTCAACTTGAAGCTCGCGGCCGCCGCGGTTGCCTCGGCGGCCTTGCATTTGAGCGTCAGCGCACGGGCGGTAAGCGCCAGGCGCTTCTTGCCGACCTGGATGACGGCACCGACGCGCAGCTGCACCGTCGTGGCGGCGCTGCAGGTCACCGTGTAGAGCTGGCGGCGCGTACGGGCGAGCGAGGCTCCGTGTCGCTTGGCGGCGATCGCGAAAGTCGCCGGAGGGCCACCGGGAGCGGAGATCGAGATGGGAGCGGGCGCCAGCGTCTTCGTGCCCGTGCCTGCGCCGGTCTGGCTCGACCCGTTGCCGGACGAGTCCTGGCTCGACCCGCCGCCGGAGGGTTCACTGGAGACGGGCGTACACGAGGAGGCGCCCGCCGGAGCATGCGTTCCGGCCGGGCACGGCGTCGGTTCGCTGGCGCCGCCCGTCGCATAGGTGTTCTCGGGCGTGGTCGTGCAGCCCACCGATTCGGTGACCGGGGCGAAGGTGCCGGCCGGGCACGGAGTCGGGTCGGTCGCTCCGATCGAGGACACGTAGCTGCCGGGCGGGGCAGGCAGGCACGATTCGCTGCCGTAGGCGAAGGCGTACTTGCCGGGCACGCACGGGATGGGTTCGATGGCGCCTTCGCCCGAGTACCAGCCCGGCGAGTCGTACTCGCAGAATTCGGCCGAGGGAGAGTTGGTGTGCGCGTCGAACGTTCCGGCCGGACATGCCACCGGCTGCACGGAGCCCTTAGGCGCGTAGTGGCCGGCCGGCGCCGAGAAGCACGAGCTACGGCCGGTCACATCGCTGTAGGTCCCCTGTTCGCATTCGAGCTCTTCCTTGGCGCCGGTTCCCGGCACGTAGTGCCCGGGTTCCGCGGGAAGGCATTCGACGAACCCTTCTGCGGGAGCGAAGTGTCCGGCGGGGCATTCGTCGGCGACGATCGCGCCTTCGGCCGGGACGAAGTAACCCTTGGGGGCTTTGGCGCACGGTTCTTCGCCGCTGGGCGAGTACGTGCCGGCTTCGCACAACGGGTAGGCGACGTTCACGGTGACCGGCAGGGTGCTCGCTGCAGGGTTGCCGAGCGCGTCCTGGTAGGAGATGCTGAGCTGGTAGGAGTCGGCGGGGAGCCGTTCGTTCGACGCGCTGGCGATGCCGACGCCGGTGCTCGGGTTAGAGGGGACGACTTCGGCGGTGTGCGAGCCCGCGGACGCGTTGCTCAGCAGGAGCGGCTTCGGCCCGACGTGCGTGCCGAACAGCAGCAGTTTCACCGAGCCCGGCAGCGCCGCTTCGGGAAGCGTGTACGTGACTTTGAAGGCTTCGCCGCGAAAGCTCTGACCGGCAGTCGGTTCGCTCAGCGTGGGGACGCCGGTGGCCGTTTTGATCGTGACTTTTTCCGCCGAGACACTGGCGAGCGGGTCGTGAGCGAGGTTCTGGTAGCTGAGCTTGACCGTGTATTCGCCGTCCGGTAGCGACGAGGCGCTCGCTTTCACCACGTTCCCGGTTTCGTCTTCGAGTTCGTGGAGGTTGAGGAAGAAGTGGTGCTTGCCGGCGGCTTGTGCGGCCGAGGTCAGGATGACGGTGACCGTGGGGCCGGTGGTGGGGATGAACGAGATCGTTGCGCTAGCGCCCGCTTCGGGGAGTTCGTATTCGACGCTGAGCGGGGAGTTGTGGGCGCTCGCGGCGGTGGGAGCGATCAGCGTGGGGGCGGCTGTTGCGGCTAGGGCTGGGGATGCTGAGAGCGCGATCGTGAGGGAGAGTGGCGCGCCGAGTAGGGCCAGGCGCGCGAGGGTCGCTCGGTTGGCCAACTGCGCTCGCTGGTTCGTCGGGGTGTGCTTGATGCGGGGACTTCGGCTCATTCAAGAGCTTTTCGGCAGGGCGGGCGGGGAGCTGAAGGGGTGCTCGTTGTGTTCCCGCGGGCGGGCTCTGCCAACCGACCTCCAGTCATCGCCGGAATAGACCTCTGGCCGTTCTCTCTATTTACTTTTGCTGCTCACCCGGCTCGCTGGTTGCGGCTCGACCGTCTCGAAGCCGCCACCGGGCTGTTCAGCGACGACGGTAATTCCGAGGCTAGTTACAAAGGCGATCAGGTCATCGCTGGGAAGGTGCGGCAAGAGGACCGCGAGCCGCAAGGCGTCCCGATCGATGTGGCGCCTGTAGTCGAGCAACTGACCGATCGCAGTTCGTATCGCGGTCCGAGTTGCAGTTCCCTTGGCCTCATACAGGATGTTCTGAGTCTCGCTGTAGATGTCAGTCAAGAGTGGCCGGAGCTCTCCCGGCGGCCGCACACACCAGCGGCTAAACGTTTCAGCCGGCCCGGACCACTCTATGTATCGGTCGACTAGTTCACCCTCCCGCCGGGTAGCTGTTGTTCCCCCGCGCGGAGAAACGGCAAATGATGTCTCGACGTTCTCCTCGACCGGGACAAGCGACGCCGCCACGTTAGTACCGCTACCGAGAAAAACGCATTGATCGCTCTCGCGGCGTAGTACCTCGCCTACCGGGCGAAGGCGGAAGACGAAGACCGTCCTGTCCTCGGCATTCTCATCGAGTGCATCCTCAGACAAGTACGGCCTTTTCTGGTCGAGCTCAAACTCGCCCACGTAGCGCTGCTGACGCTGCCCAGTTCCGGCAACCTGGCCGTCCGCAACGAAGAGCCGCAACGCTCTTCCTTGCTCTCGGTGCTGCAGGATGGCGCGGTTGCCGTGGCTCATTGGCTGATCGCCTTCCCGCCCCTCTCCCGTGTAGAGGAACAGGCGACCGTCGTCAGCCCACCCGTCATAGCTGTAGCCGTAGGCTTCTCCCCTTGATGGATCGCTATATAGAAAGACATTGGGAGAGCTGCCCGACGGCTCGATGCCGCCATACAAAGCACCGCCGAAGCGTGCGCCTCTCTCGGAACGGGTGAGTAGCGCACCGACGGAAAGGTCCCAATCCTCAGGCGATCGATCGAGCAGGATCCGCTGCGGGTCATGCTCGGTACGGGCGTTCGGAAGAGTGCGAAGCACGGCGCCGACGAACGCGCTCCGATAGCCGACGGATGGTGGGTCAATCTGCAGCTCGCCGGTCGCCTGGATGCGGTCGAGGGCGTCCTGCACCCAGGCCACTGGCAACGGCTTACCTGCCGGCGATCGGTCGGTGGCGACGACTACGTCTTGGTCCCGCAACTCGAGGATCTCGTTCGGACGACCAGAGATCGTCCAAAGGGGCTGCCCAATTAGGCCCGCCAGCAGTGTACGTGCGTTGTGCGTCTCCCTTGCCCCCGCCACACGCATACCCTGCGACAGCGATCGTCAGCTGTGAACAGACAAAGGTCTGCTGCTGGGCCACCTGCGACATGTTCGGGTCGGTAAATGGGAACTTGATCTTTAGACGCTATTCGTCTTTCTTCGTCTGTCCTGAGAGGGAGCCCAGGCGTCAGGAACACCGATTACGACCGGCCGATCCGTACTAATCAATCAAGTCCAGACAAGAGCTCCAGGCCGTCGAGCGTGAACGCGAACGGACATCAGATGGCGAGGTGAGCGATAGGAGATCCGATCCGCGCCGGCGGCGGCGGTGGTTGCGAGATCTTGACTCTCCGTTGGGCATTGAGCTCGAAGAGGCGGGAACGCTGTCTTGCGCTGAGCTCGTCGAGCTGGCAGTCCGTCCGCTTCGTGGACGCGGAAGCTCAGCAACAATCGAGGAGTGGTGGGAGTACGCCTACCAGCGCGGCTGGATCGAGCAACATGGGAATAACCGCTGCCGTCTCACCGGCACCGGACTGTCGGGTCTCCATTCTCGGCGCCTGAGCGACGCCGTAATCGACCCGTCGGCCCTGGGGGCGAGCGATCCTCAAGTGGCTGCTGCCGGCTAGCGCCTTGGGCGCCTCGGCCTATCTCGCCGGCAGGTTCCGGCCTGGACGGCGGTGATCGTGACGATCGCCTTCGGCGTAGCTGTGTGCCTGGTTCTCGTATCTCCGCTTATGAGACCGGTCAACCGACTGATGGCCCGACAGGATGCCCGCCGAGCGTGCGACTGGTTCGACGGTCGTTCCGTGCCTCTTGTCAGAGGTAGCGCCAGCCTGAAACACCCAGCCAAACGGCTTTACTGCGACGGCGATCGGTCTGCCCCCGGATTCTCTACAACCAACAACTGGCGCGGCATCCGCCCTTTCTAGCCCGATCCGGCACAGGCTCGTTCAAGTCTTTAGGATCGTGCCGTTGATTGCGTCGCCATGGGGCAACAAAGGAGCAAGTGGGATGGCACGTCGCAGCGTTTGGGTGCAGATGCAGCGCGAAGCCGAGCGGCGACGGCGCGAAGCCGAGCGCACGGCTCGTGCCCTCCAGCGCGAGCAGGCGCACCGTCAGCGTGAGGCCGCCCGGCAGCAGGCGTACGACGAGAAAGAGCAGAAGCGCCTCTATCTCGAGCAGCGAACGAATGAAGCCGAGCAGCTCACGGACGACATTGCCGAGTTCGTCAGTGAGCTTGGTGGCCTGCTGAGTTCGTCCCTAGCCGAAGACCCGGCACTCGCGATCGGCGCGCTCAAGGAGAAGCCGGCGTCGATCGAGTTCGAGCCGGGCGAGCTTGGGGTGCCCATCGAGCCCCCGACGCTTCAGCCGCTTCCGCCCCAGTCTGCATTCGCGAAGCTTCTGCCTGGCGCGAAGGCGCGTCACGTGCAGCTAGTCAGCGAGTTAGAAGCGAGCTACAAGGAGGCGCTCGCTGAGGCGGTGCAGGCCGAGCGCAACCGACAGACCGCCTTTGCCGCCGCCGAGCGCGGACACGAAGAAGCGCTCCGTACCGAGGCGGAGAGGATCGCCGCTCAGAACGAGGAGGTGGAAGCGTTCAACACACGCTACGGCGAGCGGAATCCGGATGCGGTCGTCACCTATTGCTCGATGGTGCTCGCGGCCAGCCGCTACCCCGAAAAATTCCCGCAGCAGCACAAGGTCGCGTATGTGCCGGAGTCACGCCAACTGGTAATCGAGATGGATCTGCCGACATACGACGTCGTGCCCGAGGTTTTGGAGTATCGCTACGTGAAAGCCAAAGATGAGACCGTCCCGAAGGCGCGCCCCGCGACACAGCGAAAGGCCCTGTACGCAGACCTCGTCTCTCAAGTGACGCTTCGAACTGTGCATGAGATATTCCAGGCGGATAGGCCCGGTCATATCGAGTCGGTCGTCTTCAACGGACACGTCGACACGATCGATCCCCGCACTGGTCAACCGACTCATCCATGCCTCATCACGCTCCGCACCACTCGCGACCTATTCGACGGTCTCGACCTTGCGCGCGTCGAGCCCGAGGCATGTCTTCGAGGACTAAACGCGTCGGTCTCTCGCAATCCCGCTGAGCTGGCTCCTGTGCGGCCGGTTCTAGAGTTCAACATGGTCGATCCGCGCTTCGTCGAGGAGACGGATGTCCTCTCTTCGATCGACCAGCGATCCAACCTGATGGAGCTGACCCCTAGCGAATTCGAGGCACTGATCACTAATTTGTTCGAGAAGATGGGTCTCGAGACGCGGATGACCCAGGCGTCGCGCGATGGTGGAGTCGACTGCGTCGCCTACGACCCCCGCCCGATCTTCGGCGGCAAGGTCGTCATCCAAGCCAAGCGCTACAAGAACACGGTGGGCGTCAGCGCAGTCCGCGACCTGTTCGGCACAATGCAGAACGAGGGTGCCAGCAAGGGCATCCTCGTCACAACCAGCGGCTACGGAAAGGCATCGTTCCAGTTCGCCGAGAATAAGCCACTTGAGCTGCTTAGCGGAAGCAACCTGCTCTACCTACTCGAGAAGCACGCCGGAATCTCGGCCAAGATTGAACCGCCGGAGGACTGGGTTCAGCCGGAGGAACAGTCGGCCCGGGAAGCACAGGTCATGACAGAGCGGCTCCCCGACCCGCCGGCCTAGGGGCCGCCCGACGCTAATCCGCCTCCCCAAGCCAAATCTAGTTGCTGAGGAGACGCCAGCCTCCCATCATCATCCAGCGACTTCCAATCGGGGCGCCGAGATTCGAACTCGGGACCTCACCGACCCGAACGGTGCGCGCTACCAGGCTGCGCCACGCCCCGATGCGCGGTCAGTATTCCACACCGCTATCTTCGCCACGTGCCCGCCGCCGCCACCGACATCCTCGCCGACCTCGACGCCCTGCTCGAACCGAGCCGCTTCGAGGACTACGGACCCAACGGCCTCCAGGTCCCAGGCGCGCCCCAGGTCGACACGGTCGCCACCGGCGTCTCGGCCAACGTCGAGCTGTTCGAGCGCGCCGCGGCCGAGAATGCCCAGCTGCTCATCGTCCACCACGGCCTCTTCTGGGGCACGAGCCCAGGCCCGATCGACGCCCCGCTCAAGCGCCGCCTGAAGATCCTCTTCGACGCGGACATCGGCCTGGCCGCGTACCACCTCCCCCTCGACGCCCACCCCGAGGTCGGCAACAACGCCCTGATCGCCAAAGCCCTCGGCGCCACATCGCTCGAGCCCTTCGCCCTGCACCACGGCGAGCCGATCGGCTTCATCGCGACCCTGCCCGGCGATAGCGGCGATAGCGGCGATAGCGGCAACGAGAACGGCGGCACCCCCGCCCAAGCCCTCTTCACGCGCGTGCGCGAGCTAACGGCCCGCGACCCGCTCGTCTTCGACGCCGGCCCGCCGCAACGTCCGCCGCCTCGCGATCGTCTCGGGCGGCGGCGCCGACTACATCGCCGACGCAATCGCCGCCGGCGCCGACGCCCTGCTCACCGGCGAACCAGTCGAGCGCATCATGTCCACCGCGCGCGAGGCCGGCATCCACTTCATCGCCGCCGGCCACTACGCCACCGAGACCTTCGGCGTCAAGGCGCTCGGCGAGCACATCGCCCAGCGCTTCGGCGTGCGCCACGTCTTCCTCGACGTCCCCAACCCGATCTAGCGCTCCGCGCCTCGCAAATTGCACGGTCGCGCTCTAACATGGGCTGGTCGGCCAGCTAGCCGGCGGAAAGCTTGATCGTTCGACAGGAGGAGAGTCCTGATGGAGGCCACCGCGACGGCGTCGACGACTGTGTCGGCAACGGGTTCGCAGACGATTGCTGACCTGATTCCGTGTGCCGCGGCGGCGCACGGCGAGAACACGGCGATCCGCTACAAGCGCGACGGCGCCTGGCACGACGTGAGCTACTCGAAGCTCGCCGAGATCGCCCAGGAGATCGGGCTCGGCCTGATCGACGCTCGGCCTCGAACCGGGCGATCGCATCTGCATCCTCGGCAACACGCGCCCCGAGTGGTCCTACGCCGACATCGGCGCCACCTCGGCCGGCGCGGTCGTCGTGCCGATCTACCAGACCAACTCCCCCGAGGAGTGCCTGTGGGTGATCTCCGACTCCGACGCCTGCGCGATCGTCTGCGAGGACACCGAGCAGCTCGCGAAGATCGCGGCGATCCGCGAGCAGGCTGCCGCAACCTGCGCACGATCATCGTGATCGACCCGCCCGGACGGCCGATCGCGGGCGGCCCGTCCGAGGCCGTGCACGCCCTGGACGCGATCCCGCTCGACGAGGTCCGCGAGCGCGGCCGCGGGCGCAACGTCGAGGAGCTCGAAGCGCGCCGCAGCGCCGTCGCGCCTCGAGGACCCGTTCACGTTCATCTACACCTCCGGCACGACCGGCCCGCCGAAGGGCTGCGTGCTCACGCACGGCAACTACCGCGCGATCCTCGACATGGTCGGCGAGGCCGGCGAGATCCAGGGCGACGAGATCGATCTACCTCTACCTGCCGCTCGCGCACTCCTTCGCGCTGCTGATCCAGCTCGCCGTCGTTCGACCTCGGCGCGCACGCTCGCCTACTTCGGCGGCGACACCAAGCAGATCATCGGCGAGCTGCAGGAGGTCAAGCCGACCTACCTGCCGTCGGTGCCGCGCATCTTCGAGAAGATCTACACGCTCGCCCAGGGCGCGATCAGGCCGAGCCGCCGGAGGAGCAGGCCCAGGCCGAGGCCGCGATCGAGCTCGGCGTGAAGGTGCGCGACATGATCAACCGACGGCGAAGCCGGTGCCCGACGAGCTGCGCAAGCCGTTCGAAGAGGCCGACGAGGAGCTGTTCAAGAACGTGCGCGCGATCTTCGGCGGCAACGTGCGCCAGGCGATCAGCGGCGCCGCGCCGATCGCCAAGGAGATCCTCGAGTTCTTCTGGGCCTGCGGCGTGCCCGTGCTCGAGGGCTACGGCATGACCGAGACGGCGACCGCCGCGACCACCTCCACGCGTCGAGAACCACCAGCTTCGGCACGGTCGGCCGCGCGCTGCCCGGCGTCGAGCTGAAGATCGCCGAGGACGGCGAGATCCTGATCAAGGGCCCGAACATCTTCGACGGCTACCACAACAACGCCGACGCGAGCTTCGGCGCCGTCGACGACGGCTGGCTGCACACCGGCGACCTCGGCTCGATCGACGAGGACGGCTACCTCTCGATCACCGGCCGCAAGAAGGACATCATCATCACGGCCGGCGGCAAGAACCTCACGCCGGCCAACATCGAGAACGACCTCAAGCAGTGCCGCTGGATCTCCCAGGCCGTGATGCACGGCGACCGCCGCCCCTACCCGGTCGTGCTGATCACGCTCGACGAGGAGGAGATCGCCGCAGCTGCGCCGCGGAGCACGGCCTGCCGAGCGACGCGACGTCGCCGACGCTCGCCGGCGCGCCCGAGGTGCGCGCGCTGATCCAGGCCGAGCTCGACCGCGCCAACGCGAAGTACGCGCAGGTCGAGCAGGTCAAGAAGTTCGTCATCCTCGACCACGACCTCTCGCAGGAGACCGGCGAGCTGACGCCGACGCTGAAGGTCAAGCGCAACGTCGTCAACGAGAAGTACGCCGAGCTGTTCGACGCGCTCTACGCGGGCTGATCGCCGGGATCCGGCGCAGTTACGGCTGCGAAGCCATACGGTATCTGATGCGCACGGATCCCACCGACAACGGCGGGCTGTTCGTCGGCCGCCGCCCCGGCACGGCGCCGGTCCGCTTCCGCGCGCCTGCCCGAGCGCGGCAGCGACGCGCGCCAGCGCGTCGACGGCTCGCTCGCCGACGTCGCTGCTCGCCGGCGATGGTCGTCGCTCAGCCTGCTGCTTCTGGGGCCCGATCCCGCTCGGCTGCCTGTGGGTCGGCTCGCAGATCAACTACGTCACCGAGCAGCGTCGGCCTCGGCATCCTCGCCGCGTTCGTCGCGCTGTTCGTGCTGCCTGTTCGGCGCGCTGTCGCTGCTGCAAGCGCCTCGACCACGCCTGGATCCTCGTGCGCCGCGCCGCCGGCCACGACCAGCGCACGGGCGTGATCGGCCGCATCTTCGGCGTCGACCGCGATCGTCTGCGGCGCGGCCTTCGCGTTCTGGTTCGTCGTCATCCACGGCCCCGGCTCGATCGACGATGCCAGGCAACGGCAACGGCTAGGCCGGCCAGGCCATGGGCCTGCTCGACTACTACAGGCAGTTCGAAGGGATGTCCGAGGAGGAGGTCAACCGCGCGGCTGCGCGAGGAGGCCGACGAGCGCCGGCGCAAAGCGCTCACGCGCGTCGACACGCTCGACCTCTCGCAGCACGACCTGGCCCGAGCTGCCGCACCCGCGCGATCGTCAACGCGATCACGTTCGTCGCGCGCGCGCGGGCTGCACCGCTACCCGCACGTGCGCGGCACCGAGCTGCGCGACGAGCTCGCCGCGCGCCACGGGGTCGAGCCCGGCGCGGCTGATCCTCGGCAACGGCGCCGCCGCAGCTGCTCAGCTCGGCCACGCGCGCGCTGCTCGAGCCCGGCGAGCGAGCTGCTCACGCCGTGGCCCTCCTACCCGCTCTACCCGATCATGGCGCGCCGCGCGCACGGCCAGGCGGTGCCGGTCACCGGCGGCGTCGACGCGCTGCTCGCAGCGGCCAACGAGCGACCCGAGCGTGCGCGTGATCGCGCTGGCCAACCCCAACGACCCGACCGGCGAGCTGCTCTCCACGGCCGAGCTCGATCGCCTGCTCGACGGCGACTGCCCGAGCGCGTCGTCGGTGCTGCTCGACGAGTCGCTGCGTCGACTTCGTCGACGCCGAGCCTGTCGACGCCTCGCTGGAGCTGCTCGAGCGACCACCCGCGCCTGCTCGTCTTCCGCAGCTTCTCCAAGGCCTGGGGCCTGGCCGGCCTGCGCGTCGGCTACGCGATCGGCGGCCCGCGCTCCGAAGCGCTGCTGTCGCGAGCTCGAGCCCGACCTCGGCGTCTCTGAGGTCTCGCCAGGCCGGCGCGCTCGAGGCGCTGCGCACGTGCTCGCGAGCTGCGCAACCGTCACGTCGCAGACGATCCGCGAGCGAGCGCCCACGGCTGATCGCGGCGCTGCGCGAGCGCGGCTTCGACGTCGCCGACAGCCAGGCCAACTTCGTCTGGGCCGCGCACCCCAAGATCGCCGGCGGCGAGCTTGCCGCGCGCCTGGAGCAGGCCGGCATCCTGATCGCCGAAGGCGACGCCCTCGGCGAGCCCCAGCACGTCCGCATCGCGATCCGCAACCCAGCCGCGTACCTCACGGCTGCTGGCAGCGATCGATAAAGCGCTCGTAGCGGCCGCGCGCTCTAACCGGCGGAGCCGGACTGACGCAGCAAAGTGCTGGTTGTGCCTTCCAGGATCTTGCGCCAGGCGCTGACCTGCTCGGGCTCGGCGTCGAAGTGCTCGACGACCTGGCGCAGGCGCTTGCCGGAGATGTCGATCCCGTGGCGCGTCGGCGATTTCCTCGTAGTGGTCGTATTCGCCGGCGAGGTGCTTCGTGACCGACTCGAAGCCGTGGCGGGCGATCTCGACGCGTGAGGTGAAGTTCATCATCGACGTCTGGAACATCAGCTCGTCGGTCGGCTCGGGCTCGATCAGCACGATGTCGACGCCGGGGTAGCGTTTCTCCCAGGTCTTGGCCAGTTCGTGCAGGCGCTGGTGGGCGACGAGCTTGAACGCCTGGTAGCCGATCTGCGGGAAGCCCATGTCCGAGACGCGCCGCGGGCGCGAGCCGCTCAGCGTCTTGACGGTGCTCGGCGAAGTCGTTGACGAACGGCACGATCGGGTTGATCACGATCACGAGCTTGGCGCCGGCCTCGACGGCGATGTCGAGGTTGGTCGTCGAGACCATGCCGCCGTCGATCAGCTCGCGGTCGCCGACCTTCACGGGCGCGTAGACCATCGGCAGCGCGCCCGAGGCGCGCACGGCCGTCGAGATCGACACGTCGTCGGTGCCGTCGACGCCGAACACGACGCGCTCGCACGTGTCGAGGTCGGTCGCCGTCAGGTAGAGCTCGCAGGCGAGCTCGCGGAAGTCGTCGGTGCGTCCGGGCTCGTCGAGCACCTCGCGCAGGTAGCGCTCGATCCCCTCGCCCGTGTAGGCGCCCGAGGGCAGCCCCTCGGCGAAGCCGAGCAGCACGTCGAGCAGCGAGACGGCGCCACGCTGGGAGACGATCTGGCGCGCGATGCCGACGGCGCGCCACGGCAGCAACGCACCCTTGCGCGCGAACTCGAGCAGGTTGGGCCGCAGCAGGTCGTTGAGGTCGATGTCTTTGAACGGCGCCTGGCCCTGGCGCGTGACGACGCGCATCATCTCCTCGGGCGTCACGCCGTTGGCGGACAATGCGGCGATGAACGCGCCGGCGGAGGTGCCGACGTAGACGTCGAACTGGTTGACGCTCGAGTTGACGGTGAGCAGGTCGAGCGCGCGCAGTGCACCGATCTCATACACCCCACCCGTGAAGCCCCCGCCGCCGAGCACGAGCGCCGTCTTGTGCCGCCGCGGACGGCGACGGCGGTCGACGGAGGCCTGGCGTCCTACCCCGCGCGCAGCCGCGGCCCGCTTCTGCGCCCTACGCTTCTTGGCCGCAACCTTGGCCTCATCCGTCGGTTCCAGCTTGACAACGTTGCCCATCCTTCCTCGATTCTAAGGGACAGATGTACCGGAAGCCCAATATTTCGCTCCTCAGGACGATCGGCGCAACGCTCGCGCTGGTCGCGTCGCTCGTTTGGGCGGCCACATGTCTCGCTCCGGCGAGCGCCGGCGCGCAGGGCACGCTGGCCGCGCTGCAGAGCGACATGGCGCACCAGATGGCGATCTCGGGCTCGCGCTCGAGCGCGTACGTGTACGACATCTCGACCAAACAGGCGCTCTACTCGGCCCGCCCGACGACGCCGCGCCCGCCGGCATCGGTCGAGAAGCTGTTCACGGCGACGGCCGCGCTGCAGCGCCTGGGGCCGACGACGCGCCTCTCGACGACGGTCTTCGGCACGGGACAGCTCGGCGCGAACGGCGTATGGGAAGGCGACCTCTACCTGAAGGGCGGCGGCGACCCGACGTTCGGCGACAGCGCCTACATCCGCAGCCACTACTCGGGCCTCGGCGCGAGCGTCTCGACGCTCGTCAGCCAGCTCGTGCACACGGACGGCATCCGCGCCGTGCGCGGCTCGGTCTACGGCGATGAGTCGGTGTTCGACGCTCAGCGCGGCGAGCCCTCGAGCGGCTTCCGCCAGGACCCGTTTCTCGAAGGCACGCTCAGCGGCCTCGCCTTCAACCGCGGCGCGAGCGGCAGCGAAAAGGTCGCCCACGCGCCGGCGGCCTACGCCGCGCGCAAGCTGTGGGCCGCGCTGAAGAACGTCGGCGTGAGCATCCGCGGCGCCTCCTCAGCGGCAACGACGCCGGCTTCTGGCACGACCCAGCTCGCGCAGGTCAGCTCGCCGACGATCGCCCAGCTGCTCGCGCTGATGCTGCCGCCGTCTGACAACTTCTTCGCTGAGACGCTCGTCAAGGACCTCGGCGCAGCGGCCGGTGGCGCCGGCACGACCTCAGCCGGCGCCGCGGTTGTCGCGAAGACGATCGCCGAACTGCTCGGCATCCACCCGCGCGTGGTCGACGGCTCGGGCCTGTCCGAAGCCGATCGCACGTCGGTCTACGAAGTGACGGACATGCTCGCCGAGCTGCAGCCGACGCCGGTCGGCGCGATCCTGCGCGGCAGCATGGCCGTGGCGGGGCGCACGGGCACGCTGGCCAAACGGATGCGCGCCACGGGCGCGGCGGGGCGCTGCCAGGGAAAGACGGGCACGCTCACGGGCTACTCCAACCTCGTCGGCTACTGCCAGGCGGCCAACGGCCACCTGCTCGCGTTCGCCTTCTTCAACGACGGCATCTCGACGACGACGGCGCACGTGATCCAGGACCACATGACGATCTCGCTCGCCAACGCCACGTACAGCTCGGCCGAAGTCGCCCGAACCCGCAGAGCCAGCGCGCGAGTACGACCTAGCGCTTAGAAGGCCAGCGCGCCGACAGGCGCTCGCGAAGCGTCGGCCGACGCTCGTGCAGCTCGCATGCTTTGCCGCGTCCGACGTCTTCCTGGATGTCGCATCTGCGCTCTGCGCCAATCGCTGCGGCGATATGTGAGTTCATCGGAGACTCCCCGCACTAGTTGTCTACTCAACTATCACCATAGCGCGTCCCCGGCGGGCTGCTGGGACGTCTTTTCGATTAATAAGGAGAGGAGACGGCGAGCTAGTCGAGCTGAATGGGCGTGATCGCCGCGGCGACCGCGACCAGCGCGGACGCGGCGACGAAGGCGGCGATCACGAAGCACTCGGCGACCGTGGCGGCGGTTGCGCGCATAGGAGCTCATCGCACCAACGGCGCCGCTGCTTTAGCGACGCGGGGCCTACTGGCCGAGCAGCTTGCGCAGCCCGGCTTCGTCGAGCACGGGCACCTGCAGGCGCTCGGCCTTCTGAAGCTTCGACCCGGCGCTCTCGCCTGCGACGAGGAAGTCGGTCTTCTTCGAGATCGAGCCCGTCACACGCCCGCCGGCGGCCATGATCTGCTCGGTCGCCTGCTCGCGCGACCACTCGGGCAGCGTCCCGGTGAGCACGAGCGTCTTGTCGTTGAGCGGCCCCTCCGAAGGCGCCGGGCCCTGCTCGGCGAACTGCAGCCCAATCGCGCGCAGGTCCTCGATCAGCGCGCGCATGCGCTCGTCGGCGAGCTGCGTCGCGATCAGCGCGGCCATCTTCTCGCCGACGCCGGCCGTCTCGGCGATCTGCTCGGGAGTCGCGGCGAGCAGCGCGTCGATCTCGCGGAAGCGCTGGGCGAGGTTGCGCCCGGTGACCTCGCCGACCTCCTCGATCCCGAGCGCGAACAGTACGCGCGCGAACGGGCGCTCCTTCGAGGCCTCGAGCGCCGCCAGCAGGCGCCTCGCGGAGATCTCGCCGAAGCCCTCGAGCTCGACGAGCTGCTCCTCGGTCAGGCGATAGAAGTCACCGGCCGTCGTCACGAGCCGCTTCTCCTGCAGCAGCGCGACCTGCTTCTCGCCGAGCCCGTCGATATCCATCGCGCCGCGCGAGACGAAGTGCTTGAGCAGCTGCCACGCGCGACCGGGGCAGACCGGGTTCGGGCACTTCGTGAAGACCGCGCCCTCGGGCTTGATCGTCGACGTGCCGCAGAACGGGCATTTCGCGGGCGGCTTCGGGCGGCGCGGACGGCCTTTCTGCTCGACGACATGCGGCGCCGGCGAGACGACCTGCGGGATCACGTCGCCCGCGCGCAGGATGATCACGTCCTCGCCCGCCCTGATGTCCTTGCGCGCGAGGTCCTCCTCGTTGTGCAGCGTCGCCATGCCGATCGTGACGCCGCCGACCGTCACCGGCGAGAGCACGCCGTAGGGGCGCATGTCGCCGAACTTGCCGACGTTCCACATCACCTTCTCCAGGCGCGTGACGGCCGTCGTCGGCGGGAACTTCCAGGCGACCGCCCAGCGCGGGTCGCGCCCGACCGAGCCGAGCCTGCGCTGCAGCGCGAGGTCGTCGACCTTGATCACGACGCCGTCGATCTCGAAGTCGAGCTCGCCGCGGCGTTGCTGCCAGGAGAGGCACTGCGCGATCACCTCCTCCTCGGAGCCGAGCAGCTTGATGTCCGGGTTGACCGGGAACGCTCGCTCGCGCAGCCACTCAAGCGCTTCTGAATGGAGCTCGAACGACAGTCCCTCGGCGACGCCGACCTGGTAGGCCCAGAACGACAGCGGGCGCTTGGCGGCATCGGCAGGATCGAGCTGGCGGATCGTCCCGGCCGCCGAGTTGCGCGGATTCATGAACGTCGACTCGCCCGCTTCGGCGCGGCGCTCGTTGAGCGCCGTGAAGTCGGCCAGCGCCATGTAGACCTCGCCGCGCACCTCGACCAGCGGCGGCGCATCGTCGAGCTTCGACGGGATCGAGGCGATCGTGCGCAGGTTGTGCGTGACGTCCTCGCCGATCTCGCCGTTGCCGCGCGTCGCCCCGCGCTCGAAGGCGCCGTCGCGGTAGACGAGGCTCATCGCCAGTCCGTCGATCTTCGGCTCGACCACGTAGCTGAAGCTCGGCTCGGTGATGCCCTCGCGCGCGAGGTGGTTGCGCATCCGCTCGACCCACGCGCGCAGCTCCTCCTCCGAGCGCACGTTGCCGAGCGAGAGCATCGGCTCGAGGTGATGCACCTTCTCCAGGCGGCTGACCGGTTCGCCGCCGACGCGCTGCGTCGGCGAGTCCGGCGTGACCAGCTCCGGGTGCTCGCGCTCGATCGCGCGCAGCTCGTCGAGCAGCGCGTCGTACTGATCGTCGCCGATCTCCGGGTCGTCGAGGACGTAGTAGCGGCGCGAGTGATATTCGAGCTGCTCGCGCAGCTGCGCCGCGCGCTTCCCGGCGTCGCTCACTGCGCCTCGGGCGCCGGCCGATCCCCGATCGGTGGTGCGAGCAGCTCGTTCAGGTCAAAGCCCCGCAATGACTCCAGGCCCGAGCGGTCGGTCAGGTCGAAGTGGATCGGCGTGACCGCCACCTTGCCCGCCGCGACCGCCGCCAGGTCGGTGCCCGGCTCGTCGTGGAAGCCCGGGTCCGAGCCGTAGATCCAGTAGCGGCGGCGGTGCTCCTCCTCGCGCTCGAGCTTCAGCTCGTCGCGGTAGATGCGCTTGCCGAGGCTCGTCACTTCCACGCCGCTCGGCTCGCCCGCCGGCACATTCACGTTGAGCAGCGTCGTCGCCGGCAGCGGCACGTCCTCGATCCGCGCCACCAGGCGCGCCACGAAGTCGGCCGCGACCTCGAAGCCGAAGCCGCCGTCGAAGCGGTAGTCGAGCGCGCGCGCCCCCGACTGCTGGGAGACGGCGATCGATGGTAGGCCCAGCACGACCCCCTCGAGCGCCGCCGCGACGGTGCCCGAGTAGGTGATGTCATCGCCCAGGTTCGCGCCGTGGTTGATCCCCGCCACGACCAGCTCCGCCTGGAAGCCCTCGACCAGGCCGAGGCTCGCCAGGCGCACGCAGTCGACCGGCGTGCCGTCCGTCGCATAGCCCACCGTGCCGTCGGCGAACGGCGTCTCCTGCACCCACAATGGCCTGCGCGTCGTGATCGAGCGCGCCATCGCCGAGCGGTTGCCGTCCGGCGCGATCACCGCCAGGTTGACGCCGTCGAGCGCGACGAGCGCCGCGCGCATCGCCTGCAGCCCGTCCGCTTCGATCCCGTCGTCGTTTGTCAGCAGTACGTTGAGCATCGCCACCAGCATACGGGCCGTTGCGGCCCGGACCGGTGAAGATATGCTCCCGCGGTGGTCCAGCTATCGGAACGCCTGCGTAGACGCCTCCTGCAGGTGGGCCACGGGGTGATCGCAGCTGCCGCGGCGCTCGCGATCGCGCTGCCCGCGCAACCCGCGAGCGCGGCTGCGACGCCCGCCGATACGGCGTCCACGCATGCTTACCTGCAGGCGCGCTACGAGCTCGACCTCGCGCTGTTGCGCAACGACCCGGCCGCACGTGCCGATACGAGCGCGCTCATCGCACGGCTCGACCACGAATGCCACGGTGTGCTCGCGGGCGCGCCTCACCGGGATCTGGAAACCGCTTTCGGAGAAGGGCGACGGCAGCCCTCCCCACGGGTAAGGGGCGAACGCGAACGCGCCCTCCGCCAGTGGATCGCGATCGACTTCGAGCTCAGCAGGACCATCACCGCTGCTGCCGCACAGCCGAGCCGCCCGGCGATCGAAGCCTTCACCGCGGCGACGGCGTCCTTGAGCTGGAGCGATCCTCGCATCGCGCAGCTCGTTGGCAAGGAAGCAATCCTGCTGCAACAAACGCCCTCTCTTTCCCCGCCCGATGTCTGCGCGGACATGAGTACATGGGCGCAGAGCGGTTACCGCCGCTTGGCCCCGGCGAGCAAGGTCTTCGCTGAACAGTTCGCTTCTGAGCTCGAAGGCCTCGAAGGCTTCGAAGGCGAGCTGTCGATCGGGTCCTTGTTGCACCCCTACGAAGGAGCGCCGGAGCGGGCGCTCGCGCGAAAGACCGAAGCGCTGACAGATAGGCTCGCGACGAGCTCGGGCAGCGGAGGCGACACGTACACGCACCTGGAGCATGCGCTCGGCGTGCCCGAATCCCAGCTTCAGGGCCAGCGGCAGGCGCCGGCCCTGGGTCACGGGCTCGCACGGTCGGGTACGAGGTTCACCGTCCGCCCGGAAACCTCCTCAGGCGGGCAGCTTGGCCGCCCGTGCCGGCCGGCCGTGTCCGTCGAATTCGCCGAACCGCAGTCCGAAGGAAGCATCATCAGCGCGAGCTCGGGCGAGACCGTCTGCCTCGGCCGGGGCGAACCGAGAGTGCCGTCGAGCACCTGCGCGAACGGCGAAGCCTCGATCATCGCTGCGGTCCCCGCGAGCGTGCGCAAGGTGACGCTGCGGCTCAGCGACGGCAGCTCCGTGACCTCGCCGGTCATACGGATCCCGCGCAAGTACGGCGGACCCGTAGGCATATACGTGCAGGCGATCCGCGATGCCGCCCGCCGCCCGCTGTCCCTGACCGCGCTCGACGCCCGGGGGCGGACTGTGCAGGTCGTCCGCTTGCACGCCCCCAACTGCAAGCGGGAGCCCCGACCGATCGGCCCGAAGCTCTTCAAGCTCGTGCAGGGCACCGCTCCGGGCGGCCTTCATTTCACAATCGAAGGCACGCTCGTGCGCTTCCCGGGCCACGGTTCCTCGTTCAGCGTGAGCGCCCAGGCCGGCACCGAAGCCTTCAGCCGCGAGGAAGACTCGATCGCCGTAGGACCCCTGGGCGGTGCGTCGAAGCCCTCTCCCTGGCACCGCCTGATGGGCTGTCCGCCGCGATCGTTCGCCCTCGTCTACGGAATCCTCGCTGCGCCTGGGTCCTCGGTCCTCGCCCGCACGCCCGAAGGCCTCGTGCCGCTCGCAGAGCAGCAAATCGACCCGAGCCTGCATGCCGGAGGCCCGCTCTTCTACGGTGCCTTCGCCGCGTTGCCCAGCGAACTGATCGTGCGCCGCGCCGACGGCTCGACGCTCCACACGGAAAGCCTCGTGGCCAAGGCGAAGGAAACCGCCGAATTCTGCGAAGGCTACGCCGAACCCTGAGCCGTGCTTTCAGGCGAGCCGCCGTTTCAGCCGTAGCTCACCGACGCCAGCGCCAGCCCGTGCGCCGGCGCCGTGCGCCCTGCCTCGTCACGCGGCCGGCCCTGCAGCAGCCCGGCGAAGTGCTCGAAGCTGATGCGCCCCGAGGCCACGTCGAGCATCGTGCCGACGAGCACGCGGTTCATGTGGCGCAGGAACATGTCCGCCTCGATCCAGAACGACAGCAGATCGCCGTCGGCGAGCCATTCGGCGCGCTTGACGTCGCACTGGAACCAGCTGTGCTCTGTCTCGTTCGGCGTGAACGCCGTGAAGTCGTGTTTGCCGTGCAGCAGCGCAGCGCACTGCGAGAGCAGATCCCGGTCGAGTTCGCCCGTGACCCAGAAAGAGGTGTTGCGCTCGAACACGCTGCGCGAGCGGCGCGCGAGCACGCGGTAGCAGTACGTGCGGCTGCGCGCGTCGCGGCGCGCATCGAAGTCCTCGGGCATCGGCTCCGCCGCGAGCACCGCCACGTCGTCGTCGAGCAGCCCGTTCAGGCGCAGCGGGTCGACCGCCTCGTGGCGATAGCTCGCCACCTGTCCCCACGCGTGAACGCCGCGGTCCGTGCGCCCCGCGACCGTCAGCCTCAGTGGCCCGCCGTCGCTGCCCGTCTCGCCGAGCACCGTCTGCAGCGCGCGCTCGAGCACCTCCTGCACCGTGCGCAGCTCCGGTTGGCGCCCCCAGCCGGCGAAGCCCGCACCGTCGTACTCGAGCGTCAGCTTCGTGACCATGCCTGCGCCCTGTCCACTTCCCCGCCTGCACCGCCCGAACCGCGGGCGGCCGCCTCAGACGAGCTCGATGAAGACCATCTCGGTCGAGTCGCTTTTGCGCGGACCGAGCTTGAGGATGCGCGTGTAGCCGCCCGGGCGCTCCGCGTAGCGCGGCGCCAGGTCCTCGAACAGCTTGTGCACCGCGAACTTGTCTTGCGAGAGCGTCGACAGCGCCTGCCGGCGCGCGTGCAGGTCACCGCGCTTGGCCAGCGTGATCAGTTTCTCGACGTGCGGCTTGACCGCCTTGGCCTTGGCCTGCGTCGTTTCGATCCGCTCGTGCTCGATGATCTCCTTGCTCAGGTTCATCAACAGCGACTTGCGATGCGCGCTGTCGCGGCTGAGCTGATGTCTTTTGCGCTGGTGTCTCATGAGCGGATCGAAGTGTAGTTATCTTCAGGCCGCGGAGCGGCCCTTTATTAATCTTGACGGAGGTCCAGGCCGCGCGCGTGGAGCGTCTCGATTACCTCGTCGATCGACTTCTTGCCGAAGTTCGGGATCGCGTTCAGCTCGGCCTCGGACTTCGAGATCAGGTCGCCCACCGTCTGGATGCCCGCGCGCTTGAGGCAGTTGTAAGAGCGCACTCCGAGCTCGAGCTCCTCGATCAGGATGCTGTACTCCTCGCCCTGCAGCGCCGGCGCAGCGCCGCCGCCGCCGACCGCCAAGCCGTGGCCGTCGAGCTGGCCGCCCGGCGTCGCGCGCAGCTCCTGGATGCGGTCCGCGTCCGTGAAGATCGCAAGCTGTGAGATCAAGAGCTCCGCCGCCTCGCGCAGCGCCGCCTGCGGGTCGATCGAGCCGTCCGTCTCGATGTCCAGCGTGAGCTTGTCGAAGTCCGTCTTCTGACCGACACGCGCCTGCTCTACCGCGTAGGCCACGCGGCGCACCGGCGAGAAGATCGAGTCGATCGGGATCACACCGATCGGCTGGTCCGCCGACTTGTTCTCCTCCGCCGGGCGATAGCCGCGGCCGCGGCCGATCGTCATGTACAGCTCGAGCTTCGTTTTTTTCTCGAGCGTCGCGATGTGGATGTCCGGGTTGAGGATCTCCACACCCGCCGGCAGGTCGATGTCCTTCGCCGTGATCTCGCCCGGCCCCGTGACGACCAGCGGCGCCTCGACCTCGCTCGCGTCCGAGTGCATGCGGCAGACGACGCCCTTCAGGTTCAGGACGATGTCCGTCACATCCTCCTTGACGCCGTTGATCGTCGAGAACTCGTGCGCAACGCCCTCGATGCGCACGCTCGTGACCGCTGCGCCCGAGAGCGACGACAGCAAGACGCGTCGCAGAGAGTTGCCGAACGTGTAGCCGAACCCGCGGTCGAGCGGCTCAATCGTGAACGTACCGCGGTTCTGCTCCACGGACTCGCTGGTGATCCGGGGGATTTGGAAGTCGAGCATCAAGGGTCCTAACGTCGTTTTGGTGTCTCACCGGCGTCGATCACGACGGCCGGCTCGGGGCGCCGCCCGGGATCGGGCGCGCGCTTGGGTAGTTGCTACCTACTTCGAGTACAGCTCGACGATGAGCTGCTCCTGCACCGGCGCGGCGACCTCGCGCCGCTCCGGCTTGCGCAGCACCTTGGCCGTAAGCGACTCATGGTCGGCCTGGAGCCACGCGGGAATCTGCCCAGTGAGCTCGGTTGCGTCTCTGACGACCTGCGTGGCCGGCGTCTCCGCCTTGATCGCGATCACGTCGTTTTCGCGCACCTGGTAGCTCGGGATGTTCACCCGCCGGCCATTGACCGTCCAGTGGCCATGGCGGATCAGCTGTCGCGCCTGGCGCCGCGATGCGGCGAAGCCCAGGCGCACGAGGACGTTGTCGAGACGGCACTCCAAGAGCGCAAGCAGGTTCTCGCCGGTGATCCCCGGCTGGCGCGAGGCCTTCACGTAGTAGCCCGCGAACTGGCGCTCGAGCACGCCGTAGTAGCGCTTGGCCTTCTGCTTCTCGCGCAGCTGCACGCGGTACTCGCTCTGTTTCATGCGCCCGCGACCGTGCTCGCCCGGCGGGTAGGAGCGACGCTCGACGCCGCACTTGTCCGTCAGGCAGCGCTCGCCCTTGAGGAACAGCTTCTGCCCCTCGCGGCGGCATTGCTTGCACTGCGGACCTGTGTCTCTCGCCATTCGCTAGACCCTCCGCCGCTTTCTCGGGCGGCAGCCGTTGTGGGCCTGCGGCGTGACGTCCTTGACGCCCGTCACCTCGAGGCCGGCAGCCTGCAGCGAGCGGATCGCCGTCTCGCGGCCCGAGCCCGGGCCCTTGACGTAGACCTCGACCTTCTGCAGCCCCTGCTCGAGACCCTTGCGCGCCGCCGCGTCCGCCGTCACCTGCGCTGCGAACGGGGTCGACTTGCGCGAGCCCTTGAAGCCCGCGCCGCCGGCCGACTCCCACGCGATCACGTTGCCCGAGGTGTCCGTCAGCGAGACGATCGTGTTGTTGAACGAAGTCTTGATGTGGGCCTGGCCGATCGGGATGTTCTTTTTCGGCTTGCGCCGACCGCGGGCGCGTTTGGGGGCAGCGGGCATTTACCTTGCCTTCTTCTTGCCCGCCACCTGCATGCGCTTGGGGCCCTTGCGCGTACGCGCGTTCGTCTTCGTCTTCTGGCCGCGCACCGGCAGGCCGCGCCGGTGGCGCAGGCCGCGGTAGCAGGCGATCTCCTGAAGTCGTTTGATGTCCTGCGAGCGCTCGCGCCGCAGATCGCCCTCGACCGTGAGGTTCTCGTCGATCGCGTCGCGTAGCTTGGCGACCTCGTCCTCGGTCAGGTCGCGGATGTATGTGTCCGGGCTGACGCCCACTTCCGCGAGGATCTTGTTCGAGGTCGCGCGACCGATCCCGTAGATGTAGGTCAGCCCGATCTCCGAGCGCTTGTTCAAGGGCAGGTTGATGCCCGCGATGCGTGCCATTCGCCCCTAGCCCTGTCGCTGCTTGTGGCGCTTGTTCTGGCAGATCACCAGCACCACCCCGTGGCGGCGGATGATCTTGCATTTCTCGCACATCGGCTTGACCGACGGTCGTACCTTCATGATCCCTTTCGGCGACTTGTTCCGGCGACCCGGCTCTGGCTGCCGTTGCGGCCGCCGCTACCTGGTCGTGGAGATTGCTCTCGCGAGGATGGACGTCCTCGTTCGAGCAGGACTCCGGATAGTAGCAAGTCTAGGTGCTTGCGGCCGGCTGCCGCGCGTGCCCGTTCGGCCCCGCCGCGGGCGCCAGATGCCACGGGGTGAGCACCTTCGGCCCGTCCCCCGTAATCGCGACCGTGAACTCGAAATGGGCGGCCGGCGAGCCGTCCTGGGAGAAGATCGCCCAGCCGTCTCCGCCGACGCGCACCGCGGCGCGGCCGGCCGTCATCATCGGCTCGACCGCCAGCACCATGCCCTCCTCCAGCAGCGGTCCCTTGCCGGGCTTGCCGTAGTTGGGCACCTGCGGATCCTCGTGCATGTTGCGCCCCACACCGTGCCCGACGAGCGAGCGCACGACCGACAGGCCGGCGCCCTCCGCGACCCGCTGGATCGCGCTCGACATATCCCCCATGCGGTTGCCCGGACGGCACTCCGCGACGCCGGCCAGCAGCGAGGCCTCGGTGGCGCTCAGCAGGTTGCGCTCGACCGCGCCGATCTCGCCGACCGGCAGCGTGCGCGCCGCATCGGCGACCCAGCCGTCGAGCGTGACGCCGACGTCGATCGAGATGATGTCGCCCGTCTTCAGGCGATAAGGGCCGGGGATGCCATGCACGACCATCGCGTTCGGCGACGCGCAGATCGAGCCCGGGAAGCCGCGATAGCCCTTGAACGTCGGCACCGCGCCGCGCGAGCGGATGAAGCGCTCGGCCAGCTCGTCGAGCTCCTCCGTGCTGACGTCCGGCGCGACCCGCGACTCGAGCTCTGCGAGCGTGGCGACGAGGATCTCGCCGGCGCGCTCCATCTTCTCGATCTCCTCCGGTGACTTCTTGATGATCACCCGGGCAGCTTAGCTACAGCTTCTTCTCCAGGCGCACCGTCGCCACCGTCGCCCTGATCCGCGTGTGGACCTCGTCCGGATGGCGCGTGCCGTCGAAGCGGCGCAGCATGCCCGCCTCGTCGTAGTGCTCGATCAGCGGCTCCGTCTGGGAGTGGTAGACCTCCAGGCGCCGGCGGATCGTCTCCTCCTTGTCGTCGTCGCGCTGCATCAGCCGCGAGCCGTCCTGGTCGCAGACGCCCTCGTGCTTGGGCGGGTCGAACTCGACGTGGTAGATGTGGCTCGGGTTCTTCACGCACACGCGCCTGCCCGCCAGGCGCCTGACGAGCTCCTCGTCGGGCACTTCGATCAAGAGCGCCGCCGAGAGGCGCCGGCCAAGACCCTCCAGCGCTTTCGCCAGCGCATCGGCCTGCTCGGCGTTGCGCGGGAAGCCGTCGAGCAGGAACCCCTCGCTCGCGTCCGGCTCGCGCACGCGCTTTGAGATCATGCCGACGATCACCTCGTCCGGAACGAGGTCGCCGGCGTCCATGTAGCGCTTCGCCGCCAGGCCCAGATCGCTGCCGGCAGAGACCTCCGCGCGCAGCATGTCGCCCGTCGAGATGTGCGGCAGCGCGAAGTCCTCGCGCAGGCGCTCCGCCTGAGTCCCCTTGCCGGCGCCAGGCGGGCCGAGCAGTATCAGGTTCAGTTCGGACAAGTCCGAGGCAGCCTATCCGTTGCGCTGCCCGCCCGAACCCTGGAGCCGCTACTTCAGGAATCCCTCGTACTAGAGGCGGGAAGGGGGCAGGCCCCCCTCCCGACCTCCCCCCGTGAATTACTTCAGGAATCCCTCGTAACTTCGCATCATCAGCTGCGCCTCGAGCTGCTTCATCGTTTCGAGCGCGACGCCGATCACGATCAGGATCGAGGTTCCTCCGAGCGGGATGTTCTGGTGCGTGCGCGCGATCAGGATCGTCGGCAGCGCGGCCACCGCCGCGAGGAACAGCGCGCCCGGGAACGTCAGTCGCGCGAGGATGCGATCGAGGAATTCGGCCGTCGGGCGACCCGGTCTGACCCCCGGGATGAAGCCGCCGTACTTCTTCAGGTTGTCCGCCTGATCGACCGGGTTGAACGTGACCGCCGTGTAGAAGTACGTGAACAGCAGGATGAAGATCGACTCGCCGACCACGTAGTGCCAGCCGTTGGGCGAGAAGAAGTCCGAGATCGACTGCCCCCAGTGGGTTTTCACGAGCTGCCCGACCGTCGGCGGGAAGGCCATGATGCTGGCCGCGAAGATCACCGGGATCACGCCGGCCATGTTCACGCGCAGCGGCAGGTAGGTCTGCCCGCCTTCGGTCATGCGCCGCCCGATCACGCGCTTGGCGTACTGCACCGGGATCCGCCGCTGGCCTTCCTGCACGAACACGATGCCGGCGACGACGGCGAGCACGAGGAACGGCATCATCACCTTGAAGACCTGGTCCTGCGAGGTCCACCACGTCTGGATGCCGCTCGGCAGGCGCGCGACAATCGAGGCGAAGATCAGCAGCGAGATGCCGTTGCCGATGCCGCGCTGGGTGATCAGCTCGCCGATCCACATCAACAGCACGCAGCCAGTCGTCAGGCAGATCACGATCAGGAAGATGTGCGGCGCGTCGAAGTGCGTGACTACCGATTCGCCCGCTTTGGCCTGCAGCGTGTGGAACAGGAAGACGTAGCCGATCGACTGCGCGAAGGCCAGGCCAACCGTCAGGTAGCGCGTGTACTGAGTGATTCGCGCCTGCCCGACCTCGCCTTCCTTGGAGAGCTTTTCCAGCGACGGCACCGCGACCTGCAGCAGCTGCAGGATGATCGAGGCCGTGATGTAGGGCATGATGCCCAGCGCGAACAGCGCGATCCGCGACAGCCCGCCGCCCGAGAAGAGGTTGAGCAGCCCGAGGATGTTGGAGCCGCCGAACTCCTTCTGGATGTTGTTGACCGCCGTCAGGTTGACGCCCGGCACGGGAATGTGCGAGCCGAACCGGTAGATCAGCAGCATCCCCGCCGTGAAGGCGATCTTCTTGCGGATGTCCGCGACCTGGAAGGCGTTGAGGATCGTTGAGAGCATGGGCTTCGCTCCGCGGCCTAGAGCGCCGCTGCACTCCCTCCCGCGGAGCGGCGGATTCTAGTCGATGCGCTTGTGCGTGCCGGCGGTTGCACTGCCGGGCAGCCCGGCTAGAGCTCGACGAGCGTGCACGTGCCGCCGGCCGCCTCGATGCGCTCGCGCGCGCCGGCGCTGAACGCGTGCGCGTGCACCGTCAGCGCCTTGGAGATCTCGCCCTTGGCGAGCACCTTGATCGGGACGTCCTTGCGCGTGCCGAGGCCCTTCGCCTTCATCGCCTCGACCGTCACCTCGGCACCCGCCTCGAAGCGCTCCTGCAGCGCGTCGATGTTGACCGCCTGAGTGTGCGTGCGGAACGGCTCGAACGGCATCGACTTCTTCATGTGCGGCCCGCGCAGCTTTCGCATACGCATGTGAATCGGCATCTGGCCGCCCTCGAAGCGCGCCCGGCGCTTGGAGCCCGAACGCGAGCCCGCGCCCTTCTGACCACGGCCGGAGGTCTTGCCCGTACCCGAGCCTTCGCCGCGGCCGATGCGCTTGCGCGGGCGACGGCTGCCCGGCGCCGGCGACAGGCTGTGCAGCCCGATGCGCTGCGGCTTCTCCTCGTCCGCCGGGCTCATGACTTGCCCTCCTTGACCTCGACGAGGTGGCGTACGGCGTGCAGCATCCCGCGCGCCTGATCGCAGTCTTTGACCTCGACCGTGTGTCCGATTCGGCGCAGTCCGAGCGAGCGGAGCGTGTCGAGCTGTTTCTTGTTCGCGCCGTTGCGCGACTTGCGCTGGGTCACCGTGAGGGCAGCCATCAGGACGAGGCCTCCTCGCTCGGAGCGCTCGCCGCCTCAGGCTGAGCCTCGTCGCTTGCCGCGGGCTCCGCGGGAGCGTCGGTGTCGCCCGGGGCAGGTGTGTCGGTGGGTGCCTCGGCGCTCGTCGCGTCCTCGGCTGAGAGCGTGGCCGTCGCGGCGCCGTTGGCGCTCTTGCCGCTGAGCCCGAGCACCTTGTCGATCGAGAGGCCGCGCAGCTCGCCGACCTCCTCGGGCGTACGCAGGCCGCGCAGGCCGGCGACGGTCGCCTTGACGAGGTTGATCGGGTTCTGCGTGCCAAGGCTCTTGGAAAGGATGTCGTGGATGCCGGCGAGCTCGAGCACCGCGCGCACACCACCGCCGGCGATCACGCCCGTTCCGGGGGAGGCCGGCTTGAGGAAGACGCGGCCCGCACCGAAGACGCCTGTCGTCTGGTGGGTGATCGTGCTGCCGTGCTTGGGCACGCGGAAGAGGTCCTTCTTGGCGCGCTCGACGCCCTTCTGGATCGCCAGCGGAACCTCGTTGGCCTTGCCGTAGCCGACGCCGACGATGTCGCGCTCGTCGCCGACGACCACAAGCGCCGTAAACGAGAAGCGCCGGCCGCCCTTGACGACCTTGGCGACGCGGTTGATCTCGACGACGCGCTCCTGGAGGTCCAGGCCGGCCGGGCTGACTGATCTGTCTACGGTTATCGACATAAGAGGGAGTGAGAGGGTAGCGGTCGCGCGGCAGCCGACCGCTAGACGGTTATCCCCGCCTCGCGGATTGCCTCGGCAAATGCACGCACGTGACCGTGGTAGCGGTAGCCGCCACGGTCGAACACGGCTTCGGAGATACCCGCCGCCTTGGCTCGCTCGGCGAACGCTTCACCGGCGCGCTTGGTGCGCTCGGGCTTCTTCAGCTTGCGCAGGTCCGGCTCGTACCAGTTGACCGCCGCCAGCGTGCGCCCGGCGCCATCGTCGATCAGCTGCGCCGAGATGCCCTGGTTGGAGCGGAACACCGAGATGCGCGGACGCTCGGCCGTGCCCGTGATCTTCGCGCGCACGCGGCGACGGCGTTTGAGCCGGCTCTGTGGCTTCGTGATGACGGTCATGCGCGCTTGCCGACCTTGCGCTGGACGTACTCGCCCTCGTAGCGAATGCCCTTGCCCTTGTACGGCTCCGGCGGGCGCTGCTTGCGGATGATCGCCGCCGTCTCGCCGACGAGCTGCTTGGAGATGCCCTTGACGACGACGCGCGTCGGCTGGGGCACTTCGAACTCGATGCCGTCCGGCGCCGGGATCGGCACCGGGTGCGAGTAGCCCACGGCGAGCTCGAGGTTCTTGCCCTTCAGCGCCGCACGGTAGCCGACGCCCTGAATCTCCAGGCGCTTCTCATAGCCCGCCGTCACGCCCTGGACCATGTTGGCCACGAGCGAGCGTGTCAGCCCGTGCAGAGCGCGGTGTTCGCCGCGGTCGGTCGGACGCGACACGAGCAGCTGCTCGCCGTCCTGCTTGACCTCGATGTCGCGGTGGATGCGCTCCGCGAGTTCGCCTTTGGGGCCGTTGACACGGACCTCGCCAGGCTCGATCGCGACCGTCACGCCGCTTGGCACCGGGATGGGCTGTCTACCGATTCGGGACATCGCTCAGCTCACCAGACCTGCGCCAGGACCTCGCCGCCGACACCCTCTGCGCGGGCGTCGTGGCCGGTCATCACGCCGTGCGAGGTCGAGACGATCGCCGTGCCCATACCGCCGAGCACCTTCGGGATGTGCTTGGCGTCAACGTACGTACGCCGGCCCGGGCGCGAGACGCGCCGCAGCCCGGTGATCGCCGAGCGGCGGTCCTCGGTGTACTTCAAGCGGATCTGCAGCAGCTGCCCGGGGCCGCCGTCGGGGTCGGGCGCGACCTCGAAGGAGTCGATGTAGCCCTGCTCGACGAGGATCCGAGCGAGCTCGCTCTTCAGCTTCGACGCCGGGATGTCGACCGTCTCATGGGCAGCGTGGATCGCATTGCGCACGCGCGTAAGGAAGTCGGCTATCGGATCGGTCATGGACATGGCTGCTCGTTCAGTGGAAGGTCGAAAGGATTGTCTGGCCGGCTACCAGGAGGACTTCGTCATCCCCGGGATGTGGCCGTTGTGGGCGAGCTCACGCAAACAGATGCGGCAGAGCCCGAACTTGCGGTAGACCGCGCGCGGACGCCCGCAGCGGTTGCAGCGAGTATAGGCGCGCGTTTTGAACTTCGGTGTGCGCGCCTGCTTGACGCGCTGCGATGTCTTGGCCATCAGTCGCCGCTCTCTTTCTCGTCGCTGCCGTCGCCCTGCTGTTGATCTGAGTCTGACGCCTCCTCGGCGCTTGCCTGCGGCTCGCTCGCCTCGGCCGCTGCCTCCGGCTCCTCCGCGGCGGGCTTCTCCTCCGCCTCGGGCTCCTGCGCTGCAGGCTCCTCCGCGGCTGGCTCCTCGGCTGCGGCCGCCTCGGGCTCGTCGGCCGGCGGCTCCTCAGCCGCGGGCTCCTCGGCCGCCTCGGCCTCGGGCTCGGCGGGCGGCTCGGCCGGCGCGGGCGCTTTCTTCGCCGCTTTGGCTTTCGGTGCCGGCGCTGCTGCCGCTTCGGCCGCCTTGGCGGCCTCGGCCTCGGCGTGCGCCTTGGCCTCGTTCTCGTCCGCTGCCGGGTCATAGCCCTTCGGGCGACCCTGGGCGGCGAACGGCATGCCGAACGCCCGCAGCAGCGCGAAGGCTTCGATGTCGCTCTTTGCGCTCGTCGTGATCGTGATATCCAGGCCGCGTACCTGGTCGATCGCGTCGTAGTCGATCTCCGGGAAGATGATCTGCTCGCGCACGCCCATCGTGTAGTTGCCGCGGCCGTCGAACGAGCGCGGGTTCAACCCGCGGAAGTCGCGGATCCGCGGGATCGCGATCGACACGAGCCTGTCGAGGAACTCATACGCGCGCTCGCCGCGCAGCGTCACGGCGACACCGACCGGCATGCCCTCGCGCAGTTTGAACGCCGCGATCGACTTGCTCGCGCGGCGCACGCTCGGCTGCTGGCCGGCGATCGTCGCGAGCTGTTCGGTCGCCGCCTTCAGCACTTTGGAGTCCTGCTTGGCCAGGCCGACGCCCATGTTCAATGTGATCTTCTCCAGCCGCGGCGCCTGCATGTTCGAGGAGAACTCGAAGCGCTCGATCAACGAGGGGCGGACCTCCTCGAAGTAGCGTGTCTTCAGGCGTGCCGGCGGGGCCTCTGTCGTATCCGTCGCAGCCATCTCAGTCGAGCTCCGCTCCGGTGCTCTTGGCCACGCGCACGCGCGAGCCGCCGTCGCGCTGGATGCGCACGCGCGTCGGGTTGCCTTTGGCGTCGAGCAGCATCACGTTGGAAATGTGGATCGGGCCCTCGCGCTCGATGATCCCGCCGAGCTGGCCCGCCGCGTTGGGCAGCGGCGAGGTGCTCTGGTTCTGCTGCGGGCGCACCGCTCGCTTGACCATGTTCAGGCCCTCCACATACAAGCGTTCCTTGGTCGGCTCCACGCGCAGCACCTTGCCCGTCTTGCCGCGATCCTTGCCCGCCGTGATCTTCACGTGGTCGTTGGAGCGGATCTTCATCGAGCGTCGCTTGACGGTCTTGTTCGCCATCACAAAACCTCCGGCGCCAGCGAGACGATCTTCATGAAGTTGCGCTCGCGCAGTTCTCGCGCCACCGGCCCGAACACGCGCGTGCCGCGCGGGTTGTTCTGGTCGTCGATGATCACCGCCGCGTTCTCGTCGAAGGCGATGTAGGTGCCATCGTCGCGGCCGATCGCCTTCTTCGTGCGCACGATCACCGCCGTGACGACCTCGCCCTTTTTCACAGCGCCCTGCGGGTTGGCCTGCTTGACGGTCGCCGTGATCACGTCGCCCACGAATGCGTAGCGCCGCTGGGAGCCGCCCTTCACGCGGATGCAGAGGATCTCGCGCGCGCCCGTGTTGTCTGCGACACGGAGTCGAGTCTCATTCTGGATCATCGGGCGCGCTCCAACACGTCTACGAGCGCCCAGCGCTTCGTGCGCGACAGCGGGCGGCTCTCGATCACGCGCACCGTGTCGCCCTCGTGCGCGTCGTTGTTCTCGTCGTGCGCATGCAGCGTGCTCGAGCTGCGCACGATCTTCTCGTAGCGGCGGTGACGACGGGCCACGTCGATGCGCACCGTGATCGTCTTCTCCGCCTTGTCCGAGACGACAACGCCCTGGCGCACCCTGCGGGCACCCTCGACCGGTGCATGCACCGGCGCGAGCGGCTCGGCCGCCGGGGCTGCCGCGCGGCGCTCGGCCGCTTTGGCACGTTCCTGCAGGCGACGCGCGCGACGGCGCACGGCCTTGCGCTTGCGCTCGGCCACGCGCTCGGCTTGGCGCTCCTCCGGCGTGCGCGACGGCTTGACCTCGCCCTCGTGCTTGGAGCGTGTGCGGCGGCGACGCTCCTTCGGCGAGAGCACCTCGGCCGGCTCGCTCGGCTCGGCCTGCGCGCTCGGCGCATCCGCCGGCGCCTCGGCGCCGGCGTCGTCGACCGGAGTCTCGGAGACCTCCGGGGCGTCCTCTTGCGGAGCCTCAGTCGTGGCGGCCTCAGGCGCCTCGGCGGCCTGCGGCGCGTCCTCGGGGGTCTCGGTCGTCTCGTTCTCTTGCTCGTCAGCCATGTCTTCCGTTTCGTCTCAGCAGTTGGGTGTCAGTTGCTCTCGCCGCGCAGCTCTCGCTCGCGCGCGACGGTCAGGGCCCGGGCGAGGTCGCGCTTGGCGCGCCCCATGCCGGCAGTGTTGTCGAGTTCGCCCGTGGCGTTTGAGAAACGCAGGCCGAACACCTCTTTGCGCAGCACCGCGATCCGCTTGGACAGCTCGCCGGGCTCCATGTCGCGCATCTCCTTGGCCTTCATCTCGGCGTCAGTCCTCACGCAGCACGAACTTGGACTTCACCGGGAGCTTGTGCGCCGCCAGGCGGATCGCGTCGCGCGCGAGCGGCTCGGACACGCCGGCCAGCTCGAACATCACGCGGCCCGGCTTGACCACGGCGACCCAGCCTTCGGGCGAGCCCTTGCCCGAGCCCATGCGCGTCTCGGCCGGCTTCTTCGTGACCGGCTTGTCCGGGAACACGTTGATCCACACCTTGCCGCCACGCTTGATCTTGCGCGTCATCGCAACACGTGCAGCCTCGATCTGACGGTTGGTCAGCCAGCCGCCCTCGAGCGCCTTCAGCCCGTACTCGCCGAACTGCACCTTGACCTGGCCGCGCGACATGCCGGCACGGCGTCCACGGTGCTGCTTGCGGTGCTTCACACGCTTGGGAGAGAGCATCAGCGCCCACCTCCGCCGCCCGGACGCGAGCCGCCACGACCGCCGCCACCGCCGCCACCGCCGGGGCCGCGTCCTCCGCCGCCTCCGCCGCCGCGACCGCCGCCGAAGCCGCCGCCACCCGGTCCACGCCCGCCACCGCCGCCGGGGCCACCGCCGCCTGGACGCCCGCGCCCGCCGCCGCCGCCCGGACCGCCACCGCCGCCGCGTCCACGACCGCGTCCGTCACGACCGTCGCGCCCGCCGCGTCCATCGCGGTCGTTGCTCGACGGCGCCGGCGCCGTGATGTCGGTCAGGTCGGCGCCCGTGTAGCCCTCGGGCATGATCTCGCCCTTGTTGATCCAGCACTTCACGCCGATCCGTCCGAACGTGGTGCGGGACTCGTAGAAGCCGTAGTCGATGTCCGCGCGCATCGTGTGCAGCGGCACGCGACCGTCGGAGTAGCTTTCGGTGCGCGCCATCTCGGCGCCGCCCAGGCGCCCGGCCACCTGCACCTTGACGCCCTTCGCGCCCGAGCGCATCGCGCTCGTCAACGCGCGCTTCATCGCGCGGCGGAAGGCCACGCGGTTCTGCAGCTGCTCGGCGATCGACTGCGCGACCAGCGAGGCGTCGAGCTCGGGGCGCTTGATCTCGAGGATGTTGACCTTGATCTGCTTGTTCGTCATCTTGTGCAGATCGCGGCGCAGCGCGTCCACTTCGCTGCCCGACTTGCCGATCACGATGCCCGGCCGCGCCGTGTGGATGTTGACCTCGAGTTCCTGGGAGTCCTTGCGGATCGTGATGCTCGAGAGGCCCGCGTGGGCGAGCTTGTTCGTGATGTGCTCACGGATGCGCACGTCCTCGGCGAGGTACTCGGCGAAGTGCTTTTCGTTGAACCAGTTCGACTTCCAGTCGTGGATGTAACCCACGCGCATGGCCTCTGGATGAACCTTTTGTCCCATTTCTTCTCTCTAGCCGTCTCTCTTGGTGGTCCGGGGCGCGGCGTCCGGGGTCAGCGTGATCGTCAGGTGGCTCGTGCGCTTGCGGATCGGCGTGGCGCGTCCCATCGCGCGCGGCCGGAAGCGCTTGATCGTCGGCCCCTCGTCGGCGTACGCCTCACGGACGATCAGATCGTCCTCGACGCAGTTCGTGGTTGCTCTCGGCGTTGGCCACGGCCGACTCGAGCAGCTTGCTCCAGTCGCGCGCCACCTCACGAGGGGTGAACGCGAGGATAGCGCGTGCCTCCTGCACCGACTTGCCGCGCAGGTGCCCGCAGACCATCCGCGCCTTGCGCGCCGAGGTGCGCACGTAGCGCGCGTGCGCGCGGACGACTTGGCGTCGCGGTTTGGCGCGGGACCGCTTTGCCGCGGCGCCGCTTTTTCGGCTCGCTCGCGACGGGCTCTTTCGCGGCCGGCGCTTTGCTCGCAGCGGTTTTTCGCCGCGGCTTTTTTGGCAGCTTTTTTCGCGGCCCGCTTCGCGCCCTCGTCGGCTTTCGCCTCGGCGCTTGCTTTGCCCGCCGCTTTCGCCTCCGCGCCTTTGGCCGCTTTCGCCGGTTTTTTCGCAGCCTTTTTGGCAGCCGGTTTCTTGCGCCTCGGGCGTGTCCGGCGCCGTCACGTCGTCTCTTCTCCTGCTCGGCGCTCATCTGCGAACCCTTCCCGAGCCCGCGTGACCGCGGAACACGCGCGTCGGCGCGAACTCGCCGAGCTTGTGCCCGACCATCGACTCGCTGACGAACACCGGGACATGTTTCTTGCCGTCGTGCACCGCGATCGTGTGGCCGACCATCTCCGGGAAGATCGTCGACGCGCGCGACCACGTGCGCAGCATTTTCTTGTTGTTCGCCGTGTTCAGCGCTTCGATGCGGTTCATCAGGCGCTCTTCGACCCACGGGCCCTTCTTGCTCGATCTACTCATCGCTGCTTACCCTTCCCACGGCGCCGGCCACGCACTATGTACTTGCTCGAGTTCTTGTTCTTCTTGCGCGTGCGGTAGCCGAGCGTCGGCACACCCCACGGCGTGACCGGGTGACGCCCGGCCGTAGTCGAGCCCTCGCCGCCACCGTGCGGGTGGTCGACCGGGTTCATCGCCGTGCCGCGCGTCTGCGGGCGCACGCCCATGTGGCGCTTGCGACCGGCCTTGCCGATCTTCACGTTCTGGTGCTCGGCGTTGCCGAGCGTGCCGACCGTCGCGCGGCACTCCGCGCGCACCATCCGCATCTCGCCCGAGGGCAGGCGCAGCGTCGCCATCTCGCCGTCCTTGGCCATCAGCTGAACGGCGGCACCCGCCGAGCGCGCCATCTGCCCGCCGCGGCCCGGCTGCAGCTCGACGTTGTGGACGACCGTGCCGACCGGCATGCGCGTGAGCGCCATGCAGTTGCCTACCGCGATATCCGCACCGTCGCCCGAGGAGACCGTCATGCCCACCGTCAGGCGCTGCGGCGCGAGGATGTAGCGCTTCTCGCCGTCGACGTAGTGCAGCAGCGCGATGTAGGCCGAGCGGTTGGGGTCGTACTCGATCGCGGCGACCTTCGCCTCGACGCCGTCCTTGCGCCGCTTGAAGTCGATCCGCCGGTAGGCGCGCTTGGCGCCGCCGCCGCGGTGGCGCGAGGTCTTGCGCCCGTGCGCATTGCGCCCGCCGCTCTTCTTCAGGCCTTCGACGAGCGTCTTCTCGGGCTCTGACTTCGTGATCTCCGCGAAGTCCGGGTAGGACACGAAGCGCATTCCCGGGCTCGTCGGCTTTGGCTTGCGAATCGGCATCTCTTATGACCCTTCGACGGCCTGCAGGCCCTGGAAGACAGGGATCGATTCGCCGTCGCGCACCTGCACGATCGCCTTCTTCCAGCTGCGCGTGCGCCCGTTCGTCGTGCCGCGGCGCTTGGGCTTGGACTTGACGCTCGAGGTGCGCACCTCGACGACGTGCACGTCGAACAGCGCCTCGATCGCCTGGCGGATCTGCGTCTTGTGCGCGTCGTCGTGCACGCGGAAGGTGTAGCGGTTGGCAGCCGAGAGCACGTAGCTCTTCTCCGAGACGACCGGGCGGATGATCACCTGTGAGTGGTCCATCAGGCCGCCTCCTCCTGCTCCGCGTCGGCGCGCGGCTTGGCGGCGCGCTCGGTCAGCTCCGCGAGCGCCGCCTCTGAGACGAGCAGCGAGGCCGCGCCGACCACTTCGGTCACGCCGACGTCGGCCGCGCTCAGCACGGCCACGCGCTTGAGGTTGCGAAACGACAGCGCCACGTCGGACTGCTCCGGGGTGAGCACGACGAGCGTCGGGCCGCCCTGGTCCCAGTCCTCGAGCAGGTCGAGCGCCTGGCGCGTCTTCGGCGCTGTGAACGCGGCAGCATCGAGGATCGCAAGCGATTTGCGCTCGGCGTGCAGCGACAGCGCGCTGCGCAGCGCCGCGCGCTGCTCCTTGCGGTTGACCTTGAACGTGTAGGAGCGCGGCTGCGGGCCGAACGTCACGCCACCGCCTGTCCAGATCGGCGAGCGGTTGGAGCCGGCGCGGGCACGACCCGTGCCCTTCTGGCGCCATGGCTTGGCGCCGCCGCCCGAGACCATCGCGCGCGTCTTCGTCGCCGCCGTCCCGCGCCTGCGCGCCGCCTGCTCCGCACGCACGCTCTGATGGACCAGCGGCCCATGGAATCGTGCGCCGAAGGCGCCTTCATCAAGTTTGACTTTCTTTGACTGGCCGAGCACCGGAGCGTCAGGCATCGCTGCGCACCTCCACCACGCCGCCGCGCGGGCCCGGCACCGAGCCGCGCACCATCAGCAGGTTCTCCTTCGCGTCGAGCGCGACGATCTCAAGGCCCTTCTGCGTGACGCGCTTGTTGCCCATCTGCCCGGGGCCGCGGATGCCCTTCATCACACGTGCCGGCCACGCCGAGGCGCCGATCGAGCCGGGGGCGCGCTTGTTGTGCGAGCCGTGCGACTTCGGGCCCGAGGCGAAGTTGTGGCGCTTGATCGTGCCCTGAAAGCCCTTGCCCTTGGACGTGCCCGAGATCTTCACGCGCCCGCCGACCTCGAAGGCCTCGACCGTCACGCTCTCGCCGAGCTGCAGCTCGCCCGCCTCGTCGCGGAACTCGACCACGTGGCGCATCGGCGGCGCGTCGACCTTTTTCAGGTGCCCCAGCTCGGCTTTGGTCAGGTGCTTCTCCTTGGCCTGGCCGAAGGCGAGCTGGACCGCCTCGTAGCCGTCGCGGTCGGGCGTGCGGATCGCCGTCACCGGGCACGGGCCGGCCTGCAGCACGGTCACGCGCGCGACGCTGCCGTCCTCCTGGAACAGTTGGGTCATGCCGAGCTTCTTGGCGAGGATCGCGGACATCTCGTCGCTCAGGTGGCCAGGCGGATCTCGATGTCCACGCCCGCCGGCAGGTGGTCGAGGCGCTGCAGCGAGTCGACCGTCTTCGGCGTCGGCTGGTGGATGTCGATCAGGCGCTTGTGCGTGCGGATCTCGAAGTGCTCGCGCGAGTCCTTGTCCTTGAACGGAGAGCGGATCACGCAGTAGACGTTCTTCTCGGTCGGCAGCGGCACCGGACCGGACACGCTCGCGCCCGTACGCGTCGCCGTCTCGACGATCTCCTTCGCCGCCGACTCGATCGCCGAGGTGTCATACGCCTTCAGGCGGATGCGAATCTTGTTTTGCGTGGCCGATGCCATTGGTGTCTGCGTCTGCTCTCTTGTCTCTGATTCGTTGTCGTTCCGGCGCCGGTGATTACCCCGGGGTGGTCAGAGAAAGGGCGGACTCCGTGTCGTGGAATCCGCCTCCACCTCTCGCCACCGCGCCTTCCGGGGGCCTTCTAGTCGTATCGGACTGCAATATGAGCACCGCCCCGAGCTTCCGGGGCGGTGGGTGCTACTCGATGATCTCTGTGACTACGCCAGAGCCGACCGTGCGACCGCCCTCTCGGATGGCGAAACGCAGGCCCTGGTCCATGGCGATCGGCTGGATCAGTTCGATCTCCATCTGGACGTTGTCCCCAGGCATGACCATCTCGACGCCGTCGGGCAGCTTGGCCACGCCGGTGACGTCGGTCGTGCGGAAGTAGAACTGCGGCCGGTAGCCCGTGAAGAACGGGGTGTGACGGCCACCCTCCTCCTTCTTCAACACGTAGACCTCAGCCTTGTACTTGGTGTGCGGCGTGATCGAGCCCGGCTTGCACAGCACCTGGCCGCGCTCGATCTCCTCGCGCTTGGTACCGCGCAGCAGGCAGCCGACGTTGTCGCCCGCCTGGCCCTGGTCGAGGATCTTGCGGAACATCTCAACGCCCGTGACGACCGTCGAGGTCGAGTCGTGGACGCCGACGATTTCCACCGTGTCCCCCGTGTTGACGATGCCCTGCTCGACGCGGCCCGTGGCGACCGTGCCACGGCCGGTGATCGAGAAGACGTCCTCGACCGGCATCAGGAAAGGCTTGTCGAGCTCGCGTACGGGCTCCGGGATGTAGGTGTCCAGCGCCTCCGCCAGCTCGAGGATCTTGCCCTTGTAGGCCTCGTCACCTTCGAGCGCCTTCAGCGCCGAGCCGGTGATGAAGGGGATGTCGTCGCCCGGGAAGTCGTATTCGCTGAGCAGCTCGCGGACCTCGACCTCGACCAGTTCGAGCAGCTCGTCGTCGTCGACCATGTCCGCCTTGTTGAGGAACACGACGATGTAGGGGACGCCGACCTGGCGCGCCAGCAGGATGTGCTCGCGCGTCTGCGGCATCGGGCCGTCGGCGGCCGAGACCACGAGGATCGCGCCGTCCATCTGCGCGGCGCCCGTGATCATGTTCTTCACGTAGTCGGCGTGACCCGGACAGTCGACGTGGGCGTAGTGACGGTTCTCCGTCTGGTACTCGACGTGCGAAGTCGCGATCGTGATCCCGCGTTCCTTCTCCTCGGGAGCGTTGTCGATCTCCGCGAAGGTGCGAGCTTCCGCTCCTCCGTGCTCGGCCAGCACCGTCGTGATCGCAGCGGTCAGCGTCGTCTTGCCGTGGTCGATGTGACCGATGGTGCCGACGTTGACGTGCGGCTTGTCGCGCTCGAACTTCTCCTTCGCCACTTTTGGTTCGCTCCTGGTATCGACTTGAATGTCCGCCCGTGAGGGCGAACCTGAGAAATCTATCTAAATGCGGGGTTCGTTGACTGCTGCCTGCTGATGTGCCATTCGGTTGTACATGTGGCACGCGCCGAGAGATGATCGTGAGTCAAGTGAGACAAGGACGCAGGGAGCGTCGCGTACGGAAGTACGCGAGCTACCGAGGACGCCGTATCGCGAAGTGCTCACGGTCATCTCAGGCCGGAACCGGCTCCCCCGTCCTCTGTTCCACGATCTGCTCCGCGATGTTCGCCGGAACCTCCTCGTAGGCCTCGAACTGCATCGTGTAGTTCGCGCGGCCCTGCGTGTTGGAGCGCAGGTCGGTCGCGTAGCCGAACATCTCGCTCAGCGGCACACGTGCCGTGACGACCAATGCGTTGCCCCGACGCTCGTTGCCCTCGACGCGTCCGCGCCGGCGGCTGAGGTCTCCGATCACCTCGCCGAGGAAGTCCTCCGGCGTGATCACCTCGACCGCGAAGATCGGCTCCAGCAGCACCGGCTTGGCGCGCTTGGCGGCCTCCTTGAAAGCGATCGACCCGGCCACCTTGAAGGCGATCTCCGAGGAGTCCACGTCGTGGTACTTGCCGTCGGTCAGCGTGACCTTCATGTCGACCATCGGGTAGCCCGCCTTGACGCCGTTCTCCAGCGCCTCTTCGACACCCTGCTTGACGGCCGGGATGTATTCCGAGGGGATGTTCCCGCCCTTGATCTTGTTGACGAACTCAAAGCCCTCGCCCGGCGCCGGCTCGAGGGTGATGTAGACCACGCCGAACTGACCCGAGCCACCCGTCTGGCGGACGAACTTGCCTTCGATCTTCTCGACCGTCGCACGTACCGTCTCGCGGTAGGAGACCTGCGGGCGCCCGACGTTGGCCTCGACGCCGAACTCGCGCTTCATCCGGTCGACGAGCACCTCCAGGTGCAGCTCGCCCATGCCCGAGATCTCGGTCTGGCCGGTCTCTTCGTTGGTGCGCACCTGGAAGGTCGGGTCCTCCTCGGCCAGACGGCCGAGCGCGATCGACATCTTCTCCTGGTCGGCCTTCGTCTTCGGCTCGACCGCGACCTTGATCACGGGCTCCGGGAAGACGATTTTCTCGAGGTGCACGGGAGCGTCCGGCGCCGCGAGCGTGTCGCCCGTGATCACCTGCTTGATGCCCACCGCCGCGGCGATGTCGCCCGCGTAGACCTCTTCGACCTCCTCGCGATCGTTGGCGTGCATCATCAGGATGCGCCCGATCCGCTCGGTGCGCCCGCTGCCGACGTTGAGCACGCGCGAGCCCGCCTGGAGCTTTCCCGAGTAGACGCGGAAGTAGGTCAGCTTGCCGACGTAGGGATCGGCCGCGATCTTGAACGCGAGCGCCGAGAAGGGTTCTGAGTCGTCCGCCTTGCGCACGACCTGGCGCTCCTCCTCCTCGCCTTTGATCAGCTCGGTGCCGACGACCGGCGGGACGTCCAACGGCGAGGGCAGGTAGTCGATCACCGCGTCCAGCAGCGGCTGCACGCCCTTGTTCTTGAACGACGAGCCGCACAGCACCGGCGTCAGTTTGGTCGACAGCGTCGCTTTGCGAATCGCCGCCTTCAGCACGTCCTCGGGGATCTCCGATTCTTCGAGGATCAGCTCGAGCAAGTTGTCGTCGTAGTGGGAGACCTCCTCGAGCAGGTGTTCGCGAGCGGCCTCGGCCGCTTCGAGCAGGTGCTCCGGAATCTCGTTTTCTTCCTGTTCGGTGCCGAGCTCGTCCTTGTAGACCATCGCCTTCATCTTCACCAGGTCGACGATGCCGAGGAAGTCGGCCTCGTTGCCGATCGGCAGCTGGATCGGCACCGGGTGCGCGCCGAGGCGGTCGATCATCGTCTGCACGCCGCGGTCGAAGTCCGCGCCGATGCGGTCCATCTTGTTGATGTAGGCGATCCGCGGGACGTGGTACTTGTCGGCCTGGCGCCAGACCGTCTCAGACTGGGGCTCGACGCCGGCGACCGAGTCGAACAGCGCGATCGCGCCGTCGAGCACGCGCAGCGAGCGCTCGACCTCGACCGTGAAGTCGACGTGGCCCGGCGTGTCGATGATGTTGATCCGGTGCCCTTTCCACTCTGCCGTGGTGGCCGCCGAAGTGATCGTGATGCCGCGCTCCTGCTCCTGCTCCATCCAGTCCATCACGGCCGCGCCCTCGTGTACCTCACCGATCTTGTACGTGCGACCGGTGTAGTAGAGGATGCGCTCGGTCGTCGTCGTCTTGCCGGCGTCGATGTGCGCCATGATCCCGATGTTGCGGGTGTTTTCGAGTGTGTACTTGCGTGGCATCAGTAAGTGGGGGGTCGAGCGACGGGCGCTTTGGGCGAAAAAAATGGACCCCTCGGGTCCACGCGCGCTACTGGTCTTGGGTGGACCGTCCGCTTCGCTATCTGATCGAGGTCTCCATCTTGATTTGCGACTCCGTCGAGGGCGCAATGAACTGCCTGCGCACACGCGCGACGCGAGGCCGACTATAGCAGAGCAATTTCGCTTTTCTACGGGCTATCGCGGCGTCTGCGAGGTGCCTTGCAGACCCTCCTCGGGAGGGTCGCATGGGGCGTCCGCGGGGGTCTGCTCGAACATCGCGCCGAGCTTTTCGAGCACCCCCGTCGCGGCCCGCAGGTCGCGCTCTGAGACAGAGCCGAGCGCTGCCTGCCAGCGACTTTGCCAGGCCGCTCGCTTGGCCACGATCTTGCCCCTGCCCTGCTCGGTAAGCCGCGAGACGACCACGCGGCGGTCGGTCTCCGAGCGCACGCGTTCGACATGCCCCGACTCGGCCAGGTGGTCGAGCATCTGCGTGACCGTCGCAGGCGTCAGCCGGGCCGCCGCCGCCAGCTCGCCCGCCGGCAGCTCACCGCGCTCGTCGAGCTCGATCAGCAGCTCGAACTGCGCGTGGCTGAGCTCCGAGCCGACCAGGTGCGTGTCGCGCCCGCGCAGGCGGCTGACCGCGCGGAAGACGTGGCGGAAGGCCTGGCCGAGCTCGGTCAGCGCCGGGCTCAGCTCGCCGGTCCGGGCCTGAGCGTCCTGCTTTGCGGTTGTCGCGGCGCCCATCGCTTAGACCCCGAGCGGCTCGGCGCCGGCCTCGGCGTCTGGCCGCCGCCTCGCTCGGCGCGCGCGCGGGTTCTCGGCGCGCAGCAGGACGACGCACGGGATCAGCGAGAGCACGCAGATCCCGACCGACCACCAGTAGGCGGTGCCGAAGGCGCTCGGCGAGCTTGGTCGCGGCGTGGCGCCGCGTCGCGCGCTGCAGCACGACCGCCAGCACCGCGGTGCCGATCGCGCCGCCGATCCGCTGCAGCACGTTCATCTGCGGCGTCGCGTCGGAGAGCTGGTCGGGTGCGCAGCGCCGCGAAGGCGACGGTCATCGCGGGCATGAAGCGAGAGGCCGATGCCGACGCCGCGCAGCAGCAGCACCACGGAGATGTAGGCGATCGAGGTGTTCGCGCCGATGAAGGCGAGCGGGATCGAGCTGAGCGCAGAGCAGCGAGCACGCCGACGAGCGCGACGCGCCCGCCGCCGAAGCGCTGCGGTCAGGCGGCCGGTGAGCGGCATCACGAGCAGCATCCCGAGGCCCTGCGGACCGACCAGCAGGCCCGGTCACGATCACGCTCTCGTCGCGGACCTGCTGGTAGTAGAGCGGCACGAGGATCATCGCCCCGAACAGCGCCGCGCCGAGGCCGAAGGTGGTCAGCGAGGCGGCGGCGAAGACGCGGTTGGCGTACAGGCGCACGTCGAGCAGCGGGCGCTCGACGCGCAGCGCGTGCCAGCCGAAGACGCCCGAGCAGCACGATCGCCGATCGACGATCGGCCAGACGACGATCGGCGCGGTCAGGCTGCCTGTGCGTGCCGATCTGGCTGAGGCCGTAGACGATCGCGGCGAGGCCGTCGACGAGCAGCGCCAGCCCGAGCACGTCGAGCGCGCCCGGCCTCGCCGGAGTCCGGTCTGCGGCAGCATCCGCCAGGCCGAGCACGAAGGCGACGATCGCCGATCGGCACGTTGACGAAGAAGATCCACGACCAGTGCAGGTTCTGCAGGATCAGGCCGCCGACGACCGGTCCGAGGATCGGCGCGAGCATCGCCGGCATCGACGACGATGCCCATCACGCGGCCCATCCGCTTGGGCCCGGCGACCTGCGGCCATGATCAGCTGCGCGACCGGCATGATCATGCCGCCGCCGATGCCCTGCAGCACGCGGAAGACGACCAGCGAGGTGCGTCGATGTCGGCGAGCCGCGCAGAGCGCCGAGCCGACCGTGAAGAGCACGAGCGAGGTCGATGTACACGCGCTTGGCGCCGAAGCGACGCGCCGCCCAGCCGGTCAGCGGGGATCACGGCCGCCAGCGCGAGCAGGTAGCCGGTCACGACCCACTGGATCTGCGAGATCGAGCTGTGCAGATCGTGGCCGAGCGTGTCGCAGCGCGACGTTGACGATCGTCGTGTCGAGGATCGACATGATCATCCCGAGGATCACGACGCCCGCGATCTTCCAGACGTAGGGCTCGATGCGGTCGTGCGCTTCCGGGCCGTGGTCGAGCGCGGACGTACCGGGGGCTTGCGCCGCCGTCGCCGCCGGGCCCGAGCCGGGCGAGGTCTTGAGGTCTGTCGTCTCCGTGGAAGCCATTCGGTACCTTAAGTTTAGGTACCGAAGCTTATTTCTTCAAGGGGCTGTCAACGACGCGCGCACACAGGCCATGACTTTCGCTTTCCAGGGATATACTTCTCAACAATGAGAACCTCGGCTCCGGCAGTGTTGCCGCTTTTCCGCTCTGACATGCAGATCCGGATGCTCGCGCTACTGCTGCTGCAGCCGGAGCGCAATTGGACGCTTCACGAACTTGCCAGCGCATTGGGTTCACCCCAGTCATCCGTTCATCGTGAGCTGGGTAGGGCGGAATCCGCTGGCATCGTCACACGCGACGCCACAGCCCGCCCTCACCGATTTTCCGCCGCGACTGATGACGCTTTTTACGAGCCACTTGCCGATCTGCTGCGTCGCTCGGTCGGTGTCGAGGAGCAGTTGCGAGCGACTCTTGATCGCCCCGATATTCACGCAGCAGTGATCTATGGCTCGTGGCCTTCGGGCACCCGTCGGCCGAACAGCGACATCGATGTTCTCGTCGTCGGAGACGCCGACCTGCGGGAACTGCGCCGCCTCGTACGCCCAATCGGCAAGGAAGCCGGACGCACAGTGGACATAACGGTGCTCAGAGACCATGAGTTCGGGCAACTGCTCGCCGAGCGATCCAGCTTCGCGCGGCGCGTCCTGGAGGCTCCCGTCACAGTGCTTGTCGGCGATCTCTCGAGCGTTGCGGGCGGATGACTGAATCGCGGCTCGAACAGGTCCATGCCGACCGCATTGGGGCGCGCGTCTTCTTGGCACAATCGGAGGCATTCTTCGAGGACGCGAATCTCTCTGGACTAGGGTCGGAATCCCGGTCAGTGCTTCTGCACAACGCTGCGGTAGCTGCCTGCGACGCAATTCTTCAGGCGGCTGGCCAACGGGTCACGCCAGGCGATCGCTCACACATTCTTCGCCTCGAAGTCGCTCTCAGTCATCTCGACGGCGACAACGAGGAACTGCTTGAGCGGCTTGACGCCTCCCGTGAGCGCCGAAACGAAGCCTCGTATGCAGCAGGTTTCGTCCCCCAGGCCAGCATTGACGATGCGCGTGAGGCAGTCGCTGAACTCATTCAGCTTGCGCGCCGATTTGTCGGCGAGTGAGCGCGCCGCCAAGGCACGAGCACGGAGGACGCCGTAGCGTGCCGCCGGTCGCTACCAGCCGTAGTAGGCGAAGGCCCTGTTGGCCGAGCAATGCGGTAGCCGACGAGTAACTTCCCGTGAGCCATGGGCCTGCTCTCCGACTACTCGCGGCAGGCGCTCGCCTACGACACCACGCGCGGCGCGAGCCCGTCGGTGCTCGCCCCCTTGCGCCGTGCACTCGCGGGCGCGCCCGGCCCTCAACTGGCCGACATCGGCGGCGGCACGGGAAACTACGCGCTCGCCCTCGCCGGCGAGGGCTGGCAGCCGACCGTTGTCGATCGCTCCGCGCAGATGCTCGCGCAGGCCGGGGCCAAGGGACTCGAGACGGTACGCGCCAATGCCACGCGCCTGCCGATCGCCGACGCGAGCTTCGACGCGGCGATGCTCGTGTCGATGCTCCATCACGTCGATGACCCAGCGCAAGCGCTCGCCGAGGCAAAGCGCGTGCTGCGTCCGGGCGGCCGCCTCGCGCTGATGGTGTTCATGCGCGAGGACATCGCCGACGCGTGGTGCCTGGACTACTTCCCGAGCTCGCGCCCGTGGATGAATGAGACGCACATGCCCGTGGCACAGTTACTCGCCGAGCTGCCCGGAGCGCGGCGCCTCCCGGTCGTCTACGAGGATCTGCAGGACGGCTCGATGGCCGCGATGCTCGGCCATCCCGAGCTGATCCTCGACCCCGAGCGCCGCGCGCAGACCAGCTACTTCGAGCGCATGCAACGCGACCACGCCGACGAGTTGCGCCGAGGTGTGGAGCGACTGGAACGCGAGCTGCGTGCAGACGACGGCAGCGCACCGACGCAACCCGGCCACGCGAGCGTCGTGGCGTGGATCAAGCCTTCAGAAGCGGCGGGGTGAGAACGTGCAGGAGACACGCGAGCGGTCGCGCGCGATACAGCGGAGCCTGCGTCTCTTCGGACTGTCGGGCAAGCCGGGCAAACGTTCGCTCGTACTCGCGGCCATCCTGATCGTCGTCGGCGCAGCGCTGCTGGCGGCCTTCCCGCACCAAGGCGCCGCGACCACCGTGGGCGCAATCTTGTGGCTCATGGGCGCAGCGGTAGCGATCCGCGGCTGGGTGCGGATCATGCGTGCGCGCAAACACAACTCAGCGTGAGCCGCGCGCCGTCGTCGACACCTCCCACCAGCAGGGCGAATGCAATCAGCCCATAGCGGGCCGAGGACCAAGCGAGCCAAGGACGCAGGGAGCGTGGCCTGCTTTGCAGGCGAGCGAGCGAGGACACCGACCGATCGGAGATCGGCCAGCGCCGGTCATCGGCCCGCTACCAGCGGTAGTGGGCGAAGGCCTTGTTGGCCTGCGCCATGCGATAGATGTCGTCCTTGCGCTTGTACGCGCCACCCTGCTGGGACTGAGCATCCATCAACTCGTTGGCGAGCCGCTGCGCCATCGTCTTCTCGCGACGCTGACGGGCGAACTCGACGAGCCAGCGTACGGCGAGCGTGCGCGCGCGACGCGAGGCGACCTCGACAGGTACCTGGTAGGTGGCACCACCGACGCGGCGCGATTTGACCTCGAGCGTGGGCGTGAGCGTGCGGATCGAAGCCTCGAGTGACTCGATCGGGTCTTTGTCGGAGCGCTCGGCGATCAGTGCGAGGGCGTCGTAGACGATCCGCTCGGCCGTCGACTTCTTGCCGTCGAGCATCACCTTGTTGATGACCTGCTGGACGAGCTTCGAGCGGTGAACGGGGTCCGGCTCAACCGGCCGGATCTGGGCAGCTGCGCGGCGGGGCATCTATTTCTTCTTCACGCCGTACTGCGAGCGGCCCTGCTTGCGATCGCTCACGCCGGCCGCGTCGAGCGTGCCGCGCACGACCTTGTAGCGCACGCCAGGCAGGTCCTTGACGCGACCGCCGCGGACGAGCACGACGGAGTGCTCCTGCAGGTTGTGGCCCTCACCGGGGATGTATGCGGTGACCTCGATCGAGCCGGAGATACGCACGCGCGCGACCTTGCGCAGCGCGGAGTTAGGCTTCTTCGGGGTCGTCGTGTAGACACGCGTGCAGACGCCGCGGCGCTGCGGGGCGGCGACCTTCTTCTTGCGCCCGGCGCCTGACTTCAGGCCAGGGGTGGCGAGCTTCTTCTTCGGGGCCACGCGGCCCTTGCGCACGAGCTGAGAGGTGGTCGGCATTCGGCCCGGGATGCTAGCAGCGCTAAGCGCTTGCGGCTGCGCCGGCTGCACGCACCGGAGCGGGCATCATCGCGGCGGCGACGATCACGGCGACGAAGGCGATCGCCTGCAGCGTGATTCCAAGCGGGCTGCCGGCCATCGGGTCGCCGAACACGAGGATCCCGCCGGTGATGCCGGCGATGTTGGCGGCCGTGCCGGTGACGGCGATCACGGGGACCGCGTCTCCATCCTGCAGGCCGCGCGCGGAGGCGTAGAAGGCGACGATCGAGGCGGCGACGGCGACGATCAGCCAGGGGCTGAGCAGCAGGCCGAGGAAGCCATGCGCCCCGGTGATGCCGGTGAGCGCCTTGATCGCGGTGTCGGAGACGCCGAACAGGATGCCGGCGGCGGCGCCGAGCATGACGCCGTGGTGCTCGACGGGGCCGCCTATGCGCGGGACCCATGATCAAGCAGTCCGCCGAGGCCGAACAGACCGGCCTCGAAGGCGATCATCGCGGCGACGGAGAACTGCGAGTGCGCGCCATGCATCGCCGGCAGCGGTGATGCCGAGCACGACCAGGCCGACGGCCATCAGCGACGAGGCCGATCCACTGGCGACGCCCGACCTCGAAGCCGAACAGGCGGTCGGCCATCACTGCGATGAAGACGACGCCGGCGGCGAGCGCGACCTGGATCACGGACATCGGTGCGAGCGCGAGGGCCGCCACGTGCAGGCCCCAGCTGATCGTGGCCGTGATCATGCCGATCGTGAACCACTTCGAGGAGTACAGCTGGCGCGCGGAGCGCGAAGGGGTGGCGAACGTCGACCTTCGGCTACCGAGTTGGCGCCGCGGTGCTTGTAGAAGAAGCCGAGGTTCGCGACGAAGGCGCAGGCGAGCGCTAGGAGGATGCCGAGGTCTAGGGTCATGAGGAAGTTGGGGAGCTCAGGCGCTGCGTGAGTGGGGATCGACGGTCTTGACCGGCTGCTTTACTGCCTGCCCCCAACGTTCGGCATATCGGCCGTCGCTGGAGAGTACCCCTCAATACCTTCGTGGAAACTAAAGAGATAGATAAAGAATCTCAGGTTTCTCAAGCGCCGATCCGCACAAGGACGGGGCTGATCTCGCGCCGCGCGGCCTGCAGCCCGAGCCGTTGACGGGCAAGCCGCTGCTGCTCGTGGACATCGACGGCGTGATCTCGCTGTTCGGCGGGACGGACCGTTCCTCGGGGAGCCCGTTTGCGGGACGGGCGGGCTCGTTCCATTCGATCGACGGCATGCCCCATTTTCTTTCGTCCATGGCCGCCGCTCACCTGCTCGACTTGCAACCTCATTTCGAGCTCGCCTGGTGCAGCGGCTGGGAGGAGAAGGCCAACGAGCACCTCCCCCACCTGCTCGGCCTGCCTCCGGCGCTGCCGTTCCTGCGCTTCGAGCGAAGCGTCGGGCGCGCGAACGCACACTGGAAGCTGGCGGCGATCGACGAGTTCGCAGGCGTTCGTGCGCTGGCGTGGATCGACGACGCGCTCAATCCGGCCTGCCACGAGTGGGCAGCGGCGCGCTCGGCGCCGACGCTGCTCGTGCAGACCGAGCCCGAGCACGGGCTGACCGAGCGCGAGGCGCAGCTGCTCGGCGCCTGGGCCGAGGAGCTCCGAGCAGCCGGCTAGCGAGATGGCTTCCGGCTGGCTGAGAGCGCTCCCAGCCAGCCGGTATCCCGCCGTACTGCCTACTCCCCGCTCGGCTCCTCTGGAGGGACCTCGAGCTCGGCGAGCTCCTCGACGAAGCCCGGGTCGGTGTCGCCGGCGCCGATCTTCTCGAGCGATGCCAGGTCGGCGTCGAACTCCTGCCCGTAGCCGCCGCCGAAGCTCTCGCCGCCGGACAGTCCGAGCTCGGCCGCGATCTCGTCCTGGTCGAGCAGGCCGACATCGTCGATCGCGCGCGGCAGCGGTTCGGACGGTTCGATCTCGATCCGCCGGTAGCGCTTCAGGCCGGTCGCCGCCGGGATCAGCTTGCCGATGATCACGTTCTCCTTCAGACCGTTGAGGCGGTCGTCTTGCCCTCGAGCGCCGCGTCGGTCAGCACCTTGGTGGTCTCCTGGAAGGAGGCCGCCGAGAGGAACGAGTCCGTGTTCAGCGAGGCCTTGGTGATGCCGAGGATGATGTCCTCGAACTGCGCGGCCTCGCCCTTCTTGTTGACGATCTCGTCGTTGACCTTGGCGAATTCGAAGCGGTCGACGAACTGCCCGGGCAGGTAGTCGGTGTCGCCCTTCTGGTCGACGCGCACCTTCTTCAGCATCTGACGAACGATCAGCTCGATGTGCTTGTCGTTGATGTCGACGCCCTGGGACTTGTAGACCTCCTGGACCTCTTTGACGAGGTAGACCTCGGTGTCGGTCCGTCCGCGGATCGCCAGCAGCTCGTGCGGGTAGACCGACCCCTCGTTGAGCTGCTTGCCGGCGTTGATCTTCTCGCCGCTGGCCGACGAACAGACGCGTGCGGCGCGGGAAGGCGTGGCGGTGCTCCTCGCCGGCCTCGTCGGTGATCACGACGGTCAGCGCCTTGTCGGTCTCCTCGATCGAGACGACGCCGTCCTGCTCGGCGATCTTCGCCAGGCCCTTCGGCTTGCGCGCCTCGAACAGCTCGACCACGCGCGGCAGACCGTGCGTGATGTCCGCGCCGGCAACGCCGCCGGTGTGGAACGTACGCATCGTCAGCTGCGTGCCGGGCTCGCCGATCGACTGCGCCGCGATGATGCCCACGGCGTCGCCGATCTGCGCGAGCGCGCCGGTCGCCATCGCCCGCCCGTAGCAGGCCTGGCACACGCCGCTCTGCGCCTCGCACTTCAGCACCGAGCGCACCGGCACCGTGACCGGGTTGCCCTTCTCGTGGTCGTCGGCGAACGCCTCGACCATGTCCGCGAGCTGCGCGCGCCCGATCTCCGAGCCCTGCTCGGCGAGCATGCGATTGCGCTTGGTCGTGATGTCCAGCGCGGCGACGCGCCCGACGAGGCCGTCGTTGGGCTCACCGCCGTCCTTGAACACGGGCATCTCGATGTGGTCCTCGGTGCCGCAGTCGGGCTCGCGGATGATCACGTCCTGGGCGACGTCGACCAGGCGCCTCGTGAGGTAGCCGGAGTCGGCCGTACGCAGAGCCGTGTCGGCGAGACCCTTTCGCGCGCCGTGCGTGGAGATGAAGTACTCGAGCACCGACAGGCCCTCCATGAAGTTGGCCTTGATCGGGCGCTCGATGATTTCACCCTTCGGGTTGGCCATCAGGCCACGCATGCCGGCCAGCTGGCGGATCTGCTTGAACGAGCCACGCGCACCCGAGTTGGCCATCATGAAGATCGGGTTGAGTGTCTCGAGGTTCGCGACCATCGCGTCGGCGACCTCGTCGGTCGCGGCGTTCCACTTCTCGACGACCGCCTCGTGACGCTCCTCCTGCGTGATCAGGCCCATGTCGTACTGGTCTGAGATCTCGCCGACCTGCGCCTCGTAGCTGTCGAGGATCTTCTGCTTGCTCGGCGGCACGACCACGTCGTTCTTGGAGATCGTGATCCCCGCCTGCGTGGCGTACTTGAAGCCGAGGTCCTTGAACGCGTCGAGCACGAGCGAGATCGTCGTCGCGCCGTAGGTCTGCACGAGCATGTCGATCAACCGCGTCGTGTCGCGCTTCTTCATCGACTGGTTGACGAACGTGTACTTGGAGGCGTCGAACTCGTCGCCGAGCGCCTCCGCGAGCGCACGCTCGATGCGGTCGTTGTAGATGATCCGCCCGATCGTCGTCAGCACGTGGCCGCCCTCGCGCCCGTACGGACGGAACTCGGCGAGGTCGTGCAGCTTGACCACGCGACCCTCGTAGGAGAGCTCGGCCTCCTGCGCGGTGCGGAACACGTGCGGGCGCGGCTCGTGCGTCGTGCGGTCGATCTTCGACAGCTCGTCCGCTTCCGGGCCGTAGGTCAGGTAGTAGGCGCCGAGGATCATGTCCTGCGTCGGTGTCGCCAGCGGCGCGCCGTGAGCCGGCGAGAGGATGTTGTTGGAGGAGAGCATCAGGATGCGCGCCTCGGCCTGCGCCTCGGCCGACAGCGGAAGGTGCACGGCCATCTGGTCGCCGTCGAAGTCGGCGTTGAAGGCGTGACAGACGAGCGGGTGGACCTGGATCGCCTTGCCCTCGACGAGCAGCGGCTCGAACGCCTGGATGCCCAGACGGTGCAGGGTCGGTGCGCGGTTGAGCAGCACCGGGTGCTCGTGGATGACCTCCTCGAGCACGTCCCACACCTCGCCGATCATCGAGTCGACCATCTTCTTGGCCGCCTTGATGTTCTGCGCGGACTTGCGCTCGACCAGACGGGCCATGATGAACGGCTTGAACAGCTCGAGTGCCATGATCTTCGGCAGGCCGCACTGGTGCAGTTTCAGGTACGGGCCGGCGACGATCACCGAGCGTCCTGAGTAGTCCACGCGCTTGCCGAGCAGGTTCTGACGGAAGCGTCCCTGCTTGCCCTTGAGCATGTCCGAGAGGCTCTTCAGCGGACGGTTGCCGGGCCCGGTGACCGGGCGGCCGCGGCGGCCGTTGTCGAACAGCGCGTCGACGGCCTCCTGCAGCATGCGCTTCTCGTTGTTGACGATGATCTCCGGCGCGCCGAGGTCGAGCAGCCGCTTGAGGCGGTTGTTGCGGTTGATCACGCGGCGGTAGAGGTCGTTCAGGTCGGATGTGGCGAAGCGCCCGCCGTCCAGCTGCACCATCGGGCGCAGCTCGGGCGGGATCACGGGCACCGCGTCGAGCACCATCATCTCCGGCTTGTTGCCGGACTGGATGAAGGCCGAGACGACCTTCAGGCGCTTGACCGCGCGGGCCTGCTTCTGGCCTTTGCCGGTCTTGACCTGGTCCTCGAGTTCGATCCTTTCGGCCTCGAGGTCGACCTGCTGGAGCAGGTCGCGGACAGCTTCGGCGCCCATGCCGCCGCGGAAGTACTCGCCGAAGCCGTAGGAGGAGCCGAAGCGCTCCTTCAGCTCGCGGAAGGTCGCCTCGTCGTGCTCGATCTGCTTGGGCTCCATCGTCTTGAACAGCTCCCACACGTTGCGCATGCGCTCGGCCGCGTCTTCGATGTAGGCCTCGGTGTCGGAGATGTCGGCCTCGAAGGCCTTCGTCAGCTCCTTGGTCAGCTTCTCGCGCTCCTCGTCGGAGATCTTCGAGAGGTTGACGTCGAGCGAGTCCGCCCACATGTGGTCTTCGTCGTTGAAGTGGGTCTGTTTGCCGTTCTGCAGGTACTTCTCACGGCGCTTGAGCGACTCCTGCAGCTCCAGCACGCGCTCCTCGCGCTCGGCGGCGTAGGCGTCGAGGACCTTGTTGACCTCCTTCTCGAGCGAGTCGATGTCCTTCGTGCGCGCCTCGTCGTCCACCCACGTGACGATCGATGCGGCGAAGTACAGGACCTTCTCGAGTTCCTTGGGCGCCATGTCGAGCAGGTAACCGATCCGGCTCGGGACGCCCTTGAAGAACCAGATGTGGCTGACCGGGGCGGCCAGGTCGACGTGGCCCATGCGCTCGCGACGGACCTTCGAGCGCGTGACCTCAACGCCGCAGCGCTCGCAGACGATGCCCTTGTAGCGGACGCGCTTGTACTTGCCGCAGTAGCACTCCCAGTCCTTCGTCGGGCCGAAGATGCGCTCGCAGAAGAGCCCGTCCTTCTCCGGCTTGAGCGTGCGGTAGTTGATCGTCTCGGGCTTGATCACCTCGCCGGAGCTCCAGCTGCGGATCTGCTTGGAGGAGGCGAGTGAGATCTCGATGGCGTCGAAGTTGTTGATGTCGATCATGTGGCTCTAGCTTTCGCTCGCGGGTGAATCGGATCTAGTCGGTGCTGCGGGGTGCTGCTGCGGGGCTGCTGAGAACCGCCTTCCGGGGCCTTGGCCCCGTGCGCCGCGACATCGCGCGGCGCCGGCGCCATCGACTACGTCTCTGCCACCTCTGGTGCGTCCTCGGCGATCTCCTCGAGCGCCTCGAGATCGAGCGGCGCCTCGGCGCCGCCCTCCTCGGCCACTGCCTCGGGGTCGGAGCCGTTGGAGCCGTTGGTGGACGGCTCGGCGTCGGTGGCGTCCTCGCCCTCGACCGCCTCGTCGGCCGCGTCGCCGCTCAGGGCGCGCACGCCCGAGAGGTCGATGCCGAGCTCCTCTGCGGCACGCAGGAGGTCGTCGTCTTCGTCGCGGATCTCCGCGCGCTGGCCCTCCTCGGAGACGACGTTCACGTCGAGCGCGAGCGACTGCATCTCCTTGAGCAGGACCTTGAACGACTCCGGGATCGACGGCTCGGCGATGTTCTCGCCCTTGACGATCGCCTCGTATGCCTTCACACGCCCGACCGTGTCGTCGGACTTGATCGTGAGCATCTCCTGCAGCGTGTAGGCGGCGCCGAATGCCTCGAGCGCCCAGACCTCCATCTCGCCGAAGCGCTGACCGCCGAACTGCGCCTTGCCGCCCAGCGGCTGCTGGGTGACGAGCGAGTAGGGGCCGGTCGAGCGAGCGTGGATCTTGTCGTCGACGAGGTGCAGGAGCTTGAGGATGTACATGTAGCCCACCGTCACCTGCTCCTCGAACGGCTCGCCGGAGCGGCCGTTGAACAGCGTCATCTTGCCCGACGCCTGCTCGCCGTCGCGGCGGGACTTGTCGACGTCCATGCGGATCCGCCCGGTGTGCGCGTCCTGCCACTTCACCAGCGCCGTGTCGACGTCTGCGACGGTCGCACCGTCGAACACCGGCGTGGCCACGTAGACCTTGCCGTTGCCGCCGTTCTCGTGGGCTTCCTTGTAGGCCTCGGTGCCGTCGTCGTACCAGCCCTGAGCCGCGGCCCAGCCGAGGTGGGTCTCGAGGATCTGCCCGACGTTCATGCGCGAGGGCACGCCCAGCGGGTTGAGGATCACGTCGACCGGCGTGCCGTCCTCGAGGAACGGCATGTCCTGCTGGTCGACGATCTTCGAGATCACACCCTTGTTGCCGTGACGGCCCGCGAGCTTGTCGCCCTCGGAGATCTTGCGCTTCTTGGCGACGAACACGCGCACGAGGTCGTTGACGCCCGGCGGCAGGTCATCGCCGGCGTCGCGGCTGAAGGTCTTCACGTCGATCACGACGCCACCCTCGCCGTGGGGCACCTTCAGCGAGGTGTCGCGTACCTCGCGCGCCTTCTCCTTGAAGATCGCGCGGATCAGCTTCTCCTCGGCCGTCAGCTCGGTCTCGCCCTTCGGCGTGACCTTGCCGACGAGCAGGTCGCCGGAGATCACCTCGGCGCCGACGCGGACGATGCCGCGGTCGTCGAGGTTGCGCAGCGACTCCTCCGAGCGGTTCGGAATGTCGCGCGTGATCTCCTCCTCGCCGAGCTTCGTCGTGCGCGCGTCGATCTCGTACTCCTCGATGTGGATCGAGGTGAGCTCGTCGTCCTGCACGAGGCGCTTGGAGAGGATGATCGCGTCCTCGAAGTTGTAGCCCTCCCAGGACATGAAGGCGACCATCAGGTTCTTGCCGAGCGCCATCTCGCCGCGATCGGTCGAGGAGCCGTCGGCGAGCACGTCGCCGGCCTTGACCTTCTGGCCGCTGGAAACGCGCGGCTTGTGGTGGATCAGCGTGCCCTGGTTGGAGCGCATGAACTTCTGCAGCTCGTACTCCTGCTTGCCGTCAGAGCCCTGGACCACGATCTGGTCGGCGTCGACGTACTCGACCGTGCCGGTCGTCTTCGACAGCAGCACGTCGCCCGTGTCGAGCGCCGCGCGGCGCTCCATGCCGGTACCGACCAGCGGAGCGTCGGTCTTCAACAGCGGCACGGCCTGGCGCTGCATGTTCGAGCCCATCAGCGCGCGGTTGGCGTCGTCGTGCTCGAGGAACGGGATCATCGCCGTCGCGACCGACCAGATCTGCTCGGGCGATACGTCGACGAGGTCGACGTCTTTCGGGCCGACCGTGACGTACTGGCCGGCCTGCGTGCGGCAGAGGATCTCCGAGCCCTTCAGCTTGCCCGTCTTCGCGTCGACCGGCGTGTTCGCCTGCGCGATCAGCAGCTCCTCTTCCTGGGTCGCATCGAGGCGGACGACCTCCTCGGTGACGACGCCGTCCTTGACCACGCGGTAGGGGGTCGTGACGAAGCCGTACTCGGAGACCTCGGCGAACGAGGACAGCGAGCCGATCAGACCGATGTTCGGTCCCTCGGGAGTCTCGATCGGGCACATGCGCCCGTAGTGGGTCGGGTGCACGTCGCGCACCTCGATCGGGGCGCGCTCGCGCGTGAGCCCTCCGGCACCTAGCGCCGAGAGGCGGCGGCGGTGCGTGAGCCCGGCCAGCGAATTCGTCTGGTCCATGAACTGCGAGAGCTGCGAGGAGCCGAAGAACTCCTTCAGCGCGGCCACGACGGGGCGGATGTTGATGATCGTCTGCGGCGTGATCGTGTCCGCGTCCTCGGTCGTCAGGCGCTCGCGCACGACGCGCTCCATCCGGTAGAGGCCGATGCGGAAGGCCTCCTGGATCAGCTCGCCGACGGTGCGCAGGCGGCGGTTGCCGAAGTGCTCGTACTCGTCGAGGTGCTCGGCAACCGGCTCGCGCGGCATGCTCATCGCCTCAGCCGCGTAGTCCTTGATCTCGACCTCGCCGTCCTCGGGAATGCCGAGAATCTTCGGCAGGCTCACCAGCTCCTGGATCAGAGCGACGATGTCGTCCTTCGTCAGCGTGCGTACGTCGAGGTCGGTCGACTGCTTCAGGCGCGAGTTGAGCTTGTAGCGCCCGACGCGCGTGAGGTCGTAGCGCTTGGGGTCGAAGAACAGCTGGTTGAGCAGCGCCTTGGCGTTGTCGACGCTCGGCGGCTCGCCCGGACGCTGCTTCTTGAACAGCTCGATCAGCGCGCCGTCTTCGGTGCGCGTGACCTCCGTGTCGGCGTCGATCGTGTTGCGGATGTACAGCGAGTTCTCGAACAGCCGCAGGATCTCCTCATCGGTCGCGTAGCCCATCGCGCGCAATAGCACCGTCACCGGGAGCTTGCGCTTGCGGTCGATGCGGACGAAGACCTTGCCCTTCTTGTCGATCTCGAGCTCCAGCCACGAGCCACGCGCGGGCATCAGGTTGGCGATGAAGACCTGCTTCTCGCGGTCCTTGGGCTCCATCAGGTAGGCGCCCGGCGAACGCACGAGCTGCGTCACGACGACGCGCTCGGTGCCGTTGATCACGAACGTTCCGCGCTCGGTCATCCACGGGAAGTCGCCCATGAAGACAGACTGCTCGCGGATCTCACCGGTCTCACGGTTGATGAAGGCGACCGTCACGGTGAGCGGACGCGCGTAGGTGAGGTCCTTCTCGCGGCACTGCTCGAGCGAGGCGACGGGCTCGTCGAAGACGAACTCGCCGAACTGCACGGCGAGGTTGCCCGTGTAGTCCTCGATTGGCGAGATGTCGTCGATCGTCTCACGCAGACCGCCCTTCTCAGGGTCGGTCAGCCATGAAAACGAGCGGCGCTGGATGTCGATCAGGTTGGGTACATCAACGGTCTTGTTGAGGCGCGCGAAAGTACGGCGCGTCCGGAGAGCATCTGCAGCGGCCAAGAAACGACTCCTTCGGAGGGCGAGAAACGGGCAGAGGAGCGCGGCGAAGCGCGACTCGTAAAGATAGCACAGACCATCGGCGCCCTGAAGTGGGCTGCCGACGCTCACGGACCCCGCCCTCGACTTCCGCGTATGTGGCGCGGCGTCGTGCCTCTGGGCGGCTGCGGCTATTGGTCAGCAGCAGGGACTTTACCGGAAAATCAGCGAATGTGAGCGAAATCTAAAGACGCCCGCGAGGCCCGCGCTGGGTGGGCTTGCTAGGAGAGGTCCACCGATACGCCACCCCATTGCTCGGGAGCAACGTCAGCGATCGACTGCGTGAACGTCCAGCGATGGCCGGCCAAGTCCTCGACAGTGCACTGGCGCTCGCCGTAGGGATGATCGCGAGGCTCCCGCACCACCCGGGCTCCGCAGGCAACCGCGCCGTCGCGCCGGGCGTCGACATCCTCCACGCGCACGAGCACCGACGAGCACGCTCCGGGCACGGGCGCGCCGGAGTCGACGTCGGGCGGCCGATCGCGCACGACCACGGCCCCGTCACCCACGCGCAGTTGCGCGCGATGGTCGCCCGCCTGCCAGCGGACGCCGAACCCGAACGCCCGGCACAGCCAATCGACGGCCCGCTCGACGTCGTCGTAAACGAGTTCGGGAATGACCGTGCTGGAAGGAACCGAGCGGTTGGCGAGCACGGACCCGTTCTACATCATCGGTCCCGCTGGCGCTGGCCTGCGCTGGCCGGGCTAAGCGGAGCCGATCGTCGGCCGCCTGCCCGCGAAACCGCGGGCGGCAAGCGCTCGGCTACCGGCAGACAAAGGGCCCCGCGTGTACGGGGCCCTCTTGCTCGGTCATCGCATTCAGCCTGGCGGGGCGTCCTGCGCCCGGGCCGTGCTGAGCGGAGCCGATGCGTCGGCGGGACGCCCGCGAAGCCGCGGCCCGCCGACGCATCGGCATAGCGTTACTTAACCTCGACGGAAGCCCCAGCCTCCTCGAGTTCCTGCTTGAGCTTGTCGGCCTCCTCTTTCTCGAGGCCCTCCTTGACGGGCTTGGGAGCCTCGTCGACGAGCGCCTTGGCCTCTTTCAGGCCGAGCCCTGTGGCGGCGCGCACGACCTTGATCACCTGGATCTTCTTGTCGCCTGCGCCGGCGAGAATCACGTCGACAGTGCCGCCTTCTTCCTCGGCCGCCGCGTCGCCGCCGCCACCGCCGGCAGCTGCGACGGGTGCGGCCACGGCTGCGGCGGAGACGCCGAACTCCTCCTCGAGCGCCTTGATCCGCTCGGCGAGCTCGAGCACGGAGATGCCCTTGAGCTCCTCGATCCAATCTTGGGTACTGGTTGCCATCTCGTTCAGTCCTCCTTGGTGGGATTCGCATCGGCGGGGTCCTGCTCGGCCTGCGCCGATGCGTCCGCCTGGTTTTCGTTCTCTTGCGCCGGCTCGTTCGCCGGCTCAGTCTTGTCTTCGGCCTCGGGGGCCTCGGCAGGCGCGTCGGCCGCGGGCTCCTCGGCGGGAGCCTCCTCGGGCGCAGCCTCGGTCTCGGGGGCGACCTCGGCAGCGGGCTCCTCCGCGGCAGGCGCGTCCTCGCTCACCGGAGCCTCAGCCTCAGCGGCGGGCTCCTCGGCGGCAGGCGCCTCAGCCTCGGCGGGGGCCTCCTCGGCAGCGGGCGCGTCGGCCACCGCGGCGGGCGCGTCACCGGCGGGGATCTCGCCGGACTCCTTCTTCTGCTGCACCTGGCCAAGCGCGGAGGCAAGGCCACCGACGAGCGCGGCGAGGCTGCGTACGAGCCCACTGACGGGCGAGGCGACGACGCCGACGAGCTGGCCGTAGAGCACTTCGCGCGAAGGCAGGCGCGAGAGCGAGCGGAGCTGATCGACGTCGAGCACCGCGCCGTCCACCAGGCCGCCCTTGAACGGCAGCAGCTGAGTGGCTTTGGCGTAGTCGGCGATCGCCTTGGCGGCGGTCGCGACGTCGCCGCGCACGAAGGTCAGCGCGGTCGGCCCGGCGAGGTACTCCTTCAACGTCTCGGCCCCGGCCTGGTCGGCGGCGCGTTCTGTGAGCGAGTTCTTGACGACCTTGAACGTCGCGTCGGCGTCGCGCAGCTTGGCGCGCAGCTCGGCGACCTGCGGCACTGAGATGCCGCGGTAGTCGACGGCGAAGATCGCGTGCGACTCGTCGATGTGGGCGGCGATCTCCTCGATCGCCACAGCCTTCTGCTCTCGGTTCATTGATTCCCGCCGCTCTCGAAGTTTCGGTTCGCCCATGCAGGCAGACGAGAGAGCGCGGGTCAAACCGCGGCTGCTGCTCGCTCCAACCTGCCTCGGTCTTCTCCGTCGATCGAATCGATCGGCGGCGCCGAGGGTCTCGGGCGGTGCGTGTTGTGAGGAAGTGTAGCTGGCGAAGAGAGTTCGCGTGCGCCTATGCGGCGGCCGCGGCGGCTGCGTCTTCGACGACGTCTTTCGTGCGGCTCGGGTCGACCTTGACGCCGGGACCCATCGTCGAGGTCATCGTGATCGAGCGCAGGTAACGGCCTTTGGCGACGGCGGGCTTGGCTCGGACGAGCTCTTCGACGACGGCGGCGTAGTTCTCGAGCAGCTGCTGCTCGCCGAAGCTGGCCTTGCCGATCACGAGGTGCACGATCGCGGTGCGGTCGGTGCGGTACTCGACCTTGCCCGACTTGGACTCCTCGACGGCCTTGGCGACGTCCATCGTGACGGTGCCGACTTTCGGGTTGGGCATCTTGCCGGACGGGCCGAGGATGCGCCCGAGGCGACCGACGACGGACATCATGTCGGGCGTGGCGATGGCGACGTCGAACTCGTCGAAGCCCTCCTCGATCCGTTTGGCGAGGTCATCGCCGCCGACGACGTCGGCGCCGGCGCCTTCGGCCTCGGCGACCTTCGGCCCCTGCGCGAAGACGGCGACCTTGACGTCCTTGCCGATGCCGTTGGGCAGCGCGATCGTGCCGCGCAGCTGCTCGTCGGCGTGGCGCACGTTCAGCCCGGTGCGCACGTGGACCTCGATCGACTCGTCGAACTTGGCGTTGGCGAGGCCGCGCACGAGCGAGACGGCCTCGGCCGGCTCGTACTCGCGCTCGCGGTCGACCTTGCCGAGGTCCTCTGAGTAGCGCTTGCCGTGCGCGCTCATGAGGCCACGTCCACACCCATCGAGCGGGCGGTGCCAGCGATGATCTTGGCGGCCTGGTCGACGTCGTGCGCGTTGAGGTCCTGCAGCTTTCGCTCGGCGATCTCGCGCAGCTGGGCCTGCGTGATCGTGCCGACCTTGACGCGGTTGGGCTCGCCGGAGCCCTTGTTGATTTTGATCGCCTGGCGGATCAGCACGGCGGCGGGCGGCGTCTTCGTGATGAACGTGAACGAGCGGTCCTCATACACGGTGATGACGACGGGGATGACAGTTCCCGTTTCGCTCTGCGTCTGCGCGTTGAAGGCCTTGCAGAACTCCATGATGTTGATCCCGTGCTGGCCCAGGGCAGGGCCGACCGGCGGCGCAGGGCTCGCCTGGCCGGCGTTGGCTTGCAGCTTGATCGTTGTGAGGACCTTCTTTGCCATGTTCCCGTCCTAGAGCTTCTTGACTTGGTCGAAGCTGACTTCCACCGGAGTCTCGCGACCGAAGATTGATACCAGCACCTTGAGCTTGGCGGCGTCGTCGTTGATCTCGGAGATCTCGCCGGAGAAGTCGGACAGCGGCCCGGAGACGACCTTGACGGACTCGCCGATCGTGAACTGGGCGCGCGTGCGGGTGGCGGTGGCGACCTCCTTGTGCAGCAACCGGTCGACCTCGACCTGCGTCAGCGGCACTGGCTCCTGGGAGGCGCCGACGAAGCCGGTCACGCCGGGAGTGCCCTTGACGACGCCCCAGGAGTCCTCGTTGAGCTCCATGTTGACGAGCACATAGCCGGGCATCGTGCGCTTCTCGACAGGGGTCTTTACGTTGTCCTTCATCTCCATGATCGTCTCGGTCGGCACGACGACGTTGCGCACGGCGCGCTGCTGCCCGAGCGAGACGACGCGGTGCTCGAGGTTGTGCTTGACCTTGTTCTCGTGACCCGAGTAAGTGTTCACGACATACCAACGAAACATTCAGAGGCTCCTGAGAGGTGTTGCGGAAGGGAAGTTGGGGATTCGAGGGGCGCGCCCTGACGTTCGAGGACCAAGCAGCTCAAGGACGCAGGGAGCGTGGCGTGCGGATAGCACGCGAGCGAGCGAGGACGCAGAGATGCGCCGGTCATCGGGCGTCAGGTCAGAGGATGAATTCGACGAGTTCCTTTGCGACGAAGTCGGCGAGGCCGAGGTAGGCGCCGGCGATGGCGACGAAGCCGAGCACGACAGCCGTGGCCTGCGTGACCTGCCGGCGATCGGGCCACTGGACGCGCTGAAGCTCGGCCCAGCTGGCGCGGAAGAAGGCGAGCACGCGGTTGCCACCGCGGATCGGTGCGCCGGAGGCCTGCTCGGGCGTGACGCCGCTGCCGTCTCCGCCGCCGGGCGCCCTGCGCGCGGGGCTGCCGGCGGGTTCCTGCAGCTCGTTGGCGCCGATGTCTCCCTCCGAGAGCGCCTCGGCCTCGACTTCGCCCTCGGAGAGGTGCTCGGTGTCGACGTTGCCGTCGGAGCCGATGCTTGCGTCGACATAATCGCCGCCGGGCGCGTCGGGCTCGACGGGCACGCCGCCGGCGCCGCGGACGAGCGCTGCCTCGAACTCGTCGGCCTCACCGGAGGCGTGGTCGAGCGCGCCGGGCACGTCCGAGCGGGTCGGCTGCGTGGTCGGAGAATGGCGCGATCCAGGGGCGCGCCGTTGGCGACGCTGCTTTGCACGTTTGCGGTCACGGGCCACGAGCTGCGCTCCCGCGCTAGCGAGTCTCCCGATGGCTGGTGTGCTTGCGACACCAACGGCAGTACTTGCGCAGCCCGATGCGATCGGGGTTGTTGCGCTTGCTCTTATTCGTCTGGTAGTTGCGGCGCTTGCACTCCTCGCAAGCGAGGGTGATAGCGATCCGAACGTCTCCGCGGGCCATGTCTTATCCCTGCGTAAAAGGTTTGCATTCCGGGTCCGGACGAAGAAAAACCCCGCCCAGACGCGAGGTAGGAGTGAGTTTAGCGTGCTTGCGAGGCCGGGGGGTGCGACCTTCGCCGGCGCGCTGCCAACACGCTCCTCGCGCGACGCTCGAGCTGTTTCTCTCGGCCCCCCCGCGACGGCCTCGGCGGGCGCCCCGACGGCGGCTTTCGATCTCTTTATTAATTTATTGAGAGAGGACGGCGGGCTACTCGTACAACGTGAGCGTGCCGAGGATGACGTAGAGCGCGACGAGCGCCCAGCCCTCGAACTCGGCCGCCTCGCCGTCGCCGGTGACCTGCGCGAGCGCGAGCGTCGTCAGCAGCAGCGCGCCGATGTAGACGGGCGCGAGCGAGAACGTCAGCGCCGTGCTCAGCGCGAAGGAGATCAGCACGAGCAGCGGGAACAGGAAGGCCGCGATCTGCGCGACCGAGTTCTTCACGACCGAGATCGCGAGGTCCGAGCGACCCTTCCAGGCGAGCACGATGCCGGCGACGTTCTCAACGGCGTTGCCCGCGATCGCGACGATCACGAGGCCGGCGAAGGCTTGCGAGACGTGCAGCTGCTCGATCGCCGGCTTCAGGCCGTTGACGAACCAGTCCGAGACGAACGCCGAGGCTGCGCCGGCGCAGAGCAGCAGCGTGAGCGTCAGGGCAAGCGGCAGCCGCGGGCCATGCTTGGGCTCCTGCCTTGGCTCGGCCTGATCCGCCTCCTTCGCGGGCTCGGCCGCCTCTCCCTCTCCGGGCGCTTTGTCGGAGCGCAGGTAGGGCACGACCCAAGCGAGGTAAACAACCAGCAGGCAGACCGCACCGACGGCCGAGATCGCCTTGACGTGATGGCTCGCCGGGTCGTGCGCCGCGAGCGAGAGCCCGAGCAGCACGATGATGAAGACCGTGACCTGCAGCAGCGTCGCCGTGTCGCGCGGGAGCTTCCTGTGGAAGCGCATGATCCCATCCGGCGAGCGGCGCGCGCCGACGACGATCACGAGTCCGAGCACGAGCAGCGCGTTGGCCAGCACCGAGCCGACGATCGCCGTCTGCGCGACGACGAGCTCGCCCTTCTGCAGCGCGAAGATCACGACGAACAGCTCCGGCAGGTTGCCGAGCGTCGACTGCAGCACCCCCGTGACGCCCGGACCGAAGCGCTCGCCCAGCTGCTCGGTCGCGAACGAGACGACCCATGCCAGGCCCGCGAGCGCGACCGTCGCGACCGCGAAGCGGGGGATCGCCGCCCACTGGCCGTAGTTGGCCACGCCGGCGAGCGCCGTCAGCAGCGCGATCAGCGCAAGCGCCGAGCGCTCGCGTGTGCTCAGCGCCGACATCGTCCGCTACAGAGGGTCAGTGGCTCTCGAGCACGCGGTCGATCAGGCCGTACTCCTGCGCCTGCTCGGCCGTGAAGAAGCGGTCGCGCTCCATGTCCGAGCGAACCTCGGCCGTCGGTTTGCCCGTCGCTTCGGCATAGATCTCGTCGATCCGCTCGCGCACCTTGAGGATCTCGCGCGCGTGGATCTCGATGTCCGTCGACTGGCCCTGAAAGCCGGCCGAGGGCTGGTGGATCAGGATGCGCGAGTTCGGCAGCGACGCGCGCTTGCCCTTCGTGCCTCCCGCCAGCAGCAGCGAGCCCATCGACATCGCCACGCCGACGACCATCGTCGCGATGTCGGGCTTGACGAAGTTCATCGTGTCGTAGATCGCCAGGCCCGAGTAGATCGAGCCGCCGGGCGAGTTGATGTAGATCGAGATGTCCTTGTCCGGGTCCTGGCTCTCCAGGTGCAAGAGCTGCGCCACGACGAGGTTCGCCACCTGGTCGTCGATCGGCGTGCCGAGGAAGATGATGCGCTCGTTGAGCAGGCGGGAGTAGATGTCGAACTCGCGCTCGCCGCGCGCCGTGCGCTCGATGACCATTGGGACCAGAGGCATCGCAAGCCACCCTAGCGTCACCGCGCACGGAAGGCCCGCGCTGCGCCCGGCTAGCACAGCCAGGGCGGCGCCCATCTCGGCCGGTAGCCGCATGTCCGAGTGTTTCGATGTGCTCTCTTGGGTAACCACCAAAACGACGATGACCCCAAGCGAGCCCTCGATCAACCCCCCTGCCGAGATGATCTCTGCCTTCCGCCACGCCCACATGCCCTCGCTCGCGCGGCCCGTGCTCCCGACGCACGGCGCATCCTCCGCGCGTCGCTCGTGGCGCCTGCGCATCGCCCTCCCCCGCGTGCGTCCTGTGGCGCTGCTCGCCGCGCTCGACCTGCTCGTGCTAGTCGTTGTCGGCGTGCTCGCGCAGTCGGCGGCGGCGATGACCAGCCACGCCGGCTGGCCGCGCAACGAGCATCTCGTGATGGACCACGGGCCGGCCGGGCGCAGCAACACGCTCTCTGGTGTCAACGGCAAGCACAACTACCTGCTCGGCGGCTACGGCGACGACACGATCTACGGCGGCGACTCGGGCGACGTGATCTGGGGCGACTACCACCCCTCCGGCTGGCCGTCGCACCAGACAGCCACGATCCATGCGGGCAACGGCAAGAACTTCATCTACTCCAACGACACGGTCAACTACGTGTGGACGGGGACCAACCCGGCGACCGTCGTGCACGCGCACTCCGGCTCCGGCGTCATCCACTGCGAAAACCCGCACATCCTGGTGTTCACGAGCCACCACGCCAAGCCGCACTACAAGCTCGACGGCTGCACGCGAATCAGCTTCTACTCGGTCGGCTACTGACGCTCAGAGGTTGACCGAGCGCATCACGGCCTCCGGGTAGCGCTCGCCGGCGGCCGGTGGCAGCGCCTGCGCGATCGCCTCGGCCTCGGCGTCGCTCAGCTCGACGTCGGCCGCGGCGAGATTCTCTTCGAGGTAGCTCACGCGCTTGGTGCCGGGGATCGGCACGACGTGCTCGCCGCGGCTCAGCACCCACGCGATCGCTAGCTGCCCCGGCGTGATCCCGCGCTCCTCGGCGAGCTCACGCACGAGCGCGGCAAGGGCGAGGTTCTGCTTGAGGTTCTCGCCCGTGAAGCGCGGTCCGGCCAGGCGATAGTCGCCCTGCTCGAGCTCCTCCTCGGAGCTGAAGCGGCCCGAGAGGAAGCCGCGGCCGAGCGGCGAGTAGGCGATGAGCGCGATGCCGAGCTCGTTCAGCGTCGGCAGGATCTCGGCCTCGAGCTCGCGCGTCCACAGCGAGTACTCGGTCTGCACGGCCGTGATCGGGTGCACGGCGTGCGCGCGGCGGATCGTCGCGGCGCTCGCCTCCGAGAGGCCGATGTGGCGGACCTTGCCGGCTGCCACGAGCTCGGCCATCGCGCCGACGGTCTCCTCGATCGGCGTGTCCGGGTCGACGCGGTGCTGGTAGTAGAGGTCGATGTGGTCCGTGCCGAGGCGCTTCAGCGATGCCTCGCACGCGCTGCGCACGTACTGCGCGCAGCCGTCGATCACGCGATCGATCAGGTTGCCCTCTTCGACGAGCTTGATGCCGAACTTGCTCGCCAGGAAGACCTCGTCGCGGTGTGGCGCGATCGCTGAGCCGAGGAGTTCCTCGTTGGTGTACGGCCCGTACATGTCCGAGGTGTCGAGGAAGTTGCAGCCGAGCTCGAGCGCCCGGGCGATCGTCGCGCGCGCCTGCGCCTCATCGGTGCTGCCGTAGAAGGCCGACATGCCCATGCAGCCGAGGCCGATCTCCGAGACCTCTGGACCGGCGGGGCCGAGCGTGCGGGTCCTCATCGCGCTGTCCCCTCCGCTGCTCGCCGTATCCGCTCGTCTGCCATCGCGCTGTCCTTTCGACCATCTCCGCGTTTGCGCGGATATCGTGCGCTTCAGTGTTCCCGCTGAACCTACCCAATGTCCTGACGGTGCTCCGGATCATGCTCGTGCCGGTGCTCGTCGTGGCGCTGCTCGGCAACACACCGGCCGGCGACGTGCTCGCGGCGATCGTCTTCGCGCTCGCCTCGCTGACGGACTTCGTCGACGGCTACCTCGCGCGCGCTCGCGACTCGATCACGAACTTCGGCAAGCTGATGGACCCGCTCGCCGACAAGCTCCTGATCGTCGCCGCGCTGATCGCGCTCGTCTCCCAGCAGCGGCTGGCGGCGTGGATCGCGATGGTGATCATCACGCGCGAGCTCGCCGTCACGGTGCTGCGCATGGGCGCCACCGCGCAATTCGGCGTCGTCGCCGGCGCGAACATGCTCGGAAAGATCAAGACGTGCCTGCAGATCGCGGCGATCCTCGCCGTGATCGCCGTGCACGGGAGCCCAGTGTGGGTCACGGCGCTGTTGTACGTGACCGTCGCAGTGACCGTGCTCTCGGGCCTTGACTATTTCTTCGGGCTGCGCCGGCAGATCGCCCAAGCGCAGGCCCAGGCGCGCACACGCGCGCCGAGCACCGAGGGCTGAGTCAGCCGAGCAGGCCGGCGTCGAGCCATTGCTCGAGGCTCGTCTGGCGCGGCGGCAGCTCGCCCGTCTCGATCTCGTCGCGCAGCTCGGCGAGCGTGCCGTGGCGTTCGGCGACGACGTTGTGCTGGTGGATCGTCTCGAGGTTCTCCTGACGCGCTGAGACGAAGTTGCGGCCGTCGAGCTGCGGGAACTCGCGCACGACGCCGGCGACCATCTCGCGCACGCAGTCCTCGACGAAGCGCGGTCGCCGGTGCGCCTTTTCGACGACGGCGACCTCGTCGGTGCGCTTCATCAGCTCATAGATCTCAGAGGACATGCTCGACTCGGCGATCGCCAGCAGCGCAGAAGCGTCGATCTGCTCGACGCACTCCTCGATGCAGCCGATCTGCAGCGTCGCCAGGCCGCGCTGGTTGTGCGTGGCGACGGGCACGCGGTCGAAGATGCGCTCGATCTGCTGCTCGTCGAAGCCGTCGGCGAGCAGGCGCTCGCGCGCGCGCCCGGCGATCAGCTCCTGCGCGCACGGGCAGGCCGTCATGCCCGTCGCCGAGACGCCGACCGTGCGGCGCGTGCCGTGCGCGTACGCCACGGCGCGCCCGTGCAGCGTGTAGATCTCCTGCGTCTGGATCCCCGAGACGGGCGCCGGCTTGTGCTCGGGGTAGCGCGCCGCGATCGTCACCTCGGCGCGCTCGGCCTGCTGGCGAGTGCGCACGAGCTCGGCGATCTGCTGCGCGAGCGTCTCGGCGCGAAACGGCGACTCGCTCAGCACGACCTCGCCGATCGCCTCGTTGACGACCTCCTCGAAGCGCGACATGTGCGCGCCCTTCTGCTCGCGGCTGAGATCGACGAAGCACTCCAAGCGCGCGAAGAACAGCTCGTCGCGAATATGGATGACCTTCTCGACGCCCGTCACGCCGACACGCGAGAGGCCCACTTGGATGCGCGGCGCGCGTGCCTGGACATCGTCGCCGCGGCCATCGAGGGCGGGAGGCACAGTGCTCGAGCCGATCGCCTGCACGCCGGCCAGCGTAGCGCGAGGGGAGCTGGAGACGGGGCACCGGCGGGTTGGAGACAGGTTGGAGACAGTTCGCTTGAACGAGCGCCGGCGCGCCGGCGCGCCGTCAGTGCGTAGTGCTCCGCATCCGGACAATCGTCCAGAGGTCAGCCTTCGAGAGGCCTCGGCGCGGACCGTCTTTGGGTCGCTTAGAGGACTTGTTCGAGACAGCGGCACGATCCCCCGTCGATTCTGGTATCAATCCGCACTCGGCCAAACGGACGATCAAGCGGCGGGAGCCGGTGGTCTGGGGGTCCAGGTTGAGGGAGAAGTCAGAGGGTGCAGTGATCACCACGGACACCGTGGTCGAGATGGAGGAGCTGCAGGGCGTTCTCGCGGCCGGTCGTGAGAGGGGACTCGTGACCGCCGCGAGCCTGCGCAGCGCGATCGAGGAGGCCGAGCTCTCAAGCGCCCAGGCGCAAGACCTGTTCAGCTACCTTGAGGAGCACAGCATCGAAGTCGTCGAGGCCGAGGAGGCGAACGTCGAGCTGCACGTTGTCGGCGCCGCCGGTGGCGAGGCCGGCGCCGAGGCAACGCTGCCGGAGTCCGAGGAGCTCGACGAGGAGGAGCGCGAGGACGAGGAAGCCGGCGACGTGCGCGTGCGGCTACGCGAGCTCAAGCAGGCCGAAGCCGACCTCAGCGTCGACCCGAGCCTCGACTCGCTGCGCCTGTACCTGCGCTCGATCGGCCGCGTGCCGCTGCTCAACGCCGCCGAGGAGGTCTCGCTGGCCAAGCGCATCGAGCGCGGTGACATTTCAGCCAAGCAGCACATGGTCGAGGCCAACCTGCGCCTCGTCGTCTCGATCGCCAAGGGCTACGTCGGGCGCGGGCTGACCTTCCTCGACCTGATCCAGGAGGGCTCACTCGGACTGATCCGCGCAGTCGAGAAGTTCGACCATCGCCGCGGCTACAAGTTCTCGACCTACGCCACCTGGTGGATCCGCCAGGCCGTCAGCCGCGCGCTCGCCGACAAGGCGCGCACGATCCGCATTCCCGTGCACATGGTCGAGCGCCTGAACAAACTGATCAGCGCCGAGCGCCAGCTGATCCAGCAGCTCGGGCGCGAACCGACGAACGAGGAGATCGCCAAGGAGCTCGAGTGCGAGGTACGCGAGGTGCGCGACGTGTTGCGCCTCGCCCAGCAGCCCATCTCGCTGGAGAAGCCGATGGGCGAGGAGGACGACTCGGCGCTCGCCGACTTCGTCGAGGACGTCTCCGCCGAGTCGCCCTTCGAGATCGCCTCCGAGGCGCTGCGCCGCGAGAACATCGGGCGCGTGCTCGCCTCGCTGCCGCGCCGTGAGCGCGAGGTGCTCGAGCTGCGCTACGGCATCGTCGGCGGCCGCGCCCGCACGCTCGAGGAGGTCGGGCGCGCCTTCAACATCACGCGCGAGCGCGTGCGCCAGATCGAGAACCGCACGCTGAAGAAGCTGCAGACGCTGCCCGAAGCGCAGCAGCTGCGCGAGGCTTCTTAACCTCGACATCACCGCGGCGCGGGTGCAGGCGCTTCATCGCGTGCACGACCGAGAGTTGTGTCCCAAGCAGGACGTAGGTTGCGGTCATGGACCGCATGTCGCCACGACGGCAGGGCGATCTCGGCGAGCTCTCCGCGATGGAGTGGCTCGGCTCCCGGGGCTACGGGGTCTTCTATCCGATCGGCCACAGCCCCGACTGCGATCTGATCGTCGACGACGGGTGCGCGCTTCAGCGCGTGCAGGTCAAGACGACGACTCGCTGGCACAAGCGTCGCTGGGAAGTGATGCTCTGCACGCGCGGGGGGAACCAGAGCTGGAACAGGGTCGTCAAGTATTTCAGCGCGTCCCGCTGCGACATCCTGTTCGTCGCTGTGGCCGACGGCCGACGCTGGTTCATCCCCGCCGACGCGGTTGGCGGTGGCAGCGGGATCCGTCTTGGCGGTCCCAAGTACGCCGAGTATGAGGTCGAGCCTGGACGCCCGCTGGTCTCTGGGCATGTCTGATCGGTATCCTCGTCGGCCCTGGCGGGGTTCCCGAGCGGTCAAAGGGACGACGCTGTAAACGTCGCGGCTCAGCCTTCGCAGGTTCGAATCCTGCCCCCGCCATTGCAGGTTCGAATCGCCCCAGGACATCACCTGCAAAACGACCTCCGCGCCATCACCTACGGATGCGACGCGCAGGTTTCGGTCCAAGCCACGTAGAGATCGCGCTCGGCGAACAGCCAGGCGCCGTCGATCTTGGTGAACGTATCGCCGTATCGAAGGAAAGCGAGCATCACCTTTCGCTCGTCGCCTTCGGTGTAGAGGTGGTGGGCGATGCAGTAGCTCTCCCCAGTTGCGTGGTTGCCGTCGAGAACGATCGTGCTCTGCCCGTTGAAGTGCATCGTGGCCTGATAGCGGTTGAGATCGTCAAAGACCGGCGTCAGCGACTCGCGACCGTCGATTACCTGGGTGGGCTCAGAGCCCTCGCCCTCCATGTAGACGACGAAGTGAGTGTCCTCCGTGAACAGCGACTTCTGCCCCTCGGCGTCGCGGGTGTCTGCGCAGCGCGCATAGGCGTCGATCAGCTCTCGAAGCGCCAGGCGGTCGACCTGCTCGGCGGCTGTGATTTCTGCGTGGATCATGCCGCCTGCCTCTGACTCCTCTTGGCCGCTTCGGCGTCGCTGAGCAGCGTAGCCACCACCTCGTGTACCTCCTGCTCGAGGTTCGGCTCGTTCAGGCGGTCATTCTGGTCAAAGCGCTCGCCGGCGTTGCCGACGGCAACCTCGCCTTCGGTGACTCGCGCGCCGATCGCGCCGAGAACCTTGCGCAGCTCGGCCTGCGCCCATACAGCGCCGAACATGCCGGCGCTCGCGCCGATCACGGCGACCGGCTTGTAGCGCAGGGGATTGCTGGCGAACGGTCGCGAGAGCCAGTCCAGTGCATTCTTCAAGGCCCCCGGGGCCGAGGAGTTGTACTCGGGGGTGGCGAAGAACACGGCGTCGGCGTCGCGAACCGCCTCGCGAAGTCGCAGGACGGACTCGGCCCCGTCCTCGGTGTCGTTGTCCTCGTCGTAGGGCGGGATGTCGCGCAGTCCGTAGTAGATCTCGAACTGCGCACCCTCGGCCTCGAACAGGTCGCCCGCGTGGCGTAGAAGTGCCGAGTTGTAGGAGTCGCGGCGCAGAGAGCCGCTGACGCCAAGGACTAGCACTCCCCCTCGCCCACCTTTGCCAGCTGCAGCTCGGCGGTGATCGTCACCTCGTTGGAGAGGGCCGCCTCGCCACTCGGCAGCGGGTTGTTCCAGCTGACACCGAACTTGTCGCGCTCCACGACGGTCTGGAGAGCCAGCCCGAAGCGCTCGCCGCCGTAAGAGTCCGCGATCGGATCTGAGATCTCGCCGGTGATCTTGGCGGCCTCGGTGTGACCCTTGATCGTGATCTCACCGTCGATCGTGAGGCGATCGCCATCGCGGTCGATCGCCTTGCAACTAAAGGTCAGCTCGGGGTGGGCTTGGGCGTCGAAGAAGTCGGGGCTTTGCAGATGTGCTGCGAGGTTCTCGTCCTTGACCTGAACGGAGGCGACCTTCGCGGAGCCGCTGAGCACGCCGTCCGCGACCGCGGCATCGAAGTCGCCGAACGTTCCGTGGAAGGTGCCCGCCATGTAGTCAACCGCGAAGCCAACGCTCGAATGGATCTTGTCGACCTGCCACGTGCCGGATGGAAGTACCTGAGTGTCAACGCTACTCATTGTTTGCTGTCTCCTTTGATGCGGATTGGCTGTTGGGTTGGACGCGATCGTCGGCGTCAGCGGTCAGACCAGTGCACCGGCGAGGTGCGCCGCGAGGAACTGCCCGGCTCGGTCCAGTGCCGTGGAGGCCTCGTCGAGGATCGGGTGATAGGCCTGGAAGACATGGGGCACCCCAGGCGTGATTTCGAGCGCGACCTCGACGTCTGCGGCGGCGGCTGCTCGCGCGAGGCAAACGGCGTCGTCGAGGAGGACCTCGTGACTTCCGGCCTGGATGATCAGCGGCGGCAGATCAGACAGGTCGGCGAATACGGGGCTGATCAGGCCGAAGGCGGCATCTCCTCCTCCCGCGTAGTCGGGGATTCGGGCTTGGAGGTTCTCCCGGTTGAGCAGCGGGTCGACCTCCCGCTTGCTGTCCATGCTCATCCCGGCCAGCGTGAGATCGGCATACGGTGACATTGCGTAGGCTGCGGCCGGCAGGGGAAGCCTGTGGTCGCGGGCATTGACCAGCGTGGCGATGGCGAGCCCAGCGCCGGCGGACTCGCCCGCGAAGACGACCTCCGAAGGGCTGGTGCCGTTTTCCAGGAGGGCTTTGTAGGTCGCGAGAGCGTCGTCGACTGCCGCGGGATATGGGTGCTCGGGTGCGAGCCGGTAGTCGACGGAGATGACCTTGGCACCCGTTCGCCGGCCGACTTGCGAGGCCAGCTCAGCGGCGAGGAAGGCGTCCCCCATCACGTAGACGCCGCCGTGGAAGTAGAGAACGACGTGGCGGGGCTCGACTCCCTCGACCGTAATCTCGGCGGTTGAGACGCCGCCCAGTTCGGCTGCGGTGACAGTCACCTCTGCGGGCAGCGGCTGCGCGGAGAGCAACTCCCGAAGCATTCGCCGTTGCTCGTTGACGTCGGCGTCCGCCGGAAAGGCCGACTGCCGCAGGATGGCGTCGAGGGTCTCTTGCTGTTCGATGCTCACGGAGAATCTCCCTTTGGTTGAGTTGGTTTGGCAGCGCTCGACGTCATTCCTTGAGCAGCCTCTCGGTCAGCACGATCTCGACGATCTGCGGCACCGTCTCGAGCCGGTTCCAGTCGCGCTGCAGCTCGCACGCGAGCGAGACCCAGCCGATCGGCACTGCCCCGGCCTGCACGACGCGTTCGATGCCGGCGCGGTGTGCCTCCACGGACGTGCCACCGATCGCGTCGACGACGGGGTAGACCTCGTAGCCCTCTCGCAGCGCGTCGAGCGCTGCGAAGGCCATGCAGACCTCCGTCCAGAGCGCACAGAAGATGAGCTTGCGCCGTCCAGTGGCACGCACGGCTGCCACGAAGTCGGTGTCCTCCCAGGAATTGACGCCCGTGCGGTCGATCGGCGGGCTGTCCTCGAGCAGCTCGGCCAGCTCGGGGACGGTCGGCTGCTGCTGGCCGGATGCGACATTTACGGTCGAGTGGACGATCGGCAGCCCGAAGGCCTTGGCCGCCTTCACGGTTGAGACGACGTTCTTGCGCAGCAGCTCCGCGTCCATCGAGCGGACGGTTGCGAACTGCGACGGCTGGTAGTCGATCAATACGAGCGCCGCGTTCTGTTGGGTGATCAGGTGATCGCCGAGTTGATCGCGGATCGGTGCGCTGGCCATCGCTTCCTCCTTCAGGTCGATGCGTGTGTTGTTGTGACGGATGAGCTGCTCGTAGCCCGCTGCGCGCTTTTCAGCCCGTGTCCGAGCAGCAACTCGGCCCCGATGACGCCCAGCCCGACAAGGACGGCGAAGCCGAGCACGGTGTCCGGTGCGCTTGCACCCTGGGCGAGCGCAACTCCGGCGCCGATCACCGGGATCGAAAGTCCCACAAAGAGGGCAACGAGCAAATTTGAGGTCATCGCCAGGCGGTTCTCCGGGGCGGTCGCTTCGAGCACGAGGCCCGTCGTCCCCTTGAAGACGGCACCCGCACCCGCGCCGATCAGCGCGCCGCTGAGCAGGAACAGCGCGAGACTCGGTCTCGACAGACGCACCGCGGTCACGAGCAGCACGAGACCGATCAGCATCGAGATCGTGCCAAGCGCCAGAACGCGCGAGGCCGGTAGCCGGTTCGTGGCGAGCTGGGCGGTCACACCCGCCGCGAACACCAGGAACAGCGTCGCGCCGGAGAGTGCGTGGGAACGATGGTGAAGCGTTGTGGCCAGGAACAGCCCGGACAGCCCGGCGAACAGCCCGTTAGCCGAGAAGGCTGCGAGCGTGGCTACTGCCGCTGGCAGGAGAATCCTGGCCGAGCGAGGCGAGCTGCTCACCTGAGTCGCGGCCGAGGCCGCAGGAGTCGGAGTGCCGGTCTCGGGCGCCGTGGCCAGACCGATCAGCGCGATCGCTCCAAGCGCTACCCAAAGAAGGTAGGGCAAGGTCAGTGGTGATCTCACCCACTGCGCCAAGCAGCCGGCGACCAGCGGGCTGACTCCGAGCGCGCCGACGCTTATCGCCGTGCCGATGTTCCGGGGCCCGATCGGGGAGGCGCTTGGGTTCGCACGGGCACGAAGCTCGATCAGGTAGGTGGTTGCCGTTCCGGCGACCAACCCGACCGCCACTCCAGTGATGAAACGCCCGACGAGCAAGCCGGGCAGCGTCTTCCACGCGGCGAGCAGACCTGCTGCTGCGATCATCGTCGCCACTGCGCCGAGCATCACCGCGCGTCGTCCGATGCGCGCAGCGACGAAGCGGACCGACAACAGCGCCGCGATCGTCCCGCCGGCATAGATCGCATAGATCACGGTCACCGTGAACGCGGACAGGTTGTCTCGCGTGCGGTAGAGGCCGTAGAGCGGACTCGGCAGCGTGGCCGAGGCCATCACGATCAGGAATGCGAACGCCACCGCCCAGAAGCCGGAGCCGTATCGCCGTGGCGGCTGCGGCGATAGTGCCCGGCCGTCGTCGCTGGAAAGAGGATCTGCTTGCTGCGCAGTCAAGCCGGGCTCACCACACCTTCATCCCGCCGTCGACGACGATGTCGGTTCCGGTCAGATAGGAGCTCTCGTCTGAGGCGAGAAACAGTGCGACGTTTGCCACGTCCTCTGGCTGGCCGAGCCGACCGAGCAACGTCCGGTCGCGCATCTGAGCACCGAACCCCTCGTCCTCGAGCTCCCCGCTGGTCGCGTTGCTCACGATCAGGCCCGGCGAGATCGAGTTGACGCGAATCCCGTGCTCGCCTCCTTCCATCGCGAGCTGGCGGGTCATGCCGATGATTGCCGCCTTGTTCGTGGTGTGCGACAGCGAGGGCAGCAGCTTGAAGCTGAGCTGGCCGTTGAGCGACGCCATGTTCACCACGACGCCGTGGCTCTCCCTGAGATGAGGCCAGACGGCTCGCGTGAGATAGAGGACGAGGTCGACCTCGTCTTGGCGGGCCGCGGTCCAATCCTCGTCTGTGGTGTCCTCGAGCCAGTTGAAGTGCGTCCTGGCGGCGAGGTTGAACAGCACGTCGATCTTGCCGAACTCGCCGATCGCGAGCTCGACGAGCCGCGCGCACTCCTCTGGGTCGCTGAGGTGGCATGGCTGCAGTGAAACCATTTGCCCGCCCGCGACGCGCACGAGATTGAGTGTCTCCTCGGCGGGTTCGACTGCCACGTCGCAGCCGACGACGAGCGCGCCCTCCCGTGCGAAGGTCATGGCGGTGGCACGGCCCATGCCGCCGCCGCTGCCGGTGACAACACAGACCTTGCCTGCCAACCTGCCGGGCATCTAGCCGGCTCCGAGGGCAGCCGCCGCAGCCTGCTTCTCTGCGTCCGCGACACCGACGGCCTGCGTGAGCTTCGGGACCTCCCTGAAGTACCAGTAGATGACCTGGCCGGAGGGGCCGGCGGCCGGTGACGCCCAGTCGCGGAACAGCTCGGTGACGACCGCGAGGGCTGTGGTCGGCACGGCGCCGGCGTGCGACAGCCGCTCGATCGCGGTGCGGTGAGCAATCTGCGATCGACCGCCAACGGCGTCGGTGACGAACATCGCCTCGTAACCGTCCTTCAGAGCCTGAACCGTCGCGAACGTGAGGCAGATCTCGGTGTGCAGCCCGCCGACGATCAGGCGCTTGCGCCCGGTCGCCTTCACCGCCTCACGGAAGGCGTCGTCCTCGAACGCGTTCATCGACGTGCGGTCGATTACCTCGACGCCCTCCAGCTCGGCCAAGATCGAGGGAAGCGTCGGGCCGTTGAAGCCGAGCTTTACCCCCACGGTCGACAGCACGATCGGCATGTCGAGCGACTTGGCGATCTTCGCGAGGAGCCTGACGTGCAGCTCAACCAAGGCCGCATCCGCCTCTGAGCGAATGACCTCGAACATCTCCTTCTGATAGTCGATCAGCACGAGCGCGCAGTCCTCGTGCGTCCAGACCCCTAGCTCCTTGTTCATCTTCTCTCTCCTTCGTCTGCCGTTTGATGGTGCGAGGTAGCCGCGGCCAATCCCGGAGTCAGGCGTGAACCTGTGATCCGTAGCCGAGGTCGAGGCGCAGCGACTGCATGACGTGGAACGTTGTGCTCGCGGTGAACACGTCGGCCGAGGCCAGCACGCCGGTGTACTTTTCGATCACGGGCGTCGCAGCCGCTGCGGCGACCGCGTCGAGGTAGCCCCTGACCGCGGCCCAGGTGTTCTCTCCGTACTTGACGAAGTACGGCGTCGGGTCGACCGTGTCGAGCGCCGTACGAGAGCTGGCTTCGATGTCGGCCATGTACCGCTGGTGCACCCCGATGTCCTCGCGCGTGCCGAGCCGACCCATGTGGCCGCCGATGAAGTGCTTCCACGAGTAACCGAGCGCGGTGTCCGGTGCGGCGATGTAGCCCTGCACGTCCTCCGTGAGGTTGCTTTGGTACACCGGCGCCCAGCCCGGATTGACGATGTCGACGAGCATCAGCGTGTCGTGATCAGGCATGTGGATGAAGATGTTGTCCGGCGAGTGGTTGGTGCCATGCCAAGCCAGCTCGATGCGCTCCCCGCCGATCTCCAAGGAGAGGCCGTCGCCGAAGGTCTCCTCGGGTGCCGGCCGTGCGGGGTCGTCATCGCGCAACAGGAGCTTGCGGGTCTCCTCGTGGCCTATCCGCGCGACGCTCCCGTCAAAGAGCGATGACGCGCCGGCGTGGTCGGCGTGGTGATGGGAGTAGATGAGGTGCGTGACCTTGCTGCTGACTCCGTTTGCGGAGGCGATCTCGTCGACGGCCCGCTGGATGTTGTGGCCGATCGTCGGCGGCGCGTCGAGCAGGACCACGCCGTCCGAGGTCGTCAGGAACGCGGATTGGTAGGTGCCGTCGGTGACCCAGTAGAGATTCCGCTCGACCCGGCCTACGTAGTAGCCCTGCTCGTTCAGCGCCGGGCCGAGCGCCGGCCGCGGGATCGGCGCGTAGTCCGGGAGCTCCTCCGCAGCCGCAGGACGCGTGTTGGCAAACGCCTCGGTGGTCGTATCGGGTGTGCTCATCGAGTCCTCGCTTGGTCGTTGCTCTCCACGACCACGAAGCCTGTCCGTAGTGCCCGGCGATCGCATCCCTGGATTCCTTAGTCGTGAGCTGATCGCCGCCGGCGACTCCCTCCCGGCCAGCCGGCTGACCGGGAACGCGCGCGAGGCAGGCACCCGGCCCGAACGACGGGCTCGGCGGTGTGCTTGCAGTGCGCAGCGAAGGGGCCGCGCGGCTGAAGTGAGGTTCGACTGTCCGAGTGGGGCACGGTCGGCTACGGCTCGCGCACAGACGAGCCGCCTGCACTGCAACAACAACCAACAGGTCCGTCCTCCATAGCGAGGCGCTGAGGAGCCCCGCCGATGAGCGGTCCGCTAGGGCGTCCAGTTGTCGAGCGCGGGCGTGACCTGAAGCTCGTGGGTCATCGCTCGCGGGCTTTGACTGGCGAGGTAGACAACCGCGCCGGCGATGCTCGGCTGATCGGCGGTGTGGGCGTCGCCCTGCCCAGATCGGTCGATCCCGGCGTCAACGACCAGGAGCGCGACGTGGATTCCCTCCTCACGAAGCTCCAATGCGGCCGCTTGCGTGAGCGCTCGGACACCGAAGGCGCCCGCCGCCCAGAGGCCGCGTCCGGGCATCGCCCGCTTCGACGACCCACCGGTTATCTGAATCACTGTCGCTGGACCGCTTTGCGCCTTGAGGAATCGTGCCGACGCACTCAGCGCGGCGTATGTTCCGCGGGCCGGCGAGCTCGTCCAGCGCTCGAAGCCGTCTGGATCGCTGTCAGCCAAGCTCCCGTCCCCGAACGGACCCGCGCCGCCGGGGGCGGCGTAGGGAGAGGCGGCGTTGACGACCAGATCGACCCTTCCGAAGCGAGCACCGACTTCCTCAAGGGCCGCGAGAACAGATGCTTGGTCGGTGACGTCCATCTTCACCGGACGCGCCCCGGCGCCGCGGACGCGATCGAGCGTCTCGGTCGAGACAGCGCCGCCCGCCACCTCCCAGCCATCGGCGAGGAGTCTCTGGATGATCGCGAAGCCCAGGTTGCGCGCGCCGATCACAAGGGCAGCAGGCATCAGGCGCGCTTTCCTTTCCTCGCGGTCGAAGAGCTCATGACCGCGATCCTAGCTCCGCGCCGCGGGGGTCCCGCGGATTCGCCGAGTGAGCGCGACGAGGCGAGCTAGGTGGCCGCAGTAGGGAGCACCGGGGCAGTTCAGGAACGAGATCGTGATCGTCTCAACCTGCTCGTTCTCGGGGTCCCGCTTGCGTCCCGGCAGGAGCGCGATCGCAAGCGCTGCGGCAGCCGCGCAGAGGATCGCAGCCACGATGAATCCGCCCTTGAACCCATGCGTCAGCGCGACCGGAAGTGGTGAGCCTGCATGCAGCGCATGGTTCACACGCGTGGTGGAGATAGTCGACAGGATCGCGAGGCCAAGCGCTCCGCCGACCTGCTGGGTCGTGTTGAGTAGACCCGAGGCCAGACCGGAGTCCCCAGGCGCGACCCCGGTCGTGGCGGAGATCGTGATCGGCACGAACGACAACCCCAGCCCGATGCCGAGGATAAGCATCGCCGGGAACACGTGGCTCCAGTAATCGCCGTGGCCCGACGCCTGCGTGAGCACAATGAACCCCACGGTCGAGATCAACAGACCCGCGACAAGGACAGGCTTGGGAGTGAAGCGGTCAACCATCTGCGAGGCACTGGCCGAGCCTGCGACCAGAGTGAGGCTGAAGGGCAGATACGCGACGCCCGTCTTCAGCGCACTGAAGTGGAGAATCTGCTGTAGGTAGAGCGTGCAGAAGAAGAACATCCCGAACAGCGACGCCGCGACCAGCAGCATCGTCACGTCCGAAGCGGCGAGGCTCCGGTTCGAGAAGATCCGCAGTGGAACCAACGGATCCCGTTGGCCGTGCTCAATCGCCACGAACGCACAGATCAGCAACACCGCAATGGCAAGCCCGGCGATCGTTTTGCCCGACCCCCATCCCCAGCTGTCTGCCTTGATCAAGGTGAACACGAGGGCGAGCATTCCAAGCGTGATCGAGACCGCCCCGGCCAGGTCATATCCGCGCTGCGCGCCTGTATCTGGACGGCTTTCGGGGACGATGCGCGGGGTCAGTGCCAGCACCGCAGCCCCGATCGGGACGTTGATGAAGAAGACCCATCGCCAGCTGATCGCCTGAACGATTACCCCGCCGAGCAGCACCCCGACCGCGCCGCCCGCGCCGGCGACCGCGCCCCATACGGCCAGCGCGCGGTTGCGTTCGGGCCCCTCGCCGAACGTGGTGAGGATGATCGACAGGGCGGCGGGTGAGACCATCGCGCCGCCGAGGCCCTGCACCGCCCGAGCGGCAAGCAGCATGGCCTCTGACTGAGCGAGGCCGCAGACCAGAGAAGCGCCCGAGAACAGGGCGATGCCGGCCACGAAGAGCCGGCGACGTCCAAGCCGGTCGGCGGCTCGCCCACCGAGCAGCAGAAAGCCGCCGAACATGAGCACGTAGGCATTGAGCACCCATGACAGGTTCTGCTCGGAGAACCCGAGATCGATCTTGATCGTGGGCAGCGCCACGTTAACGACGGTCGTGTCGAGCACGACCATGAACTGCGCGACTGCCACAACCGCCAGCACCGCGTTGGCGTTCACGCGCGCAGTGCGGCGGCTGGTACTGGCAGGGATCTCGGTAGTCGCGTCCGGCGTGTTCATCCGGTCCTCGTTTCCTCGTTGCCCTTCACGACCACTAGCCTCGCCCGTGCCGCCCGGCGATCGCATCCCTGGATTCCTTAGTCGTGTCGCGGTCGCTCTCGTCGGTCATGCTGTTGGGCGGGATGAGCGGGGTGTCATCGGCAGTTATCTCCCCAGCCGGCCGGCTTGTCGGTCGCGGGCGCGAGCGTGAGGTGCTCGACCGGCTGCTTGACGGCGCGCGCGGGCGGCGTGGCGGAGTCCTGGTGCTGCACGGCGAAGCAGGCGTCGGAAAGACAGCCCTGCTCGATTACGCGACCGAAGCCGCGAGCGAGTTCCGGATCGCCCGGACATCTGGGGTCGAGGGAGAGATGGAGCTCCCCTTCGCGGCGATCCAGCAGCTGTGCTCCCCGTTCCTCGAACTGATGAGCCTTTCTTGGTAGGGCTGGCAATTCTCGGCCTGCTCTCCGAGGTAGCCGAGAAGCAGCCGCTGCTCGCCGTTCTCGATGACGCACAATGGCTTGACGACACCTCGGCACGTGCACTTTCGTTCGTCGCTCGGCGGCTGTTGGCGGAGCCGATCGCGCTCGTCTTCGCAACGCGCCAGCCAGGTCAGCTGCTCGCTGGACTGCCGGAGCTTGTCGTCAAACCGCTGGGGCGGCGTGATGCACGAGCGCTATTGGAGTCTGCCCTACCCGCTCGGCTGGATAAGCGCGTGCTCGATCGGATCGTTCTCGAGACCCGTGGGAATCCACTCGCACTGCTGGAGCTGCCGCGCGGCTTGACGCCGACTCAGCTGGCTGGTGGGTTTGGTCTGCCGGCCGCCGTACCGCTGCCCGCCAGCATCGAGGAGAGCTTTACACGGCGTCTGGCTGGCCTTCCATACGACGCCCGGCGCTTCCTGCTCCTGACGGCAGCCGACCCGATCGGCGATCCGGCGCTCGTTTGGCGGGCCGCTCAGAGGCTCGGGATTCCCGAATCGGTCGCCGAAACCGTCCAAGGCGCGGGACTGCTGGACGTAGGTGCCCGAGTCGTCTTCCGTCATCCACTGGTTCGCTCGGCCGTGTACCGAGCCGCCGGACTGAAGGAGCGTCGGGCCATACACCGTGCCCTAGCGCAAGCCACAGATGCCCAGATCGACCCCGAGCGCCGCGCTTGGCACTGGGCACAGACGGCAGCCGTGCCAGACGAGAACATCGCCACGGAACTCGAGCGCTCAGCGGGACGGGCGCAGGCGCGCGGCGGGTTCGCGGCTGTCGCTGCCTTCCTCGAGCGCGCCGCCGACCTCACGCCCGAGCCTCGGCGCCGCTCTCGGCGCCTGCTCGCCGCCGCCGCCGCGAAGCGGGATGCCGGAGATCTGGACGGTGCGATTGGGCTGTTGGCTGGTGTAGAGGATGAGGTGTTGGACGAGCTCGGACGCGCGCAGATCGAGCTCTTGCGAGCTCAGATCGCGCTGGCGCAACGTCGCGGTGATGATGCAGGCCCGCTGTTCCTGAGTGCAGCGAGACTGCTGGAGCCACTGGACACCGAGCTGTCCCGGGAGACCTATCTCGACGTGCTCGGTGGGGCACTCGCAAGCGACGTTCAGGTCATCGGCGGCGTACAGGCAGTCGCGGCCGCTGCGCGGTCCGCGCCGCCGGCTGCGGTTCCACCACGGTCGGCCGACGTCTTGCTCGACGCTTTTGCAATCCGCCTGACCGACGGCTATGGAGCTGCGGCACCGACACTTGCACAGGCTCTCGAGTTGCTGCTCGCGCAGGACTTGCCGGAGGAGGATGTCGGGCGGTGGCTCTCGCTGTCCAACGGCAGGAACACCAACATCGTGGCGCTTGAGATGTGGGACGACGAGGCTGTGCATCTCCTCGCCGCGCGGCACGTACAGGTCGCTCGTGACACAGGCGCGCTTGGGCACCTGCAGTTCGCGCTTACGTTCCTGGCCAGAAGCCACATGCTCGCCGGCGAACTTACAACAGCCACGATGATGATCGACGAGGCTCGCTTGATCGGTGAGGCGACGGGCAACCCTGCGCTTGTGAACGCCCCGATGGTGCTCGAGGCCTGGCGCGGGCAAGAGGCCCACGCGCACAAGCTGATCCAGTCCAGCTCAGAGGAGGCCGAGCGGCGACGATGGACGTCCAACGGCTACGCGAGGTCTGTGCTCTACAACGGCCTCGGGCGACACGACATCGCACGCGACGCGGTTTGGGAAGCGATGCAACCAGACCCGATCGGATACGGGACGCTGCTCGTACCCGAGCTCGTCGAAGCGGCATCGAGGACGGGTGACCGGACGCTGCTCGAGTTCGCCGAGGGGTGGCTCTCCGAGCGGACCCAGGCCATTAGCTCGGGCTGGGCGAGTGGCATCCAAGCGCGGGCACGGGCGCTGCTGCGCGAGGGGCAGGACGCCGAGCATCTATTCCGTCAGTCGATCGAGCACCTGTCGGGTACGCGCGTTCGGGTGGAGCTCGCCAGGAGTCGACTTCTTTATGGGGAGTGGCTGCGGCGCGAACGTCGCCGCGTCGACGCCCGGGTCCAATTGCGCACCGCGCTTGAAGAGTTCAGAGGCATGGGGGTCGAGGCATTCGCAAGCCGAGCCGAACGCGAGCTGTTGGCGACGGGCGAGCATGCACGCAAACGGACAGTGGAGACACTCGACCAACTCACGCCGCAGGAGGCCCAAATTGCACGGCTGGTAGCGGACGGCCACAGGAATCGCGAGATCGCAGCTCAGCTGTTCATCAGCCCGAGCACCGTCGAGTACCACCTGCGCAAGGTATTCCGCAAGCTGGGCGTCACATCGCGCACACAGATCGCGCGCCGGCTGTCGTAGCGGGCAGCGATGGGCGTGCGGGTCTAAGCTGCGAGCATGGCTGTGGCTGAGCACGCCTACGTCACCGATGCACCGGAGCGCGAGCGCTATGAGCTGTCGCTCGACGGCGAGGTGGTTGGCTTCACGGCTTACCGTGCACGACCGGGCCTGATCGCTTTCGTGCACACCGAGATCGACGAGCGCGTGCAGGGACAGGGACTGGCGGACCAGCTGATTCGCTTTGCTCTGGAAGACGCCCGCGAGCGTGACCTCGCCGTCCTGCCGTTCTGCCCGTTTGTCAAAGCGTTCATCGAGCGCCATCGCGAGTTCGAGCCGCTGGTGCCGGAGAGCTACCGGGAGCAGTTCGGCTTGTGAAGCAATACGACGGCAAGCGCATCGAGGTCACCTACGACTCTGCCCGGTGCCTGCACGCCGCCGAGTGCGTACGCGGTTTGCCAGCCGTCTTTGACACCTCAAAGCGCCCGTGGGTCGATCCCGACGCCGCTGACGCGGAGATGATTGCGACGGTCGTTCGCAGATGCCCGACGGGGGCTCTGCACTACAAGCTGCGCGACGGCGAGCCTGAGCATCCCTCGGTTCCAACCAAAGTCAGCCTGCCCGAGCAGGGCCCGTTGCTGATAGCCGGCGACCTCGAACTCGAAGCGGGACCAGAGACTCGCGCGGCGCTTTGCCGCTGCGGCCAATCGAAGAACCAGCCCTTCTGTGACCGAAGCGGTTCATGCCACGACTGGGAGTATCTAGCTGCAGGCTAGGCGCCGTCAGCCGTTACGCGGCCGGCGCTCCCTGCAGCGCGCTTCGGGCCGCCTGCATCACATCGGTGACCACGGCAGGGCCTGAGACGTAGACCGTGTGGCTGCCGGACGTCTCGGAGGTCTATACGCTAGGCCGACCATTACGGGTTCCCATACGAGCCAAGATCCTTAACCCTTCAGACCGTCTCAAGCGCTTGCGGCCTCGGGTCGAAGGCAGAGCGGGATTCGATGATCCTGGGTTGCAATGCGGGACGAGTCGCGCCCCCGCCATGCAAGCGGCCCGCCTCCTGCGGGTCGCCTCCGAGGACCGATGACGACGCGGGGACGCCCCGAACAAGACGCCCCCGCCAACACCTCTAAAGACCCAATCTGTATTTGGATCCAGCGACCACGGACACGCCCACTTTGCCGGACCAGGAGGCTTCCATCGATCCGGTTTTGAGCCCCACTCCGGAGTGTTCGACCGTTTTCCCGCCTTCGTTCTCGAAGTAGGTTTTCTGCGTCGAACCTTCGATCACGTGCGTCTGCGTTTCTTCGTTGTACACCGTTTCTTTCGAGCCTTTCGCGATCCTGGCGACCACGTTGCCTGTGAACGAGAAAGTGATGGGTTTTTCGGGGGGACAGAACCCGGATTTCGGTTTGCTCACGACGAATTCGACGAACACTTCGCCTTCCTTCGGCGCCAGCAGCATCCCGTTCAGGCCCGCGGCGATTTCTTCTTTTTCGGCCGCGGCTTTCGTCAGGTAGGCGTTGGTCGCGACCAGGGGCTTGCTGACCCCGCTGACGATGCATTCGTAGGGCTGCAGGACGCACCCGCTGTAAGCGATTTTGCCTTCGGCCTTGCCCGGCGCCGGAGCTTTCGAGCCCACGAGTTTCCCGCCCGAGAGTTCGAGTTTCGAGCATTCGATAAGGATCGTGGGGTTCCCTTTGAACGCTTGGGTGCTTTCGGCCTGTGCGGTGATCGAGGCAGTTTCGCCTTCGCCCAACGCTGTCCCGTTTACGTTCCAGCGGAGGTCGTTAGTCGATATCGCCTGCGCGCTCGCCGCGGAGGCGAGGCTGAGCACCAGCAGGACGAGGAGCACCCCGCCCGTTCGCTTCGTCCTTGCATGCGACTTGGTGTGACGTGAACACAGCATGACTTCCTTCCGTGTCTATTTGACTAAGGCCCGTTCCCGGGCTTCGTTGACGGCGAGCCGGCGGCCCTGGCGGCTGCGGCAAGCCCTTCGTAGAGCGCTGCAAGCTCCTCGCCGGTCGGCACGGCCTCGGGATCGAGCAGCGATTGCAGCTGCAGCCCATCGGCGACGGCGAGCATGTAGGACGTAATGACGTCGACCATCCGCGCGGGCAGCGCGTGGCCGCCGGGGCTGGCGCGTACGTACTCGGCAGCGCGCTCGCGCTGGCCGGCGTAATGCTCCACGAGCTCGCGGTGCAGCTCGGGGGAGCGCCTGGCCTGGAGCAGCGCCTCCAAGAACATCACGAACCGTGGCTGCGCCTCGGCGATACCGTCAACCATCGGCCGCGCGCGGGCAGCGAGCTGCTCGAGCGGCCCCGCATCGGACGCGACCTCCACCTCGCCGACCTGCGCCCCCCATTCGAGGAAGAACTCGAGGATCGCTTGGTCGAGCAGCTTCTCGCGGCTGCCGAAGTGATAGTTGACAGCCCCCAGGTTCGTACCTGCTGCAGCGGCGAGCTCGCGCACGCTCGTGCCGGCATAGCCGCGCTCCAGAACAAGCTCTTGGGCGGCCTGCAGCAGGGCCGACTTCGTGTCGTTAGTCATACAAACGATCGTATCATACGAACGTTCGTATGAAACATGCGACTGCGTCTGACGGTGGCTCGGACCTGGACTTGCGCTACGCGCCAGGCTGCTCGAGCACGCGCTTGAGCGTGGCGCAGTGCTCACGGAACTGACGCTTCAATGCGGCGCGCAGCAGCGGCTGCAGGAACCGCAACCGCCCTCCGGGCTCGCCGTGCACGGTGAAGCTCATGCGCGTGCCCTGGCCGCTCGGCTCGAGCACGACGCCGGCGTCGACGGGCAGCGGGCCTTCGATCATGCGTAGGGAGAAGGCGCGATCGGGCTCGAACGCGGAAACCTCGACGAGCGAGCAGAGCTGCTTGCCGCCCGGGCCACGATGCACCTCGCGGATCCTGCTGCCGAGCCGCAGCGGCCCGGCCGGCTCGGGGACGGCCGAGACGGTGTTCGTCTGCCACGTCGCCAACTTGGACGGATCGATGATGTAGGCGAAGACCTGCGCCGGCGGGCGGGCGATCTCGGTATCGATCGTGAAGTCGATCATCTCCTCACCGCGAGCCGATCCGGCGCGCAAGCTCCTTCGCGTCAGGCGTGCTCACGAGCACGTGCTCGAGCGGCGGGTGGTTGCGCACGGAGAACGACAGCGCCGGCAGGCCGCGCTTGAGGATGAAGGCACGATCGAGGCGAATCGTGCGCGCGACGAAATACACACCGGGCAACCTCAGCCCAGCTTTCAGCCCGGTGCCCCTCGCCTCGCGCATCGGGCTCTCCACGACGCGCACATCGGCTACGTCGGTGAGAGGAACACTGAGGTCTTTCATCAGCCCCACGACCTTCTCCCAGCGGGCGAGCAGCACCTTGATCGAGCCCTCGGTGACGCGCACGTGCACGTGCGAGAGCGTAGTAGGCGACCTCACGAAGAGATAGATGCCACGATCGGGGTAGCAAGAGGAAGGCGGCATCCGACTCGCCGATCCGTGTCGGATGCCGCCCTTCTTGGCAGTCGCCGTCAATCATCGAAAAAGGAGCCCAAGATGGAGTCGTCTTCCGAGGTTGCCGCGAGGGTGCTCGTCGTCGCCTACAAGACGGCCGCGACGCAGCCGCTGCTCGACGCCGTGCGCGAGCGAGCGCAGCGCGGCAAGGCGACGTTCACGCTGCTCGTGCCGAACGCCGCGCCGGGCCTGCACAAGGTCGTCGACCCCGAGGATCAGGGCGCCGGCGAGGCGACAGGCGTGGTCGAACGAGCCGTGCCCGCGCTGAGCGACGCCGCCGGCGGGGCGCCAGTCGAGGGAATCGTCGGCTCGAGCGATCCGATCGCAGCCGTCGAAGACGCGATCAACCTGCGCGGCTTCGACGAGGTCATCATCTCCACGCTGCCCTCGAAAATCTCGCACTGGCTGAAGCTCGATCTGCCGAGCAAGATCACCGGGATGGGGCTGCCCGTCACGACCGTCACGCCGGAGGACTAGTGTCCTGACGCATTAATTCGGTCCTAGCAGGGTAGGCAGAATGTATGCCTATCTCTACGCCGGTTCAGATCGAATTGTCCGAGGATGAGCGCGCCCAGCTTGAGTCATGGGCGCGTCGTCGAAGCAGCGCACAGGCGCTCGCGCAGCGCTCCCGGGTGGTGCTGCTGGCCTCCCAGGGGCTGAATAACACCGAGATCGCCGCGCGTCTTGGGGTGCACCGGCCGATGGTGCGCAAGTGGCGCTCTCGTTTTGCTGAGTTCCGCCTTGACGGGTTGATCGATGAGCCGCGCCCGGGCAAACCACGGACGATCAGCGACGAGCAGGTCGAGCAGGTGATCGTAAAGACGCTCGAGTCAACACCTAAGGACGCGACGCACTGGTCGACGCGCTCGATGGCCGCCGAGGTCGGGCTCACCCAGTCGGCAGTGCACCGCATCTGGCGTGCGTTTGGGCTTCAGCCCCATCGCCAGGAGACCTGGAAGCTCTCCAAGGACCCTCAGTTCGTGGCGAAGGTCCGCGACGTCGTCGGGCTCTACCTGAACCCGCCCGAGCGAGCTGTCGTGCTTTGCGTCGATGAGAAGTCCCAGATCCAGGCGCTTGACCGCTCAGCTCCGATCCTGCCGATGCTGCCCGGCACCCCGCAGCGCGCCACCCACGACTACAAGCGCTCCGGCACCTCGAGCCTCTATGCGGCGCTTGACCTCACGAGCGGCAAGGTGATCGGCTCGCTGCATGCCCGCCACCGCGCGATCGAGTTCAAGAAGTTCCTGCAGAGGATCGATCGTGAGGTTCCCGCAGAGCTCGACGTGCACGTGATCCTCGACAACAGCTCAACTCATAAAACGCCGGCGATCAAGAAATGGCTGCTCGCGCACCCCCGCTTCGTGCTGCACTTCACCCCGACCTCAAGCTCTTGGCTGAACCTCGTCGAGCGTTGGTTCTCAGAGCTCACCAGCAAGAAGCTACGGCGTGGCGCGCACCGCTCGGTGCGCGAGCTCAACACGGACATCCGTGCCTGGATCGCCGACTGGAACGAGAACCCACGCCCATACGTCTGGACCAAGACCGCCGATCAGATCCTCGACTCGATCAGCCGCTACTGCGACCGAATTAATGCGTCAGGACACTAGTGCATCTCGCAGTTCGCGAGCGTCGGACCAGGCTCGCCCCGCTCCTGCAAGCCGACGTCGGGACTCGAACCCGAGACCCCCTCCTTACCATGGAGGTGCTCTACCAGCTGAGCTACGTCGGCGCGCGAGCCCGAATCCTAGCGCTGCTGAGCCCCACGGTTACGCAATCGTCGGCAGGCGCGTGCGCCCCCGTGTGCCAAGGTTGACCGATGTCCCTCAAGCACCCCACCGAGCGAGGCGAGACCGGCCGGCGCGGCTTCTTCGACCGCCTCGCGCAGCGGGCGTCGTACTTCTCGAGCTCGCCCCTCTTCTTCGTTCTGTGCGTTGCGCTCGTGCTGGCCTGGCTCGCCGGATACGTGTTCGGGGCGGGCGACGCATACGAGCAGGCGATCGGCACGGCGCTGACAGCCGTCACGCTGCTGCTCGTAGCCCTGCTGAAGAACGCCGAGCTCCGCTCGGAGGCCGCGATCCAGCACAAGCTCGACGCCCTTGCGACGGGCATGCTCGAGGCGATCCGCAACGAGGGCCAGCAGGCCGACCCGATGCTCGAGCGCGCAATCGGCCTCGACGAGGAGCTCTAGCCGCGCAGCGGCGAGGTCGCGGCGTGGGACTAGTGACGCCCAATGGGTAGACGGCCGAGCGAGCTGATCGACGGATGGACGGGGCAGGCCATCGATCGCGCTGTTGGCGCACACCATCGCCTGCGGCTCAAGCGCGTGGGCGACTCGACCAGCTTGCGCCAGCGCATGACGGCTCGCCGTGGACCTCCGGCGATCCGCCACCGCGTGTAGGCAACTCGCTCGAGCTGCTGATCGACGGCGAACAGGCGCTGCCGCGCATCGCCGAGGCGCTGAAGGGCGCGCGCTCGCACGTACACATCGCGGGCTGGCACGTGACCCCTCAGTTCGGGCTGACGCGCGATCCACACGCGGCCCGGCTGCGCGATCTGCTCGCAGAGCTCGCTGAACGCGTCGAGGTCAGGGTGCTGCTGTGGGGCGGCTCGCCACTGCCGCTGTTCACGCCCGATCGCGCGGCTGTACGCAAGGTGCGCGAGGAGCTGATCCGCGACTCGCGTGTGCGCTGCGAGCTCGACGTGCACGAGCGCCCGATGCACTGCCACCACGAGAAGCTCGTGATCGTCGATGACGAGGTCGCCTTCGTCGGTGGGATCGACCTGACCTCGCTCGGCGGCGATCGCTTCGACAGCAACGAGCACCCGATGCGCAGCCGGCTGGGCTGGCACGACGCGGCGAGCCGGATCGTCGGACCCGCCGTCAGCGACGTGGCCAGGCACTTCGCGATGCGCTGGCAGGCCACGAGTGGCGAGCGCCTGCCCGAGTGCCCGCTCGGCCCAGCCGCAGGCGAGGTCGAGCTGCAGATCGTGCGCACGGTGCCCGAGAAGATCTACGACGCCGTCCCACGCGGCGACTTCCGCATCCTCGAGGCCTACACGCGCGCACTTCGTGCAGCTCGGCGGTTCGTCTACCTCGAGAGCCAGTTCCTCTGGTCGGCGCAGATCGTCGAGCTGCTCGCCGCCAAGCTGCGCGAACCCCCGAGCGAGGACTTCCGCGTGCTCGTCCTGCTCCCGGCCAAGCCGAACAACGGCGCCGACACCACGCGCGGGCAGCTCGCCGCGCTCCTGCGCGCCGACGACGGCGGCGAACGCTTCCTCGCGACGACGATCTCGGCACGCACGGGGGAGCTCAGCGCCCCGGCCTACATCCACGCGAAGGTCGCGATCGTCGACGACGAGTGGCTGACGCTCGGCTCGGCCAACCTCAACGAGCACTCGCTGTTCAACGACACCGAGATGAATCTCGTCACTTGCGACGCCGCGCTCGCGCGACAGACGCGCCTGCGCCTGTGGTCAGAGCACCTCGAGCGCCCGATCGAGGAGGTCTCGGGCGAGCCTGCCGAGGTGATCGACCGGCTGTGGCGCCCGACGGCCGTCGAGCAGCGCCGGCGACTCGAACGCGGCGCGGCGCTGACACACCGTCTGCGCGAGCTGCCCGGCGTGTCGCGTCGTTCGATGGCGCTGCTCGGACCGCTCGACAGCCTCGTGGTCGACGGCTAGCAGCGAGCGCTCAGGAGCTCTCCTCGGCGTCCTCGCCACGCGCCGCCGCGCGAGCACGGCTCCCCCGGGGCCCGTACAGCAGCCGCTTCGGCACCGGCACGGGGCTGAAGTGATCGGCCGCCGAGCCGACGAAGGCACGCGGCTCGAGCTTGGCCACGAGCGAGCCGAGCTCCGCTCGCTCGCGCTCGCTCAATGCACCGGCGCCTCCACGAGCCTTGGCGATCAGCGCCAGCAGCCTGCGCCGCTCAGCCGGCCGCAGCCTCGCCAGATGGTCCTTCGCCAGTTTGGCGACCTCCGCGGCCGAGAGCAGTGCGACCACCGGGACGCCGCGCGCGAGGCGTTTGACGGGCGTGCGTGTCAGCAGGAATCGCAGCATCTAACTCAACCTATGCTCGCGCAGCCCGATCCCTAAGCAGCGGCCTTCAAGCGGTGAACGCCGTGTAAAGCACCTTGCTTCGAGTGACACGACAAGTTAGGGTCTTGGAAGAGCGCTTCGAGCGAGGCGGCTAACGCCGCCGGCAAAGCAGCAAGAGGAGGCGCGGCTCTGGTCGCGGCTCCTCGCTTTGGTCCTCTAGTCTCTCCGGCCGTGCCTCGAGCGAGCAACCGACAGCTCCGTTCAGCGACGCTGCTCGGCCTGGCCTGCGGCCTGCGCACGTTCAGCGCCCCGGCGGCCCTCGCCCTGCGCAACCGCCCACTGAACGCCCCACGCCGCGCCGTGCTGCTGGCGGCGCTCGGCGAGCTGGTGGCCGACAAGCTGCCCTCGATGCCGAGCAGGCTCGAGCGCCGAGGGTTGACCGGCCGGCTGCTCAGCAGCAGCGCCACGGGAGGATCCGTCGGCGGTCCGACGGGGGCAGCCACGGCGGCGCTTGCCGCGCTGGCGAGCGCCGTGGCCGGCAACCGTGCCCGCTCGGCGATCGCGAGCCCGCTCGGTGCGTTCGCCGAGGACGGCCTGGCGATCGCGCTCGCAACGATCGGCTCATCCGGGCGCGGCGGCTCAACCGGGCGCGGCGGCTGAGCCGGAACGATGGCCTCGCACGACTCCGAGCACCCGACCAACCCGGCGATCACGCCGGAGCTCAGCAAGCAGATGCTGCCGGGCACGTTCCCGGGCAACCTCGACATAGAACTGACGGAGATCACCGACGAGCACGTGCGCGGGCGGATGCTCGTCGACAAGCGCCACCTGCACCCGATGGGCTACGTCCACGGCGGCGCGTGGGTCGCCTTCGCCGACACGGTCGCCGCCTGGGGCACGATGCGCCACCTGCCCGAGGGACGTGGCTTCACGACGGTCGAGCTGAAGATCAACGTGCTCGCCTCGGCCCAGGAGGGCGATGAGCTAACGGCGTTCGGCAAGGCGCTGCACACGGGCTCACGCACGCACGTGTGGGAGGTTCAGGTGTTTCGCGGCGAGCGGCTCGCCGCGAACTTCCTCTGCACGCAGATCGTGATCTAGGAATCGGGCGAGGCGGCGGCGCCTGCGGGACGCGCAGAACCGCTGCCGAGCGCCGCGGCGTCGCGCGCCTTGAAGAACTCGGCGCCCTCGATGCTCACGTGCGGGACGGCGCGCTGCAGCCACTTGGGCATCCACCAGTTGAAGCGGCCCATCAGCAGCATCAGCGCGGGCACGAGCAGGCAGCGCACGACGGTCGCGTCGAGCACGACGGCGACAGCCAGGCCGATGCCGAACTGCTTGATCGTGGGGTCGCCGTTGAGCACGAAGCTGCCGAACACGAACACCATGATCGCGGCGGCGGCGGTGATCACACGCGCGCTCGTGACGAGCCCTGAGACGACCGAGCTGCGGTTGTCCTCACCTGCATGCACGTGCTCCTCGATCTGGCTCACGAGGAACACCTCGTAATCCATCGAGAGTCCGAACAGCACGGCGAACATGAACAGCGGCACGTAGGAGACGATCGGCACGGGACCGTTCAGCCCGATCACGTCGGCCAGCCAGCCGTACTGGAAGATCGCGGTCAGCACGCCGTAGGAGGCGCCGATCGAGAGCAGGTTCATCACGGCCGCCTGTGCCGGGATCACGGCGGTGCGGAAGGCGAGGATCAAAAGCACGAAGCTCAGCGCGATCACGACGAGGATCTGCAGCGGCAGCTTTTCGGAGATGCGCGAGGCGAGGTCGATGTAGCCGGCCGTGCTGCCGCCGACGTCGGCCTTCATGTCGGTGCCTTTATCAGCACCGGGGATTACGCTCGAGCGCAGCTTTTCGACGAGGTCGGTGGTCGCTTCTTCGGCCGGGCCCTCAGCCGAGATCGCGTTGAAGTAGGCGGTCGTGCCGGCCTTGTCGATCTGCATCGGCGTGACGGCCACGACGCCGGGTGTCGTGGAGACATCCTTCTGCAAGGTCGCCAGGCGCTGGTCTCCGGCGCGCGGATCGCCGCCGGCGGGCTTCGACTGTCCGGGCGCCTTGGCGGGCGAGCCGAGTGAGACGGCGACGAGCAGCGGGCCGTTGATGCCGGGGCCGAAGTTCTTCGCTAGCAGGTCATAGGCTTTGCGCGCGGTCGTCGAGCTGGACAGCGCGGCCGTGTCCTGCTGCCCGAGGTTCAGCGACAGCAGCGGAATCGTCAACGGGATCAGGATGGCGAGCGCGGCGATGCCGGCGATCCATGGATAGCGCGCGATCTCGTTCGCCCATTTGGCCCACAGGCCCTTGTGCACCTGCTCCTCGGTCGGAGGGTGGCGCACGCGCAGGGAGTCGATGTGCCGGCCCGCGATCGCCAGCGTCGCGGGCAGCAACGTCAGCGCGGCGAGCACGGCGACGACGACGGCGATCGCGGCCATGAACCCGAGCGTCGAGATCAGCGGTATGCCGGCGACGGCGAGTGAGACGAGCGCGATCGTGACGGTGCCGCCGGCGAAGAACACGGCGCCGCCGGAGGTGGCTGCTGCCCGTGCGATCGACTCGTCGATCGACAACCCGTCTTTGATGCCGCGGAAATGTCGCGTGACGATGAACAGCGCGTAGTCGATCCCGACGCCGAGCCCGATCATCGTGGCGAGCGTCGGCGCGACGGACGGCACGGTGGCGGCATGGCCGAGGATGCGGATGATCGCGAGCGTCCCGAGCAGGCCGACGATCGCGTTGAGGATCGGCAACAGCATCGAGACGACGGTGCCGAATGTCAGCGTGAGGATCACCATCGCGGCGATGATCCCGATCAGCTCGCTCGACTCGGTGGCCGGCTTGGACACCTTCTGCCCGAGCTGCCCGCCGGTCTCGACCTCGAGTCCGGCGGCCCTCGCCGGATCGGCGCCTTCGATGATTTCTTCGCCTTCGCTGACTGACAGTTCCCCTGGGCTGACGCCGAGCGTGACCGAGAAGTAGCCGGTCTGCTTGTCCTTGCTCAACGCGGCGGCGCCTTGCGGCGAGAGCGGGCTGACGACGGAGGCGACGTTCGGCTCCTTGGCGAGCTGCTTGGCCGACTTTTCGACGGCTTCGGCGTTCTTCGCCTCGGTCAGCTTGCCCGTCTTCGCGTGCAGCACGATCGGGCTCGACCCATTGGCCTGGTCGGGGAACGAGTTGGCCAGGGCATCAGTCGCGCGCTGACTGTCGGTGCCGGGCAGCGAGAGGTTGTCGTTCGTGTTTTCGCCGAGCCTGTGCGAGACGACGACGAGCGCGATCACGGCGAGCAGCCAGACAACGAGCACGGCGAAGCGATTCCTGACGCTGAAATGCGCCAGCCGATAGAGAACCCCGGTCATGGACGGTCGCTTCCCCCTTGCGTTGCGATCGCTGCGACCCTCATCCTTTCTGCGGGCCCGATCGGTGTCAAGTTCGAGCAGTCGGTGCCGAAGTCCTGCTGGCCCGAAGCTCCTAAACGGCGGCGCCGGGCTCGACGTTCTCGAACACGGCCGCCATCCCCTGCCCGCCGCCGATGCACATCGTCTCGAGGCCGTAGCGCCCTTCGCGCCGGCGCAGCTCGCGCAGCAGCGTCGTCATGATCCGCCCACCGGTCGCGCCGATCGGATGTCCGAGCGAGATCCCGGAGCCGTGCACGTTGACGCGCTCGAGCCCGTCGGGCAGGTCCCACTCGCCGATCACGGCGAGCACCTGCGCGGCGAAGGCCTCGTTGAGCTCGATCAGATCGAGGTCGGCGAGCGTCAGGCCGGCCCGGTCGAGCGCCTTGCGCGTGGCCGGGACCGGGCCGATGCCCATCGTCTCGGGCGCCACTCCGGCGACGGACCACGAGACGAGCCGCGCAAGTGGCGTGAGCCCGAGCTCGGCGGCCTTCTCGGGGTGGTGACGATGCACACGGCGGCGCCGTCGTTCTGCCCGCTGGCGTTGCCGGCGGTGACGGTCGCGTCAGGGTCGCTGCGACCCATGATCGGCCTCAGCGCGGCGAGCTGCTCGAGCGTGGTGTCGGCGCGCGGGTGCTCGTCGCGCTCGATCACGAGCTGCTGCTTGCGCGCGTGCACGGTCACGGGCACGATCTCCTCGGCGAACGTGCCGTCCTGTTGCGCGGCGACGGCGCGCTGGTGGGAGCGCAGCGCGAGCTCGTCCTGGTCGGCGCGCGAGATGCCGTACTCGCGGCGCACGTTCTCGGCGGTTTCGATCATGCCGCCCTCGACGACGTGGCGCTGCCCGCCGGCGGTCACGCGCGGGCGGGCGAGGCGGTCGGCGAGCTCGACGCCCCCCTTCACGCCCCAGCGGATTCCGATCGCGTAGAACTCGGCCTGGCTCATGCTCTCGGCGCCGCCGGCGAGCACGAGCTCAGAGGCGCCCGTCTGCACCTGCATGCAGCCGAGCATGATCGCCTGCAGCCCGGATCCGCAGCGGCGGTCGATCTGCAGCCCGGGCACCTCGATCCCGAGCCCGGCGTCGAGCGCGGCGACGCGCCCGATCGCGGGAGCCTCCCCGTTGGGGTAGCCCTGGCCGAGGATCACGTCGTCGATCTCGCCGGCGGGAAGCGAGGTCCGTTGCACGAGCGCTTCGATCACGGTCGCGGCCAGACGTGCGGGCGGCACGTCGCGGAACACTCCCCCAAATCCCCCGACGGGCGTTCTCAACGGCTCGCAGATGACGGCGTCGCGCACGGCCGGAGAGCCTACGGGGTTATGGAGCGACCGGGGGCCGAGACACTAGCCCCGCGGTCGCCCTCTACCCGGATGACCTGTGGCCTTCCGCAGCAACTGTCGGCAGCGGCGCGGGGTGCCTTTAGCTACGGCTTGCCGGCGCGCACGAATTTGCGCTGCAGCAGCGCGCTCATACGCTTGTCCAGGCGCTGTTCTGAGCGCGCGGCACGCTCCTGCGTGACCCTGCCGGCGGCAACGCCGTGAGCCAGGCGCTCTTTCCTGGCTGACACGAGCGCGTCGAGCAGACCGGTGCTCGACTTACCGGGCGTGGCGTCGGCGATCTGCGCGAGCGTCCTGCCGGAGCGGAGCTCGTCACGCAGCTGCGAAGGCGTGATGCCGAGATAGGCGCCGGCTGCGAGGCCGAGCTTGCCGGCGGCGGCCGCGCGCGGGAGCCGCGCGGGGCCGTTGACCTCGACGCCGACGCGGCTGGGCAGGCGGGCTGAGACCTTGGCCATGCGCGCTCTGCGCGCGGCGACGATCGCGTCGATCAGCCCCTGCGTGGACTTGCCGTGCGCTTGGGCGAGCAGCGCGAGCGACCCGGAGGAGTTGAGCTCGTGTTGGAGCTGCTCGGTCGGGATCCCGAGATAGCCGGCGGCGGCGGTGAGGTCTCGCTGGTGCAGCCGATGCGCGCCGTGGCGAGCATGGATGCGCCGCTGCCCGTTGCCCTGGCCGGTCGCCGAAACGGCGGCGAAGGCGCCGCCGGCGATCACGACGGCTACAGCCGCTGCGGCGAATACCTTCTGTCTGGCGCTCCGTCGCACTTCGAACAATGCTCTCTCGCTTCCCTAAAGACCTACTGGTCGTCCGTTGAATGGTACGTAAAGCCGGCGGATCGACCGCAGATTGGCTGAGCAGGCTGCTCTTGCCGGCGGATAACCCGGCGGGCGTCGTGTACGGCGTGATCACGGTCGGCGCGCTGATGGCGGCGGAGAGTGGCCGGCACGAGAGCTACATCGACGCGTTCGCCTCGTCGCTGATCGCGACGCTGCTCTACTGGCTGGCGCACTCCTACTCGGACCTGCTCGGCGACAGGCTGAGCACGGGCGAGCCGTTGACGATGAAGGTGCTGGGACGCGAGCTGGCGCACGACTGGGCGATCGTCCGCGGCGCGGCGATCCCGCTGCTGGCGCTGGTGATCGCGTGGGTCATCGGCGCCGACCAAGAATCGGGCGTGACGGCGGCGCTGCGCACGGCGGTCATCACGGTCGTCGTGTTCGAGCTGCTGGCGGGCATCCGCGCCAAATCGACGCCTGGCGAACTGCTGCTGAAGGCGGGCGTGGGCGTGACGATGGGCATCGCGATCCTCGCGGTCAAGGGCATTCTGCGCTGAGCAAGCTCGCCACGTGCACGCCGGGTCGACCAGCCTGGCACGCCTACTGACCAGTACAGCCGAACCCACTCCGAGCTCACCCCAGGCGCTCTCCCTGGCGCACTCCCCAGCGCCCAGGGGGATGACTAGAAGAGACGATTTGTCCCCATCGGTGGGATACGCTCTGTCGGGTTCACTGTAGACAAAGGATCGCTGACGTGACACGATCCTGACTGCCGAACTCTGTGGCATGATCAACGGCAGCGATCAATTCTGGGGGATCGAATGTCAAGGATGGAGAGCAAGCTGGCGAGCGTCGGCGCAGGCAAGTCCACGCTTGCCCCGCTGTACCAGCGCCTACCGCATGGACCGCATCGCCTCGGTACGGAGGAGGTCATCCGCAACCAGCGCTCGCGCATGCATGGAGCGATGATCGAGGCCGTCGCGACCAACGGATACGAGCGCACGAGCGTGAAGCAGGTGGTCAGCCTGGCGGGCGTGTCGCGACGCTCGTTCTACGAGCAGTTCGCGAACAAGCAGGAGTGTTTTCTGGCGACGTATGACGTGATCGCAACACGCGGTGCCGGCCGCGTCAGCGCGGCCTACCGCGCGGCGCGCGGCGGGGCGGAGGATCGCCTGCAGGCGGCGTTCGGCGAGCTCGGGCAGGCGATCGGCACGAACTGGAACAGCGCGAACCTTGTGATCCTCGAGGCGCCGAAGGTGGGTGCGCCGGCGCTGCTTCGCCTGCGCCGCGCCTCGCAGACGTTCGAGCAGATGCTCTCGGCGACGTTCGAGCACGGCTCGACGGCGAGCCCGCTGCCGGCGCCTGTGATCCGCGGGATCGCGGGCGGGCTGCACGCGGCGATGTCGAAGTGCCTGCGCGAGGGCTCGGCGGAGACGGCACCGCAGCTGGCGCAGGAGATGTTCCAGTGGACGCTGCTGTTCCAGACGCCGGCGGCGAAGCAGCTCGCGGAGCGGCTGTCCGACCGCGCGCGGCTTGCGCTCATGCAGGGACGCAAGGCGTCGAACGGAGCGAGCGCGAACGGCAAGGGTCAGGCAGAGCGCGGCGAGCGTGAGCGCCTGCTCGAGCAGGCGCTGCGCCTGGCCGTGCTGGAGGGCTACCGAGAGCTGAGCGCGCCGCAGATCGCGGACGCGGCGAACGTCCCGATCGACACCTTCTTCGAGCTGTTCACGGGCAAGGACGAGTGCTTCCTGGCGGCGCTGGACATGCTCGGCGAGCAGCTGAAGACGGTCGCCAGCGACCCGGCGCTGCGCGGAGCGGAATGGCCGCAGGCGGTCCGCCGCACGATCCGCGTGCTGATGGGCTACCTGGCGGAGCACCCGATCTATGCGCACACGATCGCGGAAGGCGCCTTCGCGGCGGGGCCGGAGGCGGCGGCGCGCAACCTGCGCCTGGCCTACGGCATCGCGGCACGCTTGACGGAGGGCGCGCCGGATCAGGCGCGCAGCGTGCTCGTCGTGCAGGGCGTGGCGGGAGCGCTGTCGCACACGGTCCGCTGCCAGGTGGCGAGCGGGCAGATCCAGCTGCTGTCGGTGCTCTCGGACTACCTCACGTACATCGCGCTGACTCCGTTCATCGGCGCAGAGCAGGCCGCGACGATGCTCGTCGAAGAAGAGGCTTAGCGGCCCTTGCGTTTACGCGGGATGCGCTCGGCGAAGTAGGCGAGCACGATGCCGACGAGCACGGAGATCACGATCACGATGATCAGCGGCGCCTTGCCGGAGCCGAAGACGTAGCTGACCTTGACCTCTTTGAGGTTGAAGACGGCGAACAGCGTGATCAGGATGGCGAGGATGACGAGCGCGCTCGTGCGGGCGAGCTCGCGACGGCTGCGCTTGTCGAGTTTGCCGGGCCCGGGGTGGCTGTGCGGGGCTTTGGAGGGCGAGCCACCTGGTGTCTGTGCGGATGCGGACATTCGCTTGACCCGATCCTATCCCTCGGGACGCGGGCGAGGCTCGTCCGTCGGGGGCTGATCAGACGAACGCAGCTCGGCGGCGACCCAGGCGCAGCCGACGGACAGATCCTCGACGCCGAGTGCGGCGGACACGTTGAGTGCCATGCCGTGGCGAAAGAAGTCGTCGATCCGTTCGGCCTCAGCACCGGAGAGCTCTTGCGCGAGCTCGACGAGCTCGGCATAGCGGCGGCGCACGCAGACGCGCACGAGCTCGTCGTCGCAGGCGGCGTAGGACTGGTGCTGGAGCATCAGGTAGTCGCGATCTGAGGCGAGCAGGCCCTTGTATGCAAGACCCATCGCCTCGAGTGCGTCCTCGCAGTCGGCGGGGGCGCGGCCGTCGGCGTACTCGGCGGCGGCCAGGCGAAAGGTCTCAGCGACACGCTCGAAGCCGCGCTGCAGCGCGGCGAGGAACAGGTCGCGCTTGCTGGGGAACAGGCTGAAGACGTAGGGCTGGGCGACGCCGACGCGGCGCGCGATCCGCTCGACAGGCGTGCCGTGCAGCCCGCCGTGAGCGAACTCGTGCACGGCGGCGGTGATCAGCTCCTCACGCCGCTCGGCGGCTGGGACGCGCCTGCGCGCGGGCTTGACGGGAGCATTCACGCATCCCTTCCTACCACGGCCAGCTCGCGCGCGCCAGGGGCGGCGGCTGCGGCCGGCCGCGGTGCCGGTGCCTTTGCGGTCCGCTCGAAGGGCAGCAGCAGCACGACGAGGGCCCCGGCGCCGAGCACGGCGACGCCGACCCAGATGGCGGGGATCAGCCCGTCGACGAAGGCCTGCGGGGAGCCATAGCCGCCGGCGCTGGTGAAGACGGAGGCGAGCACGGCGACGCCGAGCACGCCGCCGACCTCGCGGATGGCGTTGTTGGCGCCGGAGGCCTGGCCGGCCTGCTCGTCGCGCACGGAGGAGAGGATGGCGTTGGCGGAGGGAGCGAACACGAGCGCCATGCCGGCGCCGGCCATGACGAAGGGCACGAGCATGCTCGAGTAGGCGAGGTGCGTGGAGGTCATCAGGTTGAGCCAGGCGAGCGCGCCGGCCTGCAGCGAGAGCCCGGCGAACATGAACAGACGGCTGCCGAAGCGCTCGGAGAAGATCCCGGCGAGCGGCGCGACGACCATCGTGCCACCGGTCCACACGAGCAGCTTCAGACCGGCCTGGAAGGGCGTATTGCCGAGCACGTTCTGCATGTACTGGGAGAGGAAGAAGATCGAGCCGAACATGCCGAAGTACATGGTCAGCGAGGCGACGTTGGTGACGGCGAAGGAGCGCTTGGCGAAGAAGGACATCGGCAGCATCGGCTCGGGCGTGCGCCGCTCCCAGAGGACGAAGGCGCCGAGCAGCGCGGCGCCGGCGAGCAGCGTGGCGAGAATCGTCGAGCTCGTCCAGCCGAGCGACTGGGCGCGCACGAGGCCGAAGACGATCCCGAACAGACCGCCGGAGGCGAGCGCGAGACCGGGCAGGTCGAGCTTGCCGTAGGGGCCGCGGCTCTCGCTCAGCCAGCGGGCGGCGAGCGGGATCACGAGAAGACCGATGGGGACGTTGATCCAGAAGATCCAGTGCCAGGAGATGCCCTGCACGACGGCACCGCCGACGAGCGGCCCGAGCGCGACGGCGATCCCTGAGATGCCGGACCAGACGCCGATGGCGAGGCCGCGACGCTCCTTGGGGAAGGCCTCTGCGAGCAGCGTGAGCGTGAGCGGCGTGACGATCGCGGCGCCGGCCCCCTGCACGGCGCGCGCGGCGATCAAGAGGTCGGTACTGCGGGCGAGCGCGGCGGCGGCGGAGGCGAGCGTGAACAGGCCGAGGCCGAGCAGGAACATGCGCTTTCGCCCGAAGCGATCGCCGAGCGCGGCGCCGGTGAGCAGCAGCACGGCATAGGTGAGCACGTAGGCGTTGACGGTCCACTCGAGCTGCTGGATCGAGGCGCCGAGCTCGCGGTGGATCGTGGGCAGGGCGACGCTGACGACGAGGTTGTCGAGCACGACCATGAAGAGCGCCACGGAGACGATCCCGAGTGTCCAGCCGTTCCTGCGTGAGATGCCGCTCATCGTTGCTCCTTTGTGGGGCGGTTCGAGGGTCCGGCATAGATATTAGCAGTCGCTAATAATTACTCTAATGGCGGCCTTCGGCCGCGATAATTCGCCGATGGCGCAGCTTGCGCGAGGCTGCGGTGTTATCTCCCGGCGAAGTGCCAATCAAGCGAGGAGGGCCCAGGCTGGTGGCGAATAGGATGCGAAGAATGCTCAGAACCGGCTCGAGAACGAGATCGAACGCACTGCGCGCGAGCGTCGCGGCGCTGCTGGCAAGCGCGGCGGCGCTGCTGGCGGCGTGCGGCGGCGGCACTAAGACGGTGACGGTGTCGAGCGCTCCGCTGACGCCGACGAGCTCGACGGCGACGCCGAGCACGACTCAGAGCACGCAGACGACGCCAACGCAGACGAGCTCGACGAGCACCTCGACGGGCACGACGACGACGCGCTCGGCGCCGGAGCCGGCGTTCACGCAGAGCGAAGCGAAAGCGGAAGGGACGAGTGGCGCGGCTGCGATCGTGCGCGCACGCGGCTATACGCCGAACGAGACCTCGCAGTACCACTCAGATCAAACGCTGCGCGTGCTCGTGGGCACGCGCACGGGCTCGGCCGACGGCTACGCCCAGCAGGCGTTCTTCTTCGTCAGCGGTCATTACCTGGGCACGGACACGAAGCTGCCGAGCGCGACGGTCAAGGTGATCAGCCAAGCCGACACGGAAGTGACGCTGGGCTACGCGCTGTACCGCGAGGGCGACGCGCTGGTCAACCCGAGCGGCGGCGAAGCACACGTGACGTTCCAGCTGAACAACGGCAAGCTCGTGGCGCTGCAGAAGATCCCGCCGGCAGCGTCGAACACCGGCCTCAGCCGCCAGTAGGTCGGCAACGGCTCGGCGCGAGACTGCGCTCCAGCCTGGAAGCGGACCGCGGTCGTCCTATCGTGAGAGGCGCAACGAGCTTCGACCAAGCGACGAAGGGATTGACGATGAGCGCAACGCTCGAGGGTCCGGCCATAGAGCTGCTGAAGGCGAAGAACTTCGCCAACGTGGCGACGCTGCGCGCCGACGGCTCGGCGCAGGTGTCGCCGGTGTGGGTGGATGTGCAGGACGGTAAGCCGGTGGTGAACTCGGCCGAGGGACGCGCGTGGCCGCGCAACCTCGAGCGCGACCCGCGCGTGACGCTGGCAGTGCAGAACCTCGAGAACCCGTACGAGTACGTCGAGATCCGCGGCACGGTCGCGGAGCGCACGCACGAGGGTGCGGACGAGCACATCGACGCGCTGGCGAAGAAGTACCTCGGCGTCGATCGCTACCCGGCGCGCCAGCCGGGCGAACAGCGCGTGATCCTCCGCCTCGAGCCCGAGCACGTGTACTACCAGGCGCCGAGGTCCTAAACGGGCGGCTCAGGGGCGGGGCCCCAGCAGCCGCCGCCACAGCGAAGGCGGGCGCGGCTGCGTGCGCTGCCACTCCTCGCGCAGGGGCAGCCGGCCTCGCTTGCGCGCCGTGAGCACGCAGGCCGTGTGCGCGTGTCTGCGGCGTCGCGTATCGCCTTCGGGCGCGATCAGCATATGCTCGCTGAGCGCGGGTAGATGATGACCACAGAGCGGACAGCGATACGTCGCAGGCTTGCGATTGGCCGCAGGGCGCACCGTCCACCACGGGGCGTGTGGAAGGCCGGACATGGATCCATTGTGGCGCCGCTGGCGGCAACGGTGGCGATGACGCTGGCGCTGGGCGTGGGCGTCGCGCTTGCGCGCACTGAGCGCGAGCGACGTGGGCTGCGCAAGCGCGAGCGGCTGAAGCGCCGCTTCGCGCCGCTGCGACAGGAGACGCTGGGCAGCGGTTATCGGCGGATGGCGCTGGGGCAGCTCGACGTCGCGATCGAGGCGCTGCAGGGCGGCGCGGCGAAGACCTCGCCGGAGCAGCGCGTGCACGAGGCGCGCAAGGCGCTCAAGCGCCTGCGCACGCTGGTGCGGCTGCTACGCGACGAGCTCGGCGAGCAGGCCTACGAGCGCGAGAGCGCGCTGCTGCGCGATGCCGGCCGGCGCCTCGCGCGCGCCCGTGACGCGGAGGTGCTGCTGAGCACGCTCGAGGACCTGATCGCGCGCCACCGTGGGAAGCTGGCCGGCCGCAGCGGCGTGCTGCGCCTGCGCGCGCGCCTTCTGCAGGAGCGCGACGGCGCGGCGGAGCTGGCGCTGGCGGACAGCGCGGCGCACGCCGGGACGCTGTCTGAGCTGCGCGCGCTGCGTGCACGCGTGAGCGACTGGCGGCTGCCCGAGCCTGGCGGGATCGAAGCGGTCGAACCGGCGCTCGAGCGTCTCTACGGCAAGGGCCGCAAGCGTATGCGCCGTGCGGCTGGAGCGAAGGGCGAGAGCCGCCGCATGCGCACGCTGCACGAGTGGCGCAAACGCGTCAAGGACCTGCGCTACGCGGCTGAGATGCTCGGCGTACAGAAGCTCGCCAAGCGGGCCGACGAGCTCGGCGAACTACTCGGCGAAGAGCACGACCTGGCGGTACTCGCACAGCGGGTCAGGCGCGAGGCAAAGGCCGGACGGGCGTCGGGCGCCCCGGGCCGGCGCTCGCGCAAGCTGCTGCTGAAGCTGATCGCTGCCCGGCGCAGGAAGCTGCGCAAGCGGGCGCTGCGCGACGGCGAGCGCCTCTACGCGCGCAAGCCGGCGCGCTTCGTGCGGCGCGTGCGCAAGCGCGCCGTCAGTCGACGCTGAGGATGGTCAGCTCGCGTGAGCCTTTAGGCAGCGCGACTGACGTCTTGTCGCCGGCGCTGCGCCCGAGCAGCGCCGTGGCGACGGGCGATTCGGCCGAGAGGCGACCGTCGGCAGGGCTGGCGTCGTGGGAGCTGACGATCTTCCACGTCTGCTCGACGCCGTTCTGGTCGCGCACTTGCACGGAGGAGCCGAAGCTGACCGTTCCGCCGGAGCCGACCGGCGCGGCCTCGACGATCACGGCGGCGCTGATCCGCTCGCGCAGCCTCGCGATCTTGGTCTCGAGGTGGGCCTGGTCGTTCTTGGCGTCGTGATACTCGCTGTTCTCCTTCAAGTCGCCCCACTCGCGCGCCGTTTTGATGCGCTCGGCGATCTCGCGGCGACCCTCGCCCTCGAGCACGGCCAGCTCACCCTGCAGCTCGGCCAGTCCCTCGGCGGTGATCATGTTGGCTGCCTCCGGCATCCAGTGGAGCCTAGCGGTTGCGCACGGCCGGACTCAGAAGTAGGTGCTCGGCGGCGAGGAGAGCAGCGCGTAGATCTGCACGATCGCGGCCTGGTAGAGCAGCTGCGCCGAGGCCGGCGAGCCGGCGACGAACAGGTTGTTGCTGAGGCGCAGGTGCTGCCACGCGTAGTCGACATAGGCCTGCGCGATCTTCGGACCCGGCGGATCGTGCGTGATCGAGTCCATGTACATCAGGTTGCGGAAGTAGACCGATGGGAAGAACGGGTTCTCTTCGCCGAGGCGCTGCGGCGTGAAGTATTCGCGGGCGGCCTGCGCGGTCTGGCGCGCCTGGTAGAGGTAGCCGCTGTTGCCGGTGGCCTGGTAGAGCAGCGTGCCGGCGCCGATCATCACGCCCTGGTTGTAGCTCCAGAACGTGCTGTCGATCACGCCGTGCGGGCGGATGTGGTCGGCGTACAGGTTGTTCGGGCTCAGCAGGCACGAGCGCACCCAGTTGTAAGCCGTTTCGGCGAACTGCAGGTACTGCACGTTGCCCGTGATTTTGTACAGCTGCACGGCGAGCTCGGCGGCCGGCGCCGTCGTGATCGTGTTGCGATCGGTGTTGTCGATCCCGTTGGAGAATGGGATGCCGCCGGGGCATGCGAGGGCGGGGTCGGTCGAGAAGCCGGCGATCTCGAAGGCCATGATCCCCTCGGCGTAGCCGAGCGCACCGGCGTTGCGGCTTTTCTCGTAGTGGCGCGCCAGCTCGATTCCGATCCAGTCGTTGTCGTCGTAGTACTTCGCGCCGCCCGGCCCGACGGGCGGCGCGACGGTGCCGTCGAAGGCGGCGAGCGTGCTCGTGTAGATGCCTTCGGGCGCCCCCGAGTTGTTCAGGTCGAGATACGTGTGCAGCCCGATCAGCCGCGCATGCAGTTCGCCGGACAGCGAGACCGGCAACTTCGGCACATTGGCCATGCTGACCGTCGCGGCGAGCGCCTGCGAGAAGGGCCACAGGTAGGAGAACGGTTCGCCGGCGTAGAGGCCTGACCCGCGCACGTAGTAGTAGCGCTGCATCGCTTCGAACGCCAGCAGCGCGCGCGCCGGATTGCCGGTCAGCTTGGGCTTGCGTGGTTTCTTCGGAGTCTTCTTGGCAGCGGCGCTGCGCGCGCGCGGCGCCGAGCCGCCGTGACCCCGCGGGCGCGATGCGCCCGCGGGATAGGCCGAGGCCGAGCGCCCGCGCGAGCTCGCCGCACCGCGCAGGGCCGGATGCGTGACAGCGTGCGCGGAGGAGCGCTTGGCGGCGAGCGCCGGCGGGGCGAGCACGCCGAGCGCGAGCGCGGCGACTGCCGACAACGTCAGGCAGGCCACGCCGAGCGTGCGGCTGATTTTCGCGCGCGAGCTTCTCATTCCGATAGGAACGACAACAGACGAGGCGGTCATTCGATTTGGTATACGCAGGGCGGGGTGAGCTTCGATTACACGACAGTTGGTCACGTCACGGCCGACGTGATGGCCGACGGCAGCCGACAGCCGGGGGGGAGCGCGTTCTACAGCGCGCTGCAGGCGGCGCGCCTGGGCAGGCGCGCGCTGATCCTCACGCGCGGCGATCGCGGCGAGGTCGAGGAGCTGCTCGCCCCCTACGCCGGCGAGCTCGAGCTCGAGCTCACCGAGGCGCCGTGCACGACGGCGCTGCAGACGAGCGGCAAAGGCCGCGAGCGCGGCCAGCGCGTGCTGGCGTGGGCCGGTCCGATCGCGCCCGACGTGCGCGTCGACAGCGCCGTGCTGCACCTCGCGCCGGTGGCGCGCGAGACGCCTGCGAGCTGGCGGGGCGAGGCAGGACTCGTCGGGCTCACCCCGCAGGGGCTCTTGCGCACGTGGTCCTCACCGCAGGACGCCGTCGTCCTGCGCGCGCTGGAGCCCGCGCAGTTGCCCGAGCGCCTGGATGCGGCTGTGCTGAGCGCCACCGAGCGCCCCTACTGCACGGCCCTGCTCGACGGCCGCGCAGTGGTCGCCGTGACCGACGAGGACGCGCCCACGGAGCTGCTCGTGCCCGATCGCGACCCGCTGATGCTCGAGGTGCCGCCCGTCGAGCGCTTGCTCGACGACATGGGTGCCGGCGACGTGTTCGCGGCGGCCTTCTTCATCGCGCTGGCCGACGGCGAGGACGCGCGCGCGGCGACCGTCTTTGCCAATGCCGCGGCCGCCGTGCGCCTGTCGGGCTTCGGGCCGGACGCCGTCGGCGACCTCGCTGCGATCGAGGCGCGCATGGGCGCCTGCGGCTGACGCCGGCGCTCAGGAAGCGTGCGCGAGCGCGTCGTCGATCAGCCGGCGCAGATCCCCGGCGTCGAGCGCATCGCCACAGCCACACGCGCGCAGGGCGAGCTGCAGGCTGCCGCCGACAGGTGCCATCTCGACGATGGCGACCTGCGCACCGGGCGCTGACTCGCGCACAGCGGCGGTGAGCGGCTCGGCGAACAGCGGGCCGGCTTTGAAGACGCTGCCGATCAGCCCGAGCGGGAACGAGTCGGCCTGCGCGAGCCCCGTCTCGCCGGCGACGACAGCGACCTGCCCGGCGAGCTGCTCGGCGCCCCGCCGGTAGAGCTCGCGCGCGACGGCGTCGCCCTGTTCGGCGAGCCTGCACGTTTCGACCGTGAACGCGGCGATCTCGCTCTTGCTCAGCGGTCTCGAGTAGACGAGCGAGGCGACCGCCTCGACGCTCGGGGCGCCGAAGAACTCGGCTACGGCCTCGCTGAGGCCCGTCTCGGGCCCGGAGCCGTCGCGGTCGTGCAGCGCTGCGCGGATCGATTCGACGCCGAGCCAGTAGCCGCTGCCCTCGTCGCCGAGCAGGTGCCCCCACCCTCCCACGCGCCACGCGCGACCATCGGGCCCGACGCCGAAGACGTTCGAGCCGGTGCCCGAGATCGCGCCGATGCCGGGCTGCGCGCCGGTCGCGGCGGCCCATGCGCCGACGACGTCGTTGACGACGATCCAGTCCTCGCCCTGCACGGCGCGCACCTGGCGCACGATCGCCTCGGTGTCCGTGCCGGCGACGGCGAGCACGGCGGCGGCGAGCTGCTCGGCGGCGATGCCGGCGCGCTCCATCGCCTCCTCGGCGACGTCGACGAGCGCGGCCACGGCCGCGCGCGAGCCGACTGCGTCCTCGTTGCTCGGGCCTGCGTGCGCGAGATAGATCGCGCGCCGCTCGAGGTCGAGCACGGCGGCCAGCGTCTTTGTCGCCCCGCCGTCGATACCGAGCAGGTAGCGCCCGGGCGAGCGCGTGCCCGGGGTGGCGAGCGCCGGCGGCAGGCGGACGAGCGGGTCGCGTTGCATCGCGTGATCCTGCCACGAAATCGCGCGCGGGCTAGGATCGTCTCGATGGGCACGAGCGCGAGCACGGCCGCGATGTTCGGGAGAGCCCGCGCGCGCTCGGGCATGTATGAGTCGTTCTACCTGCGCGCTGTCTCCCCGCGCGAGCCGGTCGGCGTGTGGATCCGCCACACCGTGCAGAAGCCGCCCGGCAAGCGCGCGCACGGCTCGCTCTGGTGCACCGTGTTCGACGCAGCCCGCGGCGCGCCGTTCCAGCACAAGCTGACGAGCGAGCGGCTGCTCGTGCCCGACGGCGGCTGGATCGAAGTCGGCGACGCCGACGATCAGGGCGGTTCGTTCGGCCCGGACGCAGCCCACGGAGCATGCGGCGAGGCGGGCTGGTCGCTTCGCTCGCAGGCGCTCGAGCCGCCGCTGCGGCACCTGCCACGCGAGTGGCTCTACCGAGCGCCGCTGCCACGCACGAAGCTGACGAGCCCGGCGCCGAGCGCGGCCTTCTCCGGGCAGATGCGCCTCGCCGGGCGGGCCGAGATCGAGCTCGACTCCTGGCGCGGCATGATCGGCCACAACTGGGGCGCCGAGCACGCCGAGCGCTGGATCTGGCTGCACGGCGTCGGCTTCGACGGGGCACCCGACGCATGGCTGGACGTGGCGCTAGGGCGCATTATGCTCGCCGGGCGGCTGACGCCATGGGTGGCCAATGGTGCCCTCTCGCTCGACGGCCGCAGAATTCGCCTCGGCGGCCTCGGCGCACGCGGGTTGGAGGTGCGCGAGGGCGTCGACGGCTGCACGCTGCGCCTGCCCGGCGAGGGCGGTGTGGCGCTCCACGTACGGGCGTCGGTGCCCGCCGGGACGGCCGCCGGCTGGCGCTACGGCGATCCCGACGGCGAGAGCGGCCACGATGTCGTCAACTGCTCGATCGCCGGTCTCGAGCTGGACCTCGAGCCGGGCTCGGCCGGCGAGGCGTCGCGTTCGCTGCGCAGCGCGCACGGCGGCGTCTACGAGCTGGGCATGCGCGAGCGCGACCACGGCGTGCCGATCGCCCCGTTCGACGACTGATGGCGCCTGTTGCCTACACGCAGGGCCTGCACGAAGTCGGCGACGGCCTGTTCGCCTACCTGCAGCCCGACGGCGGCTGGGGCTGGAGCAACGCCGGGCTCGTCGTCGGCGGCGAGAGCAGCCTGCTGATCGACACGCTGTTCGACCTGCGCCTGACCGAGGAGATGCTGCAGGCCATGCGCCGCGCAGTACCGAGCGCCGCGCGGATCGACACGCTCGTCAACACGCACGCCAACGGCGACCACTGCTACGGCAATCAGCTCGTCGGCGACGCGCTGATCGTGGCTTCGGCGCGCACGGCCGAGGAGATGACCGAGCTGCCCCCGGCTGCGATGGCCGCGCTCGTGCAGCAGGCGCCGCAGATGGGCGTGCTCGGCGAGTTCTTCCTGCGCTGCTTCGGCGCCTTCGAGTTCGACGGGATCGAGCCGGTGCTGCCGAAGCAGACCTTCAGCGGCGAGCTGAGCCTGCGCGTCGGCGGGCGTGAGCTGCAGCTGATCGAGGTCGGCCCGGCGCACACGCGGGGTGACACGCTCGTGCACCTTCCGGCCGAGCGCGTGCTCTACAGCGGCGACGTCCTGTTCGCCGGGGCGCACCCGATCGCGTGGGCAGGTCCCGTCTCGAACTGGATCGCCGCCTGCGAGCGGATCCTCGCGCTCGACCCGCAGGCGATCGTGCCCGGGCACGGTCCGCTTAGCACGATCGAGCAGGTGCGCGAGCTGCGCGACTACTTCGAGTACCTCTACGAGCAGGCGCGCCTGCGCCACGGCGAGGGCATGAGCGCGATGCAGGCCGCTCGCTCACTCGCGCTCGACCGCTGGGCGGAGTGGAAAGAGGACGAGCGCCTCGTCGTCAACGTCGCCAACATCTACGCCGAGCTCGCCGGTGAGGAGCCGCCGGCGCCGCTCGCCGCCTTCCAGGCGATGGCCGAGCTCGCCGGCGGGCGCTGAGCGGCCCCTGGAACGACCAAAGGGCGGGAGGCGAAACGCTCTTTGCGCCCGCCGCCCGCCCTCGCGGTCCAGCCGATCCGTCGCCGGACTAGCTAACTAACTAGCTGAATTCCAGGTTGCCCCCGTTGAGGAACACCGGGAAGGAGCCAAAGTACGTACCGCCGAAGCCTTCAGCGCCTTCTTCTCTGCCCCATTCTTCGCACGGTTCGCCTTCGAATTCGAATTTGATCCCTTTGAAGGAGTTGGAGATGTTGACGAAGTGCTGCATGCCGTCGGGGAACATTTTGTTGACCGACTTCGGGATGACTTCGTTGGAGTAAGTCGCCGCCGAGTATTCCCCTTCTGGTTTTTTGACCGCTTTCAGCGGGAGCGTCTGTTCGGGCCAGTGAATCATGCAGTGCGACCGTTCTTTAGGCGACCCCGGGATCACACCCGTGTAGACCTTGATTTCGGCTTCTCCGCCTGCGAGCACCGCCGAGCCTTCGAATTCTTCGGTTTCAGAACCCGTTTCGACGTAGCCGTTGGCGTGGTAGGTGACCGCCAGCGGCGTGAGGAACTTCGTCGGCACGAAGGCCGGCTTGGTGCCGAATTTGACTTCGTCCGTGCAGCTCGCGAAGCGCAGCGCGACGGTCAGCGTTTCAGAGGAGCCGGCCGCCTGCGCCCCTTTGGCTTTGACCTTTTCGCACGTGATTTTGAATGGTCCGAATTTGAATTTCTGTTCGGATTCCATTTTGCCCGACGTTTTACCGGTCTTGCTGGCCGTGAATTCGTGCGCCAGCGCCGGCGTAGCGGCGATCGCGAATGCGCAAACTGCGCTCACAACCCCCAAAAGCCTGACGTGTCTCATGTCTCCTACGTCTCCCTTCCGCCACATTCGTCTCGTTGAGGGCCGGTTCGACGCAGCCCTGTTCATCACCCTTGGGGAGCTGAATGCCATCCCCTCCCAGCCGATCCCAGTGTTCGTGACCGCGTAGCCTACCACGATTTTCGCTAACAAAACCCATATTTCTTATTTACGCAAATTGGCTGTGGAGCCAGCCGCTGTAGGCGATTTCCGACGCCGGAAGGCCGGCTAGGAGCCGAGCGCCGAGCCGGTGCCGACAGTCGGCTGCGTCGTCGCGCTGTAGCCGAGCAGCACGAAGCTCCCGAGCGCCGAGTCGACGTCCCCTTCGGCCCCCGCGACGGCCTTCTGTGCGGCCTCGTAGTGCGTCACGTCCCGTTCGCCGATCGCCGCGGCGAGCGCCACGTAGCCGTCGCGCGCGCGGCGCGTCGCGTCGGTCAGGGCGGCGTGAACGGGCTCGGCGACCGCCGAAGGATGCAGTCGATCGAGCGCGCCCGTCGCCGTGGCGAACCCTTCGGCCAACGCCGTGGCGAGCCGTTGCGCAGTCGAGACCGTCACGTCGGGGCTCAGTTCGCGCTTGAGTCCAGCGCGCAGAGCGTCAAGCGTGGAGACCGTCGCGCTGATCGCGCTTGCGTACTTCGGCTCGGGCGTCAGTTCGTAGGCCTGGGGCTCGCCGACCGCCGTGACCGTCGCCACAGACTGTTCGCACTCGCGCATCTCGGCCAGGGCGCCCGGCGAGGCGTAGCAGGCGAACAGCATCGGCCGTCTGCCCGGGTTGGGGATCACGAATAGCGTCAGTCGCCTGTCGTAGCCCGGAACGCTCAGTTGCGAGTACTTGTACGCCTGCGTTTCGACCAAGTTGACGATCTGCGGAGCCGGCAGGCGGCGCAGCGTGGCCACGAAGCGCTTCGGCAAGGGAGCCAGTTCGCCGGAGGGCAACCCGCCGAACATCAGGCCGACCTTCTCGGCACTGCCCTTCGGTGCGATCACGATCACATTGGCCACCGAGAGCTGTGGTACGCCGGGCGCGATCCTCGCCATGCGCCATCCAGCCGGATAGCCGAGCGCCACGTCGGCCCCTTTCTGAGCCTGGTTTTCGGGGGAGTCGCTTTTCCCACTGGAGTGGCCCGCCACATAGCCGAGGATCGCGACGGCGATCAGCACGGGCACGACCTCGACCGGGAGCACCGGCCTGCGTCGGGGCGCCGGGCGGCGGGCGGCGTGGCGCGGAGCTCTCGCCCGACGCAGCGACCGCAGAGGAGCCACTGCCCTATTCCGAGCTGTCAAACGAACCACCGCTGCCCGACGCGGTACCACCGCTCGCTCGAGCCGCGGAGGGCTTTCCTGGGGAGGAGCCCGTGCCGGTGCTCGCCCGAGACGGTGCAGGCGCTTGCGTGGCCGCGCTTTCAAGCCGCGTGCCGGAGCTCGCTTCGGTGCTCGCCGCTTCGCCCGCGAACGCCTGGCTCGGCGCCGTCGCTCGCAGCACTTCGGCGCCGCTCGCCGGCTTCGCCCGACGCTGCGGCGGCGGTTCGGCGATCGAGCTCGGGACCTCGCCCGCGATCGGCGAGCCGCCCCGCAGGGCGCTCGGGATCGCCGCATGCGCGACGGGGGCCGCCGAGGAGCCTTCAAGCGGCGAGCCGCCGCCCGCGAACAGGCGGCCGATCGCGAAGAAGCAGCCGAACACGACGAGCAGGGTGACGATCAGCACCGGCCACAGCCCGCGCATGCTCGCCCCGGGGCCGCCGATGCGAACGCCGAGCCAGTCGTAGCGCACGACGTTGAGCGTGTTGCGCACCGTGCTCATTGGCTCGGGCATGGGCTGGGGGCGGTGCTCGGCGGGCGCAGGCACGCATCGACGCGCACCGGCAGCTTCCTGCGCCTGATCTTGAAGCTCGTGAACTTGCCGATCTGACCGCTCTTGGTGACGCGGATCTGAAGCACCGCGCCGGCCCCCAGCGTGCGCTGGAAGCGAGGGAAGGCGAGCGTGATCGCACCTGGGCGGCTCTTGCCCTTGCTCTTACTCGATGCCGTCGCAAGGCGGGTCTCGCTCTTCGTCTTGCAGCCTCGCCCCTTGCACGAGACGGCGACCTTCGCGCCCGTCGGGGCCTGCACGGTCAGCAGCTTGATCCTCGCGCCGCCCGAGGTCTCCGCACCGGCGATGCGCACGATCGGGAACGGCTGCATCAGGGTCAGCGCCTGCGGAGCCACCTGGATCGCCTCGGCAACCGTGCTCGACAGTCCGTTGGCGTCGATCACCTGCAGGCGCACCGTGTGCGCCTCCGGCGTCGAGAACGTGACCGTCGCCAGCGGCCCCCCCGGCGCGAACGGTCCGCTGCCGGTCACGTCCCAGCCGTACCCCGTGATCGCGCTCGAGGCGTCCGTCGATTTCGAGACCAACGAGACGCTCTGCCCGACCGTCGGCGTCTGCGGCACCCACGTGAACGACGCAACCGGCGCACTCGGCCCGGCCGGTGGCGGTGGCGCGTTGACCGTGAAGCTCTGCGCCGCGCTCGAGCCCGTGTTGCCGGCTTCGTCGGACTGCCTCGCGACCACCGTGTAGAGCCCGCCGCCGAGGCCCCCGAACGTCGCACTCCAAGTCCCGTCGGCACTGTCGAGCACCGTGATCATCTCGATCGCCGCCCCTTCGGCCGATCCCCCGGAGAACAGTTCGGCCGTCACCTGGCGGCGATCCCCCGTCGCCGTGCCCGCCGATCCGGAGACCGTCTCGAGGCCCGTGCTTTCGCCCGGCGCCGAGAGCGTGGGCTGCGGCGCCTGGGTGTCGACCGTGAACGTCGTCGCTTCGCTGACGCCCGCCGGATTTTTCGCGGCCGGCGGCTGTTCGGCCTGCGCGGTGTAGGTGCCGTCCGCCAACGGTTCCGCCAGGCCAAGTGACCAGACGCCCGCGCCGGCGGGTCCCGAAGCCGCCTGCGCGAGGCTGCCCGACGCAGACGTGCCCCGCCAGACCCTCAGCGTCACTTCGGGCTTGGCTTCAGCTGTGCTGTCGGCCGAACCGCTGAAGCTCGGCGTCGAATCTGCCGTGAATCGCGGCAGTGCGTTCAGCGTCACGCTCGGCGCCGGGCTGTCGACTTCGAACGTGACCGCGCCGCTGACACCGGTGTTTTCGACCGAGTCGAGCTGTTTGACGCGCACCGTGTAGATCCCGTTGGACAGCCGCGGGCCGCTGCTCCCGCTGCTCCAGCTCGACCCGCTCCGCGACACCGTGAAGCTTTGTTCGAGGTTTTCGACCGTCGTCGATTCGCCTTTGAAGACTTCGACCGTGACTTCGGCGGCGTCGCCCGTCGCGTTGCCCGCGTTGCCGCGGAATTCGACGAGCGACGATTTGAGCTTGTCGCCAGCTTTCGGACCGGTGATCGTCGGTTCGGGAGCGATCGTGTCGACCCTGAAGGTCGCTGTGCTCGTCGTGCTGACGTTGCCTGCCTGGTCGGTCTGTTCGGCGCGCACCGTGTGGGTGCCGTCAGTCAGATGCGCCGAGCTCAGCGTCCAACTCCCGGAGCTCACCGAAGCTTCGCCGACGAGGCTTCCGTCGACCAGCACGCGTACCGCGCCATCGCCCGCTTCCTGCCCGCCCGCCCCGCCGAACGAAGGAGTTGCATTCGAGATCACCGAAGGGATCGCGTTGAGCGTCAGAGAGGGCGCGACCGTGTCTACGCCAAACGTCACCGCAGCACTGGAGCCGGTGTTGCCTGCCGAGTCGAGCTGTTTGACGCGAGCCGTGTGCGTCCCTTGGGACACGCTGTTGTGACTGCTCCAGCTCGACCCGCTCCGCGACACCGTGAAGCTTTGTTCGAGGTTTTCGACCGTCGTCGATTCGCCTTTGAAGACTTCGACCGTGACTTCGGCGGCGTCGCCCGTCGCGTTGCCCGCGTTGCCGCGGAATTCGACGAGCGACGATTTGAGCTTGTCGCCAGCTTTCGGACCGGTGATCGTCGGTTCGGGAGCGATCGTGTCGACCCTGAAGGTCGCTGTGCTCGTCGTGCTGACGTTGCCTGCCTGGTCGGTCTGTTCGGCGCGCACCGTGTGGGTGCCGTCAGTCAGATGCGCCGAGCTCAGCGTCCAACTCCCGGAGCTCACCGAAGCTTCGCCGACGAGGCTTCCGTCGACCAGCACGCGTACCGCGCCATCGCCCGCTTCCTGCCCGCCCGCCCCGCCGAACGAAGGAGTTGCATTCGAGATCACCGAAGGGATCGCGTTGAGCGTCAGAGAGGGCGGCGTCGTATCGACGGTGAAGATGACTTCCGCACTGGACCCGACTTCAACCGTGCCCTGCCGGGCGACGGCGGTGTAGGTCCCGTCGGGCAAAGGCGACGCTGCCTGCACGCTCCACGAGCCACCTTCCGGCAGGGAAGGTTCTTCCCGCACTGGCGTCCCGCCCGTGCCGCTTCCCTGGTACACGTCGACCGTCACTGGGTCGAACGGGTCGTCCGTACTGCCGGCGAATGTAGGCGAGCTTTCCTTCGTCACCGTGCCCGGACTCGGCATCGTGATCGTCACGGTCGGCGGTTCGGCCTGCGCCACCGCCGGCGCGAGCGCGAGCGCGAGCGCAGCGCAGATTCCCGCGCCGTACCTACCGATACGCCTGATGCCGCTGCCGACCATCCCACCTTCGATCCGTGTTGCATGTCTCCGTGCCACCGCACAGCCATCCAAAGCCGCTGCCGCCGTCGCCCATGATATGGCCGTCAGCTCGAGGTTGGCGCCACCGAAGCGGCGCCCTCCTCCTGACACCAACAGACGGGAGGGCGCGCGCTCGCACGACACCTTGCCGTGACCGGCGAGAGCGAGCGCGCCCGAGAGGATTCGAACCTCTGACCTTCGGTTCCGTAGACCGACGCTCTATCCAGCTGAGCTACGGGCGCAGAGCCGCCAAGTCTAGTCGGCCGCACCAGATCGAGGATCGAGACCGCGAACGAATCGCCCGACATCGGCCGCACGGCGCCGGCCATCCGTCGCGAAAGCGACTATCAGGAAAGAGGACGACCTGGCCAGAGCTACTCGCCCCGGGCTTGCCGCCCGCGAGCTATGTCGCTTTTGCGACCGCCTGTTCCTGCTCGCGTTCGCGCATCCCGCGCGCCACGCGACCGCCCAGCGCGCCGAGCAGCATGCCTGCGATCGCATCGACCACGATCAAGAGCGGTGGGAAGCTGCCGAGCGAGACCTTCGCGTGCGTGCCGGCGATCCAGTGCGCCAGCAGCACGCCGAGCCCGAACAGCGCGCCGCCCACCAGGCCACGATCCGCCCCGCCCCAGCCATCCTGGTGCTCGAAGCCCGCCAGCACCCCCCCGATGCCCGCCAGCACCGCAAGCGCCCAGTAGGCCCCTGCCGAGACGCCCAGTACGACGCCCACCACCGCGCCGAAGGCCAACGGCACGAGGCCGCCGAGCACGATCTGCACCGGTCGCGGCCGGTCGCGCAACAACGTAGGCGTATGCATCCTCGCTCCCCTCCCCTCACTACCTCCCGAACCCCTCTTGCGCGACAGTAGCACGCGCCGCGAGCGCGCGATCTAGAGTCCCCGCGATGCTCTACATCGCCCTCGGCGGGCAGATCGCCGTCGTCGCCTACGCCTTCTGGCGAGAGAGCCGTACTCCCGTCGGCAGCACGCATCGCGCCGTGCTGTGGAGCATCGCCTGGCTCGCGCTCGGGTTGCTGCCGACGCTCTGGTTCGGCCTGTTCGACAGCCCGCACGCCGCCAGCTCCTACGCTGCCGTCTACCTGATCGAGCGCGCCCTCTCGCTCGACAACGTGTTCGTCTTCGCCGTGCTGATCGCCACCTTCGAGGTGCCGTTCTCAGATCGCGAGCGGCTCGTCTCCTTCGGCGCCCTCTCCGCCTTCGCCCTGCGCGTGCCAGCCATCCTGCTCGGCGTCGCCATCTTCAACGCCTCTCACGTCGTCAGCTACGTGCTCGGCGGCCTGCTGCTCGTGCTCGCCTGGCAGACCGCGCGCTCCAGCCACGACGAGAATCCCGGACCGAGCCGCGTCGTCGGCTGGCTGCAGCGCCGGCTGCCCGTCTCAGAGCATGTGCCGCGGCGCTGGATCGTCGTGCGCGACGGTCGCCGCGAAGTCACGCCGATGCTGCTCTGCCTGATCGCCATCGTCTTCGCCGACCTCGCCTTCGCCGTCGACTCGATTCCGGCCGCGCTCGCCATCAGCAGCGACACCGTACTGCTGCTGACCGCCAACCTGCTCGCCCTGCTCGGCCTGCGCGCGCTGTTCAAGCTCGTCGAGATCGCGCGCCAGCGCCTGCGCTACATGGATCAGACGATCGCCGTGCTGCTCGCGCTCGTCGGCGTCAAGCTGCTCGCCGCCGAGGCCGTCGAGGTCGGCCCGCTCGCCAGCCTCGCCGCCGTGCTGCTCGTGCTCGCTGCCGGCACCGCCGTCTCGCTGCGCGCCAGCAGGCCCGCCGCCCGTTAGAGCAGACCGACCTGGCGCAGGATCGAGACAGAGTCCGAGTAGACGTCCTTGCGCTTGACCTTGCCCCGCTCGAACGGGATCACGTCCATTCCCGCCCACTCGATCCGCTTGCCCGACGGCTCGACCACGATCTCGCCGCGGCTCAGCTGCTTGACATGTGTCGCGCTCGCCGTCCACTCCTGCACGACCAGGTCCTCGCGCACGTACAGCCTGCGTGTCCTGAACTCGATGTCCGGCCACGAAGCGAAGATGCCCGCGATGTGCTCGAGCGCTTGCGCCCCCTGCGCGCGCTCGCCCGCCGTGTGGTTCTCGAAGACCATGTCCGGCGCGTGCATCGAGCCGATCCGCTCCACGTCGTGCGCGTTCCACGCGTCGTTGTACGCGTCGATCGTCTCGCGCAGCTGCTCCGTTCCCGCTACGACGCTCACGCTCGCCTCCATCACGCCCACCCCATCGGCTCATAGCCACTCGTCGTCGGCGCCGAGACGATCATCACTTCCGCCTGCTCGCCCGCGTCGTTTCGCATCGTGCGCTTGTGCTCCGGATCGAGGCGCGCGAACGTGCCCGCCGGCGTCGAGTGATCCTCGCCGTCGATCACCAGCGTCGGCTCGCCGCTGAGCACGTAGAAGATCTCCTCCTGGTCACGATCGAGCTCGTCGTGTTCCGGGATCTGCTCGCCCGCCGGGATCTGCACAATGTTGATCCCGAACGAGCCGAGCTCGAGCGTGCGGCGAACCAGCTGCCAGTTGCCCACCGTCTCGCACTCCGCGCCGTGCGCCAGCTTGAAGCCCATCGACGACCCCCTAGCTTTCGATTGTGACGAGCGTACCGATCGGCGTATATGGATAGATCTGCGCCGACGCCGCCAGCGGAAGCTCGACGCAGCCGAGGCTCTGCGGCGTGCCGAACGAGGCGCGATCGAAGTTGTGCAGGGCGTCGCCGCCGTTGAAGTAGCTGACCCACTTGATCCCTGGGTCTTCGTAGTGCGAGCCGTCCGGGTTGGTCCCGCTCATCGTCGTTTCCGGCAGGTGCTCGAACACCGGGAACGTGCCCGGTTCGGTTTCCGCACCCGAGATGCCCGTGTTCGCCGGAGCGTTCAGGACCGTGTGTCCGTTGTGCCACAGCGTCAGCGTCTGCGGGACCTCGCGATGTACGTAGACGTAGCTGTAGCCGCTCGACAGCCGCTTCCCCGCGATTGCGTTCTCGATCAGCTTGCGCCACACCGTCGCCCCCGGTAGACCGTCCACCGTCAAGCCGTTTTCGCTCTCGAACTTCATCAGCGCTCCGCGCGTGATCGTGTTTTCGTGCCCCGCGCTCCACAGCGCCTGCAGCTGATGCGGTGTGTTGCCATAGCGCCAGCTGAAGTCGCCCGCTGGGGTGTCCACCGCCGCCTGCGCCTCTGCGCTCGGCGTGCGCGCCACGTCCCTGCCCGACGCGTGCCACCTCAACGGTAGGTAGCCCGCCTGCGCGAGCAGTTGCTGCAGGCGCAAGATCGAGCCCGGCGGCACCGTCCATTCGACCTCGCTCGTCGTTCGCAGCGCGCTGCCCGAGGCGCCCGTGACCGAGACCGGGTGCGGGAGCTGCACGCGCAGGTGCGAGCCGAACGCCGCGCCCATCCCCGACGGCACGAACACCAGCGCGTGGCTGTTGGCCTTGTGCCAGTGCCCCGGCGTCGCTGGGGAGAGCTGCGGGCGCTTGTGCCCGAGCACCCTGTCAACCGGCTTGGAGAACGTCAGGTAGAGCTTCGTCGCCGGACCCACGCTCGTGCCGGCCGCCGGCAGCGTGACCATCACCGGCCGGTGCGACGGCGGGAACCAGCTGACCTGCGTCGGTGCGCCGACCGTCTCCCACGAGCGTGGTGCCACAGCGATCTGCACCGCCCCCGTGACCGGCCGGCGCCCCAGCGAGATCGTGCTCTGCGCGTGCGCCAGCGGATGCGTCCTCGAGAGCTTGCTCGTGCCCCGCGCCACCGCGCTCACCGGCTGGTCGAAGCCGACGCGCACCGCCGCGCCCGGGCGGACCGTCAGCCAGCGCTGCTTCACGTGCGCCACCGGCGCTCGCAGCGTCAGGTGCTCCGTGCGCTCGCTGCCCAAAGCCCAGCTGAGCCATCCCGGACGGCGGACCTGCACCGTGAGCGACACCTGCTCGTCCGGCTTCAGCCGCTGCAGCGGCGTCAGGCGCCCGTCTTGCACCGCGATCGGGATGCGCCGCCCGCCCGCGCCGAACGCCTCGACGCTCGCGACGCTGCCGCCGAACGGCTGCACGCTGACCCGCGCCAGCGCCGTCGCGTCGCCCTTCAGCGATGCGCCCGACCACAGCAGGATCACGACCGCCGCGACGGCCAGCAGTGAAAGCACGCCCGCGAGCACCCACAGCAGCCAGCGCATTCGGGCATGTGAATGCGCTTCCACATGAGCAACCGCTGATTCCGACGCCATCGACAAAAGGATACGGCGGCGGCGGGCGTGAAAATTGCCTCTCGGCGCATGGTTGGTTCACCTGCTTGCCGCGCGCGTCGGGCGCGCGCCGCTCAGCCGACGATCGAGAAGCTGAGCGACTGCGCCGCTGACTGCAGGCCGGCGGAATCGCGGGCCGTCAGCGAGACGTTGTAGCTGCCGAGTTTGAGGCTCTTGCCGCTGGGAAACAGGCCTTGGAAGCGAAGCTTGTTCAGACCCGCGTGGCCGGGCAGGCTCAGTGAGCCGACGACGATCGTGCGCGTGCACTTGCGCTTTGAGGCGTTGCTCGGGTTGGGCGCCTTGCAGGCGCCGCGTACCTTGCGGCCCGAGGCCTTTTGCATGAAGGCGAGCTTGACCGTCGCCACCTTGCTCAGGTTGAAGCTGAACGTCGTGCCCACGGGTGTGCGGCTGATCTTCGCCTGCTGGTGGCCGCGGCGCCATTTGCTCGCGCTTTGGGCGAGCGCGCTGAGCGTTGGCTTGGCTGCGAGCGTAAGTGGCGAGATCAGGCTCGGGCCGGTCGTGCCAGGAGCGCCCGCCGCGGCCGTGAACGTGTATTTGTCGCCGTCGTTGATCGCGCTCGTGCCGCCGGGGCCGATCACGCGAACGTCGACGCTCGAGGCAGGCACGGCCGGTGCAGTGGCGGTGATCTGGTTTGGCGAGTCGACCGTGAATGTTGCCGGCTTGCTGCCGAAGCTCACGCCGGTCGCGCCGTCGAGATTGCTGCCGACGATCTTCACCGTCTCGCCGCCGGAGGCGCTGCCGGAGGTTGGCGTGAGGCCGGCGACTGACGGGGCGAGGGCGACGGTGGCGTTGAAGAGAAGCTCCTCGTTGGTGTCCGTCCCGCTCGGGGCGTCCGCAAGGCCATCTTCCAGCACCGAAGGTTCGAAAGCACTGGCGGTCGCGCTCGGACCGGGCCGGGCGAACCCGATGCCATCGCCACCACCGGGAAGATCGACCCCGACGAGCTCGCCCGCGCGGATCGGAAGACTGGTTGGGTTCGGTCGGCCTTCTGTGTCCGTGGCGACGGCGCTCGTGCCGTCGGCGATCACCGACGTGCCGATCGGGCGAAACACCCGGAGTCTGATATCGCCGACGCCGAAGACGTTCCAGCTGGTCACGGTGCCATCCGCCGGAGCGACGAGGACCACACTCGTGTCAGGCAGAGTTCGCTGAATCAGCGTCAAGCCATTGCATATGGCTCCGTCGAGGTCGTCGCAGAGTGTTTGCATGTTGGAGGAACTCGGCAGCGACGGCCCCAGTCGGACCGTCGTAGCCGAGGCACTCGCCGGCACGAGGACCGCGACCGTGAGACAGAGTGCCGCGACAAGCTTGATCCGCATGCCGTTCACCCGACGATCGAGAAGCTCAGCGAGTGCGCTGCGGACTGCAGGCCACCGGAGTCGCGGGCGGTCAGCGAGACGTTGTAGCTGCCGAGTCTCAGACTCTTGCCGTTGGGCAAGAGGCCCTGGAAGCGCAGCTTGTTCAGACCCGCGTGGCCGGACAGGCTGAGTGCGCCCGCGAGGATCGTGCGTACGCACTGACGCTTGGAGGCGTTGCTCGGGTTGGGCGCCTTGCAGGCGCCGCGTACCTTGCGGCCAGAGGCCTTCTGCGTGAACGCGAGCTTGACCGTCGCGGCCTTGCTCAGGGTGAAGGAGAAGGTCGTGCCGAGCGGCGCGCGGCTGATCTTCGCCTGCTGGTGTCCGCGGCGCCATTTGCTTGCGCTCTGACCGAGCGCACTGAGCGTCGGCTTGCCTGCGGTGGTCAGTGGCGAGATCAGGCTTGGGCCGATGGGGCCCGGGGCGCCGGGGCCTGCGGCCGTGAACGTGTATTTGTCGCCGTCGTTGACCGCGCTCGTGCCGCCCGGGCTGCTCACGCGCACGTCGACTGTCGAGGCAGGCGCGGCCGGGGCCGTGGCCGTGATCTGGTTTGGCGAGTCGACGGTGAACGTCGCCGCCTTGCTGCCGAAGCTCACGCCTGTCGCGCCGTCGAGGTTGCTGCCGAGGATCTTGATCGTCTCGCCGCCGGTGGTGCTGCCGGAGGTCGGCGTGAGGGCGGCGATCGAGGGGGTGAGGACGATGGTGGCGTTGTAGAGCAATTCGAAGTCGCTGAGCGTTTCGGTGGGAGCGTCCGCCAGTCCGTCGTCGGGAACCCGAGGGCTGAACTTGCCCATGGTCGCGGTATTCGCAATCACATCACCCAGTGCACTCGGGGAGACGAGGTCGACCCCGACCACGTCACCCGCCCTGATCGGCAGACTTGTCGGGTTCGCTCCTGCCATGAGGTCCGTAGCGGCGGCACTTGTGCCTGCGGCGATCACCGACCCTCCGACCGGACGAAGCACCCGGAGCTTCAGAGTTCCGCTACCGATGACACTCCAGCTGACCACGGTGCCATCCGCCGGGGCGGCAAGCACGACGCTTGGATCCGGCAGCGTCTGCTGCACCAAAGTGAAGCCGCTGCAGGTGGATCCTTTCGTGCCGCAACCGTGGTATCCGCTGTCTTCGGTGACCGACACCGCGGCCGGCACAAGGACCGCGATCGCCGGACAGAGTGCAGCGAGGAGCTTGATCCGCACCGCGCTCACCCTACGATCGAGAATCTGAGCGACTGCGCCGCAGACTGCAGGCCGGCGGAATCGCGAGCCGTCAGCGAGACGTTGTAGCTACCGAGCTTGAGACTCTTGCCGTTGGGTAGCAGGCCCTGGAAGCGGAGCTTGTTCAGGCCGGCGTGGCCTGGGAGGCTGAGCGAGCCGGCGAGGATCGTGCGCACGCACTTGCGCTTTGAGGCGTTGCTTGGAGTCTTTGGCTTGCAGGCTCCGCGTACCTTGCGGCCGGAGGCCTTCTGGGTGAAGGCGAGTTTGACGGTCGCGGCCTTGCTCAGGTTGAAGCTGAACGTCGTGCCCACCGGCGCGCGGCTGATCTTTGCCTGCTGGTGGCCGCGGCGCCATTTGCTCGCGCTCTGGGCAATCGCCGTGAGGATCGGTTTGCGCTCGGGCAGTGGCGAGATCAGGCTCGGGCCGGTCGTGCCGGGGGCACCCGCCGTGGCCGTGAACGTGTATTTGTCGCCGTCGCTGATCGCGCTCGTGCCGCCCGGGCCGATCACGCGAACGTCGACCGTTCCAGCCGGCGCGGCCGGTGCCGTGGCGGTGATCTGCCCAGGTGAGTCGACTGCGAAGATAGCCGGGGTGCTGCCGAACTGCACGCCCGTCGCGCCGTCGAGGTTGCTGCCGAAGATCTTCACCGTCGCGCCGCCCGCGGCTGGACCGGAGGTAGGCGTGAGGCCGGCGACGGCCGGCGTGAAGGCGACCGTGGCGTTGACGAGCAGCTCGTATTCCGTGTACGCGGTCCCGGTGTGTTGGGATTCGTCGTTGGGTATGACGGGTTCGAAGAAGCTCAGCGTGGCGCTTTTCTCAGCGCCACCGGAGAGGATGCCCAGGGTGCTACTCGGGCTGCTGGCGAGATCGACCGCGATCCGGTCACCCGCACGGATCGGCATGTTCGTCGCGTTCGCCCCCCCGCTCAGGTCGGTCGCGGGAGCACTCGTGCCCCCGCCTGTCAGCGCTCCGCTGACCGTGTGCAACACGCGCAGCTTCACGGCGCCTATGCCGCTGACCCGCCAACTCGTCACCACACCGTCGGCCGGCGCAACGAGCGTCACGCCCGCGTCCGGGACCGTCCGCTGGACCCAGGTGATGTCGCCGTCTTCGTGACAGAAGGTCCCGCCGTCGCAAGTGAACCCTTCGGTCAATGGCGTCGTCGGTACCGGCGGTCCCAGTGTGATGCCGCCGGCCGACGCGCTCGCCGGCAGCAGCGCCACCACCAGCGCCACGAAAACTGCCGCTCCCCCCCTTTTCATCGGTGGAGCCTACGCTAGAAGTCTCTTAGTGTCCACCTTTTTCCAGACTTTCGTGCGCACTGCGCAAGAGACGCTCGGACCTACGGCTTCGAGCCGGTCGACCGACGCCGGCTGGGCACAATGCCGCGGTGCGGCGAACCGGTCCGGCCATCGTGTGTCTCGTCGTACTGCTCGCGGGATGCGGTGTGGGCGCGATCAGACCGCACGCAACCGAGCAGACGGTCGCCGACTTCGTCTTCAAGCGGACTGGCTTCCGACCGAACGACGTGCGCTGCCCGTCGGGCATCCCGGCCAAGGTCGGCAGCACGTTCGAATGCCATTTCACGGGCCCCGATGGACCGTACGTCGCGCACGTGCGAATCACCAGCGTTCACGGCGAGCGGGCCGTAGACTACATCGTCACGCACCGCCTCGGCTGACGTTGACGAAGTCCCGCGCCTGCGCGCGCAGCGCTTCGATGTCAGCGCGGCGGCTGACAGACAGCGGCACGGTGGCCTTCAGGCCTTCCAGCAGCAGCTGGCTGCTCAGCGGCGTACTCCTGTGCAGCGCACCGTACATCGCCGAGATCACGCACTGCTCGATCTCCGATCCGGTGAACCCGTCGCTGGCCTCCACCAGCGCCGCGAGGTCGAACTTGGCCGGGTCCTGGTTACGGATGTGCAGGTGAATCCGCCAGATCGCGTCGCGCTCGCCCGCCGTCGGCAGGTCGACGAAGAACACCTCGTCGAAGCGACCCTTGCGCTGCAGCTCGGGCGGCAGCTTGGACAGGTCGTTCGCCGTGGCCACCACGAAGACCTCGCGCTTCTTCTCCTGAAGCCACGTCAAGAACGCACCGAAGATGCGCTGGGAGAGACCGGCGTCGGCGTCGCCGTGCGTCTGCGCGAAGCCCTTCTCGATCTCGTCGATCCAAAGCACGTCAGGCGACATTGCCTCGGCCAGCGAGGTCGCCTTGCGGAAGTTCTTCTCCGATTGGCCGACCAGGCTGTCGTAGATGCGCCCGGCGTCTAGCTTCAGCAGCGGCAGGCCCCACTGACGCGCGATTACGCGCGCCGCCAGCGACTTGCCACAGCCCTGTACGCCGACGATCAGGATCCCCTTCGGCGGCGCGAGGTTCATCGCTTCCGCCTCCTTGGAGAACCCCATCCGCGCGTTCTCCAGCCAGGCCTTCAGGTTGTCGAAGCCGCCGAGCTCGTGCGTGTTGTCCTCCGCCGGGAAGTATTCGAGCAGGCCGCCCTCGCTGATCGTCTTCGCCTTGGTATCCACGATCTCCGGCAGGTCGCCGTCGGTCAACCGGCCGTCCTCGAGCGCCGCTTGGGCGACCGCCTGGCGCGCCTGGTTAAGCGTCATGCCGCTCAGCGTGCGGCACAGCTGCTCGCGATCGAGCGCGCTCGTGTCGATCGTCGCTCCGTCGCGCCACGCAACTGAGGAGATCACGCCGTCGATCACCCCGCGGTACTCCGCTTCGCTGGGCATCGGCAGCTCGTAGTAGGCGGCGTCGGGCATCACGTCGTCGGGCAGCTGAACGTCCGCGCCGGTGACCACGAGCGTCGTGAGCGCCTTCGCCTCGCCGATGCGCTGCGTCACCTCCTTGAGCAACCGCACGATCTGCGGAGTGCTCAGGCTGCTCGCGAAGTCCTTCAGCCAGTAGATCGCCTCGCCGCCCGATTCGGCGATGTACGAGAGCAGCTGACGCGGGTCGCTCGTCCCATAGACCGACGTCTGCACGTCGCGCTGCCTCAGGCCGGAGGTCACCGACCACTCCATCATCGTCACGTTCATACGGGCGGCAAGGCCTTCGAGCAGCATCTCGACGCGTCCCTCCTCAACCGTGTCGATCACGATCAACGGGTGGAACGAAACGACCAGCGTCTTCAGGTCATCGACACCGGGGACCGACGTGCTTGACGCGGGCGCGGAGGCCATCTCGAGTATTTTCGGCCGTCCGGGCGCACAACCTTAGCCGTGCCCGCACGACCATTGCGGCACTTGAGAGTTGTTCGATCCGCTGTCGAAGTTCAACCGGATCCTGCACACAGGGATGGCTAGTGCGGTCGTCAATACCCTGGCCCGCCGCCCGTGTAGTTCGATTTGCACTACAATCCAAAATTAGATGACTACCGTCCCGCATCCGCTCTCGTTGAGGCTCGGCCGCGACGGAATCGAAGCGCTCGAGGATCTCGCTCGCCGACGTGGCGTGAGTCGTGCGGAGGCCGCCCGTCAGGCAATCACCGAGGCGGCTGCACGCGAGCGCCGCCGGAATGGGCTTGCCGCTGAGGCAAGGGCACTCATGGAAGACAAGGGATACGTGAGCGAAGCTCGGGATGTCGTTAGCCTGATGGAGGAACTGCGTGGTTCGTGGTGATGTCCACGCGATCACGCTCCCCCGCAAGCGCGGCCATGTCCAAGAGGGTCGTCGCTACGCGGTAATCGTCCAGGCCGACGATCTCCTCGCGCTATCGACCGTCGTCATATGCCCTACGTCGCGCTCGGCATTCCCGGCCAGCTTCCATCCGGAGATCACAGTGGACGGCCACGCAACGCAGGTTCTCTGCGAGATGATTGGCGCTGTTGACGCCCGCGCCCTCGGCAAGCGCGCCGGGCACCTGACGCTTGATGAGCAGCGCTCTCTCGAGGAGGCGCTCCAGCTTGTACTCGACCTTCCATGACCGATCAGTAGCGACACTGCTTCGGCGAGCAAAACGGAGAGGGAGGTGTGTGGTCCCAACACATAGGCGACACATGTGGCAGGACATAGGAGACACCTACACGAGGGAGTCTTCCTGTGGACAAGGCCCGGTACCTGTGGCCCGACCCCCTAAGTTCGGTCCGCCTCGTGTGAGAGTCCTTCAGCCCATGCAAAATGGGCGAGAGGAGGACCATCGAGGTGAAGCGCAGACGACACACGCCCGAGCAGATCGTCAGGAAGCTGCGGGAGGCCGACCGGCTCTTGGCCGAGGGGACCGCCGTCCCAGAGCTCTGCAAGGCCCTGGAAGTCTCCGAGCAGACCTATCACCGCTGGCGAGCGCAGTACGGCGGAATGAAGGCAGACGACGTCAAGCGCCTGAAGGAGCTCGAGCGCGAGAACGCCCAGCTCAAGCGCCTGGTCGCCGACAAGGAGCTCGAGAACCTCGCGCTTCGGGAGATCTCGCGGGGAAACTGGTGAGCCCGTCGCGACGCAGAGCCGCGGTCCTGATGCTCGAGGACCGCCTCGGGCTCTCGCAGCGGCGGGCATGCCAGATCGCCGGTCAGCATCGCTCCACCCAGCGCCGTGAGCCATGCGGCGCTCACGATGACGGCGCGCTGCGTGCCCGGCTGCGCGAGCTCTCCCGCGAGCGCCCTCGCTGGGGCTACCGCCGCGCGCACGCCACGCTGTGCGAGGAGGGCTGGAGCGTGAACCGCAAGCGCGTGCAGCGCCTGTGGCGCGAGGAGGGCCTGCGCGTGCCCGTGCGCCGCAGAAAGCGCCGGCGCCTGGGCAGCTCGACAGTGCCGGCCAAGCGCCTGCGCGCCGAGCATCCCGATCACGTCTGGGCGCTTGACTTCCAGTTCGACCAGAGCGCCGACGGGAAGATCCTGAAGCTCCTGCACGTGGTCGATGAGTTCACGCGCGAGGCGCTTGCGATCGAATGCCACCGAAGGATCGATGCCGACGCCATCGTCGCCACGCTTGAACGGCTCGTCGGCAAACGCGGCCGCGCTCCGCAGTTCATCCGCTGTGACAACGGCCCGGAGCTGACGGCCAACGCGCTCAGAGACTGGTGTCGCTTCGCCCGTGCCGGAAGCGCCTACATCGAGCCCGGCTCACCCTGGCAGAACCCCTACGTCGAGTCTTTCGGCTCGCGTGTGCGCGACGAGCTGCTCTCGGTCGAGTTGTTCTGCAGTCTCGCCGAGGCCAGGGTCATGGTCGAGGACTTCCGCGAGGACTACAACGAGCGCCGGCCACACTCAGCGCTGGGGATGGCGGCGCCGGCTCGCTTCGCGCACGCGTGGAAGCTCCAGGATGAGCGCACAACCACTAGCTTCAACGACAACCGACTCTCACAAGAGGTGGACCGATGAACGGGGTCCGGTCACCTGGTCGAGGCGCACGTGTTGGAGGGACGATCGGTTGCCGAGCTGGCAGCCGCTCACGGGGTCCATCGCAGCTGGATCTACAAGCTGCTGGCCCGCTATCGAGAGGGCGGCCTCGAGGCGCTCGAGCCGAGGTCCCGAAAACCACGCTCCAGTCCGCGCGAGACTCCGAGTGAGCTCGTGGGGGCGATCGTGGAGCTGCGCAAGCAGCTCCACGCTGAAGGTCATGACTGCGGCCCGGCGACGATTGCCTATCACCTGCGCCGTCTCGATCGCCTTCCCTCGATCTCGACGATCCACAGGATCCTGGGGCGAGCCGGGCTGATCACGCCCCAGCCCCAGAAGCGACCGGCTTGCTCGCAGATCCGCTTTGAAGCGGATCTGCCAAACCAGATGTGGCAGGCAGACGGCACGCATTGGTCGCTTGCGTGCGGGGCAGACGTGGAGATCCTCAATCTCATAGACGATCACTCGCGTCTGTTCTTGGCCTCGCAGGCCTTCCCCACGATCAAAGCCAAAGATGTCGTTGACACCTTCCACCGGGCGGCCGATCTGCACGGCCTGCCGGCCGCGCTGCTCTCCGACAACGGCGCGGTCTTCACCGGCTCCTACCGCGGCGGCAAGGTCCTGCTCGAGTACGAGCTCGAGCGCCTGGGCGTGGTCTTTAAGAACTCGCGCCCCTATCACCCGCAGACCTGCGGCAAGGTTGAGCGCCTGCACCAGACGCTAAAGCGCTATCTGGCAAGGAAGACCCCCTCAAAGACACTCTCAGAGCTCCAGCAGGAGCTCGACATCTTCGCCCACGACTACAACACGATTCGCCCGCACCGGGCTTTGGGAGCTCGCACGCCCCTACAGGCCTATAGCGCGCGGGTGAAGGCTCACCCTGCCGGGCGATCGCAGAGCGCCAGGCATTTCAGGGTGCGCCAGGACAAGGTCGATGCGAGCGGCAAGATCAGCCTGCGCTACGAGAGCAGGCTTTACAAAATCGGCGTCGGCAGGGCGCACAAGGGCCGTGCGGTCAAGCTCTTGATCGCCGAGAAGAGCATCCGCGTGGTCGACCTACTCGATGGCCAGCTGATCCGCGAGCTGACGCTCGACCCCAGCCGCGCCTACCAACCGCTCCACGCGGGGTGAGATGTCTACGATCTCGTGCGACATCTGTCTTCGATGTCTTGCGACATAACAAAACGGGCTTGACGGGACAACTCTCGAAACACGCCCCCGTGTGGGAGCTGATCGGGAAGCTACACACCCAGCGCTTCGGTCATTGATCGCCGGGAGGATGTCCTTGCTCAACGCTAGCGTTGGCCCCCGTGGTCTACAGCGCGATCGGCAAGAAACCTGACGAAATCCTCAAGGACTTCGAGGATCATTTGCTCGACGCCGACTACCTGGGCAGCACGACGGAGTACATGCACGCCGCCATCGCGACGGCTGCTGCCCGCGCTCAGGAACGCTGGGCCAAAGTCGCTGCGCTCGCCGCGTGCGCTAGCACGATTGTGGCGATTGCCGCTGTCGTGGTGGCCGCCGTCCGCTGAGCCACGGCGACCTGAGCGATTTGGGTGCGAACGAGGATTGTGGAGCCGTTCGTGTTGAGCGGGCGGAGGCTGTCGAGGCTGGGGCTGGGGGCTGTGCGACCCCAGAAGGGCTAGGACAAGCGTGATGACGGCGACAACCGCGAGAACGATCGCCGCGATCCATGCCGCCTTCTGCAACCGTCTCGACCCAGGGTCATCCGGTCCTGACGGCAGTAGGACGATGACAACGGTTGGTGGCGGATTTTTTGATCTTGGTGAAATCGAAATTGAGTGGTTGCAGGTCTGCATTCACGGCGAAATGACGTACCTCTCCCGTCTGGGGTCAGTTGCGTCGGCCGTAGACCTGCAAGCCCCCGCACGCTGCGGCGCTCTACCAAGAGGTCAGGGGTTGCGGAATGTGGCGCCGGCCACTGGCGCGGCGTAGCGTCGTCGTCGCCATCGTCGTCCCACTGGACGCGAAGTTCCACGAGTTGCAGCATGTAATAGAGGCTAGCCTCGCGCTCTCGCCTTTTGGCCGCAACGTGAAGCCCTTGGCGGGGGCAGGTCCTGCGCTCTCGCCTTTCGGTCGCGCCGCGCAGGCGTCTCCTCCTGGTGATTTCGACCCAACGCCGACTTAGCTCGCAGCCGTCTGACAACGGCCCTCCCAGGAACAGACGCGTATCCATGGCGATCACATCGTACCCCTCTCGCAGGGCTTGAAGCGCTTGTCGGCGAGCGGTCCGGTTCGGCAGCCACGCACAACTCTCGGACGCAGCGGCAGCGGATTAGGGAACTGCACGCCAAGCGCTTTGGGCTTCAGCCCAGACCACCCGAGACAGCTATAATTCCGGCCGTATGAACTTTCCTCCTGGTTTCGGTCCTGATCCTGACCCCGCCACGGGAGTTCCGCGCCCGGCGATCTACCGGATACGTGAAGAAGAAGGCAGATGGCCACCTGCTCCGCCGCCGCCACCTGCTCCGCCGGAGGACGCAGAGCCGAACCAGCCCGAGCCTGAAGACGCCGAGTAGCGCGAATAGAACTCGCCGGAACGTCGGCTTCGGCAACCCGCCATATAGCGAGTTCTAGGACTACAGCTTTCCTACCCTGTCTGCCAGCGCGTGCAGGTCAGCTCCGTAAGCCCGCAGCAAGCCAAGCAGCGTGTGCCACTTGACGCCGCGCCGTCCGTTCTCGACTTCCGAGACGAACTGCGCTCGCAAGCCTGCTTGCTGACCAGCCTGAACCTGCGTCAGCGCAGCCGTCCGTCGCAGCTCGCGTAGGGCTTGGCCGAGCCGATCGTAGTCGGCTTGATGGGCAAGTTTCGAGGACGGCATGTCGTGGACTACCACTAGCGGTAGTAGTTCGGTACGATTCCAAAGCGCGATACTGGCCAGCAGGCTTCCGGCGTCTGTTCCACGCCGGAAGCCCTGCACGACGAAAGCGAGTTCGTCATGCCCGCAAATCCTACTGCCGACCTCGAGGCGGAAACCTCGGTGGCCTACGAACTGACGGGCCGCGATGAGCCGCTAACGAGGGATGCTCTCTTTGCCGCTTTGCGCCAGCTATCCAAGGAGCGCGTCACGGCCGCGATCGACAGCCTGGTCGCCGCCGGTGTGCTGCGCCTAGACGCCGGCACCATAGAAGCCTCCGAAGCCTTGAAGCGCCTCGATGCGCTCGGCATGATCGACGTCTAGAAGTGGTGATCCTCACTCCGCTTCAAGAAGCAGCCATGAAGCGCGTCCTGCGAGCCGCCCGCGAGCTAGAGGCCGCCCAAGCCGCCCTATCCCGCACGCTCATTGACGCGGATGAACGCGAGCTGGACGAGTTCATAGCCGTTGGCGAAGGACCCACGCGGCCCGGGCTCTACATCATCGAGGGCGGCTTGCGCTCGGATCAGTCCGACGATGAGGCGGTACGCTCCGCCCGGCGTGCCGATCAGCCCTGACCCTGACGACTACTTCGCACTCGGCCGCGCCCTGCGTGAGCTACGCGAAACCGCCGGGATGACCCAAGTTGCAGCAGGCGAAGCCGTGGGGCTTCGCTCGCAATTCATAAGCGAGGTCGAGCGCGGTACACGCGGCGTCAAGTGGCACACGCTGCTGGGCTTGCTGCGGGCCTATGGAGCTGACCTCCACAACCTCGCCAATGCCTTCGACGGGAGCCGCAGCGCTTCTAGCTCCTGACGATCTGCGACACCCGCTGACGGCTCAGGCCCATGATCGGGCCACGCTACTCAACTACGAGCGCGACCCATACGAGTTGTGAGGCGGTTCCGAGGGCCGTCGCGTGTGCCAACGAGTGGCGACCTCAGAATCTTTATTTTGGCGGGGAACCTGTGGATAGCAATGCCCATTTTGCGGGGTTTTCGAGAGCGGTCCACAGGGTTGTCCTCTAGCTGCCTGTGGCTAACAGCCACCTATCCACAGGCTGTCCCTACCCGCTTGCGGTATCGAGGCGCAGCGGGGGGTATCTTGGCCAACAGGTCAAGGGGTCCAAACTCTTGGCCCGTCGGGCGTCCAAACCCCGGCCAAGCCCCAGGCGGGAAGTACGCGACTTCCCGCCTGGGCGCCCCTACTGCTTCCGCAGCGCCGAAGCCTGCGAGTGGCCCGAATGCTAGCGCCGGGAGCAGTTAGCCCTCATGGCAAACGCCTATCGAGCCGAGGCAATCCATTGGGGGGAACGGGGCGGTTCGCAGCGACTAGGGGGCAGACGGTCCATTTTCGATGGCCCCGTCGTAGATTAGGGTTGAGACCATCTTGTGCAGACAATTGTCTGTTAGACTATGTAACAAAACTTGCTATGGAACGGATATAGGAGCACTAAAATGACGCCTTTCCTAGTCCTAGGCGCCGTGCTGATCTTGGTACTGTTCGGGCTGGCAGGCCTGTACGCCTTTGGGAAGGGCCCCGGTTCGCGGAGCCTGCGTATCAAGGTGTCGTTCTGGCCGCCGTCCTTCGAGTTCCGCATCAAGCAGCGCTCAAATTGATGTGCCGAGGCCAAGGCACGGCGTGGTTCTCGACCCGTGTGCCGGAACTGGGGTATTAGTGCTGAGCGCCCTAGAAGCCGAACCCAGCTCGCGCCCGCTGCTAGCGCCGCTTGTCTAGCTCGGCGATCGCTGCGTCCAGTTGCTGAAAGCCCGCCCGCATGTCGCGCCGGAGTTGCTGTAGCTCGCTGAGCACCTGACCCTCGAAGGAAGCGCCGCCAACGTCTCGCCCGGCGAGCTTGAACAGCTCGGCCACGTCTATGTCGAGCAAGCCTGCGAGCTTGGCGATCACCTCGTCAGCCGGTGGCCCATGCTCGCCGTTCTCCAACCGGGACAGGTTGCCGGGGCTCATCGGGATTCCCTCGGCCACCTGGCGTTGCGTCAGCTTCTTTTTGCGGCGGGCAGCCCGGACACGCGCCCCGAAGACATGGGCTCGTTCAGCTTGGGAATCAGGGCGGCGGGTCGGCATTCCCCACGGACTACACCCGCTCCCCATTCAATCCCTTGATACTGTTGCGCATTCCGCGACATGCTCGATAATGTACACGCCGGGTCATGCGCAAGAGCTTACGGGCGGTGCTCCCCACGGCACCGCCCGTAGGCCCCTCGATAAGGAGATCAGCCCCATGCCGCCATCAGCTTTGCGACGTCGATTCCTGCCTCTTGCACTCAGCGGACCTATCGCGGCCATGCTCGTGTTCGCTTGCGCTTCAACCGCCGACGCCAGCATCGCCGTCGGCCAGAGCGTGGCTGGCATCAAGCTCGGCGCGACTAAGAACCAAGTCAAAGCGGTCCTCGGCAAGCCCCAGCCCGAAGGCAGCAACGAATTCTTCTACCCCTCGCCAGTCGATCTGCGTATCACGTTCAAGCACGGTCGGGTCGAGCAGATCCTGTCCTACTCCAAGCGGCAGCGAGCAAACGGCGTTGCAGTCGGCTCCTACCGAGCCGACCTACAGCGCGCCTATCCAAAGGCCCGGTGCGTCGAAGGTGCACCGAGCTACCTCTACTGCGTAGCCGGGGCACGCGCCCAGGGCCGTCCGTCCTACACCGGCTTTCTGTTTGAACACCCTGACGGCCCGATAGTCGAGGTCGAGACCGGGTTTGGCAGCCTCGCCCAAGCCTTGAAGCACCCCTAGGGCTTGTCGTCCGTCGCGCCGCAGAGCGTCGGCGCTCGGCTCCACGACAGGCCCCGATCCCGAACAGGCCCCGTGGCCTTCTGGCTGCTCGGCCTCATGGCCCTGGCTGCTGGCTTGCGCTTCTCGACGCTCAGCCTCCAGAGCTTCGACATTGATGAGAGCGTCACCGTGGCGCTGCTCCATCAGGGCCTTCACGCCACGCTGACAACGCTGCCGACGACCGAGAAGTCGCCACCGCTGTACTACGTCCTGGCCTGGGCCTGGTCGCGCCCGTTCGGGCTGAGCGAAACCGGGCTGCGCTCCCTATCGGCGCTGCTCGGAACGCTCACCGTGCCCGTCGCCTACGACGCCGCCCACCAGCTTGTGTCGAAGCGGGCAGGGCTCATCACGGCCGCGCTGGTTGCCACCAGCCCTTTCCTCATCTGGTATTCGCAGGAGGCGCGGGCCTACGCCTTGCTTGGCCTGCTGGCCGCCGGCTCGTTCGCGCTGTTCGTCCGGGTGCTGAAGCGACCAAGCGGGCGACTGCTGGCGGCCTGGGCGCTCACGTCGGCGCTGGCGCTCGCCACGCACTACTTCACCATCTTCCTGATCGCGCCGGAGGCGTTCTGGCTCCTAGCTCAAGCACGGCGACGGGCGCACACTGTCCTGGCGGTCGGCGGGCTCGCTGCCATCAGTGCCGCCTTGCTGCCGCTGGCGCTCCATCAAGCCCATCAGTTCCACGGCCGCGAAGGCTTCCTAGCGACGCCCTTGCGCTCGCGCATTACATCGGTGCCGGTGCAGCTCCTGCTTGGCCCCGAAGTGGCTAACGGCAGTAAGCCGCTGCTGTTCGCCGTGGCTGGCGTGGGCGTCGCTGTCGGTCTGCTGCTCCTGCTCGCAAGAGCCGACCGGCCTACCCTGCGAGCTGCGGGCCTGGCGCTGACACTCGGCGGCTTCGCCGTGCTGGTGCCCGTAGTGCTGGCGCTGGCCGGAGCCGACTACCTCGACCCGCGCAACCTGACGGCGGCATGGTTGCCGCTGATCGTCGTACCAGCAGCGGGCTTCGCGGTAAGGCGAGCTGGCCTGATCGGGTTGGGCGTGGTGGTGGCTGTCTTTGTCGCGGCCGTGATTGCCGTGGACGCTACGCCGAGCTTGCAGCGACCGAACTACCGAGAGGCTGCCTCCCTGATTGCCCGTGAGCCGGGCTCTGCGGCGATCGTGGTGACGCCCTCGTTCAACTGGACACCGCTGACCCGCTACCTTCCGAGCGCCCCGGCCATGCAAGGGGCGTCTGCCCCGGTCAGCGAGGTCGTTCTGCTCGGCTGGCGTAGCTCCCAGCTTCGGCCGACAGTGGTTCGCTCGCTTGCACATCATGGCTTCCGCCTGATTGAGCAGCGCCCTGTCCAGAAGCTACGGCTGGTGGTGTTCCGGACAGCTCGCCCTACGCTGCTGACCCGTCACGCATTGGACAGTCTCGGGCTTGCCCCAACCCGTCCACAGTTGTTGATCCGCAGGCTGCGATGACGACCTCATCAGCCCTGCCTAATGAAAGTCACGGCTCATCATGTTCTGTATGCGCTGTAAAGCTGCACAAGCCTCGGCGACGGAATCTTGACCAGCGAACGGGCCAGCCTCACGACGCCACAATATCCAACGGTGTACTAATTCACGGCCACTAGCGACCCGCCTAACACCAGCCACCATAACCCGCTCTTCTTGGCCTTGAATGTATGAGGAAAGCTCGCCCTCGTGACCCATTCCGGTTCTGTCCAGCCACTGGCGTTCAGCCTCGTGATAAGGGAGAGCTGAGTGGAAAGCGACCACGGCATCGTGCGCTTGCCTACGGATAACGCCCCCGCCAAGGGGCTCGTTCGGCACGTCCATGATCGGGATTAGCCACTCCATACCGATCCACTCCGAGAATGCCACCTTGTCCGAAGCTGGCATCTCCATCGCGCCCAAAACGACCGGCTCCGGCTCTTCGGATAGATAGCCAATCAAGGCCTTGGCGTTCCCAGCAATCTCATCGCCAATGTTGCCAAACAAGCCGAATGGGTCTCCACCCACCGGCGGTTCACGTCCTTGTGTCATACGCTTCACTACCTCTTACTACACCAATTATCTCACGATTTGCAACTTCGGTCAACCATGCTCGACCAAATCTACTAGTTGGTGAAATGCGATGTCAAAATAGTAGGAGTTGTGAGAGCAACTACCAACGGACCCAATCGAAAAGCCGGGGTTAGCTAGCGAACCAACATCGAAGCTCTGACCGTTCTTGAAGTACGGCGTTACACCGGAGTACTCTCTACTAATCTCTCGATTCGGGGTAAGGGTAACCGGGCGGGTGGTCACGACGGCTACAGCATCGGTGATCCAGCGTGGGGTGGCATTGCTGGCACTGATCCAGACACGGATAATGTGCAAGCGCTTGTGAGGAGCGTTCCAAATCCTTAGTTGCAGTCGTACGTTCTTAGCGGTCACGGGTTCTAGCAGTTCGCACGTCGTTGGCGGTGCCGCGTTGTTCACCACTTTGGCAAAGACCCATACGACCATACCGGAGTGTGCGACGGTCGCCCGCTGTTCTGTCAGCGCGCCAAGCTGCTGCGCATTCGCGATCCGCGAAGCAGCGATACCGAGAAATTGACGCTCGTCTTCATTGTTGTCATACAGTGCATTGAGGGTCGGAGTGGGCGGCGCCGGGTTCCCTGGATAGTAGATCTTTCGACCTCGGGAGCTGGGGTCTCCCCAGCCCAGAGTGCTTGTTGGATGACTGCCGGGAGAGGGTACCTGGCTGCCAACAAGCTGTCTTTCAGTCTCGGCTTCCAGATGACTGACACTCGGGAGATGAGAGGTACGCTCCGCGCCGGAGCGCAAGGTGAGCACTAGCGCGAGAACAACGCCAGCCGAAATCGTGAGCACGAGTGCCGTTCTGCGTATTAGCCCCGAGCGAGCCGACCGCCGTGAGTGCTTGGGCACGGGCGCCGGCACGGTAGCCTCGTGCGTCAAGCGAGTTTCAGGCGCCAACGAGGAAGCATTGTTTGGCGAAGCATCTGTTGGCAGGTACGACTCTGTGACCAGGGCGATCAGGGCGGTGGTGAGGTCAGTGATGAGCGTCTTCTCGCCGTTGGTGCGGAAGGATTCGTAGGTGTAGTTGTATCCCGCGATCTCCCGATACTTAGCCAACGCAAGTTCTCGGCGATCCTTGATCTTCTTTCCCGCGCTCTCCGCGCTCAGGCCGTAAAGGAGTTCGGCAACCTCCTTTCGCGGGTCGCGGAGGCGATCAACGGCGAGTTGAACCACCGCCATAACGCCGTCGATTCCCTTCGTCTCTGGGCATAGGCGCTCGGCAACACGCGCTAGTACAGAAATCGCCTCGACGCGGCGTACCCGCTGGTCGAGGACCGTCCGCAGATGATTCAGGTCGCCGTTGAGCTGCCTCTCATCGGGTGTCCACGTCTCGTCTTGCATAGAGGAATTGTCTCATCCGGCAGCCGTACACACTCAAGTACACGAGCACCCACGCCTAAACGGGAGGGCCTGAATGCTCCTGGGCGTTCATGGGTTCGCTAAAGCTCGGGCGCACCAGCTATCTAGGAAGGAGCGCTAACCAAATGGACGCCACGCGAAGCCTGATTGCGCGAGCTGACGAGGTTGAGGTCCCCGAGCCCGACTGCACGCACTGGCCACCCGATGCCCTCGATCTGGAGCCTGAGCAATGCCTGTGTCTGCGCTGTGGACATGACTTGCCGTGCGCCTCTTGCGCTCCCCTACCTAAACCTCGAAGGAGCTAGTCCCTCATGCCAAACCTCGTGCCTCGCCCGACACACGCCATGCAGTCAGACCAGCGCCTGAACGCCGAAATCGCCGACGCCGAGCGGCCCGGCCTCACGGCCGCCGCCCGTATCCATGCCGGAGCCTTCGCCACCTCCGTGGCCATGCACCATGCCGTCACGCTCTCCAAGGCTGCGGATACGGCCTTTCGAGTGAGCCCTATGGGCGAGGATTTGTACCGGTCGGTACTCCTGGCGTACGGCGCGTTCGCCACCAACGAGATTCAGCGCCTCGGCTTTCACGGTGGAGGGCAGTCCTGATGCTCCATCATTATCACGCGATTGCCTTGGCGCTGATCGGGCTAGCCATCGTCGTCGGCGCAGCAACCGTCCGCTGGAGGCTACGAGGTAGACGAGCGGCCCCGACGCTCGCAGAAGACCGCGCCGCTCCCTACCGCGAAGGGTTGCATGCGGCCATACGTATCCAGACAGCGGCGCAAGAGCTGGAGCAACAGCTCTACGCCGAGGCAGCACGACGCGCTGAAGCCGACGCAGGCGGCGAGCCCTAATGCACGAAAACCGCAAGCTCATCGAGCGAGTGATCGTCGGCCTGGTGGCCGTTGCGATCAGCGTCGACGTTCTGGCCGCCGAGCTGCCCCGCGTCCTGCCGTACCTCGTGGTACTGGCGGTCATCTTCGTGGTGGTGCGCTTGGCGCTTTTCCACACCCGCAAGTGGTGAGGCTCAGTGTCAATAAGACATTTGACCGGCCGACTGAGGCTGCGGGACAATGGAGGGTTACGTTCGTTTCAATGCTGCGACGTGACCGATGGCAGCAAATAAGTGAGGGGAGGTCACGTCATGCCGAAAAAGAAAAGAACCAACCGAAAGCGCTTGCAGCGCGTATCGGTTCGCGCCGAGTTGCGAGACGAACCGGACTGGGACAGGTTCGCCTGGGCCTTGCTCCAGCACGCCCGGATTCTGTCGGCCGACAAGCAAACCAAACCCAAGCGCCGCAAAGGGAAGCCGTGAAGCAGGAGCTGACCTGGTATCGGCTGACGTTCCCGCGCGACCTGAATAGCGACGCGGTGCTGGCCGCCCTGTCGGCCTTTTCCGGCGTGTCACACCGAACCCGCCTGGTCTTCGAGCTGAGCGCCACGCGCGCCGGTATCGAGCACCATCTAGCGGTCAGCTCAGAAGCCGCCGACGTTGTGACTGCCAGTCTGCGCGCCGCCATACCGAGCCTGCATCTCGATCGCGTCGAGCCACCCCTGCGTCGTTTCACCCGCCGCTTGCTCTGGCAGCTCGCCCCGGCGACCGCCGCCGTTCGCAGCGACGAGCCGGGAGCTATTGCTGCCAGCCTGCTATCGAGCCTGTTTCCACTTAGCGGTGGTGAGGCGATCCGCCTCGTCTGGACGGTACGGCCCAGCGCCCGCCCGCCGTTGCAGTCTCAGCCGGAGAACCGGCGGGAGGGCTACCTGCGCGCCCTGCGGCCCAAGCTGGCCTTGCCCGGCCTCAACGCTTGCGGTGAGCTGCTGATCCTGGCTGCCACGCCTCGCCGCACGGCCCAGCTCCTGCACCGCACAACTTCGGTACTGCGCAGCCTGTCCACTCCGCACGGTCGCCTAATCCATGACCCCTACTGGTACGGCCAGGCCTTGCGACTGCTTGGGCTGCGTGGCCGTTACTTCAGCGTGGCCGAGCTGGCCGCCGTTATCGGCTGGCCGGTTGAAGGCCCCGATCTGCCCGGCCTGGAGCTAGGCGCGAGCCGGCGTCTGGTGCCGAGCTCGGCCCTACCGCACGCTGGCCGGATACTCGGCAGCAGCGACTTTGCCGGATTGCAGCGCCCCGTCGCCATCACGCCGATGGCTTCGACCCGTGGCCTCTACGTCCTCGGCCCCACCGGCACCGGCAAGACCAGTCTGCTCAAGAACCTGATCCGCGACGACCTCGCGCAAGGTCGCGGCTTGGCTGTCGTGGAGACCAACGGCGACCTGATTCAAGATCTGCTCGACCTGATCCCGCCCGCCCGGATCAAGGACGTGGTGCTGCTCGACCCGCTCGACCAGAGCGCCGCCGTCGGCTTCAACCCCTTTGCCAGCTCGGCTGATCCTGAGCTGATAGCCGACCAGCTCGGCGAGCTGTTTGAGCGCCTCTGGCACCAGTTCTGGGGGCCGCGCACCGGCCAACTGGCGCACATGGGGCTCTTGACCCTCGCTCGGCGGCGCGGCTCCACCCTGATCGACCTACCGCGCCTGTTCCTCGATCCCGCCTTCCGGCACAAAACCCTTACTGGTCTCGATGACCCGCTCGGTCTCGAGCTGGACTGGCGTTGGTACGAGAGCCTGTCGGGCCGCGAGCAGGCCCTGGTGATCGCGCCGCTGTTGAACAAGGTGCGCGCCTTCACCGCTCGGCCTTCCGTCCGGGGGATTATCGGCCAAGCCAAGCCCGCCATCTCCATGCAGCGCCTGATGGCCGAGGGCAAGGTGCTCTTGGTCTATCTGCCAAAGGGTCTGATCGGGGCCGAGACCGCGCAGCTTCTCGGCTGCCTGGTGCTCACCAGCCTCTGGCAAGCTGCCGCCGAACGCGCTCGCCTACCAAAAGCTCGTCGTCATCCGTTCGGCTTGTACGTCGATGAGGTACAGGACTTCGCCGACGCCCCGATCCCGTGGGACGAGATGTTCGCCCAGGGTCGCAAGTACGGCTTGGCCCTCAGCGCGGCGCACCAGAACCTAGCCCAGCTCCCAAAGGAGCTGCGCGAGGTCGTGCTGGCTAACGCCCGCTCAAAGGCCGTGTTTGCCCTCAGCGCCCCCGACGCCAAGGCGCTAGAGCCGCTGTTCGCCCCGGCTCTGACCGCTACCGATCTGCAAGCGCTCGACGCCTTCAGCGTTGCCGCTACCGTGGCGCTCGACGGCGGCGGCACAGCCCGGCCGGTGACACTCCGAACACCGCCCGAGCCGCTACCGTTCGGCAGCCGCGACGAGGTACGCCGGGCTTCGCGCAGCCACTACGCCCGTCCGCGTGCCGATGTAGAGGCCGATCTGCGCAACCGAGCAACCAGCCCTACTCGGCCAACAACTCCGGTCGGTCGCAAGCGGAGAGGCATCTAGTGGCGCGGCCAATCGTCCGTCCGGTCGCGTCGAGTAGGGAAGCGCAAATCACCCGGGCCCAACAGGCCGATTCACGTTATTTGCCACTGACTACTAACTCCAAAGTGAGTGACAAATGAGCCGCCGCTACCTCACCGCTGCAGCCTACCGCGAGCTGGCAACGCAGCTCACCAGCCGCGACCTGAACGTCGTCAAACGAGTAGCAGATCTGCGCTTCGTCAACGGCTCCCAGCTCACCCGCCTGTGCTTCAACCTGGGCGACGATCCGGCCGTGAGCGCCCGCGCTGCCCGCCGGGCGCTGCTGCGCCTCACGCGGCTCGGCGCGCTCGACCGGCTGCCGCGCCAGGTCGGCGGCGTGCGCGCTGGCAGCGCGGGCTACGTCTACCACCTGGGTCTCGGTGGACAGCGCCTGGCAGTTGAGCGTGGCTGGCAGCCCGAGCGACGCACGCGGCGGTCGCTGATCCCTGGCACCTTGTTCGTGCGCCACGCCCTGCAAGTCGCAGAGCTGCACACCCGCCTAGTAGAAGCCGACCGCTCCGGGAGTTTCGAGCTGCTGGAGCTGAGCGGTGAGCCCGCCTGTTGGCGCAGCTATGGCGGTCTCGCTGCTCAGCGTCAAATGCTCAAACCGGATAGTTACGTCCGCCTGGGGCTCGGAGCCTACGAGGACAGCTATTTCATCGAGGTAGACCGGGGCACCGAGGGCAGCCGAGCCCTGGAGCGCCAGCTCCAGCTCTACGCCGCCTACCACGGGAGCGGAGCGGAGCAGGCCGAGCGCAACGTCTTCCCGCGCGTGCTGTGGCTAGCGCCAGATGAGCGCCGAGCTAGCGTGATCGCGGAGCCCGTGGCGGGTCTCGGGGAGCCGGAGCGGGACCTGTTCCGAGTAGCCGTATTCGATCAGGTGCTGGACGCTATGGTTCCGGCCGACGCCACACAATCGAACAGGAGCGAGCATGACGGCTGACGCGACATATGAGTATCGAGTTTCGTGGATAAACGATGACGCTGACGAGGTAAACAAGCGCATGCAGGAGTGGGCGGCTGACGGATGGGAGCTAGTGTCAGGTTGCGCGAGTACGTGGCCCAGCTCGTCACGTTCTGGTGTGACACATACTCGGTACACGATGTACTGGCGCAAGCCAATAGCCACTGTGTAACTTGCTGCCGTCCTCAGCTCAGCGTACAATGTGTAATTAACAACATCAAATGTAATAAAAAGGTAAAGGAGTGTCTATGGCTACGAAATCAGTAACTAAGCAGGATGCTGCGGTGGCCGTAGCAACCACACACGCCTTTGCCTACCTGCGGGTGTCGTCCGAGGGGCAGGTCAGAACCGACTACAGCGACGACGGCCTATCCATCGACGCCCAGCGCGAGGGAGCCGAAGAAAAGGCCGTCCAGCTCGACGCCGCGATCGTGAACGAGTACAGCGACCCCGGCCGCTCGGCTTACGTCGATCTGCACAAGCGCACCGGCTTCCTCGAAATGCTGGACGAACTAAAGCGTCGTAACGAACATGCCTCAACTCGCGTCGACTACGTGATCGTCTGGGCGCTCAACCGCTGGGCGCGAAATCAGCGTGACCACTGGCAGACCCGCGAGCTGGTGCGCCAGGCCGGGGCCAAGCTCATTTCCATCACCGAGCCGATGATCGGCGATGACAGCGCGGCGGCCTTCCTCTACGAGAGCATGATCGCTACCCAAAACCAGTTCCAGTCCATGCAGACCTCCGAGAACGTCAAACGTGGCCTGCGCCAGAAGGCCAGCGTCGGCGGTACCTACGGCCCGGCTCGCCTCGGCTACCTCAACACCGTCGATGAGCTGCCGGACGGCCGAAGGGTCGCCATCGTGACTATCGACCCCGAGCGCGGACACTTCATAACTCTCGCCTTCAAGCTCTACGCCAGCGGCGAATACTCCATCGCCCAACTCGCGGCCGAGCTGGAGCGCCTGGGCCTGCGTTCCCGGCCGACCGCCAAGCGCGTACCCAAGAAGCTGGGAACAACCGTCGTCCAACGCCTGCTCCGCAACGACTACTACGTCGGCCAGCTCGTCTACAAGCGCGGCACCAAAGACGAACAGGTCTTCGACGGTCGCCATGAGCCGCTGATCGACCAGGACACCTTTGACTGCGTGCAGACCCTGCTCGACGGGAAGCGCGTTGCCGGGGAGCGGGCCCGGATTCGCCAGCACTACCTGCGGGGCAGCGTTTTCTGTGGCGAGTGCGGCGGACGGCTGACGTTCGCTATCTCGACCGGGCGCAACGGCAGCAAGTATCCCTACTTCTTCTGTAGCGGCCGGGTCAACGGCACGGCCTGTACAGCTCGGGCCAATATCCGCCCGGAGCTGATCGAGCGGGCCATCGAGCGCCACTACGCCACCGTCGAGCTGCCACCTGCCCGCTTGAAGCGCGGCAAGGCTGCGATCCGCGCTCTGGCCGAGGTCAGCCAGGACGCCCTCCGCCAAGTCCAGGACGCCAAGCAAGGGCTGATCGCCAAACTCGAAGCCCGCCAGGACAAGCTCCTGGAGATGAGGTTCGATGAGAAGTCGATCCCGGCCGCCCTGTTCAAGCGCAAGCAGAAGCAGCTCCAGAGCGAACTGGACGCCGCCCATGAATCGCTAGCCGAAACCGAGGGGCGCATGACCATCGACCGCGAGCAGTTGGAGCTAGCCCTGGAGCTGGCCGGGAACGTGCAGGCCGTCTACATGGCCGCTGACGAGCAGACCAGGCGCGGCTACAACCAGGCGTTCTTTAGGAAGCTGCTCATCACCGCCGAATGGGACGACGACCCGGCCGGAACCTCCGTCCACGTCAGCGGGGCCGAGCTGACCCCGCCCTACGCGCTGCTGCTGGTCGAGGATCTATTCGAGCAGGCCGAGACTGAGGCCCAAGCAATCCTGGCCGGAACGCAAAACAGGGCCGGGAGCGCCGGTGAGCGCTCCTCTGGCCCTGTTTCGATCTACGAACAAATGGCGGAGAGGGAGGGATTCGAACCCTCGAACGAGGTTACCCCCGTTACGCGATTTCCAGTCGCGCCCGTTCAACCGCTCCGGCACCTCTCCAGCAAGCGGCGGCAAGAAGGCTACGCCACGCAAGCCCAAGCCGCGAGCGATGCGACGGGCCTGCCTCAGACTAGCCCCGTAGCGAGGCCCGCCGAAGCACGCCGCCACCCACCGTTGCTAGGCTCCGCGGCAATGGTTCTCGCGATGAGCAAAGCGCTCAGCATGGACATCGGCCTGGGCGCCACGTTCCTCGGCATCGGCGTGATCGTCAACATCATCATCGTCTACATCGCCATCCAGATCCGCGGCGAGCGCCAGCAGAACCAGGCATACCGCGAGCGGATGCTCGACTCCTAGCGCCTGCGGCGCTAGATGATGTAGACGGGGGTCCCGACGGGGGACTTGTCGTACAGCGCGATCACGTCCGGGATCCGCATGCGCACGCAGCCGTGCGAGGCGTCGTGGCCGATCGAGCCGTACTCGCTCGGGTCGATCCCGTGGATGCCGGCGCCGCCTTCGATCGACATGAAGCGCGCCTTCAGCGGGTCTCCCGGGCCGGGCGGCACGACCGTCCCGGCGAGCTTGCCGGCCCATGCTTTGTTCGGCACGTACCAGGGCGGATCGACCTGCTCCCATTCGATGTGGTGCAGCCCGGCCGGCGTTTCCAGGCCTTCCATGCCGACGGCGACTTCATACGTTTTCGCCAGTTTCAGGTGTTCGTAGAAAGTCAGCTCGAACGTGCCACGGTTGACGACGATGTAGGCCGGATACTTCTCCGCCAGCTGGGCCGTCGTCACCGCCGGCCTGACCGTCCGTGCCGGGACCGATACCGAGCGCGCAGTCCCCGTCGCCGTCAGCGCGTGCCCGATCCGTCCGGCGAGCTTGCGGTTCTCCACGGTCAGGCCCACTTTCGAGGGCACCTGTTCCAGGCCGCCGGCGCCCGGCGTCACCGTGGCGTCCACCGGTGCACGGTTCACCGTCGAGCGGATCGTCGCCGTCAGCTTCTGGATCGCGCCATGCGAGTAGCTAACCACGAGCGGGATCTCGCGGTGCACGCTGCCGCCGAACAGTCCACGCACCGTGCGCGTGAAGATCGAGCCCTGGCGGCTCGCGTCGACCGCCTGGGAAACCATGTTCGCCGCGTCGACGGTTATGCCGGCTCGGCGCGCGCTCAGCGTCCAGTGGTGCGAGCCCGAGTGGATCCTCACCGGCTTGTTCAGCTCGGAGATCAACTCGCGCTCGATCTTCGCGCGCGCGTCCGCCTCGCTGAGGCCGCCGACCGGCACGCCGGCGATCGTCACGCCCTTGGCGATCTGCTCGCGCCGCGCGTGGTCGTAGATGAACATCGCCGCCGCCAGCAGCACGATCACACCGGCGAGGATCCCGACGACGAGCGGCCAACGGCCGCGCCGCGTGGGCGGTGCCGGGGCCGACGGGGGTGCGATCGTGGACGTGCTCATCTGGGCATACGGATGTGCTGGCTGTGCTGCATACGACGATAGGCAAACTGCGATCCGGGAGCGCCGGGTTGGTCGAGGCGGCCGCGAGCAGCCACCGGCCGGGAGCCCGGCTGACGAGTGTACGTTTCGGCACGAGCGTTGGACCGCCCTGCAAGCTGGCGTTCAGCCGGAAACCGCTCGGCCCCGCCGCTGCCGGTGTGGGCTCAGCCGGTCTGCTGCCGGGCGGCTTCCGCGTGCGTCTCTTCACGCGCGCGGCGGTACTCGTTGACGACGATGTCCGTGAGCTCCTCGACGGAGGTCTCGGAGGTCGGCTTGTCCAGCGCGATCGCGCCGTCCTGGATCATGCTCACGCGATCGCAGGCTTGCAGGACGTGGACGTAGTTGTGCAGGATCATGATGATCGAGACCTTGCCCTCGTCCTTCAGGCGCGCAACGAGGTCGAGGATCTGCGCCCCCTCTTTCGCCCCCATCGCCGCGAGCGGCTCGTCGAGCAGGATGATGTCGGCGTCGCTGTTGACCGTGCGCGCGACGGCGATCGCCTGGCGCTGGCCGCCGGACAGCCGCGCGACGGCGACGTCGATGCGCGGGATGTTGATGCCGATCTCGTCCAGCGCCTTGCGCGCTTCGCGCTTCATCTGCCGGTTGGCCAGTATCGGGAACGGCTTGAGCAGGCGCTCGCGACGCAGGTAGAGGTTGTGGTAGACGGAGAGTTCGTCGATCAGCGCGAGGTCTTGAAAGACCGTGTCGATCCCTTTCGCGCGCCCATCGTCCACATTTTTCGGCGCATATGGTTTCCCGTGCAGGAACATCTCGCCGGAGTCCTGTTTCTGAAAGCCGGCGAGGATCTTGATCAGCGTGGACTTGCCGGCGCCGTTGTCGCCGAGCAGCCCCAGCACCTCGCCTTTTTTCAGGTGCAGGTTCACGTCGCGCAGTGCCGTCACCGGGCCGAAGCGCTTGGCGATGTGTTCGACGCGCAGCACGTCGTCGGGTGCCGACGTGGGCGGCACCACGGGCTCCACCGAGCTTGGGTTCGCGTCAGCCACTTCCGCTGTGCCCCCTGCGCGCGCGTCCGACGAACACGTTTGCGGTCATCGCCACGAAGATAGCCAACCCCGTGTAGAACAGCAGGTAGTTGGCGTTGACACCCTGCAGGATCAGACCGTCCTTCAGCACGCCGAGGAACAGAGCGCCGATCAGCGCGCCAACCACCGTGCCCGAGCCGCCGGTGAGCAATGTCCCTCCGATCACTGCCGCCGCAACGGCAAGGAAGAGGTATTCGTTCGGGCCGGCCGGGTCGGGCTGCACCGTCGCCGAGCGAACCGCCTCGAAGATGCCCGCTAGCCCCGCCGTGAAGGCGCACAGCATGAAGTTGCGGATCGTCACCAGCGCGACCTTCACGCCGGCCTCTGCGGCGCCGAGCTTGTTCGAGCCGATCGCCACCGTGTACAGGCCCCAGCGGGTGAACGTCAGCACGACCTGCAGGATCACCACGATCCCCACCGCCCAGATGAGCTCGGAGTAGGTACCGCCGCCGAACACCTTGCCGAACGTGTCGAGCGGCGGCTGTCCGCCGGGCGTGGCGACGGGCGTGCCGTGCGAGATGATCAATGCGAGCCCCTCGAACGCGAACAGCATCGCCAGCGTCGCGACGAAGGAGCTGATTCCCACGACGGCGACGAAGAAGCCGTTGAGCGCGCCGACGGCCATGCATACCAGCAGCGTCACGATCACACCGGGCACCAGGCCCAGACCGAGGCTGGAGTTGAGCTTGTAGAAGAGGATCGGGGCGAACAGGTACATCCCCGCAATCGATAGGTCTATCTCGCCGAGGATCATCACGAAGATCTCGCCCGCGGCGAGAATCGCGAACGGGGCGAAGTACGGCAGCAGTGTCTTGAAGTTGTCGCCGGTGAAGAAACTGCTCGTGTTCGCCGAGAAGTAGATCGCCGTGATGATCGTCACGACGATGATGCTTCCCTCGCGCAGCGAGGTAACGCGACCAATCAGCTGCCTGCCGACCGACGGGGCCCGGAGCGAGCTCTCCGGGCCCTTGGGCGCCGCCGGCGGCGTCTCGGCGGCCGATCCTCCTGCCACGCTCGCCATGTCTCGCCCCCGCGTCCCTTCTCGTCCTTAGGAGATGACCTTGACGGCCGTCGAGGTGCCCTCGTAGCGGGACTTGCTGTTGACGTAGGGCTCGATCGTTTCCTTGTCGAGGAACTTCAGGCCCGTGTCGGCTTCGTAGATACCGGACAGCGTGCCCGAGACCTTGTACATGAACAGCTGCAGCACCGGCAGGAAGCCCTGCAGGTAAGGCTGCTGGTCGATCGTGAATTCGATATCGCCCGCTTTGAGCAGGTTCTGCGTCTGTTCGGTCAGGTCGAAGCCGCCGGCCTTGACCTTGCCGCCGAGGCTGTACTTCTGCATCACTTTCGCGAGGCTTTCCGTCGAGCCGCCGTCGACCGCGTACATGCCCTTTGTCGTCTTGTGACCAACCCAGTAGGCGTCGATCGCCGAGAGCTCACCCGGGACGGATGCGCCGGTGGCGACGGTGTGCAGCGTGATCGGCTTGCCCGATCGCTTGACAGCCGCTTCCGCGCCTTCGATACGCGGTTGCAGGTTGGCCGAGCCCGGCGTCGCGATGAACAGCGCGACGTCGCCCGAGCCGACGTCTGAGACGATCCGTTCGCCCATCTTTTCGCCCGCCTTTTTGAGGTCCTGGCCGATGTAGGAGAGGCGTGCGTTGCCCGGCGCGTCCGCGTTGTAGGCGACGACTGGTATGCCCGCCTTGATCGCCGCTTCGACCGGCGCGTTGAACGCGTGCAGGTCGATCAGTGCGACGGCGATCCCATCCGCTTTGGCCGTTACGGCACTGCTGAGCGCGTTGACCATCTGGCTGACGTTCGAGCTTTCCGAGCCGGTCCACTGATAGCTGCAACCGAGCAGCTTCGACGCATCCGCCGCGCCGTACTGCGTAGGTGTGAAGAACGGGTTCGTCGTGACGTGATTGATGAACACGAATTTGTAGCTCGGGTGTGAGCCGAACACGCTGTCCGAGCCCCCGCCGCCGCTCGAGGCGCTCGACCCACATGCGGCAAGCAGCGTGCTGACCGAGCCAACGCCGACGCCGGTGACGGCGGTGCGACGAAGGAACGCGCGTCTGTCGAAGCCCGGCCGGTCGATCACCGGCGCGTCCGTCTCGGCAAGGTGCTCTACGGCTTCTGAAGCCTGGTCGGTCTCTGGCATTGCACTCTCCTCTGATCGAGGGCTGGCGCCTCCCCGGCGCGATGCCCACCGCTTTACTTCCCGCGAATCTACTCCTCAGTCAAACACTTTGCGTGGACCTTTCCGGAGGCGCTCGAAAAGTCCTCCACGAACGCATCGCGGGGCCGCGGCGGACGCCGTGTCGGCGCGCGCTATACCCTCGCAAGATGACCTCGGACTCCGCCGATCAGACCCCGTCCGAGCACGATGCGGCGGCGTCCGAGCGCGCACCGCGCGAGGGCGAGTCAGAGCGCCGCCCGCCAGAGCAGCACGAACGCTACGGACCGCTCTCGCTGCTGCGCACGCGCAAAAGCGACGGGCGCGCCCTGCTGCTGTTCAGCCACCCGGCCGAGGCCGAGGCCGAGACCAAGGCGGAGGAGCGCGAGCCGTGAGCGAGCTGCGCTTCAACGAGCTGCGCGGCGAGCAGGTCGTCTACGCAATCCACCGACAGGACCGCACGTTCCTGCCCGACCGCGAGCACTGCCCGCTCGATCCGACCAAGCCCGGCGGCCCGGAGACCGAGATCCCCTTCCCCTCCTTCGAGATCGCCGTGTTCGACAATCGCTTCCCAGCCTTTGAGGCACCCGGCGGCGCGGCCGAGGTGGTCGTCTACACCGATCAGCACGACGGATCCTTCGGCGCGCTTTCGCCGCAGCGCGCCGAGGACCTGATGTGGGTCTGGCGCAACCGCTACGCCGAGCTCGGCGCGCGCGAGGACGTCGACTACGTGATGATCTTCGAGAACCGCGGCGTCGAGGTCGGCGTCACGCTGCACCACCCGCACGGGCAGATCTACGGCTATCCGTTCATGCCGCCCGTGCCCGCCGCCGAGCAGGCGGCCGACGAGCGCCTCGGCGGCTGCGCGCCTTGCGAGCTGCTCCGTCGCGAGCTGGTCGACGGCGAGCGCGTGCTGCTCGTGAGCGAGGATGTCGTCGCCTACGTCCCACACGCCGCGCGCTGGGCCTTCGAAGTGCACGTCGCGATGCGCGCGCACCGGCCGAGCCTGCTCGAGTGCGAGCCGCACGAGCTGCGCGCACTCGCCGAGACGCTGCAGTCGCTCGCGCGCGGCTACGACGCGCTGTTCGAGCGCCCCTTCCCCTACGTGATGGTCGTGCACCAGGCGCCGACCGCCGGTGAGGCCGGCGCCGCGCCGGCCGGCGCCGCCGAGCGCAGCGGCCACCTGCACGTCGAGTTCTACCCGCCGCTGCGCACCGCCGAGAAGCTCAAGTTCCTGGCCGGCTCCGAGCAGGGTGCCGGCACGTTCATCTCGGACACGCTGCCCGAGGAGACCGCCGTCGCGTTGCGCGATGCGATCGCCCGTGCCTGAAGAGCACATACGCGCGTTCGGCCCCGGGCGCGTCAACCTGATCGGCGAGCACACCGACTACAACGGCGGGCTCGCGCTGCCCTTCGCGATCTCCCGTGGAGTGGTCGTCGATGCCGTGGCCGTCGACGACCTGATGATCCGCGCGCATGCGCGCGACCTCGATGAGCAGTTCGCCTTCGCCGTGACCCAGCGCGAGCGCGAGCACGGCTGGCGCGCGTTCGTGATCGGCATGGCCGCCGAGCTCGAGGTGCTCGGCGTCGACGTAAGCGGCGCAACGCTTGAGATCGGCGGCGATCTGCCTCGCGGCGCCGGGCTCTCCTCCTCGGCCGCGCTCGAGGTCGCCCTCTGCCTCGCGCTGCTCGCAATCGCCGGAATCGACCCCGATGAACCCGGCCGGCTCGAGCTCGCGCGCGTGTGCGCGCGCGTGGAGAACGACTGGGTCGGCGCGCAGACCGGGCTGCTCGACCAGCTCGCCTCGCTCTACGGCGAGCCAGACGCGGCGCTGTTGATCGACTTCGCCACGCTCGAGCTCGAGCCCGTGCCGCTGAAGCTCGGCGACTGGCGCCTGGTCGTGCTCGACTCCGGCCAGCGCCACGAGCACTCAGGCGGCGGCTACAACGAGCGCCGCGCCGAGTGCACGCGCGCCTGCGAGCTGCTCGGCGTGCAGACGCTCAGCGAAGCCCGCGCAGGCGCCGCCGCGCAACTGCCCGAGCCGCTGGCCCGTCGCGCTCGCCACGTGCTCTCAGAGAACGAGCGCGTGCGCGCCGCCGTCGCAGCGCTGCGCGACGGCGACATGCCCGAGCTCGGCACGCTGCTGAGCGCCTCGCACGCGAGCCTGCGCGAGGACTTCGAGATCTCGACCCCTGCCGTCGAGGCGACCGTCGCGCGGCTGCTCGACGCCGGCGCCGTTGGAGCGCGGATCATGGGCGGCGGCTTCGGCGGCTGCGTGCTCGGCCTGTTCGCGCCCGGCGCCCAGCCGCCGCCCGACGCGCTCGAGGTTCACCCCGGCGCCGGCGCGCGGCTGCTCGCCGACTGATTCGAGCACGCCCGCACGGGTCGCGCGCCGCGTGCTGCGCATCTAGGCCAGCCGCGCTGCGACAAGCGCGCATGCCGTCACGACGACGCCGAGTGAGAGCGCCGCAAGCGCCCCGTCGAGCGGCGCGAGCAGCCGTGCCACCGACAGCTCTTCGCTGCTGCCGTCGACGAGCTCGCGCACGCCCGTCACCGAGCTCGTACGCCGGCGCAGCTCGCGCGCCGGTGAGCTGAGCCGGCGCTGGGCGACGCTCAGCACGGTGCATGCAACCGCGATCAAGACGCCCGCGAGGTCGATCTTCAGCGCCTCGACGAAGTAGCCCGTGAACGCCGGGAAGCCGCCCCAGCCGATCGCGAACCAGATGTCACCGTGCAGGCGCCCGCCGACCCACTCGAGGTTGTACGCCGGCAGGAACAGTCCGCCGAGCGCGACCAGCGGCACGAGCCACGCCGAGACCGTGATCGCACCGGCCACACCGATCGCCAGCGCGCCGAGCAGGCTGACGACGGCAAGCGCGATCAGCGCGCGATCGCTCAGGCCCGTGCGCAGCGGGCGGTCGTTCAGTTCATCGAGCGCATGCGCCGCCACGCCCACCGCCAGCGCGAACGCCGCCAGCCCCCACAGCAGCCGGTTGACGTACATGTGCGGCGCCAGGGCCGCTCCGAGCGCGAAGTAGCTGAGGTGCCACGCCGTGTACGGCGGGTGCAGCAGCGTCAGCAGCTCGCCCGCGCGCCCGCCACCGAGCGCGTAGAAGGCGGGGCGCTCAGGCGCCGCGCGCATCGCCCGGGCCCGCGGCCTTGACGGCCGACATCACGATGCCCCCACCCAGGCTCATGCGGCGCACGCGCACGTCGCTCAGACCGGCCGCCTGCCAGTAGCCGACGATCCGCTCGACTGGGTGGCGTGCGTAGTAGCCGCGGATGCTCGGCCCGAGGAAGCGCCCGACCTCGGCCCACTCGCGCGAGGCCACGCGCCCGAGCACGGGCAGCCCGACCGCCGTGTAGAGCCTCCACGCCACGTAAGCCGGCGGCCACGGCGGCACGCCGAACTCGAGTGAGGAGACGCGCCCGCCCGGCTTCAGCACGCGCGCCAGCTCGCGCAGCGTCGCCGCAGGGTCCTCGACGTAGCGCAGCAGGTAGGTGAACGTGAGCGCGTCGAAGCTCTCCTCGTCAAACGGAAGTCGCTCGGCCTGGCCTTCGAGGAGCTCGACGCGGCGATCGCCGGCGAAGCGCGCGCGGGCTCCCGCCAGCATCTCCGCGCTCTGGTCGAGCCCGACGACCGTGCAGCCCGGGCAGCGCGCGAGCAGCTCGGCCGTGACCATCCCCGTGCCCGTCGCCACGTCGAGCACGCGCGCGCCCGCCGCCGGCTCGAGCGCATCGACGAGCGCGCGGCGCCAACGCGGGTCCTGGCCGAAGCTGAGCGCCGCCGAGAGGAAGTCGTAACGGCGCGGCAGCCCGCGGAACAGCTCGAGCGCCTCGCGCTTGTGCGCCGGCACGACGTCGTGTGCGTCGCTGGGTGCTGGTTCGCTCATGCCATCGCCGATCTGACAGGCTAACCGTCGGCCGTCGCACACGCCGCCGCTGCGCCAACGAGCGAAAAGAGCCTCCAATCATCAAAAAATCGAAACCCCAGCCCGCAAGTGTCGGCATCGCGCTCGTGACCGGAGCCTCCAGTGGGATCGGCGAGGCCACCGCGCGACGCCTCGCACGCGAGCCCGGCAGCCGGATCGAGCTCGTTGGGCGGCGCGAGGAGCGCCTGCAGGCGCTGGCCACCGAGCTCGGCGAGGATCGCGTCGGTTTCTGCGCCGTCGACCTCGTCGAAGAGGACGCGCCGCAGCGGATCCACGATCACCTGCTCGAGCGCCACGGCCGGCTCGACCTGCTCGTCAACAACGCCGGCGCCGCCTGGCGGGCGCGCTTCGCCGACGGCGGCTGGGAGAACGTCAGGCGCACGATGGAGATCAACTTCGACGCCCAGGTGCGCCTGACCGAGGCGCTCCTGCCGATGTTGCGCGAGTCCGCGCCGAGCGCGATCGTCAACGTCTCCTCCACCGCCGGGCGGGTCGCACGCGCCGGCTCCGGCGCCTACAGCGCCTCCAAGTTCGCGCTCGCCGGCTGGTCCGATGCGCTGTGGGCCGAGGAGGCCCCGCACGGCGTGCACGTCGGCCTCGTGCTGCCCGGCTTCATCTCGACCGAGGGCTTCCCCCAGTCCGAGCTGACCGAGAAGCCGTGGACGCGCTGGATCGTCTCCACGCCCGAGCACGCCGCCGAGGCGATCTTCCAGGCCGGCGTGGGGCGCACGCCCGAGCGCTACGTGCCGCGCCCCTACGGGATCGCCGCCGCACTGCGCGTGATCGCTCCCGGCCTCGTGCGGCGTGTGCTCGGCGGCGGCGCCGCCTCGGTGATGACGACGACCACAGGACCCGACCTGGCCGAGCGCCGCAACGGCTCCTCGCCCGAGCACTGAGGCCGCCACGACGCACGCTCTCGTAACCGGCGCAACGGGCTTCATCGGCGGGCGCCTCGCCGAGTCGCTGGCCGAGTCGGACGCGACCGTGCGCTGCCTCGTGCGCGACCCCGCCCGCGCCGGCGCGCTCGAGCAGCTCGGATGCGAGATCCGCGTCGGCGACGTCAGCGACGCAGCCAGCCTGCAGGGCGCCGGCGAGGGCATCGACGTCGCCTACTTCCTGATCCATTCGATGGCCGGCGGGTCCGGCTATGAGGAGCGCGAGCGGCGCGGCGCCGTCAACTTCGCGCGGATGGCCAAGCGCGAGGGCGTCGGGCGGGTCGTCTACCTCGGCGGGCTCGGCGACGAGCGCGTGTCCGAGCATCTGCGCAGCCGCCACGAGACCGCCTTGACGCTCGCGCGCGAGGGCCCGCCGCTGACCTACTTCCGCGCCGCCATGGTCGTCGGCTCGCGCAGCGAGTCCTACCGCACGCTGCGCCACCTCGTCAAAAGACTGCCCGTGATGATCGCCCCATCGTGGCTGCGCAAGGACACGCAGCCGATCGGCATCGACGACGTCGTCGAGTACCTGCGCCGCGCCCCCGACGTGCCCGAGTCCGCCGGGCGCGAGGTGCAGATCGGCGGTCCCGACGTGCTCTCCTACGCCGACATGCTCGACCGCATGGCGCTCGCGATGGGCGTGCGCCCGCGGCCGAAGCTGCCCGTGCCATTCATCACGCCGTGGCTCTCCGCCCTGTGGCTCGGACTCGTCACGCCCGTCGACACGAACGTCGCGCGGCCGCTCGTCGAGGGCCTGACGACGGACACCGTCGTCACCGATTCAAGCGGCGCCGAGCCGTTCGGCATCGTGCCGGCGTCGTTCGACGAGAGCCTCGCCCGCGCGCTCGCCGAGGAGTAGCCTCAGCGGCATGATCATCACCACCATGAACGACCTTCCCGGCTACGAGATCGAAGAGGTGCTCGGCGAGGTCTTCGGCCTGACCGTCCGGGCGCGCAACATCGGCGCGCAGTTCGGCGCCTCGCTGAAGTCGCTCGTCGGCGGCGAGCTGAAGGGCATGACCAAGATGCTCGCCGAAGGGCGCGTCCACGCGCAGGAACGGCTCGTCGAGGAGGCCTCCTCGAAGGGCGCCAACGCGGTCGTCGCCTTCCGCTTCGACACCTCCGAGCTCGGCACCACCTGGACAGAGATCTGCGCCTACGGCACCGCCGTGCGCGCAAGCAAGCTCTCCTAGCGTCCGCCTGTCCACCCCCAGCGCGGCGCCCTGCCGGAGCGTCGGCGCCGCTCTGACACAATCAGCCGGCATGCCCCGGACGCCTCTCCTGCTCCTGCTCGTCCTTGGCGGCATCTCGCTCGCCTCGTGCGGCAAGGGTGGAGCGACGACCGTGACGGTGCAGGCCTCGGGCACGCAGGCCGGCCGGTCGAGCACTTCGCCGGGCGAACCTGGCGGGTCGGGTACCGGTTCCAAGAGCAGCCCGACGACGCCGCCCGCGGGCAAGTCGCCCTCACGCGAACGCGCGCTCACCTTCGCCCAGTCGGTCAACCTGACGCCCGAGGACGTGCCCGGCTTCACAGCCAAAAGCGAGCACAACACCAGCTCGGCGCGCGAAAAGCAGCTAGGGCGCGAACTGGCCCACTGCACCGGGGCGAGCGGCCTCGGTTCGGGCGAAGAGCATCTCCCGGGCGAAGGCAACTCGGTTGCCGAGCAATCCTCGAAGGACTTCGAGCTCAAGCACGGGATCATCGACTTCAGCGTGAGCTCGCAGGTCTCCGTACAGGCGAGCGCCGCCAATGCGAGCAAGGGCCTGCAGGCGATCCGCAGCCCGCATGTGCGCAACTGCTTCTCGCACTACCTGCAGATGCTGTTCGCCGGAGAGAAGGTGAAAGGCGCAACGGCGGGGCCCGTCTCGATCCAGGCCGGCACCCCGCCCGCCCCCGGCACCGCGGGCGGCTTCGGCTGGCGCATCACGGCGAGCTTCATCGTGCACGGCGTCAAAGTCCCGATCTACCTGGACTACCTCGGCTTCGTCGACGGGCCCGCCGAGGTGAGCCTGCTCAGCTCCGGACTTATCCGCCCGTTCCCGGCCGAAGTGCAGCAGCACCTGTTCGCGACGCTGCTCGCCCGCGCCAAGGCGCACAAGCTGTGAGGATGGGGCGATGAGCGAGGACACCTGGACAGCCGTCGACGAGTACATCGCCGAGCGGTTGGTCGGCGAGGACGCCGCGCTCGACGCCGCGCTGCAGTCAAGCGCCGAGGCCGGCCTGCCGGCGATCGCCGTCTCACCGCCGCAGGGCAAGCTGCTGCACCTGCTCGCCCGCTCGATCGGTGCGCGTTCGGTGCTCGAGATCGGCACGCTCGGCGGCTACAGCACGATCTGGCTGGCTCGCGCCGTGGGCGAGGATGGTCACGTGCTCTCGCTCGAGGCCGACGAGCGCTACGCCGAGGTCGCACGCGCCAACATCGCACGCGCCGGCTTCGCCGACACCGTCGAGGTGCGCATCGGCCCCGCGCTCGACACGCTCGAGCTGATCGCCGCCGAAGAGCCGGCGCCGTTCGACCTCGTGTTCATCGATGCCGACAAGGTCAATACGCCCGAGTACTTCAGTTGGGCGCTGCAGCGGACGCGCTCGGGCGGGCTGATCATCGCCGACAACGTGATCCGCGACGGCGCGATCGTCGATCCGCACAGCGAGAACCCCGGCGGCCTCGCCGCGCGGCGGTTGCACGAGATGCTCGAGACCGAGCGACGCGTCAGCGCGACGACGATCCAGACGGTCGGCCTGAAGGGCTACGACGGCTTCACGCTGATGCTCGTCGACTGACCGCCCGCGCCCCCGCCGTCCCCGCCGTCCCCGCGAGATAGCGCAGCACGGCCTCGGCTTCGGCGTCGAGCGCTTCGCGGTCGGCACGCGCCAGCCGCCCGAACGGCTCGAGCGTGACCTTGCCCCCGGCCAGCCGCCAGCTTGCGACGGCCTTGCCGCGCACGAGCGCGAACGGGCGAAAGATCCCGTTCGTCGTGACAAGCGTCTTGTTCGCGCCGACGATCTGCTCGCGCGAGCACCACCCGAGCAGCAGCGGGTCGAACGGACCGAGCAGGCGCGGGGGCGGCAATGCGGGTGGCGCTGCTCCGCGCCTGCGCGTGGCCGGCTCGAGCAGCCCGTCGTCGCGCTCGCGCAGCTCAGAAGCGATCGCGGCGAGCCCGGCGCGCGCGTCGCGCAGCGGCAGCCCGGCCCAACGCGCAAGGTCGCGCTCATCGGCCGGCGCATGGCCGGCCAGATAGCGCCGCGCGAGCTCGGCCAGCGCGCGGTCGCGCTGCACCGGCGCCTGCTCACCCAGCCAGTCGGCGACCAGCGCGTAGGCGTGTTCGCGCCCGACCATCGGCCCGCGTACGGTCACGCCGCGCAAGGTCGAGAGCATCAGCACATGCACGAGCGCCTGCCCGGCTGTGGGCACGCGCGCGGCGGCGATCCGCTCGCGCAACTGCGCGCGGCTCAGCGGTCCCTCGGCGGCGAGCGCATCGGCGATCGCGCGCACGCCGCGCTCAGCCGCCGCTTCGGAGACGCCCTCCTGCGCGAGCCGGCGGGCATTGCCCGTGAGCAGCGGCGGCGTCGTCAGCGCGTGCAGCCAGCCGTAGTCCTCGCTCGCGATCAGGTGCAGCGTGCCTCGGTTCAGCCACGTGATCAGCAGCGAGCGCTCCTCGCTCAGCGCCGTGTCGACATCGGCCGCCGAGCGAGCCTTGCTGCGCACGCGGATCGCCAGGCGCGCGCCACGCGGGTCCTGGGCCTGCACGGCCAGCAGCCGCCTCGCGACCGACAGCGGGTCGCGCGCCGGCCGGCCCGACAGGAGCTGGGAGGCGAGCCGTTCTGCGACGAGCGGCTGCGCGGCTGTAGCGGCGGCCTGTGCGCGTGTCATCGCGTCGCGACGTCATCGCCGAGCACCCTCACGAAACGCTCGCGACCGTCCTGGCACTCATAGCCGGCCGCGAGCCAGAAGTCGTGCGCGCCGGGATCCTCCTCGGCGACGATCGCCGCGAGACGTTCCGCGCCACGCGCGTGCAGCCGGCGCTCCCCCTCGCGCACCAGCGCTGTCGCGAGCCCCCGGCGGCGGTGATCCGGATGCACGGCGAGCCTGTAGAAGCTCCCGCGCCAACCATCCCACGAGGCGATCAACGAGCCGATCAGCTGCCGCTCGGCTCGCGCCTCCGCCTCGGTCTCGGTCGGCGCCTCGGCGACGAGCAGCGCCTCGCCGTCGGTCGCGAGCAGGCGCGCGAGCCCGGTCCGGTGTGCGCCGACCACCGCGTGGGCGCTCGCCGCCGGCCACAGCGCCAGCACGGCGTCGAGGTCCTGCAGCGTCGCGGTGCGGATCATCCAGCTCGGCAAGCCAGCAGGAATAGCAGGCGTGCGCTATGCAGCGAGGCGCTCGAGCACCTCGTCGGCGTCCGTGCCGTGCGCGCGCAACGCCTGCTCGAACACCGGCCCGTACACCTGCAGAACCGCCACGAGCACATCGGTCGTCGCGACTCCGGCAGAGCCGCGCGCGGCTGCGATGCGCTCCGCGTACTGGCCGACCAGCGCGATCACGTCGCGGCGCTCGCCGCCGGCGGGATCCGTGCCCCGCGCGTCCGCGTCGGTGCCCTCGCGGGCACCGGCACCCGCACCCGGCGAAGCGCTCGCAGCGGGATCGCCATGGCCGCTTTCGCGGGTCAGACTGACCACCTCCTCGCTCACGCCGATTGCCTGCAGCACGTTGCCGACCTCGCCGTGCAGGCGCAGCACGCGCAGCCAGCGCTCGGCCTCGTCCTCGGGCGTACGCGCGAAGGGGATCGCGGTCGCGGCGATGCCGAGCACCATCGCGGCGTCGGGGGCGAATGTCGGCTTCGGGCTCATCGAGTCATCACCGCCTGCGAAGCACCTGCCGTGGCGAGCGCGGCGGTGCGGATCACGTTGTCGTCTATCAAGGAGATGATCGGTGGCCGATCGGCGTCGGGCACGAGCTCGAGCATCACGCGGTCCACGCGCTGGAGTCGCTGCCGGGCGTCGTGCACGATCGACTCAGCCTCGCCGAGCTCGACGCCGCAGTCGAGCAGGAAGCGCTCGACGCGCCCGCCGGCGAGCAGCTCGCGGCTCAGCTCGAGCTGCTCGAGCGCGATCGCGGGTGAGCCTTGGCCGTCGTGCACGCGCAACAGGCACGCCGCCATGTCGTCCGGACGTGCGTCGGACAGCTCGGTGACGCGGTCGAGCAGCGCGCTCGCGTCGGCGTCGTGGTGCAGGTCGGCAAGCACGGCGGCGAGCCGCTCGGCGCCGAACAGCTGCTCGTCGATGCGCGCCTCGGTGACGCCGTCGGTGTGGAAGCAGAGGCGCGTCGGGCCCGCCACGGAGACGACCGTCTGGCGCGTGCCGGTGGGCATCCCGGCGCCGATCGGCGGCGCCGAGCAGGAGGTCACGGGCTCGAGCGCACGCGCGGCGCGCTCGCCCTTGGCCGGCGCCTCGGCCTCGGCGCGGTCCTCGCCGAGCATCACCGGCGGTGGGTGCCCGGCGCTCGCGTAGGTCAGCTTGCGCGCGCGCGGGTTGTAGGTCGCGGCGAGAACTGTGGCGAAGGAGCCGGCGAGCTGGCGGTCGAGCACGTTGCCGGCCGTCTGCAGCGCCTTGCGCGGCGAGAGCCCGGCCTCGAGGTAGGCGCGCACGGTGAAGCGCAGCAGCGCCGTGTGTGGCAGCGCCTCGCGGCCGTGGCCGGAGACGTCGCCGACGATCACGGCGATCTCGCCGTCCTCGAGCGCGAACACGTCGTAGAAGTCGCCACCCGCGCCAGGCCCGTCGGCGGGACGGTAGGCGACCGACGTGGCCACGGGTCCCAGCCGGGCGGGCGGCTCGGGGAGCAGCGCGGCCTGCAACAGGCCGACGTCCTCGAGCAGCTGGCCGCGCTGGCGCACGAGCCGTCGCGTACGCACGCCGCTGAGGAGCGAGCGCACGCCGAGCATCAGGGCGAGCAGGATCAAGGCGCCGATCAGGATGCGCACGGGCGTGGGCACGACGCCGACGATCTTCGTGAAGGTCTTCACGAGCGCCGGCTGGGAGGACTGCTGCTCAGAGCGCTTGGCGGCGACGTGCTTCGTGGGGCGTGAGGCAGCGGCGGCGACGCCGGACTGTGTCGCGAACAGCGTCGAGCTCGATGCGAGAGCGGTAACCGTCGCGGTAGAGCTTTTGCGCGCGTGACGCGCGGCGCGACGGGCGGCGTTCTTGGCATTCACGCCGCCGCTCGCGCCGGCTTTGACGGCCGGGGGCACGGAGCTGACCGACGCGGGCGCGGTGCCTGCGGCCGCGGCGACGGCGGGCAGCGCGAACGAAGCGGCGGCGGCGGTCGCCTGCGCGGCTGCGTCGCCGGCGGGCAGTTCGCCCTTCGGCTTGGCGCTGGAGCCGCTCGCACCTTCCGATCCGGAGCCTTCGGTGCCCGAGCCTTCTTCTTCCTGCGGAGCTTTTTTGCCTTTGTGCTCTTTTTTGCCTTTCTGACCGCCGCCGGAGCCTTTTTTCTGTTTGCGCGCGAATGCTTCGGCCTGGCCGGCGGACGATTCGCCGCTCGCGGTCGTCACGGCCGGCTTGCCGCCCGCTCCGCTCGCGGCGGTAGAGGTCGAGGTCGAGCTGCTCGAGCGCCGCGCTTCGCGCCTTTCTTCGCGACGCTGCACGTGCTCGGCGGCGGGTGCCCCGCCTTTGCGCGGCGTGGCCCCCGTGCCTGCGCCAAGCCCGGCGGGCGGCGGTGGCGGCGGTGGTCCGAGCTGACCGTGGTGGCCGTGCGGCGGTGCGCCGGCAGGCGCAGGCGCTTCAACGGAGGGCGGTGCGGGCGGCTGCGGCGGCGCGCCTTCGGCCTTGGCGGCTGCGCGTTCGGCATGGCGGGTGGCGGCAGCCGAGCCTTCGCTCGCGCTCGTGACGGTCGAGGAGGCGCCGCCTTTGGCGGCCGACGCGCTCGGCAGCGACTGCAAAGCGAACACGCTGCAGCCAACGAACGCGACGGCAAGCGCGCGCCGCGCTCGTCGCGGACGCCCGTTCGTGTCGCCCCCCGTCAGCGACATGGGACGCTCACCCGATCCGCATCGTGCGCCCGCGAACGTGACCGATCGCCTCGTCGGGCGTCGGGAAGATCGCGAAGGCGCCGTCCATGCCGGAGAGCTCGAAGATCTTCAGCACGTTGACGTTGGTGCAGACGATCGCCATGCGCGAGCCGGCGCTGAGGCTGCGGTTGACGCCGACGAGCACGCTGAGCGCCGTGGAGTCCATGAACCTGACCCGCGTGAGGTCGACGACGAGCTGTTGCTTGCCGGCGTCGATCGAGTCGACGAGCGCCCACTTCAGCGAGGGCGCGCGCTCGAGATCGAGCTCGCCTTCGAGCGCGACGACGGCGGTCTGCTCGTCGGGCTCGCTCTGGATGATGCCGAAGGCCCCGGTGAAGGGCTCGGGACTGGTGGTGTCTGCGCTGCCAAGCATGAGGCTCCTCGCTTTTTGACGCTCCTCACGAGCAGCTTCGGCCGCACTCGCGTCGCGCCCTTACCACCGCTGCAGATGCTCAAACGTCCGTCCATTTTTCGGACCCGATTGCGTGTTTCTTACGTATTCGCGCGAACTCCTCCGGTGCTACGCGACCGAGCACGTGACTGCGAGACTGAGCACGTGGCAGAGGAGCCAGCGGAGCTGATCGTCGCCGACGCGCGGGCCTGGCGCGCGTGGCTGGCCAAGCATCACGACGCCCTCCCGGGCGTCTGGCTGGTGCTCGCGAAGAAGGGCACGACCGAGCCGACGAGCCTGAGCTACGACGAGGCGCTGCAGGAGGCGCTCTGCCACGGCTGGATCGACGGGCAGGTCAGACGGCGCGACGAGGGCACGTTCCGCCAGCGCTTCACGCCGCGTCGCGCGCGCAGCGCCTGGTCCAAGCGCAACGTCGGCATCGCCGAGCGGCTGCTGGCGGAGAAGCGCATGCACCCGGCTGGCCTGCAGGCGATCGAGCAGGCGAAGGCCGACGGACGCTGGGAGGCAGCCTACGCGGGCCCGGCGACGATCGCCGTGCCGGACGACCTGGCGGCGGCGCTCGCGGCCGAGCCGAGGGCCCAGGCGATGTTCGAGATCCTCACGAGCCAGAACCGCTACGCGGTGCTGCTGCGGATCGACAGCGCCAAGCGCAGCGACACGCGCGCGCGAAGGATCGAGCGGTTCGTGGCGATGCTGGCGCGCGGGGAGACGGTCTACCCGCAGAAGCGCAAGCTCACGAGCTGAGCGTAAGCCCCATCCACACGTGCGGGATGCCGGCCTCCTCGAAGGGCTCTGATTCGACGGCGAAGCCGGCCTGCTCGTACAGCGCGACGGCGACGATCTGCGCGGCGAGGCGCACCCGGCGAAAGCCCTGCTCGCGGGCGCGGTCGAGCGCGATCTGGAGCATCCGCGAGGCGATCCGGCGCCGGCGCAGCTCGGCGGCGACGGCGACGCGCCCGATCTTGGCTTCGCCGCCGAAGGACAGCAGCCGCAGCGTGCCGATCACGCGCCGCCCATCGGCGGGGTCGAGCGCGACGAGGTGCTGCGCGTCGCGGTCGAGCTCGTCGAGCTCCTCCTGCAGCGGCACGTTCTGCTCGCCGTAGAAGACGGCTTCGCGTAGAGCGAAGGCGCCGCTCACGTCCGCGGCGTCGCGCGCCCAGCAAATCTCGATCTCCGCGTCGGCCACGCAGGCAACATAGCCGCGGCGCGCGGAGGCTCAGGTCGAGCGGCGGCGCTTGCGCGCGAAGGGCGCCTGCAGGTCACCCTCGGAGAACGGGCCGAGCGCGCTGCCGTCGGTGGCGTAGCGGTACAGCGCGACGGCGAAGGTCTGGCGCACGACGAGCTGCAGCGCGACGATCGCGGCGAGCACGAGCACGCCGAGCACGATCACGGCGTCGCGCACGGCGGGCACGTCGTTGGTGGCGACGGCGGCGAGGACGAACACGACGATGGCGACGAGCACGGCGATGGCGGTCCAGGCGCCGATGATCAAGCTGCCGCCGATGCCCTCGCCCCAGCGCTTCTTGACGACATGCGATGAGCGCTTGAGCGCCTCGGGCGCGGAGCAGTCTTCGAGCGCGATGATCGGAACAGCGAACAGGCTGGCGAGCGCCCAGCCGAGCCCGACGAGGCGCGCGGCGATGCTGCCGCCGAGCGGCAACCGGCTGGCGGCCTGCTCGAGGAGGAAGCCGACGACGGCAGCGATCAGCGACCACAGGGCGACGGTGGGAAGCTTGCGCAGCGGCACGGCGAGCGCCTGGCCGACGCTCAGGTGGCGCCCTTCCAGGGCGGCGGAGGCGGCAGCGGCGATGGCGGTGTTGAAGAAGACGGAGATGAACGTCAGCGGGTAGGCGAAGATCAGCGCGTACAGCGCGAGCTCGTCGCCCTTCAGGCGGCCGTTCTGAAAGGAGCCGGCGAGGATGAAGATCAGCGCGAGGCCGATCCCGCCGGTGACGGCGGAGATCACGGCGAGCACGAGCAGCGAGCGGTCGCCGCGCACGACGTCCCAGGCGGCGCGCGTGAGGCGCCAGGAGCGGGCGATCCGTCCTTCGCGGGGTGGCTCGACTACGGGGCTCGGCATCTCAGACATTTTTATCCTTTTGATGAGCGGACTTCGTCCGCAGATGATCGGCCGGTGCTCCTACGCAGGCCATATCGGACGAACGGGCGCTCCGCTTGAAGCCGGTGCACCGTCAGCCAGCGGCCCGACGAGGCGCACCGAGGCCGTCGAGCAGTCCACGGAGCGCAAGCGCCCAGCGCCGATCGACGGAGGCCCGGCTGCGCCCGAGCCGTCGCGCGTTCTCGGCCAGCGCGAGCCCCTGCACGAGCGCGACGAGCACGTGCGCGATGTCGGTCTCCTCCCCCCGCATCTCGCCGGCGACGATGCAGCGGCGCACGCGCTCGAGCACGAACAGGCGCACGGAGGCGCCGGCGCGCTGCTCGTCCTCGCTCGGCTCGAAGTCGCTGAAGGGGCGCGAGAACATCACCTCGGCGAGCACGGGGTTCTCGTGGATGAAGCGGCGATAGCAGTCGGCCACGGCGAGCAGGTCGGCACGCGGATCAGCGGTCTCGCCGAGTTCGTCGAGGCGCGCGCGCAGCAGGCGGAAGCCGGCGAAGAACACCTCGCGCACGAGACCTGCCTTGTCGCCGAACAGCTCATAGACGGCGGGGGTCGAGGTGTCGGCCTCGCGCGCAAGCCCGCGCGCGGTGAAACCACCGACGCCCTCGCGGGCGAGCAGCTCGAGCGCGGCGGCGAGCACGTGGTCGCGCAGCTCGGGCGTGCGTTGCTTGGGACGCGGCAAGACGACTCGCTAGCCAGGCGTCAGCACGTCGGTATCAGGACATTGTTACGAAACACTGTTACATTATGCGCATGGAAGCGGTCGGATACGAGCTGCAGGAAGGTGTGGCGACGATCTCACTCGACGACGGCAAGGTCAACGCGCTGTCGATCGAGACGCTGCGCGCGCTGCACGGCGCGCTCGATCAGGCCGAGCGGGACGGCGTGGTGACGATCTTGCGCGGCCGCGAGGGCTGCCTCTCGGCGGGCTTCGATCTGAAGGTGTTCGGCGAAGGCGTAGCGGAGCCGGTACTCGAGATGCTCACGCTCGGCGCGACGCTGGCCGAGCGGCTGCTGTCGTTCCCGACGCCGGTCGTGCTCGCATGCAGCGGCCACGCGGTCGCGGCGGGCTCGTTCCTGGCGCTGTCGGCGGACGCGCGGATCGGCGCCGATGGACCGTTTCGGATCGGCCTGAACGAGGTTGCGATCGGCCTGACGGTGCCGTGGTTCGCGATCGAGCTGGCGCGCCACCGCCTGTCGCCGCCCCACTTCGACGCGGCGGTCACGAGCGCGCGCATGTACGGCCCGCAGGAAGCTGTGACGGCGGGGTTCCTCGATCGCGTGGTGCCGGCCGAGCAGCTTGGCGCGGCCGCGCTGGAGACGGCGCAGACGCTGTCTCAGCTCGACGTGCGCGCGCACGCGGCGAGCAAGCTGCGCGCCCGCGCGGACGCGCTGCGGCGCGTGCGCTCAGCGATCGAGACGGAGCTGACGCTCGATGGGCTCGGCGCGGCCCAGGCCGGCGGCTAGCGCCGGGCAAGCATGAACGAGGCGATCAGCGCGGCGACGCGCTGGGGCTCCTGCGCCATGAAGGCATGCCCGCCGCCGGCGATCCGCTCGACGCTCGTCTCGGGCCACAGCGCGGCGAGCGCGTCGGCGTTGCCGGGCGGGGCGATCACGTCTAGCTCGCCGCTGATCACGAGCGCCGGTGGCGCGTCCCCTCCGGGCGCGGGCTGCGGCTCGGCCTGCCAGGCGGCGAGCACGCGCTCCTGCGCGGTGAGCGTCTGCTGCGAGGAGGCGGCACGCGCTTCGGCGACGACCTCGCCGAACTGCGCGTCGATCGCGGCCGAGACGTCGGGCGGAAACAGCAGCGCGATCAATCGCGTGGCCTGCTCGCGCGGGGTGCCGGAGTGGTCGGTCAGCTGCTCCCACACGTACGGCTCGGCTGGAACCCCGGCGCCGCCGCCAGGCCCAGTGGCGAGCAGCGCGATCGCGCTCGCGCGCGCAGGCGAGCGCAGCGCAAGCCGCTGCACGATGTAGCCGCCCATCGACCAGCCGGCGAGCGCCGGGGGGCCGAGCCCAAGCTCGGCGATCAGTGCGTCGACGTCGTCCACCATCGCGTCGACGGTGAGCGCGTCGGGATCACCGAGCTCGGAGTCGCCGGTGCCGCGGTTGTCTGGGCAGATCAGCGTGAACGTCTCCGCGAGCGCGGCCGTAAAAGTCGGGTCCCAGTCGGCGGAGCTCGCGGCGTAGCCGTTGACGAGCACGAGCGGCGGGCCCTGCCCGAGCTCGCTCCAGGCGAAGCGGCTGCCGTCGATCTGCATGCTCGGCATCGGCGACTACTCCCCGGCGAGTGCGAGCAGCTTGTTGACGGTCGTCCAGTTGCGCGCGGTGGCGAGCACGCCGAGGTCCTGCTTGCTCAGCGCGGCGGCGAGCTTGGAGCGCCCGACGCCGTGCGGAAACCAGGCGTAGATCTCGCGGCCGCGGGCGAGCAGCCGCTCGCCCTCGACGGCACGCTCGGCGACCTTGGCGAGGGCGGCCTTGGCGGGTTTCTGCGAGCAGAAGGTCACCTGGTAGAGCTTGTCCTGCCCGGCCACGTCGCCGAGCGGGTTGCGCTCGACGATCTTGGCGAGCTCGACTCGTGTGCGCACGACGACGCCGACGTCGAGCTTGAACTCGTCGGCGATCACGCCCTCGCACGCGCGCGCGAGCGCGTCTGCCTTGGCGGCGCTGTCGAGCACGACGTTGCCGCTCTGCACGTAGGTGACGACGTTCTCCATGCCCGCCGCCTGCAGCGCGTCGCGCAGCGCGGGCATCGCGAGCTTGTTGCGCCCGCCAACGTTGACGCCGCGCAGGAGGACGATCTGCTTCACGCGCGCCAGCCTAGAGCAGAGCTTTGAGCCCGGCGACGGCGAGCAGCACGGCGAAGGCGACGCACAGGCCGGCGCCGATGCTCTTGTGGTGGGTCGTGAAGAAGCTGTTGAGCCGCCGCAGCAGCGGGTCGGCGCGCGGCCCGAGCAGGGCGACGAGCAGCGGCGGCCCGTAGGCGGGCAGGAGCGTGATCGCGTAGAGCAGGACGAAGGCGACGATCTGCGCGGCGAGGCCGGCGTCGGAGATGCCGATCGCGTGCATCGCCGGGAAGAACAGGACTACGCTCGAGAAGTTGGTCAGCATCAGCGCGATCCCGAGCAGCAACGCCCCGCGCAGCGGGTGCGCGCTGACGCGTTCCGGCTTTGGTGGCCGCGGCGGCGCGCGCAGCGTGCGCACGCCGAGTGCGAGCAGCAGCGCGGCTGCGACGAGCTTGACGATCGCCCCGGCTTCGGAGGGGCTGTGCGCGCCGCCGGTGCTTTCGGCGAGGATCAGCGCGAGCGCGGCGAAGCCGGCGAGCACGAGCGCCGACCCGGCGGCGACGGCCCAGGCGCGGGCGAGGGCATCGGTCTTGCGCGAGAGCGTGAGCAGCTCGACGGCGAGCGTCGTCGGCGAGATGGCGGCGGCGAGCGCGAGCGGCACGACGATCCCGAGGAGGCCGACCATCCCTGCAAGTTACGCCCCGCCCCGCAGGAACCCTGCGCGCCTGGACGGACGGGCGGTCGCGGGCGAGCGATGAGTTTCGACGGGCCGCACCGTCAAAGCAGTACAAACCAAGCGACGCCGCCACCCCTAAGGCGCGTACGCGGAAGCCCCGGAACAGAACGGAGACTCGGAATGAGCGACACGCAGACCCAAACCAACCTGACGCAGGTCGGCACGTGCATGATCCCGGTCAAGGACCAGGACCAGGCGATCGCCTTCTACACGGAGAAGCTCGGCTTCGAGCTGCGCGCGGACATCCCCTTCGGCGGCAGCGAGCGCTGGGTGGAAGTGGCGCCGGCCGGCGCCGCGACGACGCTCGCGCTGACCTCGCCGCGGCCGGGCGAAGCGACGGGGATCGAGACGCGGATCGCGCTCTCGACGACTGACATCGACGCCGACCACGCCGACCTGAAAGAGCGTGGCGTCGACGTCGACGCGGAGGTCATGCGCATGGGCGACCCTGTGCCGCCGATGTTCTGGTTCAACGACCCCGAGGGCAACCGCCTGCTGATCGTGCAGACGAGCTAGGCCAAAGCCTGCCACTCAGTCAATTGTCATCAAATTAATTAATAAATAGATCCAACCACACGGGACGGGAGCGCACAGCCATGCTCAAGTTCAACATCGCGATGTCATTGGACGGCTTCATCACGGGGCCGAATCCGAGTGAGCAGGACCCGCTCGGCAAGGGCGGGATGCAGCTGCATGAGTGGGTGTTCGAGCTGGCCGCGTGGCGCGAGCCGCACGGACGCGAGGGCGGCGTCGTCAACGAGAGCACGCCGATCGTCGAACAGGCGACGGCCAACGTCGGCGCGACGATCATGGGCCGCAAGATGTTCGGCGGCGGCCCGGGCCCGTGGGGCGACGATCCGTGGAACGGCTGGTGGGACGAGGAGCCGCCGTTTCACATGCCCGTGTTCGTCCTGACCAACCACGCGCGCGAGCCGCTCGAGCTGCAGGGCGGCACGACGTTCCACTTCGTCACCGACGGGATCTCCTCGGCGCTCGCGCAGGCGAAGGAGGCCGCCGGCGGCAAGGATGTCGCGCTCGCCGGTGGCGCCGACGTCGCCCGGCAGTACCTCTCGGCGGGGCTGATCGAGGAGCTGCGCCTCAGCGTCGTGCCGCTGCTGCTCGGCTCGGGCACGCGCCTATTCGAGGGCGGCGCCGGGGCGGGCATGGCGCTCGAGCAGGTGCAGGCGGTGCAGGCGCCGGGGGTGACGCACCTGATCTACCGCGCGGGCTGAGCGACCGAGATCGCGAACGTCGCGTGGAAGCTGTCGCCGGGCGCGAGGACCTGCAACCCCTCGCGGCTGACGAGCGCATTGGTCGGCGCGGTCATCGGCTCGAAGCAGATGAGGCTCTGATCGGGTGGCGCGTAGATCTGCGCATGTGAGAAGCCATCGCAAACTCAACGTCGATCCGGCGCTCCTCGGCTGACACGGAGAACACCGCAGGCTGCTCGAGTCCGGTGAGCGCATCGTCCCAGGCGCCGTCGGCGAGCCTGAAGCGCCGCGGCTTGACGGGAGCGCCGGCCTCCACAGGGATCATGCGCTCGTCGAGCAGCAGGCGACTGGCGACCGGCAGCTCGATCAGCCAGTCGCGGCGATCGGTGTCGGCGATCGTGAGGTAGGGGTGAAAGCCAAACGACACCGGCACAGCGCAGCCGCCGTCGGCTCGTACGGTGGTCGTGATCGTCAGCCGGTCACCAACGACGCGCGCGCGGAGCTCGACGGTGTGGCGGTACGGGAAGATCGCCAGCAGCTCGGCGCTGCGCCAGGCCAGGCGCGCGTGCAGATGATCGGCCCCGGCGTGATCGGCACCGGCGTGATCGGCACCGGCCCCCGGCCGCTCGAGCAGCTCCCACGGCAGCGCGCCGGCGATCGCGCCGTGGATCGGCAGGCCGTTTTGATCGAGCTTGAGCAGCGGGTTGGCCGGATCGAGCTGCACCTCTCCTTCTGGTCCCGGGTAGCGCAGTCCGGCGAGTCGGTTGGCCCATGGATAGAGCAGCGGGATGCCCATCGTCGAGCCGCGCTGCGCATATGCGCGCACGCCCGAGCGCTGCGCCAGCAGCTCGACGTCGCAGTGGCGCAGCGAGCAGCAGACCATGCCGGCGCGCGGGACGAACGTCGCGCGCAGCTCGCAGCCCGGCGACTCGATCACGGCGGTGTCGTAGCCGTCGGCAGCGGGGTCGCCCACGGCGTCAGCCGGCCACGGTGCGCGCGGGCTCGACGATGACTTCCTGCAGCCTGCGCACGGCGTCGAGGTGATCGCCCGTCCAGACCATCCGCACCGCCGTGGCCGTCGCCTTGCCGTCGGCCGCGCGCAGATCGTTGGCGACGGCATCGACGAGCCTGCCGTCGGCGACTTCGTCGTGCGCGAGCGGCGGGTTCGGCGGGCGCCCGTCGGCCAGCCGCGCGGCGAGATTGTCGTACCAGCCCTCGACGAGCGCGCTCGATTTGAGCAGCTCCTCGCGCGCGGCGGCACGATCGCCGGGCACGGTGCCGTCCTCGCGCTCCCACAGGTCGAGCACGGCGTCGGCGGCGAGTCGCAGCCCGCCGACGCCCGAGACGAGGCCGCTGATCTCAGCCAGCGGCGCCGGCTTCGAGCCTCGCTCGGCGAGGTAGCTGCGGAAGGTGTCGTCGAGGCGGCGGGCCGAGGCGGCGGCGCGGGCGGCGTCTTCCTCGGGCTCGGCGACGGCCGCCGCGGTATCGGCGTCGCAGCGGCGCATGCCGAAGTCGACGGCGCTCGCCAGGTAGCGGGCACTGTCGATATAGGCCTGCGAGAGCGCTCGGCGCAGCTCGGCGGCGGCGCCGCGGGGCCAGAACAGCAGCCCGACGAGCAGGCTGACGGCACAGCCGATCGCGATGTCCTCGACGCGCAGCAGGCCGACCTTCCAGCCGGCGGGCTGGATGATGTTGTAGAGGCACACGAGCGTCAGCGTGAAGGCGGCCTGGCCGGCCGCGAAGCCGATCGCCGCGGGGGCGACCCCGGCGAGCAATATTGCGATGGGCAGCAGGAACCAGAGCAGCGTCGTGTCCTCGCCGACGAGCGCGACGATCAGGCCGCCGACGACGAAGCCGGCGATCGTGCCGATCAGGCCGCGAATGACGTTCTGGCCCGTGCTGAGCGCGTTGGAGCGGAGCACGGAGAGCGTGCCGAGCACGACCCAGAAGGAATGCTGCACGCCGGTCTCGTTGGCGACGAGCACGGCGATGCCGAGGGCGACTGCGCCGCGCACGCTGTTGTGCAGCCAGACCGAGCCGAGGTCGATGTGCGCGGCGGCGCGCTGTTGCACAGCGGAGGCGGTGCTGGCGAGTCCCTTCGGCTGGCGGCCGAGCACGCGATCGACCCAGCTGCGCCGCTCGGCCGCTGCGGTCAGGTCGATGTTCTCGGCGATGATCGAGACGGCGTAGCCGAGCTCCTGCGCGCGAAAGGCGGGATCGAGCGCGGTGATCAGCTCGCCGGCGCCCGTCGCGTCGTCGGAGATCGGCTTGCGGCGCACGAGCAGCTCGCGGGTCGCGCCCGTCTCGACCTCGCGCATGGCCGTCTTGAGCTGATCGATCGCCTCCTGCAACTCGCGGCGATCGCCGCCGAGCATGCCGAGCAGCTCGGCGCCGCGTTCGAGCGCACCGGCAGCGGCGATCTTGACGGCGCATGCCGGATGGTCGACGGGGATCCCCTCCCCGGGGCCGACGGAATGGATCACGATCGCCTCGAGCCAGTTGATCTCATCGACGAGCCGCACGACGGCCCGCGCGTCCGTGCTCAGGCCGGTCGGGCGGAACGGCGTGGCGAGAAAGACGCGGCGCATCGCGGCGACGGCCTCGTGCGCAGCGGCGACGGCGTGGTCGTGGTCGGCGGCGAGCGTCTTATCGCCGTCGCTCATGCCGAAGGCGACATCGGCGCGCAGGCGCAGGGCGAGCGCCCGGCAGGCGCCGGCGGCGGCCGCGCGTAGCGGGCCGCGCGTCGGCGTCGGCCAGAGCAGGACGATCGCGAGCATCGCCGCGCCCGAGGCCATGCCCCAGCCGGCGACGCGATCAGGCACGGATGAGACGGGCCCGACGAGCGTCACGGGCAGGATGAAGGCGAGCAGCAGCGAGGTCGAGGCGCCGGCCAGCACGGAGCTGACGACGCCGGAGAAGATCACGGCGAAGCCGATCAGCGCCATCGCGACGGCCGAGATCCACACGCTGCGCGAGGCGAGTGTGCCGAGGCAGACGAACGCGCAACCGGTCACGGCCAGCGCGACCTGCGCCTGCAGCCGTGCGCGCATCGGTCCACCGAAGTCGACGAGCAGCAGCATCGCGAACGAGCCAAACGCCGCGAATGTCGCGATGGCGGCGTTTTCGATCACCTTGTCGCCGAGCGCGAACATCGCCGGCATCACGATCGCCGCACGCCCCGCCCGGCGCAGCGCGGCGAGATCGCGATCGCGTTGGGCCAGCCACTGGAGCGGGTGCTGCATCGGGCCTCCGCCTGTCGTCAAGTGTGCGCTGCAGGCGTGATGCTAGCCGGGCACGACGGCGATCGGCCGGCGCCGATTCCTGGCACGTGCCGGCGTCCAGCTCAGGTGGCGATCAGGTTGGGGACCCGTCGTGCGACGGCGCGCAGGGTCAGCAGGGTGAGGATCGGATAGGTGGCGTCGGCGAGCGACCAGCCACCGATGTAGGCGCCGTTTCCGTGCAGCCAGCTGAAGAAGAAGTGATCCATGTCCCAGGTGCCGAACAGACGCTGCTCGGCGTACTTGACGATCAGGCTGAAGAAACCGAACATCGCGCACTGCGCCCACATCGGCTCGGTCTCGCGGACGCCCAGGTAGAACCAGGTCAAGCAGAAGCCGATCCAGATGAAGGTGTGCATGAAGTTGTTGACCCACGGCAGGAAGCTCATCACGCCGGCCAGGTACAGCAGGTAGTTGGCGATGAACACCGACACCGCCCAGACCGCGCCGATGTACAGGAACGTCTTTTTCTCGATCGAGTCCACGCGCTTCTTACTGATCCGCATGACGATGAAGATCAGCGCGTAGAAGCCGAGCACGCCGAGCACGCGCAGCGGGGTTATGTGGTGCATCAGATCTGCCCTCCTGCGTAGTGCGCCAGCGACATCACGGTGAGCTGCGGGTTCACGGTCAGGCTGCTCGGGAACACGCTCGCGTCGCACACGAACAGGTTCTTGTAGCCGTGTACCCGGAAGTCGGGGCCGATCACGCCACGCGCCGGGTCTTCGCTGATCGCGTTCCCGCCCTGCGGATGGCCGGTGCCGAGCGACATCCAGGCCGGGTGCATCACGACCTCGTCGAGCCGCACGAGCTGAGAGGCCTTGGTGAACTGCGCGCCCGGGATGTCCCAGGTGTTCAGCATCACCCGCTTGGCGCCCGCTGCGAAGAGGATCTCCCCGAGCAGCTTCAGACCTTCTGAGAGCTTTGCGAGATCGCGCTGTTCGGGCACGTAGCGCACGCCGGGGCCGCCGATCGGCGATTTGTAGATCGAGGCGTTGCCGGCCGTCCCGACGATCACCCCCACCCCCATCAGTTTCTTGTAGTTCAGCATGTTCTGGAAGTGGTCGCTGAACCAGCCGGGCATGTTCTCCGCCTGCGAGACCGGCGGGTTCCACCAGGTCTCGAACGCGAACCCGTCGAGCACCTGCGGCAGGCCGAAGTGGGAGATCTGCAGTCCGGCGAAGGCGTCCAGGTCCTGCTCGAATTCGGCCGTCATCGGCGCGCCCATGTTGAAGCAGACGTGCTGGCCGACGGGCAGGCCGCGGCCGATGCCGCTGCGCATCAGCAGATAGCTCGACGCGACGGCGCCCGCGGAGACGATGAACTTCTCGGCCTTGACCGTGATCCGACGCCCGTCGGAGAGACGCGCGCGCACGTCGGTCACGCGCGCCGGCGAGCCGGACTCCGCGCGGACCCCTTCGACTTCGCACTCGGCGAGGATTCGCACCTTGCCCGGATACGTTTTCTGCGCCCACGGCAGGGCCGACTGCAGCATCGAGAGTTTGGCTTCGTAGGCGCAGCCGATGTTGCAGTAGCCGCAGCCGAGGCAGTCCTTGATGTTGGCGTCGACCGCGTCGACCTTCAGCACGTCCGGCGAGAGCCCCAGGCGATTCACGCCGTCGAGGTACTTGGCGCCCGAGGGGTTCAGGTGGGCCGGGCCTTGGCGCGTGACCGACAGGAACCGGCGAACGTCGCTGACACTGCCGCTGAGTTTCGCCAGATCGAGGCCGGCGTTATGCAACTTCGAGTCGTTCCAGCGCGCCAGGACCTCGGCGGGCGGGTCGAAGCAGACCGAGTTGTTGACCGTCGTCGAGCCGCCCACGCAGCTCCCCTGGAGAATCGTGAAGCGAAAATCCTCGGTCTGCTGCATCACGCCGTCGGCATAGAGCTCGGAGACCATCTGGACCTCGTCCTCGCTGAAGTGACGCGGTTCGACGTAGAGCCCGCGCTCGAGCAGCAGCACGTCGTGGCCTTTCTCGGCGAGCCGGTAGGCGAGGATCGAGCCGCCGGCGCCGGTGCCGGCGATGCAGATCTCGGTCTCGAGCGTGTCGCCCTGCACGTCGGCCGGCAGCTCGACGTTCAGGTCGTGCTCGGTTTCGACCTTGCGCGTCGCGCGTTCGTTGCCCGGCCGTTCGGAGTAGGGCACGTAGCCGATCGCCTTCCACGTGTCCGGGTGGTTGTAATAGGCGGCGAAGCACAGCTGCTGGGCCATGCGGATCGCCACCTGGGGCAGGTTGAACACCCAGTTATGCGTGGGCGCGACCTTCTGGAAGTGCGTGCGCACGTGTTCGTAGCGCAGGCGCGGCGAGAGCTCGGAGAAGGGCGGCTTCAGGAACAGCAGCGGGTGCAACTGCACGCCGAGCATCGCCACGCGATACAGCCACGTGCGTTTCGCGGTCATTTTCGCGACGTAGTGATCGACGCCCTGCGCGATCTGCTCGGGCGTGCGCACGGCGGGGCCGTCGATCACGGTGCCCGCGGCGGCGATCAGCGCCCGATATTGAATCGGCGCGAAGTAACTCGGCGAGTAGCGCTTCTTCCAGACCGCCGCGTAGAGCAGGAAGAACGCGACGGCAGCCAGCAGATGGACGCCGACGTACCCCCAGAGGATGTCGGTCATGCTCAGCTGATGGCTCGCGAACGGGCGCGTGTAGCCGGTGTGCAGGAACGTGAGGTAGGCCAGGCCGACGAGCCCGGAGAGCACTAGCCCCGAGGCGATAACGCCCCACAGCGAAAGGTGCGCGCGCACGTCGCTCGCGACGTAGAAGCACAACATGCCGAACGTGCCCGACATGACGACGGAGTTGGTGACGAACGGCAACTGCAGGAACAGACCGCGCGTGGAGTCGAGCAGGCCGCCGAGCTCGTAGCCGGCGCCCGAGAGCACGAACCACACGCCGGCGATCACCGCGAACGTGCGCATCGATCGCTCGATTCCCAGCAGCTGCGACTCGGCTTGCTCTGCCTCGGAGTGATGGCGCCCTGCGGCGCCGACGCTCGCCGGCTGTGATTTCCGGGCGAGCACGTAGAACACGATCACCACCAGCGTGATCACGCCATCCAGGCCGATCGCCCCCCACAGCACGCTGCCGACAGACGCGCTGCCGAGCGAGCCGAACGACATCGCCCCGCCGGTGTGGCCGAAGGCGAGCGCCACGAGCATCGCCGCCACCGAGACGAAGTGGGCGAAGATCACGACCGTCGCCAAGCCCATCCGCCGGCGTATGTCGCCGGACACGTACAGGCAGCAGATCCCGAGCACTGTCACCTTCGTGACCGAGTTCAGGACGAACGGCGGTTCACGGTAAAGGTCGCGAAACGGCCCGAGCAGCGGTCCGGTGAAGTACGCCAAGCCGGCGAGTACGAGGATCGCCGCGAGCGCGCGCAGCAACACACGGAAGCGGCGCTCGGCATCCGTCAGCACGGCGTCGTTCATGACGCCGGCGGCGTGAGCGGCCTGCTCAACGGCCATCGAGCACTTCCCCCTATGTCGTCATCACGCCGCCAGAACGGCTGCGGCCGAAGCAGCGCCGTCGAGCGTCGGTCACCAGACGGTCAGCCGAATGCCAACATAACCGGAGCGCCGCAAGCGGTCAAGACCGGATAGTGGAATTAGTGTGATTGATCAGCAGGCGTCGGCGCGCGCGGCACAGCCGCCACACGGGCGCGCCTCCGTCAGGTCCCGGACCGCAAGACGGCCGCGACCGGCAGGGTTTCGATGATCCTGCGCTCCACCGGAACGTGCCCGTCGGCGAGAACGCTCGGTCCGTCAGAGCCGGCGGCGACCGTTACCTGCAGCTTCTGCCCCGAGCTCGTTGCAACGCCGGCGAAACGATCCTCGACAACGACGTTTCCCTGCTGCGCACGTATCAGGATCTGGGTATTCGGCCCATCGGCCGTCACGCTGACGCGGGCGCCCGGCTGCAACGGACTGCCGAGCGCCTGGACGACCCCCGGTGTCGATGCCTGCGAGATCGGCTGTCCGTCGACGGCGAGCGCCAGCCCGCCGGCCGCGATCACGTCGGTCGCGCGCAGCCCCTTTTCGAGCACCGCCGGGTCACACGCGACGGCTACCACCAGAGGGCCGAGCCAGTCGCTGCAGTGAAGCGCGCGCCCGTCGCAGGTGAACGCGCCGTTCTGGGTCGAGCACCAGGGCGTCTGATAGCGGGCCTGCAAGCCGGGCGAGCGGGGCGAGTCGACGCCGGCGACGTTGCTGCACACCGCTGCGCAACCGGCCCCCCATTCGCCGGGCCATGTGTTCCAGTGCTGCAGGGTGAGCGATTGCAAGCAGCTGCCGGGCGCGTTGGCGGGGCAGGCTTCGTAGTTGCGGGCCCATTCTCCCTTGCCGTTGAAGCGCCCCTCGGGCAGGTCGACGAGCCCGTTGACCGCCAGACCACTCGGCTGCCCGCAGCTGCCGGAGCAGGGTTCTGGATAGGAGGCGTGGCTGCCCTGAGCCGAGTAGACGTACGGCCTGCTCGTTCCAGGCGCGAATTTCAGTTGCGAGGCCGAATAGCGGAACGTGCCCTTGTGCGCCGCGTACACGACGTAGTCGATCTGGTGTTCTTCGTCGGGAGGCGTGACGACCGTGACACCCTCCCAGTCGCCCTCGTGCTCATCGCAGATGCTGGATTCACGTGCCTGCTTTAGCCGACATGTGGCGCCTGGCTTGGAGGTCGCAAAATGGTTGAAGCGTAGGAACCACCAGTAGTCGACGTAGAAGCGGCCGTTGGATTCGGTGACGTGGTAGTACATCGCCGAACGTGGTCCGCTACCGCAGTCGAGTAGTGGTGCGCCGCAACGTTCGGGGCCGTGATATTCCGGGACCCTGCCGCCGGCGATGTCGACGTAAGTGGACGGCCCAAGCGCGGAAGTGTGCATCGCCAGCGTGTCGAACTGCTGCGAGTTGTGAATTACCGAGCAGCCCTTGCCTTGCCGCTGGCGTGTGCAGAACTGATGGAGGCCTTCGTCGAACAGATACGTGACGTTGAGCGGCCGCCATCGCTCCCCGCTGTCGAACAGGAGCACGGGTCTGAATCGCTCTGCCAGCGTGCCGGCCTGCTCTTGGGGCACCTCTGAGAAGGCCTCGACCTGACGCGTGCCGCTGTTGCCCAGCCAATGATTGTCGTGGAGCACAAACACGACAGCGGCACCTGCGAGGAAGCCGATCAGCACGAGCGCCAGCCCGGCTCCGCCGAACTCGACGATCTTCGTCCAGGTGCGTTCGAGGCGTCCGCTCATTTACGGGGTGGCCCACATAGAGGGCACGATTCGTATAGACGAATCGCGTGCTACGCCCGGATCCTACAACGTGCGCTGCGGGCGGGGCGACTCGTCGGGCCAGTGGCCGTGCTTGTCGAGGTAGACGCGCGCGGCCTCCTCGCGATCGCGCTCGCGGTCGCCCTCGACGCCGGCGCGGTAGAGCCAGTTGACGGCGTAGATCGCCAGCGAGGCGCCGACGATCCCGGCGCCGCCCTCGAGCTCGGCTTCGCTGCCGAGCGCCATCACGATCAGGCCGGCGATCACGCCGGCCGCCGGGAGCACGTAGCGCAGGGCGAACATCATGCCCTCAACTTAGCGCCGGCCGGGGGCCTCAGCTGGGTGGCTGGGCGATTTTGAGGAGGTTGCGGTCGGGGTCGGTGACGATTGCCAGGCGCACACCGTCGCCGATCGTCTCGACGGGCCCGGCGTCGATTCCGCGCTCGGCCAGGCCGGCGAGGAAAGCGTCGAGATCGTCGACGAGCAGGGTGTTGAGCGAGGAGCCGGCACGTGGCGGGTCGACGAGCACGTACAGCCACCCGGCGCCGGCGAGCTGCCACGCGGCCTCGCGCTCGTTGGGGAGCATGTCGGGCGGATTGCCGCTCAGCCGTGTGTACCAATCGATCGCGGTGGCGCGGTCGACGACCGGTATGCCGAGGAAGACGTGGGTGATGGACACGGCGCGAGACTAGCCCGAGCGGGCTTATCGCGCGGTGGCCAACGTCCGCGCCGGACCGACGACTCCGGTGATCGGCTCAGCGCTCAAGGAGGCGGCGTCGGGAACCGCGCGACCGGCGCTCACGGTGGCCGTCGGCTCGCCCGAGCGAGGGCGCTCGATACGCAGCAGCGCCGTACCGTCGCCGCCGGCGATCTCGCCGGCCTGCGCCAACAGCGAGGTAACACTGACGGAGTCGAACCCGCAGGCGGCGAGGAAATAGCGGACGCGCGGTTCGGCCAGCTCGTGCTGTTCGACTTCGAGCTCCTCGACCTGGGCGGCAGCCTCGGCGGCGGCGGTCCGGCTCCGGGCGGCGGCGCTCGGGCTCGCGGGCGCCTCACCGACCGCGCCGGGCACCACGGCAGCGGCGGAGACGATACAAGCGACCATGTCGTCGGGCGTCGCCGACGCCTCGCTGCGGATGCGCTCGAGCAGCGCGGGCGCGCTGCTCGACGGGCCGAGCTCGCGTGTGATCTCGACGAGGCGCTCGCGGCCGAGCAGGTCGTCGCCGGTGCGCGCCTCGGGCAGGCCGTCGCTGAAGAAGCACAGCCCGGCTCCGTGGGGAAGCGAGACGGTCGTCTGCCGGCGACCGGTCGGCAGGTCGCAGCAGATCGGCGCCGAGCAGCAGACGGTGATCGGCTCGGGAGCGTCGAAGCCGATCGCGATCGGTGGAGGATGACCGGCGCAGGCGTAGGTCAAGCGGCCAGCGGCGCTGTCATGGATCGCGACGACGACCGTCGCGAAGCGCTTCTCACCGGGCGTCGCGAGCACGGAGCCGGCAAGCGCGAGGGCAGCGCGGGGCTCGAGGCCGGCCTGTAGGTATGCACGCAGCGTGTAGCGCGTGAGCGCGGCCTGGGTCAGCGCAGGGCGGCCGTGGCCGACGACGTCACCGAGCACGATCGCGACCCTGCCGGGCTCGAGCTCGAACAGGTCGTAGAAGTCACCGCCCGCGGCCGGCCCGTCGGCAGGCCTGTAGGCGACGGACACCGCCAGCCCACCGAGCTGCTCGGGGATCGCGGGGACGAGCGCGGCCTGCATGTCGTCGAGATCGCTCAACATCGTCTCGCGCTGGCCCTCCAGGCGACGCGCGCGCAGCGTGGCCAGGCGCGAGCGCACGGCGAACAGGATCGCGAGCAGGAGCAGCACGAGGATGATCGGCTTGCTCCAGTCGGGCACGGGGACGGGGAAGGGGATGTGGCGACCAATCGACTCGAGCGGGTTGCTGGAGGAGCTCTTGCTGTGAGCGGGTTGCGCTGCGGAGGCTCGGGCGAGCGCAGCGGACGAGGCGGCGGGCGCGCTTGTCGATGCGACGGGCGTCTTGGTACCGATGGCAGCGGCGCGCGCTCTGTTCGCGCGCAACTTGGTCGCGCCCCGCCCCTGACGGCGTGTGGCGGTGTGGGCCGCTTCCCCGATCTGCGCGGTCGGGGGCGAGGCGCCGCCGGCGTTACTGCCGGTAGACGTGGAGGCGCCGCTCGCGGTCGAGGCGCCGGCGCTGGCCGCTCGTGCCCCGGAGCCGGTCGAGCTGGACGTCGGCGTGGGCGACGTCGAGGAGCCGGTCGGTGTTGGCAGCGGCGTGCTCCCTGTCGGCACTGTCGGGACTTCGACGGGCGCTTTGGGCACTTCTACGGGAGGCGTCGATGGCAGTTCCGCTTTTGGCAGCGACGGAGTTTCGATCGGTGGCAGCCCGGCGACTTCGACTTTGGCCGGGAGCGGCTGGGCTTCGACGTTTACGAGCCCGCCGACCTGCACGTGCACTGTGGGCAGTCCTTCCAGACCGAGGATCGGCGCTGCGGACGTGCCAGTTGCGGCGACGAGAGCAGCGACGAGCGATATCGCGGTCACGATGCCAGTCAACCCACGTTGTCGAGACAGCCGCATCCTCATTCCTTGGAACCCCCACTCAGGCATGGAAGCGTGTGGTCATGATTCCACAGGGAGCGGGGTGGGTGGCCGGGTGTTGGATGACTTGCACGCAGGCGCGTCTGCGATTAGGTCGGATGCCAGACAACAAAGCTACCCGCCCCTACGGCCTCATCTTCTAGATCTATGGACTAGCGCCACGGACCGGACGGCGCTAGTATCGCCCCGCCGTAGACTGATCGCGCCCCTTCAAGGTCGCGCGCTTGGCCACGATTGGATGGAGGGATAGACGTGAGGGCACGCGGGGTTGCTGTCGTCGCCTCGGCGATCATCGTTCTTGGGGCGGTGCTCGTCCCTGCCGGTGCGAGCGCGGCCTCGCCTGTGCTCGAATTCGTGCCCCACGGCGCGAGCTTGCCGGTCAGCTTCACCACGGAAGGTGGGCCGGTGATCGCAGAACTGGCCGGCTTTGCCAGGGTCGTGCATTGCACCGGCTCGGCTGGCGATGGAGAAATCACCGGGACGCGTTCGACTGTGTCCAAATACGAGTTCACGGGCTGCGTCGCGCAGACGGGCTCGACCGTGGAAGCAGACTGCGAATCGGAAGGGGCCAATCCAAAAGAAATCAGAACGGGCCCAATCGTCGCGGAACTTGTTTACCTGGATCAGGGCAAACGCGAAGTCGGCATCCTGCTGAATCCGGGCGGCGGCATCTACATGTCGTTCGAATGTGGCGGTCAATTGACCGAAGCGCGGGGCCCGTTCCTCTCTCGGTCACGCCGATCAACGAAGCGGCGTCGTCGTTTACCGCAACGCTCACCGAGTCCAACGCGATCCAGACGCCCGATGAATACGAAAACGCAGCTGGTGAAAAACTCAAAGCGACGCCCGAAGGCAACCGGGAAGGCGCCGGATGGGTCACTACGGGGGTGGCGAGCGCGATCACGGTCCACCCGAGTGCACCGATCGAGATAAGGGCGATCACGGCGGCGGAAGTCGAAGCCAAACGGCGCGAAGCAGAAGCAAGGCAACACGACGAAGAAGCCAAAGCCGCCGCGGCGGCGGCGGCGGCGGCGGCGGCCAAACAACAGCAAGAAGAAGCCGCCGCGAAAAAACGTCATGAAGAAGAAGTCGCGGCGGCGAACAAGAAGCGCGGCGATGAAGAAGCGCTGGCAGTGCTCAAGTCCGCCCTCCGCGGCGCCCTGGCGGCGAAAGCTCCCAAGCTCGGGGCGCTGCTCAAGCACGGCGGATTCTCGCTGGCTTTCAGCTCGTCCGAGCCCGGGACACTCGTGATCCAGTGGTGGCAGGTGCCGACCGGTGCTCACCTGGCGAAGAAGGGCAAGCTCAAACTCGTGCTCGTGGCTCAAGGGGAAGCGAGGTTCGCCGGCGCGGGCGTAGGCAAAGTCAAGATTGGACTCACGCGTCCAGGGCGCCGTTTGCTGGCGCACGCGAACAAGCTGAAGCTGACGAGCCAGGCTCGGTTCACACCGACGGGGCAGCCGGTGATCAGCGCGAACGGCGCGCTCACGCTCAGCCGGTAGACGACCCTAGCGAAGTCTTCGAGAATCGAACGCCCCAAGTCGGGCGGGCGTTCCCGCCCAATACGATTGACCTGTGAGCGGCCAGAGAGTGCCCGGTGGGGTCGTACATAAACTGCCTGCGGACCTGCGTGAGGCGCTGATCGCCGATGCCACGGCGCTCGATGCCTGGAAGGACATCACGCCCCTTGCCCGCAATGAGTTCATCTGCTGGGTCGAAGATGCCAAGCAGGTGACTACCCGAGAACGCCGCATTCGGCGTACAAGGGAGGAGCTCGAGGAAGGCCAGCGCCGTCCCTGCTGCTGGCCGGGGTGCAAGCACCGCGAGCGGACCGGTAGGCACTGACCGCGGCACGGCGTGCGAGCTCGATTCAATTGTTGCCCAGGTCGCCGATAAGACCATCGGGGGGATGGATCGAGACGCTACCCGCAACCACGGTTCAGCTTTTGCGCACGCTGGATCTCGCTGAGGATGGTTGACGCTCGCACGAGATGTACGTACAATGCCCGTATGCGTACGCAGCGCCTAGAGCTACGTCTCAGTGACGACGAGCGCCAGCTCGACAGTGCAGCGGCAACCGCTGTTGGCGAGACCTTGAGCGACTTCTTCCGTCGGGCCGCAAGCTCCAGGGCACAGGAAGTGTTGGCCGACCAGCAGCGGATCGCACTCACCGAAGATGAGGCGACACGATTCCTCGACGCACTAGACGAGGCCGATGAGGACGCCGCGACACGCTTGCGAAGCCTGCGCGACCAGGCGTGAGTATTCGGTTCACGGGCACTGAACGATTCGACCCCTCACGCCACGACGTTTCGAGCTTCAGCTCTGGCAATGAGCTGCTCGACCGCTGGCTTGTTCGGTATGCGCGACAGAACGAGCGACGTGATGCCGCTCGGACCTTCGTCGCGGCTAACGGGGCGTACGTCTACGGCTACTACACGCTCGTCGCGGGCCAACTTGAGCACGCGGAGGCTACGCCCGAGACCAAGAAGGGACTATCGCGCCACTTCCCGATCCCGGTCGCGATCTTGGCGCGCCTCGCTGTTGATGCCGAGCATCACGACCAAGGCGTCGGCGCGTCGCTACTCAACGACGCACTGCATCGAGTCGTTCGCGCATCAGAGCAGGTCGCAGTTCGCGCACTCGTAGTCCATGCCATCGACCAGAACGCTGCTTCTTTCTACGAGCACTTCGGTTTCCGACCCCTTGGCGTGACGCCTCTGACACTGATGAACACGCTCGCGACGCTACGTGCGGCGGGCTACTAGTAAGTAGTAGTCGTTGGTTTCCCTGTGTCACTCTGGCAGCGCAGCCGCGCCATGAAGCCTGAACCATAGAATCGCGGCCATGCCGTTCACGCTCAGGAACCTCAAGGAGGATCTGGAGGATCTCGGGTCCAACTTCGACGGCGCGCCGGATCTGGAGTTCCGCGCCGCAAGCAAGGCGCTCGAGCTCGAGCAGTCCGGCCTGAGCTATCAGCGCATCCCGCCTGACTATCGCTTCCCGTACGGCCACACACACAAGGAGCAGGAGGAGGTGTTCGTGGTCGTGGGCGGGAGCGGGCGGATGAAGCTCGATGAGGAGATCGTCGAGGTCAGGAAGTGGGACGTCGTGCGCGTTCCGCCCGGTACGTGGCGAGGGTACGAGGCCGGGCCGGAGGGCCTCGAGATCCTCGTCTTCGGCGCGCCCAAGCTCGGCGAGAACCCGCGGGAGGACGTAGAGGGTCGGCGAGAATGGTGGGCTGACTGAGCGGGCGCGAGCAGCCGGTGGACTAGACGGACCACAGGGCTTGGGTGGGTGAGAGGCGGGCGGCACGTAGGGCGGGGATGAGCCCGGCGACCGCGCCGATGACGAGTGACGCGGCGATGCCGCCGACCCAGGCCTCGGTGGGGATGACGGTGGCCCAGTGCCTCGTGTGGGCGTAGACGGCGGTCGACGCGGCGCCGAGGGCGACCCCGACGGCTCCGCCGAGCAGACCGAGCAGGATCGCCTCTGAAAGGAACTGCCCACGGATTTGTCCGCGGGTGGCGCCGAGCGCCCGTCTGAGGCCGATCTCGGAGCGGCGCTCCAAGACGCCGATGATCATGATGTTCGCGACGCCGACCGCACCGACCAGGAGGGCGACGGCGCCGAGGCCGAGGAACAGGCTGTTGAGGGCGCTCTTGGCGGCGGCTCGGGCGACGAGGGCGGAGGAGGGTTGGCTGACGTTTACCCCGCTGGGGTTCTCAGGGTTGGCGGTGGCGGCCAGAAGGTCATCGACCGCGTTGACCCGGTCGTTCTGGGCCCGCAGGTAGATGGTGGAGGGATGCCCGTCGAAGCCCAGGTACTTCTCTGCCGCCGGGTAGCCGACCAGGACGGAGGAGTCGATGGCGGAGGCGAGCACGGCCGGTTTGAGGATGCCGACCAAGTAGAACCATTGGCCGCCCACCCAGATGCGCTCGGCGGGGTAGATGCGGTCGATGCCGAGCAGCTGGGCGGCGGCGGCTCCGAGGACGGCGACTGGCTCTTGCGCGGTGGCCGCGTTGAGGTAGTGGCCTTGGGCGACGCTGGTGGCGAGGACCGGGAGGAGGTCGAGGGATGCGGCTTGGACGGTCAGGCCGTTGGTCTCGGCCGCGGGGATGTAGGGGGTGCGGTAGGCGTTGGCGCCGCTGACCGCCCCGGCGCTCTGCACCTGCTGCACACCGCTGATACGGCCGATCATGCCCGGCGCCGTGCTCGGCAGCTCGGCGGCGCCACCGGTGAGGCTCTGCCCGTTGCTGACGGTGAGCAGGTTGGTGCCGAGCTGGTCGATCTCGTCGAGCAGACCGGCCTGGGAGGAGGCCGACAGGCCGAGTACGGCGACGATCGCGGCCACGCCGATGGCGATACCGAGCGCGGACAGCCCGGCCCGCAGCTTGCGGGTGCGCAGCCCGACGGTGGAGAGCCGGGTCAGGTCGGAGAGCGCCAGCCGTCTGCGGGTCAGGGTGGCGGTCGCGGTCATGACGGCTCCTGTGCGGCGGGGGCTGGGGCGGGGAGGTGAGCGGCGGGGTCGCCGCGCGGCCGATGTCGGCGACGATGCGGCCGTCGAGGATCTCCACTTTGCGAGGCATCCGCTCGGCGATGGCGTGGTCGTGGGTGATGACCACGATGGTCGAGCCGGCGTGGTGGAGCTGGTCGATCAGGGCCAGGATGGACTGCCCGGTCGCCTGGTCGAGATTTCCGGTCGGCTCGTCGGCGAGCATGATGGCCGGCTGGCCGACCAGGGCTCGGGCGATGGCGACCCGTTGGCGTTGCCCGCCCGAGAGCTGGGTGGGACGCGCATCCGGCCGCTCAGCCAGGCCGACCAGCTCGAGGGCGTCGAGGGCGCGCTGACGGCGTTGCCTGAGGGGGATGCCGGCGTAGAGGAGCCCGTCGGCCACGTTGTCCAACACGGTGGAGTGCTCGGCCAGGAAGTACTGCTGGAAGACGAACCCGATCCGGGCGGCCCTCAGGAAGGCCACGTCCTCGTCGGCCATCGTTGCCGCGTCCAGCCCGGTGATCCGCACGCGGCCGCTGGTGGGCCGGTCGAGCGTGCCCATCAGCTGCAGCAGCGTGGTCTTGCCCGACCCAGAGGGGCCGACGATCCCGACCAGCTCCCCCGGGCCGATGGTGAGACTTACCCCGCGCAGGGCCTCGACGGGGGGCTCGCCGGGATAGCTCTTGCTCACGTCGTCTAGGTCGAGCACCGGCACCCCTGCATCGCCGATCGCGGAGCCGTCGCCGGCCGCGGCCGCGTTGCTGTCGGGTGTGGATGGCGGGGTGTGGGTCATGTCGTCGGGACCACCACCTCTTGCCCGGCGGCCAACCCCGAGGCGGTGACCTGCACCAGCCCCTCGGCGTCGTCGAACAGTCCGAGCGAGACCGGCACGAGATGGTTGCGCGCGCCTGCGCCGACAACCTCGACGGCGTAGCCCCCGACGGACCGGGCCAGCAGCGCGGTCACCGGCACGACCAGCGCGTTGGGCACGCTGGCGGTGGTGATCCCGACCCGCACCGGAGCCTGATCCCACATGCGTGTGGCGGCCAGGTGAGACGGGGTGACGCCGACAGTGATGGTCGGCGTGCTGCTCCCCGAGCTGCCCGAAGAGCAGGTGCCCGTTCCCGGCGTTTCGGGGCTGGACCCCGACCCGCCCGACCCGGAGCTCGACGGGCATGTGGCGACCGCGCTCACCGAGGAGACGAGACCTGAGGTGGTCCGGTTGTTGGGCAAGGTGATGCTCACCTTGTCCCCGACCGCCACCGTGGTCTGTTCCGAGGCGCTCAGCGCCACCTGAACCTGGCGAATGGTCGAGGTGCCCCGCATCACCGTCTCGCCGGCGTGAGCGCTGCCCCCGAGCTGCGCCGACACGCTCGTCACCCGCACCGCGGAGGGCTCGAACACCGCCTGGCCGAGAGCCAGCGTGCCGTTCTGGGTCACTCCGAGGGCGGCCTGCAGCTTCATCACGGCCGCGGTGGTGGCCGGCCCGAACGAGGCGGACTTTGGGCGGAGCTGAGCTCGGGTGACATAGCCGAGCGCGACCAGATCGGCGTTGAGCTCGGCCGCGTCGGGGCCGCTCGCGCCGGCCGTGATAGTCCGGTATGCGGGTGTCGAGCCATGCAGCAAAACCACCGGGCGATCGTTGACCCGGTAGAGCACGTGACCCTGCCGGATCACCTGGCCGACCGCGGGCAGCTTGGTGTACGTCCCGCTGGCTCGGTTGATCACGGAGTACGGCGACCCGTCCGACCGCGCCCGATAGGTCAGGGTCCCCGCCTGGGAGACCATCGCCGAGAGCGTTCTCCTCTGCACCCGCGCGGCGCCCACCGGCAGCTGCCGCGCGGCCGCGGTCGCTTGCTTGGCGCTGGACATCACAGCCACGCCGACGGCGGCGGTTGCGAGAACCAGGACGGCCGCTGCGGCCCGCACCCAGGTCTTCCGCCTCATCGGTGGACCCCGACTGCTGCGGCGAAATCGTGGCACTTCTGCATCGCGGCGTTGAGAATGCTCATGCCACTGTCCGTTGCGGCGGATGGAATTCGATTCGTGTCGACGAGGGGCTGACCATTGGCGGGGTCCGGAAAGTCCTTCACGCCGTTGGCGCGGATGCACTGGGCGAACTCGAGGGCGGCGTGCGTCTGCTGAGGGCTCCGCTTGCTGCCCGTGAACCCCGCCGGCTCCACGTTCTTGCAGGCGCTGGTTGCCTGCTTGAACGCCGGAGTGTTCGGGTCCAGCGACGAACCGTTCACTATCCCATCGATGGTGAAGTTGCCCGACGCGTCCGGGTGCGGGTCCGGGAACTCGCTGACCCCGTTGCTGCGCATGCACTCGGCGAACTTCACCGCCTTCTGGGCATTGGCGGCGGTGTTGTTTCCACCGCTGCTGCCCGTGCTGACGCCGGCAGGTGCGCTCGAACCGCACGCGCTGCTCGAGGCGACCATGACGATCAGCGCAAGGGCGGCCAGCGACCGTCGCCTTCTATTCATGTGTCCTCCCATGGGTAGTGAGTGCGTTGACATCAGTTCTGCACCGAGGCGCGACCGGGAGCGAGCAACGGCGGAGGGACATGTCTGCCGGCGTCTCCTCCCAGGCCGCCCGCGCCTGGCGCGGCGATCGTGGGCACACGGACCGCTGGAGCGACGGACTCGACCAGCCGCGTGGCGGCGTCGCCCGCAGCGGCGAGGATCACCGACGTGTCGCTGCCCTCCCCCTGCCCCATCACGACGCCGACCGCGGTCAGCCGGCGCCCGCCGACCGTGACGTGGGTGAAGAAGGCCAGGCATCCCCCGGCCGCGGAGTCAGACCCGGTCTTGCCGGCGTAGCCGTCGGCGATCAGGGGGTTGTAGTTGGTCAGCGTGCCGGCAACCGGCAACGTCACGCTGGCCATCGAGACGACTTCGCGGAAGACCGAGTAGCGCATCGCCCGCTGAAAGACGCGCAGCTGGTCGGCGGCAGTGGACACCGTGCTCGGATCGAACCCACTCGGATCGGTGTAGATCGTGTGGTGCATCCCGAGCGCACGGGCCTCGGCGTTCATCTCGGCGAGGAAGCGCTTCTCGCTGCCCGCGACCCCGGTGGCGAGCATCCGGGCGATGTTGTTGCCGGAGGGGATCAGCAGCGCCTCCAGCAGCTGGCGCTCGGTCAGCTGCTCGCCGGCCCGCACCGCCACGACCGACTGGCCCTGGGCCTCGGCCTGCGCCTGCTCCTCGGTGACGGTGATCGTGAACCCGTCCTGCGCGCCATCCAGCGGGTAGCGCTTGAGGATCAGGTAAGCGGTCATCACCTTTGCCAAGCTGGCGATCGGGGCCGGCTGCTGGTGCGGGCTCGCCGCCGGCCGGCCGTTACCGAGTACAAACGCGGCCTGTCCGCGCTGCGGCCACGCGACCGACGACGGGTGGGCTCGACCCTCAGCTCGGCCCTGGTTGAGCATGCGACCCTTGTGGTTGATCAGGTGGCTGGGTGCCAGGAACGCCGTGGCGGCCACGACTAGGGCGAGTGCCGCGCAGAGCAGCACGCGGCGGCGGCGGCGGCGGCGCGGGCCATACACGGTCGGTCGGGTGCGCCGCGGTGTCGTTCGTGCTGGTTGGCTGTAGGTCACGCCGCCATTCAAGGCAGCGTGGCGTTGCCGGCACGTATGTGGTTTCCGATACGCCGACGATATGCGCCGGCCCTAGCATCGGAGCATGCGTGTGTTGCTCGTCGAGGACGAGCCCTACATGGCAGAAGCCATCCGCGATGGCCTACGCCTGGAAGCAATCGCGGCCGACATCGCCGCCGACGGTGACACGGCTCTGCAGTTGCTGAGCGTCAACGCCTACGACATCGCCGTCCTCGACCGCGACATCCCCGAGCCCTCCGGCGACGAGATCGCCAAACGCATCGTCGCCTCCGCCAGCGGCATGCCGATCCTGATGCTCACCGGCAGCCGACCGGCTAGACGACAAGGCCTCGGGGTTCGGGCTCGGCGCCGATGACTACCTCACCAAGCCGTTCGAGCTCCAAGAGCTCGTGCTCCGTCTCAGAGCACTCGACCGCAGGCGCGCCCACAACAGACCGCCGGTGCGAGAGATCGCAGGCCTGCGCCTGGATCCGTTCCGCCGCGAGGTCTACCGCGATGGCCGCTACGTCGCGCTCACCCGCAAGCAGTTCGCTGTGCTCGAAGTTCTCGTCGCTGCAGAAGGCGGCGTCGTCAGTGCCGAGGAACTCTTGGAACGGGCGTGGGATGAGAACGCCGACCCGTTCACCAACGCCGTGCGCATCACGGTCTCGGCACTGCGCAAACGCCTCGGCGAACCCTGGTTCATCGCCACCGTGGCCGGCGTCGGGTACCGCATCAGCACTCAACAAGACAGCGGGCGTGAGGGAGAAGACCGTGGATAGAGCCCCTGGTTTGAGCGTTCGCCTCAAGCTGACCCTCAGTTACGCCGCCTTCCTCATGCTCGCGGGCGCCTTGCTGCTCGCCGCAGTGTGGGTGTTCCTCCTGCGTTACGTCCCCGAACAAGCGCTGATCGTCCCTGGAAGCAACGGAGACTCTCTTACCCATGGTGTCTTTCCCATCCGATCCGAGCTCCTGCACGTTTTCGCTCCGAGGGCAGCCGCGGTGCTGGCGTTCCTGCTGGTGTTCGGTCTCGTGGGCGGATGGTTTCTCGCCGGCCGGATGCTCGCGCCCCTGACCCGCATCACGGACGCCACACGCATGGCCGCGGCCGGATCGCTCGCCCACCGAATCCAGCTACCGGGCCGCAGAGACGAGTTCCGCGAACTCGCCGACGCCTTCGATGCCATGCTCGCGCGGCTGGAAGCGCACGTCGCCGAGCAGCAGCGATTCGCAGCCAACGCCTCCCACGAGCTGCGCACCCCGCTGGCGGTCACGCAGACACTTCTCGACGTGGCTCGCAATGACCCGAACCGCGACAACGGCGAGCTTGTCGAGCGCCTCCGGGCCGTCAACACCCGAGCGATCGACCTCACCGAGGCCTTGCTCCTGCTCAGCCGCGCCGGCCAGCGCTCGTTCACTCGAGAGAACGTCGACCTGTCGCTCACGGCGGAGGAAGCCACCGAAACGCTCCTCCCCCTCGCAGAAGAGCGCGGCGTCACGATCGAGACCTCCGTCGAGATGACGCCCACGATCGGCTCGCGCGCCCTGCTGCTGCAGTTGAGCACGAACCTCGTTCACAATGCGATTGTCCACAACCTGCCTGATCAAGGCACCGTCTGGGTCTCGACGAGCGCTCGCCCCGACGTCGTGGAGCTCACGGTCGAGAACACCGGCGAAATGCTCGCGCCCCAGACGGTCTCCACGCTTACCGAGCCATTTCTTCGCGGCGACGCGCGCGTCCGCGCCGACCACGCCGGCGTCGGTCTTGGGCTGGCAATCGTCGAGAGCATCGCCCAGGCCCACGACGGAACCCTCACGCTCGCCTCCCGGGCCGGCGGGGGGCTCCGCGTCACGGCGCGGCTACCTGCCGCGTCTCTGGACGCCGGTGGATGACGATCCTGGGTCGCGTATTGGGGAGCGGCCGAGGTCGGCCGGTCATGAGCCGCTAGACGCGACGCGTTACGACCGCATGAGACCGAGCGGCAGGGATTCAGGCAGCGACGCGCTTCTTCTTCTTGGCTTTCTTCAAGACGACGGTCACCTGGCGGTGTTCGACGATCTTCTTCTGCCCCGGGATCGTGATGGTGACGAGGACTGCGATCTTCAGCGAGCCCTGCTTTCCGAGCAGCTTGATCCCGGCCTTGGTCAGCTTCATCTTCACTGGGCCCGAGTGGCCGCCGGCGATCGTCGTCTTGCCCTTGGCGACGACGACCTGGCGCCGCTTGCCTTTCAGTGGGGTCTTCGTCCGCGCGGACGCGAGGAGGCCCGCCGGCGGGGCGGCGTACTTCGCCTTGCCTTCGGTGGAGACCGCGCAGCTCGGGCCGTCGCAACCGTAGGAGCCGATGATCACGGTCAGATCGGGCCCCTTGGTCACGAAGATCCGGTTGGTGAACCAGACTGTCGTCGGTTTCGGCAGCGTCACCGGTAGGGCCTGGGCGGCGGGAGTTCCAGAGGCGCTCGTCGGCGTGAAGACCTGGGGCGCCGCGCTCGGGCTCGGTCGCCAGGAGGGATAGGTGGCGAAGCCCTGGTCGCCGGTGAGCGGCGTGACCGAGCCACTGCCGTCGGTGTTCTCGACATAGACGGCGTTGGTGTGCGGTTCGCTGCCGAAGTAGAAGCCCCGATAGACGATCTGATTGCCGCTCGGCGACCACGAGGGCGCCGGACCGTTCGGGTTCAGGCTCGGGAACTCAGGCAGGGCATGGTCGCCCGAGCCGTCGGCGTTCGCTACCCGCCAATGGGTATCTTCGCCGCCGCCGCTCACGTGGTAGACGACCTGCGAGCCCGAGGGTGACCAGGAGGCGAAGATGAACTGCGCCCCGGAGGTGAGGGTGACCGGCGCCCCCCCGCTCAGGCTGATGATCCCGAGGTTGACGGTTGCGAAGGTCGCGTGCTCGCCGAAGGCGATCCGCGAGCCGTCCGGCGACCAGACCGGTTCGTTGCCGGTGGCGCCGGCGACGGCCGTCGGGAACGCCGAGCCGTCGGCGACAGTGGTGTAGACCTGTTCGAGGTAGGAGAAGGCGATCTTGCCGCTGTCGGGCGACCAGCTCGGATGCACGCCGTGTTCGGTGACGACCAGCGGGGTGGCGGTGGTGCCGTTCGAGTTCGCGACCTCGATCTTGTCGTTCGCTTCGGAGCTGCCGAGGACGAAGGCGAGCCGGGTGCCGTCCGGGGACCAGACCGGTTCCTCGAGCGGGACACCGCTCGTGAAGTGCGTCACCTGGACCGCCAGGTTGAATCCCTGTTCCGGCGCTTCGGGTTCCATCACGAAGAGGTTTCTCGTGCTCCCGCCGACCCCGAAGTTCGAGATGAACGCCACCTTCTTGCCGTCGGGAGACCAGACCGGCTTTTCGTCGATGCTCGTTTCCCCGTTGTCGGTGAGGTTGGTAACCGCCGCCGGGTTCGCCGGATCGAGCAGGCAGATGTCGAGTTTGCTGCAGTCGTAGGCGATTTCGTTCGCCGCGAGCGCCGCCGAAGTGCCGGCCGCCGCAAGGCTCGCCGCCGCGAGGACGCTGAGGACGAGCAGCTTGGGCAGCCGGGACGACATCACGAATTCACCCTAATCCAGCCACGACCCAGAGTCCAGTTCTGGCAACAGCGTCTCGGCCTTTCCGGACTCACCAGCACGACCGAAGGGGACGTCTATGAGTACACCAGCTGCGGCACGATCGATCGAAACCGGGCGCGACCCTGTTCGCCAAGCGCCTCGGCGGAGGACGCCCGATCATCACCGGCGTACTCGCACAAATCGTCAGCCGGGCCTTAGGCGGCAAGGCATTTGCGATCCCTGTCTGCTTCGTCCACCAGATCAACGCGCCTACTCGGAGAGCCGGTTACGTCCGGAAAGGCGTGCGACTGACGGCTACGGGACTTCGCGGTGAGGCAGAAGCCGGCGGTTTGGCGGCGTCCAGGCGTCGAGCATCGGCACGCACTGCTTGGGTCAGTACTTCTGCCGCCCGGGCACGGCCGGGCCACACCACAGTTTCGATCTCACGGCTACGGTGCGGTGTAGGCCCAGGTGCCCCGCAGCAGGCCATTGGATTGGCTGCTCCGCCAGGTCATGACTCCGCTCAACGGTCCGGCGTAGATCGAGCCTGGCATCGTCGAGATGAAGGATTCAAAGCTCATGCCTTCGTTGAATGACTGATAGACGCACATGTAGCCGGCCGCCGCCTGGCCGGCACCCGGGCATTCGACCGTCCCCGAGGCTCCTTCCGCCAGCACGATGATGTGTCCTTCCGGCAGCGATTCGGGCAGGTGCGGCCAGAACTGGACCAGCACCGTGCCGGCCTGGCCATTGGCCGCCGCGGCGATGAAGTCGCCCGCCTCGGTCTGTCCGGACCCCAGGACGGAGTCGGCGGTCATGTAGTGGTCGGCGGGCTGACCGCCGAGGGCTTCGGCGTCTTTGGAAGTGGTGGCCAGGTCGGCGGTGGCGGCGCCCCCGGCCGAGTCGGCGTAGGCCGCCGTGTCGGCGCTTCCGGCCGTGGCTGCTCTGTCAGCGGCTTCGGCGTGCGTGGCGCTTCCAGCCGTGGCTGCTCTGTCAGCGGTTTCGGCGTGTCCGGCCGTGGCTGCTCTGTCGGCGGTTTCGGCGTGTTTGACGCTCTCCGGGGTCGAGGTGGTCGTCGTCACCGCCGGCGCGCCACCCACCGGCGCGAGCCGTTCGCGGACTCCCTTGGCGAGCTTCGCGGCGGTCACCGCACCGTCGGCCACCTTGCCGGTGCGAACCGCTTCGGCCCGGATCTGCTTGGGCCCCACACTGCCTTTCGGCAGGCTCGTAGCCGCATAGCTGACGCCGCCAAGCGCAACGAAGAGGGCGAGGCTGGCGACTACGTTGGCGTAGGTAAGCCGAGGGCGGGGAAACTTCATGGACAGGATTCCTCCAAGAGTTGAGTACTTATCCATCGGCCTCCGCGGAACCGAGCTTGACTCCGCTACGAAATCGGGGCGAGACGAGGCTGCCTTGGTCCGGGCGTTCAGTGGTAGGGCACCGAAGACGGCCCGCGACGCGCTCCCCGCTCGGGTCGGGGATAGGTAAAGCGTCTCTCTCGCGTCGAAGGGCCGAGTGAGCCCGCACCGAGCGGTCGTCGAGTCAAGCCCCAACCCCGGAACGAGCTATTCGGTTTCGGTCCCGTCGTTGAGGATCGCGAGGTACTCGTTATAGATGTACAGCTTGCCTCGCTGCCTTCCGGTGGCCTCGCGCAGAATCCCCGCCTTCTCAAGCCTGTCGATCGCTGCATACACAGGCGGTCCGGTCAGACCCAGCCGCTCGCTCGCGGAGCTCGCTCCGATCACCACCGAGCCGGTCGCCAGGTCATGGACGCGGTGAGCCGTGGCGGCGGCGCGTCCGAACGAGTGGATCTTTTGGCGATCGCGCTCGACCATCGCGACGATGCGTTGGGTGGTCTGCGTAGTCGACTCGGCGACCTCGATAACTCCTTCGAGGAAGAACTCGAGCCACTCCTCCCACGCTCCGTCGGTGCGCACACGCTGCAGATGTTCGTAATAGCTGTCGCGGTTGCGCTTGAAATGCAGGCTGAGGTAGAGCAGCGGTCGGCTCAACACGCTCTCCGAGCAGAGCAGCAATGTGATGAGCAGGCGTCCGATGCGCCCGTTGCCGTCGAGGAACGGGTGGATCGTCTCGAACTGGGCATGCGCGAGCGCGGCCTTCACCAGCACCGGCGTCGGCTCAGGATCGTCGTGGATGAACTTCTCGAGAGCCGCCATCGCCGGCACGACCTCCCGCCACGGCGGCGGCACGAATCGGGCTACGCTGGGCCGCGCACCGCCCAGCCAGTTCTGGTCGCGCCGGAACTCCCCCGGCTTCTTATCTGCGCCGCGGCCGGTCTGTAGCAGCCTTCGGTGAACATCGCGAAGCAACCGAGCGCTCAGCGGCGGCGCACCGGGTCGGGCGATCTGATCCAGGCCAAAGTCGAGCGCGGCTATGTAGTTGGCCGTTTCTCGAGCGTCCTCGAGTAGCGCCCCGGGCGCGGCGTCGTGCTCGAAGAGCAGCAGGTCCGAGAGAGAGGACTGGGTGCCCTCGATCTGCGAGGAAAGCACAGCCTCCTTGCGCACGAAGGTGTATATGAACTGGTCCGGGTCGGGGAGCAGCAGCGTGATCCCGTCGAGCCGGCCGAGCGCCTGGTTGGTGCGGTCCAGCAGTTTCTGCATCGAGGCGTCGATGCGCAGGGGCGGCACCGGCGGCAGGGGCCGTGGGTGAAAGGCCCAATAGCCATCGGGCCCGCTCTGGGCGAGCCGGAACTCTCCGCTGCGAGGACTGGCGGCGGGTGCCGAGGGAGATACTTTGCGATCGCTTACCACAGGACAAGCTTACTAAGCGATAAGGGCGAAACGCTTATTTACTGGCCCAGAGCACAGTGATCGCTCATTAAGGGACGCCGGGGCTGAGCAGGAGTCTCTCCCACGAAAAAACCCCGCCGGAGCGGGGCTTTTCGGAGTAGCGGGGGCGGGATTGAAACCTAAACCCGCGACCGAGATTCAGGCTTGGGCGGTTTGGGATTTGGCCGGTAAACGTTGGCTCTGTGAAGGATTCTGGTGACAGAGGCCACGGCCGTGACGTTACGTCACGGCCCGTCACGGACACCCGGCCCGCCCCTGATAAGCGCCAGAGATCCGCTCGTTCCGGAGAACAGAACGGATCGGCTCGCTCCGAGTGCTGCTCTCTGGCAGGATCTGCGACATGGGAGAGGTGGACGAGGCTGACTATCCGCCCGATGCCGCTGAGCTGGTCGTCGCTCTTGTCGCGGCTGTCGGTACAGACGTCGCGATGGTCAGCGACGAGATCGAAATTGAGCTTCGACAGTACGACTATGAGGTCCTCGCTCTTCGGCTGAGCGGATATCTGCAGGACATCGCGCGGGGCCAGTTCAGCGAGAAGTTCGATGAGTGGCTGTGGGACGCGATGACGGCCGGCGACGACCTGCGGGACCTCTGGGAGCACAGCGATGCCTTGGCGCTCCACGCGATCGCCGACATTGTCAAGACGCGCGAAGAGCTCGACTCGCCGCAGCGACTGGCGTTCATCCTGCGCTCCCTCAAGACCCCCGATGAGCTGGAAACGCTCCGCTCAGTCTACGGGCCGCGGCTCGTGGTCGTAGCTGCCTACAGTCCGAAGGACCAGCGGCTTGACGACCTGGGCGCACAGATCGAAAAATCCCGTGGGGACAAAGATCGGTCTAAATGGGCGCACCAACCGGAGGAGCTGATCGACCGGGACGAGGAAGAGGATCTCGAGCGGGGGCAGAACGTGAGCGAGACGTTCCACCGGGCTGACTTCTTCGTTCGCGCTTGGGATCAAGAGGTAGCCCGCGAAGACATCCAGAGAGCACTTGAGATCCTCTTCGGCAACCCGTTCAGGACGCCGACCCGGGACGAGCACGCACAGTTCATCGCAGCGGGCGCTGCCCTCAGATCTGCCGAACTCAGCCGTCAGGTGGGAGCCGCGATCGTCAACCGAGATGGTTCCGTCCTAGCGGTTGGTTGCAACGAGGTGCCGAAGGCGTTCGGCGGATCCCCCTGGGAGGACGATGAGCTGAGGATTCGGGAGTTCGAGCTAGGCGAGATCGACTCGAACAAGCAAGCGATCGACGGTCTCGCTGCGGACTTGAGGGATGCGGTCGACGACCGTGTCGGAGAGATCGCGGAGACCCTGGTCGCGGACAAACCTGACCTCGTGGAGCCGCTTGCGACGCTCCGAAAGGCACTCCACAAACATGCTCCGGACGACCTAAAGGACGCCGGCCTCAAGGAGCTCACCGAGTTCGGCAGATCGCAGCATGCCGAGATGAGTGCTCTGCTCGACGCCACGCGTCGCGGCGTCCCAGTGGAGCGCGCGACGCTGCACTCGACCACGTTTCCGTGCCACAACTGCGCGAGGCACATCATTGGCGCAGGGATTGAGCGCGTCGTGTTCATCGAGCCCTATACAAAGAGCCGCGCGGAACAGCTTCATGCGGACTCGGCGACCATCGCGCAAACCGAGCGGGATCCAGGAAAGGTCGCTTTCGAGCCGTTCGTCGGCGTCGCTCCGCGACGGTATCTGGAGATGTTCGACGCGGCGGGGCGCGAGCGGCTGGGATGCCTAGGACGCCGCGATGAGGACGATCGACGGTCCGAGTTCGTGAAGGAGTTGGCCCACCCGGTGTTCACCGACGCCGGGCTCCCGCAGTTTCGGCCTGTCCCGCGCGAGTACAGGATCAGAGAGGTCTTGGCGCTCGAGCACTTCGAAGAACTACTTGAAGGGAAAGATGGGGAGGGAGATTCCGGAGAGGAGGATTCCGTCCGGGCCGGCGGAGAGGGTACGGAGTCCGGGCAGGCTACTCAGGAGGCGGACCATGGCTGATGCAAACGAACGTAGAGATGTGATCGCGAAAGCAAGTGCACAAGTGCGGAGCGGTGGGCTTGTCGTCAAACGGAACGCGCCGCGCGGAAAAGCATCGGCGAAAGCGATTCATGTCGGGGCGGTCCAACGGTCAAGGTCTAGCTCCGGAAGCTTGGGGCAGCGCAGCAAGCAAAGCTAGAGCGAGGGCGACCGCTTAGTGCGGGCCGCGCCCGCCCGAGCCTATAAGTGAGCGGGCGGGCGCGGCCCGCGTTGCCACGGAAACGGCCGCTGGTGCTCTTGCCGCGGGGGCACCCAGCGGGGCAACAGAGCCACCGGAGCTGCAGGCACGCGGTACGCACATGCGTCGCGTCTAGCCCAAAGGATCGCGTCCGGCGAGGGCTTCAATATTCCAAGGCTCGCCATGGGCCTGATCATCCACACAGCTGACATCCACCTCGACAGCCCACTCGCCGGGCTGCCGGAATACGAAGGTGCACCGCACGACGCGGTGCACCTGGCGACGCGCCGGGCTCTGACGAACATCGTCGACCTGGCGATCGAGAAGAACGCCGACATGGTGATCATCGCTGGGGACCTGTACGACGGCGAGCCCAAGGACCAGAACACCGGGCTGTTCCTGTGCGCCGAGTTGACGCGACTGCGACGCGCCGACATCGAGGTGGTGATCGCGCACGGCAATCACGACGCCCAGTCGGCGATCACCCACCGGCTGCCGCTCCCCGACGGCGTGAGGACGATGCCGACCCAGAAGCCGGGAACCGAGCTCTTCCCCGCTCTTGGGATCGCAGTCCACGGCCAAGGCTACCCCGACAGGGACGTGCTGAGCGATCTCTCCGCAGCTTACCCGGACCCGATCGACGGACTGCTGAACATCGGCGTGCTTCACACCGCGCTGAGCGGCCGGGACGGACACGCGTCGTATGCGCCGTGCTCGAAAGGCACGCTCGCCGCCCGCGGATACGACTACTGGGCGCTCGGGCACGTACACACCCGCGAGGTGGTCGGGGAAGACCCGTGGATCGTGTTTCCCGGCTGTCCTCAGGGTCGAGGATTGCGAGAGTGCGGATCGAAGGGCGTGATGATGATCGAGATCGACGGAGATCGCGTGATCTCCGTCGAGGCGCATCCGGTCGACGTCGTGAGATGGGCCAATCTCACGGTCGATGTGACCGGCGCGGACGACCGCGACGAGGCGCTCGGACGCGTGCGTAGGGCGCTCACGGACGTCCTCCCCACCGCGGACGGCCGGATCCTCGCGTGCGGGGTGAGCATCGAGGGAGCGTGCGACGCCCACCGTTCGCTCGGGGCGTATCCCGCGAGACTGACCGAGGAGATTCGCGCGCTCGCGCTCGACGTCGGTGCAGAAGAGATCTGGATCGCGAGCGTGCATTGCGCGACTCGACCGGGCGTCGTCGCGGGTGACCTGAACTCCCGCCGCGACCCGATCGCGCGCCTGCTCGTGGATGCGCGGGCAGCCGCCGCGGACACCGAGCAGCTGTGGGAGCGGATTCCAACCATCGCCGAGGTCGCGGCGCTGATGCCCGCAAGAACCCTTGGCAAGGGACACCTCGGGCCGACGGATCCGCAATGGGTGGCCGATCGTGTCGCCGGCGCTGAGCGCCTGCTGACCGGACGGCTCGCCGGTAGTGAGACGACATGAGAATCGCCAGACTCGAGCTCGCTCCCTACGGACACCTGACGAAACTCCCGCTCGATTTCCGTGAACCCGGGGGTGGTCCCGGCCTGCATGTCTTGGTAGGCCGCAACGGCGCCGGCAAGTCGACGTCGCTGCGGGCACTCGACGGCGCGCTGTTCGGCATCAACCGCCGCACACCGGACGCACACAGCCACCCTGGGCCCGCGCTGAAGATCGCGATCAGGCTGGAAGCACCCGACGGCCGACCACTGAATGTCGAGCGACGCAAGAAAGACTCTCAATCGCTCTCCGCGCCCGACGGGACCGTCGTGGAGGAGGCTGTACTGCGCGAGTTCCTCGGCGGCCTGCCGCCGGAGGAGTTCAGAGCGATGTTCCTGCTCGACTGCGAGAAGCTCGAGAAGGGCAGCGAGGACCTAGTGGCGGGACGTGGGCTGCTCGGCGAGGCGCTCTTCGGAGCCGCACTCGGACTCGGAGGAGTCCACAAAGTCCTCGAGGAGCTCGACGCCGAAGCTGACGCGCTCTGGGTCAAGGGCGGCCAGCGAGCCCTCAACCGGGAGCTGAAGGCGCTTGGCGAGGCACGGAAAGCCGTCCGCGCGGGACGGCTCGCTCCTGAGGCGTGGATCAAGATGCAGCGCGAACTGCAAGAGGCCGAGGAGCATCTGGCCACAGTGAAGGACGCACTACGAGAGCACAGCGAAACGATCATCCGCAGCGAGCGCCACGAACGGTGCCTGGCGCCGTTGGGCCGACGTCGGCTCACGCTCGAGCGTCTCGAGACGCTGCCCGCCGTTGCCGAGGTCCCGGCATTGTTCCCGCAAGAAGCACGCGACAGCGCCAGCGCGCTGAAAAGCGCCGAGCAGGACGCCCTTGCTGTGCGCGAGGAACTGGCGGCGGTCGAGCTCGAGCTGGAGGAGAACCCCGACCCCGGCGCGATCGCCGACAACGAGGACGCAGTCAACACGCTGTACCAACGGGCCGGCGAGATCCGCAAGGCGAGCCGCGATCTCCCACGCCGACAGACAGAGCTCGACACCTACGAGGAGAACGTTCGCGTCCTCCATGCGCGAGCCTGCCCGGGTGGCGAGCAGAGCGAGCTTGAGACGCTCCGAGTCAGCGACGCCGAGCGTGCGCTGGTAGATGAGTATGCCACCCAACTACCCGCACTCGACCGGGCCTTCACCGACGCGACGAAGGCCGTCGAGAGACTCGAACGACAGGTCGAGGAGCACCGGAAACTCGCGCCTGTGACGGCGAGCACGACCGCGGCGGCACAATCTTCGCTCGCCGCTCTCGTGGAAACGGCGGGCGCCGCCGGCAACCTCGACTCTGCGATTCTCGACGGTCGTGAACAGGTTAACGCCCTTCAGGCTGCCGCCGAGCGCGAAAACGCCGCGCTGAACCACTGGGACGGCAGCCTCATGCAGCTGGAGCGTCTGAAGGTGCCATCTGAGGCGACGATCGAGCGGTTCGCGAAGCAGTTCACGGAACTCGAGCGCACCGCAGAGCGACTCGACGAACGTGCCGTCGAGCTCTCTGAGCAAGCGCGGGCGCTCTCCCAAGAGGACGCACGGCTCAAAGACGGGCCCGCAGCGCCACTACGAAGCGAGGTCACAGCGGCACGACGGGTCCGCGACGACGCGCTGAACGCCCTGATCGAGTCCCCTTCACCCGAGTCGGAAGATGCCGGTGTCGTGCGCGACGCCGTGCGGGGCGCCGACGATCTGGCCGACAGCAGAGCGGACCACGGCGAAGCCGCCGCCGCGCGAGAGCGGCTCGAGCGCGACGGTGCCGCGCTCGAGCAGATTCGCGAGCAGATGCGTCTTGACCGGAAAGCACACACGAGTCAGACGGCTGACGCGAACGCAGGGTGGGCGAAAGCCTGGGCAAAGCTTCAGGGCGAGCCGGGAAGCGTCGAGGAGATGCGCCTCTGGATCACGGCTCACGAGGCGATCCTCGCCAACGTTGCCGGTGTCCGCGAGCAGGAAGGCATGGTGGAGCGGAGCGAACAAGCCGTGCAAATGCACATCTCGGCGATGGTGGAGGCGAGCGACGGATCGCTGATGGAGACGACGACGCTCGCCGCGACGTTGCGGGCGGCTCGCGCGCTCGTCGGCGAGCTCGCGGATGCCGCGCGCGACCGGGAAGAGCATGATCGGCAGCAGACGAGGCTTGAGGAGGAGCTCACGACGGCACACGAGGACGCGGCCGACGCGCTGGCGGCCAACGCTGCCTGGAAGACCGGCTGGAAGCGCGCGACGGACGCGCTGGGGCTCGCCGAAGAAGCGACGCCGTCCCAGGCGAAGGCGCAGCTGGCATGCATCGATGAGCTCCTTGGCGCGCATGTCGCCGCGGAGACACTTCGCCGGAGGATCGGCACGATCGGGAAGGACCAAGAGGACTTCGCGCGCGACGCGCAGGAGCTTGCTCGCGAACTCGCGCCCGCGTTGAGCGAGCCAGACGCCATCGCGATTGCCGAGCGCCTCCACGCCGACGCATCGACGGCCCGCGGCGTTCGCGCGACCCGGGCTCAGCTCGAGCCGCGCGCGCGTGAACTCTCGAGTCGACTGCAATCGATAGATGATCGCGCCGAGGCGGCGCGAGACGCGCTCGGGCGGCTCGCCGCCCGAGCCGGCGTCGGGGCCGCCGAGATCGAGGAGTTCTGTTCAACCGCGGAGGCTCGCATCGAGCTCCAAGCGGAACTGGAACACGCCGTCACCGAGATCGAGGCGGCCGGCGCTGAGTCCGTTGCGGCGCTTGAAAGCACGCTCGCCGACGTCACGCCGGAGGCACTAGCCGCGAGCAAGGCCGAGGCCGAAGGTGAAGCGGCGGCGCTTGAGCTGCAACGCAACGAGCTCGAGCAGACGATCGGCCGAGTGCGTAACCAACTCGAGCAGTCAGGCAGCGAGGAGGCGGCGCTCGCCGCCGAGCGCGTATCGAAGGCGAGCGCCGAAGTCGTCGATCACTTCGAGCTCTACAGCGAGCTGCGACTCGCCGCGCACGCACTGCGAACCGCGATGGAGCACCACCGCCGCGAGCATCAGGGACCACTCCTGAAGCGGGCCGGGGAACTGTTCGCGGTGCTCAGCGCGGACACCATGAAGGGGCTGACGGCCGTCACCTCCGAGCGCGAGCCGTACCTCATGGGTGTGCTGCCGGACGACCGCGAGGTCCCGGTCGCCGGGATGAGCGCCGGGCAGCGCCACCAGCTGTTCCTGGCGCTGCGCCTCGCCAGCCTCGAGCGTCATTTCGAGAGCGGTGAGCCAATGCCGCTGGTGCTTGACGATCTGCTCGTGCAGCTCGATGACACCAGCGCCCGCGCGGCGCTGGCGATCCTCTCGGAGATTGCCCGCACTACCCAGGTGCTGTTCTTCACCCACCACGATCACCTGCTCGATATGGCCCGCGAAACCGTCCCGGCAGACCTCCTCGTCGAGCATCAGATCGCCGAGGAGAGCCGATCGACGCTGCGGGCGGCCTGAGTCTGGAAGCCGTGACCGTCGCCGCTCAGCGCGTGGGTCGAGCGAATGCACACCTCGGTGAGATGCGGCAGTGAACTTGCCGCGGGCACGCCGCAGCACACGGACCTCCGCTCCTGTGTACCCGCTCTTGCTGCTGATCGAGGGCGAGGTGCATGGCAAGAATTTGTCAGCGTCGGTCTTCAGGCCGTCCGCGGCTGACGGGCCTGCCGTGGTCGGGCTGTGATCGAGCGCATCATCATCCAGGGCTACCGCCGCTTCGTCCGGCTCGACTTTGAGCCCAACAGCGGGATGAACATCATCGTCGGCGAGAACGAGTCGGGGAAGTCAACGCTCCTCGAGGCGATCGCGCTCGCTCTGACCGGCAGGATCAACGGGCGATGGGCGAGTGAGGAACTCAACCCGTTTTGGTTTCACCGGCCGACCGTCCTGGAGTACTTCACGACGTACGGAACCGAAAAGGCGTCCGGTCCTCCCGAGCTGCTGATCGAGCTGTACCTGAGCGGTGCTGCCAACGCGGTCCAGCATCTCAGGGGGGTGCACAACTCGCAGGGGACAGACTGCCCCGGGGTGTCGCTACGTGCGGCGCCGCTCGAGGAATACCGCGACGAGTTCAAGGCGTATATGAACGGTGGACCGCCGGCCGTGCTGCCGGTCGAGTTCTACGAGGTCGACTGGCGCTCGTTCTCCGATGAACGGTTGCACCGCCGGCCTCGGGAGCTCGCGACCTCATACATCGATTCGCGGACGATCCGCTCAACCGCCGGCGTGGACCATCACACGCGCGAAATGCTGAGCGAGCATCTGGAGCCACGCGAGCGGGCCCAGATCTCCCTGGCTCACCGCACGACCCGCCAGGAAATCACCGACGACACGCTCGCGCCAATCAATGCGCGGATTGCGGGACAAAGCAAAGGGCTTCACCACAACCCGATCGGGCTACAGATGGACCAGTCGGCGCGAACATCCTGGGAGACGGGGATCGTCCCTCAGGTCCAGGAGATCCCGTTCGCGATGGCCGGACAGGGTCAGCAGGCAACGATCAAGCTGTCGCTGGCGATGAGTCGTACGGCCGGCGCGTCGACGTTCGTACTGATCGAGGAGCCGGAGAACCATCTCTCCCACACGAACCTGATGAGACTCATCGCCCGGATCGAGTCGCTCGCGGTGGAGAACCAGCAGCTTTTCATCGGCACGCACAGCTCTTTTGTATTGAACCGTCTGGGCGTGGACCGGCTGGTCCTGCTTCACGCCGGCACGGCAGCGAAGCTCTCGGCGCTCGATAAGACGACGGTGGACTACTTCCGCAAGCTCGCCGGCTACGACACGCTGCGTCTCGCGCTCGCGGGAAAGGTGGCCCTTGTCGAGGGGCCGTCGGACGCGATCATCTTCGAGCGAGCGTTTCTGGATACCACGGGAAAACTCCCGATCGACTGTGGGGTCGACGTCATCTCGATGGGCGGCCTGACTTTCAAACGGGCGCTGGAGCTCTGCACTGCCCTTGACCGGGACGCCGTGGCCCTGCAGGACAACGACGGGAGAACGGAGGACGAGGTCCAGAAGCCGCTCGAGGACGTCCTCGCGGTCGGGAAGCGCGAGCTGTTCGTCAGCGACCCGGAGAGCGGCACGACACTCGAGTCGCAGCTCCGTCACGCGAACTCGGATGGTCTGCTGCGCGAGGTACTGGAGCTCGGCGCCACCACAGACCTGGAGCGCTGGATGCGCAACAACAAGACCGAAGCGGCGCTGAGGATCTTCGACAGCGAGAGGACGATCGTGATGCCGTACTACATCCAGAGGGCGATCGAGTTCCTGTCGTGAAGCATCTGCGTCTCGCTGTCGCCGGCGGACGCAAGACACAGTCGATCATCGACGAGTGCGTATCCGCGTCCGCCGAGCGGCGGATCCTGGCGTTGACGTACACGCAGGCCAATCAGGACGAGATCAGACGCCGGTTGAATGCGCGTGCCCCGCTGGACGCGCACGTGACGGTGCAGGGCTGGTTCAGTTTCCTGCTCACACACTGGGTGCGCCCGTACGTGCCGCGCCTTTACGCGGAGTGCCGTCTTCGAGGTCTGAACTTCGATGGTGACCCAGGGCAATACGCAAAGGGGAAAGAACGGTTCCTGGATAAGGAGCGGCGCGCGTACAAGCGCCATCTCGCTCACCTCGCGCTTGACGTGAACGAGGCGTCTTCGGGTGCGGTCGTCGACCGGCTGAGCCGGCTCTACGACGCGGTCTACGTTGATGAGGTCCAGGACCTAAATGGTTATGACCTGGAGATTCTCGACGTGCTGATCGACTCTCCGATCTCGATCACACTGGTGGGTGACGTTCGCCAAGCCGTCCTGCAGACGAATGTGCGAGACCCAAAGAACAGCCAGTACAAGGGTGTGAAGATCAAGAAGTGGTTCGACGAGCGCTGTTCGTCCGGTCGGTTGAGCCTGAAGCACGAGAGCCGCACGTGGCGCTGCAACCAGTCGATTGCTCACTTCGCCGACTCGATCTTCGATGAGACGTGGGGGTTCCCGAAAACGGTGTCGTGCAACGAGGTGCTGACCGACCACGACGGGCTCTTCGCAGTCGCCGCGGTCGATGCATCGGCCTACCTCGACGTGTGCGGGCCGCTGTGTCTGCGGTATAGCGCCGCGATCGCGAAGGGCGTCGAGTTGCCGTTCATCAACATCGGCATCGCCAAGGGGATGGACGTCGAGCGGGTGCTGATCTGGCCTACCGCAGCTGTGCTTGAGTTCCTGCGGCGCGGCACGCGCCTCGAGCCGACCCCGTGCTGCTCGCTGTACGTCGCTGTCACGAGGGCACGAGCGAGCGTCGCGTTCGTGGTCGAGCAGCCAGAGCGCCTCTCGTTGCCGGTTTGGACGGCCGGATAGTCGCAGCGGGCGCGCTGCGCCGCGCGGCCGCGTGCTTTGCGATCGCTCGTTGTTGGGACCTCGAGCGCGCAGATCCGGGTCTAGCCGAAGGCGATCAGCCCGGCGTCGGCTGCGATGCCCTTCGCCAAGTGAGAGGCAACGATTCGCAGCTCCTGCGGGCCTGGGGTTCCGGGCACCAGTTGCACGCCGGAGCTGCGCGTGCCCGGCGGCGACAGCCGAGGAGCTTGACCTGAGGATCACCTACGACAAGAACCGCCAAGCTCTCGACTTCGCCGCCACGATCACGTCCGAGCTTATGCCCAACGAAAACGACCGTCCCGAAGGACGGTCGCGGGTTAGTGACATAGCGGGGGCGGGATTCGAACCCGCGACCTTCGGGTTATGAGCCCGACGAGCTACCAGACTGCTCCACCCCGCGTCGCTTCTTATGTTCTAGCAAAGATCGCGCGCCCGACGAAGCCGCGCAGGCGGCACCGCAGAGGCCGGCAGACGCTCAGAACGTCACGGGATTCCCATCGCGGAAGAACCCACCGGTGGGCCCGTCGTCGGGCAGCGTCGCGAGCCACACGATTCCGGCGGCCCCGTCCTCGACAGGCTTCTGCGCCCCCATCGGCCCGCCCATGTCGGTCTTGACGAAGCCGGGACAGGCCGAGTTGACAAGGAACCCGTCGTCCTTCAGCTCGGTCGAGAGGATTCGCGTGAGCGCATTTAGCGCTGCCTTCGAGACGCGATAGCCGGGTGACCACCCACCCATCTCGGCCACGCCGCCCATGCCGCTCGAGACGTTGACGATCCGCGGATGCTCGCTCGCGCGCAGCAGCCCCAGCAGCGCGATCGTCAGGCGGTAGGCGCCGTAGAAGTTCGTCTGTAGCGTGCGCTCGATCGTGTCGAAGTCCGGTTCCGTGCCCGACGTACCGAAGTCGAGCCCGACGCCGGCGTTGTTGACGAGCACGTCGAGCCTGCCCGGTCCGGCCGCGATTGACTCGGCAGCCGCCTCGATGCTCGCCGGAACGGACACGTCGAGCGTCAGCGCTCGCACGCTCGCCCCCGTCTCCCCCGCGATCTCCTGGGCCGCCACGCTCGCCTGCTCACCATCGCGTGCGCTCAGCAGCACCTCATAACCGGCCGCGGCCAGCTGCCGCGCGACCTCCCTGCCGATGCCGCGATTCGCGCCCGTCACCAAAGCCGTCCCAGCAATCTCACTCATTGCAGCCCTTTCGCTCGCCGACTCCGGCCTATCTCTAGCATCCGGCCCATGCGCGTCGCGGTTGTCGACATCGGCAGCAACTCGACGCGACTGCTCGTCGCCGAGGTCGACACGGACGCGGGCTCGCTGCAGGAGCTCGCGCGCGACTCGCGCGTGACGCGGCTCGGCGAGGGCGTCGACGCCAACGGATCGCTGTCGCAGGCGGCGATCGAGCGCGTCGCGAACGTGCTCGCCGACTACCACGGCAAGATCGAGCAGCACGACTGCGAGGCCAACCTCGCCGTGCTGACCTCGGCGGTGCGCGACGCGGACAACGGCGCCGCCTTCGCCGAGCGCGTGCGCAAGGAGTACGGCCTCGACGCGCGCGTGCTGAGCGGCGACGAAGAGGCGCAGCTGACGTTCCTCGGCGCCATGTCGACGCGCCCCGACGAGGACGCGACCGGCGAGGATCAGGCGACCGGCGGTGAGCAGGGCAGCAGCGCCGTCCCGACCGTCGTGATCGACATCGGCGGCGGCTCTACCGAGTTCGTGATCGGCAGCGGCCGCACGGCCGGCTTCCACGTCTCACTGCACGTCGGCGTCGTGCGCATGAGCGAGCGCCACATCCACAGCGACCCGCCCGAGCCGCACGAGCTGCAGAACCTCGCCGCCGACGTGCGCCGGAACTTCGAGGACGGCCTCCCCGCCGCCGAGCGCGAGCGAGTCGAGCGCGCGATCGCCGTCGCCGGCACCGCCACCTCGGCCGCCTCGATCGACCAGGAGCTCGACCCCTACGACCCCGAGCGCGTCAACGGCTACGCGCTCACGCTCGGGACCGTCGAAATGCTGCTCGCGCGGCTCGCCGACATGGACGAAGACAGGCGCCGCAAAGTCGTCGGCCTGCACCCCGACCGCGCGCCGACGATCGTCGCCGGGATGATCGTGCTGAGCGAAGCCATGCGCGCCTTCGAGCTACAGGAGGTCGAGGTCTCAGAGCACGACATCCTCTACGGCGGCGCCCTGCGCCTCGCCGGCGCCGGCTGACGCACACCGCGTTCGCGCTCAGGCCAGGTTCGACTTGCGCGGGTAGACGACGGTCGGGTCGGTAAGCACGTTGACGAGCGCCGGCTTGCCCGACTCGAAGGCGCGAGCGAGCGCCGGCTTCAGGTCCTCGGCGCGCTTGACGAACTCGCCGTAGCCACCGAGCGCCTCGACGACCTCGTCGTAGCGCGTTTCGGGGCGAAGCTCGGCCGCGACTGAGTACCCGTAGAGGAACTCCATCGGGTGCTTCTCGAGCGCCCAGATGCCGTTGTTGCCCATCACGGCGACGACGTTCACGCCGTGGCGCGCGAGCGTGTCGAACTCCATCCCGGAGAAGCCGAAGGCGCCGTCGCCGATCATCAAGACGACCTGGCGCTCTGGGTGGGCGAGCTTGGCGGCGAGCGCGTAGCCGGGGCCGGTGCCGAGGCAGCCGAACGGCCCCGGGTCGAGCCAGCACCCGGGCTGGTAGCTGTCGATCACGCGGCCGGCATAGGAGACGAAGTCGCCGCCGTCGCCGATCACGATCGCGTCGCGGTCGAGCACTTCGCCGAGCTCGGCATACAGCCGCATCGGATGAAGCGGCGCGCGGTCGTCCTCGCGCTCGGCCCGCTCGCCCTCGCGCCGCTCGTTCTCGACCGCGCGCAGCTCGCCGACCCAGCTCTCACTCGGGAGCGCCTTGCCGCCGGTGGCCGAGCGCAGGTCGGCGAGCGTCTGCGGCAGTGAGCCGTAGCACTCGGCGGCGACCGCACGCGGGTGCGCGCGCTCCGGCTCGGCCGTGTCGATCACGACGATCTCGGTCTCCTCGCCGAACGATGCGCCGAAGGCCAGGCGAAAGTCCATCGGCACGCCGATCACGAGTGCCACGTCGGCGCACTTCAGCCCCTGCGAGCGAGCGCGCGAGAAGAACAGCTCGTGGTCGGCAGGTACACACCCGCGCGCGAGACCGTTGAGGAACACCGGGATGCGCAACGTCTCGGCCAGCTCCAGCAGAGCCTGCTCGCCGTGCCCCCAGTAGAGGTCTGTCCCGGCCATGATCACCGGCCGCTCGGCCTCGCCCAGCAGCTCGCCGGCCCGTTCGATCGCCTCCGCCGAAGCGCGCGGCTCACTCGCCTCGACAGGCTCTGCCTCGTGCTCGGGCGCCTCCATGAACACGTAATCGAGCGGGAAGTCGAGGAACGCTGCGCCGCCGTGCGGTGCGAGCGCCGCTCCGAAGGCGAGATCGGTCAGCCCGGCGATCTCCTCCGTGCTGCCGGCCGTCGCCGCGAGCTTGCTCAGCGGGCGCACGAACGGCACGTGGTCGATCTCCTGCAGCGAGCCCTGCCCCCAGCGCAGCGCCGGCGCGCGTCCGCCGAGCACGACGATCGGCGAGTGGTTGGCCTGCGCCGAGGCCATCGCGCTCATCCCGTTCGTCACGCCCGGGCCTGCCGTCAGCGCGCAGACGCCGACCTCGCGCGTGACCTTCGCCCAACCCTCCGCCGCGAAGGCCGCCGTCGACTCGTGGCGCACGTCGACGATCTCGATCCCCTCCTCACGACAGCCGTCATATATGGAGAAGAGATGGCCGCCAGACAGCGTGAACAGCTTGCTCACTCCGTGCGCCTTCAGGCGCCGCGCGATCAGCCTTCCGCCGTGGAAGCTCTCGCCCTGCGCCGTCTCCGCCTCCTGCGTGCCCTCGCTCGCCATCCGCGCGGACTCTATCGGAGGGTGCTGCAGATGCCCGGGGTGGGAGTCGAACCCACAAGTGCCGTCATGGCCATCGATTTTAAGTCGATTGCGTCTACCGTTCCGCCACCCGGGCCAGCTTCCGTGCCGGAGCCTGCCGGGCCAGTTTATGGAGCTGCAATCTGCCCCACAAGGCCGCAACTCCGGCGCTGTTACCGTGTATTTAGGTCTGGATGAGGTAATGGATCCCGTATGGAGGCCTCCGCACTCTCACATTCCAGCGTCGCCCCTGCCCTGCGCGGTGGGCCCACGCCCCTGCTGCGGCTGCAGTCAGACGAGCGCCTGATCGCGCTCACGCGCCGCGGCCAGCACGCCGCCTTCGAGGCACTCTGCGGCCGCTACCAGTCGCGCCTGTTGTCCTTCTGCCGGCACATGCTCGGCTCGCGCGAGGACGCCGAGGACGTACTGCAGGAGGTCTTCGCGGCCGCCTTCAACGCCGTGCTGGCCGACGAGCGCGAGATCAACGTGCGTCCGTGGCTCTATCGCATCGCGCGCAACCGCTCGCTCAACCACCTGCGCCGCGCCTCGGCGGTGGGCGTCGACTCGATGGACATCCACTTCGCAGACCACGGCATGTCGACCGGCGACCGTGCGATCCGCCGCGAGAGCTTTCGCGAGCTGCTCTCCGACGTCCACGACCTGCCCGAGACCCAGCGCACGGCGCTCCTGCTGCGTGAGATCGACGCGCTCTCCTACGAGCAGATCGCGCACGCGATGGAGACGACCGTGCCGTCGGTCAAGTCGCTGCTCGTGCGCGCGCGCATCTCACTCGCCGAGGCCGCCGAGGCGCGCAAGCTGAGCTGCTCGGAGGTCCGCCTCGAGCTCGGCGAGGTCGCCGAGGGGCTCGCCAAGCTCGGCGCCCCCGCCCGCCGCCACGTGCGCGGCTGTGACCGCTGCCGCTCGTTCAAGAAGCAGCTCAAGGAGAACAACCACGCGCTCGCCGCGATCCTCCCCGTCGGCCCCCTCTTGGTCTTCAAAAAGATCCTGCTCGCCAAGCTCGGGCTCGCGAAGCTCGGCTCGGCCTCGGCCGGCAGCGCGCAGCTCGCCGGCGGAGCCGGAGCGACGGTCGGAGCAGGCGCCGCCGCCGGTGCAGCCGGTGGAGCGAGCGCCGGAGGCATCTTCACGGTCGGCGCAGGCGCGCTTGCGACGAAGGCCGTCGCCGGACTCGCCGCAGCCGCGATCGTCGGCGCCGGCGTGGCCGCCGATCAGTCCTCGCATCACCGTCACGCCTTGCGCACGGCCTCGGCCAGCGCCGCAATCGCCCGTCCCACGGCTGAGCCGATCGTGGCGCAGGAACGAGCCCAGCCGATCAGCGTCGTGCACCACCACCGCTCGGCCGCCGCGAACGCTGCACGCGCGCGCCGCCTCGCGCTCGCGAAGAGCACGGCCGCGAAGACGACGGTCGCCGACAAGGCTCCCGTCGCGCCCGCGGTCAAGCCGGCGCCGCCGGCTGCGGCAGAACCGGCGATCACGCAGGTCACCTCCGAGTCGACGCAGCTGCCGAGCACGGCCACGGCAGAGCCCCCGCCGAGCACGCCGACGGCCACGACGACGGCCCCCGTCGAGCCGCCGGCGCCGGTGACCACGACCCCCACCTCGGAAACGCCGGCGCCCGTTGCGACGGTCACACCCGAAACCACACCGGCATCGCCGCCGACGCCGAGCACGGAAACTGCGCCCACGACGACAGTCCCCAGTCCTCCCGCAGCGGTGCCGCCGGCGCCGCCACAGGTCCAGACGCCGGTCGCCCAGAGCTCGAGCGCATCGAGCGGCACGCCGCCGCATCGCTCCAGCGGGCTGGCCCGGTACTGGGGCATGCGCGCCCGCGTACGCTGACCTGACGCTCGCTCGCTGCTCAGCCCAGCGCGAACGTCTTCAGCGGGCGCAGCAGCACGCCCTCTGAGGCCACTTCCGACGGCGAGGTCACCTGCGCGTTGGCCGTCGGCGATGTGAGCATCACGATGCTCACTCCGTGGCGCGCACGCGGGCGCTGCGGCAACAACAGCACGTTTCGCCCGTACATTTCCCGCCCGTCGAGGACGGTCGTGTAGACGACCTGGTAGGCCGGGACTGCGTTGACGCGCGTCTTGCCCTCGCCGCGCAGCACGAAGTCACGATCGCTCGTATCCAGCCGGTCGATGTAGCCGGCGGCATAGAGCGCTAGCTCGCCGGTCTGACCGCCCGTGTAGGGCGGGAGCGTCAGCGGCCTGACGGCATAGGAATCCTCGAGGTGCCCGCCGGAGCTGTGGCGCTCGAGCTTGACGTACTCGCCGGGTTCGGGCGCGACGCGGAACAGGCCGCGGTAGCTGAAGCTGAACGGCGTTCTGCCGCCTTGTGAATAGTGGGCGTTCTCGAGCGTCAGGAAGGCGCCGACGAGCAACGCGATCAGCGCGACGACCGCGACCCGCACGAGGCCGCGCACGAGTGGCGATGCGGCGCGCCAGCGGGGTGAGAGCAGGCGTCCGAGCGTGGGCCCGTACTCGGGCTTGATCGGCACGGCGACCATCGCGGCTGTCGGCTACTCCCCGAGCGAGAACAGCGTTTCGAGGTCGTGGCGCGAGAAGGCGGCGAAGGCGACCATCGTCTGCGTGCGCGTCACGCCCGCCAGCCCGCCGATCTCGGCAGTTACGACATCGGCGAGCTGCTCGTGATCGGGCACGCGCACGATCGCCACGAAGTCCCATTCGCCGGTCACCGAGTACGCCTCGGCGACGCCCTCGATGTCGGCCAGTTCGCCGCCGAGCGTCGACAGCGCGTCGCGCCCGGCCTCGATCAGCACAACGGCGTTGGTCATCGGCATGACCGCTTCATCATAAGGACCCCCGCCGACCGGGACTCACGGCGCAGCCGATCGGCCGCTCGACACAGCCGAGCGCTCACGTGGCGTGCTCGTCGCGCGGCAGCCCGAGACCGATGAGCAGGCCGATCGCGCCACCGACGACGCCGGCCAGCCAGCTCGCCTCGGGGCGCGCGAATGGGATCGCCAGCATCAGCGCCGCGAGCGCGCCGGCGCCGAGCAGGTCGCCCTCGTAGTAGTGCCCGCTACGCGCATCGCGCAGGTCGGGGGCAGCCCAGGCGGCGATCAGCGCAAGCGCTCCGGCGTTGCCACCGACGACGACGGGCAGCGGATAGGCGGCGAGCGCGACGAGCGCTCCGGCGACGCCGGCGCCGAGAAACAGCGCGAGCACGACAGCCGGACCGTGGCGCTGCTCGAGCAGCCAGCCGAAGATCGCGATCACGAGCAGCGTGAAGAACGCGTACCAACCGTCGAGGTAGGAGACCTGCGTGCTGAGGAGCTTCCACCAGTCGCCGTGCAGCGGCCCGAAGATGATCGGACGGTCGAAGCGGATGTAGTCGGCACGCAACAGCACCCACGCGACGCAGCTGACCGCGATCAGCGCAATCGTCGCGTACGGGCGCACTGCCGCGGAGCCCGTGAACGGCAAGGACGGGCGCCGCCGGCGCTTGCGCTCGGGCGCCGGACCTGGCGCATCGCGTTCGCCGTCCCCGCCCGATCTGGAGCCGAGCCGGCCGAGCACGCCACGCCTGCTCGGAGCCGGTGCGCCCTCACGCGGGAGCTTCGGCGCGCGGCGGCGCAGCCGGTGCCCGCAGTAGGGGCACTCGGTGATGTACGGGCTCACCTCCGATCCGCAGTGCTTGCAGACGATGAACAGATCTGCGCCCGGTGACATCCCGGCCATTCTAAGTGGCTCTCGACCCAGGCCGGTGCGCCTTTGCGATACTCAGGCCATGACTCTCGGATACGACCAAAAGCTCTACGTACTCGCCTTCGACCACCGCGGCTCCTTCCAGAAGAAGTTCTTCGGCATCCAGGGAGAGCCCGATGCCGAGCAGACGGCGATCATCGCCGACGCCAAGCACCTGATCTTCGAGGGCATGCTCCAAGCCGTCGGCTCAGGGGCAGACCCCTCTGTGACGGGCGTGCTCGTCGATGAGCAGTTCGGCTCGACCGTGCCCCAGGAGGCGCACGAGAAGGGCCTGAAGCTCGCGATGCCGGCCGAGCGCTCGGGCCAGAACATGTTCGACTTCCAGTACGGAGACGACTTCGGCGAGCACATCCTGAAGTTCGACCCGGACTTCACGAAGGTGCTCGTCCGCTACAACCCCGAGGGCGACGGCGGCGAAAACGCCGTGCAGCTGGAGAAGCTGAAGCGGCTGAGCGACTGGCTCAAGCAGCACGATCGCAAGTTCCTCTTCGAGCTGCTCGTGCCCGCCGAGGACGCACAGCTGCAATCGGTTGACGGCGATACCGACCGCTACGACGCCGAGCTGCGCCCGCAGCTGATGCAGCGCGCGATCGCCGAGATCCAGGACCTCGGCATCGAGGTCGACATCTGGAAGATCGAGGGCGTCGACGAGCGCTCCGACTGCGAGATGCTCGCCGAGCAGGCCCGCTCAGGCGGTCGCGACGGCGTCGTCTGCGTCGTGCTCGGCCGCGGCGCCGACGACGACAAGGTCGACGAATGGCTGCAGGCCGCAGCACCGGTCGACGGCTTCGTCGGCTTCGCGATCGGCCGCTCGATCTGGTGGGACCCGCTCAAGGCGTACGTCGACGGCAAGATCGAGCGCTCGGCCGGCGCTGCCAAGATCGCCGAGAACTTCCTGCGCTTCGTCAAGGTCTACGAGCGCGCCGAGGGCAAGACGCCCGTAGCCTCCTAGATCGCGTGAGCACCGCTGCAGGCGGGGAGTAGATCGACATGAAAATGAAACAGAGCCTCGCCGAGTTCGAGCGCGCGATGGCTCGCGAGATCTCGCTCGACCGCCACCGGCGCGACTCGCTGCGCCGCACGGCCGAGCAGCGCACCCGCAAACGCGAGGTCGATCGCCGGCACAAGCGCGGCTCCGTGCGCTTCGTGCTGCTCGTGCTCACGTTGATCCTGACGGCCGCGATCGTCACGGTCGTAATGTTCCGCACGCTCTACCTGCTGCTGGGATAGCAACGCCCCGGCCCAGGCTCATTAGGCGCGATCCCGAGCTCCAGGAAACCTCCCAGACGGCTGCTGACCAAGCCTCGCAAGGACGCACCCCTTCGGGGCACAGGCAGTTCGCGTGGCGTGCGTAAGCACGCGAGCAACCGAGGACGCCGCGAGGCGCCGCGTCAGCAGTCGTCTGTCAGCGGTCGTCTGCGCCTAGGTCGCTTAGCGCGTCGTTGACCTCCGCGCGCGCAGCGTCATCGGGCACGGACCCCTCGAGCGGTGCATCCTCCCGATGGATCTCCAGGTAGATCTCCTTGCGGAACACAGGGATCTCCTGTGGCGCCTGGATGCCGATACGCACCTTCTCGCCCATGACCGAGAGCACCGAGATCTCCACGTCGTCGCCGATCATGATGCTCTGGTTGGACTTGCGCGTCAGAACCAGCATTCAGTGCACCTTCCTGTTGGCCGCTCACCCGACGACACCCCCGACCGCCGGTGCGCCAAGCATAGTCTGAGCACCGGGGGAAAGCGAGCATCGATTCCCGACTCCTCAGCCGTGGCGCGCACGGTCGCAGGCGTCGGCCGGGGGTTCGCCTCATGCGACTCGTCGCTGGCTCCATGCGCTAGTCTCCCGGGCCGTCGATGCCTCGTAAATCGCTACGTCCCAACCTCAACCAGATCCGCGCGTGGGTGCGCCAGGGCCGAACGGACGCCTGGGTGGCCCACCAGCTCGAGGTGAGCGTGCGCGACATCGAACAGTTCAAGCGCCAGAACGACCTGGTCGAGGAGGACGCAGCGGAGGCCGCGACGGCATCTGACTATCCGGATGAGATCGACCTGCGCGCGGAGGACGACGCGTTGATCGCCGCCGAGCTCGAGGCCGCCGAGCTCGAGGCCGAGCGCGCCAGGGCCGAGGCCGAGGCGAAGGCCGCGCAGGAACCTGACTCCGATTCTGACGAGGACGACGACGCACCCCGCACACGCCCACGTCGCCGACGCGGCGGTCGCGGGCGCAGGGTGCTCGGATCGCGCTCGGGCGCCGGCAACTCAGGCCCGCTCGAGGGAACCTTCGATCACGGCGAGGAGGGTTACGGACTTTGGCTCGACCCGGCGATCCAGGACAACCCGATCTACGCAGAGCACTGGGCCGGCCATCGCCCCGTCGAGGTCGCCGTCGAGGAGGACTGCATCATCATCCGCCGCACGGCCGAGGACGACTAGAACCGTCCGGCTGGGCCCGATCCGGTTAGGCCCGGATCTCCCTGCGTCCGCCGGCATAGTCGGCCGCCTCGCGCAGGTATCGCGCGAACGCAGCGTCAACCACGACGCCCGCCTCCCACGCTCCCGGGTCCTCCGGTGCGACCTTCATCGCGACCGGCAAGCACCACGCCGTGCCGGCTTCATACAGCGCCACCAGCTCCTCCGAGGAGAAGCGCCCGCCGAGCCTGCGCCGCAGCTCCGCAACGAGCGCCTCGGTCACTCGCTCCAGGCGCACACGGCGCTCGGCAGGCTCGGCCCGCAGCCTCCGTTCCCCTTGCTGCCACTGGTAGTTGGCGTTCTCGAAGGACACCGGCCGAGGCTAGCAGCGCCACGACGGCCCCGAACGTCGCCTCGGAGGTGCGACGCGTGCTCCGCGGCTGCCGGTGCGTGGCGCTCAGTTTGAGGGCAGGCCCGGCACGACGTACTGGCGCTCGTTCGACTTCTTCATGCCGAGATCACGCGCCTGTGCTTCGATCGTTCCCTGCCTGCCGAGCGATTCGCGCTGGCGCCCGAGCGCCTTGTGTTCCCGTTCCATCGTGACCACCGTCGCGCTGTCGTGGCGCGATTGATGCCAGGTGGAGAGCATGCGGATGCCGGCGCTCAGGTAGAGATACAGCAGCACCGCGAGCACGACCAGCATCGCCAGGCGCCCCACGCGATCCCAGCGCACGCGCGGCAGCGTGCCCTGCGCGCTCGCGCGCGTCGATCGTCCGCCGGTCCTGCGCGTCCGCGACGGCGCGGCGGCGCCGGCACGAGCTGATGGGGCAAAGCCTCCGGGCATCATCAACCGCATTCGCGGCCGGCGACCGGGCTCCTGCCCGGACTAGCGGAATACGGAGCGGCCGGGGAACTCTGCGTCGGCGCCCAACTGCTCCTCGATGCGCAGCAGTTGGTTGTACTTGGCGACGCGATCCGAGCGCGACGGGGCGCCGGTCTTGATCTGCCCGCAACCGGTCGCCACGGCCAGATCGGCGATCGTCACGTCCTCTGTCTCGCCCGAGCGGTGGCTCATGACCGCCGTGTAGCCGGCCTCGCGCGCCATCGCGATCGCCTGCAACGTCTCCGAGAGCGTCCCGATCTGGTTGACCTTGAGCAGGATCGAGTTGGCCACGCCGGCCTCGATGCCGCGGCGCAGCCGCTGCGTGTTGGTCACGAACAGGTCGTCGCCGACCAGCTGCACGCCGGCGCCGATGCGCTCTGTGAGCGTCTTCCAGCCGGCCCAATCCTCCTCGTCCATGCCGTCCTCGATCGAGACGATCGGGTAGCGGGCGCACAGGTCGGCCCAGTAGTCGGCCATTTCGTCGGCGCTGAGCGTCCGGCCCTCGTGCGCGAGCACGTAGGAGCCCTCGCGATAGAGCTCGCTCGCCGCCGGGTCAAGCGCGATCGCCACATCCTCGCCGGGCGTGTGACCGGCCGCCTCGATGCCCGCGACGAGCATCTTCAGCGCGTCCTCGTTGGATGCCAGATCGGGCGCGAAGCCGCCCTCGTCGCCGACGGCCGTGCTCAGGCCGCGATCGTGCAGCGTCGCCTTCAGCGCGTGGAACACTTCCGCGCCCAGGCGCAGGCCCTCGGAGAAGCTCGGCGCACCGCACGGGACGATCATGAACTCCTGGAAGTCGACTTTGTTGTCCGCGTGGGCGCCGCCGTTGAGCACGTTCATCATCGGCACCGGCAGCACGTGCGCCGCCTCCCCGCCGAGGTAGCGCCACAGCGCCATGCCCTCCTCGGCCGCCTGCGCATGCGCTGCCGCCAGCGAGACGCCGAGGATCGCGTTTGCGCCCAGGCGCGACTTGTTCGGCGTGCCGTCGAGCGCGATCAGCGCCTCGTCGAGACCCTGCTGGTCGGCCGCGTCTTGACCGGCCACGGCGCCGGCGATCTCGCCGTTGACGTTGCCCACGGCACGCGTCACTCCCTTGCCGCCCCAGGCCTCGCCGCCGTCGCGCAGCTCGGTCGCCTCGAACTCGCCCGTCGAGGCACCGGAGGGCACCGCTGCATGGCCATGCGCTCCCGAGCGCAGACCGATCTCGACCTCGACCGTCGGGTTGCCGCGGCTGTCGAGGATCTGGCGCGCGTGGACGCGCTCGATCTCGCTCATGCCGCGTGCTCCTCTGCTGCTGCGCGGAGCGCCGCCCCGGTCAGCGTTGCCGGCACTGCTCGGGCCGCGCCTATTTGGTCTTGGTGGACGACGTCGCGGCCGGCGTCGAGGTGGTCGCCGGCGGGGTCGTCGCTGCGCCAGGCGAGGCCGTGGACGTCGTCTTCGGTGCTTTGTAGCCCTTGCAGTCGGCCACCATGTAGCCCGCGCGACAGTCCGTTTTGGCCTGCCACTTCTTTTTGAATTCTTTTACGAACTTGCTCAGCGCCGACTGCTGCTTCGTCGCCGTCAGCTGCGATTTGATCGAGCTTTCGGCCTGCTTGAGCGTCTGCTGACTGCCCGCTGTGATCGTCTGCACCTCGAAGATGTAGTAGCCGAACGGGGTCTTGACCGGGCCGGTGAGCACGCCCTTCTTGGCCGAGAACACCGCCGTGTCGAGCGACTTCTCCTCTTGGCCTTTGACGACACCCGGGAGCTTGCCGCCGTTGGACTTGCTCGTCGGGTCGATCGAGACGCGCTTGGCGACGCTTTCAAAGCTCTTGCCCGATTCGACTTCCTGCTTGGCCTTCTTGGCCTGATCTTCGGTCTTCGTGAGGATGATCAGCAGGTTGCGTTTTTCCGCTACGCCAAACCGTTTCGGGTTGCTCTTGTAGTACTTCTCGATGTCCGCGTGGCTGACTTTCGACTTCTCTTTGACGATCTTCTGCTGGATTTTCGAAGAGAGCAGGTTGAGCTTCACGCGCAGCAGCAGATCCGACACCGTCTGGCCTGACGTTTTCAGGAATTTTTCAAATTCCGCGGCCTTCGGAAACTGCTGGCTCTTGATTTTTTCGAACTGCTTCTTGACTTCCTTGTCGGTGACCTTCACACCAAGCGAGCTTGCTTCGCCGAGCACCCAGGTGGAGGAGATGAGGAAGCCGAGCACCTCCTGCTGCAAAGTTTTGTACTGCTGTTCGCACTGAGACTTGAGTGCTGCTTCGGTGGGCGGCGTCTGCCCTTTGGCCGGTTTCGCCGCCGCTTTGGCGCGAGCGATGCACTGGGTGTACTTCGGCGGGTCCGGGATCGTCGGTGTTGCGCCGGGCGTGGTCGCACTGGAAGCCGCCGCCACGTTTATCCAGTGGTTGAACGTGTTCTTCGTGATCGATTTGCCGTCGACCGATACGACCGCGTCCCCGGGAATGCCGCCGCACGCGGCAAAGCCGACGAGGGCAAACAAAACGGCGCCAAGCGCCGCGGTGATTCGGAATGCTCTGGGCACGACGCGGGCACTCTAGCGGAAACGTGCGAAGGCGTGCTTAACGAACGACTAAATGAAGTCTTAAGCCGCTATCGCGAGATGCGAGGCGCGCTCACGCAGCCTCGCGCATCACGGCGAGCAGCACGTCGGCCGCGCGCACGACCGACGGAAAGCGCTCGCTCGCGTCTTTGGCGACGCGCATCGACATCTGCGAGCGCCCCGACTCGTACATCGCCTCCGGCAGCTCCTCGCGCAGTCGTTTGGCCCGACGCGAGTCCAGGGCGATCGGCACCACCGCCAGCCGGTCGCCGTGGAAGCTCACCGTGCGCGCGCCGGCCTCGCCGAACTTGATCCGCGCGCGCTGCAGCGCGAGCAGGTTCGCCAGCGGCTCCGGCACTGGCCCGAAGCGGTCCTCGAGCTCCTCGCGCAGCTGTTCGACATCGGCCACCTCGAGCGCACCGGCGACCCGCCTGTGCACGTCGATCTTGGCCTGCTCGTAGGGGATGTAGTCGGCCGGCACGTACGCATCTACGTTCACGTCCAAGCGCACCGGATCGGGCCGCTCGAGTTCCGCGCCCTCGCCGTCCTGTGACGCGCCCGCCTCGCGCTCGGCGGTGCGCACGGCTTCGTCGAGCATCTGCATGTACAGCTCGAAGCCGAGTGCCGCGACGTGCCCGGACTGCTCGTCGCCCAGCAGGTTGCCCGCACCGCGGATCTCCAGGTCGCGCATCGCGATCTTGAAGCCCGCGCCGAGCTCGGTGTAGTCCGACAGCGCCGAGAGCCGCTGCGCCGCCTCCTCGGTCAGCGCCGCCGCGGAGTCGTAAAGCAGGTAGGCATAGGCGCGCTCGCGGCTGCGTCCCACGCGGCCACGAATCTGGTAGAGCTGGGCCAGCCCGAACGTGTCGGCGTGCTCGACGATCAATGTGTTGGCGTGCGGGATGTCGATCCCCGACTCGATGATCGAGGTGCATACGAGCACATCGGCGCCGCCGCGCAGGTAGTCGAGCATCACCGTCTCCAGTTCGCCTTCGCCCATCTGCCCGTGGGCGACGGCGAAGCGCACGCCCGGGCACAGCGCGCGCAGGCGCTCGGCCGTCTCCTCGATCGACTCGACCCGGTTATGCAGGAAGAAGGCCTGCCCGCCGCGCTCGTGCTCGCGCACGAGCGCGCGCTTGACCAGCTCCTCCTCGTACTCGCCGACATAGGTCTTCACCGGCCGCCGGCCCTCCGGCGGCGTCTCGATCACCGAGATGTCGCGCAGCCCCGCCAGCGACATCTGCAGCGTGCGCGGGATCGGCGTGGCCGACATCGCGATCACGTCCACGCGCAGCTTCAGCTGGCGCAAGAGCTCCTTCTGCTTGACGCCGAAGCGCTGCTCCTCATCGACGATCAAGAGGCCGAGGTCCTTCGCGCGCACGTCGCGCGAGAGCACGCGGTGCGTGCCGATCAGGATGTCGATGCGCCCTTCGGCAAAGCCCTTGATCGCCTCTTTCTGCTCGGCCGCCGTGCGAAAGCGCGAGACGTGGTCGATCGTGATCGGGTAGTCCGCGAGGCGCTCTGAGAACGTGCCGAAGTGCTGCAGCGCGAGGATCGTCGTCGGCACGAGCATCAGCACCTGCTTGCCGTCCTGCGCCGCCTTGAACGCCGCCCGTAGCGCGACCTCGGTCTTGCCGTAGCCGACGTCGCCGCAGATCAGCCGGTCCATCGGACGCGGCGCTTCCATGTCGGCCTTCGTCAGCTCGATCGCATCGCGCTGATCGGGCGTCTCGGTATAGGCGAACGCCTGCTCGAACTCGCGCTGCCAGTCGGAGTCCTCGGCGAACGCGTGACCCGTGCGCCTGCGGCGCTCGGCGTAGAGCGTGAGCAGCTCGCCTGAGAGCTCCTGCGCGGCGCGTCGCGCGCGCGCCCTCATCGTCTCCCAGCGCGTGCCGCCCAGTTTCGACAGCGGCGGGCTCTCACCGCCGGCGCCGACGTAGCGCGAGATCTTCGCCAGCTGGTCGACCGGCACGAACACGCGGTCATCGCCCTGGTATTCCAAGTACAGGTAGTCGCGCGTGACGTCCGCCACCGTGCGCGTCTCAAAGCCCGCGAAGCGCGCCACGCCATGGTCCTCGTGCACGACCACATCGCCCGCGCGCAGCTCCGTGAACGAGCGCAGCGCGCCGCGCCGCGGACCGCCCCGCCCGCCCGTGCCCGCGCGGTCGGCTCGGCCGCGCTCGGCGCGGCGGCGGCGCAGCAGCCGGTGCTCGGGGAATACGGCCAGCTTCAGCGACGGCGCGACGAAGCCCTCGCGCAGCGAGGCCGCCGCGAAGCGCAGCGAGGGCTCTTGCGGCGTGAGACCGGCGTCGACCCCCTCCCCCAGCCAGCTCGCTTTCACGCGGGCGAGGTTGTAGGCCGCGCGCTCGCCCTCCCCGCGGCGGGGGAACGTGACGACGGTGCGGTAGCCCGAGCGCACGAGCTTCTCGAGCTCCGGCTCGGCCTCGGCCAGCGAACGCGCCATCGTGTCCGACGCCTGCGCGCGCAGCTCGATCGGCTGATCGGCCGAGATCGCTGAGAGCCAGATCCGCGTCCGCTTGGCCAGCGCCGACTGCACGCTGTCGGGGCTCACGTAGAGGTGGTGGGCATCCTCGTCGCCGAACGCCGCGCACACGTCGCTCCAGTGGTCGCTCAGGGCAGGTGCCAGCTCCTCCTCGGCCGCCACCAGCAGCTGCGTGTCCTTTCCGATCAGCTCGAGCAGCGCGCCGAAGCGCTCGACCGGAAGCAGCTCGGCGATGTCCGGGCGCGAGACGCCGCCCTCGCCGTCCTCCGCGCTTCGCACGCTCGCCGCCCCCGCGGCGAGTTCCTCGCCCGCGATCTCGGCCAGCGCACGGTGCTCTTCGGCCAGCTCGGCCGCCGGCGCGATCTCGATCTCCGACACCTCGCCGAGCGAGCGCTGCGTGAACGTCGAGAACCAGCGCAGCGACTCGATCTCGACGTCGAACATGTCCACGCGCACGGCGCGCTCCTCGGTCGCCGGGTACACGTCGAGCAGGCCACCGCGCATCGCGAACTGCCCGCGCTCCTCGACCTGGTCGACGCGCTCGTAGCCCGCGCCCACGAGCTGTGCCGCGCACTCGTCGAGATCGAGCAGCTCGCCGACGCGCAGCGTGAACGAGTGCGGGCGCAGCGCCGGGTCGGGCACCTTCTCCGACAGCGCCACCGCACTGACGACGACGACCGGCCGGTCCTCCTCCTCTGCCTCGGCGGTCTCGCCGGCTGCGCTGTCGGGAGCGCCGCCCTCGGCGCCTTCGCCGAGCAGCGCGTCTAGCGCCGCCATGCGCAACCCCACGAGGTGCGGCGGCGGCGTCAGGTGCGACTCGTAGGTGACCCCGCGCGTCGGGTAGTAGCGCACGCGGCGCGGCGCCAGCCATGCGCGCAGGTCCGCCGCCAAATCGCGCGCCGCGCGGTCGTCGCCGACGACGATCAGATGGCCTCGCGAGCGCGCCGCCGCGTCGGCATCGATCAGCGCAGCGATCGCGTACGGTCGCAGCGAGGAGGAGACGAACGCGCGACCGCCCTCGCGGGCAAGCGCCTGCGCGGCCGGGTCTTCTTCTAGATGGGAGAGGAGCGATCGGAGCGGCATCTGTGTGGCGCTCACACAATAGAGCCGCCTCGCCGGCGCTCAGTCTGGCTCGTCCTCGCCGAGCACGAGCCGCTCGACCTCCTCGACGGCGCGCCCGATCAACTGATCGACGGCCTGCTCGCCCTCGCGGAAGCGGCCGAGCACCCACGCAGAGACGATCTCCGGATCGGTGCTGTCGGGGCGCCCGACGCCGACGCGCACACGTGTGAAGTCGCCGCTGCCGAGCTCGCGCTTGAGCGACTTCAAGCCGTTGTGCCCGGCCAGCCCGCCGCCGGTGCGTACACGCACCTCGCCGAACGGCAGGTCGATCTCGTCGTGCACCACCAGGACGCGATCCAGCGGCAGCCTGTAAGAGCCGCGCGCCGGGCCGACCGAGCGCCCTGCGTCGTTCATGTACGTCTGCGGGCAGAGCACGGCAACGCGCGGCCGTGCTGCGCTTTGCCCGACAGCGCTCGGCACCCCGACGCGCCCCTCGGCGATACGCCCCTTGAAGCGATCCTTGCCGCGGCCGAGATCCCAGCGCCGGACGAGCTCACCGGCCACCATGAAGCCGACGTTGTGACGAGTCTTGGCATGCTCCGGCCCGGGATTGCCGAGCCCGACGATCAGCCAGTCGATCGACCCGCCCTCCGCACCGCCCCCACTCCTGCCGCGACCAAATGGCCGTCGCAGGGGAACTACTCTCCGTCGGAGGAGTCCTCGCCGCCGCCGGAGTCCTCGCCCTCGGCCGCCTCGGCGCCCTCCTCACCCTCGCCGATCAGCTCCGTCTCGGCTTCGAGCTCCTCCGCCTCGGCCTGCAGTTTCGGCGGGGACAGCGTCGCGACGGTAGCCTCCTCGACCTCGTCGAGCAGCGCCACGCCGTCTGGCATGGCGATCGCGTCTAGTCCGATCGTGTCGCCGATCTGCATCTCGCCGACCTCGTGCACGATCGCCTCGGGGATCGCCGTAGGCAGCGCCTCGACGTTCAGCTCGCGGATGATCTGCTCGAGGATGCCGCCTTCCTTGACGCCCGGAGACTCGTCGATTCCGGTCAGTTCGAGCGGCACGACGGCGTGGATTGCCTGATCGAGACGCACGCGCAGCAGATCGACGTGGACCGTCTCACCGCGCACCGGGTCGCGCTGGGCTTCCTTGAGCACGACCGGCGTCGCTTTGGCGCCGTCGATGCTCAGGTCGAGCACGGCGCCCGAGCGGGCCAGCGCGAGGCGCAGCTCGCGCGAATCGACGTCGAAGCCGAGCGAGTCGCCGCCGCCGCCATAGAGCACGCCGGGAACGCGGCCGGTGCGTCGCAGGCGCCGCGCCGCGCGCGAGCCCTCCGCGTCGCGGCTGCGAACCTCGAGTTTTGTGCTGTCGTTGGCCATCGGAAGCTTGTGGACTCTAGCAATCCGCCGGCAATCGATCGGCTAGCAATTGCCTTCGTTGTCGATCGGCTTGCTCAACGCGAGCAGCGTCACGTGCACGCCACTTAGCGCATTGCCGGTGCGCCTCACGTCGATGCACTGAACCACGGGCAGCTTGCCGAGCACCGTCCACGCGACCCGCGTCCTGCCGGTCGCGCCCGCCGGCGAGTTGGCCGTGGCCGCGTTGAACGCGAGGATCTTCACCTCTCCGGCACGGCGCAGTCGTGGGTTGGCTGCGTTTTCGCGCTGCGTCGTCACGCAGGCCCGGTTGGCCGCGCACCCGTGCAGCTGGCGGATCATGCTCGCCGCGTCGCCCCTCGCCTCGGCCTCGATCAACGCGACATCCTTTTCGCGTTCGAGGTTGTCGGTCGTCAGGAAGCGCGCGAGGCCGACACTGATCGCAAGGAACAGAAGGACGCCGAGCACGATCAGGGCGATTCGTTTCGGCGTCCAGCGGCCGGGCACGCGCTGCCCTCCGGGCTGTGTGGCTACGTTGGCTGACACCGCTGCCAACAGCCTAGAGTGAGCGAGAGCCCCCGCGCGGCGGGGGCTCTCTGCACCACAGACTCGGCCAACCGCTCGGCTACGCCGCGAAGCCGCAGCCGTTTTCGTACCCGGTCATGTACTCGTTGTTGGCCTGTTCGCGCTGGGCTTTGACCTGATCGTCGTTGCCTTCCCTGTGCGCTTTGTCGAGTTCGCGCAGCGATTCGTTGAGCATTTCCATCAGTTCGTGGCAAGGGCCGTTGACGACCTTCTTGTTGACCGCGTATTTCGTCGTGACGTTGCGGTGCGGGTTGATCGGCTTGGCCTGCGCCGCCGGCAGCGCCGACGTGGCGATGAAGCTGGACACGGCGACGAACACGACTGCGGTGGAGCGGATCTTGTTGAGCATTTGGTGTGCCTCCTCTGGGTGATTGCTGCTTGCACACCCATGCTCGGCGAAGCGCGGCGCCGCGGAAAGCGACCCTAGGGGGAGGGTTCCCTCCCCGTCCCGACAGCTTTCGCGATCAACCAGCGACGATCGTGAAGCCGAGCGGCGGCGAGACCGCGCGCAGCCCCTGCGCGTCGCTCGCGGCGATCGAGACTGCGTACGTGCCCGGCTTCAGCGCCTTCGAGCTCGTCAGGCGCCCCTGGAAGCCGGCCTTGTTCAGCCCCTGATGACCAGGCAGATCGAAGGACCCTGCTTTCACCGTGCGCTTGCACTTGGCCTTGCCTGTGTTCCCCGGCGTGGGCGCCACGCACCTCCCTTTCACGCGCCGACCCGGCCGGCGCTGGGTGAACGTGAAGCTCACGCTCGCGGGCTCGTTGAGGGTGAAGCTGAAGGTCGTGCCGAGCGGCGCGCCTGCAGCGGCGATGTGCGGCAGGCCTTTGCCACGCCGCCAGCGGCTCGCCGATTGACCGAAGCCGCTAACCGCCGGTTTGGCCACTACAGCGAAGGGCGGCGTCGCCAGCAGGCTGCTCGGTGGTCCCGTACCGGTAGTCGTACCAAGCGCCAAGAACGTGTACCTGCCTGCGGGGCCTACTTCACTGGAGCCACCCGGGCCGGTCACGCGCACATCGATAGTCGAGGGGGCGGTGGCGGGCGCGATCGCTGTGATCTGGCTCGAGGAGTCCACGCTGAAACTCGATGCAGGAGAGGAGCCGAAGGTCACGCTCGTCGCCCCATCCAGGTACTGGCCCGTGATCGTCACGGCGTTTCCGCCCGCCGTGCTCCCCGCCGCCGGCGAGAGCGACCCCAAGACCGGCGTCAGCACGACGTCTGCACTGACAAGCAGCAGCTCGTTGTCACCGCTGTTGAATTCTTCGAACTGACCCACCCCTTCTTCGACGATCGGAGTGAACTGGATCGTTTCGGGGCCTGGAGTTTCCAGGTAGCGGACGAGAGCGCCCGATTCGGGCAGGTCCACGCCGATCAGATCGCCGGCCTGGATCGGCAGGCGCGCGCTGTTCGGTCCGCCGGACTGGTCGGTCGCGACCCCGGTGGCTCCGGCTCCAGCCCATTCGCCTTCTTCGGCGGTCGGCTTGAGCACGTGCAGGCTCGGCGATCCGGATCCTTTGATCCGCCAGCTCGTAATCAGGCCCGAAGCGGGTGCCACGTCAACGAGCCCCGGCGCGGAGAGCTGCGCAACCGTGTAGCCACTCGAGCAGGGGCCGAAGACGTTGCAGGAGTGGCTGCCATTGCTGGTAGTCGGAAATTCGCGCGGGCCGAGCGTCACCGTCGTGGCATGCGCGCCGGCGGGTCCCAGCAGGGCTCCGGCGCAAACTGCGAGCGTGACGAGCTTCTTGCTCCCCATCGCGAGAACCTATCAACCAATTGACAAGAAAGAACGCCGCGTATTTTGCGCGGGCGCCTCAGAACAGCTGGTTCTCGCCGCCGAACACCTCGCTGACGGAATCGTCGACGAAGATCCGGCGAATCGAGTCGGTCAGCAACTCGGCGCAGGGCAGCACGCGCACGTTGTCCGGTGCCCCGGGCCCGACCGGGATCGTGTCGGTGACGACGATCTGCTCGATCGGCGAGGTGCTCAGGTTCTCGTAGGCGGCGCCCGAGAAGACGGCGTGCGTGGCGGCTGCGTAGACGGTCGCGGCGCCCTCCTCCTTGACCGTCCGCGCGGCTGCGCAGAGCGTTCCGGCGGTGTCGATCATGTCGTCGACGATCACCGCGTTGCGGCCTTTGACGTCACCGATCACGTAGCCGATCTCGGCGACCTGCTGGGCCGGGCGCTCCTTGTCGAGAATCGCCAGCTCGGCGCCGACCTTGGAGGCGAAGTTCTTGTTCAGCTTGACCCGGCCGGCGTCGGGCGCGACGACGACGAGGTCAGGCAGGGCGAGGTCGGCGAAGTACTGCGTCAGCATGAACAGCGCCGTCATGTGGTCCACCGGCTTCTGGAAGAAGCCCTGGATCTGACCGGCGTGCAGGTCCATCGTCAGCACGCGGTCGGCGCCGGCGGACTCGAGCATGCGCGCGACCAGGCGCGCCGAGATCGGCTCGCGCGGCGCCGACTTCTTGTCCTGGCGCGAGTAGCCGAACCACGGCGTGACGGCGATCACCCGGTGCGCCGAGGCGCCGACGGCGGCGTCGATCATGAACAGCAGCTCCATCAGCGCGTCGTTGGCCGTGATCCCCGTGTGCGGATTGCCGCAGATCGACTGCACGATGAACACGTCGGCGCCGCGGATCGACTCCTCATAGCGGCAGTAGACCTCGCCGCTGGAGAACGTCTTCAGCGTGATCGGCCCCAGGTCGACGCCGAGCTTGACGGCGATGTCGCTCGCCAGCTGCGGGTTGGCCCGCCCGCTGAACAGCATCAGGCGCTTGTTGTAATCGAACGGAAGGCTCGCCCGCGAGGCGGCGCTCGTGTCGATCGCGCTGCTCATGTCTCCTCGGAGTGTAAAGGGGCTTCCCGTCGCTCAGCGTACCCCTCGACGTTGCTCTGCTTCGCGCGCGCAACCGCCAGCGCACCGTCGGGCACGTCCTCGGTGATGACCGAGCCGGCCGCCGTGTACGCATCGTCCCCGACCGTCACGGGGGCGACGAACGAGGTGTCCACGCCGCCCTTCACGCGCTTGCCGATCTTCGTGCGGTGCTTCTCGCGGCCGTCGTAGTTGGCCGTGATCGTGGCCGCGCCGAGGTTCGCGCGCTCGCCGACGTCCGCGTCGCCGATGTAGGAGAGGTGCGGCACTTTGGCGGCCGCGCCGATGTCCGAGTTCTTGACCTCGACGAACGTGCCCACCTTGGCGCCCTCGCGCAGCACGGTGCCCGGGCGCAGGTAGCCGAACGGCCCGACGCTCGCGCCGTCCTCGAGCACGCAGTCGATCAGGTAGGAGTGCTTGATCGTGCAGCCCTCGCCGATCCGCGTATTGCCGCGGATCGTCGTGAACGGCTCGATCGTCGTGTCGCGCCCGATCTGCACGTCGACGTCGATCACGGTCGCCTCGGGGTCGACGATGCCTACGCCGGCCAGCAGGTGGCGGTGGTTGATCGCGTACTGGGCCAGCCTGCGGGCGCGAGCCAGCGCGACGCGGTCGTTGACGCCGAGCATCAGCGCGGGGTCCTCGAGTTGGTGCGCGGCCACCGTCCCTCCGTCGGCCCGCAGCAGGTCGAGCACCTGCGGCAGGTACAGCTCGCCCTGGGCGTTCTCGTTGCTCAGGCGTGGGAGCGCCTCGCGCAGGGCAGCGGCGTCGAACGCGTAGATGCCTGCGTTGACCTCCTGGATCTCGAGCTCCTCGGCGCTGGCGTCGCCGTCCTTCTTGGTCTCGACCACGCGCAGCACGGCGCCCGCCCGATCGCGCACGACGCGTCCGTAGCCGCTCGGGTCGGCGAGCACGCTCGTGACCATCGTCGCTGGAGCCCCGCTGCGCTCGTGCGCTTCGGCCAGCTCGCGCACAGCCTCGGCGTCGATCAGCGGGACGTCGCCGCTGAGCACGATCACCGTGCCTTCGACCGGCCCACCCGACGCGTCCAGGCGCTCGATCGCGGCAGCCACCGCCCCGCCTGTCCCGTTCGGCTCGGGCTGGATGGCGAGCTCGACCCCCTGCGGCAGCACCGGCTCGATCGCGCGGGCAGGCGAGTCGACGACGACGACGCGCCCGGCGCCGGCGGCGAGCGCGGCGCGCACCGGCCACAGCACCATCGGCAGGCCGCACAGCTCGTGCAGCACCTTCGGCGTCGCCGAGCGCATGCGCGTGCCCTGGCCCGCGGCGAGGATCAGGACCGTCGGCGCCGGAGTCACACCGCGGATGCTAGCTCCATCGAAGCTGGGGGGCGGGGATTCGAACCCCGATTCTCAGGACCAAAACCTGATGTCCTGCCATTGGACGACCCCCCAAGGGCTCGCTGAAGGATAGATGCCGGCGCGAGCTTTGCGCGTGCGCAACTCCATGCATGGAGTGGGCGAAAACGGGTTAGTTACACGCAGATCTGATGCGTCTGCAACGATTCTTGCACTTGCCGAGGGGAGCCAGCAGAGCGCGGAGGCATCCAGGCGTACCCCTCGTGGTGGCGCTGCTGCTCGTGCTGGGCGCGTTCGCGCTGCCGACCGCAAGCGCCGCCGGGGGCAACCTCGCCGGCGTTCGCGCAAGCTCCTCGGCGCTGACGTGCACCGGCGAAGACTCCTCCCCCAACGGGCACAACGACGCGCTGATCGACTCGGCCACGCTGTGCCTGATGAACGAGATCCGTGCCACCCACCAGCTGCCTGCGCTGCGCTTCAACGCCTCGCTCGGGCGGATCGCATCGGGGCAGGCACGGGACATGGTGCGCGGCCACTACTTCGGCGACCAGAGCATCTCCGGTCGCTCGCCGCTGTCGCGCATCCTCGCCTCCGGCTATGTCGCCCACCAGGCCAAGCTGCGCCTGCACGCGGCGCAGAACATCGGCTGGGGCACCGGGCACACCGCGACGCCCGCCGGGATCGTGAAGGCCTGGATGGAGTCGCCGCCCCACCGCGCGATCATCCTCACCGGCGCATACCGCGACGCCGGCGTCGGCGTCTCCCCTTCAGTGCCCTCGGGCTTCAGCGGGCAGTGGCACGGCGGCACCTACGCCGCCGAGTTCGGCACACGCTCGCGCTAGCTACGGCGTGCGCCCGGAGCGGCGCGGCACGCGCCCGCCTTCGGCGCCGGCTTCCGAGGCCGGACCGTCGGCCGAGGAGATGCCGAGCACGCGCATCGACTTCAGCCCGAGGCTGAGCTTCTCGCGCCCGTCGCTCGAGCTGACGTCGAGGCCGGAGAGCTCGCGCACGCGCTCAAGGCGATAGTAGATCGTGTGGCGGTGCGTGAACAGGCGCTGGGCGGTGCCGGCGACGTTGCCGTCGGCCTCGAGGAACGCCTCGAGCGTGCGCACGAGGTCGGTCTCGTACTGCTCGTCGTAGGCGACCAGTGGCTCGACCGTCTCCTCGTAGAAGCGCTGCAGCTCGGCCGGGTTCTCGCTCATCGCGCTCAGCAGCAGGCGGTAGGCGCCGGTCTGCTCGAATGCCAGCGCCGCGCCGTCGGGCGAGCCCTCGGCGACGTTGGCCGCCAGCAGCGCCTCGCTGGCCGCGCGCGGCAGGTCGGCCGGGTCCTCGGCGATGCGGCTGCGCCCGAGCGCGAACGTGTAGCCCGAGAGCCCCGCCTCCAGCTCGCGCAGGATGCCCTCGGCGGCGCGCGCCGCCGTCGCCTCCTCGCCGCCGGGCACGAGCAGCAGCACCTCGGCGCCCGCGACCCCCTCGCGTTCGGACAGCGCCGCGATCGAACGGCTCGCCACGGCGCGAGCGCCGCGCTCGGCGACGGCCCGCACGCGCCCGCGCCAGCCCTCGTCGGTCGGCACCTGCGGGTGGGCGCGCGCGACGATCATGCTCGCCCCCTCCTGCACGTCGAGCGAGAGCTCCTTGGCCCGTGCGAGCAGCTCCTCGCGGTCGGTCAGCTCGCGCGCCAGCACGGCGCGCAGGAAGTCGGCGGCCGCCGTCTCAGAGGCGCGCTCCGGTGCACGCACGCGCTCGACCTCGGAGGCGATCATCGTCGCCAGCAGGCGTCGCATCGATGCGCTCGGCTCCGTCTTGGCGCGCATGTGCAACGCTCCGACGACCGTGTCGGCGACGCGCAGCGGGATGCTCGTTACGCCCTCGCCCTCGGACAGCAGCGCGCGCTCCTCGGCGGGCGAGCGCGCGGCGACGGCGAGCGTGGCACCCCACGCGTCGCTCACCGCGAGGCTCGCTTCGAGCGCGCGCGCCGCCGCGCGCACGACCTCGGGTAGCCCCGCGCCGGACTCGACGGCCTCGGTGATCGCGTCGAGCGCCGCGAAATCGGACACGCTAGACCCAGAGGTAGATGACGGCGGCGGCCGCACCCACGCCGACGCCGACGACCACGGCGAGCACGTAGAGCGAGAGGAACGTCGCCGCCACGCGCTCCCACAGGCGCGTGTAGGCGGTCCACGCGGGCACGAGGATCAGCCCGACGTACAGCGCCAAGCCGAACGCGCCGGCGCCGATCGCGACGAGCTCGTTGATCGTCGCGCGACTCAAGGGATGCTCACTTCGTTGCGTGCCAAGCCGTGATTGTGACGCATGGGCGGGCCGTCACAGCTCCGCCACGGCCCCGAACGCCGCGCCGACCGAGTTGGCGGCCAGCGGCAGCGGATCGCGATCGGACAGTCCGAGCAGCGCTCGCTGAACACGCCCGGCGGCATCGGCGTGACCGAACAGGCCGAGCACGGTCGGGCCGGAGCCGCACACGAGCGCCAGCTCGGCGCCGGCGTCGGCGATCGCCGAAAGCGCCCCCGCCGATCTCCGGGCAGCAGCGACAGCGCGGCCTGCTGCAGGTCGTTGCGCAGCAGCTCTCGAGCCGGCGGCAGGGCGCACCGCGCTCGAGCGCCCGCGCAAGCTGGGCGCGCGCGTGCTCGAGCTCGTCGGCCTCGCGCGTGAGGCCGAGCTGGTCGGCCTCGGTGTAGACGTCGGCCGTCGAGAGCTGCGCTGCCGAGGGCAGCACGAGCAGCTCGAGCGAGGGCAGCGGGTCGGGCAGGGCCTGCAGCTGCTCGCCGGCGCCCGTAGCGAGCCAGCGCCCCGGCGAGACCTGTGCCGGAACGTCGGCGCCGAGCGAGACGGCGAGCTCGTAGAGCAGCTGCTCGTCGCCGAGCCCCGAGGCGTGCCGTGCCAGCCGCAGCGTGGCCGCCGCGTCGGCCGAGCCGCCGCCCATCCCGGCGGCGACCGGGATCCGCTTGCGTACGCTCAGGCGCAGCGGCGGCGCCTCCCAGCCGGTTGCCGCGCGGAAGGCGCCAAGCGCACGCGCGGCCAGGTTCTCCTCCGGCGCTCCCGGCACGCCGGGGCAGACGAGCTCGTCCGCCGATGCCTCCGGCGGCGCCTGCTCGAGCGTCAGCTCGTCGGCGAGCGAGATCGACTGCATCACGGTGACGAGCTCGTGGCGCCCGTCGCCGGCGCGCGTTGGACCGACGAACAGGCCGAGGTTGATCTTCGCCGGCGCGAGCGCGCGGTATCGGGCGGCAGAGCTCACAGCTCGAGCGCCGCCGCCAGCGCGCGGAAGTCCTCCGGCGAGAGCCGCTCGGCGCGCACGTCGGCCGGGTGGCCGAGCGCGACCAGCGCCTCGCGCACCTGCTCGCGCGAGAGCTCGCCGCCGGACGCCCCGAGACGCAAGCGAGCCGGCGAGCGTCTTGCGCCGGTGCGCGAAGGCCCGGCGACGAGCGCGCGCAGCGCGACCGAGGGCGCCGCCGATCGCGCGCCGCAGGCCGACGAGCACCGAGTCGACGTTCGGCACCGGGTGAAACACGCTGCGCGGGATCGCCGCAGCACGACCTGCACCTCGCAGGCGAGCTGCGCGAGCACCGAGGGCACCCCGTAGTCGCCGCCGCCCGGCCGCGCGGCGAGGCGCTCGCCGACCTCGCGCTGCACCATCGCCACCCACAGCTCGACGTCCGGCGAGCTCCTCGATCGTGCGCAGGATCGCGCCGGCGGCGATCCCGTAGGGCAGGTTGGCGACGACCTTGGTCGGCGACGGGGTCGAGCGCGGCCAGGTCGAGCGCCATCGCATCGCCCCAGTGCACGGTGACGTTGGCGTGCGCGCCGGTCGCGTCGAGCAGCGCCTCGCGCAGGCGCTCGTCGAGCTCGACGACGTGGACGTGCGCGACGCGCTCGGCCAGGTGCTCGGAGAGCACGCCGAGCCCGCCGCCGATCTCGAGCACGACGTCCTCGCGCCTGCAGCTCGGCGGCGCGCTCGATCACGCCGAGGATGTTCGAGTCGATCAGGAAGTTCTGTCCGAGGTCGCGGTCGGGACGTACGCCGAACTGGCGCATCCGTCGCAGGCTCGGCTGCGCTGGGCCATCGTCCGGCTCGGCGGCGCTGCCGGGCCTTCGCGAAGCCTGCGCCATCGCGCCGCTCACCAGCCGAAGACGCGCGCCGCGTTGCGCTCGACGGCGCGTCGAGCTCCGCGTACGGCCACGCCGCGCTGCTCGGCGACGAAGGCGGCGTGTGGGCGACGAACGCCGGCTGGTTGCGCTCCTTGCGCACGGCCTGCGGCGTCAGGTACGGCGCGTCGGTCTCGACCAGCAGCCGCTCCTCGGGCACGCGCCGCGCCGCCTCGGCCAGCTCGGCGCGCTCGGGTAGGTGACGTTGCCGGCGAACGAGATCCATAGCCGCGCTCGCAGGCACTCGTCGAGCCGCTCGGGCATCGAGAAGCAGTGCATCACGACGCTCGACGCCGTCGGCTTCGTCGGCGAGCTGGTCGAGCGTCGTCGTCGCTCGGCCGCGCGCGTGTGGATCACGAGCGGCTTTGCCGTCTCGCGCGCGAGCTCGATCTGCGCGGCGAAGGCGCGCTCCTGATCCTCGCGCGGCGCGCCGTCGCGGTAGAAGTCGAGGCCGGTCTCGCCGATCGCCACGCAGCGCGGGTGCGCGGCGAGCGCGCGCAGCTCGGCCAGGTCGGCGTCGTCGAAGCCCGTGGCCGCGTTGGGATGGCGGCCGATCGCCGCGATACACCTGCGGGAAGTGCCTCGGCCGCTGCGAGCGCGGCGCGGCAGGAGGCGCCGTCGATGCCGACGGTCAGGATCCGCGTGACGCCGGCCGCCGTCGCGTCCGCGACGAGCTCGGCGTCGGGCGGCTCGCACGAGGTCGAGGTGCGTGTGGCAGTCGATCACGCGGCCGTGCCCTCGCCGGACTCGAGCTCGCGCTCGCCGCGGTCCTTCGGGAACAGCGGCTCGAGCGGCTCGACCTGCTCGAGCCGGCCCGGCGCCGAGCGCGCGCGCCCGCGAGCGACAGGTCCGGGCGCGCCGAGCGCCGCGAGCAGCTCGCTCGGTCGCTCGTCGGGCAGGTACGGCCACAGCAGCACGGCGATCGACGCGCAGCGCCCTCGGCCAGCGATGCGCAGCACGACGTCGAGCTCGGCCGCCCGCGCCGGCGTCCTTGGCGAGCTGCCACGGCGCCTGCTCCTCGACGTAGCGGTTCAGCCGCCGCACGCGCTGCCAGATCTCGTCGAGCGCGACGCGTCAGCTCGGCGCGATCGAGCAGCTCGCGAGACGCGCTCGGACAGGCCGTCGAAGTCGCTCGCGCAGCGCCGGCGTCGAGCTCGCGCCGGCGCGACGCGCGCCGTCGCGGTAGCGACCGATCATCGCGATCGTGCGGCTCGCGAGGTTGCCGAGCTCGTTGGCCAGCTCGCTCTCGTAGCGCTGCTCGAAGGCGGCCGTCGAGACCGAGCCGTCCTGGCCGAACGACACGTCGCGCAGCAGGTAGAAGCGCAGCGCGTCGGCGCCGAAGCGCTCGATCACCGCGAACGGGTCGAGCACGTTGCCGAGCGACTTGCTCATCTTCTCGCCGTCCATCAGCAGGAAGCCGTGGACGAAGCATCGTGCTCGGGCAGCTCGAGCTCGGCCGCCATCAGCAGCGCCGGCCAGTAGACGGTGTGGAACTTGCAGGATGTCCTTGCCGATCAGGTGGTAGCTCGGCCGGCCAGAAGCGTGTCGGTCAGGTCCTCGCCCGCCGGCGCGGCGCGTAGGAGAGCGCGCGTGTAGTAGTTGAGCAGCGCGTCGAACCAGACGTAGAAGACGTGCTCGGTGTCCCACGGCACGGGCACGCCCCACGTCAGCTTGCGGCGTGAGAGCGAGCACGTCGCTGCAGGCCGGAGCGCGATGAACGACGAGCGCCTCGTTGTAGCGCGTGCGCGGGCAGCACGAAGTCCGGGCGCTCGGCGATACAGCTCCTCCAGGCGCTCCTGGAAGGCGGAGAGCCTGAAGAACCAGTTGTCCTCCTGCTCGCGCGTGAGCTCGATGTGGTGGATCGGGCAGCGGTTGCCCTCGTCGATCTCGTTCTCGCGCCTTGAAGTCGGCGCAGCGCGGGCAGTACCAGCCCTCGTAGGTGCCCTCGTAGACGTAGCCGTTCTCGCGTACACGCGTGCAGCACCTCCTGCACCTTGGCCATGTGCTGCGGGTCGGTCGTGCGGATGAAGAAGTCGTTGCGTCGCGCTCGAGCTGCGGCGCGAGCGCCTTGAAGCGCTCGGCGTTGCGATCGGCGAGCTCCTGCGGCGAGACGCCCGAGCGCGTGCGCCGCGTCGGCGACCGGCTCGCCGTGCTCGTCGGTGCCGGTGAGGAAGAACGACGTGCTCCCCGCGCTGGCGGTGATGGCGCGCCAGCACGTCGGCGGCGATCGTCGTGTAGGCGTGACCCAGATGGGGCGCCGCGTTGACGTAGTAGATCGGGGTCGTGACGTAGAAGGACATTGCCGCGCTCAGGCTACTGGCCCACGTCGCTCAAACCTTGCCGCGCTCGCCGCCGTGCTCGCGCGTCAGCTCGCGATATAGCTCGTTGGCGCCGACGCCGCTCAGCGAGCGACTACGCCTGCTGCCGGACGCGCTCGCGCGCCGGCGTCGACGAGCTCGCGCAGCGCCGTAAGCGCATCCTCGCGCGAGGCCGTGCCGGCCTCGGCGGCGCCGATCACGAGCACGATCTCCCCGCGCGCCGGCTCGGCCCCGTAGTGCGCGGCGAGCTCGGCGGCCGTGCCGCGGCGGACCTCCTCGTGCAGCTTGGTCAGCTCGCGGCAGACGGCAACCTGGCGAACGGGGTCCAGCCCGGCAAGCGTGTCGAGCGTGGCGGCGAGCCGGCGCGGGGACTCGAATGCGACGATCGTCTCGCCGGCCTGCGCGAATAGCCGCTGCAGCTCGGCGCGCTTGCGCGGCAGGAAGCCGACGAAGCGCCAGCGCTCGGCGGGCAGCCCGGAGGCGACGAGCGCGGTCGTCACGGCGCTCGGTCCGGGCAGCACCTCGACGGGCAGATCCGTTGCGACGACACTCGCGCACGAGCACGAAGCCGGGATCGGACACGAGCGGCGTGCCGGCGTCTGAGACGAGCGCGATCGTCTCGCCGCTGCGCATCCGCGCGACGAGCTCTCGAGCGCGCGCGCTGTTCGTTGTGCTCGTGCAGGCTGATCAGCGCCGCCGAGACGCCGTGGCGCGTCAGCAGCACGCGCGTGTGGCGCGTGTCCTCGCAGGCGATCGCGTCGGCCCCGGCGCAGCGCGTCGAGCACCCGCAGGGTCACGTCCTGCAGGTTGCCGATCGGCGTCGGGCAGACGAGCAGCCGGCCGCCGGCAACCTCCACGGGGGTCATCCCGCAAATATAGGGTCCACCCGATGCCGTCCGAGCAAGACCCTGGGCGCGGCGAGCCCCGGCCCAGGTACACGCGCTACCGCGCGCGGCGCCGGCTGTTCGGCGAGCGCGAGGCACAGCAGGCCCAGCAGCCGCGCCACGGCGCGGACGGCAAGCGCGGCGAGCGACCCAAGCGCAGCGCCCGCCGCGGGCTGCGAGGAGGCGGCGGCGGACGGAGCGGCGCGAGAGGCCCCGGCCAGGTCGTCGCACCCGGCCGCAGCAGAGCGCAGCGCTTCGCCGACTGGTGGCGCCGACTCACGTTCAAACGAGCCGTGCTCTGCCTGATCGGGCTGATCTTCGCCTGGCTGGCGCTCTCGCTCGTGCTGTTCCTGATCAGCTCGCACTTCGAGCGCACGGCGCCGCCGAAGGACGTGGCCGGCGTGCTCGACCCCTCGGGCTTCCCGCTGACCTCAGCCAACAACATCCTCGTGCTCGGCTCCGACCGCCGTCCGAAGGGGAGCAAGGAACCGGGCGCCAACACTTCGGGCCCGAGCCGCTCGGACTCGATCATGCTGATGCGGATCGGCGGCGGGCACGACTCGCGCCTGTCGATCCCGCGCGACACGGTGATCGAAATCGCGGGCCACGGGCTGCAGAAGATCAACGCGGCCTACGCCTTCGGCGGCCCGGCGCTGTCGATCTCGGTGATCAAGCGCTATCTCGACATCCCGATCAACCACATCGTCGAAGTCAACTTCGAAGACTTCCCGCAGCTGATCGACGCGATGGGCGGCGTCGACTACACGGGCGGCTGCGTGATCTCGCGGATCGCCGGCGGCTTTCGCAACGGCGGCTACACGCTGCGCCTGCCCAAGGGCACGCACCACATCGACGGCAAGCAGGCGCTCGCGCTGGCACGAACGCGCGAGAACCTGTGCGCGCCCAACCAGACCGACCTGCAGCGTGCAGAACACCAGCAGGCGCTGTTCAGCGCGATGAAGAGCAGGCTGCTCTCACCGTCGAGCTTCGTGCGCCTACCGTGGATCGCGTGGGACGCGCCGCCGGCGATCATCTCGGACATGAGCGGGCCGACGCTGCTCGGGCTGTTCGGCGCGATGGCCGTCTCGGGTACGCCGCCGACGCGCGTGCTCAAGCCCGAAGGGGTTGCGACGCTGCCCGACGGCGAGGTCGGCCTGCGCGTCTCCGAAGCCGAGCGCCGCGCGGCCGTCGCGCAGTTCATGTCCGGCTGAGGCTCAGTCCTTCTTGCTCGCGGCGGGCTTGGCGTCCTTGGACTTGCCGGAATCCTTGGAGCTCGAGCTCTTCTCGCCCTTGCCGCCGTCGCCGGAGGAGGAGCTCGAGCTCGAGCTCTCGCTCGAGGACGACGAGCTCTCCTTCGAGGAGGAGTCCTTCGAAGATGACGAGTCCTTGCCGGAGGAGCCCTCGGCGGCAGCGGCCGTCTCGCGCTGGCGCTTGCGCGTGCCGTAGTCGGTGTTGTAGAAGCCCTTGCCCTTGAAGTGCACGGCGGGCGGGTGCAGCACGCGTTCGACGGGTACGCCCGTGTCGGGGTCGACGGTCAGCGCCTCTTCGCTGAAGGACTGCTGGAGCTCGAACGTCGTCCCGTCGGGGCGGCGGTACTCGTAGATGGGCATGCCTTGAAGCTAGTCGGTCGGCGCGCGCGAGTCGGTCGCTAGTCGGTCAGCAGGGCACGCACGGCGACGATCCCGGCGTGGACGGTCGCTGAGAAATCACGGTCGGGGTCGGCGAGCATGCGCAGGGCGAGCCCGTCGCCGAGTGAGAAGAGCACGTCGGCGACGGCCTCCGGCTCGGCGTGCAGGCGCAGGATGCCCTCGCCCTGGGCGAGCGCGAGCATCGCGGCGACCTGGCTGCGCATGCGCTGCATCAGCCCGCGGTACTCGGTCGCGATGTCCTCGTTGCGACGCGAGAGCATGAAAAGTTCGAAGACGAGCGTGACGAACTCGGGGTCCTCGCGCACGGTCTCCTGCAGGTTCTGTGCCATCAGGTCGATGAAGTCGTCGGCCGTCTGCGCCCCGGCGAGCTGGTGCTCGAGCACCTCCATGCGCAGCTCGCAGTCGCGCCGCGCGGCCTCGACGAGCAGCTGCTCCTTGGTGCCGAAGTAATAGTGCAGAAGGCCCCGCGAGACGCCGGCCTCGCGCGAGACGTGATCGAAGGTCGAGCCGGCCGTGCCGCGGCGCGCGACACTGCGACGCATCGCCTCGACGATCCGCTGGGCCTTCTCGCCGGAGAGCGAGCGCCCGCCGGCTCCGACGGCGCTCGTCTCTCCAGAGCCGTCCGCCGCGGAGCCCCGCTCCGCGGCGTCGGTCTCCAGGGTCACTGCGTCCGCTGCGCTCATCCTTGCGGGCGGATTCCGATCAGGCGGCCGGCGCGCTCGCGGGCGCGGGCTCGGCCGGAGCGGTCGTCGAGCTGTAGTCGAACTCCTCCTCGGCCCCGAACAGCAGGTCGAGCACCTTCGAGCGCAGGCCCTCGCTGAGCGCGACCGCAAGCACCCCGGCCACGGCGAGCAGCAGCAGCGAGCGGCCGATGCCACCCTTGCGCTGACGCTTTGGCTGCTCGCGCAGCGAGCTCGAGGCGTTGCGCAGCGCGTCCGCCGCCTCCTTCAGCTCGCGCTGGAGCTTCTTGTCCTCGAACAGCGCCTCCGTGGCGGGCTTGCCGTTTGACATGCGCCCGTATGCGCTGCGTGCGGCGCCGTACGCGGTGAGCAGGGAGCCACGCAGCTCCTCGTCCTCGAGCAGACGCTGCAGGTAGCGGTTGCGCTGCGCCGCTCGCGCGGCTTCGCCGGCCTTGTTGATCCTGTCCTTCGCTGCCATCACCGAACCTCGTCTCTGCCGAAGCTTTGCTGGGTGTGGCAAATATACCCCGGATGGTGCCAAGCGATAGCGGCCAATCGCCGCTCGCGACGGAACCGCCGGGCGGACGTGCGAGGCTTGCGCTCGATGCCCACGTTCCAGGCGACAGTCACGGTGCTGGGGCTGCTGCTGATGCTCGGGGCGCTCGCTTCGGGGCTCGCGCGCCGCTCGATGCTCTCGCTGGCGGCGCTGTTCGTGCTCGCCGGCTTCGTGCTCGGCAACGGGGGCCTCGACTGGATCGACTTCCGCGCGCGCTCGAGCTTCGTGCAGGATCTGGCGTTCGCGGCGCTGATCGTGATCCTGTTCCGCGACGGTCTCGAGGTCGAGGGCGAGATGCTGCAGCGTGCGTGGCACCTGCCGCTGCGCAAGCTCGCACTGGCGATGCCGTTGACGACGCTGATCGTGGCGGGCGCGGCGCGCCTGTTGATCGGATTCTCCTGGACGGAGTCGTTCCTGCTCGGCGCGCTGCTCGCGCCGACCGACCCTGTGCTGACGTCGAGCATCGTCACCAACCCGCGCGTGCCGCGCCTGGTGCGCCACTCGCTGAACCTCGAGTCGGGGCTGAACGACGGCCTGGCGCTGCCGGCCGTACTCGCCTTCCTCGCGGCGCTGAGCGTCGACTCGGGGCACTTCGTGTGGTGGAAGTTCGTGCTGCAGGACGTCGGCCTCGGCCTGCTCTACGGTCTCGCCTGCGGCTGGATCGCCTCGCTCCTTATGCCGCGCGAGACGGGCACGCCGCCGTCGCTGTCGATCCCGTCACATCAGAAGTCGCTGTTCGCACTGGGCACGGCCTTCGCGACCTACGGCGTGACCGTGCTCTCACCGAAAGGCAACGGCTTCATCGCGGTGTTCGTGGCGGCGATCGTGCTCGGCGTGCGCAGGCCCGACGCGCGCGCACACTTCGAGCGCAACGGCGAAGAGATCGTCGAAATCGTCAAGCTCGGGATCTTCTTCGTGTTCGGCTCGCTGCTCACCGTGCACGCCTTCACGCGCGAGGGCTGGGCGGCGATCGCGCTCGTCGGTGTCGTCTTTCTGATCGCGCGACCGCTCGCCGTGTGGCTGTCGCTCGCGGGCACGCGCACCGACACGGCCACGCGCCTGTTCATGGGCTGGTTCGGACCGAAGGGCGTCGCCTCGATGACGTTCGCGCTGATCGTGCTCGACGAGAACATCGCCGGCGGCGTACGCATCTTCGACCTGACGGCGCTCGTCGTGTTCTGCTCGATCCTGCTGCACGGCATCTCCGACACGCCAGGCGCGAACTGGATCGCGCGGCACAGCGAACGCCGGGTGGCCGAGCGCCCAGACTAGGCGTGCAGCGCGGCCTGCTCCTGCGCTGAGGGAAACGACCACGCGGCGCGCGAGCGGCGCTCCTGGCGGAAGACGAAGTGCAACTGCTGCGGCGGGCGCAGCTGCGCCTCGTTGGGACGAAACGTGGCGCACGGCTCAGGCAGGTCGAGCGCGCAGAGCAGGTTGCAGCGAAAGAAGCATTCCTCGCAGCTGACCTTTCGCGCCGCCCGCTTGCCCTGTGTTCTCGTTGCCACCCACTGCCTCCCAGCCATCTGATTGAACGGACGGGTGGCATCAAAGCATCGTCGGCGAGGGGCAGCACGCGGCCACCCCGCAAATCGCAGACAAAACAAATTGCTACCCGGAAAGAGCCGGAATCGAGTGGCTCGGATGTGACGATCGCGGAGATCGCCCTGCACTTTGCGGAGGATCGCTGGCGCTGGATGGCAGATCACGGGCTCGCGGCCGGGCACTCGCCATCATGTGGATGCATGCGCGTACTCCTCACCGGCGCCAGCGGCTTCATCGGCGCGCTGCTCGCTCCGCGCCTGCAGTCTCGTGGATACGACGTGCGCGCCCTGGCGCGCACGCCTTCGCGCGTGCACGCCGGGGTGCCGGTCGTGCGCGGCGACGCGATCACCGGCGAGGGCCTGCTCGAGGCGCTCGACGGCGTACAGGTCGCCTACTACCTGATCCACTCGATGGAGCGCGCCGGCGCCGGGCAGGGACCATTCCAGGAGCGCGAGCGGCTCGCCGCCGAGAACTTCGCCGCGGCGGCCGCAGATCGCGGGGTGCGGCGAATCGTTTACCTCGGCGGCCTGCTCGGCGACTCGCGCGAGCGAACGCGCTCGCGTCATCTGGCAAGTCGCGAGGAGGTCGAGCACGTGCTGCTCGCGGCCGTGCCAGACTCGGTCGCGCTGCGCGCGTCGATCGTGATCGGCGCACGCTCACGCTCCTTCCGCCTGCTCGTGCACCTGGTCGAGCGCATGCGCGTGCTCGCGCTGCCCGCCTGGCGGCGCTACCGCACACGACCGATCGACGAGCGCGACATCGCCGAGATGCTCGTCTCGGCGGCGAGCGCCGACGTCGGCGCTCGCTCACTCGACGTCGGCGGGCCCGACGTGCTGTCCTACGGCGCGATGATCGAGCGGATCGCCGAGCTGATGATGGTGTACCGCCCGACACTGGGAATCGGCGTGAGCGCGACCGGCTTCACAGGGCGCGTGGCGGCGGCGATCGCGAGTGAGGATCCAGACCTCGTCGTGCCGTTGATGGAGAGCCTGCACGGCGACCTGCTGCCGGCCGACGATCACGCTGAGGAGCTGCTCGACGTTCCGCTGCACAGCTTCGATGCCGCCGTAGAATATGCGCTGGGCGAGTGGGAAGCCTCCGAGCGGCTGGCTGCGCGCTAGATGAGCCCCCGTCGATGAGCGTCGTAACGGTCTCCACTGAGATCGCCGCGCCGCGCGAGCGCGTGTGGCAGGTCGTGATGGACCCCGAGCGGCTAAACGATTGGGTGACAATTCACCGCAAGCTCGTGCACGCCGATCACGGTCCCCCGCGCGTCGGTTTTGAGATGGAGCAGCAGATCCACCTGCGCGGCGTGAGCCTCGACGTTCGCTGGCGCCTGGTCGAGTGCGAGCCCGCCATCAAGGCCGTCTGGGAGGGCCGCGGGCCGGCACGTTCGCGGGCGCGTACCGAATATGTGTTGAGTGGCGTTGACGGAAAGACGCGCTTTGACTACCGCAACGAGTTCCGCCCGCCGCTCGGCCCGATCGGCGCGTTGGTCAGCCGTGCGCTCGTCGGAGGCATGCCCGAACGCGAGGCCAAGCGCACGCTCGATCGCTTGCGTTCATATGTAGAGAAGTAGCATTGGCCCCAGCTCACCTGTGTGGAACTAGTAAGGTGAGTTCGTCCCAATGTTGCCCTGAGTGGATCGGCAAGATGCTTTAGGGCGTTTTTACCTAGTGAAGAGGATGCAACTGTGACCGACTTCCTTGATCAGAAGCGCAAAGAGATCGCTGACCGGCTGAAGGATCTCAAGCCGGCCGTCGATGAGTACAACCGCCTCGAGGCAGCTGCTTCGGCGCTGGAGGGTGTCGGTGGCACGGCTGCGACCGTAACCGCAACGGCAACCGCTCCCCGCCGCCGCGGGCCCGGACGCCCGCGTGGCTCGGTGAGCCGCAAAGGCGCCGCAGCCGCCGCGCCCGCCAAAGCAGGACGCAAAAAAGCGGGCAGGCCAAAAGCGGGCAGGCCGGCGGGCAGGCGCGCCGGACGCCGTAAAGGCAGCGGCACGCGTGCAGCCGAGGCGCTGTCCTTCGTGCAAGGCCAGCCCGGTATCACGATCCCCGAGCTCGCTGCCAAGATGGGCATCAAGCAGAACTACCTGTACCGCGTGCTGCCTGGGCTCGAGCAGGAAAACAAGGTCTCGAAGCAGGGACGGGGTTGGCACCCGAAAGGCTAGCCTTTCGGGTTGAATCGAGCGCAATTTGCTCCCGAGGCAGGGTGGAATTGCACTTGACATAAGGCCGACGCCCCCTAGGCGGGCAATGGCTTTTCGAAAAGGATTTCGGTTAATGAAATGGGAAAGGGCGCGGTCCAAAGACCGCGCCCTTTCTGTTTCTCAATCGCTTGCGCCCGCAACGACCGCTGCTGGCGCTTGTACGATCTGGCTAGATCAGGCCCTGCTCTTTGACCGTGTCGCGCTCCTCGGTCAGCTCGAGCACCGAGGCGTCGATCTTCTCGCGTGAGAACGCATCGAGCTCGATGCCCTGCACGATCTTGTACTCGCCGCCGTCGCAAGTGCACGGGAAGCCGCAGATCAGACCCTCGGGGATGTCGTACGAGCCGTCCGAGGCGATCCCCATCGAGACCCAACCGCCGTTCGTGCCTTTGATCCAGTCGCTGACGTGATCGATCGCCGCGCTGGCCGCAGAGGCCGCCGAGGAGGATCCGCGCGCCTCGATGATCGCCGCGCCGCGTTTGCCGACGTTCGGCAGGAAGTCGTTCTCGATCCACGCCTGGTCGTCGACGACGCCGGCCGCCAGGTGACCGCGCACCTCGGCGTGGAACAGGTCCGGGTACATCGTCGGCGAATGGTTGCCCCACACGCCCATCTGGCTGACGTCCGTCACCGGGCACTCGACCTTGTTGGCCAGCTGCGCGATCGCGCGGTTGTGGTCGAGGCGCATCATCGACGTGAAGCGCTCGCGCGGGATCTCCGGCGCGTTGTTCATCGCGATCAGGCAGTTCGTGTTGGCCGGGTTGCCGACGACGAGGATCTTCACGTCCGAGGCCGCCTTCGCGTTCAGCGCCTTGCCCTGCCCCGTGAAGATCTTGCCGTTCTCCGAGAGCAGCTCGGCGCGCTCCATCCCTTTCGTGCGCGGGCGCGAGCCGACCAGCAGCGCGACGTTGACGCCGTCGAAGGCGTCCTCCGCGCTGTCGTGCAGGTCGAGCCCCGTCAGCTGCGGGAAGGCGCAGTCGACGAGCTCCATCGCGACGCCCTCGAGCGCCCCCATCGCCTGCGGGATCTCGAGCAGGCGCAGGTCGACCGGCTGCTCCGGACCGAGCAGCTGGCCGCTGGCGATGCGGAAGACGAGGCTGTAGCCGATCTGCCCGGCGGCGCCGGTGACTGTGACTTTGACGGGATTGCTCATGTCATCTCCTGATGCGGTTCTCGGGCAACAGCGTTGCCGGATTTTTTATTTATCTATCGATTGATTGATGGCTTTCGTCGTGCCATCGCAGGGCGATCTTGGAGGCGGAGCGGCTCAGCTCACGCCATCGCCGCTTTCAGGTTCTCGTCGATCGAGGCAAGGAACTCCTCGGTCGTCTGCCAGGGCTCGTCCGGACCGATCAGCAGGGCGAGGTCCTTGGTCATCCTGCCCTCTTCGACCGTCTGCACGCAGACGCGCTCCAGCGTCTGTGCAAAATCGCTGACCTCAGGCGTCTCATCCATCCGCCCGCGGGCATCGAGGCCACGCGTCCAGGCGAAGATCGAGGCGATCGGGTTCGTCGAGGTCGGCTTGCCCTGCTCGTGCAGGCGGTAGTGGCGCGTGACCGTGCCGTGCGCCGCCTCCGCCTCGACCGTCTTGCCGTCGGCTGTCATCAGCACGCTAGTCATCAGCCCCAGCGAGCCGAAGCCCTGCGCGACGGTGTCCGACTGCACGTCGCCATCGTAGTTCTTGCACGCCCACACGTAGCCGCCTTCCCACTTCAGCGCCGCCGCGACCATGTCGTCGATCAGGCGGTGTTCGTAGGTGATGCCCGCAGCCTCGAAGTCGCTCTTGAACTCCGCCTCGTATATCTCTTCGAAGAGGTCTTTGAAGCGTCCGTCGTAGCGCTTGAGGATCGTGTTCTTCGTCGACAGGTAGACCGGGTAGCCGCGGTCCAGTCCGTAGCGCAGCGAGGCGCGCGCGAAGTCACGGATCGAGTCGTCGAGGTTGTACATCGCCAGCGCGATGCCGCCACCCGGGAAGTCGTACACGTCGAGCTCGACCGGCTCGCTGCCGTCCTTCGGTGTGAACGTGAGCGTCAGCGAGCCCTCGCCCGGGACGACCATGTCGGTCGCGCGGTACTGATCGCCGAAGGCGTGGCGGCCGATCACGATCGGCTTCGTCCAGCCCGGAACCAGGCGCGGCACGTTCTTGATCACGATCGGCTCACGGAAGATCACGCCGCCGAGGATGTTGCGGATCGTCCCGTTCGGCGAGCGGTACATCTCCTTCAGGCCGAACTCCTGCACGCGCGCCTCATCCGGCGTGATCGTCGCGCACTTGACCCCCACCCCGTACTGCTTGATCGCCTCCGCCGCTTCCACCGTGATGCGGTCCTCGCTCGCGTCGCGGCTCTCGATGCCGAGGTCGAAGTACTTCAGCTCGACGTCCAGGTACGGGACGATCAGCTTCTCCTTGATGAACGACCAGATGATCCGCGTCATCTCGTCGCCGTCCAGCTCCACGACGGGGTTCTTCACCTTGATCTTGGCCATGTCTCGTCCTCGGGCGTTTGCGGGTGGGGCCGCCGATGCTATCTCGCGACGGCGAGAGCACTCTGGCGCGCTGGACGGCCCGGCTCGAGCGGCGCAGCCCGCGCGCGAGGCGCCGTCAGCCGTTCCAGCTGGCCTGCGAGCCGTGCGCGACCAGCACGGTCGAGCGACCGCCAGCGAACGGCAGCGTCGCGACACGGCCTTCCGAAGCGGGGCCGTCGAGTCCGCCTTCGTTGACGAGCAGCGTGCTGCCGTCCGTTGAGATACCGGCCGCCTCCAGCGGAAGACGTGCGCCCTTTGGGGTCAGGCGATGTGCGCGTCCTGAGGAAACGCGAACGGTCCACGCTTCGCTCGTGTCCTGCCCCACGAACTGCGCCAGCAGCTTGCTGCCGTCGGCCGAGAAGGCCACCGGGATCAGCCCCGAGACCAGCGAGCGCACGCGGACGTTCGTCAAGCGACGCGTCTTTCCCTTCGACGGACGTAGCCAGATCTCATAGACCGGCGCGTCCTCTCGGCGCAAGCGCTCGCGGTCGTAGGCGATCGCGCCCGGGCCCCACAGCGGGAACAGGCTGCGGCCGTCGCTCGTCAGCGCCACCGTGCCCGAGCCGTCGGGCTTCGCGCGATAGATGTTCACGCGCGCCGAGAGCGACTGCGAATGCGCGAGGCCGTAGACGACTTCATCGCTGGCGTTGGGGGCGAAGCTTGCGCCGAACGGCTGTCCGTGGGCGATCACGCTGAGCTTCGCCGACTGCGTGTCGAGAATCGCGAGACCCGATAGCTGCACGCCGCGCTTCAGCGCCGTCGACTGCACGTCGACCGCCAGATAGCGACCGTCGGGCGACCAGCCGAGCGGCTGGGCCGTTTCGCCCTTCAGGCTCAAGTAGGTCTGCACAGGCGCGCCCACCGTCGAGTAGACACCGAGCGCGGGACCCGTTTCGCTCGCGCCGGCGCCGAACAGCGACACCGCCACCTGCTGCCCGTTGGGCGAGATCTGCGGCGAGAAGCCTTCACCGAGGCTCGTCTTCTGCGAGCCGTCGCTGTGCATCGTCCATACGAGCGGCTTCGAGGCGCCCGACTGGGTCACGTAGGCGATCGTCGGCTGTTGCGGCGATGTGGGCGCGAGCGAGGGCGCTGCGATCGCGCCGGTCGCGAGCGTGATCGCGACCGCCAGAGCCAGCGCCGGCACGAGCGCCAGGAGCCGGCGCGCGCGTCGATTGAGGATCGATTTGCCTACCCCGGCGAGCATGCGCACAGGCTATCCGCGAGCGGGGATGGCACAGCTTGGCGAGCACCGTGCGTGCGAGTCGTCAAGCACCACGAGCGGCGCGATCTCTGCGAGACTGTCCGCATGGCCAGCACGATGCCGCGAGCCGCCGTCGGCGACGCGCCGTGGAAGACGCACACCGTCTTCAACCAGGCGCCGCCGCTCGAAGGCGTCGATGTGTTCGAGAGCAACACACCGCTCGTCGAGGCGACCGAGCGCGAGGGGGCCGGCTGGGTGCGCGAGCGCGCCTCCGACCTCGGCCGCCTGATCGGCGGTGCGCCGCAGCAGGAGTGGGGCCGGCTGGCCAACGAGAACAAGCCCGTGCTGCACACCTTCGACCGCGTCGGCAATCGCATCGACGAGGTCGAGTTCCACCCCGCCTGGCACCAGTTGATGCAGATGGGCGTCGCCAACGAGCTGCACTCGCTGCCGTGGACGAGCGAGGAAGCCGCGCCGCACACCGCGCGCGCCGCCCTCTACGTGACCGCGATGCAGGCCGAGGCCGGCTTCTGCTGTCCGATCACGATGACCTTCGCCGTGATCCCCGCGCTGCGCGCCCAGCCCGAGCTGGCCGCCGAGTGGGAGCCGCTGTTGATGTCGACGAGCTATGACCCACGCCTCGTGCCGGCCGGCGAGAAGGGCAGCGCGATCTGCGGGCATGGCGATGACCGAGAAGCAGGGCGGCTCCGACGTGCGCGCCAACACGACCGTCGCACGCGCGCTGAACGGCGGTGGCGCCGGCGCCGAGTACGAGATCGTCGGCCACAAGTGGTTCTGCTCGGCGCCGATGTCCGACCTGTTCCTCGTGCTCGCGCAGGCCGAGGAGGGCCTCTCGTGCTTCTCGATGCCGCGGATCCTGCCCGACGGCTCGCGCAACGCGTTTCACATCCAGCGCCTGAAGGACAAGCTCGGCAACCACTCGAACGCCTCGAGGGAGGTCGAGTTCCACGGCGCCTGGGCGCGCATGGTCGGCGAGCCCGGCCGCGGCGTGCCGACGATCATCGAGATGGTCGGGCACACGCGCCTGGACTGCGTGATCGGCGCCGCCGCCGGGATGCGCAGCGGCGTCGCCTCGGCCACTCAGCACGCCGCTCACCGCAGCGCCTTCGGCAAGACGCTGATCGACCAGCCGCTGATGCGCAACGTGCTCGCCGACCTCTGCATCGAGTCCGAGGCCACGACCGCACTGGCGATGCGCCTGGCCCGTGCCTACGACGAAGCGCAGGAAGACGCCGACGCCGGCGAGAACGAGACCGACGCGCAGCTGTTCAAGCGCCTGGCGACGGCCGTCGGCAAGTACTGGACGCTGCAAGCGCGCCCCCAACCACGCCTTCGAGTCGCTCGAGTGCTTCGGCGGCGCCGGCTACGTCGAGGAGTCCGGCATGCCGCGCCTGTACCGCGAGGCGCCGCTGGCCTCGATCTGGGAGGGCTCGGGCAACGTGATGAGCCTCGACGTGCTGCGCGCGCTGACGCGCTCGCCGCGCTCGCTCGAGGTCTTCCTGCACGAGGTCGAGCAGGCCGGCGGCGCAGACGCGCGCCTGGACGCGCGCGTGGATGGCCTGAAGCAGCGCTTCAGCGACCCGGCCACGCTCGAGAGTCGCGCGCGCCGCGTCGTCGAAGAGATGGCGCTGTGCCTGCAGGGCTCGCTGCTCGTGCGCCACGCGCCCACAGCCGTGGCCGACGCGTTCTGCGCCTCGCGCCTGGGCGGGGACGGCGGCCTCGAGTACGGCACGCTGCCCGCCGACAGCGACTTCGGCGCGATCATCGGGCGCGCCCTGCCCGACGTCGACCGCTGAGCAGCGGCGCCCCGCGCGCCTACCATTGTCTGTGTGAAACCTCGCACGAACTTCCAGCTGGCCCGCATCTTCGGCATCCGCGTCGGTGTCAGCATCAGCTGGTTCGTCGTGCTGTTCGTCTTCATCATCTTCGTCACGCCCGTCTTCCACAGCCAGCTCGGCGGCTCGCGCACGACCGCCTATCTCGTGGCCGTCGCCTCGGTGCTTTCGTTCTTCGCCTCGATCGTGCTGCACGAGCTCGGGCATGCACTAGTCGCCCGGCGCAGCGGCCTGCAGGTAGCCGGCATCGATCTGTGGGTGTTCGGCGGGATCACGCGCACCGAGCGAGTCACGCGACCCCAAGACCGAGTTCCGCGTCGCCGCCGCCGGCCCGCTCGTGACACTCGTCGTGATCGTCGCGTGCGTGGTCGCCGGACGGCTGCTCACGAGCGGCACGACCTTCTCGAAGCTCGCCCTCGGCGAAGAAGTGCTCCACGCGACGCCCGCGCTGGTGTGGCTGAGCTGGCTGGCCACGATCAACGTGCTCGTGCTCGCGTTCAACCTCGTGCCGGCCTTCCCGCTCGACGGCGGGCGCATCGCTCACGCCGCGATCTGGTGGCGCACCGGTGACCGCAACCGCGCCACGCGCGCGACCGGCCGCGCCGGGCAGGGCTTCGCGCTGGTGCTCGGCGCGCTCGGGCTGTGGTGGCTTGCAAACGGCGTCGGCACGGCCGGCGTGTGGTGCGATTCTGCTCGCCTGCTTCCTCTACCAGGCGGCCGGCGCGGCCGTCGTCCAGGGAGTGCTCGGCACGCGCATCGAGAGCGTCACGGTCGCCGACATCATGGACCGCGAGCCCGTCACGATCCCGGCCAGCGCGACGCTGCTCGACGCCCACGACCAGTTCTTCCTGCGCTACCGCTGGCCGTGGTTCGCGGTCGTCGACCCGGCGCACCACTTCCTCGGCGTCGTCGCCGCCGCGCGAGTCGATGCCGAGATCTGCGGCCGGGCGCCCGGCGCTGCCCGTCGTGGACGTGCTCGAAGCCGGACATGCACGTGCGCATCGACGAGGGCGAACCGCTCGAGTCGCTGCTCGGATCGGAGGGTCTCGGACGCCTCGGCGCGATGGTCGCGGTCGATCGCGACGGCGTGCTTCGGGGCGTCGTGACGCTGGCCGAGGTGCGCAAAGCGCTGCGAGTCGCGGCCTGAGCATGGGAGCGCCTGTGAGAGGGTCCGAGCGCCCGAGCGTTATAGAGTCCCGCCCGCAGCGACCCCACTTCCCCACGTAAGTCGACCTCAGAGAGCCATGCCAGCACACGACGTCCTGATCATCGGCGCCGGCCTCGCCGGCCAGCGCGCGGCGCTCGCCGCGGCCCGGGAGGGCGCCAGCGTCGCGATCATGAGCAAGGTCCACCCGGTGCGCTCGCACTCGGTCGCCGCCGCCGGCGGGATCAACGCCGCGATCAACCTCGCCGACGACTGGCGCTCGCACGCCTACGACACCGTCAAGGGCTCCGACTTCCTCGGCGACCAGGACGCGATCGAGGTCATGTGCTCGGAGGCGCCCGCCGAGGTCATGCACCTCGAGCACATCGGCGTCACCTTCCACCGCAACGAGAACGGCGAGATGGACCTGCGCGCGTTCGGCGGCGCCTCGATGAAGCGCACCGCCTACGTCGCCGACATCACCGGCCAGGCGATGCTGCACGTGCTCTACGAGCAGCTGATGAAGTACCACGAGACGGTCGACCGCTACGAGGAGTGGTTCACGACCTCGCTCCTGCACGACGAGCAGGGCCGCTGCGTGCGGCGTGATCGGCGCGCGACATCCGCACCGGGCGGATGGAGACGTTCACGGCCAAGAACGTGATCCTCGCCTCCGGCGGCGCCGGGCAGTGCTACAAGCCGACGACCAACGGGCTGATCTGCACCGGCGACGGGATCGCGCAGGCCTACCGCGCCGGCGCGCCGCTGATGGACATGGAGATGGTCCAGTACCACCCGACGATGCTCGTCGAGAACGGCTTCCTGATCACCGAGGGCGCGCGCGGCGAGGGCGCGCACCTGCTCAACGCCGACGGCGAGCGCTTCATGGAGAAGTACGCGCCCAACAAGATGGAGCTCGCCTCGCGCGACGTCGTCTCGCGCGCCGAGCAGACCGAGATCAACGAGGGCCGCGGCGTCGGCCCCGGCGGCGCGCGGCATCTACCTCGACATCACCGTCGTGCCGCGCAAGCGCACGCTCGAGGCGCTGCGCGAGATCGTCAACATCGGCAAGGACTTCGCCGGCGTCGACATCACGCGCGAGCCGATCACTGATCCGCCCCGGCCAGCACTACATCATGGGCGGCGTCAAGACCGACATCGACGGCGCGACGCCGATCGCGGGCCTCTACGCGGCCGGCGAGGTCGCCTGCGTGTCGGTCCACGGCGGCAACCGCCTCGGCGCCAACTCGCTGCTGGACACGCTGATCTTCGGCCGCCGCTCGGGCGAGCACGCCGCGGCGCGCGCCGGCGGGATGGCGATGCCCGAGATCGACACGCACGCGCAGCTGCGCCGCGACGCCGATGCGATCGACGCGATCATCGACCGCGCCGCGCGACGGCCGGCGCGTCTCGGAGATCAAGGACGAGCTCGGCGACGATGATGAACCAGAACGTCGCCGTCTTCCGCGACGAGCAGGGCCTGCAGAGCGCGCTCGAGGTCGTTCGCGCGGCTCAAGGAGGAGGCCGGCAAGCGCGTACGATCGACGACCGCGGCACGGTCTTCAACCAGGACGTGCTCGGCGCGATCGAGCTCGGCTACATGCTCGACTGCGCCGAGACGACCGTCGTCGGCGCGATCGAGCGCAAGGAGTCGCGCGGCGCGCAGTTCCGCACCGACTACCCCGAGCGCAACGACGAGGAGTGGCTCAAGCACATCGACATCACGCGCAACGGCGACGGACCGCAGGTCAGCTACTCGCCGGTGACGATCACCCAGTGGCAGCCCGAGGAGAGGAAGTACTGATGGCTGAGACGCAAACAGCAACCTCAGCGGCGCACACGGCAGCTCCGCAGGAGTTCACGCTGCGCCTCCGCCGCTACGACCCGGAGTCGGGCGAGGCCCCGTACTGGGACGAGCACACGATCGAGCTCGAGCCGCACCGCTCGGTGCTCGAGGGGATCCTGCAGGCCAAGGCGCGCTTCGACGGCTCGATCGGCATCCGCTGCTCGTGCCGCGCGGCGATCTGCGGCTCGTGCGGCGTGCGCGTCAACGGCGAACCGGCGCTGGCCTGCCACACCCACCTCGACACCGCGCTCGCCGGCGTCGCGCGACGGCGTCATCGAGATCGAGCCGATGGGCAACATGCCCGTGCATCAAGGACCTGATCGTCGACATGGACGCGGTCCACTGGAAGAAGATCCAGCGCGTCACGCCGTGGCTGATCAACAAGCAGCCGATCCCCGAGCGCGAGTACATCGTGCCGCGCGAGAGCATGGTCGACGTCACGCAGTCGATGGCCTGCATCCAGTGCGGCGCCTGCGTGTCGGACTGCCTGGCGATGGAGGTCGACCCGCTCTTCATCGGCCCGGCGGCGCTGGCCAAGGCCTACCGCTTCGTCGGCGACCCGCGCGACGACCAGCAGTTCGAGCGGCTCAAGGACCTCGCCGAGGACCCGGACGGCATCTACGACTGCACCCACTGCTTCAAGTGCATCGAGGCCTGCCCGAAGGGCGTCGCCCCGATGAGCCAGATCATGCGCCTGCGCCGGCGCGCCGGCGAACGACCACCACATCGTCGACCGCAACAACGGCGAGCGCCACGAGGCAGGCGTTCACGACGCTGATCAAGGACAACGGCCTGCTGTGGGAGGCCGAGCTGCTGCCGCGCTCCTACGGCGGCAACTCGTGGTTCGGCAAGTTCGCGCCCGCCGGCCGGCAACGAGCTGCTCAGCTCGCTGCCGTCGATCACCAAGGCGCTGCTGCGCCGCAAGGTCACGCCGATGGGCGCGCTGAAGCCGCACAAGATCCCCAAGCAGGACCTGAAAGCGGTGCAGGCGGATCTACGACAAGGTCGAGGGTCGCGAGAAGCGCTACGAGCTGAACCTGTACATCTCCGGCGACGACGAGGCGCCCGAGCAGGCCGCCGCCAGCCCGCAGCGTGCGAGCGATCCGGTCGCGGCCGGCGTCACGGCTGAGCCAGGCGGCAAAGAGCCCGACTCAGACCCCGGCGCCGAGGCCGCCGACACGCCGACCGAGCAGCGCGACACCGAGGAGGGTCTGGGCAAATGAAGGTCGCCTACTGGCCCGGCTGCGTCAGCCGCGGCTTCACCCCCGAGCTGCACGGCTCGATGGCCAAGGTCGCGCCGATGCTCGACATCGAGCTGGTCGAGCTCGACCGCGCGTGCTGCACGCGGCGCGGGCGTGATCGCCGAGCACAACCAGGAGCTCGCCGACACGCTCAACGCGCGCACGTTCGCGCTCGCCCAGCAGGTCGAGGGCGCGGAGCTGATGATGAACATCTGCTCGACCTGCCAGGGCGCGCAGAGCGAGTGCCAGGAGCGCCTCGACGCGAACGCGGAGTACCGCGCGCACGTCAACGAGACGCTCGCCGGCGAGGGCCTGTCCTACGAGCAGGGCCTGACGAACAAGAACTTCCTCTGGCTGCTGGTCGAGGAGATCGGCCTCGACGAGCTGCGCTCACGCGTCAAGCGCCCGCTGACGAACCTCAAGGTCGGGCCCGTTCTACGGCTGCTACATCGTGCGCCCGCGCGACCGCCTCGGCATCGACGCCGAGCACCCGCGCGACCACTACCTGCACCAGGTGATCGAGGCGCTCGGCGGCACGGTCATCGACTACGCCGGGTTGCACAAGTGCTGCGGCTTCCCGATCATCACGATGAACAAGGAGGCCTCGCTGAAGCAGGCCGGGCGCCACCTCGGCGACGCGGTCGACGCCGACGCCGACTGCCTCGTGACGCCGTGCCCGCTGTGCCACCTGAACCTCGACCTGCAGCAGCCGCTGGCCGAGAAAACGGTCGGCCGCGAGCTCAACATGCCGGTCCTGCACCTGCCCCAGCTCGTCGGCCTCGCGCTCGGCCTGGAGCCGAAGGAGCTCGGCATGAGCCGCCACGTCGTGCAGCCCGACCTCGGTGATCGACTGGTCGACGCTCGGTCGTCGGCGCAGCTGCCGGCGCTTCGTCCGGTTGGTAGCGCCACCGGGGCCATAGCCCTGCTGGCGCGGGCTACTCGAGCGTCGCCGAGAGCTTGCGACGGAACGCCGGCGGGTCGATCGCTGGATATCGATAGAGTTCGGGCTCAATAGCCTCGTAGAGTTCGCGCAGACGAGCGGGCTCAACGAAGCCGCCGTCGAGCATCTCGCGTACGTCGCTGAGATCCTGCTCAAATCCACGCTCGATCTTCGACAGCGCCTGCGAATAGAGGTCGAAGTGACGGACAGTAACGCTGCCCTCGCGCAAGACAAATGGACTCCGCTCTCTCCAGCCTGGCAACTCGGGGATGAAGTCCGGCGGCGAAGCCAACTCGACATTCACTCCAAGTCTCTCCTTCAGGGCGGGGAGTGCGCGCAGCAACTCGTCCGCTTCGGGCTCGAAGCGTAGATCGACATCGATGGTCGCCTCGCGCCACCCCTCGAGCACTGCAGTCGAGCCTCCGGTGAGATAGATCTCGACAGGAGCGCGGGCCACGCGCCCCAGCTCCCGGGCAAGCTCGCGGATGCTCGACTCGTCAACCGGCGGGCGCATGCTCGGCAGCTCGAGCGAAGCTGACAACTCGTCGGGTCAGCGCGTTGTAGCTGCTGTACGCGCCAGGCGCGCTGCTCGCCAGCAGAGCGTAGAGACGATGCGACGGATGACTCCCGCCGCCGGCCGGCACATCGAAGCCCAATGCTTCGAGTCGCGGCCTAGCCATCGCGACGAGCAGCGACGCCTCGCTCTCGCGACCCGCGGCGAGATCAGCCAATCCAGCGCGTACCAGCTCGTGGCCGGGAAGGTTGTCGGGAACGTCCCTCATAGTCCAATAGTAAGTCCGTCACGCCCGACCTCTGTGACTCGCCCCAACACGAAGGCGAAGAGCCATCGGGGGAGCTGCGCCGACACAGCACAACATAGGCTCTCTCGATGCGAATCCTGACTGTCGTCGGCAACCGGCCCCAGTTCATCAAGGCGGCGGCCGTATCGGGCCCGCTGCGCGAGCAGCACGAGGAGATCCTCGTGCACACGGGCCAGCATCACGATGACTCGCTCTCGCGCGTGTTCTTCGCCGAGCTCGGGCTGCCGCGACCGGACCGTGAGCTCGGCATTGGCGGCGGCTCGAACACCTCGCAGACGGCGCGTATGTTGGCGGCGCTCGAGCGGCTGCTCGGCGAGCTCTCGCCGGACGCGACGCTCGTCTACGGCGACACCAACTCGACGCTCGCCGGGGCGCTCGCGGCGGCACAGGCCGGCGTGCCGGTCGTGCACGTCGAGGCCGGCATGCGCTCGTTCGACCGCGCCATGCCCGAGGAGCGCAACCGCGTGCTCAGCGACCACCTGGCCGAGCTGTTGCTCTGCTCCTCGCAGACGGCCGCCGAGAACCTGCGCGCCGAGTCGGTCGCCGGGCGCATCGAGGTGGTCGGCGACGTGATGGTCGACGTCGCAATGCGCCGCCAGCCCTCGGCGCGCAGCGACACCGAGACGCCCGCGCGGCACGGCGTGCAGAGCGGCGAGTACCTGCTGCTGACGGCACACCGCGCGGGCAACGTCGATGACCCGCAGCGCCTGCGCGCGCTCGTCGAGCTGATCGAGGCGCTGCCGCCGCCGGTCGTCTTTCCGCTGCACCCGCGCACGGCGGCGCGCCTGCAGGAGTTCGACCTGCGCGAGCGGTTCTCCGCGATCGACGGACTGCATGTAAGCGAGCCGCTCGGCTACGTCGAGTTCAGTGCACTCCTGTGCCAGGCGCGGGCCGTGCTGAGCGACTCGGGCGGCGTCCAGAAGGAGGCGTACCTTGCCGGGGTGCCCTGCATCACGCTGCGCGCGAACACCGAGTGGGTCGAGACGGTCGAGACCGGCTGGAACACGCTCGTCGACCTCGACCCGGCGGCGGCGCTGGCGGCATTGGCGGCTGAGCGCCCCGCCGAGCGACCCGAGCTGTACGGCGACGGGCACGCTGCCGAGCGCTGCGTGCAGGCGATCGGAACGCTTTGAGCGACCCGGCGATCGAGCCCGTCGGTGACCGGCCTGTGCGCGTGGGCGTCGTCGGCCTCGGCTACTGGGGCCCCAACATCGCGCGCAATCTCGGCGCGCTCGAGGACTGCGAGCTGCGCTGGCTGTGCGATGCCGATGAGGCCGCGCGAGCGCGCCACGCGAGCGCGTTCCCGACGGCGCGTACGACGGGGGAGCTGAGCGACCTGCTCGAAGACGACGAGCTCGACGCTGTCGTGCTGGCTACGCCGGTGCCGACGCACGCGGAGCTCGCGATCGCCGTCGCGCGTGCCGGCAAGCACTGCTTCGTGGAGAAGCCGCTCGCGACGAACGTCGCCGACGCCGAAGCCGTCGTCGAGGCCGCCGCGCAGGCCGGGCGGGTGCTGATGGTCGGCCACCTGCTCGAGTACCACCCGGCCGTGGTGCGGCTGAAGCAGCTGATCGAGTCTGATGAGCTCGGCCCGCTCTACTACCTGTACGGTAACCGCGTCAACTTCGGCGTCGTGCGCACGAACGAGAACGCGCTGTGGAGCCTCGGCGCGCACGACGTCTCGGTCGCCCTGCACCTGATCGGCGAAGAGCCCGAGGAGTGCACGGCGGAGGGTGCCTGCTACGTCCAGGCGGGCGTCGAGGATGTCGTCTTCTGCTTCTTGCGCTTTCCCTCGGGGGTCGTCGCCCACCTGCACCTGTCCTGGCTTGACCCGCACAAGGAGCGCCGCCTGACCGTCGTCGGCGCGCGGCGCATGGCGGCGTTCGACGACATGCTGATCGACGGCAAGCTGTCGATCTACGACAAGGCGATCGACGAGGAGGCCCGCTCGTGGGGCCAGTACATCGCCCGCTCGGGCGATGTCTTCTCTCCGCGGATCGCCAACGCCGAGCCGCTACGCCTGGAGTGCGAGCACTTCATCGAGTGCGTGCGCAGCGGGACCCAGCCACGCTCGGATGGGCAGAGCGGGCTGCGCGTGGTGCGGGTGCTCGAGCGGTTGCAGAGGTCCTTGGACCAGCGCTGAGGCACCCGCGCCCGAGCGGCAGGGGGACAGCTCCACCGCACCGGACGGGACCATATCCGTGTAAGAAATCGGACCTGGGCGCCGTTGCTGAGTGCCGGTGTCACGAAGCCTCAGACAATCGCGCTCGACGCGAACAAGCTCGATCGTGCTCCTCACGCTCGCGACGATGGTCCTTAGCTGGGCCACGGCAACACGCGCCGTGGCGGCTTCGCCGATCGAAGGCATCTGGTCGTTCAACGGCGGCGAGATCGCCGTGCAGGCGCTCTCGAACGGCACCTTCGCAGGATCGGTCGTACAGGAAACCAAGTTCGCCGAATGCTCACATCCCGCGGGACAGCAAATCTGGAGCGATATCAAGCCCCAACCAGACGATTCCTACTGGGGGCTGCACCAATGGTACGAATCCCCCGGTTGCTCGATCGAGCCGACGCTCGGCCCGACGGTATGGCGCGTGGCCTCTGCGCTAGACGGGTCGCGCTACCTGCGGGTCTGCTTCAGCATTCCCGGCACCACTCAGCCGAAGATCGCACCAGACAACTCCGAGCAGGAAGTGACTTACGGATGCACCAACTCGGCGAGGATCGCGCCACTGCCGCCCACCTCGGGAACGCTGAGCTTCGCCGCGCTCACGTCATTGCCGCCGAAGCGACGATGCCTGAGCCGCCGCAAGTTCCAGATCCACATACACGACCCGAAGCACGATGCGTTCAAGACGATCGTGCTGACGCTCAACGGGCGACGGCTCAACGCAGTCCGGCATGGTCCATCCAACGTGGCCACGATCAACCTGAAAGGTCTGTCAGCAGGCACATTCACGGTCAAAATACGCGCGATCTCGGTGCTCGGCCGACACCTCTCCGGCCGTAGGGTCTACAGCACGTGCAAGAGGAAACGGGTGGCCGCGAAGGGGCAGCGCGGCTCGCGGCTATGAGCCACTCGGTAATCGGCGCGGGCACAGAGCCCGCGGTCCGTTTGGCGATCGGCGGCCTGGGGACGTGACGTCGGCATGGAGGCGCGATACTCGATCCACGGGCTACTCGTAAGCTCCTCGTTCGAGTTGCGTGGGGCGTTTCAGGCGCCGGCCGCGCCGATCCACCTTCCGCGCTTGCGTTTGGACCAGCGCTCGCCGCCCGAACTCGAGCGATCCTGGCTCGGAGCGCAGGATGCACCAATCTGGCAAGGGCGACTTGGCGATGGAACCACCCTGGTCCTAGAGCGGGCTTCAGACGGCGCCTTGCTGTTCACGCACGCCAGTCGTGCGCGGTTCCTGCTGTGCGCGGGAATGGAGCAGCTCTTCTTTGCCGGCGACAGCACGTGCCTGGAGTCTCAGCGCGCGCTGATCAGCAAGGTGCTGCCGGCAATCAGCGTGATGCGCGGGTATGAGGCGCTGCATGCCAGCGTGGTCGAGTCGCCTGAGGGCGTCGTGGCATTCATGGCAGCGAGCGGAGGCGGGAAGACGACGCTCGCGAGCGAGCTCCTTGGCCGTGGCTGGCGGCTGTTCGCAGATGACCAGCTCACGCTCGGGCGCGAGCGGGACGCCGATGGCGTGCGCGCGTACCCCGGCACAGGGCATATGAACGTCGCTGACGACTCCGCTGTTGACGCACGCTCGGACTGGATCGAGCAAACCCTCGTCGCCTTTCCAACCGAGCGATGGGTCACAGCGCGCAGATGCGCGCGTCGCCCTCGGCGCGTCCGCCTGCTGTGCCTGCTTCAGCGCGGAGCTGGCATGCGCCTGCACGCCGAGCCTTTGAGCGCGAACCCGTTGGCGCTCGCTCCCTACATGCTCGGGCTCGCGAGCGATACCACGCGCCTGCGCTCGCGCTTCGATCTGTTCGCCGATCTGAGTGCATCCAGCGGACTAGTTCGTCTGACGGGAGGCCCGACGGACTCTCCGGAAGACCTTGCAGATCTCGTCGAACGGTGCGTGTCGGTCCCCGGGCACCCGGCGTTGGAGGTGATGTAGGTGACGCATCGCCTGACGGCGTTCGAGAGCGCCGCCGAAGAAGGCCGTCGTGCTCGCCGAGCAGCCGCCGACGGGAGCCACGAGGCCCGGCCGGCAACCATGGAGGAGAACCGCCGCGCCTTTGCGGCACCGGCGGATGCGATCGACGCCTGGCCGCTGCTACTACGCAATGTAACGAGGCGTTGGCACAAGCGTGCAGTGCCCGTGCTCGACGATCTGAGCCTGGCGCTCGAGCCCAGAGAGCTGACCTGGGTGGGCGGTGAAAACGGAGCTGGCAAGACGACGATGCTGCGGGTGGCCGCCGGGTTGATCCAACCCGACGCGGGCCTCGTATCGGTATGGGGGCACGCACCGTCATCCGATCGCATGCGCTACCAGCGGTTGGTTTCGTTTCTCCCTGCCGGGGACCGTGGGCTATACGCGCGGCTGAGCGTGCGGCGACAGCTCGAGCTCTGCGGGCGCCTCGCGATGCTGCCCCGAGATCGCTTTGGCGAGCTGGTCGAGCTGGCGCTTCAGCGGTTCGAGCTCGACCAGCTCGCCGACCGCCGCGTCGACCGCATGTCGATGGGACAACGCCAGCGCCTTCGCATCGCGATGACCTTCCTGCCTTGCCCCGAGATCGTGCTGCTCGACGAGCCGCTCACGAGCCTGGATTCGCGCGGCGCCGAGCTGCTCCGTGCAGCGGTCGCCGACACGCTGGCCCGGGATGGCGCGGTTCTGTGGTGCTCACCCAGCGGAGAAGGACAGGGAACGGACTTCGACCGCCGCTGGGTGCTCGACGAAGGAAGGCTCTCGCCCGCATGAGCTCCGCACTCACAGCGGGGGCTGCGTTCGTCGCGATCGTGCGACGTGACCTGAGCGTGTACCTCTCCTATCGCACGCGTCTTGCGAGCCAGGTACTCACGGCCCTGTTCAGCCTGACCCTCTTCTACTACGTCTCCCGCCTCGTGCAGGTGAACGGCTTCTCCTCACACCAGGAGTACTTCGGCTTTGTCGTGGTGGGCATCTCGCTGATCAGCGTCATCTACTCGTGCTTCTCGATTCCCGAACTGGTACGACAGGAGCTGATCGCGGGCACCTTCGATCGCCTCCTGCTCTCGCCGTTCGGCGCGATCCGCGGCGTCATTGCCATGTCGCTGTTCCCGATGCTCTACTCGTTCGTGCTGGCCACTGCGACGCTTGCGCTTGGGTGCCTGCTGTTCGGACTGCACCTGCACTGGGCTACCGTGCCGCTGAGCATCCCGACGATGCTGCTGGTGCTGCTCGCGTTCCTGCCGTTCGGCCTGCTGTTCGCAGCGCTCACGGTCGTGATCAAGCAGGGCAACGTGGGCACGAACTGGGTGATCGCCCTGCTGTCGATCGTCGGTGGCCTGTACTTCCCGGTCACGCTGCTGCCGCACTGGGTGCAGACCCTGGCCAAGCTGCAGCCGTTCACGGCAGCAACCAACCTGCTGCGCCATCTGCTTGTGAACAGCCCGCTGAGCGAATCGCCGCAGGCCTCGCTATTGAAGCTGGCCGGGTTCGCCGCCGTGCTGCTGCCGCTGTCGGTGTTCGTACTCGCACGCGCGGTCGAGTTCGGTCAACGCCGCGGAACAATCATCGAGTACTGATCGATGGCGCCGCGAACACCGATGACCACCTCCCCTTCGACGAATAGCGGCGAACCGAAGTACCCAAGCGCGGCTCTGCGCCCGGCCGTGTGGCTCACTGCGCTCGAGCGACCCCGTCTGGCACTCGAGATCGTCGCCGCATACATCCGTGCTCGCCTGGCACTGCGGCGCGCACCCATCCAGCAGGTCGTGGCCAGCTTGCGCCCGCTCGACGTCCAGAGCGCTCCGGCAAGTAGGCACACGTTGCAGCAGGCTCACCGGCTGGGCTGGGTTGTGTCACGCACCCTGCGCCCACTTCCCGGCGACACGCGGTGCCTGACCCAGTCGCTGGTGCTGATCCAGCTGCTGGCCCACCGCGGTATCAGCGCCCGCTTGGTGATCGGTGCGCGTGCCGCGCCCGAGTTTCTCGCCCACGCATGGGTCGAGCACGGCCGAGAGCCTGTGCTCAAGCCGGGCGATGAGACATTCGGCCGCTTGGTCGAGCTTTAGATGCCGCCGGCCGGATCACGCGTCGGCACCTGCTTCGGCCTCGACGTCCGTTCGAACTCACCGCTGGCGATGCTCCAAGGCGCGGGGGCCGCGCCGACCGGCCGCTCCATCTACATCCGCACGCAACCGCATCCAGAGGAGATGCATGCAAGCGGCCGGAGCACGCTGCTATGCGACGAGCTGTCCGCCGATGGCGACGACGGCTTCCGCATATGGGCCGAAGCCGATGGGGGCTACCTGCTGAGCGGTCCCAAGCATGGCGAGCACAGGCTCTCGCGCGACGGGCAGCAACTTCGCTGCCTGCCTGGCTCGACCGCAGATCGGCGCTGGCAGCGTCTGCTGATCGCGCAGACGCTGCCCTTGGCCGCGCTCCTCCAGGGCCTTGAGGTACTCCATGCCAGCGCCGTCGTGCGGGACCGGTGCGCGATCGGCTTCCTCGGCCCATCCGGCGTCGGGAAGTCCTCGCTCGCGCTGGAGCTGACCCGCCGCGGCGCCGAGTTTCTCGCCGATGACGTGCTCGCCGTCGAGCACCGCTCATGCGGGCTGGTGGCCCACCCGGGCACGCCGCTGGCCAGCGTGATCGACCACGCCCCCAATGATGACGACGCTACCGAGCTCCCCCGCGGGGCGGAGCACGTGGTGGCGGCCCTTCCCGGTGAACGGATGCTGGCGGTACGAGCCGCGCGCGAGCCCGCCGTGCTGAGTCATCTGTTCCTGATGCAGCGGGATTCGAGGGCGACTTCGAAGCCGGCGTTCGAGTCGATCGCGGACCCGCGCCTCCTGCTCGCCGCCACGTTCAACTTCATCCTCGTGACACCGCAACGCCTGCAGCGCCTCTTGGAGGTCAGCGCCCTGGCCGCTCAGGGAACGGTCGAGTGCGTCCGCTTCGGCGCAGCCACCAGTGCTCACGATCTCGCCACGGAGATCGAGCGACGCCTTGGCTGACCTGGCACGCGAGTTGGCGGGGGCGCTCGACCCTGGCAGCGAGATCGTCTCTCGCCTGCCGCAGTCGCTATCGCCGCGCGCCTGCCGCGTGATCCGGTACGCGGACCTCGCGGTCGCCTACACGGGTCCGCCGGCCCAACGGGGCGATCTCCTATGCCTGCTCAGTGGGCAGCTCGACAACGCCGACGAGCTCCGTGCCGAGCTGGACATCGGGCCGGAGTGCAGCGAGGAGCAGCTACTCGGGGCCGCGTGGCGGCGCTGGCGAGAGGACCTGGTGCAGCTTCTGCGCGGCGACTTCGCCGTGCTGATCTGGGACTCCCTCAACAGGGAAGGCCTGGTCGCCAGGGACCAGCTCGGCATCCGCTCGATGTTCCTCAGTGAGATGGCGAGTTGCTTGACGTTCGCCACCGAGATCCGAAATCTGCTCGCCCTTCTTCCGCGCAGGCCGGACCCGGATCCCGTCGGGATCGCCCACTGGATCGGAATGACGGGACGACCTGGAGCGGGCACCCTCTATCGAGGCGTGCGGCGCCTGCAGCCGGGATGCATGCTGGTTCTACGCGGCAACATCGCTGTCGAACGCCGCTACTGGGCCCCGTCTTACCACCGGCCGCTCGATGCCCCTGTCAGCGAGCTGGCCCTGCGAGTGCGAGAGACGATCGGACAAGCGGTGCGGCGGCGGCTTGCCAGGAGCGGCAGGACCGGGGTGATGTTGAGCGGGGGACTGGACTCCGCTTCGGTCGCGGCACACGTCACAGCGCTGACCTCGGACGCGCCCGCGTACTCGGCCACGTTTCCCGAGCACCCCGAGATCGATGAGTCGGCGCTGATCGCACAGCTCAGGGATGACCTGGCGATGCCGGGAACCACAGCCGTCGTCCGCAGCGGCGGCATGCTTCAGAGCGCGATCGACACCGCGCTCGACTGGCAGCTACCGCTGGCCAGCTGGGGTGACGTCTGGGCGGTGCCCCTGCTTCACGCCGCAGCCGCAGCCGGCGTGGGGACGATCCTCGGCGGCGACGGTGGCGATGAGCAGTTCGGCGCGCGGTTCTGGCTACTCGCCGACGTGCTGCGCGCGGGCCGCCCGATCGGCGCGCTGAAGCTCGCGCGTGAGCTCCCCGGCATCGGCGATCGACCCTCGGCCAGGGTCCTCGCGGGCGCTGTGCTCGACTTCGGCGTCACCGGGGCGTTGGCGTACGCGAGACACGAGCCGATCCGCAGGTCGCGAGCGCGGCGCAGCATGCCCAGCTGGATGCGACCACCTACCGCAGCCGCGCTGATCGAGTCGGCAGATCCATTTGCCTGGAAGCGGGTGAATGGCCCGCGCTGGTGGAGCAGTGCGGCGCAGACGCTGACTAGAGGCGTCGAGGAGGCGGGTCTGTTCGAAGAGCACCGACACCGGGCCGCGACTGCCGGGGTGGTGGCCCGGCACCCCCTCTATGACCTTGACGTGCTCGAGCTGGCACTGGCGCTTCCCCCACGGCTCACCTATGACCGCCACCGCGACCGGCCGTTGATGCGTGCGAGCATGGTCGGACTGCTGCCCGACGCGGTGCGACTGCGCCCGCGCAAGGCGCGTTTTGACTCGCTGCTGGTCGACTCGCTTGCCGGCAGCGACCGCGCGGGCATCATCCGGCTGCTTGGCGACCGCAGCGCCGAGCTAGGCGCCTACATCGACCTCGACGCCCTTCGAGCGCTCCTGCCCAGCGGCGATCCAGCAGAGCTGTTCTCCGCGCAGTGGGTTCAGCAGCTGTGGCGGCTGGCCTCGCTGGAGTGCTGGCTGAGAGCTCAGCGAGGAGATGGAGACGCGCTTTCGGAGATCCCGCGCACCCAGTGCGCCGTGTCCCTCGAGTCGATCGGGTTGCGTTCCCGCCTTGGCACTCGATCCCCCGTCAAGACGGGCTGATCGTACGTTTTTCCACCTTGACCGGCGGCGCCGGTGGCGTAGGCTCTTGCGTGTCGGTCCGTCGCTCGTCGATGGGCGGCGACCATCTATGGAAAGGTGTCTGCATGGAGGACAGGATCGTCATTCGCACATACGAGCGGCCCCGCATCGTCGACTACGGCAGCCTGCAGGATCTGACGGCAGCGTGTGCCGAAGGTGGCGGCGGCGACGCTTACACCAAAGGCGGGCCCTCGTTCGGGATCAGCAATCCGGCGTACAAATGCAAATCCGCCTGAGCTGACTCCACAGGGACTCAGCATCAGGTCACCGCTCCAGCCGCGCATCTTCGGCTGGAGCGGTTTTTTTGTAAGTTGGCGCGCCGGATTCCCGTTGGTCAGCCATGGTGAAGGAGCTGGCTGAGATCGACGGTGTAACCCGTGGAGCGAGGAGCCGTTGCCGCGAGCACTGAGCAGCAGGCAGCAGCGGACACGTTCAGACCACCGCGTCCCGCGCGTGGAGCACGTAACGCTGATGCGTCTGAAGATCGCCAAGCTGACCGAGGCGCGGACAGCCAGCTATCTGGTGGACTCGCTCGCCGTCGGCCGTGGCGGTTGGATCTGCCCGGTCAACCTGGACGTGCTGCGCCAAGTGGCACACGACGAGCGCTTGCGCGAGCTGGTCAGCGCGGCCGACCTGGTCGTCGCCGATGGGATGCCCCTGCTGTGGGCGTCGCGGATACAGGGCGAGCCGCTGCCACAGCGCGTGACCGGCTCCTCGTTGATATCCAGCCTCAGCTCGGCGCTACGGGACCACGGTCGTTCGATCTTCTTGCTCGGTGGCAGCGAGGGTGTCGCGGAGGCGGCCGGCGCATGCCTGAGCAACGCCCTGCCCGGCCTGCAGCTGCGCGGCTGGCATTACCCGCCGTTCGGCTTCGAGCGCTCGCCGAGAGAGGTCGCGCAGATCGTCAGCAGCCTGCGGTCGGCCCAGCCCGATGTCATCTTCGTCGGTCTTGGGTTCCCCAAGCAGGACCGCCTGATCGCGCAACTGCGCCCGATCCTGCCGGGCGCTTGGTTCGTCAGCTGCGGAATATCCTTCAGCTTCCTCACCGGAGAGGTTCGTCGCGCACCGCCGCTGCTGCAGAAGCTAGGCCTGGAGTGGGCGCATCGACTGGCACAGGAGCCGCAGAGGCTGGCCAGACGCTACCTCGTGGACGATCTGCCGTTCGCGATCAGGTTGTTTGCATCAAGCGTGACCGCCCGGGCCGGCGCGCGTCGTCCCGTGCTCATGAGTTCCGTCGGCCGGCCCGAGGACCGCTGAGCACGAACCGCCGCCGGCGCTCAGCCGGCCTGCAGCAAGATCGTCGAATACCGATTCATAGCGCGAGGCGATCGAATCCCAGTCGAACTCCCGCAGCGCGCGCTCACGGTTGTGTTGGCCGATCTCGGCTGCCCTCGTCGGGCTTCCGATAAGCGTCAGGATCGCGTTGGCGAACTGCTCGAGCTCGAATGGGGCAATCAACAGCCCATTCCGTGATGTGAGAACGTCGGGAACGCACGAGGTGTTCGCGGCGACGATCGGTAGGCCGCTTGCCATTGCCTGCGCGAAGACGATGCCGAACGTCTCGAGCATCGAATGAAACACGAAGGCGTCGGCGGAGGCGAAGTACTCCGGCAAGCGGCTCCCCTCGACGTAGCCGAGGAACCGCACGTTGTCACCGAGTCGCAGCTCCTCCACCAGCGCCCGAAGTGCGGTCTCCTCCTGACCCTTCCCCGCCAGCACCAGAACTGCCTTGGGCTCACGTGAGACGACGGGGATCATCGCGCGGATCAACTGGTCCACACGCTTTACCTGAGTCAGGCGTTGCACCGAGAAGAGCACGAAATGATCCTCCGTCAAGCCAAGCTGCTCGCGGAACACTCGGCTGCGGCGAGCAGGTGCGAACTCCGTCGTGTCGACTCCGTAGGGGATCACCTCGGCCCGAGCGCTGGCGGCATCCGAGCCGAGGTAGTAAGTGCTGTTCGGAATCACCGCGTCGGCGCTCGCAATGGCGCGCTTTGCATACCAGCGCTTGGCAGGCGACAGCAGCCGGAGCACGTCGCTGCGACCGACCAGGGACAGGGCGGTTGGCACCCTGTGCACCCACTTGACGAGCATCAGCGCTCCGAGCTGCGGACTGGCGAAGTGAAAGTTGACCACGTCGGGACGGTGATGACGTGGCGTCGCCAAAAGCTCGCTCGCGTAGGCCAACGACGTCCGCCTCAGGCCTCGCGCGAGCTGTGGCGCCGCCTCCTCGAACGCGGGCAGGATGTGGCGCACGGTGTAGTTCTCGCTCTCGTAGTCTCCCTTCAAGGCATAGCCCTTGCCCGGAACGCGCTTTAGCGACGGGGTGAGGATGGTCACCTCGTGCTGACGACCGACGCGGCGGTAGATCTCGTGGATCCCTAGTTGCGCGCCGCCGACGAGCGGCAGGAAGGTCGGCGTGCTGACAAGGATGCGCATCCGCTGGTCAACCCCTGCCCGTGCCCTCACGCGGAAGCGATTTGCGCACCTCGCGCAGCGCCGAGAGTGCCAGTGGATAGAAGCCGGGGGCGGAGGGCAGATCCTCCTCGAGCAAGTCGAGACCCTGCAGGATCATCGCCACGCTCTCGCTCTTGCGTCGCGTCCGCTGCAGTGGCAGACGCCCGCCGAGCGCCTGCATGCGCGCGAGCGTCATCGTCGCGATCGCCGCCGCCGCATACGCAGCACGTGGCCCATGCCAGACGCCGCGGTACTCGATCCACGACGCCAGCGACCACCGCTCGCGGACCCACGAAGCGATGCGCGGAGAGGACTCGCCGTGACCGTGAGCTCCGCGGAGGGTCGGCTCGATCTTGATGCCATAGCCGGCTCGCGTGTACCGCTTGGCCAAGTCCCTGTCCTCGAAGTACATGAAGAACCGCTCGTCGAAGCCCCCCAAGGCCAGATACTCGGACCTGCGACACAGCAGCGCCGCGCCGCCCGCCCAGCGAGCGGGACGCCGCCGCTTTGGCAGGCGCTGGGACACCGGCACCGGGAGAAAGCGCGTCAGAACTTGGGCGAGCACATCCTCGAGCAGACAGGTCTCCGCGCGGACCGCCGGCCTGTGTGCGACTTCGTCCTCGCGGACCATGCCGGCGCCGAGGCCGTACCCCTTCCTTGGCAGCAGCTCGCAGCGCGGCACCTGCTCCAACGTCACGTCGGGGTTCGCGAACAGCAGCCACTCACTCGTGGCGCTGCGAGCGCCCGCGTTGCAGGCGCGAGCAAAGCCCATGTTGGCCGCGCTGGCGATCACGCGATCCGCACCATGCTGCCGTGCTGCCCCGCTGGTGTCGTCGCGCGAGGCGTTGTCGACGACGATGAGCTCCGCCTCGGGTGCAGCACGCCGCGCCGCGCATAGGAAGGACGGCAGCTTGGCCGATGACTCATACCCGACCGTGACGATGCTCAGATCGCTCACTGCGGACGGACCCCGGCCGGTGTCGTGATCCCGCCTGCCGCCATCCCACCACCGGGACCGCGCGTGGGCCGCCGCTCAGATGTCGCGCGAATCGACATACGAGCCGAGGAAGAAACGCAGGCCCCCGCTGAGGCCCTTGGTTCTGATGAAGTACCCGAGCAGCGCAAGCCGGTCGTACGCCGCCAGCATGGCGCGCTCGGGCCCACCGAGTTCGCCAGGTAGGGCGTCGGGGAGGTTGTAGGCCAGCTCTATGCCAAGCTCGTAGGTCAACGACGAGATCGTCAGCTCGTCGCGCCGCGATAGGTCTCCCCGCCTGCCGCCGATTGCTTCGGCACTAACGTGCTGTGCACCGACCATCTGCCCGAGCTCATCGCTGTTCGCGGCGGCATCGAGCATCGCCTGCTCGAACTCCACGCCCAGCCAGGCGGTCAAACGCCGAAGCTCACGCTCGGCGTCGCGCACCAAGCCCTCGTAGGTCAGCTCGAGGTACCGTCCTGCCATGGCCGGCCCAGAGGTCCGTGCGTCCATGATTCTCTCCCGCCACGTCGATGCACTGCGCCGCAGGCTCTTCCCCCAGATCGCGCGCTCAGAGAGCGCTTGATCGCGGGGGTCGCGGATTATGTGCACGAACCTGGCGTCCGGAAGGACCCTGTCGATGACGTCCATGTGCCCGACGTACGCCGGGGTCTTGTCGCCCCAGATCGCCGCGCTCGACATGTCCTTCTCGCAGTAGAGATCGAACAGCTGGCGCAGCACGGTCTTCCACGATCCGCCCGTCAGCGCGGCCCGTATCTCCACATCGCTGGGAAGGAACGTGTGCCGTTCCCGATCCTTCCGATATAGCAGACCGCTCTTGAACCTTCCCAGCAGCTTGTCGGCCTGCTCGGCGGTGGCGGTAAGCGGCGGTTGGTCGCAATGCGCGACCAACCCTGGAAGGAAGTGGCTCTCGTATGCGGTCAGCGCAATGCACGAGTGGCCATGCAGAAGATTGCGCAACAGCGTAGTCCCGCTGCGGGGTAGCCCGACGACGAACAGCGGCGTTCCGTCATCCAGCATCTTCGGCCACCGATCCCAGCCCGGGGTCGTCGCGAGCGCTGCCGCCGTGCCAGCTCGCAAGCCAGGGCGGGGCGCAGCCAATGAGCCTGGCAAGCGCCTCCCCATCCGGTGCGTAATGGGCGATCAAACGTTGGTAGGACTGCGCGTCGATCTCATGCTCCCCGCCCTCACGCTTTGCGTTCCAGAGAGCGACCCGGTAGCTCGCCACGCGATAGCCACGATCGACGCGGGCGCGAATCGACGCGGGCATGCCATGCCAAAGTCCCTTCATCAGCCCCGACTTCGATGCCGCTCGCTGCCATCCGTCAGAGGTCTAGCTCGGCTATCTTCCGCTCGGTCGCCGCGACTCGGTAGCGCGAGCCGAGGTTGTCCGGAACGAACTCGCTTTGCACGCCAACATGCGCAAAAACGCGTGCCAACGTGCCTCGCGGATCTTCTGCGAGCTCGTTTGAGAACACGACGAGCAGCTGCTCTCTGTCGAACTCATCGAGGAACCCAGAGAGCACGCGACCGTACTCCCCGTTTACAACGTACCCGTTCGTATTGGTCGGGATCCGTCTGTCTTGGGCGAGCTGATCGGCGGCAAGCTGGCGATCGATCGCCTCCGGGAAGGTTCGCGACTCGCCACCTTCCAACGCTGCCATCTGGTAGTGGGAGTACGCCCGCTCGACGGGGTCACGTAGAACGCAGATCAGCCGCACGTCTGGCAGCGTGCTCCTTATCCGCCCAGGTATTACCCGCTCGATCGCGTCGTCGACCGCGGCCGCCGCCGAGGCAGTCTCGGATTCGTTGCGTGCGATATCCGCATACGGCGTGCCGCCCATGTAGCCGACCGAGACCTCGCCACAGATCGCCTGCTCGGCGGCGCCGCCGCAGACGGCTGAGCGGTACCACCCGTAACCGCGCTCGTAGCGGCGACTGAAGAACGAGATCTCCTTCTCCGCCGGCATGTGGATCTGTGGATGCCTGCGCATGTACTCGAACAGCGAGGTCGTGCCCGCCTTCTGCGCGCCGATCACCAAGAAGCCGATCCGCGCACGCGCATCAGCCAACCCCCCATCCTCGATCGGTCGTTCTGCCCTCCCAGTTGCCGATCGTCCCGCTGCAACGTCTCGCTCGACCTCGAGAGGCCAGCCGCCGCGTTCTGGCCCGGCGGGATCGAGTCGGGTCTCCGCCGCGCGCGTAAGGATGGCTGTCGGCTGCGTCACAACGACGGGTTGCGCCCGGGCAGCCCTCGGTAGCGTCCGCCCGCCGCTGCGCGGCATATCGACGGCGAAGGCCTGCACGCGGCCGCGCGGGCGACTGGTCAGCGCGCCGACGACAAGCCAGAACAGGACCGAGTACGCCGGCCAGCCGAGCCCGTCGAAAAACAGCAGCATCGTCACGGCACCAACGAACGCTGGCAGGTAGCTCGACCGGCGATCGGGCTGCGCGCGGAACGCCGCCGCTCCCAGCAGCGCCACCACCAAACCCAACGGCAGGACTCCGACGTCGAACGCGGAATCGACGAACTGGTTGTCATAGGTGTCGACTCCGCCGATGCCTCCCGAGGACTGGAACTGCAGTGCGGTCGTGCCGACGCCGTTGCCGAACAGGACCGCCTCTGGCCGGTGGGCGATCGCGTTGAACAGCCTTTCCGGTCCAGCGTTGCGAGCGACTTCCCTGCTCTCGTTGTGAAGGACTCGGCTTTCCAGGTCGATCGAGAAGCGAGGAAGCAGCACCACGGCCAAGGCGAACGCGAGGACGATGCTACCCAGCGTAATCACGACTCGCCTGCGCCCGGTACCCTGCGCGACCACGACAATCAGCATCACGACCGCGCCGACGAATGCCGAGCGCGACAGGGTCACAGTGGCGCCGACGAACACCATCAACGCGATCGGCGCCGAGAACCATCGCCGCCCTACGAGCGCCAGCGCAGCAAGCACCATCAGCGATGCACCCGCCACCAGCGGGTGGCCGAACGTGGCCGTCGATCGCTGCAGCCCCTTGTAGCTTTCGACGCTCGCGAAGTGAAGCTCCCCGACGATGTGGTTGTAGGGATTCGACCCCGTGGCCGCCTGCCACAAGGACAACCCTGCGATTGCCAGCGCCAGCAGGCCCAAGGAGGCAAGCTGCCTGCGGTCGTTGCCGAGCAGCGAGCCGAGCAAGAACGCTGAGATCCAAAAGCCGAACGTCGTCAGCGAGTGAGCGAGCGTCCCGTTGTTCGAGTAAACGCTCTCGAGCAGCCCCGCGAGCACGAGCGTGAGCAGCCCGGCGAGGCCCAACGCGCCGACGCGTGAGGTGCGACGTCGCGTCACGTATAGCCAGAGGACGTTGGCCGCGAGGTAGAGCGCGACGAGCGGTGCGACGTGCACGCCGTGCAGCTTCGGGCCATTCGCTGCGCTCACCGGATAAAGCAGGACAGGCGCCAGGACAAAAGGCAACGCCCAGCGTGAGCGAGCGAGCACCAGCGGAAGCGTCACAACCGCGGTGACGATCAGGATCTGCCCTCCGAAGCCACGTGTTATCGCCCAGCCGAGAGCCAACGCCGCAGGGATGCTCGTCAGCGCGATCACGCGCGCGTCGAGTAGGTCCCGCATGGCCAGCGGCCCCGTCCGCCGCTCGCGCAGCGGCGGCGCGAGCGCCACGGCACGCCCGTGCAAGGTCATGACGGCCCCTCCTCATCGGCCGGCGCAGAGGCTCCTGCCGCTGAGGCATCCCCGGCCGACGCGTCGGTCGGCTCTGGCCCTGCCGCAGACGATCCCGCGAGATCCTGCGCCTTTGCGCTGAGCTCGGATGCTTCGCGCACGCGCCTGCGCCAGAGCGAGACGAGCACCAACGGCGTGGCGCTGATCCCGAGTGTCCGCCGCACCTGAAGCTCGAGGATCACGTTCCAGACGATCACCGAGAGCAGCCATGCGACGGCGGCGCCGGCGGCGCCGCTACTCGGTATAAGCAGCAGGTTGAATGCCACGTTGGAGGCCAGCCCGAGGCCGCTGCCGACCATTACGGCGCGCGTGTTGCGCGTCATGTTGAGCAGCGCGACGTTCAAGCCGGACACGGCGCTGATCACGAAGCTGATGCTGAGCAGGCGCAGAGCCAGCGTCCCGCCCGCGAAGCCAGCACCGAAGAAGCGCAGCACGAGCGGTGCGAAGACGATCAGCGGCACGGCCAGGGCAGCGGACAGCAAGACCCCGCCGAACGCGACCCTGGGCGCCTCGACACGCAGGCGCTCGACGCCGCTTTCGGTAAACATCCTCGAGATCACGGGCAGGAAAGCCGCGTTAACCGCGAACTCGGCTACCCCTACCAGCGCGGCGACACGGGTCGCCGTCGCGTACAGCGCCACCTGAGTGGAGTCCCGCAACAGCCCAACCAGGATCACGTCGACTTGGCTGAGCAGCGTGTTGAGCGCACGCAGCACGACGAACGGCAACGCGAGACGCACCCACGAGTAGAAACGAAGCTCGCCAACGGCGCCGCCCAGCTGTGACGGAAGCGTACGCCGTAGCAGCACGAGGCCGCCGGCGAATGCAAGCAGCGCGGCGAGACCCTGCAGCACCATCGCGGCAGACGCGCTGTGCGAGATCGACAGCACCCCCCACGCGATCCCCAATGCCGCGAGGAAGATCGCCGGCTTGAACAGATCTTCCGGTAGCCGGCTGGGGACGATGCTGCCGAGCCCCTGCATTACGCCTTCCCGCACGTTGGTCAGCGCGAGCACCGGCACCATCGCCACCGCGATGACGAAGGTCGGCCGCTGAGCGGCGGGTAGGAGCAGCAGTCCGCCGGCTATCACTGCCAACGCGATCGCCACGGAAGACGACAGCACGATCAGCGGGGCGCTCTGCAGTAGTCCACGCATCGCCGGCCATCTCGACCGCGTCTTCTGCGCCGCGACCTCTCTCACGGTCAGCGTGTCGACACCGAGCGTGGCGATCAGCTGGAGCACGGTGGCCCAGGCGAGCGCCCACGCGTAGGTCCCGTATCCCGAGGCACCGAGCTCACGTGCGAGCACGATCGTGGCGAGGAACCCAAGGACCATCGAGCCGATGCGCAGGCCCATAACACCGAGCGAGTTCGCGACAAGAGCGCGCCTCGCGAAGCCACGCGTGGCCAACCACCTGGCCGCCAGCAAGTGCGGAGAGGCCGTCCACTGGCGTTGCAGCACGGAAACGGAGCTTCCTCTCGTCTGCCGGATCGCCATCAGGATGCGGTGAGGTCCTTCAACCACTCAAACTCGGCGGCGATGCCGGCCCGCAACGACCTGGTGGGGGCGAAGCCCAGCTGCTCGCGCGCCTTCGTGGTCTCAGCACCGGTGTCACGCACGTCGCCGGCCTGCTCGTCGCCGAAGGTCAGCTGCAAGGGGCGACCCGCGATGCTTTCGATGTTCTCGAGTACCTCGCGCAGCGACGCCCGCAAGCCACCGCCGACGTTGTAGACACCGCCCGGCTCGACCGCTGCCACGGCCGCCGCTCGCGTGGCCGAGACGATGTCAGTGACGAACGTGAAGTCGCGGGTCTGCCTTCCGTCACCGTAGATTTCGATCGGCGCGCCGGCAAGTGCCTTACGGCAGAAGATGTTGAACGCCATGTCCGGCCGCTGACGCGGACCGAACACAGTGAAGTAGCGCAGCGACACCACGTCCAGACCGTGGTTGGCGTAGTAGATGTTGCACAGATGCTCGCCCCCCAGCTTCGTCATCCCGTAAGGGGAGACGGGTGCAGGGGTTACGTGCTCGGGTGTAGGCAGCGATGCCGCCTGTCCGTAGACCGATGAGGAGGACGCGTACACCAGCCTCGGGCTGGGGGCCTGCTGTAGTGCCCGCAGCAGCTGCTGCGTGGCGATCACGTTGTTGGTCACATACCGCGAGAAGCGGGTTCCCCAACTGCTCCTCACGCCGGGCTCCGCGGCGAGATGGAAGACGACGTCGACGTCTTGCACCAGCTCGAGCAGATCGCCTGCGGCCAGGTCGAGTGGGATGAACTGGAACGACCTCCAGTCCAGCGCGTGGTAGAGGTTGCTCAACTTCTGCGCCCGGCCATAGTTAGCGTTGAAGCAGTCCACACCGATTACCTCCACGCCGTCGTCGAGCAGCGACTCCGTTAGATGCGAGCCGATGAAGCCGGCGCAGCCCGTCACGAGCGCCTTGCTCGGACGGAGGCGTTTTGCGGTCAGCGGTCCCGCTGCCGTCTCAGCCATGCGACACACCCCGATCGGTCGTGAGCATGCGCTTCGATTGCAGGTCCTCGCCCTCATCGCTAGGGGGCGTGGCTGCGCCGGGTGCCTCGAGCCTTCTGCTCGTGACCTCTTGGTAGAGCTCGAGCACTCTGCACGCGATCGCCTGGAGCGACAGCTCGGCAACGGCCTCTCGTGCTGCCGGGGACCGGCCGAAGTCGAGTGTCCGAGCGAGCATCGTGGCGAACGCCGTTGCATCTGGGGGCACCACGAAGCAGCCGGCGACATCGGCCAGTCGCTCCGGCACGTCGCCGACCGGCGTGGCGACGATCGGTAGCTGCGAAGCCATCGCCTCCTTGATCACGTTCGGCGATCCCTCCGACCTGGACGGGAGCACGAGCACGTCGGCGGCCGCCATCAACGACGGCACCTGGCTCGGGTGCGAGCCCCACCCGATGTGGAGCCTCACCTCCGGCCGCGTCGCGCGCAGCCGTTCTACGGCGGCCTCGGCAAGCGCGACGTTCTTGCGTGGGTCATCAGGATCGCCGAGGAACAGCACGACCGGCGCGTGCGGCTCCCAACCGAGTTCGCGCCGAGCCTGTTCGCGCCCGATCCGGCCGAAGCCGGCCAGGTCGACGCCGTTGGGAATCACGCGGTTTCGCGGCCGGACGGACCGAGGCAGTGCCCGCTCCATCTCGTGCGACTTCGTGATGCTCGCTGTACTGGCGCGCGCGAACTGTCGCAGGAAGCGCGCGAGCAGACGACTCGCGAGCGGCGTGCCTCGCCCGTTGGGGTTCCCCAGCACGTCGCCGCCGACGAAGGACACCACCGACGGACGCGCCATCCCCAACAGCGAGACGGTGGCGGCGTGTCCGGTGTGCACGTGCACCAGGTCGCAACCCCTCGCCGCCCGCTTGATCGTAGGTCGGGCAAGCAGATATGCCAGGCTCGACGCGTAGCCGCGAATCGCGATCACGTCGACTTTGACGCCACACGCCTCCAGCGAGTGCGCCTGTGTCTTGATGAAGATGCCGTAGTGGGGGCGCTCCTCATCCGGCCACATGCTGGTCACGAACAGGACTCGCAGCTGCGGCTTCTGCACCGCAGACCGATGCACGCGAACGAGCTCGTCTCGGCGCTCACGTACGCGCTTGAGCATGATGCATCCCTGCCGTCGCTTGATCCACGCTCGCGGCACCGCCAGCGCGCACCCCGGTTCCCACCGGCGAGGAAGCGGCCCGATCAGCTGGGGCCCCCAATAGACGCTCTACCGCACTCGCCAGGTCAGGCACGTCATCGCCGATCAGCAGCGAGGTCATCCCCAGCGCGACGCCGGCCTCGACATCGGAGGGAGAGTCGCCCACCATCGCCGAGCACGTCGGGTCGATCTCCGGCCACTGGCGCAGCGCGCTGCGGAACATGCCGAGCTGCGGCTTCCTGCAGTCGCAAACGCCGATCTGGTGCGGGCAGTGGAAGAAGCCGTCCACGTGTGCACCACAATCGGCGACCAGCATCCTGCTCAGGCGAGCGTGGATTCGAGCCAGCATCTCCTCACTGAGCCGGTCCAGGGCGATACCACGCTGGTTGGTCACCACGAGCACCTTCAGCTGTGCATCGTTGAGCCGCCTGATCGCCATCCCGGCGTGCGGCAGCAGCTCGAGCTGATCCGGCCTTGTCACGTAGCTCCCCTCCTCGGGCTTTGCGTTGATCGTGCCGTCGCGGTCCAGGAAGACCGCGCCGGGCTGCTTCAGTTGCCGCAGATCTCCCTCTCCACCAGTTCGCAAAGTGTGTGACCGACGAGCATCTGCCCCTCCTGTATGCGGGCGGTGTCGGGCCCTCTCACGCAGATTGCGTGCATCGCGGCCCGGGCCATTGCGCAGTCCTCGCTGCCGACGAGCGCCACCGTCACGAGCCCCAGCGTGCGGGCGGTCTCCAGCGCGGCGACCACGTTCCGCGAAGCACCGCTGGTCGAGATCCCGATCAGCACATCACCGGGACGCCCGAGCGCCTCGACACCGCGGACGAAGACGTCCTCGTAGCAGTAGTCATTGCCGATCGCAGTCAGAGCAGCCACGTTGTCGGACAGCGCGATAGCGGGCAGCGCCTGACGGTCCATGCAGAAGCGGCCGATCATCTCAGCGGCCAGATGCTGAGCATCGGCGGCACTGCCACCGTTACCGCACAGCAGCAGCTTGCCGCTACGCCGCAGTGAGAGCACGACGGCACGCACGATCCGGTCAAGCTCGATCGTCACGCCGCTGTCGGTCAGCGCCTCGCAGACGGCGATCGCGTCCGACACCACCCGGCGGATCGCCTCCTCGACCGGCTCGGCCGAGCCCGGGGCGGACGTGATCGACTTAGGACTCGACATAGGTCCAGGTGCGTAGACCGTGCTCGTCGAAGCTGAACGGCGCCTCCTCCATGCCGAGGCGGCTGAGCTCGGAGGCCACACGGTGCCGCGTTCCGGGCGGGCAGTAGAACAGCATGAACCCTCCCCCGCCAGCTCCCGTGACCTTGCCACCGAGCGCCCCGCACGAGCGTGCGACCTCGTAGGCCTCGTCGATCTCGGGGGTGGAGATCCGCGGCGACATGAGCTTCTTCTGCTCCCATGCGACCCCCAGCAGATGGCCGAACTCGGATAGCCTCCCTACCAGCAACGCGTCCTTCATCGCCGTGGCAAGGCTCTTCTGCGTGCGCATCCCCGCCAACGTGTCCCGGTCGCCAGCCTCATAGCGACGAGTCTGGTCGTCGATGATTTGGTCTCCCGCGCGCGTTGCCCCCGTGAAGCACAGCAGCAGGTTCGACTCGAGCTCGAGGATCGTCGTGGGGCGAACGCGCAGTGGGTTGACGATCACCTGCGTGGGGTGAAATTCGATGAAGTTGAAGCCGCCGAACGTCGCCGCATACTGATCCTGCAGACCGCCACGCAGGCCTAGGTCCTCGCGCTCGACCTGCCATGCGAAATGGGCCATCTCGTAGTCGGTCAGCGAGAGCTTGTGGTAGTCCCGCAGCAGCCCGATCAGGCTGACCATCAGCGCCGATGACGCCCCCAGCCCAGAGCCGGGTGGAGCGGCGGTGGAGAGGAACAGGTCGATCCCGCGCGGCTCCTCGAGCTGGGCGACGCGACGGATCGCGGCCTTGACCAGATCGAGCCGCCCGTCGTAGCTGACCGCGTCCTCCGCGCCGTACTCCAGCGCGACTCCAAGATCCAACGACTCGACCTTGATCTTGCCGTCGACACGCGGTCGCAGGGTTCCATGGGCGTAGCGATTGATCGTGGCGCTCAGCACCAGCCCCCCCTCGCGCTCCGGGAAAGGGGCGACGTCGGTGCCGCCGCCGGCGAAGCTGACTCGCAACGGTGCCCTGGCCCTGAACAGCGGCCTGACCGACGGCGAACGATGCGCTCGGGCACGCGAGATCGCGGTCGCGCCGACGCCCGCCAGCGTCGTGGTCGACTCAGCCAGATCGCTCACGCGCCTACCCCAGCTCGGCGCGCACCCTTGCGCCGGCGCAGCGTAAGCAGCACGGCGGTGGACGGCCGCACAAGCACGCGCAACATGCTCCGACCGCTCTGGACGACTGGTCGCGGGCGCCAGCGTCCCAGCCGCGTGATGCTGGCATTGCCCAGCTCGACCCCGGTGGAAGCTTCAACTGACGGCGCCCGTAGCACCTGCTGGCTCGCGTCGTAGCCTGCGGTCGGCACGGAGATCGCCTGTGGAGCGCCGGTGGTGGCCAGGTTGTCGAGCACGATCCGGGTCGTGCCGTCGCGGGAGACGGTCGCCCACGCGGTCAGTTCCGTGGTGGGGTCCGACGCTTCCAGAGCCACCGGAACGAAGCGACCGCCCTCGAGCTGACGAGCCGCGAGCAATCCGTAGAACTCTGGCTGAGCGATGAGGCCGCCCGCCTTCGCGGCGTCTTCGCTGGGCGCGCAGACCGGGCTTTCCAGGAACGTGCAGGCGTGCAGCCGGGTGTGGAAGTTGAACGCCCTGACACCGCTGCTGGCGGCGCGGAGCACCCAGTCCAACGCCCAGAGAGCGCTCGCGAAGTGTGGACTGGGGCTTGGTGCCGTGCACGAATCGCTGTTGGTCTCACCGAGCCTGATGGCGCGACCCGCATCGCGCTGCACCTGACCCAGCGACGCGAGGAAGGCGTCCTCGTTGCTGCGCACCGTGGCAGAGAGCAGTTCGGTGCGCGCGGGCGCCGGCGTGATGCTCCCCGTCGGGCTCGGTCGGCCGCTCGTCGAGGGGCACACGTTGACGGGGTAGTAGTGCTGCGTGACTTCCGCGAACTCCTGCAGGACGGCGGACAGTTCGGGCAGCCAGGTCATGCTCTGGGTCAGGTCCGGCCCATACACCGCGACTCCCGGCGCAACGGCACGGACGGATTCGATGTAGCTGGTGAGCTCACCGCGGTATTCGCTTGCGCCGTAGGTGCCGGCACGCAGGCCGACCCTCGGATGCCCGTAGGCGTTGGGCTCGTTGCCGATCTCCACGCCGAGCAGACGCTTGCCGAAGATCTGCTCGGCGTAGTGCACCTCGTTCGCCGCTCGCTCCGGTTCGAAGTGGCCCAGGTTGAGCCCCAACAGCACGCGCCAATTCGTGGCCGCGAGCAGGCGATCGACCGCGCTCAGGTCGGCGGGCGTAACGGTATTGGTGGCCCAGGCCGGGGCGGCTTCACCGCGACTGGTCCACCACGAGTTGTCGACGCTGCCGCCGGCGACGCGGAGCACCGAGCGCCCAAGCAACTGCATCAGACGGACCAAGCGCGAGTGGCCGACCGCCAGGTGATTCGTTTCCAGTTCGCTGGTCTCGGAGGACAGGCCGACCGCACCCGGCTCGAAGTAGGCACCCGGCTTGCTCCTATCCAAGCGCAGGGTCGTGCCCTGGCGGGGAGGCGAGTCTGAACGTGCCCAGGCCCAAGTACAGAGCGTCGCGAGCACGGCGGCGAGCAAGAGCGGGACGAGCCGGCGGAGGGATATCGACCTGCGGCCCGCCTCATCTGGGATCGGTTGGTTGTCCATTAGTCGGCTCAGACCTCCGCGCTCAGACGAGCTCCTCCGACCGCACCGCGCCGTTGGGCGTAGCGAGCGCGGCCGGGGTGACGGTGTAGTTCGGCGCGCCGTACACGCTGGGCTTGTTACAGCCGTTGGCGATGACGCCCATCAGCGGAGCACCGCTGTTGACGAACACCCGGTGTAGGCGCTCAGCGGCATCGCGCCTGCTGCGCCCCATCCGGCCGACGATCGCCACGCCGTCGACCTTCGTCAGCACGGGGAACGCATCGGGTACGACGTCGAGCGGCGGCGTGTCCACCACAACCAGGTCGTAGGTGAGCCGTGTGCGCTCGAGCAGCGAGCACATGGGGGCACTCTGCAGCAGCTCCGCCGGGTTGGGCACGGGTACGGCTCCCGCCGTGAGCACGTCGAGCGTCCTCGCGCTTGCCGCCACGCCACCCATAGCGGATGCGAGCGAGACCCGCTGCACGGCATCCTCAAGGTCGCTGCTGCCGACGATCACATCGACCAGCCCTGGGCACCGATCGATGCCCAGCTGCACCGCCAGTGAGGGCTCTCTGAGGTCTGCCTCGATCAACAGCACACGCGCGCCTGCACGCGCCGCTGCCTCGCCGAGATGACGAACGATGAAGCTCTTACCGTCGCCTGCCTCGGGCGAGGCGATCACGATCGTGCGCAGCTCGCGGTCGATGCTGAAGAAGCGCAAGTGGGCGTGGATCAGCCCGAATGCCTCCGCCTCGGGCGCGGGCTGGACGGCGGCGGCTCCCGCTGGCCCAGGCGGTGCAGCGCGCGCGAGCGGTGTGCTCTTCGGCACCGTCCCGAGCAGAGGCAGCCCATAGATCGCTTCCAGCTCGTCGGATCTGCGGATTCGCCTGTCCAAGCGCTCGATCAGCACGGACAGCCCGAGACCGAGCAGCAGACCCAGCAGCAAGCCCAGCGCGGTGTTGCGCGAGACCCTTGGTGCCGAGGGGCTCGTGGGCGGCAGCGCTTCCTGGGCGACCTGAACGGTGCCATAGTCCAGGTCGGAGAGCAGCGACAACGTCTGCGCCCGTGTCTGCAACTCGATCCCGGCGCCGCCGAGCCTCTGCTTCGGCGTGAGCTGCGCAAGCTGCTTGTACACGAGCGCGAGCGCCGAATGGAAGTAGCTGCGGTTGGCCGACTGCTGCTCGTCGACGAACTGCTTGGCATAGGTGTTCGCGATAGACGCCGCCAGACGCGGCGAGCGCGCGGTGGCAGCGACGCGGACCACATTCGATTCGCCGTTGCCCTTCACGCTCACCGCCCCGGCGACGACGCCGGGGCTGAGCCCGTGACCGAGCGCCGTGGCGGTCTTCACCGCCATGTCCCCCAGCTTCACCTGTTCCAGCTCGTTGGACTGCTGGGAAGCAAGCGTTCCGCCGCTGACACCCGGCAACCCCGCAATCTGCTGTGCCAGGGCGTCCTGGCTGAACGAAAGCGACGCCGTGGCCGTGTACTGCTTGGCCTGCTGCTTGGAGAGGCCATACGCAGCGACGGCTGCGACCGCCGCGCACGCTGCGATCAGCAGCGCACGACGGCGGAGGAAAGCGAGTATCTGCTTGAGGTCTACGGCTTCGCTGCCTTGTTGCAAGTGATGTATCCTCTTCGTGCGTAGCGGTACACCAGGCCTCCATGAACTGCCGGAGCGCCTGAGAACTTTCGAGATGGATCAAAGAGCGTGTGTTCGCCCGCCGCCGATGCGCGGTGCCATCTCGCGTTCGAGCATCGTCTCGCGCCTGCGCTCCGCCCTACCCGTACCAATTCCCGGGCTGCTACTCGGCTTGGCGCTGCTCGGGCGCATACTGATCGACGAGCGTTCCTCGCCCGGCAGTCGGCAGTCGGGCAACTTCGATCTGTCGGGCGTGATCGCGCTCGCCTTCATCCTCGCCGGCGCGGTCTTGCTCTGGCGCAACAGGCGCTTCGTGCGCGCGACTACTGCGACGACGCTGTGGCTGGTCGTGTTCACGGCGATCGCAGTGGCCTCGCAGGGGGCTTCGAGCGAGACGCTGCGCGAGGGCGTGCGCGAGGGCTCGGTGGTGGCGCTTGCGGTGGTCGTCTGCAACCTGCGCACCACGATGGGCGCCGTTGTGGCAGCTCGCATCGTGCAGCTCGCTGCACTGGCGCCAGCGATCGTGGCGATTCACCAACTCGCGACCGGCACCGGAGTCGACGTGGGCGGTCAGCTCAGGGCTAACGGCACGCTCGCCCATCCCGACAGTGCTGCGATGCTCTTCGCGCTCGCCGCGATCGCCTGCGCCTGGCTCTATCTCGACGGTGGGCGCCGTGTGCTGGACGCCGCATCGGTTGCCCTCTACGCGACCGCCCTCATCGCCACGTTCAGCATCGGTGGCGTGATCACGCTTGCCGCGATGCTGGTCGCGCTTGCCGCCCTGCACCGCGGCGCACGTCGCGAGCGGCTGCTGGCTGTGCTGGCCGCCGTGCTCCTGCTCGGCGGGTTCTTCGCCACGCCCCTCGGCGCACACCGCCTGAGCAGGGAGTCCTCGACGAGCCTGAGCGCGGAAGCTAGAGGAGAAGCGAACACCTCGCTCGCCTGGCGCCTGCACAAGTGGAGACTGATGCTCTCCAGGTGGGAGGGATCGCCGGCGTTCGGCCGCGGCCTCGGAACCACAGTCACCGAACGGCCGTCTCCTGGGAACCGATACGCAGGTGAGCCTCCGCACGACGAATATGTGCGGTACCTGGTCGAGACTGGGGCTGTCGGCCTCCTGCTGCTGCTGTACGGCCTGTCCCTCCTGCTGGTCAGGCTCGTGCGCATGCGACGATCGCGGCGGCAGCAGTTGCGTGCTTACACCGACGAGGCCATGCTGGCGATCGTCGTCTTGCTCGGATGCCTGATCAACTCGCTGGCAGGCAACACGCTGCTCAACAGTCCGACCTGCTACGCCGCCGCGCTACTCGTATTCGCCGTCTGGAGCCAGCCACCGAAGGCACAGATCGTCCCCACGACGGCGCGAGCGAGAGCGCGATGGCCGCTGTGGGTGTGCCGCTAATGCGTACTGCGCCATTCAGGCGCGCGCAGCAGCCGACCGATCGTGAGGACGTAGCGCGCCGACACGCCGGCGAACCTGCCCAGACGCGAGCGGGCACGCCGTCGCGCCGCGTGCCTGGCGTGCTGGTGCAGGATCGCGCGCGGCGGCAGCAACTGCCGCCCGACGAACGCCCGCAGACCTCGAGCGGGCGTGAGCAGGCCGTCGATCAGCCCTGCATCTGCGTAGAGCTGCGAGGCGCTGGCGCGCGGGTTTGGATTCGCCAGACGGATGGCCGCACGCTGGCGCAGGCCAAGCGAGCATGACCCTCCGACGATTCGTGCGGCGGGCAATCCGACGACATTCTCAGCCGCCTGGAGCGCAGCAAGCGCGGCGGGAGCCAGCTGCGGATAGCGGCGCAGGCGCTCTTGCATGGCCGTGGGAGAGAGCGTCGCTCCTCGTGCGTCCCACCAGGCGCCGAGATCGGTGGCCAAGCGTAGATCGATGAAGCCGTCGCGTGCGTAGAACAGCAGGAGCGCAAGGAGCTCGTCCGCGGGCGCCGGGCACCAACCCTCCCAGTCCGACACCACAGGCGGCAGCAGGCTATCCGCGGCAAAGCTCGGCTCGTACCAATGCACACGCCAGTGCAGCTCGACCGGTGGCAGCTCGTCACGCTCGTGCAGCAGCGCGAAATGCAAGAGCGGCAGTCCATCAGCGCCAACGTGGTCGCTCGGCGCCGAATAGCCGAGCGCACGCACCACATCAACGGCCAAGCCGAGCTGCTCGGCGGGCACAAGCAGATCGATGTCGTTGGACAGCCGCCTGCCCTGGTCGCCGTAGATCGCTTCGGCCAGCAATGGCCCCTTCAACCGAGCCACGCGAATGCCAGCATCCATCAGCATCGCCACGATCCGCTCGGACACGAGCTGTAGGAACCCAGCCTGCCGGCGTCCCGCGACGAGCGCCTCCTCGACGGCCGCGGCAAACTCAGCGACGTCCTGCGGCGAGGCCCAATCAAGGATCCGCGGTCCCAAGAGCGGCAGCAGCTTGCGCGTGCGAAGGCTGGCGGTAAGGGGAGCCCAGCGCACCCGAGTGGTCAGCTCCCGCGCCTGGGCCGCGTCTTCATCGCGGCGCTCCGCAGTGCCAGCGCTCAGCACGATCAACCGGCGCTCAGCGCCGGTGCCGCGCAGCCCGTCTAGTTCTGAAAGCTTGCTAAAAGGCATCTCTTGCGCGACCGCATGATCGCGCCGTTCCCGCGCAAACGCGCTCATCCACCAGCATAGGCACGCCAAGACCGACGGCGAACCGTACACCGGCACACCACGCCGCACGTGCCCAGAACTAACGTACTTTGGCGGCCGTTCCTTACAGCGTCGCCGCAGCCAACGAAGCCGCCCGCTACAACCCCCGCCGCCCCAGCACGTGGGGCACCGTGCGCAGCAGGATCTTCACGTCGGTCCACAGCGACCAGTTGGCGACGTAGAGGTAGTCAAGCGCGACCATCTCCTTCAGCGGCACACGTGCCGGGCCGAGGATCTGCCACGGGCCGGTCATGCCCGGCATCAGTTCAAGGCGCCGGCGGTGCCAGCCCTCGATCCGTTCGTCCTCCTCGATCACGAGCGGTCGCGGACCGACCAGGCTCATCTCGCCTTTGACGATGTTCAAGAGCTGGGGCAGCTCATCCAGGGCCGTCCTTCGCAGGAAGCGCCCCATCCTCGTCACGCGCGGGTCCTCGGCGATCTTAAAGAGGCCGTCCTTGGCCTCGTTGCGGTCACGCAGCTGCTCCTTCATCGCATCGGCCTCGGGCACCATCGTGCGGAACTTGAGCATCGCAAAGCGCCGGCCGTGGCGCCCTACGCGCAGTTGGCGAAACAGCACCGGGCCTTTGCTGTCGAGCTTTATCGCAATCGCGAAGGCGATCAGCAGCGGTGAGATCACAAGCAGCCCGAGTGAGGCGCCGAGGATGTCGAAGATCCGCTTCAGCGCCGCCGAGGAGCGCGTCAGGTCAAAGCGGCGCACGCCCATCAAGGTGACGCCGTGCAGGTCATCGAACTCGACGGCCGAGCCGACGACCTCGAGCATCCGCGGCAGCACGCTCACGCGGATGTCCACAGCCTTCAGCGTGCGCACGAGGTTGACCGTCTCTGAGGCGTCCGCCTCCGCTGACCAGCCCGGCGCGATGATCGCGCGCTGCACATCCAGTGTCTGGGCGAGGTCGCGGATCTCCTTCAGCCGCGGTGCTGAGAAGCCGTCAGTCGACCACGGCGCGACCTGGCCGAGCTCGAGCTGAGCGACGATCTTGGCCTTGATCCCGCCGTGGCCGGAAAGCTTGGCGGCGACCATCTCCCCCGAGCGCTCATCGCCGATGAACAGGCAGCGCTCGGTCGGGCCGATCCACAGCGCCACCACGCGTGCGCCGGCCCGGCAGAGCAGCAAGAGGGCCGCCAGCGCCACCCACAGGAACAGCGCCTCTTTGCGGTCAAGCGTGCCCGCTACGACCAGGCGACCGGCGAGCAGCGCCACGAGCGTGCACAGCGTGGCCAGCTGAAAGAGCTTTGGCGCCTCATCCAGCGTGGTCTTCCGCAGCAGCGTCTCATCGCGGTCATAGAGGCCGAGCAGCTTGGCCCCGATCAACAGCAGCGGCACGCCGACGAGGCTCTCCCAGGTCAGGTGCAGCGGGACTTTGCGGCTTGAGAGCGTGACCGTCAGGATCAGCGCGCTGAGGATCGCGATCACGTCGGCGCCGAGCAGGGCGCGGCGGAAGAGGGCATCGCGGCGCAGGCTGACGGTGGGGCCGCGGGAGTCTCGGAGTAAGGCGAAGAAGCCGCGGGGTCGAACGCCGGCGTGCTTCAGGCCGAGCTGCGCCCGCTCACCTTCGGCGATGGCCGCCTTGTCCACGTGTCCGGCCAACCTCGCCCTACCCGGCCTGGATCGCGAGTCCGTGCTTCCGTGTCATGCCGTGCAAACGTTCAGAGCACAGCAAACTTGAGGTTGAGATTCGTATGAAGTTCCTCGTCCTTCGAGCGCAAGAATCTCCCCCCGCCGGCGGTTAGTCGCGAACATGAGCACGACGCCGATCCCGGACACCGCATCGCTGCTGGGCGCCAGGGTGCGATTGCCCCAGCACGTGGTCTACCGCAAGTTCCCGACTGAGACTGTGGTGTTGAACCTTCAGACAGGCCGTTATCACGGCCTCAACCAGACAGCCGGCAACATGCTTGAAGAGCTCGAGCGGGCCACCAGCGTCCGAGATGCGGCGGCGGCCATCGCCGTGCGCTACGACCAACTCCCGGCAGACGTGGCCGAGGACGTCAGCGAGCTGTGCAGACTGCTGCTGGAGCGCGGCCTACTCACGTTCGCCGAGCAGCCGGGCTGATCCGCACCGCAGCGTAAGTGATCGCACCGATTCACCGTTGATGGACAATGGCGGAGACCCAGACCTGTGCCCTAGTCTGCGATCGTGCCGCTCGCAGCGAGATCCGCAAGCCGCTGCAAGCAGAGGGTCTGAGCGTCCGCTGCTTCGCCAGCGTAGACGAGCTGACGTCCCCTTTGCCTGGTCAGCCCCCTGCGTTGATCGTACTTGCAAGGCAAAGCGTGGATACGAACCTGGGCAAGCAGATCGAGTCCTTGCGCCAGCGCTTCGAGCACTCACCGGTGCTGGTCGTGTGCAGCGAGATCCAGCCCTGGGAGATGCGCTCCGTGCTCTCCTGGGGCGTAGTCGGTGTGGTGCTTACGAGCGACCTGGCTAGCGCGCTCCGCGCCTGCACCCGCGCGGCCCTGTCGGGCCAAGTCTGCGTACCAAAGCAGCACTGGCGCCAGATCGAGCCGCCGGTGCTCTCCAGTCGCGAGAAGCAGATCCTAGGACTGGTGGTCATGGGTTACATGAACGGCCAGATCGCGCAGCAGCTGTTCCTCGCGGAGAGCACCGTGAAGAGTCACCTCTCCTCGGCATTCACCAAGCTCGGCGTACGTTCACGCAACGAGGCTGTGGAGCTGATTCTGAATTCAGAACAATGGCTTGGTATGGGCATCCTTGCCCTTGGCGGTGAGCCATTGGGCCCGGCATCAAGCGACCAGCAGGGCGCGGATGCCGACACCGAGGCGTACCGTCCGGTCGAGATCCGCCGCTGAGTCGAGCCGCCGCCCGGACGAACAGCCCAACCGCCAGCCCTCGTGCTCGACTTGAGGGAATGTATGCTTAAATGACTATGTCTCCAAGCGACAAGTGGCGCTTCCGCCACCGTGGCGGGCTAGCCTTTTTTCGTACTTTTCAAACAAGTCTTCGCGTGAGTCAACGCGTTTGAGCTACGTTTGACAAAGTGGAGTCATTCGAATCTCAAGATACGTGGCGGGCCGATCAAATGAGCGGGGATTTCTGACATGACCAGGCGCAGAGGAAAGCGGATCGTGACCATCGAGCTCGACGCCTTCGCCATGGAGGCGCTCGAGGACGAGGCGAGGCAGATTGGCGTGTCAGCCGGTGAGCTGGCGTCTTTTGGGCTGATGTACTTCCTAGCCGACCACGACAGCGGCCGCACAGCGCGCAGGCTCCCACCGGCCGGCGAGGCACCTCAGCCGATCCGCGCCCAACTGGGGCCGGAGCTGGCCAAAGCGCGCGCCCGCTGAGGCGCGCTCAGTGAATACGCGCCACGGTGGAGGGCGCCAGGCCGGAGCGTCGCAGCTCGGCTGCCACCGAGCGTCGTCCGCGATGGTGCAGCGCGTGGATGGAGCCCTCGCTCTTGCCCATCATCCCGGCTATCTCGGACGGCGACAGGCCGACCAGGTGGCGCAGCATGACCACCTCGCACTGCGCCTGAGGTAGCTTGGCCAACGCTTGGAACAGGTCGCCGAAGTGGGCGGCAACTTCAGGTTCGGCATGCATCCGACTGTCGACGTACATCACCTCGTCGACCGGCACTAGCCGGTTGTCCCGCATATGGTCCATCGCCACGTTGCGGGCGACGCGGAGGACCCAGGCCAGGAAGGGGACGTCTCGCTCCTCGTATTTGCCGATCACCTTGAGCAGCTTGGCGAACACGTGCTGAGTTATGTCCTCAGCTTCATGGTGATCGCGGACGATGCTGCGAACATAACCGAAGACGTTGTCCGCATAGTGCGCGTACAGGAAGCCGAATGCGTCGCGGTCTCCTTCCTGTGCGCGGCGGATGGCGTTCGCCACCAGCCGAGTGTTCCGTTGCCCCGGCCCGTCCGGACTGCGTCCGGCACCGCGCGCGACACTCATGCCAAGCTGCTTGGCATGGGCGGCAAAGATGTCGGCTCTAGCCTGTTCATCTGCTTTCACCCTCCTTGGATTGGGAAGCCACCTGAAGGTACTCAGTTCTGCTCAAAACGCGTTGGCAGAATGTCGAAAGTTCACGGCCGTGAGAGCAACCGCTGTCCAAGATCACTCGTCTATACAGACTTCCTCGCAACCGGGCAGGGAAGTCTCTGCCCCCATGAAAAAGTCTCCCGCTCTCCATCGCTCTCCCTGTCAACCACCGTGTCGACGTCTGCACAGAAACGTATCAGTTTGCGCAAAGACGGTACGAGAAAAGACGGACCCCGCAAGGGGATGTTTCTGACTTATTCAACCAGGCGGACAGGCCTAGGATTTGCAACACTGCCCGCTACGCGACCTCCGCCCGCCAACAACTCGTGCGCGCAGGAGCGGAACACGTTCGACGTTCGACGTGCTGCCTGCAGCTAGGTTCGCTGCCGCTTCCACACGCGGCGTCTCCCGGCTCTCGGCTCTTGCCCACCTAACCGCCGCGAAGCACGCTCTTCGCCGATCAAGAGACGCGTCGCACGCATCGCCAGTCGAAGATCACCGCTCAGCAGGAAGGTCATCGCCCCTGCGGCAAGGACGCGTGCCGCATCGTAGCGAGGGGGGCCCTCGTCGAGGACGGATTGAATGCCTCCGTAAGGAGGGCCTGATACCGGATTCGTCATCATCTGTGAGCCTCCAGGTCGACCATCTCCTCGAGCGACCCTCCCGTTCTGCTCACTCGACCTGCCCACCCTCTGCTCCCACCCCGCAGGGAACAGAGAGATCGCTCTCACGTACCGAAACACGACCTACACAAAGTCGTTACGTATCTTTACATGGTCTTCGACCGTGGGTCAAACATCCGGGACTATGTGGCAAATAGGAACGGGAGTGACTCTTCGAATCGCCCCTGACCGAAGGCGGAGCCGAGGACATCCTGGGTGGCCCCAGGGATCCATCTGCAGCTCGCCTGCCCGTTTCGTCGAGCGCTCGCGCCAGGATCTGGGCCTCGTGCGCGTGGCCGGGCGTCGCGTCGCGCACGCCCGCGCACTGCTCAGCCGAGTCCGAGGAGCCGGGATCGGCCTCCCCTGCTGTTGCGCTAGGTCCCGGCCAAGGGTCTGTCGACGCCGTCGCCGGACTCGAAGCGTTCGGCCAGGCGCGCCGATCGGTCCGTCCAGGGACGGCGGTTGCGCTCGTGGTGCGTACGCCGCTCTTCACGCAGTACCGGGCCGAAGCGCAGCCCGACACCGCGCATCACGTAGGCGTCGCGGGTGAAGTTGTAGCCGAACAGCGGGCGCAGCAGCAACAGCCAATGCTTGGCCACGTACCGGCGAGGTCGTCTTACAGGGCGTACGTTCACGTTCGTCTTCCTTGACTCGGAGTCAACGAGTTTTGCATATCCAGGGCCGGTTTTGCGCAAACAGCGCGTACTTTTCACAAGTCGCGGGCGCTATGCGGAGCTATGCGCACGTCTGCGCAGATCCGCCCGAGAGCTAAAGCGCCTGGCGCGCCTTGAACGGCTCTTCCTCGCCCACCGTGCCCGGCCCGGAGAGCCCGAAGGCGCTGTGCAGCGCCTGCACCGCCTGCGGCACGCGCTCGCGGTCGATCACACAGGAGATCTTGATCGGCGACGTCGCGATCATCTCGATGTTGACCTGCTCATGCGCGAGCACCCTGAAGACCTTCGCCGCGACGCCCGGGTGCGAGCGCATGCCGGCGCCGACGATCGAGACCTTGCCCATCTCCTCGTGCGCGATCAGCTCGAGGAACGACTCTCCGGTCAACGGCTCGAGCGCGGCGCGCGAGGTGCGCAGGTCCTCGCGTGGAACGGTGAAGGAGATCTCCGCCCGCCCGCCCGCCGAGGAGGGCTCGTTCTGCACGATCATGTCGACGTTCACGTTGACATCGGCGAGCGCATCGAAGATGCGCGCCGCCGCTCCCAGTTCGTCAGGCACGCCGATCAGCGTCACCCGCGCCTCGGAGGTCGAATGCGTGACGGCTGTGATCAGTGGATGCTCCATCGTTTCTCCCTCTGCGACGACAACGGTACCGGGCGCCTCTTCGAATGAGGAGCGGCAGTGGATGCGTACGCCGTGGTTGCGCGCGTACTCGACCGAGCGCAGCTGCAGCACGCCGGCACCCGAGGCGGCCATCTCGAGCATCTCCTCGAAGGAGATCGTCGGCAGCTTGCGCGCGTCGGGGACGATCCGCGGGTCAGCCGTGTAGACGCCCGAGACGTCCGTGTAGATCTCGCACACCTCCGCGTCAAGCGCCGCCGCGACGGCGACCGCCGTCGTATCCGAGCCGCCGCGGCCTAGCGTCGTGACGTTGCGCGCCGTGCCCGAGACGCCCTGGAAGCCGGCCACGAGCACGACGTGGTTGTCCTCGAGCGCCGCCTTGATGCGATCTGCACGTACGTCGATGATGCGGGCCTTCGTGTGCGACTCGTCGGTGACGATCCCCGCCTGGGAGCCGGTCAGTGAGATCGCACGATGGCCGAGGTCATTGATCGCCATCGCGCACAGCGCGCACGAGATGCGCTCGCCCGTCGAGAGCAGCATGTCCATCTCGCGCGGGTCCGGCGCGTCTGAGACCTCATCGGCCATCGCGATCAGCTCGTCCGTCGTCTTGCCGCGCGCAGAGAGCACCGCGACGACGCGATGGCCGAGCTCGCGCTTCTCGACGATGCGCCTGGCCGCGCGCTTGATCCGCTCGGCATCGGCAACCGACGTCCCGCCGAACTTCATCACGATCACGCTTGACATCTGTCGCAGGATATTGGGCGCCGCGCAGATGGCGCCGCTCGTTTCCGAATTACCGAGCCGTTCGGCTCACAGCGAGCGGCGGCCGGCGAAGGCCTTGCCCAGCGTCACCTCATCGGCGTACTCGAGGTCCGAGCCGACCGGCAGGCCGCTCGCCAGGCGCGTGACCGTCAGCTGCGGTGCGCGCGTGCGCAGCTCCTCGGCGATGTGCAGCGCCGTCGCCTCGCCCGTCGTCGTCGGGTTCGTCGCGAGCACGACCTCGCGAACCTCCGGCGTGTCCGACGGCGCTCCGTTGGGCGACGTCATCGCTGCGGCCTCGCCGTCGACGCCCGCAGCGCCGGGCACGACACGCGCGAACAGCTCCACAATCTTCAGATCCTCCGGATCGATCCCTTCGATCGGCGAGAGCGCGCCGCCGAGCACGTGGTAGACGCCCTGGTACTCGTGCGTGCGCTCCATCGGGATCACGTCGCTCGGCTCCTCCACAACGCAGATCACGCCGTGATCGCGCCGCGTGTCCTGGCAGATCCGGCAGCGTGGCTCGTCGGTCAGGTTGAAGCAGACCTCGCACAGGCCGATCTTCTCCTTCACCTCGCGGATCGCGTCGGCCAGCCCGAAGGCGTCCTCGCCGGAGGCGCGCAGGATGTGGAAGGCCAGGCGCTGCGCCGTGCGGTTGCCGATGCCAGGGAGCTTCGAGAGCTCGCTGACGAGGCGCTGTACCGGCGGTGCGTAGGAGGTGCTCACCGAGGGTCCTCAGACTTCCGTGCCGACCGGGGCTCGCCGCTTCTCACAGGCCCGGCAGGCCGAGGCCGCCGAGATTGCCCAGGTCGAGACCGCCCGATGCCCCGCCGAGCTTCTTCGCAGCCAGCTCCTGGGCCATGCGCAGCCCCTCGTTGACGGCCGCCAGCACCATGTCCGAGAGGATCTCGAGGTCCTCCGGGTCGACCGCCTCGGGGTCGATCTCGATCGACTTGACCTCGAGGTCTCCCGAGACCTTGACCGTGACCATGCCGCCCCCCGCCGAGGCCTCGACGAGCTCGTTCTTCAGCTGCTCCTGGGCGACCTCCATGTCCTGCTGCATCTTCTGCACCTGCGCCATCATCTGCTGCATGTTCGGCATGCGCGGCTGCTTGGGCATCAGGCCCCTTCCTGGTCGTTGGTAACGGCCTCGCCTCCGGGGCCTGCAGCCGAGCCGGCAGTGGCCGGGCCGCCGCCGTTTGCGCCGCCCTCGCCGCCCTCGCCGTTCCCGCCACCCGTCTCGGCGTCGGTCGGCAGCTCCTCAGCGTCGAACTCGTCGATGAAGCGCTTCAGCCACTGCTCCTCGCTCTGTGCCTCCGGCACGCGGCCATCAAGCGCCACCAGCCCGTCCTGCAGCTCGTAGGAGACGCGCCAGCGCTGCCCCGTCACGTCCCGCAGAGCTGCCGTCACAGCCGCCCTGTTGTCCGGGCTCTCCGCCTTCTTCTTGTGAAAAGGCGTCGTCGCCGAAAATGCCACAGTCAGGTCCTCCCCCGTGACCTCCACCGGGCGTGCCTCCTCGATGCACGCCCCGAGCAGTGCGTTGTCGGTGCGCACGAGCTCCACCACCGCCGGCCACCACGAGAGCAGCGGCGCGAGGTCATCGGCGATCGCCTGAGCCGCCGGCGTGGCCGGCGCCACGGCGAGTGTGGCCGGCCCACCCGCCAGCTCGGTCTCCCCTCGCGCCGGCGCTGTGGCGATCGACGCGACCGTGACCTCGACGGCCGCCTCGGCCTGCGCCTCGGCCTGCGGCGGGGGCTCCACCGCGGAGGGCGCGGCGCTCGGCGCTTCGGGCTCGCGCTGCTCGTTTGCGGGTGGGGCGCTCGGGCCACGGGCGGGGCCAGGCTCAGGCGCCGGGGCCGGAGCCGGGGCCGGCACATCACGCTCTACCGCGACCGCGTCGACGGCGCCACCGCCGCCCTCGAGCCGCTCGATCCGCGAGAGCAGCGCGCGCATCGAAGCGTCGACCTCCGGCTTGGCCGCCTTCACGAGCGCCAGCTCCAGGCGCGTGCGCGCGTCGGCGCCGGCGCGGACGGCCTCCATCGCCCCGCCGACGGCCTCGAGCAGCGCCACGACGACGGCCGCCGGGACGCGCTCGGCCTGCGCGAGCAGCGCGGCGTCGGCCTCGGGCGTGAGCGACAGCTCTCCGGGCACCTCACCGAGCGTCTGCACGACGAGCAGCTCGCGCGCGTGCCCCTCGAGATCGCCCGCGAACGAGGCCGCATCGCGACCCTGCTCGGCGCACTCGGCGAGCACGGTCAGCGCCTTTCGCGCGTCGCCCTCGGCGACGGCGTCGACGGTCGCTTCGAGCAGCCGCGCGTCGGCGACGCCGAGCACGGCGAGCACGTCCTCGAGCACGATCGCACTGCCGCTGTAGGTGACGAGCTGCTCGAGCGTGCCGAGCGCGTCGCGGAAGCTGCCCGTCGCCGAGCGCGCCAGCGCCGAGACGGCCTCCGGCGGAATCTCGATCTGCTCGGCCTCGGCCGCGCGGCGCACGACGCTCGCGATCTGCTCGACCGTCGGACGGTGGAAGTCGAAGCGGTGGCAGCGGTCGACGACCGTCGCCGGGACCTTCTGCGCCTCGGTCGTGGCGAGCACGAAGACCGTGTTCGGCGGCGGCTCCTCGAGCGTCTTCAGGAACGCATTCCAGGCGGCCGTCGAGAGCATGTGCGCCTCGTCGAGGATGTAGACCTTGCGCTTGCCGCTGACCGGCGCGTAGGCGACGCTGTCGCGCAGCTCGCGGATGTCGTCGACCGAGTTGTTCGAGGCCGCGTCCATCTCGATCACGTCGAGTGAGGAGGCGCGCGCGATCGACAGGCACGATTCGCATTCGCCGCACGGCTCGACCGTCGGGCCCCGCTCGCAGTTCAGGCAGGCCGCGAGGATCTTCGCCATCGACGTCTTGCCCGTGCCGCGCGAGCCGACGAACAGGTAGGCGTGGTGGACCTTGTCGCGTTCCACGGCATGACGCAGCGTGCGCACGACCGGCTCCTGGCCGACCACGTCGGCGAACGTTCGCGGCCGGTGCCTGCGGTACAGCGAGGGCTGCTGCGATTGTGACTGCTCCTGGGCGGACACCTGTGGCTGAGTCTACCCACGGCCGCGAGCGCCGCGGGACGCGGCGCGGAGCACGCGCCAGCGGATAGCGTGCGCGCTCGTGAGAGCCCGGATCGAGCGCCGCGCGAGCAGTCTCGGCGCCCTCGTGTCGGTCACCGCGGGGGCGGTCGTGCTGTGGCTGATCTGCGGCGTCGGCTTCGCCAACTACGACACGCTCTACGCGCTCGCCTGGGGCGGGCAGCTCGCGCGCGGCGAAACGCCGGCCTACGAAGTCGCGATCGCCCCTACACCGCATCCGCTCGTGGAGGCGCTCGGCGTCGTGCTCTCACCGCTATCGGCACGCACGATCGAGGACCTCACGGTCGCGCTCGGCTTCCTCGCGCTGGCCGGCTGCGCGTGTGTCCTGTACAAGCTCGCCGCGCTGTGGTTCGGGCGCGCGGCGGGGGTCGTCGCGGCGCTGATCCTGCTCACGCGCGTCCCCGTCCTCTCCTACGGCGTGCGCGCGTACGTCGACATCCCCTACCTGCTGTTCGTGCTCGCCGCCGTGCTCGTCGAGGCGCGCCGGCGGGCCGGCGAGGGGCGTCCGGCGGGCGCGCCGGTGCTCGCGCTGCTCGCGCTCGCCGGGCTGCTGCGCCCCGAGGCGTGGGCCTTCTCCGGGCTCTACTGGCTCTACGTCGTGCTCGACACGCGGCGCGGGCGCGGGTCGCTCGACGAAGCGCGCTCGAAGCGCGCGCTCGCGGGACTGGCGCTGCTGGCGGCCTCGGCGCCGCTCGTGTGGATCCTCAGCGACCTCGCGATCACAGGCGATGCGCTGTGGTCGCTGACCAACACGCGCCACACGGCGCACACGCTCGAGCGCGTGACGGGCATCGCCAACGTGCCCGAGTACGTGCCACGGCGGGTCGGCGAGATCCTGCGGGCGCCGGTGCTCGCCGGCGCCGCGCTCGGCGGCGTGCTCTCGCTGCTGTGGCTGCGCCGCCGCGCGCTGACGGCGGCCGGCGTGGGCGTGCTCGCAGTGCTCGTGTTCGTCGTGATCGCCGCGGCCGGGCTGCCGATCAACACGCGCTACGCGTTCCTCACGGCTGCCGTGCTGTGCGTGTTCTGCGGCGCCGGCGCATTCGGCTGGACGCGCCTGGACGCCGCCGACCCGCGCCGGCGCTGGTGGATGGCCGCCGGCGTGCTCGTGCTCGTGGCGCTGCTCGCCTTCACGCCGGCGCAGGTCAAAAGCGGGCACCGCGAAATGGACAAGCTGGCGCGCCAGCAGGAGATCCAGGACGACCTCGTCGCGCTCGTGCAGGACGGCTCGATCAACCTGCACTGCGGGCCGGTGGGCGTGCCCAACCATGCGCCCGTGCCGCTGCTCGCGCTGTTTTTGGAAACGAGCCCGGCAAACATCGTCAGCGCCCAGAACGGGACGATCAAATCGGGCCAGTACGTCGACCCGGCGAGCAAAGAGGTCGAAGAGGACTACGTGCTCGACCCGCACGACCCGCACCGGCCGGTGAACGTGCCGCCGGGCTTCCTCGCGGCGCACGCCAACCGCACCTGGCTGATTTTCCAGCGCTGTCGGTAGCGGCGACGGCTCATGCAGTGGACCGTGCACCCCTCGTCGAGAACCCGCCTGCCGATTGCCTGTCGCCGCCCGCGGCTCCGGTCCGGGAACGCCCGCTGCGCCTGCCGGGGATCGCTTAAGGCTGCTTCCTTCCGGACCTGACCTGGTTCACAAGCCGACACCGCGCGGGACCCGGACCATCGACGCCCCGAACGGCGGAGCGACCGGAGCGGAACCCCTCGGAAGGGAATTCAGCCCCGCTAGAGCGGATTGCGGATACAGGGCACCGCTACCTCCCCGCCTAGCACGGTCCGCCGCCGATCCTAGCGCCGCTGCCGAAAAACACCTTGCACGCGCGAGCAGGATCTCCGTTAGGCTGCGCGACCGTGAACTACATAAACGATCTTCCTCCACGTCTGATGCGCGCTCGCTCGCGCGCCCTCCTCGGTCTGGCCGCGCTCGGCGCCGCCGGCCTGATCGCCGGCTGCGGCGGCAGCGGATCGAGCAGTTCGATCGGCATCGGCACCGAGAACAAGGCCGACGAAACGCTCGCCAAAGCGGGCGAAGTGAAGGTGGCGAGCACGCCGACCAGCGGTCCGCTGGCCACCGAACCGAAGGTAACGCCCCTTACCGGCTCCCCCCCGACGAAGCTCGAAAAGAAAGACCTCGTGCTCGGCACGGGCAAGGAAGCCAAAGCCGGCGAAACGGTGACCGTCAACTACGTCGGCGTCCTCTACAAAGGCGGCAAAGAGTTCGACGCGTCGTGGAAACGCAAGGAACCGTTCCAGTTCAAGCTCGGACAGGGCTCGGTCATCAAGGGCTGGGACCAGGGCGTCCCCGGCATGAAGATCGGCGGCCGTCGCGAGCTCGTGATCCCGGCCGAACTGGCCTACGGCAAGACAGGCTCTCCGCCGGCGATCCCGCCGAACGCGCCGCTCGTGTTCGTGATCGACCTGCTCGGCACCGGCTCCTAAGGCGCAAGCTGGCCCCCGAGACGCTCGCGCTGGAGTCACAGCCGGCGCCTCGGGGCCACCAGCTCGATCGATGCGCGCGCTGAGACCGATCGCGGCGGGCGCGCTCGTTTGCCTGCTCGTCGTGGCGATGGCCGCGTGCGGCGCCAAGAGCAAGTCCACGGCGCCGGCCGCGCTGAAGCTGCAGCGTGAAGACCTGATCGCGGTCAGCCGCGCGCTGAAGGACGTGCAGGCACCGATCGCGCGCGAGGTGGCCGCGACCAAAGCGGCTTGGCCGCTGATCGCAAATGGGCTGCCCGCCGAGATCACGACCGTCTCGCGCTCCGCGCAGGCGCGCGCGGCAGCAGCGAGCGCCGCCCGGCTGCGCCTGCCGGCGCTGCTCGGCGAAGCGCACGCGCGCACGCTGACGGGCCCGGCCGCGCAGATCTCGGGGCTCGTGCGCAGCTACGCGCTGCTCAGCGCGCGCGGTTGGAAGCTGCTCGACTCGATCTTCTCCCAGATCGAGTCGGCCTCGCCCGCCAATGCGCGCTTCGCGCGCAAGAACGCGCCGCTGTACATCGAGAGCATCTACGACGCGCACTTCGCGCTCGCCCAGGTCGGCAAGAAGCTGCTCGCCGGCTATCAGAAGCTCGGCGGCAGCGCCGACTTCGGCACGGCGCTCACGCAGGCCGAAGTGAACGCGCTCGCAGCTGCCTACTCCGAAGCAAGCGACCGGCTGCACCCGCACGTCGGCGTCCGGCTCGGCTCGTAGGCGAGGGCGGCCATAAGATGGGCGCCAGGCGCCGTCCGACGCCGCACAGCGAGTACGAGAGGGGGAGCAAGATGGCCGATCGCAACCGCCGCATGGTCCTGGCCGAGCGTCCAACGGGAATGGTCGACGCGAGCACCGTCCGCCTGGAGGAGACGGACCTGCCCCAGCCCGGCGAGGGCGAGGCGCTTGCGCGCGTTCGCTACATCTCGATCGACCCGACGATCCGCACGTGGATGAACGACGCGCCGGGGTACCTGCCGCCGATCGCGATCGACGAAGTCGTGCGCAGCGGCGGCATCGCGGAGATCGTGCAGAGCAACTCCGAGGACTACAAGCCGGGTGAGCTCGTGTTCGGCTTCACCGGTTGGCAGGACTATGTGATCGCCAGCCAGGCGACCGGCTACCAGGCGCTGCCCGAGGGCGTGCCGCCGACGCTCGCGCTGAGCCTGTTCGGGATCACCGGGATGACCGCCTACTTCGGGCTGCTCGACGTCGGTCGCGTGCAGGAGGGCGACGTCGTCGTCGTCAGCGGCGCCGCCGGCGCGACCGGCTCGACGGTCGGGCAGCTCGCAAAGATCAAGAACGCCGGCAAGGTGATCGGCATCGCCGGCGGCCCCGAGAAGTGCAAGCACCTCGTCGAGGAGCTCGGCTTCGACGAGGCGATCGACTACAAGAACGAGAACGTCTCGGCGCGCCTGCGCGAGGCCGCTCCCGACGGCATCGACCTGTACTTCGACAACGTCGGCGGCGAGATCCTCGACGCCTGCCTCGCGCAGCTCGCGCTGCGCGGGCGGATCGTGCTGTGCGGCGCGATCGCCAGCTACAACGAGTCCGGCACGGGCAAGGGCATCGCCAACACGTCCAACCTGATCGTCAAGCGGGCGCGCATGGAGGGCTTCTTGATCCTCGACTACTTCGACCGGCTGCCGGCCGCGCGCGAAGAGATGGCCGCCTGGCTCGGCGAAGGCAAGATCAAATCCTCCGAGCACGTCGTCGAGGGGCTCGAGCACGCGCCCGACGCGCTCAACCTGCTGTTCACCGGCGGTAACACCGGCAAGGTGATCGTAAAAGTCTGAGCCAGGGCGGCTCAGACGGCGCGCACGTCGCCGGGCGTGTCGGGAGCGTCCTCGTCGCCGGCGGACTCCTCGCGGATCAGCCACTCGGCGACGGTGCTGACGACGAGGCCCTTGCCTGCGCCGGGCAGCTTGGCGAGCGTCTCGCCGAGCTCGCTCGAGACGAATGTGACATCGCCCGGCGCGAGCAGCTCGGCCCAGTCGGTGTGGTCCTGCTCGAGGCGCTGCGCCGCCCCACTGGAGACCCGCCGCGCCATCTCGCCGGCCAGCGAGTCGGGCGCGAGCTCCTCATCGTCCAGGCGCACACGCACGGCGCCCAGCCGCGTGGCGTTGCCGCGCACGAGCACGACCGGCGGCGCGGGAGCCTCGTCGCGCCCGCTGCTCACGCCGGGCGCGACGGGCCGCGGCGCCCGCCCATCGTCGCCGCCGGCCGCCGCGTCACCCGGCGCGCCCTCGCCGGCCCCGTGCCGGCCACCCGCCGGTTCGGTTCCCGGCTCGGCGACGAGCACGAGCGTCGCTTCCTGCGCACGCCCCACGCGCAGCGCGCCGTGCAGCACGGAGCGATCGACGATCGTCATCACCTGGCCGTCGACGTCGGCCGCCGCGACGACCTCGCTCAGCCGCTGCAGCGCCGGCTTCGGCGCGAAGGGCGCCGATTCGGGCACGACGAGCAGCGGGTGCACGACGCCGCCGTCGGCGCGCGCGATGCGCCTGGCGATCGTCAGCGCACCGAACGCATGGTCGGGGTCGAGCACGCCGACGACGACGCGCTTGCCGAGTGGGCGCGGTCCGTCCGGCATCGCCGCGCGCGCCGAGGCCCGCGTCCCGGCCAGCGTCGAGGCGAGCACGCTGACGAGGATCAGCACGAGCACGGCGTTGACGACGGCGCTGCTGAACAGGCCGAGCTGGAAGCCGATCACGGTGGCCGCGAGCGTCGCCGCGGCCTGTGCGGCGCTGAGCGAGAACAGCAGCCCCGACTGGGCTCTGCTGAAGCCGAACAGGCGCGCAGAGATCAGCGCCGCCAGCTGCTTGCCGCCGAGGCAGGCGAGGATGAACAGGCCGGCGAGGCCAAGCGTTTCGCCCTTGACCATCACCGACGGATTGAGGATCAAGCCGACGGAGACGAGGAACACCGGGATGAACACGGCGCCACCGAAGAACTCGATGCGGTCCATCAGCTGGCCCTCGTTGGGCACGAGCCGGTTCATGCCGAGGCCGGCGAAGAAGGCGCCGACGATCCCCTCGATGCCGAACAGCTCGGCGACGGTCGCAGCCGAGAGGAAGGCCGTGATCGCGACGACGTAGCGCACCGAGCGCTCTGTACCGAGGAAGCGAAAGGCCAGGCCGGCGAGCTTGGGCAGCACGTACAGGCTGAAGGCGGTGAGCACGCCCATGCCGACGACGATCTGCACGGCCACGTCCGCGCTCGACTTGTGCCCACCGACCGAGCCGGCGACGACGGCGAGCACGACGAGCGCGAGCGTGTCGGTCAGCACCGTCGATCCGACCGCCGTGGCGACGGCAGGATCGGTCGCGAGTCCGGCCTCTTTGATCGCCGGATAGGTGATCAGCGTATGCGAGGCCAGCAGCGAGCCGAGCAGCAGCGCGGCCGGCACTTCCCAGCCGAGCGCGAAGCCGACGAGCGCGCCGAGCGCGAACGGCAGGATGAACGTGAGCAGGCCGAACGTCATCGCCGAGCGCCGGTACTTCATCAGCAGGTTGAGGTCGATCTCGACGCCGGCGGCGAACATCAGGTAGAGCAGGCCGAGCTGGCCGAGATCGGGCAGCGTGTTGTTGCCGGCGCCGATCAGCGAGAGGCCGTGCGGACCGATCGCGTAGCCGCCGACGAGCAGGCCGATGATTCCGGGGATACCTGCGCGACGGAACAGCACGGGGCCGAGCAGGAGCACGGCGAAGACGACGAGAAACTCGTACGGCGCGCCTTTGGGCGAGGAGATCTCGATCAGCGCCGCCGTCATTCCTCGGTCCTCAGCACGGGGATGTCTTCGGCCGAGCCTTCTTCGATGTTCGCGTCCAGCCAGCGCCGGGCGAGCCGGTCGATCTCGTCTTCGCCCTGCAATCCGCGGATCGCCGAGTCGACGGCTTCGACGTTGTCCGAGCCCGACGGCAGCGCCACGCCGAGCTCGGCTTCGCTCGGCAGTTGCGCCGCCACGGCGAGCTTGCGCGGCGATTCGCGCGCGTAGGCGAGCGCGACCGGCAGGTCCAGCAGCATCGCGTTGGCGCGCCCGTCTTCGAATGCCGCCAGCTTTTCGCTTTGGCGCTCGAAGACCAGCGGTTTGGTCGTCGGTTCGATCTGGGTTTCCAGCGCTTCTCTCAGCGTCGTGTCGTGCTGCACCGCCCAATGCAGGTCCCGCGCGGCCTTGACGTCGGCGACCTCGGTCCCCGGATGCACGACGATCGCCGGCGGAGCCTCCAGGTAGGACGTCGAGAAGTCGAGGTGCTCGGCCCGTTCATCGGTGATCGTGATGTCCGACAACGCCAGGTCGGCGCCGCCCAGGTGCCCGCGCACGAGTTCGTGGAAGGGCACCTCGACGACCTTGATCCGCTTCAGGTCGAAGCGTTCGGCGAGCGCTTGGGCGAGGCCGTACTCGAAGCCGCCTGTCGGGTGCGCGAACGTGCCGTACCAGAAGCCCGGATCAGGGATCTGCGCGGTCGCGACCGTCAACGTGCCCTTGGTGCGCGGCGTGAACGTGCCGGCCGCGCCGCTGCCTGCGTTGGCGCACGCCGAGAGGGCGACGGCGGCCGCGAGCAGGCAGGGCGCGAGCAGCGTGATCAAGCAGTGGCGGCGGGCTCGGGCGGGCTTGTGCTCGGCGGGCATGGGGGCACTTTAGGTATCGGTGGCGGCGGGAGGCTTGCGGGCCAGCGCAGCCCCCCGCGCCAGAGTGAGCAGGTGTCGCCCAAACGCAGGCGGGCCGCTGTACCGTCCCAACTCGCTGGGAGGCTCGGGCTCATGGGTACAAGAGGAAGGGGACGCACCTTCCCCATCCAGATCACTGCAGCATGAGTCAGCGCTACCGCGATGTTCTCGACTACGACGTCGGGGCACGCATCGTTGTGGAGTTCACGACGCGTCGACGCGAGGTCGTGGACTACGCAGTGATCCTCACCGTCGATGAAGGTAACGGCGTGGCAGCCGTACGCGTCTACGATGGAGCGCACGGCGTCAACGAGATGCACCGCTATGGCGCAGTCAGCGGGAAGGCATCCGCAGGGACCTTCCATGCCGGTACTCTTGGCGAAGGGATGCGAGCTGCGATCACAGCAGTTCGCATTGGCTACCAGGAGATGATCGAAGCATGGCGAGCAACGTAAACCCCGCCGAGTCGCTGACGGCCAAGGCAATGGACCAGGCAATCGACCTGGCGATCGAGGGCAACTCGCCATACCCCGAGAACGCCGCGTTTGTGAATGCCGACTCGCCGCACGCTGGGCACGAGATGACGCGCGCGCTAGATGACGGCTACGCCGTAGTGCTCGTCTCGGGCGATGGGCGCGAGCGGATCATCACCGCCAAGACACTCGCTGCGTAGCGAGGCCGTCAACAGCCGGCGCAGCTCAATAGACTCGGGGGTCTAGGGCGCGTAGCTCAGTGGGAGAGCGCTCGCTTCACACGCGAGAGGTCGCAGGTTCGAAACCCGCCGCGCCCATCTTCGGAAAAGCCCCGTGATTCCGCGGCATCCTCCGCGTCGATCACGACGCTCGACTCAAACGTCGTGCCCGGTTTGGAAGCATCTTGGAAGCGGGGCGCGCGGGGGTCATCGGGCGCTTGGCCCCTATTGGCGCCGCGATCGGCACCACGCAGCCTGAAGATCACCCTCTCTTGCCGAGTAGGCATGGCCACACTGAGGACCGCCACACGACGAACGCCCGTCGAGGTTCGCTTCGGGAGGTCGTCGGCCGTCGGACTCACTGGATGCTCGTAGAGTTCCGTCAGGCGGGCCCGACGAGCGTCGCTGCGCCGGGCCTGGTCGTATGCGTGGACGTAGGTTTGCTGAGTCGTCCCGCAATGCGAGTGGCCCAGGCGGGCGCTCACCTCCTCGATAGCCCAGCCGGCGGCGATCAGCGCCGAGCCGTGCGAGTGGCGCAGGCAATGGAAGGTTGGCGCCGGTTCGATCACGCGCCCGTCGCGCTCGACCGCGCCGAGTCCGGCTCGTTTTACGGCGCGTGCGAGGACCCGGCCGCCGACATTCCGATGATCGTGCGGTGTCCCGGCGCTAGTGATGAACACGAAGTCCTGACGACTCCTGGCAGAAGCGCCAGACTTGAGAGCGCGTAGCCGCCCCGCAAGGCCGGGCGTGATCTCGACGCAGCGGCGCGAGCGCTTGGTCTTGAGCGGAAGACGGGGTGTCGGCTCGGGGAGAGGTGCTTGGCCTTGTCTGGGGGGACATCGACCTCGAGCACGAAACCGTGACCTTCACTCAACAGCTCGACTGCACCCGCAAGCGCGCTTCGGCCGCGAGCTCGAATATCGGCCGGTAGGGAGCGTCTACAGCGGCGAGGAGTCGCCGCAGTTCATCTGGGCCGAGGACGCGTTTCGGGCGCTCGTCGTCGATCCTCGGACGCTCAACCCGGTCAAGACCCGCGACCGGGTTGGGGCCGCTGAGTCCGAGATGGCGAGACGAGTACCTGAAGATCGCTGAGAGCACCGCCAGGTGGCCGCGGATCGTCCACCCTCGCAAACCGGCGCTCTCTTGCGCGGCGACGAACGCGGCTACCTCGTCGGGGCCGATTGACGCCATCTGGCTATGCGCGAAGCGTCGACGCAGGTGCGCAAGAGACGCCGCGTACGTAGATTGTGTAGCGGGACGCAACCGCACCACGCGTCCTCCCCACCAAGCCGAGGCCGCGTCCTCGAAGCGCAGCGGCAAATCCCCATCAGCACGCTCGCCGCGAACGCGACCCGCGCGAGCCTGGGCCAGGGCGGCGCGCGCCTCTTTGACGCCGCCAGGAACCCTGCGCCACCGCTGACGGCCCGTCGCGTCACGCCATCCGATCTCATACGTGATGTAGCCGCCGACCGTGCGCCGCCGGTATATCCCTGACTCAACTCGCTCCCGACGCCTCGAGGAAATATCGTCGCTCATTGCACAAGCCTCCTACTTGGAGCTTCTGCGACCCCGGGTCATGGACTGGAGCGACTCGGAATCCTGGAAATACGGCCCAGGTAGTGCCGGTAGCCACCCAACGCCGGCCAGCGCTACGTAAAGGGCCACGAAAACGGGGGCATCAATGCCGGCTGCGTAGGCCAACTGAATAAGAACCAAAGCAAACGTCGCACGCGCTGCACGTCGGACGCGAGACCGAGCGAGCGAATGCGTCGTGGCTCGTTGTGGGCAAGGAGTCGAGGCGCACCCGCTGGTGTCGCCGCCACGCGATCGCGGAGCCCGCAGATATGACGCCTGCCAGCTCGGGTCGTAGCGGAAGTGGGGGTGTGTGGAGGTCACGGTGGGGGTGGGGGGCGCACTTCTTCTGACGAGTCGAGTTCTGCCTGGCTATGGAGCTGTAAGCCGGCAAGGCCCAGCCACGGCTAAGGCGAGGGGCAGTGGATCGGGCGTCCCGAACGGGTACGTCCGTGCCCACCTCAGGCTCTGGACGGAGAGAATCCGGCACGGGTTGACGTGAGCCGTGCGCGCGTCGCGCGCGGCTCACGCAGCCTGATCGTGTTCGCGCAGTAGCGCACCGAATCTCGCGATGCGCCCACACACGCACCGGGTGCCCGACGACGATCGTCTCGTCGGCGAGCTTAAGCCTGCTCGCGAGCTTTCCCAGCTGATCCTCGATCGCAGAAAGGCGAGACTCCACCGCGCGCGGCGAGAGCGCGCGGTCGAGGCGCTGCACGCCGTCCTCGATACCCTCGAGCCGATGCGAAACCGCGCGCAGCCGCCGAGTCAGCCGTTCTATGTCTGCGACCGACGGGATGTTCAGCGTTCCCATTTCGACCTCCTCTGCTTGAGAAGCCTTCTCGCGGGCGTCGAACGCCGGGCCGATCGCTCCTGTTATCAGAGGGTTTTCCAGTAGATCGGAGAGCGCCTTCCCCATACGCTCCTCCGTGTTCACGCTCAACTGCTCGCGCAGGCTCTTCGCGAGGTTTTTCGCACCCCCCGACGTAGAGCACCAAGAAGGGCTTCTGGCAGGACGCGCGGCGCTAGGCTCAATCGTCTCGACGGCGTGGCGGACTGAGAGCTCGCCAGAGCGGGGTACGCACAGCCGATCAATACCACGATCGTCCACGGCTTAATGGTAGCTCGCCCTAACGGGAGCCGAGCCGCCCAGCGGGGCGGGTACCAGTGGCTGGCGGAGCCTGATCAAGCGTGCCATCCACGGGCTGCGGAGTGTCTTTCAACCGCCCACCCCTACCAGCGGCCATTTCGACCCCGAGCATCATTCTGATTTCACTCGCCACGCAGTATCGGCTCGGGACAGCGGAGGGGGCTCACCGCATACGTACCGAATGCCAAGCTCATCTGCCTCGTCGGAGCGGACGGTAGGTAACAGGTCCATTGGTCAAGACTCCTTGGCGTCCGCGCCTAGCAGTGCGCGATTTCTCCGCGCAGTCAAAGTGGCGACAGCCTACGATCTTCCGGGGGCCAACTCGCTCGCGCTGCCGACCAGGCTGGTTGACACATTCAGCCTGTCGGTACCAAGACTCACCGACGCATCTGCTAGCTTTGCGCGGCCCACAGCACCACTACGAGTTGCGAGGCGGCTACTTGATGCGCGGAGGGAAGGCCCGACGTTCCTGCAACGTCACGACTGTTGCACCCAACTACCGTTGCGCCGCGTCGCTATGGGCTGGGTCGTGCTGACGGAGCTACTGCCGTGCAAAGCCCGACCGACGCATGGAACGAAAGACAGCGCGCCTATTGGGACGCCTTGGCAACCCAATACGACAGCCTGTATCGCGACCGGTGGAGTCAGCTGGAAGACGATGTCGTGGTAGCGCGCCTGCGGCGCCGCCTGCCATCGACGACGCTCATGGTCCTCGACCTCGGCTGCGGCACTGGGCTTGGAGCGTCGGTGATCAGCCGCGCGCTCGGTCGCGTACCCGAGTATCACGGAGTCGACATATCCCCAGGGATGCTGGCCGTGTGCCAAGACCGCTTGCCTGACGCGCGGCTAGCCTGCGGACCGATGACAGTGACCGGACCCCGTTCATCGGTCCACCTCTTGTGAGAGTCGGTTGTCGTTGAAGCTAGTGGTTGTGCGCTCATCCTGGAGCTTCCACGCGTGCGCGAAGCGAGCCGGCGCCGCCATCCCCAGCGCTGAGTGTGGCCGGCGCTCGTTGTAGTCCTCGCGGAAGTCCTCGACCATGACCCTGGCCTCGGCGAGACTGCAGAACAACTCGACCGAGAGCAGCTCGTCGCGCACACGCGAGCCGAAAGACTCGACGTAGGGGTTCTGCCAGGGTGAGCCGGGCTCGATGTAGGCGCTTCCGGCACGGGCGAAGCGACACCAGTCTCTGAGCGCGTTGGCCGTCAGCTCCGGGCCGTTGTCACAGCGGATGAACTGCGGAGCGCGGCCGCGTTTGCCGACGAGCCGTTCAAGCGTGGCGACGATGGCGTCGGCATCGATCCTTCGGTGGCATTCGATCGCAAGCGCCTCGCGCGTGAACTCATCGACCACGTGCAGGAGCTTCAGGATCTTCCCGTCGGCGCTCTGGTCGAACTGGAAGTCAAGCGCCCAGACGTGATCGGGATGCTCGGCGCGCAGGCGCTTGGCCGGCACTGTCGAGCTGCCCAGGCGCCGGCGCTTTCTGCGGCGCACGGGCACGCGCAGGCCCTCCTCGCGCCACAGGCGCTGCACGCGCTTGCGGTTCACGCTCCAGCCCTCCTCGCACAGCGTGGCGTGCGCGCGGCGGTAGCCCCAGCGAGGGCGCTCGCGGGAGAGCTCGCGCAGCCGGGCACGCAGCGCGCCGTCATCGTGAGCGCCGCATGGCTCACGGCGCTGGGTGGAGCGATGCTGACCGGCGATCTGGCATGCCCGCCGCTGCGAGAGCCCGAGGCGGTCCTCGAGCATCAGGACCGCGGCTCTGCGTCGCGACGGGCTCACCAGTTTCCCCGCGAGATCTCCCGAAGCGCGAGGTTCTCGAGCTCCTTGTCGGCGACCAGGCGCTTGAGCTGGGCGTTCTCGCGCTCGAGCTCCTTCAGGCGCTTGACGTCGTCTGCCTTCATTCCGCCGTACTGCGCTCGCCAGCGGTGATAGGTCTGCTCGGAGACTTCCAGGGCCTTGCAGAGCTCTGGGACGGCGGTCCCCTCGGCCAAGAGCCGGTCGGCCTCCCGCAGCTTCCTGACGATCTGCTCGGGCGTGTGTCGTCTGCGCTTCACCTCGATGGTCCTCCTCTCGCCCATTTTGCATGGGCTGAAGGACTCTCACACGAGGCGGACCGAACTTAGGGGGTCGGGCCAACAGACCTCGCTCGCTATGGCGACAACACGTTCGACGCCGTTACAGCCTTCTTTGCCTCTGCCTCCTACGCGCCGTCGGGCTCGGAACTTCTAGCCTCGATCGCTCGAGTCCTTCGCCCAGGCGGTGTCAGCTACCTGTCGTTCCTGAATCGATATTCGGTGAAGAGGCTGGCCACTCGCCGTCGGGGACCGGTTCAGTCGTACAACACGCGGCACGCTGATCGTCCTGATCCGCCGCTCGTAAGGATGTACTCCCGCAGAGAACTCGTCGATGCAATGGCCGATCGTGCATGGACGGCCATGCCGCCCGTGGGCCTTGGGTCACTCGCGGGCCTGGTTGAGTTGCCGTTCGCGTGGCCGTTGAGCAGAGTGCTCGATGCTATGGCACCGCGACTTAGCTACCTTCTCGACGTCGTTACTGTCAAGCAGCCCAACTAGCTCGTGCTCGACATCCCTTGTTATACAGCGACGGATCTCGTCGAGCAGGGGCTTCTTCCACCTGGCTGGAAGGCGCAGATCTCTGCGGCCGTCGAGCGCTTTTCCACGGCGGCTGTACTTCGGGGCGGAACGTCAACAAGCCTTGAGGAGCCCGGCTCCGACATCCCATATCGGCTGATGGACGGCTGCGCGATCCGCCAGCATCTCCCGTGGCTAGACGATCTCTACCGCAGCGATCTGTTGGCCCTCGCGGCGGCGGCAGCCGGTAGTCCGCTCGTTGCCTCCAACTCGATCAATTCCGGCATCAATCTCAACGTGCTTGACGGCCCAGGTGGTCGGTACGAGCTGCATACCGACAGCAACCCAGTCACCGGCCTTCTGTTCGTCACCACACACCAACCTGGCGACGGCGGCCAACTTATGTTCACCAGGAACGGCCAGGAACGGGCCATCGCACCGCGCGCCGGGACCTTCATCACGTTCGATGCACGCACGGTTCCGCACAAGGTTGCTCCACTCTCCATCCAAACGACGCGGATCTCGGCGCCAATGAACTTCTATCTCGACGAAATGAGCGAGCGACCAAACGATCTCGACGACTATCTTTACGGTGGCGGGGAGCCGCCCCAAACCAGCTCAAAGGAGGACTAGACATGGGAATGTTCGACGGCAAGCGCGCTCTCGTCACGGGCGCTTCGCAGGGCATCGGAAACGCAATTGCAGAGGCTCTAGCTACGGCCGGCGCGCACGTCACCGGAACTTTCTGTAGTAGCGCCGAAGAGGCACAGGCCATGTCTGAGGCAGGCTTCACCTTGCATCAAGCCGACTTTTCGACTCGCGAGGGCACTCTGCAGTTCTTGGGCTTGCTCGACTCTGCACCCCCATTTGACTTCGTCGTTAATAACGCGGGAATCGTCGACTTCGAGCTTATCTCCGACTTCACGGCCGCGTCCTGGGATCGAACCTTTGAGGTCAACGTCAACGCACCACTGCTGATCACGGTGGCGGCTGCCAAGTCGATGCCTGCCTCCGGAGCCGTCGTGAACATTGCGAGCACTGATGGCTACACGGGCAGCTTTGGCAGCATTGCATACTCGGCGAGCAAGGCCGCGTTGATCAATCTCACAAAAAGCCTAGGCAACATCTACGGCGAGCGCGGCATACGTGTAAATGCCGTCGCGCCCGGCTGGGTCGATACCGGAATGTCCACTGATGAGTCGTACGAAGCAACGACCCTCACCCCCCTTGGTCGCAATGGGACGCCTGCCGACATCGCGGAAGCAGTTTATTTTCTGCTTTCGCCAGCCGCGGCGTTCGTTAACGGCGCGACTCTCATCGTGGATGGCGGCTACACGAACGTCGATCCGATAATGAAGAAGGAGCGTGACGCACTGACGGAGGACTAGAGCTCCTCTGAACCCGCATGAGCCAGCCGACTCCACACCGTAATTTGGCGGATCGCCTTATGGGCGCCTTCTGCCGTGAGGCGCACCTGAGCATGTGGGCCTGCGACGAGGACTTCCGCATCGTGCTTTGGAACAAGGGGGCGGAAGAACTCTATGGCCGGAGTGCCGACAGTGTGCTCGGCGAGCGGTATGACACGCTGTTTATTGACGAGGCCGAGCGAGAGCAGTCGCTCGCCGACTGCCGAAAGATCATTCGGGAAGGAGCCAGGTTTCGCAACTTTCTCGCTCTAGATGTTGACTCGCGGGGCCGCCAAAAACAAATGCTGACCAACTGCTTCCGTATCACTGACCCGGAGACAGGACAGCATTACCAAGCCGAGGTCGGCCTGGATATCGTCGACCTTGAGTTGGCGCAAACCGAGCTACGCACCCTACGAGAGGTCGGGCTGCGGAACATCGTAGAACGTGAGCAGACGTTGAAGATCCGCAAGGAGCATCTCGCGGTCGCAGTCGCCGACCTTGAGAAAGCCGTAGCGACGCACGCTGAGGAACGTACCGGCCAAGTCGACGAGATCGCGCGGGGCTTGAGCCGCAGGCTAAAGGCGCAGAGTGCCGAGCCCTATCAACGCCGCAAGGCGGCTATCGCCAAGGCAAGAAAGGCGATCATTTGTTCACTGCGGTCGCTGGCACGACGAATAGAGAGAGCCGACAGCGCCGCCGACCTTGAGGATGTCGAACGCGAGCTGCCTGAGCGCAAAGAGCTGCTGGAGCGCGTCGACGGCGCGGAGGCAAGCGCGACATGAAGGCTGTGCGCCGGCTCGGCTCTGTGTTTGTCGCGTTCCTGGCCGGGGCGGTGCTTGCTACCGGGCTGACGATCCTCACGACCCTACTGTTGGACGCCGAACGGCCGCCGAGTTTCGAAATGGTCATAGCTAGCGGCGCAGCCGCCGTCATCGGAAGTGTCGTCCTCGGCTGGCTCGCAGTCATCGTCGGTGACCTTGAGGCGCTTGAGCGTGCGGAGCATCAGCAGAGCGCCCGCGACGCGGTGTGGTCCCGTGAAGCGAGACGCATTGGCGTCCTGACCATGATCGGAATGGTCGCCACCCTTGGCGGCGTGGGGCTTTTGCCTCTGAGGCTTCTGATTGTCGGCTGGAAGCCAGCGACGCATCCGTCTCAGACTTCCGCGGGAGACGAACACCAGGCGGTGCCCGCGTCCCCGTCCACTCATGGCACGACCTCCGGTGCGAAATGAGCCGCGTCCTGCCAGCGGAGTGGGAGGAGCATGCGGCGAGCGTCGTTGCATGGCCTACGCGAGAGGCAGTGTGGGGAGCGCAGCGCGAAGCGGCCGAATCTGAGTACGCCGCACTGGTTAACGCGATTGCAGAAGATGAGCGGGTCTTGCTCGTCTGCCGTAGCGACGACCAGAAGCGCGTCAAGCAGCAGTGCTCTACCGAGAACGTCGAGATCTTGAAGCACGAGATCGACGACGGTTGGATCAGGGACAACGGGCCTTTGTTCGTGAAGGCACGGTCGCTATCACCATCCGTTCGCGCAGTGGTGTTCGGCTTCAACTCGTGGGGCGAGCGCTTCGCTCCAACCGTCGGAGATCTCACGGTTCGTTTCGCCATTGCCGAAGCTCTCGGCGTACCCGTCGAGAACGCCACTCACGCGGCCGTTCTTGAGGGGGGCGCTTTGTCCAGCAACGGTGCGGGGGTGATCATGCTGGCCGCCGAATGCGTACTCACCACGTCGCGAAATCCCGGGATGACCCGCAACGCGCTCGACGCGGTACTTCGCGAGCACCTCGGCGCGAACGAGATCCTGTGGATCCCGCATGGCCTAGTCGAGGACTTGCCGAACACTGACGGGCACGTCGATAACGTCGCTGTCTTTGTCGCACCCGGAGACGTCTTGGTACAGGCGGTCGATGCGAAGAACCCCAACTATTCTCGCTTGGTCCGCAATGCCGAGGCGCTTCGAGGCGTTCACACAGCGACCGGGCCGCTTCGCGTTACCGAATGCGAGGTTCTGCCGTACGCCGAACTCGCCAACGGAGAGCGCCAGCCCGTGCCGTACATAAACTTTGCTCTCACCAACGCATCTGTGCTCTTGCCGACAGCGGGCGATGCCCACGCTGACGACTACGCGAGCGAGCTCTTCGCTGGCATCTTTCCCTCCCGTCGCATCCGCTTTGTTCCTGCGGTGACAATGGCGTATGGTGGCGGTGGCCCGCACTGCGTCACGATGCAGGTTCCCAAGTGAGCTTGGACCCAACCCGCTCAGGCGCGTCATGCACGTCGGCTACGCGGTCATCGGCCGACGCTACCGTCTGGGCCTATAAAACAGCCTGAAGGCCGACGCTGACTACCGACGGAACTGCGCTGTTCGCCCGCGCCTGTACGTGCTCGCCGACAGCCTGCGAGATAGGGAGGCTCGGGGCGTCCGCGCTACCTAAGAGCGAGGCCCGCGGCCCAGGTCGTTCGCGTTGGACGATCGCACCCGCCCAGCCCGGCCTGTCCGCGCTCTCCGAATAAGCGATCAATGCGGACTGGAAGGTGCTCAACGTCCCGTCTACGACTCGGGGTCCTCCGCCTCAGGCGGAGGCGCGGGGTCCTCGCCGCTGGGAGATGGCCGCTCCTGCGCGTCCGCATCGGGCGCCAACTGCAGAACGAGCACGTGCCAGTTAAGTTCCGAGCGCTCGCCGGCGACCAGCTTCGCCTCCCAGTCCACGAGTGGCCCGTAGCCTGGCAACTCCTCCACCGCCCAGCCCGCCAACACAAGCGCCTCCTCGGCACGTCCGGCCTCCATCAGGCGCTCGGTGGCCATAGCTTGCAGCGCGGCATCAAAGCTAGGCGGTAGCTCCAGATGACGGCGCTTCGTGCGCTCGGCACGCCGTGCGGTAGCGAGCGTATGCCAATCATCGGCCGTCCAGTCGGGCGTGCGGTCCGTAAAGAGCAAGGCCACAAACGACGCTACTCCAACTGCTTGCAGGAGGGGCTCGTGCTTTACCAAGAAGCCTGCTGCGTCTGGCCTTCTATCGCTCTCTGCGAGGGGCATGCTGTGCCACATCGCGTAGATCGCGACCATGAGCGCCTTGTCCGGTCCATCGGCGGTCCCGGTCGAGAGCTGCTCGATGCGCTCCAGGACCGCCTGCATGTCCGCGACACTCTCACTGCGACCCGCGAGCGCGTCAGCCAGATGTGCGACGAAGCCCGAGAAGTATCGTCCGACGGAATTGAGGTCAAAGCCCTGGACGTTCCAGACCCAGTACTGGGGCGCTGGTTGCATGCGCACGATGCCCGGGAGGCTGCCTCGCCAGTTGAAGGTCTCATCGACTTCGGCCGGCGCGCGCTCGACGTAGCTTCTGAGCACGTGGCGCGCCAGACGCGCGAGCCCCTCGTGGCTGAGCATGATTCCCGTGTCAGGCGGCGACACAGTGTCGGCTCTATCCCCGAGCACCCAGGCCTCGGGCGGCAGATCCTCGAGCACGTGCACATTGCGCGAGCGGATGTCGTAGGCAAGCTTCACGACACGCTCAAGATCAGCCCCCCGTACTGGGCGCTTCGCACCCACGGCCTCGCTCCTGAAGAACTCGGGCGAAACGTTGTCCATCACGAAGGCCACGAACCTGCTCTTGGCTCCGAGCCGCTCGCCCTTCATCACGGCCTCGCGCACTCGTTTGGTCAGGCCGGCATCCGCGCCCTCGAGCGCCTCGTCGACCAGCGCGCGCTTACGCGCGTCCAACCGGTCCCAGTCGGCAAGCGGCGCGGTTGTCCCCTCGCTGAGCGACTCGATCGCTGCGACGAGGTCAACGTAGGAGATGGTCGGGTCCTCAGTCGCATGCTGCGTCGCATGCACGATCCGCCTGATCGCGCGCATAGCGATCTCGAAGTGATTGCGCCTCAAGCCCAGAAGCCTTGACATGAACCGACTGAGCTCTTCGAGCTCGGCGTCTGCGACGAAGCGCTCAGGATCAAATGTATGGCGGAACAGCTTCGACGCAGACGAACGGGCGGCCGCTTCAAGGGAACCAGGGACCAGCCTGTTGACAAGATCACCATCTCGGCTGAAGACCGAATTGAGCCCGAGCGAAAGCACGTCTGCGAGTTGGTCCACGAGATCGGTCCCGCCCGTCGCGACAAGCATCGATCGCTCGCCGTCAGGATCCTGCGCCTCAAGGTGCTCGGCTACCGAGAGCATCACGGTCGCAACCGGCGTAAGGCGAGTGGACGGAGCAAGCTCGCCAACAGGCAGCTCCACGAGTGCCCCCATCCGCAGGAAGTTGCGGTTGGTGTAAAGCACCTCGCGATGGACGGTCGAGTTCAGGGGCACCCCCTCCCTGAAGTACATCTTCGTCACAATCTGCAGCACGTCCGTGCCTCATCTATCATCGTCTGGTCCTGTTGGCTTGCTCGCGACGATATCTCAGGTGCGTCGGCCGCCGCTGCACCGATTGACGGGCAGCTGGCGCTGGTTCAGGAGCCTTGGTCTACACTCCCAGGTGCTCGGCAGCTTGCTCGCGGCTGGCCTAGTAGTTCTGGTCGACTGGCTCATCAAGCTAGCCGTCCACGGGTTAGATGAATGATTCGTGCCTAACCGAGCCCTCCAGCCCCGGCGCCTAGGACATCCGCAAGGGCGCTGCCGGCTACACCACGATTACGGGAAGCATCAGCGCACTCACCTACCTACCGTCATCGTACTTTTCACCTGTCGCGCACGAAGACGTCAGCAGCGCAGAATGGCTCGATTAGCAGGGGGGCTTTCGACGTTCACCCAGCGCCGCTTCGCGAAGCCGACTACACGGCAGAATCCATAGGCTGCCAAGGAATGCGAGGCTCAGACAAACGTACACCTAGCTGCCAGGGCCAGCGGCCAGCAACGCCGAGGCCCGGCCGCCTCGTCACGTTCTCGCCTACACCGGCTCGGAGGCATTTCGCGCTGCACCAGGTCGGCCCCGCGATCGTGGCTGCATCCCTGGGTCTCCTTGCGGCACCTGCGTTGGCTTCAGCGGGGATGCCACGAGGCCCCTTGGTGCCTATCCCTCGGGCTGCCTTCGCGGAGTCGACGGTCAAGCTGAGCGGTACAGCGGACAAGCCGGGCGGCGTGTGGTCGGTAGAGCTACAGGAACGGTACGGCCGACGTTGGCGAACCGTGGGCCGCACCCACGCAAAGGGGCGACTGCTCTTCTCATTGCACTGGCGGACTCCGGGGCGGGTCGGGCCAGCCACGCTTCGGGTCGCACTCCTGAAGGGGTCCCGCATCGTCGCCGTGACCGTCGCGACGCGGGTCGCGGTGCGGCCACGTCCGCTGGTCGTCCCGCCCTCCGACGTCGCCTCCCTACCGGCTCCTGGTCAGCCAGGACAGTTAGCTCTACACGCACGTCTTCCGTCACGCGGCGCCAAAGGTGCCAATGCCAAGTGCCCGACACTCGCGACGCCCCCGCGGGTCAGCCAGGTCCTTGCGATCGGGTACAGCGCGTCCACACCCGACGGCTCGCTGACAAAGATCAGCCTAGTGACCGTCAGGCCGCCATGCACTATTAATCTCCAGACTGTGCCCGCAACCCTTCAGGAAGCTGTCGGGAGCAATGGCGGCAACCTCGACCTCGAGACGTTTACCGAGGTTGGCGACGCATCGTCCAGCAGGGCAGCCAGAGTGGCGGGTGTGTCGACCAAGACCTTTAGTCCCGGCCTCAGCAAAGCGGTTTCGTGTTCGAGTGGCTCAGCGGCGAACCTGACCGGCTCTGCGTCGATTGGCGTCACGCCGTCACTGCACGCGCACTTCTCGATATTCGGCGGTTTAACTTCGGCGGAATTCGCGCTCACCGGTACCGCGAGTACGTCACTCACAGCCGAACTGCACGCCAGCTCGGGATGCGACCTAAAAAACACGCCGCTCTTGCCCCACCCGTTGCGGATCGCAACCTTCGCCGGCGCGATCGGTCCGATACCCGTTGTCGTCACGCTCCAGGGCCAGCTCTACGTGGAAGCCAATCTGAGTGCAAGCGCCGAGACAACCACCAACGTCGCTGCGCGCGCGTCCGTCACCGGCGGCGTTCGCTATTCCAAAGGCACCTTCTCGCCCGTTCTCACCGGCCCAACCACGTCATTTACGTTCAGGCCGCCGATGATCACCGCAGACGCCCGCGCAGGCGCCCACATCGAACCCGCGCTGCAGGCGCTCCTCTACGGTGTCGCCGGACCTCAGCTCAGCGTCACCTCCGGCCTCGACTTGACAGCGTCCACCGCGGCAACGCCTTGGTGGACGCTTGATGCACCCCTCAACCTCAACGCCTCACTCACAGCTCCGGTTCTTGACCTTAAGAGTGGCAACCTCGTCCTCTACGGCCACACGTTCCACGTGGCTAACGCGCCCGGAGCCATCGGCCGCGGAACTGCGATCGTGAGTGTGACGAACCCCGGCGACCAAAGCGGTGTCACCGGTGCCGCCGTGAACCTCCCGATTCACGCGAGCGACACGGACGGCGGCAACCTCACCTACGCCGCCACCGGCCTACCTGCAGGGCTCTCGATCGACGAAACGACAGGACTGATTACCGGCACGCTCACAGCCGCTGGCACGTCAACCGTGACCGTCCGCGCCAGCGACGCTAGCGGACCATCGGAAAGCGCCACCTTCAAATGGTCGCTCTCAAGTCCCGGAGCATGGACGATCAAGAGCACCCCGAACCCCAACCCCAACACCAGCGGTCTGCGCGGAATTTCCTGCGTTTCGGTTAGCGCCTGTACCGCCGTCGGATCCTCAAGTGGCCTTGAAGTCCCCGAACCCGCCGAGCTGACGCTCGTAGAGGTTTGGGATGGCACCGCCTGGACTGTCCAGAGCAGTCCCAACCAGAGCAGTGGAGAACTCTCGACGAACGCACTCAACGCAATCTCCTGCACCTCCAGCGTTGCGTGCACCGCCGTGGGGTTCTCACGCGAAGGCAGCGGTACCGAAGTGACACTGGCGGAGAAGTGGAACGGGACGAGCTGGACCATTCAAGCCACGCCCAATCCGGTCGGAGCGACATATAGTCGGCTTCAGGGCGTGTCCTGCTCATCCGCGAGCGCCTGCACGGCTGTTGGGTTCTCCAGTGCGGGTGTCCTCGCAGAGACCTGGAACGGCAGTGCCTGGACGCTCCAAACCACCCCCAACCCAGGTGGCTCGAGCGAACTCGCCGCGGTGTCATGTACCTCCGGCAGGGCCTGCGTAGCTGTCGGATCGTTGGTCGGCAGGACACTTGCAGAGCGCTGGGACGGCAGCAACTGGACCCTGCAAACGACCCCCAACCCAAGTGGAGATGACATTCTGCTCGGGGTCTCCTGCTCGTCCGATACCGCTTGCACCGCCGTTGGCCAATCTTTTGGCAGCGTAGGTCTTACCCCGCTGGCGCAGCGATGGGACGGCACGAACTGGACAGTTCAGACGACGCCGAACCCGACGGGCGGATTCTTCGCAGTGTCGTGCGCATCCGCGACCACCTGTGTCGCCACGGGGGCTACGACCATGACCGATGCGCTCCTCGCCGAGGGCTGGGACGGCAGCATCTGGTCGACACAGGCACCGCCTGCTCCCGACGCATCGCACGCGAGCCAGCTCTATGGCATTTCATGCGCGACACCTACCACATGTACGGCTGTTGGCGAATTTCAGAGCAGCGCGGGAAATACGACCCTGGCAGAGCTCTACTCAACCCCATCGTCATAGAGCAGAGGCACTTCCGCCTTCGCGCCAGTGATTGGCGCGTGATCTTCGGCTACGCGAGACGGACACCGTGCCCGTCCGACGCGTCGTTCCGCGCGGCCGAGCAGATGAGCGGTAGGCAAGATCGTCGATTTTGGCCCGCCGGAGCCAGTTGGTGGGCCAAATCCATCGATAACCGCCGATGTCTGCTCCATCTACGTCACGTCTTGCCCACTCCCTGAGCCGGGCTGGGATAGACGGAGCGATGATCCGCAAGCGCACCGCCGCCGCCAGGCCGCGTTGACTTGGCCACTCTGAGGCGGACCGCCACACCTTGACCTACGTCGGCCACAGACCTAGCCTCGGCGCCTCCTGACCAAAGCGGTGCGAACACCTCAAGACTGGCGCTGGAGGACTGTTGCGGACCCGTTCGGCCGGTCCGCAACAGTCCTATATGCTCCAAACCGCCCAGTTGGATTACTCGAACTCGCCATGCCAATGGATTCCATTCTCAAGCTCGTGCCCTACGGCGAGAACCTGCCTGGCGATGCAGTGCGCACTACCGACGTCGTGCGTGTGCTCGCCGGACTCGCGAAAAGCCTGGAGGCCGAGGGGCTGAGGTGGCCGGACGTATCGCTTCTTGTGATTGTCGACGCGAAGTCCGCAACGGCCCTAAATGTCCAGCACGACTCAACCGAGAGTATCAAGGCGGGAATCGAGCAGTTCTGCGCCGAGCAGAAGTGGTATCCGCCGCTCATCGGAACCTCTGCGTTCGGCGCGTTCTACGGGCACCTCGCCGAGGCGCAGCCTGAGATCAGTGACGGCGTCCTGTTTATCGCCTGCTGCAGTTCGGTGCTCGAGAAGATCCCAGTCGCATTCGAGATCACCCAGCATGATGCCGACCGGCGCTTTGCCGGCCAGCGTGCGCTCGAAGCGGGAGTCACCTCGTTCCGACAGAGCATGCAGGACCATCTGGGAGTCGAAATCCCGGCTCTGACCGTTACTGAGTCTTCAATTGGTCTCATCTTCACAACAGGGAGCGGCCACATCGAGAGCAAGGAGTTCATCGACTTCAAGGATTGCTACGCGGTAGGCCAAGAACTCTTGCAAGCTGCAAAGGAACGAAGCGCCCAGCTATACGGCGGGTGTGCCACAAACCGCACTCCAACTCAGCTTCAGTGTCTGTACTACTCGGAGGACATCGGCCCACGGACCCACTATCGCTGCACCTTTCGGCACGGTGCGGTACTTGCGTTCCTGCCTTACACCCGAGCACAGCCGCATCTGAAGCACCCCTACCGACACGTCAGTAACGACCGCCTCGACATCAAGTTCCATCCGCGTGAAGAGTACGCGGAGGGCAGGCGCTTCTATGTTCAGCAAATTAACGGCCTATCTCCGATCGACTTTTTGTCTGACTACTGGGACTACAGCCGCGATGAGCTGATCCGTATGGCCGATGAGCATACGGCGATCCCGTCGAAGCCACGTGCCCATCTCGTAACGATTGCCTCGTCGCTCAATCGCTTTGATGACAACGCGTGGCCTAATGTGCCTATCTGGCTTGACCGGGAGGGAGATGAGATCCTCCTGCGCTTGGTCCGCGCCGAGGCGGACGACGGCAACTACTACCTGATGGAGCTCAAGCCCGAGTACCTCGCGGATAACGCAAGAGACTTGATGGCATCGGTGACGACCAACTTTAGTGACGAAACGTGGCTGCTGGCCTTCCTCTGTGAGAGTCGTAAGTACGTACTCGACGGTATCGGTAGTAACAGCGAGGCGGACGCGATTCTCGCGGCGAGGCCCACAGGTGGAAGCGTCGTCGGAATCTACATCAACGGCGAGTACTCTACGGGCGCTCCGGCTTCGATCGGCTATCACAACTATTCACAGATCAGTGCAATCATCCCGAGGCGGGGCATCGAAAGCCTTCCCGCTGACATCGCCCAGGCTAGGCGGGCGTCGTCAATCGAGATCTTCCTCTGCCATGCAAGTCGCGACAAGCCGACGGTCCGTGAGTTTGCAGACGTCCTGGAGCAAGAGATTCCGGGCGCCGTGAGGTGGATTGACGAAGAGCAGCTCCTTGTGGGGGACGTGCTTGCGACCGAGATCAGGAAGGCCATTGCTGAAGGCGACCAGTATTTCGTGCCGTTCTTGAGCGACCGCAGCATAGAGTCCGACTGGGTGCAACGGGAGCTGCGGCAGGCTCTTGAACAGGAGCGTGAGCAAGGGCGAACTGTCGTACTCCCAGTAGTCCTCGACGATCGTGGCGGCGAGGTGCTGACCATGCTACGAGACGCGTGGGACGATGCCTTGATGGAACAGATTGATGGAAAGCTCCAGCTGCGGGTACATGACTTCACCGACGCCGAGATTGCCGCAAAGGCGCGCCTCTTGGCGGCCCACGTGAGAAAGAGGGCAAGCCGCGAAGACGAGGATGACTGGCCGTTTGTGACGCTCGATCCATCGGCTTGAGATGGGCCGCCGCACACAACGCCAATCGTGCGACGCTGACGCGGTGGAGTCGGACGTCCCCGAGAGAGTCGCCGAGCCGTTTGACACGCTGCAACGGCGGGCGCCGCGTGTGGCCGCGATCGTCGTTGAACGGCGTTCGGTTCGAGAGCGTCAGATCAGTGCGTACGCGGCGGGCGCGCGGGTCGCTGGCCTCGACCAGCTGCTCGGCTACCTCGAAGTAGCCGAACGGGCGTTCTCCGACGGGCCTCCGCTCATGGCGGGGACAGCGGACCTTATAGCCCGAGGACGTAGCGACTTCGTCATCGCTCTGGATGCCACGCTAGGTGGCCTAATGTCGGTGGCATCCGATGCGATGCGGGACGTGCTTGAGATTGAGATGCTACTGCTCGACTTCGCGCTCGACCCAGATCGGCTCGACCTATGGCTTTCCGACACCAGACGTAAGGAGTTCAAACCGGTCGTCGTGCGAAAACGACTCAGAGACGCCGCTGTGGAGGAGGTGACGTCAAGTGTCTTCGGTGTCGACTACGCGGCGCACAGCTCGGCGCTGCACGTCAATCCGAAGCCGTTGCCTTTCGCGGGGAAGGCCGCTGTTGACGACGGCTTCGAGCTCGACGCCGGATTCTGGGAGATGCTCGAGGACGGCCGGCGGCTCCTGACTGCGATCGAGGCTGTGCACGTTAGCGCGACCGAGGATGCCGAGGCCGACGCTCTTGCTCCGCTCGACCAGTTCTGGGACGCCCATACGCGCGTGATGGAGATGCAAGACATGGTCTTTGGACTGATGATGCTCCCCGGCGTAAAGGCTGAACTCGGCCGGACTCCGACTGCCGATGAGCTACGCGCCCACGTCCGAGCAAAGCTGGACACCCGCCGCCAGCAGTAAACGCCCGCGCGCAATGTCGCGTGTGCGACGCGCTAGTTATAGCTCGCCGGTTGTACCCTTCTGGGCATGGAACCGCGCGCGATATCGCGTTTGCTGCAGCTACCTAGGGATCGACGGATAGACACCATCGCGCAGGGACTGGAGTTGGTCGCGGAGCACTCGTCGACGCTCGGCCGGGATATCCGTCGACTCACAGCCGAAGACGCTCAACGCGGAGCAACGGTGCTCAACGCCATCGCCGAGGAGGAGGCGGCGAAGGCCTTGATCCTCTTGGACGTCATCAGAGCCGGGTGGCGAAATCAGCGAGTCGCTGCAAAGCAGCTTCGGCGCTACTCTGACCATCTCGCTCGATGCATCTACGTCGAGCTCGTAGCAATGAGACCCGCTACGTTCCGAGAAGTTCGCGATCTCGTCGAGACACACCGGGTCGACTATTTCCTTGACGGTCCAAACGACGTCGACTGGATCTTTCGCAACCACCTTCTGGAGAAGCGGGAGCAGATCATCTACGTCGACTATGTGCACACAGAGGAAGGCGACGAATGGCGGACGCCAGCTAGTTTCGACGACATGTCCTTTTGCCTGTTTTCCGATGCACAAGATCTTGTGGCGTCGCTGCGGAGCCTCGGCTGCCTCACGCGACCTGGTCTCGACGCTATTGCCGACGCGTGGGATGGGATGACGCTAGACGATGACACTCACTGGCAAGCCGTGCGCGCCTGTAACGTCGCCGTGGTCGAAGCCGCGAACGCCCGGTCACGGGCGACACCCGACTCTGGAGACGTGAAGCGCGTGGTCGAAACGTGGGGCTTCCCACTTGCCGGATTGGAGCTCGGGACGAGGAAAGTCGCGCCCGGGGAGCTTGAGGCCGAGAGAAGCCGACGCCTCGCTGAGTGGGCGGGGTACTAGCCGGTCCTCACGATCGACTCCAATCGCAAACCGGATTGCGGGATGTAGCGGCGCTAGCATTTGGCCCATGACGGCGAAGGAGAAGCTACGTGCGCGTGTCGAGGACCTGAGCGAACAGGAGGCCGAGGCCACCCTCGATTTCATCGCCTCCCGTGGGGAGAGCTTCGCCGACTGGCTTGACGCTCGCCCCGAGGACGACGAGTCGCTGAGCGCCGAGGACCAAGCCGCGCTCGCCGAGAGCGACGCCGACATCGCCGCTGGACGGACTATCTCCCACGAGCAGATCAAGCAAGACCTCGGATTTCAAGCCGGGTGAGCGGCGGGCTGCGCTTCACGCGCAGCGCCGAGAAGGATCTGCGACGCCTCGACCCGCCAATTCGCAAGCGCGTTTTGGCCGGCCTGGATCGTCTCCTCGCCGAGGATCGCTCGCTCGATGTGAGACGGCTGACCGGCAGCGAGCACTTCCGCCTGCGCGTCGGTGACTGGCGCGTGATCTTCGACTACGACCGCAAGGCGGACGCCGTGCTTGTCCGGCGCATCCTTCCGCGTGGCCGAGCTTATGAGCGATAGGTGATCGCCCCCAATTTGGCCCACCGGAGCCGGTTAGTGGGCCAAATCCACCGGTAGCCGCTGGTATCCGCCGGGATCGAGGCGGGAGTAACGCGAACCCGTTTGGCTTGTCAGAGCCCTTTCTCGCCGTTCTTCGGCTCCTCGCCGGGCCGCTTCACACGCGAGAGGTCGCAGGTTCGAAACCCGCCGCGCCCATGCCTAGTTTTGCCTGTATCCAAGCCAATCTTGGCGGGGTCAGTCGAAGCCTCCGCGGTGGGCCAAAATCGCGCGGTGGGCCAAATAGTGGGCCAAAATCGCGCGTTTCAGGCCGAAATCGCACCTTGAAATTGTCTTTGGGCGAGGCAAGCGTTGCTGCCGCAAGACGTCCTGGATGCCGAGAGATTGGCTTGTGTGCTGGGATTCTGCGTCGTTACAGATAGCCACCGACGTGGGGCGGCTCCTGTTTCGAACGATTGAGCAATCATCGCGGCAATGACAGGTCGCCGACTCGATGCTGGAACGCTATACTATTGCTATAAAGTGGCAGCTAAGTAGTCCATTATACGCTCCTATTAGGCTGTTCCGAGATTTGCGCTATACTTAAATTCCTATGATAGCTGATGCTATAGCGCAAGCTTCTCTGGTCACGCTCCGCTCAGACGTGGACCGGCAGGTAGCGGACGCGTTTAGCCGCCTACCCGATGTGGATGTGATCCGTGACGCGCCAGAGTCCGCCGTGGTAGTCGCCGGGCAAGCCTTTCCCGTGAAGGCCGGGGTCATCGAGACCAGAGAGCTGGCTGGCTTGCTTAATCGTAAGCGGAGCGTCGGCAGGCGCATCCTGATGATCAAGGCCGTGCTGGACGACGCTACGGCCGCGCGTCTAGAGGACGCTGATATCGGCTTCGTGGATGCGGCGGGTCGCGCTTGGCTTCCCGGCCAGGCGCTGACCAAGCGCGTGCGTGACCCGCTGCCGGCTCACCGGCGTGCCCTGCGCGCAGGCAGCCTCCGGCCTGCGCAGCTGATCGCTGACCACCCCGACGAATCCTGGACGATCCGGCGACTCGCCGAGCGAGGCGCGAGCAGCGAGGTGACCGCCCACCGTCTGCTCAGAGCCCTGGAGGAGGCGGGCTTGATCGAGCGCCACGGGCGCGGGCGCGGGATGAAGCGGCGTGTGGTCGATGTCGAGGGCGTGCGGCGTTGGCTTGCCGAGCATGGCCGCCCCTCCTCCCCGCAGCGACTGCCATGCTTCGTCCGAGATCCCAACGCAGTCCCAGCGTCGATCGCGGGCTATGAGCTGGTTCTCACCGGCGCCTTGGCAGCCGAACGGATGGGGCTGCCGGTCCTGACCGGGATACAGCGACCGCTGTATCGAGTCCAGGCTTCCGGCGAGGATCTTGAGCAGATCCCCCAGGCACTCGGTGGATTCCGAACCGAGCGGGGAGCAAACCTGACGCTGATCGCAGACCCCGAGCACCTGGCCGGTAGTGACGCACATACCGATGGGGATGGACGAGTGACAGCTCCACCCAGTCGAGTCATGCTGGATCTGTACCTTGAGCCCAGAGGAGAGGCTGCGGTCGGCGTTTTCCTCGACCTGTGGGGAGCGAAGGAAATCACGTGACCGACGAGATGAAATATCCACCGAACGCACTGATAAGCGAGGCGGCAAGCCTCTTCTATCTCCTCGGCGGCATGGCCGCTAAACATCTGTCATCGTCGGCGGCCTCGCCGCCATCACGACGGCGCCCGGAGGCGCTAGCTCGACCCATCCCGCCAGGTGGATGTAGCTGAACTTGCTCGCTCCGATTGGCTCACGCAGTGAGTAATCTCCGAGAACGCAAGTCGATCACAAATCCGAGAGGGCCACTGCCTTGTTCGGCGAAGTAATTGGATGGGTAGTCGCGTTGTGGTGATCATGCAGCGCAGAGGCAAGAAACGCGCTTCAGTCGCACTGGGCCTAAATGGAACCTTTCTGCAGCAGAGCTTGACCGCGCGACGCGGAAGGCACGTCCATCGGGCGACGTGGCCCGACTACGGTTCTAGCGGCACGTTCTGGTAAGGTGTCGACTCTGCGGCGCTGGGGCCGCATGACTGAAGGGCGGCGAGAATGCGACTCGCAGGGCTTACCTGGGTGCTGCTTTTGGCAGCGTGTGGCGTCGGGATTGTCGGTTGCGGCGGCTCGCAGACGACGGGATCGTCGGGATCGGCCAGCACGGAAGGTTCGACGAGTTCGACCGTCACGACTACCCCGAAGTCAACCGGAGTCCCGGTTAACTTCGTCGTCAATGGCTTTCATTATTCGCTCGCCGAGGTGGGCCCTCTCGCTAGGGTCACCACGAATGCCTTGGGCAAATCCGCACCGCCGGGCTCTCACTATGCGTCGTTCGAAGTGCTCGAGGAAAACAAGCAGTCCGACAGAACTGCGCCGCTCGTAGTCACCAGCGAATCCTCGACTCCAAACGCGGAATTCGAAACGGCCGAGATAGATGGCAGTTATCTGGCCATTGCCGGCGCTGAGTGTTTTGGCCAAGCCGGAACCGGAGGAGCCCACAACGTAGAAAAAGGTTGTGGCCCCGCCGAATACGTGACCGCCGGGGAACCGGTCAGCATACCGCCGAGCGGCAAGGTGGAAATGCGCGTGTATGCCGGCCCATTGCCCGACTCGGCGAGTCTCGCGGGAGCGCGACTCGAGATTGTGGATCTAGTCGCCGCAAACACCTATAGCGAAGAGATCGTTGTGCCGCTCAACGGAACCTGACAACGACTGTTTGTCCGTTTGGGCGCGCGAAGACGGGCTTCCTGCTCGATCCGGTAGCCGAGGTCCCGGTCGTTACCGCCATTCGGCCCGGTTGGTAAGGCCGTAGGATACGCCCGCGCGCGTTTATGCGGGGCATCGATGCTGGTCGCTGGTGCTTAGCGTGTCGTCGACGCCCCTGCAGTTGACCGGTCAAGCGAATGAGGCGCCCGCCGACGTAGGACATAGGAGAATAGCTCGTTTACGACCTCCCGAGGTAAGCGGATCGTGTCAGAGCTTGGCGACCGCGTCCTTTGCAAGCGCGGTGGCGACCGCTTCAGGCTTCGCGATAGCGGGGTTCAGTACGATTTCGAGAAATGCACCTCTGCGTTCGAGCGCGAGTGTCGAGCCGGGTCCGTACCAATGGGCCCCCGGTAGCGCCGAGATGTCCTCGTAGCCAGTCACTCCCGGGCCAGCGATAGTGTTGATGGCGGTTTGCCACTTTCGCAGCGCACTCGGCGGGTCCGATCTGTTGATCACGAGCGTGACCAGGATGGGGGTTTGGCCTTCGGAGTAACTCACACGTGTGTAGAGGCACTCCTCATCGCCCGACGAGGACGCCCCCGTGTTCGAGACAGTGCCTCCTTTTGCCGATGCGATCTCCTGGCCCGTGATCGTCGCCACGTCCGTCGTGCTGAGCAGGCCGCACGCGGAACCGCTCGGTAGCTGCGACCCGGATGGTGTCGAGCCGGCGGCTTTTGAGCCAGGGAGTGTCGATGAATTGCTACGGAGTGCTGCCACGATCAACTGGTCCCCGAGTCCAACCTCGTGGCAGTTGTATGAGCGCTGTCCGATTGGCGGCGGCGCGAACACGTTGCTGAGATGGACGCCGCGGTCGGCGCAGACGAGGCGTCCGTAGTGGATGACGTCGAAATCGGGGAAGTTCGTGCCGCTGCCCGTGATGTCGACCGTGCCGTCCGGATGCGGCGTGAATTCCCAGTAGTTGTGCACCTCGCCGAGGTTGAGGAGGGTGGGGTAGTTAGTCTGAATCACGGTCAACTCGACGCCCACTGTTCCGTGCCTGGGTTCGGTCACCGTAAGAGAGGTTCCCTCTCCGACCTTCTTGGGCGCGAAGCACTCCTTCTGGTTGTTCAGGTTCAGGCCAGGCTCGAACACGTGGATACGGCAGCTCGGTGATATGCGCAGAGTCAGTGTGCCCGACGCGAAGTCGAGGATCATATGAGCCCGCGTCCGCGACGGATCGGCGCCTGGATCGGGCGAGTCCTTTGACACGAACGGGCGGTTGTCATCCACTCCGCAGAGGGCTAGGCCGATGCCGCAGGTCTCGGATCCCTCGATATAGAGATCCACAGACACCGACTGCGCCACGTAATTGCGTGGGATCTGCGGGAAGTGACGCGCCGTCGGTTCCGGGATTTCGAGCGGGTACACGCCACACGTGTTGGCCGGGAGGTGAATATCGACCGGCGCAAGCCCCGAATTGCAGGATGCCTTGTCAGGGCCCTGAACGGGCGTGCCCTCGCCTGTGCAGCTCGCCAGGCTGATAGACAGGAGCAGCCCGAGCAGCGCAAGCCGCAGCGTCAGCACACGCGCCACGCCCCCCGAGATACCAGATTGTCGCCAAACGCCAGCTCAACCCCCCCGCTCGGCCGTCGGCGCGACGCTACGCGATGTCTGAGGCGTGTCAAAGCGACTAGACCAAGTAGTCCGATCATCCGAACGCGGGTGGGAGGCGGTATTCCACGGCCAGCGTCTTGGACTTTTCAGTTCATCTGGATCGATCCCGTCGTCGTTCCAGGCCCGCCGGTTCATAGGCCGGGATGCAGCGTCGGCGGCGATTTTCGAGGGTCTGTTCGAGTCTTCCATCTCATCGCCGAGCGCGTGACCTGCTCTGCGGCCCAGCCTGAGTATCGGCGTGGATGCAACGCGCACCTGCATGATCACGAACCCTAGCTTGTTCGACTGGTCCGGCGACTGGCGGGCTGTACCGACCCAGCGTTCGTAGCCGACGTAGAAGGACAGGCACGAGGCACACGGTTCCGAGTCGTCCACAGGTTTCATCGGCTTCGTGATGGGCGAAGGCGTAGCTGTCACTGCCACTAGCCAAGCCCATCCGTTCCCGGCTGCGACCGTGCGACGGACTCTCGCGCGGCTATACCGCCGGGCGCAGACACACTCGCTTCAGCCCCCAAAGCAGTCAAGCGCATGGAGCAGTCGCGTACGCCTGCTTGGGACGACGAGCAGCGGTCCGAGCCAGCAGAGACCCAGCGCTTGCTTTGCGCGCCAAGCAGCGGCCAACAGCCGCTTGGCGGGGTGAACGGTTCAGTCCTTTGTCGGGAGAAGCCCAGCGCCGGTCCTCGCGTAATCCCCGCTCGACTTTGGCCCACCGGGGTCTCTTGGTGGGCCAAATCCCCCGAGAAGCCTCTCTCTAGAGGTATCGGCGCCCCCATGTGCCGCCGGAGCATGGCAGCCTAGAGCCGTTTCTGCGCTTTTTCGTATCTTTCCGGTTGCGCTTCACACGCGAGAGGTCGCAGGTTCGAAACCCGCCGCGCCCATCACGAAAGATCCTGGAAAAGGACAGAAATTGAATTGGGTCATTCGACGGGTCAGCCGAGTCGAGCGAGGTCGGCGAAATACCCCGGGTAGGTCTTCGTGACGCACCCAGGGTTCTCGATCTGGATGCCCGGTGCTCGGAGCCCTAGAAGGGCCATGCTCATCGCCATGCGGTGGTCGTCATACGTCTGCACGCGAGTCGGGTTCGGCACGCCGGGATGGATTGAGAAGCCGTCCTCGTGCTCATTCGCGGTGATGCCGGCGCAGCGAAGCTCGGTGACCATCGCACCGATACGGTCGGTCTCCTTTGCCCGGATGAAGCCGATGCCTCGAACCCTTGTAGGGGTGCTGGCGAAGACGGCGACCGCCGCGACTGTTTGGGCGGTGTCTGACATGTCGGCCATATCGACATCAACGCCCTGTAGGCCTGCCGACGTCGAGGGTCCCGTCACTGTGATCGCGTCAGCGGCCCGATCGACGCGGGCCCCCATGCGCTCGAGGACATCTGCGAACGCAACGTCACCCTGTAGGCTCGCCGAGCCGAGACCTTCGATGGTGACCCGCCCACCGGTGATCGCTGCGGCACCAAGGAAATAGGACGCTGCGCTCGCATCGGGCTCGACCGCGAACTCGCGCGCCCGGTACGAGCCGGCCTGCACGAGAGCTCCTGAGTCGTCAAGGTCCGCGCGGACGCCGAATTGCTCCATGACCGCGGCGGTTAGCCGAAGGTAGGGCACCGACACGGCCGGCGAACTCAGCCGCACCCGAAGCCCGTTACGCATCAGCGGCGCCGCCATGAGGAGCCCGGATAGGAACTGGCTCGTCACATCGCCCGGCAAGACGACCTCGCCCCCGAGCAGCGGCCCGGTGACCGCGACCGGCAGACGATCAGGCTCACCGAGCTCGCGAATGTCGGCGCCGAGATCGCGAAGAGCCGAGATCAACGGCCCAAACGGTCGGGACCGAAGCTGGGCGTCTCCGTCGACCACGGAACACCCACTGCCGAGCGCCAGCACCGCCAGAAGAAACCGAGATGTCGTGCCCGACTGTCGCGCATCAACCAGGCGCGCCGTGGATCGGTCTCGAACATCGGTACCGACCACATCGACCGTTCCGCCTGCTTCGTCAGCTGTCACGTCGGCCCCGAGAGCCGACACGGCCGCGAGCATCGCGCGCGTGTCTTCAGCGAAAAGTGTTCCCGTCAGTCTGCTGTGCCCCGGAGCGAGCGCCGCACAGAGCAACGCGCGGTTGGTGATGCTCTTGGAACCGGGGACGCGCACACGAACATCTGGCGGCCGGTCCAACGGCCGCAGCAGGAGCGATTCGACGGCCGGCGGATGAGAGGAATCCACACCCCCAGTCTCCCAAAGCCTGAATTCGACGGCTTCAGCGCCGCCGCACTTTGGACACAGCGCACGCTGCCGTACGTCTGGGCTCCCAGAACGTCGTCCGGGAAAACCCGCCGCGCCCATAGAAGAACCGCGTGGCAATGGGCGGTTTTCTTCGTTGAGGACCGTGCGGGCGCCGGGGTGCAGCCAGCCCAAACCGCCCCGAATGCCAATAAGTGCCTTTTGGACCTTCGCCCCTGCGAGATACTCCCCGCACGATGCGCGTTTTGGGCGGCCTCGATCGTCTCCTCGCCGAGGATCGCTCGCTCGACGTGAGACGGCTGACGGGCAGCGAGCTCTTCCGCCTGCGCGTCGGCGACTGGCGTGTGATCTTCGACTACGACCGCGAGACGGAGACCGTGCTCGTCCAGCGCGTCCTTCCGCGCGGTCGAGCATAGGAGCGGTAGGCGGGATCCCGCCAGGGTTAGCTCTTGGCTCGCGCCTCGTTCAGGGTCACAGCAGCGCGAACAAGAGTCTTCAACGCCTCCTGGTCTATCTCCTCGCCCTCGTGAAAGTCGATGGCACGCCTCGTGTTCCCATCGAGACTGGAGTTGAAGAGACCCGAAGGATCCTCCAAAGCTGCCCCCTTGGCGAAAGTCATCTTCACGACGTTCTTGTAAGTCTCGCCGGTACTGATCAACCCGTCGTGCGACCACACCGGGACCCCTCTCCATTTCCAGTCCTCGACGACTTCGGGATCGGCTTCCTTGACCAAAGCACGGATCCTGTTGAGCATCTCGCCCCGCCAGTCGCCCAGCTCCTTGATTCTCGCGTCTATCAGTTGAGAGGGAGACTCGCTTTTCTGTGACTCGCTCTTCTTCATGCCGTTCTTCTCCTCAGGAATCGCCTACATGATCTCGTGTGTACGACGCCGGTCCGATCAGACGCAGGCCCCTCAGGCATCGGCCCGCGCTCGTTCCTCGGCAAGGCGCACGGCAGCCGCGCGCCCCTGCTCGATGTCGGTGTAGACGGTCACTCGAGTGGCCATCTCGCCACGCCACTCGATGACATGCGCTTCGCGCGTACGCACGCTGCTGGCGCTGCCGGCGGGACGGGCATCCTGGCGAATGACCGAGAACGTCACGCCACCACCAAGATCAAGGACCTCCTCGAGCGTGGCGTGGAGCTCCTCGAACGCGTCCCACCATTCCCTGAGGAACGCGCGAATCGCCGCCGGGCCTGCGTACGTGCCCAAGCCACTCGGCGTGGTGTCGTACACCCCGTCGGGCGCACACATGCTCATCAGCGCATCGAGATCCTGCCGATTGGCGGCATCAGTCGTTCTGCGAACGAGCTCGACTGGATCGGGCGTCGTAGACCCATCGGACATCACGCGGAAGTATCCCTACTCGTGCAGCCCCGCCGCGCGCGACGCCTCGCCGTGATCGAGGAACGTACGGATCCGCGAGACCTTGCCGTCGCGCAGGTCATAGACGCCGCCCCAAGGCGAATCGCCGGGCGCGCCGCTGGCTCGCCCGCGGGTCCTCAGCCGCCCGAGCGCGAGCACGCGGTCACCGAGGTCGCGGTACTCCTCCGGCAACGGGCGAAATTCCTCCCACGTCTCATCGATCTCGCCGAGGAAGGCTTCGATGCCCTCGCGTCCCCGGTAGACATCTCCGCCGACGCGCGCGGCGAACACCGGGAACCACTCGAAGTCGCTCGTCGTGACAGCGGCGAAGGCATCGATGTCGCGGCTGTCGACGGCCGCCATCAGCGACTTGACGAGCTCCACGTTCTCCTGCGTCACGTTCAGTCGCCCTGCCCGATCGCCCGCAGCGCCTTGTCTTTGGAGCCGAAATCCTCCCAGCGGACGATCCTGCCCTCTCGGAACTCGGCGACGCCCCCGATGGCGATGTCGGTCTCGATGCCACTCGATCTCGTCCGCACGTGAATCGTCCCCCAGGCGAGCACCTGCTCGCCTTGGTCGAGCAGCTCACAGTGCAGCTCGAACTTGTCGAACACCTGCTCGGTGTCGGCCAGAAAGCGTTCGATTCCGGCGATCCCACGATAGACGCCCTCGGTGGCGACTCGCATCGGCAGCCACTCGACATCTGCGTGAAATGCAGACAAGCTCACCTCGCGCCGATTCCATCGGTCGATCGCCTCGCGAAGCAGCTCGACGTTCTCCTGCGACATCGCGCGGTCAGTATCTCGCGAGCCGACGGCGAGAGTCGGTCCGGTGTGAATCAGATCGGGGATACTCGCAGCGATGTCCGCTGAAAACACAGGGTTCGCGTAGGGCGGCATGAACGGCTGCGCTGAGTGCTCGACTGAGAATCCGCCCGGCGCTCGCTTCTGCATGGCCTGTGGCGCGGCGCTCGAGCGGCGCTGCGCGACGTGCGGCGCCGCCGCGCCGGAGGGTGCGCGCTTCTGCATGACGTGCGGCGCGCAGCTGCCGGGCACAGAGCCCGAAGCAGTGAGGGATCACGACGATCGGCCGTCGCCTGCAGCGGCCGCCTCCGGCTCGCAGGCGCCGGACGAGCGCCGCACGGCGACGGTGCTGTTCGCAGACCTCTCCGGCTACACGGCGATCGCGGAGACGCTCGACCCTGAGTCGGTCAAGCGCCTGCTCGAGCGAATCCTGACGCGCCTCGGCGAGGAGGTGCGCGCCTACGGCGGCTACGTCGACAAGTTCATCGGCGACAACGTGATGGCGATCTTCGGCGCTCCCATCGCACACGGAGACGACGCCGAGCGCGCGGTGCGGGCGGGGCTCGGCATGCAGGCGGCGATGGACGAGATCAACGAGCCCTTGGCGCAGCAGCATGGCGTGACGTTCGCGCTGTGCGTGGGCGTCAACACCGGTGAGGTGCTTGCCGGTCGCGTCGGAGACAGCTACACGGTGATCGGGGACAGTGTGAACGTCGCCGCCCGCCTGCAGGCTGCGGCTCGTCCGGGGACGGTGACGGTCGGCGAGCGCACTCACGGCACAACCCGCGACGCGATCGAATACAGAGCGCTCGACGAGCCGCTCGCACTGAAGGGCAAGGCGCTGCCGGTGCATGCTTGGGAGGCGATCGCGCCGCTCGCCGCGCGGACGACGGCCGAGTCGGTCGGCCAACCCGCTCGCGCGCCGCTCGTCGGTCGCGCAGCCGAGCTCGCTCAACTGCACAGCCTCGTCGAGCGCGTCGAGCAGAGGCGCGGAGCGCACCTGGCGACGGTCATCGGCGAAGCGGGGGTCGGCAAGTCGCGGCTGCTTCAGGAGTTCGAGCGGGGGCTTCAACTCGGGCAGACGGTGCCACTCGTGCGGCGCGGGCGCTGCCTACCCTACGGATCGAGCGTCGCCTACTGGCCGCTCGGCGAGGTGATCCGCGCGGAGTGCGCGATCGTCGACGGCGATCCGCCGGCGACGGCTTGGGCAAAGCTCTCGGCGCGCTTGGACGAGCTGTTCGACGAGCCCCGGCGCGAGGGAGCAGGCTCCTCCCCTTCGAGGATCGCGCTGATCGCTCGCCTGCTGGGAATCGAGCCGCCCGAGGGGTCCTCGCCTGCGGAGGAGCTCGACGCCCAGCGCGCGCGTGAAGCGTTCTTCGCAGCAGTTCGTTCGTGCGTCGAAGGTCTCGCGCGAGAGCGCCCGCTGGTGCTCGTGTGGGAGGACATCCACTGGGCCGATGAGGGGATGCTCGACCTGATCGAGCATCTCGTGCAGTGGGCGCACGCCCCTGTGCTGCAGATCTGCCTGACGCGCGAAGAGCTGCTCGAGCGGCGCGTCGGCTGGGGTGGCGTGCGCCGCGACGCCACGACGATCTTCCTCGAGCCGCTCGGCGAGCTGCACACGCGCGAGCTGATCTCCTCGCTGCTGGCGATCGACGAGCCGAGCGAGAGCCTGATCGCGACGGTCGCGGCGCGCGCCGAGGGCAACCCGCTGTTCGCCGAGGAGATGGTGCGTCGCCTGTCCGAGGAGGAGGGCGCGAGCGCCGCCGAGCTGCCGGCCACGGTGCAGGCCCTGCTGGCGGCGCGGCTGGACTCGCTCGAGCCCTTCCAGCGCCGCCTGCTGGCACACGCCGCGGTCGTCGGCAGGACGTTCTGGGAGGGCGCGCTCGCCCCGGTCGTCGAGGCCGAGGGCGGCGATCTGCAGGAGGCGCTGCGGGCGCTGCGCGAGAAGGACCTGCTCGTCGCGGGCGAGGGAAGCGCGCTCGCGGGCGAGCCGGAGCTGGCGTTCAAGCACGCGCTGATCCGCGATGCGGCGTACGAGATGCTGCCGAAGGCGGTGCGCGCGGAGAAGCACTTCGAGGTCGCGCAGTTCATCGAGCAGCGCGCGGGGGAACGCGTCGAGGAGGTCGTCGCGCTGCTGGCCGAGCACTACGGGCGCGCGGCGCAGCTCGGCGTCGAGCTGAGCTTGCCCTCGTCTGAGCTCGAGCCCTACCGCGCGAAGGCGCTGCGCTACCTGGAGGCTGCGGGCGATGCGGCGACGGCCTTCTACTCGAACGCCGAAGCCTTCTCTCAGTACCAGGCCGCGTGCGAGCAGACGTCCGGCGACGCCGGCGCGCTCGCGCGACTGCTCGAGAAGCAGGGCGACGTGGCGCTGCGACTGGGACGTGTCGACTCGGCGATCGGCGTGTGGGAGCAGGCGCTCGAGTACCACGCCGGCCAGGAGGACCTCGAGCGGGTCGCCGAGCTGCACCGCAAGATCGGCGCCGGCCTCGCGCACAAGGGCGAGCGCAAGCAGGCGATCGAGCACCACCAGCGCGGGATCAACCTGATCAAGGACGGCGAGCCGTCGCTGGCACTCGTGCGCCTGTATGAGGAGGCGGCATGGCTGTACACGCAGACGGGCGACAACATGCTCGCGATCTACGCCTCCGAGAAGGCGCTGCGGCTCGCCGAGCAGCTCGGCGAGGTGCGCGCGGCCAGTCGCGCGCATGGCATCTTCGGACGCGTCTTCGGCCGCATCGGCGACAGCGTGAAGGCGCGCGAGAACCTCGAGCGCGCGGTCGAGCTGGCGAAGGGCTCCGATGCACACGAGACGGTGCTCGCGCTGACGGCGCTCGGCCATCACCTCGAGAGCTCGGAGGGCGACTACGCGGCCGCGGCAGACGCCTCCCGGGAGGCCCTGACGCTGGCGCAGCAGATCGGCGACGTGCCGGCCGAGATCGAGCTGCACGCGGCCGTAGCGCAGCTCGCGCTCTACGCGGCGGACTGGGAGCAGGTCAGGGCTTCGAGCGACGCCAGCGCGCAGCTGTCTGAGCGCGAGGGCCTCGTCGGCAAGCTCTGTCTGCCCTATGCGTTGCGCGGGCGGCTCTACTGGCGCACCGGAACCTGGCGGGAGTCGGAGGACTCCTACAAGCGCGCGCACGAGCTGGCGGAGCAGATCGGCTGGTCGGAGGTGAGCTTCGACGCACTCTTCGGCTTGTCGAACACCCTCCGTGACCGAGGCGATGTCGCAAGCGCGCAGGCGGCGCTGTCGCAGGCGCTGGACGTGTGCGAGCGCGCCGGGCTGATCGTCCAGTCGATCCAGGCCGGCTCGGCGCGCGCGTTGCTCCACAGCATCGCCGGCGCTCCCGAGCAGGCGATCGAGGCGTCCGAGCAGGTGACCGAGATCGCAGAGCGCGTGCACTACCCGGTCGGCCAGGCGGCTGCGCTCGAAGCGACGGGGGTCGTCGGCGCGTTGCCCGGCGCGCTCGAGGATCTGCGACAGGCTCGCGCGGCCTGGCAGCGCCTGCAGCGCCCGCTGGAGGCTGCGCGCTGTGAGCTGCTGCTCGGCCAGCGACTGCTCGCAGCCGATCGGACAGCCGGGACAGCCTCACTCGAGCGTGCGGCGGTTGAGTACGACGAGCTCGGCGTGGCGCACCTCGCGGCGCGGGCGCGCGAGCTGGCCGAGCCCTCGGCCGCAAGCGGCTGATAGCCGCACGGGCGATGCGCGGCGCAGCGGCGAGGCAAGCCCCCGCGGCCCGGCGGCACGACTGTGAGATGCTCCGCGCATCGGTGAAGCTGTTGCTCAACGAAAGGAGCGAGGCATGCACGCGCGAGTAGCAACCTTCGAAGGAGGCGACCCGGCCAAAGTCCGCGAGACGATCGCCCAGATCAACGAGCGCTCGGGCGAGGGCCCGCCGGAGGGCGTCCCGTCGACAGGCCTGATGATCCTCAACAAACCAGACGACGGCAAGGTCATCGCGATCGGCCTGTTCGAGACGGAGGAGGACCTGCGCAAGGGTCATGAGACGCTCAGCGCGATGGACCCGCCCGTGGCGGGCGGCATGGGCAATCGCGTCTCAGTGGAGATGTTCGAGGTGCCGGTCAAGATCGACGTCGACTGAGCAGCCCGGCGCGCATTCGGGGCCCGGGGCATCTCGCCTGGCCACCGTCGGCGGCCGGCCGGACCGCGCTCAGCTCGAGGCCGGTGTGACGCTGATCAGCATCGCACCGGCGGCGGGCAGCTTCACGTCGATCGTCCCGCCGCTCCCAGTAGCCCGTCCAAAGCGGCGAGGCGTCCAGGTTCCGTCGGCGGCGACTTCGCTTTCGCCGAGCTGCACGCCGGACAGCGCATGCAGCGACGGCCCGGTCAGTGCGAGCGTGCTGGCACTGACAAATCCCGTGCCGAGCTTGAGCCGCACGAGTAGGCCGGGCCTTCCGAGAGGGTCGTCGTCGACGGCGACGATGCGAAGGCTCCCGTCGGGCGCGGCGAAGCCAAGGACGTGCACGTTGGCGCCGGTCCGGCGCAGCTTGGTCGCGGTCGGCAGCGGCCGCGTCCCGAGCAGCTGGCGCGCGAGCAGCAGCGAATACCACTCGGGCTGCGCCTGCAGTTCGCCGCCGGCGAGCTCCTGCGGTCCGGGCGCGCAGACGGGCGAGTAGCCCTTGCAGTTGGCGACGTTGCCGTGCATGTTCACGCCGACGGCGCCGGAGCCCATCAGCTTGGGCAGGTAGCCGGCGGCCCACAGCGCGGAGGCGAAGGAGTTCGAGATCCCGGCGACGCCGCCGCAGGAGACGGAGTTGGTCTCGTCCATCCGAAACGGCAGCCCGGCGGACTGCGAGAGCGAGACGTAGCGGCGCACGGAGCCGACCTCGCGCCGCCAGATCGGCGAGCTGAGCAGGCTCGTCACGGACGGCACGGGTTTCCTCTGTGCGCAGCCGAGCGGGTAGTGGTGGCCGGTGAGCGTGGCTGGGAGCTGATCGACGACCTCGCCGGGCCCCCATGTTGCGAAGGCGCTCGAACCGGATACGTCGGGTCCCCACACGGGGACGCCGGGCGCGGCGGCTTCGACGCCGGCGCGGTATTCACCGACCTGCGTGTTGTACTGCTCGAGCCCCCACGGTTCTTCGCGCATGTCGTGCAGGGCGTAGGAGTTGGGCTCGTTGCCGTACTCAAAGGCCTCTAGCCAGGGGCCGAGCGCGGCCTTAGCTGCGCCGGCCTCTCGTGCGGCGGCCTCGGGGTCGAAGTGCACGATGCCGAGCGTCAGCACGATGTGCCATCCGCTCTGCGCGGCGAGACCGGCGAGCTGGCGGAGGTCATCGGCGTCGACGACGCCGGAGGCCCACGCGGGGCGATGAGTGCGCGCGTCAGTCCAGGCGATGCGCGTGTCTGCGGAGACGCCGCCGAAGCGCAGCACGCCGGGCCCGAGCGAGCGCAGCAACGCGACGAGGTTGCCCCTGCTGCCGTACCTGGCCATCTGCGGCAGGCTCGACATCTCGAAGGAGAGCCCGAGGAAGTCCTGCGGCACGGGCGGGCCGGGATGCGCGGTGTCGACGGAGACGGTGACGCTCGGCGGCGGCGGCTTGGGCCTTGCAACCTTGTGCGCCGCCTTCGGGCGAGCACCGGGCGCGGCGGTCGCGGAGGCTGCAAACGGCAGGGCCGCCGCGCACAGCACAGCGAGCGCCGGCGCGAGCGCCGTTCCTGGCGGCCGGCGGGCACGGGCGCTCGCCCGCGCCATGGCTGAACGGCAAGCTCTCATCGACGGGCCCCAGTTAACCGATGTACGCAGCACGACGCGCCGGGCCGCACGCTCGGCAGGCGAGCGCACGCGAAGGGATAACGTGAGGCCATGCCCGCAAGGCTTGCGTTGATCGAGTTCCCGGCCGACGATGCGCAGCGCGCACGCAACTTCTGGAGCGGCCTGCTCGACGTCACGCTCGAGCGACGCGCATCCACGCAGGGCGAAGGCTGGCAGAGCGACGAGGCGCCTGGTCAATCCGGCGCGGCAACAGCGGCGGCGATCGGGGTCCACGAGCGCGGCCGCGGTCCGGGCGACTCGTTCTCGCTGCCGTACTTCGAGATTGACGACATGCAGAGCACGCTGGCGCAGGTGCCGCTGCTTGGCGGCAGTGTCGTGCACCGGGGCGAGCGCTGGTCGATCTGCAAGGACTCGGAGGGCAACCCGTTCGGATTGGAGCTGGGCCGGGTTAGGTGAGCCCGGGCGCGTCGGGCGTGCGCGGCGCGGCACTGCCCAAATCGGGCAACGGGATGTCGTAGTTTCCGCACGCGATCTGCCGGTGGACCACCGATGACAGCGGCTGTACGCGGGCTTAGCGTTGGCCCACAACGTCGGCGCGATCGGAGCGCTGACCACATAGCAGCAAGACGCATCTCCTCCACCGGTGCTAGGCCCTCCGTCGGTGTACGTCAACCCCCCTTCGGCGTGCACCGCGGAGGAGCCGGTGATCGCCACGCGCAGCAGCGTCCGGCGAGGCCTCGCACGCGGGCGTCGGTGCCCGCGCCGCCCCCTACGGCGTGAGCCGCACGGGCAGCGTCTTCAGCTGATTGAGGAACAGCGATTCGACGTGCTTGGGCGGCTCGGCGATGGAGATCTGAGGGAAGCGCTCGAGCGTCTCCTCGATCAGGATGCGCAGCTCGAGGCGGGCGAGGGCGGTGCCGAGGCAGAAGTGGCGCCCGCCGGCGCCGAAGGCCTGGTGCTCCTCCTTGCGTCGCAGGTCGAAGCGCTCGGAGTCCTCGAAGCGCGTCTCGTCGCGGTTGGAGGAGGCGTACCACATGACGACCTTCTCGCCGGCCTTGATCTGCTGCCCGTGCAGCTCGGCGTCGCGCGTGGCGGTGCGGCGGAAGTGGGCGAAGGCGGGGAACATGCGCAGCGACTCCTCGACGGCGTCGGGGATCAGCGAGGGGTCGTCGAGCACGAGCCGGCGCTGCTCGGGGTCTTCCATCAGGGCGCGCATGCCGCTGCAGTAGGTCGCCTTGGTGCTGTCGTTGCCGGCGGCCATCAGCAGGAAGAAGCCCATCACGATCTCATGTTCCTCGAGCTTCTGACCGTCGACCTCGGCGTGCACGAGCACGCTCGTCAGATCGTCGGTCGGGTGCTCCTGACGCTCGGCGATCAGCTTGCGGCAGAGCTCGAAGATCTCGGGGATGTCCTTGTTGACTGCTCCTTCGAAGCCGTCGGGGTTGAGGTCGGGGTCGCCGGCGCCGAGCGTCGAGTTCATCAGCCGCGCCCAGATCAGGTCTTCCTCCTCGGAGATGCCCATGAAGCTGCCGATCACGCGCGAGACGACGGGCTGGGCGACGTCCGCGACGAGATCGCACTCCTTACGCCCGTCGAGCCGGTCGAGCACGCGCACGGTGATCGCGCGAATGGCGTCCTCGTGGTCGGCGATCCGCTTGGGCGTGAAGCCGCGCTGGAAGAGCGCCTTCAGGCGATCGTGCTTGGGCGGGTCCATGCCGATGAACATGGCGCGGGCGAGCTCGATCGGAAAGCCGGCGGCGGCGGCGACGACGCCGCCGAGCTCGGAGGAGTAGGTCTCCCAGTCGCGACTGACGGTGTGGACGTCCTCAGCGGTCGTGATCGACCAGAAGCCGGCCTCGTCGGGGAGTTCTTCGAAGCTCTCGGTCCAGTGCACGGGACACTTGCCGCGCATCTCCCTGAAGGCGTCCTGCGGGGGGCCGTTCAGCCACAGCTCGCGCTGGGTCAGTTCCAAGCTCTCGATGTCTCGCCCGACGGTTGCCATGGGGCCCCCTTAGTTCGTCGATCCGGAATGCTCGCGCAGCATACTGGCTGCGTAGCCAGTTTTGTATTGAAAGATGATCCCAAAGACGACACCCGGACGTCTGTGCGTCTTGACACACGCCGGGCCCAGCCGCCGCCCGGCGTCGCAGTGCCAAGCAAGCGAGGCTAGGAGAGCGCGCGCTCGCGCAGGCGGCGTCGCGACGCGCGCCAGGCGAGCGCCGTAAACGCAAGCACGAGCGCGAGCGGCACGAGCAAGGCGAGCGCGATGAGCAGCACGACGGCGACGGCCCTAAGCACGTCGAGCGCGTCGTGCAGGCCGTTGCCGAGCGTCGAGCGATCAGAGCCGGCGTGGACATCGCCGAGCACGGTGACTTCGACGGTCGAGTTGCTGCCGCGCCGCGAAATCGCGCCGAAGGCGGTGCGCGCGCGGGTGACGGCTCCGGCGGCGAGCGCGATGCGCGCGTGCAGGCTTTCGATCTGGCTCTGCGTGCTTGCCCGCGCCAGCGCGCGCAGCAGCGCCTGGCGCTCGGCGACAGTGTCGGCGAGCTTGCGGCGGGAGGCGCCGTATTCGTCGGTTATGTCCTGCAGCGACTGGTTCTCTTCGCGCGTCGGCGCGAGCCGCCCGAGCGAGGCCAAGGCTGCGGTCAGCCGTGCGCTGGGCAGGCTCAAGCGCAGTTCGGCGCTGCCGCCGGCCCCGCTCTGCCGGCTCACGTGCGAGCTCTGCACGAAGCCGCCTTCGCGCACGGTGAGCTGCGCGACCTCGTCGGCGACCGACTGCACGGCTTCGGGCTTGGGCGCGAGCGTCAGCGTGGCGGCGCGCTGCTGCACGCGCGAGGACGACGGTTCGCCGCCGGCCGCGCCCGCTTGCGCTTCGGCGCTCGACGAGTCTGGGGTCTGTTTGACCGGCATGGCCGGCGCAGACGCGGCCGAGCTGAGCGGGGCGTCCTGTTGCACGGCTCCGCGCCGAGGCGTCGCCGTGAGCTCATGCGCTTCGCCGTGGCCCACCGAGCCCGACGCGCTGGAGGAGCCCGAGTCACTCGACCCGTGACCGTTGCCGAGAACGACGATCAGCGCAACGACCGCAGTCAGCGTGCAGGCGCCGGCCACGAGCGCCGGATGGCGCCGCCCGGCCGCGAGCGCATCACGTATCCGCGTGAGGACGCGGCGCACGTAGACAAGGCGCCAGGGCGAGTGCGACGCGCGGTCTCGCTCGGAGGCCTGGCGCCCGATCGACTCGTTCAGCGTCATGGCGAAGTCGTCCGACATCGTCGGCGCGAGCGTGCGCACGTCGGCACGCAGCTCGCGCCAGCCCTCAGCGCTCGTACCGACTGCCTCGCCGCGCAGCGCGGCCTCGATCTCGGCGAGCGTCTGCTCGTCGGGCGGGCCCTCGGACTGCGGGAAGGGAACGATCTTCATGCAACCTCCCTGTGGGCGAGCTCGGCGCATGTGTCGCGCAGTCGCGCGAGCGCGCGGTGCACGCGCGTTCCGGCGTTGGACTCGCTGATCCCGAGTACGCGTGCGAGCTCGACGTTGGTCAGCTGGCCGTGGAACTTGAGCAGCACGACCTCGCGCTCGCGCAGCGGCAGCTCGAGCAGGGCGGCGTGCACGGTGGCGCGGCGCTCGGCCTGCTCGATCGCCTCGGCCGGATCGGCCTGGCGTGTCTGCCCGGCGGCGAGCGGGCGCCCTTCGAGCTCGACCCGCTCGGGCTCGAGCCGGTCGGCGCCGTGACGCCGCCGGCGGCGCAGCTCGTCGAGCGCGGCGTTGCGGGCAATCGAGAACAGCCATGCGCGCGGCGTGCCCCGCGTGCGGTCGAGACGCTTACGCGCGCCGTAGAGCCGCTCGAAGGCGAGTGCCGTCACGTCCTCGGCGCCGGCGCGATCGCCGAGCAGCGCGATCGCGTAGCCGTGCACGTCGCGGGCGCAGTCGCGGAACAGCCGCTCGAAGGTCGCGCCGTCGAGCTCCGCGGAGCCGGGTCCGCGTGCAGGGCCGGGCGATGGTGTCTCGGTTGGCGTCACTTGCCCGCTCACTACCCCAACTACGTCGCGCGCCGCCGATCCATCACACGCACGACGAGCGACCGGCGTTAGAAGCGCTCGAGCACTCGCTCGATCGCGCGCGTGCCGAACTCGACCGTGTCGGCCGGCAGCCGCTCGTCGGGCGCGTGGATCAGCTGCATGAAGGGCAGCTCGGGCGGCAACTGCATCGGCAGGAAGCCGTAGGTCTGGATGCCGAGGCGCGAGAAGAAGCGGCCGTCGGTGATGCCCGGCAGCAGCATCGGGACGGCTTTGGCGTCGGGGTCGAGCTCGCGCAGCACGCCGGCGAGCGTCTCGAACATCGCCATGTCGGGCTCGCCCGAGGCGGGGTCGTGGCGCACCAGCTCGAACTCCAGCTCGACGCCGGACAGCGCGCGCAGCTCGGCGAAGATCTGCTCAGGGGTGAAGCCCGGCAGCAGCCGGCAGTCGAGCTCGAGCGAGACGAGGTCGGGGATCACGTTGATCTTCTCGCCGCCCTGCACGATCGTCGCGCTCGCCGTGTTGTGCAGCAGCGGGTCGAAGATGCGGCCGCGTTCGCCGAACATGTCGAGCAGGCGGTCGGTCAGCGTCGGCACGAGCAGGCCACGCAGCGGCAGCGCGAGCGTGGCCGGGACGTCATCGGCGATCGCCTCGACCATCGAACGCGCGACGGGCGTCACGTGCACCGGCAGCCGGCGGCGGTCGAGCGCGTGCAGCAGCTTGCCGAGGCCGCCCATCGCGCCGCCGCGCACCGGCATCGATCCGTGGCCGGCCGGCCCGCGCAACCTGACCCGCGTCCAGCAGACCTGCTTCTCGGCGACCATGATCGGATAGAAGCGCCGTCCGGCGACGTCCATCGTGAAGCCGCCGAACTCGCCGATCGAGTAGCGCACGCCGTCGAACAGCTCGGCGTGCTCGCGCACGAGCAGCTCCGCGCCGAGCGGGCTGCCGGCCTCCTCGTCGGCGAGCAGGCAGAGGATCACGTCGCCCGGCGGCCGTGCGCCGCTCGCCTTGGCGCGCATGAAGGCGGCGAGCATCATCGCCACGCCGCCCTTCATGTCGAGCGCGCCGCGCCCCCACACGTAGCCGTCGGCGAGCTCGCCGTCGAACGGGCCGTGCTGCCACTCGCCGCGCGCCGCGACGACGTCGACGTGGCCCTGCAAGAGCAGCGGCGGGCTCTCGCCGCGCCCGGCGATGCGCGCGATCAGGTTCGGGCGCTCGGGCTCGCGCGCGAGGATCCGCACCTCGCAGCCGAGTGCCTCGAGCAGCCCCTTGATCCACTCGATGCACTCCCGCTCGTTGCCCGGGGGGTTGCTCGTGTCGAAGCGCAGCAACCGCTGCAGCAGCTCGAGCGGGCGGTCTTGCAGCGCTTCCTCGGACACGACCGAGAGTGTCGCCGATTGCGCCCGCGGATGCGCGAATTCGCCTACCATGAACGGCATGGCGCAGGTCGTCACCGCCAACGACGAGGCGATCGAAGCATGGGACGGTCCGCTGTTCGACCGCTTCGTCCAGTTTCGCCACCTGCTCGTGGACAGCCTCGGTGTGCACGGCGACGAAGGTCTGCGCGTAGTGGCTCCGGCGCCGGGTGAGCGCGCGCTCGACATCGGCTGCGGCTTCGGCGACACCGCACAGCAGCTCGCCGAGCTGGTCGGCGCAGACGGCAGCGTGCTCGGCGTCGACGCGGCTCCACGCTTCATCGAGACCGCGCGCGAGGAGGCCGCGCAGGCCGGCGTGCGCAATGTTCGCTTCGAGGCCGTCGACGTCGAGGCGCGCCCCTTCGAGGAGCAGTTCGACCTCGCCTTCTCGCGGATGGGGACGATGTTCTTCGCCAACCCCGTCGCCGCGCTGCGAAACGTGCGCAAGGCGCTCGTGCCGGGCGGGCGCCTGGCGATGGTCGTGTGGCGCTCGAAGGTCGAGAACGAGGGCTTCTACCGCAGCCAGCAGATCACCGAGCGGTTCGTCTCAAAGCCCGAGGAATACGACGAGCCGACCTGCGGGCCGGGTCCCTTCTCGATGGGCAACGCCGACACGACGAGCGGCATCCTGCTGAGCGCCGGCTTCGAGAGCATCTCGCTGCTGCGCTGCGACAAGCCGATCCGGATCGGCGACGATCTCGACGAGGCGGTCGAGTTCGTGATGAGCATCGGCCCGGCCGGCGAGATCCTGCGGCTGGCCGGCGAGCGCGCCGCCCACCTGCACGGAGAGGTCGCGGCGGCGCTGCGCGAGGACATGGCCCAGTGGGTCACTTCAGACGGGGCGGTGATGGGCCCGGCATCGACCTGGATCGTCATGGCGCAGGCTCCTGCCGCCGCGTAGCCGCACTCCCGCCAACGCCCACGGACGCCCGCCGGCCAAGCTATCACTGCACCCGATCGGCGGCTCGCGCGCCGTCTAACCGCTCCCGGCGGCCGAGCGCTCGTCGGCGAGGACGAGCCGATCCTCTTCAGCCGCCACGATCCGCCAGTCGTGACCGGGAGCGTCTCCCGCCGCGCGAAGCACGAGCCGATCGCCCTCCAGCGACCAGCGTCCAGCGCTGGCCTGGGGCACGTCGACCGGCCCGGGCGAGCTCTCGAGGAACGACCCGTCGGACTGCAGCTCGAACCATGTCCTGCCGCGTGAGGGCGGCAGTGGGTGGCTCGCCGGGCGAAACACCATCGCGCCTTCGCCGTCCTCCTCGTGGGCGTGGACCCAGCGCCGATCCAGCGCGTGCTCGCCGAGTGAAGCCACCCGGGGATGATCTCAGAGGCCTGCCAGCTTCTTGCGCGGACCCGCCAGCGTCGCGTTCATGCGCGCGACCTGGCCCGTGGAGAACATCACCATCGCGTCGTCGTCAACGTAGTCCATGTAGTTCATGAACATGTCGCCGTCGGGGCCGTTGTTGCAGGTGATGTGCGGGAACGCCGGTTTGCCGAAGTTCGCGTGCTGCGCCGGCGGCGTGTCGGCGACGAAGTCGTTGCCGGTGCAGTCGTTGCGATCGCCCCAGATATGACGCAGGTTGAAGAAGTGGCCGACCTCGTGCGTCGCGGTGCGGCCTTTGTCATACGGGGCTTTCGCGGTGCCCTGGGTGCCAAACGCGGTGTAGAGGATCACGACGCCATCCCTCGCCGCCGGTCCCCCCGGGAACTGGGCGTAGCCGAGCAGCCCTTCGCCGAGGTTGCAGACCCACAGGTTCAGGTAACGGTCGGTGGGCCACGGGTCCACGCCGCCCGTCTTCTTCGCCTTGACCCCGTCGTCGGGGCGGAACGAGGCGACCTTCGTCTCGGTGCGGGTGATCCCCGTCGTTTTCTTTCCGCTCGGGTCCTGGGTGGCCAGCGCAAACTGGATGTTCGCGTCGGTGACCAGCCCCTTCCAGTCGGCCGGCACCTTGCGCTTGTCGGTGTTCTTCGCTCGGTAGTCGCGGTTCAGGGCCTTGATCTGGCTCGCCACCTGCGCGTCTGAGATGTTCTCTTCGGCGGTGCGGTGCACGACGTGCACGACCACCGGGATCGTCACGAGTCTTGCCGCCACGCGCATCGCCTGACCGCTCTCGATGCTGGTGCGCACCTGCTGCTCGACCTCCAGGCGGCGTTCCCTGTATTCGGGCTGGGTCTCCACGAGCAGCTCATGAACCACCATCTGCGCGCATGTGCGACGTTTGGGCGTCTTAGCCGAACTCATCTTCCACTCCTCTCTGGGGTAGCTGAAACGTCACGTCAAAGGCCCGCCACGATCGCCCAGCAGACGATCGCGCTGCAGACGCTGCTCCAGCGCCCGTACGCCTTGTAGATGTTGGCCGCCAGCGTGGTCTGCTGGGCGAGCGTGAGACCCTTGGAGTCGATCTGTGGGTCTGAGACGTTGCGCACCATCGCGTATCGCGGCGCGTCGGCGCCGAGTGCTTCGCAGACCATCCCGAGCACCGCGTCGCCCATCTCCGAGAGACCGCCCTTGCCCTTCAGGTGGTAGCTGTCGTCGCTGTTGTCGAAGCCGAAGAAGTCAGTCGTCAGCACGCCCTGCTTGGCCGTCGCGGCCGTCAGGATCTTCGGTGCGCGGGCGTTGTCGGGCGGCAGGAATTTCCGGTTGGCCTCGAACAGGGACTTCGCCTTCGTGAAGCGAGCGTCCGGCGGGTCCTGCGGCGAGGCGAACGAGTCGCCGTTGAGCCTTTTGAACTGGCGCTGGCAATCGAACGTCACGAAGCGGCTGACCACCACGTCGCCGACCTCCGACTGCGTGCCGATCCCGCCACCCGTTCCGGTCGTGATCACCAATTGCGGCTTGCAGTCTTCGATGATCTGCTTCCACACCCGCGCATTCGCCAGCTTCGGCCCATCCTGCGACATGTGCGAGTCCGACTTGAACAACGTCACGCGGCGCGTGCCGATCGTCGTCGTCCAGTACGTTCCGAGCCGTTTCGCCTCGAGCGCTGGACAACCGGCGCGCATGTCGGCGGCGATCGCGGCGAAGCTCTTCGTATAGGGCTTCCAGTCGTTCTTGCTGTCGAGCCCCGGCGTCAGCACGCGGCTGAGCGCGTGTCCCTCGTCGACCGTCCAGGTGACAATCAGCACGTCCGCGGCCGGCAGCGACTCGCCGGTGGGCTTCGCCCCGGGCGTCGGCGCGAGCCCTTTCGGCCAGTCGATGTCGACGAAGCGAGACAACCCCGTCGACGCCCCCCTCACGGTCGCGCCGAGCCGCTCGAGATCCGGCCCCTCGGAGTCGAAGTCGATCAGTTCGCGGACCAGCGCGTCGTCGTCCTCGGGGCCGCGAGCGAGCTCCGCTGCGCCGCCCGGCGCGCCCGTCGCGTCGATTCCCAGGTTGCGCTTCGCCCACTCGCCGTCGACAACCACGAACGATTCCCCCGAACCTGTCGCCTGATCGATGCCTTGCGCTCGCCAGCCTACACTATTCCTACATCTGGGATTCGACGGAAAGCCCAGCGCCGTGCAGCCTGATACCGACTTCGGCCGTTTATAGGATGCGCCGATGCGAAGGGGGCACAGATCGATTCGCGGCACGCTGCTCGCAGCGATCGCCATCGTGGCGGCGGCGCTTGCGGCCACCGGCTCGCTCGCGACGGGCTCGACCTCGGGCACGCGCTCGCGCGCGGCCGGCGGCTCGGACTGCCACAAGAACGCGCCGCCGATCCTGCACGACGGCTTTCCCGAGCCGCCGGCGCGCTACAGCCGCGGCGGGCAGCTCGACGTCCCGCTGACGGCGTCCCTCGGCCAGGTGCCGATCGACGGCAAGCGCGTGACGGCGCTCAGCTACGACGGCAGCTTCCCCGGCCCGACGCTCGTGATCTGCGCCGGCGATCACCTGACCGTTCACTTCAAGAACGACCTGACCGAACCGACCAACCTGCACACGCACGGCTTCCACGTCTCGCCCGAAGCCAACCACGACAACGTCTTCGAGCGGATCGAACCGGGGCAGAGCTTCACCTACGAATACGACATCCCGCAGGACATGCCGGCGGGGGCCTACTGGTACCACCCGCACCTGCACACGTTCGTCGAGCCACAGATCTTCGCCGGGCTGGCCGGGGCGATCGTGCAGGAGGGCGGGCTCGACACGCTGCCCTCGCTACGCCACGTACCGCAGCGCTGGATCGTGATCCAGAACGCGCAGATCAAGGCCGGCAAGATCGTGCCGGCGGAACAGTCCTCCGAAACGGACGCGCGGCTGTACGTCAACGGCGTCAAAGACCCGACCGCCAAGATCCACCCCGGCGAACTGCAGCGCTGGCGCATCTTCAACGCCGACGCCGACCGTTTCGTCGTGCTGCGCCTGGCGCACGGCCAGCGCTTCCAGCTGCTCGCCGAGGACGGGCACACGCTGGCCAAGCCGCTCAGCGTGAGCACGCTGCAGATCGCCCCGGGCTCGCGCCGCGAGGTGCTCGTGCGCGGCGGCAAGCCGGGCGCCTACCAGCTGAAGGCGATTCCGTTCTCCTCCTTCCCCGGCGGCGAGAAGGCGGCCAACGGCGGGCCGATGCCGAACGAAACGCTGCTCACGCTGCGCTCCTCAGGCAAGCCCCACCGCATGGCGTTCCGCACGCACGCCGCGCTCGGGCATCCGATCGACCTGCGCGGCAAGCCGATCGACCGCAAGCGCACGATCGTGTTCAACGAAATGACCGAACCGTCGGGCGCCGCGGCGTTCACGCTCAACGGGATGAAGTTCGACCCGGAACGGATCGACGTGACGATGAAGCTCGGCTCGATCGAGCAGTGGACGCTGGTCAACGAAACCAGCGAATGGCACACCTTCCACATCCACATCAATGACTTCCAGGTCGTCAGCGTCGCCGGCAAGCCCGTCCCGTACGTGCTCGAAGAGGACAACGTCGCACTGCCGCCCAAGTCCCAGACGGTCGTGCTGATGCACCCGACCGACTTCACCGGCAAGTTCGTATTCCACTGTCATGTGACCTTCCACGAGGACCACGGCATGATGGCCGCCGTGCAGGTCGTGCGCGAACCGACGGCGGCGCAGGCCAAGCGCTCGCTCGTGCGCGACGGTGGCCTCGCGATCAGCTCCGGTGCGTACGGCTCGAGCGCGGCACCGCCGTCGGTGCAAGCGCTGCTGCTCTGGTGCCGCGCGCTCGGGATCTCGCCGCCCGGCCCCGCCGCACGCCGAACCGCCTGAGCGTCGAGCGGGCCGGCCTCCGCGGACCGAGGCTCAGCGCTTCGGCGTGAGCGTCTTGCTGATCAGCGGCGGCGCGCCGCCGGCGTCCTGCACGACCACGCGCAGCTCGCCATGCACGCTCGCCGAGATGCTCAGCGTGGCCTTGCCCTGAGGGCTCAGATGCGCGCGGCGAACTGTCCCCCACCGCCCCTTGGGCGAGCGCAGCTGCAGCAGCACCGAGGCTCCCGGCCGCGGCGCCTGCACGCGCACGAGCGTCAGCAGCCCGTGTGCCGTGTGCGCCTTGGCGAGCGTCTCCTTCAAAGTGCCCGGCAGGCCTCCCGGCGGCAGTGAGCCCGGCGCGAGCACGCTGACCTTGCCGTGCATGCTCGGGTGGATCGTGCACGCGTACGCGAACGTGCCCGGCGTCGTGAACGTGACTTTGAAGCTTTCGCCCGCGTTGATCCGCCCCGAGTCGAATTCGCCGCCCGCCGCCGTCACCGTGTGCGGCCCGAAGCCGCGGTTCGTCCACGTCACGGTCTGCCCCGCTTCGACGATCAGTTCAGCCGGCTGATAGGCGCGGGAGACGATCGCCACGGCCACTTCGCTCGCCGTCGCGCTCACCGTCGCCGGCACGAGCGCGAGCACAGCCAGCGGCGCGAGCACCAGCGCCGCGATCCTCGCCCTACGCGAGCGCCTCGACCAGCGCACAGACGGCGTCTGCAGCGCACGCTCTGCTCGCATCTCCCTCATGAAACGACACTACCGCAGCGCTCGCCGGCTGAAACCGCCACGCTAAGCGAAGCGCTCGAACAGCTCCGGCAGCAGGCTCGCCGAGGTTCGCGTACTCCTCGGCGCAGTGCGTCGCGAGCGCTCGCGGCAGCGTCGCGCGGCAGCGTCGCGCGACGCGCGAGGCGGTTGTTCAGCACGCGCTCGCCGGCGCCGCGCCGAGCGCTGGCCGTAGGGGCGCACGGCGGCGCCGAGCCAGAAGCGGCTGCGCAGCACGACGCCGTCGCCCTCGCGCAGGAATACGTGGACCATCGGCGTGTGGCGCACGCGGCGGCGGTCGTCGCCGACGTAGCCGCAGACGATGCGTCGCCACGCGCGGGTCGTCGAGCGCGTCGCTCGGCAGCCCCATCTCGCTCGGCGCGCCGAAAGGCGATCCGCGCGTGCACGACGCCGATGCCGACGTCCTCGACCGGATGGTGGACGGCGCCCCAGTGCGCCTTCGCGCCCGGCGCAGGCGCCGCATCGCCACGCGGCAGCTCGAGCGAGTTCGAGCGATGCGCCGCCGGGTGCCACACGCGGTAGCGCAGCGGATCGCGCGGGTGCCAGTCGAACCACCAGTCGACCATCTCGCCGCGTCACGCGCGGCATCGCCGTGCGCACCGCGACGTAGCCGACGCCGTCCGCCAGCGTGCACCAGCCCGTCTCGACCGCCAGCGGCGCGCGGGTCGAGCAGCCGGTCGAGCGTCGCTCAGCGCGAGCGCTTGGCGCTGCTCGATCGGTCCGCGCTCGATCGCCTCGAGCACCTGCTGGATCCGGTGGCGTCATCGGTCGCTGCAGGTAACCCGCCAGCTCGCCGCTCATAGGCTCGCCTCCGCCGGCCTGCCCATCCACGGATGGAAGCGCTCGTCCGGATCGTGGATCGCGCGCAGCGTCGTCGAGCCGGCCATGTGCGCCTCGCTGATGAAGCGCGCCGGGCGGCTGCCGAGGTTCTCGTCGGCCAGCTGGATGCCCGAGGCGAGGTGCTCCATCTCGCGCATCCGCTCGGTCGCCCACGCGACGTTGGCCTCGTCGCGCGCCGGGTCCTGCCACACGCCGTAGCAGCGCGATGTACGTGTCGTCCTCGACGCTGTAGGCCATGTCCGGTCTCGGCGGCGCCGGCTCGCTGCCCGGTCCCCAGTTCATCCACAGCATGTGCGACGGGGCGTCCGGCATCGTCTCGGCGATCCGCTGCAGGCCCGGCAGCAGCTGCTCGATCGGGGCGTGCGTCCACATGTTGTCGGCCGAGTAGCGGTGCTCGTCCGGATAGGCCGCGTGCACGCCCGCGTAGAGGTCCTCGAGCGCCACCGGGATGTAGGGCATCGCACAACTTCGCGCGCTCGAGCGCCGGGCAGGTCTCGAGCAGCGAGAGCGCCGCTCGCGCCTGCTGCTCGTCGTCGACCAGCACCGGCCCGGTGACCGCGATCTCGAGCTCGCCGTCCTCGGTGCGGTGCACGATCAGCATCAGCTCCATGTTGCGCGGCACGCGCGGGCCGAGCTCGTGCGCCCAGCGAAAGACGCGCTCGAGCTCCTCGATGCGGGTACAGCACCAGACCGTTGGCCACGACCTTCGGACGCGGCTGCACGCGCACGTGAAAGCGCGTGACGACGCCGAAGAAGCCCGGGCCCGAGCCGCGCGCCGCCCACAGCAGGTCGGCGTTCTGCCTGCGTCGACGCGCGCACGAGCTCGCCCGTCGGCCAGTCACCACGTCGATCGCCTCGACGCTCATGCACGCCGGTCCGTGCACGCGCCCGTTCCAGCCGTAGCCGCCCTGCAGCAGATAGCCACCGACGGCGACGCCGATGCAGTGCCCCGCCGGGAAGAACAGGTCGTGCTCGGCGAGCGTCGCGACGAGCTCGTTGCCCGCGGCAGCCCGGCTGCACCGAGGTCGTCATCGCCTCCGCGTCGACCGCCACCTCGCGCAGGCGCGAGAGGTCGAGCAGCATGCCGCCGTCGCGCACGTGGTTGCCCGCCCAGCTGTGCCCGCCCGAGCGCACGCCGATCTTCATCTCGCGTTCGCCAGCCCAGCGCACGGCGCGCACGGCATCCTGCTCGCTGCCCGCGAGCACGATCGCGTCCGGGAAGCGCTCGGGCGTGCGCGCGTTCCACACCGCCGCACGGCGCGCCCGCTCGTAGCCGTCCTCGCCGCGCCTGAAGATCTCGCCGTCGAACCCTGTCTCGCTCACGATGCCCCCTGATCTGGTCGTTCCACGATACAGGATATGCTTCCCGCGATGCAGAACGAGCGTTCCAAAGCCAGGTCGCGTGCTGCCACGAGCGGGCGGCCCGCGCGCGAAGGCGTTCAGGCGATCGCCCGCGCCGGGTCAGTCCTGCGCGCGCTCGAGCGCCATCCCGATGGCCTCGCCCTCGGCGAGCTGGCGGCCACTGTGCAGCTGCCCAAGTCGACCGTGCACAGGCTCGTCGGCGCGCTGACCGAGGAGGATCTGGCGAGCACCGACGCGAGCGGCAAGATCGTGCTCGGCGGCGCGCTCGCGCGCCTCGGAGCCGCCGGGTCGCGCGCGCTACAGGACGAGCTGCGCCCGCTGCTGCAGTCGCTGCGCGAGCAGGTCGAGGAGACCGTCGACCTGGCCGTGCCCGACGCCGGGCAGATGCGCTTCGTCGAACAGCTTCCCGCCGCCCACCGCCTGCGCGCCGTCTCCGCCGTCGGCGCGCGCTTCCCGATGCACTGCACCGCCAACGGCAAGGCCTTCCTCGCGGCCCTGCCGAGCGATCGCGCGCTCGCCCTGCTCCCCGCGCGGCTCGCCCGCTTCACGCCGCACACGATCACAGCCCGCACGACGCTGCTGGCAGAGCTCGAGCAGATCCGCGCGCGTGGCGTCGCCTTCGACCACGACGAGCACACCGAGGGCATCTCGGCCGTCGGCGCCGCCGTGCTCGGGCCGCTCGGGCCGCTGGCGGCGATCTCCGTGCCCGTGCCGACCGCGCGCTTCGCCGGGCGCGAGCAGCGCTACGCCGCCGCCGTCGCGCGCGCCGCACGCGAGGCGGCCGGCACGCTCGCCGGCGCCTGAAGGCGCGCCACGACAGCCGCGCCCTTCGGCGAGCAGGCTCAGCCCCGCGTCATCTCGTCGAAACGGGCCAGCATCGCCTCGTTGTCCTCGTACTCGTAGGCGTCCGAGCTGATCGAGAGCCCACCTTCGACCAGCGTCACGAACCCCGCCTCGAATGCGAAGCGGCCGCGGCCGCCGATCCCGCTGCCGTGGTAGGAGGCGCGCATCGCCACCACGCGCTCGTCGCACGCGAGCACCTCGTCGACCGCGAAGCGCACGTCCGGCGAGACGGCGAACACCGACGCCGTCAATACGCGACACCCCTCGCGTCCGATCGACGATTCCCAGCCATCGGTCCTGTGGTCGATCAGCCTCCAGTCCGCCGCGAACAGCGCGATGAACCCGTCGAGGTCCTGTGCGTCGTAGCGCCGGCCGTACTCGGCGTAATGGCGCAGCGGGGGCAGGTCCGCCAGCTCGGGCGGTACGCCCAGCGCCCCTGTGACGCACACGAGCGGTGACGCCGCTGCGTCCCGTTTCCTGGAACGGCTCGAAGTGATGGCAGACACCCCCGTGGTGTTGTCCCCTGCCCGCCAAGCGTACTCCTCCCCGCCAACTATCACCATCCCGCTCGACATTCCGATGAGCTCGACCTTGCCGAACAGTCGATTTGCGGGGCTGCAACCGCCTGCCGCGGGAAAGCCTGCGAGGTGCGCTCAAGCGCGTGGCGAGGTAGGCGCACGCCCGGGCGTGCCTCGCGCACGCCCGGGTCGCTCGCTCCGCGCTAGTGGCCCTTCTTGCTCGTGGCGTCGTGCAGCACGATCGTCGTCTGCGCGCGCTGCCCGTCGGGCGTGCTGACGGCCTGCAGCACGAGCTTGTAGTTGCCGTGCCTGCGGGGCAGCATGAAGCTCAGCACGTTCGCGCCCGGCTTCACCTTGCGCGAGCCCTTGGCGAGCTTGCGCCCGCTGTAGCTGAGCTTCGCCGCCGAGGAGACGTTGAAGCGCACGCGCACGCGCGAGCCCGGACGGCCCTTCAGCGAGCGCTTGGCCGCGCGCAGCGTGAAGCGCTTCTTCGCTCCCGCCTTGCCCGCGCCCGTGCCGCCACCGCCGGCCGCACCGGGGCCCGCAGCGGCTCCGCCGGCCCCCGGCCCACCGCCGCTGCCGCTCGCTCCGTTAGCGCCCGCACCGCCCGGCTGGCCTTCGTCGCCGATCACCTGACGCAACGCCGTCTGCGGGCTGACGGCCCCGCCGGTCGCGCCGGAGATGCCTTCGAGCACGCTCGCCAGCGTCGCTTCGAGCGGCAAGCCTGCGACGAGCGCTTCCACTGCCGGCGCCGCCGGCGTGTTCAGTGCGACACCGTCGAGCTCCGCCTTCACCGTTGCCGGCGGGACGCCCTGCAGTTGGGCCAGCTGCGCCAGCGTCAGGTTCGACGTCGAGATCGTCGTGCCGTTGACGACGATCGACGTGCCGTTGACGCCGACTTCGATCTTGTTAGTCGCGAGCCCCGCGGCGGGGAACAGCGCGACCGTCGCAAGCGCAGCCGCCGTGACCGCGATCGCCAGCGGCGCGCGCAGACGTCGTGCAGGGTCCGTCGTATTGGTTCTGCCCAGCATGGGACCTCCTTGTCGTGGTGAACTTCCGCGGGAGCCCCTTGCGGACTCCATCGAGGCGGTCGCGGGCCGCTCATCGCCGCCCGTCGAGAAGACCGCCTTGCCTCCGCTCTCTCGATACCCGCCGCCCACGGCGCCCACGCGCGCTTACGACAGACGTCCAGCGCCGCCGTCGCGACACGCGCGACTAGCATCCTCGCCGTGCGCCAAGCGCTCCACACCCTGGTGCTCCTGAGCACGCTCGCCACGCTCGGCGCATTGCGCAGCGCCACCCGTGCCGAAGCCACCCCGCTGCGCCCGCCGCCGATCCACCAGTGGCCGATCCCCTACGGCGCCGCGCGCAAGCGCCAGATGGCGGCCTACTCGCTGCGCCACTACGGCGAAGACACCTACACCCTGAGCAGCCCCAAAGTGATCGTCGAGCACTACACCGAGACGGCGACCGCGCAAGAGGCCTTCAACACGTTCGCCCCCGACCTGCCCGACAGCGAGTTCGGAGAGCTGCCCAACACGTGCGCGCACTTTCTCGTCGAGCGCAGCGGCAAGATCGATCAGCTCGTGCCCGTGACCCTGCGCTGCCGGCACACCGTCGGTCTCAACTGGACCGCGATCGGGATCGAGAACATCGGTTTCTCCGATCTCGAAATCATTAAAAATCGAAAAGAGTTCGATGCCTCCCTGGCTTTGACCCGCTGGCTGCGGTGCACGTACGGGATCGCGCTGAAGAACGTGATCGGCCACAACGAGAAGCCTCTCCTCGCCCTACCACCGCGAGCGCGTGCCCGCCTTCGCGCACCAGACGCACTCCGACTGGAACAGCGCCGACATGCACGTCTACCGCACGCGCCTGGCGAGGCTGTCGTGCCCCGCTGGTAGCTTGGCGCCGAGCGACTGATCGCGTCCTACCCGCCGCCGTTCGAGGCACTGGAGGCAGCCGATGGCCAAGGAGTTCAAGGCGTTCCTGCTGCGCGGCAACGTCGTCGACCTCGCCGTCGGGATCGTCATCGGCGCGGCCTTCGGCGCGCTCGTGACCGCGCTCGTGCGCGACCTGTTGACGCCGATCATCGGCGTGATCGTCGGCCGCCACGACTTCTCGGCGCTCGTCTTCACGATCAACAAGAGCACCTTCCACTACGGCGACTTCCTCAACTACCTGATCGCCTTCCTCTCGATCGCGACGGCCGTGTTCTTCTTCGTCGTCAAGCCCGTCAACCTGCTGATGGAGCGACGCAAGACCGGCGTCGACGTCGAGTCCGAGACGCAGCCCTGCAGCGAGTGCCTCTCCGAGATCCCACGCCAGGCGCGCAAGTGCGCCTTCTGCGCCTCCCCGCAGCAGCCGGCGCCCGCCTGATCACGCCCGAGATCTTGCAGTGGGGGGTGGAATTTCTCCCACGTGGTAGTAAATAGCCATGCCTCGCTCGATCTGGACGGGCGCGATCAGCTTCGGCCTGGTGACTGTGCCGGTCAAGCTGTACAGCGCCGTCAACCGCAAGACGGTGCGCTTCCATCAGCTCTCCGGCAAGACCGGCGTGCGCATCGCGCAGAAGCGCGTCGACCCGCAGAGCGGCGATGAGGTCCCCTACGAGGACATCGTCAAGGGCTATGAGCTCTCGCCCGACCGCTACGTCGTGATCGAGCCCGCCGAGCTCGACACGCTGCAGCCGAAGAAGACCAAGACGATCGAGATCGAGGACTTCGTCGAGCTCTCGCAGATCGACCCGATCTTCTACGACCACCCCTACTACCTCGCGCCCGGGCCCGGCGGCGCCAAGCCCTACCGCCTGCTGCTCGAGGCGATGGCCGATACCGAGAAGGTCGCGATCGCGCGCGTCGTGATCCGCTCCAAGGAGCAGCTCGTCGCGATCCGCGCGATCGGCGACGTGCTCGAGATGGCCACGATGCTGTTCGCCGACGAAGTCGCCGACCCCGAGCGCCTCGACGAGCTGCCCGACCCCAAGGAGGTCAAGACGACCAAGCGCGAGGTCGACATCGCCAAGCAGCTGATCGGCTCGCTCGCCGGCGACTTCGAGCCCGGCAAGTACCGCGACACCTACCGCGAGGACGTGCTCAAGCTGATCGAGCGCAAGGCCGAGGGCAAGGAGATCGCCGTGCAGCCCGAAGCCGACGAGGCGCCCGAGCCCGCACCCGACCTGATGAGCGCGCTGAAGGCCAGCCTCGCCGCCGTGCGCGAGCACGGCGAGCGCGACAGCGACGGCGCCGCCAAACCACGCAAAGCCGCAAAGAAAGCGCCAGCAAAGAAAGCCGCCGCGAAAGCGTCTGCGGCCAAAGCTTCGGCCAAGAAACCGCCGGCGAAGAAAGCGGCCGCCAAAAAAGCGTCCGGCAAACGCGCCGCCGCCAAGCGGTAGGTGTCCTCTCCCCGCCGCCCGAGCAAGTCCGGCGGTGACGGTGAGAAGCCCGCGCGCGCCGGCGCCGGCCTGAACGAGTACCGCGCCAAACGCGACTTCGGCGCGACCAGCGAGCCGAGCGGCGCCAAGCAGGGAAAGGCGAAGAAGCAGCCCCGCTTCGTCGTCCACGAGCACTCGGCCACGCGCCTGCACTGGGACCTGCGCCTCGAGCGTGACGGCGTGCTCGCCTCGTGGGCCGTGCCCAAGGGGCTGCCGCAGGCGCCCAAGGAGAACCACCTCGCCGTGTGGACGGAGGACCATCCGCTCGAGTACGTCGACTTCCACGGCGAGATCCCCAAGGGCCAGTACGGCGCCGGCACGATGAAGATCTGGGACCACGGCACCTACGAGGTGCTCAAGTGGGAGCCGCGCAAGATCGAGGTCGCGCTGCACGGCGAGCGCGTCGACGCGCGCTACGCGCTGTTCCCGATCTCCTCGTCACCGCCGAGGGCGAGCGCCCGAAGGAGTGGATGATCCACCGCATGGATCCGCCGGCCGACCCCGCGCGCGAGCCGATGCCCGAGCACGTCAAGCCGATGCTCGCCCGCCCCGGATCGCTGCCGCCCAAGGACGACGGCTGGGCCTATCGAGATCAAGTGGGACGGCGTGCGCGCGATCGCCTACTCCACGCCCGGCGAGCTTCGCCTGGAGAGCCGCAACCTGAAAGAGATCACCGGCTCGCTATCCGGAGCTGGCCAGATTGAATCGAGCGCTGAGCTCGCACGCGGCGATCCTCGACGGCGAGATCGTCGCCTTCGACGAGCACGGGCGCCCGAGCTTCGCCGCGCTGCAGCGGCGCATGCATGTCGGCTCGCCAACGCAGGCCAAACGGCTCGCCAAAGACTCACCCGTGACGTACATGATCTTCGACCTCTTGTGGCTCGACGGGCATTCGCTGATGGGGCTGACCTACGAGGAGCGCCGCGAGCTGCTCGACGCGCTCGCGCTGAGCGGCGATTCCTGGCAGACACCCGGCCACCTCGAGGGGCGCGGGCGCGACGTGCTGAAGGCGACCGCCGAGCAGCAGCTCGAGGGAATCGTCGCCAAGCGCCTCGACGCGCCGTATGAACCGGGCGCGCGCAGCTCGGCGTGGATCAAGATCAAGAACGTCGGGCGCCAGGAGCTCGTGATCGGCGGCTGGCTGCGGAGGCGAGGGGCGGCGCGAGCGGCGCATCGGCGCGCTGCTCGTCGGCGTGTACGACCCCGACGGCGCCTTCCGCTACGCCGGGCGCGTCGGCACCGGCTTCAGCGACGCAGAGCTCGAGCGCCTCGGCAAGCTGCTCGAACCACTGAAGCGCGAGGACTCGCCGTTCACCGCCGGCGAGCGCCCGCCGCGCGGCGCCGTCTTCGTCGAGCCAGAGCTCGTCGCCGAGGTCGAGTTCACCGAGTGGACCTCCGCCGGCGTCCTGCGCCACCCCTCCTACAAGGGGCTGCGCGAGGACAAGGACGCGCGCGAAGTCGTGCGCGAGGACACGCCGCCTGCGGAGCAGGGCGCGAAGGCGACGACGACGGTCGAGGGGCGCGAGCTGAAGCTGTCGAACCTCGACAAGGTGCTCTATCCAGAGGCCGGCTTCATCAAGCGCGACGTGATCGACTTCTATTCCGCTGTCGCGACGACGATGATCGCCCACCTGCAGGACCGCGCGCTGACGGTCAAGCGCTGGCCGGACGGCGTCGACGGGAAGGCCTTCTTTGAGAAGCAGGCGCCCGCGCACCGGCCGGACTGGGTGCAGACGGTCACGCTGCCGAGCGAGAAGAAGCCGATCGACTACCTGCTCGCCGAGGACCGCGCGACGCTCGTCTGGCTGGCGAACCTCGCGGCGCTCGAACTGCACGTGCCGCTCGCCCGCGCCGAGGCGCCCGAGCGTCCGACGATGCTCGTGTTCGACCTCGACCCGGGCGCGCCGGCGACGGCGATCGAGTGCTGCTGCGTCGCACTCACGCTGCAGGGACTGTTCGAGAATCTCGGCCTCGAGAGCTTCGTCAAGACGTCGGGCAAAAAGGGCCTGCAGCTATACGTGCCGCTGAACGACCCCGACGTCACCTTCGCGCAGACCAAGCCGCTTCGCGAAGGCCGTCGCCGAGTTGCTCGAGGAGGCCGAGCCCGAGCTGATCGTCTCGCGCATGACGAAGACCGCGCGACCCGGCAAGGTGCTGATCGACTGGAGCCAGAACGACCGCAACAAGACGACCGTCTGCGCCTACTCGCTGCGCGCCGCCGAGCGCCCGACCGTCTCGACGCCGCTGGAATGGGACGAGGTGCGCGCCGCGCTCGACGGCGGCGATCCCGAAGCGCTGCGCTTCGAGGCCGGTCGGGTGCTGGAGCGGATCGCCGAGCGCGGCGACCTGTTCGCGCCCGTGCTCTCGCTCGCGCAGAAGCTGCCGTCGGTCTAGCGGTCGGCGGCGAGCTCGGCGCCCGTGAGCTGGCGCTCGTACGGTCCGCGGCCCGTCAGGCAGTAAGCGCCGCAGCGGGCCGCGAGCGCGAGCGCATCGTCCACGCCCATCCCGGCCCCCAGGCCATAAGCGAAGCCGGCCGCGAACGAGTCGCCGCAGCCGTAGGAGTCGACCGGTGCTGCCGGCGGCTCGGCCGCGGTCCAGCTCCCCGTGGCGCCGTCGCGCGTGCGGTAGGTCCCGCCGCGCGCGCCGTCGGTCAACACGACCAGATCGGCCTCACCTTCGGCGCGCTTGGCCTCCTCGCGCTCGATCGCGTCCTCGGCGCTGAGCACGAGTGCGTCGAGCCGCACGCCGTGCCCGAGCGCATGCCGCGCGCGCGGGCTTGCCACGAGCACTCGCGAGGCACGGGCGGCGCGCAGCGCCGCGAGGTCTCCTGCCGTGAAGTAGACCGCGTCCATCCGCGCCAGCTCATCCCAGGGCAGCGCGTCCTCACCGACCGGCTCCAGGCGCTCGCCGAACGTCGTGATCGTGCGCTCGCGCTGCTCGTCGACGAGCGTCACCGCGCGCCGCGTCGGGGCGGCGCGCTTGGCTGCATCGACGCCGACGCCGAGCTGCGCCAGGCGCGCGAGCGAGCGCCGGCCCGCATCGTCCTGCCCGAGCGCCGTCAGCAGCAGCGCGTCGCCGGCCAGGCGCGCGAGCTGCACGGCGGCGACCGCGCCACCGCCGGCCGGCTCTTCGAACGGATCTTTGGCGTGCGCCACCTCGCCCGCCTGCGGGACATGCTCGACGCGCGCGAACTGAACCCACTCGACGTGGCCGACCGAGGCGACGCGCGGGCGGGCGGCTTGCGCTTTTTCCTGCACGCGGTGCAAGTATGACGTCGATGCGGATGCTCGACCCGGACGCGATCTCGATCGGCTACCTGCTGCCGACGCGCGAAGCGGTGACGCTCGGGCGTCCGGCGGCCAAGCCGCTGCTGGAGCTGGGCGAGCGAGCCGAGGCGCTCGGCTTCGACGCGATCTGGGTCGGCGACAGCCCGCTCGCGCGCTCGCGCCACGACGCGCTGCTGATGCTCGCCGCCCGCACCGAGCGCGTGGCGCTCGCGACCGGCGTGCTGCTGGCGGCGCTGCGCTCACCGCTGCTGCTCGCCCAGGCCTGCTCGACGCTCGACCAGATCGCCAAGGGTCGCCTCGTTCTGGGTCTCGGCGCGGGTTTCCCGCTGCCCGAGACCGAGCGTCAGTTCGAGGCCGTCGGCGTGCCCTACGAGGGCCGTGTCGGTCGCCTGACCGAGACGATCGCCGCGCTGCGGCTGATGTGGGAGCACGCCGGGGAGCCGGTCAGCATCGAGGGCCGCCACTTCAGCCTGCACGACGTGGCGCTCGAGCCGCCGCCGCACCGCCCGGGCGGGCCGCCCGTCTGGTTGGCCGGATCGGGCGAGGCGGCCGAGCGGCGCGTCGGGCGGATCGCCGATGGCTGGCTGCCCTACCCGCCGACACCCGAGTCCTACGCGGAGGGCTGGGGACGCGTGCGCGAGGCGGCTGCCGCGGCCGGGCGCGAGCGAGCGCCGCTGCCGGGGCTGTACGCGACGATCGCGCTCGACGACTCGCCCGAGCGCGCGCACGAGCGCCTGCGCGAGAGCATCGAGCGCTATTACGGGCTGCCGCTCGATCTGATCCGCTCGATCCAGGCGATGTACTCCGGCACACCCGAGGGGCTGGCGGAGTGGCTCGGGAACTACACGGATGCCGGCGCGAGGCACATCGTGCTGCGCGTGATGCACGAGGATCAGCTGCGTGGCCTCGAGCAGGCGGCGGCCGCGCGCGAGCTGGCAGTGGAGCTCGCATGAGCGACCTCCCCACCCCAGAGCAGTTCCGCGACTCGATGCCGCTGTTCGCGCTGCTCGGTGTGGAGCTGATCGAGACTGCCCCCGAGCTCGTCGTCGGTCGTCTGGACCACGCGCCCGAGCGCTGCACGGCGGGCGGACTGCTGCACGGCGGCGCGCTGATGGCGCTGGCCGACGGCTGCGGCGGCGTGTGCGCATTCCTCAACCTGCCCGACGGCGCGATCGGCACGGCAACGATCGAGTCCAAGACGAACTTCCTGCGCGGCGTGCGCGAGGGCGCCGTGACGGCGAGCACGCGACCGCTGCATGCGGGGCGCACGACGATCGTGATCGAGACCGAGATCGTGCGCGCCGACGGCGCGATGGCAGCGAAGGTCACACAGACGCAGGCCTTCCAGTACCCGCGCGCATAAGCGCCGTGCACCGCCGACCGCCCGGCGGCCGCCCCGGCGTAGGATGCGCGGATGTCCTCGCTGCTGCTCGTCGACGAGCCCGCCCCGCACGTTCGCCGGCTCACGCTGAACCGCCCGGACGAGCTCAACACGATGACGGCCGAGCTGTGCAAGGCGCTGCACGGCGAGCTCGTGCAGACGGCGGCCGACCGCAGTTGCCGCGCCGTCGTGCTGACCGGCGCCGGCCGCGGCTTCTGCGCGGGGCTCGACCTCCACGGCTATGGCACGGCGCCGGGGAACGAAGGCGACGACGAGGCGCGCGACCGCCTTGCCAACCAGGAGCACATGTCGCGGCTGATCCTGCAGCTGCGCACGCTGCCGCAACCGGTGATCGCAGCCGTCAACGGCCCGGCGGCAGGCTTCGGCCTGGCGCTCGCGCTCGGCAGCGACATCCGCTACGCCGCGCCCGAGGCCGTTTTCCGCGCCGCTTTCATCAACATCGGCGTGTCGAACTGCGACATGGGCGTCAGCTGGCTCCTGCCGCGTCTGATCGGCGCCTCGCGCTCGCACGAGCTGATGCTGACCGGGCGGCGCGTCGACGCCGAGGAGGCGCTGCGGATCGGCCTGCTCGCCGACGTCGTCGATCAGCCGCGACTGCTCGAGCGTGCCGTCGAGGCCGCCGTGCAGATCGCTTCGCTCGCCCCGTTCGGCGTGCGCCTGACCAAGCGCGGGATGTGGGCCGCGCTCGAGATTCCCTCCGAGCTGGCCGCGATCGAATACGAGGACCGCCAGCAGATCATGGCGACGTTCAGCAACGGCGTGCCCGAGGCGATCGGCGCCTTCCTCGAGAAGCGCCCGGCCGAGTTCGAGGACTGAGCATGAGCGCGGAGCGACGATGAGCGCCGGCCTGTTCGACGTGTCCGGCAAGAGCGCGCTCGTGACCGGCGGCTCGCGCGGGATCGGCCTGATGATTGCGCGCGGCCTCGTCCAGGGCGGCGCGCGCGTGATCCTCTCCTCGCGCAAGGCCGACGACGTCAACCAGACCGCGCAGGAGCTGGCGCAGCTCGGCGACTGCGTGGCGATCCCCGGCGACATCTCGACGCCCGAGGGCGCCGCCGCGCTGGCGAGCGCCGTGCAGGAGCGCTTCCCGGCGCTCGACATCCTCGTCAACAACGCCGGCGCCGTGTGGGGCGCGCCGCTGGAGGAGTTCCCGCCGGACGGCTGGGACAAGGTGATGCACACGAACGTCGAGGGCGTCTTTCACCTGACCGTCGCGCTGCTCGGCGCGCTGCGCGCCGCGGCCGACGCCGAGGATCCGGCGCGCGTGATCAACATCGGCTCGATCGACGGACTGCGCACGCCGTCGGTCGAGAACTACAGCTACAGCGCGAGCAAGGCCGCCGTGCACATGCTCACGCGCCACCTCGCCAAGCGGCTGGCGAGCGAGCAGATCACGGTCAACGCGATCGCTCCCGGGCCGTTCGAAAGCAAGATGATGGCGTGGGTGCTCGAAGACCCCGAGCGGCGCGAGGCCGTCGAGCAGGCCGTGCCGCTTGGGCGGATCGGGCGCCCCGACGACGTGGTCGGGCTCACGCTGATGCTCGCCTCGCGCGCCGGCGCCTATTTGACCGGCACCGTGATCCCGCTCGACGGCGGCATCACCGGCTGCGGTTAGCCGCGCTCGGCTGCGTGCAGCGGCGCGGCGCTCGCCTGCGTACCGCCACCCCGCTAGACCGAGCAGAGAAGCGGGTAGTGAGAGCGCGTGACCTCGTTCATCGAGAGCTTCGGCGCGCTCGGCGTCTTCCTCTTGATGGTGCCCGAGAGCGCATGCATCCCGATTCCCAGCGAGGTGACGCTGATCTTCTCGGGCGTCGCCGTGCACCAGGGGTGGATGAGCTTCCCGCTGGCGCTGCTCGCGGCGACGGCGGGCAACCTCGTCGGCTCGCTGCTCGCATACGGCGTCGGCGCGAGCGGGCTGCTCGCGGGCGTGCCCGTCGTGGGCGCTGTGCTCGGCCGCTGGGAAGGCCTGATCGAGCGTCACGGCACGCGCGCCGTCTTCAGCGCGCGGCTGATGCCGCTGGCGCGCACGTTCGTGTCGCTGCCCGCCGGCGCGATGGGTGTGCCGCTCGGATCGTTCGTCGCGCTGACGACGCTCGGCTGCGCCGTGTGGGCAGCCGCCTTCATGCTCGTCGGCCTGCTCGCGGGCGCGGCGTGGAGCGAGATCAGCTCGCTGCTCGGTCGCGTGCTGCTCGTGGTGGGAATTGCCGTGCTCGCCTTCAGCGTGTTGCACGGGCGCCAGGGGCGCTCCAGCGGCAGCGAGTGAGCCGCGCGGGCGTGCGATCATGACCCGCCAGATGAGTCCCGCAAATGTCTTCAGCGACGAGTACGAGTTCGACGAGACCGACCCCGACGGATTTCACGCCTCCATGGCGCGGGTCGGCAAGACGGCGGGCGGCGAGGAACTGGCGGTCAAGGCGTTTGCGCTGCCGCCGGGCCAGAGCATCTGCCCGTACCACTACGAGTACGTCGAGGAGTGGCTGCTCGTGCTCGACGGCGATGTCGTGCTGCGCACGCCCGAGGGCGAGCAGGAGCTCGTTCGCGGCGACCTGGCCTGCTTCGCGGCGGGACCATCCGGTGCCCACAAGGTGAGCAACCGCAGCGAGCAGACCACGCGCGTGTTGATGTTCTCGAGCGCGCGTGAGCCATCCGTCGCGATCTATCCCGACAGCGACAAGATCGGCGTCTGGCCGGGCAACGACGATGACCGCGTGATGCTGCGCCGCGCCGACGGGCACGTCGACTACTACGACGGCGAGGGCTAACCGGCCCTGGCCGGCGGCACGTCCTCGCCACCGGACCCAGCGGCGAGCACAACACCCTGAGCGCCGCCCTCGAGCAGTCGCCGTCCGGAGACGGCGCCCGGCTCGTGCTCACCCGGTGGGTCGATGACGCCTCCACGCACCGTGGCTCGCAGCTCCGCCGCGGCAAGCTCGCGCTCACACTGCGGGCAGCGCAGCTCGACGCGCACGTCGTGGCCGCACTCTGCGTGCTGCACACGCACGGGCCCGCGCCCCCCCGTCCAAGCCCAGCGATCTCCCCACTGCATCAGCGCGAGCAGCGCCGGGATCAGGTCGGCGCCCTTCTCGGTCAGCGCGTACTCGTAGCGCTCGGGGCGCTCTTGGTAGAGGCTGCGCTGCAGGATGCCCTCGGCGACGAGCGTCTCGAGCCTGTCCGAGAGCACGTTGGCCGAGATCCCGAGATCCTCCTGGATCGCGCCGAAGCGCTGCACGCCGTAGGCCACGTCGCGCAGGATCAGCGGCGTCCACCACTCGCCGGCGACGTCGAGCGTGCGGGCGATCGAGCACGGGTGATGGCCGAGATCGGTGCGCTTCATGCCTGTCCGAGTCTATCGCTTGCATAAGAAGAGTCACTTGTGTAAGGTCGCTCCTGTTAGGAGAGTCACTCGTCTCACTCATCTCACTCACTCGATCCAATCGACAGGCCGGCCGCCGGCCGGCAGGAGGTCACGACCATGCCGATGCTCGACGCCTACATCCCGACCGGAGCGCTGCCCGCCGCCGCCGAGGAGCGGCTGCTCGCCAAGCTGACCGACCTGCTGATCGTCAACGAGGGCGCCGACCCGACCAACGAGCAGGTCCGCTCGATCGCGTGGCTGTTCGTGCACAGGCCGGCCGACGTGTACGTGGCGGGCTCGCGCGCCGAGCTGCCGCGCTACCGCTTCGTGGCGTCCGTTCCCGAGGGCCAGTACGACGCCGAGCGCCGCCAGGCGATGGTCGCCGACATCACGACGGCCGTGCTCGACGCCGAGGACGGTGCATACGACCGCGATCCCGCGCGCGTCTGGGTGTTCGCGCCTGAGATCCCCGACGGCACGTGGGGCGCGCTCGGCGGCATCGTCACGCTCGCCGACATCGCCACGTTCGCCACGGGCGACGCCGAGCACGGGCGCCGCTACGCCAAGGAGCGGCTCGCCTCCCGCCGCGGCTCGCCGGTCGCCGCCTGATCGACACCCGCTCGGCCCCGCTCCGGGGCAAGCGCCCGCCTGCGTCAAGCTTGGCGGATGAGCAACCTCGTCCGCCAGCTTCGCGTGCTGCGCCACCGCGACTTCCGCTACCTCTGGCTGGCGCAGTCGGCGAGCGTGATCGGCGACTGCATCGTGATCGTCGCGCTCGCGCTGTTCGTGATCGAACTGACCGGCAGCGCGACCGATCTCGGCTTCGTGCTCGCCGCTGCAAGCCTGCCGCTCGTCGCCTTCCTGCTGCTCGGCGGCGTGTGGGCCGATCGCCTGCCGCGCCACCGCGTGATGGTCGTGACCGATCTCGTGCGCTTCGCGCTGCACGCGCTGCTGGCAACGCTGATCTTCACCGACACCGTCGCGATCTGGCAGCTGATCGTGATCGAGGCTCTGTTCGGCAGCGCCGAGGCGTTCTTCCGCCCGGCCGCCAACGGCCTCTTGCCGCAGACGGTTCCCGAGGAGGAGATCCAGCAGGCCAATGGCTTGAGCACGCTGTCGAACAACATCGGCGAGTTCGCCGGCCCGGCGCTGGCGACGGCGCTCGTGCTCGGCCTCGGTGCGGGGTGGGCGTTCGCGCTCGACGCCGCCACGTTCCTCGTCAGCGCCGCGCTGCTCTCGCGCGTGCGTCCGCGCCGCCGCGAGACGACGGCCCGGCAGATCGCAGCCGCCCCCGCCCCCGCCCCGGCGACCCCCGCACCCGCGGCGGCGCATTCGAGTGAACCTGCCGGCGTGTGGAGCGAGATCCGCGACGGCTATCGCGAGGTCCGCTCGCGCAGCTGGGTGTGGGCAACGCTCGCGGCCTTCTGCGCGGCGCTGTTCACGGGCCTCGCCCCCTGGTTCGTGCTCGGCCCGGTCGTCGCGCGCGAGCAGTACGGCGAGATCGGCGTCTACGGCCTCGTCTCGGCGGTGCTCGGGGTCGGCACGATCATCGGCTCGCTGCTCGGCATCGGCTGGCGGCCGCGCTTTCCGATGCGCGCGGCGATGCTCGCGATCCTGCTGTGGCCGGGGGTTGCGGTGCTCTACGCGGCGGGGGTCACGCTTTACGTCGTCACGCCCGCGATGCTGCTCGGCGGCGCGGGCATTGCGCTGTTCGACGTGTGGTGGATGACGGCGCTCGCCGAGCGAATCCCACCGGACAAGCTCTCGCGCGTGAGCTCCTATGACTGGATGGTCTCGCTCGCGCTGCTGCCGCTCGGCTACGTGCTGGCTGGGCCGCTGGCGAGCGCGCTGGGGGCGGTCGAGGTGCTGCTCGGCGGCTCGGTGCTCGCGGCGATCGCGCTCGCGCTCGGCCTGCTCCCGCGCCAGACGCGGATGCTCAAGCGCTTCGCAGCGTAGGCTTGCGCTGATGGACTTCCTGATCGCCAAGGACAACCTGCACAAGTGCCGCTTCGCCGAGCAGCCCGCGCGCGAGCTCGAGCCGGGCCAGGCGCGGCTGCGCGTCGAGCGCTTCGGCCTCAGCGCCAACAACATCACCTACGCGATGTTCGGCGAGGCGATGAGCTACTGGAAGTTCTTTGCAGCCGAGGACGGCTGGGGCCGCATGCCGGTGTGGGGCTTTGCCGAGGTCGCCGAGAGCGAGGCGGAGCAACTCGAGCCGGGCACGCGCGTGTACGGCTACCTGCCGCCGTCGAGCGAGCTCGTCGTGCAGCCGGCGAGGATCGACGCACGCGGGTTCGTCGACGCCTCGGCACATCGCGCGGGCCTGCCCGCGGCGTACAACGGCTACGCGCGAATCGACGCCGACCCGATCTACGAGGCCGACACCGAGGAGCTGCAGATGCTCCTGCGGCCGCTGTTCTTCACCTCGTTCTTGATCGACGACTTCCTCGACGACGCCTCGCTGTTCGGTGCCCGCACGGTCGTGCTCTCGAGCGCTTCGAGCAAGACGGCCAGCGGGCTCGCCTTCCTGCTCTCGCGCCGTGACGGCGTCGAGGTGGTCGGCCTGACCTCGCAGCGCAGCGCAGCCTTCACCGACTCACTCGGCGTTTACGACCGCGTCGTCACCTACGGGGAGATCGAATCGCTCGCTGATACTCCTGCGGTGTACGTAGACATGTCAGGCGATGCGCAGGTCCGCAGCGATGTCCACACCCACTACGGCGATGCGCTGATGCACTCGGCGGTAGTCGGCGCGACCCATCACGACCGCATGGGCGCCGTGCCGGACTCATTGCCGGGTCCCCCGCCGACGTTCTTCTTCGCGCCCGATCGCGTGTCCAAGCGAAGCACCGAGTGGGGCCGGGACGGCTTTGAGACGCGCATCGCCGAGGCATGGGATCCCTACGTGAAGTGGTGCGACGGTTGGCTCGAGGTCGTTCGCGCCGAGGGTCCGGACGCGCTCGAGCACGCCTACCTCGACCTGCTCGACGGGAAAATCGACCCGGCCAAGGCGCACGTGCTCTCGCTGCCGGCCTAGCCGGCTGCTCGAAAGACCTGCGTCGGTTGGTTTTCGTGCGGGCACCGTCGGGCGGCGCTGTCCTCCGCATGTGCTGCCTTCGCGTTCCCCTTCTGATCTATTCGCGTCGAGGAACGATCTGGATCACTCGAGTGCGCGTGCCTAGGAGTCGAATGCTGGTCCTCCCCCCGCTCGACGGCGCTCGCGGCGCTCGACGACGCTCGCGAGCAGCAGGCTCGCCTCGAACAGCAGGTACAGCGGCACGGTCTCGAGCACGAGCGTGATCGCGTCACCCGGCAGGAACGCCGCGACGGCACCGCAGGCGAGCACCGCGTAGCGGCGATTGTGGCGCAGCTGGGTCGGGGTTACGATCTCGGCACGCGTCGCCGCGAGGATCGCCACGGGGATCTGGAAGACGAGCCCCATCGCGAGCAGCGTGACGGCGGCGAAGTGGTAGTACTGGTTCGCCTGCACGAGCACGTTGAACTCGCCGCTGTTGAAGTTCTGAAAGAAGCGCACGGCTGCGGGCAGCACGACGAAGTAGCCGAACAGCACGCCGATCACGAACAGAAATGGGATCGACAGCGTCACCGATTTGGCGATCTTCTGCTGCTTCGGGCTGAACGCCGGCAAGAGGAAGCCGTAGAGCTGGAACAGGATGATCGGCAGCGCGAGGATGAAGGCGAAGATCAGCGCGATCCCGATCGTCGTCGTGAATGGCTCACCGATGCCAAGCGTCACCGGCTTGTTGCCTTCCGGCGCTTTGGAGAGGCCCTTGATCGCCCTGCCGAGCTCCGGGCTGACGCCGGCGAGCGCCGTGCGCGTGGCCGCCGAGACGCCGCTGCCGGGACGATCGAGCGCGCCTGTGACCGTCTGCAGCTGCTTGGCGACCGTACGCGCGCTCTGCTGCACCGTGTACGTCGCGCCGAGCGGGCCGTTGCCTTTCTTGACCTGCTTCTGGGTCTGCGTCGACAGCGGCTTGTTGATGATGTGCAGCAGCCCATGGTTCTGCCACATGCACAGACCGAAGGCGACGGCCAGCGCGGCCAGCGAGATGATCAGCCGGCCGCGCAGCTCCGTCAGGTGGTCGACGACGGTCAGTCGGTCTTCGTGCCCTACTCGAGCTGCAGCGACGGCCGCCATCGATCCCTTTCCAGTCTCTCTCGCGTCGCCGAACTAGGCGACGGGAACGCGCTCGCCGACCGAACGAGCAACGACGGCAGCCTCGCTCTGCGGTGCGGGCACGGTGGTGCTCGCCGCCGGCATGGCAGGCGCTTGGGCGGGAATCACAGCAGCCACGCTCTCGTGCGGCTCGTGCGTGTGCTCGCCGCTGAGTGTGTCCTTGAAGCCGCGCATGCCGCTGCCGAGCGAGCGGCCCATCTCGGGCAGGCGCTTGGCGCCGAACACGAGCAGCAGCAGGATCAAGAGAAAAGCTATGTGAAGAGGATTGTCGAGGCCCATGTTTTGATTCACACTCCCGAAGTTTTTTGATTTCACCCTGTGACGGGCGTGTAATAGAGAACTACGCGGCGACGCCGGGCACGGATCACCCGGCGTCGCCGTTCACTCGTTCGGCTTTGACTACTTCTTGATCAACGGACCGGCCGCCGCGAGCACTTCTGCCTTGCTCAGCGGCTTGTCGAACCCTTCGTTCGGCGTCGGGCTCTTACCGATCAGCAGGTCGATCGCCGCGGCGTGCCGAGCCTCGATCTGCACGATGCTGCCGGCCGAGGCGAGCACCTCCTTGCTCTTCAGCGACGGGCCCGCGCCGTTGTAAGCGCCGACGCCGGTGTTCTCGAGCACCGATGCCAGGGCGAGGAACGACTTCTCGTCCGTCGCTGGGAACACGAACGTCGGTTTGGCGACCGGCTTGCCGCCGAGTTGCTTGATCGCAGCCGACAGTGCGGAGACGTGCGCGGCCTCCTCGGCGCCGAACACCCTTGCGTACTTGCGTGCTTCTCCGCTCAGGCCGACCTGACGGCCCTTCACGTTGTAGAAGTCGGCCTCCAGGTACTCGAGCGTCAGCGCGAAGTTGAGGATTTCGACGTCGCCGCCGCCTGTTTCGGCGAAGGCCTGGGAGACGAACGGAGCCACCGAAGCGGTCCCGTACAGCGCTCCCGCCGCCAGCGCTCCGCGCAGGATGAACGACGAGCGAGTGATGCCGTGCACCTCTGTCGCCGCCAGCTCGGGGTTTGCGATCTCTTGAGTCGTCATGTTTTATCTCGTTCCTTTCGTGCCGGATGGAGCGGTTAGGCCAGGAACGGCTTGACCGCCGCCAGGACCGAGGACATGTCAGCCGGCGTGGCAAATGCGCCCTGCGGGGTGACGGACTTCTTCACGAGCGTGGCGAGCGTTGCCGCGTGGCGCGCCTCGACCGAGTGGATTGCAAGCGCCGAGGCAAGCACCTCGGGGCTCTGGATCTTCGCTGCCTGTCCGAGGTAGGCCGCGGCGCCGAGGTTCTCGACGGTGTACGCGAGCTGCGCCACCTGTGTCGCACTGGTGATCGGGAATTTGCCTTTCGGGTTTTCCGCAGGCGTACCGCCCAGCTTCGACACGGCCGCTTTCAGCGCGACGACGTGCGAGTCCTCCTGGCTGCCGAACGTCTGCAGCAGTTCGCCGACCTTGCCACTGAACAGCTTCGCCGCGATCACCTTCGAGTAGAACTCAGACTCGAGGTACTCGAGCGTCAGCGCGTAGTTGAGAATCGCGATGTCGCCGCTCGCACTTGATGAAGCGCTCGTAGCGGTGCTTGCCGCCGTGGTGCTCTTGCTGCTGCTACTGCTGCTGCTTCCACAAGCCGCGAGCACGAATGCGCCGAAGCTCGCAGCACCGGCGCTCCCGGCCATCTTCAGAAACCGCTTGCGGTCGACGTCGTCGCGGGCGAGCCGCTCGACGATTCCGGCCGGCTGAGGCGGCGTCTCCTCGTGTGTCTCGGTGCCGTTCGCAGAACTGGCCATCTTTGAACTACCTCCATTCAATGTTTAATGACAACGGCAGGGGTGAACGCGGCCGCCCGGAGCTGTCTGCCCCGGACGGCCGTTCACCCGCTCGCTACTTCACAGGCTGCTCGCGGGGAGTCAGCCGGTGATGAAACCGGTGCCCTTGACGGCCGCCAGCACCTTCTCGGCGGTGTAAGGCGTGTCGAATGCGCCGTTCGGCGTGATCATGCCCTTCGACCCGTTGAGCAGACCGATCACGCTCGCGTGACGCGCCTCGATCGTGAGGATCGACAGCGCGACCTTCACGTAGGCGGCGGTCTTGATGTTCAGCGCCTGACCGGAGTAGGCGTGAACGCCCGTGTTCTCCAGCACTTCCGCGGTCGCCATGAAGGTTTCCGCGTTGGTGTTGGCGCCTTTGAAGTCGAACTTCGGTTCGGCGGCGGCCTTCTTGCCGAGCGCCTTCTTGAGGAATTTGACGTGTTCGTTCTCGTCCTTGGTCACCGTTTCCAGGAACACCTGGCCCTGGGCGCTCAACGGCAATTTGGCTGCCGTCGCGCCGTTGTAGAACGCCGCCTCGAGGTACTCGAGCGTGAGCGCGTAGTTGAGGATGCCGATGTCGCCCTTGCCGAATTTCGCCGGCGGACGTCCGACCTGCGACGCAGCCATGGCGGTGGGGGCGATTGCCGAAAGCACCGCGCCGCCGCTGACCATCGCGCCACCGGCGAGTCCGGCCTTCTTGATGAAGCCGAGACGCGTGTCGCCGGAAACCTGCTCGGCAGCTTCGCGGACAGCACCGTCCGCATCGATCTCCTCGAGGTTGATGTTGTAGCTCATTGCTGCTCCTTGTCGGTTCCGGGTATGTGGGCCGCCGCGCCGCATGAGGTTGAGTACATGACGCCGGCGTTGAGTCCTGTGTACGCGGCAGGAGTCCAATCCGGATCACCTGAAAAAAAGTGAAAGACGAGAGTGATCCGCGGGGCTCGCTCGCGCGTAGAGTTCAATCGATGCCTCTCTTGCGGCGACCGGCCGTCAATCTCAAGGAAAAGCTGAGAAGGCTCGCGGACGAGGAGCTGATGGGGCTTGTTGCACGCAACGACGCAGATGCGTTCGAGGTCGTCTTGGAGCGTCATTCCGACGCTGCCTTCTCGCTGGCCTACCGGATCTGTGGCCGGCGCTCGGTCGCCGAGGATGTCGCGCAGGAGGCGTTCCTAGCCGTGTGGCGCAGCGCAACCCGCTACGACCGCACGCGTGGCAGCGTGCGCACGTGGGCGCTCGGCATCGTGCACAACCGCGCGATCGACGCGCTGCGGCGCAGTGGCGCACACGATCGTCGCCGGGCCAGCGACGAGGGCATCGAGGAGACGCTTGAGGCGCCCGAGCGTACGGACACACAGGCGATCGATAACGCCGCCGCGCAGGAGATCCGCGAGGCGCTCGGCGAGCTTCCCGACGAGCAGCGCCGCGCGATCGAGCTTGCCTATTTCGGCGGCTTCACCCATGTCGAGATCGCGTCGATGCTCGACACGCCGGTGGGCACCGTCAAGGGGCGCATGCGACTCGGGTTGCAGAAGCTCCGTACGCAACTTCAGGGAAGGGAGGCGCTAGGCGCATGAGCACGCCCGCGCACGAACCTCCCTGCCCCCAGCACATCGATGCCGCCCCGTACGTGCTTGGCGCGCTGGAGGAGCATGAGCTGCAGGGCTTCCGCGAGCATCTCGCCGGTTGCGCGCTCTGCCGCATGGAAGTCGCCGAGCTTCAGTCTGTCGTCGACGAGCTCGCGACGAGCGCCCCGCGGGTGCCCGCTCCGGCCGAGCTTCGCGAGCGCGTGCTCGAGACGGTGCGCTCGCAGGCAGACGTGCTGAACGCGGCCGGGCATCAGGCCGACCGCCCGCCGCGGCCTGTGCACCAGCTGCGCCGGCGCCGCTTCGCCTTCGCCGGGACGGCACTCGCCGCTGCCGTGGCGATCATGCTCGCGATCGTGCTCGGCGGCTCCTCGACGAGCGAGCAGGTGATCCCGGGGCAAGGCGCCGGCGTGGCGCGCGAGGCGCAGATCTCGCTGCACCGGAGCGACGGACGCGCAGAGTTGCTGCTCTCGCACATGCCCCAGCCCGGAGCGGGGCGGATCTACGAGGTCTGGCTCGTCCGTGGCAAGACCCCCCGCCCGACCGACGCGCTGTTCGGAATCAGCTCTGCCGGCAGCAGCGCGGTCGACATCCCGGGCAGTCTGAAGGGCGTCAAGCAGGTCCTCGTCACGAGCGAGCCGCTCGGCGGCAGCCCCGCGCCGACGCGCGAACCGGTGATCAGCGTCGCGCTGAGCGCCTAGCAGCGCGAGCGCGACTACTCGGCGGCGGCGCGCGCGTTGCGCACGAGCTTGCGCATGCCGGCGATCCAGCGTGGCGGATCACTGCCCTTCAGCGCCATGAACTGCGCTACCTCCTCGTGCGGCAGGATCAGCAGGCGCTCATCGGCGATTCCGGCCAGCACGGCGTCGGCGACCTGCTCGGGCTCGATCAGACCACCGGCCTTCAGCGCGGCTGCGCCCGCGGGCTCGTCCATCGCCAGTTCGAGCATCGGCGTGCGCACGCCCTGCGGGCAGATGCACGAGACGCGAATGCCTGCGTCGCCGTACTCGATCGCCAGCCACTCGGCCAGGGCGACGGCGCCGTGCTTGGTCACGCTGTAGCCGACCGAGGAGACCTGCGTCAACAGGCCGGCGGCCGACGCCGTGTTGATCAGATAGCCCTCGCCGCGCTCGAGCATCTCCGGCAAGAGCGCGCGGGCGGCCCACACATGCGCCATCACGTTCACGCGCCAGGCTTCGTCCCAGTCCTCGTCGGAGGTCTCGATCGGTCCCCCGCCGCCACCAGGCACGCCGGCGTTGGAGATGAAGATGTCGATCTGCCCGTTGGCCGCGACGGCCCGCTCGATCAGCGACTGCACGCCGCTCTCGCGGCCGGCGTCGAACTCGACGGCGAGGCTGCCGATCTCATCGGCCACGGCGCTGGCTTTGCCGAGGTCGCGGTCGGCGACGACGACGGCCCGCGTGCCCTGCTCGGAGAGCGCTCGCGCGAGCGCACTGCCGATGCCCCCGCCGCCGCCCGTCACGACCACATGCCTTCCAGAAAGCTCCATCGAGGCGTACTCTATGTACTCATGGGGGGACAGGCTGGTGTGATCGGGCCCGAGCGCCCGGCCGAGCAGGCCACCGTTGCGCCGCTGCTCGGGGAGCTGCGCTACGGGCGCGAGCTGGCGCGGCTGCTCGCGAGCCGGCTGTTTCGCTCGGTGCAGCGCCGTGAAGATGCGCCGCCCGTGCTGCTCGTTCCGGGCTTCATGGCCGGCGACGCCTCGCTGACCGTGCTGCGCCAGTGGCTCTCGCGTCGCGGCCACCGCGTACACATGAGCGGCATTCGCGCGAACGTCGACTGCGCCGAGGAGCTCGTCGGGCGCCTTGCCGAGCAACTGCACGCGCTCGCCTCGGAGACCGAGGAGCGCGTCTTCATGATCGGCCAGAGCCGCGGCGGCGTGCTCGCGCGCTCGCTGGCCGTACGCGAGCCCGACGCCGTCGCCGGCCTGGCGATGCTCGGCTCGCCGGTCAACGACGGGCTGGCCGTCTCCTCGCACGTGCTGCGGGCGGCGCGTTTGGTAGCCACGCTCGGCGACCTCGGCGTCCCGGGCATGCTCTCGACGAGCTGCAAGGACGGCGCCTGCTGCGAGGAGTTCCGCGCCGAGCTGGCCACGCCGCTGGCGCCCCACGCGCATGCGACCGCGATCTACTCCTACACGGATGGGATCGTCGACTGGCAGGCGTGCGTGGACCCCCACGCCCAGCCGGTCGCCGTCGACTCGAGCCACTGCGGCATGTCGGTCAACGTGAACGTCTATCGAGTGCTCGACAAAGCGCTCGACGCGGCCTCCTAGCGATGCGCTCCACGGCCGCGCGCGCGGAAGCCGAGGGGTAACAACGCGCATGGAATGGATGAGCCCGATGGACTCGTCGTTCCTGCACATCGAGAACGACACGACGCCGATGCACATCGGCGGCGTGAGCATCTTCGAAGGACCGCCGCCGCCGTTTGAGGACCTGCGCGCGATGGTCGCGGGCAAGCTCGCGCTCGTGCCGCGCTACCGCCAGAAGGTCCGCATGGTGCCGCTCGCCGCGGGACCGCCGGTGTGGATCGATGACCCGCATTTCAGCATCGACTACCACCTGCGCCGCACCGCGATCCCGGCCCCCGGCGAGGAGCACGCAGCTGCGCCAGATGGCCGCGCGCGTGTTCTCCCAGCACCTCGACCGCAACAAGCCGCTGTGGGAGCTGTGGATGGTCGAGGGCATGACCGACGGGCGCTGGGCGCTGCTCTCGAAGGTCCACCACTGCATGGTCGACGGCGTCGCCGCGACCGACCTGATGTCGGTGATGTTCTCCGACGAGACCGTCTCCACCGAGGCGGAGAGCGGCGATCGCAACGGACGCTGGTCGGCGCCGCCGGAGCCGTCGGGGATCGACGTGCTCGCGCGTACGCTCGCCCGCCGGGCGAGCCCCGCCGGGCAGCTCGAAACGTTCAGGCGGGCGCTGCGGGCACCACGCGAAACGGTGCGCACGGTCGCCGAAGTCGCACGCGGGGCGCTCGCGGCCGGGCCGAGCCTGCGCCCGGTCGGCGCCTCCTCGCTGACCGGCCCGATCGGGCCCCACCGGCGCTGGAGCTGGGCGACGGTGCGCCTCGCCGATGTGAAGAAGGTGCGCGCGGCGCTCGGCGGGACGGTCAACGACGTCGTGCTGACCGTGATCACGAACGGCTTTCGCGTGCTGCTGCTCGAGCGCGGCGAGGAGCTCGGGAGCGAGCGCAGCGTGCGCACGATGGTGCCCGTGTCGGTCCGCCGCCGCGGCGAGCGCGGCGTCTACAACAACCGCGTATCTGCCGTCTTCGCCGGCTTGCCCGTCGGGCTCGACGATCCGGCGCAGCGGCTCGAGCGGATCCGCGCAGAGATGGACGGCGTCAAGCAGTCCAAGCAGGCCGTCGCCGGCGACGTGCTCAGCTCCCTGTCGGGCTTCGCGCCCCCGCTCTTGCTGGCGCTCGGCAGCCGGCTGGTGACGGTCTCGCCACGGCTGAACATGCACACGGCGACGACCAACGTGCCGGGCCCGCAGCAGCCTGTGCAGACGCTCGGGCGCAAGATGCTCGAATCCTTCCCGTTCGTGCCCGTCGTCGGCTCGATCCGGATCGTCGTGGCGATCTTCTCCTACGACGGCGGGCTGTACTTCGGCATCACCGGCGACTACGACGGCGCGCCGGACGTCGACGTGCTCAGCGCCGGGATCGAGCGCGGCATGGAAGACCTGCTCGCGCTGGCCGAACCGCCCAAGCGCGCACGGCGTAAACCCGCCGCGGCCAAACGCGCAGCGGCCGGCGGGTAGTCGAGCCGCTGCGGCTCAGAGAGTCGGCAGCGAGACGCTCAGGCCGCTGACTTCGACGGCGAAGGTGCCGTTGCTGGCCCGGTAGGAGGGCGCGTCGCGACCGAGCAGCTGCAGCTTGACGGTGTCGCCGGCCGGGAATTCGTAGCCGTTGCCGTGGAGCTGGAAGGTGATCTGGCCTTGCTGGTTGTCGAGCAGGCGGTAGACGCCGCGGCTGACCTGGCGCTCTTCACCGCTCGGCAGCACGTCCCACAGCCGCGCCGTCACCTCGCCGTAGAGCCCGGTGACGTTGACGTTGGCGGTGACCGTCGGTGAGCCCATCAGCGTGAAGCCGGAGCTCGGCGTCGTGTAGTTGGCCGTGTCGGGCTCTTCTTCGGCTTTCACCGTCTTGCACGCGTCGGAGTTCGCGATCGGGTCGATTTCGGCTGCGATCGTCGGATTGCCGCCGGCCGAGGTGAACGTCTGCGCGGCAGCCGAGCCGAAGCTGACCATGTGCGGATGGATCTTCGACCACTTGGGGGCAGTGAAGGGGCCGCCTGCAGGGGCGTTCGTCGGACAGGTCTGCGTGTACGTCGTGACGCTGCCGTTTTTCGGCGCTTTGCCGGAGTGCTGGAGCTTGGCGGCGAAGAAGCCGGCTGCCTCTTCGTTGAAGGCGTGGTCGGTGTTTTCCTTGTTCGCGGCCGGACTGTGCCCGAGATCGCCGAACATCAGCACGGCATAGCCTTTGGCGGCGCGGATCTGGTTGTAGGCGCGCAGCGACTGCGACACGGGGAAGAGGTCATCGGTCCAACCGCTCTCCAGCAGCATCGGCGCGGGCTTGCCGGCCAGCGGCATGCCGTAGCCCTGGTGGTAGTCGTAGATCTGGTGGGCGATCGCTTCGTCTTCGGGGTTGTAGGGCTCGCCGGCGTTGACGGCGGCGTACCACTTCGTCAGGTCCGCTTCCGGGTCTGCGCCTGTCGGCGCGACGTAACCCGTCGCCTGGCCGGTGCCGAACAGACCGGTCACGTAGCTCTGGATCTCGACGCCGAACGGTTCGTAGCTCTGCCCCGCGGGCGCCACTTCACCGTCCTGGAAGCGCCCGTTGGGATCGAGCGCATCGACGAGGTCCGACCATGGCCAGCGCGGGAACGCGGCCTTCACTTCCATCTTCAGGCCTTTGGGGCTCGTCCACGGCTGGAAGGAGCCGTCGGGCAGCCTGACGCGATTCTTCAGATCGGCGAGCTCGATGCTCTGACCACCGCCGTAGGAGATGCCGGTGACGCCGATCAGGTTGCGCCTGGTCACGCCTTCGTCGGCCAGCAGCCCCAGCAGGTGCTGCGTGTCACGCGCCTCGTAGCGCTGATCGGCGAGGTGGATCCAGCCTTCGTCGCAGTCCGGCGCGGTGCGCGATTCGGGATTGCCGCACGAGTTGCCCCAGCCACGCGCGGAGTAGTTGAGCACGGCATAGCCGCGCTGGGCGTAGTAGATGTTGTTGTAGTCGTAGGTCTCGTTGCCGTCGCCGGCGGGCGAGCTCGACTCGAACGAGGCCTTCGAGCCGCCCCACCCGTGCAGCATCACGATCGTCGGGAACGGTCCGGTGCCGCTCGCGGGCAATGTCACGTCCGCGTCGAGCGGCACGCCGTCGAAGGATGCAACGCGCTGTTCGAGCGTTTCGCTCGGGCAGAAGCGCACGCCGTCCTGGGCTTTGCACGCGTGACCGAACGGCACGGGTTCGCCGGCTTTCACTTTCGCGGCGGCCACTGCGGGCAGTGCGAGCAGCACCGCGACGATTGCCGCCGGCCACATCCCCCTCAACCCCACGCGCCATCCCCTCACGGCGATCTGGTTACCCTCGCTCAGACTTTTGTAAACGGTTCGCAAATGCACAGTGAACAACCGCCCGAGCGTCGGCGCCTCCGCGGCGCTTCTGTACAGCCGTCGAAAGCAGGCCGTCGGATGCTGGACTGGCGCAGCTTGGGCGCCGCGAACAATTCCGTCACATTTCAATCACAGTCACGTCACATCAAGGAGCTCCGGCGTGCAGCGCGCGCGGTCCGGTGCCGAGCAAGGAGGCCATGCAGATCAGACGGCTCGCGACCCGAGGAGCAACCCTCACGTGTCTCGCGCTCGGTCTGCTCGGGACGGCGCCGGTGGCGACGGCCGGCGCCGATGCGCCCGAATCGCCGGCGCTGGGAGACGCAAATGAACTGCAGGAAGTGAGCAGCGAAGCAGCCGAAGAAGCGCAGGCGGCGCCGTTGGATGCCGCGATCGCGGCGCAACATCCGGCCTATGCCCTGCGCATCGAACACCTGCACAAACTGATCCACGACACGCGCGCCGGACTGCTGTGGGTGCGCCAACTGCCCCATTCGGATAGGCGCTGGCTGGAACACCGCCCGCGCAAGCGAGAACGGTTGAAGCGCTACCGGCTGCGAATCCGCTCGCTGCGCGCGAGCTACGCGGAAGCGCTGGCGACTGCGTCGCCCGCTCCCTCGGGCTGACCGAGCGGTCGAGCTCGCCCCACCGCCAACGCTCGCCGGCGCCCTCGACGCGCCACGCCACGCCCACAGCATCGCGCGCCGGCTCGCGCGTGAGAGGATGCCGCGTGCGCTCGCGCGAGGCGAACGCAGGCAGCCGCATCGGGCGGCCTCACACCACGACCAGTCAAGGAGCCCATCTCATGCCCGACATCGAGTTCCCCACCTCCGGCGGCGCCGGCGCCGGCACGGCTTCCGGCTACCTCGCGACCCCGGCCGGCGGCAGCGGCCCGGCGACGATCGTCCTGCAGGAGTGGTGGGGCGTGGAAGAGCACATCCGCTCGGTCTGCGACCGCCTCGCGTCAGAGGGCTTCTTCGCGCTCGCGCCGGACCTGTTCGCGGGCGAGACGACGACGCAGCCGAGCGAGGCAGAACAGAAAATGATGGCGCTGTCGATGGAGGAGGTCGAGCCGCAGATGTGCGGCGCGGCCGACTTCCTCAGCTCCCAGGACGGCTTCGAGGGCTCGGGCGTCGGCTCGCTCGGCTTCTGCCTCGGCGGCGGGCTGTCGGTATGGGCGGCGGCGACGTGCCCGAAGGTCACTGCGGCGGTCACCTACTACTACGTGATGCCGCACGGCAAGCCCGACTTCTCGGAGATCAAAGGCCCGGTGCTCGGCCACTTCGGCACGGCCGACGAATTCATCCCGACGGACACGGCGAAAGCGCTCGAGCAGGAGCTGAGCGACGCGGGTGTCGAGGTCACGTTCCACTACTACGACGGCGCGGGTCACGCGTTCTTCAACGAGCTCGACCGCCTCGGCACCTACGACGCGGAGTCGGCGAAGCTCTCGTGGGAGCGGACGGTCAGCTTCCTGCGCGAGGCGCTGGCCTAGCCACGGCTTTCTGACGTTGAAGCCCCACCACTCTGTCGCGCTCGCGGGCCTGGCGCTCGCGTCCGTGGCGCTCGCGTGCAGCTCGTCGACGCTCGCGACAGCCTCCCCGGCCCCGTGGTCGCCGCCGGCCCCGCTCAGCCCGTGCGCGGCGGTAGGCGCCGCGCGAGCGGTCTTCCCCCGCGACAAGCCGACACACGGCACGGGCCGCGGCGCGGTCGTGTGGAGCGCGGCGCGCAGTTGCCCGCAGGGCGCGGGTACGTACATCGCGTCGATCGGTGCGGGTGACGTACCTGGCAGCCCGTCCTACGCGCTCGCGCGCGGCGGCGGCAAGCTGGCGCTGCGCCCCCCGCTGGCGCTCGCGCCGGCGCCGCACGGGCAGCTCGCGATCGCCGGCTCAGGCGGCGCGCGCGGAGGGGGCTCGCTCGTCCAGGGCGCAGCCGGTGGCCCGTTCTCGCCGCTCGGTGGGCTGGCGGGCGCGGCGGGCGCGAACTCGTTGTTCACGGCGTACCTCGGCGACGTGGGCCTCGTGACGCCGATCACGGGCGGCCTGGACCATGACGGTCTGGAGCTGCGCATTGAGCGCTACTACGCACACGCCCTCTCTCCGACGATCACGGTCGCGGGGCAGGGCGGCGCGATCGAATCGCCGACGGTCAGCCTCGACTTCCGCACGGACGCGATCCTCGTGTGGCGCCAGGCGGGGGCACTGTGGGCGCGCGATCTGCCGGCCTCGGGACGCACGCAGCCGACGCAACGGCTCGCGGCGAGCGCCGGCGCGCCGCGCGTGACCGCATTGATCAGCGACAACAACCGCGCGATGGTGGCGTGGGCGGATGAGCAGAGCGGCCATACGTCGATCTACTTCGACTACTCGGCAAGCGGCGTGCGCTTCGGTAAGCCGCAGCTGATCGAGCGCTTCGCCAACCCGTCGGGCGTCCCCTACCCGCAGACCTCGCCGCGCCTGGTGCGGCTCAGCTCGGAGAGCGTGATGCTGGCGTGGACGGGCGCGCAGGACGGTCGCTGGGTCGTGCGCACGGCGGCGGTCGACCTGCACGGCCTGCGCAAGGCGAACACGATCTCAGACCCCGCCTCCAACGCGCTGTTGAGCGACCTGCAGCCTGGGCCGGACGGCGAGGCGATCGCGCTGTGGGGCGAACCGCAGATCGGCGCAGGCGGCACGCTCGACTTCGGCACGCAGGCGCTCGTCGCGGCGCGCGGGATCGACGCGCGCCCGGGGGTCACGATCTTCGGCGGTCCCGAGCTCCTCGCGCCGGCGGGGCCCATCGGTGTGCCGACGTTTGCGGCCGAACAGAAGAGCGACGCGACGCTGGCGTTCGATCCGAGCAGCGACCGGGCGCTCGCGCTGTGGCGAGGAACGGGCGAGCGGATCTACTACTCGATCCGCACGCCGGCCTCGCGCTGACTAGAGAATCTGCTCGTAGATCAAGAACAGGTTGAGCGCGGTGATCAACGCGGCGAGCGACACGCCGATGACGGTGGTGATGCGCTTGTTGACGTGCTCGCCCATCACGTCGCGGCGCATGGTCAGCATCACGAGCGGAATCAGCGCGAGCGGGATGCCGAAGGAGAGCACGACCTGGCTGAGGATCAGCGCGTCGGTGGGATTGACGCCGACGGCGAGCACGACGAGCGCGGGGACCATCGTCACGAGGCGGCGCAGCAGCACGGAGATGCGCACGTTGATGAAGCCGCTCATCACGACCTGCCCGGCGTAGGTGCCGACGCTCGAGGAGGAGGCGCCGGAGGCGAACAGCGCGACGGCGAAGGCGAGTGCGGCGAGACCGCCGACCTGGTTGCCGAAGCCGTGGTAGGCGGCTTGGATCGAGTCGACGCCGGTGTGTCCGGTGGAGTGGAACAGCTTGGCGGCGACGGCGAGCATCGCCATGTTGACGAGCCCGGCGCAGGCGAGCGCGATCACGATGTCGAGGCGCTCGAAGCGCAGCACGCGCCGGCGCTCGGAGGCGTCGCGCATCGGCATGCGGTTCTTGGTCAGCGCCGAGTGCAGGTAGATCGCGTGCGGCATCACGGTGGCGCCGATGATGCCGACGGCGACGTACAGCGACTCGGTGCCGCCGAGGTGCGGCACGAGGCCGGAGAGCGAGCCGTGCACGGAGGGGCCGATCTTCAGCGTCTCGTAGAGGAAGCCGAGGAAGATGATCCCGAGCAGCGCGGTGATGGCAAGCTCGAAGCGACGAACGCCGTGTCTCTGCAGCTCGAGGATGCCGAAGGCGATGAAGCCGGTCATCACGCCGGCCCACAACAGCGGTACGCCGAACAGCAGGTTCAGCCCGAGCGCGGCGCCGACGAACTCGGCGACGTCGGTCGACATGGCCATGATCTCGGCCTGCAGCCACATGATCCGGCTGGCCGAGCGCGGGTAGTTCTCGCGGAACAGCTCGGGGAAGGTGCGATCGGTGGCGATGCCGACCTTGGCCGACAAGTATTGGATCAGCATCGCCATCAGGTTGGCGGCGAGCACGACCCACAGCAGTAGGTAGCCGAACTTGGCGCCGCCGGAGATGTTGGTGGCGAAGTTGCCGGGATCGACGTAGGCAATGGCGGCGACGAAAGCCGGCCCGAGCATCGTCAGCGTGGCGCGCAGGCGGCCCTTGGCGAGCAGGTGTTCGAGCTGGCTCGTGCTGCGCACGACGGCGCCGGCCCCGACGACGGGTGCGCTGGCGCCTGTCCCAATCGAGGCACCTGCGCCCTCGAGCGCGGGGTCGGGGCGCACGGGCGTCAAGCGGGGGACTCCGTCTCGGCAGAACGCCGATCACTGCCCTGGTCGAGCTGCACGCGCATTGCTCCGGCAAGGCGCCCGCCGATGGCGTGCTCGCGCGCGCCTTCGCCCTCGCCGAAGGCGACGAGCAAGGGGCCGCCGAAGGGCTGGCGTTCGCGCACGTAGAGTCGGTCTCCGGGCGCGATCCCGTGGCTCGAGAGGTAGCGCAGCATCTCGGGATCGGCGTCGGACACGCGCACGAACACGCCGCGGTCGCCCTCCTGCAGGCGCTCGAGCGGGAAGGTCTCGAGCTCGTGCAGCTCGAGCTCGGCGCTCGGGATGGGGTCGCCGTGCGGGTCGATCGTGGGGTGGCCGAGCGCCTCGGCGATCAGCTGCTCGAGCTCCTCGGAGATTACGTGCTCGAGCACCTCGGCCTCGGCGTGCACCCGATCCCAGGGCATTTCGAGCGTCTCGGCGAGGAACAGCTCGAGCAGGCGGTGGTGGCGGATCACCTCGAGCGCGACCCTGCGCCCCTCCTCGGTCAGGCGCACGCCGCGATAGGGGTGATGCTCGATCAGCCCGAGCTCGCCGAGGCGCTTGAGCATCGCGGAGACGGAGCCCGGCGTGAGGGTGAGGCGCTCGGCGAGCGCGTTCGTGGCGACGGGCTCCTCGGCGCGCGATTCAAGCGTGAAGATCGCCTTGCAGTAGTCCTCGACGGCGGGCGAGCGCGTGATCTCTCTTGTGGCCATGAAACAAATATTATGGCATGCCAAGATTTCTGTCAAGGTCTGGCTGGACTTTCATCCAACCGGGCTTTAGGACAGGATGCAGCCCGGATGGACCGCGACTACGAGCTGCAGACCCACCAGGCGGAGAACCGTCACTGGTGGTACCGGGGACGGCGCAAAGTGCTCGAGCGCGTGGTCGAGGACCTGCGCCTGCCTGCACGCGCACGGATCCTCGATGCGGGCTGCGGCAGCGGGCGCAACATGGTCGAGCTGGCGCGCCACGGCACGGTCACGGGAGTCGAGCTGGCGGACGCGAGCGTGTCGCTGGCACGCGAACGCGGCGCGGGCGAGGTGATCGCGGGCTCGGTGCTCGAGATGCCGTTCGAGGCGGACAGCTTCGACCTGGCGGCGTCGCTGGACGTGATCGAGCACCTCGAGGACGATCTGACGGCGCTGCGCGAGCTTCGTCGGGTGGTCGCGCCGGGCGGCTCGCTGCTCGTCACGGTCCCGGCCTACCAATGGCTGTGGAGCGGTCACGACGAGATCAACCACCACTTCCGCCGCTACACGCGCCGTTCGCTGCAGCGGGCGGGAGAACAGGCCGGTTGGCAGCAGGTACGCACTACGTACTTCAACTCGCTGCTGCTGCCGGCGGCGATCCTGCTGCGTGTGCTCGACCGCTTCAACCGCAAGACGACGGAGTCGAGCCTCGACCTGTGGGTGCCGCCGGAGCCGCTGAACTGGCTGCTCGAGCGACCGCTGCAGCTCGAGGCGGCGCTGATCGGGCGCGGCGGTCGCATCCCGGCGGGCCTTTCGCTGCTCGCCGTCTTCCGCTGAGACAAGCTCCGACTCCGAGCCTCGCGATCGATTTTGATAGGCCCCTCACGGGGCCGATATGGCCGCGGACGGCCGGCGAGCGGCGGGTCGCTCAGCCCTCGGCGTCGGCGGCTGCAACGGGCGGCGGGTGGTGATGCATGCGAAAGGTCCAGGCGCGGTTGACGAGGAAGGTGATGACGGTGACGATCGCCGTGGCGAAGGCCTGGCCGAGCAGCTTCTCGACGCCGGCGTCGTCGACGAACAGATAGAGCAGCCCCAGGTTGAGCGCGAGTCCGCAGCCCTGCACGACGCCCCAGCGCACGGGCGTGAGCGAGTCGCCGACGTGGCCGGCGAACGTCCAGCGGCGGTTGAGCAGAAAGCCGTTGACGGCGCCGAGCACGAAGCCGATCGCGGAGGCGGCGATGTACCAGACGCCGAACACCTTCAGCAGCACCGTGTAGATGGCGAAGGCGAGCAGTGTGTTCGAGACGCCGACGATGCCGAACTTGACGAACTGCACCACGACGGGTGCGCTCAGGTGCCGGGCAGGTCCGGGGAGCGCTCCCGGTACTCTGGAGGGCGTCCTCTGTCGTGCGGGGCCGTCGGCGGGCATTACTAGACAGGATGAACGATAAATTCATCGTGGGCTTAGGCGGCTGTCTGAAGATGGGCAGCAGATGCACTCGAACCTCGACCACATTGCGGTGAACCGGCAGATGCCCGACACAGCGCTACGCACCCCCAAGCTGCTCAGCATCGTCGCGCCGGTGTACGACGAGCAGGAGCTGATCGAGAAGTTCGTCGCGCGCGCGTGCGCGGCGGCAGCCGACTACGAGTTCGAGCTGGTGCTCGTCAACGACGGCTCGAGCGACTCGACGCCGGAGCTGCTCGACCGGATCGCGGCCGAGGACCGCCGCGTGCGAGTGATCCATCTCTCGCGGAACTTCGGCCACCAGGCGGCGTTGACGGCGGGCCTCGAGCACGCGATCGGCGACGTCGTGGCGATGATCGACGCCGACCTGCAGGACCCGCCGGAGCTGATCCAGGACATGATCGCCCAGTGGAGCCAGGGCGCGGACGTGGTCTACGCGGTGCGCAACCAGCGCGAAGGCGAGACGGCGTTCAAGCTGGCGAGCGCGTCGTGGTTCTACAAGCTGTTCGACAAGCTCGCGCAGGTCGACCTCGAGCCCAACTCGGGCGACTTCCGCCTGCTCGACCGCCGCGCGCTGGATGCGCTGCTGGCGATGACCGAGCGCTCGCGCTTTTTGCGCGGGATGACGGTGTGGGTGGGCTTCAACCAGACGGCGGTCTCCTACGAGCGCGAAGCGCGCAACGCCGGCGAGACGAAGTACACGCTGCGCAAGATGCTGCGCTTCTCGCTCGACGCGATCACGTCTTTCTCTCACCTGCCGCTGCAGCTGGCGACATACATCGGAATCCTCTCGGCGGGCGTCGCGTTCGTCGCGATCCCGGTCGTGATCATCTTGAGGATCTTCGACTCCTACCTGCCGGGCTTCGGCGCGATCACGATCGCGATCCTGCTGCTCGGCGGCATCCAGCTGATCGCGCTGGGCGTGATCGGCGAGTACGTGGGGCGCATCTACGACGAGGTCAAGCACCGGCCGCTGTACATCGTGCGCGAGGAGCGCAACCGGCCGCTGCCTCCGGGCGGCGGCTCCGCGGCGGGCCCGATCGCCCGCGCGGGTCTTGCGGCGCGCGCGACGCAGCGCGTCGGCTGACGAACAGCCGGCCCCACCCCATGCAAAACACCGCTCCGGCACGCGCGATGCGGTGTTGATGCCGTCATGAGATCGCTCACGCGCGCTCGGCTCGGCCCGCGCCGGCCATTCAGCCTGCGCGCGCTGCTCGCTCTGGGCGCTGCGCTGGCGGGCGTTGCGGCGACGGCCGCCCCGGCGCTGGCCGAGGCCTGTCCCGGGGTCGGCGCCGAACCGTGTCCGTACGCGTCGGCCTCGATCGTCGGCCAGCGCGCGGAGAGCGTGCTGCGCTTTCCGGAGGCGGTCGCGGTCGACACGCAGGGCAACGTCTACGTGGCCGACCAGCTCAGCTACGTGGTGCAGAAGTTCACGGCGGCGGGCGCCTTCGAGACGGAGTGGGGCTCCTTCGGCGGCGGCCACAGCCAGTTCGGGCCGATCGGCGGCCTGGCGACGGACGCGGCGAGCAACGTCTACGTGGTCGACTCGAGCCACAACCGAATCGAGAAGTTCGACTCCAACGGGGCGTTCATCACGCAGTGGGGACACAAGGGCTCTGAACCGGGGCAGTTCAACTTCGGCTCCTCGCAGGACTACACAAAGCCCCCGGGGGGCGGCATCGCGGTGGCGGGCAACTTCGTCTACGTGGCCGACTCGGGCAACAACCGCATCCAGCGCTTCAACCTGGAAGGCGGCGAAGGCATGGAATGGGGCACGAAGGGCTCGGGGCCGGGGCAGTTCACCTACCCGCGCGGGGTGGCGGCCAATGCGAGCGAGGTGCTGGTCGCCGACGACGACAACCACCGGATCGAGAAATTCGACCCGGACGGCGCGTACCAGAGCGCGGCGGGCTCGCAGGGCACGGGTCCGGGGCAGTTCGCCTTTCCCTACGGCGTGGCGCTCGACGCTGCGGGCAACGTCTACGTGGCCGACGACCTCGGCCACCGCGTGGTCAAGCTCAACCCGGAACTGGGCTTCCTCGGCGCGTGGGGCGGCTACGGCACGAAACCGGGTCAGCTTGCGTTCCCGCGCGCGATCGCAAGCGACCCGGCGGGCGACAACTACGTGGCGAATACGGCGAACGACCGTATCGAGGTGTACGGCCCGGAAGGCCGCTTCCTGCGCACGATCGGCGCCTCGGCGCGCGCGGTCGGACAGCTGACGGGGCCGCGCGGGCTGGCGCCGGACCCGAGCGGCGGACTGCTCGTCTCAGACACGGTCGGCAGCCGCGTGGAGCTGTTCGCGCCGCTGACGAACACGTTCGCGGGACAGTGGACGGTGGCCGGCGGTCACCGCTCGAGCTTCGCCAAGCCGACGGGCATCGGCATCGACCCGCGCGGCACGGTCTACGTGGCCGACCAGGGCAACGAACGGATCGTGCGCATGTGGGGCGACGGCACATTCCTCTCAGAACTGGCCGGTCCGAACGGCATCGGCGGCGCGCAGCTCAACGGCGTGGCGGCGGTCGCGGTCCCTCGGTCGGGGCGCACGTACGTGGCCGACGCGGGTCACAACCGCGTGCTCGTGTACGGCCCGGAAGGAACCGTGCTGGCGCGCTGGGGCGCGGGCGGCGGCAACGGCGTGGCGGGCAACGCGCCGGGCTCCTTCAACCACCCCGCGGGCGTCGCCGTCGCGAGCGTGGCGGTGCGCGAAGAAGTCATCTACGTGGCGGACAAGGGCAACGACCGCATCGTCAAGCTCGACGCGAACGGCAACGTGCTGCGGCAGTGGGGCGCGCGCGGTAGCGCCAACGGGCACTTCCACGCGCCGGCCGGCGTAGCTGTGGACGGGGCGGGCAACGTGTACGCGCTCGACGGCGAAAACAACCGCGTGCAGCAGTTCGACGCGGACGGGCGCTTCCTCGCCAAGTGGGGTCTTCGCGGCACGGGCCTGGGCGACTTCTCTCAACCGTCGGCGATCGCGATCGACTGCGCGGGCAGCGTGTACGTGGCGGACACGAACAACAACCGCGTCGAGCGTTTCAACCCGGTGAGCCCGGTTGCGACGGGCTGCGAGGCGGCGGGCAGCTGGCCGCCGCCGCTCGACGTGGCGCCGGTGCTGCGGATCAAGCTGCCGCGCTCGAGCGGTGTGCTCGCACGCCGCGCGCTCGCGCTCAGCGTGAGCTGCGAACGTGGCTGCAAGGTGCTCGTCAGCGGCACGCTCTCGCCGGCTGGACGGCGCGGATCGGTGGCGCTGGCTGCGGCGGCACGCTCGCTGCCGCGGGCGAAGGCCGGCCACGTACGGCTGAGGCTAGGCGCCAAGGGGCTTCGCCGCCTGCAACGGGCGCTCGGCCGGCGGCGCGCGATGACTGCCCGAGTGCGAATCGTCGCAGCGGGGCCGACGGGGCGCAGGACGACGACGACGCGCACGTACGCCGTGACGCGATAATGGGCAGATGCCGACCGAGGAGATCTGGAAGGACGAGCAGCCGAGCATGGACCACCGCCGCGAGCGGATCCGGGTCGAGACAGAGCGCCAGCGCATCGAGGGTGACCTGACACTCGCGCGCGACGGCTACCGCAGCCGCGTCTCGGACGTGCTGAACGCCTCCGAGCGCGACTTCATCACGCTGACCGAGGCGACGGTCGAGCCGCTCGAGGGTGGCCCGCGCGAGCTGCACCCATTCCTCACGCTCGCTCGCCGTCACATCGTCTTCGTGGTGGCCGCCTCCTCGGAGGCCTCCGAATAAGCCGCCGGCCGGCGAGCAGCCGGCTGACCCAACCTAGGAGGTCAGCGAAACTCGCTGGACCTGAGTCCGCTGCGGGATACTGGGTAGGCGATGTCGCAGGAGAACGTGGAGATGGTCGGGCGGGCGATCGCGACGATCAATGCGCGGGACATAGATGCCTATCTCGCGTGCTGTACCGAGAATGTGGAGTTGCTGACGCCCGCGGCTCCCCTCGGGGCTGAGTATGTGGGGGCCGACGGGATCAGGCGGTTCTTCACCGACATCGAGGACGTAGGCCCTGACTTTCGGATCGAGGTGCAGAGCGTCCAAGCGGTAGGCGAGGACAACGTGATCGCCTACATGCGGACCAGCGCGACTGGACGTGCCAGCGGGATCGCGACCCGCACTGAGCAGACGAACGTCTACGACTTCATTGAAGGCAAGATCAGTCGCATCCGCATCTTCCTCGACCGCGATGAGGCCCTCAAAGCCGTGGGGCTGGAGGAGTAGGCGTGGCGAGTTTCGCTAGATCCTCCTAGTCGTCGTGCACCGCGGCGATGTGCGACACCTGGATGAAGATCGCCTGCTCGAGGCCAGGCTGCGTCAGGCTGATCCAGCCGGGCGGAGCGAGGATCGCGCCGCTGCCGTGCCGTAGTCCGTCCCTGGCGTTGACGATCGTGGAGAGGATCCTGTCGGCCTCCTCGACGACATCGATCTCGTTCTGATCAAGCAGGATGCGTGCCATTGGTTCCTTTCCCGCGGCGAGCCGGCCACGCGATTCTTAACTAGTTCGCTGAACAACGCTCCAGGCTATCTGGCTGCTGCTCGCGTGTGGTGAGAATCGACCCGAAGGTGAAGCCGGCGGCGACTACGGAATCTGGAAGCTGGCGGCACTGAGGACCGTGCCGGCGGGAGCAGCGGTGTTGGTCACGGCGATCGTGCCGCCGGCGGCGCCGGTGGGAACGACCGCTTCCAGGCGGGTCGGTGAGACATAGGTCACTTGGCTCGAGCTGACGCCGTCGAAGGTGACGCTCGAGCTCGCGGTGAAGCCGAGGCCTTTGAGCTTGACGGTCTTACCGGGCGCCCCGTGCTTGGGCGAGAAAGACACGATCGAGAAGGTCGGGGAGAACTTGGCTTTGGTCGTGGCACTGCCGCCTGGCGCGCTGATCGAGACCTTGCCGGCCTTGGCGCCGTTCGGCACGATCGCTTCGATCTGCGTCGCCGAGAGCACGGTGAAGGCGGCGGAGAGCTTGCCGAGCCTGACCTGACTGACCGAGGCGAGCGCGCTGCCTTCGATCATGAAGGCGGAGCCGGTGATCCCGCTGCTCGGACTGAAGCCGGTGATGGCGGGCACGTTGGAGGCCACGGTCGCGCTGGGCGCCGAGGCGGCAGGCGCGCCTTGGCCGCTGCCGTTGACTGCGGTCTCCTGGACGCGAATCGTCGATCCGGCATCGGCGCCGGTGACGGTGTAGCTCGTGCCCGTGGCGCCGGCGATCGGCGAGCAGCCGTAGCCGGCCGAGTTGCAGCGCGCCCACAGATCGCTGAGCGAGGTGGGGCCGTTGCTCCATGCACCGTGGGATGCGCTCAGCGTCTGGCCCTGTTCGGCGGAGCCCGAGATCGTCGGCGGCGCGGAGCTCTCGGGCGCACCGGCGATCGAGAAGGCGTCTGTGCCGAGCGGGCTGCCAACGCCGGTGGGACCATCGAAACCGGTGGCAGCCTGGCACTCGATCGAGCCGCCGCAACTGCCGTTTTTGCCGGATAGGACGTCATACAGCGCGCCGGCCTGGCCGATGTGCGGGTACAGCGTGGCCGCAGGGTAGGCGACACCGTGCGCGCCGCCGGCGAGGCCGAACTCGGCGGCGACGATCGGCGCAGCGACGGACGTGCCGCCCCACACGCCCCAGCCGGTCGGGCTGCCGCCGCCTTCGGGCGTTGAGTCGTACACGTCGACGCCCGTTTCGGGGTCGCCGATCGCGGCGACGTCGGCGACGGAGCGTCCGCTGCCGCAGCCGGTGGCGGAGAAATTCGCGACTTCGCTCTGCCAGGAGGCGGCGCTGAAGACTTTGCTGCAACCACTGCCGCCTTCGTCCCACACGGTCGCGCTCCACGCGCCTGTGTGTTCGCTCAGCGAGGTTCCGCCGACCGATAGGACCTGCGGCGCAGACGCGGGGAACTCGGCGACGGCCGGTTCTCCGGAGCAGGCTTTGTTGAGATAGCCGCAGTCGCCGGAGCTTGCGGCGAGGACGAGGCCGGGATGGTCGTAGTAGGCCGAGACGAGGCTCGTGTAGGAGTGTTCCTCGCCGCCGCCGTAGGAGTTTGAGATCTCATCGGCGCCGGCTGCCGCGGCGGCGTTCACGGCCGCGCCGAGGTCACCGAATTCTTCGCTCGAGGCCTCGACGAGCAGGATCTTGCAGCTCTGGCAGATGGCGTGCGCCATCTGCACGTCGATCGAGATCTCCCCCGCCCATTCGCCCTGCTTTTTCGGCAGCGGGCTGGGTTTGCCGGACTGGTTGACCTTGCGAAAGCAGCCGTTGGCGGTCGTGCAGGCGGGCAAGCCGAACTGTTTGTCGTACACGTCGAGATCGGCCTCAGCGGTCGGATCGTCGTAGGCGTCGACGATCGCGACAGTCTGCACGTGCGAGGCGTCCGTTTCGGTTGGCAGCGCGTAGGCGTCGTGCAAACGCTGCGGCGTGAGGTAGCCGGGATACGGTTCTTTGACGGTGACGGCTGGGTGCGCGCCGCCCGCGGCTTCGCGCGACTGCCTGACGGCGTTGGCGTGCAGTTGTGCGCCGGTGAGCGACGCGGGGATCAGCTTCATCCCGAGACAAGCGGCGCGGCCGGGGCTGGCGACGTGGCAGACGCGGTGCACGCGAAAGCCCTTGGCGCGCGCCTGCGCGGCCGAGACGGCGGGGCTGCTCGCCGCGGCGAGCAGCATGCAGGCGAGCTGGACGAGTGCGGGCAGCATCCGAGCGCGCGTGAGCGCTGGAGGCCGAGTAAGCAGCCTTCGACCCATCACCGACCCCTCCCCTTGACCCTCGGGTGCATGGCTGTCTAGATCGTACATGCCGACGCTTGGCGGATGTCGCGGAGGAGTCATCGACCCTCCGGAGACTGATCGATCGCCGGGCGCTCGCCGTTAAGATCGCGTTTTCGTGCGAACACTTCCGAGCATCGGCAGGATGGCGGCGGCGCTGCTGGGAGCATTCGTGCTGGCTCCGGCTGCAAGCGCGTCGGCAGCGGCCGGGCAGCTCTACGGCTTCGGCGAGAACTCGGCCGGCCAGCTCGCAAGCACGGTGGGCAACGGCAGCGAAGCGGCGAACCCGATGCCGGTGCTCTTGACGCTGCCGGGCGCAACCGGGCCGGTGGTGCAAACGGCGGCGGGCGCCCGCTTCACGCTGGCGCTGACGTCCTCGGATCAGCTCTACGCGTTCGGCAGCAACGAATATGGGCAGCTCGGCGTGGTGGCGGGCAGCGGCGCGCCGGGGGCGAACCCGACACCGCGACTGCTCACCCTGCCGGGCGCGGTCGGTCGCGTCGCACAACTCGCGGCGGGCTCGACGCACAGCCTCGCTCTCACGTCGACGGGCGAGCTGTACACGTTCGGCGAGAACCAGTTCGGACAGCTCGGCCGCGCGGCGAACAGCGGCACGGAAAACGCCAATCGAGTGCCTGAACGGGTCAGCCTTCCGGGCGCGAGCGGCCAAGTGGTGCAGATCGCGGCGGGCTACGAACACAGCCTCGCGCTGACCTCGACGGGACAGCTCTACGCATTCGGCGGCAACCGCTACGGCGAGCTCGGCAACGTGACGAACGTGGGCACCCAGATCCCCAATCCGGCGCCAACACCGGTCCCGTTGCCGGGCGCGAGCGGCCAGGTCGTGCAGATCGCGGCGGGCGTCGAGGAGAGCCTCGCGCTGACCTCGACGGGACAGCTCTACGCATTTGGCGGCAACCGCTACGGCGAGCTCGGGCGAGCGGCGAATGTGGAAACGCCGCTCCCGAACCCGACGCCGGTCCCGGTCAGCCTGCCGGCTGCGGCGGGGCCGCTGCGGTCGATCGCTGCGGGTGCCTTTCACAGCCTGGCGCTGACGGCGAGTGGCCTGATCTACGCGTTCGGGCGCAACACGAGCGGTCAGCTCGGCAACGCGGCGGGCACGGGCAGCGAAACCGCCAACGCGACGCCGCTCGCCGTGACGCTGGCGGGGGCGAATGCCCCGGCGATCGGGCTGGCGGCGGGGAGCGCGCACAGCCTGGCGATCACGGCGAGCGGCGAGCTGTACTCGTTCGGCTCGAACCTCGACGGCCAGCTCGGACGCGCCGCGAGCAGCGGCACGGCGAGCGCAACCCCGACGCCGGCGCCGGTCGCGCTGCCGGCGGGCACGACGATCGACACGGTCGCGCGCGGGGCGACGGCCGACTTCACGGTGGCGCAGGCGGCCGACCTGGCGGTGCTCTCGAGCTCGCTTCCGTTCGCACAGGTCGGCGTGCCGTACACGATGTATGCGGCGGCTGCGGGTGGAGCGGGTGGCTACACGTGGAGCGCGAGCGGTCTGCCGCCGGGCCTCTCGATCGACCCGGCGAGCGGGCAGATCTCGGGGATGCCTTCTGCGGCCGGCACGAGCGCGGTCGTGCTGGGAGTGACCGACGTCTTCGGCGTGAGCGCGACGAGCGCGACGATCCTGCTGACGACGGCCGCGGCGACACCTACGCGCGCGTTTCTCTCGACGACGCTGACGGAAGCGCAGATCCGCCAGAGCCTGCGCCAGCAGCTGGGGATCAAAGGGCGTCAGGTGAGGATCGCGAGCCTGCGCAAACGCAGGCGCTACGCATACGGATTCACGGCGCTCACGGCGGGGACGCTGGCGATCTCGTGGGACTACGTGCCGCCCGGCGCCCGCGCCCCGAGCAGCACGGCGCCGGTGCTGTTCGCGGCGGGCCACGTCACGTTCCGCACGGCCGGGACGAGGACGGTCCTGCTGAGGGTGACGAGCAGGGGTCGCAAGCTGCTGCGCCACCGCCGGCGAATCGCCCTGGTGGCGAGGGGCAGCTTCACGCCGAACGGAAAGAGCACGATCACGGCGACGAAGAGCTTTACCGTGACGCGCTGAGCGCAGCCCCTGCTCGGAGCACTGTTCGAGCGAGCCCGGCGGGCCCCTCAGCAGGCGAGTTCGCCGGCGAACTCGCCGATGAAGCTGATCTCGGGCTCGAGCGTCTGCCCGGTGTGCGCGAGCACCTCGCTCTGCACGCGCGAGATCAGCTTGCGCACGTCGGCGGCTGTGGCGTGATCGACGTTGAGGATGTAGTTGGCGTGGCGCGGTGAGACTTCGGCGCCGCCGATCCGGGTGCCCTTCAGACCGCACTCGTCGATCAGCCGCCCGGCACCGAGGTCGGCGATCTTGCGGAAGATGCTGCCGGCGCTCATGCGCACGGCTTCGGGCGGGTGCTTCTCATGGCGCCACGCCGCGTTTGCCTCGATCCTGCGCTGTAGCTCCTCCGGGTCCGCCGGCGTGAGCGCGAGCGTCACGTCGAGCACGACGTCGCGGCGCGTGTGCAGCACGCTGAAGTCGTAGCCGAACTTGAAGTAGTCGCGATCGACTTTGCGCACGTCGCCGTCGCCGAGCACAGTCGCGGCCTGCACGATCTCGGCGATGAACATGGTGCGCGTGCGATCGGGGGCAAGGAAGTGGAGGTTCTGCCACATCGCGCCGCCGATCGTCGAGGGGATCTCGATGTAGTGCTCGAGGCCAGAGAAACCCTGCGCGACCGACTCGCGCAGCGCGTCGGCGACCGTCGCGCCGCTCTCGACCTCCATCACGCCGCCTGAGATCGTCATGCGGTCGGCTTCGTTCTTGATTACGAGCCCGCGAAAGCCGAGGTCGCCGACGAGGATGTTGGCGCCGCAGCCGAGCACGAACCAGTCGACGCCCGTTGCCTGCGCCCAGCGCACGGCCTCGGCCAGCTCGGCGGCGCTGCGCGGCACGGCGAACAGATCGGCGGGCCCGCCGATGCCGAACGTCGTGTACGGGGCGAGCTCGACGTCGCGGCGAGCGTTCGGTAGGCCACTGATATCCAGGTCCGCGGCTATGCCTGTGGGGCGATGCATCGGGGCCGGCGAGCATAGCTAGCAAGCCGTGGGGACGGGATTGTTACGCTGGCATCTCGCAGCTTTCGGGGCCAACAGCCAGACCAACGGAGGAGCAGTATGGGCACGATTACGAGCACCGACGGCACGGAGATCTTCTACAAGGACTGGGGTTCGGGCCAACCGATCGTGTTCAGCCACGGCTGGCCGCTTTCGGCCGACGACTGGGACAACCAGATGCTGTTCTTCCTGCAGAACGGCTACCGGGTGATCGCCCACGATCGGCGCGGACACGGGCGCTCGACGCAGACGAGCGACGGTCACGACATGGACCACTACGCCGACGACCTGGCGGCTCTGACGGCGCATCTCGATCTCAGCGATGCGATCCACGTCGGGCACTCCACGGGCGGCGGCGAGGTCGTCCACTACATCGCCCGGCACGGGGAGAGCCGCGTGTCGAAGGCGGCGCTGATCAGCGCGGTGCCGCCGCTGATGGTGCAGACCGACGCAAACCCCGGTGGGCTGCCGAAGAGCGTGTTCGACGACCTCCAGGCCCAGCTCGCTGCCAACCGCTCGAAGTTCTACCGCGCGCTGCCGTCAGGACCGTTCTACGGCTACAACCGGCCCGGCGTGGAGTCCTCGGAGGCGATCATCGAGAACTGGTGGCGCCAGGGGATGATCGGTGGAGCGAAGGCGCACTACGACGGCATCGTCGCGTTCTCGCAGACCGACTTCACCGAGGACCTGAAGAAGATCACGGTGCCGGTCCTGGTGATGCACAGCGAAGACGACCAGATCGTTCCCTACGCCGACGCCGGGCCCCTGTCCGCGGAGCTCCTGCAGAACGGGACGCTGAAGACGTACAAGGACTTCCCGCACGGGATGCCGACGACCCAGGCCGAGACGATCAACGCCGACCTGCTGGCCTTCCTGCAGTCCTGACAGATTCGGCAGGTTCGCTCTGCTCGAGGTTTGAGCCCCGACGCGCGTCATGATGCGCGAGTGCGCTCGACCACGCTCTTCGGGACGAGATCGGTATCAACGCCGGCCGGCGAGAGAGCGTCTCGAGATTCTCCAGCGCCGGGTCGGGCACGATGTCGCAATCCTTCGTCCCCCGCACGACACCCCACGATCCCAGCGCCAAGCCACCAATTACGACGAAGCGAACATTCGCCTGAACGAGCCTGGCAAGAAGCTGGTCAAACGACGGGGCGCTCAACGGGCGCGCCGCGCGGAGTCGCGCAGCTCGTGCAGCTTTCGTGTGAGCGTGATCGTCTCCTTGAGATTCACGGCGAGCGGCCTTCGCCCATCCTCGCGCAACCGCAGACGACGTACGCGCTCCCCGTCCTGATCATGCGATCGCCGCTCGGACTGCTCAGGCATCGCAGCCAACACTACCGAGCTGATCAGCCCGAAACCAGACACGCGAAGCGGCAGGGACGCACTCGTCATACGTCCATCTGGCGGATACGGGGCGAGCGGGACGAATTGCGAACCACCCCGGCGCCTTTTGACTCAGTCGAGGGTACTGACGCGCGCGCTCGTCCGGCCAAAGCGAACTTCCGGGATTCCAGCAGTACAGTTTGCGCACGATGGCGATGTTCATGGACCGCCACGATCTTCCCGATGCGACCGCGGCCGATCTCGCGGCTGCTCACGTGCGCGATCTTGAGGTCCAAGACCAATTTGGGGTGCGCTTCATTACGTACTGGTTCGAAGAGGGGGCCGGAAGCGGCTTTTGCCTGGTCGAGGGACCCGACGCGGAGTCCGTCGAAGCGGCCCACCGTGCCTCCCACGGCTTGCTCCCCTCGCAGGTGATCGAGGTCGATCAAGCCGGCGTGCGCGGCTTCTTCGGCCGGCTGAATACGCACCCTCCTGGCGAGCCGTACACGGAAAGCGCGTTTCGCGCGATCCTCTTTACAGATATAGCCGAGTCCACGCGCCTGACTCAAGAGCTGGGGGACCGTGCGGTGATGCGAGTGCTCCGCGAGCACGATTCGATCGTGCGCACCGCCCTAGCTCGGTTTGGCGGCAACGAGGTCAAGCACACGGGCGACGGGATCATGGCTGCGTTCATTTCCGCCTACCAGGCACTCGGCGCTGCAATGCAGATCCAGCGCGACCTGCATGAGCGCGATGGCGTTGAGCAGCATGCGCTGCACGTGCGCATCGGCGTGGCGGCAGGGGAACCGGTGACCGAGCAGGACGATCTCTTCGGCGCCGCGGTGCAGCAGGCAGCGCGGCTCTGCGCATGTGCTCAGCCGGGCTGCATCGTCGTGTCGTCGGGCGTGCACGATCTGTGCCGCGGCAAGGGCATCCAGTTCTCGGACGGCGGTCCGATCGCACTGAAGGGATTTGCCGAGCCGATCGGGCACTACGAGGTTCACTGGCGCGAGTGACGCCGGCTACGCAGCTCGATCTGACGCAGCGCGGATGAGAGACCTAACGACCTCGCTGGGCTTCTCTCCCTGACTCTGCGCGATCTTCTGAAGCGCAGCGGCATCATCGCCCTCGAGTGTGAACTGCACAACGAGGCGGCGGTCGTGCGAAGCCTCAACGACCTGCACGTCCGCTGGATCTAGATCCCTGAGCTGCTCGTCGAAGTCTCCGGGCAGCGGGTCGGTTGCTGGACGGCTCATGCCTTCTCCAAGATCATACGCTCAGCGGACGTGGACTCCCAGCCTGTGATCAGCAGCCACGTCGTCGGCTCGATCGTTCCCTCGATCACCAGCGTGAGAACGCGGCGGCTGTCGCTGCACGATCCAGCACGCGTCAAACATGAACGCCGCTTGAGACGCGCCAGCAATCCGAATTCGAAACAACAGCCTCAAGCCCAGCGAAAAACGGAGAGGGCGGGATTCGAACCCGCGATGGAGTTTGACCCCCATACTCGCTTAGCAGGCGAGTGCCTTCAGCCTCTCGGCCACCTCTCCCGGGTTGGGAACGGCAGAGTTTAGAGGCTGCCGGACAGCCCGAGCGAGCGCTCCGCCTTCGGTCGGGCTGCGTGCAAGACGGCGTGCGGACCTCTCGAAGCCGCCCCCCGCAGTCGTTAGCCTGAGAGCAGTCGTCCCGGGAGGGGTGGCAGAGCTGGTTGAATGCGACGGTCTTGAAAACCGTTAGACGGGCAACCCCCGTCTCGGGGGTTCGAATCCCTCCCCCTCCGCTTCCGCGCCGCCCGGCACATGGACCAACCGCTGGACGCAGGTTCGATCGCCGACGGTTCCAAGTTTGCGGCTTTCGCGACGTGGGTAGCCCAGAGACATGCCGCTCGGAACTTCCATCTTCCTGGTCGCCGTTGGCGCGATCTTGCGCTACGCCGTGACGGCGAGCGTGTCGGGCATCTCAATCCACACGGTCGGCCTGATCCTGATGATCGTCGGCGCCGTCGGCTTGGTGATCTCGCTCTTCTACATAGTCAGCGCACGGCCCGGTGGCCGTGTCGTGCGCGAGCGCGTGGTCGAGCGAGACCCCTACAACGAGCCTTACTAGCACCCGTCGCGGCTCGCCCTGAGCCGATCTTTAGCGACGGGTTGTTCAATCCGCGCAGGCGCGACGAAGCCCCGCTGCGGCACCGACCTCAAGCGGTGCCTCGGGCGGCGTGCTGGAGCTGCTGCGAGCGCCGCCACCAGCCCTACGATCACATCCCATGAGCACCGACGACGACCCGAACCAGCAGGGCCCAAGCCCAAAGCCAGGCAGGCGGATCGACCGCCGTACGTTCGTCAAGGGCGGCCTCGCCGCAAGTGGGCTTGTTGCCGCCGGCGGGCTCGGCATCGAGCGACTGGCCGACGCCAGCGAAGACTCCGGTCAGAACGCGGCGCGCTCGGCCGCAGCGCGCGTCCCGCCACCGCCGACCCCGGCGCAGCCGAACATCCTCGTGATCCTCGTCGACCAGCTGCGCTACCCGGCGTGGTTCTCGCCGACGGCCGACGGCACGGGCCTGCCGCCCAACCTGCGCCGGCTACGCCAGGGGGCGATCTCCTTCTCGGGCCACTACACGGCGTCCAACGACTGCACGCCGGCGCGCTCGACGCTGCTGACCGGCCTCTACACCCACCAGACCGGCTGCATGATCACCGGCGGCAGCACGCTCGACCCGGGCTTCCCCACGTGGGGCTCGATGCTGCGCGAGCGCGGCTACCACACGCGCTGGTACGGCAAGTGGCACCTGACCCACCACGACGGCAAGTGGGGGCGCGTGCGCGGCGAGCGCGCGCTCGCGCGCTACGGCTTCGCCGGCGGCACGTTCCCCTCGCCCAACGGAGCCCCCGGCCAGGGCTGGCAACTGGACGGGCACATCGCCAAGCAGTTCGCCAAGTGGTTCAAGCACGAGCGCCTCGCCGAGCCGTGGTGCACGACCGTCTCGTTCGTGAACCCGCACGACATCGCCTGGTGGTATGTGTGGAGCAACCGCGTCGCGCCCGAGGCCAGCGCGACGAGGGTGACCGAAGGGCTGCCCGCCAACTTCGAGACGCCCGAGCTGCTGGTCGAGCGCAACAAGCCTCGGCTGCAGCGCTCGCTGCAGGAAACGGCGGCCGCGTCGTTCGGCCCCGTGCCCTTCGAAGGCCCCGAAGTGGTGGCGCTGTGGAGCGAGTTCCTCAACCTCTACGCCAAGCTGCAGCGCGAGGTCGACCGCCACATCGGCCACGTGCTCGACACGCTCGAGAGCAACCCAGATGTGGCGGCCAACACGGTCGTCCTGTTCACCTCCGACCACGGCGAGTACGGAGGCTCACACGGGCTGCGCGGCAAGGGTGCCGGCGCCTACGAGGAGGCGATCCACGTGCCGTTGCTCGTCAAGGACTACCGCGGCGAGCTGGCGCAGGCGCCCGAAACGACCCGCGCGCAGCTCACCTCGAGCGTCGACATCGCCCCGTTGCTGTTGACGATCGCGACGGGCTCGAATGACTGGCGGGGCGAACCCCACTATGACCACCTCGCCGAACGTCCCGACCTAGCCGCGATGCTCGCCGACCCCGCCGCCCCCGGGCGCCCGTTCGTCGTGCACGCCACCGACGAGACCGTGACCGAGTTCGCCGTCGAGCCCTATGCCGCCGACGCGCCGCGTCACGTCGTCGCCGTGCGCACGCCCGACGCGAAGTACGCGACCTACTCCGACTGGCAGACCGATGGGATCGAAGTGATCCCCGAGGGGCTCGAAGACGAGCTGTATGACTACTCGACGGGCGACGGGCGCCTGGAGCTGCACAACAGCACCGGGCACAGCGCGCTGCAGCCGGCGCTCAGCCAGACCTTCGAACAGGCGCTCGAGAAGGAGCTGCGCGGCCCGCTGCCGCCACGCCTGAACGGACCGCACGCGCGTGGCTTCAGCGACTACTTTCTCGTCGCCAAGACGGCCTCGCTCAACGCCGCTGCCGTGCGCGAAAGGCGCGCCGAAAAACCGTTTGAAGGTCTCGAGGAACCCGGCGCGGCTACCGGCGAAACGCGCTTTCGCGGCGTCAGGCGCGCTTCGCGCGCGAAGCGCCGATCACAGCGCCCGTAGCGTCGAGCGCCTGCGCCGCCACGTAGGCGCCGGCCGCCAGCTTCGGCACGGCTACGGCCGTCTCGAAGCCCGCCCTCGCCGCGCTCGCCACCGGCGCGAGGCTCGACGGCGAGGGGCCGGCGAGCACGCGCCAGGACGCCACTTGCGTCGCGCCGTTCCAGCTCGCGTAGACCGTCGCGGCGCCCGTGGCGCTGCCTTTCGAACCGCTGCCCGAGCGGGTCACGGCCAGTGATGGCGAGTCGCTCGGCTGCCCGCTCCACGGCAGGCGGTATGCGCGGTAGGACTCATACGTCGAGGGCAGGTGCGCATCGAACAGCAGCCCGCCCGTCGGGCTGAATTCGCTCACGTAGGGCACCTCTCCCCAGCCGACCATCCAGTTGCCGTTCGACAGCCCCTGCAGGTTGCCCTGGCTGCCCGCCACGAGCGCCTTGCCCGGGTGGACCGCTTCGCGCACCACGCTCGCCGTCTTCGCGCCCTGATCCAGGCGCACGGCGATCGCGCGCGACTGCGCATGCACGGCGGGCGTGGCGCCGTTGTCGAAGAACGTGATCGTCCCGTCGGCCTGGCGGCGCGCGTCGTGCTGGTAGGCGGTGCGCGCGCCCGCGCCGAGCGTGAAGCTCGAGCGCTTGCCGCCGAGCCGCCAGCGCACCTGTCCGGTGTGTGCGTCGACGTCGTAGGCGGCCCACGTGTTGCGCGCGTCGATCAGCAGATCGCCTGCGGGCTGGACGTCGATCGAGTTGATGTGGAAGTAGTCGAACGGCGTCGTGCGGCTCGCATGCCTGGCCGAGACGTAGGAGTCCGACAGCGGCACGTGGTCGAGGCTGTGCCACTCGTACATCACCAAGCCCGTCTTCAGGTCGATCTGCTGCAGCAGCGTGTCCGCCACGGCCGCGTCTCGCGGGCCGCCGACGGCCGAGAGGTCGCAGTCGATCCCGTCGTAGACCGTGATCAGGCCGGTGCCCTGCGGCGTGATCTGGAATTCGTGCAGGTCCGGCTGAAAGCCGTTGCCCGCGCGCACGACGGCAAGCTGGTGATAGGCGCTGTCGAGGATCATCTCGCCTGACTTGCTCGAGCCACCGTAGTTCAGCGGGTCCTGCCACCACGTCAGCACCGGCTTGCCCTCGTACTGCTGCACGCGGAAGTCGGCCGCACGCGTGCCCGTCGGCGAGAGCGCCTTGAACCACACGACGGCGCCGTCTTCGTCGAGGATCATCGGCCCGTATTGACCCGGCCCCGAGTAGGGAGCGATGAAGATCTCGCCCGGCGTCGCGCCGGGGGCGTGCGCCGTGACCGTGACCGTCGGCGGCTGCAGGTCAGGGCGCGAGTGAAAGCTCTCATAGACGGCCTTCTGCGGCGCCGGGCGCGGACTGCCGCCGGCGTGGCCGCCGTGGTCCTGCACGGCGGCCGTGAAGCTCCACGCGAACGGGACCTGCCGGGTACTCTCGCGAAGCTCGCCGTGCACGCTGACGCGCTCGCCCTGGGTGAACGGCCTGTCCGGCACGAAGCTCGCGCCGTTGCCCTGCGAGTAGGCCTTCAGCCGGCCGCCGTGCGCACCGCTCTGCGCGCCGCTGACGCGCACGTGCGAAAGCTGCGCCGCGGGCGGCCCGAGCATGCTGATCTGCGTCGAGACCGACGCGTCGCGCGAGTCTGGTGCCGGCGAGACGGTCACGCCTCCGCCGGCCAGCACGGCCGAGACGTTCAGATCCGGCGGCACGCAGCTCGGCGATATCGCCGGTTCCTTGAACGCGCTCGCCGAGGCACTCGGATCGGCGCCGGCCGGGCCCGAGCGCGTGACCAGCAGCGCGATCAGCGCGCCGAGCGCCAACATCAGCGCGAGGCCCACGAGAACGGCGCGTGGCGAGACGCGGCGGGCGCTCAAACTTTGACCGTGGCCGACGTGCCGAGCACGTTGCCCGACCCGTCAAGCGCCTGCACGGCGAAGTACGGGCCAGCCGTGCTCGCCTTCAGCGTCGTCTCGAAGCCCGCCTTGGCGGTGGTCGCGACCGGCGCCAGCGAGCCCGAGGACGCTCCCGCCAGCACGCGCCACGAGGCAACCGAGGTCGCGCCGTTCCAGCTGGCCGCCACCGTGGCCGCGCCGCCGGCGAGCTTGGCCGACAGCGAGGGCCTGCCCGGGGCCGTCGCGCTCCACGGCGCCAGGTAGGTGCGGAAGTCCTGCACGTTCTTGCCGAGCGTCCCGTCGAGCAGCACGTGGCCGGAGGAGTCGTACTCGGTGAAGTTCGGCAGGCCGCCGTAGCCCATCAGCCAGGTGCCGCCGGGCAGGCTCAGCGTGTTGCCCTGGCTCGCCGCGAGCAGCGTGCGCGAAGGGTTCGTGAACGCCTTCACCAGGCTCACCGCGTGGCCGGCGGTGTCGGGCTTCAACAGGATGCCGCGCGACTGCTTCTCCTTGGGTGGCGTCGAGCCGTTGTCGAACACCGAGATCAGCCCGCCCGGCTGCCACTCGGCGTCGTGCTGCCAGTACTCGCGCGTGCCCGCGCCGAGCTTCAGGCTCGAGCGCTTGCCGCCGAGGCGCCAGCGGATCTGCCCGCTCGCGATGTCGACGTCGTACAGCGCCCACGTGTTGCGCGAGGACAGCAGCACGTCGCCGTTCGGCCCCGGCGAGATCGAGTTGATGTGCACGTAGTCCCATGGGTAGCTGTATTTGGGCGCCGGGTTGTTCGACTCCGACAGCGGGATGTGCCCGAGCGCGTGCCACTCCCACATGACCAGGCCGGTCTTGATGTCGATCTCCTGAATGATCGAGTCGGTCAGCACGCCGTCCGATTTGCCTCCCGCGCTCGACAGGTTCATCTTGATCGGGTCGAAGTCGTCGGTCCACGCCGTGCCTTCCGGCGTCAGGTGGATCTCGTGTAGGTCGGCGTGATAGCCGTTGCCCGCGCGGATCGTTCGCACGTGCTTGTAGGAGGTGTTGTAGACCTCGATCGCCCCCTGGCCGAAGCCGACCTCGAGCACCCGGCCCTGCCACCACGTCAGCACGGGCTTGCCTTCGTACTGCTGGACCTGCAGGTTCGTCGCGGTCTCGCCGGCAGGCAGCGGTTTGAACCAAACGAGGCTGCCGTCCTGTTCGGCGATCATCGGCCCCGGCGTGCCCTTGCCCTGATAGGGCGCGAGGAACAGGTCGCCGGGAGCGGCGCCCGGCTTGGCTTTGGTCGTGATCCGCACCGTCGATGGCGTCAGCGACGGCGCCGAGCTGTAGTGCTGGATTGCCTTGGCGTCGCCCGGGTTAAGCGGGAACTGCTTCTGGCTGACCGGCGCCTGGTGGGCGATCGTGAAGCTCGTGCTGAGCGCCGCGCCGCCCGCCTGCGCGTGAACGGTCACCTTCTCGCCGGCGCGGAACGGGTGGCTCGGCAGGAAGCTTTCGCCGGTGCCCGTCGAGTAAGCCCGCAGCACGCCCGAGTGCGCGCCGCTCTGCGAGCCCGACACGCGCACGTCGGACACCTTCGTGCCGGCGGCGCCGAGGAAGCTGATCTGCGTCGTGGCCGACGCGTCCGGTGTGCCCGGCTGCGGCGAGACGGCGACACCGCCGGTGGCGGCTGCCCTGACCGAAGCGCTCAGCGTGGCCGAGGTCGCGGGCGTCGCGCCGCCGCAGGCGCAGATGCCGACGGCGAGCGAGAGCGAGCCGAGCGCCAGCCCGGCCGTGCGCAGCGCGCGCACGCTATGCCCGCCCGAGTGGGTGGTTGAGCGGGCTTGGCGGGCTCGACATCGCCGTGATCCTAGCGGGCACGTAAGCGGCCCTGTGCCGGTTCGCAGGGGCGCGGCGCGAGCGGCGGCTGAGCGGCAGGCTGATCGGCGCGAGCATCCGCCGACCCTAGGAGCCAAGCGCGAACGGCTGCGAGCTGCCGATCACGCGTCCCTGGGCGTCGAGCGCCTGCAGCTTGAAGCTGCGGTAGCTCTGCGGCACTTCGATCGCCGTCTCGAAGCCCTCCTTCGCGTGCGCGGCGACCGGCGCGAGCGACCCGGCCCCCGAGCCGGCCAGAACCCGCCAGGAGGCCAGGCGCGTGGCGCCGTTCCAGCTCGCGTAGACGAACGTCTTGCCTCCCGACTGGCGTGCCGCGCCGGCGGGTGCCGTCAGCGGCTCACCGACCCACGGCTCGAGCGTTGCCCGGTAGCTCACGTTGGGACCGGGCAGCTCGCCTTCGAACAGCAGCTTGCCGGCTTTGTCGTACTCGGAGAAGTACGGTTCCGAGCCCCAGCCGACGAACACGTTGCCGTTCACCTGCGGCTGCGTGTCGCCCATGTATTCGGAGCGGAAGTCGCCGCGCTCGCCGTACTGAGCGACGAGCTTCGCCTTGTGCGTCTGCTGGTCGAGCCTCAGCACGAGCCCGCGCGACGGCCCGGTCGGGTCGACCGAGGTGCCGCCGCCGGTCAGCCGACAGCAATGGTCGTCGAACACGCTGACCGTCGAGTCCGGCTGCAGCACCACGTCGTGCTGCCATTCGAAGGCAGCGCCCGGACCGAACTCGTAGCTCGAGTCGTTGCCGCCGAGCGTCCACTCGATCTTCCCGCTCGAGATGTCGACGAGGTAGGCGGCGAACGTGTCGCGCATCGAGACGAGGAACTTGCCGTTGCCGGTCAGTTGGATCGAGTTGACGTGGTAGGCGTCCCAGGGGAAGCCGTTGGTCGGCAGCGAGGCCTGGGACTGGCTCAGCGGGATGTGGTCGATCGCATCCCAGTTGCGCTCGAGCTTGCCCGTGCGCAGGTCGTACTCCTGCACGGCCGAGTCGATCAGCGCGCCGTTGTAGGCGCCGCCGAAGCTCGCGAGGTTCTTCGGGATGTTCTTGTTCGCCGTCACCCAGGCGTGCTCGCCGTCGATCACGATCTCGTGCAGCGTGAGCACCCACCCGCCGGTCGCCTTCAAGCGCGCCACCTGCCGGTAGTGCTGGTCGACGACCACGTATTCGCCGCTTTCGGTGGCGCCCGTGTTCGTGACCTTGCCCTGCCACCAAGCGAGCGCCGGCTTGCCGTGGTAGGTCTGCAGGCTGAGATTCGCGGCGACCACCTTTTCGGGCACCGGCTGGAACCACACCGGCTGCAGCCGGCGGTCGAGGATCAGCGGTCCGCTCTGGCCGATGATCGGCGGTTCGTTGAGGTCGAGGAAGTTCGCCGTGAAGATGTAGCCGGGCGCGAGCTGCGAGGCCGGCGCGTCCTTGGAGATGCGGATTTCGGGCGGGTGCAGCGTCGGCGCCGACACGTAGCTGTAGGCGCCGTGGGTCGTGTACTGGCCGACCGGTGGCGCTTTGTTGCCGGAGAACGCAGCCGTCAGCCCGACGAACAGGGCGAGCACCAAGCCGATCACGAGCGCGAAGCGCCGCACGCCCTTGGCGACGGCCGCGTCCGGCGCGGGCAGTGAGAGGAAGGTCAAGAGCGCCGCCACGCCGGCGCAGCCCGCGCCGATCCTGTACGCCAGCGCAAAGCCCTGCGTCAGCGCTTCCGGCACCTGCTCGCCGGTCCCGATCTGGTGCGTCGTGTGCTGCGTGGCCAGCGTGATCAGCACGGCCAGGCCGAGGCCGCCGCCGACCTGGCGCGAGGTGTTGACGAGGCCCGATGCGAGTCCCGCCTGACCCTCCTTCGCACCGGTCGTCGCCGCGATCGTCGAGGGCACGATCGACATCGCGATCCCGGCCGCCACGAGCAGGCCGGGGATCATCACGTAGACGATGCCGCTGCCGCTGGATCCGATCAAGCTGAGCAGCAGGAGCCCGGCGGTCAGCATCACCAGACCGGCGCCGAGCACCGGGCGCACGCCGAACAGGGTCACGAGTTTGCCGGCGCGCTGGGCGACGAGCAGCAGCACGATCGTCATCGGCAGGAAGATCAGCCCCGTGTGCAGCGGCGAGAGCCCGAGCACCTGCTGCAGGTAGAGCGAGCTCAGCACCCACATCGGGAACAGCGCCGCGCTGAACAGCAGCACGATGTTGTTGGCCGCCTGCAGCGTCTTCGTCAGAGCCTTGAACGGGATCAGCGGGTTCGACGCGAAGCGCACCTCGATCAGGCCGAACACGCCGAGCAGCACGATGCCGAGGATGATCGGGCCGAGCGCGTCGAACGTGCTCCAGCCCTTCAGACCGGCTTCGACGACGCCGTAGACGAGGATGATCTGCCCGATCGTCAGCGTCAGCGCACCGGCCAGGTCGAACGTCAGCTCGCGATTGCGCACGCGCTCGGTGACGACCGCCCAGGCGACGATCGCCACGCCGAGCGCGATCGGCGGGTTGATCAAGAGCACCCAGCGCCAGCTCAGCGCTTCGACGATGACCCCGCCGAACAGCACGCCGCAGGCTCCCCCGAGCCCGTTCATCATCGCCCAGATGCCGATCGCCCGGTGCAGCTTCGGCCCCGGCTCGAACGACGCCGTGATGATCGCCAGCGAGCAGGCCGCCATCAGCGCGCCCGCGATGCCCTGGATCGCGCGACCGCCGATCAACCAGCCCTGGCTCGGCGCGGCGCCGCCGACCAGCGAGGTGACGGCGAACAGCACGAGCGCGATCACGAACATGCGCCGCTGCCCGTAGTGGTCGGCCGCCCGCCCGCCGAGCATCAGGAAGCCGGCGAAGGTGATCGCGTATGCGTCGACGACCCACTGCAGTTCCGGCGAGGTGAAGCCCAGGCTCGACTGGATCGACGGCAGCGCCACGTTGACGATGCTCAGGTCGAGGATGACCATGAACTGCGCCACGCAGCAGACGGCCAGCAGCCACGCCGAGCCCGAGCCGCGCTTGCTCTCGACCGCCGGCGGATCGGCCGGTGCCGCGCTCGCAGTGACCTCCACGCTCATGCGCCTCGCCCCCGTGTCGAGCGGTGCCTGCCGGGGTGCGATGCGCTACGCGTGACCGGCGAGAAGCGTCGCAGGTGCTTGGTAGGGTGGGCCGCCGAGCCCACGAGCGACGATTGGAGCCCGCCCCATGAGAAGAACGCCACTGACCGCCATCCTAACGGCGCTGGCCGTGCTGGCGAGCACCGTCGCGGTGGCCGGGTGCGGCTCGAGCAGCTCGTCCTCCTCGTCCTCGACGAGCACGACGCCGACGAGCTCGAAGACGCCGACGAGCACGACGACGACGAAGAAGCACAAGTCCAAACCGGCCTACTAGGGCGCCCGCGGACCGGCCGCTGCAGCGGCCGCCGGATCGCGATCATCGGGAGTCCCGCAGCGAGGCGTCGTAGCTGATCACGGCGGCCGTCTTCGACGTGCCGAGCGCGCGCCCGGCCGAGTCGAGCGCCTGCACGGCCGCGTAGGCGTACTTGCGCGGCAGCGTCGCCGAGCTCTCGAAGCCGCTCACCGGGATCACGGCCTGCGCCTTCAGCAACCCCGGCTGCTCACCGGCGAGCAGGCGCCAGGCGGCGACGTCGGTGGCGCCGTTCCAGCTCGCGTGCACGATCGTCTCTTCTTCGGTGTCGTTGAGGCTCGCGAGCACCGCCGGCGGCGTCGCCGGACGGCCGCTCCAGGGGCGGCGATAGGCCCGGTAGAAGGACATGTCGAACGGCTGGTGGGCATCGAACACGAGCGAGCCGTCGGGCGCGAACTCGCTGATCGCCGGAACGCCGCCGTAGCCGAGCAGCACGTTGCCGTTGGCGAGCGTCTGCATGTTGCCCTGGCTTGCGGCGAGCAGCGGTGGGTTGGCGTGTGTGTAGGACTTGCTCAGGCGCACTTGGTGTGAAGCCAAGTCGAGCTTGATCCGCAGGCCGCGCGACTGGCTGTGGATCGGCGGGTTCGAGCCGTCGTCGAAGAACGTCAGCTCGCCGTCTGCCATCACGCGCCCGTCGTGCTGCCAGGCCATCTTCGTCCCAGGCCCCATCTTGAACGAGCTCTTGTTGCCACCGAGGCGCCACAGGACCTTGCCGCTGCCCGCCTGCAGCAGGTAGCCGGCCCACGTGCTGCGCGCCGAGATCAACAGGTCGCCGTCCGGCGCACGGTCGATCGAGTTGATGTGGAAGTAGTCCCACGGCGAGGCGCCGCTCGGCGCTTCGACTTCGGACTCGTCGGCGCCGATGTGGTCGAGGCTGTGCCATTCGGAGCGCACAAGGCCCGTGTGCACGTCGATCTGCTGGATCGCCGTGTCGACGATCGTGCCGCCGGCCGATCCCTGTACCGAGCGCAGGTCGCAGAGGATCGGGTTGTAGGCCGTGATGTAGGCGACGTCGTGCGGGGCGATCTGCAGCTCGTGCAGGTCGGCCTTCAAGCCGTTGCCGCCGGGGATCCTCGCGACGGTTTGGTAGTGGGCGTTCATCACGACGTCTTCGCCCTGGCCGAAGCCGAGCGAGAGCACGCGCCCCTTCCACCACGTCAGCACGCGCTGCCCGTCGTAGGTCTGTTCGTTGAGATCCTCTGCCGTTTCGCCGCCCCCCAGCTTCTGAAACCAGACGAGCCGCCCTTGCGGGGTGTAGATCAGCGGCCCGTACTGGCCCGGCCCGGGGCCGTTGGTCGTGAGGATCTCGCCGGCGCCCGGATCGCGATCGGGCACGGTGACGGTCATCACCGGCGCCTGCACGCCGGGCTGCGTGTAGAAGGTCTCGTAGTCCTGCGGCGGCGGCTGCGCGTTGGGGAACGTGCCCGTGTGCGCCGTCGAGTACGGCGTGTCGACGCGGAAGCCGAACGAGACGGGCTTACCGGCGCCGGCGCCGACCGTGGCGCGCACGGTGACGCTCTCGCCGGCGTCGAACGGAGCGTCTGGCTGGAAGCTCGCGCCGTCGCCTTGGGAGTAGGCGCGCAGGTGCCCGGCGTGGCTGCCGCTGTGCGAGCCGACGACGGAGCGCACGCGGATCTCGCCCGCAGGCGCCCCGAGGAAGCTGACCTGCGCGTGCGGGTTGGCCGTGACCGTGTCGGGCGCCGGCGAGACCTCGACGCTCGTGCCTGCGAGCGTGGCAGTGTGCGCGAGCGTGTCGGGCAGGCACGCCGGCGAGGCTGCGCTGCGCGAGCGCGAGCCCGAGGAGCCGAGCTTCAGACTCGCCGAGCCGAGCGCGAGCGCGAGCGCGCCCCACACGAGCGCGGCGGCGCCCAGGATGATGAGTACGTTGCGGCGCATGTGCGAGTGCACGGCATCCAACCGGGCTCGCCCCCTTCAGCCCGCCGATGTCGAGGTCGGAAGCGTGCCACATCCACCGGTGAGGAATGTAAGAGTTGCTTCAAAACGCCATGCGTTCTCGCGTTGTCAAGCCTCTGAGCCGGCTCCGAAACGGCTCGAATCGCCCGTCAGGCGAGTAGGCTCAACGTCGATGAGAGGGGCCGTGCTCACGCTGTCGGCGACGCTCGCCGCGCTCGGATCGTGCGCGGCGATGCTGGCATCCCCCTCGCTTGCGGCCTCCGATGGGGCAACGACCGAAGCCTACGTGCGCGCCAACTACGCGCTCGTCAGCACCGGGCATCGCCTGATACCGACCGCGCACGCGCGGATCCTGGCGCTGCGTGAGCGCCTGCGCAGCGAATGCCCGCGCGTCGTCGCCGGCTCACCGCAGAACGAAGACTCCGAAAAGCTCACGTGGGAGCTGATCGGCGCGATGACGATCGCCGGCTATCAGCCCGGCATGGCGGCGGCCACGAGGTTCTCGCGCGCCGTCTCGAAGCTCAGCTGGAGCAGCGCTTCGCTGACGCGCGCCGTGCGTAAGTACACGCGCCAGGGCCTCGCCGAGGTGCGCACGCCGCCGCCCGACGTGTGCGGCGATCTGCGCGCATGGAAGGCGAGCGGCTACACGGCGCTGCCCGCCACCACGATCCACTTCAGGCAGACGTTCTACGAAAACTACGTCGGCGTCGGCTTCATGCCGCAGCAACTCGCGCGCCTGGTGCCGTCCTCGCAGAAGGCGCTGGCGCAACGCTCGCGCCACTACGAAGAAGCGCTCGCCGAATTCGAAGCGCACGAAGTCGAAACGTTCGGCGAAATCATAGATTTGCTCGGGCTGAACCAGTAGCCGAGCGGGACGATCCGGCCACGTCGCCGGCCGCCCCGCCAACCTCCCTGCCGCGCGCACCAGCGAGCGCACGCACGATCCCCTGCACGAGCACCGCCCCACCGAGCGCGATCGAGAAGGCGGCGAGCGCCCCAAGTCCGATCACGAGCACGGCGACGAGGAAGCAGAACACGGCGAAGCCATAAGCGCCGCGCAGGAAGCCACGGAAGAAGTCGTCGAGCTGCACGGGTCCCTCGAGCACGAGCACGAACGCGGCGAGCACGGTGTTGGAGACCGGGAACGGCGTGAGCACGCCCGTCAGCCTCGGCCCGAGCCCGGCCGCGGCGCCGGTCAGCCCGAGCACGAGCAGCGCCGTCGCCACGGCGCGCGCCGGCAGGTCCCAGCCGGGCAGCTCGGCGAGCGGCAGGTCCCGCTCGTGCGGGTCGGCCGGCAAGAGCCGCGGCGCGAGCGCGAAGGCGCCGGCGGCGAGCGCGAGGGCGATCCCGGCCGGGATCGAGGCCTGCCCGAAGGCGAGCGCGACGGCGATGAACGCGGCCCATCCGGCGAGCACGGCGCCGAGCCAGCCGGCGCGGCGCGCGACATGTGCGAAGACGACGACGAAGCACACCAACGCGACCAGTCCGAGCAGCGCTGCCGCGGCGGCGCCGGCGGCGAAGCGTCTGCCGTGCTCGAGCTCGGTGATCAAGAGGATCGGTCCGGCGACGAGCGGCAGCGCGACGAGCAGACCAGCCACCTGATGGCCCCAGCGGCGTCCGGCGAGCGAAGAGCCGACGACGAGCGCGGGCGCGAGCGTCAGCTTGACGAGCAGCAGCGACACGAAACGCTCACCACCGGTCCCACCCGGCCGCGTCCTGCTCGCGCTGCGGGCGGCGCTGCAGGCGCTTGAGCGTGGCGTTGACGACCCACACGATCAGCGCCCCGCCGACGGTCGACCAGAAGTGCCCGACGGTGAAGCCGTCGACGATCTTGCTCGTCAGCCACAGCATCAGCGCGTTGATCGCGAGCAGCGCGAGCCCGAACGAGAGGATCACGGCGGGCAGCGTGAAGAGGATGATCCACGGGCGCACGATGAAGTTGACGAGGCCGAGGATCGCGCCGGCGAGCAGCAGCGTGCCGAAGTCTTCGCTGTAGCCGATCGCCGGGATCACGGCCGCCGCGACGAGCAGCGCCAGGCAATTTGAGAACCACGTGATCAGCAGGCGAATCGCCATCGCCCCATCCTCGCAGGCCCGGCGCAGATGCGGTCGGCAGCGGCGGGCGCGAACGCGCGGCGGCTATGCGGCGTGTGCCGTGGCAGTCGTCTCGCGCACGAACTCGCGAATCGCGCGGGCGAAGGCTTGCGGCTGGTCGCGCATGATCAGCGTGTAGCTGTCGGCGATCTCGACGAGGCGCGCGTCGGGCAGGAGCTCGGCGAAGCGGCGTCCGTGCTCGGGGCGCGCGACTTTGTCCTCCGGCGTCCAAACAACCAGCGCAGGGCGGTCGAACGAGCGCAAGCGCTCGCAGACCTCGACCATCTGCCGGCGCCTCGCGCCCGACGCGTAGCGGCTCAGATCGCGACGCACGCCGCGCTGGGTGCGGAGCGGCTGCAACCAGCGGTCGAGCAGCTCGTTCGGCAGCGGGCGCTTGGACATCCAGCCGAACGTGATCGGCAGGCGCCGCAGCGCGCGCACGCGCAGAACCTGCGCCGCGAGCAGCAGGCCGCCGGGGATGCTCGCCAGCAGCCTCAGGTTCTGTCCGGCCAGGCCCGGGGGGTAGTTCTCGAAAGCCTCGCACGGGGAGATCACGAGCCGCGCGACCCGCTCGGGGTTCTCCCCCGCGAGCACGAGCCCAGCCGCGTGGTCGTTCTGCACGAGCGTCGCGTCGTGCAGGTCGAGCCGCGCGAGCAGCTCACCGACGATCACTCCGAAGCCGTGCAGCGAGAGGTCGGCGTCGCGGCGCATCGGTTTGCGGTGGGCGCCGAGCGGGAGCGTCGGGACGATGCAGCGATGGTCGGCGCGCAGGTCATCGACGACCGGATCCCAGACGCGCGCGTCCATCAGACCACCGCCGAGCAGCACCAGGACCGGGCCCTGTCCGCCGGTGTCCTCGTACTCGATCGTCCCCGCCGTCAGCTCGATCTCGGGCATCTGTGCCGGCTCCTTTTCTATTCATTTAATTAAAATAGATAGATCGCTCTAGTGGACGTAACGTATCATTGCGCGCATGGCAACGCAGACGAGGGAGCGGATCGTTCAGCGCAGCGCCGAGCTGTTCCGCCGCCAAGGCTTCGCCGGCACCGGCGTCAAGCAGATCGTCGCCGAGGCGAGCGCGCCGTTCGGCTCGCTCTACCACTTCTTCCCCGGCGGCAAGGAGCAGCTCGGCGAGGAGGTGATCCGCACCTCGGGAGCGCTCTACGGGCAGCTGATCGACGCCTTCTTCAGGCCCGGCGCCGACCCCGTGGCGGCGACGCGCAACTTCTTCGCCGCCGCCGCCGTGAGCGTGCGCGAATCAGGCTACGCCGACGCCTGCCCGATCGCGACCGTCGCGCTCGAGGTCTCGAGCACGAGCGAGCCCATGCGCCAGGCCTGCGCCGACGTGTTCGACGGCTGGCTCGACGGCGCCACCGAGTGCCTCGTCGAATGCGGCCTGCCGCGCAAACGCTCGCGCGCGCTCGCCTTCGAGCTGATCGCCGCGCTCGAGGGCGCCTTCGTGCTCGCCCGCGCGCTGCGCAGCACCGAGCCGATCGAAGTCGCCGGCGCCGCCGTCACGGCCTCCGTGCGCGAGGCGATCGCCAAGCGGCGTGCGCGCCGAGCCGCATGAGCGACTCGATCGCCGAGTGGTGGTCCGCCGGCGAGCGCGTGACGCTCGAGCTCGGCGGCGCCGGGCGCGAGGTGTTCGTGCGCCGGCTCGGCGACGGAGCGAGCATGACGCTGCTGCACGGCTTCCCGAGCTCCTCCCACGACTGGGCCAAGGTCGCCCCCGCGCTGGCCGAGCGCCACGCGCTGTTGATGCCCGACTTCCTCGGCTTCGGCGCTTCGGCGAAGCCCTTCGAGCACGAGTACTCGCTGCACGAGCAGGCCGACCTCGTGCAGGCGCTGTGGGCGCATGAGGGGGTCGCCGAGACGATCCTCGTCGTGCACGACTATGCCGTGTCGGTCGCGCAGGAGCTGCTCGCGCGTCGCGCTGAAGGAGCGCTCGCCGTGCAGCTGCACGCCGTGTACCTGCTCAACGGCGGCCTCTACCCCGATGTGCACCGCCGCCAGCCGACGCAGGACGCGCTGCTGCATCCCGAGCACGGACCGCGCATCGGCGAGCTGATGACCGAGGAGCTGCTCACCGCCGGCATCGCCCCGACGTTCGCCGATCACTACGACGCGGCATCTGACAGCGCCGAGATGTGGCGCGCGATGCACCGCGACGACGGCCAGCGCATCGGGCACCTCTTGATCCGCTACATCACAGACCGCGAACGCCACGAACAGCGCTGGGTCGCCGCGCTCGAGCAGACCGACGTGCCGCTGCAGTTCGTCTGGGGCATGCTCGACCCCGTCTCCGGCGCGCACATGGCCGAGCGGATTCGTGAGCGCTTGCCGCAGGCGCCTCTGCTTGCGCTGGAGGACGTCGCCCACTGGCCGCAGCTCGAAGCGCCCGAGCGCGTGAGCCGCGCGCTGCTCGGCTCAGCACCTGCCTGAGCCGCCCGGTTAGTCGTGCTCGAGCTCGGCCAGCTTGCGCGCCAGGAAGCTGCGCTCGGAGTCGGCGTGCACGAGCTCGAGCGCGCGCCCATAGGCGGCGCGCGCGTCCTCGCCGCGCCCGAGGCGGCGCAGCAGCTCGGCGCGCGTGGCGTGCAGGTAGTGGTAGCCGTCGAGCTCGAGCTCTTCGACCAGCGCGAGCGCGCCCGCCGGATCGCCCGCCTCGGCCAGCGCGACGGCCCTGTTCAGCTCGACCACCGGCGAGCCGGTCAGCGCCGCGAGGCGTCCGTAGAGCGCAGCGATTTGAGACCAGTCGCGCGAGGGCTCTGTGTGCAGCGCCGCGATCTGCGCCTGCAAGGCATACGGCCCGCCGCCGATGCCCCTGTCGCTGCCACCGAGCGCCATGGCACGCCGCAGCGAGTCATGCCCCTGCTCGATCTGCGCCTCGTCCCACAGCGAGCGGTCCTGCTCGGCGAGCAGCACGACCGAATCCCCGTCGAAGCGCGCCTGCCGGCGTGCGTCGTGCAGCAGCATCAGCGCGAGCAGCGCGTGCACCTCGGCTTCGTCGGGCATCAGTTCGACGAGCGCCCGGCCGAGGCGGATCGCCTCGCCGGCGAGCTCGCCGCGCCCGCCGTAGCCCTCGTTGAAGATCAGGTAGACGACGGCGAGCACAGCCACGAGCCGGTCCGGCAGCAGGTGGTCGGGGGGCACGCGGAACGGGATCCCGGCCGCGCGGATCTTGTGCTTGGCGCGCACGAGCCGCTTCGCGAGCGTCGGCTCGGGCACGAGGAAGGCGCGCGCGATCTCCTGCGTGCTCAGCCCGCCGAGCGTGCGCAGCGTCAGCGCCACCTGCGCGTCGGTCGCGAGCGCCGGGTGACAGCACGTGAACAGCAGCTCCAAGCGCTCGTCGGCGAACACGCTTTCTTCGCTCCGCTCCATCTCCTCCTCCGTCGTCTCGGGCACGTCGAGCATCCGTGTCTTGACCGCGAGCGTGCGCTCGCGGCGGATGCGGTCGATCGCACGGTTGCGCGCCGTCGTCGTCAGCCACGCGCCCGGGTTGGCGGGCTGCCCTTCGCGCGGCCAGCGCTCGGCGGCGATCGCGAAAGCCTCCTGGGCGGCTTCCTCGGCGAGGTCGAAGTCGCCGAGGAAGCCGATCAGGGTCGCCAGCACGCGGCCCCACTCCTCGCGGAAGTGAAGCTCGAAGCCGCCGCCTGGCGCGGCGGGACTCGGCCGGCCGCGAATGCTCAGCGCTCCACGACCGGACGCACCTCGATCGCGCCGCCCATGCGCGCCGCCGGGATGCGTGCGGCCAGCTCGATCGCCGCGTCGAGGTCGTCTGCCTCGTACAGGTAGTAGCCGCCGACGGCCTCCTTGGTCTCGGCGAAGGGGCCGTCTGTCGTGAGCGTCTGACCGTCCTGCACGCGCACGGTCGTCGCCGTCTCGGGCCCCTGCAGCTGGTGGCCGCCGAGCACGCCCGGCGACTGGGCGATCGCCATGTACTCGCCCGTGAGCGCGCTTTTCTGGGGCTCGGAGAGCGCCTCGTACTCGGACATGGGGGTCGATGAGAAGATCTGCAGCAGGTAGGTCATGGACTTCCTCCTTGGGGAGTTTCAGGACAGTTTCGTAGCTACGACGAACGGCGGCCGCCGAGATGGACACGCCGGGCTCGCTTTTTTGTAGAGTGCGCGGCGATGAGCTTGGGGGAGCTGACGATTTCCGGTTCCGTGGTGCGCCCCGGCGAGGCCGATTGGGACGCCGCGCGCATGGCATGGAACCTCGCGGCCGACCAGCATCCGGAGGCGGTCGTGCTCGTCGAGAGCGCCGATGACATCGCCAAGACGGTGCGTTTCGCGGCCGAGCACGGATTGAACGTCGCCGCGCAGGGCACAGGCCACGGCGCCGTCGCGCTCGGCTCGCTCGAGAACACGCTGCTCGTCAAGACCGAGCGGATGCGCGGCGTCGAGGTCGACGGCGAGGCGCAGACGGCGCGTGTGGAAGCCGGCGTGCTGGCGATGGAGCTGGGTGCGGCCAGCCAGGCGAAGGGTCTCTGCTCACTGCCCGGCTCGGCGCCGGACGTCGGCGTGGTCGGCTACACGCTCGGAGGCGGTCTGAGCTGGCTCGGGCGCCGCTACGGCTTCGCCTGCAACCGCGTGATCGCGATCGAGCTGGTGACAGCCGCGGGCGAGATCCGGCGGGTCGACGCCGAAAACGACGCCGACCTGTTCTGGGCGATGCGCGGTGGTGGCGGCTGCTACGCGATCGTCGCGGCGCTGCATGTCGCGCTGCTGCCGATCCCGGAGCTGTACGCGGGCATCACGATCCTCCCCGCCGAGCTCGGCGCCGATGCGATTCGCGCCTACCGCGACTGGACGGAGTCCGTTCCCGAGGAGGTCACCTCGATCGTGCGCTTCCTGCGCCCGCCGCCGCTGCCCGACGTACCCGAGCCGCTGCGCGACCGGCCGCTGATCACGATCGACGCCGCCTTCATCGGCAGCCAGGCCGAGGGCGAAGCGCTGATCGCGCCACTGCGTGAGGTCGGCGAGCCGATCATGGACACCTTCGCGCAGATCCCGGCCGAGGCGCTCTCGAAAATCCACATGGATCCCGAGCAGCCGGTGCCCGGTCTCGGCCACCACGCCCTGATCAAGCAGCTGCCCGACGAGGCGATCGAGGCGTTCGTCGGCGCCGTCGGGCCCGAGGCCGGCTCGCCGCTGCTGCTCGCCGAGCTGCGCCACATCGGCGGCGCGCTCGGGCGGGAGAGCGAGAACGCGGGCGCGCTCGCCAAGCTCGACGCCGACTACCTGCTGTTCGGGATCGGGCTGCCGATGACCCCCGAGCTGGGCCAGGCGATCGATCGCTCGCTCGATCAGCTCGAGCAGACGATGGCGCCGTGGTCGGCCGACGGCGGCTACTTCAACTTCGCCGAGCGCGAATGCGGTGTCGACACGATCCTGCCGGCGGCCGTGTGCGACCGCCTGGGCGAGGTCAAGCACCGCTGGGACCCGGACGGGCTGATCCGCTCCAACCACGCCGTGGCCGTCGCGCCTGCCTGAGCGGCCCCGCCCGAGCGTGCACGGCGCGATGCCGCGGCTCAGCAGTGCAGTTTCTGCAGGTTCTTCTCGGCTTCGGCGCCGAGCCGATCGCCGATGTCGGCCACCTGCGACGCGGGCGGCGGCTCGACTGCGGGCTGGGGGCCGTAGTCGTACAGCGTCATGTCGATCGACTCGTCGATCTTGCCCTGCGGACTGCACAGCTTCAGGCTGAGCGCAATCCGCCGCACGTGACTCTGACCGTCGATCCAGACGTCGATCGGCAGCGTGTCGCTTCCCGTGATGCGCTTGACCGTCTGCACGTAACTGCTCGCGGCGGCACGCTCGCTCGACTTGACCGTGGCCGGGTAGCGGGCGAGCTCGACGGTCGCGTGGTAGCGCGTGGCAGGCACGCCGCGCACGTTCTCGACGCCCAGCTTGGCGACCGTGCCGGCGGCCTTGAGGAAGCTCAGCGCCTGCGTCGGATCGGCCGAGCTCGAGCCCAGCGAGCTGCCGCCGAAGGACTGGGTGAACGTGTCGATGTCGGTGCGCAGCCATGGCTTGCCACCGGGCACCGAGCCGTCGCTGCCGCTCGGAACCTCGACGTAGACGTAGGGGCGGCTGATGATCTCCGAGAGCGTCTTGCCCTCGACCTGCAGGCTGATCGAGCCCTGCCTGCCCCGGTCGTCGATCGAGCCCGTGCCGTGAATGCTGAAGCTCTGCCCGGCGAAGCTCGTACTGCTGGTCAGCTCGAACTTGTAGCCCGGGACCTGGCCGGTGACATCCGCGGCCTTGGCCACCGCCGCCAGGTAGACGCCGCCGCTGGATCGGCCGGCGCCGGCGGATGATCCCGAGCCGTGCCCTCCGCCGCCGCAGCCGGCCGCGGCGAGCACGAGCGCGCTGCACGCGGCGAGCAGGAGGGGACGCATCATCGAGGCGATTCTGCCACACGCTTGACAGCAACTCCTACGGCCGTCCAGCAGGCGTGACACAGGTGCCTCGCTACTGTGAGAGCACGCCGCGGGGCGATGGCGAGCGCGGGCCGCCGACGCGACGCGCGCGTCGTTTTCCAGCATGAGCTCGCCGACAACACACCGCACTCACCCGACGGTGATCCTCGTTGTCCTGTCCCTGGCAGGAATCGCCTACGCGATGCTCAGCTCCTCGGTCGTGCCGGCGCTGCCGACGATGCAGCGTGCACTGCACACCAGCGAGGACGGGATCACGTGGCTGCTGACCGCCTACCTGCTCTCGGCCTCCGTCGGCACGGCGATCCTCGGGCGCCTCGGCGACATGTACGGCAAGGAGCGCCTGTTGCTCGTGACGCTCGTGATCCTCGCTGCCGGAACGCTGCTGGCAGCGGTCTCGAGCTCGCTCGGCGTGATCATCCTCGCGCGCTTCATCCAGGGGGCGAGCGGGGGCATCTTCCCGCTCGCGTTCGGGATCGTGCGCGACGAGTTCCCGCGTGAGAAGGTCGCCGGCAGCATCGGCCTGCTCTCGGCGATCCTCGGCGTCGGCGCAGGCATCGGCATCGTGCTGTCGGGCGTGATCGTCGAGCACCTCAACTACCACTGGCTGTTCTGGATCCCGCTGCTGGCGACGCTGGTCGCGATCGTGGCCACTTGGCGCTTCATCCCCGAATCTCCCGTGCGCATGCCCGGACGCATCAACTGGCTCGCCGCGGCGCTGATGACGATCGGCATCTCGACCGTGCTGCTCGCGATCTCGCAGACGACCGCATGGGGCTGGGGCTCGCCGAAGACGCTCGGCCTGATCGCCGCGGGCCTCGCCGTGACGCTGGTGTGGGTCGCCGTCGAGGTGCGCAGCCTCAACCCGCTGATCGACATGACGATGATGCGCATCCGCGGCGTGTGGACGACGAACCTCGCCGCCTTCCTGCTGGGCGCCGGCATGTACTCGTCGTTCATCGTGCTGCCGCAGTTCGCCCAGCTTCCGAAGAGCACGGGTTTCGGCTTCGGCGCGTCGGTCGTCGTCTCGGGCCTCTACCTGCTGCCCTCGACGATCGGCATGACGATCCTCGGCATCTACGCCGGGAAAATCTCGGCGCGCTTCGGCTCGCGCGCGGCGCTGCTCGCCGGCACTGCCTTCACGACGGCGTCGTTCGCGCTGCTGTCGATCACCCACAGCCACCCATACGACCTGCTCGTCGCCGCCGGACTGCTCGGCGTCGGCATCGGGCTGGCGTTCGCGGCGCTCGGCAACCTGATCGTGCAGTCGGTCTCAAGCCACCAGACAGGCGTGGCCACCGGCATGAACACGGTCATGCGCACGCTCGGCGGCGCGCTCGGCGGTCAGCTCTCGGCGACCTTCATCGCCGCCCACACCGTCAAAGGCGAGCCGGCCGTGACCGGCTTCACGCTGACCTTCCTGATGGCGACGGGCTTCCTCGTCGTGTGCTTGTTCGCCGGCCTGCTCGTGCCCCGCGTGGCCCAGGCCGAGCCCGCGACGGTCGAGCTCGACGGCGATCGCGTGCTCGCCGGTGTCGGCGTCGATGATCGCGGCGGCGACTGATTGCGCGCGTCGGGATCTCTGCCGGACCTCGGCGGGCGTCTGATTGAAGGGAGCCTTGCCGGTCGCGCGAGTGCGAGCGGCAAGGCGCTGACGATCCGCCTCTTCCAGCCGCACGACGAGCCTGCCGTGCTCGAGCTGCTGGGAAGCGCGTTCGGCGAATGGCCGCGCGGACTCCTCGACGGCACTCGCTCGGAGTACTTCCGCTGGAAGCACCTGGAAGGCCCATTCGGGCGCTCGCTGATGGTCGTGGTCGAGCTGCGCGGCTCGGTCGTCGGCTTCTATGCGTACATGCCCTGGCTCCTCAGCGCCCAGGGGCGGACGGTGGCGACGCTGCGCGCCGTCGATCTCGCAATCGATCGCCGCCACCGGATGCTGGGGATCTCGCTGGCCCTACGCACGGCGATGGAGTTCTCGCCGGACGTCGAGTTCGTGTGGGGCAACCCGAACGGCGCGAGCGCCCGCGGCGGCAGGAGGCTCGGACGCCCCGAGGTGAGCGGACTGCGTTCCTTCGTCCGCCCGTGCGCACGACTGCCGCGTACCCTGCTCTCGCGCGGAATGCGTGCGAGCGAGCGGGGCCTGCGTCCGGCCCCTGCCCAAACATCGGCGGCGTCGGCGCTGGCGGACCGGGCGCTGCTCGACCGCCTGACGGTGCCCGCCGAGCTGCATGGCGAGCGGCTCGCGACGCTCAAGCACGACGACTATCTGCGCTGGCGCTATGGGCGCTGGTCGAGCTACAGAGCAGTGCGCTCGGATGCACCGGACGAGGCAGGCCTGGCCATCTTCCGCCACCGTTGCCACGGCCGCTTCGTGCTCGCCGACGTCTGCGAGCTGTTGCTCGAGCGGTGCGACACAGGCCTCCAGCGTCGGCTGCTACGGCGCGTCGCCGCGGCAGCGCAGGCCGACTTCGTGCTGTGCAACTTCTCCTCGCAACGCGGCGCGGCGGCCTTGGGATCGCTCGGATACCGCACGCGAGAGACGCTGATGGCGCTCGTGCTCGGCGAGCAGCTCCCGCTCGATCCGTCCGCCCCACGCTCATGGGCGCTTTCGCGCGGCGACTTGGAGCTGCTCTGACCGCCTCCGGGCCGTGCCGGGTCCGGAGGCGTGCTCAGCTGGAGGTACCGGCGACCTGGGCCGGCACAGCGCCCGCCGTCGGGCCCTCGCCACTGGCAGGCGCGGCCGCCTCGGCCGCCTCGGCCTTGCCGCCCGGCATCGCGCGCAGCGCGACGATGAAGGCGAGTGCCATCGCCCCGGCCATGCCATAGACGACGGTCTGCGTCGAGTGTGCGAAGTCGAGCTGGATCTGATGCATGATCGCATGCGATGCACGTCCTGAGCCCGGCGCGCCGCTGCCGGCGCCGCCGGAGGCGCCGGAGATCGCGTGCGCGACTTCGTTTGCCCGTGATTTGGGCACGCCCACCCGGCCGAGCGTCTTCGCCACGCGCGAGACGTTTTCGCTGATCAGGATCGACCCGAGCACAGCCAGCCCGAGGCTGCCGCCGAAGTTGCGCACGGTCTGCGTGAGGCCTGTGACGGCCCCGTACGTGGCGTGACCGGCGCGATTGAGCGCGTCCGTGCTGACCGGGCCGAGCACCATGCCGACGCCGAGCCCGGCGATCGCCAGGCGCCACCACTGTTCGTTGAACGACAGGTCGTCGAGCGCTTCGGCCCACAGATAGAAGCCGACGGCGGCGATCGCGCAGCCCGGCACGACCGCCGGGCGCACGCCCTGGCTGTCGAGCAGACGCCCGCCACGCTGAGCGCCGATCGTGAAGCCGATGAAGAACACGAGGATGTACAGCCCGGCCTCACCCGCGCTTTCGCCGAGCGCGATCTGCGCGTACAGGCTGGCGAAGAAGAACAGCGGCACGAAGCAGATCGAAAGCAGGAACAGGACGACGTTGTCGACCAGGAACGCGCGGTCGCCGAACAGGCGCATCGGCACGAGCGGATCGGGCACGCGCAGCTCGAAGCGCACGAATGCCGCCAGCAGCGCGAGGCCGGCGATCAGACACAACCAGGTCGCCACGCTGTCCCATCCCCACACCCCGGCCTGCTGCAGGCCGAGGACGGCGATGCCCATCCCGGCGCTCACGAGCAGCGCGCCACGCGCGTCGATCCGCGAGCGGCTGCGCTGCTCGGTTGGGTTCGAGCGCACGATCAGCACGAGCGCGATGATCGCCACGGGAACGTTGACCCAGAAGATCGAGCGCCACGTCCATTCGGTCAGGTAGCCGCCCGCGATCGGCCCGACCGCCGTCAGCGCGCCCGTGATCGAGAAGAACACCGCAAGCGCCTTGCCCCGTCCGTCGACGGGATAGCTCGCGACGACGATCGCCAGCGCAGCCGGGAACAGGACCGCCGCTGCGGCACCCTGCAGCACGCGAAAGACGATCATCCAGGTCTCGGCGAGCGAGCCTGTCGGCGTCGCGCCGCACAGTGCCGAGCAGAGCGCGAAGGCGATTACGCCGATCGTCACCATGCGCCGCGGGCCGTAGACATCGGCGATCTTGCCGCCGAGTGCGAACAGCGCCGAGAGCGAGAGCAGGTAGCCGTTGACGATCCACTGCGAGCCGGTCGGCGAGAGGTGCAGCTCGCGCTGCAGGTTCGGCACCGCGAGCGCAACGATCGTCTGATCGATGAACAGCATCGCGACCGCGAAGATCATCGCGGCGAGGACGAGTTTCTTTTTATCCACTGTTCGGCGCTCCTCTCGCTTTCGGGGCAAGCTCACCGGGCAATTTCATCCCCAATCGGCTAACTCCTGCAGTTACCTGAGCGTCGGGCGCTCGACGCCACGTACCTTGCGGGGGCGCCCGCCCGAGTGCTATGCGACGACGCCCGCGGCGTCGAGGAGCTCCTGCGCCTCGGCCTCGATCCCCTCAGCCATCAGGTGCAACTGATCGACGAGGTGTGGGTCGGCGCACAGGCCGAAGCACAAGAGCCCAGCGAGCGATGTCGCGGAGACGCGCAGCGCGTGGCGTTCGCCGATCTCGGCGATCGAGTGCAAGTGCGCGACGGGCGCGTCGAGCACGCTGACCGGTTCGCGCGGCCCGGGTACGTTGGAGACGCTCAGCGCGAAGCGTCGCGGGTTGCGCTCCATGCGCGTGAGCAGGTGCTCGAGCGGTGGTACGCCCGCGAGCTCGTGCAGCAGGTGCTCGCGGTACTGGGCGTCGTGGTCGATCTTGCGCTCGCTCGTCGCGGCGTGCGTCGCGCGCAACCGCGCTACCGGATCCGGCTCGTTCAGCGGCAGGCCGACCGAGAAGAACGAGTCGTGATTGGCGACTTCGTCGCCCTCGTGATGGAGGCTCACGGGCACCTGCACGCGGATCGTCCCCAGGTCGCCGTGGCGCAGCCTCACCCAGCGCCCGACGGCGCCGGCGACGATGCTCAGCACGGCATCGTTGACCGTCGCGTCGTCGAGCGCCTTCGCCGCCTCGTGCAGCGCGCTCAGCGGCACAGCGGCGAAGGCGACCTCGCGGCGCGTGCCGATCGTGCCGTCGAACGGCGAGCGACACTCGCCGCGAGCGTACTCGCGGCGCAGGAAGCCCGCGAGGTGCGCACGGCGGCGCGCCTCGTCTGCGGCATGAGCCGCGTGCGCCTGCGCCCTGGTCATCGCCGACTCGGGGCTGTCGTCCCACAGCAGCGCGCGGGCGAAGCGGACCGACGCCGTGCCGTCGGCGAGCGCGTGGTGGATCCGCCAGATCAGCGCCGTGCCGCCGTCATCCAGCGGCGCCACGTCGATCCGCCACAGCGGGCGCAAGCGGTCGAGGCGCTGCTCGAACAGCCGCGCGACGAGCGTGCGCAGCTCTGACTGGTTGAGCGCCTGCTCGACGGGCGCAGCCACGACGTGCTCGTTCAGCTCGAAATCGTCGTCGCTGACCCATGCCGGCTCGTGCGCGCTGCCGCCCAGTCTGCGCGTGAGCGCCGGCGCCAGCGCGATGCGCTCGGCGATGCGCTCGCGCAGCCGTTCGAGCTCGAGCTCGCCCTGCTCCCCGGCAGCGAGCCGGACCACCTTGCACGTGTGTCCTGCGATCGTGCGGCACTCGAGCTCGAGGATCGCACGGTCCTCGGGGCCGAGCGGGATCGGGGCGTCGCTCACTCCGACATTCTCGCCGATGCAGCGATCCTCGCCTGAGCGGCCTGGACGCGTGGATGGCGATCGGTGCAGACCGGCGATCGGCTGGACCGGCACGGCCGGCCTCGCGCTAGCATCGACTGCTCCCGGCCGAGAGGATCGCGATGGCACACCTGGGCGGCACTGCGAGTAGCGAGATCGACGCGTCCCTGGACGATGTCTGGGCGATCGTCGAGGACGTGCTCTCGGCGCCGGACTGGCAGGGTGGCCTCGACGCGATCAGCGCGCTCGAGCACGACGACGCCGGCCGTCCAGTGCTCGTGGAAACCGAGAATGACATCAAGGTCCGGCGGATCAAGGCGCGCGTGCGCTTCAGCTACGACGGACCGACACGCCTGTCCTGGACCCAGGAGCAGGGCGAGATGAAGTCGGTCGAGGGCTCGTGGGAGCTCGAGGACCTGGGCGCCGGGCGCACGCGGGCGACGTACAAGCTCGACGCCGACCCCGGCCGCCTGCTCGGCATGCTGATCAAAGGCCCCGTCGAGGCGGCCACGCGGGCGATCTTCGTCAACGGCCGCCCCGGAGAGCTCAAGCGGCTCGTCGAGAACACGCGCCACGGTTAGGCGAGCTGCGGTCCACGGCAGCGAGTGACTCGAACGGCCGGCGGCCCGGCGGCACCTAGCGTTTGGTGGAGCGCCGGCGCTTGGCGGCGGCACCGGCCGGCTGCGTAGCGCTTTTCCGTTCGGCGGCGCCGTCCGCCCGTTTGTCCCCACTGCTCGCCCGTTTGGCTGCGGCGCGCCCCGGCTTCTTGGTGGCCTTGCTCGAGCGCTCCCCTGCGCCGCCGCGCGTCCCGGCTGTGCCGCCTCGCGTCTTACGCGAGCGGCGGTCGAGCCCGGCGGCGGCCTTGGCCAGCTCAGCCGGCTCGCGCAGTGCGCCGATCGTCTGCTCGAACAGCTCTGCCTGACGCTTCATCAGCCCGGCGGTTTCCTGCAGCGCGCGTCCCGCCGTCTCGAGCGCTTCAGCCTCCCTGCGCAGCGTCGCGCCGCCCTCTTCGAGCAGATCGAGGACGGCGTCGATCGGGGCGAGAATGCGGGCGGCCAGCTCGCTGCCTTGCAGGCGCTCACGGTCGACGACGCGCTGCATCTGGGCCATCTGGCTCTGCATCGCCCCCAGCAGCTCGCGCGGGAGATCGGGGCGCCCGGCGGCGGACGCCGCCGAGGAGACCGCCGACTCCATCAGCCCGCGCCACTCTTCGAGCACCTCGCGGCCACTGCGATCAGACACCGTGCATCCCTCGGTCGGTCATGGACGTTGCACCAGCAGCCCATGATCGCACCTGACGCGAGCCGCGCCGGAGGTCACGCGGGCGCGAGCTTCGAGCTATAGCCAGTCGCGACGGCGAAACGACCAGTACAGGGAGAGCGAGATCACGACGATCAGCGCCGAGGAGAACCAGAAGCCCCAGTGTTCTGCGAAGCCCGGGTAGGGAAGGTTCTGGCCGTAGAAGCCGGTGATCGCTGTGGGCACGGCGATGATCGCCGCCCAGCTCGTGACCTTCTTCATCGCCAGGTTCATGCGATTGCCCTGGATCGCGATGTTCGTCTCGAGGATCGTCGTGACCAGGTCGCGCAGCGACTCCGTCCAGTCGGTCGCGCGCATCACGTGGTCGTAGACGTCCTGGTAGTAGGGCGCCATCCCCTCGTCGACCACGTGCAGGTCGCGGCGCATCAGCGAGTTGACGACCTCGCGCATCGGCACGACCAGCCGGCGCAGCAGCACGAGGCTCTTGCGCAGCTCGAAGGAGCGTCGCTGCACCTCCCGTTCCTGAGGACGCTCGTCGAACAGCAGGTCCTCGAGCGACTCGATCTCCGTGTCGAGCGACTGCACGGCTTCGAAGTGACCGTCGACGATGTCGTCGAGCAGGCCCCACAGCAGGAACGAGACCCCGTGCTCGGCGAGGTCCTTCGATTCGTCCCAGCGCGCGAGCACGCCCGTGATGTCGACGCCCTCGTCCTTGCGCACGGTGACGAGCGCTTTGGCCGTGACGAACACGCCGACCTCACTCGTCTGCAGTTCGCCCGACGCAGTGTCGAGGTGCAGCGAGTAGGCGCTTACGAACAGGTGCGAGTCGTAGCGGTCCATCTTCGGGCGCTGGTGCTCGGTGACCGCGTCCTCGACCGCCAGCGGGTGCAGCTGGAGCTCCTCGCTGATCGTCGCCAGCTCGGCCTGCGTCGGTTCGCAGTAGTCGAGCCAGACGCATGCCTCCGGGTCCTTGATGTACTCGGAGATGTCCTTGGCCGGAAAGTCCTCGCGCTCGAGCTTGCCGCCGCGGTAGAGCCTCGTGTGCGCCATCCCCGCACGATACGGTCGGCGGCGGATCGCCCCGCGGTCAGCGCTTCAACGTGAACGAGCGCGTCGCGACAAGCGACGGACGACCGCTCGCCGCGAGCACGCCCTTGGCGGTCAGCTTCAGCGGCTTGCCCGGCGCGAGCAGGCTGCGTCCCTTGGCGGTCAGCTTGACCGTCAACCTGCTCGCGCCGCTCGCCGGCGTGCTGATCTTGCCGACGGCCGCGAGCACGGGCTTGGCGGCGGCCACACGTGCGCCCTTGGGCACGAGATACCAGGCGATCGACAGCCTGCCGGCCGTGAGCGAGACAAACGAGACGGCGTAGCCGCGATGCTTCAGCAGCGCGCCGATCTTGGCGCTCTTGCCGCGCGGGGCGAGCAGGCCTGCCAGCAGCGCCTTGAGCTGCGCCGTCGTTGCCGCACTCGCCGTCGTGGAGAGCACGCCCGAGCCGGGCCCCGTCGTCGGGGGCGCCGTTGCAGGCGGAGCGCCCGCCTGGGCGGGAGCGACGACGACCGCGGTCGGCGGCGAGAACAGATATTCGGGGGCGCCGGCGCCGTATTCATTGGACGCCTGCTCGCGGATCCTGATCGTGTGCCCGACGTCGGCGGAGGTCAATGTGTAGGTCGGCGTGGTCGCGACCGTGTGGCAGCTTTCGATCACCGTGCCGTCACAGCGCCCCCACTCATCGATCAGGCTGGTCGGCGCGTTGGTCCACGTCCCGGCGAGGAACGAGAGTGTCTGGCCTTCGATCGCGCGGCCGACGATCGCCGGTTTCAGCAACGCCACGGGAACGCCTTGGAGCACTGCGTCGATCCCCGTCGTGCTGGAGCCGGCCGTGACGGCCACCGCTTCGGCTGCGGCTTCGCTGGTCGCGTCGTTGTAGAACTGCGGCGCGTAGATGCTTCCGGCTTCGATGGATTCGAAGTGCACCACGTAGCTCCCGCTTGCCAGCGCCGTTACGGCGTAGGTCCCGTCGGCTGCCGTCGTCGCGCAGCGTTCGACTTCGGTCCCGGCATCGCGCGCGCACACGCGCGCACCGGCAAGCATCGCTTTCGTCGCCGCCGAGCTGACCGTGCCGGAGATCGTCCCGCCCGGCAGGAGAGCTGCGTCGATGCCGGTAGTCACCGCCCCTTCGACGACCGACACAGGTTCCGCTTCTGCCTGAGTCGCCTTGCCGTTGAAGAACTGCGTCAGGTAGCTCAGCCCCGATTCGGCCGGGACCGAGAACTTGACGTCGTAGTTGCCTTCCGTCAGCGCAGCGACTTCGTATTCCCCTTTTTCGTTCGTCGTGGTGCACTGCGCGACGGAGGTTGCCACGGCTTCCTGCACACACACTTCGATCCCGGCGATCGGTTCTTTGGTTTCGGAGGAAGACGTGACAACACCCGAGACGGCCCCTGTTCCGGCCGCCAGCGCAGCAGGAGAAGTTGCGAGCCAGATGCCGAGTGCGGCGAGCGCCAGAGAGACTGCGAGCAGGCTGCGCGCACCCGTCGTCGCCGGAGCTCCGTTTCGCGCAACCGCGCCCGTTCTGTGTGGCTTCTCCATCTCCAACTAGCTACCCCTCGCCAAGCGATCAAAGCGCCGCCGGGGACGGCGGGGAGGCTAGCGCAGCGTCGAGCTCCGAACCAACCGGTAGGTGCTCGGAGGCATGGCACCACCCGAATCACGCTACGCGCGCGTTCGGGCGGTGCCCCCTCACGTCAATCGTGCAGCGACTTCATCGACCGCGCTGCGGGCTCCCGTGCGAGCGTCGCGAGGCGGCGCCAGACTGCTGATGGCGGCGCCGCGCGCTGTGGCCGGAGCCGCCGTGGCCCCGGCCTGGGTAGCCCTCGTGGCCATGCCCGGAGCCGCCGTACCCGCCCAGCCCTCCGCTGCCCGGGCTCCACGGCTGCAGGTAGGCGCGGTAGCTGTTTACGCCGGTCGGGAACTTGGCGTTGAACAGCAGGTCGCCGGCCGTGTCGTACTCGGAGAAGTACGGCAGCGAGCCCCAGCCGACGAGCAGGTTGCCGTCGGCGGTCGTCTGCGCGTTGCCCTGCGAGGGCGCCGTCAGCGCGTCCGGCTGGTTGTAGGACTTCAGCAGCGTCGCCGTGTGCGCACGCTCATCGAGCTTGAAGCGCACCGCACGGCTGAGACCGAACTCGGCGGTCGGGTCGGTCCCGGTGTTGGCGACGCCCGCCGCCTCGTTGTCGAACACGGTGTAGACATCGTTGCCGAGCGCCACGGGGTCGTGCTGCCAGGCGAAGATCTCGCCGGCGTTGTTGAGCTTCTGTCCGGGCGCAGCCTGCAGCGTGAAGCTGCTCGCCTTGCCGCCGAGCTGCCAGATGACGTTGCCGCTGTGGCGAGCGACCTTGTACGTCGTCCACGTGTCGCGCGCGTCGATCAACAGGTTGCCGTCGGTGTCGAGGTGCACGGCGTTCACGTGGAACCAGTCCCACGGCGAGCTCGCCGACGCGGGCAGCGGCTGCTCGCTCTGCGAGTACGGCACGTGCTCGGCGCTGTTCCACTGGAACAGGACTTTGCCGGTCGGGATGTCGATCTCCTGCACGACGCCGTTGATCACCGTCTGGTTCGACGGGCCACCGATCGAGGACAGGTCCGCCGTCGCCGTCGTGTAGGCCAGGATCAACGCCGTGTTCTGCGGCGTGATCACGAACTCGTGGCCGTCCGCGCTGAAGCCGTTGCCCGCGTTGACGGTCGCGATCTGCTGGTAGTGGCTGTTGTAGATGTAGTCGGTGCCTTTCGCGAGGCCGCCGAGCCCGGTGCCCTGCCACCAGGTCAGCACCGGCTGCCCGTGGTAGGTCTGCGTGCGGAAGTCGGCCGCCTCCTGGCCGGCGGGCACCGCCTGGAACCACACGACGTTGCCCTGCTGATCGAGGATCTCGGGACCGTTGGCGTATTTATCGGTGCCGCCGAACGGCGAGATGAAGAAGTCGCCGTGACCGACGTTGCCCTCGGTGAGGATCGTCACCGGGGGAGGTGAGCTCGGCGTGTCGGCGAGCGCGGGGCCGGCGGCAGTCGCGCTCGACGCGAGCGCCGCGACGAATGTCGTGACGACCGCGGCGCTCGTTCGGCGCCATCGCTGCGCCGCTCTGCTCGGCCGGTTGGGGGTGGTGATCTCGGGCATCGCTTTGATTCCTTTCTTCCTGCTCTGGTGCGGTTTTCGTGGGGATGCCGGACCTCGGACGCGGCCCGGGAAGATCACGCTAGCCTAAATCTACATAATTTCAACCTGATTTATGATGTTTAGCTCGGCAAGGCCCTCGCAGCACTCCAGAAGCTACGTGCGACCCCCGCTTCACAGGGTTTGCGGCGATGCTCGCCTATGCTCCGCGGCCGATGAGCCCACAGCCGATCAGCGACGCGCTGGCCGTGCGTATGCGCGAGCCGGAGGCCGTGCTCGAATGGGTCGAGCCGAACATGGACGTGATCGTGGGGCTGGCCAACGCCGAGCCGGTGCGCACGATCGACGCGTTCGACGCAGCGGCTGAGACGGGTCGCCTGCGCGACGTGCGCCTGCATCAGATGATGCCGATGCGCCCGCGCCGCTACATCGAGGGCGAGCTGCCGGGACTGCGCCACGTGGCGTGGTTCCTCTCGCCGCACAGCCGCGCAGCGTTTCACCGCGGCGACTGTGACCTCGTGCCGAACTCGTTCAGCGACGTGCCGCGTTTGATGCGCCAGACGCTGTCGCCGCGGCTAGTGCTCACGGCCGCCTCGCCGCCGGACCGCCACGGCTACTTCTCGCTCGGGCCACACGCCGAGTACACGGCCTCGTTCATCGGCGAGGTGCCGTTCTTCGTCGAGGTCAACCCGAGCGTGCCGCGCACGTTCGGCGGCAACCAGCTGCACGTCTCCGACGTGGTCGGCTGGTGCGAAGCGGACACGCCGCTCGTCGAAGTCCCACCGCCAAGCGCGAGCGAGCGCGATCGTAAGATCGCCTCGCTCGTGGCCGAGCGGATCCCAGACGGCGCGACGCTGCAGGCAGGGATCGGCGCGGCGCCGGACCTCGTGCTGGGGATGCTCAAGGAGCACCGCGAGCTCGGCGCGCACACGGAGCTGCTCGGTGACGGCTTCGTCGACCTGGTCGAGTGCGGGGCGCTCACGGGCACGCGCAAGGCGACGCACCGCAACAAGATCGTGACGACGAGTGCGCTCGGCTCGAGCCGGCTGTATGAGTTCATTGCCGACAACGCTGGGGTCGAGTTCCACCCGGTCGACTACACCAACGACCCGACCGTGATCGCACGCGAGCCGCAGATGACGGCGATCAACGCAACGCTCGAGGTCGACTTCCTCGGCCAGTGCGCCTCGGAGTCGCTCGGCAGCGAATACTGGTCCTCCTCGGGCGGCCAGCCCGACTACGCGCGCGGCGCGGTGATGGCCGAGCACGGGCAGGCGTTCATCGTGCTGCACTCGAGCACCGCCGATGACACCGTCTCGCGAATCGTGCCGCAGCTGCATCCGGGCGCGGCGGTGACGACGTTCAAGAACATCGTCGACAAGGTCGTGACCGAGTATGGCGTGGCCGAGCTGCGCGGCAGCTCGATCGCCGAGCGCACCAAACGGCTGATCGCGATCGCGCATCCGAGCTTCCACGAAGAGCTGACGGCCCGGGCGCGCGAGCTCTGTTACCTGCTCTAGCTGCGCCGCGGAGCCTCAGGGACTCGCCTCAAAGCGTTGGACTAGCCAGCGTTTGTGTGGTAGAAACACTCACGTTCTCGCCTTGCGTCACGCACCTCGACGGGGAGCTGGCCTGATGCGGGAGCGCCTGCCCGGCGCGTGCGGCGGGTAGGCGGGGATCGTTTGGGCGGAGACGAGGGACGGCTGCCGGGATGGCAGCCGGACGGTAGAGAAAGGATTGAATCGATGACCCGCATCAGGAGCCTGTTGCTCGTGCTCGTCGCGACGTTCGCGTTCAGCGCAGTGGCAGCGTCGACGCAGGCCGCCAAGACGGTGGGCCCGCGCGTCGAAGAAGCCGAAGCAGTCAACAAGGAAAAGCTCGAAGAAACGCGCGAAAAGAACAAGGAACACGCCGAAAAAGTTCACGAAAAGAACCGGGAAGCTGCCGAAGGGGTGCGTGAACGCGGCAAAGAACGGATCGAACGCACGAAGGAAGAAAACGAAGAACGCCTCAGCGAAGGCAGCGAAGCGGAAGCTGAAGCGATCGAAGCGATCAACAAGGAAGAGCTCGAAGAAGCGCGCGAAAAGAACAAGGAACGCGACTCAAGAGCTCGCGAAAAGGCGCAGGCAGCCAACGAACGAGCGCGCGAACACAGCAAAGCGCGGATCGAACGCACCAAGGAACAGAACGAAACGCGTCTCGAAAAGGCCGCAGAAACAGAAGTTAAGGAAAAAGAAAAAGCCGAAAAGAAGAAACTGCAGGAAGAAGAAAAAGCGGCCAACAAAAAACTGCGCGAAGAAGAACGAGCGAAAAAGAAAGAAGAACGCGAAAAAGAAAAAGAAGGCGAAGGGGGACCGGTCTAGGGCGCCGGACGGATCGCCTGAGGGAGCGCGGAGAGGGAGGCCTGACTCCCGCCCGGGTCCGTTGCATCGCTCGCGTGGAGGCCGCACCCAGGTCGGGGGTGCGGCCTCGTTTCGTTAAGCGTCCCTCAGCCGAGCTCGGCGGGCAGCAGGGCAAGACCGACTGACCGAGTGGCAGCGTGCAGGCGCCTGTCCCAAGTCGCCACAAGCAGGTCGCTCCGCGGGAGGGTCAGCGCGGCGGCGAGGTGAAGGGCATCGAGGCTTCGCAGCTCGTGCTCGAGCGACAGGCCGCTCGCCGTATCAGCGAGATCCTGGCTGACTTCGACCACGGAGAACGCCGGCCACTCCGAGCGAAACGCCTTTACGGCGGCCTCGCCCCCGACAAGGCCGATCGCACGAGCGGTCTCGACGTAGCCGACACGGCAAATGAACCAACCGCCGTCGGCCTCGTCCATCGCGTCTCGAACGAGCTCGGAGCCGGGCTCGGCCACGTAACGCTTGACGAGCGCGCTGGCGTCGACGTAGAGGTTCAGCGCTCTTCGTCCCGCTCGGACAGGACGAGCGAGGATGCACTGCGCCGGCCTTGGACCAGACGCGGCCGGCGAGTTGGACGTGCCCGCGAAGGAGCGGCGACGCGTCCTTCGCCGATCAGCTGCCGGACCTCATCGTCGACAGCCGAGGCTCCAGCCGGGACGATGTCGGCGATCGCTCGGCCGCGTAGCGTCACACGCACCTGTTGCCCGCGACCGACGGCTCTCAGCGTCTCGCTCAGCGAGCGTTTCAACTCGCGCACCCCGATCTCGCGCATGTGGCCACATTAGCATCATGTGGGCACATGGACGAGGCAGGCAGCAAGCCGCCTTCAGCGGGCGGCGGCTCGCTGCCTGCGTATCGCGATGAGGATGGTCCGATTCCCTACCAGGTCCCGCTTTCCCCGCCCGAGCAGCCCGTTTTTTCAATTGGGCTCGCGCATTCGCGCGTCACTTCGCCGGACGCGTTCTTCTTGACCGTCAGTTCGTCGCCGTTGGGCGAAGTGGCAGTAACCAGGTATTCGTCCTGCGTACCGCTAGCCGCGCTGAGGTATGCCTCGCTCGTGCTGGGGAGGATCGGGATGCTCTGCTCGACGTTGTTCAGTTCGGTCAGGCTGAGCAGCGCGTAGCTGCCGTTGTTTTCGGTGCTGATCGTCTCGGCGGTTGTCTGCGCCGTTCGCGCGAGCTCCTTCGCCTGGGCGTCCTTCGCCTTGCCGCTGTCGCTCAGGAACATCGGGATCGCGATCGCCGCAAGGATGCCGATCACGAGTACGACGACGAGCAACTCGATGAGCGTGAAGCCGCTCTCCTCGCGCATCCGCGCCGGCCGGCGCGCCGCGTTTGCCGCGGGCTCGCTTTGCCGCTTGAGCTTCGATGGATCTGCAAACACGTTTGCCCTCCATGGCATCCACTGGCAGCCGGCCGTCTCGTGCGAGATCCAGACTTTGCGCCCCCGCCTCGCGGCTGGTTTGCCCTTTCAGTGTGGGTTGTGAGTGCAAAGTCTGGAGCAGCCGAACTGGCTGCGCACTGGACCTTCGTCGAGTCTTCTGTTCTGCGTGGGACTTGCGTACCCGAGCGACAGCGTCGGTGATTCGCGAGCACGCGCTCGTCTGGATCGGCACGCCTGCAACCTCGGCGAGCGCAGCCTGTCACTCACAAGCAGTGCCTGCGGCATGCACGACGCACGGCCCCGCCCCAGGGCGGATCCTCCGGGGCGGGACTCTTTCACGGACAGCTAATTCACGCGATCCCGTCAGCTTTCATTGCGCTCTCGAGCACGCCGGCCTCGGCCGCCATACCGCGTTCGTTGGGGTGCACCGAGAAAGCATCGGATTCGGGTAGCACCGGTTCGACCCAGCGCGTGCTGATCGACTTGCACGCGTCGTGGCCGATGCCCGGTGTGTACGTGTCGACGTAAACCGCACCGTTTGCGGCCGCCTCTTTGGCGAGCATTGCGTTGAGTTCCTTCTCGACGCCGTTCAGGTACGCCGTGTCGCCGGTCGTCAGCGGCACGGTCGGCCAGCAGTTGCCGGACTGAGGCAGGATGTCGGGGTAGCCGACGACGAGTACCTTCGCCGACGGCGAGAGCACATGGACCTGGTGCAGCGCCGCGCCGACGACCGGGCCGTCGGCTGCGATCTGTTCGGCCAGTTTGTTCCCGTATGTCGCTTTGCAGGGCGTGCCGAACGGGAAGATCAGGTCCTCGGCGCCGCACGTCGCGAGCGTGCCGACGAACAGGTTGTTGTCGTTACCGCCGATGCCCGCCGTGACGACGCCCGTCGAGGAGCTGAGCGCGTTGAACTGCGGCGGCTGGTCGCCGTACTGGGCGGTCGTGAAGTCGCTGGTCGCGGCACCACTGCAGCTGACGTCGTGAAGTGCCAACCCGAGCGCCGTCGCGGTCAGGTGCGGGTAGTTGCGTGCCGACTGCAGGCAGTCGAGCGGCGCGCCGAACGCCGGCGGCAGGATCGCCGGGCCCGAGACGTAGGAATCGCCGAGCGATACGTACGGAGTGGCGGCTTGTGCGAGCGACGGCAGCGCGAACAGCACGAGCATCGTCGCGAGCGTGGCGATGGCGCACGGGATAGTGCGGCCGATCCGGGCTCGATTGGATGAGGCATGTTGAAACTTCACGGTTTGATACCTCCTGTCGCTGAGGACTCTTGCAGTCACAAGCGCGGGCGTCGAAAGGGAACCTCCGACCCGGCGAGCGGACTTTCCGCCTGACGCGACCGTAACGGGGGATCGGCGAAAGTCAACTATTTGGAAACAATGGCGCCTGCGACGCACTCTTGGCACTCGGCCATCGTTGTCGCGCCGATTGCCGAGGAGCATGCCTTAACTGCCTCTTGACGCTCGTTGCTCACGCTCGTAGCGGCCGGCCAGGTATTCCTCGACCCAGGCGCGCGTACTGCGCCACGTGCCATCTGCGGCCTTGGAGGCCTGAAGCCGACCACGCGTCGCCGCTACGCGAAGCGCGTTGGCAGAGATCTGCTTGGAGGCAAGAGCCGGCAGCGGCACCAAGCGCGATGGCCCGGCAACGGCCGGGACGACGAACTTGTGCAGGTTGTCGAGGATTGCTCGGGCGAGAAGCTCGGCGAGCGGGACATGGTCACCCTGATCCGCGCGTCGAAGCGCAGCGAGGTAGCGCGAGCGATCGCCCTTGTAGATGATCGCCGGGGGATAGCCGAGTCGGACCAGCAGCAAGTTGAGGATGAGGCGCCCCGTGCGGCCGTTGCCGTCCAGAAACGGGTGGATCTGCTCGAAGCTCGAGTGCAGTCTCGCGAGTGCCTCGGGCTCGGCGCCCGCACTCTTGTCGCCCAGCCTCTGTGCGTTTGAGAGCCAGTCGGTGATCATCGCCGGCACCTCGGGCCAGGGCGTTGGCTGCATACCACTTGGAAACGGCTGGATATCGTGCTCGCGAAAGGAACCGGGGCGCTCGGTATCGGTGGCGTTGGGATGAGGTGCGACGCTCCAGACTGGCGCCAGCGCGAGACGATGGACGTGCCGAAGCTCGGTCAGCGAGAGCAGTTTGCCGATCGACCATGCGCCGGGGTCGACCGCCTGGCCATAGACCCAGTTGGCCGCATCAGCGTACCCGCGCACCTCCATGTACTCGCTCAGCTCTTTGTTGCCGACGGCACGGCCTTCACCCAGGAGTTGCTCGACCTGCTTGAGCACGAGCGTGTTGCCCTCGATCGCGGTCGAGTGGTGTGCCTCCTCGAGCCATATCCCGCGCCAGATGCCGTCCGCTTCGACTGGTGACGGCAGGCCACCCAAGCGATCGCGCAGCTCACCGATCTGGACGCGAAGACGCTCGTAGACTGCAGCTCGCGCAGGTCGACCGCGGCCAACCCGCGACATATTGTGCGGCTGAGGCATCTTCTAATTGTACCGAACACTTTAGAAAGTGTGCGGCTGTCGCCAAGACAATTGCACCGAACATTTTACGTAGCCGACCGGCGCTTGAGATGCGCTCTCAGCTGGAGCTATGGACCCATTCGCTGCGCGCCCCCAGCAGCAGTGCCCCCTACGAATGGCATCGCTATTCCCCCAACAGCGACAGGAACGTGACGAGCGCCTTCAGCTTCGCCTTCGGCAGGCTTCGGAAGGATGGCATCGGGGCCGTGGGGTTGGTGATGCTGCGTTCGATGTCGGTCGGAGGGAGCCTGGAGCCGACCTGCGTTAGGTCGGGTCCTGGCCCCGCGTTGCCCGCTTCGCCGATCCGATGACAGGCGAGGCAGCCCGACTGCGCGGCCACGGAGCGTCCGAAGTAGAACTGCGAGAGCTTTGCGTCGCCGCCGTGGGCGACGGTCGGCGAAGGTTCTACCGTGATCGCGGTTGCGCCACGCAGGTCGAACGTCGAGGTGCTCGCGGGTGGCGGGAGGGTTACCTTCCAGCCCGTCGGCGTCTTAATGAGCGTGACTTGGCGTGGAGTCTCGCCCGGTTCCCGCACAAGCACGGTCGCCTTGTCTCCGACGACCTTGGGGGTACCGATCCTCGCGTCGCTGATACGCGACGAAGCTTTCGAGTCGTGGGCGACTGCGCGCAGAAAGTTGCCGAAGGCGACGCATCCCTGGACCTTTTTCCCATTCGGTGCGGCCGTGATGGCCGCTGCGAACGTGGCAACCTCGCGCTTTGCCTCGCTGCTCAGCAACGAGCACATCGCAGGGCCGTTGTGGACCGCGAGCGCAGCACGGTAGCGCTGCACGACTGAGCGAGCGCGCTCGGTTTCCGAGCTTGACCCGCCGCAGGCGTTGAGCATGAGTGAGAGCGCGACAAGCGTTGCGATCCCCCTGAGCACGACGGTGATCGTATGCCGTCCATGAGCCGTGGAAAGAGGCTTCGCCCGCTGCCTGCTGTGGCGGCTGCGGAACTGCGTGACGGTCACGGCACGGATTCGGGATACCACTCGCCCGGGTCGGCGGTGCGTGCTGGCTGCCAGCAAGCTCGCGATCCTCGGTTCCTCATCTTGCGGCGGCACTGTACCGGCCTTGGACACTGCAGGCGCATCTGGCTAGTCTCACGCGATCTAACGAGCTAGGAGGCAACGTGGCCAGTAAGGGGATTGAGACTCATTGCGAACAACGCGGTTGGCTTTCTGGCGCTGTTCGTAGCGCTCGGGGGCGTCGGCTATGCCCGCTCCTGACTCCGGAGTCACCCTGGTTGTCAGCTGCTAGCAAGCGCTCGGGCAGCCGTAACCCTCCCCGCGGGGCCAGGGCTCCCTGGCGAAGCAAATGCTTGCAAAGCAGGGCTTCTCCAAAAGCCGACGAGGGGGCTCGAACCGCGGACCCCTTCATTACGAGGGGGTCCCAGACGCCGTGAGGGCCAGACGCCGTGCGGGTTGGGGCGCAAGTCCTGCCAGCCGTACCGCAGCACGGACGCAAAGTGGCCGTACCCGGAAGTTCGCGAACGTCTGTGCCAGACCGACACGCTCGCTCCTCGCTGGAGCAGGCGTGAGGTCGCCGACTGAGGTACGCCCGGGTTGGCCCGCAGCGAGTGGCCTGCCGGCGAGTACACCGCGCTTCTGCTTTCACCTCGAAGGGAGCACCCGGCGATGCCGCCTGTCCAGACATTTCGTGGCTGCTAGCGGCATTTCCAATTCCCGACTGATACGGAGGACCCGCTCCACATCTCGTCCTAACACCCGCCTAGATACAGCGGGTTGCCAAGAACGCCCGGAGAGCTACCCATCGCCTCTGCGTCGCATCTCGGGGCCATGTGCGCCAGCGTCACAAGTCTCCTGTCGGACGAGCGACACCAAAGCGCCGAGCTCCACCACGTAACGCTGCGGCGGCAGGTGGATGTCCTCCGCGGCTACGTCCTGCAAGCCGCGCAGCACTGCAACGCGATATTGAGCCTCAAGAGCCTTTAGGAGCAACCGTGCCCAGCGTTTCAGATCCACCTCGACGTCAGCTTGATCGGACCGATTCTCCAAGCCGATCTCATCAAGCAGCGCGGTCGCTGAGTAAAGACGCGCCAGTGCCGCGGAGTACGTCTCGGGATCGAACTCCGTCTCGATCTCGCCCTGGAGGGTCGCGAGGCGTGAGTCGATCTCACGCTTAACGCCAGCGCGAACATATGGCACCAGCGGCCCGGGAATAGCGACGCTGCGAGAGCTCACAGCGCGTGGCCTCGGCCGAGCCGTATGCCAAGTCGACAGCGGGAAGAGCTCCCCTGCTTCAGCGTGGGGCAGCGCCAGCCGAGCGCGCCCACCGTCGCCGCAGCGCCCGGGCCGGGCGGAGTGGGGGCCGCCCGGCCCAAGCATGCACCCTCTCCGAGGCCCATCTCGCGTAGAGCGGGGCCTCTGCTCGCCCTGCGTGGCACCCGGCGCGTCCTCACGTCCCGGGGCGGCCCGCGTGGCCCCCGAGTCCGTGCGCCGGATCTCGCCGGCAGTTAGTCCGCGCCGCATCCACGCAACCCACGCTCGCATGTCAGCGGGGCGGCGATAATGCAGATCGTGAGGGCTTAGAACTTGAGTTGTTCCCGCCGGCGGGACTTCGGGCCTCCGCTGGCCGGTTTGAGCTAGGTACGGAGGAGTAGGATTGTTCGCATGGTGATGCTGCTGGGGAGGCTGCCGTTGCGCGCCCGAGGGCGAGGATTGATCGCCGCGTCGCTGACGCTCGTGGCGACCTCCTGCTGTGCTCAAAGCGACGCGGCGCCACGAGCGGCGATGGCTCGCTCCGAGCACCTTACGGTCGTCGCGCATCTGCACTACGTTGCCGCCCGGGGCTCCTACCTGTTCGAGGAAGGCCGGGCCTCTGGGGCGCTCGCGGGCACAGTCAGTGCGCGCGTGCGCATCACCGCAGACATCTCTGGATCGTTCACGTTCTACTCCCGTGGTGGATCTGTGCGCGGCTACGGGTCAGCCAAGCTGAACGAATCCGGGAGCTACGCGAGCTTTGGCGGGACGCTGAAGGTGCTTGGCGGGACGGGTCGTTACTCGCACGCTCACGGCAGCGGACGGCTCTACGGCGTATACGACCGGCGAAGTCCGCGACTGGAACTGACGATACAGACGACCGGCCAGCTGTCGTATTAGCCGAGGTGACGCAAGCCCAAGCAAGACTTGCTCGAGTTCTCCTCGCGGCAATCGCCGCAGCCCTTCCCTCCACCCTGTTGCCTGCCGAGAGCATGGCCGCGCAGAGCGCGAGCTTGGCCGCATCATTTCACCCGGAGGACCTCGGAGCACCCACGACAGTCTCAGTCGCCTTCAGGATCTTCAGCAGCCCGCCGGACAGTCAAACCCCCCTGCGGAGTGTCAGCCTGCAGTTGCCCAGCGAAATGGGCATCGCGACAAGTGGGCTGGGACTCGAAAACTGCCTCGTATCAAGACTCGAAGCGCTTGGATCGAGGGGCTGTCCGGCGGATTCGCTGATGGGACGGGGCACTGCAACGGCGGAAATCCCGATCGCCGGCGAAGCGATCACAGAGAGCGCGAGGGTCGAACTGTTCTCGGCGCCTGTACGGTCTGGTCGTCTGGCGTTGCTCGTCTACGCCAACGCAGAATCGCCGGTCTTCGCCCAGCTCGTATTTCCCGCGCTCGTGGTTCCGGCCGCGCCGCCCTACGGCGAGGGCATCGAAACGAGCGTCCCGCTCGTCCCGAGCCTGCCCGGTGCCCCTGACGTGGCGGTCACTCGTTTTCAAATGGCGCTCGGGACAACCAGTCGAGGGCCCGGCCATTTCGTCTACTACCGATCGGTGCACGGTCGCCGAGTGCCCTACGCTCCGAGCGGCCTTCTACTGCCGTCGAGATGTCCCAGGGGGGGCTTTCCATTCGAGGCGCTCTTCGCTTTCGAGGACCAAACGACCGCTGCCGCTCATACCACCGTCGCGTGCCCGCGTGGGGCGCATCCAGGAGTCCGCAACGGCCCTATGGCGAGAAAACGATCGGCGAGACGTTGATGGCGAGTTGCGATGAAATCACGGCTGCGCCGGCGCGGGCTCGCGAGCGGCCGAGTCGCCGCGTGGTACCAGGCGCTTCGCAACGCGCCATGCGTGGAGCGTTGCTAGCGTCGGCGTGATTAGGGGCCGTAGCTGATCTCGAACGTGCACGGACACCGGGCGCGCGAACTCGCCTATCGCGCCAGGCTGAGAGGTGTAGTAGGCGACCACTCCCGAGAGGATCATCGCGTGGTGCGGGCCCTTGGGAATCCTGTGCACGCGTTCGAGCACGCGTCGGGTCACGAGCGCGATCTGTTGAGCAAAGTCCTCACGGCTCGAGTAGAGACACAGGTAGCTCTCCTCGCCAGTGAGGGCATCGCGTTCGTGGTCGACCAGATGATCCAGCGCCGTTGTCAGAACGCAGAGCGACAGGTATGTCGAATCGAGCTGGCTGGCCTGAGCTGCCGTCGCGCGCCGGTCGGCGGCGAGGGCGATGAGCGCATGAGCAGCGACGACCGACCCCATTGCGCCGAAAAGCCACTCCCGCCATTGCAGTTCGGTGTTTCCAGCTTTGCACTCCGCCCACCTTTCGAGCTGCCCGAGGCCCACGTCAGGGACGGCGTGCACGCGCACTTGCGCCTCGGCGCAGCGAGCAGCACATGCCGGAAGAATCTCAGATACGGCATCGAGGCCCGGGAGCCCGAGGAGCGCATCGCGGACCGTGACGGCCAAGTCCTCGAGATAGCCTCCGTCACCGCCACCCCCGTAGTAGGCGTAGTAGTCGCGTTTCGTCGGCGTGGACACGCTGAGCGCGTCGAGAAAGGCCCCTGACTGCTGAAGCCCGTCGCGAATCGGGTCCGGGGCCGGCTGCTCTGTCAGCGCGTCGAGGTAGTCGTACATGACTTGCAGGGCAACGATCGCCTCAACGGCCCCGTCGCGATGCTCTCTCGGAGCGATGGTTGCGATCATCGCAGCGACCTCGACATTGAATCGCTCGTTGCGCAACTTCTCGCCCGCCAGATGACTTAGGTGTGGATCGGGTATCTCCGCGGCGCGTGCCTCCCAGCTGCGAAGCAAGCGGCGTACAAGCGGGGCGACGCTCGACCAGTAGCGCCCATGAGCAAGAGCAAGCGCCAATCCGGCGCGCGCAACGAACCTCCGGCTGCCCATGGCGGACACTGCCCGTGAGCCTAGCCCGATGACCCGCGACGCGCACGAGCTCTCCTAAATGGGAGTGGGCTGCACCGTTCTACTCTTCAAGCGCCGTGCGCGCGGGGACGCGCGCTGCGAACCAGGTCGGAAGCGCCGACATCGCGAGTGAGGCAGCGAAGACCAAGACGAGCACCTCGACCGGGCGCCAACTGGCGCCGAGGCTCCTGACCGGAAAGCCCGTCGTGCTCGTCAGGTAGCCGTCGAGCGCGACCTGGCCATAGATGCCCCAAGCTGCTCCCGCGACCGCCCCGACGCTGAGCGTGAGCGCGGACTCGAGCAACAAGAGCCTTCGTAGGCGTGCTGGCTGCACTCCCGAGAGCTTCAGCGCCGCCAGCGAGCTCCGGCGCTGCCAGATCGCCGAAGCCAGAGCAGCCCCCATCGCGAGGATGGAAGCGAGGATTAGAAGGGTGGATATTGTCGCGAGCTGGGCGAGCCCTGAGCGCACAGACCCGATCATTCTCTGTTCTCGCCCGTGTGCGGTGAGGACGTCGAGACCATTACCGGGTCCGAGGGCATGCTCGACCGCGCTGCGCATGGCCTGCTGGTTCGTGCCGGCACGTGTCTCCACGGCAAGCGCAGTCGGCTGCGGGGCGGCCCAACCGCGAGCGAAGTCGGCGGTGCTCAACACCACTGCCCCGGGCGTCCAGCCGAAGTTGGTGGTCAGCGCAGCAACCCGCATTGGGATATCCCCCCTCGGCGTGGGCAGCGTGAGAGTGTCACCGACGCCCACGTGGTGTTCTGCGGCGAGCTGCCGTGAGACGGTCGCCCAGCCGCCATCTCGCACGCGCGCAGATGCGTTCGCTCGGCTGCCCTCGATGAGCTGGCCGTCGAGGAAGCTCAGCGGACTGCTTGCTGGCCAAGCCAGAACCCAAATGCGGCGATTGCCCACGTCGAGCAGGCCTCCGTTGAGCGTGGTCACGCTCTGGACGCCGGGAACTCGAGCGATCCGCTTGGCACGATCGCCTGAGGAGAAGGCCGTCACGGACTGATTGTCGTGCGGCGTTGCGACCCAGATGTCTGCTTCGCTTGAATAGTGGAGCGCGAAGCCACCAATGCCCCGGACCAGGTCGTCGCGGGCGCCTCCGAGCGCTACGGCGCCGAAGAGGGCTGCCGCTCCGGTCGCGACGAGCGCGAGCGAGCGCAGAGTGGTCTCGCTAAGCGCTTCAAGCGCCAGCGGGAGCAACTTGAGACGGGCCTGAAACCGGTGCGCGGCCGCGTTGGCAAGCTGCAGTACACCGGCGAAGAGAAGCGGAACACATAGGACGGCCGCCAGTGCAAGCAGGGCACTCCAAGCCAGCGCCAGGGACGGCAGGGCGGAGTTCGCAACCACGCGGATCACCACAAGGATCGCCGCCGCGAGCGCAAGCCAAAGCGCGGTGCGGCGCCCGAGGGCGTTTCCGGGCTCGCCGTTCTCCAGATACACGGCGTTCGCTGCGCGGCCACGGCGCAGATCAAGCAGCGGGACGATCGACGCAAGGCACGTCGCCAAGACACCTCCCACGCCTGCGACCAAGAGCGGTGTGATCCCGACCGACGTACCGGCCCCCAGCGTGAAGCCCTGAGCGAGATAGGTGGGCGTCTGGGCAAAGACTCCGACGGACAAGCCATACCCGACGAGCAGGCCAAGCGCCGTCGCAGCAACGCCGAGACAAACTGCCTGAAACAAAACCATCTGGACGATCGCGGTGGAAGTGATGCCGCGCAGTCGAAGGTCTGCGATCGCCTTGCGGCGGTCGGGCACTGTCAGCAGAAACGCATTGAAGGTGAGCAGGAACCCGAGCAGCGCGCTGATCGCAGCGAAGAACAGGCTCGCTTGCCCGCTCGGCCGCAACGCCTCGCGCAGGAGCGAGACATCCTGATTCGTGGACGCAACGTTGAGCTTTCCGGCGGCGAGGCGTGTCAGCTCCGAGCGCACGAGCGCCTGTTGGCCGGGAGCCGACTGCACGAGGATGCGTGTCAAGCGATGCGGAAGGCCGGCGAGCTGCTGCAGGCGTTCGAGGGGCATCACCGCCACGCGTGCCTGAGAGAGTGCGCCGACGGTTTCCGCCCCGAGGACGGCGTTCACGCGAAGCGGGATCGTCGCACCTCGCAGCTGAAGCGACACCACCGGCCCTTTCGACTGGACCGCGATGCGCCGTATACCCAACGCATTCGCGCTGGCCATGCTGAGACCCAGGCCACCCTTTTCGAGCGTTGCGATCGGCAGCGTGTGGACCAAGCCGTCGAGAACCGCCAGGCTGACCACCGCGCCGGCGAGGTTGGCGGTCAAGCTGGTGCCGTCGGGTGCCTTGATCGTCGCTATCTCTTCGAGGAGCGGCGCCACGAGCTTGACCCCCCTGAGTCGTTCGACACGGCCCAACATGCCTTCGTCAAGACCTTCAGCTCCGCGCGCTCGCAACTGAAGATCCGCCGGCCCGATCAATGCTCGGTTGACCCGTTCAGCCGAGCTCGTGACACTCTGGCTCGCGACGGTCACGGCGAACAGCAGGGCGACGGCAACTGCGATTCCCAAGCCGGCGAAGAGCTCCTGGACCGCCTGCTGGCGGAGCCTCTCCCGGTAGAAGAAGCGCAGCGCCGAAAAGCTCATAAAGGCTCTTGGCCGAGCGGCCTCGAAGCGTGCCATCGAGCCTACTTCGGTGAAGCTTTTGAGCGCGGTTCGTCGCCGACGAGGACGCCATCGTGCAGCTTGTAGTGCGTATCAGCCAGGTCCGCCACGGCCGAGTCATGCGTGACGATCACGACCATCGCACCACGATCGTGAGCGAGCGAGCGAAGCAGCTCGACGACCTGCTTGCTGCGCTCGCTGTCAAGGCTCCCGGTGGGCTCGTCGGCGAGGATCAAACGTGGCTCACACGCGAGCACTCGCGCGATCGCCACGCGCTGGCGCTCCCCGCCGGAGAGCTGACCGGCGGGGGACTCGAGGCGATCGCCAAGACCAACCCGCTCAAGCCATGGAACGACGCGCTCCCGCGCGTCGCGCACCCCTGTCCCCGTCGCGACGAGCTTCTCGGCCGCGTTGCGAAGCGCCGAACTCCGTGGCCAGAGATGGGTGCGCTGGAAGATGAAGCCGACCTCGTGCATCAGATATCCCGATACCTCTCTCTCTGAGAGCGACGCGAGATCGCGCTCCCCGTATCGAATGGCGCCCGCTTCGGCCTGGAGCAGGGCTGCCATCAGCAGCAGAAGCGTCGTCTTGCCCGATCCGCTCGGCCCGAGCAACGACACCATCTCACCCCCGGCGATCGTCATGCTCACCCCATTTACGGCGCGGACCTCCTCCGTGGCCCCGCGGTAGTGCTTGACGACGTTCTCCAGCTCGAGCGTCCGCGCACCGGAGCCTCTGGCCCCGCCAGCGGCGCGACTCACGCGGCCGTGTTCCTTCCCGTTGCCCGCAGCGGGAGGACCGAACCTGTCTGCGGCGTGGTCTTGCCATGCAACTCGCCTGCAGCGAGCGACAGGGTTCTGTCCGCGTCGGAGAGCCCGCTGCCATCACTGTCGCTGACCAAGACTGCGATGTCCTCATCAGCCAGCGAACGCAGCAGCAGTATGAGCTTGTCGCGCTCGAGTAGGTCAACGCCCTTCGTAGGCTCATCGATCACGAGCAGGCGCGGCTGTAGAACGAGCGCCGTGGCGATCGCGACACGGACCGCCTCGGCGGCGTCGAGATCGCCCAGCACAAGCTCCGCCCAGCGCTCCACGCCGACCCGCTCAAGCGCCTTGTGGGCGTGCGAACGAGTAGCGGGTACAGGCACCCCGCGGGCGAGCAATCCCGCGCGGACGTTGTCGATGACCTTTCGTCGACTGGGCGCGCCTGTCAGCTGGTGGCAGTAACCAACACCGTTGCCGAGCCCCGTTGTTCCCCGGGCATTGAGATTGCTGCCGGCGAACAGCACAGTCCCCGCGTCCGGCTGGTCGACACCTGCGGCCAACGCGAGCAGCGTTGAGCGCCCTGAGCGGCGCAGGCCCCAGATAGCGACGAACTCGCCTGCATCGACCTCAAGCGACACCTCCCGCAGGATCTCGATCCGACGCGAGCCGCGTGAGTGGTACTTGCTGACGTCCCTAAGCTCGAGCAGGCTCATCGCGGCGAGGCTTTGACGAGGGCCTCAAACTCCTGGCGCGCATAAGTGATCCACCCGAGCGTCGCCGATTTGATGCTGCGCCCGTAGGAAGACGCCAAACGGTCTGCGAGTCCCGGAACGACACGGGCTGGAAAATCGCTCGTGGTCGGTATCCGCGCTTCTTTGTCGTCCAGGCACGCCTGCTCGTAGCGGCCGAGAATCGCGAGCGCCGTTTGTGGCTGCTGGGCAAACGCGCCAAGCTGGCGCGCGAACTGGAGCGAGCGACGCGAGTGTTCGCGCGCCTGGGCAATGACCCAGGCCTCGTATGCCTCAAGGCCCTTTGAGGTCGCGCGATAGTGCGGCTTGGGCTGGCGGGTCGCGCCCGGAACCAGACTCCGCGACCCCTCCACCTCCTCGATGAATCCGTTTTCTCTGAGCTTGTTGAGCGCGGCGTAGATGTTGGACTCGCTGCCTACAGTCAACACGTCGCCGTAGAGCCGCTCGAAACGCTTCCAGAGCTCCCATCCATAGCTCGGGCGTTCGATCACGAGACCCAGCACAGTCCAGTTGACCGGCGAGCGCATCGGGACCGCCCGCTCCTTTTTGAGCATCTCCCCCACAGTCAAAAGACTAGTCGGATTCGGACCAGTCTGCTTATCAACCAAGCAGCAACGGCCGCTTACCGCAACCTTGCCCATGATCCTTGAGCTCCCCGCAATCGCCGCGGGCGTAGAGATCTAACAGTCCGCTCATCGGGTCCTTTCACCAGTCGGTCCCGCGCCGCGCGCGTGAAGCCTCCACGTAGGCGCGCCCTTACTCGTCTGCCAGCCACCGGTGAGCACGAGCGTCCGCTGACCGTTGCCCCCTGGGCGTGGTGTGTGCTGGGCGTAGCCGAGGCGGAGCTTCGTCAAGTCTCGCCGGCAAATGTCTGGGCTCGGCCGGTCACGTCGCCGGCTCAACGCGCCCTGAGAGCTCCCTTTGGGAGCCTGACGCGGCGGGTGAGGATTTCCAGTCCCAAGATGAGCGTGCGGATCACGCCGAGTTGCCCGAGCAGTGCGATCGAGTCGGAGTGCCCGCGATCTTCGACGGTCCTGCCGTCCTCATCGAGACGGCTGATCGTGATGCCTCGGAGCACGACCGCTCGACCGTGATAGGTGCCGTTCAGAACCCATCGAGAGGCGACGCGATTGCCCTCGGTGACTTGCTCCTCGACGCCCATTCGGTAGTCCCTGAACAGCGTGCCGTAGAAGGCAAGCGACTCTCGTCCCCCCTCGTATCCGTGGAACGTCATCTCGTTGACGTGATCCACGAAGTCCGGGCTGTAGAACTCCTCCATCCTCGACACGTCGCCGGAGCAGACGATCTCGATGGCCTGTCGTGCTTGCGCTGCGTAGTCGTGCTCGGTTGTGTTGGTCATGCGATCGAGAGTACACGACAAAAATGTAGTAGCGTTTTGTTCATGGCGGGCCGGCCGAAAAAGACGGGCAGCGGACTGGCGCCGCTTGAGTCTGAAGTGATGGGCGTGGTTTGGCAGGCCGACTCGCCCGTCTCCGTGCGACTGGTTCTCGATGCGCTCAACGGGCGACGAGACGCGCAGTTGGCCTATACGACGGTGATGACTGTGATGAACCGGCTCGTCGCAAAGAACGTCCTCACCCGCCACGGCGAGCGACGACGCTACCTCTACGAAGCAACTGCCACGGATGCGGCCGGGCTCGCTGTCCGCGACGTACTTCGCGCGCATGGGGATGCTGCGGTCGCGCATTTCGTCGACGAGGCCCGCACCGATCCTGCCGTGCTGCGGCGGCTACGGGCTCTACTCGCCGAGGACAGATGAGACTGGATCAAGCCAACCGGAGCTTTCTCGCGTTCGTGACCGTCGCATTGCTGTTCGGCGCAACCGTCCTCTGTGGAGCAATCGGCGGGGTCCTCGTGCCGGTGAGCTTGGCGCGCATGTCCCACGGTGGGCTACTCGGCCTCTGGAACGATCGGGCGGCACTGCTCGCGCCGCTCACGCTTTTGGTCCTGATCGCGGTGAGCCTGGGACTTGGTGGCCGCGCACTCGTGCGGCAGGCGATTGCCTCACGAGTCCTTTCGCGTCGCGTGCGCGCCCTGGCGACCACGGCTCCCGAAGTACTTGCACGGACGGCGCGGCAAACCGGCCTCGGCGGTCGCGTCGTTCTCGTTGACGCAGGCGACTCGTTCTCGTTCGTTTACGGCGTGGTGACACCCCGCGTGGCGGTGAGCCGCGGTCTGCTCGAACGCGCCACCGACGAAGAGTTGCACGCGGTGCTCGAGCACGAGCGCTACCACGTCCGCAATATCGACCCGTTGAAGGCCGCGCTTGTGAGGGTGCTCTCGGAGGCGCTGTTCATATTGCCGGCGTTGGAGTCTCTGCGCACCCGCTATGTAGCCGGTCGTGAGCTCGCGGCCGATCGCCGCGCGGTCGCGCTTTGCGGACGCCGCCCGCTCGCTGGAGCGCTGCTCAAGGTCGTGCGCGGTCCTGACTGGAGCGAGCAAGCAGGCGCTGCCGCAATCTCGAGCCCGGAACTACTTGACGTGCGGCTCGTCCAGCTTGAAACCGGGTCCGAGCCCAAGCCCGAAGCGCTCGACGCCAAGAGTGTCGTGCTCTCACTCGGCGGTGCCACAGTGTTCGCCGTCATGTTCCTCGCGTCGGTGTCCGGCTTGGGTGGAGCAGCGGCTGTCTACCACGCTACGGGAACCGGACTAGTGACTGCGACCGCGCTCGACACGCTGACGTGCACCGCGCCGTTTGCCGGCGCAGGACTCTTGATGTATTCGCTTATCGCGCTGTGCGCAAGCCGGCCTCTAAGGCTTTGACCGGCCGCGACTGCGGCCCTTCGTCGCGGCGTCGGACAAGGTCTTCACGGCGTAGTGGGCTTCGCGAAGCCGACGCGGGACTCGAACCCCGGACCCCTTCATTACGAGGGTCGGCCCCCCACGCGTGAATGCCGGTAAATACAGCGTTACTGCGAGTTCGTGGAGCCCCGTACCAGCAGGCGTACCGCAGGACGAACGCGGCTGCCAGGCCGGCGCCGCAAGAAGTCCCCGCCTGCAGCCGCGACTCGCGCGTTAGGAGGTTCAAGTCGGGGCCGACAGCCCGCATGGTGCGGGCTATGTCATCGCGACGTCCGGCGCGCACCTGTTGTGCGCGCGCGGGCTGGCGGCGATCAAGTGCTCAGCGGATAGGGCGCAGCTCGACACCGTGAGCTACCCCCTGCCAATCGGTGTCACATGTCAGAGCTGGAGCGTCCAGCCGTCGCGCCAGTGCTAGGCACGCCCGGTCGCCGAGTGAGAGCCCTGCATCGCGGGTCAACGGTCGTAGGTGTCCCGCGTCGATGGCGTCAGCGGCCGTGAACGGCTCGACGGTGATCGCGCCATCGAGTAGTCCGCTTTGGGTGAGTTCAGCCGCGACCTTAGCCGGGTCCTCTCCCCGATCGGCGACGCGGCTGAATACCTCAGCAAGATTGACGGTCGAGATCACCGCACCGCTGGCGATTACCTCGGCAACAACGTCGGCGCCGGTCTCGTCTCGAAGATGCGCGAGAAGCGCCGAGGCGTCGAGTACGGGCGCCAACTACTCGGTGTCCTCGCGCTCGGCTTCTGCGCGCCGCTCGGCGAGCAGATCGTCCACCATCGACCCTCCGGGAAGCCGACGGAGCATTCCGCGACTCCGCTCGGCCACGGCGCGATACGACCGTAGTCGCAACGAGCCGTCGTCCTCGGTACTCAGCAGCATATGAGTACCGGGTTTCAGGTCCAGCTCACGGCGTACGGTGGATGGCAAGACAACTCGCCCGCGGTCGCCGACGGTAACGCGCCTTTCAGTGTGGGCCATGTTGTTAGTGTACCACGATTGCGGCGCGGCCCACACAGCTCCGCGGCTTCAACCTGATCTTCTGTCGGACCTATCAGCGAGGCGTCCGCTTCGAGCGCGCGCCTTCGGTCAGCGACAAACGAGGGTCGAGAGCGGCGAGAGGCCGTGAAGCCCGCTTCGCGGCCGTGGAGGTGAGACACCGCGTGGCACGGTTGCTGGCGGAACTCAAAACCGCTGACGCCCAGTCGTCGTGCACAGGCGTTGGTTACGCTTCGGCGCGTGGATCTGCAGCGGCGCATTGCCGAGGGGAAGGGTGAGTTCTTGCTCTTCGCGCTGACGCCACCGCGCCTGACGACCGAACCGGAGCAAGCCAGTCAGATCGCCGCGAAAACGCTTGAGCGCCTGCGCTCTGTGGGCCTCGACGGCCTCGTGCTCTACGACATTGATGACGAGAGCGACCGCAATCCCGAGGAACGCCCCTTTCCGTTCCTACCCACGATGGACCCAGCCGACTACCTCGCTCGCTATCTCGTCGGCTTGGAAGTGCCGGCCATCGTGTACCGCGCTGTCAGCAAGTATCCAGAGCAAGGTCTTCGCTCGTGGCTCAGCGAACAAGCCCCAACCGACGCGCTGTCGGTGTTCGTAGGTGCGTCCTCTCGTGAGAAGGCGGTAGCAACCTCTCTGTTGCGAGCCTATGAACTCAGGACCGAGGTGCGCCCGGATCTCCTTCTCGGAGGTGTCGCGATCCCAGAGCGGCACACGCGCGGGCGCGGGGAGCATGTCCGTCTGCTGGCGAAGCAGGCGGCAGGTTGCTCGTTCTTTGTCACCCAGATCATCTATGACGTCAATGCCGCGAAGAACTTGGTCTCCGATTATCACTACGAGTGTGCCGCTCGTGACGTCAAGCCAGCACCGATCGTCTTCACGTTCTCGGTCTGCGGCTCGCTGAAGACACTGGAGTTCGTTCAGTGGCTCGGTGTCGATGTGCCGCATTGGATCGAGAACGAGCTGCGCCACGCGGAGGACACCCTCGACGCGTCCTACGATCAAGCCGTCGCCACGGCCGTCGAGCTGATCGCATTCTGCCGGCGCGTGGGAGTTCCATTTGGGCTCAGCGTCGAGAGCGTCTCGATCCGCCAAGTCGAGATCGAGGCCTCCGTCCGCCTCGCCACCCGGCTACAAGCAGAGCTACGTCGCTAGTCCGTACGACCTGCATCGCAGGCAGAGCAAGGCGCCTGGCGCCACCGTGCTGCTGTCGTGGCAATCGAGGCACGACGCAGTTCGCAAACCCATGGCCTATGAACGCGTCCGTTAGTTGCCGCCTCACGACAGAGCCGAATCAGGGCATCACCGAGGTGACGGACTCAGGGTGACGTACGCGCGCTAAGGAGCCGCGCTTCCCAGAAGGACTGCGAAGCCGACGCGGGGACTCGAACCCCGGACCCCTTCATTACGAGTGAAGTGCTCTACCAGCTGAGCTACGTCGGCATTTTGGCTCTGCAGAGCGGTTCTTGCCCACCGCCGCCTCGGACACCGTGCATCCATCTGGAACATCCTTCGAACAGTGAGCGCAAACGTATGCTGCGCAGGCGCGAACATGGTACCGCCGACCGCCGCTCGAGGACCGACCCCTCCGCTCGCTCGATCCATCCTGGGCCAGCTTGCCCATGCCAAGTCATAAAGCCTGCTGCCATGACCGTCGGGGCGAAGCATGGCGAGGGGAGCCATCCCCGACGACGAATACCGACGAATGCTACGGAGGCGAATCAGGCTGCGCGCGCTAAAGGGCGAACGAGTTCGGCAGGCGGAACGGACGGTAGAAGTGGCGGCCGCGCAGTGCGGTTGGGCGTGGCAAGCAACAAGAGTGCCGAACGAGATGATCTTCGGGCGATCGAACGGTGCCTCGCGGCTGACTGAAAGCCTGCGGGTAAAACTAGCCTCCACGGGCCGCGATACGCAGGCGAAGGTCGAGGCTCGTGCCCTTACACAGGGAACGGCTGACCGGACGTCGCAGGCGATGGTCGCGCAACTCGGCGAGAGACATGCCGGCACCCCCACTCCAGACCCCAGTACCGGCCGAGGCGAACGCCACACCATCAGAGCCTTGATGGGCATTGTCCTAGCCGGGGCGTTGACGGCAGCACTCATCGTTCCGGTACCGACCAAGTGCGTGCCGGAGGGAGCGCATCCCAAGGCCTCGGGTTGCGGCAAGGGTGCCCACTCGGTCGACGCTCCCCCCGCCGTGGCGTTTGAACAATCCGGGCTCTACAGAGCAGAGATCGGGCTCGTCGTCTTCTACGCGGCGTTGCTGATCCTGACGCCGGCCTTCGTTGGGATTGTCCAAGGGCGACTACCCTCCGAGATCTCGGCTCGCGGCGTCAAGGTCGGCGAGAAGGTAGCGGCTACGGAGGCTGCGACCAAAGAGCGGCTCAAGCGGATCGAAGCCCGGTTGAAAGACGCCGAGGAAGACGTCACCGACTTGCAGGCCAATACGGCGGGGGCCCACGCTCACTCCAATGACGACACCTAAAGTCGGCAAGACGAGCCTTCTGTGCGCTTGCTGATGCTCTACTCTTGAGGCATGGATTACAGAGCCGTTTACACCGAGATGATGCCTGACGAGTTGGCCAAGGCGTTCAGCGACGAGACGACGCTCACGGAGAAGCAGGCCGAGCAGTTTATTCGGTCACCGAGGGGCATGAAGCGAGCCGTCAATCTCCTTACTCTGAGGGCAGAGTCCCGGCAGGCCGCCCAGAGGCACGAGGCAGCCTATGAGGAGCTTCGCGCAGCGGTAAGTTGACGATGGAGTCTGCGGCCTCGCCAGACTGAAGGAACAACCTGAAGGAACCCGGCCGATCGGGGCGACGCGGCGGTACAGCGACCGATCTAGTGGTCCGTAATCGAAATAAGTGGTGGTTGGGAGTATGATGAATTATGCGCTCTCCAACCCCTCCTCTGATGGTCACCGAGCCTCAACGCGAAGTGCTTGAGACGTTGTCCCGGTCACACACCGCGGCGCACCGTGATGTGCAGCGCGCGAAGGCGCTGTTGATGGCCTCAGACGGTTTCGCGACGACCCGGGCCGCTCGGGAGATCGGGGTGTCCCCGGCAACCGTCACGCGATGGCGCGAAAGCTTTGAGCGCGACGGCCTGAAGGCGTCGGTCAAGGTCCGGCCAGGTCGGGGTCGCAAGCCGTCGATCGGAGCGGAGAAGGTGCAGGAGATCGTCCACGCGACGTTGCATGAGACGCCTCCTGGTGAGACGCATTGGAGTTGCCGGTCGATGGCCCGCGCCCACGGCGTCTCGCACGCCACGGTCCAGAAGATCTGGGCCGCTCGCGGGATCAAGCCGCACCGGGTCGAGACATTCAAGCTGTCCAAGGACCCGCGGTTTGAGGAGAAGCTCGCCGATGTCGTCGGCCTGTACCTGAACCCGCCGGAGCGCGCGATCGTCTTGAGCATGGACGAGAAGTCCCAGATCCAAGCCCTGGATCGCACGCAACCCTCGTTGCCGATGAAGCCCGGGCGGGCGGGAACGATGACCCACGACTACAAGCGCAACGGCACCACCACCCTGTTCGCCGCGCTCGACGTACTGACCGGATCGGTGATCGGTCAATGCCTCCCACGCCACCGTCACACCGAGTTCCTGACGTTCCTGCGTACGATCGACCGCGAGGTCCCCAAGCGCCTGCAGATCCATCTGATCCTCGATAACTACGCGACCCACACGCACCCCAACGTCAAGGCCTGGCTCGAGAAGCACCCTCGCTTCCACCTGCACTTCACGCCGACCTCCAGCAGTTGGCTGAACCTGATCGAGAGCTTCTTCGCGCAGCTCACCAACAAGGCGATCCGCCGCGGCGTGTTCGCCTCAGTCCCGGACCTGATCGCAGCGATCGATGCCTACCTCGCCGCGAACAACACCAACCCCACGCCGTTCACCTGGACCAAGACCGCCGACCAGGTCGTCGAGAAAGTCCAGCGCGGACGCGTGACGCTCAATGCAATCACCAACTAAAACGCTGACAGACCACTAGCTGGTTCGTCGCCTAATGCGCCGACGTACCGGGATGTAGATCGACGAGGTCCTCCCCGCCGGCGACCTGCGCCTCGATCGCCGCCAGCTCGGCCAGCAGCGAGTCGCCATGCTTCTCGCAGAACGACGGGCCGATGCCGCGGATCTCGAGCAGCGCGGCGGTGCTCTGCGGGCTCGTACGCAGCACGTCCTCGAGTACAGCGTTCGATGCGACGGTGTACGCCGGCTTGCCCTCGGCGCGCTCGAAGCGCCACGCGCGCAAGCGCTCGAACTGCTCTTCGTCGACGGGCGGGCCGGAAGGCTCGGCCGCGCCACGGCTGCCACGTGCGCCCGATCCTCCCCCGCGCCCGCCGGAGCGACCGCGCGAGGCTTTGACCGGCGCCTCGACGGCCGCGACGAGCGCCTCGTCGGCGTCGCACACATCACAGCAGCGCACTGTCGGCCTACCGGGTTCGTCGTCGCCGAAGTGGTCGAGAATCTGCCGGCGGCGGCACTTCGCGCCGCTCGTCATGTACTGCTCGATCGAGCGATACGCCTCCCAGCCGCGGTTGCGCGAGGCCTGGATCGCGGCGGCTGCCTTGCGCGGGCTGCCCTGGCCGGTCAGCCTGACGGCGAGGCCGTCGGCGCCGGCCGGTTCGAGCTCGACGGCGCCGGCGCGCTCGGCGATCGACAGCAGCACCCGGTCGCGCTCGCCGAGCTCGCCGTGGCCGACGATCGCGATCTCGCCGTCGGGCGTCGACTCGGCGCCACGGCGCAGCCGTGCGACATATGACTTGACCGCCTCGACGCTCGTCTCGCGTTCTTTGATGAAGCGGATCAGCCGTCCGAGGTCCATCCGCGCGCCGAGCAGCAGTGCTCGCGCGGGCTCGCCGTCGCGCCCGCCCCTGCCGGCCTCCTGGTAGTAGGCCTCGAGGCTCGTCGGCAGCGCCCAGTGCGCGACCGTGCGCACGTCGGCCTTGTCGACACCCATGCCAAAGGCGTTCGTTGCAACCACGACCTCGGCGCGGTCCTCCATGAACGCCGTCTGGCTCGCGCGGCGATCGTCGGGGCTCATGCCGGCGTGGTAGGTGACGGCCGCGAGCCCCTCTTCGCGCAGACGCGCGGCGACGGCGTCGGTGTCCTTGCGCGTGCCGCAGTAGACGATCGCCGGGCGCGCGCGCTCGTCGGCGAGCACGTGCAGCAGCGCCGCCCACTTGCGCGCCACCGCACCCTTGCCCTCGACGCTGACGACGTCGAAGGTCACGTTCGGGCGGTCGAAGCCCGAGCGCACGGACTCCCACTCGCGCAGCTCCAGGCGCGAGGCGATCTCCTCGGCGACGCGCGGCGTCGCCGTCGCGGTCGCGGCCATCACGGCCGGCCGGCCGCCGGCAGGCCCGCGCAGCGAGCTGATCGCGTCGTGCAGGCGCAGGTAGTCGGGGCGGAAGTCATGGCCCCACTCGGCCACGCAGTGCGCCTCGTCGACGACGAACAGCGCGACCTCGCGCCGCGCGAGCGCCGCGCGGAAGGCGCCCGAGGCGAAGCGCTCGGGCGCGGCGAGCACGAGCTTGCACTCGCCCGACTCGATCTCGCGCAGCGCCTGCGCGTTGTGGCCGTCCTCCATGCCCGACGCGAGCATCGTCGAGCTGACGCCGGCATCCTGCAGGCGCCGCCACTGGTCGGCCATCAGCGCGATCAGCGGGCTGACTACGACGACGAGGCCGCCGCCGGCAAGCGCAGGGAGCTGGTAGCAGAGCGACTTGCCGCCGCCCGTCGGCATCACGACGAGGCTGTCGCGGCCGTCGAGCGCGGCTTGCACGGCCTCGCGCTGGCCCGGGCGGAACGCGTCGAGGCCGAAGCGCTGCAGCAGAGCCTCGGGCGTCGGCAAAGCGCCGGCCTCGGATGGCGCGGTGGGCGTCAGCAGATTCACGCTCTCCACGCTACCCCTCGCTGCGGCTGCGACGCATGGCCGCTTGCACGGCGCGCTAGGCGCGCTCGCGCCACACGACACGCGCGCCGTGTCCCGGCACGAGCGTGATCGCGCGGCGCCTGATCCACTCGCCGCGGGGCACTGCGCCGCCACGCGCACGCGCACGCAGAGGCGAGCGCGCCGCCGGCAGGCTCGGCTCGAGCTCGCCGAGCATCGTGCGCAGCATCAGCTTCATCTCGAGCTGGGCGAAGGAGGCGCCGATGCAGCGGCGGATGCCGCCGCCGAACGGGATCCACGCGAACGTGTCGGGCGTGTCCTGCAGGAACCGCTCGGGGCGGAACTCGTCCGGCGCGTCGTACACGCGCGGGTTGCGGTTGGTCAGGTAGATCGACGGCATCACGCGCGTACCGGCAGGCAGCCGCCGGCCGGCGAGCTCGAAGTCCTCTGTCAGCATGCGCGCGACGATCGGCACGACCGGCCTGACGCGCAGCGTCTCGTTGACGACGGCCGTCGCGTAGCGCTCGCCGCCGTCCGGGCCGGCGTCGATCTCGGCGACGAGGCGCGCGAGCTGTTGGGGATGGCGCACGAGCCGCTCGATCGCCCACGCGACGGACGTGGCCGTCGTCTCGTGCCCGGCGAGCAGCAGCGTCACGAGCTCGTCGCGCAGCTCCTCGTCGGTCATCGGCTCGCCGTCCTCGTCGCGCGCCTGCATCAGCAGCGAGAGGATGTCCGTGCGCTCGGCGAGGTCCTGCTGCACGCGCCGGCGCGCGAGCTCGCCGTAGATCGTCTCGTCGAGCTGGTCCAGGGCGCGGCCGATTGCGCCGGTCGGGCGCTCGAGGCTCATCCGGCGCAGCGCGAGCCAGACCATCCGCAGCGAGTTCATCGGTGCGAGCAGCCCGGCGATCGCATCGCGCATCGGGTCCATCCGCCCGGCCTCGACGCCGAACACGGCGCGCAGGATCACCTCGAGCGTGATCGCGCGCGTGCGCTCCTGCAGGCGCATCGGCTCGCCGAGCGGCCAGCCGGCCATGTCGGCGCGCGTCGCCTCGACGATCGTCTGCTCGTACTCGCGCATCCGCTCGCCGTGGAACGGCGGCAGCAGGAGCTTGCGCTGGCGCAGGTGCTCGGGCCCGGTCAGCACGAGCACGGAGCGCTCGCCCATGACCGGGCGAATCGGCGAGTTGCCGGTGCCCGACGGCGCGATCTCGGGCGCTGCGGTGAACAGCGTCTTGACGTCCTGCGGGTCGCTGATCAGCACGAGCTTCATCCCGCTCGGGGAGAACGTCAGCGTGAAAGCCTCGCCGAGACGGCGCGCGCAGCGATCCATCACCCACGTCGGCGCGAGCGCCCAGGCGAGCGTCTGCAGGAAGGCCGGTGCGCGCGGGCCCGGCGGCAGTCCCGTCGCCGCTGCACGTGGCGTCGTGCTCGGCGCAATCGCGGTCGCGGCCATCGGCACAAGCTATCGCGCGCGAGTCCAGTAGGCGGGACGGCCGCGCTCAGCGCGGCAGGATCCGCCGCGAGCGCGCCAGGCGCTCGGCGCGCGCCTCCTCGAGCAGCGCTGTCTCCAGACGCCGCCGCGCCGCCTCGACGTCGCTGCGCGAGAGCGTCTTCGAGCCACGCTGAAGGTGCCCGATCAGCATCCGCGCGGGCAACACGCGAACGCCCTTGCGCCGCGCCAGCGGGCGATCGACCCAGGCACGGCTGTAGACGAGCAGCGGTTCGACCTTCAGGTGAGTGACGCGTTCGATCGCCTTGCGCTGTGCCTGGGCCTGGCGGATCGTGGCGCCGTGCACGCGGGCGACGCGAACGGGGCCGGGGTGGCTCTTGGTCTCGACCGTGAACGCCCCGGCCGGGCCGATCAGGATGTGGTCGACGTTTCCGTGTCCGAGGCTCGCGTCGTGGATCACCCGCCACTCACCCATGTCGAGCGTCTCGAGCAGGCTGCCGACGTGCTCCTCGGCGCTGGCGCCGCGGTCGCGGCGATCGACGAGCGGCAGCACGTAGCGCGAGATCACGAACATGCTCGCGAGCAGCGCGAGCTCGGCGAACAGGAAGCGCAGGTCCTGCAGGCCGAAGATGCGCCCGAGCGCGGCCGTCGCCACGGCGAGCACGCCGAGTGCGAGCAGCGCGCGCAGGCGCAGGCGCACGACAGCCGCCCGCGCGTGCTGTCCGGCGGTCCGCGTCGTGACATCTCCGACTACGTGCATCCCTGCACCTACGTTCCCTCCTTCGCAAATCGCTGACCGGGTTCATCATCGGCCGAAAGCGCGCGCGGCGTGAGGCATGCGCGTCCAGCACCCCGTAAAGCCGCGCGCGGCAGGTGCGCCGGGCGGAAATCTCCCCAAAAAGCGTGGAGCGCGAGCCGATCTCCTAAAGCAGCGCCGGGAGCGCGCCGAAGCCATCCCAGCCCCTCCCACTGGCCAGCCGGCGGCCCCGCAGACGCGAGGCTCGCATCCAAACCGCAATGGCACTCGATCCCAACAGTCCACGCAGTCCCAGAGAATCGTCGGCGTCGGACGTCTGCCTGCTGCTGCGCGCGCACGCCGAGTCGCGCTGGCTGAGCAACGAGCTGACGCCTGTGCTGCGCGAGGTCGAGCGGCGCGAGTCGATCTCCGACCAGCAGATGGCCACGGCGCTGGCCTACCTCGAGGTGATGTGGATCGAGGCGTGCGCGCGCGCACGAGAGACCGAGTCGGCGCGCGTCGAGCTCGATGCGCTCGGCAGCGCCGACCAGGGGCTCGTGGAGAAGGCGCACCGCTACCACACCGCCGTGCGCCGGCTGCGCGACACGATCGAACTGCGCGTCTGCCGTCTGTTGGCGGTGCCCGAGGAGCTGCCCGGCGAACACCCCGCCGAGCACCGCCGGATCGGGCACCTGGGTCAGCGCCCGGCTGGCTCCTGAGCAGATCGCGTAGGCTCCCCGGCCGTGGCGCCGCGCTTTGACCTGCAGTCGCACTCGACCCACTCCGACGGCGCCCTGGCGGCGGCGGAGGTCGTCAAGCTCGCCTCAGAGGCCGGCGTCGAGCTGCTCGCGCTGTCGGACCACGACACGATCTCAGGCGTCGCCGAGGCGATCGAGGCGGGCGAGCGCTACGGCGTGCGCGTCGTCTCGGCGGTCGAGATCTCGGCGGTCGACGCCGACTCGCCGGTGCCGCGCGAACTGCACATCCTCGGCTACAAGATCGACCATACGGGCCCGCCGATGACCGACCGGCTCGTGGACTTCCTGGCGGACCGCGAGAAGCGCACGCTGCGGATGCGCGACGCGCTGCGCGAAGTCGGCTTGGAGCTCGACGAAGCGGAGCTCGAGCAGCGCATCGCCGAAGGCAAACCGATCGGCCGCCCGCACCTGGCGGCGGCCGTGCTCGGCGCTGCGGCCAACGCACAGCGCTTGCAGGACGAGGAAATCGACGACGTCGGCTCGCTGATCCGCGGCTATCTGATCGAGGGCAAGCCGGCCTTCCGCCTGCGCGAGACGCCGACCGTGGCGGAGGCGATCGAGGCGATCCACGACGCCGGCGGCGTCGCGATCTGGGCGCATCCGTTCTGGGACATCGAGGACGACGCCGAAGTGCTCTCGAGCATCGAGCGCTTCCGCGCGCTCGGGATCGACGGCGTCGAGGCCTTCTACATCACCCACGACGAGCGCCAGACGCGCCTGCTGGCGGCGCGCTGCGAAGCGGACGGCCTGCTCAGCACGGGCTCAGCCGACTACCACGGCCCCGAGAACCGCCTGTTCTCCCAGTTCATGGCGTTCGACACCTTTGACCTCGAGCCCAACCTCGGGCCGATCGCCGACTGACCCGGCGTTCTCTTATCGATTAATAAATAGAGAGACGATCGTTGCGTGACGGCGCCTCCGGGCGCGCAGCTCAGACGGCCTCGGGCTGCGCGAGCAACGCCTCGAGGCGGTAGGCGAGCGCCTCGAGCGCGAGCTCCTCGGAGACGTTGACCTGCAGGCGCAGGCGCGTGTCCTGCACGAGCTCGATCGCCTCGCGCAGCGGGGCGCTCGTCTGCGCTTTCGCGTCCTCTTCCAGCTCGGCCGGCCGGTCGACGGCGTAGGCCAGCTCGGCCGCGCCCTCGCACACGCACAGCACGTCGCGCAGCCACAGCTCGGCCAGGCGCAGCGCCAGGTCGAGCGCCTGCGTGCGTGAGCGGCGCTCGCCCCGCCGGCGCGCCTCGCCGGCCTCGCGTTCGAATTTTTTGCGCTCCTTCTTGGGCAGCAGCTCCAGCTCGTCCGACAGCCGCTCCTCGGCCGCCTCGCCCGCCTGCGCCCCTGCGGCCTTGGCCGCGTCGAGCATCGCCGTCCACGGACGCTCGCCGCTGCGGCCCGCCAGCACGGCGCGCGCGAAGCCCTCGGCGCTCGCGCGCAGCGCCGCCCCGGGCCCGCTCGCCAGGCGCTCCGCCAGGCGCGCGTCGCCGAGCGACAGCCGCGCGCAGGCCGTCGCGACGTCGGGGTCGACGCCCTCGATCCCCTGCGCGATCCGCTGCGGCGGCAGCGGATCGAAGCGCACCGGCTGACAGCGCGAGGCGATCGTCGCCAGCACGTCCTCGCGGCGGTCCGTCAGCAGCAGCAGGTGCACGAACTGCGCCGGTTCCTCGAGCGTCTTCAGCATCCTGTTGGCCGCCTGGTCGTTCATCGTCTCGACCGCCTCGATCACGAACACGCGCCGCGCCGACTCGAACGGCGTGCGCGTAGCAGCCGCCACGACCGGCTCCTCGATGTCCGACACGAGCGTCTCGGCCGCCCCCGACGGGCGCACCCACGTCAGGTCCGGGTGCGCGTCGCGCGCGATCCGCTCCTGCACGCTCTGCGCGTCGTGCGTCTCGTCCGCCAGCAGCGCCGCCGCGAAGGCGCGCGCGATCGTGCGCTTGCCCGTGCCCGGCGGGCCGTGGAACAGGTACGCGTGCGACGGGGCCCCGTGCGCCTCGAGCGCCGGCGCGAGCACGGCACGCGCGTGCGGGTGCGCGTCGATGCCCGGCAGCTCCGCGGCCGGCTCAGTGCTGCCCATGGCGATCCCTTCGCACGGCGCCATCGTAGATGCGATCTCCGAGCGTCGCTTGCGGTCGTTACCGTCCCCCGCGTGGCGCGCGGCAGGCTGATCACGATCGAGGGCATCGACGGCGCCGGCAAGTCGACGCTCGCGCGCGCCCTCGCCGAGTCGCTCGCCGCGCACGGACATCGCGTCGAGCTGCTGCGCGAGCCCGGCGGCGTCGAGCTCTCAGAGCGCATCCGCGCGCTCGTCAAGGACCCCGCGCTCGAGGTCTCCGCGCGCGCCGAGGCGCTGCTCTACGCCGCCGCCCGCGCGCAGCTCGTGCAGCAGCGCGTTCAGCCGCTGCTGGCCGACGGCGTGATCGTGCTGCTCGACCGCTACGTCGACTCCTCGCTCGCCTACCAGGGCGCCGCCCGCGTGCTCGGCGTCGAGCACGTGCGCCAGGTCAACGACTTCGCCACCGGCGGCCTGCAGCCCGACCGCACGCTGCTGCTGCGCATCGCCCCCGCCGCCGGGCGCGCGCGCCAGGCCGGACGCGACGAGCTGCCCGACCGCCTCGAGCGCGAGGACGAGGCCTTCTTCGCCTGCATCGCCGCCGCCTACGACGAGCTCGCCGCCGCCGAGCCGCAACGCATCCGCGTGCTCGACGCGAGCTTCACACCGGCCACCGTGCTCGCCGACGCGCTGTCCGCGCTCGGCGACCTGCTCGCACCCGGCGCGGCCGCGCACGACTAGCATTCGTCGCGTGGCACGCACACTGCTGATCGCCTTGGCCATCGGCGCGCTCGGTGCGAGCGGCGCTGCTGCGGCCACCGGCGGCGCGAGCGCCCCCGCGACGAGCACCGCAGCGACGTCAACGCCGACAACCACGCCGACGACGACCTACGTGCCGCCGGGGGCAGTCGCGACGCCCGGCGCGGCGACGACCCCCGGCGCCACGACCACGCCCGGCGCGACGACCACGCCGACGATCGGCGTCCCGGCAACGACCACACCCCAGAGCACGACACCCGCGACGACGACCCCGGCGCCGGCGACGAGCGGCGGCGTCAAGGGCAGCGGGGCCAAGGGCGACGGCGGCCTGTCAAGCGCTGCCATCGCGATCATCGCGCTCGCGGCGCTGCTCGTGCTCGCGTGCCTCGCCTGGGCGCTCGCGCGCCGGCGCGCATTCGAGCCGCACTGGCTGCTCTCGCTGCGCCACGCGATGGCCGAGGCCGGCTTCCGCGCATCCGCCACCTGGTCGGAATTCGCCGACTGGGTGCGGCTCGGGCGCTGATTCAGCTCCAGGCGTCCTGACCGGGCACGCGGGGCCAGGCGTCCTGACCGGACGCGCGCGAGCGGATCGCGCCGCGTCGCCGTCGCAGCTGCGAGCGTCGCCGCAGGCGACGGCTGCTCGACAGCGCGGCCACGAGCAGCACGAGCGCGTTGATCGAGCCCCATGCGAGGAGTACGTACGCGAATGCCGACAAGTTCCGCCGCCCGGACGTAACCTTCCGGAGGCCCCCAGAGTGGGTGGCGGGGGCCTCCAGAAGGTCGGGGGGCTTAGGAGATCACCAACGGCGTGCCCGCAAGTTCGATCTTCTTCAGCTTGTTTTTCTTCGTGCACGCTTCGCCTTTGCCCTTGAACACAGGCGTGCCGGCGAACGTGTCCGTCGCGGTCATGCCTTCGTACGGGCCTTTTTCGAACGTGCCGCTCAGGTTGAGACTCGACGTCGTGCCGCTGAGCGTGAACGGCCCCTCGGAGTTGCCGTGTCCGTGACCCCACTTGAAGACGCCGCTGCCCGTGGCGAGGATGCCTTCGCCGTTCAGCGTCGCGCACGTGACGGGCGCCGCCGTTTTGACGTGCACGACGTACTTGGTCGACGTGCCGGCCGTGCCCGTGCATTCGCCGGCCGTGCCCTTGATCGTGATGTTCTGGACCTTGCCCGTCGCTTCTTCGACTCCCGGCGACAGCGTCGCCACGGCGCTGCTCGTGGCGCACGTGGCGCCCGTTTCTTCGACCGCGCTCGCCGACGCGGCGGCGATGCCGGCGATCGCCATCGCCGAGACGCCGAGCAGAGCGAGCTTCATTGCAAAGCTGCGCATGATTCCCTCCTAAGTCGTTTCCAATTTCGCCCTCTGAAAGCTGCGACCGTATTAACGCGGCGCCCTCGCGAAGGTTGGAAGGGGAGCTCGGGGCTCGGCGCGGGGAAGGACTGCGACTCGGGGCGAGCGGCCGCCGGATCGCCGCAGGAGCTCTGCTCAGGCCTTCGACGCGCCGTGACCCGGCGCTTCGTGTTCGCCCGCGGCGGTGTGTTCGCCGGAGGCGCCCGGCGCGGGCTTCGCTTCACTCGGCGGCCCGTTCGGCTGTTCTTCCGCCGCCGCCGGGCGGCCGGGTGGCTGTGCGTTGCCTTTGGCCTGTCCGGCGGAGGCGGCCGGCGATGAGCTGCCGCGCCCCTGCTGGGTAGGGGCCCCGGCTTCGCCGGGCGCTGCACCGGGGCCGTGCCCTGCAGCGTTACCAGGCGCCGCGGCGCCAGGGCTCGCCGGCGAGCTCGTGTGCCCGACGGCTCTGCCGTTGCCCGTCGAGCTGCCTTTGCTTGCTGAGTTGCCTTTGCTCGCTGCGTTGCCGCGGCTCTGCGACTTGCCGTGGTCGGCTGAGTTGCCGTGGCTCGCGGAGTTGCCATGTTCGCCCGAATGCCCGTGTTCGGCCGACTTGCCTTTGGCGCCGGCGTGCGCGGCGGCGCTGTTGCCGTGTTCGGCCGAGCTCCCGTTGGCCTTGGCGCCGTGGGCGTTGCCGTTGCCGCCGCCGTTATTGCCGTGGGCGCCTCCGTTGCCATCACCGTTCCCTGCGCCGTTGGAGGCGGCTGCGACGGCGCGCGCGTGGTCGGTCTGCCCCGCGCCCGCGGCTCCCGAGCCGGAGCCCTTCCCGCCGGCTGCGGCCGACCCTCCGACGGGTGCCGATGACCGGGCGAGCGGCAGAGCGGCTCCCGTCGAGCCTGGGACGGGCACGCTGCTCGCGCCGTCCGCCGTGCCCGCCGGCCGCCCGCGAGCGGTGTCGCGCGCGAGCGCGAGCCGTGCCGCCGGCCCGACGGGCTGCGAGGAGGCGACGCCGAGCACGAGCGTGCCCGCGCTCGCCCCGGCGCCGAGGCCGGTGGCGGCGATCAGCACCTTGGCCAGCAGTGTCTTGGCGCCCGCGCCGCCGAGCTCGATCGCTCCGCTCAGCGTGACCCCGGCACCCGCGCCTCCGGCGCACACGCCGGCACCGCCGGCCTGGCCGGCGGTCGCGTCGAGCACGCGCCGCTTGAGCGCGAGCGTCGGCAGCAACGGCAGCAGTGCGCCGAGCTCGCGGCGCCGATGCGAGACGTCGTGGGCGTACTCGCGGCAGCCGGCGCACGAGCGCAGGTGTCGGCGCAGCCGGCCGCGCAGCAGAGCGGCGCCGCGCGCCGTGACGAGCTCCTCGCGGATCTCGCGGCAGTCAGTCTCGCGCGCCGCCCGCTCGGAGGTCAGCGTCGCGCGCGCCTGGAAGATGTAGGACTTCACGGTGCTCGGGGGGACCCCGAGCAGCTCGCCGATCTCGCGCTGGCTCTGGCCGTGCAGCTCGGCCAGGACGAGCGCCGTGCGGTGGTGCTCGGGGAGCTCGAGCATCCCGCTCAGCAACTGGCGCACGCTCTCGCGCCGCTCGACCTTGGCGAGCACGTCCTCGCCGGCGATCCGCGCAGCCTGCTCGACCTCCTGCGGCCGACGCTTGCGCAGGATGCCGATGCACGCGTTGCGCGCGATCGCGTACAGCCACGGGCGCACGTCGACGCTGCGCTCGTCGCGCAGCAGCGCGCGATGGGCCGAGGCGAACGTCGACTGCACCGCGTCCTCGGCGTCCTCGCGCGAACCGAGCATGAAGAAGCAGAACGAGAGCAGCTCGACCACGTGCCGGTCGTACAGCGACTCGAACGCGCTGCGATCGCCGCGACGCATCAGCACGACCAGCCGCTCGTCGGAGACGAAGCGCTGGGGCACGCGTGGGAGCACCCGCGACACGGCTCGGATCCGCCGATCAGTCTCCGCCAACCTGCCCCTCCTGCCTCTGCGCCCCCGCCGCCCGACCGGCCGCGGACCACGCCCCTTAGAAACTGCACCTTACCCGAGATGTCAGCTACGAAACGCGCCATCGGCAGAGGTCAACCCGCTGGGCTCGCTTCGAGCGTCGCCTTCGGCGGGTCGCGCAACGGCATCATGCGACGGCCGGCGCCGGCGAGTGCGAAATTCTCGCGCAAATAGCCACATGCCGGTACGAGGCCGCTCGAGCGACCGGCGATGCGGGCGACGCCGAGCGCGCGGCGGATCAGGAGTTCGACGGGCGCCGCTCGGACCCTTGGAAAAGCCCCCGGTTTGCGGGGAATTTATGGCTCTCCATGGGTTCGCCACGGGCCCTCGGCGTAGTAAAATGTAGGCATCTCTCCACCGACGTCCCGAGCTGTGCGTGGCCACCTTTTCTGTCCGCACCAAGCGCCACGATGCTTGACCCCCGATCAACAGCTCGAATGGCCGCCCGCACCGCCGGCGCAGCAGAGGAGGAAGGTCCGATGAACGAAGCCCCCCACCCCACCGTCTCGCACGCGACAGCGTCCGGCTCAGCGCTTGAGATCAAGCGCTTCTTCACCACCCCCGGGACGCATCCGTTCGATGCCGTTGAGTGGGAGCGGCGCGATGCGCGCATCGGTCACGGCGACCGCGTCGCCTTCGAGCAGGAGAACGTCGAGTTCCCCAAGAGCTGGTCGCAGAACGCGACGAACATCGTCAGCCAGAAGTACTTCCGCGGGCAGATCGGCAATCCAGCGCGCGAGCACTCGGTCAAGCAGATGATCGGCCGCGTCGCCGGCACGATCGCGGGCTGGGGCTCCGAACGCGGCTACTTCGCCTCGAGCGAGGACGCCGAGGCCTTCGAGCACGAGCTGACGCACATCCTGCTGAACCAGATGGCCGCGTTCAACTCGCCAGTGTGGTTCAACGTCGGCTTCGAGGAGCGCCCGCAGTGCAGCGCCTGCTTCATCCTCTCCGTGCAGGACACTATGGAGTCGATCCTCGCCTGGAACACGAAGGAGGGGAACATCTTCCGCGGCGGCTCCGGCTCGGGCATCAACCTCTCGAAAATCCGTGGCTCGATGGAGCCGCTGGCCAAGGGCGGCACGGCCTCCGGCCCGGTCTCGTTCATGCGCGGCGCCGACTCGTGGGCCGGCACGATCAAGTCCGGCGGCAAGACGCGCCGCGCGGCGAAGATGGTCGTGCTCGACGTCGATCACCCCGACATTCGTGAGTTCATCTGGTGCAAGGCCAAGGAGGAGGACAAGGCGGCGGCGCTGCGCGACGCGGGCTTCGACATGTCGATCGACGGCGACGGCTTCTTCTCAATTCAGTACCAGAACGCGAACAACTCGGTGCGCGTGACCGACGAGTTCATGCAGGCCGTCGAGGAGGACCGCGAGTGGAGCCTGATCGCCCGCGCGACCGGCAAGCCGGTCGGCGAGCCGGTAAGCGCGCGTGAGCTGATGCGCGAGATCGCCGAGGCGGCCTACCGCTGCGCGGACCCAGGCGTGCAGTACGACACGACGATCAACCGCTGGCACACGAGCCCCAACTCGGGCCGGATCAACGCGTCGAACCCGTGCAGCGAGTACATGCACGTCGACGACTCGGCCTGCAACCTGGCCTCGCTGAACCTGATGAAGTTCCGCCGCGCCGACGGCACGCTCGACGTGGAGTCCTTCGAGCACGCGATCGACGTCGTACTGCTGGCGCAGGAGATCATCGTCGGGCCCTCGAGCTACCCGACCGAGGAGATCGGCGCCAACGCGCGCGCCTTCCGTCAGCTCGGCCTCGGCTACGCCAACCTCGGCGCCTACCTGATGAGCAACGGCATGCCGTATGACTCGGACTCCGGGCGTGAGACGGCGGCGGCGATCACGGCGCTGATGACCGGCCGCGCCTACCGCCGCTCGGCCGAGGCGGCCGCGGCGCTCGGCCCCTACGACCGCTACGCGGAGAACCGCGACGCGCACAACGACGTGATGCGCATGCACCGCGACGCCTCCTACGTGATCCCCGAGCACGACAGCGCCGACGCGGAGCTCTTGGCTGCGGCGCGCCGCTCCTGGGAGGAGGCCGTCGAGCTGGGAGAGGTGCACGGCTACCGCAACGCACAGGCGACCGTGCTCGCCCCAACCGGCACGATCTCGTTCCTGATGGACTGCGACACGACCGGCGTCGAGCCCGACTTCTCGCTGGTCAAGTTCAAGGAGCTCGTCGGCGGCGGGCAGATGACGATCGTCAACCGCACGGTGCCGCTGGCGCTGGCGACGCTCGGCTACTCAGAGACCCAGGTCGAGCAGATCGAGGCGCACCTGGCCGAGCACGGCACGATCCTCGGCGCCCCGGGCCTCGCCGAGGAGCACCTGTCGGTGTTCGACGTCGCGGTCGGCGAGCGCGCGATCTCGCACATGGGCCACATCAAGATGATGGGCGCCGTGCAGCCGTTCATCTCGGGCGCGATCTCAAAGACGGTCAACCTGCCCCAGGAGGCAACGGTCGAGGACATCGCCGACGCCTACACGCAGGCCTGGCGCCTGGGTATCAAGGCGCTCGCGATCTACCGCGACGGCTCGAAGACGGCACAGGCGCTGCGCACCGATGCGCAGCAGGGCGTCGAGGCGCCGGCGGACGTCGATGCGATCGTCGCGCTGGCCGTCGACAAAGCGCTGGCCGATGTCGGCCCGCAGCGCAAGCGGATGCCGGTCGAGCGCCAGTCGATCACGCACAAGTTCTCGATCGCCGGGCACGAGGGCTACATCACAGCCGGCATGTACGGCGACGGCACGGTCGGCGAGATCTTCCTCACGGACATCGGCAAGGAGGGCTCGACGCTGCGCGGGATGATGAACTCGTTCGCGACGGCGATCTCGATCGCGCTGCAGTACGGCGTGCCGCTGGAGACGCTGGTGCAGAAGTTCAGCTACATGCGCTTCGAGCCGGAGGGGATCACGCAGAACCCGGAGATCCCGTTCGCGAAGTCGATGCCCGACTACATCATGCGCTGGCTGGCCTCGCGCTTCCTCGACGCGGACGCGCAGGAGGAGCTCGGCATCCTCACGCCGGCGGTCCGTGCGAAAGCGGCCGCGCAGGAGGCGGCGCAGTCGGTCAGCTCGTCCGACACCGCCGGTCCGGCCGCGACAGCCGAGGAGAGCGAGAGCGCGACTCAGGCCTCAGGCGGAAACGGCGGCAACGGCGGCTCCAGCGCACCGGCGGCGTCCTTCACAGACACCCCGCCGGTCGTGCCGGCGCGGCTACAGGGACTCGACCTCGGGCCGGCGTGCAGTCAGTGCGGCGGGATGATGCAGCGCACGGGCTCTTGCTACACCTGTTCGTCGTGCGGCAACAACACCGGCTGCGGCTGACGCAGGTGCCTGCGGGCCAAGGAGGGCCAGCTGCAATATCCGCCGTGGGAATGTCGCTCTGAGTGCACAAGGAGAACAGCCGCCGGGCGACGGAGATGAGCACGCCCAGCGTGTGCGCGCCCAGCTGGCGGCGATCGGCGAACGCATCGGAGCGTGGACCGCTCACAACATCGAGCTGGCGCCGGGAGTCTTTACGAGGAGCGCCGAGCCCAGCGGCGAGGAGGCAAAGCTACGACGCGTGCGCCAGCTGGTGGACGACCTTGCTCCGGCACCGGTCTCACAGCTGCGGGTGCTCGACCTCGGAGCACTGGAGGGCCTGTATGGGATCGAGCTGGCCTTGGCAGGAGCGGAGGTCGTATTCGTCGAGGGCAGGGAGTCGGGCAGCGAACGGATCCGCTTCGCCGTCGAGTCGCTCGGCCTGGAGCGCACCAAGGTAGTCACGCAGGATGTCCAGGATCTGACGTCGCAGGAGCACGGCGAGTTCGACGTCGTGCTGTGCATCGGGCTGCTCTATCACCTCGATGCGGCCGGAGTGTTCTCGCTGCTGGAGCAGATGCACAGCGTGTGCCGCAGTCTGCTCGTGTTGGACACGCACATCGCCTTGGAGGACGACGAGCTGGCGCGCTTGGACGCGCAGACGTTCTGGGTTGATCCGCGCGCGCTGTCCGACGTCCGCAGTCTCGTCGCGGGCGGACGAACCTATCGCGGCAGGGACTACCGCGAGCACGAGCCGGGGGCGTCTGCCGAGCAGCGCATACAGGCGACATGGGCCTCGCTCGAGAACGACACGTCCTTCTGGCCGACCAAGCCATCGCTGATAAACGGGCTCGTGGCCGCCGGCTTCACGACGGTGCTCGAGTGCGCCGTGCCACCTCTGGTCGGCTTGCCGCCCGACCGCGTGACGCTCGTCGCTGTGCCTGGCGCGCGGGTCGAGCTGCGGTCTTCGTCGATCAACGCCGCGCTCCCCTATGAGCCGATCCCGGAGCGGACCGCAACATAAAGTCGCTGACGGCCGCCAGGTCGAGCCACCTCTCGCTGTTCCAGGGTCTGCTCGCCGAGCCTCCGACCCGCGCCGCTAGTCTTCGCCGCTGCCCTTGCCGCTCTGACTATCGCTGGAGCTGACGGCAAATTCGCCTTCTGCGCCGGTGGCGGGGGATTGTGTCGCACCGCTCGCCTGGTCGGTCGCGGGCGCGGCGGGGGAGTCCGACGCCGAGCCACTCGAATCGGCGAGCGAAGCGCCGGAGCTGCCTGAGTCGCTCCGGCTCGAGCCGTCGTGACTTGAGCCGTCCTGGCCCGAGCCACCTTGGCTGCCCGAGCGCTGCCCTTCGCCGCTGCGTGCGTCGCCTCCGCTCGAGTCACGACCTGCGGTGCCGCTGCCGCTGCCGCTGGCACCAGAGCCGGAGCGCTCACGCCCGGCCGAGCCGGATGAGAAGCGGCCACCGCCGTCGCCGGCGACCAGCACATCGTGTCCGCCTCCCTGTGCGGACTCACCGTCGCGGCGCTCGCCCGAACCGCCGCCGCGCCGGTGCGCCTCGCGCGAGGACCCGCGACGCTCATGCCTGCCTGCGCCCGAGCGCCCGTGCCGGGCGCCAAGCCTGTCGTGTGCGCCCGCGAGTCCACGCGCGATCTGCGGGTCGGAGGCGAACGCAAACGCACCTGCAGAGGCGACGGGCACAGCGCTCGCGGCCTGCGTGGCTTGCGTGTGGGCCGCGTGAGGACGGGCACCGCGATGATGCACGCTCAGGACATTGGCGCCGGTGGCGACGGCCCCGGCGGTGACGGCGACGACGGCGCCCTTCAAGAGCAGCCCGGCCATCCCGGCAGCGCCGCCCCCGGCGCTCAGCTCGGCGAGGCGTTCGGCAGTCGGGCCGCCCGAGCCCGCTCCGGCGTACGCCCACGCGAGAACCGGCGGGGGCGTCAGCGCGGCGGCGGCGCTGCGCAGGGTGCTCCTCGCCCGGTAGAGCAGTCCGCGCAGGGCCCCTTCTGAGATCCCGAGCACGCCGGCGACCTCATCGTGGCTCTGGCCGTCGACGGCCGTGAGGAAGATCGCCTGCTGCTGCATCCGGGGCAGCGCGGCGACGTCGCTGAGCGCGTCGCGCATCGCGAGCGAGCGCTCGAGGTTCGACACGCTTGCAAGCCCGGCCCGGTCCTCCACTGCCTGCGTCAACTCGCCGTTCGCCTCGCCGGCGGGACCGCGCATGGCGTTGACGGCGACGTTGTGCACGATCCGGTAGAGCCAGCTGCGCACGTCGTTCACGCTCGCTCCGCGCGAGAGCGCGATCCACGACTGCATGAACGACTGCTGCAGCACGTCCTCGGCGCGAGCCTCGGACAGGCGCATCCGCCGGGCATAGCGCAGCAGCGGGCGCCTGTAGCGGTGCACGAGCGCCTCGAAGGCGCGCTCGTGGCCCTCGCGGGCGAGCGCCACCAGGCGCTGGTCGGATTGGGCCGCCAGCAGGCTAATCGAGATTCTCGGGCTCATCGTTGGATTCGCATTCCCTTCGTCTGAGAAGACGCCGGAATCGCCCGATCCTTACTAGCCCGAGAATCTCGAGTGCTGCCTACAGCTCGACCTTGACCCAGGTGGCGCCATCGCTGCTGACGCTGAGGAAGGCCTCCTTGACGCTCGCGCCAGGTACGAGCGCGGCGCTCGTGCAGTGTTCGTTCTGCACGCCGTCCCCTTCATGACCTGGGCAATTGCCGCCCTGGCCGTCGGAACCCGAGCTCGAGCCGTCGTTGCTGTTGTCGAAGTGGCCGTCGTCGCCGTGCTCGCGCTCACCGAAGCTGCTCGAGCTCGGCGCCGGCGCGGCTGAGCTGGGCGCAGGGCACTCGATCTCGGTCCTTTCGGTGACCTTGCCGCTGACGGTCGAGCCGTCGTTCAGCGTGATCGTGAGCACGCCGTTCGTGAACGAGGCAATCGTGCCTGCTGTGTCGCCCGTGGCGGGCGTGGAGCTGGGCGAGGTCGTGCCGCTGTTCGAGGTAGCGGGCGCCTGAGCGTGGAACGCGAGCACGTGGGCGTGGTGGTGGCCGCGGTGATGGTGATGGTGGCGCTCGCCGTTGTGGGCGAGGGCGGCGCTCGGCGCGGCCAGCGATACGGTCGCCACTGCGGTCATGATCATCCGTCTCATCAGTAGAGCCTCCTTCGACCGAAGGGCGGTCGGTTGGATGGTGTGTGGATGCCCTTTGGACACGGGGTCATGCACGAACTTCACGCGCTTGGACGAAAGTTTTCCGGGCGGCCGCTGTCGGCCGTAGTGAGCGCCGGCTGTCAACCGGCGGAGCTCATGCAGACACGGTCGCGCCCGGACTCCTTTGCCTCGTACAGGGCGGCATCGGCGCGCGCCGTCACCTGCTCGGAGGACTCGCCGGGGAGGTGCACGGCGAAGCCGACCGAGCACGTGCGGTCGTGGTAGACGACACTGCGCAGTCGCTCGATCACCTCGCGCACCCGCTCGGGCTCGCAGTTGAGCAGCAGCAGCCCGAACTCCTCGCCGCCGAGGCGCGCGAGCAGGTCTCCGGAGCGGACCTGCTCGCGCCACATGGCGGCCGTTTCCTTGAGCAGGCGATCGCCGGCGGGGTGGCCGTAGGTGTCGTTGTACTTCTTGAAGTGGTCGAAGTCGAGCATCGCGACGGTGAAGCGCGCGCCTTCGCTGAGCGCCTCGGCCACGCGCGCGTCCCAGGCGCGGCGGTTGGGCAGGCCGGTCAGCGGGTCGGTGCTGGCCTGGTCGCTGAGCGTGCTCAGCGCATCGGCACGGGTGAGCACGGCGGCGGCCTCGTGCGCGAGCAGCTCGACGACCCTGATGCGCGGACCGTCTGCCCGGATCTCGCCGGGCCAGCCGACGACGAGCACGCCGATCGTCTCGGTCCCGCGCAGCAGTGGCTCATAGAGGATTGTCTGGGGCATGCCGGAGACCTTCCACAGCTCGGCGTTGCCGACGTGGGCGGCGACGTCCTCGTCGATCAGGATCGCGCGGCCGCTGCGGAACACGTCGCGCACGGCGCTGGGGCGCTCGAGCGAGACCTCGCTCTCGCCGAGCTCACGCGGGCCGTCGTCGAGCCCGGCGAACGCGCTCGAGCGCAGCTTCGAGGTGCCGGGAACGGGCTCGAACAGGCCGGCGACGCTCGCCTGCCCGATCGTCTTGGCGGCGGCGCACACGTCGGCCCGCGCTTGGTCGCTGGCGAACAGACCGCGCGCGACGGCGCTGAGCTCCTCGAGCATGCGCTCACGCTCGCGCGCTTCCTCGGCGCGCTCACGTACCGAGGCGACGAGGCGCTGCGTCGCGAGGCCGATGATCGAGCTGACGGCGACGGCCAGCAGCGCGGTGCGGTACTGGGTGTGCGGATACGCCGGAGGGCCGACGATCAGGATCGGGGCGATGTAGAAGACGGCGAGCCCGGTGAGCACGATGTATAGGTCGCGACGCGACTCGCTGTGCAGGGCGACGTAGAAGACGGGCACGATCGCGACGGCGCTCGCGCCGGAGGCGATGCCGCCGCCGGAGTTGCGCAGCAGGCCGAGCGCGGCGAGGAAGATCAGCTCGGGAGCGATCCGTCCGATGCCGCTGCTCGACAGGAGCTCGTGGCAGATGCCACACACCACGAGCAGTGCTGCGGCGAGGGCGTACTCGGTCCAATCGACCGAGGTCGCGATCGGCACGGTCACCCACGCGAGCAGGGCGGCGAGCGCGAAGGGTGCGCTGCTGCGCACGGACGCGAGACGATCGCGCACAGGGGCTTCCATCCGCTTTTCTCGGCATTCTGAGCAGTGTTCTGTAATCCGCTGCCCGCTCGCCGTCCTTTATTTATTTATTGAAGAGATGATGTCCCGCGTGAAGGCGGCTCCCGGCGCAGTGGTGTTCGACAACGACGGGCTGCTGCTCGACACAGAGGAGGCGTGGACACGCGCCGAGCAGAAGCTGTTCGCCGGCCTCGGGCGCACGTTCACGACGGAGCACAAGCGAATCCTGATCGGCTCCTCGCGCACGATGGCGGCGGCCAAGCTCGAAGTGCTGCTCGAGCGCCCGGGCGAGGGCGAGGCGCTGATGGACGAGCTGCTGGCGCTCGTGATGGAGGAGGCGCTGCAGGGCGTGGAGCCGCGACCAGGCGCGCGGCGGCTGCTCGAGCGGCTGAGCGACGCCGGCACCCCGCTGGCGCTCGCCTCGAACTCCGAGCGCGAGTTCGTGCAGCGCACGCTCTCCAGCGCCGGCCTTTACCCGGACGGACCGTTTGCGGCAGTCGTCTCGGCCAACGACGTCGAGCACCCCAAGCCGGCGCCGGATATCTATCTCGAGGCGTGTCGCCTGCTCGGCGTGAGCGCGGCCGGCGCCGTCGCGCTCGAGGACTCGCCGATCGGCGTCGCCTCGGCCGCGGCGGCCGGCATGTTCGTGATCGCCGTGCCCTACTTCGCCGGCACCGAGGTCACCGGCGCGAGCATGCAGGCCGACAGCCTCGGCGATGCGGCCGTCGCGCAGGCGCTCGGCCTGGACGCGTAGGATCGCTGCCAATGGCTGACGTGAGGGCTCCCTCCCCCGAGTCCCCGCTCCAAGGCGGTTGCCTGTGCGGTGCCGTGCGCTTCGAGCTGACGGCGCCGCTGCTCTCGGCCGGCTACTGCCACTGCACCCGCTGCCAGCGCCGCACGGGCACCGGCTCCTCGGCCAACGGCCGCGTGCCGCAGCACGGCTTCGAGCTGTTGCAGGGCGAGGACGTGCTCGCTGCGTTCACGCCGCCGGACGGCAAGCCGAAGCTGTTCTGCTCGCGCTGTGGCTCGGCCATGTTCAGCGGCGATCCGCTCGCAGACGAGCAGGTCGCGATCCGCCTCGGCACGCTCGACGGCGACCCGGGCATCCGCCCTGACTATCGCCAGCACGTCGCCTCGGCGGCCCCGTGGGAGCCGATCCCGCAGGACGGCCTCGAGCGCTACGACGGCCGGCGCGGTTAGCGCCCGGCGCTAGACGAGCTCGACGGCCATCGACATGCCGGCGGCGAGCACGGCGCCTGCACCGGCCACTGCCGCGGCCACCTCTGCTCGCTTGGCACGGACGCGACCGCCGATCGCCTTCGCGCGCTCGCGCAGCCACGCCAGCGACTGCGGCTCGCCGCAACGCTTGCGCCATCCGTCGAGCGCCTGCTCCAGGCGCTCGTGCTCGTCGACGATCGCGAGCACCTCGACGCGCCCGCCGCCCTGCTCGTGCGGCCCAAGCCTCACGAGATACAGCTCGCCCGTGTCGCGCACCCATGCGGCGCGGTGCAGCGGGCCGTCGGCCGACTCGCGCCACCACAGGCCGACGTCGCACTCGCGCGAGTGCACGCGGCGCTGATCGGCCGTATAGAAGCTCTGCAGGGAGTCATAGCGCGCGGCGGGGGCCCTGCGCCTTCGGTCTGTCTGTCTCATGCGGCACCGCCCGGGAGTTAGGAAGGGAAGCTGTCGCGCACAGCCTCCCGCGCCGGCCTAAACGCCGGCTTAGCGGGCGAGAAGAGTTCTGCGCTCGCTGCGCCCAAGCGCCGAGCGCTCAGTGCCGTCGAGCGCTACGTGCTTGGCCGGCCACGGCGCCTGCGGCACCCAGAGGTCGCCGGTCCTTGCTAAGGGCCGGGCGACCTCTGGGGGATCGCGCCAAGCGGGCGATCAGCCGTTGAGGCGCTTCTTCAGCGCGCTCGCCGCCGAGAACTTCGCAGCCTTGCTCGCCGCGATGTTGATCGTCTCGCCGGTCGACGGGTTGCGTCCTTGCCGCGCAGCGCGTTGGCTGACGCTGAACTTGCCAAAGCCGGCAAGAGCGACCTCACCCCCAGCGGCAAGCTCGTCGGAGACGACGTCGATGACGCTCTCCACCACCTGTCGGGCCTGACTGGCTGCCAGTCCGTTTCGACTGGCGACCTGCTCGGCCAGCTCGTTCTTGGTCATACCACTCCCTTCATGGGTGTCGTTACTGCGAGCAGGCTAACCGCTCGTGAGGACGACGAAACCAATAAACACGGGACATCGGCCCGAGGAAGGCCCTAATTTCCGGGGAACTTGACCGGCCGCGGAGCGCCGATCGGCGTGCTCGCAGGCCGCTCGGGGGCGATCGCGCTGCGCCGGGGGGCCAGCGCACCGGCCGCGCAGGCGGCCCAGATGGCAGCCAGCCAGGCGCCGCAGGCCAGCCCGACGTGGACCCAGACGAGCTGCGTGGGCAGGTGCGTCTTGTACTGATCGAGGCCGACGACGCCCTGCAGGGCGAGCAGCACGCAGAGCACGGTCAGCGAGCGCTGCACGGTGGGGCGTGCGTGCCAGCGCCGGCGCGCGAACCACCAGATTGCGACCGAGGCCAGGCCGAAGAACAGCGCGATCTCGCCGTGGCGGTGGATCACGAAGTCCATCGTGCCGTGACCGTCGAAGTCGAGGCGGTTGATCCGCTGCCCCGGCGAGCCGCCCGCGTGCGGGCCGGCGGCGGTGGCGGCCGTGCCGGCGAAGATCGTCAGCGCGCCGAGCGCGACGAGGCCCCTGAGCGAGAGGATCAGCGGGCGTTCCTGGGCGGGATCGCCGGAAGCCTGCCCGGCGGCGGCGTCGGCGGCTGTGGCTGCGGCTGCGGCTGCGGCCGCCACGAGCGGCGCCGTGGCGCCGTTGGCGGAGGCCGCCGCGCCGTTGGCCGAGGCGCGCTCGGCCTCCATGGCGGCGCCACCGCGTTCTCCGCGCGTCTGCTCGGCCTCGATTTCGAGCAGCGCCGATTCGTGCCCGGCGCGCCAGGCGAGGATCGCGGCGGCGAGCAGGATCAGCATGGACAGCGCGAAGTGCCCCATCACCCAGCCGTAGTCGAGCGCCCCGCGCACGGTGAAGCCGCCGAGCACGGCCTGACCGACGACGCCGAGCGGCAGCAGCGCGCCGAGCCACATCAGATCGCGCCGGTAGGGGCGCCGGCGCAGCGCGAGCAGCCAGGCGGCGCCGGCGAAGATCGACACGGGCACGGTGATCATGCGGTTGGAGAACTCGATCACGGCGTGCGTGGTCAGCGGCGGGTAGGCGTGGCCGTAGCAGCGCGGCCAGTCCGGACAGCCGAGGCCGGAGCCGGTTAGGCGCACGGCGGCGCCGCTGAGCACGATCAGCGTGAGCGCGACGAGCGCTGCGTAGGCGACGTAGGCGTACTGGCGCGGCGTAACGGTGTAGCCGTTGGTGCGCGCGCGCAGACGCTCGAGGCGTGAGCTCATCGTCGTAAGTCTGCCAAGTCGGGGGATCGCGCCGAGCCGGCGCTCCTCAACGCTCGGCCAGCCAGCGCTCGGCGTTCTCGTCGTGCAGCTCGCGCAAGATGTCCTCGAGGCTGCGGGTCAGCTTCCAGCCCGGAAAGTCCTCCGCGAACTGGCGCACGTCGCTGATCCACCAGCGGTGATCGCCGATCCGATTCTGCTCGCTCAACGTCCAATCGAGCTCGCGCCCAGAAATGCGCTGGCACAGCTCGATCGCCTCGAGCATCGAGCAGTTGCTGAAGCGCCCGCCGCCGATGTTGTAGACGGCTCCGCCGGCGCGCGCGTCGAGATGGAAGTGCTCGAACGCTGCGACGAGGTCGGCCGAGTGGATGTTGTCGCGCACCTGCTTGCCGCCGTAGCCGAACACGGTGTACGGCGCACCGGTGACGGTCGCGCGCATCAGGTAGGAGAGGAAGCCGTGAAGCTGGGTTCCTGCATGGTTGGGGCCGGTGAGACAGCCGCCGCGAAAGCAGACGGTGGGCATGCCGAAGTAGCGCCCGTACTCCTGCACGAGCAGGTCGGCCGCGGCCTTCGAGACGCCGAACAGGGAATGGGTGCTGCGATCGATCGACATCGAGGTGTCGACCCCGTCGAAGTAGCGGTGCTCCTCGGGCAGCTCGAGCCGGTCGGACAGCTCGAGCAGCGGCAGCTCGTTCGGCGTGTCGCCATAGACCTTGTTCGTCGAGCAATGCACGAACGTCGCGCCGTCTGCGTGCATGCGCGTCGCCTCGAGCAGGTTGAGCGTGCCGAGCGCATTGATCTCGAAGTCCGTATGCGGGTCCGACGCGGCCCAGTCGTGCGACGGCTGCGCTGCGGCGTGGATCACCAGCGCGACCTGACCTGCACGATCGGCGAACACGCGCTCCACGGCGTCGCGATCGCGAATGTCGATCGCCAGCGACGTGAAGGAGTCTGGGAAGCGAGCAAGCAGCGACTCGCTGATCCGCGCCGTCGACGCCTCGGCGCCGAAGAAGCGCGCGCGCATGTCGTTCTCCAGACCGACCACGTCGAATCCGAGCTCGACGAAGCGCGCGACCGCCTCGGAGCCGATCAGGCCACCCGAGCCCGTGACTATCGCCGTCGGCATCGCGCCACCACAACTCGCAGCTCGCCGGCTCAGCCGTCGAACTCGAATGGAAGCTCGTCCGCCAGCTCACGCAGCGTCGGTGCGGCGGTGTCGCGCTCTGAGATCGTCAGCTCGCTCCTCGGCAGCGGCCACTCGATCGCGACGTCCGGATCGTCCCAGGCGATTCCGCGCTCGAGTGAGGGGTCGTAGTAGGCCGTCTGCTTGTAGATCACGTCGGCCACGTCGCTGAGCACGCAGAAACCGTGCGCGAAGCCGACCGGCACGAACAGCTCGCGCATGCTCTCGTCGTCGAGCTCGACGCCGTCCCATCGACCATACGTCGGCGAGCCGCGGCGCAGATCGACGGCGACGTCGAGGATCCGCCCGCGCGCGCAGCGCACGAGCTTTGCCAGGCCGTCACCAACCTGGAAGTGCATGCCACGCAGCACGCCTCTGGTCGAGCGCGAGTGGTTGTCCTGCACGAAGCGAAGATCGTCGGCGATGCCCAGCTCGGCGCTCCACTCGCCACGATAGGTCTCGCAGAAGAAGCCACGCTCGTCACCGTGCGCGACCGGCTCGATCGCGATCAGACCGGGGAGCTGTGTCGGAACGACCTGCATTGGCGCAGAGCGTATCCGCCTCGCGCTGCACGCCTATATTCGGCGGACGATGAACGCAAGCGCATTCCAGCCCCAACCGGGGTCCGATGACGGAGCGATCGCGTGGAACCGCGGGCCGCTGAGACCGCGCATCTCGCCCGGAGAAGTGCACGTCTGGAGCGCACGGCTCGGGCGCATCGGCGATCGCAGCGACCTGCTGAGCGAGGCCGAGCGCGAGCGCGAGCGCCAGATCGTGAGCGAGCAAGATCGACAGCTCTGGGCGCGATCGCACAGCGTGCTGCGCGTACTGCTCGCGCGATACCTCGATGCGGACCCGGGGCAGGTGGCGCTGGCGATCGACCCGAACGGCAAGCCACGTCTTCAGCGGCCGGGCGACGATCGGCAACAGGCCCATGGGACGCAGGCGTTGCACTTCAACCTGTCGCACTCCGGCGAGCTGGCGCTGTACGCGTTCTCGAGCTCTTGGCCGGTCGGCGTCGACGTGGAGCTGGCCCACGCCGAGGAGGGCCGGCGGCGAGATCACATCGCCCTCGCGCGGCGCGTTTTCGGCGAGGGCGAGGCGAGGCGTCTCCAAGCGCTTGCGCCGGCCATGCGCGAACGCGAGTTCCTGCGCCTGTGGACCCGCTACGAGGCCGCGCTGAAGCGCGTCGGGCGAGGTATCGGGACTCGCACGGACGCGAGCGGCGCCGGCGCGAGCGGCGTTGATGAGTCGGCGTGGATCGTCGAGCTCGACCTCGGCGCGGAGGCCGCGGCGGCGCTCGCCGGCGGACAGGCGGCGAGCGTACTGCGGCTGTGGCAGTTCAGCTGACCGGGAGCTCAGCCACGAGCGCTAGAAGATCTTCAGCGTGATTCGCTGAGTGATCGTCTTGCCGTTGACGGCTGCCGCGAGCACAGCGGAGACGCCGTGTTTGGCACGGATTTTCTTCACCAGGGCATTCTCGATGCGGATCGGCACGTGGACGGTCTTGTTCGGCCGCAGGCTGAAGCCGACGCGACCGTACGTGGCCGGCCCGGCGTAGGTGCTCTCGCCGGGCACGGTCAGCGTCGCGACGCCGTTGCAGGGACTGACGCGGCAGAACATCGCAACGGCGACGATCCGGCTGTGGTTGACGCCGTCGGTCTGCGGGCTGACCCTGATCGGCGCGAGCGCCGGCGGCAGGCCCGCCTTCCCGCCGGGGCAGACGTGCGTGGCGTCCTTGCCCGTGCCGAGCGTGACGCGCATCATCAGTTCCCTGCCCGAGCTATGCGCGAAGCCGTCCATCGCAGAGGTGTCAGAGGGCGAGATCAGCGTGCCGTTGTTGGTTCCGCCGCCGCGGATGAACGACGCCGTGTTCGAGCCGGGGACGCGACCGAGCACGCGGTAGGGAACGCCGCTCTGGTAGGAGTGCCCGACGAAGCCTCCCTCCTCGTTGAAGCCGATGACGTCGCCGGCGCTGACGCACAGGTTGATCGGCTCGTAGCTCGAGACGGTCGACCCGTCGGCCCCGCCAACGCCGCATACTGGGATGTCGAACGGTTGCGAGGTGATGTTGATCTTCGCCCCCCCGTTCGGCTGCGGCGTGAGGTCCTGGAAGTGGATCTGCGTCAGCGGCGGCGTGCCGTCGGCCGCCGGCACGGCGCAGCCCTCGAGGCTCACCTTGACGGCCTGGCCGGTCGCCGGTGCGCGCGGGGCTCCGTTGGCCTCGTCGAGGTTCCAGAGCACGCCGTCGGCGCCGAAGTGGTAGGTGTGGACGACTCCGTTCGGGGCCTCAGGCGACGGCGGAACGTCCGTGTCGGTGCCCTTGTAGTTCAGGTCATACGCCGTGTCGAGCGTCGCCGGCGCCGTCAGCGGGCTGCCGAAGGACGTGAGCTTGGCGCTGGCCGCCGCCGGGCAGAGCAGCACGAGCAGCGCAGCCAGGGCGAGTAGCGGCGCGCGAAGCTTGGGCCGGGCGAGTGTGGGCAGAGCCGCTTTCATCATGGCTTTTATCGGCATACCCCTCGAGGCACTTCAGAAAGCGCGCTTAGGACAGACGTATGAGCTGGGGCTGGTGTCCGATCGATCCGCCGACGGCTAATCGTGGTCGCGGTGAGGCCAGCTAGGAGATACGGCGAATCCACAGCGCCGCGCCAGCGCGGTCTTCATACCCGGCCTGCTCGGGAAAAGCGCGACGGACGCTGTCACGGTGGCGCTGGATCATGTACTGCGAGCCCCACACGACCTCGAACGCGCTGTTGTAGCTGAGGAAGGATCGGACGAGATAGCTCTCGTTCCATCCCCACCCCTCCAGCACCCACTCCTCGGGGTAGTCGCCGGGCATGAACATGTCGTGGATGTGCACATATACGCCCACGGCGAGGCGCGGCACGACCTCGTGAAAGATCCATGTGACATCGCCTCCCGTCTTGACCGTGTGCGAGGTGTCGATGAAGAGCACGTCCCCGGGACCGAGATCGTCGAATAGCTCCAACGGCGTATCCTGGACCTGCTCGACGCGCAGCTCTGAGATGCCATCCACCCCATCGAGCAGGAACGGGCGCGGGTATGGCTCTACGCATACAAAGTCCATCGCCCCGTCGAGCGCTTCGCGGTTGACCCGCGCGGTTACAAGCGAGGAGTAGCCGCTGCCGATCTCGATCATCTTCGCCGGACGCAGGTGACGGAGCAGACCGGCGAGCGCCCAGGCGTCCAGCGGCGGGTACTGGCTGTTGAGCGCCCAGTACTCGCTCGGATCGTCGGACTCCTCGCGTCGCAGCTCCAATGGCTGCTGGGCAGCGAAAACCTCCTCGCAGAGCTCGACCTGAGCCTCGTCGCGCCAGTCGATATCCGGCGTGTCACGAGGCGGCGTGGTCCAGATCCGGGCACGATGCCCGGCTAGCTCGCGCGCGTCGTACATCGGCGAGTAGTAGTGGCCGGGCTCGAAGCGCATCGGAGCCGACGCGCGTTCACCTTCGTGGCTGAGCTCGGCGACGACATCCGCGGGTCGCGCGCGGAAGTAAGCGTTCACCGTCCGGAACTCACCGCGCGGGCCCTCCGCGACCGACAGCTCTTCGACCTCGAAGCCGGTCACTTCCAGCATCCAGCGCATCGCAAGGCGCCCCGGCACGAACCACCAGGTCTTGTCGCCGGCGTAGGCGTCGGGCACGAAGCGGATGTACTCGGACTGCTCGGCGGAGCCGTGCAGCATCGAGCCGAATAGCATTTCGCCGTCCTCAGCGAGCATCGAGCGGAGCCGCAGCAGCATGCCGAGCGGATTCGGCTCGTGGTACAGGACGCCGTTGCAATGAATCAGGTCGAAGCGCCCGAGCTCTTGCGACTCAAGCTGCTGCCATCCGATCTGTCGGAGGTCGATCCCACTGCGATAGATCGACTCGAGGAACTGCATCTGCCGAAAGAAGGCAAACGGCTCACACGCGACCACCTCCTCCGCGCCGCGCAGCTTGAACATGAACGGGTCGTAGCCCGCATTAGAGCCGACGTCGAGCACGCGCTTGCCATGCAGGTCGCCGATTTGCCCATCGAGTGTTTGCCAGCGTTGATCGTTGCGCCACAGGCCAGGGATGACGAGGTTGTCGGCCAGCAGGAACGGGCCTTGCAGCCAGGGTTCCAACGCGGCAATCTCGCGCTGGAGCTCTGCCACGCGCTCGGGCTCCAGCTCGCGCGAAAGATCAGCGGAGAAGCGCGGAAGCTGCTGCAGGTCCTCGGCATGGGCAGCCACGCCGATCTGGCTGAGCTGACGTGCGACATCGCCGCGGATCGCCTGCAGCGCGTCCTCTATCTCGCCGGAGGTCTCACTTGACATGTTCGTCTCGGTGGTCCGCTCGTCACTCATAGAAGGTCACCCGGCATCGCGACTTGGATCCTCTGAGCGGGTCAGCGACTCGCCGAAGCGCGAGCCCCACGGGATGCTCACATGAGGCCGCTGCAGCATACCCGTCACGGGAGCGATGGCCAGGGCGTAACCAAGCATCTGCACTGGACCGTAGCCGAGCTCGCGTGCCTCGCTCGGGTCCCGCGTGACGAGCTGATCGGCCGTCACCGGATGCGTCGCCGAGAACAGCGCGTGGCGTCCCGCGCCGGGCTCAGGCAGCAGCCACGCGAGCGACGTCACGTCGCGGCTGCCAGGGGCGGATAGACCGGGGCGATTGATCGCGTGGCGGATCCCCTCAGCGCCCCTACGGGCGATCGATCGTGCGCGTGCGCGCTCCCGCCCGAATCCCCGCCAAGTGACCGGCGCACCGACCCAGCGCAGCGTGCGGTTGAGGTCGAAGGGATGGCGCATCGGCGTATAGGCCTCGGTATGCACGCGGCCCTCTCGATCGATCCACGTCGCGATGCCGTTGCCTGGGTCACGATCCAGCAGCGCGCCGAGCTCCCACGGGTCAGCGCCCGCGGGCATTGCTCCGAGCCCTACCGTGTGGCGACGGGCAAGTGGATCGACCGCGCGGATCAAGCCTCGCAGCCATGTTCGCGTCGGTGGGGACGTCGGCACCTTGCGGGGATTGATCGGCAGCCGATCGACGTACCCGAGTACCGCCAACTGCGGCCACTCGACGGCGTCGCGCAAGGGATCGTCCTCACCACAGATCATCACCGGCGCGCCGGTCCGAACGTGCCGGCAGAGGAGCAGCGGCTCGAGCATCGTGAACGCGACCTCATCGACATATCCGAGGCTGTGGTCCATCTCCTCGCCGGTCGGCTCGCCCCCCAACGCAGCCGACGCATACCCCTGCGTGTCGCTGCGAACGAGCCTTCTGGTGCCCTGCAGCGAGCGCGCGTGGACCACGCCGAGGTGGTACTCCGGGTTGAATCCCTCAGGCGGTGGCGCCAGCGAGGTGACGGTCCACTCCTCGAAGCCGAAGCGCTGACTGCGCAGAAGCGGAACGGTGAAGGCCGGGAACCAGCTGGGCGCACCCGCCCAGCGCCTGACCGTGGCGGCCGCGCCCGGCAGCGCGGGGTCCTCTGACAGCCTGCGCTGAAGCTCTTCGCGTTCTGCACGCGCGCCGACCGGCAGGACGGGGCTGCGACTGAACTCTCCGGAGGCAGACGCCTTTTCGGCCCACGCCGAGGGCAGGTGACGCCACTCGAGATGCTGGCGGCGTTGGAACTGCATCCAGCGCGCGAGCGTCCCGATCGGATCGCTCGTGTCGAGCCGGCGGGCTACCTCCGCGTCGGGCACGTCCAGGCGCGAATACGCGAGCGAGTGCGGATCGCGATCGGGCTCGTCGCCGATCGTCACGGCGAAGGGAGGGATCCGCTCATCAAGCACGTCGACGAAGCAGAACGCGGTCTTGCGCGGTCTACGCTCGAGCAGCCGGACGATCCGCTCGATGCTGCCCGGATCGCACAGCAGATCCGGCAGGGCACGCCTGGTGAGCAGCACGTGGCGCCCGCGGCTGATCTCGAGGGCGTGCGCGAGCAGCTCGGCTGGATGGGACGCCAGGCGGGTCGGCAACACTTTGATCGAAGGCCCCCGCACTCGATCGTTGATCTCACGATCCAGGGGGACGAGCAGCTCGAAGTCGACGAAGACCTGCTCCCGAAGGCGGGCGAGTGCGGTTTCCCAAGCCATTCCAGAGGCCTGCAGCGGCTCTATGTCAATCACCGACAGAGCGGGCGCCCATTGCGCCTTCAGGCTCGTGCTCGGAGCTGACCTGGGCCGATCGGCCGTATCCGTGGAGAAGAGACGGGGATGGCGGGCCGTCGCCTCGACGCGAAAGGGCGATCCGGTCCACTCGACGAGGTCCGAGCGCGTGAAGCCCTCCTTGCGATAGAGCATCGTCTTGCCACGGGCAGGCTCACCGTGTATTCCATATTCGGCCAGCGCGAGGAAGAAGTCCCAGTCCTCGTGACCAAAGACGATGTCCTCGGCGTAGGAGAACCCGAGATCGAAGACGCTGCGATCGATCAGCGCGCAGGTGTCGATGTAGTTCTCGCGTGCGAGCAGGAGCGGATTGAACACGGGCGGCTCGAAGTAGTCCTCCCGATTTCCGAAGTACTGGCAGTTCTGGTAGACGAACCCGACATGCCCCCCCGCGGCCTGCAGCTGTGTGACCAACCGCTCGATCGCGTCCGGGAGCAGCAGGTTGTCGGCATCGACGGGTAGGACGTAGCGGCCGGTTGCCAGCTCGATCCCGCGATTGCGAGCGGCGCTCGGGCCGGAGTTGGTGGGCATCCGCACGACCTGCACGGCCAGGTCGGCCTCGAGTTCGCGCATGTACGCCTGCGTCGCGGCCTCTGTCGAGCAGTCGTCGATCACGATCAGCTCCACGTCCGGATAGCTCTGCGCGCGGACGGACTCAACGCACTCGCGCAGTGTCCGGCCGTGGTTGAAGCACGGCGTGATCACCGACACGCGTGGCGTGCCGCGTGCCCGCCGCATCCTCATCTCCGCCTTGCCCATCGGCATGTCCAGAGGCTTCGGCACACGACCGCTACGGTCGCCGAGCAACCGTTCGTAGAGCCGGCTGTGCTTCGCGCCCATCTCCTGAACGCTGAAGCGCTCGGCGACGATCTCGCGTCCTTCGGCTCCGATCCGGCCGCGCGACTCTCGGCTTCGCAACAGCGGCTCCAGCGCGTCGGCGTAGGCCTCGGCGCTGTCACGCTGCTCGACGATCACGCCCCCTCCCTCTCCCATCAGCTCGAGGATCCCCGGCAGCGCAGGCGCAACGATCGGCACTTCCATCGCAAGCGCTTCGTAGACGATCACGGGCACGCCCTCGAACACGCTGGTCATCAACATCGCATCGGCGCGGGCGTACCACGGGCGGAGCTCGTGCGTCGGCGTCTCGATCACGACCTCGTCGCGCAGACCGTAGTCCTCAACCAGTGCCAGCACGTCTGCTTCGAGCTCGCCGCCGCCGATCACGTGGATGCAGAAGGCCAGTCCACGCGCCTTGAGCACGCGGGCGACCTCGACCATCAGCAGAGGGTCCTTCTGCGGGACAAGCCTGGCGACGTACAGAAGGTGCAGCCGGCCGTCGTCGAAGGCTTCGCTGCTGACGCGGCGAGGATCGAACAGGTCGGCGTCGATGCCTGTCGGTACGACCTCGACGAGCTCGCGTGAGATCCCATATCCGACCACCGCGTCGCCGACGCCGGCGCTTGACACCGAGAATGCGTCGACCAGGCCGCCGTAGCGCGTGGTCACGTAGCGCACGTAGCCGTCGCGCGTAGGCTCCTCGACGTGCAGTTGAACGACGACCTTGGGTCGATCGCTCAGCGCACGGAAGTCCGGGAGCATGTCGAAGCCGATCCGCGAGTTCATCACGTGGATCAGCTCGATCTCGCGCGAGCGGATGAACTCGAGGATGAACCGCGGGAACTCGTTGCCCCCAATCAGCTCCGGCAACTCCCAGACCTCACTAGCGAACGGCACGATCTCTGAAAGCCGCCGGTTGCTCGACGGCTGTGTCGTGATCAGCGAGGGCTTGAACCGCGCGCGGTCGATCCAGCGAAACCAATCGAGCGTGTTGGTGTCCGAGCCGCCGTAGTCGACCCAAGGCGCCAGATACAGGACAGGAATGCGCTCGCTCACGATGTCCGTATCACGCGCTCGTCGTCGCTCGCACCGCAAAGCCAAGCGGCATGATCATCTCGACATCGAGCGGAGCGAGAGCGGCCAGCGACTGCGCGATCTGCTCCAGGGTATGGCGCGCGTCGGCGCGCAGATCGTCCAGCCCATCCGCCGCCGTGCCCATCGCCCAGCGTGCGTTGAGCACGAGCTGAGCGAGTGTCGTAAAGCAGTCGGTCCGCGGCCGCACTTCGATCTCCCCGAAACCCGCTTCTGAGAGAAGCTGCTCGATGCCGTAGCGCGTGTAGCGGAAGAAGTCGTAAGGCCTCTCGTGCTCCTCCCAGGTGAACGGAACCGTCGCCACAAGCAGGCCGCCCGGTCCCAGTACCCGATGGAACTCCCGCAGCGCCTGCAGCGGCCGCGGGACGTGCTCCAAGACCTGTGTGCAGAGGATCACGTCGAAGGTGTCGGCCTCGGCCGGGATCGCGTCCGCTGCACCGCGCAGATCGACTTCGCCCGAATGCGGGGTATCGTCGTAGTCGAGCGTCACATATGTGTGTTCGGAGAACAGCTCTCGGTAGGGCGCCTCGCCCGCGCCGATGTCGAGAACCCGGCTTTGTCGCTTGATCGCACGCGCCTGCTCGGCAACGAAGCGATAGATCGACTCGCGCTCCAATGGAGCGGTCTCGATGAACTCCCGGAGTCGCTCCGAGCGTCCCTGAAGCGATGCCGTCGACTGCGATACCTGTCCCATCGGGCGTTGAAGTGTACGCACACGCTCAGCCAGCTCGGGTGGTTGGCCGCACCCGCTCCGACGTCGCCGTCCCGGGTTGCAGGGATGATTCGTTGAGTAGTCTTGGCACCCTTGAATCCGTGCAGCAGACCTGCCTCGCGTTGGCCCGTGGAAGCCACCTTTGCCACATCCTCCAGTGAGTAGCCATCTGGTGGTCGGGGGGGGCTTCCTCGGTTCTCACGTCGCCCATCGCCTCGCCGCAGACGGCCACGACGTGGTCGTCTTCAGTCGCTCGTTCAACGACTGGCTCGTACGCCACGAACGTCCGCGCAACGGCAGCATCGAGCTGGCCGAAGGCGAGCTCCCTGGCAGTGCTGGACTCGCCGAGCTGATCGAGAAAGCCGATGTGGTCTTCTACCTCGCCGGCTCGAGCACGCCGGCGGTCGCCCAGACCGATCCCGGAGGCTCGATCATGAGCTCGGTCGTACCGGCAGCGGCCGTGCTCGATCTCATGCGCGACACCTCCACGCGCAGGATCGTCATTGCATCCTCCGGCGGAACTGTGTACGGCGCGGTGAAGCAGCTCCCTACAAGCGAGCGGCATCCGACTGAGCCGATCAGCCTGCACGGCCACAACTCGCTGACGGTCGAGCGCTATGCGACTTTCTTCGCCGAGCGTCATGGCTTCGAGCCGATCATCCTGCGCTACTCCAACCCATTTGGCCCGGGACAGTTGGCGCGCCGCGGCCAAGGCGTCGTCGCGGCCTGGTGCGAGGCGCTCGCCCACGACGAGACGATCACGCTGTACGGCGATGGGCTGGCTCGCCGGGACTTCGTGTTCGTCGAGGACGCCGCAGATGCGACCGTGCGGGCCGGGCTCGGCGCCAAGGGCCCTGCGACCTACAACGTGGGGTCGGGTGAGTCGACTTCGTTGCAAGGTCTGCTGGAGCTGATCCAGCACGAGGCCGGACGCCGAGCCCGGATCGATCAGGTCCCTGCCCGGCCTGTCGATGTCCCCGTCACGCAGCTCGACTGCACGCTGATCGCCGACGAGCTCGGCTGGCGGCCGACCACGTCGCTGCAGGATGGGGTCCGCGCGAGTTGGCAATGGGCACTGCAATCGCCGTATGAGCGGCTCAGCTAGCGTTGGCCGAAGCCGCTCGACCGCGCACGATGGAGCGCGGCTTGGAGCGATCGCCCGTGTCCTTGACTGCCGTCTGCAGAACAGAGCTTTCGACGGCATCGACCACCGTCTCCACGCGCTCCTCGCCGAGACCTGCCCAGAGCGGGAGCCGAAGCAGCCTGGCGCTCACACGCTCAGTCACCGAGACGTCACCGCCCAGCCTGCCGAACCGGCGCCCCGCCGGCGAGGAGTGAAGTGGCAGATAGTGGAACACCGCATGCACGCCTCTCCCGGCCAACGCCTCGAGCATGCTGTCGCGCGTCTCGCTGTCTGGCATCAGCAGATAGAAGAGGTGGCCGCTGTGCCGGCAACCCGGCGGAACGATCGGGCGGCGCAGCAGGCCTTCCGCCTCCAGCGCGCCGAACGCGTCGTAGTAGCGCTCCCAGATCGCACGTCGCTCGGCCGTGATGGCCGAGGCGTGCTCGAGCTGCGCCCACAGGAAGGCCGTCGCCACCTCGCTGAGCAGGTATGACGAACCCACGTCCTGCCACGTGTACTTGTCGACCTCCCCGCGAAAGAAACGGCTGCGGTCCGTGCCCTTCTCCTGGATCACTTCCGATCGGGCCACGAGCGCCGGATCGTTGACCAGCAGCGCCCCCCCCTCGCCACACTGCAGGTTCTTGGTCTCGTGAAAGCTGAGCGTCGCCAGCCGGCCGATCGAGCCGAGGGGACGACCTTCGTAGCTGGCATCGATGGCATGGGCCGCGTCCTCGATCAGCGTCAGCCCATGCCGATCTGCGATCCGCTTGATGCGGGTCATGTCACAAGCAACGCCGCCGTAATGGATCACGACGATCGCACGCGTGCGCTCGCTGAGCGCGCCCTCGATCGCCGCGGGATCGATGTTGAGCGTGTCAGGGTCGACGTCGACGAAAACGGGCACGGCGCCGCGGAGCGCAAACGCGTTGGCGGTGGATACGAAGGCAAAGTCCGGGACGATCACCTCGTCGCCGGGCTGCAGCCCGGCGAGTATCCCCGCCATCTCGAGCGCAGCCGTGCACGAGGGTGTAACCAGTGCCCTACGCGCGCCGGTGCTTCGCTCCAGCCAGGCGACGCAGCGACGCGCAAACTCGCCGTTTCCCGAGAGCTTTCCTCCCGCCAGCGCCTCGTCGATGTACTCATGCTCCTTGCCGACGAGCTGCGGACGGTTGAAGGGAATCATCGGCACCGGGGGCATGTTAGCCTCGCCCCGTGCTGCCTATCCGGATGCGACGATAGTCCGATGGAGGAGCGGCGGGCCGCAGGCGTCAGCGATCGTGAGGGTCCCAGGACAGGCTTGAGCATCGTCATCCCTCTGTATCGCGACCAGGATGCGCTCGAGCAGATCTTCGAGCGTTGCCGCCCGATCCTCGACGCCCAGCCGGACGGCGGCGAGCTCGTGCTAGTCGATGACGGTGGACTCGACCTCACGACGCCACGAGCACTGGAGCTGGCCGAGCGCTTCCCCCACCCGACGACCGTCGTGCAGCTCACGCGGAATTTCGGGCAGCACCCGGCCGTATTCGCGGGACTAGCGCACGCCCGCGGCGATCGGGTCGTCACGCTGGACAGCGACCTTCAGTATCCCCCCGAGGAGATCCCCCTGCTGCTCGCGGAGTTGGGGCCCGAGTATCCGGTGGTGTCCGGCTACCGGGCCGATCGTCGCGACCCGCTACCCAGGCGACTGATCACGCGGGCGCTGACACGCTGGCTGAACAAGCAGACGGGAACCGACCTACGCGATTTCGGCTCGATGTTCAGAGCTTATGACCGAAGAACCGTGGACCTGATGATCCGCTTCACCGAGCGCCACCGGTACGTGCCGGCTGTCGTCGCGTGGCTCGGAGTCCCGGTCAAGGAGGTGCCGATCACGCACGCGCCGCGCGGGGACCGCGGATCCCGATACCGGCTCTCCACGCTCGTCGAGATGGTCTTTGACCTGGTGACCGGGTACTCCGTCTTCCCGCTGCGCTTGCTGAGCGTGGTCGGCCTGATCGCCGCACTCGCGGGCTTCGTCGGCACGATCAGCTTCGGCATCTACCGAATCGTGAGCGGCGCCGGTGTCTCGGGGACCGTTTCGGCGTTTGCCCTCGTCTTCGCTCTGTTGGGAGTGCTGCTGCTGCTCGTAGTGATGATCGGGGAGTACGTCGGGCGCATCTACAGCGAGGCGAAGGCCAGGCCCTACTTCATCGTGGGGTCGATGCACCGGGTTCGCGGCGCGGGGGCCGCCTTGGCGTCCGAGGATGCCTCGGCGGCCGTGCACGAGCCGCACAGGGCATAGTAGGCCGGGTGCGCTCACGCGGCGTCGAACCGCGTGCGCAGCCGAGTCCATGGCAGTGCTGAGACGCCGGTCTGCGCGTCCACGACCGACGTCAGCCGCAGCAGGCCCTCGCCGCAGATGACTACCGGGGTCCCGTCGGAGATCGAGAACACCTTCCCCGGATGGCGGAGCTCGAACGTCAGTTCCTCCTCGATCACCTCGGCTGTGAATATGCGCAGCTCTTGCTGACCAACGTACGAGCACGCGCCCTTGTAAGGCGGTCCCACGGCATCGATGAACCTCGCGACCGTCGCGGCGTCCCCGCTCCAGTCGATGCGGTAGTCCTGCTCATCGCGCCAGATCGAGTAAGTCGCCAATCGATCGTCCTGCTCGCGACCGGGAAGCTGCTCGCCGGCGATCAATTTCCCGGCGATCTCCAGCGCAAGGCGTTCGTACAGAGGGGCTAGCGTGTCGATCGCCTGCTGAATCGTCAGCGGATAAGCCACGGTCGCCGCGGCCTGCTCGATGATCGCGCCGCTGTCGTATGCCTCCTCCCCCCACAACGCGGTTACGCCGATCTCGGTCTCGCCGTTTATCAGTGCGTTGACGAGCGGAGCAAACCCGCGGTAGCGCGGCAGCAGGGAATCGTGAAAGACGACGAGCCTCGGCTCGTCACGGATCATGAAGCGCCAGCCGACGGCGACCGAAAAGGCATGCGGCGGAAGCAGCTCCCCCCGTCGAATCGTCGGCACACCGGCCGCTCTGGCCGCCGAAGCGATCTCCTCGCAGTAGTCCTGCTCGACAGCGGGATCCTCCTGCACGACGACTGCGGCAATGGCATCAGCTCGCCCGGCGCCGAGCATCGCGCTCAGGACCGTCAGCCCCTTCTCATTCATCGCGAACAGGACCAGCTGCTGGGGTTGCATGCCTGATTTAGGGCTCGGTGCGTCCATGCGCTAGGCGGCGAGCTTGACGGCAATACGGCCCGTGTAGTCGATTCGTATGAGCATCACCGGCAGCCCTTCCTCTCAAAGAACTCGTCGTAGTCGGTCGCCATCGATACTCAGACTGTGAATGGCACACCGGTCACCGTCGATCCCCAGAAGGGTGGCCGTCCCCACCTCGCAATGGTCTGTTCGCACGCTTTCTGCGTCGTGACCCGTATCGCCGTCAGACGCTTGGGGCTGACGAAGTACAGCGGCTCGCCCGGCTGGGCATATCTGGCGATCATGGTCGCGCCTTCGACCACGCCGGTCGTGCCGCAGGTAAGCGTCGGAAGCAATGGATATGCCACGGGGGGATTCACCGCCGTCTCCCAATCGATCGCGCCGCGCAGATCCCAACCTGCCGAGAACACGGGGACGTAGCCCTTCTCCCAGATCGGTGTGTCGAAGCCGATGATCTGCGAGCGCCTCGGGATCTCCCTGAGGGCTATTCGATAGCTGTGCAGAGCCAGCTGCTGGTCTTTCCATGACGCTTCCCACGAGCGGATGTGTTCATCGGAGATCCCGACCTGGTGGACCGCCGAAACGACGATCGGCAATGCGAGGAGTAGCGCGGCGACGGCTCGTGGGAGCCTGGCAGCACGAAGCACCTCGTAGATCGCGCCTAGCACCGCGAGCGCCATCGCCACGTAGCCGAAGCTGCCGGGAACATTCAGCCTGTTGAAGATGCTTTCGACGACCGGCACGTAGAGGTCGTTGGCCGTCAAATACACGAGCGCGCCTGCTGCCGAGAGCGCAAGTCCGAACACGAACAGAGCCACCCATGGCGACACACGCCCGCGAAAGTCCTGTGAGCGCGCGAAGAGCGCGATCACCACCGCCGCCAGCACGGCCAGCACAATCGTTCCGAGCACACCCGGCGCGTACACATCCTTCCAGGTCACCCATGCCCCGTTGAGCAGCACGCCCGCGCGAGAGATCGTCTGCGAAGCGCTGCGATGCACCAGGAAGCCGGATTCGGCCGAGAGCGGCGCGAAGATCAGCCGATAGGCCAAGAACAGGACGACGAGCCCGATGTCGATACCCCACCGCAGCAGAGCGCTGCGATTGCGGTAGGCCAGCCAGTAGGTGAACCCTCCGAGCGCGACGAGCGGAAGGGCGATCTCATACGTGGCCATCGCTAGGATCGCGAGCACGGCGCCGAGCACATGCAGCGCCAGCGCAGGTCGTCCTCGGCGACCCAGCGCGCTCAGGGAGGCCAGAATCGCGCCAAGCACGAGTGCCATGTCGTATCCGGCCAAGGACGCGACGTCCCATAGGCGCGCCGAGTCGCTCGCCGGGAAGAGCAGGAAAGCCGCCGCGAGCAGAAACGCCCATGGCCTTGCTAGACGGGCGCGCAGTGCGATGGCGTAGAGCAGCGCCGCGTCGAACACGAGGAATGCGATCGAGGCGAACTGGTACGCCCGTCGATGCCCGCCGAGCAAGTGATACTCGCCGGCGTGGTAGACGCAGGCAAGCGTGCGCCCGCCGGGAATCGTGCGTGTGCACGCTTTCAACTCGGCGAAGAACCCTCCGTACTGGTCGCGCAGTTCGGCGTACGTTCGCCAATCGTCGTAGAACCAACCACCCTTGGTCGCGTAGCGCCCGTAGATTGCCAATGCCGCTACCAACAGCAGCAGCACCGCGGCGATGTCTGGGAGCCGGCCCTGCACCAGCCTCCGGGCGGGGCGCTCGCGGGGTGCGCCTCCATGTGCCGATCGCGCGATCAGCTCGGGGTCGAAGCCTTGCTCGACCTCGGTGGAAGGCGTCATCGCGACGCATTGTGGCAGTGTCCAAGGCGTGATGCCTCATCCCACAGACCGGCCCAACATCCGCGAGTTCATGCGCTACGCGGCGGTCGGCGGAGTCCAAAACGGCCTCAACCTGCTCACGTTCGCGGGCGCCGTCTGGGCCGGAGTTCCATACCTGCTGGCGGCCGTTATCGCCGCCGTCGTGGCGCTCGCGTTCAGCTTCGTGCTCAACCACCTGTGGACGTTCCCCAGCGCGGACAGCCATGTGCCGACGCGGGCCATCCGCTTCGCGATCATATGGGTCGCGATTGTCGGGTTGACGTTGCTGGCTCTGGCCGTACTCGTCGATCTGGCGCACCTGCCACGTGTGCTCGCGCAGGCCATCGCGATCCTGGTCAGCGCTCCTCTTAGCTACGTCGCCCAGCGGCGGTGGACGTTTGGCTACGGATCCCACTCGATCGCCGAGGCACCCCGCGCGAGCGGCGATACACATTAGGAGCATCTCCGTGTCGAGCTACGGCACAGGCGCAGGCACGAGGATGACGCAGGAGTGGCCGCGCTTCGTCGGCCGATTGGCTGCGCTGTTTCCACGTGAGTAACCTGCGCATCGATGCAGTTCTGCTTCGTGAGCACCAGCAGGGGCAGCTACTTCATGACCGAGCTCCTCGCCGCGCTCGCGGCAGCGATCGAGGCCGCCGGCCACAGCGCCGAGCTCGTATTCGACGAGTTTCCACCGCTCGCCGAGGACCGCGTCTATGTCGTCGTCCCGCACGAGTTCGACGCGTGGGGTGTGCGCAGCGGATTTCCCGATGCCGCGCAGCGAGCGCGCACGATCGCACTGTGCACCGAGAACCCCGGCACCGAGTGGTTCGAGGCCACCTACCGCCTCGCCGCCGGCTTTGGCGCCGCGGTCTCGATCAATCGCTCCAGCGCAGCTGAGCTACAGCGGCGCGGCGTGCGCTGTGAGCATCTCCAGCTCGGCTACGTGCCACGCTGGGACACCTGGCGAGACGACGAGTCCGCCGAGCGGCCGATCGACGTGCTCTACCTCGGCGCCGCCGATCCGCGCCGCGACCCACTGCTCGCAGGAATCGGCACGACCATGTGGGGGCGCGACTGCCAGTTCCTCGTCCCGCCGCTGGAGCCGAGGATCGCGCCGCGCGCCGACTTCCTCACGGGGCACGACAAGTACAGCCGTCTCGCACGTTCGAAGGTTCTACTGAACCTGCACCGCACGACCTCGGCCGCACTCGAGTGGATGCGCTTCCTCGAGGCGATCTGCAACGGCTGCGTCGTGGTCTCCGAGCCGTCGCTCGACGAACACCCACTGATCGCGGGTGAGCATTTCGTGCGCGCGCCCGTCGAGCAGATCGCAGATGCCATCGAGGATCTACTCGAGCATCCCGAGCGCCAGCGTGGGCTGCGCGAGCAGGCTTACCGATTCGTCCGGGAGGAGTTGCCGATCGAGCCGGCAGGCAGGCGGCTCGTCGAGCTCGCCGGCGAGTTGCCCCGACGCACTACCCCGAGCAGTTCGGCCCAGTCGGCGCAGGCCGTCGCGCCGCCGATCGACTTCGCCGGCGAGCGGTCGCCATCGCGAATCGACCTCTCCGCGGTAATCGCGGCGCCCGCCGCCCCGAGTGCGTCGGGTTATGACGCGCCTGGGCGAGCAGGCGAGCCGCTGCGCCACGCGATCGGCCGCCGGCTGGGCCTGCTTGGCCGGCGCCGAGGTAACGCGATCATCGAGACCCCGTCCTACGCAGTCGCCCAGCCACGCGTGAGCGTGCTCAGCGTGATCGGCGACGAGCACGCGTGCCGATCGCTACAACTGCTCGAGAGCGTCCTCGCAAGCCGCGACGAGGAGCTCGAGGTCGTCGTGATCGCGGCCGAGTCGAGCGCGCCGGAGACGGCTCGGTTCCTCGCTGCTCACACAACCGTACCGATCGCGATGCTGGGTGCTCGCGCCCGAGGGCTCGGCGCCGCACGCAACCTGCTGGCCGAGCGAGCTCGTGGCGAGCACGTGCTCGCGCTGCCGCTCGAAGGAGGCGTCTTCCCCTCGACCGTTGCTCGGCTCACGCGTGCCCTCGACTCCGACCCGCTCGCATCGTTCTCCTATTCGATGATCGCCGTCGTCGAGGACGCCACACCGGTCGGGCTGCGCGGCTCGATGCCGTGGGAGGCCCAGCGCCTGGCGCACGAGAATTGGATCGACGCACCGATGCTGATCAGGCGCGAGCGGCTGCTCGAGCTCGGCGGCTACGCGACAGATGCGCGGCTCGGCGGACTCGAGGACTTCGACCTGCTCTGCCGGATCGCAGACGTATCGGCACACGGCGTGCACGTCCCACAGGTACTCGCTTGGCAGCCCGCTCGCGACGACGCGCAACCTTCCGCCATGGCACTGCTCGCGCCCGCCACGGCCGAGTTGCTCCACGAGCGTTCGCCGCACTTGTTCGCGGAGCGCTCAGAGCGATAGGGACCTGCCGGCACTCGAAGGCAGCTGTCAGACGAAGCTCAACGCGGCGAGCCCGAGGCCGAGCCCGCGATTCTCCGGCGGCAGCTCGCGGTCGCGCTGCTCCACGTTCGACCAGGTATCGGCGACGTCAAACTCAACGACGTAGTCTCCAGATGCAAGTTTCGTCGGGAAAGTCTCCTCGCGCCATTCGCCCGGCTCCCACGGGATCTCCCAGGACGTTGCTGGTTCCCCTGCGTCGAGCGGCGTGAACGAGACCGTCACCGCGCCGCTGCGGCCCGGTGACAAGCGGAATCGCAGCCGCACGCCCTCGGTGCCCCGGTCGAGCCGAACGACGACGGCGGCGTGCCCGGAGCTCCAGCGATAGGTCCCCGCTGGGGATTGCTCGGCTTCGAACCAGCCGCGTACGAGCTGATCCTCGACGCGCGGCGCCGACATGTCCAGGCCACCCGGCGCGAGCTCGAAGCGCTCCTCGAAGGAGATGGCGGCAAGCGCCAGCGCGAGCGAGCGAACCTTCAGCGGGGGCTCGAGCCAGCCCTTGGTGACGGTGAAGATGACTTCGTAGTCGCCGGCCGACAGCTCCAGCGGATGGTTCTCGATCGAGCGTGCGAGGTACTGCCAGCCCAGGCTGGTCGCCCAGACCTCGGCAAGGGGCTCCTCCGAGCCGACACGGCGGATCTTCAGATCGACGCCACCGATGTCCGCCGGCACGTGCGCGTAGTCGAGTCGCATACGGCGCGCGGGAGCCTCCAGTGAGATCAGCAGTGCAGCATGTGCCGCAGCCCAGCGATAGCTGCGCGCTCCCACCCGCTCCACAGGGAACCATCCATGCAGCAGCTGACCGGCGGACTGCGGATCGGCCATCTCGACGCTCGCGCCGGCGCGCTCCGGCGCCGGCGTGGACCGCGGCGGAACCCCGGCCGGGAACGCGTCTCCCCAGGACCCGTCGATCAACGTCCCGGGAACATCCCTCGTACGCCGCTCGCGGCGGCGGCTCGCAAGCGCGCTGGGCAAGCGGCACGCGTTCCACGCGATCGCCGCGAGCTTCTGCCGGCGAACCGGCATCGGCGCGGCTCTCAGCCAACGTAGCTCGTTCATGGCCCACTCGCCGAGCAGCCGCGCTGGGGAGTGCTTGAGCACCACGCGCATCCGATGACGCTCGCAGAGCAGGCGCTTGCGCGCCGAGTCCCCGATTGCGGCGGCGTGGTCCACCCAGGCGTCCTCGGCGACGGCGACACGGTAGCCGGCGCGCCACAGTCGAATGCCGTAGTCGACGTCGTCGTAGTAGTTGATCATGCGATCGTCGAACGGGCCGACGCGCTCGAGCGCCGCACGGCTGATCGCCATGCCACAGCCCATCGGATACAGCGCCTGATCGACGATCTCCGCACTCTCGAGGGATTGGCCCATCGCGAGATCCGCCGCCCAACCCTGTCGATTGACTGTGCCACCGGCACCGTTGACGACGAGCGGGTTGTCATCGAAGAAGACCGTCGACGCGACACCGCCGATCGTCGGGTCGCCGGCAAAGCGCTCAGTCACTCGACTCAGCCAGTCGGGGGCGGCGAAGCCGTCCGCGTCCACGAACGCGACGATCTCGCCACCGGCGTGACGCAGCCCGAGATTGCGCGCGCTCGGGCATCCGCGGTTGCGGTCGCCGCGCACGAGCTTCAGCTCACCGTGTGTACGAGCGCGTTCGGCCACTGCGACCGTGTCATCGTCCGAGCCGTCATCGACGACGATCAGCTCGTAGTTCGGATGGTCTTGCTCGAACAGGCAGTCCAGACAGCGTCCGAGCACCTGCTGCGCATTCCAGCAAACGACGATCACCGAGACGAGCGGGGTACCGAAGGGGTCTTCGGCGGTGGCCTGCGACGTGCCTTCGGAGTGCATTTGCTTCGGCGGGTGTCGCCTGTGGCCGACCGCGTCGCGGATGCTCCTCTGGCTGCTTCTCCAGCTCTCGTAATTCATCGTGCGAGCGTCGGGCGAACGACCTCGATCCAGTGGACAATCTGCGAGGAACGGCACAGGCGCCGGATACCGCCCGCGGTCACCGGCTGCAGCGGCGGCGTGGTGGGCGAGCTGGGCGTGAGCACCAGCGGGCCGATCGAGCGGTTGAGCGCATCGACCCCTTTGCCGTTGGCCGGATGCAGGCTGATGCCGCCACGTGAGATCTCGATCCGGTGGACCCCCTTCGTCAATCTGACAGATCCAATCTTGATCGTCTCACCGGGATAGCTCGCCTGGTAGGCGGCGGTTCCGACGTGCTCCCCGTCAACGCTGACGTTCGCCGGGCGGCCGATCGAGCCGTCCATGAAGACGTCGTAGGTATCCGTCGCTGGAATCGGCAGCGCGCGCGTAGCGGTCCCGACTCCGTTGGCGATGATCGTCCCGCCCGAATTCGCCATTGCGCCTCTCAGGATCATGTTGGTGCCGTCGAGCTGGAGGTAGTTCTTCGGCGCGGTCGTGTAGAGGGCCTTCGCGTCGGGGCCGGCCTTGCGCAGAGCCGCTTCGGCTTCGGCGCACCGGGCATGTTCATGCCGCGGCGAGCCGTCGAACGGGATGTGCGCATAGACGGTGTCGGCCGGCCGGGCGCGCTGCCAGACCTCGTAGTAGGGAGAGATGCTGACCAATCGGTAGTTGGCGGGCGGGCGGCTCGCCAGCGGGTTGCGTCGCATCACGATCGTGCGGAAGGACTCGATCCATTCGAGTGTGAACTCATTCATGTCGTAGGCGAAGATTCCGCCGGGCTCGTCAGCACGGTTGACATCCGGGCGCAGACCCAAGGTCGGGCCGTTGACGACACTGTTCTGCTGAGCATCGCGCAGGTAGTACTCGGCGTACTCCTCGAAGTCCGGCGTCATCGTCGGACCCTGTCCGGCGTAGCGTTCGCCGATCTGCTGCAACTCGTGCAGGCGTGCATACGGGGACAGCGGAGTGTCGTGGTAGAGCAGCGCGTCGCCGAGCAGAATCCCCGCGGCGATCGCAACGGCCCCGAGCACGGCCGCCGTGCGACCCAGCAATCGCATGTTCGCGATGACTCTGCGTGGGGCGCCGCTCCTGACGGCGCGCGAATCTCGCCGGGCGAGCGCTCGCACCAGGGCGCCCGCCCCGGCGAAAGCGAGCAGCACCGCGATCGGCGAGCTGATGCAGTCGGCCTTGAACTGGATCCACGGCCCGTAGCGATGCGCCACGTAATACAGCGCGACAGCGCCTGCGATGCCAAGCCACGCCACGCTCCACGCCCGTCGTCTGAATGCGAACACCAAGCCGACAATCGCCAAGGCCAGGACGACGAAGCCCAGCGCTTCGCTCGGACCCTGCTTTGCGAAGGGCGGAAATCGCACGTCGCCCGTGATCCAGATCCCGGCAGCGGCGATTCCCGGCACCGGCGCGCCGAGATTGCCAAGATCGACCGGCCCGGCTCCGGTCACAACCGGGAGCAGTTTCGACGCCGCCGCGAGGGTCGGCAGCGAGAGCACGAATGTCACGAGTGCAATCTGCAGCGACGCGAGCGCCGCAGCGACTCGTCCTCGCTGAAGGACGATCACCGTCACGCAAACGCCTGCGGCGAGCACACCGAGCCACGGAAGCGTCGTCAGCGACAGTGACGCGAGCGCCGCCGATATCGCAAGCGGCAGCGCAAGCACGCTTCGTCCGGGCCGAGGGCGCTTCGCAACCGGTACCAGCAGCGCCGCTACGAGCAGCAGGAAGCAACTGGTGCAGAGCTCCTTGATGCCGCCGGCAAGAACGTACGCGTAGAGCACGTTTGGCTGTGCCGCGACGAGCGCACCGAGCGCGCGCAGCGCACGACTGTCGACGAGCTGCCCGAGCAGGTAGTACAGCGACAGGGCACCCATCGCCGAGACGAACGCGAGGAACGGCTGATACAGCCACGAGAGGTCGACCGGCGTGAGGTTCGACAGCGCGCCGAGCGTCCAGGTTCCTCCGCCCGGATACCCCGCCGCGAGGTACTTGTTCAGCACGGATTCGTAGGCCGACGTTGCCCCCGCCGGAACGTGGCGGCCGCTGTGAGCAAAGTGGACAGCCAGATCGAACTCGTAGGAGATGTCGACGATGTGCCCGTAGCCGGTGAAGCCGGGCTTGCCGCTCAGCACGATCGGCGCGGCCACGAGCGCCCATGCGCCGAGTCCGGCTGCGATCGGCCAGAGGCTGAGCGCTCCGCTGCGACGGGCGATCAGGCGCTTCAGCTCGCCACGACCGAGCACAAGCCCGGCGACGCCTACGACTACGAATGCCGGGGCCGCGAACGGTGCGAGCGCTGCGGCGTAGCAGAAGATGCCCCCGACGACCACGAGCAGCGCGAGGCCGACCGGCAACGTCAGCACCGCCGGGACCGATCGCGGACCGGCGATTCGACGAACGAGCAGGCCCGCGCCGCCGCAGAGCACGAGCATCAACGCCGGGAAGGCGATCCAGGCGAACAGATAGACGCCGATCATCGGCTGCCCCGCGCCGAGCCGCGGCTTGCGCCGGTTGCGCCTGCCAACTCCTCCAGGCGCCTACGCATGCGCGAACCGGTGGCCTCGGGCGAGAGCAGCTCGGCGATATCGGCCTCGGCTCGTTCCCCCTTGCGCGCTGCCTCCTCGCACTCTCGATGGACCCGCCGCATCAGCTCGGCCGCGTGCTCGATGCTCGGCTCCGCCCATTCGCCCTCGGGGGGGTAGATCTCGCATTCGGGGCCGACTCGGCCGATCGTGTAGTCGACCAGGTAGCTGTTGGCATCGTTCATGAAGTCGACGTTCCCCGAGTAGGCCGTGGCGATCGTCGGCTTACCGATTGCCATTGCCTCGGCGAGCGTCAGCCCGAACCCCTCGGCACGGTGCAGCGAGACGTAGCAGTCACAACCCGCCATCACACCGTTCAGCTCGCTCCGGCTCAAGGAGCGATCGATCACGTGGATTTCCTCGCGTCCGTGCGCAGCCCACAGCAACTCCTCCTCCGAAAGCGGCCGTAGCGGCGCGTTGATCGTCTTGATCAGGAGCTGGGGGCCCTCGCCTGGCGCAAATGCGCGCTTGAACGCCTCGATCAGGCCGACGGGGTTCTTGCGCTGGACCGTGCTCAAGTAGTCGAACACGAAGAGGAACAGGAAGCCGTCCGGCACATCGAGCCGCTGCGGCGGGGCCGGCTCGGACGGGCATTGCACGGGCGGCGGCAGCGCGAGCACCGGCACCGGCGCTTGTGAGCCGATGTTCTCGGCCATGAACTGCGAGTAGACCCAGATCTCCTCGACCAGGGCGAACGCCCGCTGCCAGCGCACCGGGATGCTGTTCGTCTCCCAACCCCAGATGCCGATCCGCGGACCCTCGAAGTAGTCCTCGCCGAGCCGCTCGACGAAATCGGGTAGCTCGTCGGCATTGACCGCGACGATCTCGAAGCCATGGCGCGCGCCGTGGACGAGATCCTCGAAGCCGTGCTCCCCATACGCCTCCTCGAGCGCGACCGGCAGCGCGAGGTGGTGCAGCGGGACGCTGACAGTGCTCACCGGCACTCCGGCGGCGGTGAGCCCTTCGACGTAGCCGCGCGCGGCGGCACCGAGGCCGAGTGTGTGACCCATGTAGCCCGTCAGGCGAACTGCCAGCCCGTCGGCCGCGGACATCTCCGCCGACTCCGGCCGCTGCTCGGTGATGGTCACGCTCGCCGGATCGGGACCCTCGTCGCGCTCTTCGAGCTCGGCCGGATCGGGCTGAGTAGGCAGCGTTCGCGGAGAGGGGCTCGGCGGCGGGGGCGGCGGAGGCGGGACCGTGCGCCGGCCGACCTGCGGTGGCATGAAGCGCTCGGGGATGCCAAGCTCGGCGCGGCCGAAGGCCCAGCACCAGGAGACGAATCCCGCCGCATCATCGGGGTCGTCGAGATCAGGGTAGGCGCGCAAGACGTCCGCGCGCTCTCGAGAGACGCGATAGAAGACGTACCGATTGATTCCGTTCGCCGCGCCTCGCGGCGCGGGCTGCTGGAGCCACGCGAGGAACGCGGCGGTCCCGGCCTCGCCGAACGGATCGCCGAAGTCCTCGCCGAGTGCGAGCGCCCGCCCGTAGATGGCACGCAGCGAGTCGTCGTAGACGAGTCCGCCGAACAGGCGCCGTCCCACCTCGTGGCGGTGCTCGGCGTCGTTCCAGCCCCGCTCGCGTAGCTCCCGCGAGTAGCGCTCGCAGAGCGCGCGCAGGATCGGCGAGCGACTGACCCGTGCGCGGCTGGCATTCGCCGCGAGCCTGTATGGGCGGTCGGGATCGAAGCCGGGGAGGTTGAGGAACCTCAGCGGCGCGCGCCGATCGACCACGACGCCGCTCGATCCCTCTTCGAGCGTGTGGCGATCGAGATTCCACAGGCTCAGGTTGCAGCCCGGATCGTCGAGCACGCCCGTCGAGAAGCGCGCCGGCGCGAGCTCGAGGAAGCGACTCAGCCACGGCCTGTCCTCCGGGCGGTCTCCGACGCTCAGCGCATCGAGCGATCCGAGCGCCTGTTCGACGTGAGCGCTCCACCAGGTCAGGAACTCGCGCGCGGCGAGACCGCCGTCGACCGCCATCACGGTTGGATCGATGCGCCCGGCGAGCTCGAGCTGCTCACGCGACGGTTCCAGCCCATCGTCGGGGAGATCGAGCGTTCGCGGCACGAGCACGACGCCGCTACGGCCAAGTTGCACCTCCAGCGGCTGCAAATCACCGAGCAGCCATGCGCTCCCGGGCAGGTGCACGACGGGCTGCGGAAGCTGTTCGAGCATGCGCAGGAGCACCTGCGGCAGCAGCAGGATCGTGAGATCTTCCTCGTCGTGGCGGGCGAGCAGCGTCTCGATGTCGACGTCGAGCAGCTTCGAGACCGACCCGATCGCCATCGAGCGCTCCTCCCGAGCGGCAGCGGCGACCGCCGCCTCGCCGCCGACCAGCAGGACGCTCACCGGCCAGTCCGGCTGATTGCGACGAAGTGAGGCAACCAGCGCGCGCGTACGCGCGAGCGTCCTCATCGTCGCGACCGTGACTACCTGCATCAAGCCTCGTCGCGCCGTTCGCCCCGGGCGACTTCTCGCCGCAGCGTCTCCGCCGTCAGAACCAGCTCACGGACGAGATCCTCCAGCCGCTCGATCTGCTCGGTGTGGCGCTTGCGCAACTGCTCGAATTCCGCCTCGAGCCGCTCGACGGCCGACGCCGTCGCGATTCGGCCGGACCGACGGCGCGCGTACGCGGGCGCGACTCGCCAGAGCGCGCGACGCGCCAGCTCACGGGCTCGCCGCCGTCCCGTAAGTGCCCCGGTGGCACTGATCTTCGTTGTAATCGGATCGGAAGCTCTCATCGACGCGGCTCGATTATCACCCAATGTCCCGCTCGTCCGCGAGACTCCCCTAGGCTGGCTGATCCTCCGGCGGAGAGCGATGACCTTGAACGAGCTGCCCAATACGCGTCGAGTAGATCGGACTCGCCACCCGTCCGTCCTCGTCGTCGCGAGTGGCGAGCCCGGAGCGGTGAGCGAGTGCCTGGCAGCCGTGCGTGCCTACGGCGGAGCGAAGCTGACGGTCGCCGAAGCCGCAGCTGACACGAGCTCAGTCAACCTCGCGATCACGCGTCTGGCGCCGGCCGACGTCGTACTGCTCTGCGAGCCGTGCCGCGTCGGCGCCGAGTGGATCGAGCGTCTGCGTGGCGCCGCCGACAGCGATACGAACATCGCGACGGCGAGCGCGCTCGCCCTCGCCGGCACACCGCTCGCGCTCGAAGAACTCGGCGTCGTCGAGGATGACGGAGAGCCCTCCCAGGAAAACGACTTTGCCGCGATAGCCTCATCTGTCTCGGCACGCTCCCGCACGTTGCGCCCCCGTTTGAGCCGGGCCGTCGGTCCATGCGTGTACATCCGGCGCGACGCGCTCGAGCTCGTCGGCCAGCTGGATGAGCAGCTCGATCTTCGTTCGGCGCTCGAGAGCGACTTCGCCCAGCGCTGCGTGCTCTCCGGCCTGACCCACGTGGCCGCCGATGACGTGGTCGTCGAGCGCCTGGTAAGCGAGGAGCAAGCCGAGCGCGAGCTCGCGCCGGCGCTCCGCGAGCGCTACCCGTACCTGGCCGACACACCGCTCGCCGACTCCGGTGTGCTCGCCTACGCGCTGCAAAGCGCACGAGAGCCTCGTTCGCGCCTCGCCGTGACGCTCGACGCGCGCGCCCTGGACGGCGCGATCACGGGTACGCATGTGCACATCCTCGAGCTGATCCTCGCGCTCGCGCGGACCAATGCGCTGGAGCTGCGGCTGCTGATCCGCGCAGAGCGAATCGATCGCGAGACGAGAGATCTGCTCGCCGCGCTGCCGCACACCGAGCTACTCGCCGCGGAGGGGCTCGATCCCACAACGCCGCGAAGCACGGTCTTCCACCGCCCGCAGCAGACGTTCTCACCGAGCGACGTAGCGCTCGCACTGGCACTCGGGGAGCGCTTCGTGCTCAGCCAGCTCGACCTGATCGCCTACCGCAACCCTGGCTACTTCCGCGACGCGGCGACGTGGGAGGACTATCGTGCAGCGAGCCGCCACGGTCTCTCCGCGGCCGAGCGCGTCGTCGTCTTCTCCGAGCACACGCGCAAGGAGCTGCTGGCCGACGCGCTGGTCGAGCAGGTGAGGCTCGGCGTCGTGCCGCCGGGCCTCGATCACCGCGCGGCCGGCGAGCCGACGCGGCCCGCGACATTCGCCGACGACCTCCTCGAGGCGGGCTTCCTGCTGTGCCTCGGGACCGACTTCCGACACAAGAACAGGGTGTTCGCGCTGCGCCTGCTCGGCGAGCTACGGGCACGCCACGGTTGGCGCGGGGGACTCGTGCTCGCCGGAACGCACATCGACCCTGGCTCCTCGGCGGAGATCGAGCGCGCCTATCTGCGCGAGCATCCCGAGTTGCAGGACGCGATCGTCGCGCTGGGTCCGGTGAGCGAGCGCGAGAAGGCGTGGCTGGTCGCCAATGCAGGCGCGATCGTCTACCCATCGGTTTATGAGGGCTTCGGCCTGGTGCCGTTCGAGTCGGCGCTCAGCGGGGTGCCGTGCTTGTTCGCAGCTCAGGCCTCTTTGGCCGAGGCGGCCCCGCCGGGGACGGCGACGATCGTGCCCTGGGACGCCGAGGCCAGCGCCGCCGCCGCGTATGCGCTGCTGACCGATGCCGACGCGCGCCGGCATCACGTCGACGAATTGGCTGCGCGGGCGCGGGCGCTGACCTGGGACGCTGCCGCGACGTCGATGGTCGCGCTCTACCGCGAGGCCGCCCTCGCGCCTGTGCGGGACTCGGCCACGCTCAGCCGTGATCTCGTCAAGCGCGAAGCGCGGCTGAGTGTGCAGCACGACGCCGAAGTCCGCCAGCTGGTCGGCGAGCGCGAGCATGCGCAGCGGATGTACGACGACCTCAACGCCGAGGTCGGCTCGGGCCTGGCTCTGATCGGCCCCAACGGCGCACTTCCCGATGCCGTTCAGCGTGCGCTGCTGGCGCTGACCGGGCGCCCCGCGCTGAGCCGGGCGCTCTTCGCAGCCGTCGCCGGTGTTTACGAGGCCATGCGGGCCGTTATGCGCCCGATCAGCGGCCTGCTGCGCCGCGGCCACTGAGCTCCGCAGCGATCCGAACGATCATCCGCTGGCTATACCCTGCTTCCCGTGGCTTCCCAAGACACCGCCCAGCAAACTCCACCCGCGCTGGCCGCTCAGTCGATCAGCAAGAGCTTCAAGATTCCCGAGGAGCGCAGCCACACGCTCAAGGAGCGCGCGCTGCATCCGCTGCGCCGCTCGCGACACGAACAGCTCGACGCGCTGAGGGACATCTCTTTCGCGGTTGCGCCAGGCGAGTTCTTCGGGATCGTCGGCCGAAACGGCAGTGGCAAGAGCACGCTGCTGAAGTGCCTTGCCGGCATCTATCGCACGGACACGGGGAAGATCTGGACACGCGGGCGCATGTCGACTTTCATCGAGCTCGGCGTCGGCTTCAACATGGACCTCGCCGCGTACGACAACGTCGCGCTGAACGGAATCATGCTCGGGCTCTCGCCAACGGAGGCGCGGGCGCGCTACGACAGCGTGATCGAGTTCGCCGAACTCGAGGACTTCCAGGAGCTGAAGCTGAAGAACTACTCCTCGGGCATGCAGGTGCGCCTGGCCTTCTCGGTGGCGATCCAGGTCGACGCCGAGATCCTGCTGATCGACGAGGTGCTCGCGGTCGGCGACGCGGCCTTCCAGCAGAAGTGCTTCGACGTGTTCATCCGGATGCGCGACGAAGGCCGCACGATCATCTTCGTCACCCACGACATGGGCGCGGTCACGCGCTTCTGCCACCGCGCGATGCTGCTCGAGCGCGGCGAGGCAGTGGAGACCGGCGATCCGACCGACATCGCAGACCGATATCTGGAGCTCGCCTTCGGCCGCGACGTCGGCCATGAGGACTTCGAGGTGGCCACGCCACGGATGGGCGATGGAGTCGCGCGTGTGAGCGAGGTGTGGCTCGGCGACGATCGCGCGGAGAAGCGCTCCATCGCGCCACAATCGGAGCCGCTCACGCTCAACGTACTGGTCAAGTTCAACAGCGACGTCCTCGATCCGGCCGTCAGCCTGACCCTGCTCAACGAGCACCGCCAACCGGTCGTCGTAGCGACCACCACCGACGACCACGAGCAGAGCGGTGGCTTCCAGGAGGGGGAGCTGGCGGTCTTCAGCTTCTCGATGCACAACATGCTGGCGCCCGGGCGCTATCACCCGATCGTCACGATCACGCATCGTGGCGACGGGCTGGATGTGATCGACCGCTTCACGCGCGAGGCGTCCTTCGTCGTCACGGGCCTGAGCGCGAGCGGCGGCATGGTGGAGATTCCCGTGCAGACCGGCGTCGACCGCTGGGGCGTCCTGCCGGCCGGCTACGTCCAACCCGCGCGAGGCTCGGCTTGAGCGTCTCAGGGGTCTCAGAGCCCGCCCCGCCGACAGCCGCGCTCTCGGCGCCGGTCGGTCAGCCGATCCGCGGGCCCCGTGCGCTCGACGAGAGCTGGTCGCGCTTCTGGCAGCTCGCGTACAACATCGCGCGCAGCGAATTCAAATTGAAGTTCTTCGGTTCGGCGCTCGGCTACCTCTGGCAGGTCGTGCGGCCGCTGCTGCTGTTCGGCGTGCTCTACGTCTTCTTCGTGGAAGTGGTCCATATCAACAAGGGCCAGGGGACCGAGGGGCGCTTCTACGGCGCACAGCTGCTTGGCTTCGATCGTGCTGTTCACCTTCTTCAGCGAAGCGACGAGTGGGTCTGTTCGCAGTGTCGTCGACCGCGAGAACCTGGTGCGCAAGATCCAGTTCCCGCGCCTGGCGATCCCCACGTCGGTCGTCCTGCTCGCGGTCTTCAACCTGGGCCTCAACCTGCTCGTCGTGATGATCTTCGCCCTGATCGAAGGCGTGCGTCCAATGGTCAGCTGGCTGGAGCTGCCGCTGATCCTGGGGATGCTCGTGCTCATCTCCGCGGGCGTCGCGATGCTGCTCTCGGCGCTGTTCGTGCGCTTCCGCGACATCTCTCCGATCTGGGAAGTCGTCAGCCAGATCCTCTTCTATGCATCGCCCGTGATCCTCCCCGCCGAAGCAGTGCACAGAGAACTCGCCCACGGCAGCGTCAACCATTTTCTCTACCACCTCTACACGCTCAACCCGCTCGTCACGATCTTCCAGCAGTTCCGCCACGCGATGATCAACGACCACACCTACAGCGCCGGTCAGGTGATGGAAAGCTGGCCTGCGCTGCTGGCACCCGTCGCGCTTGTCGTGATCGTCTTTGCGCTCGGCTTCTGGGTCTTCAACCGCGAGGCCCCGCACATCGCCGAGGACCTGTAGGTCTCGACGCGCCCGCGACACGCGCCTCAATCGAGCTGCAGTGCCGGCTCCCCCGCCACGGCCATCCGCCCCGAAGCGGCAACCCGCTCGAAGAACCTCTCCAAAGCATCAATGCGCTTCTCCCAAGCGTAGTCGTGCGCTGTCTGGATCCCAGCCCTGCCGAGCTGCGCACGCAGCTGCGGGTCGTCGAGCAGGCGCTGCAGCGCAGCCACCACGGCCGGCGGGTTCGCCTCGGGCATCAGGCAGTTGACGCCGTCGACGCAGAAGTCGCGGTTGCCGTGCGCGTCGGTGCAGACGACCGCTGCGCCCGTCGCCATCGCCTCGAGCGGCGGCAGGCAGAAGCCCTCGTGCATCGACGTCTGGACGAACACCGTCGCCTCGTTGAGCAGCTCGTTGACGCGCTCGTCGTTCGGCGAGTCGACGTAGCGCACGCCGTCTTGGGCGAGCTCGGGCTCGATCCCGAACAGGCACAGCTCGGGTCGCGGCTGCGACAGCGCACGCCAGCCGGCGAGCGTCAGCGGCAGGTTCTTCAGCGGGTTCGTGCGGCCGAGCGCGAGCACCATGTCCTCGCGGCGCACGATCGTCAGGCCGCGGGCGAAAGTTCTCGAGGTCGATCCCGGGCGGAATCAGCTCGGCGTCGAGGCCGAGCTCGCGCAGGCGCTCGCGGTTCCACGCGGAGATCGTCATGTAGCGGAACTCCTGGCGGTAGGAGTCGAGCACCGCGTGGCGCGCGCGCTCATGGTCGGGGTAGTAGGAGGTCTCGATGTCCTGCACGAAGTAGACCGGGAGTGCCGCGCGGGACGCTCGCGCGCCACACCGGCGCCGCCGTGCTTCCACCACGTCGCGACCTTGATCGCGTCGACCTGCGCGAGCGCGTCGCCGAGCTCGTCGTAGTCGTCGAAGCTGTGCACCGGCGACATCGAGTCGAACCACTCCGGCGGGTCCCCGAGCGTGTACAGCGCCACCTCGTGACCGCGCGCGGCGAGGCGGTTGAGGTGCTCGAAGATGTCGCGGTGCCCGCCGCCGACGCCGGTGTCCTCGGTCACGTAGACGATGCGCAGGCGCGCACCTGCCCCGGTGCGACGCTCGCGCCGTCGGCCGTGCGGGCCGGCGCGTGCACACCGGCCGAGCGAGCGTCGAAGAACTCCGTCCAGCGCTCCCAGAACAGCCGCTGGGAGTCGCGCTCGCGCTCGCCGACCTCGGTCCCGCGCGTGACCGACTCGTGATGGATCAGCTGAGCGCTGGGGAAGTACAGCACGCGCATGCCCGCCTGCCAGGCCCGCAGGCACCAGTCGACGTCCTCGTAGGCCATCGCGTAGCGCTCGTCGAAGGCGCCGATTCGCTCGATCACCTCGCGCCGGACGTACATGCAGGCGCCCGTCACCGCGAGCGCCACGCTCGGCGCGTCGGCCGGTCCCCAGCCGGGCGGCTTGAAGCGGTAGCGATGGTCGAACCACTGCGGCTGATCGCGAGGTTGCGCACGGTCCCGCCGAACTGGATCCGACCGTCGGGGTACAGCAGCTGCCCGCCGACGATGCCGGCGCCGCCCTCATGTCCGTAGGCGCCGTACTGCAGGCACTCCAGCCAGCCCGGCCGCGCTTCGATGTCGGAGTTCAGCACGACCACGTCATGTTCGGGATCGCTCGCGGCTATGCCGCGATTCGCGTTCGCCGCGAAGCCGCTGTTCTGATCGGACTCGACGAGCACGTCGATCCCGTCGATCGCCCGCAGCGCAGCGAGGTGCTGCTCGCCGCTGCAGTCGTCGGCGACGATCACGCGGGCCATCCCCTTGCGCACGGTCTTCTCGATGCTGCGCACGAGCAAGCGCACGTGCTCGGCATCCCGATAGCTCGGGATCACCACGTCGACGGCACGGCCGTGCTCCTCATACCAGCTCCTCGCGCGTCGCACCTCCTGGTCGCGCGCATGCGTGCGCAGGCGCATGCGCTCCTGCAGCGGCGTGAAGCGCAGCGGAAACGTGAGCAGCCGGAAGAGGATCGTGCGCAGGCCGAAGTGCGTGTAGGTCAGGTAGATCCGCCGGCGCAGGTTTGAGAACGGCCCCTGCGGACGTCCCTCGAGCGGATTGGGCTCGTTCATCGCCGCTGCTCCCGGTCGGGCGCGGCGCCGGCAGGGTCAGAGCCGACGGCGGACGCGTCAATCCGCAGCGGCGCGAAGTCGGCGCGCCGCTCGAGCGAGAGCCCGCGGCGGACGCGCGGCGGAAGCCGGTCCGCGCGTGAGCCGAGCAGCGCGCCGCACAGGCTCGCGAGCTGGTGCGCCGCGACCCCGGCGAGCGCTGCCAGGCGCTCGAGCCGCGGGACCCGCTCGGCGCCGAGCGCGGCGTCGGCCTGTCCAAGGGAGCCGCGCATCCGGCTGAGCAGATGCCGCGGCGAGGCCGGCTCACGCCAGTCGTAGACCTCCAGCAGGCCACGCCACTCGTCGAAGCTGCGGCGCAACTGCTGAACGCTCGTATAACGGTGCGAGTGAAGCACGGCCGCCTGTGGCACGAACGCCTTCGCGTAGCCCGCACGCAGCATGTCGATCGCGAGCACCCTGTCCTCGGCGTAGGACACGTCGCGGAAGGGCACCCGCTCCCACGCCGCGCGCGCGACACAGGCGTTGGCATCGGTGAAGAACCCGCGCCGCCCGATCAGCTCGCTGGCGAGCGGTGCGCACCGCTCGTCCGCGTCGAGGCGCTCGAGCAGCATCGCCCCGTCGGGCGAAAGCGAGTCGAACCAACGCTCGAGCTCAGTGCGAACGGCGAGCGAGGCATCCTCGCGTGGGCGATACGGGCCGTAGGCGATCGCGACGTCATCGGCCAGCGAAAAGCCTTCGAGCAGCCGCTCGAGCCAGCGCTCGTCGGCTGGCTCGGCGTCCTGGGTGAGCAGCGCTACATGCTCGCCGGCCGCTTCGCGCATCAGCAGGTTTCGCGTGCTGCCGTGACCGAACCCGTGCGCTGCGATCTCGATCACGCGCGCCCCGTGCGCCCGCGCGACGGCGACCGAGTCGTCGCGCGAGCCGGAGTCGCACACGAGCAGCTCGTGCGCCACGCTCTGTCGCGCGAGCGAGCGCAGGGTGCCGAGCAGCAGCTGACCGCCGTCGCGCACCGGCAAGGCGACGGTGACCGTGCTCACGAGTAGTAGCGCGAGATCGTGATCACCTGGGCGGAGACGTCGTGACCGACCGCCAGCAGCACGAGCCCGGCGCCGATCAGCGGCCCCCAGCGACGCCCGCCGAAGCGCACGGCGAGCGCAGCGATCGCACCGTACAGAGCGAGCAGTGGAAGCAGGTAGCGGGCTTGCTCGAACTGGGCCGAGCCGCCGCTCTGGACCATCAAGCGGTAGGACTGCACACCGATCTCGACGAACAGGCCGAGCACGGCCAGCAAGTAGACCGAGAGCTCCGCGATGCGGCGAACGAACGCGCGCCGCTTGCGCACCACCTCCCCCAATGCCAGCGCGACGACTCCGAGCGACACAGCGAGCGCCTCGAGGTAGAAGTGGTAGCTGAATTTGTAGTCCAGCCAGCCGAACCTGCCGATGAACCCCTTGAACCAGGTTTTCCACAGCGGCATGTAGGTGAACTGGTCGCGCATCCCGATCGAGGGCAGGAACAGCTGCCAGATGTGCGCGAGCTCTTCACGGAAGCTGAACGCGAGCGCAGGCGCGCCGGGAGCCGTGCTCACGCTGCCCACGCCACCCGGGATCGCGCCACGGTCCCAGACGAGGTGGTTGAGCAGCACGTCGAGTGCGAAGGGCGCTACCCCGAGCGCGAACGCCCAGCACGCGCCGCGCACGGCCGGCGTCCGTGCCCCCGACCACGAGCGCCGCAGCGCGATCAGGACACCGAGCGCCGCTGCCGGCACGAAGCCGAGCAGCGTCAGCTTCGCGACGATCCCCGCCCCGAGAAAGCCACCGATCAGCGCACCGTTCGCGGGCGTCAGACCGCGTCGGAACGACCTCGCGAGCCCCCACAGAACGCCGCTCGCTGCGAGGTAGAGGAGATTGTCGTTGTTGACGCCGCCCGAGATGAAGCCGAACATCGGCTGGAACGCGACGACGAGCGCGCCGGCGCTCCACGCCCAGGGGCGCCCCGGCAAGAGCTCGACGAGGAACATGTACACGAGCAGTACCGTGATGGCACCCATCAGCGCCGAGAGCACGCGCATCAAAGCCAAACGGTCGAGCGCGCTTCCGCTCGATGCCAGCTTGTAAGGGATCGCCTCGAGCGCGTAGTAGAGCGGAGGGTTGTTCGTCGCCGAGAGGGCGTCGCCGTCCCCGACGCGACTGAGATGCGAGTGTTCGATTTCTTCGACCGAGCGCTGTTGCAGCTCTGACATCGGCGAGGGATTGGAGCGCTGGCCGACGATCTGGAAGAACAGCACGGAGCCGAGCGTCGAGTCCTCGAGCGGCGAGAGCAGGGCCTGCGGCTGCACGATCCGCGGCACTGTTCCCCGTTCGGCGACCTGCGCGACATATGCGTAGTGCGCGTTCTCGTCGGGGACCTCGAACGGCGGCGTGATCAGCGACCAAGCGAGACCGTTGGCGAGCATCACGAGCGCACAGGCCCACGCGGCCCGCGGCACCCGCGCCGGCCAGCTGCGCAGGTGCGCAGACCAACCGCGCAGGCGCTCCGTGGCGTGAGGCGCCGTAAGCGCACCGGGACCAACTGCGGCGTTCACGAGGGCTCCTTGCGGATCAGCGTCAGCGCCGCGAGCCCGACTGCGAAGAGCATCAAGAGCGGGACCGCGACCCACGCCCAATGGCGCACGATGCCGCCCTTCGCAAGCGTCCAGCGGTGGACGATCGTAGGCAGCAACTGCATCCACGACTCGCGCCCGCGCCGGTAGTAGTCATAGCGCAGGCGCCCTGCGGCGATCGCGCCGCCGACGAGCATCTGGTTGGGTGGGTCGGGGTAGGCGCCGGTGATCCCGATCGAGGCCGGGCCGAGGTTGCGCAGGCATGCTCTCACCGGCTGCGATGAGTGCGCGACGTATCTGATCGGAATCCGCACCAGGCCGGCGTGCCGCCCGGCCGGCAGCCCTCCGCTGCTGAGCACGCGGCCGCCCGGGCCGGTCGTGAACACGATCCGGAGCGCCGGCAACGGCTGCCCGAAGGCCGTGATCGTCGCTTGCACGGCGGCCGTGTCGGCGGGAAGCAACTCGTCGTCCTGGCAAGCCTGACGACCCCCCGGCACCGTCGCCGCGACCGTGTCGCCTGGCGTGAGGTCGGTCCCCGAACGCCGCTGGGCCTTCTGCGAGAGCACCACGACCAGGATCACGGCGATGGCCACCAGGCCGACCGCCATCACGAGCCGCGTCCTCACTCGGCCTAACGGCGGCGCAGACCGAGGATCGACAGGAGAAACGAGGAGAAGAAGATCTGAATGCCGACGATCAAGACCGATGCGGCCACGACGGCGAGTCGTTCGTATGCGAGCGAGCCGAATCCGTGCGCCACCCAGCTGACCAGGATCACGGCCCCCAAGCCGATGCCGACCAGCATGAACAGGCCGCCCAGCAGCAGCCCGTGCTCGAGCCGGAAGCGAGCGCGCATGCGATCGAACCACGGATCCCGCTCGTTCATGAAGTAGGTGCCGTATGCATGCGCGCACAGCCCGAGTGCGAGGACCTGCGTGCCGATGATCATCAGCAGCGCACCGCCGATGATCGCGTGGACGCCCCATTGGCGCCCGAACAGGTCGACGCTCGTCTCGACGATCAGGATGATCAGCGTGCCGAGCCCGGCGAGCACCGCGCCCGGGAAGATGAACAAGTGGTTGGGGCTGTGCACGAGCAGGAAGCGCAGATGACGCCAGCCGTCGCGGAAGCTCGACAGCTTGCTCTCGCCCCCGCGCGGGTGGTATTCGATCGGGAACTCGGCGATCCTCAGCTTCTCCTTCGAGGCCCTGATCACCATCTCCGAGGCGAACTCCATGCCGGTCGTGCGCAGGTCCAGTCGCGGCAGCACGTCACGCCGCACGGCGCGCATCCCGCAGTGGGCATCGCTGATGCCGGTGCGGAAGAACAGATTCAGCAGACCCGTGAGGATCGGATTGCCGACGTACTGGTGAAGCCACGGCATCGCGCCCGGGTGGATGTTGTCCATGCGATCGCCGATCACCATCTCGGCGCCTTTTTCAAGCTCATCGACGAAGCGCGGGATCTCGTTGAAGTCGTATGTCAGGTCGGCGTCGGCCATCACGATGTAGCGCCCACGCGCCGCGGCGAACCCAGCCAGGTAAGCGCTCCCATACCCCCGACGCCGTTCGACGACCACGCGGGCGCCGGCGCGTTCGGCAAGCTGCACCGAGTCGTCCTCGGAGTTGTTGTCGGCGACGACGACCTCGCCCTCGACGTCCATCCGGCGCAGCGCCTCGCGCGCCGCCGTCACGCACTCCTCGATGTTCTCCGCCTCGTTCAGGCATGGGATCACGACCGACACGAGCGGAGTCGGCTGCTGCTCGGCGTCGGTCCCGGCCGGCGGTGTTGTCTGGACGGCTGTGCTCATGAGCGGTCGCTCGACGCCACGCCCTTCGATGGTGGCCGAACGGTCACGCGGTTATAACGCCTGGGCGGGCGGAAAGTGGCGGATTCCCGGATGATGCTACCCGCTATGCGGATCTGCATCGTCTACGACTGCCTCTACCCGTACACGATCGGTGGCGGCGAGCGCTGGTTTCGCAACCTCGCCGAGCACCTGGCAGACGCCGGCCACGAGGTCACCTATGTGACTCTGCGCCAGTGGCCGCGCGGCGAGCGGCTCGAGCTCGACGAGCGCGTGCGCGTCGTCACAGCCGGCCCGCGGATGGCGCTGTACACATCGGGCGGCAGGCGGCGCATCTTGCCGCCGCTGGTGTTCGGCCTCGGGGTGCTGTGGCACCTGCTGCGCCACGGGCGCCGCTACGACATCGTGCACGCCTGCGCATTCCCCTACTTCTCGCTGCTTTCGGCCGCGCTGGTGCGTCCGCTGCGCCGCTATGCGCTCGAGGTCGACTGGTTCGAGGTGTGGAGCGAGCACTACTGGCGTGATTACCTCGGCGGCCTGGGCGGGCGCGTCGGCAGGCTCGTTCAGCGCATCTGCGCGCGTGTACCGCAGCGCGCGTTCTGCTTCTCCGAGCTGCATGCTGAGCGGCTGCGCGAGGAGGGTCTGCACGGCTCCGTGACTGTGCTGCGGGGGCTGTATGCCGAGTCACCACCCGGGTCCGCGCCTGAGTCCGAACGGGAGCCCCCGGGGGGCCTGGAGCCGGCGCCAGTGGCCGAGCCTCGCCCGACCGAGGCCCCGCCAAACGCACCCTTCGTGCTGTTCGCCGGTCGCCTGATCGCCGAGAAGCAGGCGACGCTCGGCGTCGCTGCGATCGCGCTGGCGAGCGCGCGGATCGAGGGGCTGCGCGGCGAGTTCCTCGGTGACGGGCCCGAGCGCGCGGCGCTGGCGCAGGCGATCGCCGATTACGGTCTGCAGCAGAGCGTCTCGGCGCCCGGGTTCGCCGACGCGGCGACGCTCGACCGCGAGATGCGCCGTGCGATGTGCGTGCTGCTGCCCTCGCGCCGCGAGGGGTACGGACTGGTCGTCGTCGAGGCCGCCGCACGAGGCACGCCGTCGGTCGTCGTGGCAGGCGAGGACAATGCCGCGACAGAGCTGATCGAGGAGGGCGTCAACGGCACGATCGCGCCTCGCTCGGACCCGCAGGCGATCGCGGAGGCGATCGTGCGCATCCATGTGGCAGGTGAGGCGATGCGAGCGGCCACGGCCCAGTGGTACGCCGACAACGCCGAACGCCTCTCGGTCGAGTCCTCGTTGCAGACCGTGCTCGCCGGCTACGAGCGGCCGAGCGCGCGCCCGTAGCTGTCGAGCGTCAGACGTGCCGAGCGCTCCCACGTGAACTGCTGAGCGCGCTCACGCCCGAGCTCGCCGAAGCGCTCGCGCAGGGCGGCGTCGGTCAACAGGCGGCCCAGCGCGGCGGCGATCTGCGCAGGCCTGTGCGGATCGAACAGCAGCGCGGCATCGCCGGCGACCTCGGGCAACGACGATGCATTCGAGCAGGCCACCGGCACGCCGCGGGCCATCGCCTCGAGCACGGGCAGGCCGAACCCCTCGTACAGCGACGGGTAGACGAAGGCACGCGCCAGCCCCCACAGGCCCTCGAGCTGCTCGGCCGACACCCACGCCGGAAAGCGCACGTCGTCCTCGAGCCCACGGGCCCTCGCGTGCTCACGCAGCTCGGCCTCGTGCGCCGTCGCATAGCCGGGCAGCACGAGCACGGGCCGCGCGCGCGCGTCGATCTCGGCCAGGGCGTCGAGCAGCGCACGCAGGTTCTTGTGCGGGCGCTTGGCCGACAGGGTCAGAACGACGTCTCGGTGTGCGAGGCCGAAATGCTCGCGCAGCTCGCGCTCGGGCACGGGTTGCGCCCGGCGCACGGCGCCGAGGCCGAGTGGAACGACGTCGATCTTGGCGGCAGGCAGGCCGACCAGCTCGATCAGATCCTCGCGAGTGCTCTGCGAGTCGGCGATCACACGATCCGATCGCCGCGCCCCGCCGGGGACGAGCATGCGCATGCCGCGGTCGCGGATACCGGCGTGCGCATCGGGAAAGCGCGCGTAGATCAGATCGTGGACGGTCACGACGCGCGCGAAGCGACCGCGCATCGGCGCGGTGCTGCCGAGGCTGTGCAGCAGATCGATCCCCGCACGCGCGCCGAGCCGCGGCAGCAGCAACTGCTCGCCGAGCACCCACTGCACGCGGTTGCGCGCCGACACGGGCACGGTCACGGCCGGCAGCAGCTCGCCCCACGGGCCACCCCCGGCCGCGGCGGCCTCGCGGTTGACGAAGGCCGTGAAGCGCGTCCCGGCGGGCGCGGCGGCGAGCAGCGCTGGGATCAGCTCGCGCGCGGCCACCTCCATCCCGCCCGTCTCGTCGGGGACGAGGAAGACGAGGTTCAGGCCGACGTGCAACTCGCGTGCGCTCATGGTGCGAACGCTATTGGCAAGGCCCCGGGAGCCGTGCCGCCGGCCAATACGATGTCGCCGATGGCCCCCTCGATCGACGTCGTGATCGTCGCGTACAACCGCTACGAGCTGACGGACAGCTGCCTGCGCCATCTGCGTGCGCAGACGATCGAGCACCGCGTGATCCTCGTCGACAACGGCTCGACCGACGACACGCGCGCCCGCGTGCACGCCGAGTGGCCGGACGTAGAGCTCGAGTGCCTGGAGGAGAATCACGGCTTCTCGGAGGCATGCAACCTCGGCGTGCGTGCCGGCTCGGGCGAGATTGTGGTGCTGCTCAACAACGACGTCGACTGCCGGCCGGACTTCCTGCAGCAGTTGATCGCACCACTCGCTGAGCATGAGCGGGTCGGTGCGGTGGCAGCGCTGATGCTGCAGCCCGGCGAGCGGCTGATCGACAGCGCCGGGCTCGCATCCGACGTCACGCTCGGCGGATTTCCGCGGCTGCAGGGACTCGACGCCGCGCAGGCGACCTCGCAGCAGCCGAAGCTCGCCGGGCCGGCGGGGACGGCGGCGGCCTACCGCCGCGTCGCGTGGGAGCAGGTCGGCGGCCTCGACGAAGGCATCTTCGCCTACATGGAGGACTTCGATCTGGCGCTGCGCCTGCGCAGCGCCGGCTGGGCGGCGGTGGTCGCGACGGATGCCGTGGGCGTGCACCTCGGTTCGGCGACACACGGGCATCGCTCGGCCTGGCAGCGCCGCCACGGCGGCTTCGGGCGTGGCTACATGCTGCGGCGCTACGGATTGCTTCGCGGTCGCGCGGCCGTGCGCACGTTCACTACAGAGCTGATCGTGGTGCTCGGCGACCTGATCGTGTCCCGCGACCTCGCTGCGCTGCGGGGCCGGCTGGCGGGGTGGCGCGCAGCACGCGGGGTCCCGCGACGAAGCCGACCGCCATCGAGCGCCGTCGACGAGGGGATCGGCTTTCGCGATTCGCTCGCGCTGCGGCGGGGGGTGTATGGACGCCGGGCGGCCTGAGGGCAAGAGTGCGGCCCCGCCCGCGCCGCGCTCCTCGGCCCGACCGAGCGTGCTGTTCCTCAGCGCCGACCCGGTGGGCGCGAGCATGGCCGGCGCCGGGATCCGCTACTTCGAGCTTGCGCGCGTGCTCAGCGAGCACGCCGAGGTCAGGATCGCCCACACGGGCGCTCGCGACGAGACGATCGAGGGCATCGAGACCTTCGCTTACCGACCGCACGCTCCGCAGCGGCTGCCCGCGCTACTGAAGGACGCGAGCTTCGTCGTCTGCCAGCCGCAATGGCCGCTGATCAACCGCTGGCTGCGCCGTGCGGACGCGCGGGTCGTGTTCGACATCTACGACCCCGAGACGTTCGAGACGCTCGAGCTGATCTCGGTCGAGCAGCCACGCAGACGGCGCGCCTTCGCCGACCTGTCGCTCGACCGACTGCACGACGCGCTGCGCACCGGACACCACTTCATGTGCGCCAGTGAGAAGCAGCGCGACCTGTGGCTCGGAGCGATGCTCGGACTGCGTCTGATCGATCCGCGCGGCTACGACCGCGACCCGACGATGCGCTCGGTGATCGACACGGTCCCGTTCGGGCTTCCCTCGGAGCCTCCCACCCCGTTGCCCGGAGCCGGTCCGCGCGAGCGGCTGGCCGGGATCGACCGCGACAGCGAGCTGGTGCTGTGGAACGGGGGCATGTGGAATTGGCTGGACCCGGTGACGGCGGTGCGCGCCGTGGCCCTGCTCGCCGAGCGCCGCCCACGGCTGCGGCTGGTGTTCATGGGCGCCAGCGACAAGGCGGCGGCGGCGATCGCGAGCGGCGACGCACATGCTGCTGCACGCGAGCTCGGCGTGGATGGCTCGATCGTGCACTTCCACGAGCAGTGGGTGCCCTACGAGGAGCGAGCCGCCTGGCTGACGCAGGCCGACTGCGCCATCTCGACCCACGCCGAACATCTGGAGACGCGCTTCGCCTTCCGCACGCGCCTGTTGGACTGCTTCTGGTCCGGGCTGCCGGTCGTGTGCACCGAGGGCGACGACCTGGCCGACCGCGTCGCGCGCGAGCACCTCGGCGCAGCGACGCCCGCCGGTGACGTGCAGGCCGTTGCCGAGGCGATCGCCCAGGTGCTCGACCGCGGCCGCGGAAGCTATGCGGAGCAGCTCGCGCGAGTCGCCGGTGAGTACGCCTGGCCGAGCGCAGCCGAGGCCCTCGTTCGCTGGGTTACCGCAGAGCAGCGGCCACCGCGCCTGGACGAGGCGCGCGGGGCCGTCAGGCCAACGCCGCTGCACCGCCTGCGCTCGGCCGCGTACCTCGCCGGCGGACGCGTCGTACTCGAGCGCCGCTACCCGCGCGGCTGACGCGGCGGCGTCGATCACGACGAAACCGGCGGCCCTCATCGTCCACTGCGCGCAACCTCCTGCTCTTGCCACCATCGCACCGTGTCGGCGAGCCCGTCGGCGAGAGACCAGTGCGGGCGATAGCCAACCTCCTCGCGCAGCCGCCTGACATCTGCGACGAGGCTCGACGGCTCACCATCCCGATCCGGCAAAGCGCCTCGGTGGACGAGCTCCGGGCGCCCGGTCGCAGTGGCGGCTCTCGCGATGACCTCGCTCACGGCTACCGCCACACCTGAGGCAACGTTGACCGCGCCGACGACGGAGCTCTGAAGCAGCGCGGCGATCGCACCGGCGACGTCCTCGACATGCATGAAGTCGCGGATCTGCTCGCCGCTGGTCGTCTCGATCGACTCCCCTGCAAGCAGCGATCGCACGACCGAGGACACCAGCCGCCCCGGCGCCTCTCTCGGCCCATAGAGAAAGAACACACGAGCCCACGCGAGCTCGATCCCCTCCTGCGTCGCATAGGCCGCGGCCACCCGGCGCAGCGCGTCCTTGGCCGCTCCGTAGAGCGTGGCGGGGTGCAGTGGCGAGCTCGACTCGTTGAGCGGGCCGTCGATCGCGGACCAGTCGTACTCGGCGCATGTCCCGACCATGACCATCCGCCGACCACCAGAATGGGCGAAGCAGCGCATGAGATGCAGGCTCCGCTCCACCCACTCCACATTCTCCGGCGCTTGCCAGAAGCTGCCTGGCTCGGCGTACCAGGCAATGTGCGCGAGACGTTCCGGCGCGAGCTCCTGCATCAAGGTCTCGACGGCACGGTAGTCGCCGAGGTCAACGCGATGCCAGCGCACGCCCGGTACCTGCGCAGGCGCGCTGCGAGTTGTCAGTGCGTCGACGTGCCCCCCGGCGCGCGCCAGCTGCGCGACCATCGGCAGCCCGATGAATCCGCCGGCGCCGGTCACGAGCACTCGCGTCACCGTGCTCCGCCCGCGGCGGATGGATCGACGCGACCCGAAGAGCAGCGGTGGCTCGATACGATGGCCGCCTGCTGAAGCACCCGCGAGCCGAGCGCCCGCGTGGCGCTCGCGAGCCGCATCTCATGAAGATCTCTGTCCTGCTTCCCACACGCGATCGCCTGTCGCTGCTGCGTCGTGCCGTGGACAGCGTGAGGCGACTCGACGACCTCGACTGGGAGATCGTCATCTCCGACAACCAGTCCTCCGAAGACGTCGCAGGCTATGTCGACTCGCTCGAGGATGCGCGCATCCGCTATCTGCGGACGCCGGCGCTCCTGCCGGTCGCAGAGAACTGGAACAACGCGCTCGTTCACAGCAGCGGCGACTACTTCGTCATGCTCGGCGACGATGACGCGCTCCTGGGCAACTACTTCGTGAGGACCAGGCGCCTGATCGCCGAATTCGATCATCCCGAGGTCATCTATCACAACGCCCTCTGCTACGCCTATCCGGGGGTGGTGCCCTCCGAGCCTGACGGATTCTTGCGCTCCGAGGGCTACGCGTGCTTCCTGCACGGTGCGGAGCAGCCGTTTCGTCTGCCCGCCGAGACTGCTCGTGCATTGGTCGCAGGGGCGATGGATTTCCGGCTTCGCTATGGCTTCAACATGCAGTTCGCGACGTTCTCCCGCGGCTTGTGCGAGGAGCTCTCCCGGACCGGTCAGTTCTTTCGCTCGCCCTTCCCCGACTACTTCGCGATGAACCACGCCTTCCTGCGCGCCCGATCGATCGTGGTGGAGCCGAACCCGCTCGTCGTGATCGGCGTCTCGCCGCGCTCGTACGGCTTCTTTCACAACAACCAGCGCGAGACCGAGGGCCGCTCCTTCCTGGAGGGCAACGCGACGCCGGGGCGTATTTCGGCTCGCGATCCGGCGCGGGTGCCGGGGACGAACATAAACGATGGATGGTTGGGAGCGATGGAGGAGCTGCACCGTGAGCTCGGATCGCCGGAGGAGCTGCGACCGAACTACCGGCGCTACCGCAGGTTGCAGATCATCTACGTGTATTGCGCTCGCCACCTGCATGGACTGGGCACCCCCGAGGACCTCGCCGAACTGAAGCGTCACCTGACGAGGCGAGAGCGCATCTTCTATGACCTGCTGTTCGGTGCATTGGGCAGGATCGCCCGCCTGCTGCCCGCGCCGCTGCGTCCCTACTTCACAAACGCCGTCACGGTCAGCCCGCGCCAGTTCCCATGGTGGGATCCCGTGCGAGATCCGGGCCGGTTCGGCGACATCGGCGAGGTGGTCGAGCGAATCGACGGCGATCGCGATCCCGCGCGGTGGGAGCGCCAGCGGGGCTCGCGACTGCGGGCTGCGCTGCTAAGACGGATGCTTCCGGGGTAAGCGTTGGCCCGCCACCACTCATCCATTCAGGTCCGATGAACATCACTGCATCAGCCAAGCTGAACCTGCTGAAGGCCCGAGCAAGCATCCTGCTCGGTCTGCTCACGCGGCGAGATTCTGCGTTCGTGACACGCTATCTGAAGGGCCTTCAGGGCATCGAGATCGGCGCCTCTGCACACAACCGCTATTACCTCAATGCGATCAACGTCGACCGCTGGGGGGGCTCCGACACGGCGTACAAGCGCGAGGAGCGCAAGCTCGCGCTGCATACCGCAAAAGTCGACGTCGTCGCGCCCGGCGACGATCTGCCGTTCGAGGACGACTCGGTCGACTTCGTCTTCAGCTCGCACGTCGTCGAGCACTTCCCCGATCCGATTCGCGCGCTGGGAGAGTGGATTCGCGTGGCCCGTCGCTACGTCGTGATAGTTGCCCCGCACCGGGACCGGACGGTCGACGCCGACCGTCCGCTGACGAGCCTGGATGAGCTGCTCACCCGCCACCGCGAGGGATTCACCTCGGATGAGGAAGTGATGCACTGGAGCGTCTGGACGTGCGAGAGCTTCATCGAGCTATGTGAGGGCATCGGGTTGCGCGTCGTTGACCATCTCGACCCCGACGACAAGGTCGGCAATGGATTTGCGGTCGTGATCGACGCGTCGATCGCGCCGCGCACGTAGCGATCATCAGCTTCGCCGCAGACGCGCCGGAAGAAGCTCGTACACCTCCGCTGGGAATGCTTTCAGCACGAGCACCACGACGCCGTAGATGAGGCTCGAGAGCACGAGTCGAACGATCACGGGCAGGCCTGTCGCCAGCATCGGGGTCGCCGCCAGAAGGCCGGCGAGCGCGACCTTCGGCACAGCCGCAAGCCTCGGTCGCAGATGTGGGCGCCCTTTCACGAGCAGCACCCCGCCGGCGATCGCCACGCCGATCTCCACCGCGGATGTACCAATCGCCGCTCCGCGTGCACCGTCTACGGCGACCAGCACCGACACGACCGCGATCGCGACGAGCAGGGCACCCACGCTGAAGATGAGGATCAGGCGATGAAGATGCAAGCTGAGCATGCCGTAGCCCCACACCGTGCTCACGAACGTCGCCGCCAGAGCGAGCCCCTGGATCGCGAGGATCGGACCTGCCGGCGCAAAGCGCGATCCGCCGACCAAGTCGATCGCGAGATGCGCGCCCACGGCCAGCGATACCGACATCCAGACGCCAACGATCAGCGAGACCTCGAATACTCGTGAGAGCGCGTAGCCCATGCGGGCGGGATCATCGCGCGCGGCACGAGCGAAGATCGGGAAGGCGGCTCCGACGAGCAGGCCCGGGACCACGAAGAGCACTTCCACCACGCGCAGCGAGATGCCGAAGTACCCGAGCTGGCGGGGACCGGCCAGCAACGATACGAGCACGATCGCTACGCGGAAGTAGAGCGTTGCCGCGGCGACCGCCACCGAGTAGGTGAGCACGGGAGCAACCAGGGCTCGCCATTGCTTCGTGTCGAAGGATGGTCGCAGCGGAATGTTGCCGCGAACGAGCAATGCGGTTGGGATCAGGACGATCGCGGCAGCGATCGCCGGCGTCGTCAGGAAGGGGAGCAGGCGCACGCCGAGCAGCACGAACACCGCGATCAGCGCCGCGGAGGAGAACTGGCGTGCGAAGTCCAATATCGAGACCCATCCGAGTCGCAGATTGGCCATCAGAGGCACGGCGAGCGTCGTCTGCGTGTTCGTCACGATCACTCCGGCGCCGGCGATTACGACAGCGAGCGCGAGCAGTTTGCCGTACGCGATGAAGGCAAACGCGCTGATGATGATCACGCCGAGGAGCGTGAGGGCGAGGCGAATGCCGAGCAGATTGCGAGCGACGCGCGCGCGCTGCTCCCCCTCGAGCACCGCGAGCTCGCGCATCCCGACGGCGGTCAGCCCGAGATCGGTGAAACCGGTGACCAGAGCCCCCAGGGACAGGGCGGTCGTATAGCGACCCGTATCGACCTCGCCAAGATGGCGAAACAGGAGCGCGGCGGCACCGACGCTCAGCAGCGAGCCCGCTGAAAACGAAGCGACTCGCATTGCCCCGCCGCGGATCGCGGCCGGGCCGGCCTGCGAGGTGGACAGTAGGTCCTCAGTGCTTACATCCTCAGGGTCCGTTTGCGACCCCGCTCCAGCGCTGTCGCTCACCGGCTGAAGTCGGGATAGGAACGGTCCTTCTCAGAGATCGCCACAACGGGCACAGGCCAGTCGATGCCGAAGCTCAGGTCGTCCCAGCGGACTCCCCGCTGGGACGCGGGCACGTACTCGTGGCCCATCTGGTAGAGCACTTCGCAATCATCGCTGAGCGTCTGGAAGCCGTGGGCGATCCCCTCGGGCATGTAGAGCATCCTGGAGCTGTCGGCGCTCAGCTCGAGGCCGAACCAGCGACAGTAGGTGGGCGAATCCGGACGTAGGTCGATCGCGACGTCGAAGATCGCACCGCGCACGCAGCGCACCAGCTTGGACTCCCCGTGCGGCTCGGCTTGGTAGTGCATGCCGCGCAGAGTGCCGCGCCCGGCATTGAACGAGGCGTTGCACTGCACAACCGCCGGGTTCAATCCACGCGCACGGAACTCCTTGACGTCGAAGGTGCGCGCGAACCAGCCGCGCTCGTCGCCGAGCTGATCGAGCTCGATCGTCCAGACGCCCGGCAGCGACGCCTCACTGAACAGCATCACCCCGCCTCCATCACGGGATCAAGGTCAACTCCGGCGTGCGCGCAGCGAAACGGCCACCCCACTCGCGGATGAAGCTCAACTGCTCGATGATCTCGTGCTTGAGGTTCCACGGCAGGATCAGCACGATGTCGGGCCGGTCCTCGCGAATGCTCTCCGGCGAGCGGATCGGGATACGGCTGCCGGGCAGGAAATTGCTCTGCTTGTGCGGGTTCAGGTCACACGTATAGTCGATGAAGTCGCTGCGCACGCCGCAGTAGTTGAGCAACGTGTTGCCCTTCGCCGGCGCGCCGTAGGCCACGACCCGCTGGCCCTGCTCCTTGAGCTCGATCAGGAAGCGCAGGATCTGGCGCTTGTCCTGCTCGACGCGCCGGCCGTACCCGAGATAGGTGTCCAACCGCTCGTAGCCTGCCTCGCGCTCGCGCGTGCGCAGCTCGCTCGCAGCCGCGCTTTCTGGCTTCTCGGCGTCCCCCGCGTGCGCGCCATAGATGCGCAGCGAGCCGCCGTGCGTCGGCAACTCCTCGACGTCGAACAGACGCAGGCCATGAGCCTCGAATACCGAACTGACGGTGAGGAAGGAGAAATAAGAGAAGTGCTCGTGGTAGATCGTGTCCCACTGGTTGTCCTCGATCAGGCGCATCAGGTGCGGGAACTCCATCGTGATCACGCCGCCCGGCTTCAGCAGGATCTTCATCCCAGCGACGAAGTCGTTCAGGTCCGGAACGTGCGCGAGCACGTTGTTGCCGAGCAGCAGGTCGGCCGCGGACTCGCCCACGAGCGAGCGAGCGAGATCCTCACCGAAGAACTCCACGACCGTGCTGATGCCTTTGTCGATCGCGACCTGTGCCACGTTTCCCGCCGGCTCGATCCCGAGCAACGGCGACCTCACGGTCGCGAAAGAACTGCAGCAGGTAGCCGTCGTTGGAGGCGATCTCGACGACCTGGCTCGAATCGTCGAGTCCGAGCCGCGCGATCATCTGCTCGGCGTAGCGGCGGCTGTGCTCGAGCCAGCTCGTCGAGTATGAGGAGAAGTAGGCGTAGTCGGAGAAGATCTGCTCCGGCGTCTCGAACTCCTCGAGCTGCACGAGGAAGCAGTTACCGCAGACGAGCGCCCGCAGTGGATAGAACGGCTCCATGCTGTTCACGCGCTCCGGCGGGATGTAGGAGTTGGCCAGCGGCGACATCCCGAGATCCGCGAATACGGTATCCAGCGGCGCCCCACAGAATCGACAAGCCGTATGAGGGTCTAGCTCAGTCATGGCGGCCCACCACGCTACCGATCGCCCATGCTGGGCGCCCTATGAGCATCGGCCGGGACAATCCGTTCAATCGAGCATGCGCACTACGCGCGCGGGCGTACCGGCGGCAACGGCCCGGGCAGGGACGTCCTCGCGTACAACCGAGTTGGCGCCCACGACCGCTCCCGCGCCGATCGTCACGCCTGGAAGCACCACTACGTTCTGCCCGAGCCAGGAGCCATCTTCAATCGTGACCGGGCGGCGGTCCTCCAACGGCTGCTGTCGCACAGGTACTCCGGGTAGGCCAATTCCGTGCCGGTGGTCGGCGACGTGGACGTTGCGGCCGAACAGCACATTGCGCCCCACCCGCACCTCGACGACGGCCGACAGTACGCAGTAGCCCGACATCCCCGTCCCATCCCCGATCTCCAGCCGAGCGTTGGGCTCGCCGGCCACGAGCCATGACCCCGGTCCGATGAGGACATCCCTGCCGATCGCGATCTGCTCCGATCCCTCGACCTGGATCGGAAGCGAGAGGTGGCTTCCCCTGCCAAAGCTGGCGAACGAGGAGGCGACGGCGAGCGAGAAGACGTGATCGCGGCGATCGCGCACGTACGTGTAGAGGTCGATCGCCCTCATCGCTTACACCGGGTGCGGGGCGCTCCTCTGGAACGCCTCGATCTGCCCGAGCGTGACCGCGCGCATGTCGGCCCCGTCGCGAAGCGCCTGGTACCACTCGACGATGCTGGCAAGCGCCTCGTCCAGCCCGACGGGCGGGCGCCAGCCGAGGCGTCCGCGAGCGCGCGAGGAGTCGAGCTTGAGGTAGCGCGCCTCGTGCGGGTGCGGGCCTTCGTCGAGCGCCCAGCGCAGCTCGCTCGGGCCACAGCTCGGCCATCCGCTCGACCATCCAGCCGACCGGGCGCGCGTCCTCATCGACCGGGCCGAAGTTCCAGCCGGTCGCGTGCTCGGGCGACTCGCACAGGCGCCTGCGCGAGCACGAGGTAGCCGCTGAGCGGGTTGAGCACGTGCTGCCACGGGCGCGATCGCGTCGGGGTTGCGCACGCGTACGGGCTCGCCGGCAAGCGCGGCGCGCATGATGTCCGGGACGAGCCGGTCCTCGCCCCAGTCGCCGCCGCCGATCACGTTGCCGGCGCGCGCGGAGGCGACGCTGCGGCCCGGCGGGATCGGCGAAGAACGAGCGGCGGTAGGCGCTGGTCACGAGCTCGGCGCAGCCCTTGGTGCTCGCGTACGGGTCGTGGCCGCCCATCGGCTCGTCCTCGCGGTAGCCCCACTCCCACTCGCGGTTCTCGTAGCACTTGTCGGTCGTGACGATCACGACCGCGCGCACGCCGTCGGGCGCCCGGCGCACGCCTCGAGCACGTTGACGGTGCCCATCACGTTGGTCGCGTAGGTCTCGCGCGGCTCGGTCGAACGCAGCGCCGCACGAGCGGCTGCGCGGCCAGGTGGACGACGACCTCGGGCTGCTCGCCGCCACCGCCGCGGCGACCGCCTCGGGGTCGCGGACGTCGCCGTCGATGCACTCCATGCCCTCGCCCACGCGCGCGAGCTCGTACAGCGAGGGATGTGTCGGCAGGCCCGCGGAGAAGCCGGTCACGTGCGCGCCGAGCGACTGCAGCCACAAGCGCCAGCCAGCGCCCTTGAAGCCGGTGTGGCCGGTGACGAGCACGCGCCGCCCGCGCCAGAAGCCGGGCTCGACAGTCCGCGAGGCGCGGCGGAGGCGTAGGTGCTCATGCTCAGATCAGTCCCAGGTCCGCCACGGCGCGCCCGAGCTCCACAGCTCCTCGAGGTGGTGGCGGTCGCGCAGCGTGTCCATCGGCTGCCAGAAGCCGTCGTGGCGGTAGCACGGCGAGCTGCCCGTCGGCGGCGAGCGCGCGCATCGGCTCCTGCTCCCACACGGTGTCGTCGCCCTCGATGTAGTCGCCGACGTCGGGCGAGAGCACGAAGAAGCCGCCGTTGATCCAGCCGCCGTCGCCGCGCGGCTTCTCGTCGAAGCCTGCGCACCCGCGTCGTCCGTCGACCTCGAGCGCGCCGAAGCGCCCGGGCGGCTGCACGGCGGTCACGGTCGCGCAGCGTACCCTGCTCGCGGTGGAAGGCGACCAGCGCGGCGATGTCGACGTCGGCGACGCCGTCGCCGTAGGTGAAGCAGAAGTCCTCGTCGCCGACGTAGCGCAGCACCCGCTTCAGGCGCCCGCCGGTCATCGTCTGCCTCGCCGGTGTCGACGAGCGTCACGCGCCACGGCTCGGTCTCGGAGCGGTGCACCTCCATGCTCGCCGTTGCGCCAGGTCGAACGTCACGTCGGACGTGTGCAGGAAGTAGTTGGCGAAGTACTCCTTGATCACGTAGCCCTTGTAGCCGAGGCAGATCACGAAGTCGTTGATGCCGTGCGCGGCAGTAGATCTTCATGATGTGCCAGAGGATCGGCTTGCCGCCGATCTCGACCATCGGCTTGGGGCGCACGGCGGTCTCCTCGCTGAGTCGCGAGCCGAGCCCGCCGGCCAGGATCACGGCCTTCACAAGCGTGCAGAGTAGTGGACGCTCCGACCGCACATCGTGACCGGCGCGGCCGTGGAGGACCCGGTGCAGGTCGCGCTCAACGGCTGATCGCGTGCGAGCCGCCGAGTACTTCGCCGCCCGCGCCAAGCGCCTGCACGGCGAACACGGGGGCTGCGCTCGGCACGGTGACGGCCGTCTCGAATCCGCCGGACGGTACTTCGGCGACGGTCGCGAGCGTGGCCGGGGTAGCGCCGGCGAGCACGCGCCAGCTGCTCACGCCGGTCGCCCCATTCCAGCTGGCGTAAACGCTCGTCGCCGCCCCGGCCACCTTCAGCGCGATCGAGGGTACGGCGGCGGGGACGGCGTTCCATTCGAAGCGGTAGGAGCGATACACCTGCGCCGGATAGGGCAGGTGGCCGTCGAACACGGTCTGACCGGCGGCGTTGAACTCGGTGAAGTACGGCGATTCGCCCCAGCCGACGAACCAGTCGCCGTTGGCGAGCACCTGGTTGTTGCCCTGGCTGCCGGAGAGGATCGCCGGCGTGCGCACGTCGCGGCTGAGTAGCTTGACGGTGCGGTGCTTGAAGTCGATCTGCTCGTGGATCGCGCGCGAGTAGGCGTGCGCTTTCGGCACGGCACCGTTGTCGAAGATCGTGATCGTGTGGTCGGGCTGCCAGCGCGCGTCGTGCTGGTAGGCGATGCCCGTGCCCGAGCCCATGCGGAAGCTCGGCTTCTTGCCGCCGATGCGCCACTCGACGGCGCCGCTCTGGCGGTTGACCTCATACACGGCCCACGTGTTGCGCGAGGAGATCAGGAAGTTGCCGTCGCCCCACGGGTCGGGCGCGATCGAGTTGAGGTGGAAGAAGTCCCACGGACGGTTCGGGTCGCGCGGGTCGTTGGCGTAGGAGTCGTCGAGCGCGACGTGGCCGTAGGTGTGCCACTCGAACATCACGAGGCCGGTCTTGATGTCGACCTGCTGCACGATGGCGTCTTGCAGCGCGCCGTCCTTGGACCCGTGCACGGAGGAGAGGTCGGCGCGCACGAGCGTGTAGGCCGTCAGGTAGGCGGAGCCCTGCGGCGTCACCTGCAGCTCGTGCAGATCGGCGTAGTAGCCGTTGCCGGCATGGATCGTCGCGACGGGCTTGTAGTCGGAGCCGAGCAGCGTGTCGCTGCCGAAGCCGACGCCGAGGTCGATGTGGCCTTCCCAGTAGGCCAGCACGGGCTTGCCTTCGTAGCTCGTCACCTGCAGGTTGGTCATCGAGTTGCCCTTGGCTGCGGGCTTGAACCAGACGAGCGCTCCGCCGCCGTTGACGATCAGCGCGCCGTTCTGACCGCGGCCGGAGTTGGTCGTGAGGAAGATGTCGCCGGGGGCGGCCGCCGGCGAGCTCGCAGTGACGCGCACGGTCGGCGGCTGCAGCGTCGGCGCCGTGACGAAAGTCTGGTTCGCGCCGGCCTTCGCCGGGGGCGGTGTGCGGCTCGGGCCGAGCGGGTAGCTCACGAGCCGCGCGATGTAGAAGGTCGTGCCCACGTGCGAGTGGCCGACGGTCGCGCTCGCCGTCACGCGCTCGCCTTCTACGAAGCCGCGCGCCGGGATGAAGCTCGCTCCGGTGGCGCTCGCGTAGGAGCGCAGCGAGCCGCTGTGCCCACCACTGCGCGAGCCGATGACCGAGACGTGGGAGATCTGCTTTGCGGGAGCGCCGAGGAAGCTGATCTGCGTACCGGGCGACGCATCGGGCGTGCCGTTCAGGGGCGAGATCGTCACGGCCGAGGCCGCCGTCGCGGTAGCCGCCAAGAGCGCACCCGAGAGCATGAGCGCAAGGATCGGCGCAAGGACGCGCGTAGCGCGCGACCGTCCTGCACCCGATGAACCTCTCGCCCTCACGAAGGCGATAACCCTAGACGGAGCGTCGGGTAGCGACGCCACCACCCCGAATCCGCTCCGATGACGATTGCCTCTAGATCGAATCGAAAAGTTCGAGGAAGCGCGCAGGCGGGAGTATTGGCAACTCGTTGGCGAGATCGAGGAGGTGCTTGTCCCCGGATACCAGCAGCGCATCGTTGTCCGCCGCGAGCGCGATGAGGTAGTCATCGGCCGCGTCCGCCGAGCGGGCCGGCGCAGTCTCTACATCATCGGCGAGGATCGCTAAGCGAGCCAACCAGTCGAGCAGACCCGCGGCATCCTCCGGATCGATTCGCTCGCGGAGCTTGGGATACGAGAAAGCTCGTCCGAGCTCAGCGAGCAGGGCCGGGGAGACGATCAGCTCGAACGCGCCTACCCCCCAAGCTGCCAATACGCGCGCCGGGGCGCCATCACGGGCGAGCACCCCCGAGATGATCACGTTCACGTCGAGGACTGCGCGCAAGTGTCAGGGCCGGTCGCGCCTGGTCGCGTGCTGTGCCTCCACGGCAAGGGCCATCGCATCCTCTTCGGACATCTGATTACGAGCCCACAGCCGATCCAGCAGATCGAGTCCGAGATCACGGCGCAGCGCCTCCTCGATCACCTGACTGTCGCCCTTACCCGTGCGCGCCGCTGCGATCTTCACAGCCCGCATCACGTCCTCGTCCACTGTGAGCGTCGTACGCACTTTTGACATATCCGCATGATAGCATCTTGATGCATCACCGCTCGTGCACGCCAACCACGTTTGAGGACCCGGCGGCGAACGGGTAGTCGGACTCGGCTTCAGACCGCACGCGGAAGCGGTAGTCGGCGGGACCGGGGAACTTGAAGCGGTAGGACGCGCGGTAGCGCCCGCGGGCATCGGTGCGGACTACCTTGAACTGGATCCAGGCGCTGCCGGGCGAGCGGGCCTCGAGCACGAGCTGCTTGCCGCCGCGCGGAATCGGGCCGCCGCGCAGACGACCGCGGAAGTGAATGCTGCTGCCGGCGCTGGCGGTGTGTGGGGAGACGCGCAGCGCGATCCCGGCGCGCGTGACGAGGCGCAGCGCGCCGGTCGCAGCCGCTCGCGCATCGTCGAGGTGGGCGCGGTAGGCGAAGCGCAGCGTGCGCGACGATGCCCCGGCGGGCACACTCACGCTGAAGCGCCCGTCGGCATCGGTGCGCGGGCTGGCCATCGTCAGCGGCCTGGCTCCGGCATAGGCAGGTGTCGCGCGCACGTCGATCGCGGCGCCCGAGATCGGCTGCCCGCCGGCCGTGGTCAGACGACCGGACAGGGTGCGCGCACGGGAGAAGCGGCCACGCGCGCTCGCCTTGGCGGTGCCGGCCCAGCGCACCGCCAGCCTCGCCTGCGCGGAGGCGTTCGCGCCGTTCGGCGTGCCGGGCGGCGGCGGGTTGTCGATCGTCACGGCCCTGTCGAGCACAGGCGCGGCGTTGCCGGCGGCGTCGATCACGCTGACGGTCAGGCGGTGCGCACCGTTGCCGGCCTTGGTCGAGTCGAAGGCCACGTCGGCGCTGACCGACTGCGCACACGGCTGCACGTGGAGGAACGCCGGCAGCCCGTCCGAGGTCTGCCCGACGTCGCGACAGCGTCCCCCGTTGTCGTTGAGCACGGTGCGCTGCACGACCCGGCCGTCGACGCCGAACACGGCCTGCCACACACCCGAACCGGGATCGGTCGCGTCGAACGACACGGGGCTCGCCCCGCGCAGCGTCGGAGCGCTCGTCAGTTCGCCGCTGACGCCACTCGCGTGCGGGCCTTCGGATTGCTCGAGCGTGATGTCGGCTGCGTAGACGTAGAGGGCTGCTGCGTAGCCGTTGGCGTCGCCTTTCGCCGCCGGGCATTTGTATTCAGATACGCCTCCGCAGGAGACGATTGCGTAGAGGACGGGGCCGAGATTCGCGTCGGGAACTGCGACCCGGTTCTCGTCCGCGAGTGGATTGGCGAGGTCGCCTTGGCCGACACAGCCAAGCACGTAGAGGCATTCGTCGAAGATCGCCGTTTGCGCAGGGCCCGCCAGCCAGAACTGATACGTGGCGTTGACAATCGATCCACCCGCGGTGTCGCCGGCACGCCAGAGCTTGGCGGCAGCTACACGCTCCCCCGCGGGAGGCGAAAAGAGCTGCGAGGCGGTGTCAACGTTCGCAATGTGACTCGTCGCGTCCCCCAGCGCCGCCACCAACGCCCCACCTTCACCACAAGTGTTCAGCGCGTAGCTGTCCCACGCCGCTCCGGCCCCAACCGACCCGCTCCACCCATCCACCGGCGCGCTCTCCCCGTCGGGCATCCGGCACGAGTACACGTGGTACTCCCCAGCCCGCGCAACACCGCCGAGCAGGCCAACGGTCAAGCTCGCTCCCACGACCCCCATGAGTGTCCGTATGCGCATCTCACCCTATGTCGGTGCCAGGGCCCTCGTGACCCCCTCCCCAAATGTCTCACCGCTGCGGCGAAGGCGACGGCTTCGGTGACAAACGCCGGGAACGGCGGGGCACACACGCGCGTTCGTGTCTCCCATTAATTATTAAAAATGGACGGCCGAGCGGGGACGACTCTGGCCGCGCTCACGGCCGGCGTCGGGCGCCGTCAGACGGTGAAGGCGATCGGCAGCTCGGCCAGGCCGTAGATGCCCGAGACGCCCTCGAACACGGGCTCGCCGTCGAGCCGCAGGCCGTGCAGGCGCTGCGACAGGAACGCCAGCCCCTCCTGCAGCTCCACGCGCGCCAGGTTCGCGCCGAGGCAGTAGTGCACGCCCGCGCCGAACGTCAACGGCCGCGCGCGGCCGCGGTCGACCGTGATGTCGAACGCCTGCGCCCCGCCCTCGCCGGCCGCCTCGGGCTCGAGCTCGCGGTTGCCCGTGAACGCGCACACCATCACGACCGTGCCCTGCGGGAACTCGACGCCGCGGTGCTCGACGTCCTCGACCACGATGCGCGCCGTGAACGGCGTGATCGGCTCGTAGCGCAGCGCCTCCTCGACCGCCGCATCCGCCAACGATGGGTCAGCCGCCAGCAGCGCCAGCTGCTCCGGGTGCTGTGCCAGCAGCCGGATCGCATGCGCAAGCTGGCTCTGGCTCGTGTCGACGCCGCCCACGAGCACGTTGAACACGAGGTTGATGCACTCCACGTCCGACAGCCGCTCCAGCTCGCCCCCCTCGCCCGGCGCCGTCGCCGCGATCAGCTTCGAGATCAGGTCGTCGCTCGGGTCCTCGCGCCGCGCAAGCACGAGCGCCTGCGCGTACTCGTAGAACTCGCGCACCGCCTCGTCGATCACCTCGATCTCGCTCGCCATGCTCACAGCGTCGAACTGGCGCTGGATCACGTTCGACCAGTGGTGCAGGCGCGGCGCATCCTCCAGCGGTGCCCCCATCACCGTCGCGATCGCCAGCGACGGGTACGGCTTGGCGAACGCCTCGACGAAGTCGCAGCGCACCTCCTCGCCCTCGCTCGCCCCCGCCGTCGCCTGCGCCAGCAGCTCATCGAGGAACTCGCGCATCACCGGCCCGTAGCGCTCGACCGCGCGCGGCGACAGCGCCGGGTTGACCAAGCTGCGCAGGCGCGTGTGGTCCGCGCCGTTGACGTGCAGGATGTTGCGCCGCATCTGCTCATACAGCGGACCCTCCTGCACGCCGAAGATCTCCGCGATCTTCATCCCCGGGAAGATCGCCTTGCGCGTGCGCAGGAAGAACTCGCCGCCCTCCCTGTCGAGCGTCATGTAGCCGAACGGGACCTGCGCCAGCCACACGCCGCCCCCCGCCACCGCGCGCTCGTCCGCTCCCGCCGGATCGCGCACCGCCGCCATCGCCGCGTGGAAGCGCTCGCCGCGCATCTGCGGATCCGTGTGGTCGAAGCTCGGCAGCTCCAGCTCGCTCACCAGCGTCATCGCCCGGCCATCCTCTCAGTTGCGGGCACGCCCGTGGGCCTGCGCCGGGCGGGGGAGCGCCAGCTTCTTGCCCGGGTTGAGCAGGCCCTTGGGGTCGAACGCGCGCTTGATCTCTTCGTGCAGCATCACCGCGCGCGCGTCCCACTGTCCCGCCAACAGGCCCGACTTCAGCGCGCCCACGCCATGCTCTGCCGCGATCGAGCCGCCGAGCTCCCACACCAGCTCGAACAGCTCCGCCCCGACCGCCTCGGCCGCATCCAGCTCCGCCTCCTGCGCCGGGTCGACGAGCACCGTCGCGTGCACGTTGCCCTCGCCGCCGTGGCCCCATGCGCACGAGCGAAGGTCGTGACGAGCCGCTATCTCCGCGAAGCGCACGAGCCCCTCGCCCAGCCGCTCCGGTGGAAACGCCACGTCCTCGCTCACCTTGCCCCCGCGCGCCGCCGTGACGACGCCGTTGAAGCCGTCGCGCCAGTGCCACAGCGCCGCCGTCGGCGCCTCCTGCGCGAATTGCTCGATCGCCGGACCGGCGACGCCGGCGGCATCTGCACCCGCGCCCGGCCCCGCGCCAAGCACTTCGAACAGCGATGCCCTGTCGCGATCCACATCCGCCTGCGAGCCGTCCAGCTCGATCAGCAGCGCGAAGCCCGCCTGCGGCTGCAGCTCGCCCGGGTAGCCGCCGGCCACGAGCGCCAGCGTCGCCCCGTCGATGAACTCCATCGCCGCCGGCTCGATCCCCGCCGCCAGCACGTCGAGCATCGCCTGGCAGCCAACCGCCGGGTCCGACGAGCGCAGGAACACCACGACCGTCAGCGTCGCCTCCGGCGCCGGGCGCAACCGCAGGCGCACCGCCGTGATCACCCCCAGCGTCCCCTCCGAGCCGATCAAGAGGCTCTTCAGGTCATAGCCCGCCACGTCCTTGCGCGCCCAGCCACCGAGCTGCACGAGCTCGCCCGGCGCCAGCACCGCCTCCACGCCCGCCACCCACGCCCCCGTCACGCCGTACTTCAGTGCGTGCGGGCCGCCCGCGTTCGTCGCCACGTTGCCGCCGATCTGCGACTGCTCCGCCGCGCCAGGGTCGGGGCCGAAGAACAGCCCGTTCTCGCGCGCCAGGCGCTGCACGTCGCTCGTGCGCACGCCCGCCTCGGGAAGCATCCGCCACAGCGCCGGCTCGAGCTCGCGCACCGCCCGCAGGCGCTCCAGCGAGAGCACCACGCCGCCCGCGCTCGGCACCGCCCCGCCGAGCAGCCCCGTGCCCCCGCCACGCGCCACGATCGGCACGTCGTGCGCGTAGCACCACGCCACCACCTCGGCCACCTCCTGCGCGCTCCCCGGCAGCGCCACCGTGTCCGCGCGTCCCCGCAGGCCGCGCCGACGCGCCATGTCGCTGTTGTACGGCGAGTCCGGCGGGGCGTCCAGCACATGCTCCCGCCCGACCAGACGAGTCAACTCACGACGCATTCGGGCAATATCGCCCATAGCGCGAGGTCTCGCTCATTCGCGAGGGCTGACGCCTCCCAGTGAGAATCGTCCCACTGCGCCCGGTGAGGCTGATGAAAAGGGTGTCCTGCTCGGGCGTGGCGCGAATACCCGTTCCCCTGAGCGTCCCGGCGCCGCTCGCCGGTCCGAGCGGCGCCGCATTTCCCTGAAGAGACGAGAAGATAAATATCGAGCCCGTGTCAGGTGGGGTGGATTGACTGATCATGGTGCCGGCAAGCGTCCCGGCCACGGTCGTGCAGTGCCGATGGCGCCGGCGTGCCAAGCCTTGTCGACAGCCCGCAGGCCGGAGCACGATCGAAACTTCGAATTCGACGCCCCCTCTCCCGGCGGAGAGTGGACCTGATTTGACAAAGCGTGCGCTAAGTCTGGCGTCTATCCGCCCTGAGGCGTGCCTGAATGCACCATGTCCGGCAACGATGTTCGCCGCGAATGTGTCGGTGAAGTCTGCTTGGGAGGCAGTTGGCTTCGCGGCACCAGCCGCAGACCAGCAGAGTAAGCCGATCGACAGAGGCAGCGCCGCGCAGATCGTCAGCGTCCGGGTACGGCCAAGTCTGCGTTCTCGCGCAGGGTCCAGCCAGACGGCTGTAGGTCGCACGAACGCAACGCTACGCGGACCGGTCGCGCGCTGCCAGCAGCATTTTCGACCAGGTCGTCCACGCCACGCTGCCAGCCGACCGCGGTTCTACGTCGTCCGGGCGCCTGATCGGGGCTAGGAGGTGTCGTTGAGCCTTGACGGCACCGCCAACTTCCCGTGCAGCTCTAAACAAACCTGCGCACACGCCGACACCCCCTCATCGAGCCGGGGCAACTCCGGCCAACCAATCCGGGGGTAGTAGATGTTCAAGCGCAGCGTTCCGCTCGCAGCACTCGTGTCCTTTGCCATGCTGCTCGCGGCCGCGCCGGCGTCGGCGCAGCCGTTCGTCGAAGCCGCCCCAGCGCAGCTCGAATACGGCGCCGTCGACCTGCACTTCGGCGGGACTCCGCAGCAGAACGTGAAGTTCACCAACAACACCCCCGGAACGCTGCACGTCACGGCCGCCGAGCTCTCCGGCGCCGACCCATCGAGCTTTCAGATCGTCAACGACAGCTGCACCGGCAACTTCGTCGGTACTGGTGAAAACTGCTCGCTCGAAGTCGTCTTCAAGCCCACCGCGCGCGGCGTCTATGCCGCGACGCTCGTGCTCCTTACGCTCGACGAATCGCCCGGGGAAGTCTCCGCCGAAGTGCCGATCTCCGCGAGCGCCGCCACCGGCACCCCGTCGCCGAGCCCGAGCCAGCTGACCTTCTCGCCGATCCCCTACAACCCGCCCCAATCCTTCGAAGGCGAAAACAGCGAGAGCGAATCGCTCAGCATCCAGAACAGCTCCGACTTCGGCACGCAGCTCGAATCGGTCTCGATCACCGGCCCCGACGCGGCCGACTTCGCCGTCGAATGGGGCAACTGCGAAAACGATCAGATGTGGCCGAACAACAGCTGCGGCATGGGCATCCGCTTCCGCCCGAGCGCGCCCGGCGTGCGCAAAGCCTCGCTCGTCGTGCAGAGCGACTCCGCCGCCGGGCCGATCGTCGTCCCGCTGTCAGGCGAAGGCCTGCACGGCCCGCAGATGACGCTCGACACGACCCAGGCGCTGCTCGGCAACGTCGCGCTCGGGGACTCCGCGCAGCACACCTTCACGGTGACCAACACCGGCGACTACCTGCTGTACATCCAGCGCTCCTTCCTCGTCACCGGCACGCCGCTGATGTTCCCCGTGCGCGCCGACTCCTGCAGCGGGCGGATCCTCTCCCCGAGCGAATCGTGCGCCGTGACCGTCGGCTTCCAGCCGACGACGCTCGGAGAGAAGAGCGCGGCGATGCTGTTCATCACGAACACCCCCGCGATCAACGTCGCCGGGATCGACGGCATCGGCGTGCCGGGCGCCGACGAATCAGACCCATCGCTGTCGATGCCGCTCGTGAGCACGCCCGTGCCCAGCACGCCCGCGCCGCCGCCCGCACCGGTCGCCGTGACCGCGCCCGAGGCCGGCCAGGCGCCGACGCCGCCGCAGGCGCTCTCGGCCGGGCACGCACCGCGCCTCTACAGACTGCTCGGCCATGCCACGCTCGACCCCGGCGCCGACGTGCAGTGCCCCGTCGCCGCGAGGGACTGCGAAACGCTGAGCTTCGTCGTCCCGGCCGGCACGCCGCGCGGCTCGGTCAGCGGCTTCGGCCAGACTCCTGCCGTGCTCGGCTCCGCGACGGCCCGGCTGCGCAGCGGCCAGGGCGCCCACGTGCGCATCCCGCTCACGCGCCACGCACGGACACTGCTGAAGCGGCGAGGGCGCATGCAGGTGCGCGTCGGCGTCGTCCTGCTCGCCGACGGCGCGATCGTCGCGCAGCACAGCTGGACGATGAAGCTCACCGCCGCCGGCGCTGTCTCGCTGCTCTGAGGCGCGCCCGCCCAAGCGGGCGTCCACCCCGGCGCCCGCCCGGCGCACGCCGGGATGCGGCGAGCGCGCCGGTAGCATTCGTGCATGGCGGTCAGTGCCAAGCCCCCCTCCCAGGAGGCGGCGGCCGAGTTCAAGACGCTCTCGGGCGAGCCCGTGAGCGAGCTCTATACGCACGCTGATCTGCCGCCGGGGATCGGCTCCGAGCAGGACCCGATCGGGCGCCCCGGCGCCTACCCGTTCACGCGCGGCATCTACGAGTCGATGTACCGCGGCCGGCTGTGGACGATGCGCCAGTTCGCCGGCTTCGGCACGCGCGAGGAGACCAACGAGCGCTTCCACTACCTGCTCGACCACGGGCAGACCGGGCTCTCGACGGCGTTCGACATGCCGTCGCTGATGGGCCACGACTCCGACCATCCGCGCTCGCTCGGCGAGGTCGGGCGCGAGGGCGTCGCGGTCGACACGCTCGACGACATGCAGACGCTGTTCGGCGGCATCGACCTCGGCGAGGTGTCGCGTCTCGATGACGATCAACGCGCCCGCCGCGATCATGCTCGCCTTCTACGTCGTCGCCGCCGAGGCGGCACGAGCGCCGCCGTCCCGCGCCGAGCGGCTCGCGGGCACGATCCAGGCCGACATCCTCAAGGAGTACATCGCGCAGAAGGAGTGGTGCTTCCCGATCGACCCGGCGATGCGCCTCGTGCGGCGACATGATCGAGTGGTGCACGCGACGCGATGCCGCGCTGGCACCCGATCTCGATCTCCGGCTACCACATCCGCGAGGCCGGCTCGACCGCCGCGCAGGAGCTCGCGTTCACGCTCGAAGGACGGCCTCACCTACGTCGAGCAGGCCGTCGAGCGCGGCCTCGACGTCGACGACTTCGCGCCGCGCCTGTCGTTCTTCTTCAACGCGCAGATCGACTTCTTCGAGGAGATCGCCAAGTACCGCGCCGCGCGCCGCATCTGGGCGCGCGAGCTGCGCGAGACCTTCGGCGCGAAGAACCCGAAGTCGTGGCTGATGCGCTTCCACACGCAGACCGCCGGCGTCTCGCTGACCGCGCAGCAGCCGCTCAACAACATCGTGCGCACCGCGATCGAGGCGCTCGCCGGCGTGCTCGGCGGCACGCAGTCGCTGCACACCAACTCCTACGACGAGGCGCTCGCGCTGCCGACCGAGGACGCCGTCACGCATCGCGCTGCGCACGCAGCAGATCATCGCGCACGAGACCGGCGTCGCGAACACCGTCGACCCGCTCGGCGGCTCGCTACTTCGTCGAGGCGCTGACCGACGAGATGGAGCGCGCAGGCGTACGAGTACTTCGCCAAGATCGACGAGCTCGGCGGGATGGTCGAGGCGGTCAAGCGCAACTACCCGCAGCGCGAGATCGCCGACGCCGCGCTTCGAGCTGCAGCAGCGAGATCGACGCAGGCGAGCGCGTCGTCGTCGGCGTCAACCGCTACGTCACCGAGGACGACGACGAGCCGATCCCGACGCTGCGCGATCGACCCGGCGCTCGAGCGCAAGCAGCTCGACCGCCTGCAGGCCGTCGCGCGCGCGCCGCGACGGCGCCGCCGTCGAGCGCATCGCTCGCCGCGCTGCGCGAGGACGCGGCGCACGCCGAGCGCAACCTGATGGAGCCGCTGCTCGACGTGCGCCCGCGCGCACGCCACCGAGGGCGAGATCGTCGAGTCGCTGCAGCACGTCTTCGGCGACTACACCGAGACGCCGGTCTTCTGAGCGTGTTCGAAGGTTCGTGAGCCACAGCAGGCTGCGTAAGGGTCTCGTGATCGGCGGGCTCGTCGTCGTGCTCGGCTGCGCGGCCACGATCGCGCTGGCGGCGCACCGGATCAAAGCCGAGGAGGCTGCCTTCAGCGCGCCGGCGGCGGCGCGCTGCATGCCGAGCACGTTCAACCGTCTCGGCCACGCTGCCAGGCACGACCGTCGAGCGTCTCACCGCTGCCGGACTCCTACGACGCCAACGCGCGCACGCAGATCAGCCTCGCTCGGCGTCCCCGCCGCCGCGCTCTCCTCGATCAAGGTGAAGGGCAGCGACAGCGGCACGCACAGCGGGCGCCTTCGCGCCTACTCCCAGGGCGACGGCGCCAGCTTCGTGCTCGGCGATCCGCTCGACCCAGGGCGAGACGGTGACGGTGCGCGGCAAGCTGCGCAGCGGCTCGAGCACGCATTCGCTTCGCGTTCCACTTCGACGTCGCCACGCAGGACGTGCTGCCGTACTCCAAGCCCTCGCAGCCGTCGGGCAAGGACTACAACGAGAAGCAGCACTTCCACTCCGCGCCCAAGCTCGAACCGCCGGCGTGGTCGTCACCACGCGTACGCCGGGGCAGAGTCAGCCGGGCGACATCTTCGCCGCGCCCTACTCCGGACCCGGGACCGCCGGGGCCGATGATCTTCGACGAAGCCGGCAACCTCGTGTGGTTCCACGCGCTGCCGAAGAACGCCTCGGCGGCGACCAACCTGCAGGTGCAGCAGCTCGGCGGCCAGCCGGTGCTGACCTGGTGGCAGGGCTACATCCCGCCGCAGGGCTTCGGCCAGGGCGAAGAGATCATCGCCAACTCCTCCTACCAGCAGATCGGCCACGTGCACGCGGGCAACGGCTACACAGCCGACCTGCACGAGTTCAAAATCACGCCGCAGGGCACGGGGCTGTTGACGGTGTTCAACCCGATCGACTGCAACCTCTCGGTCGTCGGCGGCCCAAGCGGCGGCGCGGTCACCGACAGCGTGTTCCAGGAAATCGACCTGCGCACGGGGCTCGTGCGGCGCGAGTGGCACAGCCTCGACCACGTGCCGATCGAGCGACTCCTACAGCCTCGCCACGCACGTGAGCAAGAAGTGGCCGTTCGACTACTTCCACATCAACTCGATCGACCAGCGCGCCGACGGCACGACGCTGATCTCGGCGCGCAACACGTGGGCGATGTACGAGCTGAGCACGACGAGCGGGCGCGTCGCGAAAGCGATCGGCGGCAACCACTCGGGCGTGAAGCTCGGCGCGGGCACGCACACGGCCTACCAGCACGACGCCGAGCACGCTCGCCGACGGCACGATCAGCGTGTTCGACAACGGCTCGGTGCCGAAGGTCCACCCGCAGTCGCGCGGGCTCGTGCTCGCGCTCGACGCGCAGAGCGCCTCGGCGAGCGTCGTCGCGCAGTACGAGCACAGTCCGGCGCTCACGTCCGACAGTCAGGGCAACATCCAACAGCTGGCCAACCAGGACATGTTCGTCGGATGGGGATCGGAGCCATACTTCTCGGAGTACAGCGCGGGCGGCCAGCTCCTGTTCGACGCGCACATGCACGGCTCCTACGAGTCCTACCGCGGCTACCGCTTCCCTTGGACGGGCGCGCCGGCGAGCGTGCCCCAGATCGCGGCAAGCAAGGTCTCGGGCGGCCGCGTGAAGGTCTTCGCGAGCTGGAACGGCGACACCCGCACTGCCAGCTGGCGCGTGCTTGCAGGCAGCTCGGCCCAGGCCCTTGCGCCAGTCGCGAGCGCCGCGCGCAGCGGTTTCGAGACGGCGATCGTGGCGCCGCGTACTGCGCCCTACGTGGCCGTGCAGGCGCTCGACGCCTCCGGCGCGGTGCTCGCCGGCTCGCGCGCGATTCGCGATTGAGCGGGGCCCCGCCGCAGCCGCACGGACGCCCCCGAGCGGGGCTGGTAGGCTTGGCTCGTTTGGCGTCAAGGAGAGGTTTTCAGCCGGTGGGGATGCGGATATGACGGCGCGCAAGGCCAACACGGAGTCCCCTGGCGCCCAACCCGCCAAGTCGAAGGATTCGTCTGACACTAAGGACGGAGGGCAAGCGACAGCCACCTCAGGCGCGTCCGCGGCTGATGATGCGGGAGCCTCAGGCGACGCCGGGCAGGCGCGGGCGGCGCGCTATCGGCGCCTGCCGACGGGCGCGCACGGGCTGACGCGCGAGGAGGTCGAGCACGACCAGCGCGAGCGGCTTCGCTCGGCGATGATCGAGCTGATCGCCGAGCGCGGCTACCCGGCCGTGCGGATCCTCGATCTGACACAGCTGGCGCACGTCTCGCGCCCGACGTTCTACAACCTCTATGCGGATAAGGAAGAGCTGCTGCTGAGCGCCTATGAGGACATCGCGGGACGCACGACGGCGCACGTGGCGGCCGCCTACGACGAAGGCGCCGCGCCGGATCAGAGCCTGCAGCTGGCGCTGCGCGCGTTCGCCGAGCTGGCGGCGGTCGAGCCGGAGGCGATGACGCTCGCGCTGCTCGGCACCTTCGGCGCGGGACCACGGGCGCTGGAACGGCGCAACCGCACGATCGACGGCGCTCGAGCGGATGCGTCAGCGCCGGGCGCGAGCACGCGTGGAGCGAGCAGCCGCGCGATCTGACGGCGAAGTTCCTGATCGGCGGCATCCGCGAGGTTACGGCGACGCGCCTGATGCGCGGACGCGCGGACGAGCTGCCGGAGCTGGCCGACGAACTGGGCGCGTGGGCGCTGGCCTACCCGCCGTCGCTGCCGCTCGGGCTCGACGGACCGCGCCGCGTGCGCAGGCGCGCGGCCGACGAGCCGACGCGCTTCGCAGATGCGCGGCGAGCGCCGCACTGGCAGAGCGGCGGCTGCCGAGCGGCCGCCATGATCTGGCGCGCGAGGAGGTCGTCAAAAGCCAGCGCGAACGGATCGTCGACGCGACGGCCGAGATCGTCGCCGAGAAGGGCTTCGCCGGACTGACGATTCCCGAGATCGCCTCGCGTGCGAACGTCTCGCACGAGACGTTCTATGAGATGTACCCGACCAAGCACGACGCCTTCCTCGGCGCGCAGAAGGTCGGCCTGCACCAAGCGCTGCGCACGACCGTCGAGGCCTACGACGCGCAGCTCGCCGACTGGCCGGACGGCGTCGCGGCGGGGCTCAACGCGCTGATGGACTTCGTCTGCTCAGAGCCCTCCCACGCGCACCTGACACTGGTCGACACGTTCGGCGCGAGTCCACAGGCGATCGAGATCCGCCGCAGCGCGCTCGAGTCGTTCACGGCCTATCTGAGCCCCGGCTTCGAGCACGCGCCGAACGACGCCGAGGTGCCCGAGATCGCGGCCGAGGCCGTCGCCGGCGGGATCTGGCAGGTGCTGCACCACTACATCGAGCACAAGCGTCTGCACGAACTGTGCGACGCCTCGCCGCAGCTCGTCTACCTCACGCTCAACCCGTTCATCGGGACGGAGTCGGCGGCTGAGACGGCGCGCAGGCCGGCCGCCTCGGCGAGCTAACGGCCAGCTCCGGCTCAGCTCACTCGTCGCTCAGCGCAGCCACGCCGAGCGCCACGGCGGATATGGCGGTGCCGGTGACAAGCACGCTCGTCAGCTTCGGCAGGTATCCACTGCGTCCACCGGCGATCCCGGCCAGCACGTCCGCCGCGTCGCACGCGAGTCCGGCGATCAGCCACTGCTTGCGCGCCTCGCCCTCGCTGCCGAGCGCGCCCCAGGCGAGCGCGACGTCGCGCGCGCCGAACAGACGAGCCAAATAGGGCGACTGTGGATTGGCTTCCGCGTCCAGCCCGAACAGCCTGCCGGCGAATCGTGGGGTGGTCCAGGAGGCGACCCCGACGACCAGTCTGAGGCCGGCCAGCAGACCGACGGCACTGTCTTTCTTCATGTCACCGACACTACCGGACCGGCGCCGCCAGCGGTCCGGCCTCGGCGGCAAGCTCGAGCACGGGCCCGAAGGAGACCTCCATCAGCGCGCCGCCGCCGTCGGCGTTGGCGGCTCGGGCGTATCCGCCGTGCGCCTCGGCGGCCTGACGCACGATCGCGAGGCCGAGCCCCGAGCCGGGCAGCTTGCGCGCGCTCTCGGAGCGGTAGAAGCGCTCGAACACCTTGCCGAGCTCGGCCTCGCCGAAGCCGGGGCCGTGGTCGCGCACGATCAGCACGCCGTCGCGCAGCGAGATCTCGACGACGCCACCCGGCGGGCTCCACTTGCGTGCGTTGTCGAGCAGGTTGGAGATGGCGCGGTTGATGCGATCGGCTTCGCCACGCACGACGGTCGGCTGCAGGTCGAGCTCGAAGCTGAGCTCGCCGCGGCGGCGTGTGCGCGCGACGGCCTCGGCGGCGAGCTCGTCCAGGCGCACCTCGCCGCGCTCGGCCGGCGCACGCGAGCCACGCGCGAGCTCGACGACGTCGCCGACGAGCGTCGTCAGCTCGTCGAGCTCGTCGATGATGTCGGCGCGCAGACGCTGCTGCTCGGCCGGCGCCAGGCGATGGGCATCCTCGAGCGTCTGAATGTTCGCGCGCAGCGAAGCGATCGGCGTGCGCAGCTCGTGGCTGGCGTCGGCGATCAGCTGGCGCTGGGCGAGCAGCGAGCGCTCGAGCGCATCGAGCGTCGTGTTGAAGCTCGTCGCCAGTCGCTCGAGCTCCTCGCCGCCGCTCACGTCGAGGCGCTCTGAGAGGTCGAGCTCGCCGGCGAGCGACTCCGTGCGGCGCGTGAAGCGCGCGATCGGCGCGAGCGCGGTGCGCGCGACGAGCGCGCCGAGTACTGCGCCGAGCGCGATCCCGGCGACACCGACGATCAACAGGATCAACAGGATCCGATGCAGGTCGTGGTCGACCTCCGAGAGCGGGCGGGCGATCATCACGGCGCCGCCGGCCGTGCCCGCGGCGCCACCCTGTCCGGCGCTCGCGGCGGGCGTGCCGAGCGTGAGTACGCGCAGGTGCGTGCCCTTGACGGTGCGGTCGCTCAGCGCGCTGCCGTGCCCGGAGGCGGCGATCTGCTTATCGCGCGCGCTGGGCGGGATCTCCGGCGTCGAGCCCTGGCCGCCGGGCGCGTCGACGACGCCCTTGGCGCTGACGAACTGCACGTAGCCGGCGGCGCCGCCGAAGCGCCCCGGCTGGACGAATTTCGGCAGCGGACCGCGCGCGCCCAGGCGAGCGCGCAGCGCCTGCGGGTTGGCGCCGATCGCGGCGGCGGGGAGTCCGTCCTCAGCTGGCCCACCGCGATCGCTCAGCGGCGGTGCACTGACGAACTCCTGTGCGCGCTGCGTCAGCGACTGGTCGATCTGCCCGCGCAGGTCGGAGCGAACGGCGAGGTAGATCCCGACTGCGGCGGCGAGCACGGCGAGCGCGACGGCCACGCCGCCGACGGCGGCGATGCGCAGGCGCAGGCTCACGGCTCGCGCAGGACGTAGTCGACCCCGTCGAGAATCCTCATCGCCTGATTGTGCCTCACCGGACGAGCGGCCGGCAGGACTCATACGTTGTTCCTACGGACGCCTTAGGCGGCTCTTGTGCGCCGGCTCGATGCTCGCCTCGTGGCCAATGGCATCACCGATCGACGCCCGCTGCTCAACATCGCGCTCGGTGTGCTCTGCATCGCCGCCATCGTGGTCGCCTACACGAGCGTCGGCGCGGCGTCGCAGAGCTCGGCGCAAAGCACGAGGACCGCGACTGTGCAGGCGGGCGTGGTTCAGTCGACGGTGTCGGGCAGCGGCAACATCCAGGCCGCGAGCCAGCTCAACCTCGGCTTCAAGACGAGCGGAACCGTCACCCACATCTACGTGAGCGAAGGAGAGCATGTCGGCAAGGGTGAGCTGCTGGCGACGCTCGATCCGCAGAGCGCCGAAGTGATCCTCGAACGGGCCAAGGCCAACCTGCAGTCCGCCGAAGCCAGCCTCTCTGCGGAGGAAGAAGACGAAGGGGAAACCTCCTCGGGGCAGGGCACGACCGGCACGAGCACGGCAGCTCAGGCCGGCACCGCCTCGATCTCCGACACGGCGAGCAGCTCGCCGAGCACGACTACGCAGAAGAACGAGACGACGACCGCGAAGTCGGGTAGATCGTCCTCAGGCGGCTCAAGCCAGAAGCTCCAGCTCGTCCTCGTCCGCCTCGACGGTCAGCGCGGCCACGCGTGAGGCCAACCTCGCCTCCGCGAAAGCGGCCGTCAAGAGCGACAAGCTGACCGTGCAGAGCGACGAGCAGGCCGTTCAGAACACCAAGCTCTATGCGCCGCAGGACGGCACGATCGTGTCACTCTCGGGCGAAGTCGGCGAAACCGCTTCCGCGACCGGCACGACCAAGGCCACGAGCGCAAGCAGCTCATCGAGCGGCTCTTCGACGGGCGCGACCGGGAGCACCTCGTCCCCGAGCAGCTCGAGCGGATCGTCGACCTCCTCCAGCAGTTCCTCGACCTCCTCCTTCGCCGTGCTCAGCAACCTCAGCTCGATGCAGCTCGTCGTACCGCTGAGCGAGTCTGAAATCGGCAACGTGAGAGTCGGCCAGACGGCCACGGTGACGATCGAAGCGCTCGCCAGTCGCAAGCTCGCAGCGCACGTGCTCAGCGTCGACGCGCTGTCGACGAGCAACAGCGGTGTCGTCTCCTACAACGTCACCTTCCAGCTCGACCAGAGCGAATCGGGCTTGAAAGTCGGCATGAGCGCATCGGCCGAAGTCGTCGTCAAGCAGGCCGAGGGCTTGAACGTCCCCAGCACTGCGATATCGGGCGGTTCGGTGACGGTCGTTCGCGCCGGCAAGCACGTCAACCAAGCGGTCACGAGCGGGCTGGTGGGCGACAGCTCGACGATCATCCTCGGTGGCCTGAAGGCGGGAGAGGAGATCGTCCTGCCGAGCGTCACGAGTACCACCACGAGCTCTTCGAGCAAAGCGAGCGGCGCGCGCCTTGGCGGTCTCGGCGGCGGCGCGTTCCCCCGCGGCGGACCTCCGGGCGGCTGATGCGGCCCCCGGCAATCCTTCTACGCAACGTCAGCAAGACCTACGAGCTGGGGCAGATCAAGGTGCGTGCCCTGCGCGAGGTATCGCTGCGCATCGACCGTGGCGACTTCATCGCGATCATGGGCAGCTCGGGCAGCGGCAAGAGCACGCTGATGAACATCCTCGGCTGCCTCGACATGCCCAGCGGCGGCAGCTATCGGATCGACGGCATGGACGTGCGCACCCTGGACGAGGACGACCTCTCGGACCTGCGCAGCCGCAAGATCGGCTTCGTCTTTCAGAGCTTCAACCTCGTGGCCCGCACGAGCGCAATCGCCAACGTCGAACTGCCGCTCGCCTACGCCGGCGTGGACCGCCGGGCGCGCCGGCAGCGTGCGGCGGATGCGCTGGGCGCGGTCGGCATGGCCAACCGTCTGCACCACCAGTCCTCCGAGCTGTCCGGCGGCCAGCAGCAGCGCGTGGCGGTCGCGCGGGCGATCGTCACCAACCCGACGCTGATCCTCGCCGACGAGCCGACGGGCAACCTCGACTCACACTCGACCGAGGACGTGCTGGCGATCTTCGCGCGCCTGAACGGCGAAGGGCGGACCGTCGTGCTGATCACCCACGAGCCCGACGTAGCCGAGCAGGCCAAGCGGGTGATCAGCCTCAGCGACGGCAGGGTCGTCGAGGATCGCCGAGTCGCGGGCGTGCACGAGGCGCCGCCCGTGCTGCACCGCCAGAAGTCTTCACGCCGTCGCGCGGATGCCGGTGTCGCGGAGGCGCGGTCGTGATCGGCGTCGAGACATTGCGCATCGCCTGGGGTGGGATCGCCGCGAACAAGCTTCGCTCGGGCCTGGCGATCCTCGGCATGACGATCGGCGTGGCCTCGGTGATCGTGCTGATCGCCGTCGGCAACGGCTCCTCTCAAGCCGTCAAGTCGCAGATCCAGAGCCTCGGCACGAACGTGCTGCTGATCCAGGCGGGCGCCGGGCGCGGCGGCTCGGGCGCCTCCGGCGCGGGCACCGTCTCGCTGACCAGGAAGGACGCCGAAGCGCTGCAAAGCCCCGGCATGGCTCCCGACGTCAAGAGCGCCTCCCCCGTGGTGAGCGCCTCCAGCGTGAAACTGGTCTCTGGCAGCACGAGCTATGAACCCTCGACGTTCACCGGCACCACGCCCTCCTACCTGACGGCGCACAGCTACAAGCTCGCGGCAGGAAAGTCCTTCACGAGCGCCGACGTCAGCAAGCACACACGCGTCGCGGTAATCGGCCAGACCGTCGTGGAAGAACTGTTCGCCGGGCAGAGCGCGGTCGGGCAGACCATCAAGGTCAACGGCTCGAACTTCGAAGTGGTCGGTGTCCTGGCCTCAAAGGGCTCGAACGGGGCGACCAACCAGGACGACGTGGCGATGGCGCCCATCTCCACGGTGCAGGACTCGCTGACGGGCTTCGGCCCGATCAACTCGATAACCGTGCAGGCGAAGTCTGAATCGTCGCTGAACGCGGCCGAAGCAGAGGTCACGCAGATCCTCGAGGAACGCCACAAGATCAAGAACACCGAAGAACCGGGCTTTCAGGTACTCAATCAGGGCTCGCTGCTGTCCACGTCCAGCTCCACCAGCAGCGTCTTCACGACCCTGCTCGGCGAGGTCGCGGCGATCTCGCTGCTCGTCGGCGGGATCGGCGTGATGAACATCATGCTCGTCAGCGTCACCGAGCGCACCCGCGAGATCGGCATTCGCAAGGCGATCGGCGCCCGGCGTTCGGACATCCTCACACAGTTCCTCACCGAGGCTGTGCTCGTATCGCTGATCGGCGGCCTTACCGGCGTGCTCGTCGGCGTGGTCGGCAGCCAGTTCAAGATCGCCGGCGTGCAACCGGAAATCGCCACCTACTCGATCTTCCTGGCGTTCGGCGCCGCGGCCCTGTCGGGGCTGTTCTTCGGCACCTACCCCGCTGCCCGCGCGGCGTCGCTCAGGCCGATTGAAGCGCTGCGCTTTGAGTAACCCGTCTTCCCCCAACAAGGAGCCGACCATGTCGAGCCACGAGTCCACCGCGCCAGAGACGAGCGAGCTCGACTACGAGCCCGCCGAGCTCCAGGACGAGTGGCTGGATCAGCCAGATGAGCTGCCGCGCCGACCGCGCCGGCGTCTGCTGACGCCCGTGCCGCTCGCGCTGTTCGCCGTGCTGTTGATCGCCTGCGGCTTCATCGGCGGCGTGCTCGTGCAGAAGGGGCAAGGCGGCCCGGCCGCGGCGAGCGCCGGCGCGAGTAGCGGGATCGCCTCGCGCCTCGCCGCCCTGAAAGGGGCCGCGCCCGGCGCTGGCGGCGCGGGCTCGGCGTCCAGAGGAGGCGCAGGCGCGTTCCCCGGCCTCGGCGGATCGGCCGGCGGCGTGACCACCGGCGAAGTGGCCTACGTTCGCGGCGGCACGCTGTATGTCACCGACAGCCAGGGCAACACCGTCAAGGTCACCGCCTCCGACGGAGCGAAAGTGACGAAGACCGTCAGCACCAAAGCACAGAGCATCCACCCCGGTTCGACGGTCGTCGTGCTCGGCAGCAAGGCCAAGAACGGCGCCATCAGCGCAACTTCGATCACGGTCAGCTCCGCCGCCTCCGGCGGCGCGACCGGCGCCGGCACGAATCAATCCAGCACCGGGGCCAGCGCCGGTCCAACCACGCTGTTCGGCCCCGGTTAGCGCGACAACCACCAACAAACAAGGAACCGATAAATGTCCACCTCCCCACGTCCCGTCGCTCGACCGGCCAGGCGCAAGCGCATACGCCCACTGCTTGCTCTGTGCGTTCTCGGCGCGTGCTTGGCGCTCACGGCGTGCGGAAGCTCGGGCAGCGGCTCGAGCTCGGCAGCCAACAGCTCGAGCAGCTCCACGAGCAAAGCCGGCGGGCGGGATTCGAACCGGTTCACCGCACTGCGCTCGTGCCTGCAGAAACAGGGCATCACGCTGCCCGCGCCGCCGTCCGGTACGAGCCGCCGGCCGGGCACACCCGGAGTTGGAGCGCCAGGTGGTGGGGGGCGCGGCCTGCAACTGCCAAAAGGCGTCACCCAAGCCCAGTTTCAGACCGCGCTGAAGAAATGCGGCGGCGGCAACTTCCCGCGGGGCAGAGCCGGCGGCCTCAACAGCGCCTCGGCCCGGACGGGGCTTGCCAAGTACGCAGCGTGCCTGCGTCAGAACGGCGTCGACGTACCGGCGCCCAACACGACGGGCAAAGGCCCCGTCTTCAACACCAGAGGGATCGACACCTCGAGCAGCAAGTTCAAGGCCGCTGAGAAAAAATGCCAAGGCGAGTTGAAAGGCGTCTTCCCCGGCGGCGCCCCGGGCGGTACCCCGCCCAGCGGCGCCCGGAACGGCGCCCCGCCGAGCGGCGGCGCCGCGCCGCCTGGCGCCGAAGGATCGACTGGCTAGCGCTTACGCCACCGGGCGATCAAGGCTCGCGCATCACGTAGCCGACGCCGCGCACGGTGTGGATCAGCTCGCGTGCGCCGATCTCCTGCAGCTTGCGCCGCAGGTAGCCGATGTAGACACGCAGCGCGTTAGAGGCAGCGCCGAAGTCATAGCCCCAGACGCGGTCGTAGATCACGCTGTGCGGCAGCACCTGGCGCGGGTTGCGCAGGAACAGCTCGAGCAGCTGATACTCGGTGCGCGTGAGCTCGGCGACTTGCCCGTCGACGGCGGCGCCGTGGCGTGAGCGGTCGAGTGAGACCTCGGCGAAGGACAGCTCGTCGGGGTCGCCGTCGGGGCCGGAGCGACGCAGCAGCGCGCGCAGGCGCGCCTTCAACTCGTCGTTGTCGAATGGCTTGACGAGGTAGTCATCGGCGCCGGCGTCGAGGCCGGCGACGCGGTCGGAGACCTCCACGCGCGCGGTCAGCATCAGGATCGGCACGCGGTTGCCGAGCCGGCGCAGGCGCTCGCAGACTTCGAGGCCGTCGATCTCGGGCATGCCGACATCGAGCACGACGGCGTCGGGCACAGACTGCACGACGGCCTCGATCGCCTCGGCGCCACCCTCGGCGGTCTGCACCTCATAGCCGCCAAGCGTGAGCACGCGCCGCAGCGCTTCGCGCACGGCGCGATCATCGTCGACCACGAGAACGTTCATGTCTCGATTGTCGCGCATCGTCCGCACGCCGCGGCCCGCACGCGGAGACTCCTACGATCCTCTTACGGGCGGCGATGCATAATCCGGCCGTCCGATGCTCCGTCCACTGTAAGGAGGCGACGATGAGCGCAACAGCAACAGCACAAGCCCCGCGAAAGCCCGCTCCGGGCAAGAGGGCGCCACTCCCGGCGCCCGACGAGCTGCGGCTGCGCAAGCTGACCCTGCACGGCCACCGCATCGCCTACCGCCAGGCCGGCAGCGGCCCGGTGCTGATGCTGATCCACGGGATCACGTCGAGCTCGGCCACGTGGGAGCGCGTGATGCCCTACCTGGCGCGCCACTTCACGGTGATCGCGCCCGATCTGATCGGACACGGCTCCTCGGAGGCGCCGCGCGGTGACTACTCGCTGGGTGCCCACGCGAGCAACATCCGCGACCTGCTGCTCGTGCTCGGCCACGAGCGCGCGAGCGTCGTCGGGCACTCGCTCGGCGGCGGCATCGCGATGCAGTTCGCCTACCAGTTCCCCGAGCGCTGCGAACGGCTGGCGCTGATCGACTCGGGCGGCCTCGGGCGCGAGGTCAACGTGCTGCTGCGCGCGGCCACGCTACCGGGCGCCGAGTTCGTGCTGCCGCTGCTGGCGGCTACCCGCCTGCTCGACGCGGGCCGCTTGGTGGGTGGCGTGCTCGGGCGGCTCGGGCTGCGCGCGCGCACGGACGTCGAGGAGATCGCGCACGGGCACGCGACACTGTCCGACGCGGCGGCGCGCGCGGCCTTCGTGCACACGCTGCGTGCCGTCGTCGAGCCGGGCGGCCAGCGCGTGGAGGCCTCCAACCGCCTGTACCTCTCGGCGCACATCCCGTTCCTGCTCGTGTGGGGAGAGCACGACTCGATCATCCCGGCCGCGCACGGCGAGGCGACGCACGCGCAGATCCCGGACAGCCGGCTGGAGCTGTTCGCCGACTCGGGGCACTTCCCGCAGCTGGACGAGCCGCAGCGCCTGATCGACGTGCTGGTCGACTTCGTCGAGTCGACGGAGCCGGCGACGCTCGACGCCGAACGCTGGCGCGAGCTGCTCGACCCGCACTAGCGGTCGCCGCGCGCGGAGCGTGGTTCAGCCGGGGCGCACGTCGAGCACGACCTTGCCCGTGGCGCGGCGCTCGTCGATCGCGTGCAGCGCCTCGGCGGCCTGCTCGAGTCGCGAAGCGCGCGCCGACGATCGGGCGCACGAAGCCGTCGTCGATCATCTTCTCGATCGCCGCGCCGATCTCACGGTTGACCTCGGGCTTGCCCATCACGTAGGCGCCCCAGCCGGCACCGATCACCTCGGTGTTGCCGAGCAGCAGCCGGTTCACCTTTACCTCGGGGATCGAGCCGCCGGTGAAGCCGACGACGACGAGCCGCCCGCCCTCGCGCAGCGAGCGCAGGCTGTCGGTGAAGCGGTCGCCACCGACTGGATCGAGCACCATCTCGACGCCGCCGCCGGAGAGCTCCTTGACCTCGTCCTTCCAGCCGTCGTGCAGCAGCACGACCTGATCGGCGCCCGCATCCTTGGCAACGGCCGCCTTCTCGTCGGTCGAGACGAGCGCGATCGTGCTCGCGCCGAGCGCCTTGGCGACCTGCAGCACGGCGGTGCCGACGCCGCCGGCGGCGCCGTGCACGAGCACGGTCTCGCCGGCCTTCAGCCGCCCGCGCGTGAGCAGGCAGAAGTAGGCGGTGTGGTAGTTGAGGATCAGGCTCGCGCCCTGGGCGAAGTCGAGCGCGTCGGGCAACGGGAAGGAGAAGTACTCAGGTGCGACCGCTGTCTCGGCGAAGCCACCGAGCGCGCAGAAGGCGGCGACGCGATCGCCGGCCTTTACCTGCGCGCCGTCGGGGGCGCTGCGCACGATGCCGGCGACCTCGCTGCCGGGCACGAACGGCAGCGGCGGTTTGACCTGGTACATCCCGCGCGTCTGCAGCACCTCGGGGAAGGACACGCCGGCGGCGTGGACCTCGACGACGACGCCCGCGCCGGGGGTGAGCATGTGCGACGGCTCGGGCTCGTCGAGCTCGACCAGGCGCAATGCCGTGTCGGGTCCCGTTTCCTCGACGATCTGGATTGCGCGCATGCGGCGAGCATTATGTCCGAAACGGCCGCAGCGCAGGCGTCAAGCCCAAGATGCGGCCCTGACACGTCTGCCAGATCAGGCGCTCGCGCGTGCGCCGGCGAAGCGGGCGAGCTGCCCGAGCGTGACGACGATCGGCGGCTCGATCACGCGATGGGAGCCGTCGTCGAGCACGACGACGCCGCCGTGTGGCAGCTGCGCGTGTGCCCGGGCGGGTCCGGCGAGCAGCGCGGCCTTTGCCCGGATCTCCGCTTCGAGCGCGCTCGGCGCGAGCGCCGTCGCCTGCACGATCCCCGTGAACGCGGGCGTGCCCGTGGAAGGGTCGAGCAAGTGGTGCGCCGCGCGCCCGTCGCCGGCCAGCCAGCTGCGCCTGGTTATCCCGCTCGTGGCGACGCAGCCGTCGATCAGCTCGAAGGTGTGCAGCGCGCGGCCGCTGAGCGGACATTCGACGTGAATCTCCCTGGCGAGATGGCCCGCGCCACCGACGGCCAAGTCGCCCGAGCAGTCGACGGCGAAGGCAGCGTGGCCGGCGAGCCGCTCGGCGAGCACGTCGGCGAAGATGCCCTTGGCGAGGCCGCCGCCGTCGATGCGCACGCCCGGTGGACGGCGCACGAGACCAGCCAGGGCGTCGCCTCCGACCTCGCGCCAGCGCTCTGGGCGCCCGGTGGCCGAGGCCGGCCGTGCGGCTCTGCGCGGCGGGGCGAGCGCGAGTACCAGCGCGGGCGAGAGCGGCTCGCCGAGATCCTCGGCGTAGCCGGCGATCTCGATCTCCTCGGCGAGCGTCGCGTCGACGAGCCCGCCCGAGAGCTCACCGGCAGTGCGCACGGCCGCGGCGAGCCGTACGAGCAGCTCGCTTGCCGGCACTTCCGTGCGCGGGTCCTCGTTGAGCAGCGAGAGCTCGCTGTCGGGCTCAAAGCGCGTGAAGCGCTCGTGCCACGCAAGCAGCGAGCGACGCGCCGCCGCCGCGGCTTCCCGCGCCGAGCGCGAACCGTCATCGCCGCTCACGAGTACCGAGCAGGTCCCGCCGAAGCACTCGAAGCGCTCGAGCTGCTCGCCCGTGTCGAGTAGCTCGCTCACGACTGAGAGGTCGTCATCGGGCTGGTCGATTCGCCCGACTGCGATTCTTCGCCGCCCGATTCGCTCGTGCCCGATTCGCTGCTGCTCGATTCGGCTTCGCTCGATTCGGTTCCGGCGCTGCTCGATTCCGAGCCGCTCGACTGTGTAGAGGTCGAGGACGTGGACGTGGAGGCGCCGGAGCCGCTGGATGTCGTCGTCGTGCGGGCCTTGGAGGAGGCCGAGAGCGCCGGGTCGTGGCCGGAGGCAAGCTGGACATAGACGACGAGGAACAGCGCGATCAGCAGTGCCGCGGAGGCGGCCGCGACGGCGCGTCTGATCCGCCGCGCGCGCCTGAGCAGCTCGGCGCGGCGGCCGGCAGCGAGCGTTTTTGCCTCGCGCGGGCTCATCGTGGCGCCCCGGTCGGGCCGGCGGCGCCGAAACTGCCCACGGCATCCTGGTGAGCGCGCGCAGCGGCAGACCTCGCTACGGAGGCTTTCGCACCCCGTGCCGCGAGCAGCGCCAGCGCAGGAAGCACGACGATCGCGATCATCGCCAAGAACCAGGCCTGGCCGGCGTCTGTCCCCTCGCCGAGCGAGTGCGCGAGGCCGAGCACCCAGGCGAGCGCGGTGAAGCGGTGAAGCACGCGCCAGCGCTGCACGCCGATCCTGGCGCGAGCGTAGTAGGAGAGGCCGAGCGCGAGCAGCATCCAGAAGCCGACGATCCCGGCCGTGGTCCACAGCGTCTGGTAGCCGCTGAGAAACGGCACCGTCAATTCGGCTGGGCTGAGGTGAAGGAAGCCGTCGCCGAGCAGCGTCAACACGTGCACGAGCAGCGCGGCGATCGTCGCGAGCGAGAGCGCCTCATGGGTCACGCGCAGGTCGGCGACGCGCCCCTTGAGCAGGCGCATGCTGCTGGCCAGGCCGACGCAGACCGATGCGCTCGAGAGCAGCAGCGCCGCGCTGCCGGCGGCGCGACTGGCCAGCCAGTAGAGGTGCGGCCCGACCGCGGTTGCCGATATGCCGGTCAGCTGTGCGCTCATGGCCGGCAGTATCGAGCGCGACTGTTAGCCCTTCCTGTGCAGAACCTCAGAGCTTTCTTACGCTTGCCGATCCGCTGCGCGACTTCGGGCGGCGTCCCGGGTTTACCCCTTTGCTCGCGCGTCGTGCGGGCAGGCTGATTCCAAGAACTGGATTGGGGAGGACGGCATGCACGTTGTGAGCAAGACGCGCTTCGGATTGGCGATCGCTGTATTGGCGACTGTACTGGCGCTGTGCACGGCGAGCGGCGCGTTTGCGTCGGTCACCGTGAGTCAGTCGGGCTGGGCGTGGGGCAACCCCTCGCCGCAGGGCAACACGCTGAACGCGATCTCGTTCGTCGGCCCGCTCGGATACGCAGTCGGCGACAACGGGACGGCACTGAAGACGCTCGACGGCGGCGCGACCTGGTCGGGCCTCGCGACGGGCACCTCGAGCGAACTCACGCGCCTGCAGATCGTCGACCCGAGCACGGTCGTCGTCGGTAGCGCCAACGGCTGCGTCCTGCGCATCTCGACGGACGGCGGCACGGTCTTCACGAGGATCTTCACGGTCGCTGAAGCCAACTGCCACGACCAGGTGCAAGCCTTCAGCTTCGTCTCGGCCCAGGTCGGATTCCTGCTGCTGCGCAGCGGCTCGGTGCTGATGACCCAAGACGGTGGGAGCACCTTCTCACGCGGTACGGGCGTGCCGGGTACGCCGGCCTCCAGCGGCGGGGGCGGCAACGCGGGCGTCGACATCCACTTCACCAGCCCGACGAGCGGCATCGTCATCGCAGGGCCGCCGAGCGGCGGGCAGAGCACGGAGTTCAAGACCGGCGACGGCGGCGTCTCGTGGACGCCGGTCACGCTGCCGGGCGCGAACATCACGGCGCTGCACTTCGTCGACCAGACGCACGCCCTCGCGATCGGCCCGAAAACGCTCCTCAGCAGCGCCGACGGCGGGGCGACGTGGACGACCGACGCGATCGGAGCGGCCAACGACTTCACCGCGATCGATTGCGCCGACGCGATCACGTGCGTGTTGAACGTGGCCGGCGGAGACCATCTCGTGCGCACGACCGACGGCGGCGCGACGGCCTCGACGATCACGCCTTCGAGCGCGCCGATCCTCGGCGCCGCCTACTCCTCTCCGACGCGCGTCGTCGGCGTCGGCGTCAGCGGCACGACGGTGGTCTCGGGCGACGGCGGCGCAACGTTCGCAAGCGCCAGCCACGACGTCGGCGGCCAGTACTCGCGGCTGCGCAGCGGGCCGGCCGGGCTCGTTTATGCGGCGGGCGCCAACGGCACGCTGGCGCTCTCCAAGGACGGCGGCGCCACGTGGAGCACGCTCGCCACGCAGACCTCGGCGAGGCTGCGCGACGCGTCGTTTGCCTCGGCGAGCGTCGGCTATGCGCTCGACGAAACGGGCGGCCTGCAGTTGACGAGCAACGGCGGCGCGAGCTGGCGCACGCTCGACCCCGGCACGAGCAGGCCCGCGAGCGCGGTCGCCGCGGTCGCCGGCAACTCGGTGCTGCTCGTCGGGCCGGTCGGCATCTACCGCTCGGTCGCCGGCGGGCGCTTCAACCCCGTCGGAGGCCGCGTCGTGTCCAAGGCGCGCGTGGCCGAAGTCGACAGCGCCGGCTCGGCGACGTTCGCCTACGGGCTGCGCTCGCTGATCCGCTCCACCAACGGCGGCGGCAGCTGGAGCGCGGTGAAGCTTCCGCTGACTAACAAGAAGGGCAAGTCGCGGATCGCGATCCGCGGCGTCTCGTTCGTGAACGCGAGCAGCGGCATGCTGCTCGACACGGCCGGGCGGCTGTGGCGCACGTCAAACGGCGGGCGCAGCTGGTCCGAGCAGCTCGCGACCGGCACGAGCAGCGCGACGAGCGTGTCGTTCGCAGACTCGCTGCACGCGTTCCTCACGGTCAGCTCATTCGGCTCGGACACGCGCGACGCCTACGTGCTGCACACCGCAGACGCCGGCGCGACGTGGCACCCGCAGCTGATCGCCGCCGGCGCGATCCCCTCGACCGGGCTCGTCGCCGAAGGCGCGAGCAATGCGTTCGCGCTCGTAAACGGCGCGACGGCATCCGGCAGCGGCGACGAACGACTGCTGTTCTTCACGAACACCGGCGGCGACGCGGGCGCGGCCTCGTCGCTGACGATCGCGACCAAGAGCACGCACCTGCGCAAGCGCAAGCTCAGGCGCGCACACGGCGTGATCCGCATCGACGGCGTGCTCGAGGGCGCGCAGGGCGGCGAGCAGATCGTCGTCTCCCGGCGCAGCTTCTCGGGCGGGCCCTGGCAGCACCAGACGGCCACGGCCGGCGCCAACGGCGGCAGCTTCACGACGACCTGGCACGCGAGCAGCTCGTCGGTGTTCGTGGCTCAGTGGGCGGGCGACAGCGGGCGGGCGAGCCTCGGCTCGCGCGTGCTGCGCGTGACCGTGCGCTGAGCTCGCGACCTCGGCTCCGGCGCGGACTCACGCCTCCACCGCGCCGGGGTCGAGCAGTCGGGCCGCGTCACACGAGGCGTGTGCGTCAGGCGCGCGTGTCGGCGTACACCCACGCCGCAGCGCCCGTCGCAGCGGCGACGAGCAGCACAGCCGGCCAAGCTCCGATCGCACGTGCGAGCACGTGCGAGAGGACGAACGCGGCGAGCCCGACGCAGGCGAGCATGAGCGCCGTGCGCTGATCGTTGCGCCGCATCCACGCGCGCACGCACCACAGCCCTCCGGCGAACAGCACTACGCCGCCGAGCGGGCGCGAGCCGCTGCCGGCGGCGACGGCGTAGCCGGCGATCAGTGTCCCGGCGGCGACCGGCGCCGTGGGCGTCGAGCGGCTGGCGATGAACTCCGGCGTGCTCACGCGCGCAGCGTAGCGCGGCTCAGGCGTCGCTCGATGCAGCCCACAGGTTGATGTCCGCGTCGACCGCGTGGCGGTCGATCTCGGCGAGCTCGTCCTCGTCGAACCCCAGACGCTGCAGCGCCGCGACGTTCTGCTCGAGCTGCGCGACGCTGCTGGCGCCGAGCAGCGCCGAGCTGACGCGCCCGTCGCGCAGCGCCCAGGCGATCGCCAGCTGCGCGAGCGTCTGTCCGCGGCGCTTGGCGATCTCGTTGAGCGCAGCGACACACTGAAGGACCTCGTCGGTGATCATCTCGGCCGAGAAGTAGTTACCTCGCCGCACGCGCGAATCGTCTTGCACTCCATGCAGGTACTTGTCGGTCAACAGGCCCTGTGCGAGCGGCGAGAAGACGATCGCGCCGGCGCCCTCGCGCTCGAGCACGTCGAGCAAACCGCGCTCGATCCAGCGGTTGAGCATCGAGTAGGACGGCTGATGGATCAACAGCGGCGTGCCCAGCTCGCGCAGCAGCGTCGCCGCCTGCTCGGTGCGCTCGGGGCCGTAGGAGGAGATGCCGACGTAGCGCGCCTTGCCCGCGCGCACGGCCGCATCGAGCGCACCCATCGTCTCCTCCAGCGGCGTCTGCGGGTCGAAGCGGTGCGAGTAGAAGACGTCGACGTACTCCAGGCCCATCCGCGCGAGGCTCTGGTCGAGGCTGCCGAGCAGGTACTTGCGCGAGCCCCACTCGCCGTAGGGACCCGGCCACATGTCGTAGCCGGCCTTCGTCGAGATCACGAGCTCGTCGCGGTAGGGACGCAGATCTTCGGCGAAGACGCGCCCGAAGTTCAGCTCGGCGCTGCCGTAGGGCGGGCCGTAGTTGTTGGCCAGGTCGAAATGCGTGATGCCGAGGTCGAACGCGCGTCTGAGGATCGCGCGGCTGTCGCGCAGCGGCCGGTCATCGCCGAAGTTCTGCCACAGCCCAAGCGAGATCGCCGGGAGCTGCAGGCCGCTGCGCCCGCTGCGGCGGTAGGGCATCGCCTCGTAGCGATCCTCGGCGGCGAGGTAGCGGGTCGGGCCGAGCTCTGCGTTGTACGGCACGCTCTGAGTATTCCACCGGGACGGCGCGGGGAAACCTGGCGGCGGACCCGAATCGCCGGCGATCTGGCCACGCTCGGCGCCGATATATGCCACCTGGCAGATGTACTCACCCCCGCGCGCCTGGAAGCTGGCATCGACGCCGGCCGCGAGGGCCGGCCCGCTAACGGAGGTGGCTCGTGTCCACAGCAGATCTACGCACAACTCGACTGACAGCAGCGGCGGCGCTCGGCGTCGCGCTGCTGTACCTGATCAGCGTGCCGGTCGGCTCGCTCGCGAGCCTGCCGGCAAGCGACGCCTCGGGCGCCGAGGTCCTGCGCTTCTTCAGCGATCACCGTGACGGCCTGCTCGTGGCGCTCGTGCTCAACGGGGTCGCATGGTGCGCGTTGATGCCGGCCGCGTTCGCCGGCCTGCGCGCGTTGCTCGGCGAGCGCGAGGGCAGCGCCAGGACGGCGGCGACGGTCGCGCTGATCTGCGCCGGCGTCGAGGCCGCGCTGATCGGCGTCGCGCTGACATTCGGCGCGCTCGCCGCCTACGCCGCGCCGAGCCTCGGCGGCGAGGAGGCGAAGGTACTCGGCGACGGCCTCGGGGTGGCGACGAACGCCTCGGCCTGGCCGACCGTGCCGTGCGTGCTGGCGCTGGCGATCTGCGCGCGGCGCAGCGGCACGCTCGGGATCGCCGTGCCTGCGGTCGCTGTCGCCGTTGCCGTGCTGCACGCGGTCGCGGCCGTGTCCTTTGCTCGCTCCGGCATGCTCTCGCCGAGCGGCATCGCGCTGGCGGCGCCGCCTGCCTTTGCGATCCTGATGGCGTGCGTCGGCGTCACGCTGCTGCGCCGGTCGGCGCCGGCCGCGCACCTGAGCGGCGGGGCAAGCGTTGAGCTCTCAACGAGCGCGGGTCACTGATGGGAGGATTCGCAGACGGCCTGGCGCTCGCCCGGCCGAACGTATGGGGTGGTGGATTGCCGGGCATCGCCGAGAACAGTGAGACGACGTTCGCGCTGCCGGCCGGGACGGTCACCTTCCTGCTGACCGACATCGAGCAGTCAACGCGCCAGTGGGAGGCCCACCCGGAGGAGATGGCGCAGGCCGTTCCGGCGCACTACGCGCTGCTGTCGGATGCGGTCGGGCGCCACGGCGGCGTTCGGCCGGTCGAGCAGGGCGAGGGCGACAGCATCGTCGCCGCCTTCTCGCGTGCGTCGGACGCACTGGCGGCGGCGCTCGACGCCCAGCGCGCGCTCGCCGCGCAGGCGTGGCCGGGGGAGCTCGACCTGCGGGTGCGGATCGCGCTGCACACGGCCGAGGCGCAGCTGCGCGACGAGGGCAACTACTTCGGCGTCGCGCTCAGCCGCTGCGCGCGCCTGCGCGCGATCGCGCACGGCGGGCAGACGCTGGTCTCGCGCGCCGTGCACGACCTCGTCGTCGAGCGGCTGCCGGACGGAGCCGAGCTGCTCGACCTCGGCTCGCACCGGCTGCGCGATCTCGGACGCCCCGAGCACGTCTTCCTGCTCAGCCATCCCGACCTGCCGCAGAGCGCCGAGCCGCTGCGCTCGCTCGATGCGCTGCCGAACAACCTGCCCGAGCAGCTGACGAGCTTCGTCGGGCGCACCGGCGAGCTGCGCGACATCGGCGAGGCGCTCGAGCAGACGCGCCTGCTGACGCTGACCGGCGCCGGTGGCTGCGGCAAGACACGGCTGGCGGCGCAGGTCGCGGCCGACGCGCTCGAGCGCTTCCCCGGCGGGGTCTGGTGGGTCGAGCTCGCGCCGCTCGCCGACCCCGACGCCGTCGGGCCGACGCTCGGCGAGGCGCTCGGCGTCAAGCCGCTGCCCGGCCAGTCCTCGCTCGATGCCGCCGTCGCGCACCTCGCCGGCGCACAGGCGCTGGTCGTGCTCGACAACTGCGAGCACCTGCTCGATGCCTGTGCGGCGAGCGCCGACGCGCTGCTGCGCGGCTGCCCCGGCGTGAGCGTGCTCGCCACCAGCCGCGCGCCGCTCGCCGTCGCCGGCGAGACGCACTGGCGCGTGCCCTCGCTGTCGCTGCCCTCCGAGCTGCAGACCGAGCCTGTCGAGGCCGTCGCCCAGTCTGATGCCGTGCGCCTGTTCGTCGAGCGCGCGCTGAAGGTGCGCCCGAACTTCGCCGTCGACGCCGCCAACGCCCCGGCGATCGCGCAGATCTGCCACGACCTCGACGGCATCCCGCTGGCGATCGAGCTGGCCGCGGCGCGCGTGCGCGTGCTCGGCGTCGAGCAGATCGCCGCCGGCCTCGGCGACCGCTTCCGCCTGCTGACCGGCGGGGCGCGCTCGGCGATGCCGCGCCAGCAGACGCTGCGCGCCTCGGTCGACTGGAGCCACGAGCTGCTGAGCGCCGAGGAACAGACGCTCCTGCGGCGGCTCGCCGTGTTCGCCGGCGGCTGGACGCTCGACGCCGTCGAGAAGGTCTGCGCCGACGAGCGGCTCGACCGCCTGGCGATCCTCGACCTGCTCACCTCGCTGCTCGACAAGTCGCTCGTCGTCGTCGAGGAGCACGGGACGAGCGTGCGCTACCGGCTGCTCGAGACGGTCCGTCAGTACGCGAACGACCGCCTCAAGCAGGCCGGCGAGCTGGCCGACGTGCGCGACCGCCACCGCGACGCCTACGTCGCGCGCGCCGAGCAGATCGCGCCGCACCTGGAGGCTGCCGGGCAGGCGGTCTGGCTCGACGCGCTCGACGTCGAGAGCGCGAACATGTCGGCGGCGCTGCTGCACGCCGCCGAGACCGACGCCGAGCGCGCCCTGCGCCTGTGCGTGGCGCTGACCCTGTGGGCGAAGCTGCGCGGCCGCTTCGCGCTCGCCGACGCCGACTACGTGCGCGCGCTTGACGCGACCGGCGAGGAACCCTCGGCGCTGCGTGCGCGCGTGCTGTGGGCGCGCGGCTACCTGCTGAGCTACAGCGGGCGCTTCGAGGAGGCCGTCGCCTGCGAGCTGACCGCGCTCGAGCTCGCCGAAGCGCTCGGCGAGGACTCGACGGCGGCGCGCGCGCTCGACGTGCTCGGCACGATGCAGATCTGGCCGGACCCGGTCGGCGCGCGCGAGGTCCTGGAGCGCTCGCGCGAGCTGGCGCGAGCGAGCGGCGACGAGTGGTGCTTCGTCGACGCCACCCAGATCCTCGGCTATGGCCTGTTGATGCAGGGCGACCGGCGCGCCGAGCAGGTGCTCGAGGAGTCGCTGCAGATGATCGAACGCACGAACTACGCCGAGTTCGCGGCGTGGCATTGGGCGGGGGTCGGGATGGTGCGCCAGAACCAGGGCCTCGACGAGCAGGCACTTCGAGCTCCTCGCCCGCGCGATCGAGGTCGCCGACGCCGTCGGCGAGCCGGTCAGCGCCGCCATCGCGCGCGGCTACCGGGCGATCGTGCTCGCCGAGCGCGGCGAAGGTGAGCGCGCGCTGGGCGAGCTGGGGCCGGCGCTCGAGCGTGCCGTGGCAGCGGCCGCCGGGATGGCGATCCCGACGCTGCAGATCGCCGCGTTCCTCGCGCAGGGCAGCGTCGGGCAGCTGGAGAATGCGCGCAACGGGCTCGCCGAGTACGTCGCGCAGGGGGCCGACGACGGCCTGATGGGCATGGCATTGGCGCTCACCCTGCTGGCTCGCGTTGAGCTCGCGCGCGACGAAGCCGCCGAGGCGCGTGAGCACGCCGAGGCGGCGCGGGAGATCGCCGGGGGAGCGCTCGCCAACCCGCTGCTCGCCGCCGGCGCAGCGACGCTGATGGCCGCTGCCTCGCTTGCGGGCGGCAAGCCGAGCGAGGCCGAGCAGCTCGCGCATGAGGCGCTCGCCGGTGCCGTCGAGAGCGACTACCGCACGCAGGTGCCGCCGGCGCTCGACGTGCTCGCCGGCGTCGCCGCGGCGCTCGAGAGCTACGAGGAGTCGGCGCGCATCCTCGGCGCCGCCGAGCGCGCGCGTGCCGAACTGGGACACGTCCGCTGGGCGAGCGAGCAGGAGGCGATCGAGCGCCTGCGCGAAGCGCTCGCCGCGGAGCTCGGCGAGCAGGGACTCGCCGGGGCGATCACCGAGGGCGAGGCGATGGGCACCGAGCAGGCGCTCGCCTGGCTGCGCCGCGCGCGCGGCTCGCGCAAGCGCCCGGCCGGCGGCTGGGAGTCGCTCACGCCGACCGAGCAGACCGTCGTCGAATTCGCCGCCGACGGGCTGACCAACCCGGAGATCGGCGAGCGCATGTTCATCTCACGCGGCACCGTCAAGATCCACCTCTCGCACGTCTACGCCAAGCTCGACGTGCGCAACCGCGCCGAGCTCGCCGCGCTCGCCGCACGACGCGCGCGCGAATGAGACTCGACGGCATCGCCCGTCGCGCGCCCCGCGTCCTTCCGCCGCTGCGCCGCGTGGCGCTCAGCGGTCACGCTCCAGGCGGTGCAGTGCCGCCTGGTCGATCCGCGCCCCGTGATCCGGAGCGACGACGTCGCCAGGCAGCTCGACGTGCAGCGCCGTCGCGCCGTCGAGCCAGGCCGTCGCCTGCAGCAGCGTGTAGCTGAGCACGTGCCCGCCGCGCTCTCGCGCGTCGTCGATGAAGTGCAGGTGCGCGCCGACCATCTCGATGCCGTCGAGCGCGTCGGGGAAGCAGAAGCCGATCATCGTGCCCGAGGCCTCTCCCAGCACGGTGACCTGCTGCTGCTCGATCGCCTCGGCGAGCGGCCGGTAGGGCGGATGCTGGCGCGGGACCGACCGCACGTGCAGATCGGCGAAGCGCCCGTCGATGCGGACCGCCGTCGGCCGCGTGGCGCCGGTGACGCGCTCGCCGAGATGCGCTTCGAGCTCGGACTCGCCGAACGGGCCGTGCAACTCGATCGGCTCACCGGCCGTGAACGGCACGACGACGGCGTACGGCGACTTGGCCGACAGCGCCGGGCGCTCGAGCGTGCAGTCCAGGCGCGCCTTCCAGGCCTGACCGTCGAGCACGATCAGCTCGCCGTCGAGCCCGTCGAGCGTGCCGAGCCCGAGGTCGCCGTGCTCGAGGATCTCGCCGAGCGTCACGTCGCCGTCATAGTCGCCCTCGAGCAGCGCCTGCACGGTCGAGGTCTGAAACAGCTCGTGCGCCGGGCGCTCGGCGTGCAGCTCGCGGTGGCGCAGCAGCTCGAGCTCGAGCGCGCCGAGGAACTGGAGCTCGCTCACGGCTTGCGCGCGCGAAAGCGAAAGGAGCTGTCGGTCTTTGCGATCTCCTGCTCGACCAGCCCGGCCGCCAGCAGGCGCGCGGGCAACTCGTCGGGCGAAACCGGGACGAGCGTGTCGCCGACGTGCAGCAGGCGGAAGAAGCGGCTCGTGCCGATGCTGTCGGTGCCGGCGAACAGGCCGTCTGGGCGCAGCACGCGCGCGGCCTCGCCGAGCAGCAGATCCTGCGCGGCCGGCGAGGGCAGGTGGTGCAGCATCGTGAAGCAGACGACAGCCGAGAAGCGCCCGTCGGCGAAGGGCATCGCCGTCGCGTCGCCCTGCACGATCCGCACGCGCTTGGGCAGCTCGCGGCGCAGCCGCTCGCAGTAGCCGGGGTCGAGCTCGAGCACGGTCAGCTCGCCCGGACGCTCGGCGAGCACCTTCGTCGTCGCGCCGAAGCCGGGGCCGATCTCGAGCACGTCCTCGCCCAGGTCGAGTCGCGACAGACCCCAGGGCAGCAGCTCACGCTCGACGGTGCGCCCCCACCATCGCGACGAGCAGATAACGCCGTGCAACCGGTTCATCTCACGGGACTGTAGCCACCACGGCGGCCTGCTCGCGCGCGGCGCGCGCGTTGTCCTCGCGCAGCTTGATCGCGACGGCACCGAGCACGATCAGGCCACCGAGCACGGTCGAGACGGTCGGCTTTTCAGACGTGCCGAGCCAGCCCCAGACGGCGCCGAGCACGGACTCGAGCAGCAGGATCAGGCCCATCGCAGCGGCCGGGATCAAGCGCGCGCCGATCGTGAAGAAGACGAGGCCGAAGCCCTGCTGGCCGAGACCGAGCAGCGCGAGCCAGCCGACGTCGGAGCCGTGCAGCTGGCCGGCGTGCACGAACGCCAGGCCGAACACGATCAGCATCAGCTGCGCCAGCGCGGTCGCCGGCGTCATCGAGACGTCGCGGCGGCGGCGTGCGACGACGATCACGACGGCGAAGGAGAGCGGCGAGAGCAGCGCCATCAGCTCGCCCAGCGCGCTGCCTCCGTGCGGGACGCCGACCATCAACGCGATGCCGAGCACGGCGAGCAGCATCGCTCCCCACGTGCGCGCCGACAGCGGCTCGCGCAGCGCCCAGAACGCGAACAGCCCGGCGAGGATCGGCGTGGTCGCCTGGATCACGAGCACGTGCGCGACGCTCGTGTGGTTGAGCGCGACGATGAAAGTCGCCGAGGCCGCCGCGATGCCTGCCGCGACGAGCAAGCCGGCGACATTCGCCACCGAGCGCGCCGCCTCGCGCAGCCCGGTCCCTTCGCCGAAGCGGACGAACGCGAGCACGGCGAGGAAGGCGAACATCGCGCGGCCCACGATCTGGTCGGCCGCGCCGGCCGACACCTGGCGCTGCATGATCCCGCCGGTCGACCAGGCGAGCGCCGCCGCCAGCGCGTATGCCTGCCCGCGGCGATGCTCGGAGCCCGCGTCTCGCTCCCCTGGCGCAGTCGCTCCCACCATGCACTGCAACCTACTGCCAGCGTTCATAGAACGTTGGCCGAAATATCGAACAGAAGGCTGGCGTCGGGCGGAGGCCGGGCTCGGTCTGCCCGCCTCCGTCCCGCGCCCCATGGCGCACCTGCAGCGTGCGCTAGCGCAGCTTGCGGTTCTGCGCTTTCGTTTTGCCGCCGACCGTGTTCGGAGAGTCAACGACGGTGCCCGAGTTGCCGCTCACCGTGAGGTTCTTGGTGATCGTGTTCCCGGTCACTGTGGTGCCACCGGAGTTTCCGGTGACCTTGACGCTGCCTTTGAACGTGTTGGCGATCACGCTCACCCCGGCTTTGTTGCTCTGCAGCACCGCTCCGGCGGAGCTGCTCGAGCCGCTGCAGCCTTCGGAGTTTCCGATCACCACGGGGCCGGTGCTCCCGTTGACTTTGATCGAGCCGACTTTCGCTCCGCAGATGCGGATCACGCCGGCGCCGGAGGCCTTGATGCCTTTGGTTGAGGCGCCCTCGACGCCCAATGAGCCACCAGGCTGCACTTCGACCTGGTTGACCACCGCCGTTGAGCTCAGTTCGACTGCTTCGCCGGATTTGACGATGATCTTCTTCTTGACTTTGCCTGAGATCACGTTGGTGTTGACGACCTGCGTGGTGCAGGAGTCGCTGCTTTCGTGACCGACGTTGTCGGTTGCGCTTGCTGCTGTGGTCTGTGGGCCTGTTTTGGTCGTGTCGATCGGCTGTGTACCGCTCGGGTCACCGGCCAGGCCGGACTGCGCGTCAGAGGCTGAGATCGATGCGCTGGCGCTTGATCCCACCGCTGCCGTGGCTGGGCAGTTGACTTCGAGCACTGGTGGCGTCTCGTCGACGATGACCGGCGAGGATGCTTCCGAGGGAGCGCTTTCGCCGCCGGAGCCATCGGCGATCACGCGGTATGTCCACGTGCCCTCGGCCTCCGGGGCGGCGCCGGTGAACGCGTATTCGGGACTCGTCAGTCCGCTCGCTACATCGCTCCAGCCGCCTCCGGCGCTCTCGTGCTGCAGCGTGTAAGTAGCACCGCCGGTGCTCGACGCCGCCCAGCCAAGCGTGAACACACCATCGGCGTTCGGGCTGGAGCCGCTCGTCAGGTGCGGCGCGCCGGGGGCCGCGGGTGCGGAAAACGAGATGGTGAACAGCCGGCCGAGATCCTTCTGCAGGCCCGACGGCATGCCCGTCTTGGACGTCAGCCCGTCGGCGTACCAGACGCTGTCACCGTCGTCCTGGAGCAGTTCGACCGTACTGCCGCCGACGAGCGGTTCGGGCACGGAGACGATGTCCTCCCACGCGCCTTCGTTGACCGACGAGAGCGGGGTGCTGCTCAGCACGGGCTGATCGGCGGGGTTGCCGTCCCACGCGTAGAGCCCGAACGTCGAGTTGGAGTCGTCGGAGGTGCCGGCGATCGCGAGGAACTGCCCGGCGGCGTTGCGGCGCAGCTCGCGCAGGCCGCGGCCTTCGAGGTTCCACTCCAGGGCGCCGCCGAACGTCGCCGGCGAACTGCCGGGGTTGCCGTGCGTGACGAGCGAGGCGAAGTTGGTGACCGGGATCAGCAACGCGTCTTTGCGGTCGTTCGTCGGCTGCAGTGGCGCGCGGAAGGCGACGTAGGCCGTTTCGGTCGAGCCGGCTGCGAACTCGAGACCCTCGGCGTTGAAGCCGTCGGCCTCGTTGGAGGGCAGGCCGGGAGCGGTCGAGGCGGCCAGGCCGAGCGGGTCGCCGTTGGCTTCGTCCCACGCGACCATGTCCTCGCGCAGGTGCGTGTAGCTGCCGAGGTAGGTCAGTTCGGTGCTCGCGCCCGAGCCCGACAGAGTCGCCGCGAAGACGATGTCGTGTTCGGGGGCAGCTTTGCCGCTCTTCTTGTTCGACAGCGAGCCGATCCAGTAGAGCGTGTTGCCGACGCGCGCAGAGGCCTCGATGTCGGCTTCGCTCGTGCCGACGGGCAGCACTTTGGTGAAGTCGAACGTCTTCGTCGGCTCGCCCGAGTTGCGCTCGTGGTAGAGGCGCAGCACGTTGCCCTCGTCGTCGGCCACGACCATGTAGCCGCCGCCGACGTCGATCGCGGTGGAGGCGTTGCCGGCGCCGGCGTAGTAGCGGTCGCTTTCATCGCCCTGGTTGGCCGAGACGCCGTAGTCGATCGTCGTCGTCGCTTTGCCCGTGTCGGGTGCTTCGACGATCAGCGTGATCGTCGAGTGCCCGACGGCGCCGGGCGTGACGGTCAGCGTCCTGTTCGAGCCGCTGCCGCTGACTTCCACGCTCGGTGCGACCGTTTTGTTCGACGAGCTCGCCGTGACCGTCAGTTCACCCAGTTCGAAGCCCGTGTCACCTACGGTCAGGCCAAGCGCCGGGTTCGTGGGGTCGCCGAGCGCGGCGGGCAGGGCCGTTTCGGCGGGCACGATCGTCGGCATTGGCGGGGGCGGCGGCCCGCCCGAGCCGATCGTCGTGCCCGGCGCGAAGGCGACGCCGCGGAAGGACTCGTTGGCCGGCGTTTTGGCGATTTCGCCGGCGCTGCCCGAGAGCGTCCCGCCAAGCCCGCTTTTGTCGGTGATCTGCCACAGCGAGCCGGGACCCTTGGCTTCGAGACCGCCGCTGGCCGCGAAGATCGTGACGGTGCCGCTCGCGTCGTTGGCCGTCAACCCGGTGACCCCCGTGATCGCAACCGAGCCCAATTTCACCCATTTCCCTTCGCTGAGCCCGAACTTGACGACGGCGCCCGCTTCGTTGTCGGCGACGTACAGCGTGTCCGGCGTGGAGCCGAGTCCGAGCGTGAGAAAGGCGTAGGCATAAGGCTGTTTGGGCGCCGTCGAGAACGGCAGGTTGGCGATCGTCTGCGTGCCGCTCGTGGGCAGGCCGCTGCCGACGGTGGCGATCGTCAGCGCACCGGCCTTCGTCGGGTCGGCCGAGGTGTACAGCTGGCCGTTGAAGATCGAGACCTCGCGTACGTTCTTGTCTGTTTCGTTGAGGCCGGTCGAGGTCGAGGAGCCGAGCGTCGTGTGGCGCACGCCGCCGGCGGCGCCGCCGACCCAGATGTCGTTCCCGTCGCTGCTCGTCGCGCTGCGCGGATTGTTTTCGCTGGCCCAGTCGGTCAGGGCGGTCGACGTGTCGACCGCGCCCGAGGCGCCTACGCGTGCGATCGTGCGCGGCACGCTCGCCGATTTCGTTTCGGCGACTTTGCTCGTGCCGACGGCCGCGTCGTAGCCGGTGGCCATCAGGTAGTTGCCATCGCCCGAGAGCGTCAGCAGGCCCTCGGAGCTCGCCGAGCCGCTCGCCACGAGCGGCTTGTTGGATCCGCTCGCCGCCGTCGGCAGCGCGATCGATTCGACGAATTTCCCGCTCGGTTCGTACTCGTCGAGGAACACGGCCGTGCCCGAGCTCGAAAGTGCGCCCGAGCCGTTGCCGACGCGATAGACGACGATGTCGCCCGGTGTGAGCGCGGCGCTCGCCTGCGCGGCGGCGAACGCCGCCAGCGACACGAGGCATGCCGTGACGGCGAGCAGCGTCATGCGAAGCCCACTCCGGTGACTGCGAACAGCGTCGATCCTCGGCACGGCAACCGTCCCTCCGTAGAAGTTGAATGTCCGCCGCCCCCGAACCTGGCCGCGATCGGCCAAAGCTAAATTGCGCCCGGACCGCAGACGTGTCCGTGCTGTTAACGAGTCGTTGCCAGCTGGTGAACCTGCGGGCAACGTCGTCGGTGGTGCGCCGCGCGTGCCTCGATCCCCGGCGCGTTCTCTATTGATTAATTAATAAGAGGAGATCAGAGCGGCGAGGTCAGACCGATCGCTACGTGAAACGACGGCTCGCTCGGGGCGGCGTGGCGTCTCAGTCGAGATCGCGCAGGTGTGCGTGCTCGCGCCGAGCCGTGTGCGGGGTCTCCGCGCCGGCCGCCTCGCGCCTGGCCTGCAGATCGAAGTAGAGCCGCGCCAGCGTGAGCGCCGAGAACGAGGCGACGAGCGTCTCTACTGTCGTGCCCACCGCGACCGAGCCCGCGCCCGAGCTGCTGCCGAGTGGGATCGCGCGGGCGCCGAACAGCACCGCCGTGTTCAGCACGCCGACCAGCAGGATCAGTCCGAACACGTGCCAGCCGTGACCCGTCGTCAACCTTCTGCTGCTGCGCAGCGCGTCGGCCCAGCCCTCGCCCTCGAGCGCAGCCGCCTGCGCGACCACCGCCCAGCGCACCGAAAGCAGGATGCCCGGCACGATCAGGGCGAGGGAACCGAGGAAGATGCCGATGTCCGCGACGATCTCGGCCGCCGCCACGACCGGCAGAACCATCACGCCAAGCACAGCCACCTCCGCGAGTCGCGGCCGCCGTCCCTCGGCAATCGTCACGACCGCGTGCATGTGCAGAGCCGAGACCAGTGGCGTGATCAGCGACGACCTGATCAGCAGCAACAACCAATACGCGCCCGCGTTCACGTGACCGTGGCGCAGCGGCCCGTAGCCGGTCACGGCGAGCACGATCAGCTCGAACGGCACAATCACCGCCGCCGCAAGGATTGCGAACAGCAGCGGATAGCGCCAGTACAGCGCGCCCGCCGCGCGGACGATCTGCGCGATCGACATTGGCTTGCTCGCGTCGAGCTCGTAGGCCCCGCCCGATCCGCTCCCGGGATCGAGCGCGCTCATCGCTCGAGGCCTCTCCTCTCGAGGGCGATCGTCACCCCTCGCCCCCCTTCTTGCCCTCGGCCTCGTCGTCGGCGTCGTCCTGGTCGAGCACGCCGATCCCCAGCTCCGCCGCCCAGACTCCTGCCAGCTCGACGATGTACGGCCATTCGAGCGAAGCGCCGCGCAGGCCGCTGACATGCTCGATCCCGCTGAGGTTGCTGCGCCGGAACTCGCACGCCTGAAGGCGGGCGCCGCGGAAGTCGGCGCCGGTCAGATCGCAGTCGTGGAAGCTCACATGCTTGAGCCTCGTCTCGAGGAAGTCGCTCTGCGTGAGCACGCAGTCCACGAACGTGACGCGCTCGAGCTGCGCGAAGCCGAACGCGGCGAGGTCGATGCGACAGCCGCTGAATGTCACGTCGCTGAGCGTCGCCTCGGCGAAGGCGATGCCCGTCAGCCGGCTGTCCGCGATCCGCGTCCTCTGCACCCGCGCGGCCGTCGCCTGCAGGTTCGCGAGATTGCAGCCCCTCAGCTCGCAGTGGCTCAGCCAGAGTCGCTCGAGGCTGGCTGCCGAGAGGTCGACGTTCGCGAGCCTGCTCGCTTTGAACGAGACGTCCTTCGCCTCCATGCCCGACCACGAGTCGCCGGTCAGCTCGACCTCGAGGAAGCTCGCCTCCGCTTCGATTGCGGCACCGTCGAGCGGGGACAGCTCCGTCGGGAGCTCAGGTGGGTCGGGTGAACCGGCGGCCGTGGCGGGCACCGCGCAAGCCAAGCACATCTGGCCTGCGCGGATCTGCGTGCCTCACGGCTTCGCTTTGATCTCCAGCGGCGCGGGCGGGGGGCGCCCTCCCGTGGGTCCGCCCCCCGCCGCCTTCGGTCCCGCCTCCGAAGCATTCCCTCGTCCCGCCCGCCTGCCCGACCCTCGACCCGCTCCGCTCATCCCCATCCCCATTCCCTGATCCCGTCCCGCCAGATCACCGTTTGACACGGTGTAGGTTTACAGTGCGTAGCCTTACTTCCCGTAACCTACGAGTTGTAAACTTGGAATTCTGAGCACTCCCGACGCCACAGATTCCCCGGCTCTCATCAGCGGCTATCGGCACGGGCAGGTGCCGCGGCAGGTGCGCGAGCAGCAGCTGCTCGACGTGGCCGAGGAGCAGTTCGCGCTGCACGGCTACGGCGGCGCCTCGATCGATGCGATCGCGCGTATCGCGGGCGTATCGCGGCCGATCGTCTACGACCACTTCGGCGACAAGGAGGGCGTCTACCTCGCCTGCCTGCGCCGCGCGCGCGGCGAGCTCGAGCAGATGATCCTCGCCGCCGTGGCCGCCGCGGACACGGCGCGCGAGATGGTCGAACGCGGGACCGACGCCTACTTCGAGTTCGTCGAGCGCCGCGGACAGCGCTGGGCGGTGCTGTTCGGCGGCGTCGAGCTCGCCGGCGGCGCCGCCGAGGAGATCGCCGAGCTGCGCTTTGCGACGGTCAACCGCATCCGCGACCTGATCGCGGCGATCGCGCCCGACGCCGACGCAGTGACCGTCGACGCCTACGCGCACGCGATCTCGGGCTCCTCCGAGCAGGTCGCCAAGTGGTGGCGGGCCAACCCGAAGCTCACGCGCAAGCAGGTCGTCGAGCTGCAGGTGTCGTTCGCCTGGAACGGGCTCAGTCACCTGCTGCCCGAGCAGCACCGCTAGTCCAGGCGACGGACGAGGCGGGCAACATCGGTCCGAAGTCAACGGTGCGCGTGCGCTGAGAGCGCTCAGGATGGCTCGGACGGCTCGCCGTCCTCATCGAGCAGGCGGCGCTGCATCCAGGCGACGTCGTGCCAGTCGCCGAGCTTGTAGCCGATCCGCCGGTAGGTGCCGACCGGCTCGAAGCCGAGCGCCTCGTGCAGCCCGACGCTGGCCGCGTTGGGCAACGTCATGCCGGCGATCGCGATGCGAAAGCCGCGCTCGCGCAGGCGCGCCAAGAGCGCCTCGTACAGCGCCCTGCCCCCACCGGTGCGACGGCGGCCGGTCTCGAGGTAGACGCTCACTTCGCACGCCCAGCGGTAGGCCGGGCGCGTGTGGAAGCGCCCGCCGTAGGCGTAGCCGACGACGCTCCCCTCGTGTTCGAGCACGAGCCAGGCGTAGCTGCTCGAGGCGGTCTCGATTCGCGCGGCCATCTCGCCCTCCGACGGCGGCTCGGTCTCGAACGTGATCGCCGTGCCGGTCACGTAAGGGGCGTAGATCGCCGCGCAGGCCGCGGCGTCGGCCGCGCGCGCGTCGCGCACCACCGCTCCGTCGGCCCGCCCGCGCGCTCCTGACGCCACGCCGCCCTATCCGCCGGCCGACTCGAGCCGGGCCTGCGTGTTGACGTCGAGCTGCCCGTCGAAGTAGCGCGCGAGCACGACGTGGAATACCGAGTCCTCGGAGCAGACGCGGGCGAACAGCGTCATCGACGAGCGCAGCTTGCTCGCGTCGGTCACGCCGAACACATCCTGTGCGCTCGTTCCCGGCAGCTCGGCGAGGATCCGCGTGCACTCGATCAGCCGCACGCCGAGCACCGGGTGCTCGAGGTAGGCGCGCGCCTCGGCAAGCGAGGAGATCGCGTAGGTCTGCGACATCGGACTACGGCCGAGCCCCTGGAGCTGCGGGAAGACGAACCACATCCAGTGCGTCCGCTTCCTGCCGGCGCGCAGCTCGAGCACGGCGCGCTCGTAGGTCCCCGACTCGGCTTGGGCGGCCTCAAAGCGACTCAGCGAAAAGGGATCGCTCACGCTCGGAACGTTACGGAACCCTGGGCCGGGGGTAGACTCAGAACATGCTCCTCACGGCCGCTGCGGCGCTGGAGATCGGGTGAAGCTCACGCTCACAGCGGTGCTCGCCGCGATGGCGGCACTGGTGATCGCCAACATGATCGGCACGGCCGTCGCGGAAGCACCCACGACGACGACGCTGCGCACGGTCAGCGTCGAGGGCATCGGCACGCAGCCGATCGCGCAGAACGCGGATGCGGCGACCGCCACCGGGGTCTACCGCCAGGCGATGGCGGCAGCCGTGACCGACGGCCAGTCGAAGGCCGAATTCCTCACGGGCAAGGCCGGCGCGACGCTCGGCGCGGCCCAGACGATCACCGAGGATGGTGGTGGAATCGAATGCAGCTCGGGCGGCGAAGAAGGATGGGAGCCCTACCAGGGCGAACAGCCCGACTTCGGCAGCGCACGCAACGCGGGCCAGGTGCTCTCCTCCTCGGCCTCGCCGACCGCAGCGAGCTCTCCGTCGAAAGAATCCTCGAGCGCGGTCAAGCGCAAGTCCTCGAAGCGGCACAAGAAGCACAAGCGCCCGGTCGCGAAGAAGGCGACGGCGCCGGGCTGCAAGCTGACGGCGCAGGTCTCGCTCGCCTACATCATGGGCTGAGGCCTCGCCGCGTTCGCGGCCGGCCTCAGCGGTGCTTGCGCGCCTTCGGGCGGTAGCCCTCGAGCACGATCGTGCGGCGTCCGGCGATCGTCGCTTTGGCCGTCGGCCCAACGGAAGCCTCGGCCAGCACGGTCAGCTCGTGTCCCTTCGCCGCTGCGATCGCGCTGCGTCCGCTCTTGCCGATCGTCACCCAGACGCGCTGGCTCTTGCCCTCCTCGATCGAGAACGCCACCTGGCCGAGGACGGCGACGCGCTGCGCCTTGGGTTGTCCGTGGCGAGCCGACCTACTCGCGCGGCCCGAGCGGCGACCGCCGTCGCGCCGCGTGCGCCTGACGGTGGCCCGGACAGCATGCGTGAGCGTCAGCTCGCCCTTGCAAGGATCGCCGCTGCAGCTCAGTCCCAGCAAGGCGCGACCGCGCTTTTCGAGCATCGCCCTGCTCGAGTCGATCGTGACCTTCACCTGACCGGCGTTCGCGCCAGGCGTGCTTCCCGGAGCTCCGCCTCCGTGAGGGCCCGGCGCGGGGGTCGGCCCGGCGTGTTTGACCGGCGTCGATTCGCCCTCGCAGCCAGGCGTGCTCGGTCCCTGGTCGGGGTCGATCGTCACGCGCAGCGTTGCGACCGACGCTTCCAGCGGAGCGGTGATTTCGGCGGGGCCGAGTTCGCTGAAGGCATAACCGTAGACGGGTGCGTATTCGGCGATCGTCGAGGCGTAGAGGCTGTAGGTGGGGAACACGGAGCCCGCGAGGCGCGCTGCCGCGAAGTTCGGCTGGTGCATCCAAGCGGCGCTGTTGTTGCCGTAGCGCCCGCCCCAGTAGCCGAGCCCGAACCCGGCGACGAGGTCACGGTAGATCACCGAGTATTCGTTGTTCTGCGAGACGTCGGCCGCTTCGCCGCCGACCGTGTACGCGCCGTCGCCTGTGTAGACCGCCGATGGCAGCGTCGCGCCTTCGATGCGCACAGGCAAGCCCGGCGTCAGCGGTGCGTGCGGCGAGGCGATCGTGCCGGTGAGCGTGATCGAGCCGCCCGGTTCGAAGGTCCCCTTGTAGGCGATCGCTTTGGCGGGTTCGCCTTCGTGGCCGAAAACGTCGTTGACTTCGATCGTCTGCCCGGCCATCGAGCCGATGTACGGGGCAAGCGAGGGATAGCTGCCTTCGGCGGCGAGCTGCGGCGAGAGGAAGCGCACGAACTGCCCGGCGCCGCTGACTTCGGCCGCCGGCCCGATCGCGCGCAGCCGCGGCACGAGCGTCGAGGTGAAGCAGCGGTAGCCGAGCGCGTCGCCGACGGTCGCGCCGGAGGCGTCGAGCGACTGCACGTCGAACGGGATGCCGAAGAAGTCGACGGCGGTGACGTCGGCCACGCCGGGGTTGGTCAGCTCGATCTTGTCGTAGCGAGTGGGGGCCGCCGGCGGTTCGTTCGTTTTCACGGGCGCGCCGTAGGAGACGTACAGGCGCCCGCCGGAGATCGAGCCGAGCGCGAAGGTCTGGCCTTTGATCTGGCTGAGCGGCTCCGGCGTTTCGCTCGGGAGCTGCCCATCGCTGCTGCCCCCGCCCTGCAGCATCAGGTAGATGCTCGACGACGGGCGACCCGAGCTGTTGAGCACTTCCACGTTGAGCGCTGAGGCCGAGCTCGCGCCCGCGGCAAGCGCTGCCACGAGCACGGCGATGAAGACGACTCTGCGCGCCCCCGCGCGCAATACCCCGGACATGCCCCCCTATCGGCATAGCCCGCGCCGAGTTTGAGCCCCGGGTCGAAGCCGACGCTACGGCGTGATCGGCAGCAGCACGTTGGACGGGTGCTGTGAGTCGTGCAGCACGGTCAGCGTGCCGCCCAGCTCCTGGCCGAGGCTCGGCAACGGCGTCAGCGTCGTCAACGTGTTGGCCGTGCCGATCGTCAGCCGCAGCCTGTTGCCGGGCTTGACGATCGCCGAGGTCGGGTAGATCTCGACGTTGTATTCGGTCGCTTCGTTCGGCGTGACCGCGTGCTGGCTTTCCTTCGTGAAGGGATGCCAGGGCCGGATGATCACTCCTTTGGGCCCGTACGTCGAAAGCGAGGGGTCGACTTCGCGCTGGCTGGCGAGCAGGTAGCCAGCCGTAATCTGGTTCGACGCACCAGACGGTTCGACTTCGCTCAGCACGGCGATCAGCGTTGCGTCGGTCGTGCTCAGCTTCGCCCACAGGTTCGCCGTGATCTGGCCGGTGATCTTCGTGGCCGTCTGCATCGGCGCGGTCGTGTAGGTCAGCGACGTCGCCTCGTAGGTTTGGTTGTTGGTGTCGCAGAACGGATTGGACGCGGCCCCGGCCGTCCACTGCGCGGTCATCCGCGAACACGGGCTCGAGGCGGGCAGCAGCGGCTCGGTGTCGCCCGCTTGAGCGGCCGGTGGCGTCGTGCTCGCGAGCGAGCCGTCGTGCAGCGAGACCGGCGAGGAGCCGGAGGCGGCGCCGTTCAGGTACATCCGCTGGTACTTGGTCTTGGGCAGCGGGAAGCGGTTGAAGTGTTCCCAGCGTTCGCCGTTGATCGAGTACAGGTTCACCTTCGGCATCTTCTGCACGCCGTTCTTTTCTTTCAGCAGCCAGCGGCCGAACCACTCCTGCTTGAGGTTCGGGTCTTCGAGCGCCGGCCCTTCGGTGACGTGGTAGTGCGGCGACATGATCAGCACGCGGTCGCGCGAGCTCTTCAGCGTTTCCCACAAAAGCGGCTCGCCGCGTTGGAACAGATCCCACCAGCCGCCCTGGATCACGACGGGCACGGTGATCTGCGAGGCGCGCACGACTGGCGAGCGCAGCCGGTAGAAGGGCCCGTCGTAGGCCGCTTCTTCGCCGAGCGTCGCGCCGAGCAGCTTGCCGACGCTGAATTCGGCGTTGCCGAAGAGGTGTTCGATGTAGACGGTCGCCGCTTCCTGCGGGTTGGCGCTGAGTGAGGACGGCGGCAGGTCGGAGAGGCCGGTCACGAGCCCGAGCCACAGCGGCATGAAGCCCGAGTCCAGAGCGCCGCCCTGGAAGGTCACGTCGCGATAGGCGTCGGCCATCGGGATGTCGGCCCACACAGCCTGCACGGCGCGCGGCTTGCCTTCGGCGATGCGCGCGACGTCGGCCTCGGCGATCAGCAGCGAAGTGATGCCCATGTAGGACTCACCGGTAGTCGCGACGCCCCGGTTCGACCATGGCTGTGCCTGGATCCAGTCGAGCACCTCCTTGTAGTCGTCCTGCGTGCGCTGGCCCCACGATTCCCACTTGCCGCCGCTGGCGCCGGTGCCGCGGTCGTCGAGCACCATCACGGCAAGGCCTTTTTCGGTCAATCCCGGATCGGCGCTCGAGATCCCCTGCGAGCCGCTGCAGTCCTGCCCGGTCGGGTTGGCGGCGTCCTTGTTGTAACCCGTCGCTGTGAGCACAGTCGGATAGCGGCCGGTACTCGCGGGCAGGTAGACGTTCGCGCGCAGCACCGTCCCGTCGCTCATCGTGATCGGCACGTTGCACATGCTCACCGTGGCCTGCGCGCTCGCGGCGAAGACGCTCGTCAGCAGCAGCGCCAGCAGGAGCGCCCGCCGTAGGGCGATTCGGATCGAACCGCGATCGCGTGGACTTGCGTGCGTCCCCATCGGCCTCACTCCAGTGAATGTGATTGCACCCGCTCGCGCGCGAGGTCTCACCACACGCGCTTGCCCCGACAGTTGACATCAGTACCCCGCGTTTATTTGGTTCAAACACGCCGGCCGACCCACGATCGCGCGGCGGGTGCGATCGTGGGTCTCGATCAGCGCGTGCGCTTCAGCCGGCCATCTCTTCCGCGACTGCGCGGAATGTCGCCATCTGCTGCCCCAGCGCTTCGGTCGTGTAAGCGTCGATCACACCGACCTCATCCACGATCGCGGCCGCTCGCGCGATCAGCAGGCGGAACTCGTCGCTCAAGCGCACCTCCTCGAGCTTCGAGCGGTCGCCGCGGATCAAGATGAACCCCGCGAGACCCCCGCCGTGGGGCGCTAGAAGCACGGGCTCGAAGCTGTCGATGCGGCCCGACTCCTGCAGTTCCATGTAGTACTTGATCGACTCCTCGAACACCTCGAAGGCCTTCAGTTCACGCCCGCGAACCACCGGGCCCCAGCCGAGAAACAATGCGTCGCCAGCCATAACTTCCCCCGATCTGTCTGATTATTGGAACTTCGCCGCGAGCGTATCCCGTGTGCAGCGACCCGTCGAGATGGCAATTGACAGACGCGCGAGCCCCGCCGGTCACCGCTCGGCGGAAGCTGTGTCACCGGCTCGCGATGTCGCCGGGCAGCGGTAGAAGTCCCGGCTCGCACAGACGACACGACGCTCGCGGGCAGCGGCGAGGGCGTGCCGCCACCGGTCCGCTGAGCGGCGCGTCTGCTGCGCGAGGCCGGCGCTCGCGGCGGAGCCGGCGCTCGCGCCCCACCCACCATCGCGATCCTCACCGCTCGGCCAGCGGCACGGCTCCGCTGGAGCAGCTCGTGTCGATCGCCGAAGCGTGCCCCGCGAGCGCGATCAGCGTGATCGACGGCGCGACGGGCGAGCATCTCTACCCCTGAGTTACGGCTCCCTGAATCGCAGCACGAGCCCGGCGGCCCATACCCGCGCGTGACCTGGCTAATCGTCTGGTCACGAGCTGGCAACAGCTGAGTCACCAACTCGCAACAGCTCGATTACACGGCGACAACCAGAGCGCCCGGCGCTCAGGGGAGGCTTCGGCTGATCCCGGCGCCTCGGCGCGCGGGCCGTGCAATCAGAACGATTCAAGGAGAACGCATGCGACACAAGCGCGCCGTTTCCGCGCTCCTGGCAGCGTTGGCAGTCTCAGCTGGAAGCGTGATCTCTGCCACGACCTCGACGGCGCGCGTGCCTGACCGCGGCGCCCCGCCGCAAGCCCATGCCAGGAGCAGCGAACCATCCACGACCACGCCGATCAAGCACGTCGTCGTGATCTTCCAGGAGAACGTCTCCTTCGATCACTACTTCGGTACCTACCCGCACGCGGCCAACGGCGACGGGCAGCCGTTCAAAGCAGCCAAGAGCACGCCGGCCGTCGACGGTCTGACGCCGGCCACGGACCCGTCGCTGCCACCGAGCCTGCAGCACAGCACGAACCTGCTGTTCAGCAACCCCAACGCCTCACAGCCGCTCCGGCTGGACAGCAGCGCGACCGGCCTGCCGGGCAACGCCGGTGGCCAGCTGACGTGCGACCAGGACCACAACTACTCAGACGAGCAGCAGTCCTTCGACGGTGGCGCGATGGACCGCTTCGTGCAGAGCGTCGGCACGGGCGGCGGCAACACGCCGTTCGGGACGCCGTGCAACGCGAACACGGTGATGGACTACTACGACGGCAACTCGGTGACTGCGATGTGGAACTACGCGCAGCACTACTCGATGAGCGACAACTCATTCGAGACGACGTTTGGACCTTCGGCTCCGGGCGCGATCAACCTCGTTGCCGGCGACACCGGCGAAGTCGACACCGAACACCTCGCCAACAAACCGTCGATCGCAACGTCGACTGCGCCCAACGCCGACCTCACGGCCGACGGCACAGGCGGCTATTCGCTGACCAGCGACGCGCAGCCGTATTGGGATGACTGCTCGACGCGCGACGCCGTCGCGCTGAAGGGCACGAACATCGGCGACGAGCTGAACGCTGCCGGCCTCTCGTGGGGCTGGTTCGAGGGCGGCGTGCGTCCGAGCACGAGCTACCAGGAAGCGCTCGCGGCGACCGGCAAAGGCGGCCAGCCGACCCGCACGTTCGAACCGGACGAGTTCTCGACGTATTTCTCGAACGCCGCCAACCGACCGGCGCACTCGAGCAACCAGAACCTGTGCAGCTCGGTGCACCCCGTCGGGGTCGCGCTCGGCGGCACCGGTCAGTGGGGCTACAAGGACGACTACATCCCCCACCACGAGCCGTTCCAGTACTACGCGTCGACCGCCAATCCGCACCACCTGACGGTCGCGACGACCAGCGGCCAGGACACGCTGGCCGGGCTCGAATCGATCGGCAAGGACACGCAGTCCTACCTCGGCGGCGTGCCGCAGTTCAACACGCCCAACCACAACTACGACACGAGCGACTTCAGCCAGCTCGTCGAAGCGATCAACCGGCACGAACTGCCGGCGAGCGCGCTTCCGGCGGTCAGCTTCCTGAAGGCGCCCGGCTACCAGGACGGTCACGCCGCGTACTCCGAGCCGGCCGACGAGCAGACGTTCATCACCAACGAGATCAACACCCTGATGCGCTCGCCCGACTGGAAGAACACGGTCGTGATGGTCAACTACGACGACTCCGACGGTTGGTATGACCACGTCTACAGTGGCGTCAGGAACCCGTCGCTGTCGCCGGGCGACAACCTCACGAACACGTCGCTCAACGTGCCCGTGAGCGGCACGTCGGGACAGTGCGGCGGTGACCCGCAGGGCACCGGCGAAACGCCGACGCCGCTGGCCGGAGAGCAGGGACGTTGCGGCTTCGGCTCGCGCCTGCCGATGATGGTGATCTCGCCATACGCGAAGAAGAACGCCGTCGATCACAACCTGAGCGACCAGTCCTCGATGATCAACTTCATCGAGTACAACTGGGGCGTGCCGGGGATCCCCGGCTCGTTCGATCAGGCGCTGGCCGGCAAGGACCTCAGCGAGGGCGTTCCGTTCGACCTCGCCGGGCTGTTCGAATTCGAAGGCAAGAAGGACGGCAAGCTGTTCCTGAACCCGACGACGGGGCAGAAGCAGAAGTAGGCAGGGGGAACGCCTACAGCCGAGGGAGGTCCCACCCAGGCCCGCAACTCGTGTCAGAGCTGCGGGCCTGGGCGTTTCGAGATCCCCGTTGCTAACGGACCCGGCCGGGCAGTCCCGGCCAGTTCCAGCCAATCGGGGCTGGAAAGCCAGGATCGGTGCGATCCGCTGCGATGTCGTATCGCAAGTAATGGGAATACCGAAAGAAGTAAGCGTTGCCGTTGGGCCAGACAATCGCCGAGTCGAGATGATCGCCCCACAGGCCCGGCCAGTTGCCGGCGGTCGGCAGCGGATAGCCGGGGTCTACTCGATCGCTTGCGATGTCGTAGCGCCAATACTGAGACCCACGGAAGAAGTAGGCCTTGCCGGTTGGCCAGACGACCGCGGCATCGATCTGCTCACCGCCGAGACCCGGCCAGTTGCCCTCGATCGCCAGCGGGTAACCGGGGTCGACTCGATCGCTTGCGATGTCGTAGCGCACGTACTCCTTGTCGCGGAAGAAGTAAGCCTTGCCGTTGGGCCAGAGAACGCCGGCGTCCACGCGGTCGCCCCACAGACCCGGCCAGTTGCCCTCGATCGGCAGCGGATAGCCGGGGTCGACTCGATCGCTTGCGATGTCGTAGCGCATGTACTCCTTGTCGCGGAAGAAGTAAGCCTTGCCGTTGGGCCACACGACCGCGGCGTCCGAGCGATCACTCCACAGCAGTGGCCAGTTCTCGGCGATTGCTCGTGGGTAGCCGGGGTCGACTCGATCGCTTGCGATGTCGTAGCGCACGTACTGCCAGCCCCGAAAGAAATAGGCCTTGCCGTTGGGCCAGACCATCGCGCCGTTGATCGCGTCGCCCCACAGACCCGGCCAGTTGCCGGCGGTCGGCAGCGGATAGCCGGGGTCTACTCGATCGCTTGCGATGTCGTAGCGCCAATACTGAGACCCACGGAAGAAGTAGGCCTTGCCGGTTGGCCAGACGACCGCGGCATCGATCCGCTCACCGCCGAGACCCGGCCAGTTGCCCTCGATCGCCAGCGGGTAACCGGGGTCGACTCGATCGCTTGCGATGTCGTAGCGCATGTACTCCTTGTCGCGGAAGAAGTAAGCCTTGCCGTTGGGCCAGACAACGCCGGCGTCCACGCGGTCGCCCCACAGACCCGGCCAGTTGCCCTCGATCGGCAGCGGATAGCCGGGGTCGACTCGATCGCTTGCGATGTCGTAGCGGTAATACCTGCCCGCCACGAACAGATAGGCCTTGCCATTGGGCCAGACGACTGCCGCGGTCAGCATTCGGTCGGCCATCGTCTCGACGAAGTACTCGTGGTTGTCGGCGTTGCTGATCGCGTCTGCGGGCCGATTCGCGGCAAGGCCTTTGGCGCCCGCGTGGCCGTAGGCGAGGTCTTTGGTACCGGCGACCGCGTGACTCCACTCATGGATGAAGGTGCCAAATTTCGAGTCCTCGCCTGTCGCGGGGGCGGAGAACCAGAGCGCGCACAGCCATACCGTGTCCGAGCCCGGATACGTATAGGCATAAGCATTTGCTGGACAGTCCGTCTGACTGCCGTCATAAGTGTGCGGGGTCGTGAGTCTCGCCCTGATCGCCGCGTAGTGCTCGCGGACCGCCTGGTAGCGCGCGGCGTCATCGGCACCGAACCATTCTGTGTAGAGCGCGTTGTCCGCCTGCGTGGACCAGCTCGCGAGCTCGGTCAATGCATCGTTTACCCAAATGAGGGCGTCATCGTCTGCGATGAACGAATCGCTAAACCAATCCGGAACGGCGATGCCGCCGAAGTCTTGCGTTCGTATCCCGTGCTCGAGTTGCAGGCCGAGCCTCAGTCGCGATTCAGCTGCGCCACGACTGAGGCCGCCAGCGTCGAGCCGTGCACGAGCCCCCTCTGCTGCGCGTGTCCGCTGACCTGCGGTGAGCCGGGGCTCACTGCCGGCCAGCAACTCAAAGCTCGCGGATACCGGCTCGAGCGTCACGTCCTCGTGTTCAGCGCGCGTGCGTGTGTGGAAGTCCGTGCCGGCGTCGCGCAGGACGTCGTGAAAGCGCGTGCGAAACGTAACCGTGTAGGTGCCGATCTCCTCAAAGGCGAATGCCGTCGAGAGATCGAGTTCTTCGACGATCTTCTCACCCATCGCGATCCGCAGATAGGAGTCGGGGGTCGAATCGCCTCGCTTTACCAAGCGTCCGTCGTATGGAATGACGCGATCCCCAAATCGCACCTCCACGAAGTCGAATACCTCGCGCTCCAGCGGGGTGTCCCAGATCAACACTGCACGGTCGTTCTCACCGGTGTTTTCGAGCTCGAAGCGGATCGTGATCGGCTCGCCGCGACGATACGTCGGCGCCGCCCAGATCGACTGTCGGAGGTCCTCGCGCACTGCGCCCCCTAACTGTCCATTTATTGGAATTTACGAGGCGAGCTTACTCACCGAGAAAGGCGCCCGCTGATCGAGCAACGGCAGCACCTCACGCGCCCGAGCAACGCCACGCTCTGATGAGGCACTGAACCGCTTGTGCGCGGAGATACCTACTGTGCTCGAGCCTCCGTAGGCCCGAGCCGAGGTGCCGAAAAGTAGTGCAAATGCGTCTCTCACTCTCGAGCGCAGCTGCCGGCAGCGCGAGCGCATGCGCCCGGCGCGAGTGCTCGGCGCAGAGATCAGACACTCCTGTAGACCCGCGGCCAGAAGGAGACCGTCACCACCGCCGCGCCGCCGAGCCCGATGTTGTGCCGCAGCGCCACCTCGGCGCCGTCGACATGCCGCACGTCGGCGGCTCCGCGCAGCCGCCAGGTGAGCTCGCTGCACTGAGCGTGGCTCCGAGCGGATGCCCTTCGAGGTCAGCCCGTCCGAGGGATCGACGACCGGCCCGTCGCGGCCGAATGTGGTGGCCTGCGCTTCCACGAGCCGGTGCCCCTCCCCCTCGCCGGCGAGGGGGAGTGACTCGTAGGTCAAGAGCTCGTTGGCCGGGAAGCAGGCCCGTAGGGCGCAAAGGCGACACGTCGACCGCAGTACGCTGGGCCCGTGCGATCGGTGTGGCCAGAGGTCTCCTATGAGCGCTGGAGCGAGACGTGCGACACGCTGCACGCACACACGCAGGTGCTCGGCAAAATCGCCGCAGCGGCCGCGCCGCCGGAGCCGCAGCTGCAACACGCGGCGCTGCGTCTGAGCGCCCGGGGCTGGGAAACGGCGCCGCTGCCCGCGCCGGACGGCTCGGGGACGTTCGTCGTGGCGCTCGACCTGCACGCGCACGAGGCCATCGTCGAACGCAGCGGCGGCGAGGCGAGGCGCACTGAGCTCACGCCCGATCGGGCCGTCGCGGAGGTGACGCGCGCGGTGCTCGACGCAGTGCGCGAGCTCACCGGCGAGCTGCAGCTCGCGCTCGTGCCGCAGGAGGTCCCTTGGAGCGTCGCGCTCGACGAGGACTACGAGCACGCACGCTACGACGCCGTGCAGGTCGAGGAGTACTTCGCCGCCGCGACGCAGGCGGCGCTCGTGCTCGGCGCGTTCCGCGCCCCCTACCGAGGGCGCTCGACGCCCGTGAACGCCTGGTGGGGCTCGTTCGATCTCGCGGTCAACCTGTTCTCGGGCCGGCCGGCCGACCCGCCCTCGGACGACTTCATCATGCGCAACGCGATGGACGCGCAGGAGATCGCTGTCGGCTGGTGGCCCGGCGACCAGCGCTACGGCCGCGCCGCCTTCTACGCCTACGCGCACCCGGCGCCGTCCGGGTTCGCCGAGCGGGAGCTCGAGCCCGCGGCGGCGCGCTGGGAGGCCGAGCTCGGCGAGTACGTGCTCGACTGGGATGACGTACGCGCGGCCGAGGACCCACACGCCTTCGCGCTGCAGTTCGCGCGCTCGGCCTACCGGCACGCCTGCTCGGTGTGCGGGTGGGACTCGGCGCTCGCGAGCAGCGGCGAGGGCGTGCCGCCGCCGGTACGCTGAACGGCGCGCCCGCGGCGGAGCCGGCGCAGAAGGGCACTCGTCGGGGCGCTGTTAGGTTGAGAGCGACCCGAAACCGGCCGTCCAGGCCCTTCTCCAGGAGACCGCATGCCCGCAACGCCAGTCCTGAGCGCACCCTCGGCGGGCGCCCCGTTCGAACAGACGACGATCGAGCGCCGCGAGCCGCGCCCACGGGACGTGCAGATCGAAGTCAAGTACTGCGGCATCTGCCACAGCGACATCCATCAAGTCCGTGACGAGTGGGGCGGATCGATCTTCCCGATGGTCCCCGGCCATGAGATCGCGGGCGTCGTCGCCGCGGTCGGCACCGACGTGAGCGACTTCGCGGTAGGCGACCGCGTCGGCGTCGGCTGCATGGTCGACTCCTGCGGCGAGTGCGAGTACTGCCTCGCGGGCGAGGAGCAGTTTTGCGTCAAGGGCAACGTGCAGACCTACAACGCACGCGACTACGAGGGTGAGGTCACGTACGGCGGCTACAGCCGCCAGATCACGGTCAAGGACCACTTCGTCGTGCACATCCCCGACAGCATCGAGCTGCACGACGCGGCGCCGCTGCTGTGCGCCGGGATCACGACGTATGTGCCGCTGAAGCACTGGCACGTCGGCGAGGGTACGAAGGTTGCGGTGATCGGCATGGGCGGGCTCGGGCACGTCGGCGTGCAGATCGCGGCGGCGATGGGAGCCGAGGTGACGGTGCTGAGCCAGTCGCTCAGCAAGAAGGAGGACGGGCTTCGCTTCGGCGCCAAGCACTACTACGCGACCTCCGATCGCGAGACGTTCCGCGAGCTGAAGAGCAGCTTCGACCTGATCCTCAACACGGTCTCGGCGAACCTGCCGCTGGACGCTTACCTGCGGCTGCTGCGCGTCGACGGGGCGATGGTCACGGTCGGCGCGCCATCCGAGCAGGACAAGGTTCACGCATTCTCGCTGATCATCGGCAGGAGAAGCCTGGCCGGCTCGTCGATCGGCGGGCTTCCCGACACGCAGGAGATGCTCGACTTCTGCGCCGAGCACGGCGTCAGGCCGGCGATCGAGCTGATCTCGGCCGACGATGTCGACGGCGCCTACGACCGCGTCGTCAACAGCGACGTGCGCTACCGCTTCGTGATCGACGCGGCGACGATCGCCTGAGCTTCGGCGCGGGCTCCGACGGGGCGGCGAGCGTCAGTCAGTCAGTCGGCCGAGGAGAACTCGGTCACGCCGTACACGGGATTGCTCACACGCAGCGGCGTCCCGATGCCGCCGCTTGAAGGAGTCGTGTGCACGATGAATGCCTCGTGGCGCCCGTGGTCGATGATCGCGGCCACCACGCCCTCGCCGCGCGGCTCGGGCTTGCCCACCTCGATCTCCTGGTCGGAGCCGTCGAGGCGGCAGCGGAGCTTGTGGATGCGACGCAGGCGCGCGGGGCAGCCCGCCAGATCGCTGGAGAGCTCGCGCAGATCGCCGTAGGCCTCCTCGGCCAGAGGTTCTCCGCGCTTGAGACCGCCGACGAAGAAGGCGGTCATCGACGCCGCTGCTTGGCAGGCTGCGTCGGATAGCGCTTGCGCTCCTCCGGCGTCATCTTCCGGATCTTGAGCGAGCCCTCCTTCACCTGCCGCTGGATTTCCTCCAGCTTCGCGCGGCGGCGCTCCGCAGCACGGTCTGCCTGAGTTGGCACACAACCAGGTTAGCGCGATATGCGTCCTCGATGTGACACTTGCCGCAAGCGCGCACGGTATGCTCGCCGCTACCCATGTGGGGGTGCTTCGGTCAGACCGGCCGCGCGCGTCTCCAGGAAAGGAAGATCCCGATGATCCCCATCGCCAGCGCAGGGACCTCGCTCGCCGAGCCTGCTGCACTCGGCACGCCGGAGCCTGCAGTCGTGTCGCCGCAGGAGACCCCGCGGGATCGCCCCAGCCGACAGACGCGCGAAACCCTCGCCCGCTACGCCAAAGCCCACGACGGCCTGGCCACGCTCGGCATCGCGACGTCGGTCCTCCCCTACATCGCGCTGTCCGTCGCGATGTACCTCGCGCTCGACGTGTCGGTCCTGATCACGCTCGCGCTCGCCGTGCCGACGGCCGCGTTCCTCGTGCGCACGTTCATTGTCTTCCACGACTGCTCGCACGGTTCGTTTCTCACATCCAAGCGCGCCAACGCGTGGCTCGGGATGTTCACGGGCGTGCTGCTGTTCATGCCGTTCGTGCGCTGGAGGCACGACCACGCGGTTCACCACGCCACCTCAGGCGACCTCGAGCGTCGCGGTGTCGGCGACGTGCACACGCTCACGACGAGCGAATATGAGGCGCTCTCGCCCCGAGCACGCCTGGTCTACCGCCTGATGCGTAACCCGCTCGTGATGTTCGGCATCGGGCCGATCGTCGCGATGGTGATCGGCCCGCGGATCGTCTCTCGCGGCGCGCGCCCGCGGATGCGCAACAGCGTGATCGTGACCGACGTGGCGCTGGCGCTGCTGATCGGCGGATTGTGCTGGCTGATCGGATGGCGCGACTACCTGCTCGTCGTCGGAGTGCCCGCGCTGCTCGCCGGGTCGGCTGGGATCTGGCTGTTCTACGTCCAGCATCAATTCGAGGACGCCTACTGGGAGAGCGGTGCCGACTGGAGTTATGACGAGGCGGCGCTGCGCGGCAGCTCCTACCTGAAGCTGCCGCGGGTACTGCAGTTCGCCAGCGGCAACATCGGCTTTCACCACGTGCACCACCTGAGTGCGCGGATCCCGAACTACCACCTGCAGCGCGCGCACGAGGAGAACCCGATGTTCCACGAGGTGCCGACGCTGACGCTGCGGGACGGCATGCGCGCCGTGCGCTTGAAGCTGTGGGACGAGGATCAGAAGCGACTCGTCTCCTTCGCGCAGGCGCGCCGGGCACACGCCGGCTGAGCGCTCGGAGCTGTCGGATCTCAGTCGCCGCGGCGGCGCGGAGTCGGGCGCGCCGGGTGCATCGCTCGCGAGGAAGATTCCGACAGGACCAGTACAAACGACGGCGCTTGGCAGCACCCTATCGGGCCCGGAGCGGGGTGCAGAAGCTGCGTGCCTGGGACTGCAAGACGGCATTCCAGCTCACGATCGGCGGCGCCGGCTCTGCTACGTTGCTGGCAGCGGTCGACAACTGTCAGCCGCGAGGCAGCTCGCTTGAGTACCGCTTGTGGCGGTTCGGGTCAGCATCAGCCTCCCGAATCGACGCGGCGCTCAGAGCCGCTCAAAGGAGTCAAATTGTCTATGAAGTCCTTCGCCGATCTCGGCGTATCTCGCGCGGTCGTCGACGTGCTCGCCCGCCGCGGCGTGACCGCACCGTTCCCCGTTCAGAGCCTCGTCGTGAGCGACGTGCTCGAGGGTCGAGACGTGCTCGTCAAGTCGCCCACCGGATCGGGCAAGACGCTCGCTTTCGGAATCCCGATCGTCGAGCGCCTGAACGCCGACGGGCCCCGTCCGGCCGCGCTCGTGCTCGCGCCGACGCGTGAGCTTGCAAGCCAGATCGTCGAGGAGATCCGCGACATCGCCCACGCTCGTGCATTGCGCGTGACGGCCGTGTACGGCGGTGTCGGGCTCACCAAGCAGGCGGCCGCCGCCGCGAAGTCACACATCGTCGTGGCGACGCCGGGCCGGCTCGAGGATCTGCTCGAGCGCGGCGCCTTCAAGCTCGACGCGATTCGCGTGCTCGTGCTCGACGAGGCCGACCGGATGCTCGACATGGGCTTCCGCCCGGCCGTCGACCGCATCGTGGAGGCATGTCCGCGCGAGCGCCAGACGCTGTTCTTCTCCGCCACGCTCGAAGGTGCCGTCGGACGCATCGCCGCGAAGTACACGCGCGAGGCGATCTCCCATGAGCACGGGCCGTCGGGATCGCGTGCGACGACAGACGTCGAGCACCGGTTCGTCTCGATCGGCGGCGAAGACCGAGTGGGGGCGCTCGTCGGCGAGCTGTCCAAGGAGCGCGACCTGGCGCTCGTGTTCGTGCGCACCAAGCGCGGCGCCGACCGCCTCGTCAAGCGTCTCGCCGGCAGCGGCGTGAGGGCTGCAGCCGTCCACGGCAACCGCTCGCAGAAACAGCGCGAGCAGGCGCTCTCGCAGTTCCGCTCCGGACGCGTCGACACGCTCGTGGCGACCGACGTCGCTGCCCGCGGCATCGACGTGCAGGACATCTCACACGTGATCAATTTCGACCTGCCGGGTGACCACGACGTCTACGTGCACCGCATCGGGCGCACCGGACGCGCTGGGCGCCAGGGCGTCGGGATCACGCTCGTATCGCCGCAGGACCGCAACGAGGCGCGTCAGATCGCCGACCGGCTGCGCATCGATCACGGTCTCGGCGGAGGCGCCCCGCACAATGGCGCCAACCGCAACGGTGGGGCGCGCAACGGCACGAGCCGCAACGGCCGCCGGCGCGACTCGGGCAGGCCTCGCAAGGGCCGTCCGGCACGCGTCTGAGGCGCCGCGAAGGTGCGCCGCGTGGCTCGTTCACGCGGCGCGCTTCTCGAAGGTCAGCCGGTAGTGGTCGAGTAACTCGCGCCTCGAAGCAGATCTTGTTGGCGCTGACGCCCGAGGCGAAGGCGAGGCGGAAGTCGGCGCTCGTCAGCCAGCGCGGCGGCAGCGAGTCGAGCGCGGCGAGCGTGTCTACCGGCGGGACCATCTTGCGCCCGTAGACCATCGTCTGCAGATCCATGCGCCCGCCCTCCGGCAGCAGGCCGGCGATCCGCTGAAAGAACGACTCGTAGACCTCGTCCTGGCGCCCGGCGCGGTAGTCCTCGGGCGAGCAGAAATGCTCGAAGGCGCCGAGGCTGGTGAGCGCATCGAAGGTGCCGAAGCGCTCGCGCTCGAGCCGGCGGCCGTCGAGCAGGTGCACGTCGAGGCCATGGCGCAGGCAGGCTGCGAGCTGCGCCGAGGAGAGCGTCACGCCCACGCCGACGCCACCGCAGCGACGGATGAAGTCGAGCGGCGCGCCCCAGCCGCAGCCGACGTCGAGCACCCGATTGCCCGGCTCGATGCCGACCTGCTCGGCGACGTACTCGCGCTTGCGCCGCTGGGCCTGCTCGAGCGTCAAGGAGAAGTCGCCGTCGTACTTGGCGCCGCTGAAGTCGGCCCGCTCGCCCATGCTCAGGCGAACACGCGGTCGGTCAGCGAGTAGGTGAAGTCGATGTCCCCACGGTCGGCCAACTTGACCGTTCTATCCGATCACGCCGACGGTGGCAGCCTCAGCGTGTCCGGCTCGGGAATTCCCTCGTCGATCTCCTTGACGCGCTCGATCTCGGCGTTCACCTCTGCGCCGAACAACAGCGCGACGTTGGTGAGCCACAGCCAGACCAGCAGGATGATCGCGGCCGCGAACGATCCGTAGGTGACGTTGAAGCTCTTGAAGTTGTCGAGATACGTGGAGAAGGCGGCCGAGGCGATCAGCCACACGGCGACGCCGACGGCCGCGCCGGGCGTGATCCAGCGGAACGCGCGTTGGCGCACGTCGGGCGTGACGTAGTAGATCAACGAGAACACGAGCAGCGCGATCGCGAACGCACCAGGCCAGCGCACGACGCGCCACACCGACGCAGCCGTGCTGCCGAGCGCTTCGTCGGCGATGCCGCCGCCGGCGAACATCAGCAGCAGCGTCACCAGCACCAGTGCCAGCAACGCGAGCGTCGAGACGATGTCGGTCAGCTTGCGCCGCACGAAGCTGCGGCCCGCGTCGGCCTCGAAGACAACGTTGAGCGCCCGCCGCGCGGCCTCGAGGTACCCGGTCGCCCCGTACAACGCCGTGACGGCCGCGATCACGAGGCTCACCGTCGCAGTCCCTTTGTCCTTCAGGGCGGCTCGCACCGCGTCGTTGAGCGGCGCCAACGTCGTCGCCGGTACGACACCGCGAAGGTGATCGACGATCGCGTTGTAGGTGTTGGGGTACTCGCCGAGAATGCCCAGCAGCGAGACGGCGAGTAGCAACGTCGGGAAGAGCGACATCAGCGCGTAGTAGGTGAGCGCTGCCGCGTGGTGCGTGCCCTGGTCCTCGTAGAAGGCCAGCACCGAGCGCTTCGCGATGCGCCCCATGTGCTGCACCGGGCAAACCGTACCGCCGATAGGCCGACCGTGCGGACCGCGCGGTCCAGCCGCAGTCGGCTTCGAGGGTAACTACCGATGCGTCCCTGGCGGGTGGGGTCTACGTTGGGCAGATGACAGCCACAGCGCTCCCGAGAGCTTCCCACGAGTCGCGCCGAGACACCGCTCGCGGTGCCTCGCTCGTCGGTTGGGCGGCGATCGTGTTCTCCACCCTGTACCCTGCTGTCCGACGTCGTCGAAGCGATGCAGGGAGGGTTCTCGGACGCTCAGCTCTGGCTGACGCTCGTCGCCGAGGCGGCGATACCGCTGATCGTGCTCGGCCTGTACGCGCTGCAGCGGCCGAGGATCGGTCGCCTGGGGCTCGTGAGCGCGCTTGCCTACGGGTACGCGTACGTGTACTTCACGGCAACCGTCCTCTACGCGCTTGCCAACGGGACGAAGGACTTCGATTCGCTGGGCGACGAACTGGGCGTGTGGATGACGCTTCACGGGGCGCTGATGGTCGTTGCCGGCCTCGGTTTCGGCTTCGCCGTGATCAAAGCCGGCGTCCTGGCGCGCTGGGCTGCGGTTGCCTTGATGGCGGGGGTGCTGCTCGTCGGACTCTCCCAGGGACTGCCCGAAGGCATCCAGGCCGCAGCCGCCGGCCTGCGCGACCTGGGCTTCGCAGGGATGGGCGCCTCGCTGCTGCGCAGGCGAGGGATCCGCCCACGGTCGGGCTAGGAACGTCCTGTCAGGACTCGGGCGGTGCCTGGGCGACGGCCAGATCAGGCTCGCCGGCGTCCGGCTGGGGTGCTTCTGCGCCCATCGGGTTCGGCCCATCGGCGAGCCAGTCTGAGCCGTCCCCACCTGCCAGCTTGCGCGCATCCTTCTTGGCCTGCTTGTCGAGCCGGCGCTCGCGCAGCTTGCTTTCACGCATCAGCTTCGCCATCGTGGTCTTCTTCTTGCCGCTTGAGGCCATGTCTGTCCGTCCTCTCGTGGAGTTCCGAGCGCGTCGTTGCCGGCGTCATCGGGTGTGACCGACCGGCAGCCGGATCGTCCGTGGATCCGGTTGACGGGCGCCGGCGGCCTACGGCTGTCGATTCGCGAGCCGTGAGGGTGAGCGGGTGAGGCGAGTACTGCGTCGGTCGAGCAGATGCCCGACCGACGGCGATTCAGATCCGGCTGACGCCCGCGGGTCGCTGGGACCGACGCGGGCGCGTGACGGTTGCTAGATCGGCTGGATGTTGACGGCCTTGGGGCCCTTGTCGCCGGCCTCAGCCTCGTAGGAGACCTTGGCACCCTCGGCGAGTGAGCGATAGCCCTCGCCGATGATCGCCGAGTGATGGGCGAATAGGTCCTTGGACTGGTCGTCGGGCGTGATGAACCCGAAACCCTTGTCGTCGCTGAACCACTTAACTGTTCCTGTAGCCATTGTTTCCTCCGGCGTCATAGTGCTGCGAACGCGGAGATTGCTGAGCAAAGGCTACGAGCGCTGGCACTGCTGTATTGGGCGAAAGCCCAACTTGAGCCGCCAACGGTAGCAGCAACCAACACAAGCAGCTTCTCTCACAGCGCGAGCGGCTCAGCCGGAAAGCGCAGGCCGAAGCGCTCGAGCAGACCGGGAACGCTCGACGGATCCATCTCCAGGGCATAGCGCCCGCACAGCTCGCCCAGTGTCTCCGGGTCGGCCTGCGCCGCGCCGCCGAGCTCGACCAGCTCGGCGAAGAACCGCTCGAAGCCCGCGGGGGCGATGATCTCGAGGATCCGGCACGGATCGTCTCCGGCATTCCAGAAGGTGTGCCACTCGCCACGGGGCTTCAGCACGAGATCGCCGGGGCCGGCCTCGAGCACGTCGTCTCCGAGCAGCGCACCCATGCGGCCCTCGAGCACGTAGCTGTACTCGTCCTCGCGCGTGTGCCTGTGCAGCGGCGCGGCCAGCGCACGTGAGGCCATCGGGTGTTCGACGAGCGAGAAGCCGCCGTCGCTCACAGGCCCGTCGAGCATGAAGCGCACGCCGATGCTGCCGAGAAAGCCGGCCTTGCCGTCGGTGGGTCCGACGACCCGGGTCGTGGTGCCGTGCATCGTTCCTCCACTTCATCAGACAGTAGTGTCGCGTGAACCATACACGCACGCCGTGGTCCGTGTCAAACTTGATCGAACACATATGACCGATCAACCTCGCCCCTACCGCATGAAGCGCCGAGCGGAGTCCCAGCTCCAGACCCGCCGGCGCATCACCGAGAGCGCGGTCGCGCTTCACGGAACGATCGGCCCCGCGCGAACGACGATGAGCGCCGTCGCGGCGCACGCCGGCGTTCGTCGCTCGACGCTCTATCGCCACTTCCCCGACGAGTCGGCGCTGTTCGACGCGTGCTCGGCGCACTGGGCGATCGAGAACCAGCCGCCCGATCTGCAGGCATGGGCGGCGATCGCCGACGCCGACGAGCGCCTGTCGGTCGCGCTCGGCGAGCTGTATGCGTACTTCGGGCGAACCGAGCGGATGCTCGAGAACCTGAGCCGCGACGCGACGAGCGTGCCGATCGTCGCCGAGCGCTTCGGCGCGTTCCGCCTCTATTTCGATGCCGCCCGCGACACGCTCGTCGCCGGGCGAAGGCTGCGCGGAGCCGCCAAGCGCCGGACGCTGGCGGCCATCGGACACGCGATTGCATTCACGACGTGGAAGTCGCTCGTGCGCGAGCAGCGGCTAAGCGACGGCGATGCCGTGGCGCTGATGCGCTCGCTCGTGGCCGCCGCCGAGTCCAAGCAGCCGTAGCCTGGCGGGGCGGTTAACGGTGGCGCGTCAGCCGACCGTTACTGCGCCGGCCAGCCGCGCCGCCGACTCGGGGTCGTGCGAAGGCAGGTAGACCGTCGGGTGCTGCGCGCAGTGGGCCAAGATCGTCTCGAGCGTCGCGACGTGAACCTTGGGGTCAGGCCCGACGGCATCGGCGCGGCACGCGTGCAGTTGCTCGAGCGTGTCGGTCGCGTCGCCGGCGAGCATCACGTGACGACCGTCGTCATCGACACAGATCACGGAGATGTGCCCGGGCGTGTGGCCGGGCGTCGCCACGGCGACGATCCGCCCGTCGTCGCTGAGCGCACGGCTCTTGCCGAAGGCGCCGAACGGCCCGCCGTCGAGCGCGAATGGCTGCGGGTCGAACCCCGGCGGCAGCGGCTGGCGCAGCACGCGCCGCATCACGCGCGGGAACGGGGTGCGCAGGAACTCGAGCTCGGCCTCGTTGATCGAGACGGGGGCGTGCACGTGGACGAGACCGTCGACGTGGTCGCCGTGGTGGTGGGTGAGCACGACCTGCGAGACGTCATCCAGCGACAGACCGGCGGCGGCGATCGCTCCCGGCAGCTCCTGCTCGGGCGTCACTTCGAAGTGGGCGAAGGTGATGTTGCGCGCGGCCGCGCTCTCGCCGGTATCGACGAGCAGCACCTGGTCGCCGTGCTCGACCACCCAGCAGTTGATCGGAAGCGGATCGGACCAGGGACCAGGCAGGAACAGGTCGAGCTGGCGCCGCGCGCCGGAGCTCGGGAAGAGGAAGGAGTGCTTGACGCGGACCGAGCCGGTGCTGATCGCGTGGATGCGCATCTTGGCGGGCGACTCTATTGGGCGGCGATCAGCGATGATTCACGGATGGCGGGAATCGACGACACGGGCTCCCCGGCGAACTGGCCGTCCGAGCTCGGCGAGGTGTTCGAGCGTCAGCTCACGTGCGAGTACGCGAGCCTCACGCGATCGGGCTCGCCCGTGACGTTGCCGAGCACGCCATACGTCGGCGACGGCACGCTCGACGTGTCGACGGGCCTCACCTACCCGGCCAAAGCCGAACGGGCGCGGCGCAACCCGAAGGTGGCGCTGCTGTTCGCCGACCCGATCGGCGCCGGGACGGGCGAGCTGCCGGTGGTGCTCGTGCAGGGACACGCGGCCGTGCGCGACGCCGACCTGCAGGCCAACACCGACCGCTACGCGCGCGTGACGATGGCCAAGCTGCCGGAAGCGACCAAAGGCCAGCCCAAGTTCCTGCTGAAGCGGATGAAGTTCTATTACGCGCGGATCTGGATCGAGATCGTGCCGCAGCGCATCTCCTGGTGGAACGACCGCACGCTCGCGAGCGCTGCGCAGACGTGGCAGGCGCCGGCAGGCGCGGCGGTGCCTGAGTCAGACCCGGCGCCGAGCGGGCGTGCACCCTCGCCCTGGCTGACCCCTCCGAGCGACTGGCGCCCGATCGCGGCGCGCGCGCTGCGCGAGCTTCCGCTTGCCGACCTCACCTACGTCGACGCCGACGGCTACCCGGTGTGCCTGCCGGTCGAGGCCGGCGAGCTGGCCGGTGAGGACGTGCCTCTGAAGATCGGTGCGGGCGCGCCGGAGCTGCGCGCGGGCCCAGCCTGCCTGACGGTGCATGGACACGACGAGCGCTTCACGACGCAGGAGAACCACACGCTAATCGGCTCGCTCGTGCTCGGCGCGGACGGACCGAGCCTGCGCGTCGCGCGTGCGCTGGCCGACTGGAGCCTGACGGGCAACCGCCTGCAGAGCTCGCTCGGATTCCTGCGCAAGGGACGTACGCTGACGCCACGCCTGAAGGGCGAGGCCGCACGCCGGGGCCAGCCGGTCCCCGAGGTGCGCCTGCCCTGAGTCGCGCGCAAGTAGGAGGCGCGTTGCCGGCGGGCGCCGTTAGGATCGAGCGGTGCTCCCGGTCGAGATCGCGCCCGGCCTGCTGCGCTGGACTGCGGCGCATCCAGCTTGGAGAGCGGGCGCGGCTGCGGGCAGCTCGAGCGACTGGGAGCGGGACGTCGGCTCGGTGCTCTACGAAGCTTCGGACGCAGCCGCCTCGGACACGGTGGTGCTGATCGACCCGCTGTTGCCGAGCGACGATCGCGCGGGCTTCCTGGACTGGCTGGACGAGCGGGTTGGCGGTCGCGCGGTCAGCATCCTCACGACGATCCGCTGGCACCGCCGCGACCGCGAGGAGCTCGCCGAGCGCTACGCGGCGAACACGTCTCGCGCGTGGAACTTGGTGCCCCCCGGGGTAAAGCCCGAGCCGCTGCGTGGCGCCGGCGAGACGATGTACTGGCTGGGAGACGTGGCGACGCTCGTCCCCGGTGACCGCCTGCTCGGCGCCAGCAGCGGCGGCCTTCGCGTGTGCCCGCAGAGCTGGCTCTCCCAGGTCCACGTCAACCGCCCGGGGCTCGTCGAGCTGCTGCGCGCGCTCGTCGAGCTGCCGATCGAGCGCGTGCTCGTGTCCCACGGCGAGCCCGTGCTGCACGACGGGCGCGCAGCGCTCGTGCGCGCGCTGGCCGAGGCCAAAGCCGAAGAGAGCTCCGGCTAGCCGAGCTCGGCCTGAACGCTGCTCAGCCCGAGCGCGCCGGCGGCGACGCGCGCGGCCAGCAGCTCGTCGTGCGGGAACTGCCCGACGAGCTCGATCACGGCGCCCTCCAAGGCGCCGATGTAGGCGAGCGCGACGACCCTGGCGGGCGGCCCCGGCGGGATCGTCCCGGCCCGGCGCCCGGCGCCGATCAGCCGCGCGCACCGCTTGACCAGGCCATCGGACACCCGCTCGAGGTGACGTCCGACGGGGTGGTCCTGGCCGCTGAACTCGAGCCGCAGCGCCATCGCCACGCGGGCGACGTCGCGCCGGCAGAACACGGCGTGGCCGCGCGCGAGGGCGATCAGCGCGGCGACCGGATCGCGCTCGTGCTCGACGCGCCGCCCGACCTCCTCCTGCCAGGTCTCATCGACCCAGTCGATCACGGCCAGCGCGAGCTGCTGCTTGTCCTTGAACTGGTGATAGAGCGCTCCGCGCGTGTAGCCGGCGTCGGCGGCCACGCGCTCGAGCACGAGGTTGGCGTAGCCGTGGCGCGAGAGGCCGCGGGCGGCTGATTCGAGCAGCGCAGCGCGTGTGCGCGCGCTGCGGTCGGCCTGCGTCGGGCGTTGCGTAGCACATACATGCATGTATGTATGTTATCGTATGGAGACCGCGAAGCTCCCCGGCACGGTCGATTGGAGGTTGGCATGAGACTCTCGAACGACGAGCACGAATCTCGTCCCTGGCGGATCCGCGAGATCGCTCGCGACTTCACGCTGGAGGACGTCTGGGCGCTCCCGGCGTATGGCCGCGCCGAAGACTTCGACGCGCTGCTCGAGCTGATGGCCTCGGGCGACCCCGAAGATGCGCCCTCGCTCGCAACGCGCCTGCTCTGGCAGCTGCGCTGGGCGCTGGGCAAGTTGTTCGGCCTGGACGAGCCTGCCGAGGCCCTGATGATCCCGGGAACGCAAATCACCTCGTTGAGCGAGCGGCTGCCCGAGGATCTGCGCGGCACGGTGGCCGGCATGGACTTCGAGCGCCTGCCGTTCACGCCGGTCTATCGGACCGACTCGGAGTTCGCGGCGGAGATCTCCAACAAGACCGTGCACGGCGTGATGCACCTCGGGTGGGTCGAGCTCGGCGACGGCAGCTTCCAGGGTCAGATGGCCGTCTACGTGATGCCGCGCGGCTCACTTGGGCAGGCGTACATGGCGCTGATCAAGCCGTTTCGGCACGTGATCGTCTACCCGGCGCTGATGCGCCAGATCGAGCGAGCGTGGAATGCGAGATCGCAGCCGGAGCAGGCGGCGCGCGGACAGGCGCAGGCCGCCGCTCAGTAGCGCCGGCGCCCGGCTCGCTCGTCGAGCTCGGCCGCGGTCGTGACGCGCTCGGCCTCCAGCAGTCGATCGGCGCGACGCCTGGCCGCGGCGCCGACGAAGCGGCCGAAGCCATGCCGGTGCGCCGCGACGAAGCCGTAGAGCGCGGCCGTCGGTACGGGCAAGCGTCGGGCCAGCCGACCGAGCGCCCGCGTCTGCGGCAGCACGCCGAGCACTTCGGCCGCGGCGACCCCGCCGGAGTCGCGCGTGCCGCCGTCGCGGACGACGTGAGCCGCGTCGAGGCGCTCGCTCGGGCTGAGATCGCCGAGCAGCTGCGAGCCGAGCTGCGACTGGATCGGCACCACGACGAGCGCGCGCCGGCGGTCGTGGCCGAGCGCCCAGGCCATCGCCCAGCGGCAGAAGCCGCAGTCGGCGTCGTATAGGACGATCATCGAGATCCAAGCTACCGAGCGGCGTCCGCTCCCGTGCGCGCTACCCCTCGGGCGGTCCGGCGTACTGCTCGCGAACGCCGGGGTCGAGCGCGTCGAGTAGGCGCTGAAGCTCCCGGCAGAGCGCCTCGAAGCTGTCCTCGCCGAGCGCAGTGGCCCAATCGCGCTCGATTGCCGAGATCAGGCGCCGCCCCTCGCGGATCGCGTCCCATCCACGCTCGGTGAGGCAGACGAGCTTGGCGCGCCCGTCGCTCGGGTCGGCTCGGCGCTCGAGGTAGCCCAGGTGCTCGAGCCCGTCGACGAGTTCGGCCATCGCCGACAGCGACAGCCCGGCCGCGCTCGCGAGCTCGGTCAAGCGCGTGCCGTCGGCCTTGATCGTGCCGAACACCTGGAGGTGCGCCGGGCGAATGCCGCTGACGCTCGCAGTCCCCTCGCCGCGCTCGGCCAGCTCGGTGCGAAACAGCCGCAGCAGGTTGCCGAGCAACTGGCCGAGCGGCAAGCGCGCCGGCTGGGTCGTTTGAGCCATTGCCCAATTATGCTACGGTGCCCGAAGCTTCGGAATCCGTTGTAATTAGGAGGCAACGATGGCGCATGTTGGTCAGGAGATCCGCAACCCCAGAACGGGCCAGCGGATGACGTTCGTCGAGCTCGAGCCAGAGGAGCTGCGGATCGACAGCGTCAGCCCGGCGTCCGGCGAGCGCGAGCCCCTGCACGTTCATCCAAAGCAGGAGAGCGGCGCAAAGCTGCTGTCAGGCTCGCTCGTGTTCGAAGTCGACGGCGCGCAGCGCAGGCTTGAGCCGGGCGAGGCCATCTCGATCCCGGCGGACACCCCCCACCGATTCTGGAACGACGGCGAGCAAGACGCGCACTGGAGCGGCTACTTTCGCCCGGCGCTCGCCTCTGCCGAGTTCTTCGAGACCCTCTTTGCGCTCGCCGGTGAAGGCAAGCTCGACGCGAAAGGGATGCCGCGCCCGCTCCAGCTCGCGGTGATGGTCCCGGAGTTCGCCGACGAGATCCGGCCGCTGAGTCCACCTTGGCCGGTGCTGCGCGTGGTCGCCGCGATCCTCGCGCCGCTCGCGCGAGCGCGTGGCTACAGCGGCAGGATCGCCGCTCGGTGACGGAGGAGCCCGAACTAGACTCCGCGCATGGCCGAGTCAGACGGGAGGGTGCTGGTCACCGGGGGAACCGGGTTCCTTGGCGCGTGGTGCGGCGCCGAGCTCGTGCGTCGCGGCTACGAGGTGCGCACGACGATCCGAGACCTCGGGCGGGCCGATGACGTGCGCGCCTCGTTCGCGGCGGCCGGCGTCGAGCCCGGCGATCGGTTGTCGTTCGCGGCGGCCGACCTCAACAAGGACGACGGCTGGGCTGGGGCCGTGGCGGGGTGCGACTACGTGCTGCATGTCGCCTCTCCCTTCCCGCCGGCGCAGCCAAAGGACCCCGATGAGCTGATCGTGCCGGCCCGCGATGGAGCTCTGCGCGTGCTCGGCGCGAGCCTCGACGCCGGCGTCAAGCGCGTCGTGATGACCTCGTCCGTGGCGGCAGTTCGCCACGGACGCCCACCGTCGCCCGACGCGCCGTACAACGAGGCGGACTGGACGGATCCGGATGATCTTCAACGCACGCCGTACGTTCGCTCGAAGACGATCGCCGAGCGCGCCGCGTGGGAGCACGTGCGGGCCCGGGGCGCGGAGAGCCGGCTGGCGGTGGTGAACCCGGGCGCGATCATCGGTCCGGTGCTCAGCGACGACCGGTCGTTCTCGCTGCAGGTGGTCGAACGGCTGCTCAACGGCATGCCGGCGATGCCCCGGCTCGGCTTCGTGCTCATCGACGTGCGCGACGTCGCCGACCTGCACATCCGCGCGATGACGGCCCCGGAGGCCGGCGGCGAGCGCCTCCTGGCCGTCGATCGCTTTCTCTGGATGAAGGACGTCGCGCGGATCCTGCGCGAGCGCCTCGGCGCCGGTGCGGGCAAGGTTCCGACCCGCGTGGCGCCCGACCTGATGATCCGTGCGATGGGCCTGTTCGACCCGAGCGTGCGCTCGATCGTAAGCGACCTCGGAGAGTCGACTACTTACACCGCTGAGAAGGCGAAGACGATGCTCGGCTGGGAGGCACGGCCGATCGAGGACTCGGTCGCGGACACGGCGCAGAGCCTGCTCGAGCGTGGCCTAGTTGGTCGGCGCTCCGGCTGACGTCATCGGGAGGCATGACCGGCGAACGGCTCCCGCGAGCGCGGCGATGTTGCCACGCCGCGACCGCGCATGAGGTTCGAGGTTGGAGTGGCCGCTGACCGGGTAATAAGGCAGCGGCATTTTGACTGGCGTCGGGGGCTCGGATGCCGGCTAGATCAAAGAGGAGGAGGAGAAGTTAGATGCGACGTATCAGGATTGCGGGGCTCTGCCTCGTGGCTGCGCTCGTGGCGAGCGTCGCCGTGACGGCGACGGCCTCGGCGACTGCGCCCGAATTCGGTCGGTGTGTGAAAAACGTACCGGTCGAAAAAAAATACAGCGGCAGCTACAGCGACTCGAAATGCACCAAAGCGGTTGCGCCTGCTGAAAAAGAAACAAAGGGCAAGTACGACTGGCTACCGGGCCCGGGAGCAAAAAACGGCTTCACGAGCAGCGGCGGCGCCGCGACGCTCGCGACCAAAGGCGGCAAGACCGTGACCTGCACGAGCGAGAAAAGCTCGGGCGAATTCATCACTGCCACGGACAACAAACACGAGCAGACGATCGTCGAATTCGCGGGCTGCAAATCCAACGGCTTCGCCTGCACCACGACGGGCAAGGCATCGGGCGAACTCGTCACGAACGAATTGCTCGGCGAAGTCGGCTTTGAAAACGCTGCGAAAAAAAAGACGGCCCTGAAGCTGTACCCGGCGCCATCTGCTAAAGGCAAATTCATTGAATTCAAATGCGTCGGGCTAGAAATCAAAGTCCGCGGCAAGGGTGAAGAAGCCGGGGCGGGGATTCTTGTCAACGTCAAAAACGACAAGATGACGGCGACTGAAACGCTGAAGTACAAAGCGACCAAAGGCGCTCAGAAACCCGTCAAATGGGAAGGCCCCAATGCTGAAACGTACCTTGAGAGCAACTTCGAAAACCTCGGGTACGAACAGTCCGGCCAGACGATCACGTCGACCGTCAAAGGCGAAGAACCGCTCGAGCTCAACATTTTTGTCTAGGTAGCTCGTACTCTGGCGAGCGCGCGATGGGCGCTCGAGGCACGGTGCCTCGGGTAGCCGTCGCGTCTTGCCGGAAGCGTCGAGGCGCGAAGACTCCTGCTCACGACGGGTGACCCAGTCCCAGGTATTGGCAGTACGTACGTTCTGCCCGATACTTGTCGCATGCGCAAGACAGCGTCTACCTCGATGAGGAGCAGGCCGCGCGCCTCGCTCGCCTTGCCCGCCAAGAGGCCGCTCGCAGGCTGAGATCCTGCGCGAGGCCCTCGCCACCTACGAGCCCCTGGCAGTGCGTGATCGCCGCTTTGAGGTTGCTGCAGGCTTCCCCAGGACAGATGGCGATTCGCGCCCGACCCCGCAGATTCCGGACGAAGAGCTTCTCCAGGGCTTCGGCAGTTGACGGGGTCAACACCGTGTTCTGAAATCAGGAGCGAGCTACGCCAATTTTCCCGCCAGCTGTGACAGGCGACGGTCATAACTCAACAGCCTCCCGTCCATCTCCTGCGCGGTAGCGAGGACGATTGCGTCAGGCAGCCGTAGACGGGCGTGGCGGGCCCGAAGCTCGGCCGCCCGCTCGGCGATCGTGTCGGTCAGCGACACGATCGTGATGCCCATCGCGGTGATAGCGCGGCGTGCCTCCTCCAGACGACTTGCTCGCGCGAATGCCACAAGCGTCTCGCTGTAGGCACTTGCCGGCAGCAGCAGCTGCCGTCCGTCTCGGTCTGCTGCTTCAACATCATCGATCGCGCGATCGTGGTGAGTATCTGCCGTGTCGAGCAGCCCGATCAGGACGCTCGCGTCGAGGATCAGCGCTTCCACTCGTCGCGGAGGTGGTCAAGTTCTCCGTCCCTATAAATGCCCTTTGCGATGCCCGCGTGACGCCGCACCCGCGAGTCTCGCGTCGCGATGACGATCTCCCCCTCGCCGACCGGCCGTACGGTGATCTCGTCGCCCGCGTGCAGGCCAGCGGCACGCATCGCCTCAACAGGGATCGTGACTTGGTTCTTGGACGAGACCCTTGGCATCTCCTTTACTTTATCACGCTGTAAGTAAAGGCCAGCGTCCGAGTCGGGCCCGCTGCGAACGAAGCGTGACGCTGGCGAATTAAGACGGTTACGCAGACAAAAGATCGCTGTCTATTCGGGAGTCGGGGACTCGTTTGGCACCCCATTGAGATTCGTTCTTCGATACCGAGACCGCAAGGCCTCGTTTGGCACCCCGTTGAAATCAGGATTCCGAGCACTCGTTGAGTGGCCGCCTCAACGATCAGCGACGCGATGAAGCCGGAGCATCGGCGCTGCTGATCTGCCAGCGAACTCCTGGACCGAACTCGAGCACTACGCCGGCGGGACTGATCAGTTCCCAGTAGGGCGGATCATCCTCAGCCTCGCCCGAGGCCGGCTTGATGTCGAGCACCGAGCCGTCCGACAGCTTGCAGCGCAGCTCACCTGAGTTCTCGTCGATCTCAGCATCGTTGATTGAATGTCCCGTCAGCTGAGCCGGGTCAGATGGAGACCACTCTGCATCCTGGGTGGCGAGGCGCCACAGCTCTCCGTGTGCATTCCGACCTTCGACGTGGAGCACGCCCGGATAGGCAATCCGCGCGTCGATGATCTCCCCCCGCATCGAGCGCAGGACGGTTGTCGGTGATGCATCTGGCGCGACGACGGTCGCCATGAGGCCTTCCATTCTCGCAGCCACGCCAGCAGTTCTCCATAGCTCATGTCCTGTTGCCGCTCCACGGTTGTGAGGTGTCGCTTAGTGCCCCTCATTAGACGCCTCAGAAACTCTTCGTGCAGATCATTTGCAATGAAACGCTGGGACCCATCAGGTACCGCCACCACTTGTACCCGCGACGAGTAAAAGCGTAATTGCGCACGACGTTCTTAGCAGCGAGCTTGAAGGAGCCCAGCATGCTTGCTTCGGTCGTGAGGTGAATGGGATGGCGCGAGAAGGCCACATCGGTGACCGGCTCCAAGAGCTGGAAGCAGCGAAAGCCGGCTCGCCATACGCTTCGCAAGTACTCCGAAAAGAAGTAGACGTGCTCGTTGCCGTCGAACTGGGCGACCTCAGCGGCGTGGTCCCGCTTGAGATCGGTAGGCCATCGCAGCGGCTCATTCACGACGAGCAGGCGTCCGCCAGGGCGGAGCACGCGATGTATCTCTCGCAGGGCCGCGGTCATGCCGGGACGATCGTTGTGGTGAAGCACCTCGCAGCAGAAGACCCAGTCGAAGCAGCCATCGGCGAACGGCATGCCGGACATCTGCGCTAGCACTCGCTCGAAGTAGGTGCCCGCCTCCTCCATCCACCAGTCCGCAGTGCGGAGTCCCTGCATCTCGGTCATCGAGATGTCGAGCGCCACCGTGTACAGGCCGGCGTTTGCGAACGCGGCCGAGGCCCAACACGTGTTGGCGCCGACATCGAGTATCCGCTGGCCGGCGACGAGTGGGACCGTCTCAAACAGGTGCTCCATTGCCTGCGCCTGACCAAACCAGTAGCCGCTTGCGTCATGTGGAAGACGCAGCACTCGCGCACGATCCCACCCGTCGCTTGCCATGAGCTGAGCGAAACGCTCAAGCCCTTCGGCCTCGGCGATCACCTCGGCGGATGGGTTCAGCAGCAGGTCAGCGACCCCCTGAACGATTGGGCGGCGGGACTCGCAAGCAGAACAGCAAAGCCAGCCCTCACGGACCTCTCGGCCGTCGTTGACCTCGTCGGCCAGCCTAAAGCTCTCGCGCATGCCGCAAGACGGGCAGCACAGCAATGCAAGCAGATCCTCTCTCACAACCAACCCCCGGATTCGGTTATGACGAACGAACAACCGGCGGTGGTCGAAGTTGCGGATCGCTGGTGTGCCTGCTGCCTCAGCAGACTCACTGTAAATTCAAGGTCGGTGAACCTAAGACGCTGTGCAGAGCTGCTGCTCGTGGTCCTCTAGCAGTGGTTCCGGCTATTGCCGTCCGACTGCCGGCCGCTTGGCCGCGGTCTCAGAGGGGTTAAGGCCGCGTTGGCACCTGATTAAGATCAGGGTGCGGGACGGGCGAGAACCGGCCGGCGCTTTGCCATGCTCAGAAGCGCTCGACGTCCGATGAGATCTCTTCGCGCGTGCGCTGCTTTATTCACCCCAGCGGGAGACCATTGGCTCGGGCGCCCACTCCGGCCAGGTGGCAGCGCCGATTGGCAGTCCACCGAAGAACTCCGCGATCTTGACTGGCCCAGTGCGCCGCGAGTTGTCATACAAGACAGCCCTGTCCGCCAGAGAGATAGCTTGCGCAACGAGTGGCCACAACCGGTGGTAGCGCTCCCGAATCTTGCGCTCCGGTACGTCGTGCCCGCCCGCCTGCACCCGGTACGCGACGCGCCTGACCGCCAGCTCCTCCGGCACGAGCATCACATGGAGCACAACCTGATAGCCGACCATTTGCGCAGAACGAATCAGGTCGAGCTTCGACCGATGGGAGAAGACCGTCTCGGCAATGAAGGACCGGCCGCCGGCGATTAGGTGCGCGCGAGTCTCGGCAGCTACCTGAGCGGCCTCGTAGGCGTGCGCATCGGAGTCTGCGGGCCACCTGGCCTTGGCGATTTCGTCCGCGTTGACATACACGTAGCCCGGCAGCTCCAGCGCGAGAAACTCTTCGAAGAACGTGGTCTTGCCCGAGCCATTCGGTCCAATGACCAAATGCAGCTGCTTCAAACGGACGCGCTCGCTCCGTCAGGCCGATACTCCGTCAATTCGCCTTGCTCGTTCAGCGCCACGGTCGTGACCCCGCGTGCGGCAAGGACCGCGCCAAGGTTGGTCGTGCGCAGACGCGCCTCCAGTCGGGACTGCACCTCGGAATCGAACACGATTCCCTCCTCATCGGAGAGATGCTCGACCGGGAGGGCTCCTGCCAAGGCGGCTTCTACCCGATGCCTGGCAGCTGTCTGGCGCGCGCAAACCGACATCCCGACTCGCACCCAGTGCTCGAGCTGCTGCTTGGCCGAACGGTTCTCTTTGGCGCCCTCGACGACTGCGCTGTCGAATAGGTCGGATGGAACTCGCGTGGGCCGGTCGGCAGCGGCAGCCATGAAAAACTCCCTGGTAGAAGACTGATACGCAATGTAGCAGAGTGATACGCTGCACCGTTAGCACTCTAATACAGGTCCCCCACCCTTGCTTGCAATCGCCGCAGACAAGAGGTCGCGGGCACTCGTGGGGTCGGGGCCGCGTGTTTCGCCGACCAGGCCGCCACCGGTCAGCGCCGCACGCTGAGCACGAAGAACGACTTCAGCACGTCCCACCGAGGTTCGCGGCGACGTCGTGTCCGTATACGTAGACGCTGTACGGTCCATACGACTCCCCGGCCAGAGGCGTGCCGAATTGGGGCGGGTTGCTTGCGAAAGGCGTTCCCGACTGTGTGATGACGAAGCTACGCGTGCCGGCCTTTGGTCGATACCACGTGTTTATTTCGCTGAGACCGCCAGGAAACACACTTCCATTACACACGAATATCGGATAGACCTTGAGCGCGGCATGGGTCTGCCACGTCGCGACGGGCGCGACTTCATAGGTCGAATAGCCGTGGTCCGCGTGCTCAGCTCGCACAAAATTGAGCACGTTGTATGCCTCGCTCCGCGAGGGGCCGACTCCTACCAGCGGGCCTTCGACCAGGTGGTTGGTGGCGATCAGAATCGCGAACAGCGTCACCGCCCCCGCAAGGAGAGCGCGCTTGAGGGCACGTTGACCGACAAGGACTGGCAGCAGGGCAGCACTCCCCGCGTAAACTCCCGGCAGGTAACGATTGGCTCCTTCAATCCCCACGCTCGTGAGGACGTACGCCGCGAGTGACAGGACGATCACGCCGATCCAAAAGGCAACGTAGATGTCCTGGGCGCTCGTCATTCTGCTGCTTCGCCGGTCAAGCGACTTGGCGTAACGCCACGCGAGTCTCAGCACGGCGACCAGGCCCACGATCGTGAGCACGCCGAGGGTGAAGACCAGCAGCACGGTCCCGGCAGCCGGACGACCGAAAAATTCACCCCCGCCGAGGCTGGCGACCGACGTGATGGTCGCTTGGAGGTTCGTGAAGATCGAGGTGGACGCGACAAAAGTTATGGGGAAGGGAGACGCGACCACGTGTTCGGAGCGCATGAGGACGTCGAGCAACTGGGCGCCTACGATCGAGGCGCCGCACACCGCGACGCAGAAGACCGCCAACTGCCTTTGCGCGTAACCGGGGTGGCGCCACCAGACCACGCAGCCCGCGACCGCGAGGCTCGGCAGGAAGGCGAACTCGATGAGCGGATCGGTCGCTCCGACGGCGCTGAGGATCGTGAGCGGGATGCCCACGCCCGCCAGCAGCGGCCATGACAGCCGTCCGCGAACCGCCCGCTCCGACACGAACACGATCGCCGCGGCGATGAGCGCCCCGTGCGCGACGGCATAGCCGTGCGCGTCCGAGGCGAACAGGATCAGGCGCATCGCTTTGCCCAGCGCGACCATCACGGTCGTGGTCAGGAGCGCCGCAAACGCACCAAGCGCGCGCCACGCCGCCCACGCCATGAGCGCTATCCCCAGGAAGGCGATCACGAATGGGATGCCCTCCCATATCTGCCAGTGGTGTGGAAGCCCTACTGTCGCCTTTTCAAGCCACCACGCCTCGTAGAAGGGGTGGCTGCCCAAGACGACCACGCGCCCCGGGCCGGCGCTCCCGCTGAGGGCCGTCAGTACCTCCGAGAACGCGATGTCCGGGTTGCGGTAGAGACCGTCGATGAAGCCCCGAAGCTGCGTGAGCAGGACGATGACGTTCAGCGCAGCCGCACCGGCCAGCAGCCATACGGGCCACCGGCCTACAGCAATGGTGCGCCAGCGACTGGCGGGTAGCTCCTCCTCCGTAGCAAGCGCCACGGGAGGATCATTCCATACCGGGGGGCGGCTGCATGAAGAGGCCCAGGCGCGAACGCCGCGCACCGCGCGCAGTAGCGAACGGTGAGTAATCAAAATCGGCGAGATGAGCCACGGCTCGCCGAGACGCAGAAAGATTCACACGAGCTGCGCCGCCATAGTTCTCGTCGTGCCCGAGTCGAACGCCCGGACGATCAGTCGGAGACCAGTGCCAGTGTCTCGAGCCAGAGCCGTATCCGCCGGTTGACGCTGGCGCCGCTCGAAAGAAAAGCGGTAGCGACGGGGGTCAGGGCCTCGTTTTGGCACCCCATTGAGATCAGGAATGATGACGGGGGTTTACTGCCAGCGATGGGGCACGCTGATGGCCGCGCCCGGCCAGCCAGCTAGGTAGCTCTACGGGGAGGGCTACGCAAGCCGTGCGGCCGGCTCGTGCCGTGGCGTGTGGCGCACTCCAATCGCAGCCTCAACTCCATCGATCAGCTTCGTGGCGTACCGGATGACCGCACCGGGGGTGATCTGGCCAGCAGCTGGGGAGCCCACGCTGGACAGCCCGAGGATGACAAGCATCCAGATGAGTGCCATAAGTATTACGACGCTGCGTAGGAAGCGGACGGCGCTCGACCGTGATCCCTGTTTGATCTGCTTGTCGAACGCCTTCTCGTTCAGCCTGTTCGTCTCGCGGCTCGTCCGGAGTTCCTCTTCCTCCTGCTCGACTCGCACCTCGGCGCTTCGTATTGAGGCGTCGCGCAAGCGCTGCTGAAACTTGGCGGTAACGGCTGGGCTCGCGTATTTTGCGTGCTCCGCCGGCACCCCGATCCACTCGAAGCCCCGACCATCCCCGGCTTCGCCGAGTCGGTCAGGGAGCCCCGCGTTCGCATCACCTTTGTCGCGTACGAGCCATAGATCTCGCGTGATCGCTCGTTCGCGGGCGTCGGGCGGGTAACGCTCGGGGCTCTCGCCGGGGTACATCTCACGCACCGCCCCGGAGAGGAACGGTCGCAGGCACAGCTGGTGCATGTTGGGCGTTCGACCCTTGCGTGGTGGTCGTTCGGAACTCACGCAATCGGTTTCGCGCTTCGGCGATTCGTTCGCCGAGGTCAACGACGATGACTGGCTCGTTGCGCGGGAGCATCTGGTCTAGCTCGGTACTGTTGTGGACGAGGTGTGCACGCTTTGTGGTGGTGCACACCAGGACTTGGAGGTACGGGCCGATGGCGTCGAGGCCAGCCTCGACCTGTAGCCAAGCGGTCTTAGCCAGGGAGGGCTTAACGACGCGTGTGAGCTCATCGAGAATCGCAGCGCGGATCAGGTCGAGCTCGCCGTAACGCTGCTTGGAGGCGAGGAGCTGATCTTGGGTCCAGCGGATGTGCTTGCCGCGGGGAACTTTCGCGAGCTCGCACAGGCGAGTTCGATCAAGCGGACTTTTGTTTGTCTGGGCGCCCATAAGGGCGTCCAATTCTACATAAATTTAGACGAAAGCCTCGCTCGGCGTCTAAAGAGACGAGCGGCAGCCGGGAGCTCCGTTGATGTCTTTCGGCGGTGCGCTAAGGCCCCGTAGCGCCGCCCGCGCTGTCTCGCACGTTCTCCGCCGCACGCTCTGCGTTGGCCTTTGAGACAAACGACTCGCCCCCGGCGTTGAACTTGCTCGCAAACGACTCGCCGGACGCAGCAACCTTGTTGCTCCCCGGCCACAGCCGCCAGCGGTACTTGCCGCTGCCGTCGGGATAGACCTCGAATTTCACTCCTCACTCCTCTCCGGTGGCCGTCGGGGCGCCACTTGAAGGCTCGGTCGCGACGGCGGTGGTCTCTCCATAGATCGGTGGAGCCGGGGCCTTGAAGTCGGACATGTCCTCGTTACTGGTGCCCGGCGGCACGACGTCTTTGGGCTGCAACGGGAGAATGTCGGGCGGCGAAGCGGGTGGGGTTGCAGGCGAATCCGGCTCGGAAGGAATCTGCGGAGGTCGGACTTGCCATGCCTTGAGGTTTTGAACGAGGTCTCGATAGAACGTGACAGCCTGCGCACGTGTCTCGCGCACGAACGAGCCCTCAGCACGACCTCGCTTCTGCCCCATCGGCCGGCTGAGCGTCAAGGTGAAGGACCGTGGCTCGCGCTTGGGGTCTGCGGCGAAGAGCAGCTGATCTGGCTGGCCGCTGACCTGATCCAGCGTTGCGGCAACGCTCTCTCGAGCATGGGGATACCAGACCTCGACCCGTAGGTCTGGCCAGGCATCTTGCAACTGGCGTAGCAGCCAGTTGATTCGCGATTTCGGGCGTCCTTCGGTCGGCGCCGCAAGGTTTACGCTGACTGAGGTCTGGCGAGCTTTGAGGTCGGCAAGGATATGCAAGTCGCCAATCGCGTCGGGAACGCGGACCGTCGTCAGGAGGACGCCACGAGTCGCTAGTGCCTTATCTGCTGCTTCTACGCGGTCAGTCGTAGTTTGCTTGCGAGGGCGAGGTGTCGTGACATTGCGGCCGAGTTCCTGGGAGAAGCTCAGGCAGAGATACTCGACGAACTGCTCCCAACGTTCGGCGACCTGACGCGTCGTTTGGTCCCCTTGGCGGAGCGTGCCATCGCGGGCAGCGCTGCGAACAGTCACCCAATGCGCACCCATGTCTTCAAAGCCCGACACGCCGGATGCTTCACTGCTCAAGTAATGGATCAGCTCGCGAAGTACCCATGCCTGGTCGGGGTCTGAGACCCCCCGATGCCGACTCTGCACGACGGCCTCGGTCAAGACTCGCCACCAAGACAAGTGCCAGAGCTTCGCTTTGCGGAGCTTTCGGCCGTCGACGCATACCGGAGACTCGGATACGCCGTGCGTGATCTGGTTGGAGATCGTCAGAACACCGTCGAAGCCTTGATCGCGTGCGATATCCAGATACCGCCCTACTTGATCGTCCTTCAAGGCGGCGGATCCAGTCCTAACCTCGACTAGACAAGTCCAACGCTTGGCGCCTCGCTCACAGACGATCGCGCCATCGGGAATGTCCGTCTTGCCCTCCGCGCTCTTGAAGCGAACCTCGGCAAAGGTTTCGACGTTCGGCGACCGGGGAGCGCCCAGCTCCCCGAGAAGCGCGTGGCCAAACTCCGGTACGCCATGCATCACTGCGAGCAAGCAGGCCGTCGCCCTCTTCTCCTGCTCCTCCTGACTCCGAATGCCGTAAGTCGGAATCAGACGCGCGTGGGGCCAATCAGCCGTGGCGTCGACCGCAGCGTCCCCGCTCGCTAGCGTCGCCATGCCCCGAAAGGTACCGTGTATGGCAAGCAATTGGAACCCGCCTACTTCTCGAACTAGGCCTAGTCCTTCTGTCCTTGCTTTGCGCGAAGACGGTTAGGGACCACTCTCCTGATTCGCAGACAACAGGTCACGGGTCTATCCGGGGGGTCGGGACCTCGTTCGGCACCCGGTCACGCAGATTGAGATTCGGCTCTAGGTCGTCACGGACTACGACCTCAACGGATCGGTTCTTGTCTTGTCCTCCCGGGCTCAATGGTGGATACTTATATGCCATGGATCCGCTGACGCTTGCGTCGCTCGTGGTCGCGTTCCTCACGAGAGCGGCTGGTAGTGCCGGCAGCGAGGTCGGCAAGGTTCTTGGTCAGCGGGCTGCTCAGGCGATTGCGCCCGCAATGACGGCGCCCGCCCAGAAGCAAGCCCTGACGGCAGTAAGAGCCGGCACGGCGTCACCAGCGGTCACCATCGCGCTTGAGCGGCAGGTTGCGTTGCACGCGCAAACCAATCCAACATACGCGAGACAGCTAGAAGAGATCGTTGTACGTCTCAGCGCCGAACTGACAGAGGCGCAAAGGCAGCTGGACGGCAAGCAACAGCTCGAAGACATGCGCGAACGGTTTAGCAGACGAAACCAGGAGCAGCGGGATCGTAAACTGGCAGAAGCTCGGGCGGCACGCGATCATGAGCTCACGCTGCTACGCATGAAACAACAGCCCCCCGGATAGACGATCCGATTGCATCAGTGATCTCCGCGCATCAGTGGCGAGAGATTCGGCCAATCGACGGTTGCCTCAGACAATAGGTCGCGGTCACTCCGGGGGTCAGGGCCTCGTTTGGCACCCCGTAGAAATCAGATCGCCAGACGACTGCCCGGCGCCGTTGAGCGCGAGCTTGAACATCGTCAGACCGCCTCGTAGCGGTGGGCACCGCAGCGCAGGTCGACCCGCTAGTCAGCAGTCTGACGCTGCGTCTTGCCGAAGCCCGGCCATGCGGGCTCAATACCTTCGCTTCGAAGCAGCTCGGCGTCGACGGCTAGAACATCCTCGACCTGCTGATCCTCTCCCAGGACATAACCGTCCGTGGCCTTCAGTCGCTCCACCCCGTCACTCGTGCGAGGAGTCCGTATATCTCTTGGTTCAGCCATGATGGACGTCCCCTCCTTCCGGCAAGCCGCCGAACCATGAGCAAGGCATACGATTCGGCAACTACCTCGTAGGTCAGGTCTTTCCGAGGATATCCAGCGCCGCGGATGCGTCGGCGAACGCCCTCCGGTGCTAGGGCGAGGAGCTTCTCGCCAGCCGCAACATCCTCATCGGTACATCGGACGACGCTCAGCGCGTGCGCCCACTCATGCCACGCAATGCGTGATAGGAATGCTTCACGAGATTGGTGGTCTAGACCCTCAAGCTTCGGGTGGTCGGCCCAGATTAGAACGATCCTCAGCTCGCGCAACCAAACTCCGAGTGCCTTATTCAGCTCCTCGCGCTGGGCGGCGGCGAGCCCTGGATGACCAGCCGACCGGAGCAGCGCGTGCGCTGCGTCCCCAAGCGGTCCAGTCGTGACTTGCCATTGAGATGCACCGATCGCCTCCAACAACGCGCGATCAGCCGCTGGCAAGCTTTCCCACGCCAAGGAAATGATCTCCTGAGCGTCTCCTCCGCCGCTTGGCCGCTTAGCTCCAAGTGCCACACGCGGAGATTACCTACGAGAGCGAATACTCCTGCATGTAGGAACCGACAGTGCGCCATCAGCTGGGACTCGACTTCGCCCGCAGACAATAGGTCGCGGTCTGTCCCGGGTCGGGGCCTCGTTTGGCACCCCATCGAGATTCGCCAGAACCACGGGTGAACTACACGTGTAGACGCGCGCTGTAGCTACTCGACCAGCTCGCGCGCGGCCAACTCGTAGCTATCAGCGATTGCGGCATCCTCGCAACGGACCCTCGCGCCTGGAGGGAATGCCCAGCGCTCGCCATCGGGAGCTTCGTCCGGTAGGCGGTAGGTGCCATCTGCTTCCCGTCTTGCTACGACAGGTCGCCACACATCAACGCCCTCGCCAAGCAGCTCAACGTAGATCGTGAGCGTCACGTCGGGGGGTCGGGGCCTCGTTTGGCACCCCATTGAGATCAGACGCGTCGGCTCCCTACCTGCACCGTAACGAGCACTCAGCGCCCTTACTCCGCGCTACGCGGAGCGCAGCGCGGAGTGCACTACCCGGGGTATATGCCGCCTTCCGGTTGGCTAGCAGGAGCAGACGCTCCACGCGCCGAAGTTAGGGACGTGACACTTGCTCCGGTGCTGGCAAGCTCTGCAGCGACGTGGGTCGCAGCGCTCGCCAGCTGCACAAGCGCTTTCGTTGCAATGCTCGCCCGTGCCAGCTCGCGAACCCAAAGACGCCTTGCCGAGCAATCAGAGCGGAATGCTCAAGCTAGTGCCGAGGCTGCCGCGGCAGCCTCGAACACTGCGCAGGAAGCGCTGCGGCAAGACTGGGCGACCACCGGCAACGCCACAGCGATCAGTTGGCGCGCTCAGGTGATCGACCTACACCAGCGTGGCCTCACGCCGACACAGATACGCGACATCTTCGAGACCGAGGGCGGCGTCTCGCGGAGTCCGTCCACGGGCCTCCTCAACATTGAGCAAGAGGAGCGCATCAAGAACGGTGACATAGATGTAATCGTCCAAACGCTCGAAGCAGCGGCTAAGCCGTAGTTCCAACGCCAGATATCCTCTTCCCTCGCGATCCGGCGACGCTACCGCGATTCGTCGGCGCTAATCCGTGGCATAGACACGTCGGCTAGGTCGGCGGTCTCGAGGCACTTCGGCGCGCCTTGCCGATCAACTCAGTGGGTGTCACGGCATCCCGAGGGTAGACAGCTTCGCCAATGATGTATGTGGCCGAAGGCGACTCACCGAGCGGACGTTCCAAACGCGGCCTGTCGGCGATTGCTGACAAAACCGATTGGACCACCCGCCGACTGCCGACGACCATGAACTCACTAGCAGTCAGGTAGTGGAGGTTCGCGCCACGTGTCCGGGCAACGACCGCGACTAGCGCCTCGCGCATACCCGTCGGCACCGCGCGATCAAATCCCAACGACGGCGACGGATAGCGGTCGTGTGCCGGTCTCATCGAGCTGCAGTTGGAGCCACTCCATCGGCGACCCGGGCGGCGAGAGCCCGAGGCCAAGAGAGCTCGGACCGACGTGAATATGCGGCGGAAAGAGCGATACCTCCAGCTCGTACTGAGCACCACGGCGAGACGCAAACTGAGCAACGGCGACAAATGCGAACAAGAGAGCGACGAGCCCGAGCCAGACGGAGAGCGGGAGAAAAGCGATGGCTACTGCAACACCAACGACACTGATCAGCAACTCCAGCACCCGCAGGCCATACCGCTCACTGAGTGAAAGCGCGAGGTACGCAGGTTCAAGCTGGTGCCGGGTGGCGGGGGACGAACGCCCGCGTCGGGAGACGAGTTCAGCGACGTCACGCACGCGCATGCGAACCGACGGGCTGTAGACGAGAGTGTCGATAATCACGAGGAGAAGCGGCCCCGCGGCGAGCCAAACCGGGGTGATACCGGTTACGACAACGGCGAGCGTAATGAGTCCACCTGCGGCGACGAGAGCAACAAGATGGCGAAGGGATCGGCGGTGGCTCATACGAGCGCTTCAATGACGAGCAGGGCCACAGGGATGAGGCTGGCGGACCCGCCAATGATGAGGCCGTCGTTGTAGCGACGCTGGATGTGAGCATCACCGTCGGTGTCAGATAGTTCTTCATCGACTGCCTCGACATTGCCGACGATCGCGCCAATGATCGCGCTGCCGCCAGCGACAACGCCGAGGGTGGCAAGCGGAGCGAGCAGGTGATCAGCGAGAGCTTGTAGATGCACACCGAAGAGGGCAAGCATGGGGCGCGACAGTAGCGCGTTGATGAGGCACATGCACTTGTTCGGGGCAATCGGCGCTTGCTAGCTGCGCAATAAGTGACTTCCCCGTTGAAGACAATAGGTCGCGGTCATCGGTGGGGTGGAGGCGTCGTTCGGCACCCCGTAGAGATCAGGCGCGGAAACCAATGCGCGCTGTGATTCTGTGGCTCCCTCTTAAGGAGTCCCAGCTTCGTTGACCACCAACTTATATTGGGAGACTATCTCATCTCGGTTGAAACTCATCCAAGTCGAGACTGTGAAGTACGCTCCCCATAGCTTTCTCTCATGCCCACGAAACAGCATGAGGACCGCGCCCGCGAGCATCACGGCGGTCCAGCCCAGCGCTACGCCAAGCGTCAAGTGCGTGCCCGCTGGGAGACGCACCGCAGGCGGGATCGTCGTCACGAGAGCCGTAAAGCAGACAACTAGAGTGCTGCTCGATGCTTCGATGTTTCGGCGCTCCTCGCCGGACAAGCGCTTGACGATCCCAACTTCTTGCGACCCTGGTGCTGGCGAGAAGACGCCGCGGAGATAGCGAAACGACCAGACTGCGGTCGCAAGCGCTACGGCCACCACAAGGAATATCGCGTGGTGTGCACACATATACGAGTGGCCCGACCCCCTAAGTTCGGTCCGCCTCGTGTGAGAGTCCTTCAGCCCATGCAAAATGGGCGAGAGGAGGACCATCGAGGTGAAGCGCAGACGACACACGCCCGAGCAGATCGTCAGGAAGCTGCGGGAGGCCGACCGGCTCTTGGCCGAGGGGACCGCCGTCCCAGAGCTCTGCAAGGCCCTGGAAGTCTCCGAGCAGACCTATCACCGCTGGCGAGCGCAGTACGGCGGAATGAAGGCAGACGACGTCAAGCGCCTGAAGGAGCTCGAGCGCGAGAACGCCCAGCTCAAGCGCCTGGTCGCCGACAAGGAGCTCGAGAACCTCGCGCTTCGGGAGATCTCGCGGGGAAACTGGTGAGCCCGTCGCGACGCAGAGCCGCGGTCCTGATGCTCGAGGACCGCCTCGGGCTCTCGCAGCGGCGGGCATGCCAGATCGCCGGTCAGCATCGCTCCACCCAGCGCCGTGAGCCATGCGGCGCTCACGATGACGGCGCGCTGCGTGCCCGGCTGCGCGAGCTCTCCCGCGAGCGCCCTCGCTGGGGCTACCGCCGCGCGCACGCCACGCTGTGCGAGGAGGGCTGGAGCGTGAACCGCAAGCGCGTGCAGCGCCTGTGGCGCGAGGAGGGCCTGCGCGTGCCCGTGCGCCGCAGAAAGCGCCGGCGCCTGGGCAGCTCGACAGTGCCGGCCAAGCGCCTGCGCGCCGAGCATCCCGATCACGTCTGGGCGCTTGACTTCCAGTTCGACCAGAGCGCCGACGGGAAGATCCTGAAGCTCCTGCACGTGGTCGATGAGTTCACGCGCGAGGCGCTTGCGATCGAATGCCACCGAAGGATCGATGCCGACGCCATCGTCGCCACGCTTGAACGGCTCGTCGGCAAACGCGGCCGCGCTCCGCAGTTCATCCGCTGTGACAACGGCCCGGAGCTGACGGCCAACGCGCTCAGAGACTGGTGTCGCTTCGCCCGTGCCGGAAGCGCCTACATCGAGCCCGGCTCACCCTGGCAGAACCCCTACGTCGAGTCTTTCGGCTCGCGTGTGCGCGACGAGCTGCTCTCGGTCGAGTTGTTCTGCAGTCTCGCCGAGGCCAGGGTCATGGTCGAGGACTTCCGCGAGGACTACAACGAGCGCCGGCCACACTCAGCGCTGGGGATGGCGGCGCCGGCTCGCTTCGCGCACGCGTGGAAGCTCCAGGATGAGCGCACAACCACTAGCTTCAACGACAACCGACTCTCACAAGAGGTGGACCGATGAACGGGGTCCGGTCACGACGACGGCCACGATGATCAGCGCGGTGAGGGCATCCGACGTCGGTAGTGGTGCATGCAGGGCGAAGGTCTTCACGACGGCCTCATAAAGCCCGGCAACGATTGCGCCGGGGAGAAGAATGCGAACACCGTCGTAAAAGTCAAACGATGAAGTGGCGAGGTCGCTCAACGCGCCTCGCTAGAGCAGGCTCTCGGTCCGGGGGGGCTCGGCTGGGCCGTGGCGCAGCGCTGCGGCCAGTGCCGGCTCGCATTCAGAGAGCCAGTGAGGCACATCACTCCCTATGTCCGCTAGGGCAGCGAGGGCGGCGCGGTGATCCCCAATCGCTCCACGCTCAAGGACGCGCCAATCGTGCGTTCGTCGCCCTCGTGCGCAAGCGTGCGCACCACAAGACCCCATGCAGCTGACCCGCTAAGGCGATCCAAACGGTCAGCAAGAAGGCAGACCGTTTGCTGGGAGAGCCCGGTCCGCCAGGCCAAAGGTACGAGTCGCGCAAGCATCCAGACATCGTTTTCTCGCGCTGCCTTAGCGAGCGCGGCATCGACGGCACCTGCCACTCGTGCTTCGCCGGCGAAATGTGCGAGATAACTGACAAGCCGCGGCACTTCCCAAGTTAGTATTCCGAGCGATTGGATTCCCCAATCCACTCCGGTAGAGTCACCCTCTCGGGCGAGCCGCGAGAGCGAGAAGCGCAAATCGCGGCGGTGCTTAATCGGATCTTCTACTGCTGCCCAAAACACGCGGTGCAGATTGCGGCGTACGAGCTCTGGCGGGTCGCGATCGGGGTGGTACACGCTCGCTAGTGTCCTGACGCATTAATTCGGTCCTAGCAGGGTAGGCAGAATGTATGCCTATCTCTACGCCGGTTCAGATCGAATTGTCCGAGGATGAGCGCGCCCAGCTTGAGTCATGGGCGCGTCGTCGAAGCAGCGCACAGGCGCTCGCGCAGCGCTCCCGGGTGGTGCTGCTGGCCTCCCAGGGGCTGAATAACACCGAGATCGCCGCGCGTCTTGGGGTGCACCGGCCGATGGTGCGCAAGTGGCGCTCTCGTTTTGCTGAGTTCCGCCTTGACGGGTTGATCGATGAGCCGCGCCCGGGCAAACCACGGACGATCAGCGACGAGCAGGTCGAGCAGGTGATCGTAAAGACGCTCGAGTCAACACCTAAGGACGCGACGCACTGGTCGACGCGCTCGATGGCCGCCGAGGTCGGGCTCACCCAGTCGGCAGTGCACCGCATCTGGCGTGCGTTTGGGCTTCAGCCCCATCGCCAGGAGACCTGGAAGCTCTCCAAGGACCCTCAGTTCGTGGCGAAGGTCCGCGACGTCGTCGGGCTCTACCTGAACCCGCCCGAGCGAGCTGTCGTGCTTTGCGTCGATGAGAAGTCCCAGATCCAGGCGCTTGACCGCTCAGCTCCGATCCTGCCGATGCTGCCCGGCACCCCGCAGCGCGCCACCCACGACTACAAGCGCTCCGGCACCTCGAGCCTCTATGCGGCGCTTGACCTCACGAGCGGCAAGGTGATCGGCTCGCTGCATGCCCGCCACCGCGCGATCGAGTTCAAGAAGTTCCTGCAGAGGATCGATCGTGAGGTTCCCGCAGAGCTCGACGTGCACGTGATCCTCGACAACAGCTCAACTCATAAAACGCCGGCGATCAAGAAATGGCTGCTCGCGCACCCCCGCTTCGTGCTGCACTTCACCCCGACCTCAAGCTCTTGGCTGAACCTCGTCGAGCGTTGGTTCTCAGAGCTCACCAGCAAGAAGCTACGGCGTGGCGCGCACCGCTCGGTGCGCGAGCTCAACACGGACATCCGTGCCTGGATCGCCGACTGGAACGAGAACCCACGCCCATACGTCTGGACCAAGACCGCCGATCAGATCCTCGACTCGATCAGCCGCTACTGCGACCGAATTAATGCGTCAGGACACTAGCGTGTTGCGATGCTCTGTAGCTGCCTCACACCCGGGAACAATGCGCGTCTTTTTATCGTTCGGTTCAAGACCAACGAGCCGCATCGCGCCGTGCATACGAGCTAGCGCGGCGCTCGCCTCCTCGTATGTCTCGGCGAATAGCCGATAGTCATCAACCCAGCGTACAAACGGGATACCAATCGCTTGATCGACGCTCGCAAGAACGAGATTTGCCAGAAAACGAGCGTCGGAATAGCCGGACGGGAGATACTCTAGTCCCGCAGCTGCAAACCGCACAGATACTGCATGGAGTTCATTAGCCGCCTGCGGCGTCGCATAAGGATGAACTGCATCAGCGACCATTTGCCACGACGTAGAACGAAAGAACGATGCAACGTCGGTGAATGCAACCCATCGCGCTTGCCCAGCGTACGACGCCGTGGCGTCAGAGAAGGCTCGCCAGGAAGGTGCGTAGTGCCAAGTTTGGTCGGCCCCATACGGGTAGCCAAACACGCCTTGCGTAAGGAGAGATTGCGTGTCCTCTCGCAGGGCGGCGACCATCTCGTGCAGCGCGACGAGCAGCCGCGGATGAACGACAGGTACTTGCATCGCACCGCCTCCAGGAAGGGGTACCTTGAGTACCCGGACCTCCGGGTCACAACTGGGCGCTGCCGCGCCAAGCTGCGGGAGGTCAGCATCGCTTGCCACGTCCGGGACCCAACTGGTCAGGCGATCCTCCGCAAGATCAGCCGCGCCCATGAATGGCTCGGGTGCGCAGCGTTGGGGGGATTGGATCGCCACGCATTCGAGTCTACGCCGCAGTTCGGGCGCAATCGAGCGAGAGGCTGGTAATCGTCGGCCTGGCGCTGTGCGCGGGTGGTATCGAGAGGCCTCTTGAGATCTGCCACGAGGTCTGCTCTGCTCTGCCGCTACCCAACAACCAAGCGGCCGGGACGAGCGCGCCAACGCCCGCCCCGGCCTGTGGACACCGAAGGACTAGCTTCGATGCCACGCCCGAACCGTAGCTCTTGACCCACGGCCGGTCGTGCTCGCTCGCGCCCCATCGGTGCCGCACCGAAAGGAGCCCAGCGATGAGCGAGACACGCAGCATCTCCGGCAACGAGAACCCAGGCGAGCGCCTCGACGCAAACGAGCGAGCCGTCCTGCTCCTGCTGTTCGAAGACCGCGCACCCTGCACGCTCGACGAGCTTGGGCGCGAGCTGCACGGACGGGGCGACGCCGCCGACGCCGTCTCCGCGCTGGCGCGAGCGGGGCTCGTGCATCGCCTCGGCGACTTCGTCTTCCCCACCCGCGCCGCGCGACGCTCGGACGAGCTATACGACGGAGCGCTCTAGCCATGACGCGCAGAGCAGCCTTCGACCCCTCCCAGCAAGCACTCGCCAAGGCGATTCGCACCGAGCGCGAGCAGGCCGGATACAGCCAGGAAGCGTTCGCTCGGCACGCAGGCCTCGACCGTTCCTACTACGGCGCGATCGAGCGCGGCGACTTCAACCTGACGCTCGAAACGATGCTGCGGATCACGGCCGGGCTGGGCGTCAGTCTCGGGCGACTCTTCACGCGAGCGGGCATGTGACGCTGCTGTCGATCCGCAAAACCCCCACCTCGCTTCCGTACTCGTTTCCGCCCTCGTTTCGGTACTCGTTTCCGTCCTCGCATCATGAAACGAGGACCCTGCGGACCTAAAAGCTGCTGCAATCCGGCATAGCGGACGGGCAAAACCAACCCCGATAAGGGGGGATAGAACACAAAAATCTCAACAGAACAAGCGCAGCAAAGAGTCCCGGCAAGGCCGAGTCACGAAGCGTCGCTCGCACACAGGCGTCGAGATTGCTCAGCGTCAGTCGCATGCCTTGATCGAGACGCTGTACCCACGCCCCCGCGAAAGCGACCTTTCTCTTTGCGATGAAGGCTTCGCGGACGACTCCCAAACAGCGCTTGAGATCGGCTGACGGCTCTGCTCTGATCGAGCGCCCGCACGATGACCGAGGAGGCAGCAATGACGACCGCAACGTCACTCACGACCCCGCCCTCGACGACTTCGCGCGCTGGTTCGCCGACTGGTGGCAGCGACGCGGACGCGCCCTCACCGCCGCCGCCCGAGGCGATGCCTAACGCACCGCTCCGCGCCGTCGCGTACATCCGCGAGTCGACCGAGGAGCAAGGCCAGGGCTTCTCGCCCGACGCACAGCGCGAGCGCATCCGCGAGTTCGCGCCCGAGAACGACCTGCAGCTGATCGGCGAGTACTGCGACTTTCACTCCGGCTGGCGCAAGTCCGCGTCGCGTCCGCAGTTCCAGTGCCTGATGGCCGACGCCGCCGCCGGCAAGTTCGACGTCGTGCTCGTCTTTCACACCTCGCGCTTCGCGCGCAATCAAGTCGAGGCACGCCGCTACAAGCAGATGCTGCGCGAGAAGCTCGGCATCCGCGTCATCTCCGTCACGCAGCCGATGGGCGAAGACCACTCAGACCCTTCGTCGTTCCTTGCCGAGTCGATCCACGAGATGTTCGACGAGTACTACTCCGTCTCGCTCTCCTTCTGGGTGCGCAGCGGACTGAAAGAGAAGGCGCGCCAGGGTCACCTGACCGGCACGCTGCCGTGGGGCTACATGCGCGATCCTCTCAGCAAGATCGCCGTCCCCGATCCCAAACGAGCACCGCTCGTGCAACAAGCATTCGAGCGCTACGCGACCGGCCAGGAGTCCGACCTGACAGTCGCGCAGTGGCTCAACGCGACCGGCGCGCGCACCGCCCGCAACCGTCCGTTCGGCAAGGACGCCGTTCGCGGCATCCTCTCCAACGCGACCTACTGCGGCTACGTCACCGGCAAGCGCGACACGACACTCACGACAAAGGGACTGCACGAAGCGATCGTCTCCGCGGAGCTGTTCGACCGTGTGCAGCAAGTCCGCTCGTGGCGCAATCGCGTACTGAAGGCCGGCCCGCCGTCCGAGGATTACCTGCTGCGCAAGCTGCTCCGCCGCGAGCGCTGCGGCGCGCGCATGCACGGCACCACCGGCGGCGGCAACGCCGCGCGCCGGTACATGTGCTCGGCCCGGCGCTACGGCAACCCCTGCGGCGAGCCGATCGTCCTCGCCGACCGCCTGGAGCAACAGCTCGTCGAGTGGATCCGCGACTTCAAGCCCGACCAAAGGCTGATCGACCGCATCGTCAAGGCCGTCAAAGCCGAGCGCCCCAAGCGCGACCCGGCGAACGCCAAGCGCAAAGAACTGCTCGGCCAGCTCCAGCGCCTGCAGGACCTCTACGTGCTCGGCGACATTCCCAAAGCGCAGTACGTCATGCGCCGTCAAGCGATCGAGGAGGAGGTCCAGCGTCTCGGCACGCCCGCCGCCGACCCCGGCATCGACCGCGCACGCGCCCTGCTCAACGACTTCGCAAGCTTCTGGGAGATCGAGACGGAGCCGTCCGAGCGGCGCAAGCTCCTGCTCTCCCTGTTCGAGCAGGTCTGGGCGCAGGAAGGCCGGATCGTCGCCGTGCAGCCGCACGAGGACTTCGTGCCGTACTTCCAAGCCGCCAGCCGCTGCCGCACTGGGCGCGGAAACGGGCGGGGTGCCAAAAGCGGGAGCGACGGGACTCGAACCCGCGACCTCTGCCGTGACAGGGCAGCGCTCTAACCAACTGAGCTACGCCCCCGCGATGTGGGGCGCGCAGGGCCATCGGCACCGCGCACCCCTCCAGTATGCCAAGGCTGCGCCGATCCCGAGGACCGGCCGTCGACCACGCCCAGCCACCCTCCCGCGCACCCGAAACTGGCCACCCAGCCAATCCATCAGCTAGGCTCCGCGCATGGCGCTCGTCGGCCCACCCCCGATGCTCGAGGTCAACCCGTTCAAGGTGATGATCGAAGACCTGCGCAGCGAGCGCTCGGGCGTGCCGTTCCCGCCCGGCGAGACGGGCTTCTCGCTGCCGCGTACGCGCCGCTTTGCCAACGAACCGCTCGAGATGCTGCTCGAGTACTACGCGCGCTACGGCCCCGTCTTCACGCTGCGCCTGTTCCACTCGAACGTCGTCTTCATGCTCGGGCCCGAGGCCAATCACCACATCCTCGTCTCGAACGCATCCAACTTCACCTGGCGCGACGGGCACTTCCGCGACCTGATCGGGCTGATGGGCGACGGCCTGTTGACGATCGACGGCGACTTCCACCGCCAGTCGCGGCGGATCATGCTGCCGGTCTTCCATCGCGACCACGTCGCCGCCTCGCTCGACGCGATCCTCGGCGAGACCGAGCGCGCGCTCGAGACGATCGTGCCGTGCACACGGATCGACCTCTACGCATGGACGCGTCGCCTGGCCATGCGCGTGGCCATGCGCGCGCTGTTCGGCGTCGACCCCGACGGCAAGCGCGCCCGCGCAATCGACGCCGCCGGGCTGTTCGAGGAGGCGCTCGCCTTCTACTCCTCCGACTATCTGCTGCGCGTCTTTCGCACGCGCCGCTCGCCGTGGGGGCGCATGCAGCAGGCCGCGCGCGAGCTCGACACGCTGATCTACTCCGAGATCGCCGAGCGCCGCGCCAGCGGCGCTCGCGGTGAGGACATCCTCAGCCTGCTGCTCGACGCATCCGACGAGGACGGCAACCAGCTCAGCGAGCTGCAGATCCGCGACGAGGTGATGACGCTGCTGTTCGCCGGGCACGACACGACGACGTCGACCGTCTCGTTCATGTTCTACGAGCTCGCGCGCAACCCGCACGTCGCCGAGCGCCTGCTCGCCGAGCAGGACGCGCTCCTCGCGCACCGCCCCGACGGCACCGCCGCGCCGACCGCCGCGCAGCTCACCTCCGGCGAGCTCGCCCAGCTCGAGATGGTGCTCGACGAGACGCTGCGCAAGTACCCGCCGGCCTGGGTCGGTCCGCGCCGCGCCGTCGAGTCCTTCGAGCTCGCCGGCCACACGATCCCGGCGCGCGCCTTCGTCAACTACTCCTCGTGGGCCAGCCACCACCTGCCAGACGTGTTCGACTCGCCCGAGCAGTTCCGCCCCGAGCGCTTCACGCCGGAGGCCAAGGCGGCCATGCCCAAGGGCGCCTACGTCCCCTTCGGCGGCGGCTCGCGCACGTGCATCGGCATGCGCTTCGGCCAGCTCGAGGTGCGCACGATCGCCACGCTGCTGCTCTCGCGCTTCAGCTTCTCGCTGCCCGACGACTTCGCGCTGAAGATCCGCCAGATGCCGACGATCAGCCCCGACGGCGGACTGCCGATGCACGTGCACGCGCGCGCGAGCGCCTCTGCCGCAGCCGAGCCCGTCGCCGCCGTCTGAGCACCCGGCGCCGGCCGCTACCGGAGCGTCGCTTCGATTCCGAGCAGATACCCGGCCACGCCGCCGGGCCCCGTCGCGCGGCTCGCCGAGACGCCTGTCACGTACACGCGCCGGTCTGAGAACAGCGTCAGCTTGATCGCTTCGAGCAAGAACCCGCGCGGATGCACGACGAGCTTGCCGCCTTCGGCTTCGGCGACGGCGTCGACCGACGCGCCGACTCCGAACAGGCCGCCCGAGGCGCGCACTTCGACCTTCCCGCCGCCGCTACCGAGCAGCTGCACGCCGAAGCCCGGCGGCAGGGCCGCCGCGACGTCGGCCGTGCCGAGGTGCGCGTGCGCGCTCATGCGCTCGCCGTGCTTGTCAAAGCTCACGCCGCGCAGGCGCAGCGGGCCCTCCTGCACGCTCGCCACCGACACGTCCATCCGGTCGACGCCGCTCGCTTCCTGCAGCAGCTTGCTCGTCTGCGCCGGGCTCACGCGCAGCCGCGTCGCCTTCACCTCAACCGAGTCGGCGTGCCTCCACAACAGCTCGACCGCCGGCCACGCGCTGACGTGGACGCGCTCGACGCTGCCGTACTTGCCGATCCGCTCCGAGATCCTGCTGGCGGCGATCTTCGGCAGGAACACCTGCGCGAGCACGAGCAGCACGACGAGCACGCCGATCGACCACAGCGCGACGCGCACCGCCCTGCTGCCACCGCCGCCGCGCCGCATCTCCGGAAGCTTGCCAGGAGACGCGGCGCGCGGCGCTGGGTCAGACGAACCGACGGGCTAGACGATCCCGTTGGCTTTGAGGAACTGCGCGGCCACGCTCGTGGCCGACTGCTTGTCGATCGTCACGGCCTTGTTCATCTGCTGGATCGCCGGGATCGTCAGCAGCGCCGAGACCTTGTTGATCGTCGCTTCGAATTCGGGGCCCTCTTCGCTGAGCAAGCTCTGCTTGACGACCGGCGCCACGTTCTGGAAGCCGAACACCTTCTTCGGGTCTTCGAGCACCGTGAACTTGCCACCGAGCAGCTGCCCGTCGGTCGTGAACACGTCCTGCACGTCGACCTGTTTGCTTTCGAGCGCCTTGTAGGAGAGTTCGATCGCGATCGGCTTGAACGTCATCTTCAGGCCGTATTCCTGTTCGAGGCCCTTCACACCCTGAAAGCGCGTCGCGAATTCGGGCGCCCCGCCGAGCGTCACCTTGCTGCCGAGCGGCTTCAGGTCGGCAACGCTCTTCAGTTTGTTTTCACTCGCGTACGCCGGCAGCGTGGCGAGCGCGTCCGAGTCGTAGAACGGCGTGTAGGCGAGCATCGTCGCGCCCTTCGTCTCGGCGAACGCCTTGGCCTGCTTGTACGCGTCGGCCGCGCTCGTCGGCAGCTTCGTCTGTTCGGCCACCGCCGAGAGGAACACGCCGGTGTACTCCGGGTACATCTGGATCTGCCCCGACGTGAACGCCTTGTAGATGATCTCCGAGGAGCCGACGTTCGGCTTCAGCGTCACCGTGTAGCCCTTCGCTTTCAGCGCCTGCGCGTAGAGCTCGCCGAGGATGTTCTCCTCCGGGAAGTTCTTGTCGCCGATCGTCACCGCCGGCTTGCCCGCACCCGGACCGCCCGACGCCGCCGTCGAGGCCGTGCTCGAAGAAGTGCTCGACGACGAGCTGCTGCTCCCGCATGCCGCCAGCCCGAGCACCACCGCGCCGACGCTCAGCAGCGCACCGATTCCCCGCCCGATCTCCCTGAAACTGCGCGAACGGCTATCTGGCATCAGCCAACTCCTCATGTACTTCCTCCTGGCTTGTTTTCGTTGACATTTTTTCTATTTATTATTAATAGATAAGAATAAAAAGGTGAAGCCGCCGCCGACTAGGTGAGACCCGGAGCCGGCGCGCCCATCCCGATCTCGACGTCGCGTTCGACGCGCACGCCGCGCGGGGTGAGCCCTCGCTGGAGCAGCGTCAGCACGCCCTCGACGACGAGCGCCAGCGCCGCCACGCAGATCGCCGCCCCGAGCACGCCCGAGAAGTGGTAGCTCGTCTCGTTCGCGATCGGGTCGCCCAGCGTGCCGCTGAAGCCCGCCAGCGAGGCGATCGTCGTCGTCGAGATCACGAACACAGCCGCCGTGCGGATGCCCGCGAAGATCAGCGGCACTGCCAGCGGCAGCTCCACGCGCCTGAGGATCTCCCCCTCCGACATGCCCATCCCGCGCGCCGCGTCGACCAGGTCGCGGTCGACGCCGTCCACGCCGAGGTACGCGTTCGTGATGATCGGCGGCACCGCCAGGATCACGAGCGCCACCTCGACGACCGTCAGGCCAAGCCCGAGGAAGGCGTCGCCGATCGCCAGCACCGCCAAGCTCGGCAGCGCGCGGCCGATGTTGCCGAGGTTGATCGCCACGAACGAGCCGCGGTGGACGTGCCCCAGCCAGACGCCGACCGGCACGGCGATCACGATCGAGATGGCCACGCCGATCGCGCCGACCTTAAGCGTCTCGAGCGCCAGGTGCGACAGGCTCGGCAGCCCCGGCTGCCCGTCGATCACGCCGTTCTTCGCGATGAATTCGAAGGCTTCGACGAACTGGTGCATCGCCTAGGTCGCCCTCGCCCGCGTCCACGGCGTCAGCGCGCGCTGCAACAGCACAAGCAGTCCGTCGGCCACCAGCGCCAGCGCCACCGTCAGCCCGCCCGCCACGAGCAGCTCCGTCTTGAACGGCCCCTCGCCGAGCGCCGTGTGGATCGGCACGCCGAGACCCCTGTCGTAGATCGTGTACACGATCGTCGCCAGCGCGATGATCGTCACGACCGCGATCCGCAGCCCCGCGACGATCGCCGGCAGCGCCAGCGGCAGCTCTACCTTCAACAGCGCCTGCCCGCGCGTCATGCCCATCCCTTCGGCCGCATCGAGCACCTCTTCCGGCACCTCGCGCAGCCCCGTGAGGATATTGCGGAAGAGGATCAGCAAGGTGTACGAGACGAGCGCGATCTCGGCCGCGTAGATGTTCGCGCCGACCGGCGCCACGAGCAGCTCGAACAGCGCCAGCGAAGGGATCGTGTAGAGGATCGTCGTGACCAGCAGCGTCGGGCGCTCCAGCCAGCCGTAGCGGTGCGCCGCGAGCGCCAGCGCGATCGAGATCAAGAAGCCGATCCCCACGGCGATCGCCGTCAGCACGACGTGCTGGCGCAGCGCCGGCCACAGCACGCTGTCCCAGTTGCGGCTGACCCAGTCGCCGCAGAAGAAGCGGTTCTCGACGACGCACTTCGAGCTGTGCGCGCCGAAATTCGGGATCACCGGGCCCGCCGCCGCGAGCGCGTGGCCTGCGCCTCCCATCAAGCGGCGGCCTCGTCGGCCAGCAGCTGCTCGATCAGCGACAGCGTCAGCAGTCCCTGCACCTGATCGTCACCGTCGACGACCGCCAGCGGCTCGCCGTTGGCCGTGAGGATCATCGACAGCGCGTCGCGCACGCTCGTCTGCGGGGGAGCACGAAGCGCACCCGGCTGCAGCCCGTTGGGCTCGGCCAGCTTCAGCTCGCCGAGCGTCGTCAGCGAGAGGCGCTTGATACCGCGGTCGGCGCCGACGAACTCGGCCACGAAGTCGTCTGCCGGGTGCGTGAGGATCTCGCGCGGCGTGTCGTACTGCGCCAGGTGCCCGCCCTCGCGCAGGATCGCGATCCGGTCGCCCATCTTGATCGCCTCGTCGATGTCGTGCGTGACGAACACGACCGTCTTTCTGACTTTCTCCTGCAGCGCGAGGAACTCGTCCTGCAGGCGCATGCGGTTGATCGGGTCGATCGCGCCGAACGGCTCGTCCATCAGCATCAGCGGCGGGTCGGCCGCGAGCGCGCGCGCCACGCCGACGCGCTGGCGCTGCCCGCCGGAGAGCTGTGCCGGGTAGCGCCCTGACATCTCCTGTGGGTCGAGGTCGATCAGCTCGAGCAGCTCCTCCACGCGCGCCGCGATCCGCTCCTTCGGCCAGCCGAGCAGGCCGGGCACGGTCGCGATGTTCTCGCCTACCGTCTGGTGCGGGAACAGGCCGATCTGCTGGATCACGTAGCCGATCTCGCGGCGCAGCTCGCGCGCGTCGCGCTGCAGCACGCTGTGCCCGCCGAGCAGGATGTCGCCGGCAGAGATCGAGATCATCCGGTTGATCAGGCGCATCGCCGTCGTCTTGCCCGATCCCGACGGGCCGACGAGCACGCAGACCTCGCCCGCAGGCACCGTGAAAGACAGATCCGCGATCGCCGGCTCGCGCTGCCCCGGGTAGCGCTTGCTCACGTTGCGCAGCTCCAGCTCGGCCGCCCTCGACTCCTGCTCGGCTGCCTTCGCGAACGCTGATGACCCCTCGTTATGGGCGGTGTCTGCGGTCTTCAAGGAGAGTTACCCGGCCGGGTGGCGCCATCCTAGCCCACACGTACAAGTGGTTCCCCAATGCTCTACCCATTCGGCGAGCGCCCACGCACGGCCCGGATGCTCGCCGGTGCCGAGGATCGCGGGTCGCTAGCCTAGGCTTCCCCGGAACGGGGGCGCGTAGCTCAGTTGGCCAGAGCACCTCGTTTACACCGAGGGGGTCGCCCGTTCGAGTCGGGCCGCGCCCATCAGCGCCCCAGCGGCGCGCAAATCGACATGAGTGACGAATCTCCCATACGGATCGCCGTGATCGGCTCGGGGCCGGCCGGCTTCTACGCCGCCGGGCACCTGCTGAAGGGCGGCGAGGAGTCGATTCGAGGTCGACATGCTCGAGCGCCTGCCCACGCCGTGGGGGCTCGTGCGCTCCGGCGTCGCGCCCGACCACCCGAAGATCAAGTCGGTCACGCGCGTCTACGAGAAGACGGCCGCGCATCCGCGCTTTCGCTACTTCGGCAACGTCGACCTTCGGCGAGCACGTCATCGCGCGAGGATCTGCTCGAGCACTACCACGCGATCGTCTACGCGACCGGCTCGCCGTGGACCGCCCGCTCGGCATCCCCGGCGAAGAGCTGCACGGCTCGCACGCCGCGACCGAGTTCGTCGGCTGGTACAACGGCCACCCCGATCACACCGGCCTCGAGGTCGATCTCGAATCCGCCGAGCGCGCCGTCGTGATCGGAAACGGCAACGTCGCGATCGACGTCGCGCGCATGCTCGTGCTCGCTCCCGCGGAGCTCGCGCCGACCGACACGGCCGACCACGCGCTCGAAGTGCTCGCGCGCAGCCGCGTGCAGGAGGTGCTCGTCGTCGGCCGCCGCGGACCGGCGCAGGCCGCCTTCACCAACCCCGAGCTGCTCGAGCTCGGCGAGCTGACCGACGCCGACGTGCTCGTCGACGCCGAGGAGCTCGAGCGCGCGCTCGTCGTGCACGACGAGGCCGCCGAGCAGGACATCACCTCGCGTCGCAACGTCGAGATCCTGCGCGAGTACGCCCAGCGCACGCCGACGCCCGGGCGCAAGCGCGTCGTGCTGCGCTTCCTGCTCTCGCCGAGCGCGCTCGTCGCCGGCGAGGACGGCGCGCTGGCCGCCGTCGAGCTCGTGCGCAACGAGCTCGTCGCCGACGAGAGCGGCGCGCTGCGCGCGCGCGCGACCGAGGAGCGCGAGACGATCCCGGCCGGGCTCGTGTTCCGCGCGATCGGCTACCGCGGCATCCCGCTGCCCGGCGTGCCCTTCGACGATCGTCGCGGCGTGATCCCCAACGAGGGCGGTCGCATCGTGCACGCCGAGACCGGCGAGCGCCAGGCCGGCGAGTACGTCGTCGGCTGGATCAAGCGCGGCCCGTCCGGCGTGATCGGCACGAACAAGAAGGACGCCCAGGAGACCGTCGACGCGATCCTCGCCGACCTCGGCGCGTCATCGAACGGCTCGTCCGGCTCGCTGCATCCGGCGACGCCCAACGCCGAGGCGCTCGAGCGCCTGCTGCGCGAGCGCCAGCCCGACGTTGTCACGTACGAGGGCTGGAGTGAGATCGACCGCCACGAGCGCGCGCTCGGCGAGCAGTCGGGGCGCCCCCGCGTGAAGCTCACGAGCATCGAGGAGATGCTGCGCGTGGCCGCCTCCGAAGAGCCGTAGGCGAGCCGCAGTCGGATCGAGCTACGTCGGGGTCAAGCGTCGCCCCGGTCGCGCCGATAGACGTTATGTGACCGCGTACGTCACTGCTGTCATTGGTCGTGCACGCCGCGCCGCTGCGGCTCTGGCGGCGCTCGGCGTCGTCTCCGCCGCGCTCGCGGCATTGCCCGCACCGGCAGCGGCCGCCGTCTCGCTGCCGCCGGGCGGCGTCACGGAGTTGTCGAGCAGCGAAGGCGTCGCCGTGCTCGGCGATGCCGAACTCGGCACGGGCATCCCCGCGAGCGCGCTCGAAGCGCCCGTGCTCGTCGGCTTCTTCATCGCACGGCCTGGGATCTCGGACCTCGCCGGCCTGAGCGCGCTCGGCGGCGCCGAAGGGATCGAACAGGCGCTGACGCGCGCGATCGAACAGCTCGAAGACGACGAGCTGCCCGTCGAAGAACTGGTGGGGCCTTGGGAACTGGCGACCGACCTCGAAGAACAGCTCGAAGCGGCCTACGAAGAATCGGAAGCCGCCGAACAGCCCGGAGCCCCGGAAACGCTCGAAGAGCTCGTCGAACAGGAACTCGGCCGCACGCCGGCCGAACTGATCGACGAAGGCACGGGGCTGAGCCTCGGCGAACTGCTCAGCGCGTGGCTCGGTGAAGCGGCCGATCCGGCGACACTGACGGGAGCGCTGTTCACCGCGGTCGACCCGACCGAAGTTGAAGACCTCGCTGAAGCCGAACTCGGCGGGCAACCGTTCACGCTCGCCGACGTCGCCGAAACTGCGGCCGCGGTCGAACTGACGCCGGCAGAACTCGCGCAGGCGCTCGGCCAGAGCACGAGCGAACTGCCTGAAGGGGCGCGTGCGCTGCTCGCGCCCCTGAGTGACGGCCGCTGGCTGGGCGTGTTCGTCGGCGGTAAAGGACTGTCGTTCGCCGCCTTCGGTCCACCGCCGGCGCATGAAGAACCGGAAGAAGAACCTGGCGAAGAAGAAGGCGGGGAAGAAACGGGCGGGGAAGAAGGCGGAGGGCTTGAAGAAGGCGAACACGGCGGTGGCACGCCGCCTCCCGGCGAACCGGGCACGCCCGGCGGTGGGACTCCCGGCGGGTCGAATGGCGGCGGACTGTCGGCGCCCGGCGCCGGCCAGGGCCCGGCCGCCACAGCGGCCTCGAACACTCCGGCGAGCGTTCCCACAAGCCCAGCGCCCGCTCCGTCGGCGACGCTCGCGCGCGTGAAGATCCTCAGCAGCCGAGCGAAGGGCACGACGCTCAAGCTCACGCTGGCTGTGCCCTCGGCGGGCACGCTCGTGCTGCGAGGCAGAGGTCTGCGCACGGTCAGACACACGAGCACCGGTGCCAGGCGGATCACGATCGAACTACACGCGACGAGCGCGGTGGCCGCGTCGGTGCGCAGCCACCGCCGCGTGAGGATCAGACTGCAGGCCTCGTTTACGCCGAGCTTCGGGGCAGTGTCCTCGGCGGCGGCGACCGTCGTGCTCGGGTAGGGCGCGGGACGGCGCGCGGTGCACGGTGCGGCGACGGCGCAGCCGCCCGTTCTCGCGCCCCAGCCCCTCTCGGGCGGCGCGCGAATGTGCCAGACTGAGCGCCGCTGGGCCCCGTTAGCTCATCTGGTAGAGCGCCGGACTTTTAATCCGGTGGGGCGAGTTCGAGTCTCGCACGGGGCACCATTTGGAGGACGTCGGAACCCAGGGCCCCAGAAATGGGGCCCTGGTCGTTTTCAGGGCCCTCCGATTGATCATCCGCGGCCAGACGGGTGATGTACTCAAAGACGGTCTCGCGCTCGCCGTCGAGCTCGTCAAGGCGGACGAGGAACCGACTAAAGATGGCCTGATTCATCATCCGGCGAAGCGTCGCATCCCCGGCTAGATAAGTCTTGTGACAGCCGCTCACGATGACCAGCGCATCGTCAAGCGCCTCGATGATGTCCCCTGCCTCAAGGCTGGCGCCCTCAATCAGGCGTCGTGCCTGCGAACGCTCGGCCTCGATGCGTTGCTGCTCTGCCTGTAGCACCTCCTCAGATACGCCGCCGCGATAGTAGAGATGGAGCAGCTTTTGCTGCTCGTCTTGGAGAGTGCGCAGGCGTCGGCTGTGCCGCTCGGATTGTTTACGGACGATGCCTAGCTTCGTCTCAGCTTCGGCCTTGATCCGGTGCCGCACAGATTCCGCCTGTGCCGGACGCAGCTCGATACGCCGGTAGTAGCCCTCGATACCTTTTTCGACGGCCTCGACTGGCATGTAGTGGGCTCCGCAGCTTTGACGTCCGCCCTGGTGGCTGATGCAACTGAAGTACTCATAGACGCCACCCTTCCCACGATGGCGCCCGTATAGAAGGCGCAGCCCGCAGTTGGCACAAAAGATCGATCCCTTCAAGTAGTGATGGTGCTTCTTGGCCCGATCACCAGATAGCCGATGCGCATCGAGAACCTGCTGCACCTTCTCGAACGTCTCCCGGTCGATGATCGCCGGATGCCGCCCCTCGCGCTTGACCCCCTTGCACGTGACGACCCCGGTGTAATAGTCGTCGCGCAGTATTCGGTACAGGCCGTTGCGGCTGAGCGGATGCTCCGGCCGCTTCGGCGTGGGCCGGGTTCGGAACCCGAGTTCCTCAAGCAACGCGGAGCGTCGTGATCGAGTGCTCGCCGGTCGCAAAGGCGTCGAACGCGAACTGAATCATCTGATATCGATCTTGGTCTAGCGCGATCGTGCGAACCTCGCGCCCATCAAAGCCAATCTCACGCGCGTTCACATAGCCCGTGCGAGCAGGGCCGAGGGTTCCCCCGTCCGCAAACTTGCGTTCCATCCCCATCTTGACCTTCTTGCCGTCGCGTCGTGACCGGTGCGCGTTGATCCCGGCCATGATCGTGTAGAGCAGCATCCCGTCGTCGCCGTCGTCAATGCGCTCCATCGTGGACTCGAGCTTCGCTCCGCAGCCGTTGATCTCGCGAAGCAGCCAGAAGGCGTCGAACTCATCACGGGCCACCCGCGATAGGTCGTAGAAGATGACGAACGTCGGTTTCAGCTCTGGCAGCTCTGCAAGCATCTGCTGAAGCTCGGGACGACGCAGGTTGGTCGCGCTCTTGCCGGGCTCGACGTACTCGCGGACAATCGTTGCCCCGAGGCGCTCTGCGTGCCGTTGGCACGCCAGCCGTTGGCCTTCGATGGAGTAGCCCTCGGTGCCGTGGCCCGTGAGCTGTCCTGCGCTCGAAACGCGCAGATAGATTGCGGCCGTAGCCTCGGAGGAGGCAGGCACACCCGAACCAGCCTTTATTAGGGCTTCTAACCGCGCGATCCTATACCTCCTTTCTAGTTAATTGCGCTTAACGATTTTCCCGTTAAGTCGGGCGTTTGGCAACGTGTTAATTGGTACTCGCGAGCCGATCTGAACATCCGTGTCCAGATCGGCTCGCGGTGTGTCACTTCAGCGCCTCTAGGCGTTCCGTGATGGCTTTCTTCCGCGCGGCGGCACTCTCCTTGAGGGCTTTGGCCTCGGCGGTTGCCTCCGCCGCTCGCTCCTCGGCGGCTTCGACCTCCCGATCAATGGCCTCGATCGAGCGTTCCAGGGAAGCGCGGGCATCGGCCAGCGCGTCCTCCGGCGTGGTCTCGCGCCTGCGGGTCCGCGAGCTTTTGCCACCGCCCTCTCGCTTGCGCTTCTCGCCGTAGTAAGCACCGCGCATGCTGTCGACGGGTTGGCCGTACTCTTTCGCGAGCTGCTTGAACGCCTCCGCCTTCGGTGTGCCTGACGCAACCAGCGCCTCGACCTTGTCGTAGACCTCTTCGGCCTTGGTAGCCATTGCTGACTCCTTCGGTTGAATGACCTTGACGGCGGGCAGAAAGACCTCAGTCCTTCCACCCGCCGCGAGCGCCATCCAGGGCCTTCACGATCCGCTGTTCTTGCTGCTCGCCCAATGGGTGAGGCGCGCGCAGGCAATGTCGATGTACTCACCTTCGCGCTCGATGCCGAGGAACTGCCGCTTCTCCAAAAGCGCCGCGAGTCCGGTGCTGGCGCTGCCCGCAAACGGGTCGAGGACGAGGCCGCCCCTCGGCGTGACCAGGCCCACCAGCCAGCGCATCAGCGAGATCGGCTTCACCGTCGGATGAGTGTTGCGGCGCAAGCTCGGAGGATGTTCGCGGCCGGTGTAGAGCCGCCGCCAGCGCGCCGGGAGCTGCTCACACCCGGCTTCGCGCTCGGCCTTCGTCGCTTTAGCGTGGAAGAACAGCCGACTCGCACGCTGGTCGTCGCGGCCGATATCTGCGAGGGGCGCCGGACAGTCGCTCGCGCACCGGAAGTCGGTACAGCCCTCGGTGTGGGAGAGCGCCAGATGTGCCGGCCAGTGGCCATGCACGCGGGACGCCTCTGTGTTTAACGTGCCGGTTCCCCACCGCGCGATCGTCTTCGCAGTCGTACCGTCCATCGGGGCACGGGCCAGCAAGATCGGTTCGTAGGCCGGTTTCAGAGCGGTTCCTTGGCCGTTCGGCAGCCTCCGCGACTTAGGGAATCCCTGGGCGTAGAGCCACAGCAGCCGGTCGCGGATCTCAAGCCCCGCGTCCTCGACACCGCAGGTGAGCCGATGAAAGGTGCGCGGTGCGCCGAAGGCGAGCAGGTGGCCGCCCGGCTTCAGTACGCGCTTGACCTGCTGCGCCCACGCCAGGTTCCAGCGCTGAAATGCCTCGGGACCGCTGAGGTCCGCGCGGGCCTCTCGAATCGCCTTCCCGTCCCATGCCTCGCCGACGAAGTCGATGCCGTAGGGCGGATCGGTGACGACCGCGTCGACGCAGGCGTCCGGCAGTTTGGCGAGCGCCAGCAGCACATCGCCCTCAATGAGGCCCCATTGCTCGGCCGCGTCCTCGTACAAGGCGAGCGCCCCGCTCATGGGTGCCCTCCGGTGAGAGCCGCGAGCGCGTCGGCCGCAGGTGCAACGACGAACAACCTCCGAGCGTCACCGCCGAGCTGCTCGAGGACGCCTGAAATGACCTCGGCGCGGCGCTCGTCGGGCACGATCCAGATCACTCGCGGGGCCACGCCGCGCGCGCGTAGCTCCGCGCCAGAGCGGTGGTAGTCGAGATGGCGACGGGCCTTGCGCGCGATGGTCACACTCGACTCGGTCGCCATGTCCCGCTCCACCAGCCACGAGTAAGCCCAGTCGCCGGCGCCGACCTTGCAGTAGGCGTCCGGCTTGAGCGTGAGCCGCGCGCCCCACGGACCGGGATACGGTCGCCAGCAAGCGGGCTCGGGATCGAAGGCGTGGACTTGGGCGAGTCCCCATCGCTCAGCCTCGATCAGTTCGACGTACAGCTCGGCGACGGCGAGCGTGTGGGCGCGATACCGCTCGCCGGGTGTGTAGGGAGCTCGCGCCTGCCGATAGGTCTCGCGGGCGGTGAGCCGCTGGCCCGCGATGCCCAATGCGAAGCACCGGCCGCTGCTGCCCGCTCGCACCCCGCCGACCCGGCGTGCCAGTGGCGCAAGCACGCCGAGCTCGCACAACCGCGAGAGTCCGTGACGGGCCAGGCGGGCTCTCGTCTGCGGTGAGCCCTCCGGCCAGAACAGCCGCTGGAGCTGCGCTCCGCTCATCACGCGGAAGCGGCCAACCAGCAGCATCACTTCTTGGTCACGAACAGAAAGGCGAGAATTGACGAGGGCGAGCTTGCGAGCCGACAGGCGGGGAGATGACGGGGAAGGAAAGGAATCTTTCGTCGCACCTGTCGAGCGAGAAGGCCCGCCAGTCGGGGCGGAGGTTGCTCCCTCACTCGACGCGAGCGGATACTCGGGCGGATGGGTCACGAGCCCCTCCGCTCGGTGCCGAGTGGCAGCTCATCGTCGGGCGAATCGGGCGATGGAACCGGCGGTGCCTCGTCTACTCGCGGGCCGTAGAGCCTAGCTGAGGCGTCGCGGATTGATTCGGCCATGCCGGTCTCTGGCGGCAGCGGCTCAGTGCGGCCGGTCACGACCGAGACGGCCGCGCCGCTGCCGCCTGCCACACGAGCCGCTACCTCGAACCGACCGAGCGCAATGAGGTCGTCTGCCGACAGCGGCGGCAGCTCGCGGGCGAGGTTTGGAGCTTCCTTCGCCCCGGTTCGGAACGTGATGAGCGTGGCGAGGTTCCCGAGCAGGGCCGAGCGTGTCGGCTCGGGTATGCGCCCGAGCGTCTGGAGCGCGACGGTCAAGCCCGCGCCGAGCCCCCGCGCCCGCTCCGCCAAGAGCTCGAGACCGAAGGGGACGCCATTCGCGAGCGTGGCCAGCTCGTCGACGTAGACGAACAGGGGGTGGCGGCGGTCCGGGGGAAGGGTGGCTCGTGCCTCGATGGCGCTCCAGACTGCGTACATCACCGTGGCCCCCATGAGGCTCGCGCCTGCCTCACCGAGCGCGCCGGGGGCAAGTGAGACGAGCAGCCAGCGACGTTCGGCCAGCAGCCGACCGATGTCGAGTCTCGCGTCGGGACTTGCGACCACGGCGCGAACGCGAGGCCGCGAGAGGAGAGCAAGCATCCGAGCCAGCGGCGCCTGCACATGCTCGGCTTTGGCCGCCGGAGATAGCGCCTCGTATCCCGCCCAGGCACTGAGAAGGAATGGATCAGCCAGTCGAGCGACGGCAGCGCGACGATAAGGCTCGTCGAAGAACAAGCGGCCAATGTCAGCCAAGCCCGCACCGGGAATCTCAGCGAGCGTTCTAATGCCGAGGCGACCGTAGTAGTCGCTGCGCACGCCCCAGGCGTCGGCAAAGATCGCCTTAAGGGTGCCGGTGAGCACGTCAGCCCGCGTGTCGGGGTCGCCACCAGCAAGAACGGCCATGCCGGGGATTGGCCGGACGTCGCCGGGGTCAAGAACGACGACACGGTTTACGTGCGCGCGAGGAACGCGGGCGAGGATCGAGGCGACGAGGTCAGCCTTCGGGTCTATGACGACGCCGCCATTGCCGCTCGCGATGTCCGACAAGATCGCTCGGGCGAGCAGCACGCTCTTGCCGACACCGGACGGCCCGATGACGGCCATGTGGTGACGCGCGGCCGTGGCATCGAGAGCAACATGGCGCTCGTCTCCGCGCGTGTCACGAGCGATGAACAAGACACGTCCGCGCTTTGCCAGATGAGTCGGGGCACGCAGCTCCCGGCTGCCGACAGCGACGTTGGGCGCCGCCTCGTCGCCGAGCGGCCAGGCGAGCAACGGCAGCAGCTCGGCGCTCGACAGCCGGCCGCTGGTCCGAGTCGTACGTGGTAGCGAGGCCAACGTGCGGTTGCCGCGCTCGCGGGTGATGCGGATATCGCCGGTGAGTCCGCGGCGGGCGCGGATCACATTTTCGATGTGTCCGGCCATCTCGCGGGCGCGAGTGACCGTCGTCGCTCGAACGAGGACGAGGCCGGCAACGGAGAAGCCGGGTGAGTTGATCTTCCTCTGCCAGGCACGCTCAAGCTCGCGCAGCCGGGCGTCGGTGGTAGGCGTGCTCGTAGGCCGTCTCGGCGCACCGTGACGCAGCGCGAAGCGGATAACCACCTGCTCGCTTTCGCGCACATCAGCAAGTCCGACCAGCAGCGACCGAGAGGTCTCGACCGCCTGCTCGGTAGAAAGCAGGCTGGGCGTCGACACGAACAATCGGAGAGCGATCGTCACCAGCTCGCGTGACACGGGTGTCGTCTCGCCGATACGCAGACTCGGGACGACACCCGACAGCGTCGAGATGGCGCTTGCCCTCGTCGCTTTCGGAACCCATAGGGCGTGCTCGGTGAGACCCGGGCGGGCCACCGTCTCGCAGATGAGCTCGTTGGTGTAGGGGAGACCGCTCAGGCCGTCCAGGGCCGCGAGAGCGCGCAGCGCTTCAAGTCGTGCGGGGAACCGAAGCGACAGCCGAACGCGACTGGCTTTCATCGCTTGGTCGCGCCGGTGCTCGTAAGCGAGGATGCCGCCCAGGAGCGCCGAGCCACCAGTGGCTGCTGAGATGGCGGGGACGAGATCACCGTTCATGCTTCGACTCCCGTTTGCGCCTCACCCGTTGCTTGCGTTCCTTCGCCTTTTTCTCCTGCTCCCGGCGTTCCCGAAGAAGCCGTTTGGCCTGGAGCCAGTACACAAGCGCAAGCTGCTCGGTATCGATCTCGCGTCTGCGCACTCCCTCCACACGAATCCGTTTGGTCACTCATACCTCCTTTCTGTTACATGGCTGCGGGCCTCCATAAGTGGTACTTCCAGCTTCTCTCAAAATGAGTGTTCGGGCTTTGTTCGGTTTCACAGTTTTGGTGAGTTCGCGGCAGTAGGCGAATTGGCACTCTGCCCAATCGACTGCTAGACGCTTCACCACTTGCGCGTGTAGCTCCAGACGAGGCGCAGGACCGCCGCAACAATGCCGCCGACGAGTACGAGTGGCACCAGCGCCGCGATGAGCCGCGCGAGCGTGGGACCGGCGACAGCGAGGGCCACCAGCCCCAGGACGGCGAACGTCACCAGACTGATGAGCTTGTTCACGACGCGCGACCGTGCTCAAGCTCGTCCATCGCTGTATCTAGGAGAACGTCCGCCGCATCACGCTCGACCTGCAGGTTGAAGTTGGCGGCTTCAAGTTCCGCGATCTCTTCTTGAGCCTGCTTGATACCGGCGCGGAGTGCGTGGTTTTCGCGCACGAGTCGACCGTTGTCGGTACAGGCTTGACGTACTCGCTGACGCTCGGTCATCGCCTAGTCCTCGTGGATGTAGCGAGCTAGCTCGCGATCCAAGCCGTGGACGCCGGTTTCCGCGATCCGGCTGACCGCTCGGGCAGCGAGCGGATTGCGCTCGACGGCGGCGACCATGCGGTCGGAGATATCGGCGGCGTGGTCGATGCCAATGTGCGCGAGTCCGGCGATATCGTTCATACGGAGCTGCGCAAGATCGCGACTAGCGGCGTCGTGGGCACGCTCGACGAACGCTGCTTCCTGGATGGTCGCCACTTCCTTCGCGGGGCCATCGCCTTTGAGGGCCGCAAACAGGCCGGTGGGGCGGCGGACAGGTAGGTTCGATTTCGACACGGTTGGCTCCTTTGGAGGGTCGATGGGGAGCCAATCGTGCTCACGCAGTGTGGGCACATCAAGAGGTGACTTTGGGCCCCGCCGGGGCCCACCGAGCTCCACGCGGGGCCCAGATCACAACCTTCAAAATGGCCTATCGTGACCGGACACGATGGAGCTTTTTGAGGTCTACACCGAACTAGAACGACTAGTAGCGGCGAAATATAAGCCACCCGTGCCACCACTGTCGATGGTGGGCGCCGCCACCCGCTTGCTGCGCCAGAGACGCTACGCCGATGCACCTGAGCGCGTGGCACTCCTAAAGGCAGACATCGAATCAGCCGCCAGCAGATTGCCGGAACCTGAGCGTCATCACGCCGAGTGGATACTGGCGATCGATAAAGACGCGCCCTTGGGATGGAGCGACCGAGTAGGCGCACTCGGAGTACCCGGTAACCGCACTTCCTTTCGAGAGTACGCCTACCGGCTAATGACGCTCGTTGCCTACGAGCTGCTACGCCTGTGGGAGGCCGACGCCGCTCAAACCGTTGCCAACCCGCTAGAACGTGTCTCCTACCACCAGTGCCTCGACATCGACGAGCAGGATTACCGGAAAAGCACGCTTACGCGCAGACTTGCCAGCAGTGTGACAACGCCAACGCTGCGGTACGCCATCCTTCCGTACTACTACACCGTGGGACCGGTTCCGCCCGACACAGTGGAAACACTTACGCCTGGCCAGCGCTACGTGGGGAGCGTTCCTGAGCCGCTCGGCAATGACGCGCAGTGGTGGTCGCACATCATCCAGCTTGAGCGTACCTACCACTTTGGCGAGACGGTGACCATCGCCATGAGAGAGACCTATACCGACACCGACGAACGCTTGCACTCGGTGAACGACGTGTACGGGGTTCACCTACTGGTCCACGCGATATCGCCCCGCATGGAGCGACTCTCGCTTGCCGTACGACTGCCAACGGCGCTACGCCCTTCGGCCGTGCCAGAGGCCCGGCGAGCGAATCCACCGCTGAGAGTGCCGGTCAAGCTCGCGGATTGCCCGGTCGGCCCGGATGGCTGGACACGCTTTGCGCTCGCGTCGGGTCTCCAGCAGGGCAGCGAGTATGGGCTGTTTTTTCCTGGAACGCGGCTTTATCCATAGTGGTGAAGCTTGACACGCGGTAACTAGAGGCGTATGAATGGGCTACTACCTCGTTTTGGGGTTCACCTAGCCGCCGTGTAGCGGAAGGCAGCGTTCAGCTACACGCCCGGTCAGGTTAACTTCTCTAGGAGGTAGCAATGTTGAAGCTTCTCAAATCGGTTTGGCGATGGTGGCGATCCCGGCGGGGATCATCGGCCAGCTTCTCGCTGTGGATGTACCCAGAAGGCGTTGGCGAGAAGGGCACCCAGCACGCCGAGGTTGTCGTCATGTTCCGCGAGTGGAGCTACGGCGATGCCCGCGGTATGACCTTTACCGACTGCTGGCTTCACTCGGACGATAGCTCCGGCGACCCGCAACTTGAAGAGGAAGTGCTCGCCGTCTTCGAGAACGGCCTTAGCGTTGAGTCGCTTATACGCGGGGGCAAGTTGGTGCGGTTGGGGCCAGCCCCATCGTATCTGTCTCCTACCCGCGCTTTCCGCTCGAAGCCTCGTCTTGGTGCATGGGCGTAAACCCTTCAGCGCCCCCGATAGACCATCATGGCCGATCGGGGGCGACCCGCATTCATCTTACATGTCGCACAAGCGGCAGTGGGCGGCGTGGTAGCTGTCGAGCAGGTTCTAACAACTAGCGAAACATGGTTGACCGCGCGGCACCGAAGCCCGCGTAGTACGCACCGACGACGACGGCGAACAGGACGAGATCAAACACAATGCCACCGGCCCCGAGAATCGCCTTTCTTTCTTCAAACAGCGCGAAATTGCCATAAATGGCCGCTGCTGCCGGCACTGCCGCAACCACGAGAAAGGTAAGTCGCTGGATCATGCCGCGCGGATTCGCGTCGGGTTGGCGGCCGGGTCGGCCGGTCTCCCAGCGCATCGGACCGTCCAAGCCGTCTTGGCGGCATGCTTGGTTAATCCGCTCCTCCAGCCCGTGCAGATAGGCACCCAGGTCGGAGATGTGGACCGTGACGCGGCACCACGTGATGGCTACGTAGGCGCCGATCGTGGGGACGAGAACGACAAACGCGGCGGCCCGTCCGCCGTGGGATACGAACCCGAACGCCGCGGCCGCGCCAACCCCAGTAAGCCCGAGCTGAACGATTCGTTCAGCATCACCGAGGCATTGAAGGACCTCGGCTCGCAACGCGTTGTACTCGGCTAGTGCTGCAGCCAGCCAGTCCCCCATACGGATTATGTTCGCACACGTGCCACTTGTGAGCCCGACGTCGTACAGTCGGCGTTGTCGGTACTACGATCGACTGAATGTGCCACGCTGTCCAGCGAGGCGCAATGAAAGAGCCCCCGTCCAGCCACGACCCAGCGTCGGCCCGCGTCGACCTCGGACGCACCCTTGCCGGGGTGGGCGCCACGATCGCGACGGGGCTTGGAGGCATCGGCGCAACGGCGCACCTGTGGAGCAGTGATCTCTTCCTCGCTGGTTTCTCCCTCGCCTGCATAATCACCGGTGTCGGCATTTACCTGCAGATCGGCCGGCGGCTACAAGCCCCGTCGCGACACCGGGCGCGACCCAGAGCCAGGCAGGCTGTCGCCGTGTCATCGGCAAGAGCCACGCGCCACCGCTGGCGCATACCGCTCGAGACCTGGGCACTCGCGATGGCGCTCGCCTTCTTGGTCGGTGCCGCGTTCCTCACTGCTCGCTCACTGTGATCGGTCAATACACCGCGTTCCAAACGCGAGCCAGCTTGTCCAAGTCCTCGTCGGAACCCGAAATCAGCGCGGCGACACGCTGATGGTCGTGGGTCCAAAGTAGCCAGAGCGCGCCGACTTCTCCCTCATTGGTCGCGAAGTCGAAGCATCTGCCTTCTGTTGGTTCTCCGTAGGTAGTCGCTACAAACGCCGCACGGCCACATTCCAGCCCACCGGCGCTTTCGGGAGCCTCGAACTCACTGGTATACGCAGCGTAAAATGCATCGAGTTGCTTTGGCGTCGCGAAGTAGTAGAGGTTCATCGTGTCAGCCTTTGCGCCTGGGTCGTCGTTGGGATGTACTTCCTGGCACCAGAGGACATAGTTCGCGAGCGGACTACGCCCCCGTCGACAGCCGGATAGACCTCCGCGAACGTACTTGCTATACAGCCGATTAAGCGCCTGCATTCCCTGCGTCGCGCGAACGCGGCCCCTCGCGTGTTCTTCCCACCAGTCAAAGACGCTCGCGAGGCTGTTCTGCTTCGAGTAGGCGACGAATCCGACGCGCTTTTCGAGATTGGCCCACGCAATCGCCGCCCCACCATCTTGACCTACATAGCAGACCATTTGACCCCGCACGGTGTCACTTGAGTCGGCCCATTCCGACCATCCTGAGCCGCCCTCGCACACGCCGGGCTGTGGTAGCGACCTTCGGTAGTCGTTATACACGGCAATCCAGGTTTCTAGATCACCTCGTGTCCGAAACGCGTAGCCGCCGAGCGACTGTACCCCGCTACCGTTCGCGCCGCATCCGGCGTACGCGATTGCCCGCGCCGGTGCAACCCAGAAGGCGGCTCTTGTCACCTCGTACGTCTCGGTGTGGCAGTGCGTACCGCCGACCGTCTCTAGTTCTCGCGTGAGCACCTGCTGCGCACGTGGATTGCGTGAGCTACGTAGGGCTTCGCGGGTGACCGTGTGGGAGGTCACACCGACAACCCTAAAGAGGAGCACCGCTAGCGCGAACAGGATGACGCTCGCTAGGAGTGCCGTGACACTGACGTTGCGCCGTTGGGCCGCCAGGCCCGCGAGCCGCCGAGCGAGGACCGGCTTGACCCCATTCTCTGTATTCACGGTCTTGTCGTCGGGGCTAGACATGTAGCGGGACGAGCATCGTAACGGGGGGCGGATCGCGGCGCCCTCCGATCCCACGTCGCACAAGTGCCCATCCCGCGAACCGGCGAATCGTGCTCAGCTGAGATCGGTCAGTGTTTTGCTCGGTTCGCTAGCAGGGAGTCGCCGCCGGACGAACAGAGCGGCGACGATACCCGAGGCAATGATCACAAATACAGATACGGCGAGAAGGATCCCCGTTAGGTTCAGGAGCGCAGCGATCGTCGCGAGCGAGCCGATCACGGCGACAGCGGCACCATAGGTCTGGAGGTTCGCCAGGGCCCGCGCTTGGTCGTCCTCCATGCGCCATCGTCTGCGGGCCGTGTAGGTCGCAAAGTCTGCCTCAAGGTCGGAGAAGAGATGTTGTGTGCCGAGCTCTGCGCGCACGAGGCCTACGAGCGTTTGCGGCACGTAGGTGGTAGCCGATAGCTGCGACCACCAAAAGACGTTGCGGAACGCCAGCCATTCGTCATAGAGATGGTCGAGCGCCTCAGCAGATGGATCGAATCCAAGCTCCGCCAGTTGTCCGGCAAGGTACTCAAGTTGGTCGTGCTGGAGCAGCGCGAAAAGGAGGCACTCACTCCAGTAGGAACGGAAGTTCTTGGCGCGAGCTCCGTCTAGGATCTGGCTCGCCGCGACGAACACGGCGCTACGGCCTCGCACGAGGACTTCGATCTGCCCCAGGTGTGCGCGTTGCGGGGCGGCCTCTTCTGAGTCGCGTTGCTCTGCCTGTCTGCCTCCCTCGATGCTGCTGATCCCCCGGAGCAGCGCTTGCCGCCAGCCCGCCAGTTCTGTCTCCCTATTCGCATCGCTCGGGGAGGGCAACTCGTCCGGCTCCTTGGCGAAGAGGAAGGTATAGAAGCGACGCTCAACTTCGGCATGTGGGTCGCCAAAGAGTTCGGTGGCGAGATGCAGGTGGGGGGCGCGTGTGTCTAGTGCCCGCTCGCTCTCTCCGTCGATCAGCCTAGACCGCAAACTGCCCCCTGGGGAACTGACCCGGCGTAGGTCGCTTGCCCATTTGAGCGTCCCGCTTGGGTCAGCGGGCGAGGTGCCGGCTTCAAGTGAGAGGTGGATTAGCCCAATGCTCCCCGCAGGAGCGACGGGCAACTCCAGCCGCTCGAGCAACTCGATGCGGGCTCGGCGCGGAGTACCATCCTTCCAGCCGATATCGAGCCAGAGATCTGCGGGTCGGCACAGCCACCGCTCTGACTCAGGCGTAACTGAGGAGGAACCCCGCGGCTGAGGAAACAGCAGGCGCTGGACGTGCGAAGCGAAGTAGGGTGAGCGATCTGGCGATGGCAACTGCTTGTGGGGCTGCGATTCATCTGGGCGTCGACCCTCACCGGGTATCTGGAGGCTGTTCTCGCCTGCAGCGCACGATTCGTGCCACCTATGCCAGTGAAGCGCTCCCTCGGCGGGCACGTCGCCCTCCAGCCGGACAACCAGAACCGCCAAGGCATCGCATCCGAGTGCTTTGCTCACGAGGCAATCTTATGCGCCATGAGAGCCGAATACTTCCGACTACGCGTCGAACGTGGAGATTGCTCAGCCCGTCTGGTGGCCAAGTGCCCGCCGGCTGCACCTGAGGCAGCGAAGGCTATGACGTCCTCGTGCTACCGATAGACCCACAGCCGGGCCTATCGGGGGCAACCCCCAAACATCCACTAGCCCGTACAATCAGAGCTGCTGCACAACGACTAGCTAGACGAAGGGGCCACATGACAACAGCTGGTTTGCGTCGGGCATAGGTAAGAGCCATGACATCCATCGCGACGTACGTCGTGGTGGTTGTCGTTCCACTCGTCGTGGTCTACGTAGCCTTCTGTGCACTCGTGCGTGGAGTGCCGAAGGGGACGGGCTACGAGGTAGAAGGTGAAGCTCTTTCCCCCGAGCATCCGATTTCGGGTAGATGCGAACGACACACGCCCACCCGGTCAGGATGCCGTCCCTAGCAGTTCATCAATCGGGAATTCGGCAAGTGAGGATTAGGATGATGTCATATTTCGTTGGAAGTTTCCCCGCGATGCATGACACGCACAAGGCCCGCGGAAGAGAAAGTGTGGACGTTAGGACCGCAGGATAGGGACGCAAGATCAAAGTATGTGTCGCACTAAGCGGGCCATCGGGCCCGCTTAGTGTTTTTGGAGCGCGGCGGGTTAGAGGATGAGGTTCCGGTGGGCTGAGCTACTGATGCGGATGCACGAAGTACCCCCGGATCACCAGGGTGAAGCTCATGGGCGGTTCGTTCGGGAGTTCGTAGTAGAAGGTGCCGCCGTGGCGGCCGGATTCCGCCGGGATGATTTTGTTGTCGGCTTCTCCGGTGCAGTACTTGTCCCCGTGGATCTGCGTGCAACGGTTTTCCCGCAGGTACCGGGCGACGTGGTAGAAGACGCCGTGTGGGCAGATGGCCACTCCCGGCTTCGTCCTCCACGAGTAGGTCTGAAATGAGGTCGGCGTGTTTGGTTCCTCCGAGTACCGGACGGTGAAGTACCGCCCGTCGCCGAGCGTGGTGTTTCCTGACCGCCAGACTTCGAGTGGATGGGCGCAGCTCGAGCCGGGCGGTTCGGAGAAGCACTTCCGCCAGCTGACCCCTTGCTCGTGCTGGTGTTCGCATTCGAGCCGGCTTTTGGGATGTGGGTTGTACAGCGGTTCGATCGCGGCGACCTTGGCCGTAGGGGCGGCGCCCGCCGTGGACGCCATCGTGGCAAGGGACAGAAGCGCCGCGACGGCGATAACGATACGGCCCGGTCGAAGCTCCCGCGTCTGGATCAAGGCGCCCCCCTCGTCGTTCGTGGAGTCGGTGACGAGAGGGCCATGCGGACACGGCGACGTCCGTGGGGCGACGCCGCCATGTCCGCATAGTCCCCTCTACCGGAATGTCATAGGCCGCGACTCTACCGCAATGTCAAGGCGAGGTCTACTTCAATGTCATTGTAGGTTCGAGGCGGCACGGCGAGGCTGGGCGGGATGGCCGTCTCTTCCGCCTACCAAATCGCCCTCGGCGAAGCCGTCAAAGCCCGCCGCCAGGAGCTGGGGTTGACGCAGGAGCAACTCGCCAACGAGACCGAGCTCCACCAGCGCTGGATCAGCAACGTCGAGACCGGCAAGCGCAACCCAAGCTATGGCAGTCTGCGCCGCCTCGCAGCTGGACTCGACCTTGCTGCCTCCGAGCTAATCGCCCGCGCTGAGCGGAACGACCCTCGCTAGAGCGGCGGGTCCACAGCTTGACCGCTCGCTGGCCTCAGCCCTAGCTTCTGCGCCTTCCGACCGCCGATCCCGCCGCCAGCAACCGCTAGCCGACGGGACCGCACAAGGGAGTCGCCGTGTCCACTACCGATCCGGTCTCCGAGCTTCCGAGCGAGGACATCGTGCTCGCTGCGCTCGAGCGGGCTCAGCGCCACCAGCGCGGCCCGTCGCGTGGCGTCATCCTGAGCACGCTCATCGAACATCTAGACCTGCCCCGAGGATCGGCGACCTCCAAACGCCTGCGTCCGAAACTCGATGCGCTGGTCGTCGGCGGAATGGCGGAGGAAATCAGACAGCGCGGGATCAACGCCTGGGGGATCACCGAGCAGGGAAGGCATTGCCTCGATGCAGTGCGACGTGCCGGCGATCTCGGGGATCTGCCAGAGGCGCCTCAGCACCGGCAGTGGCGCCGAGCGCGAGCGGCTGCAGCTGTACGCATCGACGCCTTCCGCCTGGAGCTTTCGACGGCCCTTGATACCGCGAGAGCGCTTCTCGACGCTACCGACCCAGCTGCTACTTCAAATGACTTGTTTGCTTTGAGCGATCGGCTCCGTGGTGCATCGTGGCGCCTCGGCTCGGCGACCTACTGCCTCAACGAGTGGCCCGAGCCGAGCGACGCGGAAGCCGACATTGAGCCTCCAACACCTCACCACAGACGGGACTTTCATAGCTGGGCCAATCCATAGGGTCACAAAATCGCGCTGATTGTCCTATAAGGGAGTTCGAGCTTGGCGCCCCAAACCGACAAGGGCTTTAGCCGCTCGGCCGTATCCATTGAAGTACGAGGGGACTGGATACGGTGGCCCCGTGTCCAGGAAGACACGGAGGCGATTTTGTCCGAACAAACCTCAGTCGAGGCTCGTCGCACAGAGCTAGAGCAGCGGTTTTGGGCGATTCGAGAAGGGCTTCAAATTGCTCGCGAAGTCCTAGCCGTTCTCGCTATCGCGGCCTTGGTGCTCTATCTAGTCGTCGCGCTCATCGAGGGACAAGTCAGCGTGCCGCCAGAGCTTCTCAGGGGAAGTTCTGGCCTGATCGAGCGCGTCAGCGAGCCCCCGCAGGTCGGCGCCGTAGGCGCGGAGCATCGCCTGCAACGTGTGCCAGCGCATCCCTCGCTGCCCGCGCTCTATCAGCGAGACGAAGGTCGAGCGGATGCCGATGATCTCGCCCGCTTCGGCCTGCGTCAGTCCGGCGCTGCGACGTAGCGCCTTGAGCGCACGGCCGAGCGCGGCGTACTCAGCAGCGGATGGCAAGCTAGGAGTCGGCATCTAGGATTCCACAGCTAGTGCTAATTTGTTAGCATCGCCCCGCTGGTTGGAATGACGGAGGCCCGGTGCATGCCCGACGACATTGCGGTTCAAGCGACCGTCGTGCTCCAGCTTCTGGGGCGCGCCGGAGCTTACCCGCGCACCGATCTCTTTGCGGCCCTAGAGGGCGTGACTGCCGAGCAGGCCACGGCCGCGCTCGAGAGCCTCGAGAGCGCCGGCGTCGTGCAGGTCGGCGGGAGTGGGGTGCGCGCCACTAAGGCAGTGCGGCGGCTCGACGAGCTCAGCCTGATCGCTGTCTGATGGAATCGCCTCGCATGGAGACGATCGTCATCCGCGTGAGCGAGCACGAGCACGCCTTTATCGAGGTGTTGGCTGAGATGCGCGGGATGACGACGAGCGACATGGTGCGTGAACTGATCGGGCTGGAGCGCGAGCAGACGATCCGCCCGCTCCTGCGCTTGGTCTCTGCCTAGGCGCGCCGACTGGCTCAGGCTTCCGCGTCCGAGGACTTCTCGCGCGGCGGGTAGCGCAATGCCAAGATCCTTTCGTTGAGAACGCGCACCACCTTCGGGACCGCCTCGTGCCAGATCACGACGTTGGCGTGCCGCTCGAGGACGGCGCTCGGCACGAGTAGGCCGCTGCAGCCCGCGCTGCGGGCAAGGTCGGCCAGCTTGAGGCAAGTGGAGTTGTCACGGCGGATCAAGTCGCTGCGCTGCAGGCCGAGGGCCGCTAGCCCCTCCGGTCCGAACGCGTCGAGTAAAGAACCTTTGATCCGAACCGCCGTTAGGCGGATGCGAGCCAGCGGCACGCCGGCACGGCGCTCGATCTCGATTACAGCAACATGGCGATGCAGCGTTGCGTAGAAGCTCTGCGGCTCGCCGAGTCGGTCGTATCGGCTACCTCGCCCTCCGGCGGTCAGTTCGGTCGCCTCGACATCCGTCCCCGTGGCCCTGAAGGCATGCTGGTCCACGGCCAAAACCCTTGGACTGGAGCCCCCAGGGGGCGCCCACTCTGCCATCTGAAATTCTCCTCTACCTCTAGTCGCATTCCGCGTCTTCTGCTCATCTGCGCCCCCCCAGGCTTCCCCATGCGCAGCAGTCTTCCACTAAGCAGGGCAGAAGCAACACATGTTTACGACTGGAAGAGCGGACATAAACTAGCATTGACATAGGGCACTTAGTTCGGCATACTCGCTGGTCATTGCTGGGCAATCCGAACCAAAGCGATAAGGCAGACGAAAGTGAGCCACCATGCTTCGAGACGACGCGGGCCTGGTGAGGCGATGAGCGCCTCCAGGCGGCCAAAGAACTTGATGCGAATCAACTCGCGCTGGCGTCTGCAACATGCGACGCCCGCGCCGAGAGTGGAGGCGGCGCTGCGGCGCCACGTGCTCTCGAACGACCTATCCAGGCAACCCCGCGTATGGCAGCCACTCGAGCGCCGCCGGGATCACTGCTCCTTGGAAAATCTGATCACACAAAGGGCGACCATGCTGAATGAACAGACACGGCAGGATCTAGCTGAACACCAGGCGATGCCAAGGGTCCTTCGCGCCCTCCAAGTCCAGATCGGCATCAGCGAACGCGACATAGCGCGCTTGACCGAGAAGGAAATGAGGACGGTCAGGCGGTGGCTCGCCGGCGCTCAGCCCAAGGGCGACAGCGCCGAGCGGATCGACGAGCTGCGCGCGATCGTCACGGTCCTTGGCCAACTGCTCGAGCCCGAGGGCATCGTTGCCTGGTTGCGCAACCGCAATGCGAGGCTTGGCTTCCGGCGCCCGCTCGACATACTCGCCCAAGACCGCGAGGGGTTCGATCAGGTATTGGGCGCGGCGAAGGATCTCACCGAGGGGATGTATACGTAACGAATGTTTCCTGGGGAGAAAAGGAACGTTGCGGATATTCTCCCCGGCTAAGGCTAGCTGACCCGACAGTGGTGGTACGCCGACGAGCGGTCGGCCATCGGCGATTTGTGCGACCCAATCGCCGACGGACGTGCGGTCAGGCGTAGCCGTTTCGTATCCTGTCCGCCATACTGCCGCTCGTCAGCGACGCGTAGTCCAACCCACCTGACCTCACGAGGAGTTCCGGCAGGCCTCGCTTGACGAGCTCGGCTTCTTGATCGGGCGTCAACGGAGGAAAACCGACAGGACCGATGCGGCGCGGTCGGGTGCGTGCCGGAGCATGATCACGCATAGCAACGCGCCTTCTCCACTCGGTGAAGCGTCGTTGAGCGCGCCGTACCGTTGCGGCGGCAATGGCAAAGATAAGGCTAGCCATCAGAGACGTGACCAACGTCATCCACATGGTCGTTCCCGGCTCGAAAAGATGCATCGGCCCAGTATCTCAAAGATTGGATCAGATAGGCCATTTGCAACGCGCTCGTCGTCGCGCACTGCCGCTTGTGCGACGCCGCTGCCGCACCCAGTGTGGCTTGGCTCGACATAATTCCGGCTATGACCGGCGCCTGCACATGACCGCCGCAGAGATCGCCGAGGTGCGGGACTCGCCTGCGCGAGCTGACGAACGTGGCTGGGAACTACAGCTAGCCGACCTCCCCGCACGCTCCGGAGTTTTCGTGCCGTCGGGTGCTCGACTCATATGGCGGTAAACGACGACTAATGTCAGTAGCCGGTCCGGTTCATGTGGTTAGACTCTGGTCTCCTTGTCCACACAGGAAAGCGAGATCTATGAAACCGCTACCGGCTGAGGTCTTGTACGGCACGGAATTCTGCCACGACCCCCTAGATCCAGGCGAGGCAATTTGGAAGAGCTTCGAACTGGAGCACGGCTTGCAAACTTGTGCCCTAGCCATCACTGCACACGCGGTAGTCGGCACGGGTGAGGGTGTTGTGCCACAGCACGTCCTCAAGGTCGACGACATCAACACAACAATGACCCCGCAGCCCTTCGCAGAAGCGCACTCCCACGTGGGCTTCAACGTAACCAACACCGGCAAAACCACGATCACGGAGTGGGCGATCCGTTTCGGGTTCATCGGCGCATGACCAACCACCAGGATTGCTACGGACGCGGAATGGCACTTGTGCGACGCGCGACTAGCCCTCCGTGGGTCTCGCTAGCGCGCGACGCGAAGTCGCCTAAACGCCGCGCTAACTCTTGCGCGGCCGGCCTGGCCCAGGCGAACGCCGCCATTGCTCCCTGTAAGCAAATCGACGCTCGAACTCGTTCCCTGACCGTGGAAGGCTTCTGCTTCGGTGTTAGTGGTGGCCGCACCGGCGAGAGTGTGGCTGCTGACACCGGCGGTACGCATCTCCGCCAGTAGTGCAGTCAGATCCTTCGGTAGGCACCACAACCCGAACGCTCTCCCCGGGACCCTCATCGCAGACGCGAACTTTGGCCTATCACCAAATCTGTCGAGCAGGTACTCGAAGTCGCTTGCCTGCAAGCCCAGCGCAAATGCATAGTTGAGAAGCTCGTTCCAGAATGAAATGGTGACAGCATCGAAAGCGTTCTCGGCATACTTGAGCAGCTCGACCGTAGCCCTAGACTCGACGACAAAGCTGGGAACGCTCCCGCCACGGTAGATTTCAGCCAAGTGCTCGCAGTAGGCTGGCGGCCCGGCGTACGCGACGCGGTCCGGATGCTCCGTGTCAGTGCGAATCGCCGCCTTGCGGAGGAACGACGGATTTACGCCATATGTCACCAGTGGAATCTGCTCTGCAAGCAAGTCCGCCGTCCCGGGAGGACAAGTAGACCGCTGACTCACAACTCGCAAGCAGCTTGTCTCATCCAGTAAGGTCGCCAGTTCCTCGACCACACGGCGGATAATGCTGAGATCTGCGGCGCCCGAAGCACTCGGCTCCGTGGGTACGCATATGTGTACGGCGTAGCAATCGCCCAATTCAGCAAGATCGTGCGCTACGGCATGAGGGCCGACGGAGCTAGCTATTCCCTCTCGGGCAGACTCAAGAGGGTCATATCCCGCAACCGGCCAGCCATTCGCATTCAACCATTGCAAGAAGGCCATCCCTACCCTGCCGCATCCGATAACCCCCTGGCGTGGCAAGGGGCCGCCTGGAACAGGTTCATGCATCATGTGGATTTGAAACTACGATCGTAGACACAGAGCGAGGACAGCGTAAAACCGTCAGAAACAGCGCCCGTGACCATCAGGTCTTCTATCTGACGAGCGTCAATAAATTGTCGCTCCACGATCTCATCTACGGAGGCGTTGTACTTCATCGCATCTTTCGCAGACTCACTATCGATACGCGCAAAGAACACATCCACGGACTGGGGGGTGAGTCCCGGGATAGGATGGAACCGGCCCAGATGGCGAAGCTCGCCTTCGATGCCAGTCTCCTCAAGAAGCTCGCGCCGTGCAGCGCCCAGCGGGGTCTCATCCCTATCGATGCCTCCCATCGGTAGCTCCCACGAGTACGACTCCGTCGGAAACCTGTACTGCTTTAGGAAAAGCATCTCGTTAGCATCAGTGACCACAATCATTGTCACGGCGTCTTGCCGTTCAACGACGCTATAGCTACCGGGCTCTCCATCGCGCTCGATGGCGTACTCAACTACAGTGATCCAAGGACTTTTGTACATCTCTTGCTTGTCTCGCACTATAAAGCGCTGCTCGTCATCACTGTTGTGCCGTGGCATCATATCTCCAACTAGTATATGTGAATCCCGCCGCCGCTGCCACCGTTCCGAGGAGCGCGATGAGTACCGACCGGTACGACACGCTCTGATATGCCGCCTGCAAGGCACCGCACGCTGCCCCAAAGTAAGCACACCCTAGGAGCACATGGACATACAGGGTGTAATAGTCGGCACCCTTCGGCTGACGCTCAAATGGGCGTCCACGGGGATAGAATGACTCATAAGGCTCCATCACAACCTTGCTAATGATTGTTTCGTGGACCACCATAAGCAAGCGGTAATGGTTAGAGTAGTTGCGGCGCTGCCGCAGGTAGATATTGAAGAAGCAAAATCCAAGACTTCCTGCCAGGACCAGCGCTCCGGCGACCGAGAGATAAAGTACGCGGTGGGGTAGCGTATGCTCGAATAGCTTGAGAACGGAAGTCACGAAGGTGAGCGTTCCGGCCGTGATCAGCAGGTAGTATCGAAACCAGCGATCACGCACCTCCTGTTGTGCATCAATCTGCCGTAGCACGAGTTCAGCAAGTTTGATATGTGACTCTAGGTCGGTGTCCGAAGCAGTCATGGCAACCACAGACGACCTACTCGGCTCGTCGCAGGTATCACGCGCATGGCGGGCGCCAGATTACCATGGTGCGGCGCCCGATGAGCCGAATCGTGCTGATTACGGGATCAGGAGTGGGCGCATTATGATTCGCGCTAAGCTCACTAAGCGACACCGCAAACCTCGCCCCGGGATGATTTCCCTGCAAAAACGCGAACTTTACGGCGCCCGCCCGATCCGTCCTCCCTGTCGGCCATCCTGGTCACGTGCGGTATGGCGATCCACAGGAGCTACTAGTTGGTCTGCTTGATCGCCTCCTGGCTGTCGACAGTCGGTGCGGCGAGACCACGCTTCAGAAGGCTTGCTTTCTGAGCCAGGTTTTGCTTGGGCTTCCCCTTCAGATGGAGTGGCGACTCTACAAGCACGGCCCATTCTCGCATGATGTTCGCCACGAGCTCGCTATGTGCGAAGCGCGTGGACTGCTTCGGACTACTAAAGCTGGACGGCGCACCCGTTTCGAGACGTGCCGCGGCACTCCCGCCCCGCACTTGTCTAGGAGCGCAGCAGCAAAGCTCGACCTCGTGGCGGGACGTGTCGCAGCGATGCCACTCTCGCGGCTCGAGGCGATCGCAACGGCCGGTTGGGCGACCAGGTTTGCAGGCGATGACCATTCGATCGCAAGCCGCGCCGCGTACTTGCACCGGTTGAAGCCACACATTGACATGAAACGCGCCACACGCGCGATCGAAGAGCTCGACGATCTCCTAGCGGCAGCGTCCGCCATCGACACACAAGCAAAGGCTTCTGAGTCAGAGCCTCCTAGTAGTGAGGTGGTGCTCGGACCTCCGTTGCCGACCGCGCGCCTATCCCTACGTGCGGTCATGGTGCGCTCTGGGGTGTTCGAGCGACGCGTCTATTTCCACTGTGGTGGCAGCTCTGATGATCCAGATCGATTTGCGGCCGTGGTCAAGCGCGAGGCTGCGGCACATGGCGCCGAGTCGATGAGCAGTGCGATACGTCGACTTGAGTTGGCGCTTGCCGAGTCCGGCTATACCCGCGTCGCCCGATAGGTACTGGTTCGGGGCGAAGCTAGACCATCGTTCTTCACGCGGTGGGTCGGACGACTGACCCACAACGCCGATTGTGCGACCATCCGCGAACAGGTTAGGTGGCTGAGCTGACGCCGCCGGTGACACCTCCGGCAAGCATGAGTGCTGTGCCGAGGATCATCATCTGAAATCCCAGCGGCTTGTTGCCGAGGGCGTCGGCCAGCTTGGCGAGTGCAGCGAGGTCTACACCTGCTGACGGAGTCGCAGCGAGCTCCGACTCCTTTGCGAGACGTCGCTTTCGGTCACTGAGGCTCACAAGCACGCCGCAAATAATGAGCGCTGCACCTAGACCCGTCAGTATTAGGGCGATTATTCCCGCCGCCATGTCTACTTCCCCCTCTTCGGTCGTCGCTCGATGAGTATTTGCTCTGCCGCCCAACGTTCTGCGATTACGCGGTCAAGGCTCTGGACGTAGAGATGATGTGTCCGGTCGATGAGCTCTGAGCGGCCGACATATGTCCCGAGTGGTTCGCCGCTTTGCCAGTCAACTACCGTCGAACCCGAGTCCCCGTCTCGCAAGGCAGAGCTCGGCCCAAGCGTCCAGCAATCGCGCCAGAGCTTCTCCACGTTCATGCATGCACCGAATAAGCTCGCCGCCTCGACTTCGCCACTGGGTCCAGCGAAAACCAGCACGCGGTTGGGTTTTTCGTAGGGGCCCGCGGCGGCGACATCTGGAACGAAGTCGTCCTGTCGCCATTCGGCGGATCGGGTGTTCGCGAGCTCCACAATGGCGTAGTCGTACGCCGGGGGCACGGTCGAGTCGCCCGGCGACTCATGCAAGACGACCCTGCCGATCGGCACGTCCCCCAATTTGAGCGCGGCTCGCCATGCGCGGCGTAGCCTGCTTGGAGCGTGGTACACCACCGAGGTGCCGACACCGTCCGGGAAGGTATGGCCGGCCGTCAGGAAGCCACCGCGCCACCCTTCGTCGGTGCGGCGTATCACGCGCAGCCCGACAGTCCCAAACTTGTTGCTGTTCTGAGCCCCCACAAGGGCAGCTCGGCCTGTCCCGACGGCCGGGATCGGACGCGTCGTGGCCGCCACCGTTAGGTCTTGCAACTCGGCAAGCGGTCCCTCTGGACGCCACCACTCGATCTCCTGCCACGGGCGTGGCGTTGAGTACACGCCCTTACGCCGCAGCGAATCGAACTCAATGAGCACCAACGGCCGCCAGCCGTCGAGCCAGGCATATCCGATTGCTACGACGCGACTCGTTTTCGAGAGCTCATCGAGCTGCTCTGACAAAGCGAGCATGAATTCGATCTCACCTGCCGGGCGCCCTGTGAGCATGCTCCACCATTCAAGTCGCGAGGTCGTGCGGTACTCAGGGTAGGCAAGGCGCCATGGAAGCAACCGCTGCCGTCGCGAGAGTGGCGCGACGTTCCAGGCGCGGCGCCTGCGGCCGAAGACCGCTTGCAGGAGGCGAAGCAGGGATGGCCGGGACAGCCGGCCTCTGTCCGGGTCCGGTAGTTGTATGCCTGCGCCTCCCTCCACCGCACTCTCCTCGCATTGGCCACCGCTGACCTACGACCGCTGTAGCACTCGCGCCAACTATCGCATCACTTCGATCAGCCGGTCAACCCCGGCTACGGGGCCGTGATGAACCGCGTGAACTGCGCTGAGACAAACTGCTGCCTCGCGCCAATCGCCACGTCGGCCTGAATCCGGAACGAGCGCCCGTCCACCGTGCAGGCGACTTGGACCTGCGCCCGGATGAGAGTTTCCGCGGCCGCCGGCTCAGCCCTGAGCGTGATCTCCACGATGTAGGAGTGGCTGTTCCCGCAGTACGGACATTCCGCTACGCGCAGCGTGATCTCGCGCCGGGACACAGTGCCTGTATTCGGCCCTGCGTTGAGCTCACCTCCCTAGGAGACGAGTTGGGCGTCCACGAGTGGCGTGTCCCGTGGGTCGGGCAACTCTGCGAATGATTCGGCCTGCCAGGTCGCCTGCACTGCATCGTGGGCGGCCGCGAGGCGTTCTCCAGCCTCCCTGCGTAGTCGAAGGATGTCGTTGAGCTCCTTCGCTTGTCGTTTCTGCTCGGCGAGCGGTGGGAGCGGCGGGATCGGAAGCGCGAGTAGCTGGACGCCGCTCTCAAGCCTTGTTCGGTTGCTCGTTCCGGTGGTCAGCCCCCACAGCATCTCGTTGGCCGTTTTCGTCCGCAGGACCAGCAGCAGAAACTCCGGGACAGCTTTCACGCCCTCCTTGATGCGGTAGGCGTGCATCTCTGATGACATCACCATACCGGCGGTGTCATCGCGAGCGATGCCGACGGCGCCCCACACCAGGTCGATGCCGGAAACCACTAGATCTCCCTCGGATACGACCCACAGCTTGTTCACCGAGTAGTCGGTCTCCGCCACACCCTTGGGCCGCACCTCACCCTCGCGGGCCACGTAAGCGAAGGAATACGCTCCGTTGCGGGACGGCTCGGGCGAGTCGCCATGGTGAACCTCGAGGACGTCGCCGAGCGTCTGGAGTTCGCCGTGTCTTGTCGTGAGTTCGTCGACCCGCTGCTTGAAGCGAGCGTCGTAGAAGTCGAGACGATCCGAACCTTCGCCCAGGTCGGTCCGTGCGAAGAACGCGTTTGCGAAGCCTGGAAGCACTCGCACGGCATCCATGGCAGCGTCTTGATTGAGGTGGGCGCCCGAGTACGCATCAGCGACGGCCCGCTGGAAGGTTCGGTAGTGAAGCAGCACCTGCGGTAGATCGTCGCCCACCCAGGCGCCTGTGGCGCTGTAGCCGACGCGGTCCGCGTGCCCGAAGAAAATGGGCTCCCGCTGCAGCACTCCGCCCTGTGGCTTGCGCGTCAGAAAGAGGATGGAGGTCTTCGCGTCCGTGTGGGCGAGGTACTTGAACGCGTCGCGTGACAGCGAGATTACGGCCTTTATATAGAAGTGCTCGCGAATGAACTCGCGTGTGGATCGATAGTCCGGGGTGTTGAGGATGGCTTCGTCAACGACGATCGCGGCGTGGCCGCCACGCGACTCGATCGTTCGATTCGGCTCCCGATTCAGCTTGAGGTACTGCGCCAAAGCTCCGAGGAACAGCGCGCCCCCCTTTAGGTCTTCGCCCTGGGCCTCCCACGTAAGGTCTCCGGCCTTGATCGCCGCTTCGTATTTGGCGACCCGCTGCGCTCGGTTATTCCGCGTCTTGTATGCACTCGCAAGTTTCTTCTTGACTTCGTCCGAGGGCATCGCCTGTAGTCCAGCGATTCGCTCATCGCTCTCCTTGAGCTTGTCCAGCCACTTGGCGAGCTCCGTCTCCTCCTTGGACTTGACGGGGACTACGCGCAGCCCGCGCAAGAAGTCGGCTTCGGCCTCCTCGTCGCGCCCGCTAGCGAGTTCCGACCAGTTCTCGGCGGCGACAACAAAGCTTGTGTCGCCGAGCGGCGGGTTGGTGAGAACCACGTCTACGCTGTCTTCGATCCCGCTCTGGTAAGCATCGAACACGGGGCTGTCCCCGAGCACCAGCCCATTAACGCGGCTGATGTTCGACTTGCCATCCCCGTGGATGAACATGTTCATCTTGGCGATCGTCGCCACCCAGTCGTCGATGTCGGCGCCGAGGAGTTGGTGGGTGCGGATCGAGGCTTCGGCGGTGGCGAGCGGGAGGCTACTCTCGTCGGCGTTGGCGAGCATGCGCTGCATCGCAGCGATTAGGAACCGGGCGGTCCCGACGGCCGGATCGAGTACGACGTCGCCGGGACGCACGCGCACAAGGTCGGCACAAAAGTCGACCACCTGCTGCGGGGTGAAGAACTGGCCAACCCTCGTGTCCTTCTCACTGCGGCGTGCGAGAGTCTCGAATACCGCTCCAAGGACGTCGAGACGGCCCGCGTGGAAGTCGTACTGGTCCAGGATCTTCAGGATGAGCTTCTCGACGCGCACATCCGTGACCTCCGGCTTCAGCTGGGTGACGTTACCGCTCGCGTCGCGAAGCAACCCCGCAGCCGTCAGGTCCGGGTCCAAGGCGATCTCTTGGAGCAGCACTTGGACGAGGCGGTTCGGCTCCTTGTCGCGGAGCTGCTGGGGGAGTGTGTCTCGCCACTTGGTGAAACCCTCTTGGGTGAACCTATTGAATTCGCCGGTGCGGCGCTGGCGGCGCTCCTCGTACAGTCGGATGAAGGCGAGGTGAACTAGCGTCACGTTCGCCTCGTTGCCAGTGATACCTAGGTCGCGCAGCTTCTCCTCGATGCGTTCGAGCTGCTTCTTGAGACGCTTCTCGTGCTCCGCGTCAACCTCCTCGGCTTCATTGGCGAGCTCGAGTGCGAGCCCCAGATCCTCGGGGAAGAGCGTCGCCTGGACCAACTGCCTCGCCCTCGCGTCGTCGCTGGCCTCCTCCCACCGCTCGAAGAGCTCGCCGAGCCGCTCGGCCGGGTAGAGCGCTGGGTCACTCTCCCAGAGCTTCCGCAGCATCATCTCCATGCCGGCAAAGTCGAGTGCGACGATGCGACCGGGCTTCCCGTCGCGTTCGCGCGTCCGGTTCCAGAGGTCCCGTAGGTTCGTCGACATCCGGGGGGAGGTCGCCGGCGACACGTAGAACATGTCGTAGGACGTGTAGCCCCCAGCGTTGATCGCGCGCTGGAGATGGTCGGTGATCGCGAGGAACTCGCCGTCCGCCGCAGAGCTCTTCCGCTTCGTGACCTCGACCAGCACCAGACGACCGTTGGCCGGGTCTCGCAGCTCCATGTCCGGTTTGCCGCCTGGCGAATGCGTCCCGCCGTTGTTCGCGCCGTGGTGGACGACCTCGCAGCCGCGCTGCTCGTAGGCCTTCTTCAGGTCCTCGGCAAGCGCCTGCTCAAGCTCCGTAGAAGCGTCGAGATCGTCGTACTTGCTCGCCATGGCTAGGTAGTTCGACGAGTGTAGAGACTCTCCTCTATGCCGCGAGTCGATTCGCCGTTACGTCACGCTACCGGTCTGCTCGGCGGACGGTCCCAACCCCCGCGACTACGGGCTTTAGCCGTGAGCACCGAGGCGATCAGCCGACGGACACGGTCCTCCGACCCCCATGCCGAAGGCCCAGCCCCAAGGGGTGGGCATTAGTTCGACTTCGTCAAGATGATGGAGCAGATCAAGGACCAACCGCTTGCGCCGCACGCCTCCGGGCCTGCGCGGGCGGCCGGTTCGAGGAGCGCCTCCAGGAGGCGGCCGATCGTCGCCGGGTTCGCACGTCGTCCCGATCTCCCCGGACGGTGGGATGCGAACCCACGTCTGATTTCCCCCGTCATGCAGCGTCTCGAATCGCCTCGGCGGTCCGTTTCCGTAGCTCTCTTGCGACCGGCTCCATTAGGGCCGATAGGAAGGGGTCGGGGTTCCGACGCCGTCCCCGGCCCTGCATCATTTGGTCCTTGGGGAGCCCGCGGCCCGCCACGGCTCGTGAAACGCGGGCCGTCGTCGTGCTCGCAGCCCTCCTGGCAGATGGCTCGCGAGCGAGCCGGTCAGGATGCCTGCGTGTGCATCAGCTTCCACATCTCGATCCCCGTGTGGAACGTCGGGAACCCCTGCGAGTTCAGAGAGTCGTTGTCGAGTCTCCAGGCGAAGATCCCTGCCGCCTCGTTCTCCTTCGCTTCTCTCGCGAAGGTCGCCGGGTCATCCGACACCCCTTGGGAACCCTCGGAGTTCAATCCGTAGACGATGCAGTCGAACGATCCAAGCGTTTCCTCGTACCACGTGGCCGTGGTGCCGTTGCCACCGTGCTCGTAGGTTTGAGGCATCGTGTAAGTGAAGGTCTGCAGCACGCGCTTGTCGAGGCCTTCGGTTTGGGCAGGCGTGATCGTCATGATCGTCTCGCGTTGCGGAACCGCCTTGGCGAGGGCCTGCTCGATCTGCTCGGCGAGCACCAGCATCGCGTCGGTGTCCACTTGGGTGGACTCGTAGTCGATGTCGATGCCGTCGAGGCCGTACGCCTGCACGATCGACGCGAAGCTCTCCGCGAACTGCTGAGGAGTCCTCGCGGCGTTCCCGACGTCGTTCGTCCCCCAGCCAAGTGAGATCAGGATCTTCACGGACGGGTTCCTGGCGCGCGCCCGTTTTACGACGAGCTTCACGCGATCTTCGTCGCGGTCGCCCTCGCTCGGAGGCTGCTGGTCGTCGCGCCAGTTTATGAACGCCGCCACATAGCCGTCGTTCATCGGGACAGCGCGAACGAACGCGAGGATGAGCAGATTGCAGGCCTCGAACGGAGCCTTCGCCACGATTTCGTCGTAGTGCTGCCTGGGGACTCCGTTGAAGAACCCGAAGTACTGTCCCACCACTGGGCTCATGGGTGCATCGCTCGGGCTCATATCGGCGCGCATTCCGATAGGCAGGATTGCATTCATGGAGTATCCGACTTGGCGATCGGCCAGTCAAGTGGCTCAGCCAAGCTGCTCTTCGATGACTCCATCTTCGTAGGAGTCGAGTGAAAGCGTCATGTCCGCCGTCTTGGAGCAGATGTGCCTGGCGTTGACACTGCTGCGGGTGACGTCGAGCGCCAGCTTGCCTCCCAATTCGATTTCGAGCTTCTGCCGAGCAACGGTGGCTGTGTTGGCCCCCTTCAGTGCTTTACGCGTATAGAAACATTCGAAGTCTTCATACGCCGCTTCGCGGTATCTGACGTGTTCATACTCGACGAGCACCGACACGGGTCCGGCGCTCGCTTTGCCCGTAGCAAGGAGCTTTAGTGGTCCCGCAATCGCCTCGAGAACGATCACGGCGTTGCCCCTCCCTTCGCTGTGACACGGCTCCTGGTTGCCTCCGAGTGCACGGTCGATCTGGAGTTCGTCTCTTGGGAGCGAGTTCGTGCTCACGCTGGCTTGCAGGCCGGTCTCGTGGAAGCGGTCTTCGCATTCGACACGTCCCGTCGACAGCGTGACGTCGAAATTATCCACGCCGTAGGGTTCGACCGCAGCACCTGGCGCCAGCGCGATACCGCTTTCGCTCAGGATGAGGCGTTTTGCCGATGCTGTGGCAGCCGTCGTCGCGCTGACCGCGAACAGCGCGACGACCGCGAGAGATGCAATCCTTGTGCAATGCACGTACGCCTCCCAAGCTGAAATGTTCTGATGGCAGGACTCTAGCGCCGGTTAGGGTGCACGAGCGTGAAGATTGCGTTTCGCCCCAAGGGAACGGGGTCCAGCGGCACCGGCGGTCCTGAGCGGTTATCCACATCGTTCGTCTAGTTGGATTGTGAGCGAGCGCATGTAGGTCTAACGTCGCCAGCAGATCGGCGACAGTGGACACTCCTGAGAACCACGACGAGACGGATGGGATCACACGCGGCGAGCTGCTGAAGGCCGCCGCGGTCGCCGCACCGGGGTTGATGCTCGGCGGGCACGCGGCCGCAGCAGCAGCCGCCGCAAAGGCTCCCCCGCGCCCCGGCGCCCCGTCGGCTGCCGGCAGCGTGGCCGGCATGAACGTGCTCGTCTTCCTGACCGACCAGCAGCGCGCCGTCCAGCACTTCCCGCGCGGCTGGACCGAGCGCAACATGCCTGGCCTGACGCGCCTGCAGAGGAACGGCATGGTGTTCGACAACGCCTTCACGAACGCATGCATGTGCTCGCCGGCGCGCTCGACTTTGATGTCGGGCTACTTCCCGGCGCAGCACGGCGTGAAGTACACGCTTGAGACCGACATGCCCTCGCCGCAGTACCCCCAGGTCGAGCTGGCGACGAGCTTCAAGAACCCGGCGAGCGTCGCGCTCGCGGCCGGCTACACGCCGGTCTACAAGGGGAAGTTCCACTGCAACAAGCCCGCCAACGGATCGACGTGGGTCCCTTCTGACGTCAACCAGTACGGCTTCACGCGGTGGGACCCGCCGGATGCGGGCGCCAACCAGAGCATCCCGGAGGAGGGCGGCGGCGAATACGACAACGACGGCCGCTTCATGAACTCGCAGGGCACGCCCGAAGCGGGCACCGAGGGCGCGGTCCAGTATCTGAGCACGACGGCCGCGCAGAGCCAGCCCTTCTTCATGGTCGTCTCGCTGGTCAACCCGCACGACGTTCTGCTCTATCCGAAGAACTACGCCGGCGGGGGATACGACGAAACGTGGCTTGAAGGCGAGATCGAGCCACCGGCGACGGCGAAGGAGGACCTCTCGAGCAAGCCGACAGTGCAGGCCCAGTTCCTGCGCCTGTTCAATGCCTCTGGTCCGATCCCGACGCCGCAGATGAAGCGCAACTACCTCAACTTCTACGGCAACCTGATGAAGGCCTCGGACGCGTATCTGGTGAAGATCCTCGACACGCTGCAGGCCAAGGGCCTGCTCGAGAACACGCTCGTGATCGCGACGGCCGACCACGGCGAGATGGGCACGGCGCACGGCGGACTGCGCCAGAAGAACTTCAACTTCTACGAGGAGTCCACGCGCGTGCCGCTGGTCTACTCCAACCCGCGCCTGTTCAAGCGGCCGGAGAAGAACCACGCGCTCGTCTCGCACGTCGACTTCCTGCCAACGCTCGCGAGCCTGATCGGCGCGCCGGCCGGCGCGCGCAGCTCCTGGCAGGGCGTCGACTACTCAGAGCAGATCCTCAGCCGCTCGCCGAAGCCGGCGCAGGACTACACGGTGTTCACCTACGACGACTTCCAGTCGGGGCAGTCACGCGGGCCATACCCGCAGGCGCCGAACCACATCGTCAGCATCCGCGAGCACCGCTACAAGCTCGCGCGCTACTACGACGTCGAAGGCAAGGTGCCCGACCAGTGGGAGATGTACGACCTGAAGAGCGACCCGCTGGAGCGCGTGAACCTCGCCCATCAGCACCACAAACGCACCCCCGCGCAACAGCGTCAGTACAGACGCCTACGGGCTAAGCTCGCCCACGTCGAGCGGACGCGGCTGCAGCCGCTGAGCTGATCGTCGCTCAGGACCCGTTGGCCCACATCCCGATCGGCGCCTCTTCTTCTTCTTCTCTCCATTCATAATCTTCCGGCGGCCCTTCGGTGAGTTTTTTGTGGTTTACGGAGTAGATCACGGTTTCGGCCTTGCTGTACCAGTAAGTCACGGCGCCTTCGAGCGGCAGGAAGGTCAGGTAGTAGGTCTTGCCTTTGACGATCGGGACGTGCAGGCCGGTCACTTTGCCGACGGTGTTGAGACCGAGTCTCGCGTTGATGGTTCCTTCACCTAGGACTTTCCCCGGTTTGCCGGCGACCTGTTCCTGAATGCCCAGGACGAGTTTTTTCTCCACGGGTTCTTCGTCAAAGAAATAGCCGCCGGTTTCGAAGCAGAGTTCTTCGACGGTCCCCGATTTCTGCGCGACGAACAACAAGGGAGTGATTTCTTCCTTCTTGGCATCTCCGCCGTTTTCGTGTTCGACGAATTCACCGATCAGCAGTGATTTCGCGGATTCTTCGCCGGCTTTTTTGATCGTTTTGATCATCAGCGCTTCGCCCTTGTTGACGATCTTCTGGTCCTGCCCGGCGTAGATTTCCGGCGTGCATTGCGCGCCGACCAATTGCTGCGCGTATTCGCCGCACAGCACGGTCTTGAGAATTGGACGCTCGAGTTTGCCGACTTCGCCTTTTTCGTCGGCCTGTACTTCCGCGGCGATCGCCGCCTGTTCATCGGCCCAGCCGACGATGTTGACGAGCGGCTTGTATTTGCTTGCTTCGTGCCGGCGTTCGCCGATGTATTCGCCCGCCAGATCGATCGTTTCGGATTCCTTGCTGATCACGTTGACGTCTTTGCTCTGCACGCCGATCAGCCCGCCCGTCACGGTCACTTCGAGGCCTTCGCAGCCGAACGTCACGATTTCCCCGTCCGGGCCGGGATTCGCTTCGCTTTCGAGCTTCAGGCCGACGACCTGAGTGGGGGATTCCTCGATCAAGCCGAGCTCCCCTTGCAGCCCTTCGATCTCGATTTCGCCGGGGCGCTCGCCGGAGGTGCTGCATTTTTTGCTGCCGAGCGCCTTGCAGCCTTTGTAGGTCACGACGACACCGGTCTCGAGATTCGGCAGCGCCGGCGTACCGCTGTCCGTGCTCGAGGTGCATTCGACCGTGGCATCGCCCAGCCAGGTCTTGACGTGCAGCACGGTTTTGCCGCCTTTGCCCTTGAATCCTTTGCCTTTGCCGATGCCCTCTCGGAGTTCGTATTTGCCGCCTGTGCCGACTTCGGTGGCCGCTTCGCACGCTTTGCCCGTGTAATGACCGGTGAAGGCTTTGCCGTTTTTGACGGCTTTGCCGCATTCGAACCAGGTGGGGGTGGTCGCCGATGCACTGGCAGCGGACAGCGCGAGCGCGACGAGCACACCGAGACCGATTGTCCCGAGACGTCCCATATGCGCTAACCCCTCCCCCCTTCCGTAGGTCGGACCGATCGACGCCGAAGTCCCCAAGAGGACGAGCATCTCACGTGCCATCCATGGCCGTTGGCGAGCAATCATCCCAGCTCGCGGTCGCCATGTTCGCAGAAGCCACGCCCCTGGTCAAGATGTCAAGCCAGCGCCCGAGCCCGTCGGAGTCGTACGATCGCGCAGGCGCGTCTAAGCGGCGGGCCGCGGGTATAGCTTTGGGTAGTGGACATCCGGATCGAGCGCAGAGCGTGACCGACACCGCGCTCGGCTACATCTCGCTCGAGGAGATGCTCTCGGAGTTGCTCGAGCGAATCCGCTCGAGCCTGCAAGCGGACACGGCGGCGGTGCTGCTGCTGGACGCCGATCGCGGCGTGCTCGTGGCGCGCGCGGCGCGGGGCCTGGAGGAGGAGGTTCGCCAGGGCGTACAGGTACCGCTGGCGCGCGGCTTCGCCGGGCGCGTGGCGGCCCAGGCCCGCCCGATCGTGATCGAGGACCTCAGCCAGGCGGAAGTCGTCAACCCGATCTTGCGGCAGCGAGGCATCCGCTCGCTGCTGGGCGTGCCGGTGCAGGTCGATGGGCGCGTGATCGCGGTGATGCACGTCGGCACGCTGCAGCGTCGCGAGTTCGGCGAGGAGGAGATCTCGGTGATGCAGCGCGCGGCGGACCGCGCGGCGGTGGCGATCGAGCACGCGCAGCTCTCCGAGCAGCGCGCGGTCACGGAGATCATGCAGCGCACGCTGCTGCCGGACGCGCTGCCGGAGGTGCCGGGGGTGCGCTTCAGCGCCAAGTACCTGCCGGCCGGCTCGGGCGTGAAGATCGGCGGCGACTGGTACGACGTGCTGCAGCTCCCCAATGGGCGGCTGGCGTTCGTGATCGGCGACGTCGTCGGACGGGGCGTGCTCGCGGCGGCGGTGATGTCGGAGATCCGTATCGCCTTGCGCGCCTACCTTGCCGAGGGCCACGAGCTCGCTCGGGTGATGGCGCTGCTCAACGACCTGCTCGTCTCGATGGGACGCAACCGCAGCGCGACGGCGACGATCCTCGAGCTCGACCTCGAACGCGGCGAGCTCGAAGCGGTCAGCGCGGGGCACCTGCCGGCGCTGCTGATCACGCCGGACGGCGAGACGGGCTTCCTCGAACAGCTCCAAGGCCTGCCGCTGGGGATCAGCATCGGCCAGGAATACATCCCCCAGCTCTACTCGTTCCCGGTCGGCAGCGCGCTGCTGCTCTACACCGACGGGCTGATCGAGCGACGCGGCGAGTCGATCGAGGAGGGGCTGACGCGGCTGCGTACGGCCGCCGAAAGCCGGGGCACGGCGGAGGATGAGTCACTCGCGGACCGCGTCTACCACGGCCTGCTGGACGAGACGACGCTCGAGGACGACGTCGCGCTCCTGGCGATCGAGTCGCTGCCGCTGCAGCGCACGATGCAGCTGACGCTCGAGGCGGACACGGGCGAGCTCGCCGGGCTGCGGCGCACGCTCGGCCGCTGGCTTGCCGGCCAGGGCGTTCAGGAGGAAGATCTGTTCGGCATGACGCTGGCCGCCTCGGAGGCGGCGGGAAATGCGATCGAGCACGCCTACGGCGCACATCAGGCAACGTTCACCGTCATCTGCGAACGCGACGATAAGGAGGTGCGCGTGATCGTCCGCGACGAAGGCAGCTGGCGCGAGTCGCGCCCCTACGGGCGCGGTCGCGGACTCAGCATCATGCGCGCGCTCGTGGACTCGGCCGAGATCGAGCGCGGCGAGCAGGGCACGACGGTCACGCTCAGCAAGCGACTGCCGGGGGGCGCCTCGTGAGTCGGCTCGAGCTCGAGCGCGTTGACGGCGTACCGGTCGCGCGCCCAAGCGAAGACATCGACGCGGCCAACGCGCGCGTCCTGCGCGACGAACTGGCGGCTTGCCTGCAGGGCGCCGACACGCTCGTGCTCGACCTCGGCGCGACGCGCTACGTCGACAGCGCCGGGATCGACATGCTGTTCCGGCTGAACGAGTTGCTGCGCCAGCGCCGAGCGACGCTGCTGCTCGTGATCCCGCACAGCTCGCAGCTCACGCGCCTGGCCCAGATCGTGGCGCTGCCCAGCGCGGTGGCGATCCACGAGACCGTCGAGGACGCGCTCGGCGCGTGCTCACAGCAGCACGGCGGGTGAAGCTCAGCCCGCCGTGCGACACGCCGCGCTCAGGAGCGGTGCGAGCCTCCCGGTGCGAGCGTGAAGGCGCCGCTGGCGAAATCCTGATTGCACACCATCGTACGCTTGGTGTCGCGACAGGAGAGGCTGTCTGGGAAGACGATCTGCTGGTTCAGCGGCAGCGCCCTCCCCGGCCGTGCGAGTTTGAGCGAGATCGCTTTGGCCTTGCCGCTCGTGCGCAGACGGTAGGCGCGCCCGTTCGCGCGCAGCACGCAGGCGACGTTGTTGGGTTTGGGCGTCCACAGGCAGCGAATGTTGCCGCTGGGCGTCGAGAAGCGGCAAGGGACCTTGGCGCTGTTGGCGCCGCTGCAGATCGCATGGCTCGCGGCCGCTCGAGCTGGGGTGCCGGCGGCATTCGCCGCGGCCGGCGGCTGCGGGAGCAGCAGCACGACCGCCGCGAGGCCCCAGAGGGGTACGGCGGCGAGCGGATTGGCGAGCGTCTCGAGGTGTCTGCCGACTGCGCGCAAGGCGATCCTCCTGTTAGGAGCTCTGACGGACGCGGTCCGTCCCGGGGGCGAGGGCTGCACGCGAGGGTAACCGCCGCCTCGGCCGGCACGAATTCTGCTGCTCGGAATCAGCGCGCCGCCGCACGCCGGTAGGCTGCAGAGCATGGCGGGGGCCCGATACGACGTCAACGGCCGCACGGTGTTCATCACGGGCGCGGCCCGGGGCATCGGCAAGGCGACGGCGCAGCGGCTGCACGCGAAGGGCGCGAACGTGGCGCTGGTCGGCCTCGAGCCGGAGCTGCTCGAGCAGAACGCGGCACAGCTCGGCGAGCGCGCGATCGCAATCGAGGCGGACGTGACCGACCTCGGTGCGCTGGAGCGCGCCGTCGAGGGCACGGTGGCGCGCTTCGGTGGCATCGACGTGGCGATCGCCAACGCGGGCATCGCCTTCACGGGGCCGCTGATGGCGGCACCGGTAGCGAGGGTCGAGCGCACGCTCGAGGTCAACCTGCTCGGCGTCTGGCGCACCGACCGCGCGGTGATCGAGGAGCTGACCAAGCGCGGCGGTTACCTGCTGAACATCTCCTCGCTGACTGCCATCCTGCGCCCGCCGATGATCGCGGCATACGCGACGGCGAAGGCAGGTGTGGAGGCGCTGTCGGACGCGCTGCGAATGGAGAGCGCGCCGAGCGGCGTGGCGGTCGGCTGCGCGTACTTCGGCTTCCTCGACACGGACCTCGTCAAAGCGGCCTACGCCGAGCCCTCGGCCGAAGCGATGATGGGTCGTACGCCGGGCTTCATCCGCAACCCGGCGCCGCTGTCGAAGGCGATCGACGCGATCGAGCGCGGCATCGAAAGACGCTCGCCGCGCGTGTGGGCGCCGCGCTGGCTTGGCCCGATGCTCGTCGCGCGAGGTCTTTTGCAACCGCTGATCGAACGCGGCGGTCGAGCCCAGGAAGCGGAGCTGGCCGAGGCGATGCGGATCGCCGCGGACTCAGACGAGGCCGCCGGGCAGGACCCGCTGCTGGGCGTTGCCGGCAAGGCGCTCGACCGCTTGCCCGGCCGAGCGTCCCACCGACTCTAGACCGTCTAGCCCTCTGACTCCGGCTCGCCGTCGGCGAGGATCCGGTAGAGGTCGCGCCGTGCCGTGCTCAGCACCTCGCGCGCCTGGCTGAGCTGGGCCTGGCCGCCGCTGTGCATGACCTGCCCGAAGGCGAAGGCGACCTCGCGCATCAGCCTGCCGAGCTGGTGAGCCTCGTCTGAGACATCGCCGCTCATCTGCTCCCACGGTGCGGGCTTGTCGCTGCCGCGCTCCTGCACGTAGGACTGTCCGGCGTCGGTCAGCGCGAACAGCTTGCGCCCGTCGCTCTCCTGCGAGCGGATCAGGCCCTCGTCCTCGAGCTGCTGCGAGCGCCGGGTAGACCGAGCCGGGGCTCGGACGCCAGACGCCGTCTGAGCGCTGCTCGACCTCCTGCATGATCTGGTAGCCGTTGCGCGGCTCCTCGGCGAGCAGCAGCAGTGCGGCCGTGCGGATGTCGCCGCGACGCGCCTTGCGTCCCCGCCCGCGACCGCCGCCCGGACCGAAGCCGCCGAAGCCGCCCTCGGGACCGCCCGGACCAAAGCCCCTGCGGTGACGCCCGCGTCCCGGTCCGTGATGCCCGCCACGATGAGCCATCGCAACGCGCAGCAAGCCGATGTCGCGGTAGTCACCGCCGTGTTCGCCGGCGTGGCCGAAAGGCCCCTCGCCGGCTGTGTGAGTTGAATCGCTACACATTATGTTCTCCCTATCGTGAGATATCAAAGTACGCTCACGATATATCGGAATACATATTTAATCAAGTCCCCCATCAGAGGCGTCAGCTCGGGCCGGTGCTCTGTGCGGCGCCCGCCTGCCACGGCGGGCACACCGAAGTCGACGTTGAGAGCTAGGGAGAACGAGCCCCGATCAACGCGGCAGCGGCGGGGTCTTGGCCGGACGGCCCGCGCCGCAGCTCAGTGGCGGAAGTGGCGAATGCCGGTGGCGACCATCGCGATGCCCGCCTCGTTGGCGGCCGCGATCACGTCGTCGTCGCGCACCGAGCCGGCCGGCTGGATGACCGCGCGCACACCCGCCTCGATCGCCAGCTGCGGACCGTCGGCGAAGGGGAAGAAGGCGTCCGAGGCGAGCGCCGAGCCGGCAAGCAGCTGCGGCTGAAAGCCCTGGGCCTTCTCGACGGCGATGCGCACGGCGTCGACCCTGCTCATCTGCCCCGCGCCGATGCCGATCGTCGCGCTCGTCGGCGCAGCGTCCGCGTCCGGCGCCTGATCGCCGTCGCTTGCAGCGATCACGATCGCGTTGGAGCGCACGTGGCGGCAGACCCTCCAGGCGAACAGCATCGCCTGCCACTCGCGCTCGCTCGGCCGGCGCTCGCTCAGCACGCGCATCTGCTCGCGCGTCTCGGAGACGACGTCGCGGGTCTGCACGAGCTGGCCGCCGATCACCGGCTTGGCTTCGACCTCGCGCGAGGGAGCCGGCCACTGCTCGAGCTCGAGCAGGCGCACGTTCTTCTTCTCGCCGAGCAGCTCCAGCGCATCCTCGTCGAATCCGGGGGCGAGCAGCACCTCGATGAACTGCTGCGAGAGCTGCTCTGCGCAGGCCCGGTCGATCCGTCGGTTGACGGCGATCACCCCGCCGTAGGCGCTCTGCGGGTCGCACGCGAAGGCACGTTCATAGGCGAGCTGCGCGCTCGCCCCGACGGCGCAGCCGCACGGGTTGTTGTGCTTGACGATCGCGCAAGCAGCGCCGTCGAAGTCCTCGACCAGCTCGCGCGCCGAGCTGAGGTCGAGCAGGTTGTTGAACGAGAGCTCCTTGCCGTGCAGCTGGCGCACGCCGTCGAGCAGGTGCGTCGGCGAGCCCACGCGCGCGTAGAAGGCCGCCGCCTGATGCGGGTTCTCGCCGTAGCGCAGGTCTGAGACCTTCTCATAGGAGTCGTTCCACGTCGGCGGAAACCCCTCGTAGGTGCGGCTCGCGAACCACGAGGCGATCGCCGCGTCATAGCGCGCCGTGCAGGCGAACGCCTTTGCCGTCAGCCGCCGGCGCGTGCCGAGCGCGAGGCGCCCGTCGGACTCGCGCAGCTCCGCGAGCACGACCTCGTAGTCGGCCGGGTCGACGACGACCGCCGCAAACGCGGCGTTCTTCGCGGTCGCGCGGATCATCGTCGGGCCGCCGATGTCGATGTTCTCGACGATCTCCGCATCGCTCGCGTCGCCCCGCGCGACGGTCTGCTCGAATGGGTACAGGTTCACGCAGACGAGGTCGACCTGCTCGATCTCGTGCTCCGCCGCCGCCGCCAGATGCCCCTCGTTGTCGCGCAGCGCCAGGAGGCCCGCATACAGGCGCGGGTGAAGCGTCTTCAGGCGCCCGTCCATCATCTCCGGAAAGCCCGTGAAGTCCTCGATCTCGCGCGCCTGGATGCCCGCGCCGGCGAGCTCGCGCGCCGTCCCACCGGTCGAGACGATCTCCACGCCAAGCTCCTCCAAGCCGCGTGCGAAGTCGACGATGCCGGCCTTGTCGGAGACCGAAAGGAGCGCGCGGCGCACACGCACCTCGCCGGGCGCGGCGCGCTCGATTCCCGTCTCGCGACCCGTGATCGACTGGCGTGCGGAGGCCATCTTCAGAGCCTATCCCTCGCTTGGGTCGTCCGCGCTCGCCGTGGCCCGCGCCCTCAGCGGCCGGCGCGGATCGGCCGGGTCGATCGCGAGCTCGCCGTGCGCGAACAGGCGCACGGCATCCGGCAGCAGCGCGTGCTCGAGCGGACGCAGCGCGCTGAGTACCTGCTCTTCGCTGCGCGCCCCCGGTAGCTCGACAGCGCGCTGCAGGATCACCGGCCCCGTGTCGACGCCCTCGTCGACGAAGTGCACGGTCACGCCGAACACCTGCACGCCGTAGGCCAGCGCCTGGCCGATCGCGTCCAGGCCGGGGAAGGCCGGCAGCAGCGAGGGGTGCACGTTGATCACGGCGCCCGAAAAGCGGCCGAGGAAGTCCCCGCTGAGCAGCTCCATGTAGCCGGCCAGCACGACCAACCGCGCACCGCGCTCGGTCAGCCAGTCGGCCAGCGCCTCGTCGCGCGCCTGACGATCCTCGTAGTCGCCGCGCGCGAACACGGCCGCCGGGACGCCGCGCTGCTCGGCACGTTCCAGCGCCTTTGCGCCGGCCCTGCTCGATGCCACGGCGACGACCTGCGCCTCGCGCCCGTGCACCGTGTCGAGCAGCGCCTGCAGGTTCGTGCCGGTGCCCGACACGAGCACCGCGATCGGTAGCCGCTCGCTCACGCGCCGCACGATATCCGCGAGCTGCGATGCGTGGTCGGCACCAGTTCGCCCAGCCGGACATGTGTCCAGAAACATTCCGATTACCGGAATACTGTGACCAACCTCACAGAGGATCTCCGGCAAGGCGCTTCAATTGCGTGCAGAGGTTGGAGAGCGGTGCCCGCCCCCGCAAACGAAGGACACTCCAATGCTCACAGCCATCCTCATCACCCTGATCGTCGTAGCGGCCCTCGGGTACGCGCTGCGCTCGGGTCGCGGCGAGAGCGCAATCCTGCGCCGCCCCTACGCCAATCGCTACAACGACGCCCCCGCCGCCCGCCGCGACCACCTCGGCTAGCGACGACCCGCGTTTCGGCCGGCGCGCGCCCTCGGTGTGCCGGCCGAGACGTGGTTCGATTCGCTCAGCTAGATTTCGCCCTCGACAGATCCTCCCGTCCCCGGAGGGTCGCTTTGAAGGGGGCTTCGATGCGCATTCAGCTAGGCCGGGCACTCGGCCTCACCGTCTTGGCGCTGCTCGTCAGCACCACCGTGGCAATGGCGGCCGGTCCGAAGAAGGGCGCGACGTACACCGGCACGATCGTCCAGGGCAAGACGACGATCACGCTGAAGGTCTCTGCGAACGGCAAGTCCGTCACGGTCGGCGTCCCCTCGGCGCCCCTCTACTGCCAAGGCGGAGGCGGGCCCGAGCGCCAGCTCACCAAGCCGGCGGCGATCGCCAAAGACGGCAGCTTCAAGGGCACGATCGTCTACGAATTCACGCCGACCCACAAGCACACGACCAAGCTGTACTTCAGCGGCAAGTTCTCCGGCAAGAGCGTCAAAGGCACCGCTCGCTCGGAATTCGGCCTGATCAGCCCCGAAGCGCACAAGACGCTCGCTCAGTGCGGCGGCAGCGCGAGCTTCTCCGCGAAAGCGAAATAGAGGCGCTCAGGCCTTCACGAGCGGGAGGATCTGGTCGTCCTCCAGCGAGTACTTGCCCGCCGCGTCTTCGCTGCCCGTCAGCGGGTACTCGCCGCTGAAGCACGCGTCGCAGTGCGTCGCCGCGGTCGCCGCGCGACCGCCTCGTAGACGCCCTCGAGCGAGAGGTAGTGCAGCGAGTCGCAGCCGAGCTCGGCGGCGACCTCCTCGGTGGTCCGCCCGTGCGCGATCATCTCCTCGCGCGTGGACATGTCGATGCCGTAGTGGCACGGGTGCTTGATCGGCGGCGCCGAGATGCGCATGTGCACCTCCGCGCGCGCCCGCGTCCGCAGCATCTGCACGATCTGGCGCGTCGTGTTGCCGCGCACGATCGAGTCGTCGACGACGACCAGGCGCTTGCCCGCGATCGACCTCCGGCAGCGGGTTGAACTTCATCCGCAGGCCGTGCTTGCGCAGCTCCTGGCCCGGCTGGATGAACGTGCGCGCGACGTAGCGGTTCTTGACGAAGCCGTCGTCCTGCGGCAGGCCGGCGGCGCGCGCGAGGCCGCGCGCGGCGGGGTTGCCCGAGTCGGGCACCGCGATCACGAGGTCGGCCTCGACCGGCGCCTCGCGCCACGAGGATCTCGCCCATCCGCCCGCGCGCGACCTGCAGCACCGTGGTCGCTCATCCGCGAGTCGGGCGCGCGAAGTAGATGTACTCGAACACGCAGAACGCGCGCGCTGCCGCCCGGCGCGACCATGCGGCTCTGCAGGCCACCCTCGCCGAGCGTGACCATCTCGCCCGGCTCGACGTCGCGCAGCAGCTTGGCGCCGATGATGTCGAACGCGCACGACTCGCTCGGCCACGCAGTAGCGGTCGGCCGTCGGACTCGGCCGTGCGATCCGAGCGCGCCGATCGACAGCGGGCGCAGGCCGTGCGGGTCGCGGAAGGCGACGACGCGGTCCTTCGTCATCACGACCGTCGAGAAGGCGCCCTGCAGGCGCGGCAGCACGTCGGCGATCGCGTCCTCGACGCGCTCGGCCGGGTGCGTCGCGATCAGCGCGGCGATGATCTCCGAGTCCGAGGTCGAGCTGAACGTGACGCCCGCGCTCGCGCAGCTCGGCGTGCAGCTCGACGGCGTTGATCAGGTTGCCGTTGTGCGCCAGCGCCAGCTCGCGGCGCGAGCCGTTCGTGCCCTCCGAGCGCTGCACCGGCTGCGAGTTCTCCCACGCGTTGGAGCCGGTCGTCGAGTAGCGCACGTGGCCGATCGCCAGGTCGCCGGCCAGGGTGCGCAGGTCGTGCTCCGTGAACACCTGGTTGACGAGGCCCAGCTCGCGCGCGTGATGATGTGCCCGCCGCGGTCGGCCGCCGCGATGCCCGCCGACTCCTGGCCGCGGTGCTGCAGCGCGTACAGCGCGAAGTAGGACAGACGCGACACCTCGTGACCGGGCGCGTAAATGCCGAAGACTCCGCACTCGTCGCGCGGTCCGTCGCGCATCGACGTCGTCACAGAGCTAGTCAGGACCGGCGGCATCGCGAGAGCAAGCTCCGGCGGAGCTCGCCGTGCGCGCGGCGAGAGCGTCCTCGAGCCGAAGCGAGGATCGCGCGAGCGTCGCCGGCTCGCGCAGCTCGCAGCGCCAGCGAGTCGCCGCGCGACCGTTCCCAGCGCTCGCCGCCGACGCGCCGACGACGCTCGCCCAGCGCGCTGCCAGCGCGTCCGGCTCGCGCGGCCGAGACGAGGAAGCCGCCCGGGCCCTCGCCGAAGAGCGCCGGCTCCACGCCGTCCCCGTCCAGCTCCGCGGCCGCCCGCGTCGAGCGCGACTCGCGCCGAGCCCGCCCGCCAGGCAGCACTCGGCGAGCGCGACCGCAAGCCGCCCTCGGCGATGTCGTGTGCGCTCGACAGCGCTCCCGTCGCGCACCGCCTCGCGCACCGCCTCCTGCGCCTCGCGCACGCGCCTGCGACGTCGATCTCGGCCAGCCCGTCGGGCAGCGCCTCGCCGCGCAGCTTGGCCAGCTCGCTGCGCGCTCGAGCGACGGCGCGAACGGGCCGACGAGCGCGATCGCGTCGCCCGCGCGCGCGAAGCCGAGGCGCCCGGCGCGCGCGCGCGTCGGGCAGGCAGGCCGACCATGCCGATCGACCGGCGTCGGGTAGATCGGCCCCGTCGGCGCCCTCGTTGTAGAGCGAGACGTTGCCGCCGACGATCGGCGCCTCGAGCGCCCGGCAGGCGTCGCCGAGGCCGCGCACGGCCTCGGTCAGCTGCCAGGCGATGTGCGGCTTCTCGGGGTTGCCGAAGTTGAGGTTGTTCGTCGTGCCGAGCGGCTGCGGCGCCGACGCAGGCGAGGTTCGCCGCGCACTCGAGCACGCTCTCGATCGCGCCGCGGTAGGGGTCGGCGGCGACGCGCCGGCCGTTGCCGTCGATGCTGACCGCCAGCGCGCGCTGGACGCCCGCGGCGTCGGCCGGCAGCGCCAGCACCGCCGCGTCGGCCTGCTCGGGCCGGCGCACCGTGCGCGACTGCACGATCGCGTCGTACTGCTCGAACAGCGGACGGCGCGAGGCGATGTTCGGGCGAGCGCAGCAGCGCGAGCAGCGCCTCGCTCGATCGTCGCATCCGCGAGCCAGCGCCGCGCGCGCCGGCGGCGGGATAGACCGGCTGCGCCGGCTTCTGCCGGCGCCAGGTCGTACAGCGGGCAGTCGTCGACGAGCGCCGCGTACCGGCATGTCGCCGACGAGCTCGCCGCCCGCCGTGATGCGCACGCGGCCGCTGTCGGTGACCGTGCCGATCGCCGTGCCGTCGACCTCCCACTTCTCGCACAGCGCCAGCACCTCGTCGAGCCTGCTCCGGCTCGACCGACGCACAGCATCCGCTCCTGGGACTCGGAGACCATGATCTCGAACGGCTCCATGTCGGCCTCGCGCAGCGGCACGCGCTCGACGTCGATGTCGATCCCGACCTCGCCCTTGGACGCCATCTCCGACGCGCCGAGCTCGTCAGCCCCGCCGCGCCGAGGTCCTGCAGCGAGACGAGCAGCCCGCGCTGCGAGCAGCTCGAGCGAGCACTCGAGCAGCTTCTTCTCCTCGAACGGGTCGCCGACCTGCACGGTCGGGCGCTTGGCCGGTCCGTCGACCCGTCGCCCGCGTCGAGCTCGGCCGAGGCCAGCACCGACGCGCCGCCGATCCCGTCGCGGCCCGTCGAGGCGCCGAACAGCACGAGCACGTTGCCCGCGCCCGCCGCGGCGCTGCGCATCGAGCGCGTCGCGCTCGGCCAGCCCGAGCGCCATCGCGTTGACCAGGCAGTTGTGCTCGTACGGGCCCTCGAAGTAGACCTCGCCGCCGACCGTCGGCACGCCGATCGAGTTGCCGTAGTGGCCGATTCCCGCGACGGCGCCGTCGAGCAGGTAGCGCGAGCGCGTGCCCGCTCGCCCTCCGGCTCGCCGAAGCGCAGCGAGTCGAGCACCGCGATCGGGCGCGCGCCGATCGCGAAGATGTCGCGCAGGATCCCGCCGACGCCGGTCGCCGCGCCCTGGAACGGCTCGACCGCGCTCGGGTGGTTGTGCGACTCGACCTTGAACGCGCACGCGAGGCCAGCCGCCGACGTCGACCGCGCCGGCGTTCTCGCCCGGGCCCATCACCACGTGAGGACCCTCGGTCGGCAGCGTGCGCAGCAGCTTCTTCGAGTGCTTGTAGGCGCAGTGCTCGCTCCACAGCAGCGAGAACATCGCCAGCTCGACCTGGTTCGGCGGACCGCCCAGCTTCTCGCAGACCAGCTCGTACTCGTCGCGCGTCAGCCCGAGCGCGAGCGCGTCGTCGACGGTCGGCAGCGACGGCCAGCCGCCATCACGCTTCGATCGTCATCTCGCATCGACTCGAAGATCTTCAGCCCGTCGGTCCGAGCCGCCCATCAGCTGATCGACCGCGTGCTCGGGATGCGGCATCAGACCGAAGACGTTGCCCGCTTCGTTGCACACGCCCGCGATGTCGTGCAGCGAGCCGTTGAAGTTCTCGCCCGGCGCGTAGCGCAGCACGACCTGGCCGCTGTCGTCCATCGCCGCCAGCGTCTGATCGTCGGCGTAGTAGCGCCCCGACGCGTGCTTGGCCGGGATGCTCAGCCGCTCGCCGAGCGCGCACGCGCGCGTGAAGGCGTGCCGCCACGCTCAGCGACCTCGAGCTCGACCTGGCGGAACGTGAAGCGCAGGTTCCTGTTCGGCAGCAGCGCGCCCGGCAGCAGACGCGCCTCGCAGAGAACCTGAAAGCCGTTGCAGATGCCCGAGCACCGGACCGCCTTCGCGCGCGAACTCGATCACCGACTCCATCACCGGCGCGAAGCGCGCGATCGCGCCCGCGCGCAGGTAGTCGCCGTAGGAGAAGCCGCCCGGGACGACGATCGCGTCGACGCCCTGCAGGTCGCGGTCGCCGTGCCAGATCAGCTCCGCCTCGCCCACGCGCCGCGCAGCTTCCAGCGCGTCGACCTCGTCGCAGGAGCCCGGGAACTGGAGTACGCCGAACTTCACAGGCGTCAGGCGCCGCCGTCGAGCAACTGCACCTCGTAGTCCTCGACCAGCGGGTTCGCCAAGCAGCTTCTCGCACATCGGCTGGAGCTGCGCCGCGTCCTCCACGTCGAGCTCGACCAGACGGCCGACGTGGACGTTGGCCACGCCGCCGAAGCCGAGCGCCGGCAGCGCGCGCTCGACCGCCACGCCCTGCGGATCGAGGATGCCCTGCCTTCGGGCGGATCAGCACGCGCGCCCTCATGCGCCGTCGGGCGCGCCCTCGGCGCTCGCGCCCGTGCGATCGAGGAACGCCTGGAACGGCTCGCCCGTGATCAGCTCGTAGGCTTCGACGTAGCGCGCGCGTGTGCCCGCGACCACGTCCTCGGGGATCGCCGGCGCCGGCGGCTGCTTGTCCCAGCCGCTCGGCGACGCCCAGTCGCGCACGTACTGCTTGTCGAAGCTCGGCTGGCCGCGGCCCACCTCGTAGCCCTCGACCGGCCAGTAGCGCGAGGAGTCCGGCGTCAGCACCTCGTCGCCGAGCACCAGCTCGCCGTCCTCGTCGAGGCCGAGCTCGAACTTCGTGTCGGCCAGGATCACGCCGCGCGCGCGGGCGTGCTCGGCGGCGAACGCGTACAGCGCGATCGAGACGTCGCGCACGCTGCTCCATCAGCGAGCTGTCGCCCACCAGCTCCGCTGCGCCGCTCGAAGTCGATCGCCTCGTCGTGGCCCTCCTCGGCCTTCGTGCTCGGCGTGAAGATCGGCTGCGGGCAGCTTCTCGGACTCTTGCAGCCCGCCAGGCAGCGCGATGCCCGAGACCGAGCCCGTTGCCTGGTAGTCCTTCCAGCCCGAGCCGGTGATGTAGCCGCGCACGACGCACTCGACCGGCAGCATCTCGAGGCGCCGTACGACCAGCGCGCGTCCGCGCGCCTCGTCCGGCACGCCCTCGGTCGCCGAGATCATGTGGTTCGCGACGATCTGCTTCGGTCTTCTCGAACCAGAACACCGACAGGCCCGTCAGCACCTTGCCCTTGTCCGGGATCGGCGTCGGGTGGACCGCGTCGTACGTCGAGATGCGGTCGCTCGCGACCATCAAGAGCGGCGCCGGCTCCAACTTCGAGACGTGCGCCAGGTCGTACATCTCGCGGACCTTGCCGCTGGCGATTAGGGGCAGGTCGGCGAGCGGCGTCGTCACTTGGCGCGATGCTACCAGCGGGCGCGGCTCAGTCGAGCGCGTCGAGGCGTCCGACGATCTCCTCGGCGTAGCGCACGTAGTGGGCGTAGTCGAAGATCTCATCGAGGTCGAGCCCGAGCGGGCGCACGCGCTCGTCCTCGGCCAGCAGCTCGCGCAACGGAATGCCCTCGTCCCAGGCGCGCTGGGCCAGCTCCTGCGTGACGCGGTAGGCGTCGTCGCGCGACATGCCCGTCGAGACGAGCGCGAGCAGTACGCGCTGGGAGAACAGCGCGCCGTGCGTCAGCTCGAGGTTCTCGCGCATGCGCGTCGCGTCGAGCGTCATGCCCTCGACGAGCGCCGTCGTGCGGTGCTGCAGGTAGTCGAGCAGGATCGTCGAGTCCGGCAGGATCACGCGCTCGACCGAGGAGTGCGAGATGTCGCGCTCGTGCCACAGCGCGACGTCCTCGAGCCCGGCCTGCGCGTTGCCGCGCAGCACGCGCGCGAGGCCCGAGATCTGCTCGGCCTTGATCGGGTTGCGCTTGTGTGGCATCGCCGACGAGCCCTTCTGCCCTGCGCGGAACGGCTCCTGCGCCTCTCTCACCTCGGTGCGCTGCAGATGGCGGATCTCCGTCGCCAGGCGCTCCATCCCGGCCCCGGCCAGCGCGATCGCCGAGAGCAGCTCGCGCGTGGCGGTCGCGCGCGACGACCTGCGTCGAGACGTCCTCGCGCTGCAGGTCCAGGCGCGCCAGCACGCGCGCCTCGAACTCGGGGCTCGTCGCCGCGTACGTGCCGACCGCACCCGAGACCGCGCCGACGGCGACCTGCTCGAAGGCGCGCTGCAAGCGCAGCGCGTTGCGCTGGGCCTCGAAGGCGAAGCCGGCCAGCTTCACGCCGAACGTCGTCGGCTCGGCGTGCACCCCATGCGTACGCCCGACGCACAGCGTCTGGGAGTGCTCGCGCGCGCGAGCGTGCAGCGCCGCCACGAGGCCGTAGGCGCCCGGCACGATCACCTCGCCGACCGCCTGCAGCTGCAGCGCGAGCGCCGTGTCGAGTACGTCCGAGGAGGTCAGGCCGTAGTGGACCCAGCGGCCCGCCTCGCCCGCCGAGGAGCCGAGCACGTCGACGAACGCCGCCACGTCGTGGTCGGTCGTGCGCTCGCGCTCGTTGACCGCCTCGACCGTGAAGCTCGCGCTGCGAATCGCCTCTAGCTCTGCGCTGCGCGGGCCCTCGCCGTCGCCGAGCAGCTCCGGAAGCTCCTCGCAGGCGGCGAGCTCGACGCGGCGCCAGCTCTCCATCCGCGCATCGTCCGTCCACAGGCGGCCGAGCTCCTCGCGCGTGTAGCGGGGGATCACCGGGCGGGCCTCGCGCCCCGCGTCATGCCCCGAGGATCTGCGCAGCCAGCACGGCCGCGTTGCGCGCGTTGTCCAGGCCGACGCACGCGACCGGCACGCCCGGCGGCATCTGCACGATCGAGAGGATCGCGTCGAGACCGCCCGCCGCCGTCAGGCGTCCCGAGAGCGGGACGCCGATCACGGGCAGGTCGGTGTGGGCCGCAACCGCGCCCGGCAGCGCCGCCGAGATGCCGGCGCCGGCGATGATCACGCGCAGGCCGCGCATGTGCGCGTTCTTCGCGTAATCGGCCACGACGTCCGGTTCGCGGTGCGCCGACATCACGCGGATCTCGTGCAGGATGCCGCGCGCTTCGAGCTCCTTGGCGGCCTTCTCCATCGCCTCCATGTCGCTCTTGGAACCCATCAGGATGCCGACGCGCGGCGCGTCGACGTCGATGTCGTCGAGCTGTGCCTGCACTTCGGCCTCCTGCATCGGCTCAGGCGCGAGCGACAGGCCGGGCGCACCCGATTCGCCCTCGGCGCGGGCCTGCTCGGCTGGGTCTGGTTGTTCTTGTTCGTTCATCAGAGCCGCAGCATACGACGCGCTACGGGTGTTTCACTCGCTCACTCGCGCGCGCGCCGACGAAGTCGGAGCCTCACAGCGAGTTGATGAACTCCTCGATCCCGATCGCCGCGAGCGTCTCGTAGCGCCCCGTGCCGCGCGAGCCGAGCTCGAGCGAGACGCGCGCCATCGTCGCCTCGTCGGGCGCCTCGACGACCGAGATGAAGTCGACGTGCCCGAGCGTCGCCCACTGCGCCTTGACCGTCGCGCCGAGCTGCTCGACCTCCTTGTTGACCTCGCGGATTCGCTCGGGATTGTTCTTGACCGTCTGCACTCCCTCGGGCGTGAGCGTCGAGAGCATGATGTAGGTAGGCATCGGTCCTCCTCGGTCGAGTAGTTGCACGATCTCCGTCTCCTGGCACCGTTCTACCCGATCGAGAAGCCGCCTGCCCGCCGATTTGCTCAGCGGGTGGCGGCCGGCGGCCGCGATGCAGCCGCCGGCCGTCCCTGTTGGCTACAGCGGAACCGTCAGCGCGGTCCCGTGGATCGTGCATCCGGAGGGGTTCGGCCCGGTCCTCAGGAAGGCATCCCAGAGGACAACGCCCGTCGGAGTCGTGATCGAGCCGTTCACGTGCGCGATGTTGGCGAGCGGTTCTTTGGTGTTCGAGCTCAGTTTGATGATCGGACTGAAGGACGTGGTCAGCGCGATGTCCTGCACCGGTTCCTGCGCGACTTCGGGGCTTTTACCGGACGTGTCCGTTGCGACCATCCCGGTCTCGGCGCGCGAGGTGGCGGGGGCGGTGGCTTCGATGAAGCTGAAGTTTCCGATGAAGTTGAAGCAGACGAGCTTGGCGGAGGCCCCGGCAAGGTTGAACAGCGCCGCCGAGGGAGGCGATTCGAAGGAGGCCGCCAAGGTCGCGCTGAACGTCGTCGCTTTCTGTGGCTGTCCGGCAGCCCCTTCAGTACCGTCTTTGCCCGAGGTCCCATCTTTGCCGGGGGCACCGGCGTTTCCGTTGGCGCCATTGATGCCGTTCACGCCGTTTTTGCCGGCTGCGCCCTTGGAGTTCCAGGAGAGCAACGTTTCGCCCTTCTTGCATTTGGGCTTTTTCGAGAAGACCCGCGCGGCCCCGGTCTTCTTCACGCAGGCGAACAGCGTCGAGGCCGCCTGCGCCTGTGGCGCAGGCGGCCAGCACAGCGGTCATCAGCGCTGCGCAGGCGGCCAGCGCGACGAGCATGCGCCGATTGTGTGCGAGTGACATAGATCGATCCTCCGATGTCTGTTGTTGGGCGGCGATCGCCGCTGACCGTTCGTCGGAACGCTGTTCTCCATGAGCGGCGCTGGCCGCTTCACCCCGGCCCCCGACGGTTGGATAGTGCCATCGCGGGCGGACGGGCGGACGGGCGTTCGGCGGATGATCGAGTGGCGACAGGAGGGCCGGCCGGCGATCGCCTAGCTAGCTAGTCGTCCCTCCCAGCGTCTGCACCTGGATCGCGGCGATCCGCGCGAAGGAGACATCGATGCCGCTGGTCCCGGAGGTGTCGCATTCGAGCGCCTCGCTCGATACGAGCGGGCTGACGGCGATGCCCACCAGCGACACCGAGCCACGTCCGCCTTTGGCTTGGAGTTCCACAGCTGCTTCGTCGCCGGCAAACGTGCAGTTGACGGTCACGCCTTCGGTCGGGTTCGTGTCTTCGAAGCGCGCGCTTGCCATCAGGATGTAGTTGCCCGCGGGAATACTCGCCAGCGTCGCGACGGCGTGCTTGGTCAGCGGCAGTTCGAACGGGCTGTCGCTGAACGCGACGAGGCCGGCGCTGGCGCCGTCTTTGCCGTTGGCCCCGCTCGCGCCGTCTTTGCCGTTGGTGCCGTTTTTGCCGGTGATGCCATTTTTGCCGTTGGTGCCGTTTTTGCCTTTGGCGCCGTTGCTGCCGGGCACGCCCGGCGTGTTCCAGGAGATCTTCCGCTCGTTCCTGCGGCAGTTCGTCCGCGCGTTGACGAAGCGAGCGGTCCCGCTCTTCTTCTTGACGCACGCGTACAGCGTCGAGGCGCCGGCCTGCGCGGGCACGGCGAGCACGGCTATTGCCAGCGCGGCGGCGGCGAGGGCGAGGGCGAGCGTCATTCGTCGGCTTGCTCTACTGCGCATCGTTTCGCTCCTTCGTTCGTTGGGCTTGAACGCTAGACCGCGCCGACCCGCACTGCTGCGAACGACCGGTCAGCCGGCCGCGAGCGGGTTCTCCCAGCGCACACCCGGAAAGCGCGCGAAGTCGCGATCGGCGCTGCACACGATGAGGCCGTGCTCGATCGCGAGCGCGGCGAGGTGGGCGTCGTTGACGAGATCGACACGAGACTCGCCGACGAGCAGGGCGCTGATCACGGTCTCGTGACGGTCGGTCGGGAGCGGCACCCAGACGTTGGGCCGCGACAACCACTGCCGTACCCGGGACCACGTCTGCTCGAGCGGAATTGGGCGACGAGTGATGCGCGGGTTGCCCAGCAGGCGTACGAAGGCCAGCAGCGTCGGCCACGGGAATCCGACCCTTGTCGGCGCGTTGATCGTGTCTTCGAACCACGAGCGAGCCTCGGAATGGTGCTGCGAGTCGGCGTCGTTTGCGTAGACGAGCAGATTCGCGTCGAGCAGGATCACCTGTACCAGGGGCCCTCTGCCGCTTCAAGCGCTGCGCTCACGTCGGTGATGTCGATCAGCAGTCCGCCCGTCTCGAACGGCTCGACGCGAAACCGGGGCGCCTGCGCCGGCTGCTCCCCCCTTTCAACCCCGGCCAACCCCGCCCGCAGGAGGTCGTTGACCTCCTGCTTGAGCGTGTGGTCATGCTCGCGGCGGCGGCGCTCGATCGCGGCAGCGACATCGTCATCCAGCGTGAGCGTGGTACGCATACATCAAAGCATAACGAACCTGATGTCCTGATGTTTCCCTGCCCTACCCTGAGCCGGCGGCCGACCTCGCTACGCGGCGCCCACCGGCTCGCCGCGCGAAGCGCCCTCCAGTACGAGCTCCCCTTCCCGCACGTCGACGCTCGCCTCGTCGCCTTCGCGCAGCTTGCCTTCGAGCAGCGCGAGCGCCAACCGGTCGGTCAGCTGCTTCTGGATCACGCGCCGCAAGGGCCGCGCGCCGTAGGTCGGGTCATAGCCCATGTCGCCGAGCAGCTGCTTGGCCTCGTCGCTCAGCGCGACGTGCACGCCGCGCTCGGCGACGCGCGCGATCACGAGGTCGACCTGCAGCTCGACGATCTCTGAGATCTGCTCGCGCGTGAGCGCCTTGAAGCGCACGATGTCGTCGAGCCGGTTGATGAACTCGGGCTTGAAGTAGTCGAGCAGTTCTGAGCGCACGCGCGCATCGGCGGCGGCTGCGGCGTGCGTATCGGCGGCGGAATCGGCGTCGGGCACGTCGGCTGCGACGGGGATGTTCGAGGTCATGATCAGCACGGTGTTCTTGAAGTCGACGGTGCGTCCCTGCCCGTCGGTCAGGCGCCCGTCGTCCATCACCTGCAGCAGCGTGTTGAACACGTCGGCGTGGGCCTTCTCGATCTCATCGAGCAGCACGACGGCGTATGGCCGGCGGCGCACGGCCTCGGTCAGCTGGCCGCCCTCTTCGTAGCCGACGTAGCCGGGCGGCGCGCCGACGAGCCGCGAGACGGAGTGTTTCTCCATGTACTCGCACATGTCGATGCGGATCATGGCCTCCTGGGAGTCGAACATGAACTCGGCGAGCGCCCGCGCGAGCTCGGTCTTGCCGACGCCGGTCGGGCCGAGGAAGAGGAAGGAGCCGATCGGGCGATCGGGGTCCTGCAGCCCGGCGCGCGAGCGCCGCAGCGCGGTTGCGACTGCCTCGATCGCCTACGTCCTGGCCGACGACGCGCTCGTGCAGGCGCTCCTCCATGTGCACGAGCTTCTCGGTTTCGCCCTCCATCAGGCGGCTGACGGGGATGCCGGTCCAGCGGCCGACGACCTCGGCGATGTCGTCGGCGTCGACCTCGCGTCTTGAGGAACACGGGCGCCTCGTCACCGCCCTCGTCGTGCTCGAGCTCGCGCTCAGCAGATTCGTACTCGACGATCTTCTGTTCGAGCTCGGGGATCTCGCCGTAGCGCAGCTCGGCGGCGCGCTGCAGGTCGGCCTCGCGTTCGGCGCGCTCCATCTCGACGCGCGCTTGCGTCGAGCTTCTCGCGGGTCGCCGAGATGCCGGCGATCGCATCCTTCTCGCGCTCCCACTGCGCCCTCATCTCCGTTCGCGCGCCCTTCCAGCTCGGCGACGCTCGGCCTCGATCGCCTCGCGCCGCGCCTTGGCGGCGTCGTCCTTCTCCTTACGCAGCGACTCGAGCTCGATCTCGCAGCTGCATCACGCGTCGCTCGACCTCGTCGATCTCGGTCGGCATCGAGTCGATCTCGATGCGGATCTTCGAGGCGGCCTCGTCGACCAGGTCGATCGCCTTGTCGGGCAGGAAGCGGTCGGCGATGTAGCGGTTGGAGAGCGTGGCGGCGGCGACGAGCGCGCTGTCCAGGATCGTGACGTCGTGGTGGACCTGGTAGCGGTCCTTCAGCCCGCGCAGGATCGCGATCGTGTCCTGCACGGTCGGCTCGCCGACGGTGACGGGCTGGAAGCGGCGCTCGAGCGCGGCGTCCTTCTCGATGTACTTGGTGTACTCGTCGAGCGTCGTCGCGCCGACGGCGCGCAGTTCGCCGCGCGCGAGCATCGGCTTGAGCAGGTTGGAGGCGTCGACCGAGCCCTGGGCGGCACCGGCGCCGACGATCGTGTGCAGCTCGTCGAGGAACAGGATGATCGTGCCCTGGGCGTCTGAGACCTCTTTGAGCACGCCCTTCAGACGTTCCTCGAACTCGCCGCGGTAGGCGGCGCCGGCGATCAGCGCACCGATGTCGAGCGCGATCACGCGCCGCTCGCTCAAGCGTTCGGGCACGTCCTTGGAGACGATCCGCTGGGCGAGGCCCTCGACGATCGCTGTCTTGCCGACGCCGGGCTCGCCGATCAGCACGGGGTTGTTCTTGGTGCGCCGCGAGAGCACCTGGATCACACGGCGGATCTCCTCGTCGCGCCCGATCACGGGGTCGAGCTTTCCAAGCTCTGCGATCTCGGTCAGGTCGCGCCCGAAGCGCTCGAGTGGGCTCTGCTCCTCCTCGGGGGCCTGCGCGGCGGGGTTAGCTGGGTTGGCTGCCATCGGGCCTCCTCTCGGTGGGACTCTTCGGTGCAGCGGGGCGCTCGCCGGTGCGGGCGAAGGGCGAGCGCGCGTCGGCTGCGCGCACGAGCTGGCCGGCGCGGTGGGGGACGAGCTCGGCGCGGAAGGAGCGGCGCACCTGCTCGAGCTCTTCGGCGAGCTGGACCTCGGCATGCAGCGCCTGTACCTCGAGCTGCTCGATCCGCGTGTTCATCTGCTCGAGCTGCTGCTCGAGCTCGAGCACGCGCTCGACGCCGGCGAGGTTCAGCCCGAGCTCGCTCGTCATCTCCTGGATGCGGCGCAGCCGCTCGACGTCCTCGTGCGAGTACAGGCGCGTGCCCTTGGGCGAGCGCTTCGGCTCGATCAGCCCGCGCGCCTCGTACATGCGCAGCGTCTGCGGGTGCATCTCGGCGAGCTCGGCGGCGACGGAGATCATGAACACGCCGCGGCCGGACTCGACCGACACGCGCGTGATCTGCGTGACCCGGCGGGGAGCGGGCGCGGGCTCGGCGTCACGAGGAGCCATCGCCGGCCTCCTTCGCCTCGTCGGCTGAGCCGCCGGCGCCGGGCGCGCCGGCGAACAGCCCGGCGCGCGGGTCTGGCCGTTCAAGGCCTTGGACATCGCGTCGACGGCGTCCTGCTGCTCCTTGCTCAGCGTCCGTGGGCACGTCGATCACGAAGCGGTAGTGGATGTCGCCTGCGGGCGGCGAGCCGCTACCCAGCTTGGGCGGTCCCTCGCCGCGCAGGCGCTGGACGGTGCCGTGCGCGGTGCCTGGCGCGACGCGCAGCGTCTTGGTGCCGTCGAGCGTCGGCACCTCGACGTCGGCGCCGCGCGAGCGCCTCGGGCATCGGTCAGCGGCACCTCGACCTCGAAGTTGCTCGCCCTTGCGCTTGAAGACGGGCGAGGGCGACGACGTGCGTGATCAGGTACAGGTCGCCGGGCGGCCCGCCGCGGCGACCCGGCTCGCCCTTGCCGGCGAGGCGGATGCGGCTGCCGTCGCGTACGCCGGCGGGGATGTTCACGCGCAGGCGCTTGACGGTGCGCACGGCGCCGGAGCCGTGGCAGGTCGGGCAGGGGTCCTCGATGATCGTGCCGGAGCCGCCGCAGCGCGAGCAGGGCTGGGAGATCGAGAACATGCCCTGGCCCTGGGACTCGATCGCCGCGGCCTTCGCAGCGCGGGCAGACGCTCGGCGTGGTGCCGGGCTTGGCGCCGGTGCCGTGGCAGGTGTCGCAGCGCGCCTGCATCGGCACCGCAGCGGCACCTGCGCGCCGCGCGACGGCCTGGTCGAAGGAGATCGAGACCTCGGCCTCGAGGTCGGCGCCGCGCTCGGGGCGCGCGCGCTGACGGCCGCTGCGAGCGCCCGCGCCACCGGGCCCGCCGGCGCCGCCGAACAGGTTGGAGAGGATGTCGCCCATCGAGGAGGCGTCGAAGTCGAAGTTGCCGAAGCCGCCGAAGCCGCCGCCGGGGCCGCGCCGTCGCGAACGGGCCGGTGCCGCGGTCGTACTGCTTGCGCTTCTCGGGGTCGCCGAGCACGTCGTGGGCCTGCGGAGATCTCCTTGAAGCGCGCCTCGGCGTCCTTGTCGTCGGGGTTGCGGTCCGGGTGGTACTGGCGCGCGAGCTTGCGGTAGGCCTTCTTGATCTCCTCGCGGCGTCGCCTTCTTGTCGACCCCGAGCATCTTGTAGTAGTCGGGCGTGTCGCCATCTGGTCCCTCCCCTAGGCGGCCACGACCACGCGCGCGGGCGCGGATGATGCTCTCGCCGAGCCGGTAGCCGGGCTGGTAGACCTCGACGACGACGCCGCTACGCGCGCCGCCCTCGGCGGCTGCGGCACGGTGGCCATCGCCTCGTGCGCGAGCGGGTCGAACGCCTCGCCGGCGGGCGAGAAGGACTCGATGCCGACGCGCGCGAGCGCGGCGAGCAGCTCGGCGCGCACGAGGCGCACGCCGCCGAGCAGCGGATCCTGTCGGTCTCGCCGGTGGCGACGGCGACTCGCGAGCGCGCGGTCGAGGTTGTCGATCGCCGGCAGCAGCTCCTTGGCGAGCTTGGCCGACGCCGCGCTCCTGCGCGAGCGCAGACTCGCGCGCGACGCGCTTTCGGTAGTTCTCGAAGTCGGCCTGCGTGCGCTGCGCGAGCGCGAGGTACTCGTCGCGCTTGGCGGCGAGCTTGCCGAGCTCGTCGAGGTCGCCCTGGCTCGGCCTCGGGCGCGGCGTGGTCGCCCTCCCCGGGGGCGTCGGCACCGGGCACAGCGTGTGGCTGCCCGCCGACGCCGCCGACGCCGGGAGCGCTGCTCGGACGGGCGGCATCGGCCGCGGAGGACTGCTCCTCGCGGCGTCGGCCTTCCCGTTGACGGGGATCGTCTGCTTGGACTCGCTCATGCGGCTCGCCTACGCCTTCGGCTCGTCGACGACCTCGGCGTCGACGACGTCCTCCTCATCGGAGGACGAGCCGTCGCCGGAGGGCTCTGCGCCGTTGCCGTTGCCGGCGGCCGCGCGTGCTCCTGGGCGCGCTGGTACATCGCCTCGGAGACCGTGTGGAAGGCGGTCTGCAGCGCCTCGGTCTTGGCGTTGATCGTCGGCCGGGTCCTCGGCCTCGAGCGACTCGCGGACCTCCTTGATCGGCGTCCTCGATCTCGCTGCTTGGAGTCGGCGTCGACCTGCTCGCCCAGCTCCTCGAGCTGGCGCTCGGCCTGGTAGGCGGCGTTCTCGCCGTTGTTGCGCGCCTCGGCGAGCTCGCGCGCGCGGCGGTCCTCCTCGGCGTGGGACTCGGCGTCGGAGACCATGTTCTTGATCTCGTCGTCGGAGAGCCCGGAGCCGGCCTTGATCTCGATCTTCTGCTCCTTGCCGGTGCCGAGATCCTTGGCGGACACGTTGAGGATGCCGTTGGCGTCGATGTCGAAGGCGACCTCGATCTGCGGGATGCCTCGCGGCGCCGGCGGGATGCCGGTCAGCTGGAACTTGCCGAGCGACTTGTTGTACTGCGCCATCTCGCGCTCGCCCTGCAGCACGTGGATCTCGACCGACGGCTGGTTGTCCTCGGCAGTCGAGAAGACCTCGCCCTTGCGCGTCGGGATCGTCGTGTTGCGCTCGATCAGCTTGGTCATCACGCCGCCCTTGGTCTCGATGCCGAGGGTCAGCGGGGTGACGTCGAGCAGCAGGACGTCCTTGACGTCGCCGGCGAGCACGCCGGCCTGGATGGCGGCGCCGACGGCGACGACCTCGTCGGGGTTGACGCCGCGGTGCGGCTCCTTGCCGGTCAGCTCCTTGACCTTCTCCTGCACGGCGGGCATGCGCGTCATGCCGCCGACGAGCACGACGTGGTCGATCTCCTTGACGCCCTTGTCTTTGGCGTCGTCGAGCGCCTGGCGCACCGGGGCGACGACGCGGTCGAGCAGGGCGGAGGTCAGCTCGGCGAGCTTGGCGCGCGTGAGGCGCGTGTCGAGGTGCTTGGGCCCGGAGGCGTCGGCGGTGATGAAGGGCAGGTTGATCTGCGTCTCCTGCGTCGTTGAGAGCTCGATCTTGGCCTTCTCGGCGGCCTCGTAGAGACGCTGCAGCGCCATCGGGTCGGCGCTCAGGTCGATGCCCTGGGACTTCTTGAACTCGGACACGAGCCAGTCGACGATCGCCTTGTCGAAGTTGTCGCCGCCGAGGTGGTTGTCACCGGCGGTCGACTTGACCTCGAACACGCCGTCGCCGATCTCGAGCACGGACACGTCGAAGGTGCCGCCGCCGAGGTCGAACACGAGGATCGTCTGGTCGGACTCCTTGTCGAGGCCGTACGCCAGCGAAGCGGCGGTCGGCTCGTTGATGATGCGCTTGACGTCGAGGCCGGCGATCTTGCCGGCGTCCTTGGTCGCCTGACGCTGGTCGTCGTTGAAGTAGGCGGGGACGGTGATCACGGCGCAGTCGACGGTCTCGCCGAGATAGGCCTCGGCGTCGGTCTTCAGCTTCTGCAGGATCATCGCGCTGATCTCCGGCGGGGAGAACTGCTCGGCTCCTTGTCGCCCTGGTACTTCGACGCGCGCGTCGCCGTTGGGGCCGGAGACGACCTTGTAGGGGACGATCGACTCCTCCTCGCTGACTTCGCCCTCCTTGCGGCCCATGAAGCGCTTGATCGAGAAGACGGTGTTCTGCGGGTTGGTGACTGCCTGGCGCTTGGCGACCGTGCCGACGAGGCGCTCGCCGGAACTGCGTGAAAGCGACAACGGACGGGGTCGTGCGACCGCCCTCGGCGTTCTCGATCACGGTCGGCTCGCCGCCCTCGAGCACGGCCATGCACGAGTTCGTCGTGCCGAGGTCGATGCCGATGGTCTTGGCCATGTGGGATTGCTCCTTCGAGTCTGCGGAATAAATCTGAGTCGTATTGTGACAGATTATTTGAGAGGATTCAACCTAATAATTGCCTAAGCGGGCTGTGCACTCCGGCGTTAGGTCGAGCCGGGGCACGACGCTCGGCGCTAAGAAATACGGGGCCGTAACGGGTGACAAGCGGCCGCGCAAGCGGTACCTTGAGCGTGTGGACTCGGTCACCGCACGGGCGGCCGCACTGGCACCATCGCTGCCGATCAAGCCCCGGCTGCGCGGGGTCTCCCACCAGTACGCGTTCTTCGTCTCGCTGGCGTGCGGCGTGGGGCTGATCCTGGCGGCCTCGGACGGGCGCGCGCGGCTGGCAGCGAGCATCTATGCGGCGGCGGTCTCGGCGCTCTTGGGCACGAGCGCGCTGTATCACCGCGTCACGTGGCGGCCGAAGGCGCGGCGCTGGATGCGCCGCCTCGATCACTCGATGATCTTCGTGCTGATCGCGGGCACGTACACGCCGGTGGCGCTGCTCGCGCTGAAGGGCTCGCTGGCGAGCACGATCCTGGTCGTGCTGTGGGCGGGGGCGCTGGGTGGCGTGATCTTCAAGCTCGCCTGGATCGACGCGCCGAAGTGGCTGTTCGCGATCGTCTACGTGCTGCTCGGCCTCGTCACGGCGGCGATCTTCGGCGAGCTGCCGGCGGCAATCGGCTGGCTCGGCGCGATCGGCATCGCGCTCGGCGGCGTCCTGTACTTGACGGGAGCGGTGATCTACGCGAGCGAGAAGCCGAACCCGTGGCCGAAGGTGTTCGGCTACCACGAGATCTTCCACGCGCTCGTGCTCGCGGCGGCGGGGCTGCACTACGCGGTGATCGCCTTCGCCGTGCTGCCGCACGGCTGAGTCGCGCGATCAGGTTAGGCGCCGGCGACCTCGTCGGGCCTGATGCGCTTGCGCCCCTTCTGATCGATTCTGCCGGTGCCGATGCAGTCGCGACACACGATCCACCTGTTCTCGGGCTCGGCCTCGAACAGAGTCCAGCCGGCACCGGAGCAGGTCGCGCATCGATCCTTCTCGGGGATCGCCCGATCGCTCTGAGTCATTGGCCAAGCCTACCCCGTCGGTGAACAGACCGGCCTCAGGCAAACAGCGCGCGGCTCGGGCACATCCGCGCGAGCGCGCAGTCCCCGCACTCGGGCGAGCGCGCGTGGCAGGTGCGCCGTCCGTGGCGCAGCAGGTTGACGTGCAGCTCGAGCTCCTCGTCCGGGCGGCGTGAGCGCGAGCATCTGGTCGTGCAGGCGCTCGAACGGGGCGCCGTCGCTGCAGCAGGTGCAGGCGCGTGCCGACGCGCGAGACGTGCGTGTCGACGGGCACGTCGCGCAGGCCGTAGGCGAACAGCAGCACGCAGGCGGCCGTCTTGCGCCCGACGCCGGGCAGCGCGACGAGGTAGTCGCGCGCTTGCGGCAGCGGCACGCGCGGCAGCCAGTCGAGCGAGAGGTCGTGCTCTGGGTCACGCGGGTCGTCGGCGATCGCACGCAGGATCGCCTGGATGCGCACGGACTTGACCTTCGAGATGCCGCCGGGGCGGATCGCCTCCTCGATCTCGTCGACGGGCGCGTCGCGCACCGCCTCCCACGACGGGAAGCGCGTCGCGCAGGCGCAGGAAGGCGACGTCGCGGTTGCGGTCGTTGGTCGACTGCGAGAGCACGGTCAGCACGAGCTCGGCGATCGGGTGGCCGTGGGGCGCCATCAGCGGGACGCCGTAGACCTGCGCGCAGGCGGTCGCGGACCCGCAGCACGCGCGCACGTGGCGGCAGCTTCCAGGCGTCGGCGGAGCGCTTGCGCTTGGCGGGTGCGGGGCGAGCGGCTGCGCCAGACACGTGCCCACGGTATCCGCCACGCCGACGCGCGTATATCCTCGCGCGGTGCCCGAGGTGAGCGATCACGACGGCGAGCTCGAGCGGGCGGCCGGTGTTCTGGCGCAGCGCCTCGCCGGATCGCAGCGTCAACGGCGCATCTGCCGCGGCAGCGCAGGCGAAGGACGGCGAGGAGGCGGTGCCGCTGTACCTGCACGGCGTGCCGGACAAGCTCGGACGACTGGCTCGACTTCCTCGAGCGCAGCGGCGGGCTGGCGCCGGACCTGCCGGGCTTCGGGCGCTCGGGCAAGCCGCGGCGACTGCGACTTCACGATCGAGGAGTACGCGGACTTCATCGAGTCGTTCCTGGCGCTGCGTCGGAGTCGAGCGCGTGCAGCCTGGTCGTGCACGACTGGGGCGCGGTCGGGCTGGCGTTCGCGCAGCGCCACCCCGAGCGCGTCGAGCGGCTGGTCGTGATCAACGCCGTCCCGTTCCTGCCCGGCTACCGCTGGCATCGCACGGCGCGCATCTGGCGCACGCCGGTGCTCGGCGAGCTGTCGATGGGCTCGATCAACCGCGCACGTGCTGCGTCTGCTCTCGCGCGAGGCCAACGTGACACCGGGACCGATGCCGGACAGCTGGATCGACAGCGTGCTGGCGCACTTCGACCAGGGCACGCAGCGCGCGATCCTGCGGCTGTACCGCGCTCGCCGCCGGAGCGCGCTGGCGGCGGCCGGCGCGCGACCTCGGCGAGCTCGACGTCCCGTCGCTGGTCGTGTGGGGCGATGCGCGACCCGTACATCCCGGCGCGCTTCGCCGAGGCCTACGCGGACGCTGCTCGGCGCCGAGCTGCTCGAGCTGCCCGACGCCGGTCACTGGCCGTGGCTCGACCGCCCGGACGCGATCGACCGCGTCGTCGCGTTCCTCGGCGGCGCGTCGGGTGAGTGCGCCGGCGCCGCCGTCGCTCGCACGGGCAGCGCAGCGCCGGCGAGCGAGCAGGCGCGTACGGGCGGCCGGTGTGGCGGCGCTGCGTGGCGCCCGTCTCGACGCTGCCGGCGTGGACGCTGACGGCGACCTTGTCGTTGCTGTACCTGCTGGCGGCCCCGCCGAGCAGCGACCTGGCGGCGGCGGGCTACCGCAGCGACCTGTTCTCGCGCGTCGGCTTCACGCTGTGGGACAACGGCTGGTACGGCGGTCATCACCTGCCGGCGTACTCGCTGCTGGCGCCGGCGCTCGGCGCGCTGCTCGGGCCGGCGCTGCTCGCCGCGCTGGCGATGACCGTCGCGACGGGCTGTTCGCGGTGCTGATCCGCGGCGGCTTCACGCCGCGCGCGGAGCGCGCGGCGCGCGCTGTGGTTCGCGTTCGGCGGCGGGGATCGACGCTGTTCACCAACCGGATCCCGTTCGAGCTGGGCGTCGCGGTCGGGCTCGGCGCACTCGTCGCGGCCCGCGCGGCACGCACGCCGGGCGGCGAACGGCGCGTAGCGCTCATCTGCCTGGCGCTGGCGCTGGCGTTCGTGGCCCGCTGGCGAGCCCAGTGGCGGGCGCATTCCTCGCGCTCGCGGCACTCGCGTGGGCGCTCGGCGGGCGGCTCGGTCAGGCGCGCTTCGCCGACGAGCACGAGCCGCCGCCGGGCAACCGCCCTCGCGGCGTGCGCGGGCGCTCTTGCCGGCGGCGCTGCTGTGCGCGGCGCTCGCGCCGATCGCACTGCTGGCGCTCGCCTTCCCGGAAGGCGGCACGCGAGCCGTTCGTGGCGTCGGCCTTCTACCCGGCGCTGGCGGCGACGCTGACGCTCGCCGTGGCGATCCCGCGGCGACGACGCGCGCTGCGCGCACGGCGCGCTGCTCTACGCGCTGGCGCTCGTCGCGTGCTTCGTCGTATCGACGCCGGTGGGCGGCAACATCGACCGACTGGGCGCGCTGCTGGCGGGCCCGCTGCTGGCGTGCGCGCTGATCGCACGACCGCCGGGGACGTACGTCGAGCGCAGGCACAGGACGGCCGGCTGGCGCACGTGGCTGCCGCGCGGCTGGCGCGCCTCGGCACTGCTCGCGCTGGCGCCACTGCTGCTGTACTGGCAGGTGCGGGCGCCGATCGCCGACTACGCCTCGGCGGCCGGCGACCCGGTCGACGTCGGCTCTCCTACTACGCGCCGCTGCTGGGCGAGCTGAAGCGCCTGGGCCTCGGCTACCGGCGACGCCCGGCGCGCGTCGAGGTCGCTGCCGACGCGCAACCACTGGGAGGCGCGCTGGCGTCGCGCGCGCAGGTGCCGCTCGCGCGCGGCTGGGAGCGCCAGCTCGACCGCCAGCTACAACGCGCTCTTCTACGACGCCGCGGGCTCGCTCGACGCGGCGCGCTACCGCGCGCTGGCTGAGGCGAAACGCGATCGCGCTACGTCGCGCTGCCCGGACGCGCCGCTCGACTACTCGGCGCGCGCGCGAGGCGCGACTGGTGCGACGCGCGGTCCGCGCTACCTGCACGAGGTCTGGCACTCGCGCACTGGCGCCTGTTCGCGGTGCGCCGGCGCCGCCGCTGGCGCAGCGCGCCGAGCACGCTGACGCGCCTCGGCAGCGACTCGTTCGCGCTGCGCGCGCCGCGCGCCGGGAACGTTCGTCGTGCGCGTGCGCTTCACGCCCTACTGGGCGCTCGCGCGCCGGGCGCGGCTGCGTGCGACGCGGCGCCGGACGGCTGGACGCAGCGTGCAGGCGCGCCGCGCCGGGCGACGCTGCGCGTCGGCGTCGGCTTCTCGCTCGCGCGCGTGTTCGATCGACGGCGCCGCGCTGCGCTGCTGACGCTCGCCGTGCAGCGCGGTCGTCTAGGCTTCACGACGATGCGTCGCTCGCGCCCGCCTCGCTGCAGGCGCGCGTCCTGCCGCACGGCTGGCTCGACGCGCTCCGGCAGGTCTCGCTCTTCGCCGCCGCGTACTACGCGTACCGGCTCGTGCGCGGGCTGGTCGAGGGCGACGCGCAACGCGGCCGTTCGCGCACGCGCGCGACCTGATCTCGACTCGAGCGCACGCTGCACCTGTTCGTCGAGCCGAGCGTGCAGGCGTGGGCGTCGGGCAGCCACGTGGTGATCGACTGCGCCGAGCTGGATGTACGTCAACGCGCAGACGTCGTCACGCTCGGCGCGCTGCGTCTACCTCTACCTGCGCCACAACCAGCTCGTTCTACTTCGTGCGCAACATGTTCATGATCGCGATGGGCATCGCGCTGATCGGCTACATCGCTGTTCCCGACCGCGCCGCCGCGCTTCTGCCCGGAGTGGGGCTTCATCGACTCGGTCTCGGACTTCACCGGCGTGCACGCTCGACACGAGCGCGACGCGACAACGCGCTCTTCAACCCGTACGCCGCGGTGCCGTCGATGCACGTCTGCTTCGCGCTGATGATCGGCTGGCCGCTGTCGCGGCTGGTGCAAGCACCGGCGTCGTGCGCGGTCGCTGTGGCCGCTGTACCCGTTCCTGATGACGTTCGTGATCGTCGTCACCGCCAACCACTTCTTCGTCGACGCGGTGCTCGGCGCGCTGACCGCCGGCGTCTCGGCGCTACGGCCGCGCGCTGGCTCGCCCGCGCGCGCCCGAGCGCCTGGCGCTTCTCGGCCGCGCGCCCGGCGTCGACGGCGACGCGGCACGCGCGATGGCCCCGAGCAGCACGCCGCCGCGGCGCCGGCGCGCCGGCTCACGCGCGACCGCGCCGCGCGGCACGCGCGCCGATCGGCGCGGCGAGCGGCGCGAGCTGGTGCGCAACCGGCTGATCGAGTCGCGCCTGACGCCGAACGCGATCTCGCTGACCGGCCTCGCGCTGAACGTCGTCGCCGCCGTGCTCGTCTGGCAGCAGCTGTTCTTCCTCGGCGGCATCGCGTTCATCGTCGGCTCGATCATGGACACGCTCGACGGGCGCTACTCGCGCATGTCGGGCAAGGGCACGCCGTTCGGCGCGTTCCTGGACTCGACGCTCGACCGCATCGAGGAGGGCATCGTGCTGACCGCGGTCGCCGCCTACTTCGCGCTGCGCGGCAACGAGGTCGCCGTCGCGGCGTCGTCGTCGCCGTGCTCGCGTCGCTGATGGTCTCCTACACGCGCGCCCGCGCCGAGGCGCTCGGCGTCGAGTGCAAGGTCGGGCATCGCCACCCGCGCCGGTGCGCGTCGTGATCCTGTCGATCGGCCTGGTGTTCGCGAAGGGCGCCGTCGCTCGGCGACTTCGAGCTGCTGGCGCCGGCCGTCTACGTGCTCGCGGCGCTCGCCGTGATCACGGTCGTGCCAGCGCATCTTCCACGTGCGCACGCGAGCTGTCGGCGTGCCTAGCGCGGCAGGCGACGCAGTCTGTAACCAACGCGCTCCCCGAACGGCGTCTCGGCCCCAGCGCCGAACCCTCGCAAAGGAACCTCTCTCGTGAGCACGCAGCAACGGCACGCGCAGCAACGGCGCGTCCGCAGCCAACGGCAACGGCGCCGCTACCAGCCCGACAAGGTCCGCGTCGCGATCATCGGCGTCGGCAACTGCGCGAACTCGCTTCGTGCAGGGCGTCCAGTACTACACGCGACGCCGACCCCAACGAGCCGGTCCCCGGCCTGATGCACGTCGACCTCGGCGGCTACCACGTCCGCGACATCGAGTTCACGGCCGCCTTCGACATCGACGCCGACGAAGGTCGGCAAGGACCTCGGCGAGGCGATCTGGGCGGGCCAGAACAACACGATGAAGTTCGCCAAGGTGCCGAAGAAGCTCGGCGTCCCGGTCCACCGCGGCATGACCCACGACGGCCTCGGCAAGTACCTCAAGGAGAAGATCACCAAGGCGCCGGGCGAGACCGCCGACATCGTGCAGATCCTCAAGGAGACGCACACCGACGTCGTCGTCTCCTACCTGCCGGTCGGCTCCGAGCAGGCGACCAAGTGGTACGTCGAGCAGGTCCTCGAGGCCGGCTGCGGCTTCGTGAACTGCATCCCGGTCTTCATCGCCCGCGAGGACTACTGGGACAAGCGCTTCAAGAAGGCCGGCCTGCCGATCGTCGGCGACGACATCAAGTCGCAGGTCGGCGCGACGATCGTGCACCGCACGCTGGCGCGCCTGTTCCACGACCGCGGCGTGAAGATGCTGCGCACCTCGCAGCTCAACGTCGGCGGCAACATGGACTTCTACAACATGCTCGAGCGCGAGCGCCTGGAGTCCAAGAAGATCTCCAAGACCAACGCGGTGACGTCGATCATGGGCCACGAGCTGCCGGCCGACGACGTCTACATCGGCCCGTCGGACTACGTGCCGTGGCTGACCGACCGCAAGTGGGCGCACATCCGCGTCGAGGGCCAGGCCTTCGGCGACGTGCCGCTGAACGTCGAGCTGAAGCTCGAGGTCTGGGACTCGCCGAACTCGGCCGGCATCGTCATCGACGCCGTGCGCTGCTGCAAGCTGGCGCTCAACCACGGCGTCGGCGGCCAGCTCGACGGCCCGCGCTCGTACCTGATGAAGTCGCCGCACAACCAGCGCCCCGACGACGAGGCGCGCGAGCGACACGAGAAGTTCATCGCCAAGTACGCGGAGGCCTGCCGCAAGCGACAGGCGGGCGCCCGCCGCGCAAGAGCCAAAGCCAGAAGCCACGGCGAAAGCCGAGACGGCCAGAGCGGCGCGCATGAGCGCAGAGCCGATCGGCCGATGCGCCGCTCTCCGATCGCCCAGGTCACCCCGTATCCGTGGGAGGCGCAGGCAACGAGGTCAACGGCACGTCGCGCGCGTGACGCACGGAGCGCTGGCGCGGCGCGGGCATCGCGTCGCTGGTCGTCGCGCCGTCGCACTCGCAGGAGCTCGTGCGCGAGTCGCGCAAGGCGATCCGCGCGGCGCGCGGTGACCGGCGCAGCTGATGGCCGGCACGGCGCCGGCGAGCCGCGCGTGCTCGCCGTCGGCGAGGTGCTCGCCGTGCCGCCGGCGCGCCGGCGGCGGCCGTCGGCGCTGCCGATCGACGTCGCGCGCACGATCGAGGAGCTGCTGAGCACGCGTCGCGCTCGACTTCGTGCACGTGCACGAGCCGTTCGCGCCGAGCGCGTCGAGCGCGGCGCTGCGCCACTCGCGCGCGCTGAACGTCGGCACGTTCCACGCCCCGACCGAGCGGCTCGTCTCGACGCAGGTCGCGCGCCGCGTCGTCGAGCTGCTTCTTCGGCCGCCTCGACGCGCGCACGGCGAGCTTCGCCGACGACGCGCCGAGCTGATGCCGCGCTACTTCCCGGCGCCGTACGAGCTCGTGCTGCCCGGCGCCGACGTGCCGCGCCGGCGCCGCACGCGCGCTCGCGGGCCGCGTGCGAGATCGCGTTCGTCGCCGACGAGGAGCGCGGCGGCGCTGCGCCTGTTCCTGCGCGCGCTGCGCCGGCTGCCGCACGACCTCGCCGTGGCGCGCGACGCTGATCGCCGCGGAGCGGCGCTCGCCGCCGCCGCTGCGCCGCGACCTGCGCGAGCGCGTGCGCTTCGCGCACCGGCGACCGAGGCCGACGTGCTCGCCAGCGCCGACGTCGTGGTCGTCGCCTCCGACCGGCGTCCGCCCCGCGCCCGGCGCTGCTGCTGCGCGCGCTCGCGCGCCGGCGCGTGCCGGTCGCGGCCGCGCCTGCCGGTCTACGAGGAGCTGCTCGGCGACGGCGACCGCGGCCTGCTGTTCGAGCCCGGCGACGCTCGAGATCGCTCGCCGCCCAGCTCACCCGCCTGCTCGACCGACCCGGCGCTGCGCGCACGCTGCGCGACGCCGCCGGGCCGCGCCAGCGCTCGCTGGGACGCGCGTCACCGACGAGCTCGAGGCGGTCTACGCCGGCCTGGCCGCCCGCCGCCACGACGGCCGCGGCGACCGGCGCAGCTGCGCCAGCACCTCGAGCGGCCGGCCGCTGATCGACGTCGACCTGCACATGCACACCGACCACTCGCGACGACTGCGCGACGCCGGTCGAGGTGCTGCTGGCCGAGGCCGCGAGCCCGCGGCCTCGGCGCGATCGCGGTGACCGACCACAACGAGATCTCCGGCGCGCTCGAGGCGCGCGCGAAGGCCGACGGCATCAAGGTGATCGTCGGCGAGGAGGTCAAGACCGCCGACCAGGGCGAGGTGATCGGCCTGTTCATCGAGGAGAAGATCCCGCGCGGGCTGACGCTGCAGGAGACGATCGCCGAGATCAAGCGCCAGGGCGGCCTCGTCTACGTCCCGCACCCGTTCGACCGCATGCACGCGGTGCCCGACTACGAGCACCTGCTGACGATCCTCGACGACGTCGACGCGATCGAGGTCTTCAACCCGCGCGTGGCGATCGGCGCCTTCAACGAGGAGGCGGTGCGCTTCGCCGCCAAGTACCGGATCGCCGGCCGGCGCCGGCTCGGACGCGCACGTGCGCGCAGGGGCTCGGCTCGGTGCGCATCCGCATGCGCGACTTCGACGGGCCGGAGGAGTTCCTGCGAGTCGCTGCGCGACGCCGAGATCGTCACGCAAGCCGGCCTCGCTGCTCTACGTGCAGGCGCTGAAGTTCCTGCAGACGCAAGGCCACGCCGCGACGGCGCGCGCGCGAGCGCGCGCGCGCGCAGGAGCGGCGCGCCGCCGTGCACGAGCGACGCGCCGCAGCGCAAGTCGCTGATGCAGCGCGCAGGGAACGAGCACGACGCACGCGTCGACAACCAGGCTCGTCGACCCTCGGTGCCGATGCCCGCGACCGACGACGAGATCCGCGAGAAGTACCTCGAGCGCGCGATCCGCGAGCTGAACACGCTGACGCGCGAGCTGCAGGCCTGCCCGCACTGCCCGCGCGGCAACCTGATGCCGGTGCTCGGCTCCGGGCCACCCGCAGGCCGACGTCTTCCTGCTCAAGTACGCGCCGCTGCCCGTCGGAGGTCGAGGAGGGCGTCGCCTTCTACGGCCGCGCCGGCAGCGCGCTGATGAAGTCGCTCAAGCGCCTGCAGATCGACCCGCTGGCGGTCTACGGCACGCTGTGCGTGAAGTGCCCGGTCGCGCGACCCGTCGCTGGCCGACCCGGCGTGCATCGCGCGCGTGGTCGAGGAGCTGGCGATCGTGCAGCCGAAGATCGTCGTCGTGATGGGCGCCGGACGCGCTGACGGCGCTCAACGAGCTCGACATCCCGCTGGCGCACCCGCTCGCAGGCGCGCCCGGCGAGGTCCAGCAGCTGACGCCGTCGATCGACGCGCTGTACGTGCCGAACATCGACGAGTCGCTCGACGAGGAGCGACGCCAAGCGCGACTTCTGGGCGGCGTTCCGGGTGCTCGGCGAGTGGTACGCGGAGCTGCCGCCGTACTAGAGCGCGGTGGCGCAACCCATTAAGCGGCATCCGGCCTTGTAGTCGAGCCGGCCTCCGCTCCTCGCTACCACTTGTGAACACTCCGGCCGCCACGACCGTTACAAGGCCGGCCATCCGGGCCGGCTGTGCGAATGCCTAGACGATCCTGGTTACGCCTGTGGCGATTTCGTAGACAGCCGACACAACCCGCAAGGTTCCCGCGGCGATCGCTGTGGGGATGATCGGGCCACTGTTTGCCACGATCGCCGCCTGGCGGCGGGCGTTGGCGACGATCGAGGCATCGAGCGTGCGGACCTTCGGGTCGAGCCCTTCGATGGCGGGGACGACGGCGCCCACGACGTCGCCGATCGCACCGTATTTGGAGGCTGGAAAGGACTTGCGTCCCTCGACTACCTCGATCGCGGACTTCACGGCGCCGCAGTCGCTGTGACCGAGCACGACGATCACGTGCACGCCGAGTACGGCGACGCTGTACTCGAGGCTGCCGAGCGAGCCGGTGTCGATGCTGTTGCCGGCGACGTGCGCGGCGAACAAGTTGCCGCGTTCGACGTCGAACACGAGCGGCGGCGAGACGCGCGAGTCGGCGCAGGCGAGGATCGCGGCGAACGGCTGCTGTTCGACGGCGCGGCGTTCGCCGACGGGCGAGTAGTCGCGGCGCTCCCACCGCCCGCGCCGGTAGCGCCGGTTGCCTTCGACGAGCGCTTTCAGCGCGGCGTCCGGGGTCGACGGCCGCGCGTACGCTGCGCGCGCGTCGACGGCGTCGAGCAGATCGCTGCCGAGCAGCGCGCCGCCGGTGGCCGCTCCGGCGCGGCCGAGAAAGGCGCGGCGTGAAAGGGACCGATCTTCGCGTTCTGACATTCAGCCTCCGATCGTGACGACGATCTTGCCGAGCTTGCCGCCGGCTGCGAAGCGCTGGTAGGCGGCGGCTGTCTCCTCCAGCGGGAAGGTCTCGGCGACCGGCACCCGCAGCGCGCCGGAATCGAACAGCGGCAGCACCTCGTGCTCGACGAGCCGGGCGAGGAGCGCTTTCTGCTCGAGCGGGCGTGCACGCAGCGTGGAGCCGTGAATCCGCGCGCGCTTGCCCATCAGCGCGAGCAGGTTGACCTCGGACTTGGCGCCGGCCGAGACGCCGATCACGGCGATCCGCCCGCCGGTGGCGAGCGCGTTCAGGTTCTCGGGCATGTTGGGCGCGCCGACGAGCTCGAGGATCACGTCGAAGGGGCCGTACTCGGCGAAGCCCTCAGGCGCGATCGCCTCGGCGCCGAGCTCGACCACCTGCGCGCGCAGCTGCTCGTTGCGCACGGTCGCCGTGACGCTCGCGCCGGCGGCCCGCGCGAGCTGGATCGCTGCGGTGCCGACGCCGCCGGCGCCGCCGTGGACGAGCAGGCGCTCGCCGGGTCGCAGCTCGCCCTGGGTGAAGACGGCGTCGTGCGCGGTGGCGAAAACCTCGGGCAGGCCTCCGGCGGCGGGCCAGTCGAGACTCTCCGGCACGGGCATCAGCACGCGCTCGTGCGCGGTGCACAGCTCGGCCTGCGCGCCGCCGCCGACGATCGCCATCACGCGGTCGCCGAGCTCGAAGCGTTCGGCGCCGGGACCGAGCGCGGCGACCGCGCCGGCGAACTCCATCCCGGGGATGTCCTGCGGCGAGCCGGGCGGCGCCGGGTAGAGCCCGCGCCGCTGCATCATGTCGGCGCCGTTCAGGCCAGCGGCGCGGACGCGCACGAGCACCTCTTCGGATCCCGGCTCGGGATCGGGATGCTGCTCGATCACGATCTCCTTCTCGCGGATCGTGGCGGCGCGCATAGCGCAAGCCTATCCCGCGTGCCAGCGCGAGGCTCGCCCCAAAGGCACCGGGCGAGGGTCTATTCCACAGTCATCTTCGTGAGCGGGACGGTCGGCGGGGTGATGGCTGGAGCGATCTTCGGCAGCCGGTACTGCCTGCAGACCGCCATGACGTATGCCGGCCGGCAGCTCGTACGAGCACGCCACGTCCGCTCGAACCGCTTACCAAACTGGTCCAGCACATGTTGGCGCTGACCCTGCGTCAAATGCAATCGATGACTCTGCCGTTCGAGCGCCTGCTGAATTCTGGCGATGAGCAGAAGCTGCGTCAGCCGCGTCGTCAAGTCCTTTCCAGTTCCCCGTGTCCCAACCAGGAATTTGTGAGCGACAGCTTCGCTTGGGAAGCGCCGCTTCGCCAACGCCAGCTGCTGCTCAAGGCGCGTACCGGTCAAGTTCACGCCCAATTCGACGGCCTCGCCGCGGACCCACACCGAGGGGATCAGGAAGTAAATGGCCTTCACCTTCTCCTTTTCGAACTCAAGCTCGCATTCGTGTCTCAGCTCGGCAGTCGAATTCGCCTCTTGCCCAGGCGTAACGGGATACTTTCGCTTGTATGTGATGCATGCGTTGTACTCGGGTGGATTCGGGACCATCGGCTCCGGCTGACCGACGACCGTCGACACTTCACCAGCGATAACGGACATCCAATGCTGGATTTCGTTTCTGGTGATCGTCGTCCGGCCTATCTGCACTACTCCGCCGTCAGCCGCGGTCCTGCTACAAGACGCCAGACTGCCAGATAGGAGAATCGCGGCGACCGCGAGAGTAAAGCTGCGCTTGCCTCCGCTCAAAGTATGCACAGAGCACGAAACTACCCGTCATCGCGCCCACAAATACACGATTGCGCAAAATGTCTCTAGCGGCCCTGTACATAAGAGAGAGACATCTCCTCCCAGCTCTTGACTCTTTGGCCACAGTAGGGAGATATTGTTCGCTATGGGACGAACACCGCTGTTGATTCTGCTCGCGGTTGTCATCTCTGCGACTGGATGCGGTGGAGGCACGTCTAGCGATCGATCGTCTGGATCGAGTCGGGCCGCCGCGACGGTACTCTCCAAGGAGCAGTTGGTCGCGAAGGCCGACGCGATCTGCCAGCGGATGAACAATGAATTCGCCGCAGACGAACCGAAGAGTCAAGACGTCGCGGAGACGGCCCGCCTCACGCCGCAGCGCGCGGTCCTAGAGCAGCGAGTCGTTGCAGAACTCAGCGAGCTGAAGCCTCCCGCGACGATCGCGGGCCAGCTACGGCGAATAATTTCCGCGAGGAGAACGCTCGCACAGGAACTCGCCGAGGTTGGTCGCGACGCGAAGAACAACGACACCGCTGCCGTTCGCAAGCTCGCGACCTCCAAAGCAAAGCTGCACCATGAGCTACGCACGTTTGCGACGAACGCAGGGTTCAACGTCTGCGGGCGAGTCGGATGATCGGCGGCACGGCGAGCGACCTGCACCGCCCCCGTGTTGTAGCGAGTGGCTCGTTCTAGGTATCGGGACCAAAGGGACCACGGACGGTAGAGGTGAAGCTCGGCTTCATATGCCCCCCGATAAACAACGCTTACTATCGAGCGATCATCCCGATGCGCGCGCTGCAGAGTCGCGGCCATGCGGTGGTCTGGCCATCCAAGCTGGGCGAGGACCCTTCGACACGCGAGCTCCTCGGCTGCGACCTCGTGCACTGCTTCCGCCGCGCTGACCGAATCGCCGATCTGCAGTCGCTCTCGAAGTCTGGCGTGGCGATCGCGTTTGACAACGATGACGACTTCACGCTCGCCGAAGTCAGCGATGGTGGCACGGGGCTCGCGGGCAGTCGCTACAACCGCAAGATCGCACGGCGCCTCCTCCAGACCGCCGAATTGTGCGACCTGGTGACAACGCCGAGCGAGGCGATCGCCGAGAGCTATCGGCGCGCCGGGGTCGAGCACGTGGTCGTGATCGAGAACTTCCTGGACCGCGGGACTTTTGGATTCGGCTCGGCCTCGCCACACCACGGTGTGATGGTCGGATGGATCGCGGGCCGCGAGCATCAGCTCGACCTGGAGCGAGTCCCGATCCTCGACGCACTGAGGCGGCTGCTCGAGACACACGAGGATCTCGGGGTGCTCACCGTCGGCGTTCGCCTCCCCCTTCGCTCGGAGCGCTACGAGTACATCGAGCGCGTCGAGTATCCCGATCTGCTGAAGGTGATCGCGCGCATCGACATAGGGGTGGCGCCGCTCGCCGATACACCGTTCAATCGGTCGCGCTCGAACGTCAAGCTCAAGGAGTACGGCGCCGGCGTGGCCGCGTGGCTTGCCTCTCCCGTCGGCCCATATCGCGAGCTCGGCGAGAAGCACGGGGGGCGGCTAGTCGCTGACGATGGGTGGTTCGCCGCGATCGACACACTGATCCGCTCAGTCCGCGTCCGCAAGCGGTTGGCAAAGCGTGCGCTCAAGTGGGCGCGTGCCCAGACAATCGACGCGCACGTCGAGGAGTGGCAGGATACCTTCCTTACGACGATCGACCGTGCCCGCGAGCGCCGCTAACCGGACGGGCTCACGCGCGCGGGCGAAGAGACCGTCACGTAGCTCGCCCTGTGATCTTCGCCCAGCATCGGAACGACTAGTCAATACTCGCGACTATGCGCATCGCTCACGCATCTATGGTCTGTTCGTGTTCGAACGTAAGCGTCTGGATCGTCGCTTGGGCCAGCTGTTTCGGCGCACCCTCGTTGATGCTCACCGTCAGGTGCTCTTTTTCGCCTTCGCAGCCTTCCGGTTTTGGTACGCCGGCGGACTCTTCGTATTTAATAGTGAATTTGGCCGTTTTCACGTTGATGGGCGCTATTTTGCCTATCTGATCTCCTTCCCATATCATTAATTTGCCAGCAACTTCAACGTGCACCGGCGCCGCAATTTTGCTTAACATGCCGACTTCTTTTTTGGCTTTGTTGATATAGCATAGTTTCAAGAATACTATCTCTGCGATCGTGCCTTCCGGTTCGCCTAATGACTTGGCCCCTGCGATCCCGAACGCTATACAGCCTTTGAGCGTAAGGATCGCACTCGCTTCTTTCTTGGTTGAGCCGATAATCTCGGCATTTATAAGCCCGCTTGTGCAGGTGATTTTTTCGAGCGAGTTGATTTCGAGCGTATCCGACGGGCTCGTACCGGTGGCTTTTTCACCGGCATTGCCGGGTAAGAATTCGGGCAGTGCGGCCGGGGCCGTCGCCGATGCGATGGCGCTCAGTGCGACGACAGCGACAATCGCCACCCCGAGCGGCTTAATCTTCTTCATTACTTAATCCTTTCTATCGCGGGCTCAGTACAGGGCGAGCGGTCGGCAGTCGCCTTACGCTGACCAGGGGCAAACACCGTTTACACGCACAGCCGCGAGCCGCGCACCCCGCCTAGTTAGCACTCAAGCGTGACGGGGCGAGCCGCAGCTTGCCCCGTCACCTGTCGCATCACTAGTCGCTGCCAGCGACCGATAGACCTTACGCGTCGAGCGTCTGTTCTTTTTCGTACGTGGTGGTCTCGGTCGTCGCCTCACCCGATTCTTTCGCGGCACCCTCGTTTACCGCGGACGTAAGGTGCTCTTTTTCACCTTCGCAGCCTTCAGGTTTCGGTTTTCCACCGGACTCTTCGTAGCTGAGTTTGTATGTTTTGGTTTTGGTGTTGACTGGTGTGATTTTGCCAACCTGGTCACCTTCGACGACGATTAATTTGCCGCCGACTTCAATGTGCACAGGCGACGCGACTTTGGTTAACACGCCGACTTCTTTTTTAGCCGTGTTGATGTAGCAGAGTTTCAATTTCACTTTAGCGACGATCGTACCTTCTGCTTCGCCTAACGACTTAGCGCCGGCGATCCCGAAGGCCGAGCAACCTTTGAAGGTTACCGTAGCCGACGCTTCTTTTTTGGTCGTACCGACATTTTCTCCGGCGACAGCGTCGCTCGAGCACGTAATTTTTTCAAGTGCGCTGATTTCGAGCGTACCCGACGGGCTCGTACCGGTGAATTTTTCGCCGGCATTGCCCGGTACGAATTCGGGCAGTGCGGCCGAGGCCGTCGCCGAAGCGATGGCGCTCAGCGCGACGACAGCAATAATCGCTGCCCCTAGTAGCTTAATCTTCTGCATTGCTCGTTCCTTTCCTCAGGTGTGAGTTGGTTCGTGGCATCCGCACGCTTCTTCGGGGATGCCTAGGTCACCGTGCCACTGCCCGACCAGGCTGTCAAGCGCTCTGTAGCCCCGAGGCTCGCGATTTTCGGAAATGAGAAACAGTCGTTGCGGCGCGCGATTGACTACGTCATTTTCGGGTAATAGGGCCCTTGCTCTTGTCGGTTCGTTTCCGCCCGACGCCGGATTTGCAGGGATTTGGAGAGGAGAGAGCGATGGGCGATACGGGGTTACGAGTTAAAGATGTGGCCGCTGATGGATGAGCGGAGTCAGAGACGACTGCCGCAGCGACGCCTGCTCGGCCCGCTTGGCGCCCTGCTGGTGGTGCTTGTGCTCCTGTCCGCGGCGTCGGCGCAGGCGGCGCCACCGGAATCCCCGTCGACCTATGTACCGGTCGCCGTCGGCTCGACGACCGCGACCCTGCACGGCGTGCTCGATGAAACGGTCGAAGTCTTCCCGGTCGGACCCGGCACCTGGGAATTCCTCTATGAGGCGACATCGAACGTCTCGGCTGCAGAATGCGAAAGTTCAGGCGCCAGCAAAGCGCCAGTGCCCCCCGGCGCATACTTTGGGGCCGAACCAGAATCGGTCTTTCAAGAAGTCACCGGGCTCATCCCGAATACCGAATACGTCGTCTGTCTCGCGGCCGAAAACGGGAGCGGTGAACGCACGGTGGGAAACCCCGTCGGCTTTGAGACCACGCCTGAAGCCCCTGAAACAGGGGCCGCCACGGAAGTCGATGCTACTTCGGCGAAGCTCGAAGGCGTGCTTCAGCCACCGGCGGCGGCGCTCGAATACGAATTTCACTACAACCACGGTCCGAGCTGCGCCGGCGGTGCCGCGACCCCACGAGCGGCCGGAGAAGGCGCGGTATCGGCTCTCGTCGAAGGATTGATCCCCGGCACGGAATACACGTTCTGCCTGGTAGCCCTCAACAGCGGCGGCGAATCGGCTGGAGAAGGCGCGTCGTTCACCACACCCCTCGCTCCTCCGGCGGTCCACGAGGAGTTCACTACTGGCGTGAGCGCCAAGAATGCAACGCTGCGTGCTTCGATCGACCCCGACGGCCTGCCGACGACCTATCGCTTCGAATGGGGCCCGACGATCGCGTACGGGTGCGGCGGGCAGCCGTGCCCAGAAGGGAGTGTTGGCGCGGGGAAGGCGGATGTCGGGGTCGAAGCGCTCATCGAAGGACTCTTGCCCGGGACGACATACCACTTCAGCGTCACCGCCACGAATACCTTCGGGGGGGGCAGCACGACAGCGGGGACGGACCGCACGTTCGCTACCCAGGCCGAAGCAGCCCCGCGTTTGATCGACGGTCGTGGCTGGGAACTGGTCTCGCCTCCCGACAAGCGTGGAGCGGCGCTCGAAGCGGCGACGCTCGAAGGCGGCGCGATCCAGGCGGCGGCCGACGGGGGCGGACTCGCCTACATTGCGCGGGCCCCGGTCGACTCCGAACCCGCGGGCAACCGTAGCTTCGCCGAGCAGCAGCTACTTGCAACGCGCGGCAGCGGCGGCTGGAGCACACAAGACATCGCCACGCCGCACGAAGCGGTCGCGGGCGTCAATGCCGGCGAACTCTCCGAGTACAGACTGTTCGCGCCGCTCCTCTCGTCCGCCCTCGTAGAACCAACGGGCGCGACTCCACTCTCGCCTTCGGCAAGCGAACGCACGCCCTACCGCCGGGAAGCAAATGGCGAATATGTGTCGCTCGTAACTCCAGCCAATGTTCCCCCGGGCACCAAATTCGGCGGCAGCGAAGAAGGCGGCGTCCTGGTGCCAGCCACCGGTGTCCGCTTCGCGACGGCGAGTCCCGACCTCGCGCACATCCTGCTGAGCGCGCCGCAGGCCCTGAGCGAAGGGTTTGAAACTGGCGGGGATCAAGCCCTCTACGAGTGGTTCGCGGGAATGCTGCAGCCGGTCAGCATCCTTCCCGGCAATGCCTCTGCCGCCACCGAAGGCGGCGCTGACACATACAGGGGTAGCAGCGGCCCGCTGCCGCGGAACGCGGTGTCCGCGGACGGCGGCCGTGTGTTCTTCCGCACTGCCGCCGAAGGGCACCTATTCATGCGCGATGTCAGCCGGCGCGAATCAGTCCAACTCGATGCGATCGAAGAAGGCGCCGAAGGCGGCACCGGCGAAACGGGGATCTTTCCGCAGTATCAGGGCGCGACCGGCGATGGCTCGCGAGCGTTGTTCACCGACGACGTGCGGCTGACGGTGGGCGCGATGGCAAAACTGGGCCAGCCGGACCTATACGCGTGCGACCTCGGCGCCTCGATCGACGAACGCCCCTGCGCGGGAAAAGGCGCTCTGCACGACCTCACGGCAGCTGCGAACCCCAGCGAAGCGGCGAATGTGCTCGGCACCGCACTTGGCTACAGCGAAGATGGCCAGTACGTCTACTTCGCCGCGAACGGCGTGCTGAGCAGCAGCGGCGCACCCGTCGCTGGTGCCATGCACGGCAACTGCCTCAGCTCAAACGGTGGAAACCCCGAGGAAGCGCTCGCCAAGCAGTCGTGCAATCTGTACGTCTGGCACGACGGCGTGACGAGCCTCGCCGCGGTGCTGTCGGGTGCCGACTTCCCCGACTGGGAAGCCGGGCCTTTCCACAGCGACCTGGGCAAGTTGACGGCGCGCGTGTCCCCCGACGGGCGGTTCCTTGCGTTCATGTCCCAGCGGCCGCTGACGGGATATGACAACCGCGACGCGGTCAGCCACGCCGAGGACGAGGAGGTGTTCCTCTACGACGCGAGCTCCGGCAGGGTCGTGTGCGCCTCGTGCAACCCGACCGGCGCGCGGCCGAGCGGAGTGCTCGACCAGACTGAATTCGAAGGACCGTCACCGCTCATCGATCGCCCTCGTGTGTGGCAGGAACACTGGCTGGCGGGATCGATTCCCGGCTGGACGCCTGTGGAAACAGGCACAGCGCTTTATCAGTCGCGCTTCCTCTCAAACGAAGGTCGCCTGTTCTTCAACAGCCCCGCGGGCCTCGTTCCTGCGGCGAATCAAACACAGAACGTGTATGAGTTCGAGCCCGAAGGTGTGGGCGACTGTACGAGCTCGACCTCCTCGGCAAACGCAACGTTCGTACGAGAAGTCTCAGGCAGCCCGGTCGGCGGCTGCGTGGGCCTGATCTCCTCGGGCGCGTCCGGCGAAGAATCGGCGTTCCTCGACGCGGCGGCAACCGGCCCCGGGGGCCACGAAGGTGAAGACGTCTTCTTCCTGACCGCAGCGCGTCTTGCGGGGGGGGACGTCGACGACGCGCTCGACGTGTACGACGCGCACATCTGCACGAGCCTGCTGCCGTGTCCATCCCCTGCGGCGACGGCGCTTGCTCCCTGCACGTCCTCGGGCGCCTGCCGAGCCGGGTCGAGCCCTCAATCGCCGGCGTTCGGGCCTCCGGCGAGCACGACGGCGCCGGGCTCGGGCAACCTCGGCCCGCCGACCGCCAAACACGCCGTCAAGCCGCCGACGCGCGCTCAGAAGCTCGCCAGGGCGCTGAAGGCATGCCACCGCAAACACGATCGCAAGAAGCGAGCGGCGTGCGAAAGGCAGGCTCGGAAGAGATACGGCTCGAGTCGGAAGAAGAGGGCGGCCACGCACGGGAAAGCAAGGCGATGAGGTCCTTCGTTCGCTCCGCCGCCTGCGCCGCACTCGCGAGCTGCACCCTCGTCGGTGCAACTGCATCAGCCGCACACGCTTCGTCGCCATGGTGGCACTTCACCTCGAGTGTGCGACCGGCCACGCTACAGCCGGGGGGCGAAGGCCGGATCGGCTTCCGTGCGCTGAACGTGGGCGACGCGCCGACGACCACCGAAAACGGGCAGGGCGAACCGACGCCGGTGACGATCACGGCGACGATTCCGGCGGGGCTGACCGTGCTGCCGATCTCGGCGGAAGACCCAGAACCCGACATCACGCTCGTCACTTTCCCGGAAAACGAATTCCATTCGAGCGGATGCAGCGAGCCTACGCCGGGCACCATCAGCTGCACGTATGAACCGGCGCTGCTCCCGTTCGAATTCGTCGAAATGAGCGTCGCGGTGAAGGTCGAAACCGGGACCGGCGGGACGAGCACGGCCGAAGTCAGCGGCGGCGGCGCGCCAGTCGCCTCGCTCGAGCGTGCGGTGCACGTGGGTGAAGCGCCGCCGGCGTTCGAAGTCGAAGAAGACGGCTTCTCGATCGTGCCCGAAGCAGAGGGCGGCGGACTCGACCCGCGCGCCGGCTCGCACCCGTTCCAGTTGACGACGAACTTCGCGTTGAACCAGACGGCCGATACGCTGCGCCCGCCGGCGCTACCCAGGGAGCTGAAATTCACGCTGCCCCCCGGGCTCGTCGCCAACGCCGCGACGTTCCCACGCTGCAGCGAAGCGGCGTTCCTGTCGAGGGGCGCCGGAACCGAGTTCAACGATGAGTGTCCGCAGGAGGCGGCGGTCGGCGTGGTGGTGCTGACGCTCTACCAGACCGCGCTGCACGGCCCAGCTCCGACCCAGACGTATCCGGTGCCCGTGTTCAACCTCGCCCCGAAGCGCGGCGAGCCGGCGCGCTTCGGCTTCTTCTTCGCCGGCATCGCGGTGCCGATTGACTTCTCGCTCCGCACGGGCGGCGACTATGGCGCTACGGCGAACGTAACCAACATCACCCAGATCGCGAACTTCATGTCTGAGTCGCTGACGATCTGGGGTGTGCCCGGTCAGTCGGTGCACGACTCATCGCGTGGCTGGGGGTGCCTCGCGAACGGCTTCTACAAAGCCTTCGGCAAACCTGTCTGCAACACGTCCCCCGAAGGCAGCCCGCCGCCCTTTCTGACGCTGCCCACGTCATGCGCGACGCCGTTCGCGGCGAGCGTCGAAGGCGTCTCGTGGCCGACGAAAGCCGCACCATCCGGCGTGCCGCTCGCGGCGCGCGAATACTCGCTGCGCGACGGCTCCGGCCGCGCAGTCGGGGTCACGAGCTGCAGTCAGCTCTCGTTCGATCCGTCGATCGAAGTGACGCCAGACACGCAGGCGGGGAGCACCTCGACGGGCCTGACCGTGCACGTGCGCGTGCCGCAGGAAGCGAGCGAGAGCGCGGGTGGGCCGGTGAGCTCGAGCATCAAGGACATTACGGTCGCGTTGCCCCAGGGCGTCGCGATCAATCCGTCGGGGGCAAACGGGCTGGAGGCGTGCTCGGACGCGCTGATCGGCTACGAAGGCAGGCGGACTTTCGCGAGCATCCCCGGCGCGGAACCGCTTACCTTCAGTCCGAGGCTGCCGGGCAGCATAGGCGCGCTCGAAGCCGGTGAAACGGCAGCGTTGCAGCCCGGCGTCAACTTCTGCCCTACGGCGTCGAAGGTGGGGACGGTGAAAATCACATCGCCGCTGATCAAGGACCCGCTCATAGGCGCCGTCTACGTCGCTTCGCAAAACGAAAACCCGTTCGGCAGCCTGATCGCGATGTACCTCGTGGCCGAAGACGAAGAAGCCGGCGTGCTCGTGAAGCTTCCCGGTGAAGTCCACCTGACCGAAACGGGCCAGATCGTCACGACTTTCCAGAACAATCCGCAGCTGCCGTTCGAAGACGCCGAACTGCACTTCTTCGGCCCTGAACGTGCGCCGCTGGTGACACCCGCCCGCTGCGGTTCGCACACCACCACGGCGAGTTTCAGCCCGTGGTCGGGAGGCCCGACGGCGAGCAGTTCGTCCAGCTTCCAGATCGTCTCCGGCCCGAACGCCGCCCCGTGCCCGGGTCCCTCACTCCCGTTCTCGCCGTCGCTCACCGGTGGCAGCACGAACACCGACGCCGGTGCCTTCAGTCCACTGACGACGACGGTTGGACGCGAAGACGGACAGCAGCAGCTGCAATCGGTGCAGGTGAAGACGCCGCCGGGCGTATCGGGAGTGCTCAAGGGCGTCAAGCTCTGCGCCGAACAGCAGGCCAACGAGGGCACCTGCAGCACCGACAGCCTGATCGGCGAAACGACCGTGAGCGCCGGGGTCGGCAACGAACCGGTCACCGTTGCCGGCGGCAGGGTCTACCTCACCGAAAAATACGCGGGCGCGCCGTTCGGGCTGTCGCTCGTCAGTCCCGCCAAGGCCGGACCGTTCGACCTGGAGCACGACACATCCAACCCAAGCCAGCAGCCGGCGTGCGACTGCTTGGTCGTGCGCGCAAAGATCGAAGTCGATCCCCTGACCGCAGCGTTGACGGCGACCACCGATTCAGCTGGACCGCATGCGATCCCGCGCATCATCGACGGTGTGCCCGTCCAGATCAAGCAGGTCAACGTCACGATCGGCCGCGATCGCTTCACGTTCAATCCGACCAATTGCAGCCGGCTCGCGTTGGCCGGCACGATCGCGGGCGACGAAGGGGCCGCTGCCGGGCCGCTGTCGGTGCCCTTCGCCGCGACCAACTGCGCGAGGCTCAAATTCGCACCGAAATTCTCCGTCGCGGCGAGTGGGCATACCTCAAAAGCAAACGGTGCGAGCCTATCGGTCAAGCTGGCTTACCCCTCGGCACCATTCGGCACCTACGCGAACATCGCAAAAGTAAAAGTGAGCTTGCCGAAGCAGCTGCCCAGCCGCCTGACGACGCTCAACAAGGCGTGTACCGCCAGCGTGTTCGACGCGGACCCGGCGAAATGCCCGAGGGAATCGATCGTGGGCCACGCCAAGGTGGTTACGCCGGTGCTGCCGGTGCCACTGGAAGGCAACGCGTACTTCGTCTCCCATGCCGCTGAAGCCTTCCCCGACCTTACGATCGTGCTGCACGGCTACGGCATCACGGTTGACCTCGTCGGCTCCACGCGGATTGCGAGTGGGATCACGACGACAACGTTCAAGGCGGCGCCAGACGTGCCCTTCAGCACCTTCGAACTGAGCCTGCCGCAGGGCAAGTTCAGCGCACTGACGGCGAACGCCGACCTCTGCACGTCGAAGCTCGCGATGCCCACCGAATTCACGGCTCAAAACGGCGCTGTGCTCACGCAGTCAACGCCGATCGCCGTAACGGGCTGCTCGACGAAGCTCTCTGTCTCATCGCGCTCGGTCAAACGGCGTACCCTGACGCTCCGTGTCTACGTGCCTGCAGCAGGCATGTTGAAGGGGGGAGGGAGAAAGCTGACCTCGGCTGCGAAGGCTGTCAACGGCCGTCAGCTAATAAAGCTCATCCTGAAAGCCAAGCGTGCGGGAAAGTTCACAACGAGCGTGAAGCTGACGTTCATGTCGGCCAAGGGGCGGCGGCAGCACGAGTCACTGCCGGTGAGGTTCAAGAAGTAGCCGAGCTGATCGAATGTCAGGCGTGTGCCCTCTTTAGTGGGCGATTCTCCAATCGCGGGTCGGAGACATTTTACGTCAGTTGCTTGACACTTCGATGGCAGCCCATACAGGATCGGGCAATGGCTTCGACTCGCGGCACTGGCTTCGTCGTTTGCGCCCTGTGCGCAGCACTGGCGATCAGCGGTGGCCTTGCGACCTGCGGGGACTCCGCCCGGACGGGAGCGGACATCGTCGCGCGAGTCGACAGCCATTCGATCACGAAGGCGACGCTCGACCACTGGACGGCGGTCGAGGCTGTCCTTGCCTACGAAACGGAGCCCAAGCGGCGCGTCCCAACGGGGGTCGTGCCGGACCCACCTACATATGCGAAGTGCGTCGCTTACTTGGAAAAGACCACAAGCCCTGCATCGGGCCAGCCCATGCTTACGCCCTCGCAGCTGAAGCGGCAGTGCCAGGAACGACGCAGATCGCTTCAGCGCCACGTCCTCGACATCCTGATCATCTATTACTGGCTGCGCGATGACGCTGACGAACAAGGCGTGAAGGTGACAAACGCGGAAGCCAAGCAGACGCTCGGTCGGATCTTTCCGAACACAGCGGCGTACCGCCGCTACCTCTCGCTCACGGGTGAGAGGGCCGCTGACGAGCGTTTGATCATCGAAAAGGACTTGCTGGACACGAAGCTGCTCGAGCTGGCGGAAGCAAGGACAGGGACGAGGCCGACGAGCGTGCGCGAGCACGAACAGGCACTGCTCAAGGCAGCGACAGCCTTTACGAACAAGTGGAAGGCACGGACCTCGTGCAGCGCAGGCTACGTCGTGGCGGAGTGCAAGCAGTACAAAGGCCGGCCCTCGCTCGTTGCGCCGTAGCGAGCCGACCGAGCGGGTCGCCGTTGGCCGATCAGCGCTCGAGCAACGCGACGCACTCGATGTGGTGCGTCTGCGGGAACATGTCGACGGGCGCGACCCGGCGCAGCGTCCAGCCGGCCTCGACGAGTTCGGCTGCGTTGGGGGCGAGTGTGGTGGGGTTGCACGAGACGTAGACGATCCGCTTGGGCGAGGCGTCGATGATCCGGTGCACGACTTTCTTGGAGAGCCCGGCGCGTGGGGGATCGACGACGAGCACGTCGGGGCGCCCGGCGCGCTGCAAGAGCTCGGGCAGCGCGAGGCGCACGTCGCCGGCGAAGAAGTTGGCCTTGGTGACCTCGTTGGCGCGGGCGCCGGCGATCGCGTCGGCGACGGCCGCTTCGATCAGCTCGATGCCCCACAGCTCGCCGGCGCGCGGGGCGAGCGTGAGCGCGATCGAGCCGATCCCGCTGTAGAGGTCGCACACGCGCTCCCAGCCCTCGAGCGCGGCGAACTCGACGACGAGCCCGTACAGCCGCTCGGCCATCTCGGTGTTCGTTTGGAAGAAGGCCTCGGCCGAGATCTGCAGGTCGAGCTCGCCGAGGCGCTCGGGCAGCTTGGCCTCACCCCAGACGAGCTCGGTCTCGCCCCCGGCGGTCGTCTCGGCGAGGCTGCCGGAGCGCGACCAGAGCACGCCGCAGAGACTGTCGCCGAGTCCCTCGTGAAGCGCGGCGGCGAGCGAGCCTGCCTCGAGCTCGCCTTCGCTGGTCACGACGCGCACCTGCAGCTGCCCCGTGTGGCGGCCTTCGCGCACGACGAGGTTGCGCAGGCGGGCGCGTCCGTCGGAGGCCGGTCCGATGCGCTCCTCGCGGCGGTGCCCGCCACGGCGCCCGGCCGGCCCGGCGCCGGAGCGCCGGCCGCGATCCCAAGCGGTCAGACCCTCGGCGCGGCACCAATCGAGCGCGAGCTTGCGCGCGAGGTTGCCGCGCTCGGAGGCGAGCAGGCAGTCGTCCATCGCGAGCACCCTGTTGGCGCCGGCGGGGGCGTGGAATCCGCACACGAGCCCCTCCCCGGCGGAGCCGTCCTCGGGCGCGTCTTCGCCGAAGGAGTACTCGAGCTTGTTGCGATAGCGCCACTGTTCGACGGCCGGGACGATCTCGTCGAGCTCGAAGCCCTCGAGATGGCCGATCCGCGTGAGCGCCTCGCCGACCTGCTCGTGCTTGATCTGCAGCTGGCGCTCGTACGGGAGCACCTGCCACGGCACGCCCGGATGCTCGGCCAGAGGCGCGATCCGCTCGGGACTCGGCTCGAGCACCTCGAGCGTGCGCGCGTGCGCGTAGCTGCGCTTGCGCTTGTGCACGACCGCGCGCACGCGATCGCCGGGTACGGCGTCGGCGACGAACACGACATAGCCGCCGTCACCGATCCGCGCCACTCCCTCACCACCGAACGCGAGCGACTCGATGCTCAGCTCGAGCTCATCGCCCCGCTGTGGACGCACGAAGTCCTCGGCGGGGTTCTCATTTTTATTAATTGATTGAGAGAGATCTCCCACAGCGCTCATGGTCTTGCACCGACCAGCAGCTCGAGCAGCGCCTTCTGTGCGTGACGGCGGTTCTCGGCCTGGTCCCAGATGCGCTGCCGCGCGCCGTAGAGAACCTCGGCGGTGATCTCCTCGCCGGCGTGCGCCGGGAGGTCGTGCAGCGCGAAGGCGTCCGGCGCGGCGGCGTCGAGCAGCGCGTCATCGACTTGGTAGCCGGCAAGCGCCTGGCGGCGGTGCTCGGCAGTCTGCTCGTCGCCCATGCTGACCCACACGTCGGTGTAGACGGCGCACGCGCCGGCCACCGCGTCGCGCGGGTCCTCGAGCAGCGTGAGCGTCCCGGTCGCGTCGTCGGGCAGCGCAAGATCCTGCTCGAGCTCATAGCCGGGCGGCGAGGCTACGGCCACGTCGAGCCCGGCCAGCGTGCCTAGGATCGCGAGCGAGCGAGCGACGTTGTTGCCGTCGCCGACGTACGCCAGGCGTAGCCCGTGCAGCGAGTCATGCGCCTCGCGTAGCGTGAGCAGGTCGGCGAGCGCCTGGCACGGGTGGTGCTCGGCCGTCAGCATGTTGATCACCGGGATCGTCGCGTGCTCGGCGAGCTCCTCGAGCACCTCGTGCGGCCCGGTGCGCACGCCGACGGCGGCGACGTGCCGCGAGAGCACGAGCGCCGTGTCGCGCACGGGCTCCCCCCGCGAAAGCTGCAGCTCGTCGGTGCGCAGCACGACTGGGTGGCCGCCGAGCTCGTGCACGCCGACGTCGAACGACAGCCGCGTGCGCGTCGAGGGCTTCTGGAAGACGAGCGCCACGCTGCGTCCGTCCAGCGCGCGCGAGCCGAGCGGATCGGCCTTCAGCTCGAGCGCGCGGTCGAGCAGCGCGCCGAGCTCGCCCGCCGAGAGCTCTGCGCCTGTGAGGAAGTGCTGCGCCATGGACGAGCCAGTCTAGGCTAGGGTGCTCAGCCAGATGGGCAGACGCCTCGCGATCCCGGCCATCTGCGCTGCGTTGGCGCTGCTCACCGGCTGCGGCAACTCGAGCAGCTCGTCGTCCGGCAGCTCGTCCTCGTCGGCCAGCACGTCGAGCACGCCGGCGCAGAGTACGACCAGCAAGGGCGGTCTGAAAGTGACGACGACGCCCCAATTCGCGACGGCGACGGGGCCGGTGCGCAGCGGGACGGTGCAGATCGCCTACCGCAACATCACGATCGCCCCGGATACGGTGCGGGTCAAGGTGGGCAGCACGATCAGGTGGACCAACTTCGACGAAATCGCGCACAACGTCACGAGCGAGCGCGGGCCACAGAAGTTCGCCTCCAAGGACTTCGGCGAAGGCGGCACGTTCTCGATCAAGGCGACCAAGCCGGGCGTGATCAACTACGAGTGCACGATCCACCCGGCCTCGATGAACGGGACGATCGAAGTCGTGAGCTAGGCGCACGCAGCGCGCCGGGGTCAGCCGAAGTCGGGCAGGCCCTGCTCTGGAGTCGAGGCGGTGGCGTAGGTGCGGCGGGGGATGCGCCCGGCGCCGCGGGCTAGGCGCCCGGCCTCGACGGCGGCGCGCATCGCGCGGGCCATCCGCACGGGGTCCTCGGCGCGGGAGATCGCCGAGGCGGCCATCACGGCGTCGCAGCCGAGCTCCATCGCGAGCGCCGCGTCGGAGGCCGTGCCGATGCCGGCATCGAGCACGAGCGGCACGTCGACGGCTTCGCGGATCAGCGTCAGGTTGTAGGGGTTGCGGATGCCCATGCCGCTGCCGATCGGCGAGCCGAGCGGCATCACGGCGGCGCAGCCCACGTCGACCAGCCGCCGCGCGAGCACGGGGTCGTCGGTCGTGTACGGGAGCACGACGAAGCCCTCGTCGACGAGCTGCTCGGCGGCGCGCAAGAGCTCGGGCGCGTCGGGCAGCAGCGTGTCCTCGTCGCCGATCACCTCGAGCTTGATCCAGTCCGTCTGAAATGCCTCGCGCGCCAGGCGCGCCGTGAGCACGGCGTCGCGCGCCGTGAAGCAGCCGGCCGTGTTCGGCAACAGCTCGACGCCGGCCTCCGCGAGCACGTCGATCAGCGAGCCGCGCGAGGCCGGGTCGACACGCCGCAACGCCACCGTCACGATCTCCGAGCCGCTCGCCGCGATCACCTCGGCCATGATCGCCAGCGACGGGAAGCCGCCTGTGCCGAGCAACAGGCGCGAGTGCAGCGTGCGCCCAGCGATCGTCAGCTCGTTCGATGCCGTGTCGATCGCCTCGTGCATGGGGCGCATCATCCTCCCTGCATCGCCGTCAGCACCTCGACGCGCGCGTGCTCGGCGATCGCGAACGAGCGCCACTGCGCGCGCGGCACGACCTCGCCGTCGACGGCCACCGCGACGCCGCGCGCCTGCGGCGAGAGCTCGAGCCGCGCGAGCACCGCCGCGACGGTCTCGCCGGGGCACACGTCGGAGTTCTCACCGTTGAGCCTGATCACGGGTGCGCCTTCGACAGCCGACGAACTCGCATCAACCGAGCACCGCCTCGGCGAGGGTCGACCGCCCGGCGGAGCCACCTGCGAAGCGACGCGGGTCACATGCGTCGAGCAGCGCCTGCTCGCTCGCGTCGATCTGCTCGCCGAAGAGCAGCTTCGCGCCGAGCTGAGCCGTCAGCGGCGCCAGCAGGATGCCGTTGCGGTGATGGCCCGTCGCCAGCAGCAGCCCCTCCGGCGAGCCGGGGCCGATCGCGGGGGCGTTGTCGGGCATGCCCGGGCGCAGCCCCACGCACAGCTCCTCGATCTTCAGCTCGCTGATCCCGGGGACGATCTCGTGCGCCTCGCGCAGCAGCTCGTACACGCCGCCGACGTCGGGTTCGACGTCGAAGCCGCGCTCCTCGACGGTCGCGCCGAGCACGTAGCGCCCGTCGGCACGCGGCACGACATAGCCGCCCTCGAAGCGGATCACCCTGCTCAAGAGGCCCGAGCCGGCCGGATCGCGCAGGCGCAGCAGCTGCCCGCGCACCGGGCGCACCGGAACCGTGACACCCGGCCGCGCCCGATCGAGCTCGGCGCCGGCGACCTGCGCGCTCCACGCTCCGGCCGCGAGCACGACCTGGCCGGCGGCGAGCGACTGCCCGTCGGCCAGCGTGATCCCGGCGACCCGTCCCGCCTCGGCCCGCACCCTCTCGACGCGTGCGTGCTCGAGGAGCTGCACGCCTGAGGATTCGCAGGCCGCGCGCAATGCCGCAAGCACGGCGCGCGGGTCAACCGAGTGGTCGCCGGGCGCTTCCAGCGCGAGTCGCGTGCTCGGCGCGAGCGCCGGCTCGCGCTCGCGCGCCTCGCTGCCGCGCAGCCTGCACGTCGCCAGCCCGAGCCCGTCGCGGAAGACGACCTGGCGCTCGAGCTCGCGCGCCTCGTCCTCGTCGCGCGCCAGCATCAGCGTGCCCGTTCGCAACAGGCCGACGTCGATGCCCGAGGCCGCCTGCAGCTGCTCGGCGAAGGACGGCCACAGCTCGGCCGAGCGCAGGCCGAGCTCGAGCACGCGCCGCCCGGCCTCGCCGAACTCGGCCTCGGCCACCGGCGCGAGCATCCCGGCGGCGACCTGCGAGGTGCCGCTGCCGAGCGTGTCGCGCTCGAGCACGGTCACCGACATCCCGCGCTCGCGCGCGCGCCACGCGAGCGACAGCCCGATCACGCCGCCGCCGATCACCAGCACGTCGCGCGAGCCGCTGAGATTGGCCATACGCTGATGCTAGCCCCGATCGGCGGCTCGCAATCCCCGGCAGGCAGGGCGTTTGCGAGCCACGCGTGGCGGCGCGCCTGAGAGACTGCAGCGATATGCCCGCAGCAGACCTCGGCTCCGACCGCCGCGCGCGACTGGCCGCCGCGCGGCTCTATCTCGTGTGCGACGCGAACCCCGGCGGGCGCGCGCTGCCCGAGGTGATCCGCCCGGCGATCGCCGGCGGCGTCGACGTCGTGCAGCTGCGCGACAAGGAGCTCGGCGACGAAGAGCTCGTCGCCGTCGCCAACGCCGCGCGTGCCCTGTGCGAGCGTCTCGGCGCGCTCCTGATCGTCAACGACCGGCCGCTCGTCGCGCGCGAGTCCGGCGCCGACGGTCTGCACGTCGGCCAGGACGACATGCCCGTCGCAGAGGCGCGCGCGATCGTCGGCCCCGACCTGTTGATCGGCCTGTCCACGCACGCGCCAGGCGAGATCGACGCCGCCGCGCCGGCGGCCGACGACGGGTCGCCGCTCGTCGACTACATCGGCGTCGGCCCCGTGCACGAGACGCCGACCAAGCCCGGGCGCCCGGCGGTCGGCGTGGAGCTCGTCCGCTACGCCGCCGCCCACGCGAAGGTGCCGTTCTTCGCGATCGGCGGCCTCGACGCCTCGAACCTCGGCGAGGTGCTCGACGCCGGCGCGACGCGCGTCGTCGTGCTGCGCGCGATCGCCGAGGCCGCGGAGCCCGAAAGGGCGGCCCGCGCTCTGCGGGAAATGCTGGATCAGTAAGAGACACTGCACCGGGCCGGGGTGCAGCCGGCCCACGGCTCACTGACGCGATCGGCCAAGCCCCACGTAGCCTGGACGTTCAGTTCGCCGTTGTCACTAATCACCAGTTGCGGCACGGGGACGAGGTTGCTAAGCCGTCCGGTTGTCCTGTCCCGGGGGCTCGGTCGGGGGAGTGGCAAGGACGAATCCAGCCACAAAAATGCTTCCTCTCGGAACGATGAGCGCCTGAGGCCATCACCACTACGTGGGAGACGAATGCACCATGACCGATTTCTCGCTCGTCGCGAACCGAAGACATTTCCCGACGGCAATTCCTTTATCAGTCAGGAAGCGGCGCGCGGCGAAGATCGCCGGAGCGCTGCTCCCGGTCGCGCTCGCGCTCGGCCTTGCAGCGTCGGTCGCCAGTGCCGACGAAATCGCACCCGAGAGCACCGGCCTGCCGTTCGCCAGGCAGCTCGCGGTGCTGACCGACCAAGGAATCCCGTCCGAGGACGCGATGCAAGCTCTCGACCTCCAAGCGAAAGTCGCAGAGACCAACCTGATCGGCAAGCTCCAGACAGCCCAAGGGAGCGCATACGCCGGGGTATGGGCAGAACCCCGGACCGCACAGTTTTACGTCGGCGTGACATCGCCGGCCAGTCGGCGTACGGCTGAACGGCTCATCGCGGAAACGGGTCTAGCAGCTCAGGTGCGCCTGGCGTCCGTTGGCTCTACCTCGATGCAGCTGCTCGCTGCACAAGAACGCTGGAGCCGCAAACTCGCTCGCACGCTCGCACCCAGGCAGGCGGAAACGGGCATCCAGCCCCAGTACAACGCAGTGCTGGTCACACTTGCCTCATCGGTCCCCGCCGCGCGGCGTCGCGCCCTCGAACGCGACGCATCTGTCGCAGAGGTCAACGTCGTCGTGACCGTAGCTGCGGTTTGCCGGTGACCTCCGTCCCGGCGGTGATCCCGGTTCCAGAGATAATGTCGCCTACCCGGACGTTTGTGAGCGTGGCTTCGAGGAAGTTTGTGATGGTGGTGGTTTTGTTCGCTTTGCCTTTGCCTTTGCTGATTTCTTCTGTGGGTCTTTCGATGTTAACCCCCGACGTGAGCGACTTGTTACAGTTCGCCGGCGGGAATTTGTCGCACTCACCGGCGTTCTTCGTCAGGGCAACACCAGCATTACGATCAGCAAAACGTCCTCAACAGAAGGGGAAACTGAATACACGTTCTCAACCGGAGCAACATGCACTGCGGGCCCACTGGCGCGTCCGGAAGCGGCTCCAAACGAACGGGTCGTGCTGACGGCCGGCCACTGCATCGAGGGCGGGCATGGAGTAGGGCAGCAATGGTTTGCGTTCGACCGCGCAGGCGAAAAAGGGCTGCTCGGGAAATCGATCGAATTCTTCAACGGCGGCAAAATCGGCGAAAAACTCGGGGACTACGGCGACATCAAGATTGAAGCCGCGGGCGAATGGCAGTCGGGTAATGCCAACAACCCCGTATTAGCCGTCACCGCTGAGTGGAACAAAGTGGCCGAAACACGCTACCCGATCAAGGGGGAAAGAGCGCCCGTAGCAAACACTCCCAGCTGCCACGCTGGTCGAACCTCGGGGGAATCGTGCGGCTTAGTCAATGCCTTCAACAAGAAATTCCCACCGACAGAAGAACCAACGGCTGAAGGAGTCGTCGAAGTCGTCGAACCGAAAGGCGCCGAAAAACGCTTGATCGGCGAAGGGGGCGACAGCGGCGGCCCCTGGATGACGGTGGAAGCCAACAACGAAGTCATGATGGAAGGCACTCTCGTGGGCGCATTTACCCCCGAATGTCCCGAAATTGAAGTGGAAAAAACGGGTCGCCAGTTCTTCAAAGCTCAAGCAGAATGCGAAAACCTCAACGTTGAAGAAAAAGAAGGCAACAAAGGTAAATTTGAACGCCGCTTAAAGCTGGGCTTCCAGCCGTTGAGAAAAACCGAAGGCGGTGGCACGCCAGGCTCACTCGACAAGTTCAAACTCGAACTGCTCACTACTGCAAACGAGGCGCTGGCACCGGCGATCAAGACGTTACCCGGAGAAAGCCTTCCGATCACGTTCAAAGCGACGAGCGCCGAAACGAAAATTGAAGCGGTCGGGAAACTCTCGATCCTGTGCAAAGAAGCCTCTACCACGGGCGAATTCACAAACGGCAACACCGGCACCGAGACGGTCAGCCTGAAAGGTTGCAAGAACGGGGAAGTCGGCTGTCGCAGCGAAAACGCCAAAGGCGAAAAAGACGCGGTTGAAACGATTTTAGAGACAGGGGTAAAACTCAGCGTCATCAACATCCTGAACAGCAAAAAAGAATTAGAGGGCGGCATTGCCGCCTCGCTCCCTGAACCCGTGAAAATCCTCTGCGCGGTCGTCAAAGGCGAAATTCGCGGTAGCAGCGTGGGGTTAGCGATGCCGATCAACAAAGAGGTCTTGACGACCGAAAGCCTCAAACGGGAAGCGAAACAGAAAGAAGGCAAACCCGAAGCGGGAGAATGCCAGGAACCGAAACTGACATGCGAAACCCTGAAAAAAGAACCGTTAGAACTGAAAATCGGTGAAAAAGGCGGCGCTGCAGGCGAGCAGAAAACTGACACGATCAGCTTCTCGAAGATGATTGAATTCGCGGCATAGCGCCAAGGCGGGCAAAGCGGTGCGCGGCCAGGCGGGTTCGCGCACCGCGTCCGTTCCCACCGCGGGGCTAGACTCGGCGCGTGACCCGCCGATCGCCCGCGACGGACGACGCACTCACCCCTGACGACCGCCCGCCCCGCGAGAGCCGGAGCGCCGAGCGCGACGAGTTGGCCCGCGCCGCGCTCAGCCCGCTCGGCGAGCTCGAGTGGCCGACATCGCTGCGCATCGCCATCGCCGTCTGCCTCGTGCTCGCCGCCGGCGTGATCGCCGGCGCCGCCAGCGTTCACGACCTCAGCAAGCACGGCGGCTCGCTGCCCGGCGCGGCGCTGCTCGCCGCCGTGCTCGTACTGCTCGCGCAGGGGATGTACAGGCGGCGCTACTGGGCCGTGCTCGGCTTCGAGGCGCTGCTCGCCTTCCAGATCATCGTCACCTCGCTCGCGCTCGTCGTCGCCTCGACGCTGCTCGCGGCCGCCGTCTGTTTGCTCAGCGTGCTGCTCGGCGGTTGGCTGTTCTGGAAGCTGATCCGCGTGATGGGCCGGGTCCAAGCCGGGGAGCGACAGACGCTTCGATAGGCTCAGGCCGGATGGCTGAGAACCCCTACGACTGCATCGTCATCGGCTCCGGGCCCGGGCGGCTACGTGGCCGCGATCCGCGCCGCGCAGCTCGGCATGAAGACCGCCGTCGTCGAGAAGGACAAGCGTCGGCGGGCGCTGCCTGAACTACGCCTGCATCCCGGCCAAGGCCGTGCTGCGCTCGGCCGACATGCTGACCGAGATCGACGAGGCCGGCGAGTTCGGCATCAAGGTCGCCGGCCGTCGACGGTCGACTTCGCCGGCGTGCAGGCGCGCCGCGACAAGGTCGTCAAGACGCTGACCGGCGGCGTCGGCGGCCTGTTCAAGAAGAACAAGATCGACGTGCATCGAGGGCCACGGCGCGCGTGACCGCCGACGGGCAACGTCAAGGTCGGCGGCAACTTCGACGGCACCGAGATCGAGGCGACGAAGGCGTGATCCTCGCCACCGGCTCGGTGCCAAGCAGCCGATCCCGGGCACGCAGTTCGGCGGCCGCGTGATCGGCACCGAGGAGGCGTGGGCGCTCAGCCGAGCTGCCGAGCACGCTCGCCGTCGTCGGCGCCGGCGCCTCGGGCGCCGAGATCGCCTCGGCGTACGCGCGGCTCGGCACCGAGGTGCTGCTGTTCGAGGCGCTCGACCGCGTGCTGCCGACCGAGGACGCCGACATCTCGCAAGCTCGCCGAGCGCGGCTTCAAGAAGCAGGGCATCGACGTCCACACCGGCACGCTCGGTCGAGAACGTCGAGAGCCGGCGACGACGAGCGTCACGTTCACCTACGGCGACGAGAGCGGCGAGGTCGACTACCTCGTGATCGCCGCCGGCCGCGGCGCCGACGTCGAGGGCCTCGGCCTCGACGAGGCCGGCGTCAAGCTCGACGAGCAGCGGCCTGATCGAGGTCGACGGCGCGCTGCGCACGAGCCGCGCCGGGCGTCTACGCGATCGGCGACCTCGTCCCCGGCCCGGCGCTCGCGCACAAGGCCTCCGACGAGGGCATCATCGCCGTCGAGGACGCCGCCGGGCTGCGAGACGCACCCGATCGCGTACGTCGACATCCCGCGCGCGACCTTCTGCACGCCCAACGTCGGCTCGCTTCGGGCTGACCGAGGAGCAGGCGCGCGAGCAGGGCTACGACGTCGTCGTCGGCAAGGTCCAGTACGGCGCCGTCGGCGGCGGCACCGTCTACGGCGACCGCAGCGGCCTGATCAAGATCGTCGGCGACAAGCAAGTACGGCGAGCTGCTCGGCGGGCACATCGTCGGCGCGCGCGCGACCGAGCTGATCCAGGAGCTCGTCAACGTCACGCGCGCTCGAGGGCGGCTACCCCGAGGTCGCGCGCATCATCCACGGCCACCCGACGCTGTCCGAGGCGCGTGATGGAAGCCGCACGCGCAGCCGACGGCTGGCTGATCCACGGCTGAGCCGTGAGCGTCACGCCGGCTTCTACTTCGACCTCGGCTAGCCCGCTCGCCTACCTCGCCGCCGAGCGCGTGCTGCACGCGCTGCCCGGTCGCGCCGAGTGGGTCCCGTGCTCGCGCGCGAGCTGCCCGGCGGCGAGCGCTCGGCGACCGTTCCGCTGCGCCGAGCGAGCGCGATGCCTTCCGCGAGGACGTCGAGCGCGCCGCGCCGCGCAGCACGGCCTGCAGCCGCTGCGCTGGCCCGAGCCGTTCCCGTCCGACAGCGACCTCGCGATGCGCGCCGCCACCTACGCCAAGCCGATCGGCCGCACCGTGCGCCTTCGCCCTGGCCGCCTTCCGCCAGGCCTTCGCCGGCGGGCGCGACCTGGCCGAGCCCGACAACGTGCTGATCGCCGCCGCCGCCTGCGAGATGCACCCGCCGCGGTGCTCAAGGGCGCCGAGCTGCGCTCGGTCGCGCGCGCAGCTCGCCGCCGCCACGGGCGACGCGGCCGATCTGGCGTCATCGAGATCCCCGCGATCGTCGTCGCCGGGGACGTGTTCGACGGCGAGCGCGCCGTCGAGCAGGCCGCTGCGCGCAGACTCGAGCTCGTCGGTGCCGCGCCATGAAGGCCAAGGCGCGCCTACCGGCTGATCGTGACGCGCGGCGGGCGCGCGCCGGCGCTGCTCGCCGACGCCGAGCGCGTCGACCACATCGAGGTCGTCGAGATCGACGACGGCGAGGTCGCGCTGTTCTGGGACCTCGCCGCCGCAGGTCGCCCGCGGCTGGCGCGCGCGCTGCGCGAGGACCTCGCGCAGCTCGAGGCGCCGGAGTTCCTCGCGCGCTGGAGTACCGTGGATTGATGGCGAAGCGCGCAGGACGCCGACCGCGAGACGCCCGCGAGTCGCCGACGGCAGCGCTGCCCGAGCCCGACGCCGCGCGCGAGTGGCTCGAGACGATGATGCTGATCCGCCGCTTCGAGGAGCGCGCGGGCGAGATGTACGCGAAGGCCAAGGTCGGCGGCTTCCTGCACCTCGCGATCGGCGAGGAGGCGACGATCGTCGGCGCGGCGCGCGCGCTGCGCGACGAGCGACTACCTGATCTCGACCTACCGCTCGCACGGCCACGCGCTCGCGCGCGGGACGCGACCCGAAGCACGTGATGGCCGAGCTGTTCGGCCGCGACGACGGCGTGCTCGCGCGGCCGCGGCGGCTCGATGCACATGTTCGACCTCGAGCGGCGCTTCATGGGCGGCTACGGGATCGTCGGCGGCAACCTGCCGATCGCCGCCGGCATCGCGCTGCGCCTCCGACTACCAGGGCACCGACGACGTGACGCTGTGCATGTTCGGCGACGGCGCCTCCAACCAGGGCACGTTCGGCGAGACGCTGAACCTCGCCGCGCTGTGGAAGCTGCCGGTCGTCTTCATGGTCACCAACAACCAGTTCGGCATGGGCACCGCGCTCGAGCGCCACTCCGCCGTGACCGACCTGCAGCGCAAGGGCGAGGGCTTCGGCGTGCCCGGCATGCGCTGCGACGGGATGGACGTGCTCGACACCTACGCGCGTGATCGCGCGAGGCGCTCGCGCAGCGCGCGCGAGGACCGCCGGCCGATGCTCGTCGAGGCCGTCACCTACCGCTTCCGCGGCCACTCGATGGCCGACCCCGAGGAGTACCGCACCAAGGAGCAGGTCGCCGAGTGGCGCAAGCGCGACCCGATCGCCGCCTTCGGCGAGCGGCTCGATCGCGCGAGGGCGTGCTCGACGAGGGCGAGCGCGAGCAGATCGACGAGCGACGCGATCGCGCGCGTCGACGAGGCGGTCGCGTTCGCCGACAGCCTCGCCCTTCCCGGCGCCCGAGTCGCTGTACGACGACGTCTACGTGCTCGGCGACCAGGTGCGCGGCTGGTACTCGGTCGACGAGCGCTCGCCGGCGTGCACCGCGGCGAGGACGAGCGCGACTCGACCGAGCGCGACGCCGAGCGCGGCCGGCGACGAGCTCGACCGCAGGCGCACGAGCGACGGCCGAGGCTGCCGCCGCGCGAGGACGAGCGCACGCGACGGCGAGGACGAGCGCCTGATGGCCGTCGCTGCGCTACCGCGAGGCGCTCAACCAGGCGCTGCGCGAGGAGATGCAGCGCGACGAGCGCGTCTTCCTGATGGGCGAGGACATCGGCGTCTTCAACGGCGCCTTCAAGGTCACCGCAGGGCCTGCTCGAGGAGTTCGGCGAGAAGCGCGTGCGCGACACGCCGATCTCCGAGAACACGATCGTCGGCATGGGCGTCGGCGCGGCGATGACCGGGCTGCGCCCGGTCGTCGAGCTGATGACGATCAACTTCTCGCTGCTCGCGATGGACCAGATCGTCAACCACGCGGCGCACATCCACTACATGTTCGGCGGCCAGGTCACGGTGCCGCTGGTGGTGCGCATGCCGCAGGGCGCCGGCCACCAGCTCGGCCCGACGCACTCGCACTGCTTCGAGGCGCTGTTCCTGCACGTGCCCGGCCTGCTGCGTCGCCGTGCCCGTCGACGCCGGCCGACGCCAAGGGCCTGCTGAAGGCGGCGATCCGCGACGACAACCCGGTCGTCTTCATCGAGCACGAGTACCTCTACGGCCAGCGCGGCGAGGTGCCCGACGACGACGACCACGCTCGTCGACTTCGGCCAGGCGCGCGATCCGCCGCGAGGGCTCCGACGTGACGATCGTCGGCATCTCGCGCATGGCGCTCACCGCCGAGACGGCCGCCGACGATCGCTCGCCGAGGAGCACGAGCGTCGAGGCCGAGGTGATCGACCCGCGCACGCTGCGCCCGCTCGACCTCGACACGATCCTCGAGTCGGTGCGCAAGACCAACCGCTGCGTGATCGTCGAGGAGGGCTGGCCGCACGGCGGCGTCGGCGCCAACCTCGCCGCGCTGATCCAGGAGCAGGCCTTCGACGACCTCGACGCGCCCGTCGCGCGCGTCACCGGCGCCGACGTGCCGATGCCCTACTCCAAGCCGCTCGAGCAGATCGCCTACCCGCACGAGCCGCAGGTCGTCGAGGCCGTGCTCGCCACGCTCGGCATCGGCGCGCCCAGCGCCACGGCAAGTGCCAGGGAGGTGACGCGCTGATGGCCGAGATCGTGATGCCGCGCCTGTCCGACACGATGGAGGAGGGCACGATCCTGCGCTGGCTCAAGCAGGACGGCGAGCACGTCGCGCCGCGGCGAGGAGCTCGTCGAGATCGAGACCGACAAGGCCGACCATGATCTACGAGTCAGACCAGGACGGCACGCTGAAGCTGGTCGCCGCCGAGGGCGACACGCTGCCCGTCGGGCAGGTGATCGCGCACGTCGGCGACGCCGGCGGCGAGGGCGAAGATGACGCGAGCGCCGCATCCGGCGCGGACAAGGCGTCAGGCGGCGGCGCCCCGGCCAGCGACGTTGCGTCCGCCAACGGCGCCCGCGAGCAGTCTGAGGAGCAGATCGTCGAATCCGTCGCCGAGACCGGGGCACCGACGACGCAGTCGTTGGTCGATGACGCGCCGAGCGCTGCCGCCCAGGATGCGCCCTCCGGCGCGGAGGGACGGGCGCGTGAAGGCCTCCCCGCTGGCCCGCCGCATCGCGCGCGATCAGGGCGTCGATCTCGCCTCGCTCAGCGGCAGCGGTCCCGGCGGACGCATCGTCAAGGCAGACGTCGAGGCCGCCGCCGCTGTTCCCGGTGCCGACGCCGAGAGCGCCACGCAGGCCCCGGCCGCCGCGGGGACTGGCCCGCCCGCGAGCGGCGCGCGCGAGGACGTGAGCACGGCCAAGGGCCAGACGACCACGCACGAGCTCTCGCGCATGCAACAGACGATCGCCCGGCGGATGGCCGAGTCGAAGGCCACGATCCCCGACTTCACATTGCAGAGCGACGTCGACATGGAGGCCTGCGTCGCGCTTCGCACCGAGCTCAAGCGGATCTCCTCGCAAGACGCGCCGACGTACAACGACATGGTCGTCAAGGCCGCCGCGCTCGCGCTGCGCGAGTACCCGCGCGCCAACGGCAGCTACAAGGACGGCACGCTGCAGCGGCACTCACGCGTCAACGTCGGCGTTGCCGTGGCTGCGCAGGACGCGCTCGTCGTGCCCACCGTGTTCGACGCCGACGAGAAGTCGCTCGGCGAGATCGCCCGCGAGGCGCGTGCGCTCGCCGGGCGCGTGCGCGACGGCACCGTCACGCCGCCCGAGCTCGGCGGCGGCACGTTCACCGTGTCCAACCTCGGCATGTACGGGATCAAGAGCTTCAACGCCATCATCAACCCGCCGCAGGCCGCCATCCTCTCGGTCGGCTCCGTCGAGGCGCGAGCCATCGTGCGCGACGAGCAGATCGTCGCGCGGCACACGATGACGCTCTCGCTCGTCTGCGACCACCGCATCCTCTACGGCGCCGACGCCGCCGAGTTCCTCGCGCGGATTCGCGAGCTGCTGCAGACGCCCGCCTCGCTGACGCTGTGAGCTCTGTCCCCCGCTCCGCCGTCGAACTCGCGTGCGAGCTACCTGAGGGGTACTCGCTGCGCGCGATGCACGAGTCCGATCTGCACGAGCTGCACGAGCGAATCGAGCGCAACCGCGACGAGCTGGGCAAGTGGCTGAGATGGGCGCAAGAGCCGAGCCTCGAGAGCACCCGCGGGCACCTCACGCGCGGACTCGCCGCAGAACGCGAAGGCCACGGTGTGCGGCGTGCGATCGTGATCGACGGCGCCATCGTCGGCGATGTCGGACTCGACGTCGACCGCGACAACAACGCCGGGGGGATCGGCTACTGGCTCGACCGCGATCACCGGGGACGGGGACTGGTCGGCGCCGCCGTGGGCGCGCTCGTCCGCCACGGCTTCACATCGCTCGCGCTGCGGCGTATCGAAATCCGCACCGACGTGCAGAACCGTGCGAGCCGCGCCGTCGCAGAGCGGCTCGGCTTCGAGCTCGAGGGCGTCCTGCGCCAGTCTTACCGCGTCAGCGAGAGCCATTACAGCGACGACGCCGTCTACGCGATGCTTGCCTCTGATCCAGCTCGGCAGGCGCTCGCCGAACGCGCCTCAGCCGCGTAGCGGGTCCATCCAGCTCAGGCCGGCAAAGCGCGAGAAGTCGTTGTCGTGCGAGCACAACGTCGCGCCGTGCTCGATCGCCAGCGCCGCCAGATGAGCATCGGTCGTCAGGTTGCCGCCCGTCCCGAGCGGAGTGAGTAGATCGCGTAGTACGGCGGCGTGGCGAGACGTCGGGTGGATGACTGTTGCGACCGGCTGGGCGAGCCACGAGTCGACGATGTCGAGTGCCTGCTCGACGCTCCACGGGTAGCCGAACCTTTGGCGGCTCGTCGTGAGCCGAATGAACCCAATCACGGCGACCCACGCCAAAGCCACCGTCTCCGTGCCCGACAACGCACCCTCGAGCCACTCTTTCGCAGGCTCGTGCTGCGGCGCCGACGCGTCGTACGCGTAGACGAACAGGTTGACGTCCGGAAGCTTCACTTGCCCATGTCGAGCTTGCGCAGGACCTCTTCGTCCTCCATTTCGCCCGCGACTTGGAGTGCCTTGTCGATGTTGAAGCGTGCGCCCATTGGCGTGGCCTTGACGCGGAAGCGTTTTTGAGGCGTCGCCTCGCCCGCAAGTCCTGCCCGCACCGCGTCGTTCAGCGCGGCCTTGAACGAGACGCCACGCTCGCGCATCGTCGCTTTCAATTTCGCCTCCACGTCAGGGTCGAGCGTGACTGTAGTACGCATGCGAGCATCATAACATCAGTAGGAGCGCTGTCATGATGCTTGCAGGCTGCGGCGCTAGTCTGAGAGAGCGAATGCGCAATACGGTCCCGCCCTCCGACGAGCTCTGGGTGTGTCACCTGGGGCATGTCCCCTACTCCGACGGGATCGCCGTTCAGGAGACAATCCGCGCGCGCCGTCAGGCCGGTGAGCTGCCCGACACGCTGCTGATGCTCGAGCACCCGCCCGTCTACACCCGTGGGCGGCGAGCCGGGGCCGAGGATCTGCCCTTTCCCGAGAGCTTCTACCGCGCCAAAGGCATCGACGTCGCCGACACCGACCGCGGCGGCAAGCTCACCTACCACGGGCCCGGCCAGCTCGTCGGCTATCCGATCATGGGCATCGACGACGTCGGCCGCTACCTGCGCATGATGGAAGACGCCATCGTCGACGCCTTGACCGTCGAGGGCATCGAGGCTCGCTCACGGCATGACGAGGGGATCGACTACACCGGCGTGTGGGTCGACGATCGCAAGATCGCCTCGATCGGCGTGCACGTCTCGCGCGGCATCACCACCCATGGATTCGCCGTCAACGTCTGCAACGACCTCGAGCCCTTCTCGTGGGTCACAGCCTGCGGGCTGCCCGACGTGCAGATGACCTCCGTCGCGCAAGAGCTCGGCGCCGCCCGCGCGCCCGGCCTCTCCTGCTTTCGCAAGGAGATGGCCTACCGCTTCTGTCAGGCCCACCGCAGGCGCCAGCGGCTCGTCTCCGCTGCGCGCCTCGGCATCGCGCCCCTGCCGGCCATCTGCGCAGCCCCGACAGGGGCGGAGCCCATCAAATCGATCCCCTCCTCAGAGCTTCAGGCGGTGGGAGCATGAGCGGGGTGGGCGGGACTCGATCTCGTGCCAATCCCGGCGGCGCCGACGTGCTCAAGGTGCTCGGCTCCGACGTGCGTCCGCTGCGCGAGCGCAAGCCGCCCTGGTTCAAGGTCCCCGCTCCCGGTGGGCAGCGCTACCGCGAGCTGACCGAGCTGATTCGCGAGGAGAACCTGCACACCGTTTGCCAGGAGGCCGCCTGCCCCAACGTCGGCGAGTGCTGGGAGCGCGGCACCGCCACCTTCATGATCCTCGGCGACACCTGCACGCGCCGCTGCGGCTTCTGCAACGTCAAGACCGGCAAGCCCACCTGGAACGACCCGCTCGAGCCCGCCCGCGTCGCGCGCTCGATCGCGCGCATGGGGCTGCGCCACGCCGTGATCACCTCCGTCGACCGCGACGACCTGCCCGACAAGGGCGCCTCCGCCTTCGTCGGCGTGATCCGCCAGGTGCGCCGCCAGGCTCCCCACTGCCAGGTCGAGGTGCTCACGCCCGACTTCCAGGGACACGAGATGCCGCTCGCCAAGGTCATCGCCGAGCGCCCCGACGTGTTCAACCACAACGTCGAGGTCGTGCCGCGGCTCTATCCCATCGCCAGGCGCGGCTCCGAGTTCCAGCGCTCCTGCCGCGTGTTGCGCATGGCCCGCGAGATGGGTGAAGGCGAGGTCGTCACCAAGTCTGGCCTGATGGTCGGGCTCGGCGAGACCCACGACGAGCTCGTCGAGACTTTCGCCGCCCTGCGTCAGAACGGCGTCCGCGTGCTCACCGTCGGGCAGTACCTGCGTCCCTCAGAGCGCCACCTGCCGATCGTGCGCTACTGGCACCCCGACGAGTTCGCCGCCTTGGAGAACGCTGCGTATGAGCTCGGCTTCGACCATGTCGCCGCCGGCCCGCTCGTGCGCTCCTCCTACCACGCAGATCAGCACGTGCGGCAGGCGCGCGACGGGGTCGGGCCGCTGGCCGCGCGGGCGTAACGAACTTCCACTTAACAGAAGGGTAGTAACTGGTAGGGTCGCGCCGCTATGCGTTACGCGCTGCCGTTGCTTGTCGCAGTCGTGCTCATCGGAGTGGCGATCGGCCGTGCGCATCCCGCCGGCCAGGCCTGTGTCGAAGCCGAAGCGCTGCACAAGGCAGGGGGAGCTTCCGGCAGCGCGATTCTGACCAAGAAGGCGAGTGAGGACTTCAGCGGACTGCTCGAGCACGCGACTCCCGCCTGCGCCATCAAGGGCCTAGCCCAGGGCGCCGGTGGTGTGCGATCCACGCGCAACGTACCTCAAAAGGTATCTGGACTCGATCGCTGGCGTGCATATCTCGCCAACCTCAGACTTGACACCACGGAGTGGATCCTGCTGACCGTGGCATTCCTGCTACTCGTCAGGGTCGTCTTGACGTTCTTCATATCGCGCCGCCCCGGCGCCGTGAACCTCGGCAGCGTCACCGATGCCGATAGCAAAGACGCAGCCGACGACGCGATTGCGGCCCGAATCCATCAGCGCTTGACCTCACAGCGACTTTTTGGAACGCCGCTAGTACCCGGTGGGGGACTTCCCGAGGCAGTTGCCACGACCCTCAAGGAAGTCGAAGTCCCCGAGGCGAAGTCGCTCGCTGCGCTCGTTCGCGCCGTGACAACGCTGATCCCCAGATCGGGCGTCAACATCGACGCGGTCCTGCGCACACGAGACGCTCGACCCGATCAACATGGCTGCACCGTGACGCTCACCGACGTTTCGACCGGGCGCGTGATGGAGGTGTTCACGGAGTGGAACAAGACCGCCGGTGAGGCCGCCGACGCTGCTGCCGCCTGCGTCATCGCATATGTCCTCGACCGTGACCCCGTTCGTCGCCGAACACCAGCCTGGTCGCGTTTCGGTGGCAGAGGTCAGGAGGCGCTGGCGGCGCTCACTAGAGGCGACGACTGCGGCTCTGATGACCTTCTCGAAGCCCGCGAGCATTACGAAGAAGCCCTGTCGAACAATCCAGCCAATCTCACCATTGCCATGAGGCTCGGGGAAGCGTACGAGGCGCCCGCGGTCGCGAGGGCCAGCGATCCCGAGAAGGCCGAGATCGTCCGAGCCAGGCAGGCAGCCGTGGCGGCGAGGGTCTACCTCCGCGCCAGCCAGCTCTGGCCCGAGGCATACGCTCCGCGCTATCGCGCCGTCGTCGCGCTGACAATGTGCGAACGCCGAGCCTCTGAACTCGACGAGCTGAGGAAGCTCGGCTTGAACAGCTCCAAGAAGTGCCGGGCTGCTGCAAATGATCTGCTTGACGCGCTCGTCCGCGATCTTTGTTGGAGAGCCGTCTTCAAACGATGGCTCCGCACCTACTATCTGCCGAGCGCGCGCGCCAGCGGCACCCGCCGGTACTTCCAGCGCTTCATCAACCCCTTGAGCCTCGAGCGTGTGCGCCTGCGCACCGCCTACAAGATGGCCAAGCCCGCCATCGAAGGGTCTACTAAACATTCCAAGGCGTCGGCCGCAAGAGTCAGGACCCTGCTCGGCGAGACCTCCAGAGCCCCAGCCATCAAGGCGTTTAAGCGCCTACGCGTGAACTGGCAGGTGCGCTACATCGCAGCTTGCTTCTACGCGCGCCGCGCCGTAACCGACAAGAACTCCACGGACGATCACCTGAAGGCCGCGAACGAGCTGTTGAGGGAGGTACTGACCGATCCCAGACACGGAGTCGACCGCAAGTGGCTCGGCCTCGATCCCGATCTCGAGCCGCTCCGGGAATGGGAGAGCTCGAACTGGCAGGAGCTCGAAGTGCTCGGCCGCGTCGCCGAACCGGCGACCCAACGAGCACTCGCGTCGGAGCTCGTCCCCTAGCTCGCTCGCACTGGCAGGAAGGGAGAATGGGTCGCCGCCGGCGTTCCTCGGACGCCGGGCGACTCCATGTTCCCCATCAAAGACAACATCCCGCTCGAGCGGTTTCCGATCGTCACGGTCGTGCTCGTGCTCGTCAACGTGCTCGCCTACCTGCTCTCAATCCGCCACGGTGGCAGCTTCTTCGGTGGCCCCTCAGACAACGTCACCGTGCACTACGGCGCGATCCCCTACGAGCTGACCCACCCCGGCAAGCACTGCGACATCGCCACCGCGCAGAGCGCCGAAGGCGCCGTGCGCACCGTCGCCTGTCAGGGCATGCACGGCGTGAGTGGCAGACCGCCCGGCCAGCCCGCCACGTGGGAGACCGCCTTCACCTCGATGTTCCTGCACGGCAGCTTCCTGCACATCTTCGGCAACATGCTGTTCTTGGTGATCTTCGGACCCAACGTAGAGGACGCCACCGGACGCCCGCGCTACCTCGCCTTCTACCTGCTCGGCGGCCTCGTCGCGCTTGGCGCGCAGGTGCTCGTCAGCCCCGACTCGACCGCCCCCACGCTCGGCGCCTCCGGCGCGATCGCCGCCGTGCTCGGCGGCTACCTGCTGCTCTATCCGCGCGCCCGCGTGATCACGCTGATCTTCATCGTCTTCTTCGCCACCATCGTCGAGCTGCCCGCCGTGCTGCTGCTTGGTTTCTGGTTCATCGAGCAGCTCTGGTTCGGCGCCGCCGGCCTCGCCAGCCCGCTCGGCGGCGGTCAGGGCGTCGCCTACTTCGCGCACATCGGCGGCTTCGTCTTCGGCCTGCTGCTGATCCGCGTCTTCGCCCGCCGTGATCGCAGCTCGGCCAAACGACCGCCGCCGCGGCCAGTGTACTGAGCCCGATGCGACGCATTCTCGTGCTCGGCGCCGTGCTCGTCTTCATCGCCGGCTTCGCCTTCCTCACCGTCGCCGCCGCGATCGAACAGGGCTTCACCGTCGCCAGCCTGATCTCCATCTTCATCCTCGTGCTGCTCTCCGTCGGGATCGTCGGCGCGCTGCGCAATCCTCCCCGCTGAGCATCGTGAGCCCGCCCTTCATGACCTTCGAGGAAAGCCTGCGCCGGCGCGAACTAGCGCGCAGGCGCCGTCAGCGCCGCCGCGCGATCGGGCTCGGCCTGTTCGCGCTGCTCGCCTCGCTCGCCATCGCAGTCGTCGTCGTGCTCTCCAAGTCCGGCGGTAACGATCGTGGCCGCCGAGCCTCGACTGCCACCGCCAAACGCGCACGTCCCAAGCCCGTTGTCAAGCCGACGCTCTCCGCCATCGGCCTGCCCCTCGGCAAGCCCGCCCTGTCACTGCGCGGGCTCGGCCTGCCCCAGCAGGACGCCGTGCACATCCCCTTTCACCACCCGCCGCGCGCAGGCATTCTCTTCGACCTATCGACTGGACAGGTGCTGTGGCAGCACAACCCCGACGCGCGCCTGCGCATCGCCAGCCTGACCAAGATGATGACCGCGCTGTTGACCGTCGAAGCCGAACCGCCGAGCGCGCGCGTGCTCGTGACCAAGGCCGCCGTCGACTCCGCCGGCTCCAAGGTCGGCGTGCTGCCGCTCGGCAGGCACGTGCGCCTGGAGACGATGCTCTACGGCCTCTTGCTGCCCTCCGGCAACGACGCCGCCATCGCGCTCTCCCAGCACGTCGCCGGCAGCATCGCCGGCTTCGTCAAGCGGATGAACGAGCGCGCCGCGCAGCTCGGCATGGGCTGCACGCGCTACTCCTCCCCCTCCGGCTACGTCGACGCCGCCAACTTCTCCTGCGCCGCCGATCTCGCCGTGCTCGCGCGCGTCGACGAGCAGCAGCCGCGCCTTGCGCGGATCGTGCGCACCTACAGCAGGCAGCTGCCGCTCCCGATCAAGGGCGGCAAGGTCTACCTCTACAACAACAACCCCCTGCTGATCTACCACTACCCCGGCGCCACCGGGCTGAAGACCGGCTTCACCGACGCCGCCGGGCGCTGCCTCGTGGCGACCGCCGAACGCGGCGGCGTGCGCCTCGGCGTCGTCGTGCTGAACTCGCGCAACCCCGGCACACAGGCCCGGCAGCTGCTCGACCGCGCCTTTCAGGGGGTCTACCATCAAGCACCCGTCGCCGAGCCGCCGATGCCCGCAGGAGCGTGAGCAAAGATGAATCCGTCCGACGCATTGAAGGTGATCGCCACCGCCGCCAACCAGGCCGAGGGCGAGCTGATCGTCGCGCGCCTCGCGCAGGCCGGCGTCAGCGCGATCGAACAGCGTGCCAGCGGCAACCCCGAATTCGGCGGCTCCGGCGGGCGCTACATCTACGTGCAGGAGACCGACCTCGAGCGCGCCCGCGCCGTGCTCGCCGTCGATCAGCCTCCCTTCTCCGATGAGGAGCTCACGCGGCTGAGCGAAGAGGCCGCGCGCGAAGCCAGGCAGCCGGAGTGAACGTCCTCCGGCGCCGCTGAGCCGCGGTCGAGCACGCCTCGCAGGCCGCGATCCGTCCGCTTAGCCCGGCACGGAAAGCCCCGGAGGAGTACCGTTCTTGCACTAGATTGACTGGTCAGTCAGCCAAAGGAGAACGCCGTGGATCTCAACGACACACCAGAGCAGGCCGCGTACCGCGCCCAGGTACGCGCCTGGCTCGATGAGCACAAGTCCGAAGCGCCGATCGTGAGGGCCCGGACGCGATCCAGGACGAGTCGGAGATAATCGCCGCGCGCCGCACCTGGCAGGGCAAGCTCGCCGAGGGCGGTCTCGCCGGCGTGACCTGGCCGAAGGAGTTCGGCGGCCAGGGCCTCGGCCCGATCGAGCAGGTCATCGTCAACCAGGAGATCGCCGCGCCGACGTGCCCGGCATCCTCGACGTGATCGGCGTCGGCATGCTCGGCCCGACGATCATCGCCCACGGCACCGACGAGCAGAAGTCGCGCTACCTCGGCCCGATGCTGCACGGCGACGAGGTCTGGTGCCAGCTGTTCTCCGAGCCCGCCGCCGGCTCGGACCTGGCGGCCGTGCAGGCGCGCGCACGCCAGCAGGACGACGGCAGCTGGACGCTCACCGGGCAGAAGGTGTGGACGACCAACGCGCAGTTCGCCTCCTACGGCCTGCTGCTCGCGCGCACCGACGCCGACGTGCCCAAGCACAAGGGCCTGACGATGTTCATCGTGCCGATGGACGCCGAGGGCGTGACCGTCCGCGGCCTGCGCCAGATCTCCGGCGAGGCCGAGTTCAACGAGGTCTTCTTCGACGACGTCGCGATCGACGCCGACGCGGTCGTCGGCGGCGTCGGCAACGGCTGGGGCACGGCGCTGACCACGCTGATGTTCGAGCGCGTGACGATCGGGCTCGGCACCGAGGGCATCGGCTACAACGCCGACCGCTTCGCGCAGGCGATCGCCGGCGACGCCGACGCGCGGCGCGACCCCGAGGTGCGCCAGCACGCTCGGCGAGATCGCAAGCCGAACTGCTCGCCGTGCGCTTCACCGGCTACCGCACGCTGACGGCGCTGCAGAAGGGCCAGATCCCAGGCCCCGAGTCCGGCCTGGCCAAGATCACGATCGTCAACGCCGCGATCAAGGCCGGCGACCTGATCGCCGACGTGCTCGGCCCCGACGCGCTCGCCGAGGACAGCGAGTGGGCGCTACATGATCTCGTTCCTGCCCGGCCTGAAGTCGGCCGGCGGCACCGAGGAGATCCTGCGCAACACGATCGGCGAGCGCGTGCTCGGGCTGCCGCCCGAGCCGCGCCTGGACAAGGGCATCCCGTTCAGCGAGCTGCGCGCCAAGGAGAACGAGGCGGCGGCATGAACCTCTCACTCTCAGACGAGCAGGAGTTCCTGCGCGAGGCCGCGCGCGGAGCGCTGTCGCGCTTCAAGACCATCGAGGCCGCCCGCGAGGCGCTCGACGGCAAGAGCGACGCGCTGCCCGACCTGTGGCCGACCGCCAAGGAGGCCGGCTGGCCCGGCCTGCTGATCGACGAGCGAGCACGGCGGCGCCGGGCTCGGCGCGTTCGACGCGATGCTCGTGCTCGGCGAGTGCGGGCGCGTGCTCGCGCCGATCGGACTGCTCGGGCACCTGCCCGCGAGCTGCGATCCTCAACGACTCGCGCGCCGGCGCCTCGCTGCTCGAGGACGCTCGCCACCGGCGAGCTGCCGCGCCGCCTACCTCCCCGCGCAGCCCGCCCGACGACCTGTCCGAGCACGCTGGACCGTCGACCCGCGCAGCGGCCTGCAGCGCCCCGGCGCGCCGACGGCCAGCTCCGACGGCGACGGCGCGCGCGTCAGCGGAGTGCGTCTCGTTCGTGCCCGACGCGCCCGGCGCCGATGTGCTCGTCGGCGTCGCACTGCTCGACGGCAAGCCCGTCGGCGTCGCGATCGAGGGCGACGCCGCCGGCGTCACCGTCGAGGCGACGACGCGCTACGACGCGACCCGCTCGCTCGGTCACGTGACGCTCGACGGACGCGCCCGCGCTCGTGCTCGACGTCGCCCGCCGAGTCGCTCGCATCGGCCTGGTACCTCGCGCAGGCGCTGATCGCCGCCGAGTCGCTCGGCAGCGTCGAGACGGCGCTCGACGTATCCGTCGAGTACGCCAAGGAGCGCTTCACCTTCGGTCGCGCGATCGGCTCCTACCAGGCCGTCAAGCACGCGCTCACCGAGGTCCTGCGCCGCTCGGAGAACGCCCGCTCGCTGCTGCTACTACGCCGGCTGGGCACGCGACGGCGCGCCCGGCGAGTTCCCGCTCGCGGCGAGCGCCGCGCGCTCCGTCGCCGGCCGCGCGCTCGACTTCGCCTCGCGCACGATGATCTCCGTGCACGGCGGCATCGGCGCCACCTGGGAGCACGACGCCCCGCTGTACTTCCGCCGCGCGCAGCTCTCGCGGCGGCTGCTCGGCGGGACCAACGGCGCGACCGACCGGGTCGCCGGCGAGTTGATGGCGCAGGCCGACGCCGCTTAGCGGGGGCCGTGCGGTATCAGCTCGTCGAGCAGCTCCGGATGCCACTGAGCAGCGCCGGCGGCAGGGCCGATACGTCACGCGTCCGCTCGACGGCAGCGAGGGTCGCGCCCAACTGCTCGAAGCCCGCGGGCGTGTCGTAGGGCGGCGTGCTCGAAAGCTTCGCGAAGACGCATTCGCACGTTCGCTCTCGCGACGGGTCGCCCTTGCCGCAGCCGGCGATGAAGCCAGCTCTGACGTTCGCCCCTTCGCTGGTCGACCATGGGGAGGGCTTCCCACTGTCCAGCAGGCCGTGGCTGATGCCCGAAACGATGTACGCCCCGGCCAGGACCACCGCCACCGCGGCGATCGCGAGATCTTTTGCCTCGGGGCCTTCTCTGGTCGCGGTGTGGGCGACCTGCACGCGGGGCGGCGGCGAGACGCCCGCCGAGCCGACGACCAGGCCGGAAAAGCTGCTTTCGCTGTGGGCCGGAGCCGCAACAGACGCCCTCTGACGACCGAAACCGCGCGTCAGCGCTCGGTGAATCACGTAGCCCGCCAAGACGATGACGATCACCAGTCCCGTCACTTCACCGGCGTGGTAGGCCGTCGAGTGCGTGTCTAGCGCGATCGGAAGCACTGCCCATTTATCGGCAGCAGTCCGAACAGCTTGACTCAAATTATCTTCGGACGCGCGCCGGGCTGGCCTTCACCAGCGCCGCTTGCACCGGCGCCCCATACGCCGCATGCACCGCTTCGACCAACCGCGAGTCGACCCCGCAGTTGATGCAGAACCCATGCTGCGACCACCCGATCGCTCGCGCCAGCACCTGATCGGCATACGTCACGCCGGTCGCGTCGTGGCCGTAGTAGGAGTAGGCCGCGCTCCACGCGCCGGCGTCGAGCGAGTAGCTCGCGCCGTCGGCTGAGAGCAGGTGTGCGGCGGCCATGATCGAGTCGAAGTCGTCGTAGATCGAGGGGTGCCTGGCCGTGCGGTGGTCGTAGCTCGACGGGCGCCGGCCGTAGCGAAAGGAGTCGCTGACCAGCCGCCACGTCGGCACCGGCCCGTTGGTCACGTTGAACTGCATCGGCCCGCCGCAGCACCCGGCGAAGTTCAGCCCCGCATAGATGCCCGGCGCCGTCGAGAAGGCCGACTCCTGGCGATGGATCGAGGCGAGCAGCAGCCAGTTGACGCCGAACGTGCGCTGCGCGACGGCGTAGATCGGGTAGAAGCCTTCCATCCAGCGCGTGGCGATGTGCGTCTGGGTCTGATCGACGAAGCGGGTCGCGTCGAGTTGCTGCTGGCGAGCCGTCGGACGCGCGACGATCTTGCCCAAGGCGTGGGCACCGCCACCTCCTCGCCGACCCTGAGCCCCGGTGCCACCGGTGCCCGCGCGCGTACCCACACCTGCTTGGACGCTTGCCGATGCCGCGAGGCTCGGCGTCGGCGTGGACACCGCCACGGCCGGGGGCGGGCTCGCGTGGCGCGAGCGTACTCCGAACAGCAGCACCGCCGCGAGCGCGCACGCGCCAAACAGCGCAAGCGCACCGGCCAGCAGCCAGCTACCACGCTCCGACGGCGGCAAGGGAACGTTCGCATTGGCTGTGTGCGGCTCATCCATGCGCGACGTATCCTCGCAAGTCGCTTGAAGCATGGGCTCGCCGGCGCCTATGGCGCGTCGACGAGCGATGATCAGTCGGGCTTCTTAGCGATCCGCGACGATCGATTCGTCCTTGTGCGTGCGAAATACCAATTCCCGTGCGCATCCCGTTCTACTCGCCAGAAACGCATGTGTAGTTCTTCGGGAAGCTCGAGGAGTTCTGGCACCGTCTTGTAGAACCGGCTTTTGCCCGCAGTGACATTCATGGCCGCGATGTCTGTGAGCGATACCGCTTCGATCGTCGCCCGTCCGTTCCGATCGCGGGCACCTACGAGATAAACGAGTCCGTTCGACTCGGCCAGGAGCTTTCCGACGATCTGCTTACCCTGCACTGTGTGAATGACCGCCGAATCCAGAGGCGGCGGGTCACAGTAGCCGTAGAGCGCTGCCACGACAGCAAGCGATCCCCCAAGCCCGATCACGGTGGCACTCGCGTGGTTAGTCGTCCAGGTACGCCAACTCCCGAACGTCAACAGATCATAGTGCGAGTTCGCATACCAGAGACCCGCGAGAGCCGCGAGTCCAGCTGCAAAGGGTGCCCAAACCGCGAGCGGAACAAGGAGAACGAAAAACGCTATGGCTCCATACACGAACAGTTTCACCAGCCACTTGGGCATGTCGCGCGTCAGAGCACCATCCACGGCCTGGCCCTCGGGTGACTCACCGCGACTGCCCTTGAGCGCATCCGCCTTTGGCGCGGCGCCCTCCTCGCCATTGCCGAACGTAAACGAGTCGGGTATCAGAGACGTCAGCCGCGGGAGAAAAAATGCACCAGCCGAAGCAACGAGGATTACTAGGAGCAGAGCGGCCGTTTCCGGATTAACGATTACCGCCAAACCCTGTATGAGGTAATCCTGTAGTGACGACAATCCGAGGCCTCGAGTTGTCGCGACCCCTTCCGCGTGAAGCTGAGCGACGCGCCGAAGCAGTCCGATCACATACAGAAAAACAGCTATGAGCGCCGAGGTGGCAGCCACATTTGCCAGCGTCAATTCGCCGAGCTGGCGGCCAAACTTTGCGAGCTGCTCGACGGCCGCTTTGACGAGCTGCTCGCGGTCGTCCGCACGCCCAGAACCCTTTACCCTGTGCTCGATCATCTGGACTTGCTGACAATACCCGGAATTCGAATTGCCTGACTACTCGGTAGGCGCACCCGCCTAGACACATGATCAGAGCGGGACGAACAACAGTCGGGCTGTCTATCGTAGGGCTAGACGTCCGCCCGTTGGGCGCCAACGCACATTCGGGGGCCATATTTGTGAGGGATGGTTTTACGTCATGCGCACACTCCTACTAAGCCTGTCGCTGTCCGCACTCATCCTCGGAAGTGGGGAGACGAGCACTCATGCGATGGCACCGCTATCGATAGTTCGCCCTGCGACGTCGACCCAATCCCTCGGCGTCGCCCAGCAGCACTACCTCGCGCTCGCACAGCAAGGCGTGGCGAGCGCCAAAGCCCGCTGGTCCGACCACCGCCTCGGCTGGTACGACTCGCGCCTGGGCGACCACGACCGCTATCCGCTGGCGACGATCTGGGACATCGTGCCCTTGTTCGAGTCGCTCGACGCGATCGCGATCGCGCGACCGACGCCGGCCAACCGCGCCGCCGTCACCCGCTTCGCCAAGGGCGCAGAGCGCTACCTCAACCGCGGGCTGCGACCGCTGCCTGGGTACTCGCCGTACCCGGGCGACCGCACGGCGAGCACCGAGACGTGGTTCGACGACAACGGCTGGTGGGGCATCGCCTTCGTCAACGCCTACCGCGCGACCGGATCCAAGCGCTGGCTGAACGACGCCGCTCGGGCGCTGAAGTACGTGGCAGCAGCCGGCTGGGACGCGCGCGCGGGCGGCCTCTGGTGGAACACGACCCACCCGTACAAGGCCGGCGCGGCACTCGCCTCGGACACGCTGCTCGCGACACTCCTCTACCAGCAGACCAAGTCGAGCTTCGCGCTCGGCCAGGCGCGCCGGTTCCTCGCGTGGGGCAACACGAGCGGCTTCAGCGAAGCGGACGGTCTGTACCGGGGCAGCAGCCTGAACCCGACGCCGATCGACTACGCCGAGGGACCGTTGATCTATGCCCAGGCCGTGCTCTGCGAACTGACCGGCACAGCGGCCGACTGCCGGCGATCGGACGAACAGAAGAAGAACTCGCTCAAACGCTTTGGCTATCTGCTCGACTTCTCGCCGCAGTACGACGCGATCTACCTGCAGTGGCTGCTCGCCCTGTACGCGCTGCACCACGATCGCACGCTGTACGCGATGGCCGCCGACAACGCGCGCAACGTCGAGCTGCGCGCCCGCAACGGCGAAGGGCTCTACCTGCTCTCCTGGAACGGCGAAACGATCGCGCCGCAGAACGCGCGGCCGGGCATGCTGCAAACGCACGCCGCCACGACCAGCCTGTTCGCGTGGCTCGCCGTGTATCCGCCGCCGGCTTGACTCACGTTCTCGGCTTGCTCAACGAGGGCGGCGTCCCAGCCTCACCATCACTGGAGTGCCTAAAGGACGTCTGGATCCTGCCCCGACGCTCTGGCTGACGATGACCTGGACGATGCGACCGGCGGGGCGGCGACGTGCGACGCGCCCAAGAGAGCAATGCGCATCGCTCAGCATGCGCCGCGCTGCGGCCAGCGAGTGTCCACTCAACTTCGGGACTCGACACGCGACAGATCGCGCTTCCTGTTCGCGCGCTTCCTGTTCACTCTTTTCCGCTTCCCGGCGGAGGGTCACTTCGGCGGTCGCGCGTTCCTGTGCTTCTCGTTCGCGGGCTTCCACGGGTGCCCGTTCTTCAGCCGCTTTCCTGGCGGCGGCTTCCGCCTCTTCATGTTCACGCCGTTCGACGGCTTCTTTCCCAACCCGTTCCGCGACTTCCATCGCCTCGGGTGACGGTTCCGCCGTATAAGCGCTTGCGCTTGCCGTCACAAGGACGAGTGAAACCAGGACGCTGAGGACTACTGACGACGAACGCACTGAATACATCTAAGTAGGTCGGGCCCAGCGGATGAAGAAGCGTCTTTGACTACCCGTCGCTCGAAGCGCCTGTGCCTAAACCCCCAGCACTCGTTTGGCGAGGAGATCGAAGACGTGATCGGGCAGCAGTCCCCGCGCGATGATCATCGCGCGCGCGTCGCGCCCGACGACGTAGCGCGACTTCATCCGCCGCGCGCTCAGCGCGCGTTCGATCGTCTGCGCGACCTGCTCGGCGGGCACGCCGCGCTTGGCGGTGTCATCGAGCGCCTTGTCCATCGCAGCGGGCACGTTCCCGTACTCCTTCTGCAACTGCGGCGGAACAACCACCTGATCGCCGGTCTCGCGCGCCTTGTCCCAGATCGGCGTGGCGACGGAGCCGGGCTCGACGAGCGCAACCTGCACATGCGAGCTCGCCAGCTCGACGCGCAGCGCATCGCCGAGCGCCTCGATCGCGTGCTTGGAGGCGGCGTAGGGAGCGGTGAAGGCCATCGCCACGCGACCGCCGACGGAGGACATGAACACGATTCGCCCATGCGCTGCGCGCAGCGCCGGCAAGAGCGCCTGCGTGACGGCGACCTGCCCGAGCACGTTGACGTCGAACTGCTTGCGCAAGTCGTCGGGGTGCAGCAGCTCGAGCGGCCCACCGTAGCCGATGCCGGCGTTGTTGACGAGCGCGTCGAGCCGGCCGGGCGAGCCCTCTCCGCCACCGCCGAGTTCGCTGACGCGAGCAGCCGCCTGGCGGATCTGCTCGAAGTCGGTCACGTCGAGCGTAACCGGCTCGATCCGCCCCGAGGAGTCCTTCGCGACGAGCTGCGCGCCGTGCTGCTCGCTGCGCACCCCGGCAAGCACGGTCCAACCCGCCCCGGCGAGCCGCAGCGCGGTCGCCTCGCCGATCCCGGTCGAGGCCCCCGTGATCAGCGCGCTCGGCATCGCTGAAAGCTATCTCACCGCGCCGTTAGCCACGACTTAGGATCTGCCTCGATGGTTCCACGCGTGCACGCGTGCAAGAACGGCAGTCGCCGCAGGACGACCCGGCTCGTCCTCGCGCTCGCCGCGCTGGCGACGCTCACGGTCGCGCTCGCGCTGACGGGCTGCGGCACGAGCCTGCCGCATGCGGGCGAGGAGGCCAGCGCGGACGTCGACGCGGCGACGCCCGGATCGTGCGGCGCAAGCGTGCTCGGCGCGCTCGGCCACGTCGCCACGCGCGTCTACAGCGAGGGCATCGACAGCGAACGGACGGCGAGCGCGGCGCACATGATCGAGGGCTCGGCCGCGCTTCGCTCGGCGGTCGAAGCGGGCGACGCGGGCTCGGCACGAGCGGCGGCAGAGGCGTTGATCGCCACGGGCCACCTGACCAACCTACGCGTCGTGCGCGGCGGCAAGGTGCTCGTGGAACTCGGCGGCCCGGCGTTGGCACCACTTCACGGAACGCTGCTGGGAGCGGACAAGCACCCGATCGCCGACTACGTCACGAGCGTGTGGGCGGCGAGCGGCGTCATCGCCGAGACGAACGGGATCGCGGAGGCGACGACGGTGATCCGCTCGGCACGCACGGCAAGCGACACGCGCACGGTGGCGGGCTCGTTCCCGCTGCCGGCGAGCCAGCTCCCGACGCAGGGCACGCTGACGAAGGACGGCGTCGCCTACCAGTTCAGCTCCTACGCGGCGAAGGCCTACCCGGACGGTGCCCCGCTGCGCGTCTACCTGCTGCGCACGATCGGATCGGTCCAATCGCTGTGCGGCACAAGCGACGAGGACACGGTCGTCAACACGGTCAGCCGCATCGCCCACCTGATCTACGACGGCGAGGTCGGGCGGCGCACCGGCAAGCAGATTAACCGCGTGCAGGAAAACAGGGCGCTGCTGCGAGCGGTCGCGCGGCGAGATCCGAAGGCCACCCGCGGCGCGATCGAAGCACTGCTGCACCAGCACATCGTGCGCCTGCGCGTGAGCGCCGGCGCACGGCTGCTTGCGGACGTCGGTGGCCCCTACGTGCTGGCGCCGGTCACGGCGCCGCTGCGCCAGGGCGGGCGCACGATCGGCAGCTTCACGCTCTCGATCCAGGACGACGAGGGCTACAAGCGCCTGGCCAACCGACTGGCAGGCCTGGACGTGTTGATGTACATGGGCAACAAGCTCGTCAAGAGCACGGTCGGCTACTCGCCCGGCCCGGTCCCGGCGAGCGGGCCGGTCACGGTGAACAGGCGCAGCTACCGCGCCTACACGTTCCGCGCCGAGGCGTTCCCGTCGGGCCCGCTGCGAATCACGGTGCTGATCCCACTGCCGTACTCCTGAGCACCGGCGCTCAGTGCCGCACGAGCCTCGCCCTCGGGCGTCAGGCGGCCACGAGCGCCGAGCGCTTCTGCTCGAGCGCGGCGAGCAGCTCGGCGAAGGCGTCGGCGAATTTCTCGACGCCCTCGCGCTCGAGCGTGTCGGTGACGTCCTTGTAGTCGACGCCTGCGGCAGCCAGATCGTCGAATACCTTGCGGGCCTCGACAAGCTCGGACTCCAGGCGCGGGCGTGGCTCGCCGTGGTCCTGGAAGTCGCGGATCGTCTCCTCGGGCATCGTGTTGACGGTGTCGGATCCGATCAGCTCCTCGACGTACATCGTGTCGCGGTAGTCGGGGTTCTTGACCGATGTCGAGGCCCACAGCACGCGCTGCGGCGTGGCGCCCTTGGACTGGAGGTACTCCCAGCGCGGCCCGGCGAAGATCTCCTTGTAGCGCTGGTAGGCGAGCTTGGCGTTGGCGACCGCGAGCTTGCCCTTGAGCTCGTCGTGGCCGCCGAGCTGATCGAGCCGTTTGTCGGCCTCGGTGTCGATCCGCGAGACGAAGAAGCTCGCGACGGACGCGACCTTGGTCGGGTCGCCGCCCTCGGCGACGAGCCGCTCGAGCCCACGGACGTATGACTCGGCGACCTCTTCGTAGCGGCGCAGCGAGAAGATCAGCGTGACGTTGATCGACTTGCCCTTGGAGATCACGTCCTCGATCGCGGCGAGCCCTGGCTTGGTCGCGGGGATCTTGACCATCAGGTTCTGACGCTCGACGATCTCGTGCAGGTGCATCGCTTCGCGGAACGTCGCCAGCGTGTCGTAGGCGAGACCCGGGTCGACCTCGAGCGAGACGTAGCCGTCGCGTCCGCCACCGCCGTCCCAGACCGGACGGAACAGGTCGCAGGCATCTTTGATGTCCTGCTCGGCGAGCGTCCAGAAGACGTCCTTGATCTCGAGCTCGGGATCGAGCTCACGCAGCTGCTCGTCGTAAGCCTCGCCGGCGGTCATCGCCTTCTGGAAGATCGACGGGTTCGAGGTGGCGCCGACGACGGAGTCCTCGTCGATCAGGCTCTGCAGGTGCCCGTCGCGGTTTGACCCGCGCGAGAGGAAGTCGATCCACACGCTCTGGCCGAGGGCCGAGAGCATTCGCAGCGGGGTGAGGTTCTCGGCGGTGGACACTTGGGGCTCCTTTCAGCTTGATCTGGCGGGCTCGCGCTGAAGCAGCGCGCGGGCACGGGCGACGATGTTCTCGTCGGTGAACCCGAGCTTCTCCAACACGGTCGTACCCGGCGCGGATGCACCGAAGCGGTCGAGGCCGAGCACGTCGCCGTCGAGGCCGACCCACTTGCCCCAGCTGATGCTCGCGCCCGGCTCGACGGCGAGGCGGGTGCGCACGGCCGGCGGCAGCACCTCGTCGCGGTACTCCTCGCCCTGGGCTTCGAACAGCTCCATGCACGGCATCGAGACGACGCGGACCTTGACGCCGTCCTTGGCGAGCGCCTGCGCGGCGTGCAGCGTCGTGGGCACCTCTGCGCCGGTGGAGATCAGGATCAGCTCGGGCTGCTCGCCCTCGGCCGAGTCCCACAGCACGTAGCCGCCGCGCGCGACGCCGTCGGCGCTCGCGACCTCGTCGCGGTCGAGCGTCGGGATGTTCTGGCGCGATAGCAGCAGCGCGACGGGGCCGTCGTCGCGCTCGAGCGCGAGCTGCCAGGCGACGGCGGTCTCGTTGGCGTCGCCGGGGCGGATCACCCACAGCTCGGGGATCGCGCGCAGCGAGGCGTAGTGCTCGATCGGCTGGTGCGTGGGGCCGTCCTCGCCGAGCCCGACGGAGTCGTGCGTCCACACCCACACGACGGGCAGCCCCATCAGCGCCGACAGCCTGACGCTGCCGCGCATGTAGTCGGAGAACATCAGGAAGGTCGAGCCGTAGGGCTTGACGATGCCGCCGTGCGCGCACGCGCCATTGACGATCGCGCCCATCCCGTGCTCGCGAATGCCGAACGGCACGTTGCGCCCGGCGTGCACGGCCGAGAACTCACCGCCGCCGTCGAACACGGTCTTGGTCGACTCGACCAGGTCGGCGGCGCCGCCGATCATCGTCGGGCCGAACTCGGCGAAGGCGGCCATCGTCTTCTGCCCGGCCGAGCGCGAGGCGATCTCCTCGCCGGCGGCAAACGTCGGCAGCGCCTCGCGCCAGCCGTCGCGCAGCTTGCCCTTCCAGGCGAGGTCCCAGTCGGCGGCCATCTCCGGAAAGGCATCGCGCCACGGGTCCATGCGCTCCACCTGCCACTCGCGCTGCGCCGCCGCACCGCGCTCGGCGAGCGACATGTGCTCGTAGACGCGCTCGTCGATGAAGAACTTCTTGTCGGGGTCGAAGCCCATCACTTCCTTGGTCGCGCGCACCTCGTCTTCGCCGAGCGCAGAGCCGTGCGACTTGGCCGTGTCGACGGCGTTGGGCGCGGGGTAAGCGATGTGCGAGCGAACCTGAATGAACGACGGGCGCTCCTCTTCATCGCGCGCCGCCTGGATCGCATGCGTCAGCTCGTCGACGTCCTCGGAGTCCTCGACGCGCTGCACGTGCCAGCCCTCGGCCTCGAAGCGATGCAGGTGGCTCTCAGAATCGAACGAGAGCGCCGTCGTGCCGTCGATCGTGATGCGGTTGTCGTCGTAGCAGAGCGTCAGCTTGCCGAGGCCGAAGTGCCCGGCGATCGAGGCCGCCTCCTGGCTGATCCCCTCCATCAAATCGCCGTCGGAGCAGATCGCATAAGTGCGGTGGTCGACGAGCTCGTGTCCGGGGCGGTTGAAGCGCTCGGCGAGGAAGCGCTCGGCCATCGCCATGCCGACGGCGTTGCCGACGCCCTGCCCGAGCGGCCCGGTTGTCACCTCGATGCCGGGCGTGTGCCCGCGCTCGGGGTGCCCCGGCGTGCGCGAGCCCCACTGGCGGAACTGCTGCAGGTCCTCGAGCGAGAGGTCATAGCCGCACAGGTGAAGCAGCGAGTACTGCAACACGCAGGCGTGGCCGGAGCTGAGCACGAAGCGATCGCGGTCGGGCCACTCGACGTCCTGCGGGTTCGCGTGCAGGAAGCGCTCGAACAGCGTGTAGCCAAGCGGGGCGAGCGCCATCGCCGTGCCGGGATGGCCGGCGTTGGCCTTCTGCACGGAGTCCATCGCCAGGCCACGGATCGTGTCGATCGACAGCTCGCGGATCTCGCGCTCGTCCATTAAGAGCGATCCTAGCGAGCATCGGCCGCTAGCATCTGCGGACCATGGACGAGCAGTTCTGCGATGTCGGCGACGACATAAACCTCTGTTACGAGACGTTCGGCGAGCGCTCCGATCCACCGGCGCTGCTGATCATGGGCCTGGGCACGCAGATGGTCGCCTGGCACGAGGACTTCTGCCGGTCCCTGGCCGAGCGTGGCTTCTATGTGGTGCGCTTCGACAACCGCGACATCGGCCGCTCGACGCACCTCGACGGCGCGCCGCCGCCGAGCATCCGCCAGCTGCTGACGCGCTCGAAGGCGGCGGCCCACTACAAGCTCTCGGACATGGCCGAGGACGCGGCCGGTCTGCTGCGCGAGCTCGACCTCTCCCCGGCGCACGTGATCGGCGCCTCGATGGGCGGGATGATCGCGCAGACGCTCGCGGCGCGACACCCCAAGCGCGTGCGCTCGCTGGTCTCGATCATGTCCAACACGGGCGCCCTGCTCAACGGCCAGCCGGCGCTCAAGCTCTACCCGTTCTTCCTGCGCCGCCCGGCGGGCGGGCGCGAGCAGTACGTCGCGCACTTCGAGCGCCTGTTCAACGCGATCGGCTCACGAGGTCTGCCGGGTTGGCCGATCTCTGATCGGTCCGAGGAGATCCGCGAGCTCGCGGCGATCAGCTACGAGCGCGACCACGACCCGGCCGGCCCCGGGCGCCAGCTGGCGGCGATCCTCGCCTCCGGCGACCGCACGAGCGAACTGCGGCGGATCACTGCGCCGACGCTCGTCGTGCACGGCACGGCCGACCCGCTCGTGCGGCCCTCGGGCGGGCGGGCGACTGCACGCGCGATCAAGGGCGCGAAGCTGATGAAGGTGCCAGGTATGGGGCACGACCTGCCGCGTGCGATCTGGGGCGAGCTGATCGACGCGATCGCCGAGAACGCAGCGAGGGCGGGTGGCTCCCCGGATCGCCACCCGCCCCTGCATGCCTCCCGGGTCCCGCTCTCAGGACTGCCCGGGTAGGCGCCCCGCGGCGTCCCTCAATCGCCGTGGGGTCGCCGGCGATGCGCCGGCAGTCCCGCCATCGAATGTGCGCGCCCCGTCGAGCACCACGGCCCCGACTGCGCCCGAACACGCACGAGCCAATGCAGGTCGTGACGGCAGTGTGAGCGGCGGTAGGGCCAGCGACCGTGCAGCGCGCGCAGCATCCGTTGCTCCTGGCAATCGGACAGCCTCACGGCCGTTCTCCCTCTCCCCGGTGCTGCCGCCTACCTGAAACAAGACCCACTGAAGGCCCCTTGTCTTCTAACCCTCACACCACTCTCATCTGCAATGTCTCCGAGTGGGCGGAACCGCTGCTCCCGCTGCTCCATATAAATCATGTTTTACGCAGAATGTCAACACACGACCCGATGTATCGAACGGGGCTGTGCGCAGGGTTCTCGCGCGAATCGCGAAAGCGAGGAGGGAGTGCGCCCGGCGGGAATCGAACCCGCGGCCTGCGGCTTGAAAGACCGCTGCTCTTTGGCTCCCCGAAGAGAACCGTTGACCACTGAGCTACGGGCGCGTGCTGGGTATGTCTTCGCGGGTTCTTGCTGCCGCGACGCATAATCTAAGCACGCTTGGCTTGCATGTACGAGCGCGGGCCGAGAGTGAGAGACCTCGTGCGCGCGCGGCGCCTCAGAGCTCGGAGACGAAGCGCACGATCTCGGGCACGACGGCGGCCTCATCCTCGCGGTGCGGCCAGTGCCCGGCGCCGTCGACGATCAGCGCGCGGCTCGGTGCCGGGAACAGCTCGGCGGAGGCGCGGTAGAGCTCAGCGGGGACGAGGTCGGAGGTACCGCCGACGGCGAGGTTGGGCACGGCGGGCGGGTGCTCGAGCAGCTTGGAGCCGCCAAGCGGCAGCGCGCGGTAGTAGTCGATCGAGCCCTTCAGCGCGGCGGGCTCGGAGAGGGCGCGCTTGACCTGCGCGAGACTCTCCTCGCGCGCGGGCCCTGACCAGTTTGGCGCCCAGCGCGTGTACAGCCGCTCGATATAGGCGAAGTCGCCACGGCGCGTGCTCGCCTCAGCCCACGGCAGCTTCAGCGCGAGGAAGTGGCGCGCGCGATACAGCGATGAAGGGCTGCGCGGGAGCAGGCTCGGGTGCGGGATCGCGATCGTGACGAGCGCGCGCACGCGTTCGGGCGCGAGCGTGGCGACGACGAAGGACATCAGCGCGCCCCAGTCGTGGCCGACGAACACGGCCTGCTGCGCGCCGATCGCGTCGAGCAGCGCGAGGCCGTCGCGGCCGATCGTCTCGAAGTCGTACGGGCGGCCGGGCACGATCGTCGCGGGGTGGTACCCGCGCAGCCACGGCACGGTGACGCGCCAGCCGGCCTTGACGAGCTCGTCCTGCAGCGCCTGGTAGGAGTGCGGCGTGTCGGGGAAGCCGTGCACGAGCACGATGTCGGGCCCCTCGCCCTGCTGGGAGACAACGAAGGGCTGTCCGGCGCTTTCGATCGTCTGGAACTCCATGGCGGCAGTCTATGCGCGCGCGTCGTCGGCGAGCAGCTCCATCAGCAGGCCGTCGCGCCAGTGCGCCCCGTCGGGTTCGCGCTCGTAGCTGCGCATCACGCCAACGCGCGTGAAGCCGGCCTTCTCATAGGCGCGGATCGCGGCGACGTTCTCGACGGAGGGATCGATCGTGACCCGGTGATGGCCGCGCTCTGCGAACAGCTTCTGCGCGAGCTGGGCGACGGCCTCGCCGCCGATGCCGCGGCCGCGCACAGCGGGGTCGAGGAACAGGTCGATCGTGGCATGGCGATAGCGCGGCGTCGGCTCCTCTGAGAACTCGATCATCCCGGCGAGGGCGCCGTCGAGCTCGATCGCCATGCGCGTTGAGTCGGGGTCATCGCTCCAGGGAAAGCCCGGCTCAGGCCGGCCCCACCAGCGCGCTACGTCGGGCGTCTCGTGGATCCGCCGCAGCTCGGCCTCGTCGTCTTCGTGCAGCGGACGCAGAACGATCGTCACGATCGGCTTAGTATCGGCGATCGGTGCGAGCGAACGGAAGGGGCGGGCAGTGAAGTACTACGCAGTCGCCGAGCTGGACGTCACCGACCCGAGCTGGGTCGCGGACTACGTGAAGGACGTGACGCCGATGGTGGAGCGGCGCGGCGGGCGCTACCTCGCGCGTACGGCTCGAATCGAGCAGATCGAGGGCGAGCGCACTCCCCCTCAGGTGCTGCTGATCATCGAGTGGCCGTCCCGCCAGGCGGCAAACGATTTTTATGAATCAGACGAATACCGCAGCCACCGGGAAGCGCGCCGCGCGGGAGCGCGCAACGAGTTCGTGCTGATCGCCGGGGACGACGTCAACGGCGTGGCGGCGATCGCGCAGTAGTCAGTCGAGCGGGACGAGGCCGCGCTCGGGATCGAGCCGGCGCGTCGAGGCGACGGTGTGAAAGAGCGCGTCGGCGGGCTCGGCGAGCAGCGGGAACAGGCCGGCGAGGAACTCGCGTGTGTGCGGCTCGGAGAAGTGGCTCTGCAGCGCCTCGTCGTCGGCCCACTCCTCGACGATCACGTAGCGACCGTCCTGCTCGAGATCGGCGTAGACGCGGTAGCCGTGACAGCCGGGCTCCTCGCGCGAGCGCCTGCACATCTCGGTGGTGACCTCGGCGAAGCGCTCGCGATCCTCGGCGGCGATGCGCATCCGGCCGGTGACGACGATCATGCGCGGATGCTACCCGCGCGCGGCGGACTAGGCTTCGCTGATCGAGCGCCGTGAGCTGACATTCCTGTCGGGTGATTCGCATTGCGCGGCCTGGCTGTACGAGCCGGCCGGGGAGCCAAGCTGCTGCGTGGTGATGGCGCACGGCTTCTCAATGACGCGCCACGACGGCCTTCCGCCATACGCGGAACGCCTGGCCGCGGCGGGGGCGGCGGTGCTCGTGTTCGACCACCGCTACCTCGGCGACTCGGGCGGCGAGCCGCGCCAGCGCTTTCGCAAGAGCGCCCAGCGCGAGGACTGGCGCGCGGCGGTGCGCTTCGCGCGCGGCCTCGCGAACGTCGATCCGCAGCGAATCGTGCTGTGGGGCTTCTCCTTCAGCGGCGGGCACGCGGTCGAGACGGCGCTCGAGGACTCGCGCATCGCGGCGGTGCTCGCGCTGTGCCCGATGGTCGACGGCCTCGCCCGCGCGCTGTCAACGCCGCCGGCTCTGGCGGCGTGGCTCGTCCCGCGGGCGCTGGCCGACCAGCTCGGGCGCCACAACCTCGTGCCGGTGACGGGGCAGCCGGGCGAGCACGCGGCGATGGCGCTGGCGGGCGAGGCCGACGGCTTTCACGCGAGCGCTCCCGAGGGCTCGCCGTGGCGCAACGAGATCTCGCCGGCCGTCTTCCTGACGGTGGCGCTGCACCGCCCCGTCGCGCGCGCCCGGCGCCTGGGCATGCCGCTGTGGGTGGGGCTCGGAGAAGCCGACGTGAGCGTCTCGCGCAAGGCAGTGCAACGGCTGGCCGAGCGGGCGCCGAGCGGCGAGCTGCACCGCTACCCATACGACCACTTCGGCGCGTTCCTCGGCGAAGAGCCACAGCGGGTGGTGGGCGATCAGATCGACTTCCTGCGCCGCAAGTCCCTGCTCGCCGGTTGAGCAGGATGGACGGCGAGCAGGAGCTGCGGACCGAGCGGCTGCTGATGCGCCGCTGGCGCGCATCCGACCGTGACCAGTTCGCGGCGATCAACGCGGACGAGCAGGTGATGGAGCTGCTGCCGGGCACGCTGACGCGCGCCGAGAGCGACGGCTACATCGACAGCATCGAGGCTCACTTCGACGAGCACGGCTACGGGCTGTGGGCGCTGCAGCTGCGCGACGGCGGCGAGCTGATCGGGCTGACGGGCCTGAACACGGTCGCCTTCGCGGCGCACTTCACGCCGGCCGTCGAGATCGGCTGGCGCCTGGCGCGATCGGCGTGGGGATACGGCTACGCCAGCGAGGCGGCGCGCGCAGCGCTACGCGTCGGCTTCGAGCAGGCTGAGCTGCCGGAGATCGTCTCGATGACGACCGAGATCAACGTCCGCTCACAGGCCGTGATGGAGCGGATCGGCATGAGCCGCGACCCGTCCGATGACTTCGTGCATCCGCTCGCGCGCCCGGCGCACCTGCGCCGTCACGTGCTCTACCGGCTGAGCGCCGAGGCCTGGCCGGCAGACCGAGACGCTGCTGGATCCGGGAGCGGGCCCGAGGCGGGCGCCGCTTGACGGCGATCGTCTGGTTTCGCCGCGACCTGCGCGTGCACGATCACCCGGCGCTGCGAGCGGCGCTGGCGCGGGAGGATCACATCGTGCCGGTCTTCTGCCTCGACGAGGCCCTGCTGCACGGCCGCCACGCATCGGGCCCACGCACGCAGTTCCTGCTCGAGTGCCTCGCCGAGCTCGACGGCGCGCTGCGCGAGCGTGGCAGCGGGCTGGTGCTGCGCCAGGGCCCGCCCGAGCGCGAGCTGGCCGAGCTCGTGCGCCAGACGAACGCGCGGGCGCTTCACTTCTCGAGCGATGTGACGCCGTTCGCGCGAGCGCGCGGCAAGCGAGTGCGAAGTGCACTGAAGGGCAGCGGCGTCGAATTGCACGGACATCCGGGGCTCGGCGCGATCGACGAGCTCGGCGCGCCGCGCACGCAGACGGGCAAGCCATACACGATCTTCACGCCGTTTCATCGCACGTGGGAGCGCGAGCGCAGGCGCGAGGTGCTCGGCGCTCCGCGCAAGCTGCCGCCGTTGCCGTCGCGCGTGGCCAAGGGGCGCATCCCGTCGCTGCGCGCGCTCGGGCTCGAGCAAGAGGTCGCGAGTCCGCCACTCGGGGGCGAGCGCGCGGCGCGTGAGCGGCTGTCGTGCTTTCTCGCAGACGACGTGCGCGGCTACGGGCAAGGACGCGACGCGCTCGGCGAGGACTCGACCTCGCGCCTCTCGCCCTACCTGCACTTCGGCTGCATCTCGCCGCGTGAGATCGAGCAGCGCCTCCCCGGCGGCGCGGGCCCCGAGGCGTTTCGCCGCCAGCTCTGCTGGCGCGACTTCCACCATCACGTGCTGCTGCACTTCCCGCGCAACGCGCACTCGGAGTTCCAGGCGCGCTACCGCGGCAAGCTCTCGTGGAGCCGCGCGCGCGGGCGCTTCGAGCGCTGGTGCGAGGGGCAGACGGGCTATCCGCTGGTCGACGCCGGCATGCGCCAGCTGCGGCAGGAGGGTTGGATGCACAACCGCGCGCGGCTGGTCGTCGGCTCGTTCCTGACGAAGGACCTCGGCATCGATTGGCGCTGGGGCGAGCGCTGGTTCATGCACCTGCTCGTCGACGGCGACGAGGCCAACAACAACGGCAACTGGCAGTGGATCGCCTCGGTCGGCACCGACCCGGCGCCTGTCTTCCGCAGGATCTACAACCCGGCGCGCCAGATGGATACACACGACCCGAACGGGAGCTACGTGCGCCGCTACGTCCCCGAGCTGGCGAACGTCCCGGACGAGTACCTGCGCGAGCCGTGGGCGATGCCCGACGAGCTCCAGCGCGCGGCCGGCTGCGTGATCGGAGAGCACTACCCCCACCCGATCGTCGATCACGCGCGGGCGCGGCGCGAAGCGCTCGATCGCTATCGCGTGTAGCCCGGCGCAGGCAGAGCCGTCGGGCGCGCTGGCAATCGTATACCAGGGTATACTGAGACCATGGCGAAGGTCATGGTGTCGATGCCCGACGACCTCCTGAGCGAGGTCGATGCCGAGGCGACTCGTCTCGGCACCTCCCGCAGCGCAGTCCTGCGGCAGTTCGCCGACTCGGCGCTACGCGGGCGCCGCACGGACCGCGCGGCAGCAATGGCCTCGCTCTTAGGGCACACGGCGCGACATGGCGGTGCGTCGGCGGAGCGCGTGAAGGCCACGCGGCCGGCGTGAGCGCACTGCTGCTGGACGCGAGCGTCATCCTGGCGGCGTTCGATTCCGACGACGAGTTGCATGAACCGTCCCAGCAACTTCTCACCGATCCGGACGTCACGCTCGCGACACTCGACCTTGCCCGCTACGAGGTCACGAATGTGGCAGTGCGTGCCTGGCGCGCGCCTGCGCACGTCGCACCGTTGCTGGAAGCGATCGACCGAATCTCGGCCGACGGTGGGGTCATTCCCTCGACGACCTCGCTGCTCGGTCGCGCTGCCAAGGTTGCCGAGGAGCACACGATCTCCGTATACGACGCAGCGTATGTAGCGGCAGCTGACCAAGCCGGTGCCGCGCTCGTCAGCTGCGACGCCCGCGACCTGGTCGGCAAGGGACTCGCGAGCAGTCCGGGAGTCGTGCGCGAGAACTAGGAGGTTCGACGGCAGTCCACGTCGCTACTTGATGACACGAAATGCAGCTGATGTCGTCCGCCCGATCTTCCCGCCGGCCGTTGGCGTGGCTATCAGCCGGAAGCTGCCGAGCGCCAGCCTATGTCCGGCGAGGCGGCCCGTGAAGCGGAAGCGATTGACACCAGCGCTACCGGTCCGCGTAAAGTCGCCCGGTAGTGACACCAGCCGTATGCATCTGCGTGCGCCGTGGTTGGCCTGCGTGCGCCGGACGCAGTGTCCCGACGAAATACGACCAGCTTCAACCTTGGCGATCGTGAAGCGCACGTCGCTCGGCGTATTGAGGGTATAGACGACCTCCGCACCGTATCGCCTCATCGCCGTAACCGCGCTTGGCCCGCGCGGCGCCGCAGGGAACGCAACCGGCGAGACCGTCTCGCTGCCGACCTTCGCGGGCTCCGCGCCGGCGCCATCGCCAGAAGCAGCCGGGGCGCCGCCCAGTTCCGGCGTGGTCGCCGCATGTTCAGTCTCCGAATGCGTTCCGGGCAATTCTGGGCCTGGCGGAGGGACCGCAAGACGGGGCGCGGGCACCCGGAAGAAGTCGACGCCGGGGTCATAGCGACCGATCAACGCGACGTTCCCTTCGCCGTTGAGTGCGACCGCGCCGCCAAAGTAGTCGTACGGCGTCGCGTCGGCGAGAACAAACTCGGCCTGCTGGCTCCAGTTCGAGCCTTCGCCCGCGAAGGCGTAGGCGGCCCCCAGGGCTTCTTCGGCCCATGGAGCGCCCACGAGCGCGACATCTCCATCTCCATTCAGCGCAACCGCATCGCCAAACCAGCCATCGAAGGCCTTTACTTCGGCGTCGCCCGGCGTCAACTCGGCCTGCTGCGCCCAAGTCGAGCCGCTGCCGGCAAACACGTACGCAGATCCTGCCCCCGGGGCGGGTGCGCCGACAAGCGCGATATGCCCTTCGGCACCAAGGGCCACCGAAGCGCCGAAGTTCCACCTCGGCACCTCGTCGCTGCCAGTGAGCTCGGCCTGCTGGGTCCACTCGGAGCCTCTGCCGGTGAACAGATACGCGGCGCCGGCTTCTTCGTCTTGGGTGGGGTCGCCGATCAAAGCGGTGCGGCCATCCGCACTCAAAGCCACCGAGTGACCGAAGTTGTCGAATTCGCCCGAGGCGTCGCTGGCGCTGAGCGTTGCTTCTTGCGTCCACGTCGTACCACTGCGAGTGAAGAGAGTCGGAGGGGCGTTGCCGCCCGGGGCGTAAGAGAATCCGTAAAAGCCGGATAGACCGGCGCCCACCAGGGCCGTGTTCCCGTCGCCGCTGAGTGCCACCGCCCCGCCGAAGCCAGGGCCGCCCCGCAGCTCTGCCTGCTGCGTCCAGGTCGAGCCGTCGCGCACGAAGACGTAGGCGGCGCCGTGTTCGCAGTTGTCTAGACCGTAACCACACTCACCGGGATCGCCGACGATCATGGTGTTGCCGTCGGCGCTGGCTGCCACGGCGTTGCCGAACAGCATGTCGTAGCTCGGGTCGCCGGCGGTCAGTTCTGCCTGCTGCGTCCAGTCAAAGCCGTCGAACGTGAGGACGTGGGCAACGCCCGGCACATCAGTCGATGTCGAGTCGCCAAGCTGTCCGACCACGGCAGTGCTCCCGTCCGCGCTGATCGCCGCCGCGAACCCGTAGCCAACGGCACCTGTGAATTCAGCCTGCGGTCCTTCGGGAGGTTCGTCGGCCGCCACGGACGACACCGACATGGCCGCTCCCGCGACGATCAGCAACGCCGTGGCAGCCAAGGGGGTGAACAAACGCTGGAGTCGAATGGCTGTCATGCGTACTGGCCGCGTCCAGGGATCGTCAGGCAGGGCTGCCAGAAGGTAGCACCGGTACCCGCGCGGTGTTGTTCGGCATGCTGGAACAGCTTGAACGACCGCGATCAGGCGTCCGCCTCCGCAGCGTCCTAATCCGGCACCGGCTCACTCCGAGCGCGGCGCCTCGCGCAGCTCGGCCAGCCCATCGGGAATCGTGCGCACCGGCGCATAGCCGAGCTGCTCGCGGGCCTTGTCGATCCTGATCGTGCACTCCTGCGAGGAGACCCAGTAAGCGAAGCGGGTGAGCGGCGGCGGGTGCTCTCCCGGCAGCACGCGCGCGACGCCCTCGCCGACGCTCATCAGCGCGTGCGCCACCGGCGCCGGGATGCTGCGGGTGGGCGCGGCGACTCCCTGCGTGGCGAGTAGCTCGCCGACGAACTCGCGGAACACGACAGGCTCGCCGTCGGTGACGAAGTAGACGTTGCCCGGGCGTCCGTCCTGCGCGCCGAGCATCAGACCCTCGACCGTGTTGTCGATGTGCGTCGTCGAGGTCAGGTGATTGCCGCCGCCGATCCAGGCGAAGCGACCGCTGCGCACGAGCTCGACCATGCGCGGCAGGAGCGTCGTGTCGCCGGCGCCCCAGACGAAGCGCGGGCGCACGACGACCGTCTGCAGGCGCTCGCCGTCGGCGGCGACCACGGCCTGCTCGGCGCGCGCCTTGGTCGCGCTGTAGAGGGCCTTCGAGCCGGGCTGCAGCGGCGCGGACTCGTCGACCTGCACGAGCGGGTGCCCGGCGAACAGGACGGCCTCTGTGCTGACGTGGACCAGGCGCCGCACGCCGGCCTCGGCGCAGGCGCGCAGGACGTTCTCGGTTCCCTGCACGTTGCCGCGCTCGAACTCCTCGCGCGAGCCCGAGTCGCCGAGCGTCGCAGCGGCGTGGAAGGCGAGCTCGCAGCCCTCGGCGCCGGCGCGCAGCGCGGCGCGGTCGGCCAGTTCCCCGGCCACCGGCTCGGCGCCGAGCGAGCGCACGCGCTCGGCCGAGGCATCGGAGCGCGCGAGCGCGCGCACGTCGTGCCCCTCGGCTCGCAGCCGCTCGATCAGGCGACCGCCGACGAAGCCCGACCCGCCGGTTACGAACACGGAGCTCATCTAGGCGTATCCTAGGCTGCGCAAGCACGCGCGCCAGCGGCAAGAGGAGGAGAGGTATATGGAGGGGGCTGTCACACAGATGGGGAACGCGGCACGCCCGCCGGCGGCCGAAGCGAGCACGGTGGCCGAGGCGTTTCGCATCACCGCGGCCGAACGCGCCGCGGAGGTCGCGATTCGCACGAAGGACGACGCGTTCACGATCACCTGGGGCGAGCTGCGCGAGCGCGTCGACGCGCTCGCCGGCGGACTGGCCGAGCTCGGCCTCGGGCGCGGCGACACGGTCGCGCTGATGCTCTGCAACCGCCCCGAGTTCCACCTCTGCGACCTCGCCGCGATGATGCTCGGGGCGACGCCGTTCTCGATCTACAGCACCTACGCGCCCGAGCAGATCCGCTACCTGGTTCACGACGCCGAAGCGCAGGTGCTGATCATGCGAGCAGCAGTTCCTACCGCACGTGCTCGAGGCCCGCGAAGGAGCTGCCCGGAGCTCGAGCACGTGATCGTGATCGACGGCGAGGCGCCGCGCGGGCACGCTCGCGCTGGCCGACGTCGAGGCGCTCGGACCCGGACTTCGACGTCGAGGCGTCGGTGGCGCAGCTCAGGCCCGCAGGACGTGCTCACGCTGATCTACACCTCCGGCACGACCGGCCCGCCGAAGGGCGTGCAGCTGCTCCACCGCAACCTGCTCGCCGCCGTCGAGCAGGTCTCGAGCGAGCTCATCGACTTCCCCGCGAACGGGCGCGTCATCTCCTGGCTGCCGGCGGCGCACGTCGCCGAGCGCAACGCCCACCACTACCTGCCGATCGTCTTCGGGCTGCAGATCACCTGCTGCGACGACCCGCGCGAGATGCTCTCGGCTACCTGCCCGAGGTCCGACCGATCTGGTTCTTCGCCGTGCCGCGCATCTGGGAGAAGCTGAAGGCCGGCCTCGAGGCGATGCTCGCCGCGCAGCCCGAGGAGCAGCGCGAGAAGGCGCAGGCGGCGATGCGCGACGCGCCTGCGAGAAGGTGCGCCTCGAGCAGGCCGGCGAGCCGGTGCCGGCCGAGCTCGCCGAGCAGGTCGCGCAGGCCGACGCGCGAGATCTTCGCCGGGCTGCGCACGATGCTCGGGCTCGACCAGGTCGAGGCGATCAACGTCGGCGCCGCGCCGACGCCGGTCGAGGTGCTCGAGTTCTTCCACGCGATCGGCCTGCCGCTGGCCGAGCTCTGGGGGATGAGCGAGACGTGCGGCGCGGGCTCGGTCAACCCGCCCGAGAAGATCAAGATCGGCACGGTCGGCCCGGCGGCGCCCGGCGTCGAGCTGAAGCTCGCCGAGGACGGCGAGGTGCTGATCACAGTCCGATGTCGTGATGCTCGGCTACCGCAACCTGCCGGAGAAGACCGCCGAGGCGTTCGACCGACGACGGCTTCCTGCGCACCGGCGACATCGGCGAGTTCGACGAGGACGGCTACCTGAAGATCGTCGACCGCAAGAAGGAGCTGATCATCAACGCGGCCGGCAAGAACATGTCGCCGGCGAACATCGAGGCGACGCTGAAGACGGCCTCGCCGCTGATCGGTCAGGCCGTGCTGCATCGGCGACGTGCGCCCCTACAACACGGCGCTGATCGTGCTCGACCCCGACTTCGCGCCGATGTGGGCGCAGCAGCACGGGATCGAGGACGCATCGCTCGAGGCAGCTCGCGCACGACGACGCAGGTGCGCGCCGCCGTGCAGGACGGGCGTCGACACCGCCAACGCGAAGCTCGCGCGCGTCGAGCAGATCAAGAAGTTCACGATCGTCGAGGGCGACTGGCTGCCCGGCGGCGACGAGCTGACGCCGACGATGAAGCTCAAGCGCAAGCCGATCGCCGAGAAGTACGCCGGCGCGATCGACGCGATGTACGGCTGAGCGGCTGAGCGGCTACTAGGAGGGTCCAGCGAAACGACTAGCGAAACTCGCCACGCCTACTCCTCCAGCCCCACGGCTTTGAGGGCTTCGGCAGGCTCAGTGAAGTAGCGAAGTTCGGTCACCGCCCCATCGCGAACCGCAAGAACACAGGCTCGCGGAGAGTCGACCTCAACGCCGCTCACGCGCCCGCGTCCGCGTTGCCTGCCCGTGATCAGCACGTGTTGATCAAGATCACGCGCCCGTTCGACCTCAAATCCCCAGTCTGCCCAACTCTCGCCCATGTCGCGGAAGAACTGGAACACGCCGTCTGCTCCCACGTAGCTCACAGGCTCGCCAACGGCCCCCACGAGGCGCATCTCGAATCGAGCATCGCACAGCGCATTGAAGGCCTCTGCGTCTCCCCGATTCATCGCGGAGACGCCACGGAGCACGATCTCAACGTTCTCCTGCGACATCGCCTACTTAGTATCCCGCAGCGCGCTAAGCCGGGCCCAGCGAGTCTCGCCAGGCCCTCCTAGCTGCCTGCCTGCAGGCGCTCGAGCATCACGGGGTCGTGCGCGCAGAACAGCTCGACCTGTCCGGCCTCGCGCAGCGCCAGCTCGCGCAGGCGCTCGCTGTTCTGCCGCCGCGCGGCATTGTCGACCGAGTTGAGGCCCTGAAAGACCTTCAGCACGGGTGGGCAGCTCGGCGGCGTCTGCATCTCGCCACGGTGGAAGAAGGCGTCGCCGCAGTGCAACAGCCAGCGGTCGTCCTGCTTGACGGCGACGCCCGTGTGTCCGCGCGTGTGGCCGAACAGCGGCACGAGCACGATCTCGGGCTCCACGCCGGGCAGCACGCGCACGCTCTGAAAGCCGAACCAGTCGTCGCCTTCGGCGCCGTGCTCGACCCACTTCGGCCCGTGCGCCCAGTGCACCGCGACGTAGCGCTCACGTTCGCGCCAGTTTGGGTTCATCGCGGCCTGCAGCTCGCGTCCGATCACGTGCACCTGCGCGTCCGGGAAGTCGGGCAGCCCGCCGGCGTGATCGACGTCGAGGTGCGTCGCGACGATGTGGCGCACGTCCTCGGGCGAGTGGCCGAGCGCTCGCACCTGTTCGATCGCCGTGTCTGCCTCGCGCGCCTGCGGGCGAAACAGCGTGTCGAAGATCGCGCCGAGCTGGCGCGTGTTGCGCATGTCGTCGAGGCCGAAGCCCGTGTCGATCAGGACCAGGCCGTCGCTGCCCTCGACGAGCAGGCAGTGGCAGATGATCCGCGCCTTGCCCAGCGCGCTGCCCTCGCCGCTGATCAGCCGCCCGCCGTGCGGGCACATCGTGCCGCAGGCGAGGTGATGGACCGTGTGCGAGGGGCTCACGCCGCAGAGCCTACGCCCACCGGCGCCATGCCGAGCTCCGTCAGCCGCGCGTCGAGCGCGCCGATCCGCTCCGTGTCCTCGAAGAAGTCCTGCTGGTAGACGATCTTGCCCCAGCGCGTCCGCGCGAGCAGGAACGTGCGATTGCGATAGATCCGCTTGCCATCGGGGGCGTGCGCTTCGTCGTCGAAGCGGATCGCCAGCGTCATTGCCCAAGGCGGCCCGCCGAAGAACGCCTCGAGCACCTCGCCTTCGATCCCGGCCGCGACGAAGTCCTGGAAGAAGCGCTCGATCGCCGCCTTGCCGCGGTGCTCGCCCGCCCAGCGGTGCGTGCCCTCGTTGAACATCAGCACAGCGTCCTCGGCGTAGCCGGCCAGCGCCGGGCGGTAGTCGCCGGCGTTGAGCGCCCGCACGTCGCGTCGCAGCTTGACCAGCAGCGCCGCCGCGAACAAGCTACGAGCGCCGAGCGCTCCGAGCGCTCCGGCGGCCAGCAGCGCTGCCCGCCCCGATCGGTCCTCACGCGTGCCTCCGGCCATCGTGCGCTCCCTTCGTCGGTCGTCAATTATTAATAATAGATCGATCGCTCTAGCAGCGCAGCGCGCCATGCAGGCGACGACCGACGCACAGCCTTACTCGAACGTCACCTCGTAGCCGGCGTCCTGCAGCGCGTCGCGCAGCTGCTCGGTGTGCTCGGGCCCGCGCGTTTCCAGCGTCAGCTCGACGCCCGTCTCGCGCACGTGCAGCGAGATCGCCTCACGCACGTGCTCGAGGCTGACGAGGTTGACGCGCTGAGCGGCGATCAGGTTGAGCAGCTCGGCGAGCGCACCCGGGCGGTCGGGCACGCGCGTGAACACGCGCACGCGCCTCCCGGCCGCCGTTTCGTGGCGGCGCAGCAACGAGGCGAGCAGCCCGTTGTCGACGTTGCCGCCGGAGACGATCGCCACCGTCGTGCCCTCGATCGGCGCCAAGCGACCGCTCAGCACGGCCGCGACCGAGACCGCCCCGGCGCCCTCGGCGACGAGCTTTACGCGTTCGGCGAGCAGCACCATCGCGTCGGCGATCTGCTCCTCGCTGACTGTCTCGACCGAGTGCAACAGCTCGCGCAGCAGCGGCAGCGTCAGCTTGCCGGGTCGCTTCAGCGCGATCCCGTCGGCGATCGTCGCGGCGGCCGGGACGTCCGGCACGCCGGCGTCGGCCGATGCGTCGCGCAGCGCCTGCGGCAGCGTCGCGCACGCGCTCGCCTGCACGCCGATCAGCTCGACCTCCGGGCGCTCGCGGCGCAGCGCGATGCCGATCCCGCTCGCGAGCCCGCCGCCGCCGACCGGGACGACGACGCGCGCGAGGCCGGGCAGCTCGCGCACCAGCTCCAAGCCGAGCGTGCCCTGCCCGGCGATCACGTCGAGGTCGTCGAACGGGTGGATCAGCGCCGCGCCCGTCTGCGCCGCGCGCGCCGTGGCGAGCTCGACGGCCTCCTCGACCGAGCCACCGCTGAGGCGCACGCTCGCGCCGAGGCGCTCGACCGCGGCGACCTTCGAGACGGGTGCGTCGCGCGGCATGAACACCTCGCAGCCGACGCCCGCGATCCGCGCCGCCTGGGCCACGGCGCGTGCGTGGTTGCCGGCGCTCGCCGCGATCAGGCCGCCGTTCGCATCGGCGCCGAGCGCGGCCAGCTTCGACAGCGCGCCGCGCAGCTTGAACGAGCCCGAGACCTGCAGCGACTCGGCCTTCAGTACGACCGGGCCGCCGGCGAGCTCGCTCAGGTCGGCGCTCGCGATCGCCGGCGTCGCAACGGCACCGCGCGCGATCGCATGCTGCGCCGCCTCGAGATCCACGCGCGCGCTCAGCTCGGCGAAGCCGTGACCGTCCTCGCCCGCGTCCTCTCTGTTCCAGACCGCCTGCATGCGGCCCCCACGCTACAGCGGCGTCGTGTAGGCGCCGCTGAGGCCGCCGTCGACCAGGAACGTCGACGCGGTGACGTAGCGACGACTCGTCGCGAGGCCAGGAACAGCGCCGCGTTGGCGATCTCGCTCGGCTCGCGCGAAGCGCCCCATCGGCACGTGCACGAGCCGCCGCGCGGCCTTCTCGGGGTCCTTGGCGAACAGCTCGCGCAGCAGCGGCGTGTCGACCGGGCCCGGGCAGAGCGCGTTGACGCGCACGCCGCGGCGCGCGAACTCGACGCCGAGCTCGCGCGACAGCGCCAGCACGCCGCCCTTGGAGGCCGTGTAGGAGATCTGCGAGGTCGCCGCGCCCATCACCGCGACGAACGAGGCGGTGTTGATCACCGAGCCGCCGCCGCGTCTCGAGCAGGTGCGGGATGCCGTGCTTGCAGCAGAGGAAGACCGACTTGCAGGTTGACGTCCTGCACGCGCTGCCAGGCCTCGAGCGTCGTGTCGAGCACCGAGGCGTCGTCGTCGGGGGAGATGCCGGCGTTGTTGAACAGCACGTCGATGCGGCCGAACTCGCTCGCGCACGCGCGCGTACATGTCGCGCGACCGCGTCCTCGTCGGTGACGTCGCACGCGCAGCGACGAGGTCGCCCGGGCGCGTCGTCGCGCAGGTCGACGCCGACGACGTCGCGCCCTCGCGCTGCGAAGCAGCTCGGCGCGTCGCCGCGCCGATCCCGCCCGCGCGCGCCGGTGATGACGCAGACCTTGCCGTCGAGGCGTCCCATCGCTCAGCCTCCGTCGCGTAGTAGACGGTCTTGACCTCGGTGTAGGCGTCGAGCGCGTGCGGCCCGAGCTCGCGCCCGTAGCCGGACTGCTTGAAGCCGCCGAACGGCGTCGACACGCGCACCGAGGTGTTCGAGTTGATCGACAGATCACGCCGGTCTCGATCGCGCGCGCGACGCGCAGCGCCTTGGCGCCGTCGCGCGTCCAGACCGAGCCCGAGAGGCCGTAGATCGTGTCGTTGGCCAGCGCGATCGCCTCGGCCTCGTCGCGGAACGGGATCACGCACGGCGACCGGGCCGAAGATCTCCTCGCGCACGGCGCGGTCGTCGCGGGTCGACCGGGCACAGCACGGTCGGCGGGAACCAGAAGCCCGGGCCCGTCGGGCGCCGCGCCGCGGATCGCGACCGGCGCGCCGTCGGGCACGAACGAGGCGACCGTCTCGCGCTGGCCGGCGCGAGATCAGCGGCCCCATCTGCGGTCGCCTCGTCGAGCGGGTCGCCGACGCGGATCGCGCTCGACCGCCTCCTCGAGCGCGTCCATGAACGCGTCGAGCGCCGCTGCGCTCGACGAGGATCCGCGAGCGCGCGCAGCAGTCCTGGCCGGCGTTGCCGAACACCGCGCCACGGCGCCGCCGCGGCGGCGGCCTCGATGTCGGCGTCGGCGAACACGACGTTGGCCGACTTGCCGCCCAGCTCGAGCGTCACGCGCTTGATCGTCTGCGCCGCGCCGGCGGCGATCGAGCGGCCGACCTCGGTCGAGCCGGTGAAGGCGATCTTGGCGACGTCGGGGTGCTCGACCAGCCGCGCGCCGCACGTCGCGCCCGGGCCGACGACGACGTTGACGACGCCCTCGGGCAGCCCGGCCTCGAGCGCGAGCTCGCTCGAACGCGCAGCGCGGTCAGCGGCGTCAGCTCGGCGGGCTTGAGCACGACCGTGTTGCCGGCCGCGAGCGCCGGCGCGAGCTTCCACGAGGCGATCGTCAGCGGGAAGTTCCACGGCGTGATCAGCGCCGACGACGCCGAGCGGCTCGCGGAACGTCATCGCCGACGCCGCCGGCGACCGGGATCGTGTCGCCGAGCAGCCGCTCCGGCGCGCCCGCGTAGTAGCGGAACGTGTCGACGACCATCCCCATCTCGCCGCGCGCGTCGCCGATCGGCTTGCCGGCGTTGCGCGCCTCGAGCACCGCCAGCTCCTCGGGCTGCTCGTCGAGCGCGTCGGCGAGCCGGTGCAGCAGCGCGCGCGCGGTCGGCCGGCGCGAGCGCGCGCCAGGCCGGGCAGCGCCGCCTTGGCGCGCGCGACCGCCGCGTCGACCTCCGCCGCGCCGGCGCGCGGGACCTCGGCCAGCACCTCCTCGGTGGCGGGCTCGAGGACCTGACAGCGGTCACGCGCGCTCACGGCCGGTCGGCGAGCGAGCGCTCGGGTCGGCCGCGCGTGCGGCTCGCCGAGCTCGGCGTCGATCTCGGCGATCGTGTGACGCGGGCCGGTGAACGTGTGCTTCGCGCTGAGCAGCCACCAGATGCCGACGATCAGCGATCAGGCCGCCGGTCGACGAGCGGCGCGTAGTTGACGAGCGTTCCAGTCGAACTCGTCGTCGCCACGGCACGCCGGCCGGGCGTGAACGGCAGGCATGAAGATGATCACGTGATGATCCCGACCCAGATCGATCGCGACCAGGTTCATCCACTTGTACTTGCTGCCCGAGCGTCCACGGGCCCGGGCTCGAACGCGTCGCCCATCCGCCAGCGCAGGTAGATCGGGATCACGTAGGCGATGTAGAGGCCGATCACGCAGATCGAGACGACCGCGAAGAACGCGACCGGGACGCCGTCGCTCGTCGCCCTAGAGCGCCGGCAGCGTGATGATCAGCGCGCACACGGCGACGAACGAGCACCGCGTCGAACGGGACGCGCTGGCTGGTTGACGCCGCTCCAGATCCGCCAGCCCGGGACCGCGCCGTCGCGCGAGAACGCGTACATCATGCGCGACGCGCTGGTCACGCAGGCCATGCCGCAGAACAGCTGGCCGATGCGTCGAGATCAGGATCGACGATCTTCGCCGCAGCCGCCGGCCAGCGCGCTGTCGAAGACCGCGAGCGAGCGCGCCGCCGCCCTCGTTGATCGCCGTCGACGTCGGTCGCCGCGAACGTGATCGCCAGCAGCAGGATCCAGCCGATCGAGCGCGGAGTAGAAGACCGAGCGCCAGACGCCCTTCGGCGGCCGCCTCGGCCGCGCCGTGCGTCTCCTCGGAGATGTGCGCCGAGGCGTCGAAGCCGGTGATCGTGTACTGCGTCAGCAGGAAGCCGAGCGGCAGCACGTAGAACCAGAACATGCCGCTCGCCGAAGCCCGAGTTGTTGATCGTCTCGGTGAAGACGAAGTCGACGCTCTGGTGATGGTCGGGCACGACGATCAGGATCGACGATGATCACCGCGACGCCGGCGACGTGCCACCAGACCGAGATGCCGTTGAACAGCGCGACGAGGTGGCTGCCGGCAGATGTTGATGCAGCGCGTGCAGCGCGAGGATGATCGCGAAGAGGAGGAACGTCTCCGCGCAGCACGTGCGCGCGTCGCCGAAGTTCGCGAACCCGAGGTCGACGCTCGTAGAGGCCGAGCACGGCGTTCAGGAACGTGCGCGCAGCCGTAGTCGACCGAGGCGACGACGCGCGACCAGGCCGAGCAGGTTGAACCAGCCGGTGAACCAGCCCCAGCCGGCGCCGCCGAGCTTCGACGCCCACCAGTAGATGCCGCCCGCGGTCGGGTACGCCGAGACGAGCTCGGACATGCAGAACGCGATGATGCAGGATCAGGCACGAGATGATCGGCCAGCCCCACGAGATCGCGATCGGGCCGCCGTTGTTCCACGCCTGGCCGTAGGTCGTGAAGCAGCCCGGCGAGGATCGAGATGATCGTGAACGAGATCGCGAAGTTCTGAGAAGCCGCTCCAGCGCGGCTCAGCTCCTGCTTGTAGCCGAGCTCGGCGAGCCGCTGCTCGTCGCGGTCCGGCTGTGCCCGTCGTGCTCATTCTGTCACGGCCAGCTCGTCTCCCTCGATCGTAAAAGGTCTGATCCCCGATCCTGTCAGCGGCGCGACTCTACGGGCGCGGCCAGACGCAAGTCAAGCCGGGCAGCAGGCCGGCGAGCACGTGCTCGGTGCCGCGCAGGTGCTCGGTCATCGATCGCTCGTCGCGCGCGCGGCGTCGCCGCGCGCGCACGGCGGCGACGAGCCTGCCGGTGCTGGCGCGTTCGACCAGGCCAGCACCTCGGGCGGGTGGGCGATGTAGCGCGATCAGGTCGGTCATCGCGCCCTGCGCCTCGGTCACCGCGGCCACGAGCCGGCGCGCTGCCGGTCGCCTCGGCGAGCCCGATGTGGAAGCGCACGTCGGCCTGGCGGTAGGCGGGGAAGTCGTCGAGCGCGCGCGTCCATCGCGGCGACCAGCTCGTCGAGCGGCTCGAGCGCCGCCGGCTCCGCGCGCTCGGCGGCGAGCACCGCGACGCCGAGCTCGACGGCCAGCCGCTCGTCGCAGACGTCGCGCCAGCCGCGCGAGCAGCTCGGCGCGACGGCGGGTCGGCGGGCGGCGGCGGGTCGGCCACGAACGTGCCGCCGCCGCGGCCGCGCGCGGCGTGCAGGTGGCCGCTCTGGCACGAGCGCGGTCAGCGCCTGGCGCAGCGTCGAGCGCGCGATGCCCGAGCTGCGCGCACAGCTCGCGCTCGGCCGGCAGCCGCGTCGCCGGGCTGCCAGCAGGCCGAGCTTGATCGCGGTGCCGAGCCGCTCGAGCGTCTCCTCGAACGCGGTCTGCGAGCGGACCGGCGCGAAGACCGTCGCTCGCGAGGCCGGCGCGCGGCTCACAGCCGCTCGAAGCCCCGCGGACGCGCTCCCAGTCGGTGACGGCCGCGTCGAAGGCCTCGAGCTCGACGCGGCGTTGTTGAGGTAGTGGTCGACGACCTCCTCGCCGAACGCCGTCGCGCGCGACCGCGCTCGCGCGCGAACAGGTCGCGCGCCTCGCGCAGCGTCGCCGGGCACGCGCGGCTTGTCGGACGCGTAGGCGTTGCCCTCGAACGCGCGGCTCGAGCTCGAGCTCCGTCGTCGACGCCGTGCAGGCCCGCGGCGATCAGCGCGGCTCAGCGCCAGGTACGGGTTGACGTCGGCGCCCGGCGACGCGGCAGCTCGATCCGCCGGCGCGGCGCCGTGGCCGACGACGCGCAGCGCGCACGTGCGGTTGTCGTCGCCCCAGGCGACCGCGGTCGGCGCGAACGAGCCCGCGGCGAAGCGCTTGTAGGAGTTGATGTTCGGCGCGTAGCAGCAGCGTCAGCTCGCGCAGGCACGGCGAGCTGGCCGGCGAGGAAGCGGTCGAACAGCCGCGTCGTCGTCGGCGAACACGGCCGAGCCGTCCTCGCGCCGCAGCGAGAGGTGGATGTGGCACGAGTTGCCCTCGCGCTCGTCGAACTTGGCCATGAAGGTGATCGCCATGCCCTCCTGGGCGGCGATCTCCTTGGCGCCGTTCTTGTAGATCGCGTGCTCGTCGGCGGTCGCGCAGCGCGCGGCCGTAGCGGAAGTTGATCTCGTGCTGGCCGAAGTTGCACTCGCCCTTGGAGTTCTCGACCGCGCAGCCCGGCGCCGCGCCATCTCGTTGCGGATGCGGCGCGATCAGCGGCTCGACGCGCGCCGTGCCGAGCATCGAGTAGTCGACGTTGTAGAGGTTGGCCGGCGTCGAGGTCGCGGTAGCCCTTGCTCGCACGCCTCCTCGTAGGTGTCGCGGAAGACGATGAACTCGAGCTCGGTGCCGGCGACGGCCGTCCAGCCCGCGCTCGGCGAGCCGCTCGAGCTGGCGCGCGCAGGATCTGGCGCGGCGAGGCGACGACCGGCGCGCCGTCCTGCCCACGCGAGGTCGGCGAGGCACAGCGCGGTGCCCTCGTGCCACGGGCACGGGCCGCAGCGTGTCGAGGTCGGGCTTCATCTCGAAGTCGCCGTAGCCGCGCTCCCACGAGGACATCGCGTAGCCGTCGACGGTGTTCATCTCGACGTCGACGGCGAGCAGGTAGTTGCACGCCTCGGCGCCGTGCTCGACGACCTCGTCGAGGAAGTGGCGCGCGGTCAGGCGCTTGCCCTGCAGGCGGCCCTGCATGTCGGTCAGCGCCAGCAGGACGGTGTCGATCTCGCCGGCGTCGACCTCCGCGCGCAGCTCGTCGAGGGTCATCGCTCGCGCCACACGCCGCACCAGTGCCGACGCAGGCATTGACCGTGCCAAGCTATAGGTTGCGAGCCTATGGTCGCCAGCACGCGGGGATCGTGGGATGCGGCCGAGCTCGACGCCATCACTCGCGCGCCTCGAGCCCGAGCTCGGCGCCGCTGCAGGGCGAGCCCGCGCGCGCTCGACGGCGGCATCACCAACCGCAACTTCCGCGTGCGGCTCGGCGGCGCGGACGTCGTCGTGCGCCTGCCCGGGCAAGGACACCGAGCTGCTCGGGATCGACCGCGCACGCCGAGCGCGTGGCCACGCGAGCCGGCCGCCGCCGCGGGCATCGGCGCCCGCCGTCGTCGCCTTCCTGCGCGAGCGCGCCGTGCCTCGTCACGCGCTTCATGCCCGGGCGGCGCCGCTGGCGGCCGAGCGACTGCGCGCGCCGGGCGCCGATCGGTCGACGAGGTCGCCGCGCGCTGCGCGCGCTGCCACGACGCGCGCCGGCGCTGCCGGCGCGCTTCGACGGCTTCCGGAGCTGCTCGACGACTACGCACGCGATCGCCGCGGCGCGGCGGCGCGCCTGCCCGCCGGCTACGACGCGGCTCGGCGCTGCGGCGAGCGGATCGCGCGCGGCGCTGCCGGCTCCGAGCACGTGCCGGTGCCCGTGCCACAACGACCTGCTGACCGCGCAACTTCGTCGCGCGACGGCGACGCGCGATGCTGCATCGTCGACTGGGAGTACGCGGGGATGGGCGACCGCTACTTCGACCTCGGCAACCTGTCGGTCAACAACGGCTTCGCCGAGGCGACGACGAGCGCGCTGCTGCGCGGCCTACTTCGACGAGCCGGCGACCGCCGCGGCGGCTTCGCCGCGCTGCGGCTGATGCGCGTGCATGTCGGACGTCCGCGAGGCGATGTGGGGCGTCGTGCAGGCCGCGCGTCTCGGAGCTCGACTTCGACTTCGCCGGCTACGCGAGCGAGCACTTCGCGCGGCTGCGGCGCGGCCGCCGGCCGACCCGCGCTTCGAGGAGCTGGCTGGCGATGGTCCGCGACCGCGTGAGCTGCCCGACGCGCGCGCGCTTCGTGATCATCGGCGGCGGCGTCGGCGGCGACGTCGATCGCCTACCACCTGGCGCAGCTCGGCGAGCGCGACGTCGTGCTGCTCGACCGCAACGAGCTGACGAGCGGCTCGACGTTCCACTCCGCCGGGCTCGTCGGCCAGCTGCGCTCGGCGCGTCTCGCTGACGCGGATGATGATGTACTCGGTCGAGCTGTACCGGCACGCTCGACTGCGGCTGGGTCGAGTGCGGCGGCATCCGCCTGGCCTGCACGCCCGAGCGCGAGGAGGAGATGCGGCGCCAGGTCGGCTGGGCGAAGACGTTCGGGCTGCCGCTCGAGCTGATCTCGCGCCGAGCGAGGCGCGCGAGCTGTTCCCGCTGATGGTCACCGACGGCGTGCGCGTGCGCGCTCCTAGCTGCCGACCGACGGCTACCTCGATCCGTCGCAGCTGACCTACGCGCTCGCCGACGGCGCGCGCGCGGCGGCTGCCGCGATCTTCACGCACACGCGCGTGACCGGGATCGACGTCGCAGCGACGGGCGCGTGCGCGGCGTGCAGACCGAGTGGGGCGACGATCGAGGCCGAGGTCGTCGTCAACGCGGGCGGCATGTACGCGGCCGAGATCGGGCGGCTGGCCGGCGTGCGCGTCCCGATCGTGCCGTTCGCGCACGAGTACCTCGTCACGCAGCCGTTCCGCGAGCGCACGCCGGGCGAGCACCTGCCGACGCTGCGCGACCCCGACCTGCTCGATCTACTTCCGCGAGGAGGGCGGCGGGCCTGGTGATGGGCGGCTACGAGCGCCACATCGCGCGCCGTGGGTCGCTGGACGAGCACCTGCGTCGACGCGATCCCGCCCGACTTCAACGGCCGCCTGCTCGAGGAGGACTGGGACGCGCTTCGAGGAGATCGCGGTCAACTCGCGCAAGCGCGTGCCGGCGATGGAGGACGTCACGGTCACGCAGCTGATCAACGGGCCCGGAGGCGTTCACGCCCGACAACGAGTTCTGCCTCGGCGAGACGCGAGGTGCGCGGCTTCTTCGTCGCCGCCGGCTTCTGCGCGCACGGGCTGGCCGGCGCGGGCGGCATCGGCAAGGTGATGGCCGAGTGGATCGTCGCCGGCGAGCCGTCGCTGGACCTGTGGGAGATGGACATCCGGCGCTTCGGCGCGCACTACCGCTCGCCGCGCTACACGCTCAAGCGCGCCACGCGAGGTCTACGAGACCTACTACGACATCAAGTACCCGGGCCACGAGCGCGAGGCCGGGCGGCCGCTGCGCGTCTCGAGCGCCTACGCCTGGCACGCCGAGCACGGCGCCGCGTTCGGCGAGAAGTCGGGCTGGGAGCGCGTCAACTGGTACGAGTCCAACGCCGCCGCCGGCGACGAGGCGCTGCGCCCGCGCGGCTGGGCGGGGATGCACTGGTCGCCGGCGATCGGCGCCGAGCACCGCGCGACGCCGCGAGCGCGCCGGCGCTGTTCGACGAGTCCTCGTTCGCCAAGCTCGAGGTCGCGCGGGCCGGGCGCGGCCGACGTTCCTCGAGCGGCTGTGCGACAACCGCGTCGCGCGCGAGGTCGGGCGCGATCACCTACACGCAGATGCTCAACGCGCGCGGCGGGATCGAGTGCGACTTCACGGTCACGCGGGTCGCCGAGGAGCTCTTCTCGATCGTCACCGGCACCGCGTTCGGCAACCACGACCTCGCCTGGATCCGCCGCCACGCGCCGCACGACGGCAGCGTGCGCGTGTCGCGACGTGACCTCGCGCTGGGCGTGCTTCGCGCTGTGGGGCCCGCACGCGCGCGACGTCCTGGCGCCGCTGACGGCCGACCCGCTCGACTTCCCCTACATGCGCATGCGCGAGCTCGCCGTCGGCGACGTGCCGGTGCGCGCGCTGCGCGTGACCTTCGTCGGCGAGCTCGGCTGGGAGCTGTACTGCCCGACCGAGTACGGCGCCGGCGCTGTGGCGCACGCTGTGGGAGGCGGGCGCGCCGCACGGCCTCGTGGCCGGCGGCTACCGCGCGATCGACTCGCTGCGGCTGGAGAAGGGCTACCGCGTGTGGGGCGCCGACATCACGCCCGACGAGACGCCCGTACGAGGCCGGGCTCGGCTTCTGCGTGCAAGCACGACAAGCGGGAGTTCATCGGCGCGGAGGCGCTGCGTCGCGCGCGCGCGAGCGACGGCGCCGACCGCCGCGCCTGCGCTGCCTCGTGCTCGAGGACCCGCGCTCGGTCGCGCTCGGCAACGAGCCGGTGCGCGTCGGCGGCGCAGATCGTCGGCCGCGTGACCAGCGGCGGCTACGGCTACACGGTCGGGCGCTCGATCGCCTACGCCTACCTGCCGGCCGAGCTCGACGTCGGCACGGCGGTCGAGGTCGACATCTTCGGGCGCTGGGTGGCGGGCGAGGTCGCGCGCGAGCCGCTCTTCGACGCGAAGGGCGAGCGCGTCAAGGGCACGCCCGAGCCGGCGCGATGAGCGCGTTCGTCACGGCCGGCGGCGGCTTTCTGCTGGCGGTGCTGTGGTTCGACCTGATGTTCGACGTGCAGGTCCTGGCACGGGACGTGGGGGAATTCTGGGAGCGGCGCCTGCCGTCGATCGCGGCCTATTACGCGCGCGTGACGACGGAGGCACGTCCGATGAGCCTGCTCATCGCTGCGGTCATGCTGGGAACGCTCGCGGCAGTCGTCGTGGAGATCGCCGACGGCGGCGGCGTCCCCTCGACGGTGGCGTGGGTCTCGCTGGGACTCGCGGCGGCGCCGATCGGGCTCGTCGCCGTGCGCACGGTGCCGGCGGCCGTTCGCCTCGGCTTGCGCTACGACACGTTGCCGCGCCAAAGCGCCTTGGCCTGGGAGATCTTCGCCGAGCACGTCTTCTGCTTCGCCTCGATCGCGGCGCTGATCGCGCTGCAGCTGTCCTACTCCTAGCCGGCGGCGCGCCCCTCAGTCCTTCGGCGGAAGCGAGCGCGCGAACCGGACGCCACGACGCACCCAGGGCTCCAGCTGGCGCTTGGTACGCACGCCGTCGGCCTCGACACGCAGCCATCCCTTGGAGGGACGGCCGCGCATGATCATCGGGCCGGTGTGCGGACGCGCCAGCGCGGCGTCGAGCTCATCGGGGTCGCAGCGCAGCATCAGGCCGCCCTTCGAGGACACGGCGACGGCCATGTTCCCGTGCAGCAGGAACGCGAGGCCGCCGAACATCGACATCTCGGTGACGCCTTCCTCGCCCGCGAGCAGCTCGCGGATGCGGTTGGCGAGATCCTCGTCGTAGGCCATCGCGTTCCGGCTCCGTGCGTCCGCTAGAGCGAGACCTCGATCGTCTCGTACACGTCGACGCTGCCGCCACCGTCGAACACGGGACAACCATCGGCCAGCGCGCTGGCGGCGTCGAGGCTGTCGGCCTTGACGACCGTGTAGCCGGTCAGCTGCGAGGCGACCTCGCCGCCGGCTCCGCCACTGCTGACCGAGGTCGAGCCGGCGAACGGGTTGCCGGGGTCGACGATCGCGGCGCCGAGCTTGCCGAACCACGCGCCCCACGCCTGCATCGCGGCCTGGCGCTGCTCGTCGGTGTCGGCCATCATCCCGCCCTGATACGCAAACAGATACTTACCCATATTCACCGGTCTCCTGTCGTTATTTATTTATATTAATTATTAATAGATAAAATTAAGCGGAATCGAACACGCGCCGTGCGAGGCTGTCGAAGCACGCGTTCCATCCTTCGCCGTGGCCTTCGCGCGACTGCTGCGAGGCCAGGCCGCTGTGTTCGAGCACGACCGTCGTGCGCTCGCCGTCGCCGTGGAAGTCGATCGCGACGAGGCTCACGTGGCCCGGATACGGTCCGCCCTCGCCCTGCCAGCACCACGTGAAGACGAGCCGGCTCGGGCGGGTGACCTCGCGGTACTCGCCGGCGACCACGTGCAGCTCGCCGTCGTCGCCGAGCATGCGCAGCGTGTAGCGCCCGCCGACGCGCAGGTCGACGTCGCAGCCGGGCGAGGACCACGTCGGCGCGGCCGCCCACCAGCGCTCGAGCACGACCGGATTGGTCCATGCATCGAACACCTCCTCCGGCGTCGCCGCGAACGTCCGTTCCATGCGGAACGCTGCAACCTCGCTGGCGCTCACGCCGAGCCTCCGTCCGTCCCTGCGCCGGCGTCCTCGCGGCTCTCGGCGATGAACTGCTCGACGACGTCGAACTTGCGCTGCCACATCTTCTGCAGTTGTCCGATCCAGTCGGCCGCGTCGTCGAACGGCTGCTCGGCCAGGCGCAGGCGGTGCGTGCGCCCGTCGATCACGCGCACGATCGCCCCGGCCTCCTCGAGCACGCGCAGGTGGCGGCTGATCGCCGGCTTCGACACGGCGAAGTCGCGCGTCGCTTCGCCCACCGTCATGTCCTCGCCGGCCCCTTCGTCGCGCTCGGCGAGGCGTTCGACGATGCCGCGCCGGATCGGGTGCGCGCAGGCCGCGAATGCACGGTCGAGCGTTACTTGGTTAGCCATTTGGTTAACAATAGCGGATCCCTGCCGCGAGCGGTTCGACGAGCGAGAATGGCGCTCGTGCGACTCGACCCCACCGCCGAGGCCCCGCGCAGACGCGCCAAGCGGCTCGGCCACGCACTCGTGCGCGCTGCCGCGCTCTGCACGCTCGCCTCGTGGATAGCCGCTATCACGGCGGTACCGGCCGGTGCAGCGCGCGGGAGAACGGTCGTCTTCGGACACTCGGTGCAAGGGCGGGCGCTCGTGGCGCGTGTGCTCGGCCCGAGCTCGGCGCCGCGCAAGATCGTGCTCGTCGGCTGCATCCACGGCGACGAGTGCGCCGGGCGCGCGATCCTCTCGGCCGTCGAGCATGCGCCGGTCCCGGCGAGTGTGCAGCTGTGGATCGTGCCGACGCTGAACCCCGACGGGGCCGCCGCCGACACTCGGCAGAACGCGCACGGCGTCGATCTCAACCGCAACTTCCCCTACCGCTGGCGGCCCGTGCCCGGGCCGACCTACTACTCGGGCGCGCGCCCGCTCTCGGAGCCCGAGACGCGCGCCGCGATCAGGCTGCTCGCGCGCGTGCGCCCGTACGCGACCGCCGTCTACCACCAGCACGAGGACCTCGTCGACATTGGCCGGCGGCGACCATGGCCTGGCACGTCACTATGCCGAGCTGGCCGGGCTGCGGGCGACGTGCCTGCCGTTCCTGCCCGGCACCGAGTCGGCGTGGTCGAACCACTCATTCGCAGGGACGACGTCGTTCGTCGTCGAGCTGCCTGCCGGTCCCGTGCGGGGGGCGGCGCTGAGGCGACACCTGCGCGCGCTGGGCGCGCTCGAGCACGGCGCGCGCAGCGGCTCGGCGCGCAGTTGCGCCGCCTGAGCTCAGCCGTCCTCGCCGAGCACGAAACGCTCGATTGCGAGCGCGAAGCCCTCGTGCTCGTTGGACTCGGTCACCTTGCTCGCCGCGCCTTTGACCTCCTCGCCGGCGTTGCCCATCGCGACGCTCAGCCCGGCACCCTCGAACATCAGCATGTCGTTGGGCTGGTCGCCGAGCGTCGCGATGCGCTCCAGCGGGATCTCGTACTCGCGTGAGAAGTAATGCAGCACGGCGCCCTTGTTCGCCTCGGGGTGGGTCACGTCGAGGTAGTACGGCTGCGAGCGCGCCGCCGAGACGTGCTCGCCGAACGCCGCACGCGCGTCCGCCTCGGCCTTGGCGACGGCGTCGAGATCGTCGCTGACGCCGACGATCTTCGCGATCCGCTCGATGAGCCCATCGAAGCTCTCGACGACCTTCGGCTCGAAGCGAACCGTGTCCGCCTCTTTGCGCACGTGCGCGACGTGCGCGTCACGCAGCAGCCAGTCCGAGCCCCGGTACAGCCAGACGTCGAGCCCATGATCGCCGATTAGCTCGACGATCTGCGCGACGAGCCTCGAGTCGATCGAGCGTTCCTCGATCACCGACATGTCCGGCCGCGCGAACAGGCCGCCGTTGAACGCCGCGAGCGGAAGCTCGAGCGCCAACGGCTCGACCAGCATCTCCATCCCGCGCGGCGGGCGCCCGCTCGTGACGGCGAACTTCACGCCGGCTTCTTTGAGCGAGCGCACGGCCGCGATCGCGCGATCCGTCAGCCGCTTGTCGTCGGTGACCAGCGTGCCGTCGACGTCCGCCAGCACGAGCTCGATCTGCGGCTTGCCCGCCACGCGCTCGATCACCGGCCTGCGCGCCTCACGCGAAGCGCTTGACGAACGCGAGCGCCGTGTCGGCGACCTCGCGCCAGCCGCTGTCGATCGTCAGCGCGTGCCCGCGGTTGGGCAGCTCGACGATCTCCGTGACGCCCTCGTTGCGCTTCTGCTTCTTGTAGGAGGCGTTGGCGATCGCCCACGGAACCGTGTTGTCCTTCTCGCCGTTGATGATCAGCAGCGGCCCGCGCTCGGGGCTCTTGCTGTTGACCTTCGCCTCCGTCCACGGGTTGAGGTTGGCCGTCGCTGCCTGGAATAGCGGCAGCCCGGCGGCGGGTACGGCGTAGGTCGTGTACAGCTCCTTCGCCTCTTCCTCCGAGACGGCGTTGGCGAAGCCGAAGCGGAACTGCTCGTAGGTGAGCGGCACCGCGCGGTTGCGGTTGGCCGGGTTGCCGAGCACCGGGCTGGCCGACTTCAAGGCCGAGACCGGCAGCGGCAACACGCCGCGAAACGGTGCCGGGTCGATCGCGACGCTCGCCGCCGACAATCCTCGCCCGGCGACGATCTGCGTCAACAGACCACCGAAGGAGTGCCCGACGACGGCGGGCTTCTTGTCGAGCTGCTCGATCACCTCGCCAAAGTGATCGGCGACCTGCCCGACCGACTTGTGCGCGAACACCTCCGGCTTGGCGTTGGCCTGCTCGACCGTCTGCGGGTCGTCCGGCCAGCCGGGCGTGAGCGGCGTGTAGCCGGCCTCGTCGAAGACCGTCGTCCAGCGGTCCCAGCTGCTTGGCAGCAGCCACAGGCCATGGATGAACACGACCGGCTGCTTGCCCGTCGCGTTGGCCTGCTCGATCTGCTCCGACTCGTACTTGGAGATCGACATTTCTCGTCCTTTGTGCTCGGTTGTGGCCCCCGCCGGGATCGACGAGCGATCCGAGAAGCATCATCCCACGCCGGCGCTATCGTCCCGGCGGCCGCGAGCGCCAGGTGCATCGCGGCACAAACTTCAAGCCATCAGCTACAGGGGGATCGTCATGTCCGTGCAGCTCTCCAACCGTCAGCCCAAGGGCCTCGACCGCTGCGCGCGAGCCGGGGCGTCGCGGCGCCTCGCCGTCGCCATGCTCGCCGCCGGCGCGCTCACTGCGATCGCGGCGCCCGGCGCGAGCGCCAAGACCGTCTCGCTCAAATGCCGCGGCGGCGGCGGCTCCTGCAGCGTGACGATCGGCCTGGCCGGCGGCGCGAGCAACAAGAAGCTGAGGATCTCGCTGAGCGACACCGACCTGAAGCTCGTCGGGCGCTCGGTCAAGCCCAAGGAAGTGAAGGGCGCCTACAGCCTCTCCAAAGGCAGCTACTCGCTCGGCGGGTCGGTCTACAACGTGACGCTCAACGCAGTGCAGTCAATTCCCAAGGGCGCGACGCTGACGCTGAGGTTCGCCGTTCCGCAGAAACGCGGGACGCCGGGCCAGTAGGCAGCGGCGCGGCGAACGATGCCCAACCTGTACCACCCCGAGTTCGACGAGCCGCGTGAGCAGCCGGGATTTCGCGCGCAGCGCGCGCGAGTCAGCCGCCAGGCCGGCAGCGAGCGCCTGGGGTTGAGCGTGTGGGAGGTGCCGCCGGGCGAAGCCGCCTACCCCTACCACCACCATCTCGGCGAGGAGGAGCTGGTGGTGGTGCTCGACGGGCGCCCGAGCCTGCGCACGCCCGAGGGCCGGCGCGAGCTCGCGCCGGGCGAGGTCGTCGCCTTCCTGCGCGGGGAGGGCGGCGGCCACCAGCTCATCAACGAGACCGATCAGACGGTCCGCTTCCTCGCGTTCAGCACGAGCGGCGATCCCGACCTCGTCGTCTACCCCGACTCGGGCAAGCTCGGCGCCTTCGAGCGGTTGCCCGACGGCGGCGGCCTGCGCGCGATGTTTCGCTCGGGCGACGCCGTCGACTACTACGAGGGCGAGCGCCCGCCGGACCGCTGAGCAGTCGCTCGACCGGTTACCTGGGGCGCCTACGCGCTCACGACCCGTCGTTGATCCTGACGCGCCCAAGCCCGATCACCTCGATCTCATCCTGCGGCGTGCAGACGGCGATCTGCGCGGCCTCGTCGCGCAGCGTGCGCCGCAGCGCGATGAACGCGAGGCCGCCGACGACGGCCGGCACCCACAGCGCGATCGCGCGGTAGGCGAGCACGGCGCCGGTCGCCGAGGTCAGCGACACGCCGTACAGCGCGAGCGTGCCGACAAGACCGGCGTCGACACCACCGATCCCGCCGGGCACCGGGATCAGGCCGCCGAGCTCGCCGATCAGGTACGCGATCCACAGGAGCGCCAGCGGCGGCGCGGGGCCGAGCGAGTGGAACGTGGCCCACACGATCATCACGTCGAATGCGAGATAGGCGATCAGGCCGAGGATCAGCACGGCGTTGCCCTCGCGCAGCAGCATCAGCGCCTCGGTGACGCCATCGCCGATCGCGCCGAGCGTCTTTACGACGAACAGCTCGCGCTTTGAGGGCTCGCCGTCGCGGCGGCTCGCCAAGCGCTCGCTCAGCCGCTTGGCGATGCGTCCGGCGAAGATCGCCAGCACGATCGCCCCCGCCGCGATCGCGGCCGGCAGTAGCGTCAGCAGCAGGTTGCTCTCGCCGCCGATCACGCCCAGCGCGAGCGCCGCGCCGAGCACGATCACGCCGAGCACGTTGGGCAGGCTCGTGAGCAGGAAGAAGGCGACCGTCCGCTTGGCGATCTCCTCGCCGTCCATCCCTCCGCGTTTGAGCGCCCAAGCGCCGAGCGCGAGGCCGCCGGCGCCGCCGGTCGGGATCAGCGCGTTGGCACCGAGCTCGGACATGCCGATCTGAAAGCTCACCCGCCAGGACATCAGGCGGCAGAAGATCATGCGAAAGACGGCGACGTAGCCGAACCCCGAGAGGAGCTTCAACGCGACGCCGAGCACGAGCCAGCCGGGGCTTGCGTGGGCGAGCCGGTTGCGTAGCTCGCCTAGGCCGGGGAGCAGCGTAACGGCGGCAACGACGACGAGCACGAGCGCCAGCAGGAACAACAGGCGCGTGCGAACCTTGTGCGCGCTGAGCTGCGCCGGACCTTCGAGCTCGTCGCGGGCGACGCCCGGCGCGTCGTGCAGCTGCGATGCCATGGGAAGCATTGTGGCGACGCGGCGGCCCGCTCCCCGACTTGTGATGCTGCGCCGGGCGCTGACGCTCGGCGGCACTCAGGCCGGGGCTTGGACCGGCTCGCCGCGCAGGCTCGCCAGCGGCGGGCGCTCCTCGAGCGCGACCTGGCGCGACTCCATCGCGGGACCGCCGTCGAGGGCCGGCAGCGCGATCGAGCCGCAGGCGTGCGCATCGGCGAAGTCCTGCCCGAGGAAGCGAGTCTGCGCGGCGAGCAGCACGGCGTAGGCCATCGCCGAGAGCTCGCGCAGCGACTGGTGACGGTTCTGGCGCACGCCGAGGTCGACCTGCGCGAGGCCGTCGAGCCCGGCGACCCTCCAGGCGTCGATCAGCATCGCGATCTCCACGCCGTAGCCGACGCTGAAGGGGAGCTGCTCGAGCAGCTCGCGGCGCGCGGCCGTCTCGCCGGCCAGCGGCTGTCCGAAAACAGCCAGCTCGGGCGCGTGCAGGTTCAGCAGCGGGCGCGCCATCAGCTCGGTCACGCGCCCGCCACCGTGTGGCTCGAGGCCCCCGGCACCGCGGAACGGACGGCGAAAGCTGCCCTTGACCAGCTGCACGTCCGGCTCGCACACGAGCGGTCCGAGCAGACCGAGCAGGAAGTGCTCGGCGAAGTCCTCTGTGTCTGTGTCGGCGAAGGCGACGACGTCGCTGCGCACAGCCCGTAGCGCGCGCCACATCGCGTCGCCCTTGCCACGCGCCGGGCCGAGCTCAGGCGACAGCTCGTCCTCCTGCGCGACCTCGAGGCCGGCGCGCTCGGCGATCGCGGCGCTGCCGTCGCGCGAGCCGGCATCGACGACGAGCACCTCGTCGAGCAGGCCCACGTCGAGCAGGTGCGCGGCGTGGGCGGCAACGGCTCCTATCGTGTCGGCCACTTCGCGCGTCGGCAGCACGAGCGCGATCGAGCAGCGCTTGTGCTCGAGCAGCCGCATGAGCGGGAACTGCTCCGTGCGATAGGAGCGCGTGGCGCGCCAATTCGAGCGTGCCAGATCCTGGGCGAGACCGCGCGGGGCGCGGCCCCCGGTGCGTGCCGAGGTGCTCACGCGGACCTGTGCGCTGCGGTGGATCGCGACGCCGCGCGCGATCAGCTCGCGCTCGAGCGCCTCGTCCTCGAGCGCCGCCCTAACCGGCAGCCCGCCGCAGCGGCGATACGTGGCGGCCGTGATCGCCAGCGAGGCGCCGCTGAACTGATGGTGATCGCTGACGGTCTCCTGCGCAGCGGCGGAGCGCACGGAGCGCAGCCGCTCGACGCTGCGCCGCTCGCGCTCGCCGACGGCCTGCTGGGAGAGCCCGTGCGCCTCGTCGGCGAGCAGGTCGATGCGTCCGCCGATCGCGTGCGCCCCGCGTCCCACCAGCTCGAGCTGACGGGCCAGCCAGTCATCGGCGACGACGCTGTCGGCGTCGGTGCTCGCGATCAGCCCGTCGGCGCGACCAACCTGCAGCAGTCGCTCGCAAGCGATGTTCATGCCGTGCCGGCGGGCACGCCCGACCCCGCGCGACTGCGCGAGCTCGACGGCGTGCAGCCGCAGCGAGGGGTGGGCGGCGGCGAACTCCCGTACGCGCTCGGGCGTCTGATCGCGGCAGCCGTCGAGCACGACGATCAGCTCGTAGCGCTCGCGCCCGACGTCGCGCTGGCCGGCCAGCGCCTGCAGACAGCGCTCGACCAGCTCTGCCTCGTCGCGGGCGGGGACGACGACGATGGCGCGCAGCGAGGGCGCCGGGGGCGGCAGGTGTGTCGTGTCCGGGGCGCTCATGCGATGGCTGCCTGAGCGCTGATCAGCTCGCGGCCGCGCTCGTAGTCCCCATCTCGCTGGTGCGCCAGCACGCCGACGAGCGCTTCCCCGCGTGAGTACCAGACGGTGAAGGCGCCGTCGTCGTGCTGCTCGAAGCGGGCGTCGTCGTGACCGTCGCCCCAGGCCGCGTACTTCAGCGTGTGCTCGCCGATCGTCGACCAGAAGCCCGGGACGCTGTCCCACACGGCGATCTCTCCGGCGAGCACGCTCCCGGCGACCTCGCCCTGGCCGAGCGCGTCGCCCCAGTGTTCGACGCGCAGGTGGCGCCCGGCGCAAGCGTTGTAGGCATACGCCACGTCGCCGACCGCGAGGACCGCGCACTGCGCGTCGCCGGCGCGAGACGCCTGCTCTACGCGCATCGACTCGTCGACGACGACCGCGCCCTCGTGCAGCGGCAGGCCGGCGGCCTGCGCGAGATCGCCGCGCGGTGAGACGCCCATCCCGAGCGCGATCGATGCGGCCTCGATCCGCCGCCCGTCCTCGAGCTCGACCGTGCGTCCCTCATGCACGGCGCTGACCTCCGCGCCGACGATCAGCTCGACGCCGAGCTCGGCGAGCCAGCTGGCGATCCGCTCGCCGACCTGCTCTCCAAGGCGCGCCTGCTGCGGGCGCGGTTCCGGCCCGATCATCGTCACGCGGGCTCCCATGAGCGCCAGCGAAGCGGCGATCTCGCAGCCGATGAAGCCTGTGCCGATCACGACGAGTGGCCTGGCCGACGCACGCCGCCCGTCCGTCACGTGCTCGGCGACCGCGCGTGCTCTCACGGCGAGCTCGACGCTGTCGGGGACGGTCCGCATCGTCATCACGGCGTCGTCGTCGAGACCGGGAATGTCAGGACGCAGCGGCTCGGAGCCGGTCGCGAGCACGATCGCGTCGGCGCGCAGCTCGGTTGCGTGCGTGCCACTCTCGGCCTCGTCGGCGAGCGCGAGTGCGCCCCGCCGGGGGTCGATCGCGCCTACGCGCCGGCCGAGGCAGAGCTGCACGTCCTGCTCGTCGAACCACTCGCGCTGCTCGATCGGCAGCTCGGCCGCGTCGAGCTCGCCGCGCAGGAACTCCTTGGTCAGCGGCGGGCGCCTATGGGGGAGCAGCGGCTCGGCTCCGATCAGCGTCAGCTCGCCGGCGCCGCCATGCTCGCGGTAGGCGCGAGCCAGGGCGAGACCGGCCGGACCGGCACCGACGATCGCGATCCGCTCAGCGGGCATGGCCGTCGAAGCGATCCAGGCGGTATCCGGGCCGGCGCGCGTCGAGCGCGTGCCAGCCGGCGAATCTGCTTTCGAGCAGGTCGTGCACGTCGTCGCCGAGCAGCGGCTCCTCGGCCCCGCTGCCGCGCCAGCTGACAGCCAGGAACGTGGCGCCTGAGCGCAGTCGCGCCTGCAGCCACTCGAGCGCGCTCGCCAGGGCGGGCTCGTCGAGGTAGTAGAGGACCTCCGAGCAGACGATCAGGTCCCACTCGCCGATCGGTACCTGCTCGGGAAAGCTCGCCTGCAGGACCTCGACGTTCTGCTCCCCCGCCAGGCGCTCATGCGCGAGCGCGACGGCGCGCGCGGAGAAGTCGATCGCCACGAGCCGCTCACAGCGCGCGGCGAGCAGTCCCGAGAACACCCCGATCGAGCAGCCGACCTCCAGCGCCCCGTCGAATCCGCGCGGCGGAAGGGCTGCGAGCGTGGCGGCGTACTTCTCGCGCTCGTAGTCGCTGTCGCGGTAGTTCCACGGGTCGGCGCTCGCCTCGTAGTGGCGCTCGAAGCGCTCCGCGTCGACCCGCGGCGGACCCACGACGCTCACCGCGAGCGCCCGGCGAGCAGCTCGGCGCCGAGCTCGACGAGCTTGGGGTCGAGTCGATGCTGCAGCAGGAACAGGTCGAGGTCGCGGCGCGCGCGGTCCAGGGCGCTGCCGCCGATCAGCGCACGCGAGCCGCACACGCGCGCCGCCTCGGCGGCGATCAGGCGCGCCGCGTCAGACAGGGCGAGGCGACATTCGGCGGCGAGCGCCCGGGCGTCTGTCCCGGCGAGCTCGGCCCCGTCGAGCATGCCCACTGCGTGCTCGAGCCAGCGGTCGATCGAGGACTGCGCGACACGCATGCGCCCGATCGCGTGCAGCCTGAGCTCGTCCGTGAGGGCGCGCTCGCCGACGAGCGCGAGCGTGGCCGCGAGGATGGCGTCGGCGATGCCCGCCCAGGTGGCCGATGTGCGCACGGCGTCGCGCGAGAACCAGGGCTCGCGCACGATCTCGTCGGGGCCGCCGAGCAACGCGAGCACGGGAGCCTGGTCGAACTCGACGCGATGGCTCTCGGAGGCGCGCAGGCCGGAGGCGCGGTACCAGTCCCGATCGAGTGACAGCCCGCGCGTCGCGTCGACATAGGCGATCCGCTTCACGTCGTGCTCGTCGCGCGCGACGATCAGCGCACGCTGTACCCCGCCGGCGCCGGAGCAGAAGGTCTTGACCCCTGTGAGCGCGAGCTCGCCGTCGGCACCCTCGACCACATGCGCGGGCGGGCCCTCGCCGGGCGCGGGGTCGGCGCCCCACACGCCGAGCAGCAGCTTGCCGCTGGCGATCCGCGCCAGCTCCTCGCCGCGCAGCGGCTCGTGAGCCAGCAGCGCGAGCCGCTCGGCTCCGTTGAAGTGCCCATCGAGGATGCGCGCCGTCGACGCGTCGGCGGCCGCGAGCGCGCGAATCAGGGCGGCCTCCGCCGTGAGATCGCAGCGGGTGCGCTCGCCGGCCAGCTGCACGATGCCGGCTGCCCTCAGCAGGTCGAAGTTCTCCTCGGGGAAGCGCGGGTGCGCGTCGAGCTCGCCGGCCTGCAGGGCGATCTGCGCGAGGGCCGGGGCGAGCGCGCCCAAGGTCGGCGCGACTCCCGGGCCGCGCGACTCGAGGCTCGGGGCGCTCACTGCGACGCTCCGAGCGGCTGCGGCGCGCCGTGCTCGCGTGAGCTCGACGGCGCCACCGGGGCGCTCAGAACGCTTCTGTGATTCGGCGGCGGCACGAGCGCGGGAGGCGTCAGACCACGAGCGCGCGCCGCGGCGATCAGCGGCGCGAGCAGCTCGACCGTGTTCTCACAGCCGCTGCGCATCGCCCCCGGGCCGAGCCCGTCGTGCATCAGCACGACGGCGCCTGGAGCGAGCTGTCTGCGGGCGCGCGCGAGCATCGCGAGAGCCGGATCGCCGCGCCAGTCGTGGGTGTCGATCGTCCAGTGCACGAGCGTGAGGCCGTGGCGCGCGGCGACGCGCTCGCTGGCCGGCGTGGCGATCCCCCACGGGGTCCGCCAACGCGTCGGGCGCACGCCGACCTGCGCGAGCGCATCGAGCGCCGCGCACGTGTCGAGCTCGATCTCCTCCTCGGTGAGCTGGCTGTGGCGAAGGTGACGCTGCCCGTGCAGCTGGACCTCGTGGCCGGCGTCGACCGCGGCGCGCACGACGGCGGGCGTCGCTTCGACCCGCTCGCCGAGCACGAAGAACGTTGCCCGGGCGCCGCAGAGCTCGAGCTCCTCCAGCACGCGCAGCGTCCAGCGCTCGTCGGGACCGTCGTCGAAGGTGAGGCCGATGGGGGATCGCGTAGAGGGGACGCTCGTTTTTCTACCCTAGCGCCGAGCCGGCCAATCGAATGGGGGCGACTGGACGCGGGCCGGGAGAGGACAGGCGTCGGCTCGGGACGGCGGCCGGTCCGGGTCCCGCTATTAGTAGGCCGGTGCCGCGACTGCGCCGATCGGACTGTGCCGCCCCGGGCATCTCCAGGCGCGGCCGCGGGCGCGGCCATGAGTACCTCGATCCCGACGGCGAGCGGATCGACGATCCGGAGGCGCTCGAACGGATCCACGCGCTGGCGATCCCGCCGGCGTGGCGCGATGTGTGGATCTGCATGGACCCGCGCGGACATCTCCAGGCGACCGGCTTCGACGCGGCGGGACGCAAGCAGTACCTCTACCACGAGCGCTGGCGCGCCCATCGAGACCGCCAGAAGTTCGATTCGATGATCGCCTTCGGCCACGCGCTGCGCGGTCTGCGCGCGCGGGTCAAGCACGACCTGCGCCTCCCGACGGGCGAGCAGGCGCGATCGGCCGATCAGCGGCTCTCGCGCGAGCGCGTGCTGGCGTGCGCCGTGCGCCTGCTCGACGTCGGCTTCTTTCGCATCGGCTCCGAGGACTACGCCGAGCGCAACGAATCGTTCGGCCTGACGACGATGCTGCGCAAGCACGTGACGGTCGAGGGCCAGCAGCTCGTGTTCGACTTCCCGGCGAAGTCGGGCCAGCGCCGCGTTCAGGCGATCGCCGATGGCGACGCGCTCGAGCTCGTGCGCGAGCTGAAGCGCCGGCGCAGCGGCTCACAGCTGTTGGCCTATCGCGAGAACGGGCATTGGCGAGAGCTCGATGCGGAGGAGGTCAACGACTACATCAAGCGCCACAGCGGCAGCTTCACGGCCAAGGACTTCCGCACGTGGAACGCGACCGTGCTCGCCGCCGTCGCGCTTGCGGGGCCAGACGCCGTCGCGCAGACCCGCGCGGCGCGCGAGCGCCGAGTCGGGGCGGCGATCAAGACGGTCGCGGCCTACCTCGGCAACACGCCGGCCGTGTGCCGGGCCTCCTACGTGGACCCCCGCGTGCTCGACCGCTATCGCGACGGAGAGACGATCGCCCCCGCGTTGAAAGAGCTCTCGGGGGACGGACCCGACCTGGCCGATGCGCGCGTGCGCAGGAAGGTCGAGACCGCCGTGCTGGACCTGCTCGATCACGCACCCGGCTAGCGTGGGAGAGATGCAGACGCCTGACGTGCTCGTGCTCGGCGGCGGTGGGACGCTCGGCGAGGCGTGGATGAGCGCCGTGCTGGCCGGCCTCGAGGGGCACGGCTCCTTCGACGCTCACGCCTGTCGCGGCTACCTCGGCACGTCGGCCGGCTCGATCGTGGCGGCGTCGCTGGTCGCGGGGCTGGATCCGTCCGCGCGGCTCGGGCAGCGGGCTGCGCCAGGCGATCGCGACGGTGAGCCACCCAGCTCCAACGGGTCCTCGTTCACGCGCCGGGCGCTCGCGGCGGCAGGCGAGCTGGCGAGCGTGGCGGGCGCTCCGCTGGCCTCGCTCGCGCTCGTCTCGAGCGCGCCGGGAGGGGCCGTGCTGCGACGCACGCTGCTCGGCCGGATCCCCGCCGGGCGCCGCTCGCTGGCGCAGCTCGGGCGCATGGTCGAGCAGGCCGGTGTGAGCTGGGACGGGCGCCTGCGCATCGCTGCCGTGGATCTCGCGAGCGGTCGGCGCGTGGTGTTCGGCTCCCCGCGCGCGCCCGATGTCTCGGTGGCCCAGGCCGTGCAGGCCTCGTGCGCGATCCCGGGGGTGTTCCGGCCGCTGGAAGCGGACGGCCGCAGCTACGTCGACGGCGGGGCGTGGAGCCCGACGAACATGGATGCCGTCGAGGTGAGCAGCGGCGATCGCGTGCTCTGCTTGAACCCGACCGGCTCGCTGCGTCCAAGCGTCGGCGCGCCGGCTGGGGCGTTCGGTCAGCTCTCGCGCGGGATCGCGGCGAGCGAGGGGCTCGCGCTGCGCAGGCGCGGAGCGCGCGTGCGCACGATCAACCCGGACGCCGCCAGCGCGGCCGCGATGGGCACCAACCTGATGGACGCCGGTCGGCGCGAGCAGGTGGTCGAGGCGGGCATCGCCCAGGGCCGCGCCGCAGCGATCTCGGCGGCCGGAGGAGACTTCTCCGCGGCGTAGAACCCAGGGTGATGCTGGCGCTGATGCTCGCGATCGCACTCATCGCGTTGACGGTCCTCGCGCTGCTGCTGGCGGGCGTGGTCGCGGCGATCGTCACCGGCGTCGGCCTGCTCAACGTGTTCGCGCTCGTGATCGGCCTGCGCTCGCGGCGTTGCCGTCCAGGGCCGAGCACGTCCGAGCGCTGGCGGCCGAAGTCGTTCCGTCGCCCCCCGGCGCCGCCGCTGGACCCGGAGGCCGAGGAGCACCTGCACTCGCGCTCGCTGACCGTGCACCGCCGCTGATCGTGCACCGCCGCTGAGCACCGGCGCGTTAGCCTGAGCGGGGATGGGGGAGGAGCAGCGGATGCTCGGAGGGAGATCGCTCGTGCGGCTCGAGCTCGCGAATCTGCGCGCGGCACTGCTTGCGATCGTGCTCGTGGCACTCGTGCCTGCCTCGCTGCTTCTGGCGCAGCCGGGTGCGGGCGACGCCGCGACGGGCTCGTCCTTCGTGCGCGTCGACCAAGCGGGCTACGCGACGGCGGCGAGCAAGCGTGCCTACCTGATGTCCCGCCGCGAGCAAGCCGGCGAGCCCTTCTCGGTGCGGCGTCTGCCGGGGAACGAAGTCGCCTTCAGCGGCGTCGTCGGCCCCTCGACGGGTGCATGGAGCAAGCGCTTCGCGCATGTCGACACGCTCGACTTCGACTCGCTGCAGACGCCGGGCAGCTACGAGATCTCAGTCGCCGGGCACGCGCCGGCCAGCTCGCCGGCGTTCGAGATCTCGCCCGCTCCCGCGCTCTACGCGCAGCCGCTCGCCAACGCGCTGTCGTTCTATGAGACCGAGCGCGACGGTCCCGACTTCATCGGCTCGCCGCTGCGTTCGGCCGCAGGGCACCTCAACGACGCCCACGCGATCGTGTACGACACGCCTGCGGTCAACCGCGACGGCGCCTTCGAGAAAGACCTCGTGCCGACGGGCGAGACGATCGACGCCTCGGGCGGCTGGTGGGACGCGGGCGACTACCTGAAGTTCGTGCAGACGACCGGCTACACGGTCGCGCTGCAGCTGGCCGGCGTGCGCGACTTCCCGGCACAGATGGGCTCGAGCGCCGGCGCTGCGGACTTCACGGCCGAGGCGCGCTTCGGCGTGGAATGGCTGCTGCGCATGTGGAACGACTCGACGCGCACGCTCTACTACCAGGTGGGGATCGGCGAGGGCAACTCAAAGACGCTCGGCGACCACGACATCTGGCGCCTGCCCCAGGCCGATGACGGCTACGGCGGGGAAGATCCGGGCGCGCGCTACATCCGCCACCGCCCGGTCTTTCGCGCCGGGCCGCCAGGCTCGCCGATCAGCCCCAACCTGGCCGGGCGCGACGCGGCGGCGTTCGCGCTGTGCGCGCAGATCTTCGGCGCGAGCGACCCGGCGCTGGCGGCCCGCTGCCTGAGCGTGGGCGAGCACATCTACGACCTCGCCGACACCGACCCGCACGGACCGCTGCTGACGGCGATCCCGTTCGACTTCTATCCGGAGAGCGAATGGCGCGATGATCTCGAGCTCGGCGCGAGCGAGCTGGCGATCGCGCTCTCCTCGCCCGGCACGCCGGGCGGGCTCCCGCACTCCCAGCCCTCGTTCTACCTCGAACGCGCAGCGGGTTGGGCGCGCTCCTACGGCGAACACGCAGGTGGAGGCGAACCGCTGAACCTGTACGACGTCAGCGGGCTCGCGCACTTCGAGCTCGTGCGCGCGCTGCGCGTGGCGGGAGATCCGCCGGGGATGGCGAGCAGCGAAGCCCAGCTGATCACCCAGCTGAAGGAGCAGCTCGATCAGGCGGCGGACCAGTCGCGCGGCGACCCCTTCGGCTTCGGCTTCCCCTGGGCCGAAGCCGACACGGCAGCGCACGGCAGCGGGCTGTCGACGATGGCCGCCGAGTACGACGAGCTGACCGGCACGGCCACTTACCGCGCCCTCTCGACACGCTGGCTCGGCAACGTGCTCGGCGCCAACGCATGGGGCTCGTCGTTCATCCTCGGCGACGGCTCGAGCTTCCCGGCGTGCCCATCGGATCAGCTCGCCAACCTCGCCGGCTCGCTCGACGGCTCGCCGCCGGTGCTCGCGGGCGCCGTGGTCGAGGGCCCGAGCGACGCCGCGAGCAAGGGTCGCGTGCCCGGCATGCGCAGGTGCCCGCCGGGCGGCGGGGACGGGCTCGCGCGCTTTGACGCGAAGGCCGTCTTCAAGGACGACGTGCAGTCCTACACGACCGTCGAGCCGGCGATCGACCTGAGCGCATCCTCGCCGCTGGCGTTCGCCTGGCAGGTCACAGCGGCACGAGCGCTCGGCGGCGTCACTGCTGAACGAGCACGAATACGTCGGCGTAGTCGCTGAGCAGCGTCGAGGGGTCCTCGCGGCCCTCGCCGCACAAGGCTGCGGCAAGCTCGCGAAACCAGTCGAGCGTGCGGCCCGGCGGGGCCGTGCGCCAGATCACGACAGCCTGCTCGCCCCCCTCGTTCCACATCTGATGGACCGTGCCGCGCGGGATCTCGAGCACCTCGCCGGCGGCGATCGTGTGCTGCTCGGAGCCGACGAGCGCATGCATCTCTCCGGCGCGGACCTCGAAGCGCTCGTCCTGGACGGGATGAAGGTGCGCGGGCGGCGGCTGGGAGCCGCCGGCGTAGGTCGCCTCGAGCACGAAGTGTTTGCTCGTCGTGGGATAGCACGCGCAGCGTGGTTCCGGGTCCGAGCGCGAGCTCCTCGCTCATCTGGCTCAGACTAGCCGAAGCCGATCCCGCTACGTTGCCGACGGCGCCGGCGGCGATCCTCTTCTCTGATGCCCGCTTCAGACCCCACCGAGTACGTCTTCGCCTACGGCTCGCTCGTGCGTGACCTCGCCGAGGGCGATCAGCTCGCGCCGCGCACGGCGCACCTCCGCGACCACCGCCGGGCCTGGAACGTCGCGATGGACAACTCGGTATCACTGCCGGGCTACAAGTACTACCTCGACGCCGAGGACTCCTCGCGTCCGGAGGTGTTCGTGACGTTCCTCAACCTCGTACCCGCACCGGGCCATCGCGTCAACGGCATGCTCGTCCCGGTCAGCGCGGGGGAGCTGGTCGAGCTCGACCGTCGCGAGCGCAACTACACGCGGCGCGAGGTCACGGCGTCGATCGAGCAGGCCACCGGGGGTCGGGTGTGGAGTTACTTCGGCAAGCCTGAGGCGTATCAGCGCTTCGCCGCCGGCCTGCACGACGCGCGAGCGGTCATCGACGAGTCCTACCTCGAGCGCGTCCGCGCCGGTTTTGAGGCTTTGTCGGACGAGGCGCTTGCGGAGTTCGAGCAGAGCACCGACCCGCACGGTTGCCGAACGCTGAAGCTGTTGCGTGTCGATCTCAGCTGAGCCGTCCGCCGGCCCCGGCGCGGGAAGGCGGACCGGGCACGAAGGCAACACCCCGTGCCCGGCCGCCTCACCGCCCTGGCCGTAGGGCGATCAATTCAGCTCACCACCTGCCCACGCGCCACCGGCTCGAGTCGCGGGGCGAGCACGAGCGGGGGCGGAACCGCGACGAGATCGCTCGCGGACAGCTCCTCCGTGAGCGGAGCCTGCTCCTCTAGGGGTCCTCGCTCGTCGGTGAACGGCAGCAGCTCGCTCAGCCCGGCCTGTTCGAAGGCGCGCTGAACGATCCGCGGACCGCGGATCATGGCGAAGTCGTAGCCACGCCGCAGGCACAGCCCGCAGCGGAATGCGACCACGGCGACACCGATCGCTTCGATGTAGGTCAGCTCGCGCAGGTCGAGCGTGATCCCCGTCACGCCGTCCTCGCACAGCCGTTCGATCTCCGTTTCGAGCTGGCGCACCGAGCCACGGTCGAGTGAGCCGGTGAGTATCAGCGTGTGTATCCGACGAGCCACGCTCGTCGGGGTGAATTCGACCTCACGCAGCGGTGCTGGTGGGTCTCGTTCGTTGTTGAAGGCAGTTTGCGCCGGATCGGCGACGCTGCTGAGCGCGTCGTCGTTCCTTGTAATGACGCCTACAGCCATCCTCATGTGATGGCGCTCCATCCAGTCCAGCTCCCTTCCAGAAGCCTCGAGTTGATTACTGACGCGCCGGATCGGTCGATGCGGCGCGGAGTGCAGTGACCGGAGGGAGCTAGTCCGGGCGCTCTGCGATCAACACGAAGCAGCCCGCGAGCCAGGGCTCGAACGAGAGCCGCAGGCGCCGCAGGGCGCGGGGGGCTCCCAGCAGCAGGAGCCCGGCAAGAGTGAGGAAGGTCGACACGCCGGCACCAGAGCCACCGCCGCCGCCGGCACCGGTGGCGGCGCCCGACGAGCCGCCCGGCGCAGAACCGGGTGCAGACGTCAGCGGGGGCCCGCCGAGGCCCGAACCATCATGCCCGCCGCCCGACGGCGAATTCGCGGTGGCGGCAGCGGCCAGCGAGGACACTGCGGTGACGGCGGCGCTCGTCGGCGCCGAGCTGGCTTCGCGTGGGGCACCCAGCCAGCCGGCGGTGCAGTTATCGGTCATGTTTCCGCCGAGCGCCGAGAGCTCGCATCTGAAGCGACCGGCCTGGCTGCCGGCGCTGCGCACCGGGATTGCCTTTGCCGAGCCTTCCGCCTGACCCGAAACTTCGGCTATTTGGGCCGTGATCGCGGCAGCGGTCGCCGGTGGGCCGCTCGGAGTCTGTTCGCCGAGCGCGTCGGTACGCCCGGAAGGGTCGGACGGGCTGGCAGCTGCCAGCAGCGTCGAGGAATGGGCAGGCGAACCGCCGCTTGCCCCTTCTTCGCCGGATTCTTTGCTCGCCAGGGGTTCTTCGGCCGCGGTGGCAGGTGCTTTTTCGGAGCTTTCCAGCGGCAGCGTCGCGACCGGGGTTTCTTGCACGGGTTCACTCGGCGGAGCCGTAACTTCTTCGACAGGTTCGATCGGCGGCAGCGGCTGCGTTTCCACGGGCGTTTCGCCGACGGCGGTTTCGCCGGCCGTTTCTCCAGGCGTTTCGCCGACGGGCGTTTCCGGTGCGACTTCCCCTTCTCCGCCCGTGTTCTGCGGCGCTTCCTGGGGGCCACCTTCCCCCGGCTGCTGCTGTTCGGTCGCTCCGCCGGTCCCCGGTTCCTGGCCTTCAGGCGCTCCGCCACCACCGGCCGGGACATCTGCCCGCGCTCCGGCGGCGAGCAGCAGCATGGCGAGCATCGCCAAGATAAACGCTCTCAGACATAGGCGACCGTTGGTTCGGGAGATCTGGAGCATCCGTCCTCGTTGCATGCGTTATGTCAAACAATAAAGAACGAGCAGCCCGATGGCTAGCGGTTTCCGCCGCATTAAGCGCCGCTGTGACCGTACTAGGTGCTCCGGCGGGCATTGCATGGCGCATTCTCAGAACAAGTCCCAGCTACGCTCACCTGGGCCGACCCCAAGCGGTCGTGGGCAACTGCAGGGATTAACCGAGTTCGTCGGTCAGGTCTGCGATGGAGTCGACGATCTTCGACGCTCGGTAGGGAAAGCGCTCAGCGTCCTCGAGCGTGGTCACACCGCTCAGCACGAGGATCGTTTCCATGCCGGCCTCCAGGCCGGAGACGATGTCGGTGTCCATCCGGTCGCCGATCATCGCCGCCGTCTCGGAGTGCGCGTCGATCGCGTTCAGCGCGGAGCGCATCATCAGCGGGTTGGGCTTGCCGACGAAGTAGGGGTCAACGCCGGTTGCGCGGCTGATCAGGGCCGCCACCGAGCCTGTCGCGGGCAGCGGGCCGGCGGCGCTCGGACCGGTCGGGTCGGGGTTTGTCGCGATGAATCTCGCGCCTGAGGCGATCAGCCTGATCGCGCGCGTGATCCGCTCGAAGGAGTAAGTGCGCGTCTCGCCGAGCACGACGTAATCGGGCTCGCGGTCGGTGAGCGTGTAGCCGGCGTTGTGCAGGGCGGTCGTCACGCCCGACTCGCCGATCACGAACGCCGAGCCGCCCGGCCGCTGGTCCTCGAGCAGCCGCGCCGTGGCGAGCGCGGAGGTCCAGATCGCCTCCTCGGGCACCTCCAGGCCACTGGCGGCGAGCCGCGCGACGAGGTCCCGCGGGGTGTAGATCGAGTTGTTGGTCAGGAGCAGGAACGGCCTGCCGAGCTCGCGCAGGCGCGCGAGGAAGCGATCAGCGCCGGGAATCGCCTGCTCCTCACGGACGAGCACGCCGTCCATGTCCATCAGCCACGAGCGGATCTCTCGTTTCTGTGACTGCTCCAAGCCCCCAAGGATGACGCACAAGGGCGGTGCAGGCGACTCAGCGAGACTGGGGCAGCTTGCCTGCGCCGCGCCCCAGCACGGGCGCCGAGGGCGGCGGCACGACGGGACCGATGTCGCCGTCAGGCGCCTCGTCGAGGTCGACGATCACGGGAGCATGGTCGCTCGGGCCCTTGCCCTTGCGCGCTTGGCGGTCGACCCAGGCGGCCTTGACCCGATCGGCGACGGCGCCGCCGGCGAGGATCAAGTCGATCCGCATGCCAAGGTCCTGGTGGAACATCCCGGCGCGGTAGTCCCAGTAGGTGAAGACGCGCTCGTCGGGCCAGCGGTCGCGGACGACGTCGTGCAGCCCGAGCCCCTGCAGCTCGGCCAGAGCGGCGCGCTCGGGTGCGGTGACGTGCGTGTGGCCGACGTAGGCCTGCGGGTCGAACACGTCGGCGTCGGCCGGGGCGATGTTCATGTCGCCGCAAACCAGCGCGTCTTGCGCCTCGGCGGCAACCTGTTTGCGCAGCGCGGCCAGCCAGGCGAGCTTGTAACGGTAGTGCTCGGAGTCGGGCTCGCGCCCGTTGGGCACGTAGACGGAGTGCACGCGGACCCCGTTGCAGCGCGCCGAGACGGCACGCGCCTCGGGGTGGGGGAAGCCGGGGCCGTCGGGCAAGCCGCGCACGACGTCCTCCAGGCCGACCCGCGAGAGGATGGCGACGCCGTTCCACTGCACCTCGCCGCTCAGCGCGAGCGCGTAGCCGCGCTGCATGAACTGCTCGCCGAGCAGCGCTTCGAAGGCGTCGTCGGCGAGCTTGGTCTCCTGCAGGCAGACGACGTCTGGGCGGCGCTCGTCGAGCCACGGCAACAGGCGCGGCAAGCGCTGCTTGATCGAGTTGACATTCCACGTCGCGATTCGCATGGGGCTAAGTTAGCCGCGACGGCGCCGAGATGGAGACGAGCGCACCGTGATGGGTGGCCGAGTTCGGCCGGCGGACCGCCCGAGCCGACAGGCGATGACGGCCCCCTGGCGATCACACAGCCGGTTGGTACGATCGCAACGATGTCGGCTGGCCCCTCCGAGCAGCTGGATCACGTTCGGGACCAGCGGATTGCGTGGGTCACGGGCCTGATCTCACCTGGCGTCCTGATGGACGAGCAGCCGCTTGCCCCAAGTGCGGAGGAGTTCGTGCTGCACGGGCGCTCGGCGGTCGCGGATGTGCTCAACAGGGTCGATGACAGGCTGCTCGTCGTGGTCGGGCCGTGCAGCGTTCACGACCCCGAGGCGGCGCTTGACTACGCGCAGCGCCTAAGCGCGACGGCGCGCGAGCTGAAGGACGATCTGCTCGTGGTGATGCGCGTGTACTTCGAGAAGCCGCGCACGACGACGGGTTGGAAGGGTCTGATCAACGACCCGCACCTCGACGACACGGGCGACGTCAACGAGGGACTGCGGCTTGCGCGCAAGCTGCTGCTGCAGGTGCTCGAGCTCGACCTGCCGGTTGGCTGCGAGTTCCTGGACCCGATCACGCCGCAGTACATCGCCGACGCTGTCAGTTGGGGGGCGATCGGCGCGCGCACGACCGAGAGCCAGATCCACCGCCAGCTCGCCTCGGGCCTGTCGATGCCGGTCGGCTTCAAGAACCGCACCGACGGCAACGTCGCGGTGGCGGTCGACGCGGTTCGCGCGGCGGCTGCCCCCCACACGTTCGCCGGGATCGACATCACGGGCGCACCGGCCGTGCTGAACACCCGCGGCAACCCGGACTGCCATGTGATCCTGCGCGGCGGTCGCGGCGCCCCCAACTACGGCGCCGAGGGCGTCGCGGATGCGCTCGAGCGTCTACGGGCGGTGGGGCTGCCCGAGCGCGTCGTGATCGACGCCTCGCACGACAACAGCGGCAAGGACCACAACCGCCAGCCGATCGTGGTCGAGGAGATCGCGGCACAGCTCGCCGCCGGCCAGCAAGCGCTCGTCGGCGTGATGCTCGAGTCCTTCATCATCGCCGGTCGCCAGGATCTGAAGGACGGCGTGACGCCGACCTACGGGCAATCGATCACGGACGCCTGCATGTCGTGGGAGACGACCGTCGAGACGTTGCGCACGCTTGCCACGGCCGTCGGCGAGCGCCGGCGCGGCCGCGCCGGCTAGCGCCTGTGTGAGCGTTTCGTGACTTTGCGGGCCCGCTGCCTCGCCTTCACGGCCGCCGCCTTGGCCTTGGCTGCGGAGAGCGCTGCGCCGTAGGCAGACTTCAAGTTGGCGATCGTCTCGTGCGAGGTCTCCCCGACGCCGGGAAGATCCTGCGAGTCTGTCGCACCGGCGGGAAGGATCCCGATCTCCAGATGGGGTGCCGAGGAGATGCCGACGGCGCCACATCCGACGTCGGCGATCGGCTGGCCCGCGCTGACGTGCGTGCCGACGGCAACGAGCGCAGGCGAAGCGTGTCCGTAGTAGATGTAGCGGCCCGTATCGGGGCCGCTGTCGACGAGCAGCACGGGCGCTGAGCTGCCGAAGCCGTCGAGCCCCTCGCGCACGATCGTGCCGCTGGTGACGGCAAGCTCGACGAGCTTGGGCCCGCACTGGTTGGCGGTGCCGCCGAGATCGACGCCCTGGTCGAGCGACCACCAACTCGTGGCGCCGACGCGGGCGAGCGGGTAGAGCGGGAACACCCAGCCGCGCGAGCTCACGGGATACGGGCTGGTGCTGAAGACGGGCGCCGGAGGCGTGACGGCCCCGCTCGACGGCGTCGTTCCACCGGCCGGCGCGGTTGGCACCGGAACGGGCGCTGCGATCGGCGGCGGTTCGACACCTCCGGTGGCGTCGCCGAGAGTGCCCTGCGCGGTACCGAGCAGGCCGAGCAGAACGAGCACGAGCGTGACCGCATACGGCGTGGGGCGTCGATGCTTGCGCATTTGCCTCTCTTCGTCGGCCGACGGGGTTAGCTGACGGGCTAGCGACTTGCGCCTTCTGCGGATTACCGCGGAACTCGCCCCAACAACTTGGTTCCCCCGCTCCCGGGAACGACCCGGGATTGGGCGAGGCGCAGCTTAGCGAACGGCTCGGAGCCACGCATGGGGCGAGATGACTCGTGCAGTTTGCGTATCGCGGTGCTCAGCGGTCGGCGGACGCCGCCCGGGTAGGGAACACCACCCCTAGGGTGCCTTTCCGGTGGCTCGATCCCGGGCGAGCATGGTCTTACAAACCAACCAGCCCGAGGAGGCACCCGAAATGCTCAGCACCAAGATCCGCGCCACGCTCATCACGCTCGGCGCAGCGATCAGCTTCGGTAGCGCGACGATCGCGCCGGCGGTCTCGCAGGCCGACAAAAACAACCACACCTACCAGAAAACTGTTGGCAAAAAACGGCAGTGGATGAACACCTGCGGGAACGCCCAGATCTCGTACACGAACTGGACGGAACTGTCGCGACAGGAGTTCATCAAAGGTGAAACGGCATACTCAGGGCAGGACAAGGAAGTCGCGGAAAAAATCAAGGAGAACGCAACCGCCTCGGGTTGCTCGATCCAGTAGCGATCCAAAAGTCACCACAGAGAGCTCGCGCCAGGCGGAGCCCTCTTTGCTCGACGAAGGCCTTGGGCGCGGCGGCGAGTGATTGCATGGGCCTCAAGGCGATGTTGCGGCCGGTCGATGTCGATGCTAATGCGCCCGTTGGCCTTTGCGGCGATCGCTCTGCTGGCTGCCATGCCCCTGGTGGGCTGCGGAAAGGCAGGCGCTCCGACGCAGACGGCGGTCTCTTCATCGACGACGCTCGCGCAGTTCGATGGACGTGCGAATGAGATCTGCAGGACTCTCGCGCGAGAGCAAGAGGCGATCGAAAGCCGCTCTCATGCTGCTGGGGCTACTGGCGAGGCCGTGTGGCACGAAATAGTCGCTGTCTCGCGCGCGGCAGACAACGAGGTCAGGGCATTGCCCAGGCCGCCGATGCAGGCTGGCGTCATCGATCAGCTCGTCGCCGCCTACTTCCGGGAAGCGCGAGACGAGGAAGAAATCGCGAGTGCATATGGAACCGGCGATGCCGAGCGCATTCGAACCGCGTTCGCGACGTTCATAAGCCTTGCGCGACGAGATGCTGCCGTTGCACGCAGTCTCGGGATGACTGCCTGCGCGAAAGCCGGACCGGAATAGCGCGGCCCGCCCGGCAGTCGCGCAGAGCGGGTCGACTTGGGGTCGGTCGGCTCCATAGAGCCATGAGCCAACCTCTTGACGCGTGAGGGATCGGTCCGTACACTTGTACGTAGCTAAGGAGGTTGGCGTGGCCGTCAAGGCAGAGCGCCTAGAGGCGCGACTTACATCAACGGAGCGCAAGCAGATCGAGCAAGCAGCAGCACTGGCCGGCGAGTCAGTGTCGTCGTTTGTCGTCCTTGCTGCACTGGACCGCGCCGACATTCTCGTGCGGGAGCGCGCGTCGACGGTAGTCCCAGCCGCCTACTTCGACCAGCTCGTCGCATCTCTCGATGAGCCGGAGGACGCGCCCGGACTGGCAAGGGCGGCTACTGCGGTCGCGCGGCGCAGGCGAATCAAGTCGACGTGAGCTACCGGGTCGAGCCGCTTGCCGCCGGCCACGACCTCGACGCCTTCGATTGCGGGCACGATGCCCTCACCGAATGGCTCCAGCGACACGCCCGGAGCGCCACAGGGCAGGGCACTCGTACATATCTACTCGTCGAGGACGCAACTGGCGCTGTCGTCGGCTACTTCGCGATCGCCCCGTATCTCGTCGAGCGGGATACCGCCTCACCGGGTGTCGGCCGCGGAGCGCCAAAGCGCATCCCCGCGATCCTCCTCGCCAAGCTGGCACTACGCAGAGATCTGCATGGCCAAGGGCTCGGCGCCGAGCTGCTGGTTTACGCCCTAACTACGATCGTCACGGCCGCTCGCTCAGCCGGCGGGCGCCTTGTAATCGTCGACGCGGTGGACAGCAACGCAGCGGACTTCTACCGCGCCCACGACTTCCAGCCCTCACCGACAGACCCGTATCGGCTGATCATGAAGCTCAGCACCACGGCGCGAGCACTCGACCTACACTGGCCGTGAGCAGGTCGTAGGCTATTTGTCGCGGATGGATCTCACTTCCCCCAGTCAGCTACATCAGTGGCTGATCCTGGTGTTGGGGAGGAGCGCATCGCGCGCGAAGGCGCTTGCAAGGATCGAGGCCACCTTTGGCTCACATTTCACTGCTGACGATCTCGATTCGTCGTCCTCGCGTCGTCGAGACCAAGTGGAGAAGGCGAGTCTCCTGGCAACGCGACCGAATGGTGACGGATGCCTGCCACTTACCTTTGATGGGTACGGCACTCGCTGGAGGCTTAGCGACGAGGTAGGCGGGAGTATGAGGCACTTCGCCACGAGAGCAGTCTTGATGATCCCCTCGTGAACTTCAGGCCGAAGGACAGTTCGGACTACATAGCGCGTGTAAAGGGACGTGAACTGTCTAGCGGCGCTCGCACGAGGTGAACAGGCGCAGTTAGGGCTGCTTTGGCACAGGTGCTCATGTATCGCTTTTTTTACCAAAGGCGTCAACCCAGACTCCTCGCTCTCTTCAGCAAGGCAATTGGTGACGCCCATGTGGGGTTCCTGGATTCGCACGATGTGGGCATCCGTATGGCGCAGATGATGGCCACCGGCAGACCTCATCGACTGGGTGACGTTTGAATTCGGTAGCGGCGGGGGCAAAGCGAAGCGCCGGCGTGACGGCTAACCAGGATGGCGGCTTGGGCCCCGCGCGACCCCTCACCGACCGGTTCGACCACTGTCCGTCGAGTGGAGTCAACCGAAGTCAACGAACCGGCTTGCGTTGTTGCCCCCGGAGGTCGAGTGGTGCTCGCCGGTAAGTAGGCGAAGGGCTGATGCGATGATGCGCTAACATCATTTTGTGCGGACAACCTTGAACATCGATGAGGATGTCGTCGCGGTTGCGCGGCAGCTCGCCGCTGGGGAGCACCGTTCGCTCGGTTCCGTTATCTCTGAGCTTGCCCGTCGGGGACTGACCCCCGCTCGGGTTGAGGCTGACGACGGACTGCCGGTCATCCGTGTGCCGGCAGGTACGCCGCCAATCACGCCAGAGATGGTGCGGCGAGCACTCGACGAGGATTGAGCATCCCGGTGGCGCTGCTGGACGTCAACGCGCTAGTCGCGCTGGCCTGGGACTCGCACGTGCACCATACGGCGATGCGCGCATGGTTCACTGCGAACAGCCCCGCGGGATGGGCGACGTGTCCGATCACAGAGAGCGGCTTCGTGCGGGTGTCGTCCAACCCAATCGTGCTGCCAAGCGCGATCGGCGTCGATGCGGCACGAGGGGTGCTTTCAGCATTGCGCGCGCAACCCGACCATCGCTTCCTCACCGATGACGTCTCAATGGGCGACCGTGACGTACCGTCGATCGCCGGCTATCGGCAAGTGACCGACGCGCACCTACTGACACTCGCTCGTCGCCGCGGAGAGCGCTTGGTCACATTCGACTCGAGCATCCTCGCCATGGGCGGCGAAAATGACGTCGAGGTCTTGACCACGCTATGAGAAGAACCGCGCGCGCCGCGCGCGCCGCGCCCTCAGCAGACGATTGTCTATGGAGCCAACCGGGATCGAACCGGTGACCTCCTGCTTGCAAAGCAGGCGCTCTCCCAGCTGAGCTATGGCCCCAAGGCTCCGAGTTTAGGGGACGGGCTACGACAGGGAGGAGGCGCGCAAGCGTTCGCGGCGAGCTACTTGTCGAAGTCGAAGTCGCGCGGGGGGCGCTGCTCAAACCACAGCCGGTCCTGCTCGGGAGTGTCGCGGAGGAAGTCGGGCGTCTCCTCGAGCACGTCCTCGTCGGGCTCCTCCGCCGCCGCCTCCCGTGCGGCCGTATCCGAAGGCATCTCCCATTCGAGCGACTCGCCCGCGCCGGCAGGCTCAGAGGCCGTGCCTTCGGCGGGCGCGTGCTCCGCGTCCTCGCCCAGCACGCTGCTCATGTCCAGCTCAGCCGTCTCGCCGGCGCCGGCGGCGCCTGCCGGCTCGGCCGGTACGGCGGCCTTGACAGGCTCTGCCGGCCCGGCGCCTGGCGACACATCGCCGAGCGCCGTCGGCTCGGGCTGCGCGTCGGCGGGCCGGTCGACCAGCGGCGCGCCGGACACGGCGGGTGGGCCAGAGGCATCCTGCGCGGTCCCGGCACCTTCAGCCGGAGCCTGGCCGTCGATCGTGTCCAGTGCCTCTCGCTGCTCGCGGGCAACCTCTCCTGGATCGGCGCCTCGGCGGCGCTTCAACTCCAGGTGCTCGCGGATGGCGTCATCGAGCAATCCCATTCGCCTCAACACCATACCTAGCCCAGCCGCTGCCTAACCCGACGCCCACCGCGGGCTAAACTTGCGTGAGCTCGCGCCTAAGCGGCGTGCGCACGGGGCTATAGCTCAGTTGGGAGAGCGCCTGGATCGCACCCAGGAGGTCGCCGGTTCGAGTCCGGCTAGCTCCACCATAGATGTCCTAATCGAACCAAGGGCCAAAGCTCCTGATGCCTCCTCTGGCTCAGGAGCTTTCCCGTTCTCGGCCCCCAGGACGGCCCCAACTGGCTCGGCTTCTCGCCGAGAGGCAGCCTCATTGACGATGCGTGTGGCCTCGCTGATGACGCGGATCTCGTCGAATGGCGCCTTGAGCTGCGAGCGCTCGACCTCGCCCTCGTGGGAAACCCAAATCGCCTCGAAGATCGCCTGGTTGATGAATCGACGCTGCGTCGCGGTGGCCCGCAGGTAGAGGTCGTGGATGTCTTGGCTGAGAATCGTCAGCGCTAGCGCGAGCGTGGTCTGAAGTTGATCGTGGTGGACGCTGAGACGGTTGACGATGGCGGTCGCGTCGGCACGTTCCCGCTTGATGCGCAAGGACTCCTCACTGAACAGCTCGGCGGATATCTCATCGCGATAGTCCTTCTCGATCAGCTTGCGCTCCTGCGTTTTGAGGTCCGCCAGCAACCCGCTACAGCGCTCAAGCTCCTGTGCGCTGATCTCGGTCAGCTCGGAGAGCTTCTGCTCGATAGCTGCCTGGACACGCTCGCGGTCGGCATCGGTGATCGCGATGGTGCTGTAGTGCCGCTCGACCTCGGCCTCGACGGCATCGACACGCTGGGCGCGCTGCGGGCACTCATGGCGCTGGTTGGCCGAACAGATGAAGTATTCATAGGTGCCGCCGCGCCCCTTGTTGCGCGAGTAGGTCAGGCGTCGCCCGCAGTTCCCACAGTGGAGGCTGCCCTTGAGGTAGTGCGAGTGCTTGCGGTCGCGCTCTCCAGCGAGCTTGTGGGCCGCGAGGATCGCCTGCACCTTCTCGAATAGCTCCTCGCTGATGATCGGCTCGTGACGGCCGGGGTAGTACTTGCCCCGGTACTTGACCTCGGCCAAGTAGTAGCGGTTGGAGAGCATGGCGTGAACCTGCGACTGGCTGAGCGGTTTGGCGACATAGCACGGCGTCGGCCGGCTACGCAAGCCTCGGACCTCCAACAGCTTCGTGAGGTCGGCAATCGAGTAGAGGCCGGTGGCGTAGGTCTCCCAGCCCCAGCGGATAATCGCGGCGCGCTCTTGGTCGACGACGACGGTGCGTACCTCGCCCCCTTGGGGCAAGGGCTCGCGCACGTTGAGATAGCCGATCGAGGCGCGACTGTGCGTGCCGCCGACTTCGATCTTGCGGCGGATGCCCCGGCTGACGTCCTCGGAAATCTCGATGCGCCGGGAGGCCGCGACCGCTGCCATGACGCCCTCGAGCATGACGCCGTGCGAGGTGTCCTCGCCAATCGGCTCCTTGACCGAGGTCAGCTTGGCTCCCGCGCGGTTGATGAGCCCTCGGGCGGTCCAGTGATCCTCCTGGTTGCGTGCCCACCGACTGACCGACCACACGACGACGAAGTCGATGTCGCGTAGCTGGCGGATGTCCTCGATCATCTGGCGAAACGCCTTGCGCTTGACCAGTTCGCCGCCGGAAATGCCGGGCTCGACGTACTCGCGCACAACCTCGGCACCGATCGCGCCCGCCTTGCGCTCGCAAGCGATGCGCTGGGCTGGGAGCGACAGACCCTCGGGGTCGTAGTCGGTGCGCACCTGGCCGGGCGAGCTGACGCGCAGGTAGAGCGCTGCCCTTGCGCGGGGAGCGTTCAGCGGATGCTCGGGGGCCTGCGGCTCAATCAAGCTGCTCATCGTCCGTCTCCGATCCGGGAGGTTCCAGCGCAGCGGGGCGTCGGTGGCAGCAAGCGTAGCTCTGAGAGACGCACGGCCATCGCTACCTGGGAGACGCGGTAGCGGCGCGCCAACCGGGCGAGGTCTTGGATGCCGCCAGCTGCCCAATCGCGCTTGACCCACATCTTCGGCATCAGCACGCAGGCGGCGAAGTAGTCGCAGATGCGCTCGGCGCGATCCTCGGGGCTCTGGCCGCGCTTGGTCGGGTACATCCACTCGATGAACGGATCATCGAGAACGTGCTTGAACTCGTGGATCATCGAGAAGCGCTGGCGCACCTTGGCTTCCTCGGCGCGCAGCACGATCACCCAACCGGAGTCGGTTTGCGTGGCCATGCCGGAGGTCGGAAAGCCCGGCCGGTGCGTCACGGTCACAAACGGCAGATCGGTGATGATCTCGTCGGGCACGCTCGGCCCCTCGATGCTGCTGCTACTGAGCAGGATCGCAGCTTGGCGCTCGGCGACTTGTCTGGCCTCGGCGGGGGACAGTCCCCGACGTGGCACCAGTTCGCGCAGTCGCTCAAGCAGCCCGGTTTGTGTCTGTGTCTTGGTGATGGTCGCTGTCATGCGGCGTCCCTCCTTTCGTGCTTTCGTTGAATGTCCTCGACCGTGGCCTCGATGGCGTCAATCTCCGTCGGGGTCAGGTCGTACTTGGCGCGGAAATAGGTGCGCACGCCCGGCAGACTGTCGGACATCTGCCCCTTCACGATGCGGTCGATCCGCTCGGGATCGACGCCGAGGGCGTCGGCCACGCGAATCAACAGGTCGGGAGCCGGCGTCAGATATACGCCGTGCTCGAGTTTCAGCAGCCAGGTATGTGAAATGCCGCTCTCGTTGCTGAGCTGCCGCAGTGACCAGCCCTTGTTGCGCCGTGCCGTGGCGATCATCCGGCCGATCCGATTGGCCTGTTCCTTCGTCATGCATAGTTCCTAATTACTGTCCTGATTATCTCTCAATTTGGAAACCTTGTAAACACTTTTGTTGTCGCCCATTTTACCTTTTATCTGGCTGCGAGGTGTAAGTGTGGGTGGCCTGAATCAGCGTGATCCAGGCCACCCGTAGGGGTAATCCGATCTAGGACTCCAGCGCCTTGAGCTTCGCCGCGATGGCCTTCTTGCGGTCGCTGGCGCTGGCTTTCATGTCCTCGTACTCGGCCTTGCTCTCCTCCGCCCTGCTCCTGGCGGCTTCGACCTCGACATCGATTGCTTCGATCGAGCGTTCCAAGGCAGCGCGGGCGTCAGCCAACGCATCACTGGCCGTAGTTTCCCGTCGCCTTGTCCGTGATTTGCCATTGCCGGCGGCTCCCCGAGAGAAGGCGTAATAACTCCCCCTCAAAGATGCAACCGGCTGGTTGTACTCGGCGGCCAGCTTCTTGAACGCATCGGGGCGACTCATGCCACCCTCCATCAGCGCGTTCACCTTGTCGTAGACCTCTTGGGCCTTCGTGGCCATGTTGTGACCTCCTGGCGTTGTGGATGACTGTGGCCCGGCAGAAGAAGTTGCGTCCCCTCCGCCGGGCGTTCAGGCATCCACCCCCTGCGCTCATGCGGCCGCTACGCGTTGCCACGCCAGCCGGTGATAGTCCCGGTTCAGTTCGATCCCGAGCCAGTCTCGGCGCAGGCGCCGGGCGACTGCTCCCACTGTGCCGCTACCGAAGAACGGATCGAGAACCAAACCCGGCGTGAAACTGGCGTCGCAGGCGCAGTCGGGCTGGTAGCGCTCTCGGACGAGCTCGCCACCGCTGCGCCGGTAGTCAGCCCGCCACGGCCGCCCGCAGCGCTCACAAATCCGCTCAGGGCAGGTGGCAAGGATCGGCCGCTCGACCAATTGCTCGGGAAAGGTGGCGAAGTGCGCTCCCCGGTAGGAGCTGGTGGCCACCGGCCACACGCTGCCGGGGTTGCGCCCGTTGCGATGACCGACGCGTCCCTCGGCGATAAGCCGGGCTATTCCGCTGTGCCAGCCGCCACGGGGACCGCGCGGTGTTCGCAGTCCGCTCGGCGCCTTCAGCTTGCTTGGCGTGCTGGTGTGCGGCACCCGGATTGCGTCGAGATCGAAGAAGTAGCGCGGCTCCCTGGTCAGCAGAAAAATGTCCTCATGCGTGACGGCCAGTCGGTCGCGTGCAGAGTCGGGCATCGGGTTGAGCTTCTGCCAGACCATACGGTTACGCACGATCCAGCCGTCGCCGGCCAGCGCCAGGAGCAGTCGCTCGGGTGCGAGCAGCAAGCTTTTGGGCGGTGCGCCCCACGCCTTGGCGCGCGAGTAAGAGTCGCCGAGGTTTAGCCACAAGGCGCCAGTCGGTCTGAGTACTCGCGCCAGTTCGCGGCAGACGTGCCGCAGCCCCGCCACATACTCGTGAACGTCGCCCTCAAGCCCGAGCTGGTCGGGCTCCTTGCCGTAGATGCGCAGCCCGAAGTACGGCGGCGAGGTCACGACCGTATCCACCGACTCGGGCGCGAGCCCGGCTAGGACGGCTGCAGCGTCGCCGCCGAGGATCGTGTTGCGCGGCGTCATCGGGACGACTCCGGTGTGCCGCCCGTCAGGACCGCCAGCGCCCGCTCCGGAGTAGTGACGACGAACAGCTTCCATGCCTCCGCCGGCATCGAGGCGCAGACCGCCGTGAGCAGCGCTACCCGCCGCTCGGTCGTCGTGATCCAGACCACGCGGGGGAACACCGCCCCACCGACTCCCGCTTGCCAGGCCATCAGGTAGGCCCGACATTTGCGGGCAAGGGCCGCCCGCCCCTCGGTGCCGCAGTCGATCTCCAGATAGGCGCGCTCCTCCTCCTCGGCGCTGATCCCGAGACGGACGAAGGCGTCGGGCTTGAGCATCAGGCGGGCGCCTCCGGGTCCGGTGAAGCTCTGCCACGCCGCCGGCTCGGGCTGGAAATCCAGCAACTCCACCGACCCGGCCCGCTCCGCCTCGACCAGCTGCACGTAGCTTTCGGCGATCCCGAGCGTGTGGCGGACGAAGGAGGCCACCGGCTCATAGCCGCTGCGTGCCCGCCGCAAGCCCTCGCCCTGCCAGTAGGCCACGAGGCGCTGTCTGGCTGAGGTGGCGTAGTAGACATGCCCGGCGGCACCCGCCCGGACCCCGCCGATCCGCCGCTCCAGCCGGTCTAGCAAGCGCAGGCTGACGAGCCTTGCCAGCGTACGGCGCGCCAGCCGCGCCCGCGAGGCCGGATTTGGCGTGGCGGCGAAGAACAGTCGCTCGAGCTGCGTCCCGCTGACCAGTCGCAGCCGCACGACCGTCTCGATGATCTGGCGATCGCGCTCGGATAGCTCAGCCGCCAAGGCCACGAGACGCGCCTGGCTGAGCCGGTTCACGAGACGCCTCCACGGTCTCGAAGGGATGCCGGGATGGAGTGAGCGGAGCAGGAAGAGACGGGGACAGCGGGGAGCGGAGAGAAGGAGAAGCAGAGTGAGGCAGTGACAGTCGTTGGCCTTGCGGCTCCACAGCGCCCACGGGCAAGGGGCGTTTGGGCGTACCGACTCGACGCGAGCGGACCGGCGAGCGGACAGGTTGCACCCATCACGACGACCTCCGTGAGCGGCCGACCGGTCGCGCGTCAGTGCCGCCGGGCTTGTGGCGCTCGGCCAGCGCCGCGTCAACACGGGCCGGGTCGGTGCCGTAGCGCTCAGCCGAGATCCGACGCACCACCTCGGGGTCGCTGATCGCCGCTGGTGGCGGGAAGGTCCGGCCGCTGACCGGCGGTGCCACATCGCCCGGCCCGAGACCAATCCGCATGATCGCCTCGAACCGGCCGAGGTTCTGCAAGCCCTCACTTGAGACGCCCGGCAGCTCTGCCGAGAGGATGCGACTGTCGTCGGCCGACTGCCGAAAGGCCACGAGCGTCAACGCGTTCGTCGTAACGGCGGCACGAAGTTTTTGGGGTAGCTGCGCCAGTGACTGCACGCCGAGCGTGACACCCACGCCCATGCCACGCGCCAGCTCGTAGAGGCTGTCCAGCGGCACGGTGCGGCTGACATCGCCCAGCACCATCGGCTCGTCGACGAACACGGAGAACGGCGTCCGGCGCTCCGGCGGTAGCACGGCGCGGGCCTGGACCGCGAGAAAGAGCTCGTGGATTACCAGCGCCCCGAGCAGCCTGGCAGCGGGCGCTCCGATCTGCCCCGGCGCCAGCGAGACGATCACGACCTTGCCGCCGGCCAGTACCGCGCGCATATCCAGCTTGGCCTCGGCGGCGCTCTGAGCCAGTACGGCCCGGACGGTCCTGCGCCCGATGATCTCCTCGATCTTGTTCAGTGGCGCCGCCAGTTGGTGCGCCCGCTCGGCCGCACTCATCGCCTCGAATGAACTCCAGATTTGTTCAGCCAGCGGATCTCTGAGACGTGCGACCAGGCGGCGGCGATAGGCGTCGTCGCTGAACACGAAAGGGAAGTCCGCGAGAGTCGCGCCCGGGTCGCCGCCGAGTAGCACCAACCCTGCCCGCAACCATCTGGCGCTGAGCGGACCCCAGCTGTCGGCATAGAGGTCGCCGAGGACCCCGAGGATCAGGTCGGCGGACAGCTCGGCCGACTCGCCGCGCCCGAACATCCGCAGCCCCGGCACCGCACCGCCCCGGCCAGGGTCGAGCACGATGACGTCTTTTTGGCGTCGCTCGGGGACAGCGCCGAGGAGGTCGCTCGCCAGGTCGCCCTTGCCGTCAATCACGAGCAGCCCGCGTCCGACTGCCATTTCGCCAGCGCTGAGATTGTGGATCAGCGACGACTTGCCAACACCGCTCGGCCCGGCGTAGAGGCTGTGGGACAAACCGCCGATGACTGGTTGGGCCAGTACGCGGTCGCTACCGGGCCAAGTCGAGGTCGCCAGCACCCGCCCCGATGTCGGGATACGCGGCGACGGCATCAGGACCGGCGCGGTGCCGAGGCTGAGCCCCGCCACCTGCGGCGCGTCTATGGGAAGTCCGATCAGCGCCGCCAGTTCGGAAGGGGAGTACAGATCACCTCGACCGAGGGAACGCCTGGCAAACAGCCGAGCGAGTTGGCGCTCCGAGCGCCTGCGCACCACCACGCCGCCGTAGCCGCCCCGGCGCGAGCGTGCTACCGACGCGACCCGGCTAAGCAGGTGTGCCGCCCGCCTGGGATGCCCTGCCCGGACGCCTACGATCACGACGGCCGACACCACCGGCCCGGCGTACTTCGTTCTCAGCGCTCGAAGATGGTCGGCACGGGGAGCCGGCGCGGCCAGTAGACCAAACAGGCTCCCCGCCTGCCGCTGCTCTGCGCGTGAGGCCGGCTCGGGCAGTCGCGGTCGCGTTGCTGGGGCCAGCACAACCCGCCACCGCAGCGCCTCATCCTTTCCCAGCGGTTGCAGCGCGCCAAGTAGCGACGCCGCCGCCTGGGCCGCACCGTCGTCACGCAGGACCGGGTGGTGTCCACCAAGCCGCAGTACTGCGCCGGTCGGCCAGTCTTCCGAGGGCGGGTCCTCCAGCGGGTCCAAACGCAGGCTCGGCAACAAGCCGCGCCACTGTCCACGCAGCGTGTCCAGTGTCGCCTGGTCACTGGTCAGAAAATGACGGATGCCGCCCGAGTCGCTGATCGCCTCCACATTCACAACCGCCTTGCTCGGCAGCCCCGCCACACTCGCAATCATTGCCTGAACAAGATCGGTGTTCAGGTCGGTGCCGAACTTCAGCTCGGCCGTCTGCAGGGGAGCGGTCGACCGCTCGCGCAGCTCCACGGCCGCGAACAGTCCGACTCCACACAGCAGCGTCAATATCAGGGCCAGCAGCTCCACTATGCGGCCTCCTTGCCCGGCGCGAGACTGCCCTCGTCTGTCGCGGACTTTTTCTCAGCGCCAGCTTCGTTATCCACGATCTCGCGGGCCAAAAGCCAGACGGCGAGCGCGAGCTTGGACTCGTCTATTTGATCTAGCCGCTTCGAGCGGACACGCACTTTCCGGTTCGCCATGACTCACACCCCCTTTCACTGTGGTAACTACGTTTCCATTTGATTGTCTGACGAATTGGAAACTTTGTAAACACTTTTTCACTCAACAGATGCGACTACCAGCTATTTAGTCGGGCGTTGGTGATCCGCACCGCGAGGTACAGCACCACGCCTATAACCACGGGAGCGACCAAGACATCCACCAACCGGGTGATGAGCGGGACAGCGATCGTCAACCCAATGACGATGACGACCGCCGTCCCGACGACCCGAGCCATGCTGCTAACCGAACGCCAGCGTCGAGTTGATTTGCACCAACGTCGCGCCGGTAGCCGGGATCAGCGCTTCCCACAACTCGACCACCGCGCGGGCAGTGGAACGGTCGCCGACTCCCACGCCGATACCGCCGAGACATACCCTCCAACCCGAGAGGTCGGGCAGTTCGCGTTCAGCCCTGAACTGCGCGATCAGTCCCCGACGGATCGCCGGCGTGTCCGGCGGGTGCGCGTACACGTCATAGCCGCCGAAGCGACTCAGGTTGATCGCACCGTCGCTGAGCAAGACGAGCGTCTTCGGCGCGCCCTTCGGCAAGCTGCGCCCGAGCTGGGCTACGCGCTGAAGCGCTCCAAGGATGTCCGAACCGTTGGTTGGGCGCGTGGCAAGCAACTGTCGGACCTTCTCTCGCAGCCCGACAGTCCGCCGAACACGGGCTGCTTCGGCGAGCCGGGCGTTGCCGCCCCCGGCGCTCGAGATCAGCGGCACGCCGTCGATCTGCCAGGAGGCGTCGCCGACCGCGTTGCCGTCGATCGCGCCTCCGTACACCGTGGCCTGCTCGCGCGCGGCCTCGGCGAGCGCGCCCATGATCTCCTGTTCATAGGGGCCGCCCTTGTGGCCTTGTGACGCCGCTGAGCCTGACGTATCCGCCTCTACCACCCAATAGCTCGGCCTGACTGGGGCTTTGCCGGTAACAAAGGAGGCGAGTTGCTGCTGCGAGCAGCCCATGAGACTCGCACAGAACACGGCGAGCGCTGCGGCGGCTGTGGTGCGTCGAATGATGCACATGACTGGTCCTTTCTCTCTTGAGTTCTAGGTTTGCCTAACGGCGGTGCCCGTTGCTGGCGTTCTCCACTTCCCGTACGGCGCGCGTGAGCCGGCTCGGCGCCTGCGTCGGCAGCGAAGTAGTCACCGCGCCGCTGTCTCCCTGCTTACGCAGCTCTCGCCGGGCGACGTGGGATGCGCGCTGGCGTAGGCGCGCCTTGCGTTCGTCCGCCCAGTGACGGATTGCCTCGATCACATGCGCTTCGCGCTCGTCCAGGTAGGTGAGCGTGACCTCGGCCTGACGCTGCCGGCGCTCGGCCGCGTCCGTGACCGACTGCCAGCGTTTGTGCTCAGTGTCGAGTTGCGAGCGCTCCCTACGGATCGCCCGCAACGGTGTCGTGCGCCGGTTGACCGGACCCCGTTCATCGGTCCACCTCTTGTGAGAGTCGGTTGTCGTTGAAGCTAGTGGTTGTGCGCTCATCCTGGAGCTTCCACGCGTGCGCGAAGCGAGCCGGCGCCGCCATCCCCAGCGCTGAGTGTGGCCGGCGCTCGTTGTAGTCCTCGCGGAAGTCCTCGACCATGACCCTGGCCTCGGCGAGACTGCAGAACAACTCGACCGAGAGCAGCTCGTCGCGCACACGCGAGCCGAAAGACTCGACGTAGGGGTTCTGCCAGGGTGAGCCGGGCTCGATGTAGGCGCTTCCGGCACGGGCGAAGCGACACCAGTCTCTGAGCGCGTTGGCCGTCAGCTCCGGGCCGTTGTCACAGCGGATGAACTGCGGAGCGCGGCCGCGTTTGCCGACGAGCCGTTCAAGCGTGGCGACGATGGCGTCGGCATCGATCCTTCGGTGGCATTCGATCGCAAGCGCCTCGCGCGTGAACTCATCGACCACGTGCAGGAGCTTCAGGATCTTCCCGTCGGCGCTCTGGTCGAACTGGAAGTCAAGCGCCCAGACGTGATCGGGATGCTCGGCGCGCAGGCGCTTGGCCGGCACTGTCGAGCTGCCCAGGCGCCGGCGCTTTCTGCGGCGCACGGGCACGCGCAGGCCCTCCTCGCGCCACAGGCGCTGCACGCGCTTGCGGTTCACGCTCCAGCCCTCCTCGCACAGCGTGGCGTGCGCGCGGCGGTAGCCCCAGCGAGGGCGCTCGCGGGAGAGCTCGCGCAGCCGGGCACGCAGCGCGCCGTCATCGTGAGCGCCGCATGGCTCACGGCGCTGGGTGGAGCGATGCTGACCGGCGATCTGGCATGCCCGCCGCTGCGAGAGCCCGAGGCGGTCCTTGAGCATCAGGACCGCGGCTCTGCGTCGCGACGGGCTCACCAGTTTCCCCGCGAGATCTCCCGAAGCGCGAGGTTCTCGAGCTCCTTGTCGGCGACCAGGCGCTTGAGCTGGGCGTTCTCGCGCTCGAGCTCCTTCAGGCGCTTGACGTCGTCTGCCTTCATTCCGCCGTACTGCGCTCGCCAGCGGTGATAGGTCTGCTCGGAGACTTCCAGGGCCTTGCAGAGCTCTGGGACGGCGGTCCCCTCGGCCAAGAGCCGGTCGGCCTCCCGCAGCTTCCTGACGATCTGCTCGGGCGTGTGTCGTCTGCGCTTCACCTCGATGGTCCTCCTCTCGCCCATTTTGCATGGGCTGAAGGACTCTCACACGAGGCGGACCGAACTTAGGGGGTCGGGCCACGGTAGCTCATGCCAGCTATCACGGCCACCACAAACGCGAGCGTCGCCAGTGCGCCGAGGGCGAGCGTGGCGATGCCACTGTGAATCGGCCCCCCGGTCGCTTGCGCGTCGGAGGCGAATATCTGACCACGCCAGATCGTCGTCCCGACGAGAACGAACGTCGCCACACCCAACGACGCGATGAGCGTTAGCTGATCCTTTCGGTAGCCGAACGGTTCCGCCTCACGCGTAGTGTGGGATTCCTCAAGGTCCTCGATCTTCTTGGCTGCCTGGTGCGCGCATAGCACCATCACGACGCCAATGAAGATCGTCAGCATCCACTGGCCGACTGGCGGCAGCGGCATCCAGACCGCCACGCCGTAGTCGATGGGGAGCGTCAAGCAGAACAACGCGCCGAGAATCAGGCTGTATGCAAGCGGTCCCGGACCGTGCCTACGTCCAAGCGCGGCCTCCGCCTCAGCCAGTTCCACGTCCGCAGCATCGAGCTTCTGAACTTCCCGCCCGGCGTCGGCGTGCTCCTCGATCGCGTCTTGCTTGACCTTCTCGGCATTTTCCTTCGGGAGGCGGAAGCCGTGCCGCTGATCCGATGCTGCTCGCTCGGCTTGGGCGTCGATTAGACGCTCGGCGTGCGGGATGCCCTCAGCGTCCGCCATGCCGCGACCGGCGGCGTCCGCCAAGCCGTTCTGGGAGCCGAAGCGCCGGTCGTTGAAGGCGACTACCAGCGCACGCGTGAGGAAGTCGGGCTTACGTGGCGGCTGAAACTGGTGGCCGGCTAGGTCTGCGTCTCTCCTGCCTTTGGCTTTCGTACGCACAGCGCATTTCTCCTTACTGGGTGACGTCAGAGCGATCACCGTAAGGGCTGCCCGGCATGCCGAAATGGGTGTAATAGGGAGCTTTTTGGTAGCCTCCGATTTCTGTGGGAGATTCGTGGCAGGAACTGGTCGAAGACCCGATCGTCGCGGACCTACGCGTGATACTCGACGGTGGGCTTTACGGCTTCTCTGTAGACAATCTCGCAGTGCTGCCTACGACCTTTGGCATGGCCGACACGGCAGCAATTCGTAATCGCTTGCTGTCTCTGCTCATGGCGGACGATCCGGGTCTTCTGGCCCGACCCCCTAAGTTCGGTCCGCCTCGTGTGAGAGTCCTTCAGCCCATGCAAAATGGGCGAGAGGAGGACCATCGAGGTGAAGCGCAGACGACACACGCCCGAGCAGATCGTCAGGAAGCTGCGGGAGGCCGACCGGCTCTTGGCCGAGGGGACCGCCGTCCCAGAGCTCTGCAAGGCCCTGGAAGTCTCCGAGCAGACCTATCACCGCTGGCGAGCGCAGTACGGCGGAATGAAGGCAGACGACGTCAAGCGCCTGAAGGAGCTCGAGCGCGAGAACGCCCAGCTCAAGCGCCTGGTCGCCGACAAGGAGCTCGAGAACCTCGCGCTTCGGGAGATCTCGCGGGGAAACTGGTGAGCCCGTCGCGACGCAGAGCCGCGGTCCTGATGCTCGAGGACCGCCTCGGGCTCTCGCAGCGGCGGGCATGCCAGATCGCCGGTCAGCATCGCTCCACCCAGCGCCGTGAGCCATGCGGCGCTCACGATGACGGCGCGCTGCGTGCCCGGCTGCGCGAGCTCTCCCGCGAGCGCCCTCGCTGGGGCTACCGCCGCGCGCACGCCACGCTGTGCGAGGAGGGCTGGAGCGTGAACCGCAAGCGCGTGCAGCGCCTGTGGCGCGAGGAGGGCCTGCGCGTGCCCGTGCGCCGCAGAAAGCGCCGGCGCCTGGGCAGCTCGACAGTGCCGGCCAAGCGCCTGCGCGCCGAGCATCCCGATCACGTCTGGGCGCTTGACTTCCAGTTCGACCAGAGCGCCGACGGGAAGATCCTGAAGCTCCTGCACGTGGTCGATGAGTTCACGCGCGAGGCGCTTGCGATCGAATGCCACCGAAGGATCGATGCCGACGCCATCGTCGCCACGCTTGAACGGCTCGTCGGCAAACGCGGCCGCGCTCCGCAGTTCATCCGCTGTGACAACGGCCCGGAGCTGACGGCCAACGCGCTCAGAGACTGGTGTCGCTTCGCCCGTGCCGGAAGCGCCTACATCGAGCCCGGCTCACCCTGGCAGAACCCCTACGTCGAGTCTTTCGGCTCGCGTGTGCGCGACGAGCTGCTCTCGGTCGAGTTGTTCTGCAGTCTCGCCGAGGCCAGGGTCATGGTCGAGGACTTCCGCGAGGACTACAACGAGCGCCGGCCACACTCAGCGCTGGGGATGGCGGCGCCGGCTCGCTTCGCGCACGCGTGGAAGCTCCAGGATGAGCGCACAACCACTAGCTTCAACGACAACCGACTCTCACAAGAGGTGGACCGATGAACGGGGTCCGGTCACTTCCACCACATGACTCCGGCATCGGGCAATCAACTCGCTTCAACCTGGCGCTCTTCGGCGTGACAGCGGACACCAAGATGCTCACGGCAACGGGTCGTCGTATGAGGGCAGGAGAGATCTACAGACCGGCGAACCCGGTATCGGCCGACGGCGTTCGCAAGCGCCCCTCCGCACGACAGCCGCGCGGAGGACCGGAGTGGCGCCTGCTTGCTTCATTGCGCGAACAGGTCCTTGCCTCATCCGCGACGTCTCGCAACAGCGGCCACCGGCCGCGGTCGGGCGACCCGCTAGCCCCGTCCGTCGCGAGCGCGCTCGGGCGGTCCTGGCGACACCTCAATCACCTGCTGAACTCGCGTCCTGACAACGCTGACCCGATACCAGCCGACATCCGTGACGCAATCCACGAGCTCAGTCAGCCCATTGACTACATTTTGCACACGCTCCTGCCTCAATCTACGAGGAGATAGATCTCGTTCCACCGTTCGAGACAAGACCGAATGAATGCAGCGCTGCCTTCGCCTCGTGGATGCCGTTGACCGTCACTCCACTACAGCCAAGACGTCGCGCGGCCCTTACGTTGGTTTCTCGGTCGTCGAGAAAGAAAATCTGCGAAGGCAGGCAATCAAAGTAATCTGCGACGCGCTCGAAGGCTTGCCGCTCTGGCTTCCGAACTCCCATTTGATAAGACACAAAATGGTGCTCGATAAGCTCGCCGAGTCCGAGCGACTCCACGATGTAAGGCCAATGAATCGCGTTTGTATTCGTGAGTGTAGCTACGCGTACTCCCGCTCGGCGCAACGCTTCTATTAGGCCACGCGCTCCGCGATAGACTCCCAACGGCCACGAGGCAAACTCGGCGTATAGCTGAGCGGGCTTCATTGCTAGCTCATGTTCATTCACCATCTCATGGGTGAACTGGCTCGGACTCGACTTGCCCGTCTCAAAACGCCGGACCGCACGGCTTCTACCCCATACACTCCAGGGGTCGGTCACATCAGGCAACAAGCTGCTAGGACCTCCGCTCAGATCGACGAGAACGCCGCTAACGTCAAAGAGGACCACCTCGTACCGCCGCTGCTCCGTGGTTCCGTATTCCGTCATTGCATTATCGCATCCACTCATGGCCTACCTTGTACGCACGGTAGACCTGTCTCAAGCCGGTTTCGTGCAGCTTCTTGGAGCGGATGTGATCCTCGACGCGCACATGCTCGGGATGTACATAGTCCCACAAGATGTTTCCATCGTAGTCTATTTCGAATACGCGCCCGTAATACCCCTCGGTGATGAGGGTGTTGCCGCTCTCGAATCGCTGCTGACTGCCTACGATGGGGCTGTAAAAGAGCGGATCGTCTGGGCCGCTCTCGTAGGTCCACACCGTATCGCCAGTGCTTACATCAACCTCTAGCACACGTGAATAACCACGCGTTTCGCCGGCCGCCGGAGGGAGAAAGTTGTAGCCGTTATCGACGATGAGGAGATGCCCGACGCTTGGGTACCCCTCCGGAAGGATTCGGGCGTGATGCTGGCCCATCGTTTTCCCGCTGTACTCGAAGAGGACTCTGTTCGATAGCTGTCCGACGATGAATACGCAGTTCATGTTGCGGGCGCTGGCGACGATCGCCGGCTCGCCGAGCGACTCAACAACCACAGGATAATCAGCGATCTGGACGGAGTTCACATGGAACGGGTTGTCGTTCCCGTGGTCCATTACGCCTCGCCGCACGTCATCAGCGATATCGAACTGGTCGAGGTGGTCGAGAAGAGACCATCGCCAGCGAATCTCCCCGGCGATGTCCATGTCGCAAATGACGTTGTCGGAGATGCGCCTTCCGTCCAACTCACGGTCATCTCGCAAGACAGAGACGATACGGCGGTTGTGCCGGATGTGAAAGTCGTGCGTGAAGTGATGGTGAGACGTCTTCCAGATGATCGCTCCGTCCTCATTGAGCGCGGCAACCGCCCGATCCGTGTTACGCGCTGTCGAACAAAGGATGCAGTATATGTTTCTCTTATCGCCAGCCTTGCCTGGTCGGTAGAGTTTGTAGTCAGGGGGCGTCTCACGAAACTCCATGACTACGGTGCCATCACCGTCAACCGCGACGATCTTGTTGTCAACGATCGTGTGAAAGATCACGACGCCCGGAGTCGCCCGGGCCTCATCCCACGAGCGAACACCGACTTGGTCCGTCCGCACCCGCTCGATGGCTCCGAAGGGGTCCTCGATCTGACTGCTTGTTGCCATATGGAGGGTGCCCTACTTCTGTTCCAGGCTGTCGAGATCGCCTCGTACGATCGTTTGCTCGACATTCAGTGCGGAGTCTGTCACGACTATGTTCGCTACGGCCCCAGGTTTGATCGCCCCATACTCCGCGTCAATCCCAAGAACAGCGGCAGGGACACTCGTAATAAGAGGTACAACTGCCGCCACGTCGTCGTCAAGCCATCCCGCAAGGTTTCGTGCTGCCTGTCCGAGATCGACGGCGGTACCCGCTAGAACGCCGTCCTCAGTCGTACAGCGTCCGCTTGATGCCGTAACCAAGTGACTTCCATATGTGAACGTGGTTATCTCGCTACCGATTGGCGGCATCCCGTCGCTAATCAGAAAGAGGCGTGCATCACCAAGGCGAGTAAACGCCAGACGAGCGGTCGCCGGATGCACGTGGTAGCCGTCGGCGATCAGGGACGCGCGCGTTGCCGTACTGTCCAAGACAGCTCCGGCTACCCCTGGCTCGCGTCCGCTAACTCCGGTCATAGCATTGAAAATGTGCGTTGCTACGCTTACTCCAGATTGAAAGAAGGCACACGTCTCCTCATAGGTAGCGGTCGTATGGCCGATTGACAGGATCGCTCCGGCCGTCTCGACGTTGTCGTCAAAGTTCTCGGGGGCCGCCGTCATATACAACTTGCCGGGCGCGATCTGTTCTGCTATGTCACGAACGAACTCCACGTCAAACGGCCTACAAGCGTCGGCGTCTGCCATTCCAGCCTTCGATGCATTTATGAACGGACCCTCCAGGTTCAATCCCAGCACGGCCTGAGAGTTCTGTGATAGCGACGCCCGGACGGCCTCCGCGGCTCGTAGGGTAGTTGCGGCATCAGTGGCCGTCAGGGTCGGAAGGAACCCGGTTATGCCGAAGTGAGATAGAGCGTCGGACATTTGGCGCAAGGTGTCAACGGAGGGTGCCGCCTGGAAGAGAGCCCCGCCAGCTCCGTTCACCTGCAGATCCAAGAAACCGGGCGCCAGCCATTTGCCAGAGCAGTCGATCCGGAGGTCAGCCGGAGGACCTTCGCCTGATGCTCCCACATAGGCGATGCGGTCTCCATCGAGTACGACGTCTTGGCCGCGCTCCCGACCGCCGGCTGTAAAGAGATTGCAATTGGCTAGGACAGATGTCACATCCATAGCCTAACCGTTTTCTGGACGACTGACCAGAGTCGGAATGATTCGAGGAGCTGGGAAGCCGCGATCTTGGCCCTCGGCAAACCTTGAGCGCAGTGGCCCCTACGTGTCCTGCTGGTACGTATGCACCACTGTCTCGCTGCCTTTGCGACAGGTCACACGCGCCTCTATCTCCGTAGGAATCGAGTTGCGCTGTTCGCGGCAGCTAAAGCCGAGCACCTTGGTGTGGCAGATACCGGCCTTGCCGTGCTGCAGGCGACAGCGGTAGTAGGCGAAGGCGACCTTGTCGCCGGTCGCGCAGCTCGTTCCCGACACCGACAGCGTCGTGAAGTAGCCGAGACCCGGGTACTTCGGCACCGAGCACGTCCGCGCGGTAGTAGCCTGTACCCGTACCCCGCCCGATGCGTCCGCCCCTGCGCTAGCGGCAAAGAGCGCGCCGCCACACAGCAAGGCCAGCAGCGCCGCCCGCACGGCAGTCAATCCAGTCGAGTGCGTTTTCACGGTTCCTCCTTGATCGGAATGGCTAGTAGCTGAAGTCCTGCTGGAGCCGGCCGAGCACGATGCCCGCAAGCAGGCTCGAACCGGCGTCGTTCAAGTGGATGCCGTCGGCCTGCCGCACGATCGTCTGCTTGCCGCCTACGCTCATCGCGTCGCGGTAGACGAAGCCTGGCGTGAAGGTGCTGACGGTGTCTACGACCTGCACCTGTGCCGCCCACGGCTGCGCCGCGACCTGGATCGCGGCGTTGACGACCCGGGCGATGTGAGCTCGTGCAGCTTCACGCGGAGCCGGCAGCGTCATCCAGTAGACCCGCGCTCCGCTGGCGCGGTAGGTGTTCATCACCTGACGCACCCGGCCCGCGTAGATTGCCGCCCAGCTCGCCGAGCAGCAGGGGGCTTCGCGGCCTTCCGGGCCCTTCATCGGGAAGCCGTCGTTGGCCCCGATGAACACCACGACCGCGTCCGGGTGATCGGCCTTGACCTGGGCAGCTGCGAGCTTGCCCCAATCGACGACGAAGGTGGTCGAGATCCCGGTGCCGATGTGCGGGTCCCGGTCGACGTGGACGTGCCTTTCGACCAGAGCGTCGGCGAGGTCAGCGTCTAGCGGCATCGACATCGAGTCACCGGTGACAAGCAGTCTGTGCAGCTGGTGTCGGGCAGGCGGCCGTTCGCCAAGGGCTTCCGGCGTGAATGCGGCGGGCGTGACGGGCGGGATCTGTCCGCCTGCCGCCGGGGCCTTGAAGCCACCCGGTCCGCTCAAGTTCGGTTCAGGGTTGAGCCAACTGGTCGCCGCGCGTGCGGCGCTGGCAAGTCGCAGCGCGCGGGCGATGGCATTGCTCGGGCGCCCAACCGCCAGCACCAGGCCGCGCCCGATCCCCGGTTTCATCTCCTCGCCCGCGTGCAGCACCGAAGTGCCCTCGAGCAGCACGAGGATCACACCGGCGAGCAGGACGGCGAGCACGGCATCGCGGGCACGAAAACGCCGCAGGCCTTCGCGGTCGAAGCGGCTCATCAGGCTGTCGTCGCGGGAAAGGCTCACTTAGAAGCGGAAGTAGATGAAGGGAGGCACGCCTTGGCTCGGCACCGTGGCGCCGGCCACCGCCACGACCACGGCCAGACCCGCTCCCATAAAGACCGGGCGGCGGCGCTCGATCCAGACCTGCATGCGCTCCAGCGGGTTCGGCGGCAGGAGCTGGAGCCCGATCACGAGCACGATGGCCACGATCACGGGAGCGGTCCACAACGTCGGATGCGATGGAACGGCCAGGCGGGAGAGGAAGGTGCCGACATCCGCCAAGCTCTGCGCACGGAACAGCACCCACCCGAAGACGATCAGGTGGAAGGTCACGGCCCAGCGCAGCCAACCGGGGAAACGGACGCGGCCGGACAGCGCGTGCTCGGCCACCAGCCCGAGGCCCTGGAACGCACCCCACAGCACGAAGGTCCAGGCCGCCCCATGCCACAGCCCGCCCAGCACCATTGTGATCATCAGGTTGCGGTAGGTGAACAGGCGGCCGCTCCGATTGCCGCCCAGCGGGATGTAGAGGTCGTCGCGTAGGAACCGCGAGAGCGTCATGTGCCAGCGCCGCCAGAAATCGCGGAAGCCTGTCGCCCGGTACGGGCTGCGAAAGTTCTGCGGGAAGACGTAGCCGAGCAGCAGCGCCAGGCCGATGGCGATGTCGGTGTAGCCGGAGAAGTCGCAATAGATTTGCGCGGCGTAGCCGTAGGCGGCCAGCAGCACGTCGGGTGCGCCGTACGCCTTCGGCACGGCGAACACCGGGTCGACCAGTGTGCGGGCAAGGAAGTCGGCGATGACCACCTTCTTGACCAGCCCCAGCGCCACCAGCCATAGCCCCGAGCTCGCCGCCACCCGGTTCGGATCACGCGGGCGCTTGAGTTGCGGCAAGAACTCGCGGGCGCGCACGATCGGGCCTGCGACCAAGTGCGGGAAGAAGGAAAGATAGACCGCAAAGTCGAGTAGCGAGGCCGGCTCGACCTCGCGGCGCTTGACGTCGACGACGTAGGAGATCGCCTGGAAGGTGAAGAAGCTGATCCCCACCGGCAGCGCGATCGTTAGCAACGGCAGCGTCGAGCCAAGCCCGAGATTGCCCGCGACATCCGCCCACTGCTGGGCAAAGAAGCTGTAGTACTTGAAGACGCCGAGCAGGCCCAGGTCGAGCGCCACGGCCAAGCCGACGATCAGGCGGCGACGGCGCTCGCTGCCCGTGCGGGTGATCAACACCGCCGCCGCCTGATTGCCGAGTGTCACCCCTGCCAGAAGGAAAACGAAGCGCCAGCTCGCGCAGGCGTAGAACAGATAGCTCGCCGCCAGGATGAACGGCTTCCAGAAGCGCGGTTTGGGCATCAGCGCCCAGGAGACCGTGAGCACGATCGGGAAGAAAATCGCGAACTGAACACTCGGGAACAGCACGACCTACCCCCAGGAAGGCATCAGCTTGCCAAGCGCATGCAACAAGAAGGGACCGACGGTGGCGGCGAAGGTGCGAGTGAGATGGTCGTAGTCGCGGTAGACCAGTGCCCCACCGACGACCGGATAACACAACCGCGCGTCGCAGAAGAATCGCGTCAGGTCGATGACCTCCACCCGCCGCGAGTGCAGCCGTTCGGCGGCAACCACATCGGGGTCGCGATGCAGTGCTTCCCCCCGAGGCACAGCACAGATCGTGCCAGCGTCGCGACGCTTGCGGATCGCTGCTTCGACACAGGGCAAGGTGTCTTCGTGCATGTACGGGATGTCACGGATCACGACGATGTGCTTGACGGTGGGCGGCAACGCCGCCCACGCCGCCGTGATACCCGCCACCTGCGCCGATAGTGGGCTTTGTCCCGGCGCAGCCTTGACGGGGGCCGGGTGATCAGAGGTGAATACGGTCGAGATTTCTGGCCGTTCAGCAAACCAGCGCAGCAGGCTCTTATTCCATTCCAGGCAACCTGCCAGCTTCGGTTCCGGAAAGATCGGCGTGCCTTTGGTGAATGGGCAACTTGACCGGGTGCTATCGAGCGCCTGCCAGTGCTCGGCCTGTGCCGCCACTTCCACGGCCGCCCGCCAATGCCAAGCGTGGCTATCGCCGACCAGTGCGATTGTGCCCTTGGCTTCTGCCGTTGGCACCCCGAAGGTGCAAAGGTTGATGGTGGCTTCAGCGAGCGCACATGGCGAGTTCGGTGTGATCTCAGCTTCGGCGGGGGTCGGCACGACCATGAGGTCGAGCTTGGGGTTGTGGCAGGAGCGGTACGGGTCGCGCTCGGCCGCGCCGAAGCACCGCGGCTCGGATGCGCCAGCGGACGCGAGGCCGATGAGCGAGGCGAAAGTGACGATGAGCGCTGCCAAAGGGATCGGCCACCACCCGCGTGGCGCATGCGGCCACGTATGTCTTGCCTCGGTCAAGCCGTCCTCCTAGGTCGCGAAGAGCCGGTGCGGGCATGGCGGCCGCTCGTGGGGCAGAAGCCGCCATGCCTGCACCGTTCCCTCTACTGGAATGTCATGGCGGTGGACTGTAGCGACGCCTCTACCCGGATGTCATTGCGCCCGATCCAAGCCCCCGGAAGGCTGGCTAGGTGCCTGCCTCGCCAGCCTTCCAAACAGCCCTCGGTTTGGCCGTCAAAACCCGCCGCCAGGAGCTGGGTCTGACCCAAGAGCAGCTCGCCAACGACACCGAACTACACCAGCGCTGGATCTCCAACGTCGAGACCGGCAAGCGCAATCCGAGCTACGGCAGCCTGCGGCGGCTGGCCGCCGGACTTGGGCTGTCGGCCTCGCAACTGATCGCGCAGGCCGAGCAGTTCGAGAGTGACGGCCCCGGCAAAGGGGCGACTCGCGGATAGCAGCGAGCTGTGGTGCCACCCCACAGCTTGACCGAACAGCCTCGCGCCGTCTAGCTTCCGGGCGACATGGCGGAGCCAACACAAGACCGGCCGGACCCCGATCCCGCGGCGGAACTCGACCGCATCGAGAGCACGGTCCTCGAAGTGCTGATCGACCCCAACGGGTCGCAACTATGGTCGGTCGCGGAGGTCGGTCGAGAGGTCGGCGACGAACTAAGAGCGATCGACGCACTCGAGTCGCTGCACCGCGCCGGACTGATCCACCGCACCAGCGACGGGTTTGTCTTTGCCACCCGCGCGGCGATCCGTGCGAGCGAACTGCGGATCTAAGAGCGGACGGCAGTATCTTCAGTGGGAGCGTCTTCAATCTCTCGCAGACATGCTTCTTAGGGTGGACCGCCCTGTGCCGAGAGTGGAGGTGACGCTGCGGCCTCCACCGGCGGTAGTGTCTAACCCTTGTTCAAGGTTTAGAATGCGAAGCGCGTGCCTGCTTCTCGTTCAGCGTGGATGCGTATCGGCGACCTCAGTGCCCGGACAGGGGCCGGCCGTCATCAGCTGCGGGCATGGGAACGTCGCTATGGACTGTTGCGGCCACGACGCTCCGAGGGGAACTATCGGCTGTACTCGCCCGCCGACGAGGCCCGTGTGCGTCTGATGCTGCGCTACCTGGCCCAGGGAGTGCCCGCCGCCCAGGCCGCCGAGCTCACGATCACCGCCCGCTTTGCCGTCAGCATTGGGGGTGGGCATGAGGTTCCCTCACGTGATGTGCGTGCAGCCCAAGAGGAGATACGGGGGGCGCTTACCCGCTTTGACGAAACGTCAGCCCAGCGGGTGCTCGAGCGATTGTTTGTGGCATTCACGCCGACGACGGTCACCCGTGACGTACTGCTGCCCTATATGTATGAGTTGGGAGAAGAGTGGAGTGCCGGACGCGTCTCGGTCGCTCAAGAGCACTTCGCCACAAACTTCTTCCAGGCGCGGCTACTAGCTCTCGCCCGTGGCTGGGATCGCGGGCTTGGCCCTCGTGCGTTGCTTGCGTGTGCTCCCAACGAGCAGCACACTCTTGCGCTTATCGTCTTCGGGATTGCATTGCACGAGCTTGGCTGGCGTGTTACCTACCTCGGCGCTGACACTCCGGTCGAGACGCTTGCTGAGGTCGCCGAGATCACTCACCCCGAGCTGACTGTCATGGCAGCAACGATGTCCCAGCGGCTATCTCGGCACGCCAAGTTGCTTAGTGGTTTCAGTGACAGATGGTCTCTGGCTCTCGGCGGGCCCGGAGTAAGCGCGAGGCTCGCTGCGCGAGCTGGCGCACGACATCTCCAAGAAGACCCCGTGACCGCAGCCAGTGCCGTCAGTCTGTAGGCGCCGGGAGCGCGTAGCGCACAACCTTAGACATAGGTTCTCCCTACGTCTGATACAGCGTCGAGTGCTAGTAGCGTGGTATAGGCCGAGTGCGCATCACTCACTGACTCTTCATCGGCACCACTAACCATGTCCTTGCAAGATGCCACAGACCAAACCCTCGCCGGTGCTCTACGTCGCTTGCGTCGCCACCGCGGCACTACGCAAGAAGGCCTTGCCCACGATGCCGGTATCACGGTTACCGCGCTCGCACGCATCGAGCGCGGCGAGACAAATCCCCGATGGACGACCGTGAGGCACATCGTGAGTGCGCTCGACATCAGCCTTGCCGAACTCGTCGTGGCGGTGGAAGATGCTCCGGTGTGAGCAACGCTCACGCAGATGGTCGCTGGTCCGCCGATATCCGCCGGGCATGTGTGGCCGGCGACAACTACCAAGACTTTGGCGATGGTGAATGGCCTGTAGTTGAGGAAACCACCTGACCGCGGACCTTGTGCAGGATGATGCGACGTCGACATTCGACTGTTCTGCTCGGGCACGGGAGCGGGGCACGGCAATCCGTCCAGGCCCCTGTCGCGATATCGACTACGCGTAATACCGGTTGTGCGACGCGAGTAAAGTTGGACCACTAACCCTGATGAGGCTCTGACCCGATGTCGGCCACGGCTCGGTCCGCTGGAAGAGTACGTCCGCACGACGGGCAGAAGTTCGCCTTGCGAGGTACACGGGCCGCACATTCCGAGCACGTCGCGACTCGTGTGACATAGCAAACAAGGATTACGAGCCCTCCCACGAGCAGGAGTCCAACGTAACCGATCGTCAGCCAGCCGAGTATTTCGAGTTCCTCCCTCCTGGGCTCATCGATGTCGGGAACACTAAGTCCGAAGTACCGATGTCCGACGTAATAGACGCCCGCACCCAAAGGCACGAGTACCACAAGCGCAAAGGGCTCGTCCAGGAACTCTCCGAGGAAATACAGAACGATGACAGCACCAACAGCGAACAACCCGATCCATCCGATCGTCGTGACGTTCTCCGTGAGAACGGCTTCGACGCGACGCTCCGGGTGGGCTAGGTAGCCCACTACGGTGACGGACCCCGTTACGACGGTAAGCACCACCGAGAGCCCCACGATGAATGTCCGTACGCGATACATGGCCGGGCGACCTCATGCTAAACCGTTACCGGACACAGTGGCCCGGCTCCGCCAAGGTGCAAGTCGTCTTTCGGCGATCTAGATTCTGCCCCGGCGAGCGCTCGTAGAACGCCGATTGTGCGACTCGTCACCCGACGCTCACACCGAATGGACGCCCTTCTTCCTTCTTCATTTGCCGGATTGGGAGAACTTCTAGCTCGAGAACGTGTCTGAGCCAGCCGAGCGGCGGCTCATTTTCAGGCCCCTCATCCGAGGGAACCACCCAGTCTGGGTTTTCTTCAGTGATGCGGGTATAGGCCCACTCTTCGATGTCTGCCGAGTCGAGGTTCTGAGAGCTACCGGCGATGCCGGCGCGAAGTACCAGCAGCTTCTGCCAGCCGACCGGAAGACGATCGGAGCGCTCGTCATAAGCCGCCATCGCTGCAAGCGCTAGTCCGCTAAGAAGCGATACGGGGGCGCGGGCAGTGGGATTGGCGCGGTCAAACTGCTCCATCTCTTGGTCCCATCGCAAGAACTCACGCAAGCGATCGACCTCTGAGGCCTCTAGTCCGGGCGGAATCGCAAAGCCAGATTCGATTATTGCCCGGATATCGGGATCGCGCATGTAATTAGGGATCCCGCAACTATCCCAGATTCGGTCAGGAAGATCCCTCCAAGTCGCCCGGTGCGGCTTGTGCGACGTTGCTCCGGTGTTAGGGCACCGGCTGGGCGCGTCTGCGTCGGTGTAACACGGGCCTCTGAGCAGGAGCGCGAGTGCCTACGAGGCTCTGGGGCGACCCAACCCCTCCTTGCGAATCGAGAGGACCCGGCTCGGCGGCGGAGCCCTCGGCCGACTCCACGGTCACAGTGCCCCCGACACCCAGTAGCGCAACGACGACCGCAGGGTCGAAGTGCGATCCCGCACATTTGCGCATCTCGGTGACGGCGGCGAGGAGTGGCATCGCTGAGCGATAGGAGCGTGTAGTTGTCATCGCGTTGAACGCGTCGCATGCCGAGACGATTCGCGCCTCAAGCGGAATGTCCTCGCCCGCGAGCCCATCGGGATAGCCGCTGCCGTCCCACCGCTCGTGGGAGGCGCGGACGATCTGTCCGATCTCGCACATGAAGCCGCCGACTGTCTCAAGCATCCGTTGGCCCTCGATCGTGTGTGTCTTGATGATCTCCCACTCGCGCTCGTCTAGCTTGCCCGGCTTGTTGATGATCTCCTTTGGCACTGCGATCTTGCCGACGTCGTGCAGTAGTGCACCGAACTCGACATTGCGCTTGCGGTCGTCGTCTAGCCCCATCGCCTCGGCGACGTCGAGCGCCAGGCGCACGACGCTCTTGCTGTGCTCGCCGGTGTAGGAGTCGTCGGCCTCGACCACGTCGCCCAGTAGAAGGGCCGTGCCCTGGTAGGCGTCGTTGAGCTCGGCGAGTTGCTCAAGTCGCTCCCCGCGCTCTTTGGAAAACAGCCGCAGGAGCAGGAACAGCGGCGCCACCAGAACGACCGGCCACTGGGCTTGGGCCTTCCACGCGGCGAAGGCGACCAGGAACCCGAGGGAGGAGAGCGCCAAGTCGATCACGTAGATCGGCCGGACCTCCCGAACGAGCGCCGAAGGCGAGAAGTCGCCAAAGCGCAGGTCGCGCACGGCGGCCGCGGCCAAGTCGAAGGCGAACTGCGCGGTGATCGCCAGGGCCAAGACGCCGAGGCGACCCGTCGGGTCGTGATCGTCCGCGAGCACCAGCACGAGTGACGGCCCGAGCGCAAACCAACTATTACCCGCTGCGGTCAGCAGCCAGCTCGGGGCAATCTCCCGCCGCAGTACCTTCGGGACCATGCCGAGCGCCAAGGCCGCCATTACGAGCAGAGGCACGATCGATGCTGGCACGGCAAACAGCATCGGCACGAACACGACCTGGGTCGGCACCGTGAACCCCGCGCCGACGTCGAAGCGGACGTTGCTTGCGATCGCGATCCCGACCACATACAGCCCCGCATCCAGCAGCGAGAGGCCGCTGACCCCGCCGAGCAGCGCAAGCGCAACCGCAGCCAGAAGGAAGCAGCCTCCGCCCAGCAGTTCAGCGTGGCGGACGATCTTACTCATCGGGCGCTCGCGCAACTCGTAGGCCTCGCGCGTACGCTCGGCCTCATTGATCTCTTGCATCGACATGACTCGTCCAGGCCGTATCGCCCAACGAGGCGTCGAGGCTTAGGAGAGAGTAGATGCGGCGGACGCTCCTCTTTGGCCCGAATCGGACATACGTCCGTCGTCCTTAAGGTGCCGACCGCTTGCCCCGATAGTGCTCGTGCAAGCAAATCAACCTACGCACTGACAAAGGCAAACCCGTCGCGAGGCGGGGACGCAAAACCAGAGGTCTCAATCTTGAGATAGCTCGGTCGCCAGTGGAACGTCACGGAGGACGCTATGTCTCTGTCTCGCCCCACGGCACTTAGGATCAAGAAACTCAGCTTTGCAGCGGGAGTCCTTCTCGGTCTGCTCTGCTTCTCCGCAGCACCGGCTCTCGCAGCCGCTCCCAAGGTGGCGGCGGTCTGTGAAGGCCAGACCTTCTCGCAGCCGTTCGCTGCCTACAAAGATCAGAATGCCTACACGCTCGTTCCCGGCAGCGAATTCAACGAACCCTCCGCCGGCTGGGAACTCGGCAACGGCGCTCAGATTGTGCAGACATTGCGCCCCGATGGCAGTACGGCGTCGGTGCTCGATATGCCGAGCGGCGCAGTCGCTGTCAGCCCACCGGTTTGCGTCACGTTGCAGTACCCGACCGCGCGGACTTGGGTTCGCAACGTCAAGGGCGGCGAGGGCATCTCCGTTAGCGTCGCTTACGCCAACACCAAGACGGAAGCCGCGCCAAAGAACGTCGGCCAGGTCCACGGCAAGCAGAACTCCTGGACGCTTTCCGACCCCGTGAATGTGCAACCGCAGACTGCGGGGCCCGCCGAAGAAACCCGGCAGGTCAGGTTCGTCTTCGTCTCTGGTGGCAAGACCAGCGACTTCCAGCTGTTCGGCTTCTACGTCGACCCCAGAATGCGGTAGGCGAAGCTCGAAGCAATTAACGAGGGCGGCTGCCTCCGTGGTCGCCCTCGTTAGCTAGCAAGTATCGCCCGCGCCCGAGCCGTATGAGCGGCGCGTCGTCATGGCGAGCGTTATTGGCGAGCCAGTTCTTGACCGCCGAACGCGAGACCGGCTGCCCGATGAGAACTTCGACTTCCGTGTGGATGTCGCGCATTCGCATAGGCTCGACAGTGTCGGCCAGCACCTGCATAATGGCATCGGGGACCGCGCCCACCCGGAGGCTACGCGCAGTAGTTGTAGGCCGAGGAGTTGCACCTTCGGCCTCTATCTGGCTGAGCTTCGTGGATAGGCGCTCAAGGCGCTCCTGGGTCTCGAGGTTCGAGAGGGCCCCGATAAACTCCACCATAACGACCACAGTCGAACCGGCCCAGTCCCCGAGGGGGCTGGGCCTTCGGCGTCCTCGGGTCGAGACAGCCGTGTCCGCCGGTTGATCGAGGCGCTGCTGGAGCCCGTGGACCGGACGAGCCCGGCAGCACGTTTCTGAGGGCGTAGAGCGTTGAATGCCCCGCTCGGCTCGCTAGATGTCAGTCCGCGCGTCAAGCCATGCCCCATGCATCTGTGCGATCCGCTGGAGCCGCTCTTCCAAGCCACTGAGGCGCGTCCTGAATAGCTCGACGGCCTCGGGGCGCATCTTGGTCAGATAGCTATCTATCGTGATGACGAGCAGCGTCGCGCCTGCATAGAGCGGCTGAGGGCGTGGCGCTGGTTCGTCGAAGTTCGGCACAAACCGCTCATCCTTTGTGCGAGCTAGATGGTTGCGGATTAGGTCTGCCCACTGCGAGTGCAGCACCGAAGACCCTCCCCTATAAGCCAGATAGACGTCGTCGCCGAGATCGTTGACGAGCGTCTCCGCGCTCGGCCATCCAATTTGCTTCTTGCCCGGCACTGTGCTGGCGTCATCGATGCCAGCGGAAACAGTCGTGTTCTGTATTGAGCGGGTCATGCTCGCCTCTATCGGGAGCTCCGTTCCTCGATCGGCGACGTTGCGCTTGATCACCTTGAGAAGTTCGCGCTCGGCCTTGGAGCTATTGAGGACGTAAGCGTCAAATCGGCTGCCATCGCCGGGGTCATTGAGCAGATATCGCAGGGTCGCCAATGCCTCAATCAGCTCCCGAAAGAGAGCAAGCTGCCTGTCGGAGCCGAGATGGGCGGTCATTGCCGCGATTGCCTTCCCTAGCTTGGCCGCCTTTACTAGCAACCCACACAGGATCGCGTCGTTGCGACTCATGGGCTCAGAGGGGATCAAACTTCCGGCGAGTGTTGTGAGAACCCCCGTCTCCTTGAAGACCTCGAAGGCGGCCTCACCAAAGATGTCCTCCGACTTTGCGGACTGAAGTGCACTCCAGTCCGGCATATACGGCTCGGGCCATCGGTCGCCCATATCTATACGGTCTCGGTCCGTCATCAGTCCAGCTCGCCCATCGTCCACGGCAGCCGCATCCCCGGCAACGCCGCAGCTCCCGCGTCCTCTCGCTCCTTGGCGAGCGTCGTCTCGTGGATATCGATCATGCGCGCCAAGTAGAGCAACCCTGCGCGAGCTATCCCAAGTACCGTTACGGTCCCTTCCTGTAGTTCGCGCCAAGTGACGCGCTCAAGCCACTGGTCGTCGTCGGCTCCCGGCAGCATCTCTTGGGCGACCAGAAAGCGATGCGTTGCCGTATGCCGCCGCTCGATGAATTCGTTGAGAGGCGTCTCTTGCTCAATGTCGCAGCTCAGATCACAGAGTGCGAGGAGCCCGCGGTTGAGCCCCCGCCTCGTCAACTGCGAGGACAGCTCGTGATCCATAGTGTCATCGCCCCGGCGATGCCAGAGCGTGCGGAAATAGACATCACGAACCCGGCCGGTCTCAAAGTACAAATGCACCAGGCCAGCAACCTTGTCCAGAACGTTGACGGCCGCTGCAAACGCCTGGATTCCCAAGCCCGTGCGGACGCCCCACCGGGCGTAGGTAAGGCTGTCGGGAAAGCTCACCTTCTCAGAGATCATGCGTGCTTGCTCAAAGATCGGCGCATCGCCGTCACCCGCAAGCCACGTTAGGTATCGCGCAGCGACGTACTCCTGCTTAGTAGCGTTGAACGCATCAAACAGCTGCCGCGCACGCGCTTGGCCGGCGTCGTCTGGCGGCGTCACAATGCGAGCAAAAAAGAGCGGGTCGAGCTTGTCGTGGTCACTTCTAATGCATGCCTGCGATACGTGCAAAAACAGACCTTGCTGGGAGCACCATCTTAGATATGGGTCGTCCCACCTGGCTGGAGCACTTGTTCCGCGAGCCCCTTTGCGACCCTGGAACCTTTCACGTTCTGCTCGGAAATGGTCTAGCGCCGATCGACCACCGAATTGCATAACACGCTGCCCGTCTGCAATGGCCGCGTCCAGTGCCTCGACGGCGGGGGATAGAATTGCATGCTTGTGGCTTCCCATGTGCGGCGCGATGCCGATGAGGGCTACCGCCTTGTTACCTAGCGCCATACCGAACTTGGGATCTACCGCCAAAGCGCGCTCGTAGCAGTCCAGAGCGTCAATATCGCGTCCCATGTGATCGTAGGTATTGCCAAGGTTCGTCAAAGCCTGAACGCGGAGGTGCTGCGGCGCTTTGCCGTCATCGCCCACTTGGCTGAAGAGCGCTCGTGCTTGGTGCAGGTGGCTACGCGCGGATTCCAACGCGCCTACGCGGCCGGCCCGTTTTACCGCCAGTCGCCACAGCTCGTTTTCGGTATTGGCGATGTTATAAGCGATGCCAGGGTTGTCGGTGCTGTGGCGGCTCCAAACGCCTATCGCTCTTTCGAGCATGTCTTGGTCCTGAAGGTGAAACCCAGACTCGGCCCAAGTAAAGGCACGCACCTGTTCAATAAGAAGCTCGCTTCCGGTACAGCTATCGGCGAAGTCTATAGCCTCCTGAAACGCCTTTCGGTCCAGCATCTCTTGAATTCGCTGGTGAACCGTGTCCACGTCGACACGAGACGAAATATTCATAATGTAATTATCTCATATCAAGCGGCATCGGCCGTGGCGCACATGCGGCGGTGCGCGACCCTAAGCCAAGTCCCAACGACAACATGATCCGGTATAGAAGATCGAAGCAATCACAACCATGACGCCGAGTAACTTCTGAGTAACGCTTTCGATCCTGCTCACGGTTCCGACGGGCGCCCGTGCAAGGCTTTCTGCTCCAAATGTCGATCGGGAGCAGAGCCGCATGAGCACGACGCGCCGCGAGGAGGCGCTTGATCTTTCGGAGGAGTTGCTGTCCGATATCGAGCTAAGCCGAATCGAGCCGATGGCAGTCATTCGGAAGGCGTCTCGACTCGCGCGCCTGCTGGACGACACAGACGCGATGCAATGGCTTAGCTACGAGACGAACGGCTATGGCGCACCTCCTGGGAAGCCGATAAGCCCCGAGGCTTGGGCGGCGGCCGAACGCTCCCGACGCCCGAGTGAAGATGAGGAGGGCCAGACATCAGCCAACTGCAGGCTGGTCGGTGAGATATCCGCTTGGCTTGAGGGCGCCAAGACCGAACTTGCTAACGGCAGCGGAGACACGTCGAGCAGCGAAATGGCGATAGTCGTCGAGCGAGAGAAGGCCAGACGCAGAAACCAAATCCTGCGCGGGGTCACGGAACAACAAAGCGTGCTCGACAAAGTGATCGGCTCGGTGCATGAGTACGTCGGGGAGCGCTATCAGGAGCTTCGATTCGGGTCGGCCGTCGAGACGGCGTTCTCGGTCGTGCGTCAGGAGGTAGATGGGAGGATTTCTGCGCTCGTCCCGGACGCGCTTCCGATGCTGACCGCCGCTTTCGAGAACGCTGCCTCGGACAACCCGGAGCATTGGCAGAGCGCGGCGGGAACCTGTCGGCGTCTGCTTATGACCGCAGCCGACCGGCTTAGGCCGCCAGGTGAGGACGTGAACGGACGGAAGATGGGCCAGGGCAACTACGTCAATCGGCTCGTTGACTGGATCGTGAGTCAGGCCGAGAGCGAGACAGCCGCGGAGATGACCGTGACGGAACTCCAGCATCTCGGGCCGCGTCTCGACGCCGCCGATGGTGCTGGTCAGAAGGGCGCGCATGTTGGCGAGAACCCCGTCACACGAGTGGAGGCCTCACGTTTTCTGACAGGGACATATCTCGTCCTGGGTGACATCCTCGCCTACGCAGGCACGGAGGCCGAAGCCCCTGCGTTTACGAGCGGAACAGCCGAGGTAGCGGTGCCCGAGGATGCCGTGCCCGTCGCTGAGGACGAGTCCGCTCGGGCCCTTTGACCGGCAGAGAGACGCCGCAAGTTATTGGCGACGCAGCCGCTCGACGGCCGTAGCGCCAGCCGATAGCGAACGTGCTGATCGGCTGCGTATGATCTGATGGAATGAGCGCAGCGTCGATCCCCCCAGAGCCCCATGGGCGCGAGGAGCAAGGCCGGGTCCGCCAGGTGCCGCCTCTACGAGGGGATGATCCGAGCCGTATGGAGACCGACGGCGGCGGTCCGATGGAGACCGCGCTCGGACTTGAGTTGATGCGGTCGCTCGCTGAACAAGAGCTAGCGCGCGCAGATGCTGCCCGGGTCCGGTCACGCCAAGCGTTTGCCCTCGCGGCTGCGATTTTCACCGTTGTGCAGACGGTCGCCTTCGGCTCCTTCGTGACTAAGCTTGCGCAGCATGGTCATCGCACCGACACGCTGATCAACCACACAGCGTGGGCGGCATTGGCCTTGGGTGTCTGTGCCGTCGCAATGCTCATCGCCGAGCTACCGATACGAAGCTCCAACATGACGCCTGAGTTGATCCAGTCCGTCGTGCGCGAAAAGAAGGACAAGGCGGCGGCCCAGTTCCTTGAGGATTATGCCCTAATAGTCGAAACACACCGACTGGCGAACCGGATACGATTTCGCCTCGCGACCCTCACGCAGGCGCTGTCCGTCGTGACGATCGCCCTAGTCGTTTGGGAGCTACTAGTCGCGTTGCACGCCAGCCTGAGTCTCTAACACAAATGAACAGAGGGGACATGACAGCCAACGCTGCCGACGACGAGGTCGCCGACGGGGCAGACGAGCAGGCCGAGGCAAAGCCGACAAAACCATCGCCGCGCGACATCCGAAAAAAAGCGCGGGAACGACTCGGTAACTGGTCATTCCTGGCCTCGCACGATCCCGCCGATCCCTTCAGGATCGTTGTCGAGGGTGACCAGATCGGTTCCGAGGGCGGGGACGGTGTGACCATCGGCACGGCGATTACCCGCGCGTCGAACTTCATCCACTCGCTCGGGGCCCGTCCCCGCTTCACGAGCCTCGCTTTCGAAAAATCTGTGACGCTCGAGTTTCGTGCACCAGACATTGAAGTGGCGCGCGTCCGTGAACTGCTGGCCGAGGCAGAAGCGCTCGCGGAGCGAATCGGGGACGACGCTACCGCCGAGCAGCGCGCGGACCTTGACGACCTATTCGAGAAAGCCGTTCCAGATCTCGTTGTGGCGATGACGCTTGCCGCAGAGCTGCTCGAGACACCCTCGCCGCGCGCTCCCGAGATTGCTGTCGGCTTCGGCAGCGAAGTTGCTGAGACCTACAAAACGCTCGCGAACGCCGTCGGCAAATCACGACTCACAATCAGCGTTGAGACACCAAACCGCGACACACCGGCCACGCTGACGCCCGAGCGCGCGGTGCGCGTCGCGGAAGAGTTACGCGTCTCTACGGAGCCGGTTGAGCAGGTCATCACCGCGTTCGGTGTTCTGACAATTGCGAACCAGGAAGCACACGGCTTCGGGCTTCGTCTCGATCGCGAGGCGCGGAAGCATCGCCTGATTAAAAACAAGCAGGTGATTCACGGCACCTACCTGCCCGAGATCGAGGACGCAATCCGAGAACAAGGGCTTTGGGGTACAGAGGTGCGCGCGCGGCTACGGATCGTTCGTGATGCGCTGGTTTCGACATCGACCGTCCGTCCCCCCGTCTACACGCTGGTGGGAGTGGCACCACGCTACGAGCCACAGTAGCGGTTGGGTCGCACAAGCGGCAATGAGCGACCTCGTATCTATCAAGGCCCTCCCCGGGACTCTCGCGCGGGACCGAACCCTGGTGGCTTCGTGACCTCCGCGGCGTGATCGCGGCCCCAAGCGGCGGACCGGCGGCTGCCGCCACCGTTCGGCCTGGGACGGCGTTCGCCGTGAGCGCTACCCTTCGCGGGTGGCTCCATGGGATCCTGCTCGCGAAATGTCCCCGGGTGGGATGCCGGTCGAGTTGTTCCTGCGCGAGCAGCAGGAGCGACGCTCGCTTGAAGAACAGCGATCCGCCGAGCAGGCAGAGGAAATCGACCGCCAGCGCGAGGCACGGCAACGCCTGCTGCTGCTGCACCGGAGATGACCAAATTGGCGTGGGAGTACCTGTACGTGATGTACGCGTACAAGACCAGCGGCCGTTACCCCACGCAGGCGTGGACTCACGTCTACAAGATTTCTCGACGCGATTCTGAGCTTGAGACACTCGAAGGCGAGAAATCAAGGTGGGCGGAACTGCTCCACCAGCTCGGTGCGGAAGGCTGGGAGCTTGTCAGTGAGCGAGTGGACGAGACAACCATCGTGAGATCCAGCGCCGGCTGGAACAACGTCGCTATACCGGTTAGGATCGCGTGGACACTTAAGAGGCCGACGGCGATTACCTGATCCCCGAGCTACGACGCCACGGATCGTGGAGCGTCGCACAATCGGCGGTGTACGACGGCTACGGGATCACTTCAACGTTTCAGTGTAAGCGCCGGCGAAGCTGCCGCCGAAGGTCCCAGCCACTTTTGCCACGCGGTCGATCCGGTCGTTGTGGTTCGACTTGTGGTCGTAACGACGACGTCGTCGGACCTTGGCCGCGGAGCGCACCGTCGCGCTCATCTGCCGGGCAACCCGATCTAGCCTTGGCCCTATCTGCGCATCGGCGTCGGACGGGTAGCACGCAGCGAGACGTACGGCATCCTCGCAAACGAGGGGCTTGGCCACCAGGTGCATCGTGTCGAAGAACGCCTGCTCGGCAAGTTGCAGGCCGCTGTAGAGATACTGCGATTGTGCGAGAGGAACCTCGAGAGAACGCCCCTCCCGGAGCGCCGCCTCCGACACCGTCTCGTCTGGTGGAAGCAGCTGCGTTGCGAACAGCGCTGCGAGTTCGATGGACGATTCGGAGTTAGCGCCGCGTCGGGCGGCGGTGCTGTCCAACGCACCTTCAACCGCACGCGGATCTAGCATGTAGTAGGCGCCTTCTCCGTCAATTACGTAGAGCGCCACCAAGTCAGCGAGCGCGGGGTCGAGCTCGCTACGAACATCGACGTACAACGCCGTCGCGAGACCTCGCGTAAGTTGGAGGAGGTCGTCTCTCGCGTGGGCCTCTAGCCATCGATAGCCAGCGCTAAAATGAGTTTGCAGATCAACTGCAAGGCGGTCCTCGAGGTAGCCTAGGCGCTGGTCGAGCCGGAACGATATCGTCGAGTATCGGCCGTTGCCGTGAACTGGGATTGTGACTTGCTGGCGCAGCGTGTCGAGTGCCTTATCGCGAAGGACTCTCTTCACAACGACCTGAAGAAGGTCACATCTCGTCGCGTGCTCAGTGAAGCGCAACTGGTAGAGATCCGCGCCAAAGTAAAAGCCTCCGTTGGGGGCGGAGCGAAAGCGCTGCTCCTCGCACTCAGCTCGGAGTCTCAGACGTTCCCGGATCAGCCCGCTGGCGAGGTCAAGTATGCGCCCCTCAGCGAGATTGCATAGTTCGAGGGTCGTAGTCGCCTCGCGCATCAACACGTCCAATGAATCCTGGACGCGGCGCGTTACGTCTAGGCGGGCACTCATCAGTGCCCCCGTCTCGGATCGAGTCTTAGCCGTCCATCGCGTCACGATGCCCGGAATTTTACTGCGCCGAGTGCAGTACCGCTATAGACGCGCGAAGATGTCGCACAAGTGCCAGTGCACGACCCGCCGTCGTGCACTGGCAGACGGTCGGGGCTACAGTCGCGCCCGCCGGAGTAGCTCGCTGAGCTTCATATCCAGGCCGCAAGCGATCCTGTCGATCATGGCGATCGACGCTTTGTACTCACCGCGCTCGATCGAGCCGTAGTAGCTCCCGTCGAGGCCCACGCGCGCGGCGAGCGTTTCCTGGGTATAGCCCTGCTCCTTCCGCGCTGCGCGCATTGCCTCACCGAGCATTACATGGACGGCCGACTTCAGGCGTCTCGTTCGTCGCGGCTTCGTCTCAGACACTGGCCTCACCGATCAGTTCCCGATAGCGGATCGCCTGGCGGGTGGCGAACACAAACCCGTCGCTATCGCGATGGACCAGCCCGGCGCGGCGTAGTCCGCACAGGGCATCCTGCGCGCCGCCCGGATCTTCAAGCTCGAGTCCCACCTCATGTACTGACCAATGGCGCTGTCCGCCTAGATCGGTCAGCAGGTAGATCACATCGCGCTCAGCCAGATCGCTCTCGGCCGCCGGGTCGGGGGTAGGCTGCTCATCAGGCATGGGAGATGTTCCTCCTGTGTCTGGGCCTCGGCGCGGCTATCACCCGTGCCGGGGCCGCTTGCTGAATGGACGCTCGACGGTAAGTCCGACTCGGCTGATCGGTCAAGGTGTGGCCCGCTCGCCCAGCTGCGCTCAGTCAGCGCCGGGACGAAGCAGCAGCCGACCGCGCGACACCCTCGATGCGCTCCGCCCAGGTGAGCAACTGCGAGGCAGACAGCTCAAGTCCTGCCGCTGACCGCCGCACAAGCAGTAAGAAACACAGGTGTCTTCGTCAGGCCTCTGCCCATACCTTACGCTCCCGCGTGGTGGCCAACATTGAGGAGTCGCAAAGCTGGCCGACGATCGGAAGCCCTGGCTTCATGTGGGCGGAGAGCGGATGTCTGGTGGCGGCCGGTGCGGTCGCCGGATTCACTCCGATATCGGCCGCATCGATTGCGCTCGGCGCGTCCCTCCTTATGTCGTGGATAGTGCTTGATGCTGGCTACGTGGCTGCTCGCAGCGGGGCTCTGCGTACACAGAGTCGTCAACGCCGAGATCATCACATCGCCCTCCAGTGCTGGCTCGTCAGTGCCAGCCTTGTCGCCATCGGCATTGCCAGCCAAGCCGATCATCATCTATGGGTCTGGCACAGCACAGCACAGTCAGTCGCCTTCGCGGCCATCGCTACGCTCGCGTTCCTCGTTTACGCCTCAAGTTTGTTCGACTGGTACTACATTAGATCGCGGCTCGACGGCGTCGTCTGCGAGCCACCCTGTCGGTCGTCCCGATCATCGACGTGGCGAATAGTTACACGTCTATGGTTTCTGCAACGGACTGTCGCTGAGCTACTCGGGTTGACGGTTACGGTAGTCGCGCTGACGGCAATCACACTCACACTCTCAACGGCTCGATTGCGCCCTGGAATAATCGTGATCTTTGCCCTTGGGTTCCTCTTCTGTCTCGGTCTAGTGGCCCGTGGGGCTCTTCATACTCTCCGGTTTTACGTATTCGCCGAGCCGCGCTACTGCGTCGGCGACTTACTGATCGGCCGTCGGGGCGAGCGCTGGTACGTACTCCGCATCACAATGCGAGGCCTGTTCGCCAGCGAGTGGGATCCCGGCGTGTCTGACTGGCGTGCGCCGATCGAGCTATCGCACGCGCGGCTCCAGGACGAGTGCCCCGCGCGCCACGCGTTTGCCGGATGTGGAGCGTGCTGCAAGGTCAATCGTCAATGCGAATGGGCTGACACTGGCCACGCCCGCGGGACCGCGACTCGCAAGCTCATCTCCTGATGCGCCGCAGACGCAATACGATCAGCCTTGCCCGAACACGCTCTACGACGGCTCCCGTCCAAGGCCCCTGGGAGGGCATGGCCATGCGTACTGACTGGCCCGTGTGTCCAACTCGCTCGTCGGGTGATCCACGTCCGCCTGGTGGAGAACAGCGAAACGCGCTGTACACATCAAGACTCCTGACGCTTTGTCGCGTGGCACGTTAGGCCGTATTAAGGGGATGTTGAGTGGAACAGGTCCTAGAAACGCTTGACAATGCTGCAGCCTATCCGGACGCCACGCCGCATAAGCATCAGAAGCAGGCGAACCCTGGCGTGGCAGCTATCTCCGCCGCGTGCAACTATTCGCGTACCCTGAATCCGGTGCACATGAGGACTGCCTTCTTTTTCAATGTGGTCGTAGACGGCTCGGCCCGTCTCCCCTCCGTATCAAGTGACGCCTCCGGCCTCGCTGGGATCGTCGTCGCTGTCGTCGGGGTCGTCGTGGGCGTCATCGCGATCACCGTCGCGGTCCGGTCTGGCCGCGCTCATCGGCGCGACATAGAGCAGGCGCGTGGCGACATCCAGAAGGCCCGCAGCGATATCCAGAAAGCGCGAAAGCACATTCGGCGCCTGAGACGAAAGACGCTCTCGGCGCTAGGTCTCCACGAGGTATTGGTCAACGATCCAGAGCTTGAACAAGGGGTGCGGCGGATCGCTACGCAGTATTACCGTATATCCGTCGAGGACAACAGCGACCCACTGTTGCTCGAGCTTGCACACCGTAAACTTTACGACACTGCCCACTTTATGAATATGGCGTCGGAATCTCATATCACGTGGGGTAATGACTCGTTCACGCTTGCTGAAACCCTCGCAAGTACCTTACTCGCCCTAACCGAGCGTGGGGACCACTTCTGGGCCTCTAGCCTTGTTGATCCATCGTTCTGGCGGCGAGCGACCGCCTATCTCAAGCAACAAGAGGAAAAGAGCGCCGCCGGCGTAACCATTTGTCGCGTATTCATCTTCAACGACAAACAGCCGTATGACGACAAATGCAAGGCTCAGATGAAGATGCAGCAGGACGCTGGAATCCACGTCACGCACATTGATGAAACAAACCTAGCAGGGAAGGACCTCGTCGTAGTCTGCAGACCGGACGAGAAAGGCAACTTGGTGCCGCTCTACGCCATGGAGTGCCGAGTCGACCGCAGCACAGGGCATATCGAGAACATCGAACTGTGGGTGGCACAGGGCCTTCAGGCGACAACAGTCGAGAAGGCATGGTGGAGCCTACACGGCACCTTTGCGCTGGCACCGAACGTCGAACCGCCTCTTGAGTCTGTGGTCACACCACCCCTTGAGTCTCCGCCCGAGCCTGACTATACTAGCGCTTAAGAGCCACTAGGAAATCTTATGTCAATCATCGTTAAAGCTTACGCAAATGCTCAGCAACCCGCAGGACAAACGGGCGAAAGACGTGCGCAGTCTGTTTCAGGGTTCCTGTTGAACTACGTCGATATGCGCCGGTTGCTCTCAAGCATTTCGCTTCGCAAATTCTTTGGGGAACTAATTGAGGAGATAGACAGTGCGTATCGCGACCCGATGCTCAAGTCGGAAGATCGCGTTGGATGGCAAGTTCACGAGACGGACACGCTTGAGCTGATGGGCTGCGAGACACCGGAGAGTAGCTGCGTCAAGGTTATTGATTCGACTCCCTCACTTGGAAATCGGTTTTCCCAAGTCGTCGAGGGAACCCTGACGTTCAATCAGAACACCGGAAGTCAGCGGGTACAGCTTCACACGGATGCGACTGTACTAACACCCTTGCGAACAGCCGCTAGTAGCGCAGCGCTTCTACGCACTATTAAGCCGCAATTCGAGACGCTCGGCATCGTGGGGGCGGGCCTTGAGGGAACCAGTCATGCATTTGTGCTGGCACTGATGTTCGATGATGTGCAGCGCATTGTGCTCGCAGATGTCAATATTGAGCGAGCGCAGCGCGCGGCGAATCGCGTAAAGCTGCTCCTGACTCGAGCCGACGTGCCCGAGTCGCGAAACCTTGAGATCTCGTATGCTGACGCGAGCGACCTTACGCTGGTATATGCCTCCGACGTGCTTGTGACCGCGACATATGGGGTCCCGGCATATGGTGCATCACCAGTAATAGATATGTGTGGCGATGACAGAGTGAGGGATGGGGCGGTCATTCTCGCGGTCGGAGCTGACGTCAAAGGCAAGCGTGAGCTCGGTGACGGCATCTATGATAGGGCTCGGTTCGTGGCTGATAGCTTGCGCCAATGCTTCAGAGAGGGCGAGCTTCAACACGCGGCACGCCGGCTCCAGATCAGAGCGTCAGAGATCGAGGCGTTGAAGGGGCACGCTGGTGAACTTCTTGATGGCCGGGTTATGAGCGTTGCGAACCTTTTACAGAACAAGGCACGTTTTCTCGATCGACCAGAGGCTCTGACGGTGTACGACTCCACGGGCTTTAGCGGGCAGGATCTAGCGGTTGCCCGAGTCGTGCGGCGATTTTTGGAAGAGCGATCCTGGCCGAAAAGTGTATGGAATCCACCAGGAGACGCTGACCTTTACGAAATGATGGTTGATCCAGTCGAGTAGAGCGCGTTGTCGGCGCCAGTGATCGCTTTGGCTGTGGGGTTTTGGCGCATTAGTAAGAGTCACTCGTCGTACTAGACCGATTGCGCGATGGCGGGTTAGTGCCCAACCAGTACGTACAGCGCCAAGCCGACTGAGTATCGGTCAGGGAAGTACAGCAAGTCGTCCTCATCCACCATCTTCCATTGCGCATACGCCGCCGTCTCCATCTGAGGTGTGCGGACCGGCATCGAGAGCGACACCGTCTGCCCCGGTTCGGTGTCGGGGATGGGAATATGACGGGCTGAGGTGAGCGTCCAAGGCCCGGTAGTCGGCCCGATGCGGCGCAACCGTCGCCCATGCCACGGCACGCTGCCGGTGTTGCGGATCGTCCAGGTCTTGGTGAAGCGCGCGCCGCAGGGAACAGGCGAGCCGTCCGGGGGTGCCTCCGATACAAACGTGGACGCATCGCCCTCCATCGGGTAGCGCGCCTGGCGGGCGACCAGCAGCGGGCTGAGCTTGCGTCGTTCCCTCGCGTTCTCACGCGCGATGTCGACGAGGCTGGCAAGCAAGTCGTCTGCGCCGAAGCGTTCGCCGTAGTAGCGGATCACGCGGTCCGGCGCGGGCTGTTTGCCGCGCTCGATCCGTGAGATGAAGCCCTGGTCGATTTCGAGCTCGGCCGCGATCTCGGTCTGCGTGACGCCGGCCTGCTCGCGCAGCCCGTGCAGCATCGCGCCGACGTGCTGATCGGGACGGTCCCCGACGGGCTGATCCCATCCGGCTCGGCGTGCACGCGGCATATGACAGTTGGTCAAGAAAGCACACCTGGCAGATCCTCGCTCGCATGAACCTGCAATCGACTCACGCAGAGGAGGATCAATGAGCAGTTCGCTTGTGCCCTCCGGGGGCTTTCTGCCCTCGAAGACCAACCGACAGATCGCTCGAGCGCTCGAGCAAACCGAGGCCGCCCAGCTCGTGGCGCTCCATCGCGACCAGGCTCGCCTTGATCGCGTCGCCACGACGGCCGAACGCGGCATGGTCCGCGCGGCTCAACTCGGCGCGCTGGAGGCGACACTCGCCCAGATCGCCCCCAACGCTGCGGGCTACGTCCATGCCTCGGCGGTCGCCGGGGCGATCGGCATCGCGGGCGTAGTCCACGACGCCGCGCGGGGACTGTGATGGTCGTACTCGTTCTGCTCATCGTCGGCCTGGCTATCAACCTGTGGCACTTGCTGAGCGGCCTCTGGCCGCTCCTGCTTGTGGTGGCGATGCTGTGGCTGCTCTGGCGGCGCCTCGCCCTACCGCTGATGGAAGCACAGGCGCATGCCGCCCGCGACCGCCTGCGCCACGAGCGGGCACGGAGGGAGATCGACCGCATCGGCCTTGAGACCACCCGCGCGATGTATGCCGCGGCCACCCGCGGTGGCGAGGTCATCGAGGGAACCGCGACCGAGGTGGAGCCGTGACCAAGGTCGTCCAGGCGCTCGCGGTGGTGGGGCTGGTGGCAATCGCGGCTGTCGGTCCCGCTCTCGCCCGGCTGGTGTCGGCGTTGGTGCCGCTGGTGCTGGTTGTTGGCGTGGTCGCCGCGGTACTCCGAACAGTGTGGTTCTACACCCGCCGCTGAGCGCCCCGCTCATCTGTACGACCAAAAAAGTATTGACAGCATCATAAATCCCGTTTCATACTCAGGAGGTTAAAGCCCGAACAAAAGGCGAACAAAACAAGGAGGGACCGCATGTAACAACTAAGCAGAAAGGAGGTGCACTTACCTATGGCACGTCGTATTAAAGTAAAGGGTGTAAGAAAGAGCGAGATTGACACCGAGCAGCTCGCTCTCATTTATTGGCTGCAAGCCAAGCGGGTGCTGCGCGAGCGCCGCGAACGCGAAGCCAGCGAGAAGGCCAAGCGCCGGGAGCGGCAGGCGTGAATAGCGAGCTCGCTCCTGCGATCCTCGCGGCCGGTGGCGGCTCGGCCATGATCGCCGGCATCTGGCTGCACGAGCATCGCCGCGACGAGGCGATGCGGGACAGCCGCGTGCGCCTCTGTATGCGGTTTCCGCTCGGCTTGGAACCGGCCCAAATGCTCGCGGCCGTGGAGAGCCTGGCTGGAGCTGGTGAGTCGGCCGAGCTGGTCGCCGAGGTCTCAGCACGAGCGGGTCACATCGAGCACGCGCTGTGGGTACCCGCGGCGAGCGCACCGGCGCTGCGCATGGCGCTCGCCGGTGCGATCCCCAGTCTTCATCTGGCGGAGTCACCGCCGCCAAGCGGCTACGCGACCTTTGCGCTGCGCTTGCATCTATCCACGCCCGTGGTGCTGAACACCGCCAACGCCGCATCGGTGTCGCGCGGCCTGCTTGCGGGCATGGCGAGCGTCCGTGACGGCGAGCAGATGATTATGCGGTGGGCGCTTCGCGCCGGGAGCCCACGGGTGCGGGAGACGGAGCCCAAGACACTCCGCGCGCGCCAGGTCGAGCAGGCGTGGCGACGCAAGAGCGCACTGCCTGGTCTGTTCGCCAGCGGCCTGGTGCTGGTGCGAGCCGACGGGCAGAGGCGGGCACGGGAGCTCGCCGACCAACTCGCGAGTCTCATCCGCGCGCGGGTGGCTGCTGGCGGATCGGTGCGGATCACGAGTGAGCGCAGCGGGCGGCGGCTGGCTTCGCTGCCACGGGTAAGCCGCGCAAGCGGCTGGTTGTCGGGGGTCGAGCTGCTGCCGCTCTTGGCATGGCCGATGGGCGCGGATGTCGCACCGGGCGTCACGCTCGGCGGCCGTGAGCTGGCGGCACCTCCGCATCTGCCACGAGAGGGGCGGCGGCTGTTCATGGGACGTGACCTAGGTGGTGAGCGCTGGGTGGCGATCGGACCCGAGTCGGCCCGCCTCCACACGGTCGTCGCGGGTTCTTCAGGGTCGGGCAAGAGCGAGCTGCTGGCGCGGGGCATCGTGGATGAGATCGCGGCCGGACACGCCGGTGCGGTGATTGACCCAAAGGCGGATCTCATTCAGACGGTCCTCGATCAAATCCCGGCCGAGCACGGCGACCGGGTGGTGGTACTCGACCCCGGCGACGATACGCGCCCCACGCCCGGCGTCGACGTGTTGCGTGGCGGCGACCCCGACCTGCGCACCGACGTTCTGATCGGTGCGCTGAAGAGCATCTTCTCCGACTGGGGCATTCGCTCGGAGACTTACGGTCGTCTCGCGCTCCGCAGCTTGGCCGAGATGCCCGGCGCAACCCTGGCCGATGCCGGGCGGCTGTTCTCATCCGAGCCCTTCCTGCGAGAGGTGATCGGGCGGCTGACCGATCCCTACCTGATCGAGGCCTGGCGGCAGTACCTGGCGCTTCCGGCTGGCTCGCGCGTCGAGCACATCCAGGCCCCGATGGCGCGCGTGGCGGCCCTCTTGGCGCGTCCGCGAGTCAGGGCGGTCCTGGCAAGCCCCGACCCGAAGCTCGATGTCGCCCGGCTGTTCGCCGAGGGCAAGTGGCTCTTGGTCAGCTTGGCTCCCGGGCAGCTCGGGGAGGCCGGCGCGAGCATCGTGGGCGCGGCGCTGACGCATCTCATTTGGAGCGCGATCGAGGCGCGGGTGGAGCTCCCGGCAGCTCAGCGGCGGTTCGTCTCGGTCTATCTGGATGAGCTGGCGACGCTGACCGGCGGGGTGCCGTTCTCCTTTGAGCTGCTGGCCGAGCGTGCTCGCGGCCTGGGCGCGGGACTGACGGTGGCGGTACAGACCCTCGGCCGCGTACCCGAACCGACCCGCTCGGCGCTGCTCGGCAACTCGGGCAGCTTCATCACGTTTGCCGCACCGGCCGAAGAGTCCGCGCGTGTCGCGCGCCAGTTGCCGGGGCTCAGCGAGGCCGACGTCAGAGCGCTCGGCCGCTTTCAGGTGGCCGCTCGCATCACCGGCGCCGGGGCCGTCTCGACCGTCACCGGCCGCACGCTGCCGCTGCCCAACCCCACCGGCCAGGCAGGCGCGATCCGGGATCGCTCTGCGGCGCGCTACGGCAGCTCTCCCGTGCCATCGGAGCCGCCTCCAGCGGCACAAGCAACAAGCCACGACTCAGAGGAGCCGCCGCTCGGGCGCACCGGGAGGGTCGCGTGAGGCGTCCAGGCAAGCGACCAGAGGCTGCGAGTCGGCTCGGCGTAGATCCCCGTAACGGTGCGGCTTCCGCCGCGATTTCGACGGCGAATGGTTCTGTCTCGTCCCAGCCCCACTCCTATCTCACGCCCGAGCGCCTGCACCAGATCGGCCGCTCGATGTCCGAGGAGGACTGGCGGCTGCTCGACTTCATCCATCAGAGCCGCTTCGCCACCGGCGACCAGCTGATCCGGGCGTTCTGGCAAACCGATGACGCCACCTCGAACGCGGCGCGCAGGGGACGCCGGGCGCTCAAGCGACTGACCGACTGGCGGGTGCTGCAAACCTTGCCTCGCCGGGTGAGCGGGATGCGCGGCAGCGCGGGACTCGTCTACTACCCAGGCCGGGCTGGCGTGCGGTTGCTCGCCGCTCGTGGCGTCACCGGCCCGCGGGTGGAGGTGCCCGGCACGCTGCACATGGCGCACACGCTGGCGACGACCGAGCTCGCCGTGCGCGTCGCCGAGGGTGCTCGCGACGGCACGCTCGAGCTGATCGAGGTCCAGCAGGAGCCCGCCTGTTGGCGACGCTACCCGGTCTTCTTCGCCGGTGAGCGAGTGCTCAAGCCCGACCTGTTCATCCGTCTCGGCGCGGGCGAGAGCGAAGATCGCTGGATGATCGAGGTTGACCTCGGCTCGGAGTCGGCGCGCACGATCGCGCGCAAGGCCGCCCTCTACGGCGAGCACTACCGCGCCGGAACCGAGCAGCGCCAGAGCGGCGTCTACCCGCGCGTGGCCTGGCTCGTGCCGGATCAGACGCGCGCCGAGCAGGTCAGGAGCGTGCTTGGCCGTCAGCCCACAGAAACCCGGCGGCTGTTCAGCGCCTGCCTCTTTGATCAGAGCGTGGCCTTCCTCGCGGCGGAGGCGCGAGCGTGAACCGCGTCACCACCTACAGCGATGACACCCAGCGATGGCGACTCGTCGAGGCCGACGCGCTCGACACGTTGGCCCGACTGCGCGACTCGTGCATCGACGCGATCGTCACCGATCCGCCCTACGGGATCGCGCTCGGCGGCGAGGCATGGGACCGGTTCGGCGACGGGCCGGACGCCTTCGAGCGCTGGAGCGGCCAGTGGGCCGCTGAGGCCTCGCGGGTACTCAAACCCGGCGGTCATCTGCTCGCCTTCGGCTCTCCGCGCACCTTCCACCGGCTGGTGGCGGGCATCGAGGACGCCGGACTTGAGGTGCGCGACCAACTGCTGTGGCTCTACGCCCAAGGGATGCCGAAGTCGCGGCGGCTGCCGGGCGGTCTGGGCACCATGCTCAAACCGGCGTTTGAGCCGATCCTGATCGCCCGCAAGCCGCTGGCGGGCACGACGACCGACAACCTCGCGCGGTTCGGAACCGGCGCGCTGAACATCGAGGCGGCAAGGGTCGGTAAAGCGAGCGGCTACTGGCCGGCCAATCTCGCAGCCAGCCACAGCCCCGACTGCCCGGTGGCGCTGCTCGACGGCGAGCGCCTCGGCCCGAGCCGTCTCTTCTTCTGCGCCAAAGCCACGAAGCGCGAGCGGGAGGCGGGCTGTGAGCAATTGCCCCAGCGCGCAGCGCAGCTCTACACCGGCACCGGGCGACCGGCGCGCGAGCGGCGCAACACGCACCCGACGGTCAAGCCGGTCGAGCTGATGCGCTGGCTGGTGCGGCTCGCCGTACCAGAGGGCGGCGTGGTGCTCGACCCGTTCGCAGGTAGCGCCAGCACCGGGATCGCCGCCGTGATGGAAGGGCGGCGGTTCTTGGGGATCGAGCGCCACGGCGAGTACGTGGACATCGCCTGCGCGCCCTCCGCCACTGGGCGGCTGAACGGGAGCCGCAGTGAGCGCTGGATGGCGCTCCGGCGGGCGGAAGGGCTGCGGTCTTTCTGCCCGCCGACATGGCCATCCAACGACCAGGAGGTACACACCTATGGCCACGACCAAGGCCGAGGACATCTACAACCGCACCCACGCCCTGATGGAGCAGGGCATGAGCCGCTCGGACGCGTTCAACAAGATCGCCGAGGAAGAGCAGAGGCCAAGGGACTCGATCCGCGGCAGCTTCTACTCGCACAAGAAAAAGCTCGAGGGCGGTGAGGCCAAACCGCGCACGCGGCGGCGTGAGACGACGCCGGAGGATGCGCTGGCCGACGCCCGCGCATCGCTGGAGCGCTCGATAGCTGCCATCGACCGAGAGGTGGAAGCCGCCGAGGAGCGAGCCGCGGAGAGTGCCGCCGAGGCCAAGGCGCTCAAGGAGAGCGCGGCCGGACGCAAGCAGGCCATCACCGAGCGCTTGGAGGCGCTGAAGTGAGCCAAGGCGAGCCGATCTGGACAGACGTCCGGATCGGCTCGTGCCTACCAATTAACACATTGCCATATCACTGAGTTAACGGGAAAATCGTTAAGCCAAGTCAACCAAGAAAGGAGGCATATATGAAACAGGAACACGAGGCCCATCAACCTAATCTCGAACCGCAGGCAGCCGATGGCGCGGCTATCTACGTTCGCGTCTCGAGGACCGGCCAGCTCGGCCGTGACGGCGACGAGGACGGCTACTCGATCCCCGCCCAGGTCAAGGCCTGCGAAGCCGAGGCGACGTCACGAGGCGCAGAGGTCGCCAAGGTGTACATCGAGCGGGCCGAGTCGGCCAAGAGCGACGACCGCCCGGTGCTCCAGGCGATGCTCAAGGAGCTACCCACCCTCGGCGTCAAATACCTGATCGTCCACAAGGTCGACCGGCTGGCGCGCAACCGCCTGGACGACGCCACGCTGTATCAGAGGCTCGTCGGCATGGGTATCAAACTGGTCTCGGCCTCGGAGAACATCGACGAGACGCCGGCCGGTCACGGGATGCTGGCGACCTTCGCGGAGTACTACTCCAACAATCTCGCCACCGAGATCATGAAGGGCCTGCGCCGCAAGCACGAGCAGGGCGGCACGCCGCACAAGCCACCGATCGGCTACCTCTCAAAGCGCGAGCTGATCGGCAGCCAAGACATCCGCAGCGTGATCGTGGACGAACAGCGCGCGCCGCTGGTCAAGCTGGCGTTCTCGCTGTACGCCACCGGCCAGTGGACGCTCCACAAGCTCGCGGCGCACCTGGAGCAGGAGGGTCTGCGCAGCCGCGGCACTCGCCGCTACCCCGAGCGGCCACTGTCGAACAGCCGCATCCACGCGATGCTGCACAACCCCTACTACATGGGGGTCGTCGCCTGGAACGGCCAGCGCTACCCCGGCAAGCACGAGCCGCTGGTCGATCAAGACACCTTCGACCGCGTACAGCTCTTGCTCGCCGGAGCCCGCGTGAGCGGAGAACGGCCACAGAAGCACGAGCACTACCTACGCGGCAGCATCTTCTGCGAGGAGTGCATGGGCCGTCTGCTCTACGGACGACACCGTGGACGCGGCGGACGCCAGTACGAGTACTTCTGCTGCAACAACCGCACCGTCCGCCGACGGGAGATCCAGTGCTCAAGCGGCCACTTCGCGGTCGACGTCACCGAGCAGCACATCATCGAGCAGGTCTACGCCACAGTGGTCGTCACGCCCGAGACACAAGAGCAGATCCGCGCCGAGCTGCGAGACGAGCTGACCGAGCGAACAGGCGTGATCGAGCGCGAAGCCGAGCGCCACGAGCGCACCCTCGCGCAGATCGAGGCCAAGCAGGAAAAGCTCGTGCAGCTCTACTACCAAGACCTCGTGAGCGAGAAGGTCTTCGCGGCGGAGCAGGAGAAGCTCAAGGCCGAGCGCAGCGCCGCCGACCGTCTACGTTCCACGGCCGTCGCCCAACTGGATGACATCCAAGAGGCCCTCGACCTCGCGCTCAGCCGTGTCGATTGCCCCCAAGAGATCTACCGAGACGCAACCCCGCTGGAGCGAAGGGTCATGAACCTGGCGATCTTCGAGCGCATCGAGGTTGGACCCGATGCTGAGATCACCGGCACGAAGCTCACCCCCGTCTACCGGGCGCTGTCCGCCTGGCAGCCCGGCCTCGGCCAGCCCAAGCCCTGCCGGAAGACCAAGGCCCACAACGGGCTAGGGACGGGCGATTTTCGACTTTCGTTCGCCCCCGTCCACTTTCTTGCCGGCAAGCAAACCGGGCCGGCAGGGGACGGCTGGTCAGATGGTCCGAGCCCGCATCTGGCGATAGGCCAGCGATGCGCCGGAAGGCTCCACGACCGCCGACCATCAAAGCTCGACGGGGTCAGCTAGCTTGTCGAACGTGTCGGACCCGTGCGAGCCCGCACTCGCCGCAGTCGAGGTCTTCTGCGAGTCCCGCGTGCCCGAGCAGCATCGGGACGAGGTTCGCCTCGAAAGCGCGCGTCGTGGCAACACGATCACAATCCTCGAGCGGCGCGCTCCGTGGAACCCGGATCTGATCGGCCCGGACTGGACAAGCCTCGAGGTAGCTCAGTTGCGCTTTGATCAGCCTTCTGGGCGGTGGTCGCTGTACTGCCGCGACAGCAACGAGCGGTGGTCGCCGTACACGGACATCGGGACGAGCGCGAGTATCGATCCGCTGCTCGCAGAGCTCGACGCCGACCCTACCGGCATCTTCTGGGGCTGACCCCCAATCGATTACCACTGAGACGCGGACAACGAATCCATCATGACAACCGACTCGGTCATGGACCCCATTCACCCAGGCGAGGTGCTGATGCTTGAGTACCTGCAGCCCCATGAGGTCACCCAGCACCGGCTGGCGGTGGCCATAGGCGTTCCGCCGCGACGAATCAACGAGATCGTCCACGGCAAGCGGCGCATCACCACCGACACGGCTCTGAGACTCGCGCGATACTTCGGGACCAGCGAGCGCTTCTGGTTGAACCTCCAAGATCGCTACGACATTGAGGTAGAACGGGACCGACTCGGTCCGAGCCTCGATGAGATTCAGCCGCTCGCACCTGCCTGAGCCCAATGTGCCCTCGCCGATCAAGGCGAGGGTGACGCGCCGCGACTTCCAGCTCGCCGTTCGCTGCTAAGCAGACTTGGCGCCGCCACACCGCGACGCGGAGGGGCGGCACGCACAATCAGCTGGGCTCGATGGATGAGGCAGCAATTCGATGGTTTGCGCGCCGAGCAGTTTCGCCCATTTCTGAAAGGTCCCTGCACGGTGGGCAGGTTCGCGCGGCGGGCAATCGGCTGATATCGCCAGAGATCAAGGGCGCGTTCAGCCAAGAGTCGCGTAGGCGACTGCAGCCACCTCAAGGACTTCACGCCTAGCGTCGAGTGACGTGGAGATGGCGATTCGCGAGTCAACCGCGGGCTTGGGAGCCGATCGAACAACGGCACCACCCGTTCCGTTTGAGCCGAGCAAGGATGTTCATCCTCTCGGCGAGGCGCTCAAGGCGCGCGTCGCGGATGTGCTCGCCCTGACAGTGGCGCGAGCTGGACGACCGGGCGTCGTCGCGCTTCAGGACAGCGCCGAACGAATCAGCAACACCTCCACGATCGCGATGGGCCGCTGGCTGGCCGGGGAGGGCGCCGACGTAGCCCGTGAGGCGAGTGCCGAAACCTGGCTTTTCTACGGCGAGCTGGCGGCCCACCGCTCCGCCTCGCTGAACGAGGTGATCATGCACTGCCTGTGCTGGCGCGATGCGGTGGCCGAGGTGTTGCGCCAGAGCGCCGCGCAACTCGATGCTTCGCCTGACTCGCTCTCCGAGGCCCTGCACGCACTGCAGCTCGGTCTCGAGTTTGGCTTCCTCCAGCTCTCGTTGTCGTTTGATACCGAGCGCCGGCGAACGGATGAGGAGCTGGCATTCATGGCCACCCACGACGCCTTGACCGGACTACCGAACCGGACGTTGATCCTGGACCGCGCCGAGCAGATGCTGGTGCGCGCCCGTCGCCACAAGACCCCGGTGGCGGCGCTGTCCATCAACATCGACAACTTCACGACGATCAACGACACGCTAGGCCACGGCGCCGGCGATCAGCTTCTGCAATCGCTCGCCGAGCGGATCGACGGCGTCGTACGCGATACCGATGCGCTTGGACGCCTGGGCGGAGACGAGTTCGTCGTGCTCGCCGAGGAGCTCTCACTCACAGAAGGGCCCGAGCCGATCGCCGAGCGTCTGCACGAGGCGCTCAAGGAGCCGGTCATGCTTCCGGGCAAGCACGAGGCGCAGATGACCGTCACCGCGAGCATCGGTATCGCCGCGAGCGCGCCATCATCGGCCGAGGAGTTCCTGCGCGATGCGGACATCGCGATGCACCAAGCCAAGTGGGACGGCAAGGATCGTTACGTCGTGTTCGAGCCCAGGATGAAAGACGCGGTCCAAAATCGCGTGGGGCTCGAGATGGACCTGCGCGACGCCCTTTCAAATGACGAGTTCTTCTTGGTTTATCAGCCCACTTTCGATCTGCGCGACATGAGCCCCACCGGGATGGAGGCCCTCCTCCGCTGGACGCACCCGGCACGAGGCATCGTCCAGCCCAGCGACTTCATCCCGCTGCTGGAGGCCATCGGACCGATCATCGAGGTCGGGGCGTGGGTGCTGAGGCAGGCCTGCCGTCAGGGTGCGATGTGGCGCGAGGCTGGGCATCCGATCGGGGTGGCCGTCAACGTCTCGGCACGTCAGCTCGATACCGACGAGTTCGTCACAGACGTGCTGAATGCGCTCTCAGAGAGCGAACTCGATCCGGGCGCCCTTACGCTCGAGATCACCGAGACCACGCTCATGCGCAACGTCGAAGAGACCGCTCGGCGGCTGGCCGCCGTCAGAGAGCTGGGTGTGCGGGTAGCGATCGACGACTTCGGCACCGGATACTCCTCGCTGGCCCATCTCCGGCAGCTTCCCGTCGACGCACTGAAGATCGACCGGTCGTTCGTCTCCGGGCTAACGCAGAGCCCCGAAGGCGAGACCCTCATTCGTACCCTCGTGCAGCTCGGCAAGGCCCTGTCAATCGAGACGCTGGCCGAGGGCATCGAGCACGAGCAGGAGCTGTTGATGCTGCAAGAGGAGCAATGCGACAGCGGCCAGGGCTTCCTCTATGCCGGGCCCCTGGACACAGCTGCCGCGGAGACGTTCCTAAAGACCTGGGCCGACGGCACCGCTCCGAGCTTGGCGGACGCTTCGCAGCGCAGCGGAAGCCGCGCCGCCACCACGCATGGCTCATAGCTCCTCGGACTCGACTCCGCACCGCAGACCTGAACCTCATGCGCTCGAAGGTCGGGTCTTTAAGCGGCTGGTGGTGCGACTGCACGGCCATCGACGGCACAGCCGCACCTGCCACGTCCGTCCTCGAGCTCGCGACTAAGCCGCCTCCGGCGCGATGTTCTGGTTCAGCCGGAACACGTTCGTCGGGTCGTACTCGCGCTTGAGCGCCAGCAGCCGCGCATACGCCTCCTCCCCGTAGGACGAGCGCGCCGCGTCGGCGTCGCCGAGGAAGTTGACGTACGCCCGGCCCGTCGACGCATCCGCCGCGGCGTCGATCACCGCGCGTGCCCACTGCGTGTGCGCCGCCGCTTCGCCGTCCTCCTGCCAGCCCGTGACGGCGTTCAGCACGAACGGCATCGAGCGCTCCGAGAAGGCCGTCTCGCCCTCGCCCACCCGCGCCAGCGCGCCGCCCATCTGGTGCACGTGGATCTCGCACTGGGCGCCCGGCGCCTCCTGGTGCAGCCGGCAGAGCCGCTCGATCAGCTCGTCGTCCAGCCGCGCGAGGTTCGTCGCCTTGAAGTACGCGTGGATCCCCTTCGGCCAGAGCGGGTCGATCAGCGTCTGCATCGCCGTATACGGCATCGGCCCGAGCAGATCGGCGACCGGCTCTGCCGCTTTACGGAAGGCGCGGAAGTGCGGCTCGGCCTGCTCGAGCGGTCCCGCCGATACGGCGATCAGCGCGATCACCTTCTTGCCGTGCCACTCCTCCGGGACGACCGGCAGCGGAGGCGCCGTCGTCAGGTTGAGCGCCGCCGTGATCTCGTCCGGCACGCTCGGCGCCCACTCGCGGAAGATGCGCAGCAGCTCGGCGTCGTGCTCGGCCGCGAAGAAGATCAGCCCCGCGTAGACCGTCGGCCCGACCGGCTGCAGCGAGAACTCGAACTGGGTGACCACGCCGAAGTTGCCGCCGCCGCCGCGCAGGCCCCAGAGCAGGTCTGCGTTCTCCGTCTCGCTCGCGTGCACGAGGGCTCCGTCGGCCGTAACCACGTCCGCCCCCACCAGCGTGTCGCAGGCGAGGCCGTGCTTGCGCATCAGCCAGCCGATGCCTCCGCCGAGCGTGAAGCCGGCGACGCCCGTCGTCGAGACCAGCCCGCCCGTCGTTGCAAGCCCATGCGCCTGGGTCTCGTGGTCGACGTCGCCCCACACCGCGCCCGGACCGACGTACGCGCGCCGCGCGCCCGGGTCCACGCGCACCGAGCGCATCGCCGAGAGGTCGATCACGATCCCGTCGTCGCAGCTCGAGAATCCAGCGATGCTGTGGCCACCGCCGCGCACCGCGATCACGAGGTCGTTGCTGCGCGCGAAGCCCACCGCCGCGATCACGTCCGCCGCACCGCTCGCGCCGACGATCACCGCCGGGCGCCGCCCGTCGAACGCGCCGTTCCAGATCCGGCACGCCTCCGCATACCCGTCGTCGTCTGCTCGCAGCACGCTGCCGTGAATTGACTCGCGCAGCTCCTGCACCGTCGCCTCCCCGAGCACCGGGGCCAATGTTGAGCTCATGACTGCCTCCGTTTTCTTGTCGCTGTAGAAGCAGTCCTACCTGCGGCCGCTTTGCGCGCTCTTTGCCGATCCTTGGCGACGCTTTGCAAGCGCTCTTCCATCGCGACCGCCCCGGCCTGCAACTGGCTCGCGAGGTAGTGCTCGCGGGCCTGCTCGAACAGTGTCCGAGCGCGGTCGGTCTCCCCGCGCAGCCGCGCGACCTCGCCGAGCGTCGCGACCGTCACCGCGATCCAGCCCTGGCGCTCGGTCTCGCCGACGACGGCCCGCGCTTCCTGCAGCGCCGCCTCGGCCTCGTCGAGGCGCTCGCGCACGATCGCCAGATCCGCCGTGCGCCAGAGCGAGCTGACCAGACCCCAGCGATCGCCCGCTCGGCGAAACAGCTCTCGGGCCTCGGCGAGCGGCTGCTCGGCGCGCGCGTAGTCACCGCTCACCGTCTCCACCAAGCCGACCGCCAGCAGCGCCATCCCGACGCCGCGCCTGTCGCGCATCGCTCGGCGCAGGCGCAATGCCTGCTCCAGGCAAGCGCGCGCCCGATCGGGTGAGCCCTCGGCGAGCTCGAGGTAGGCACGGCGGATCAGCACGTCGGCCTCTCCACGTGCGTCCTCCGCGCCCGCGAAGCGCTCCCCCGCCTCCTCGAGCAGCTCGCGCGCCCGTCCCCACTGCTCGCGCACGCGCACGATCGTGGCCTGGTTGGCGAGCACGTAGCCGATCGCCGTGTCGCACGAGATCTCGACGAACGGCTGCAGCGTCTCCTCGAAGACGATCCTCAGGCCCGGCTGTCCCGACGGGTCGCTCGAGCGCATCTCGGCGATGTTCAGCAGCGAGAGGATCTTCTCGCTCGAGCCCGCGAGCGGGCGGAACGACGCGGCGCTCTCGATCAACAGCGCCTCCCCGCCGGCGAGGTCGCCGATCAGCCAGCGCGTCACGCCGAGCGAGTAGACCGAGACCGCCCGCGACGCGGCGAGCCCCTCCCTCCCTGCCAGCTCCCGCGCCTCTCCCAGCTGCTGCAGCGCACCCGACGCATCGTCGCAGGCGACCGCGAACTCGCCGAGCCGTTGCAGCCCGCACCACTGAGCCTGTGCATCGCCGAGCTCGACCGCGATCTCGTAGCTCTCCTGCGCGTGCCTCGTGCCGCATCCGAGATCGCCCGCTCGGTAGTCGATCGCCGACATCGCCAGCAAGCCCTGCGCCCGTAGCGCGCTCCGCTCCGGCGCCGCCGCAAGGCTCTCCGCCAGCCGCCCGTGCCCCTCTTGCAGCTCGATCCTGCGCAGCCAGAACGACGCCAGCGCGACGCAGTAGCGCAGCGCCTGCTGCGGGTCCAGCGCGAGCAGCGCTGCGTGTGCCGCTCGCAAATTTGCCGCCTCGCGGTCCAGGCCCGGCGAGTCGCCTTCGTGCTCGGCCTTTGCCAGCGCCCAGCTCGCGTGCCGCGCCGCGAGCGAGGCCCGTTCACGCGCCGCCTCGAGCTGCTCGAGCGCGTACAGCCGCACGGTCTGAAGAAGGTGATAGCGACGGCTGCGCCCGAGGTGCTCGGCGATCACGAGCGACTTCTCCACCAGCCGCGCAAGCAAGTCCGCGATGGCGTCCGCCTCCAGGCCGTCCCCGGCGCAGACCGCCTCGGCCGAGGCCAGGTCGAAGCCCCCCGCGAAGATCGCGAGGCGGTGAAGCAGCAGCCGCTCGTCATCCTGGAGCAACTCGTGGCTCCACTGCAGCGTCGCCGCCAGCGTCTGCTGGCGCGTCGGCCCGACGCGGCTGCCGCTGCGCAGCAGCCTGAAGCTGTCGTCCAGGCGCTCGGCGAGCGTCGCCGTGCCAAGTGCGCCGATCCGCGCCGCAGCGAGCTCGAGTGCCAGCGGCAAGCCGTCCAGGCGAAAGCAGATTCGTGCGATGTCTGCCGCGTTCTCCGCGTCGACCTCGAACTCCGGCACGGCCGCGCTCGCCCGATCGCTCAGCAACTGCACGGCCTCGTAGCGCAGCAGCTCCTCCGGCGCCAGTCGCTGCTCTGGATCGGGGATCGCCATCGACGGCACGCGGAACACGAGCTCTCCCGCCACGCGCAGCGGCTCGCGGCTGGTCGCGACGATCGTCAGCTCCGGCGCCGCGCGGAGCAGCGCATCGACCAGCTCGGCCGTTGCCAGCAGCACGTGCTCGCAGTTGTCCAAGATCAGCAGCAGCGAGCGCTCGGCCAGGAAATCGGCGATCCCCTCGAGCGCCGATCGACCCGGCAGGCTGCGGACGTCGAGCGCCGCCGCGACGGCCTCCGCGACGAGGCGACTGTCTCCGACCGAGGCGAGCTCGACGAACGCCCCGCCCTGGGCGTAGGAGCCCTCGACCTCGCGAGCGAGCTCGAGTGCGAGCCGCGTCTTGCCTGCTCCCCCCGCGCCGGCCAGCGTGAGCAGGCGCGTGCGCTTGACCAGCGCCAGCAGCTCGCGCAGCTCATGACCGCGACCGACGAACGAGCTCGCCTGCGGCGGCAGGCCCGACGGCTGCTCGCCTGCGGTCGCATCGCCCTCCGCTCCCGCATCCGCCTCGAGCTCGGCTCGTAGCTGCTCGATCTCCTCGCGTCGCGCGCGAGCCCAGTCCTCGTAGCGGTTCTCCGGCAGCAGCTCGCCTCCGTAGAGCGACAGTGCCGCGCGATACGCACCCGGCGAGCCTGCTCGGCGGGCCTCTGCCACGGCGCGCTCGAACTCGTCCACGTCGACGCTTGCCCACAGCGTCAGCAGCTCCTCGCGCAGCTCGATCGCATCGGCTCCCAACGCGCGCCGCGCGACGTGCACCACCTGGTGCAGGTTGTTCGCCGCCGCCGCCGGGTCGAGCTCCGGCCAGAACGCGTCCATCAGCTGCTCGCGATGCAGGCGATGCGCCGGCGCCAGCGCGAGCAGCTTGACCAGCTCGCGCCCCTTTCGCAGGCGCCAGACCGACGGGTCGACCGGCTCGCCGGCGCGTGTCGCCGCGAACCCGCCGAGGAGCTTTATCGAGACATCGCCCGCCTGCTGCAGACGATCATCGGGCATGGGCTGCAAGCGTCGACCCCCGGATCTTCTGTCCGCGCGTGCCGGCACCCGCGGGCCGCACAATGCGCGAAGCCGAACACGGCCAACCCTACTGCGTCGCCCGCCCGGCGCAAGCCCCTTACCGGCGCACAAAGCGCGTGCTAAGGGCGTGCGAAGGCCTGCCTGCGACGGTGCGCACGTCAATTGAGCGAACCAAGATCAGGAGCCCCACGATGGCCCGAACGCTGCATGAAGCGCTGGCGAGGCAGCGCGAAGACGAGCTGTTGCGCCAGGCCGCGCAAGAGCACCTCGGCGGGTCCGAGCACGAACGGCCGGGCCGGCCCGTCCTGCGTCGACTGCTCACCCGGCGCCACCGATCCTCGAGCGCCACCGTGCAAGCGACGGCGGTAGTCGAGTGCGTCGATGAGTGCTGAGCGGCGATCCGCTCGCCCCGCCTCGTTCTTGTGGGGCGAGCGATGCCGCGCCGAGACGCCGCCTGGCCCGCTCAGGCGATCTGGCCCGCACGCTCGCGCGAGCGCGAGAAGACCAGCACACCGTCGTCCACGGCGCCGTCGCGCAGCATCTGCAGATCCTGCGCGTAGCTCATCCTGATCTGCCACGGCCCCGACGTGCCCTGCCGCGGGAAGCGGTCGACGGCGCGCTGCACGTACCCCGCCCCGAAGTCGAGGAACGGGCGCGTCGGCATCGACTCGTCCGCGTTCACGGGAACGCAGCTGTCGTACCCCCGCCGGTCCATCTGCGCGATCAGCCTGCATGCGTACTCGCAGACGAGATCGAGCTTTAGCGTCCACGATGCGTTCGTGTAGCCGAACACGAATGTGAAGTTCGGCACGTCGCTGAGCATCGCGCTCTTGTAGACGATCTTCTCCGGCAGCACTACCGGCTCGCCGTCGACGACGAGCTCGATGTCGCCGAGCGCGACGAGGTCGAGGCCGGTCGCGGCGATCACGATGTCCGCCTCCAGCTCCTCGCCCGAGGCGAGGCGGATGCCACGCTCGGTGAACGTCTCGATCCGATCGGTCACGACCGACGCCGTCCCCGCCGAGATCGCCTCGAACAGGTCTCCGTCGGGCACCGCGCAGAGCCGCTGCTCCCACGGGTTGTACGACGGCGTGAAGTGCCTGTCGATGTCATAGCCCGGCGGCAGCCTGCGCTCGAGGCCCTTGCGCAGCAGCCGCTTGACCAGCTGCGGCCGGCTCTGGCTCAGGTTGTAGATCGTCTTCTGCAGCCAGATGTTCTTGCGCCGCGTGATCGCGTACGCCTTCTCCGCCGGCAGCACGCGCACCAGCAGGTTGGCGAGCGGGTCCTTTTCCGGTAGCGAGATCACGTACGTCGGCGAGCGCTGCAGCATCGTCACGTGCGCCGCCTTCTCGGCCATCGCCGGCACGAGCGTGACCGCCGTCGCGCCGCTGCCGACCACGACGACCCGCTTGCCGGCGTAGTCGAGATCCTCCGGCCAGTGCTGCGGGTGCACGATCGGCCCAGCGAAGCGCTCCGCACCCTCGAACGGCGGCAGGTAGCCCTGCGCGTAGCGAAAGTAGCCGCTCGCACAGAACAGCCAAGAGCACGTCAAACGCACCTGCTCGCCCGTGTCCACGCGCTCCGCGTACACCGTCCAGCGCGCCTGCTCGCTCGAGAACTCTGCGCGCTTGACGCGATGCGCGAAGCGGATGTGCGGCTCGATCCCGTGGTCGGTCGCCGTCTCGCGGATGTAGTCCAAGATCGCCGGGCCGTCCGCGATCGACTTCTCGTTGACCCACGGCTTGAACGCGTAGCCGTAGGTGTGCAGGTCCGAGTCCGAGCGGATCCCCGGGTAGCGGAACAGGTCCCACGTCCCGCCGAGCGCGTCGCGACTGTCGAGGATCGCGTAGCTCTTGCCCGGCAGCTCGCGCTGGAGGTGGTAGGCGGCGCCGATGCCCGACAGGCCGGCGCCGACGATCAGTACGTCGAGATGCTCGGTTGCCTGCGCAGGACGCTCCACCGGCTCCGTGACGCTCGCCATCGTCTCTCCTTGCTCTCCCAACCCGCTTCCCCGAGTTGTCTACCGCACGATCTTATTGGCTGCGCGTTCAAGCAGTGGACCACCCGCGTCGATGGGTAGGCATGAAGTCGCATCGCACCCGCGACCTCGCGAGTGCGCCCACCCCGCAGCTCAGAGGAGATGTCGCCGACCTCAGCGACGTCGCGATCGAGCCTTCCGTGGAGCGCGCCGTGGCCGCGGTGCGCGACTTCCTCGGCATGGACGTCGCCTACGCCACCGAGTTCGTCGACGACCAGCAGCGGTTCCGCGTGCTGCGCGGCGACGGCGACTCCTTCGGCATGCACGAGGGCATGGAGGTGCCGCTCGCGCACACCTACTGCGAGGGCGTGCTCGACGGACGCCTGCCGAACCTGATGCCCGACGTGCGGGGTGACGAGCGCACGGCCTCGATGCTCGCCACCGCGGCCGCCGACATCGGCGCCTTCGCGACCGTGCCGATCACGCTCTCCGATGGTCGCCTCTACGGAACGCTGTGCGCCGCAAGCCACTCGACCGAGCCGTCGCTCGAGTTCCGCGACCTGCAGTTCCTGCACGTCTTCGCACGGATCGTTGCGGACCAGCTCGAGCGCGCCGAGGAGCAGGAGCGGGCTCGCTCGCTCGAGCTGCGCGCGACCGCCACCAGCACGCTGCTCGCCGCCGTCGGCGCGCGCGACGGGTACACGGCCGAGCACAGTCAGGCCGTGCTCGAGCTCGCCGTGCGGGTCGCGCGGCAGCTGCAGCTCGACGAGCACGAGATCGACCACGTCCGCCAGGCGGCGCTGCTGCACGACATCGGCAAGATCGCAATCTCCGACGCGATCCTGAAGAAGCCCGGCCCGTTGACTGACGGCGAGTGGGAGGTGATGCGGACCCATCCGATCATCAGCGCCGAGATCGTCACCTCCGCCGGCGGCCTCGACGAGCTTGCGCCCGTGCTGCGCGCCGAGCACGAGCGCTGGGATGGAACCGGCTACCCAGACGGCCTGTCCGGCGAGCAGATCCCCCTGGCCAGCCGGATCACGCTCGTGTGCGACGCCTACGACGCGATGACCAGTGACCGGCCCTACCGCGCAGCACTCACCGACGAGCTCGCACGCGGGCAGATCGCGGCCGGCGCAGGCACTCAGTTCTGTCCCGAAAGCGCCCGTGCACTGCTCGAAGTGCTCGACGCCGCGTAGCGCCGGCCGACGACGCCGAGCCCACCGCACTACGACAAACGCCGTCTCGGCGCTCGTCGATCCCCTGGCACCCACTACCGTTGTCGCGTGGCCACGGCTTCGCCGACCAAGCCCGCCGGCAAGCGTGCGCGCCCGACGAGCGCAGAGCGAGTGCAGCGCGGGCGAGCGCTGCGCAAGGCCGTCCCCCGCTCGAGCCACGCCGCCTTCGAGCCCTCCGGCGAGCGCCCCGACCCGGTCGAGCTGCTCGAGCGCCAGGCCGCCACGCGCGTACCCGAGCTCGTGCCGATCCGCTACGGGCGGATGCTCGTCTCGCCGTTCACCTTCTACCGCGGCGCCGCGCTGATCATGGCCGGCGACCTCGCCGAAGCGACGCCGCGCACCGGCCTCGACGTGCAGTGCTGCGGTGATGCCCACCTGTCGAACTTCGGCGTGTTCGCCTCGCCCGAGCGGCGGCTCGTGTTCGACATCAACGACTTCGACGAGACGCTCAGCGGACCGTGGGAGTGGGATCTCAAGCGCCTGGCCGCGAGCATGATGATCGCCGCGCGCGATCGCGACTACGGGCCGGTCGAGCGCGAGCGCGTCGTACTCGACGCTGTGCGCGAGTACCGCACCGCGATGATCCGCTTTGCCGCGATGAGCAACCTCGAGGTCTGGTACGCGCGCCTGGACATCGACGACACGATGGAGCTGCTCGCCGAGCAGCTGACGCCGAAGATGATCAAGCGGACCTCGAAGGCGCTCGCCAAGGCGCGCACGCGCGACAGCGTGTCCGCTGCCTCCAAGCTCACGCGAATCGTCGACGGCGAAGCACGGATCGTCAGCGACCCGCCGCTGATCGTGCCGATCGCCGAGCTCGAAGAGCATGGCCGCGAGCGGATGTTCGACGTGCTCGACGAGCGCATGCGTGCCTATCGCGCGAGCGTGCCGCACGAGCGGCGGATCCTGCTCGAGCAGTTCCAGCTCACCGACTTCGCGCGCAAGGTCGTCGGCGTCGGCAGCGTCGGCACACGCGCCTGGATCGCGCTGCTCGTCGGGTCGGATAGCGGCGAGCCACTGCTACTGCAGATGAAGGAGGCCGAGCGCTCGGTGTTCGAGCAGTTCCTGAAGCCGAGCAGGTTCGCCAACCACGGGCGGCGGGTCGTCACGGGCCAGCGGCTGATGCAGGCCAGCAGCGACATCTTCCTCGGCTGGCTGCACGTCGCCGCCGGACTCGACGAGCAACCGCGCGACTTCTACGTGCGCCAGCTGAAGGACTGGAAGGGCTCCGCCGAGATCGAGCAGATGGTGCCCAAGGGCATGGCCGCCTATGGGCGGATGTGCGGCTGGACGCTCGCCCGCGCGCACGCGCGCAGCGGCGATCGCATCGCGCTCGCCTCCTATCTCGGCCAGGGTACGAGCTTCGAGCGCGCGATCGTAGAGTTCGCCGATGCCTATGCCGAGCAGAACGAGCGCGACTACCGAGCGCTCGCCGAAGCCGTCGACTCCGGGAGGATCGTTGCCCAGCGAGGCCTCTGAGGCACCGGCGATCGAGGTGCGTGGCCTCGTCAAGCGCTTCGGCGATGTCTGCGCGCTGGACGGCGTCGACCTGACCGCCGCGCATGGCCAGGTGCTCGGTCTGCTCGGGCCCAACGGCGCCGGCAAGACGACGCTCGTGCGCGTGCTCGCCACGCTGCTCGAGCCCGACTCCGGCAGCGCCAGCGTGCTCGGGCTGGACGTGCAGCACGACGCCGCCAAGCTGCGCGAGCGGATCGGGCTCGCCGGCCAGTATGCGGCCGTCGATGAGAACCTCACCGGGCTGGAGAACCTGACGATGGTCGGTCGCCTGTACGGCGCGCACCGTGCCGAGGCCAAGGCGCGCGGGCGCGAGTTGCTCGAGCGTTTCGACTTGATCGACGACGCCGACCGACCGACGAAGACCTACTCCGGCGGCATGCGCCGCCGACTCGACCTCGCCGCCGCGCTCGTCGCCAAGCCGCCCGTGCTGTTCCTCGACGAGCCCACGACCGGCCTGGACCCGCGCAGCCGCCTCAGCCTGTGGGCCGTGATCGAAGACCTCGTCGCCGAGGGCACGACGGCGCTGCTGACGACGCAGTACCTCGACGAGGCCGACCGGCTCGCCGACATGATCGCCGTGATCGACCATGGCCGGCTGATCGCCGAGGGCACCTCCGATGAGCTGAAGGATCGCCTCGGCGGCGAGCGCCTCGAGGTGCGCCTCGACGACGACGCCGATCCGCAGATCGCCGTGCGGGCGCTGGGCACGATGTCCGACGAGCCGGTCGCCGTCGAGGGCAGCCTCATCAAAGTCAGCGTGCGCACGCGCCGCGGCGCGATCGTCGAGGCCGTGCGCCGGCTCAGCGAGGCCGGCGTCGGCGTCGCTGACCTCGCGATGCGCCGGCCCACGCTCGACGACGTGTTCCTCTCGCTGACCGGGCACGCAGCCGAGCACGCCGGCGAGAACGGCGAGAGCGAGGACGACACGTCGCTCGACGGGCAGGACGAGCGCGCGCCCGAGCCGGAGCGGGCCGCATGAGGCGCCTCGTCACCGACACGCTGATCATCGCCGAGCGCAACCTCGTGCGCCTGCCGCGCGCGCCCGAACTGCTGATCGGCGTCACGATCCAGCCGATCATGTTCGTGCTGCTGTTCCGCTACGTCTTCGGCGGCGCGATCCGCACGCCCGGCTACGACTACGTCGACTTCCTGATCCCCGGGATCATCGTGCAGAACACCGCCTTCGGCGGCTTCGCCACCGCGCTCGGGCTCAATGAGGACGTCAGCAAGGGGCTGATCGACCGCTTCCGCTCGCTGCCGATGTCGCGCGCCGCCGTGCTCGGCGGGCGCACGCTCTCCGACGTCGCGACCAACGCGCTGTCGATCACGATCCTGCTCATCACCGGCGTGATCATCGGCTTCTCCTTCCACACGAGCTTCCTGGACGCCGCCGCCGGGGTCGGCCTCCTGCTGCTGTTCGGCTACGGCTTCTCCTGGTTCCTCGCCTTCATCGGCCTGCTCGTCTCCTCGCCCGAATCGGTCAACTCGGTCGGCTTCATCGCCGTGTTCCCGCTGACCTTCATCTCCTCCGCCTTCGTGCCCGTCGCCTCGATGCCCGATGGGCTGCGCCAGTTCGCCGAAGTGAACCCCTTCACGATCATCGTCGACGCGATGCGCCACCTGTGGCTCGGCGCGCCGGCTCACAACAGCGTGTGGGGCGCCGTCGTATGGACCTTCGTGATCGTCGGCGTGTTCGCCCCGCTCGCCGTCGCGCGCTACCGCCGCGTCGGGCGCTGAGCAGTGTCCGAGCCGGCGCCCCATCGCGTCGTCGTAGTCGGCGGCGGCTTCGCCGGACTGCAGGCCGCGCTGAAGCTCGCCAAGGCGCGCAAGCGGGTCGAGGTGACGATCGTCGATCGGCGCAACTTCCACCTGTTCCAGCCGCTCGCCTACCAGGTCGCCACGGGGGCGCTCTCGCCGAGTGAGATCTGCTACCCGCTGCGCACGATCTTCCGCGGGCGTGAGAACGTCGACGTGCTGCTCGCCGAGGTCACCGGCTTCGAGCTCGACGCGCGCCGCGTGCGGCTGCGACCGGTCGAGCGGGGCATGCCGGCGCCCGAGCTCGTCGAGTACGACAGCCTGCTCGTCGCCGGCGGCTCGCGCTACTCCTACTTCGGCCACGACGACTGGCAGGCCTTCGCGCCCGAGCTGAAGTCGCTCGAGGGCGCGCTCGACATCCGCAGCCGGATCCTCACCGCGCTCGAGGCCGCCGAGTGGGAGCAGGACGCCGAGCGCCGCCGCGCCTGGCTGACGTTCGTCGTCGTCGGCGCCGGTCCGACCGGCGTCGAGATGGCCGGGCAGATCGCCGAGATCGCGCGCGACTGCAGTCCCGAATTCCACCGCGCGCAGACGAGCACGGCACGCGTGCTGCTCGTCGAGGCCGCCGAGCGCGTGCTGACCGGCTTTCCCCCCTCGCTATCCACCCGCGCCGAGCGCGCCCTGCAGAAGCTCGGCGTGACGCCGCTGCTCGGCCACTCCGTGACCGGCGTCGAGCGCGACGCCGTGTCGACGACCACCCCCGACGGCGGGCACGAGCGCTTCCCGGCACGGACCGTCGTCTGGGCCGCCGGCGTTACCTCCTCCGCGCTCGCCCGCGAGCTGGCCGAGGCGAGCGGCGCCGAGCTCGACCGCGCCGGGCGCCTGATCGTCGAAGAGGACCTGTCGCTGCCCGGTCACCTCGAGGTGCAGGCGCTCGGCGACATGGTCGCGATCCGCCGCTCAGACGGCGTGCAGACGCTCCCCGGCCTCGCCCCCGTTGCGATGCAGCAGGGGCGCCACGCCGCCGCCAACGTGCGCGCGCGGCTACGAGGCGGCCGGCCCAAGCCGTTTCACTACACCGACAAGGGCAACCTCGCGACGATCGGGCGCGCCAAGGCCGTCGCCGACATCAAGGGCCTTCACCTCAGCGGCGCCGTCGCCTGGGGGACCTGGCTCGCCGTGCACCTGTGGTACCTGATCGGCTTTCAGAACCGCCTGCTCGTGCTCACGCGCTGGGCCTTCAACTTCGTCACGCACGGGCGCGGCGCGCGGCTGATCGGCGCCCCTGGCGAGCAGCGGCCGGAGCGTCGCTAGCTGATCTGCGCGACGATCGCCGCCGAGTCCATCTCATCCCACGCCTGCACGATCTCGCCGCCGCTCACGCGCAGCACCGCGGTCGAGCTGAAGCTCACGTCACGACCCGAGGGCGCGCAGCCGAGGAACTCGCCGACGTGGCGCCCGCTCCAGCGCTGGTGCGCCGCCACCAAATCGTCCTCGGCCAGCAGCAGCAAGATCTCATGGCGCAGCGGCTCGAACGCGGCGAGGAAGTAGGCGACCGCCTCGCGCTGACCCTGCGCGCCGCGCTTGACGCCGTTGTGCACGAAGCCCTTCGACAGCAAGCGCTCGCACGCGTATGCGTCGCGGCCGTTGATCGCCTCGCCATAGAAGCTGCGCACGATCTCCTTGTTCTGCTCCGGCGACATGCAGCCACCTTAGGAGATTCGTCTTCAATTAATTAATTAAATTAATAAAAAGAGATCATGCCGCGGCACCCGCCTCTGCCGCCGCCGGGCGCAACATCCCCGTGTCGCGTGCCAGCCGGCGCGCCAGCGCCGCCGGGATCAGGCTGACGAGGGATTACTGGCGCGGGTAGGGCAGCGGCTTAAGGATGCCGTCGAGGCGCTCGCGCAGCGGCTCGAAGCGCGGCGGCAGCGAGAGGCGCTCGCCGAGGTGCGCCGCGGCCTCATCGACGGCGAAGCCGGGGCCGATCGTGGCGATCTCGAACAGCACGCCGCTCGGCTCGCGGAAGTAGATCGAGCGGAAGTAGAAGCGGTCGATCACCTCGGTCACGTGGGCGCCGCCCTGGCTGACGTGCTCGCGCCAGGCGTCCTGCTCGTCGAGCTGCGAGGCGAAGGCGATGTGGTGCACCGAACCGGCGCCCTGCGCCGGCGTGACGCCCTGCGGCGGCGCGTCGTAGACGTAGAAGCCGTGGCGCTCGTCGCCACGCACCTCCCAGCGCGAGTCGTCCTCGCCGTCGAAGCCGAGCGTGTCACGCAGAAGGGCGGCGCTGCTGGCGGGGTCCGCGCTGTAGGCGCGCGCGCCGTCGAAGCCCTGCAGCGCGTGCTCGGCCGGGATGCCCGGCGCGGTGGCGTGCAGCGGGGGGTCCTCACTCGCCGAGACGGCGAACTCGTGCTCCAAGCCCTCGGGGTCCGAGAAGACGATGCTCGCCGCGCCGCGCACCTGCTCGGTCGAGCGCTCGCTGCTCACGCCGGCGCCGGCCAGGCGCGCGTCCCAGAAGTCGAGCGCCTCGGGCGAGGCCACGCGCCAGACGATCCGGTGGACCATCCCCGCGCCCGCCGCGCCGCGCGTCGCACCGGGGTACTCGAAGAACGTCAGGTCCATCCCCGGCGAGCCGTCGTCGTCGCCGTAGAACAGGTGGTAGACGGTCGGGTCGTCCTGGTTGACGCTCTTCTTGACCATCCGCAGGCCGAGCAGCCCCGTGTAGAACTCGACGTTGCCGACCGCGTCGCCAGTGATCGCCGTGATGTGGTGGATTCCCTCGAGCTTCACCGCAGAACTGACATTATCGCCAGCGTGCAAGAAGGGTCGCTGATAGCCCGCTTCGGGCGGGCGCGCCGCGACCCGGCGCTCGCCGTGCTCGAAGGCTTCCACCCGCTCAAGCACGCGCTGCGCTTCGGCGCGAGCGTGGTCGAGGTGGTGTGCCGCGACGTGGACGCGCTCGACGAGCTGGCCGCGCGGCTTGCGCCCGACCAGGCTGGGCGCATGCACGAGCTCGCGCGGGCCGTGCCGGGGGAGGTGTTCGAGCAGCTCGCGCCGCTGCCGCCTACGACCGGGGTGATCTCGCTGGCCGAGCGGCCGATGGTCGATGCGGCCGCCGTGCTCGGGAGCGGGCGACCCGGGCCTGTCGTGCTGCTCGAGGACCCGCGGGATCTGGGAAACATGGGGGCTTGCGTGCGGGTTGCCGCTGCTGCCGATGTTGCCGGGGTGCTCACGACCGGGAGCCACGATCCTTGGGCGCCTGATGCGCTGCGGGGGGCGGCTGGGTTGCACTACGCGCTGCCTGTCGCGCGGCTGGAGCGGCTCGATGATCTCGGCGCACGCAGCGGTGAGGCTGCCGCTGCTTCCGTGTCCGCACGGCGCCCGCTGCTTGCGCTCGATCCCGACGGCGAGCCACTTGTCCCCGGGGAGCTGCCCGCGAGCGCCGTGCTTGCGTTTGGGACTGAGCGCTATGGGCTCAGCGACGAGCTGCTGGCACGGGCCGATGCGCGGGTCAGCATCCCGATGCGCGAGGGGGTTTCGAGCCTCAATCTGGCTACTTCGGTTGCGGCGGTGCTGTTCGCATGGCGCCTTGGCCCATAGCCGACATAAGTCGACAGCGGGCCGGGGGTGCTGGGCGGGCATATTTTGTAGGCCTAGGCCTCTACTGCCAGTCACGGGGCTGTAGCGGACGCCCAACATCCCGTATCGTCCCATAGCAATGAACATGTCGCGGGGTACGGGCGCTGCGTGGCGTACCGATGAGTTTTGGGTTGATTCAACGACATCATCTCTGTCTGGTGACGCCAACCCACCCACCTCGACTAGGGGCACACGCCGCTCGATCCACATAGTGCGTGTGACGCACAGAGTTGCGCGCATGCGTGCCGTAGGACACGTTAGAGCGACAGCGGACGCTTCGATTGTCCGTGAGCGGCTGATGAGGGTCCTGGACGGGGGTCTTCGGGGATGGGGGGATCCTCTCGACGTGCAACAGCAGGATCATCTCGCGGGGGCAATTCGCACGGCTTGTCACGACGTTGGACGTGCCCGAGCGTCCAATTCTCGGATGCTGTACGCAATTGCGCTGCCGCTTTGCATGGCCTGGTATGCCGCCGCGGTGATTTGGCCCTTCGTCGTGGTGCGGGAACAGTGGAATATTTCCGTCGGTGTCAGGTTTGCCGTATCCCTTGCGACTGTCAGCTCGTTGAGCTTGTTGTTTCTACTGGTTGTCCTGCGCGCCAAAAACGATGTGCCCCGTACTGGAAAGTGGTCCCGCTTTGCGATGATCTTTGCGACGCTGGCGGTGACGACTGTCGGCGGTTTGGCGTCACTGATTGCGACGTTGACAATTCACTACCCTGGTCCCATCGCGGGTGTGGCTATTGCTGCACCCGCACCCTGGTGCGTTCTGTTTTTCCTGGTTATCCCGCTCGCCGCGTCGATCGACATACTTTGGTGCGCTGTGCACTGGCCTGCGGATCCCAGATCAGTTGCACAACTTGCACTGCTTCATGCGTTGTCGACTCTGCAATCACATAAGGGAGAGGGTAACCGGGGTCGCGCACTAACCGACCACGAGCGGCGCCGGGCGGCGGCCGTCCTGCTCGAGCGTGCCGCGAACCGGGTGGAACGCGCGGGCACTCTTGCGCCGTCGATAGGCAATCCCTTTGGCCGGAGCGTCAAGACCACGCTTGCCTTTCGAAGCAAGTCTGTTGCTGCAGGATTCCGTCGCTTTCAGAACGAGGCTCTCTGGCCCGAGGAAAGTACGACCGACATCGTCGTGTCGCTCGAGCAGGGTCTCATAGACTCGTGCTCCGGCGTCTGGTCAACGCTCGAATGCGCCCCGAGCCCTGATCGGGCAAGCGTGACCCGGCTGATTGCGATACGTGCGTTGGTCTCCGCGACCTTGGTGGGCATAGCATGGATTGCGCCGGTAGCCTTCAAACATCTCCTGAGCGACACGGCGAGCAATACCCTGAGGCTTATTCTGATAATCACGGCTATTACGTCTGCCCTTGCTCCACGTCACGCCATCGCAACTGCCGCTGATCTTGCGAGGGCGCTCACCGAGGGTAGCGATCGGCGTAAGAGCTAAGCGCTGGTCACGCGTCCTGCGGAGGTTGGCGCGCTCACAACAAGCTGGCTGGTCCCACCAGCGCGGCCAGTCCGACCATCAGCACAAGTGCCGCGATCACACACCCGCCTCCAGCTATGGCCTTTCCGGCAGTGACCTTTGACATGTCGATCGCCGGCGTCGAGTCGTCACCGAACCCGTCGTATAGTTTCTGGACGAAGTCTTCACTCCTCGCTTCGAAATACTGTTCGAGGATCTCGTTGGCTGCATTTGTGGAGCGGTTGTAGGCGGCGTTCCCACCAGGACCGGTGGATGCCTCGACCGTCGCCGTCAGTTCTACGAACTGACCGAAGATCTCATCGAAGGCCTCTAGCCGGCCGATCTCATCTCCTGGCGCCGACCTACGGAGATAGGCCAGAAAGCCCGGGACCGGAGTTCCTCCAGCTACGGTCTTCGACCCCGATCCGTGTGGTACAGAGTTCCCCTCAGCGAATCCTGCGAACCCAACCTCGATGATCTCATTCGCCGCGGTTGCCGCGAATGTACGCGCCTCTTGCTGAGTGGGCTCAAGGCCCGCCGCGCGGAAGCACTGCTCGGTCCATGCGATGAGTAGGTCTTTCTTTTCGTGGCTCGATGAATCCACTAGGCCTCCGCGGTTAATTCGGCGGTCTGGAACTATATGCATGAGTGCTGTCGATGTAGCCGTCGTGGACAGCGGCTAACTTCCGACCTCGCGCGTCAAGGACTGCCGCAGCGCGAGTCGAGCTGACGCTACGCCGGGTGAGCCTTAGCCCACGCCACAATCTCGCGCGAGTCAAACACCGCGCTCCCGTCGTCCAGCTCGAGCACAGGCACCCACCGTTTTCCGGTCAGCTCCTGCGCGCGCTTGCGCCCAGTCGTGTTGTTGAGCGCGGCCCCCAGCGGCGCAAATCCATAGGACTTGATCACCTCAGGCTCGTGCCCGGCATCCTTCAGCGCGTGGTATGCGTTGGCGCACGGGTGCCCGCCTGGGCGCGGCGTCGGGAAGGTTCCCCAGCAGACGTAGAGCTTCATGAGACTGTCAGCGTACCTTCCATGCCGGCCGCGCGGTGGCCGGGGACGGTGCAGTAGAAGCTGTAGGAGCCCGGCTTGAGGGTAACCGTCACTGTCTTCGAGCCACCCGTGAAGACGGGTGTCTGCCCGGCGACGGTGCTGCCCTGCGCGATCGCCACGTCGTGTTCGACGGGCGAGGCGTTGGAGAAGTCGATCGTCAGCTTGCCGGCCTTGGCGCTGAGCGACTTGGTCGTGTAGGCGAGCTGCCCGGCCGGGTTGGCGGCGAGCTTGAGTGTCGTCGCGACTGCAGCCGGCGAGGAGGGCGGCGCGGGCGTGCCGGTCGTGGCCTTCGGAGTTTCCTTCTTCGCCGCAGTCTTCTTCGAGGGCGCTTTCTTCGCAGGAGTCGTCTTGGCGGGCGTCGACGCGGTAGGCGCAGGCGCAGCCGGCGTCGATTCCGCCGGGGCCGTCGCTTCGCCCGTCGCCGCGGGCGCCTTGTTGGTCGATTCGGGAGCAGCCGTGTCGGGTGTGTTTTCGCCAAACTGCGTGTACGTCGGCTTGCTCTCGGCACCGGCCTTGTCCTCGCCGCCGGAGGTGATCACGGCGGTGCTGGCGGCGGCGATCACGAGCAGGGCGGTGATCGCCGAGACGACGCGCTGACCGCCGAGGTTGCCCGGGAAGTTGGGGTTGCGCATGCCGAGCGCGAGCGAGACGAACAGCGCCCAGCCGACGAGCAGCCCGCCGGCGATGAAGAAGGGGGCTTTGCCCTTCTCGGCCGCAAGAATCGGCGCCAGATGTACCGCGAGCGTGTGCACGGCCCGCGAGCCTAGCCGATGCGCCCGCGGGTATGCTGCCCGGCGGAATGGTCGAGAGCGTGCGCACACCGGACGACGCCCTGACCGGGCTGCCCGACTATCCCTTCGAGCCGCGCTACCGCGAGGTCGACGGCCTGCGCCTGGCGCACATCGACGAGGGCGAGGGCGCGCCCGTGATCTTCGTCCACGGCGAGCCGACGTGGTCGTTCCTCTGGCGCAAGGTGATCCCGCCGGTGCGCGACGCGGGCTTTCGCTGCGTGGCGCCCGATCTGCGCGGGCTTCGGCGCGCTCGGACAAGCCGACCGACATCGGCTGGTACTCCTACGACCGCCACACCGAGCTGGCGGCGAGCCTGCTCGAGGACCTCGACCTGCGCGGCGCGACGATCGTCGTGCACGACTGGGGCGGGCCGATCGGGCTGCGCCTGGCGGTCGAGCACGCCGAGCGGATCGAGCGGATCGTGATCCTCGACACGGGGCTGTTCACGGGCCACCAGCGGATGAGCGACGCGTGGACGGCGTTCCGCGACTTCGTCGAGCGCACCGAGGATCTGCCGATCGGCTTTCTCGTCCGCGGCGCCTGCAAGCACGACCCGGGCGACGAGGTGATCGCGTGCCTACGACGCGCCCTACCCGGATGCCGCGTCGAAGGCCGGAGCGCGCGCCTTCCCGCTGCTGATCCCGCGCGCGCCCGAGGAGCCGGGCGCCGCGGCCGGCCAGCGCGTGCAGGACTCGCTGCGCGAGGACAAGCGCCCGAAGCTCGTGCTGTGGGCCGACTCCGACCCGATCCTGCCGCTCGAACGTCGGCGAGCGCTTCGCCGAGGCCGATCGGTGCCCCGCCGCCGCGCCTGGTCGAGGACGCGAGCCACTTCCTGCAGGAGGACCAGGGCCCAGCGATCGGCGCGCTGATCGCCGACTGGCTAACTGCCGGCTGAGCTCGGGATCTGCGGCTGCCCGTCCCCGGCCTCGAGCCCGGGCTCGGAGCGCGAGGCGCGCAGCTCGTAGCTCTTGCGCGCCTTCGAGTCGGCGTCGGCGAGTACGCGGTCGGCCTTCATCGCGCGGGCCATACCCTCGGACAGGCGGCGCGGCAGCACGGCACCGAGCACGCTGGTGCGCTTGCCGGACTTGGGCACCCACACTTCGACGGTGCCGAAATGCAGCGCCTCGACGATCGCGTCGGCGACTTCGCTCGGGCTCGAGGTTCTTGAAGCCGCGCGCCTGCCCGAGGCCGCCGCCGAGCTCGGTGTTGACGACATAGGGCATCACGTAGCTGAGGTCGATGTGGGCGTCCATCAGGTGCAGCTCGCCGCGCACGGCCTCGCTCAGCCCGACGACGGCGTGCTTGGTGGCCGAGTAGGTGGCGCCGCCGGGGGCGCCGAACTTGCCGGCCTGCGAGGAGATGTTGACGATGTGGCCGCGGTCGCGGGCGATCATCTTCTCGAGCGCGATCTTCATGCCGAGGATCACGCCGTGGAGGTTGATGTCGATCTGGCGCTTGGCCGTCAGGTCGTCCTCGTCGATGAAGCGGCCGATCTGCATGATCCCGGCGTTGTTGATCAGCACGTCGAGCGGGCCGAACTGGCGCTCGGTCTCGTCGAGGAAGGCCGTGAAGGACTCGCGCTCGGTCACGTCGAGCGGCAGCGCGACGGCGCTCGGGCCGAGCTCATCGGCGGTGGCGCGCGCGGCGTCGAGGTCGACATCTCCGATCGCGACCTTCATGCCCTGGCCGAGCAGCGCCTTCGCGGTGGCACGGCCGATCCCGCGCGCTCCCCCGGTGATCGCTGCGGTCTGTCCGGCGAGGATGCGGGGCTGCTTGGCCATGTTCTTCCTCCTGGTCTACTTGGTCGGGCGGCGGGCGGGAGACGAAAGCTAGCGCGCCGCGGCCGCAGCTGCTGGCCGGCTGGCCAGTTTTGCGCTGCGGGCCTGGGCGGGTAGTAGGGTTGACACATGGCCAGCTTCGAGTTCGAGGGTCAGCGGATCGCGTACACCGAATACGGCGGCGGCCCGGCTGCGATCACGGAGTCGGGCGCACGCGGGCGCACGGCGCGCAGCGCGCCTGCACACGGGCGCCCGCTGCTGCTCGTGCACGGCCTGCTGCTCTCCCAGCAGATGCACAAGCCGCTGGCGGAAGACCTCGCGGCGCGGGGCAACCGCGTGATCACGGTTGACCTCCTGGGCCACGGCGAATCGGATCGCCCGCGCGACATGTGGCGCTACTCGATGCGCTTCTTCGGCGACCAGCTGGTGGCGTTGATGGACGATCTGCAGATCGACGAGGCGGTCGTGATGGGCACCTCGCTCGGCGCGAACACGGCGCTCAACGTGGCGCTGACGGCGCCGGAGCGCCTGCGCGGGATGATCATCGAGATGCCGGTGCTCGACAACGCGCTGCTGTGGAGCGCGCTCGCGTTCACGCCGCTGTTGGCGGCATTGACGTTCGGCGAACGCGGGATGAAGCTCGTCGGGCGCGGCGCACGGGCGGTGCCGCGACGGCTGCTGCCGCACTACGGCAACGTGATGCTCGACCTCGTGCGCCAGGAACCGGGTCCGAGCGCGGCGGTGCTGCAGGGCCTGTTCTTCGGGCGCATCGCGCCGCACCGCAACGACCGCCGCAAGTTCGAGACGCCGGCGCTGATCCTCGGCCACCACCGCGACCCGGTGCACCCTTTCTCCGATGCGGGCATGCTCGCGGAGGAGCTACCGAACGGCAGGCTGATCGAAGCGAACTCGTTCGTCGAGCTGCGCACGCAGCCGGATCGCCTGACGAACGAGATCGCTGACTTCCTCGACGACGTGTGGGCAGAGCCGCGCAGTGGCCGCGCCAAAGCCAAACGCCCGGCGGCGAAAGCCGCCAAACGCGCGCCTCGCGCGGCGGCGAGCAAAGCGCGCAGCGCAAGCAAACCGGCCTCACGCAAAACAGCGGCTCGCAAAACGGCCAAAGCCCCGGCCAAACGCACGGCCGCGAAGTCGGCCCGCACCGCAGCGCGCTAGCCGAGCGCCCGGTTATTTCTTCTTAATCGGAAAGAGCTGTAGCTCGTTGAGGCTGACGCGTCCGGGCGCCTCGGGCGTGCCGACGGCCGAGGCGGGCGCCTGGCTGATCCACAGCACGACGAAGCGGTGGGCCTGCTTGGCGGCGGCCTGAGTGGCGGCCGAGCCGGAGCCGCCGAGCTTGATCCGGGCGTGCTTCTTCTTGGTCTGCAGCGCGGGCGTGAGCGCGACCCATGCGGGGTCGGTGATCGACGTCGGCGGCGCCTGGCCGTCGGCGCCGTAGATCTGCACGGTCATGCCGGGCGTGGTCGTCGTCAGCCCGACGGCGGCGAGCTTGCGCGGCGTGTTCAGGTCGATCACGAGCCCCTCGGCCATTTTCGGCGCGACGGACGGTTCGACGAGCGCGGTCCAGCCGGTCGAGGCGTCGCCGTCGATCGCGAGGCTGGGGTCGCCGAAGTTGGTGGTGGCGTAGTTGTAGGGGTTGTACGTGGCGGCGGCGTTGGTGTCGAGCAACAGCGCGTCGGTGCTGGGCGCTTCGCCGACGGGCGTGTTCGGGTTGGCTTTCTGTTTTCTCGTCGTCGGGCTGATGCCGCCGGCGCCGACGGTCGGCGTGACGACGGGCGGGGTCAGCTTGGGCGTCGAGGTGGCGAGCGGGATTTTGGGCGGTGTGGCCGGTTTGATCGTCGTCGGCACGCCGATGTTGGGCTGCGGGGTGGTGGTGGCGGTCGGCGGCAGCGTCGTGGTCGGCGCAGGGGTGGTCGCGACGGGGACCTGCGCGACGGTCGTGACGGCCGGGGCGGCTTTGCCGTCGTCTTTGCTGAGCGCGGCGTAGGCGGCGCCGGCGGCGCCGAGCACGAGGATCGCGAGCGTCGAGAGGATCACGGCGGCGGAGCGCCAGGTGGGCGTGCGCGCGCGCAGGCTCTCGGGAGCGCCGGTGCCGCACTGCAGGCACCAGTCCTGTCCGTCGAGCAGCGCGGAACCGCACTTGGAGCACGGACGTGCGGGCGCCTGCGCCTCAGCGGGCGCGGCCTGCTCGGGGCGGCTGGGTGCGCCGGCTGGTGGCTGCTGCTCGGTGGGCGCAGCCGGTGGCTCTGCGAGCGCCGTTGACACGAGATCGATTCTAGTGGGCGGGCCCCTGGCCAGGCGCAGGGGGCCCGCCGGGCACGATGTCGCGCCCGGTCGGCAGGTGCTGGGCGTCGAGCTCGAGCTGCCAGTAGTAGCGCGTGAAGGTGGCGCCGGCGCGGAACTCGCCGACGTGCGGCTCGATCCGTCTCGCCGCTGGCCATCCGCGACGATCAGCTCGGGGTAGGTGCGGCCCGGGCAGCGCGGCGTACATCGGCGCCGGGAAGGCGCCGCCGAAGCGCGTGTTGACGTCGGTGATGCCGAGGCCGATCTCGCGGTCGCGGAACACCTGGACGGTGCACGGCCCGCGCACGCCGAGCGCCTCGACGACGCGCCGGCCGAGCTCGATCAGCTCGGCGTCGTCGAGCGACGGTGCCCTTGATCGACTCGCCGCCGCGCGACTCGAGCATCGTGCGCGGGATCGCGTTGAGGCAGCGTCCGTCGCAGGTCGCCGAGGCAGTCGATCGAGAACTCGGGACCGTCCATCGCGCGCTGCACCATCACCGGCTCCGTCGACGTAGTCGACGAAGAAGCGCGCCTCGCGCGGCGTCGTGCGCGAGGTGGATCGAGCGCGCGCCGGAGCCCGGCGCGGCTTGACCATCACCGGGTAGGACTCGGGCGTCGGCTCGCCCGGCAGCACGGTCGGCGGCGACGGCAGCCCGAGGCGCTCGCAGCAGCAGGTGGGCCTCGTACTTGTCGTAGGTGGCGCGGGCGATCTCGGCGTCGGGCACGAAGCGCGGGCAGGCGCCGTCGGCGCGCGCCTGCGCGAGCACCTCGATGTCGAGGTCGGTCAGCGGGACGCACCGCGCCGACGTCGTGCTGCTCGCAGAGCTCGCGCAGCGCCGGGCACGTAGCCGGGGTCGTCGATCCGCGGCACGCGCGGCGCGCGCGTGCGCGGCGTACTGCGCCGGCGCGAGCGGGTTGGGGTCGGCCGCGACGACGGTCGTGTGCTGCGCGAAGCGGAGACGATGTCGTAGCGCTTGCCGACGCCGGTGAGCAGCACGCGCTCATGTCGCTCCTGCGTGCCGCCGTCCCAGCCGCCGGTCTCGCCCTTGTAGAGGCCGTCGCCGCGGAGCACGAGCATGCGCGCGGTGCGCGCGAGGATCTGCAGGTCGAGCGCCAGCGAGCGGTGCTCGACGTACCAGAGGTCGAGCTCGATCCGCTCGGACCACGGCAGCGACGCGCGGCCGTTGACCTGCGCCCAGCCGGTGATGCCGGGCTTGACGCGCCAGGCGCCCGCGCTGGCGCGTCGGTGTACTGGTCGACCTGCGACCGGGACGCGTCGGGCGCGGGCCGACGATCGACATCTCGCCGCGCAGCACGTTGACGCAGGTTGGGCAGCTCGTCGAGCGAGGTGCGGCGCAGCAACGCGCCGACGCGCGTGATGCGGTCGTCGCCCTCGTCGACGGCCAGCCCGGCGCCGATGTGCTCGGCGCCGTCGACCATCGTGCGCAGCTTGAGCATCGTCGAACGGGCGCGCCGTCCTGGCCGACGCGCCGCTGGCGGTAGATCGGGTGGCCCGCGCGACTCGAGCCGGATCGCGAGCACGGCGAGCGCGCATCAGCGGCGCGCTCAGCAGGAGCGCGGCGGCGGCGACGACGACGTCGAGCAGGCGCCGGATCATCGCGGCGAGCGGGCCGCTCACCGCGTGCCCTCCGGCGGCGTCCCAGCCGGCCGCGGTGCCGTGGCGCAGCCAGTCCCACAGCCCGGCGGCGAGCGAGGCCTGTCGTCAGCACGTAGTAGCGGGCGACCAGCAAGCGGCGCGCGCGCGGACGCGCGCGCGAGCGAGCGCGGCGAGCAGGAGCGCGAGCTGCAGCGCGAGCGTGACGACGTAGACGGCCAGCCCGTCGCCGAGCAGCAGCGATGTTGGCGCCGAGCGCGACCAGGTGCAGGAACGGCGATCGACGTAGCGCAGCAGCCGGTGCGAGACGATCATCAGCGCGTAGCGCGGGCCGGTAGCCGCGCGGCGACAGCATGCCCGCCGCGCAGGACGATCGGCCAGGCGTGGCTCATCATCCGCCGCTTGCGGGCGAACTCGCCCTCGATCGACGGGACCATCTTCTCGCTCGCGCGCGCGCCGGGCGCGTAGACGCGCGCGCCAGCCGCGCTTGACCATGTTGAACGGGAACGAGAGGTCGTGGCCCATGACGGGTCGACCTCGATGTAGGCGTCGCGGCGGGTCGCGTAGATCGCGCCGTTGCCGGCGGTGACCGAGCGCCAGGCGCGACTCGCAGCGCGCGCAGCGCCATCTCGTAGCGCCAGTAGACGCCCTCCTGGTTGGTGCCGCCGTCGTTGACGAAGCGCGACCTGGCCGCAGACGTAGCCGACCCGCGGGTCGGCGAACGGCGCGACGAGCGCGCGCAGCGCGTCGGGCTCCCAGAGCGCGTTGGCGTCGGAGAAGGCGACGATCTCGCCGCGGCGCCGCGCGACGGCCGCGTCCTGCGCGCGGATCTTGCCGCCGCGCGGCAGCTCGAGCACGACGTCGGCGCCGGCCGCGCGGGCGCGCTGCGGCCGTCTCGTCGGGCGAGCCGTCGCAGGCGACGATCACCTCGAGCGCGGTCGCGCGGGTAGTCGAGCGCGAGCGCGTTGGCGACCTTGGCGGCGATCACCTCGCTCCTCGGCGTGGGCGGCGACGATCAGGGAGACAGGCGGAAGGACCTCTGATGGGCTCCGCCCCTGTCGGGGCTGCGCAGATTGCCGGCCGGCTGCTCGGGTCGGGCGCTGGCGCAGCCGGGCGATGGCGGCAAGCGCCAGGGCGTAGCCGAGCTGGGTCTACACGATCAGCGCGGCGCACAGCCAGAAGAGCACTTCGAGCACGGTCACGCGAGGATTCTCGCGGACGGGCGCGGCGGCTCGTAGGACGGCGCTCGGGCGAGGCGGTGAGATGCGCGCGTACGCGGGTAGTCTCGGGGCATGAGCTACACGAACATGAACCTCACAGAGACGGTCGACAGCGCGCCGAAGTTCGGCTTCGAGGAGATGGGCGAGGCGCACTTCCCGCGCGAGGAACTCGATGCGAAGCAGACGGGCCTCTCCTACCAGGTCCTGAGGCCGGGCAAGCGCCAGATGTTCGGCCACAAGCACGACAAGGCGGAGGAGGTCTACGTCGTGCTGAAGGGCAGCGGACGGATGCGCCTGGACGACGAGATCATCGAGATCTCCGAGCTGGACGCGATCCGCGTGGAGCCGCAGGTCAAGCGTGCGTTCGAGGCGGGCGAGGACGGGCTGCAGTGGCTGGCGTTCGGCGCGCACTTCGACAAGGACGGCGAAGTACTGCAGGACTTCTGGAAGGACTGAGGCGGGCTCAGCGGGCGAGCAGCTGCTCGTACAGCGCGAGCGTGCGGCGGGCGATCTCGTCCCAGCCGTACTCGCCGGCGCCGAGCTCGCGTGAGCGGGTGGCTAGCGCGGCAAGCTGGCGGGGTCGCCGAGCAGCTCGCGCAGCGCCTCTCCCAGCGCCGCGGGATCGCCGGGCGGCACGGCGCGCGCGGCGCCGGCGGCGGCGATCTCGCCGAAGCCGCCGACGTCTGAGAGCAAGAGCGGCTTGCCGAAGGCGAGCGCGGTGAACAGCACGCCGGACTGCTCGATCTCGCGGTAGGGAAGCACGACGAGGTCGGCGCGGCGGAAGTAGGGCGGCAGCTGCTCGTCGGTGACGAAGCGCGGCACGAAGCGCACGTTGGCCGGCGCGGCCGCGCGCAGCGCGGTGATGTCCATACGCGGCATGCCGACGATCCACAGCTCGGCGTCGTCGACCTCGCGCCAGGCGTCGAGCAGCACGTCGAGGCCCTTGTAGGGGCGCAGCAGGCCGAAGAACAGCACGACCGGCTTGTCGGTGTCGAACGGCGGCGGCCCCTCGGGCGCCTCGGCGAGGTGGGCGAAGGCGCCGTGCGGGATCACGTGCACGCGCTCGCCGTCGACGCCGAGCTCGTCGATCAGCCGCGCGCGCCCGTGCGCGGAGTGGACGACGATCGCGTCGACGCGCTCGTACAGCCGCCGCTGCGCCTCGCGCTGCCCGGGCCGCGGCTCGCGCGGCAGCACGTCGTGCGCGGTGAGCACGAGCGGCTTGCCGCGCGGCAGCAGATGCCCGTCGAGCTGCTGCACGGTGAGCCACTGGAAGTGCACGACGTCGGCCGCGCGGGCGGCGCGCCGGTAGCGCAGCATGTCGGGCACGTGCTCGGCGAGCTTCAGCGCGCGGCGAGTTCGTGCGCGATGGCGCTGCCACCCGGCACGAGCGCGCCAGCGCGATAGAAGTGCTCGACCCGCCGTAGCCGCTCGGCGGCGGGACGGGACCGTAGGCGAAGCGGCTCGTGTACAGCGACACCTCCGCGCCCGCGCCCCAAGCGCGTTGCACAGCGCGTGGTCGTAGGGCGGCGTGTAGGCGGAGGGGTCGACGACGTGGACCTTCATGTGCCGCAGACTCTAGGCGCGACCGACCGTCCCGGTTCTCTCGCAGCGGGCGGACATGAACGCGTGAAGGTACGCGCGATGATCAAGCTGGTCGAACGCGACGGCTGGCGGAAAGTGCGACAGAAGGGAAGCCACCGCCACTTTCATCATCCGATCAAGCCTGGAACGGTGACGGTGCCCGGGCATCGCAACGGCGACCTGGGTCCCGAGATGCGAGCTAACATCCTCAGACAGGCGGGATTGAAACGATGATCGAGATCGACAGGTACCGGATTCACATCGAAGGCGGCCCGCCGACGAACTACGGGGCCTATTCGCCGGACGTACTCGGTTGCGTCGCTGTGGGAGACACGATCGAGGAATGCATCGCCGAAATGCGCTCTGCGCTCGCTGCGCATTTCGAGGTCATGCACGAGTACGGCGAAGAGATCCCGGAGCCATCTGGGCCCGGGATCTACGTCAGGTACGACGAGGCCGCGTAGCGAACGCAGAGTAGGGTCCGGCCGATGCCGGAAGTCGAGGTCTCCTACTGCGTGGTCAACACCTCGCAGCGCGAGCTGCTGCTGCGCGGGCTGGACGCGATCGCGCGTGAGCGCGAGGGGCTGCCGTTTGCGAGCGAGGTGCTCGTGCTGGACAACGGCTCGCGCGACTGCTCGGCCGAGGCGGCGCAGGGGCACGCGACGGTGGACGAGACGATCTCGCTGCGCGAGCGGCGCGGCAAGGGGCTGAACGACTCGGAGCTCTTGCGGCGCGCTCGCGGGCGCTACGCGCTGCTCTTGAACGAGGACTCGGAGCTGCAGCCGGGGGCGACGCTCGCGCTCTGGCGCGCGCTCGAGCAGCGCCCCGACGCGGCGCTGGCAGGCGCGCGACTGCTGCGCCCGGACGGCACCGAGCAGCCCTCGGCGTGGCGCTTTCCGAGCGTGCCGACTGCGCTTGCCGGGGCGCTGCTTCTGCATCGCCTGTTCACGGTGCAGAGCCGCAGCTCGCAGACGCGCGTGGTCGATTGGTGCCAGTCGGCCGCGCTGCTCGTGCGGCGCTCGGCGGCCGAGCAGGTCGGCTACCTCGACCCCGACTTCTTCGTCTACTCCGACGAGGTCGACTTCGCTCGCCGCCTGCGCGACGCGGGCTGGCGCAGCCTGTACGTACCGCAAGCTTCGGCGATCCACCATGAGCAGCTCTCGACCGACGCCGTGCCCGAGCGGCGGATCGTCGAAATGGCGCGCAACCGCGACCTGTACATGCGCAAGCACCACTCGGCCGCAGCGGCACGCGCAGTGCGCTGGCTGACGGCGTGGCCGTATGCGCTGCGGGCGCTCGCCGCGACGCTGCTGCCGGGCCACTCGCCGCGGCGCTACTGGCGGCACGTCACTGCCACGCTGCATCCCGAGCGCGGCGAAGGGCTGCGCGAGGCTGCCGCGCGCTACAACGCCGAAGCCTAAGCCCGCAGGCCGAGCTCGTCGAGCAGCGCTTCGGCGACGCGCGCATCGAGCTGGGAGCCGGCCACGCGGCGCAGCTCGGCCGCTGCCTCCGCCGGCGTGCGCGCCGCTCGGTAGGGGCGGTCGGTGACGATCGCCTCGTACGTGTCGCACGCGGCGATGATGCGCGCCGCCAAGGGGACCTGCTCACCGCTCAAGCCGTCGGGGTACCCGCGGCCGTCCCAGCGCTCGTGGCTCGCGCGCACGGCCGGCGCGAGGTGCGCGAACGCCGGGATGCTCGCGACGAGCGAGCCGCCGGCAGCCGCATGGCCGCGCATCTTCACCCACTCCTGCTCGTCCAGCGGACCAGGCTTGAGCAGGATCTCGCTCGGCACGGCGACCTTGCCGACGTCGTGCAGCAGCGCTGCGTAGCGGACGTCGCCGGCGCGCGCCGGGCTCAGGCCGAGGCGCAGGGCGACGCGTTCGGTCAGGTCGGCGACCTGCTGCTCGTGCGAGGCCGTGTAGTCGTCCTTCGCCTCGACCGTGCTCATCAGCGCCGTCAGCGCCGTCGTGAACGTCTGCTCGAGGTCGGCCACGAGCATCGCGCGGTGGATCGAGGAGCCGAGGCTCGCGGCGATCGCCTCGACGAGCACCGCGTCCGACTCGTTCAGGCCGCCGCGCTCGGGCGACTCGATGTTGAGCACGCCCCACACCGCGCCGTCGACGAGCAGCGGCACACTCAGCTCGGCGCGCGGGTCCGTCTTCGGGTCGCGCTGTATGTAGTCCGGGTCCACGCGCGTGTCGTGCACGAGCGCGCTCGTGCCGCTGCGCGCGACGCGGCCGTTGACGCCGTGGTGGACCGACTGCTCGAGCAGCAGGAACTCCGTCATCACCTCCGCCAGCGCGCCGCTGCCGGCGATCAGCCTGAGCGTCTCGTCCTCGTCGAGGCGCTGGATCGCGGCGAGGTAGAAGGCGAACGTCTCGTGCAGCTCGTCGACGACCAGCTGCATCATCTCCTCGATGTCGTTCGTCGCAGCCAGGCGCCCCGTCAGGCGCGCGCCGAGCTGCAGCTGCGCGCGGAGGTAGGCGACCTCGCCGGCCGACGCCATGCCCGCCGCGTGTGCGTCGGCGCGGTGGCGGCGCAGCGCCTCCTCGCGGCGGCGGCGCTCACGCAACGTCGCTGGCTTGCGCTGGGCGGTCGTCGGTGCTCGCTGTTTCGGCGCCGGTTTCCGCTTGGCGACGGCGATCTCGGGCATGTTGACTGGCTAATCGGTCTACGCGGACGAACACTTGACACCCGCCCGACCGCACTAGACGCCTGACCGCCCAGCGCAACGCTCGGATGTATGACGCCGAAGCGTGAGCGCCCCGCCTACGCCGTCAGGCCTGCCGCCTGGCGGGCGTCGCCCGGCTCGCTGAACATCTGCACGCGCACCGCCAGGCCGTGACGCATCGTGAACACGAAGTAGCGGCGCTGATCGACGCTCGCGCCGCTGCCGGCGCCGGTTGCCCGCTCGTGGATCGCCGCGAACACCGCCTCCCCCGCTCCCGCGCACACCTCCTCGACCTCGAAACGCCATCCCTCCCAGGAGTCGGCCCAGGCGCGCACGAACTCCGTGACCTCGGGTCCCCTGTACACCTGTTTCTCAGCCCAACCGCTCACGCCCGCCATGTCCCACTCGATCGACGGGTGCCAAAAGTGCTGACCCGCGACGGGGTCGCCGCCCGCGCTCGCCACGAGGCCCTCGCGCACTCGCTGCAGATCGTCCTCAGACATTGCCCGCGCAGTATCGCTCAGATGTCTTTGAGCGGGTCCTCCGCGTATTCCTCGATCTCCCCGTGCCCGGCGCGGAAGGCCGCCACGCGGCGGCGCCCGTCGGCGATCAGCGTGCGTGCCTGGGTGCGCTCCTCGTGGCCGAAGAAGCGCGTCAGCAGCAGCAGCGCCGGGATCAGAGCCAGCCAGAGGATGCGCAGCGCGATGCCCGCGAAGCCGCTCGTCGGGAGCAGCAGCTCGCCCGACACCGCTACGCCGGCCAGGATCAGCGTCAGCTGCGCCAGGCGCCGCCACTGGAAGCCGACCGCGAACAGCCTGCGCGTGAGCAGGTGCATCACGAGCAGCATCGCCACGTAGGAGCCGCACAGCGCGATGCCCGCGCCAGCGATCCCAAGGTTCAGCCCGCCGCGCGGGACGAGCACGAGCAGCAGCACGACGTTGACCGCCAGGCCCGCCGCCGCCGCCGGCAGGTTGCGCGAGGTCGCGCGGGCGCGGCCCGTGATCACGATCATCACCTGATAGAGCCCGTACAGCGTCCACGCGAGCGCCAGCCACGGCAGCGCCGAGTGCGCGCCGAAGTACTGCGGTGCTGCCAGTAGGCGCACGATCCAGCGCCCGATCAGGGCCACCGCCGCGACGATCACGCCCGTGGCGAGCACGAAGTACGTCGTCACCAGCGCATACAGGCGCGAGGCCTCGGCGTCGCTCTGGATCGAGTACGCCAGCGGCGGCCACGCGTACTGGAAGCCGCGCACCATCACGAACACGACCGTCGCGAACTGCAGCGCCACCGAGTACTCGCCGGCCGCCGCGTGCGAGTAGTCGCGGAACAGGTAGAAGCGATCGGCCACCTGCAGCGCATACACGCTCGCGTCGGCCGGCACCGTCGGCAGCCCGAAGCGCATCATCGCGCGCAGGTCCGGCCAGTGCACGCGCAGGCTGAAGCGCCGCCGCAGCACCCACCACAGGCCGAGCACGACGAGCGCCGACGCGCCGAAGTTGCCGAGCAAGAGGCCGCGCGCGCCCTCGCCCGCGATCACCACCAGCGAGACCGTGAAGATCACCGTCAGCGCCACGTTCGCCCCCGACGCGAACACGTAGGCGCGCGCGCGTTCGTCCACGCGCAGCTGCGCGTAGGCCATCTCGAGGTTCGTGAACGCCCACAGCCCGAGTACCGCGCAGTCGATCAGCAGCGGGTCGTGGTAGCCGAGGATCAGGCGCGACAGCGAACCCGCGAAGACGACCGCCGGCAGTGCCGCCACGGTCGTCGTCCACGCGACCGTCGCTGTCGCCGTGCGCGCGATCCGATCGCGACGCGGTCCATCTTCATCATCAAAATAAAAACGGATGAACGCCTCGCCGACGCCGACGCGCAGGAAGATGCTCGCGAGGATCACCGCCGTCAGCAGCGAGTTCGCCGCGCCGTAGCCTGCCGGCGAGACGTGGCGCGTGTACAGCGGGATCGTGACCAGCGCGATGCCCTTGGCCACGATGTCGCCGAACTGGTAGGCCGCGCCCGTCGCCACGAGTCGCTTCAGATAGCCGAGCACCGGCTAGACGCTATCGTCGCCCTCCCCTGCACTGCCCTCCGAGCCCACCCGACGGACGAGCGCCAGATCGTCTCCTACCTACGGTGATGCCCAAGCGAGACGATCACCGATACCTTCGCCAAGTAGCTCAGATATGTGTGCGAGCGGGGGCTGAGGCCGATTACGTTTCCGCGTTTGATCCGGCGCGAGCGCGAGTAGTGGATCCGGCCAACACGGCAGTGCGCCGCGTGAATCCTGCGCTCAGCCGTCACCAGTCGCATCCTCGAGTTGACCGTGGGCACAACGCAGGGCGGTGGCGGTGGCGGTGGGGGAGGCGGGGGTGGTGGAGATCCCACCGTGAACGGAATCGGCTGCGGGCCCGCAACAGCGGGGATCGAGGAGCCTGACGAGGCCAGCCACAGACACAGCACGTAGTTGCCTGCCGTCGCCTCCGAGAACGTGTGCTGCAACTGGTATGCGCCGTTCACTTCGTTGTTGTATTCGCCGAGTAGGGCGTCGCCCGTATCGCCAGAGAAGGTTGGCGCGCAGGCGGCCCCGCCGGCGGGGCGCACCTTTGCAAAGGCCCGCTCCGGCGCTTCGCTGGTGCCAAGCACGGTGAGCGTCGCGTCTTCGTTCGGCTTCGGCACCGGCGGGTTGATCGCCGCCGAGATGGTCCCGCTAGGAGAGCGGAACGTGATCACCTGGGTGATTGGCGTCGCGATCGAGTTTTCACCAGACGCAATCCAGATGCAGAACAGTTCGGGACCAACTGAGCCCCATGTGATGACCCTGCTCAGCGAGAAAGCACCGTTCACTTCCGATTCCCAAGCGAAGGGTGGAAATTCGTCGACCCTGCTGCCAGTGTCACTACCAGCGCTGGGGGCGCAGGGGGCACCGCCAATCGCCCGCGACTTCACGAAGATCCGCTCAGGCGACGCAGTTGCTCCACTGACCGTGAATACACGTGGCAGCTCTGCGGCAGGGTCGCTTTCGCCGGCGGTGTTCGTCACGCTGAGCGACGCGCTGTCCGCGAAGGCCGTGTCGGCGCTTGCGAATGCACCCACGAGCACAACGACTGCGACCAAGCACAGCCGCGGCGCACACAGAACACCCCGGCTCCCCGGCTCCTCGGGACGCATCGGTCGCCTTCCTTGGCCTATCGCAACACCGCCCGTCATAGCGCTCCCCCTTCGAATTCCGTTCAAGCGAAGAATCGTGTTAAATGAAATCGCGGGAGACCCTACACGACCGCCTTGCTCGCGCGCGCTTTCGTCGATGGGCCCGCTCTGCGGTCCGCCGTGGCGAGCGCGACGCCGATGCCGAGCAGCGTCCACGTCAGCGGGTCCTCGAGGAAGTCGGCGTACGCGAACGTGTGCAGCACGAGCGCCGCGAAGCACGCCGCGATCGCGATGCGCGGTGGCGAGCGGCCGGCGCCGCGGAACAGCACGAGGAAGGCCACGACGAGCAGCGCCACGTACAGCGCCAGCCCGACGATCCCCTGCTCCGCGGCGACCGTGATCGGGATCGTGTGCGACGCCGACGTCGCGCTCTCCACGCTCGCCTTCGAATGGCTCTCGTACTCCTTCTGAAACGAGCCCGAGCCGTAGCCCTGCAGCGGGCGGTCCGCGAACAGTTCAAGGCCGCCTTCGATCAGCTTCGCCCGCCCCGTCGTCGCGTTGTTCGCCGAGCCGCCGTTGCCCTTCAGGCCGAGGTGCCAGCTCGCCGGCGCCGCCAGCGCGCCGGCCAGCGCCAGCACGACCAGCCCGCCGGCCACGTACAGCGCCCAGCGCACCGACCAGCGGTAGGCCGCCAGCACAGCCAGGCCGAGCAGCAGCGCCGCGATGCTCGACTGCGAGAAGCTCGTCACGAGGCCCGCGAGCAGCCACGCGAGCACCGCCGCCGCCGCGAGCATGCCGCGCATGTTGCGCCACCACAGCACCACCGTCGTCAGCGCGATCATCACCAGCGCGAGGAAGCGCCCGTAGATGTTCGGGTCGAAGAACAGCGAGTTCACGCGGAAGTAGTTGTCGAACTGGTTCGCCGCCACGACCTTCGGGTTGAGGAACAGTTCCTTGCGCGCGTACTCGACGAAGCCGACGCTCGCGAAGATCACCGCCAGCGCGACCGCCACGCCCAGGCAGCGCAGCAGCAGCTCGCGGCGCCAGTCGACGTCGCGCAGCAGCACGAACAGCAGCGCGAACGGGACGTAGAAGAACGCCAGGTTCTCCGCCGCCTTGCCGCGGTCGGAGGAGTACAGCGCCTGCATCGCATACAGCGCAAGCGTTGCCAGCAGCAGCCATTCCAGCTTGTTCAGGCCGCGCTCCTCGCGCCTGAGCAGGCGTGGCAGCAGGTGCGCCAGCACCCCCGCACCGACGACCAGATAGAGCGGGATCAGCAGGTTGACCGTGCGCCCTTCCGCCGAGATCGGCAGGCGAAACGGCAGCGCCAGCACGGCGAGCAATGGGAACGCGTCCGGATTGCCGCGCATCAGCACGACGAGCCCCGCGATCACGACCACCGCCCCGAGCACGGCCGCCACGACGACGCCCGCGCTCAGCGACGTCGCCGTCACGCCCGGCAGTCCCAGCGCCGCCGTCATGGGCGCACCAGCGTGAAGCTGCGCGGCGATAGCACCGAGCGATGCTGTTTACGCAGCGTCACGCGAACGCGATATTCGCCCGCCGGCGCCGGGCGGCCAGTGATCCTCGGCTGCAACGCCCGGCGACCGTTCGGACCGGGCACGAGCGCGTAGCCGTGCGCGCTGCCGAGCCGCCCCGTCCAGCGCAGCGAGAGCTGTTTGTAGGCTTCCACCGCGTGGTCGTGCAGCAGCCGCGCCACCTCCGCGCCCGCCGAGTCGACGATCGACACCGTGACCTCGTCCGCGCGCGCCAGGCGGAAGGAGATCCGCTCCTGTTTGATCTTGCCCACCGGTGTCGGCGAGAAGCGCGTCGTCAGCTTGAACACCTGCACCGCCGTCGGCGAATGCTTGAGGCGCTGCGTCAAGAAGAACGCGACGAAGCACGCGACCACCAGCAGCGCGAACACCGCGCGGGCGGGAGGGTCCGTGACCCGCCGGCTCTGACTGGTCAATCGCCCCCGGCCGATCCCGCATCGCCGAGCGCGAAGCGCTCGACCGTGTCCGAGCGCAGCCCGAGACGCAGCGTCTCCAGCGAGAGCACATCGTCGGCCGCGATGTTGCCCAGGTTGCACTCAGTGCCGAAGCGCTTGAGCAGCCAGACCTGCTGCGGGCGCAGCGGCGCCTCGAACAGCAGCTTGTCCGGCTCGATCGCGTGTGCGATCTCGTCGATCAGACCCGTACGCGGCTCGCCGTCGGCGCGATAGATGCCCGCCGTGCCCGACTCGCGCGCCTCCGTGATCACCTTCCACGCGCCCGCCTCCAGGTCGCGCTCGATCTGTTCGACCCACACGTACGGAGCCATGATGAAGTCCGCGTCCTTGTTGCCGACCTCCGCGAACACGACGAACTCGCCCGAGAGCCGTTCGATCAGCGCGCGCTTGTAGTCCGGCTCGAGCGCGACCGTGCCGTCCGATACCTCCACGTGGCGCAGGCCCAGCTCACGCAGCCACGCAATCAATCCGTCGACGCGCCCCTGGCGGATTGCGATCTCCGTCAGCGTGCCGCCGAGCACGACCGGGATCCCGTGCGCCGCGTAGCGCTCGAGCTTCGGCTTCAGGTTGGCGCTCACCAGCGCCGTGCCCCAGCCGAGCTTGACGATGTCCACGCACGCGCCCGCCACCTCCAGCAGGCCGTCCACCTCGGCGATCGACAGCCCGCGGTCGATCACGTGCGTCAGCCCCCGCTCGCGCGGCTTGACCGAGCGCTCCGGGATGTCGAGGAAGCCGGCTATGGCGATGTCAGGCCTTGTCGAGACCGACGATCACGACGACGCTCGCCGAGCCCGCCATTGACGCCACCGTGCCTTCGATCGGCTGCGCCTGCGTCACGCCGAGCGAACGCGCCACCCGCTGTGCGTCGCCCTGATGGCCGCTCGCGTACTCGACCACCGTCGTCTGGTTGGCGCCCGGCGGCTGGCCTGTCTCTGCCGCCGCTTTCGCATACCCGTGCTGCTGCAGTTCTTCGGAGACGTGGTGCGCCAGCCCCGTCGTCGTCGTGCCGTTGAGCACGACCACGTTCAGCTGCCCGGCGCTCGTCGTCGCCGCCGAAGCGGTGCCCGAGGAGGAGGATTTGGTCGTCGTCGTGCCCTGCGCGCTCGTGTGCGTCGCCGTGCTCGTCGCGCCGCCCGACGCTTCGCTCGAGGACGAGCTGCCGCCCTTGCCGCCGCCGAGCGACAGCACGACCGCGACGATCACCGCCACCGCCACGACCAGCGCGCCGACGAGGAGCGCCGTCGCGCGCGACGGACCGCGGCGCTCCGTGCGATAGCGGCGAACCGGCGGCTCGCTCGCCGCCCTGCGCTGCGCCTCGGCGCTGCGTTGCGTCGTCGCTGCACCGGCGCCGGCGCCGGCAGATGCACCTGCGACTCCAGCGGACGACGTACGACTACCTGCGCCTGTCGCCGTGCGGCTCGCGACGGCGCCCTGCGCCACGGCCTGTGCGCTGGCCGCGGCGGCGCGCTGCGGGGCGCTCGTCGGTGCCGGGGGGGCCGGTGGACGCGCAGGCGGACTCGGCGCACGCGGGGTCGCGCCGACCGACGTCCTCGCCGCCGTCGCCGCGGCTGCTGCTGTCGCCGGTGCCGGCGTACGCGGATCGCCCGTCTGCGCCGGTGCGGCAGCTTGCGCCGCCGCTGTCGCTCCAGCCGGGGGCGCCGCTGCTCCGGCAGGCGTCGCCGGGGCGGCCGCTGCGCCCTCCTTGGCGTTCTGAGTCGCGCCGGCAGGGGCCGCGCTCGGAGAGGCCGTCTGCGGCGTGGTTGCTGTGCCCGGCGCGCCCTGCCCCGCCGGTGCCTCGCCCGTCGCGGGCGTCGAGCCGGGCGAAGTCGCTGCCGCAGCCGCCGCGCCGGCAGCCGTTGCCGCGCTCGCCGAGCCCGGCACGGCCTGAAGTGCCGCCGGGAGGCCTGGCTTGGGGGCGCCCGGCGCGGCCTGCGAGCCTGTCGGCGCGGGGACAGCCTGGCCCGGAACCGTCTGTCCCGGAGCTGTCTGTCCCGGAGCTGTCTGACCGGGCACGGCCTGCGTGGGCGCGACGGCAGTCGCCGGAGCTGCGCCCGCCGCGAGCGGATTCGTGCCAGCAGCAGCCGCGGTTGTCGCGCCCGCCGTCGCCGGGCGTGCGTTGAGCGGCGTCGCGCGCGGGACCGGTCGCACGGCCTGTACAGCCGCCGCCGGCTGCTGCGCGCGTGCGGCCGCATCCGCGCTCACGCGTTGCTCGAGGTCGGCCGCACGCTCGGGGGCTCGGCCCGCCCACTCGCGCAGGCGCCTGATCTCGCGGGCCTGGGAGAACACGAGAAGCGAGAGGACCGCGATGCCCAGCAGAGCCACAAACGCCACGATCGCGCCGACTTCGGTGAATGCGTTCGAGAGCGAAAGCGAGAGCGCGAGCGGCGTGGCCATCATGAATCCGGAGAGTGTATGAGGGCCGCAGGCGCATCGTGCTCGTCCTCACGCCCCTCCTCGGCCACCGGCCGGCGCCGCGCGGGGCGTGCCGCCTGGGCCTCCACGTGCAGCGCCGAGAGCTCCGACACCTTCGCCGCCAGGCCGGCCGCGTCGCCCTCCAGCACGAGCAGGCCGATCTCGCCGAAAATCGACTCGACCGCGTCCGCGCCGAGCGGCTCGCGTTCGGCCAGCAGGATCTTCTCGGCAGTCGTCTCGCGCGAGCGCTCATAGCTGTTGAACAGCTCCTCGTGCAGCTTCTCCCCCGGCCGCCGGCCGACGATCTCGATCTCGATGTCGCGATCCGGGTCAAGGCCCGACAGCTCGATCATCGCCCGCGCCAGGTCGAGCACGCGCACGGGCTCGCCCATGTCGAGCACGAAGACCTCGGCGCACGGCGAGCGCCGAGGCTCGGCCTGGGCGACGCTCCCGTTCTCAGAGGGCGCCTGACGGCGCTCGACCGCCAGCGATCCGCTGCGGATGATCAGCTGGACTGCCTCCGGGATCGTCATGAAGTAGCGCGTCATCCGCTCGTCCGTGACCGTCACCGGGCCGCCTCGCTCGATCTGGCGGCGGAAGATCGGCACGACGCTGCCCGAGGAGCCGAGCACGTTGCCGAAGCGCACCGCCGCATAGCGCGTCTCCGGGAAGCGCGCCGTCGGCGGCTCGAGCGCGAACTCGGCCAGCGCCTTCGACGCGCCCATCACCGTCGCCGGCGCCACCGCCTTGTCCGTCGAGACGAGCACGAAGCGCTGCACCTTCGCCTCCCCCGCCACGTGCGCCACGACGCGCGTGGCGATCGCGTTGTTGCGGACAGCCTCGACCGGGTTCGCCTCCATCAGCCCGACGTGCTTGTAGGCCGCCGCGTGGAAGACGACCGTCGGGCGGTGCTCGGCGAACACCTCGCGCATGCGCTCCTCCTCCTTGCAGTCGGCGAGCACCGCCGAGAGCATCGAGGGCGAGACGTGGCGCTCGTCCTCAAGCTCGCGCTGGATCGAGAAGAGATTGTCCTCGGCGTGGTCGAGCAGCACGATCCGATGGGGCTCCACGCGCGCGATCTGCCGGCACAGCTCCGAGCCGATCGAGCCGCCCGCGCCGGTCACGAGCACGACCTCGCCCGCGAGATAGGCGCCGACCTTCTCCAGCTCCATCTGCACCGGCTCGCGCCCGAGCACGTCCTCGACGCGCACCTCGCGCATCTGCCGGGCCAGGGCCCCGCGCGTCTGCAAGAGCTCGAACACCGTCGGCAGCGTGCGCACCGGGATGCCGCGCTCGCGGCACTCGCGCACGATCCGCGCGCGCGTCGAGCCCGGCGCCGAGGGGATCGCGATGATCACTTCGTCGGGCTCGGAGTCCTCGAGGATCCGCGGCAGGTCCTCCTTCGTGTTGCCGCGCACGCGCACGCCGTCGATCCGCAGCCGCCGCTTGCCCGGGTCGTCATCGACGAAGCCGACCGGCGTCAGGCCGAGGCCACGGTTGCGCACGATCTCGCGCAGCACCAGGCGGCCGCCGTCGCCGGCGCCCGCGATCAGCACGCTGCGCTGATCCTTGCGCCCGCCGCGGAACGCCGCCAGCGGACGGCGCTCGTACACGCTGCGTGCGAGCGCTCGCACGCCGACGAGGAAGACGAGTGCGAGCAGCGCGAACAGGATGATCACGCCGTTGGGCAACGCCACCGCCACCGTGCTGCGGTAGTGATGCACCGGGCGGAACACCTCCACGCCGACGACCGCCAGCAGCACGATCGCCGCGACCGCACGCGCGACGGCCTCGTAGTCGCGCTGCCCCGAGTAGCGCCAGCGACGCTGATACACGCGCGCCAGCACGAGCACCGGCAGGCTGCCCGCGAGCACCCACCAGATCGTGCGCTCGCGCAGGTGCGCGTAATAGCCCGTCGGGCCGTGCTCGAAGCGCAGCTGGAACGCTAGGTAGTACGCGAGCGCGACCAGCGCCCCATCCACCGCAAGTTGGGGCAAGGAGTGACGGTGCCAGGGAAAGGCCGCCGAGCGGATACGTCGGCGCATTCGCTGGATTGTAAGCGCCCCTTGGGCTGCTACGCGCCTTGATCCCCCGCGTGCAAGGGCCGCGTCAGCAGCTCGACGAGCGCGCGTGGATCGCGTCGCACGCGCGCCTGCGCCTGCGCGGGGTCGCGCTTTGCGAGCCGAAGGTCCTCCGCCGCCGACAACTTGCGCATGCGCCCTTCGGCGATCAGGCGCTCGTCGACCGCCCCCGGGCGACCCTCGAACGTCGTGAAAACCGGCACCCCCAGGGCGACCGCCTCGCGGTTCATCGTGCCGCCCGCCGAGATCACGAGGTCGGCGTATGCGATCAGCGACTGCGCATCGATCGCGCGCTCAGGCACGACGAAGCCCGGCACGTCGCGCAGCTCGGCGCGCTGCGAGGCCACGCGCGGGCAGCACCACCGGCTGCACGCCCTCGCGCCCCGCCGCCTCGCGCAGCCGCTCGAGCACTCCCGCGAACAGGTCGTTCTCGAAGCGGTGGTACAGCGACACCTCAGGCGGCGTGCGCACGACGACGATCGGGCGCTCCGCGTCGAGCGAGAGCTCCTCGAGCACCGTCGCGTCCGGCGCGAAGTCGGCGAGGTAGTACTCCTCCTTCAGCCCCTCATACGGCGCGATCTTGCCGCGCGCGCCGTAGCGATAGAGGCGCTCCGGCGGGATCGCCTCCGGCACCACCACCGTGCGCGCCAGACGGCAGTTGACGTTGTGCTGGACCGTCGCCCACTCGTAGTCGAACATCGTCGAGCTCGGCACGCGCAGCAGCGTTGCCGCCACCGACACGTCGTTGGAGCCGTGGCCGAGCGCGAGGTCGAAGCCGTGGCCCGCCGCACGCGCGTCCGCACGCGCCCAGCGCACGAGCGTCGCCGAGCGCGAGGCCAGCCCCAGCGCCTTCGCCCCCAGCCGCTCGCCGCGGTGGTGGCCGATCGCCGTGTGCTCGATCCCGAAGCGCTCGCACAGCGCCAGCGTCTGCGCGAAGTCCCGCGCCGTCACCCGAACCTCGTGCCCGTCCGCCCGCAGCAGCTCAATCACCGGCCGCATCACCAGCACGTGCGGGCTGTTCGTAAGGTCGATCCAAACGCGCATCGCAGGCACGGTATTCGGGACGGCGCTGGAACAGGCAACTGATTAGCCGGCCGAGATCAAGAGCCGAGCGGGGGCGGAGCACAGCCCGCCCGGACGGCCGGCCTTCTAACTGCCGTGGCGGCCGGAGCGTCTCAGGTTGTGACAAGGAGCGGAGGCCGGCTCGGCCAGAAGGCTGGAAGCCGTTTACGTCAGCCCGTCACCCATGCAGTACCGGCGTATAAGCGACCCCAACAATCGCGCCCTCCGGCGACTGCAGCCGCGCCACCGTCTGCCCCCACGGCTCCTCGACGCGCCGGATGCAGCAGCTCGTGGCCCGACTGCTGCGAGTTCCTGCGCCGCCGCGCCCACCGCCGCGGCGTCCGCGACGTCGAACTCGATGCTGACCTGCGGGACCGGGCGCTCAGTCGGCCACTGCGTGGTTCCGAAGCACGCCTCCGCGGCCTGGGACAGCGGCCAGACCCCGAAGTGCTTGCAGCCGGCGATCCGTTCGCTGTGGACGTACTCCCCGCCGACGTCGCTCGCGAGCGGCAGCCCGAGCGTCGTCGACGTACAGCTTGCGGCTGGCCGGCGGGTCGGGCGCGATCACCGCGATCGGTCGAGAGGAACTCGATCTCCATGCGACTCCTCCTCGTGCGCTGTGTGCGCTCAACATCCAAGCAGAGCGCGTTCGAGCCCCCGTCCGCCGCGCATCAACCCAACCCCCCGGTATCGTCTCCCCACATGCTCCTAGCCTCGATCTCCGAAGCGATCGTCAACGAAACCTCCCACTTCGTCCGCACCGCCGGCCTCCCCGGGATCTTCCTGCTGATGGCCGCCAGCTCCGCCTGCATCCCGATCCCCTCCGAGGTCGTGATGCTGTTCGCCGGCTTCGTCGTCGCCGACAAGACCGGCAGCGGCTCCGAGCACCATCTGACGATGGTCGGGATCGTGCTCGCCGGTCTGATCGGCACGCTTGTTGGCTCGTGGGCCGCCTACGCCGTCGGGCGCGGCGGGCGCCTGGAGCTGATCGAACGCCACGGCGACAAGGTCCATATGGGGCCCGCGCAGATCCAGCGGGCCGATCGATGGTTCCAGCGCCACGGCCAGCAGATAGTCCTCTATGGCCGCGTGATCCCCGTGATCCGCGCGTTCGTCTCGCTGCCCGCCGGTATCGCGAAGATGCCTGTCGGGCGCTTCACCGTCCTGACCGTGATCGGGTCCGTGCCGTGGGTGCTCGGCTTCGCGATCGCCGGGCATGCCCTCGGCGGCGACTGGGAGAGCGTGCGCAACGGCCTCGAGTACGTCGACTACGTGCTGCTCGCCGCGATCGTGCTCGGCCTCATCTACTGGCGCGTGCGCCGCAAGAACGCCCGCGACGCGCGCGTCGAGCAAGCCGCCGCATTGGCCGAGCCTGTCGCCCGCGTCGGCACCCCGGCCGACTGACCCGCGCGCCGTGGCGAGCAGCGTCCGCGCTCCGATCAAGCTGCGCCATGCGCTCGCGCTCGGCCTCGCGCAGGGGCCGACCGAGCTCTTGCCCGTCTCCTCCTCCGCGCACACGACGCTGATCCCGCTGCTGCTCGACTGGCCCTACGAACAGCTCGACGCCGAGCTGCGCAAGTCCTTCGAGCTCGCCCTGCACGCCGGCGCCGGCCTCGCGCTCGCGCTCGACATGCGCAGCGAGCTGATCGCCGCCGCGCGCCGGCTCGATTGCCGTCGTATTGCCGTCGTCGCGCTGTCGCTCGGGCCCCCCGTGCTCGCCGGGCTTGCACTGCGGCCGCTCGTCGAGCGACGCCTCGGCGGCCCGCGCTCGATCGCCGCCGGGCTCGCGCTCGGCGGGCTGGCCATGGCCGGCGTCGAGCGCATGCGGCCTGCCGGAGAACGCAGCGACAACGATGCCCGACCCCTCGACGGGCTCGCGCTCGGGCTGGCCCAAGCCGTGGCGCTCGCGCCCGGGATCTCCCGCTACGGCGCGACGCTCGTCGTAGCCCGCGCGCGCCGCTTCTCGCCAGAGGCCGCCCAGACGCTCTCCTGGCATGCCGCCCTGCCAGTCGTGCTCGGCGCCGGCGTGCTCGAGGGCGCCCGCCTCGTGCGCCGCGGCACGCCCGACGGCACGCTCGCGCCGCTCACCGCCGGCGCCGCCGGCGCATTCGCCTCGACGCTACTCAGCGCTCGCCTGCTGCGACGCCCCGAGCGGGCGCTGCGCTCGCTGCTTCCATGGGCGCTCTACCGCGTCGTGCTCGCAGCGCTCGTGCTTGCACGCTCCCTCCGCTCACGCACCGCCAAGCCATCATCCAATCCATAAAAATCTGGCACGCCCCACGCCCGATGACGGCGCGCATGCGCGCCCGCAGCCCGTTGCGCGCACAATAGGAGCCGTGACCGTCCTCGGGACACTGCTCGGCGGGCGCTACCGACTCGATGCGCAGATCGGGCGCGGGGGCATGTCCACCGTCTATCGCGCCTTTGACACCGTGCTCGAGCGGGCCGTCGCGATCAAGCTGATGCACCGCGAGATCGCCGCCGACTCAGATCAGCTCGAGCGCTTCCGCCGCGAGGCGCGCTCCGTCGCCCGCCTCAACCACCCGCACATCGTCACCGTCATCGATGCCGGCGAGGAGCCCTCCGAGGACGGCGACGGCGGGACTCCATACATCGTGCTCGAGTACGTCGAGGGCGAGACGCTCAAGCAGCTGATCCAGCGTGAAGGGTCGCTCGAGGTCACCGAGGCCATCGCCTACGCCATCGAGATCGCGCGCGCCCTCGGCGCCGCGCACGAGCGCCTGATCGTGCACCGCGACGTCAAGCCGCAGAACGTTCTCATCAGCAAGGAAGGCGGCGCCAAGATCACCGACTTCGGCATCGCCCGCACGCTCACCGAGGAAGGCCTCACCGTCGCCGGACGTGTGCTCGGCACGACCGACTACGTCTCCCCCGAGCAAGCCCTCGGCCACCCAGTCACCGGGCAGTCCGACCTGTACTCGCTCGGCGTCGTGCTCTACGAGATGCTCACAGGGCAGGTCCCCTTCACCGGCGAGACGCCCGTCGCCGTCGCAATGCGCCACGTGCGCGAGCAGGTCCCCGACGTGCAGCAACTGCGGCCCGAGGTCTCCGCCGCCACCGCCTCCGTCGTCGACCGTGCCGTCGCCAAGGACCTCGACTACCGCTACCGCGACGCCCAGCACATGATCGCCGACCTCGAGGAGGTGCTCGCCGTCGAGGCCGCCCGCTCCGGGCAGGCCACCGGCGAGGTCACGAGCGTCCTGCGCACCCTGCCCGGCGAGACGCGCCGGCGACTGCCCTGGCGCATGCAGCACCCCGCGCGCTGGGTCGCCTCGCTCGCGCTGCTCGCCGCCATCATCGCCATCGCGCTCGTCGCCGCCGCCCAGCAGGCGCACAAAGGCACCGGCGTCCCCTCCGAAGTGCACTCCGGCGCCGGCTTGCAGCCCGTCACGCTCAGCCAGACCGCCGGCCGCGACTACAACCCCTTCGGCACCGGCCCCGAAAACCACAACCGCGTGCAGAACGTCGTCGACTCAGACCCCAACACCACCTGGAGCACCGCCCACTACTACGAACGCACGCTCAAGAAGGCCGGCGGCACCGGCCTCGGCGTCTACCTCGACGCCTCTCCCCGCGTCGCCGCCCGCGCCGTCGAGATCCAGACCCCCACACCCGGCTTCGACGTGCAGATCTACGGCGCTGACGAAATCAACTCCTCCTATCCCTACGGCGACTCCACCCCGCTCACCGCCCGCGGCTGGCACGGCCCGCTCGCCTCCGCTGCAAACGTCCACGACCGCCAGCGCATTCGCTTGACCGGCCCCGGCGCCTCCACCGCCTACCGCTACTACCTCGTCTGGCTCACCACGCTGCCCCCCGGCGCCGAATCCGCCTCGATCTCCGAACTTACCCTGTTCGAGTAGCCCTAAAACGCGTGGCTCGCCTGCGCCGCGTGCCGCTCGATCCCAAGCCGGCAAAGCCGGTCAACGAGCTCCGGATACGCCACCCCACTCGCCTCCATCAACTTCGAGTAGACGCTCGTCGGCGTGAACCCCGGCATCGTGTTCAGCTCGTTCAGCAGCACCTGCTCGCCATCGACGAAGAAGTCCACGCGCGCCAGCCCATCGCAGCCGGCGCGAGTGAACGCCTCGAGCGCGAGCTCGCGCACCCGCGCCGCCGCCTGCTCGGAGATGCGCGCCGGGATCAACAGCTCCATCCCGCCCGCCTCGTACTTCGCCTCGAAGTCGTAGAACTCGCTCTCGAAGCTGATCTCGCCCGGGAGCGAGGCCTGCATACGGCCCGTCGCCGAGGAGCCCAGCACCGCGCACTCGACCTCGATGCCGCTCGCCGCCGCCTCCACGATCACGCGCGCGTCGTAGGAGAAAGCCGACTCGATCGCGCCCACCAGCTCGTCCTCTGCCGTCACCTTGACGATGCCCACCGACGAGCCGAGGTGCGACGGCTTGACGAACACGGGCAATCCCAGAGCCATCACGCCCTCCAGCAGCTCTTGGCGTCCCGCGCCCGACAGCCGTGCCTCGCCCACGTCCACGTAATCCACCTGCGGCACCGTCCCCGCCGCCGCCATCAGCTCCTTGAACAGGACCTTGTCCATGCACAGCGCCGACGCGGCCACGCCTGCGCCCACGTAGGCCACGTCGAGCATCTCCAGGAGCCCCTGCACCGTGCCGTCCTCGCCGAAGCGCCCATGCAGCACCGGGAAGACCACGTCCACGCCGAGCAGCCCCGCACCCGGCGTCACGCTCAGCACCTCGCCTTCACCGTCGCGCCGCCACGCGCCGTCGCGCCCGATCTGCACCTGCACGACCTCGTGACCCCCCGACAGCAGCCCCTCGCGCACCGCCGCGCCCGAGGACAGCGACACCTCGTGCTCGGAGGAGCGCCCGCCCGAGAGCACCGCCACCTTCAGTGCTGCGCCCCGATCGGCCGCGCGCGCCGAGGTCTCCGCGCTCGTTCTCGCCATCAACCGCCTGCCGCCGGGGGGGTCGGTGTGGTCGTCGTCGTCGGTGTCGTCGTCGGTGTCGTCGTCGTCGGCGTGGTCGGTGTCGTCGGCGTTTCGAGCACGCCCACCGTCAGCGTAACCGTCGAGCCCTTGCGCGCCGTCGTGCCCGCCGAAGGGCTCTGTTTGAGCACGACCCCCACCTGGGCCTGTTCGCTCACCGGCGCGTTGACCACACGCGGCGCGAAGCCCGCGCCGCCGAGCTCTGCTGCTGCCTGCGTCTCGCTCTGGCCGACCACTTTCGGCACCGCCACTTCACTCGAGGCCTTTGCCACCGTCAGGTTCACCTTCGAGCCCGTTTCCACCGACGAGCCCGCCTTCGGCGATTGCACGAGCACGCTGCCCGCCGCCGCTCCCGCCGAGACCTGTTCGGTGATCGTGCCCACCGCCAACCCCACCGCGCTCAGCGCCGCTTCCGCGCCGCTGCGGGAGTCGCCTGAGAGGTCCGGCACCTTGACCTGCGCCGGGCCGCTCGAGACGAGCACCGTCACCGGACTGCCCACCTGGAGCTCCGTGCCCGCCGGCGGTTCCGTGCCGATCGCCTTGCCCTTCGCCACCTTCGAGCTCGGCTCGTCCTCGCGCGTCGGCTTGAAGCCCGCCGCGCGCAGGCGCGCTATCGCCTGCGTCGCCGTCAGCCCTTCGACGCTTCCAAGCGCCGCGCTGCCCGGACCGCTCGAGACGACGATGCTCACGCGCGATCCCTTTTCCACCCGGCTGCCCGCGACCGGCGACTGGCTGATCACGTGACCGTCCGCCACCGTCGCGCTCGAGGCCAGCGACGGCGTCACGCCGAGGCCTTGCGCGCGCAGGCGTGCCGAGGCAGCCTGTTCGGTTTCGCCCGTCACGTTCGGCACGTTCACGTGCCCCGCCGAGGAGGACAGCAGCAGCACCGCCGCCACGATCCCGCCGACCACGAGCGCCGCGAGCAGACTCCAGAGCAGCACCCGGCCGATGCCCGGGCCCTCGCCCTGCTCGCCGCCGTTCTCCTCGTAGGCCTCCTCCGCAAGCAGCATCGACCCCGTCGGGTGCGCGCCGTCCGGTGCGCGGTGCTGGGTCGGCGGCATCACCGCCGGGCCCATCGGCGCCGCCGCCGTGGCCGCCGTCGCAGCCGTCGACCAGTTGCTCCCCTCTCCTACCGCGCCCGCAGCGAGCGCAGCCGCCGCGCCCGCAGCCGTCGGCAATCCCTGGCGCTCGCGCTGCAACGCCGCGATGAACTCGTCCGCGTCCGCATAGCGCTGTGCCGGGTCCTTCGCCAGCGCGCGCAGCACGATTGCATCGAGCGCCGGCGGGATCGTCGGATTGACCTCACTCGGCGGGCGCGGCTGGGCCGAGACCTGCTGGTAGGCGATCGCCACCGCCGTCTCACCATCGAACGGCACCTTTCCCGTCAACAGCTCATACAGGATCACCCCGACCGAGTAGAGATCCGAGGCGCCCGTCACCGGATGCCCCTGCGCCTGCTCCGGAGAGAGGTACTGCGCCGTGCCCATGATCGAGCCCGTCAGCGTCATGTCCGAGGCGCCCGCCCGCGCGATGCCGAAGTCCGTCACGCGCGCTCGGCCCTCTTCGTCGAGGATCACGTTGTGCGGCTTCAGGTCGCGGTGCACCACGCCGCGCCTGTGCGCGTAGCGCGCCCCGCGCAGGATCTGCACGACGATGTCGATCGCCAGCGCCGGGTCGAGCGGCCCCTGCTCGCGCACGATCGTCTTCAGCGAGCGGCCCGGCACGTACTCCATCGCGATGTAGTACGTCCCTTCCCACTCGCCGCGGTCGAAGATGCCGACGATGTTCTGGTGCGACAGGCCCGCCGCGCTCGAGGCCTCGCGGCGGAAGCGCTCGACGAACTCCTGGTCCTCCGCGAAGTGATGGTGCAGCAGCTTCACCGCCACCTGCCTGCCCAGCAGCTGGTCCTCGGCCAGGTACACATCCGCCATCCCGCCCGATCCGACGCGCGAGATCACCTTGTATCGCCCGTCGATGATCGTGTTCGGCTCAACCATGTGGCGCCCCCCCGGACGTCGTGTTCATCGCTCGCCGCTCAATCATGCAGCAGCCTTTCCATGACCTCTCGCGCGATCGGTGCCGCGAACGCCGCCCCCTGTCCCGGCACGCCCTTCAGCGTCACCGCGATCGCCACCTTCGGGTTCGACGCCGGCGCAAACGCGATGAACCACACGTTGTTGATCGCCGTGCCGATCTGCGTCTCCGCCGTGCCCGTCTTGCCGGCCACCTGCACGCCCGCGATCTGCGCCGGCGTGCCCGTGCCTTCGTTGACCACCGCTTCCATCATCTGCCTGACCGCGTCCGCCGTCGAGGGCTTCATCACGACCGACTGCACGTGTGGGGAGATGCGCTGCACCGTGCGCCCGTCCGGGTCGACGATCCGCGCGGTCATGTGCGGTCGCATCAGCCGCCCGCCGTTCGCCACCGTCGCCGCGACCTCCGCCATCTGCAGCGGCGTGACCCCGAGTTTGTCCTGGCCGATGCCCATGCGCCCGACGTCGACCTGCGAGCTCGTCGGCGCCACGATCCGCCCGTGGCTGTACTCGCCGCTCGAGGACATCTCCGTCGCCGGGTAGTCCAGCTGCGGCTTTTTGTCGAAGCCGAAGCGGCGCATGTAGCTCGGCCATCGTGCGCTTGCCGACGCGTTCGGCCACCTGCGCCCACACCGTGTTGACCGATTTCGCCAGCGCCTGCGTGAGCGTGATCTGGCCAAAGCTCTCGTTTTCGTCGTTCTGCAGCGGCACACCCGAGACGCGCACGTCGTTGCGCCCGTCCACCGTCGATTCGCGCGAGAACTTCCCCGAGTCGATCGCCGCCGTCGCCGTCACCACCTTGAACGTCGAGCCCGGTGCGTAGCCGAACTGCGTCGCGCGATCCACCAGCGGCTTGCCCGAGGCCGTCTTCGCCAGCCGTTCGTAGTTGCGCGTCGAGCGCAGCACGTTCGGGTTGTAGCCCGGCGAGGAGGCCATCACCTTGACCGCGCCGCTGCGCGGTTCCAGCGCGACGACAGCGCCTTCGCGCCCTTCCAGCGCCGAGTTCGCCACCTGCTGCGCGCCCGCGTCGAGTGTCGTGTAGACGTCGTTGCCCTGTTTGCGCTTTCCCTGCAGCTGGTCGAGGATCGACTGCAGGTTCGTGCTCGATTGACCGCTCAGCTCCGAGTTGCGGTAGCTCTCCAGGCCCGTGCGCCCGAGGTCGATGTAGTAGTAGCCGACCGCGTGCGCGAACTCTTCGCCCGTCGGGTACGTACGCATGTAGATCGCTTCCGACTGGCGGCTCGCCGTCGAGCGCACGCTGCGCGCCAGCACCTTCCCGTTCGACGCCAGGATCTCGCCGCGGTCGATCCGCTGCTGCTCGAGCAGCGAGCGCGCGTTCAGCGGGTTGTCGCGCAGCGAGCCCGCTTCGAAGATCGTCCAGCGCGATGTGAACGCGAGCAGCAGCGCGAACATCGCGATCACGAGCCCGAACAGGCGGACGATCGGCTGGTTCATCGCGCGGGCCTCGCGCTGGCGTCAGCGTAACCACGACCACCGCTCATTCCAGCTGCCCGAGTTCCAGGCTGCGGATCAGCGAAGCAGCGTTTGCTTCCGAGCGCAACGAGTGGTCGAGTAGCTTCTGCCTGCGCTGTGGCGCGAGCGTCGAGGCACTCACGCCCGAGACGTAGTCGCTGCTGTACAGCGCCAGGCTCCCCGGCAGCCGGTACGGCACGCCGCGGAACACCGTCACCAGCCCGCGGTCGTTCGTACCGATGAAGTACACCGACTGAAGCGCGATGTACGCCCCAGCTCCGATCAGTGCGAGCACCGCCAGCACGATCACCGCCGCGCCCGTGCGCCGCAGGCCCCGGCGCTTGCCCCTCGCGTCCTGCCCGCCGCGCGACGGAGCGCGCGGGCGGCGGCGGACCACCGGCGCCTGCAGCGCCGACTCAGCCGCCGGTGCAAGCGTGGCCGCCAAGCCCGCAGCCGCATCGCCGGTGCCGGCTGCCGCAGCCACCGATGCCGGCGGCGGTACCGAGGCCGGCGCTGCGCCCTGCACGATGCTCGATTCCTCCGTCAGCGGCGCCGCGCCCGCGTCGAGCTCCTCCAGGCGCAGCAGCACGACCGTGATGTTGTCTCGACCGCCCGCCTCGTTGGCCGCCGCGATCAGCGTCTCCCCCGCCTCTCGCAGGTTTGCGTGCGCGAGCAGCAGCTCGGCCAGGCGATCCTCCGCCAGCATCGTCGTCAGACCGTCGCTGCACAGCAGGTAGACATCTCCGTCGCGCGCCGAGTAGGAGCGTGTGTCGACCTCGACCACTCCCTCCGGGCCGAGCGCCCGTGTGATCACCGAGCGCTGCGGATGCTCGAGCGCTTCCTCCGGCGTCAAGCGCCCCTGGCGCAGCAGCTCGTCAACGAGCGAGTGATCCTCGGTCAGCCGCTCCAGCACGCCGTCGCGCAGACGGTAGGCGCGGCTGTCGCCGACGTGCGCGATCGAGATCTCGCGCTCGCCCACGTAAACCGCCGTCAGCGTCGTCCCCATCCCCGCCTGCTCGGCATTGCTGTGGGAGAGCTCGTGAATGTGCGCGTTGGCTCGCTGCGTCAGCTCGGCCAGCGCCGTCTCCGGCGCAGCCGCATCCTGCAGCCCGTCCTGGAAGGACTCGATTGCGATCCGCGAGGCGACCTCGCCCGCCTGCGCGCCGCCCATCCCGTCCGCGACCACGAACAGCGGCGCGCGCGCGAGGTGCGAGTCCTCGTTGGCGCGGCGCTGGCGGCCCGTGTCCGTCCCCGCGTACTGCTCCGCCACACGCAGCAAGTCAGCCGACCTCGAACGTGAATTCGCTGTCGCCGATGCGCACACGATCGCCCGGGTGAAGCGGTCGCGGCGTCTGCAGCACCTCCTCGTTGAGGTACGTGCCGTTGGTCGAGCCCAGATCCTCGACCACCACCGAGTTGCCCTGCTCGAAGATGCGCGCGTGACGCGAGGACGCGAACGGGTCCTCCAGGCGAATCTCCGCACGGTCGCCGCGCCCGAGCACGAGATCGCCGTCGATGTCGTAGATCATTCCCGGCTCGTGCCCCGGGGCGCGCTCGACGACGAGCTGCGGCGAGCTGTGCGCCACGTCCGCGCCGCCCACAGACGTCGCCGAGTACAGGCCCGTCGCGTCCGCCGGGATCGGCGGCGGCGCAGCGCCCGGCGCGACCACGGCAGCGTCGCTGCGTCGCAGGTCGCGCCTGGCGCTGCGTGCCACACACAGCACGAACAGATAGAGCACGGCGAGAAAGCCGAACTTCAGGGCGACCGATACCGGTGCGAGCGTCGTCATCCGGCCGCTGCCGTCATCCAAGCTCGAACACGATCTCGGTCGAGCCGAGCTCGACGCGGTCGCCCGCCTGCAGCGGCTCTACCCCGCGAAGCGTGCGGCCGTTCAGGCGCACGCCGTTCGTCGAGCCCAGGTCCGCCACCGTCCAGCCCTCCGCGCCCGGTCGTATCTCGGCGTGCCTGCGCGAGATCCCGGCGTCCTCGATCACGACGTCGCAGTCGCGACTGCGGCCGATCGTCGCGCCCCGCGCCGGCAGCGGCAGCCTGCGCCCGTCCATGGCCAGCAGGGCGCGCGCCGGGCGCCGGGCCTCCTCGACCTGTCCGCGCACACGCGCTGAGGTGCTGTAGATCATCGTCTCGCCGTGTTTCGCCGGCGGCTGGGGCTCGGGTGCCGCCGCGTGCTCGGACTGCTCACTCTGACCGCCCGGGCGGACCAACTGCGCCTGGATCCCGAATTCGCCAAGCGCCAGATGCTCGTCGGTGTGGAACTCGATCACCGGGCTCGCCGCCAGGATCAGCTGCTCGCGGCGTGCATGCTCGAGCAGGTACCCGCACAGCTCGTCGATCACCTCATGCTCGAAGCCCTCGTAGCGGGCGCGGTCCTCGGGCGAGAGCCACACCGCATATTCGTGTGGCGCATACACCCGCGAGACCGACATCGTGCGGTTCTCGTCCATCTCGCGGGCGAGCTTGCGCGCCAGTTCCATCGGGCGCACCTCCGAGCGAAACAGGCGTCCGAAGGTGCCCTCGACAAGGTTGGCGATCGTTGTCTCGACGCTCTTGAGGACGTTCATCGCTGGACGGGTGCTTTCATCGCTTGACGGCCCGGCACTCCGAGCGTAATCGAGCAACCGGAGATTGGGGCGCACGGCCCGCGAGGGGCCTGTTGAGCCGTGGGGCCATGCTACGTCAGACGGGGCCGCGCAGAGCGCGGGACGCCACAGCGAGCGCTGCGCCGAGCGCGGCGCCCACGATCGCGCCGCGGGGTGTCGCATGCGCCGACTGCCCGGCCAGACCGGCGTCGAGCGCCGGCGCAGCGGCAGCCAGCGCGCCTGCCCACGCAACCGCCGCCACCACGTCGAGCGCCGCGTTGCGCCCGCGCACGAGCAGCGGCAAGAGCACCGCTCCGCCCGCCCACAGAGCCGCGCCGAACAGCAGCCCAGTGCTCAACAGAGGGCCGATCACGTGCACGGCCGTGCTGCTGAGCGATCCCTCCCAGACGGTCCGCGCCGGCGTGCCCGCCGCCGGGCCGAGCCACAGATGGCGCGCCAGCAGCGGCTCTGCGAGCGCAAGCCACCAGTACCCGAGCGCCCCCAGCGCCGCGCGCATACGCCAGCGTGGCGCCTGCCCCGCAATCGCCGGAAACGCGCCTGCGAGCCCGATCACGCCGAGGGCCGGCGCGAGCGCGCATGCCAGCCATCCGCCCGTCCCCGCGCGATCGCGGCGACCGATCGGCAGCAACACGACCGGCAGCAGTGCCACCAGCGCAAGCAGTCCGGCGCCCGGTCGTCCAGCCGCCGCCTGCCACACGGCCAGCGCCAGCGCCACGACGAGCCAGGCCGCGCGCGGCATCCCGCGACGCGGAGTCCGCTGCGCCGGCTCGCCGCTCGCCTGTGCGATCGCTCGCAGCTCCTGCAGGTGCGCGTCACGCTCGTTTGTTGCGCGCAAGGAGGCACCGGGGTTCTCACCCGCCGCGCCGGGAAGGCGGACGAGCCCTCGACCGATGCGGTCGAGCTTCCTCGTCCGTCCGTAGTTGAACGTCTGCTCATGCTCGGCGCCCGCGAGATCGGTGGGCTCGTCCTCGGGGTACGCATCGCGCGCGCCAGCTCGTGCAGCGCCACGTCCGCGTCCGCGTAGCGGCAGCGCCGGCCCGTCCTCGAGCGCCTGCTCGAGCGCTTCGCGGAGCTGATCCAGCGAGCCACGGGCATTCGGCGAGCGCACAAGCGCCCGGTCGATCGTGCGAGCCAGCTCGTGTGGCACGTTGCGGCGTACACGAGCCAGCGGGCGCACCGGGCGCCCGATCCGCCTGACCGTCTCCGCCGGCGTTGCGCCGCGCACCGGATTGACGCCGCTCAGCGCCTCGTACAGAACGAGCGCCAGCGAGTACAGGTCGGCCGCCTCTGAGGCATCGCGTCCCTCGCTCTGCTCGGGCGCCATGTAGGCGAGCGTGCCCAGCACGTCGCCTGTGCGCGTCAGCGCGTCCGAGCCACTCAGCGTGGCGCCGCCGAAGTCCGTCAGCTTCGCCACCCCGCCGAACGCCTCCGAGATCGGAGCCGGCATGTCGGCGCCGTGCGGGACGAGCACGTTCTGCGGCTTGATGTCGCGATGGATCACGCCGCGCTCGTGCGCGTGCTCGAGCGCGCTGCACAGCGCCACGCCGATCTGCAGCACCTGCGAGTCGGCCAGCTCGTCCTCGGCGATCAACTGCGCCAGCGTGCCGCCGTCGACGAGCTCCGAGATCAGGTAGAAGGCGTCCTCCGCAGGGCAGGCTTCATACAGCGCGACGATCGCCGGGTGCGCCAGGCGCGCGCTCGCCAGCGCCTCGCGCGTGGCGCGCTCGCCGTCCTCGCCCGGTGCGAGCGGGATGCGCTTGACCGCGACCTCGCGGCGGAGCACCTCGTCGTGCGCGCGCCAGACCACGCCAAAGCCACCTGCACCGAGCCGCTCGCGCAGCCGGTAGCGGCCGAGCACGAGCGCATCCGCGCGCGGCTCGCCCCACGCGTCGCGTGCGCGGGGGCGTCGAGGATGGGCGAGGGTCGGCGACTCCACCGGCTCCTGCGTTCGCCGCCCGGCGCTGTGCTCCCTGCTCGCGACCGCAGGAGAAGGTACGTTGAGGGAGAAGTTGCAGGATGGCCCCAGAGAGGGCCGGCGGTCATACTGGCCGTTTCGTAATCCCTGCAAGGAGCAGCTTTTGTCGTTCTTCGACGACGACGAGGAGACAGCGCAGCGGCCTGCCGGCCGTGCGCCCCGCGCGCCACAGCGCCCGAGCCCACGCCGCCCCGAGCGCGCGGCGGCCGCGCTGCCGCTCGATCAGCACACGCTGATGGTCCGCCGGCGGATCGCCGCCGGCGTAGGCGTCGTGCTGCTGATCATCATCATCCTCGTCATCAACGGCTGCCTCAAAGGCCAGAAGACCGACGCGCTGAAGAGCTACAACCACGAAGTCAGCCTGCTCGCGCAGGAATTCGACGAACACGTCTCGCGCCCGCTCTTCTCGGCCCTGTCGGGAGCCGGCGGCAAGTCGGCGCTCAACGTCGAGGTGCAGGTCGACCAGCTTCGTGTGCAGGCGCAGGACCTCGCCACGCGCGTGAAGAAGCTGAGCGCACCCGGCGGCCTGGCCGACGCGCAGCGCGACCTGCTGCTCGCGTTCAACCTGCGCACCGAAGCCGTCACCAAGATCGCCGCGCTCACGCCGACTGCGCTCGGCGGGCAGGGCAAGCCGGCGATCGCGCAGATCGCCGGCGACATGGAGATCTTCCTCGCCTCCGACGTGCTCTACTCCCAGCGCGTCGCGCCGCTGATCCAGCAGGAGCTGAAGGAAGGCGGCGTCGAAGGGCTGACCACGGCTCCCTCGCGCTCGCTGGCCAACATCGGCTGGCTCGAACCGACGACTGTCGAAAGCCGCATCACCGGTAAGTCGGCCGGCGGCACCCAGGAAGCCGAAGCCAGCTCCGGAACGCACGGCAGCTCGCTCACCGGCGTCAGCGTCGGAGCCAACACGCTCGCGAGCGAACCGACGCTCAACCACGTCAGCGGCGGCAGCAACCCGACGTTCACCGTCAACGTCGAAAACGGCGGAGAAAGCGCCGAGACGAACGTCAAGGTCAACGTCACCGTGACCGCCGGCGGCAAGCAGTTCAAGGCCTCTCACGCGATTGAAAAGGTCGAACCCGGCAAGACCGTCAGCGTCGACATCCCCGTCAACGGCGTCCCCCTCGGCGAGGCCGCCAAGGTCGAAACCGAAGTAGAAAAGGTCCCCGGCGAGACCAACACCGAAAACAACAAGGGCACGTTCCTGGCGGTGTTCGCCAAATAGCCCACGGCGGTCAAGCGTCGTGCATGGACCGGCCCACGGCGCGAGAACAGCCGGCCCGGATGGCCGGCCAAGTAACTGCCGTGGCGGCCGGAGCGTTCACAAGTTGAATCGAGGAGCGGAGGCCGGCTCGGCCAAGAGGCTGGATGCCGACTACACCGCCCAGACCAGCAGCTAACTTGTGCCAATGCCCCCAGCCGTCCTAGCCACGCTAACCGACACCAAGGGCATCATCGCCCTCGCAGCCGCCGCAGTAGCCATCATCGCCCTGCTCTGCTGCCTGGCCCTGATGCTCAGCCTGCGCCGCCTGCGCCGCGCCCAGCAGCTCGTGCTCGGCGAGCAGGGCCAAGAGGACGTCGTGGCGCACGCTGCGCGCCTGCACGAGGCGTTCGAGGCGCTGCGCGCCTATGTCGACGACGTGGCCGTGCGACTCGACGCACGGCTGGGGGGAGTCGAGAGCACGCTGCGCCGGACGATCGCGCATCGCTCGCTGATTCGCTATGACGCCTACAACGAGCTGTCCGGGCACCAGTCGGTCTCGATCGCGCTGCTCGACGACGACCGCTCGGGAGTCGTGCTCACCTCGATCCACCACCGTGATCAGGCGCGTGTCTACGCCAAGCAGGTCACGGGCGGCCAGGGCGAACTCGAGCTTTCGCCGGAGGAGGCCGAAGCGGTGCGTGTCGCGCTCGACGGCGGCTCGGATGGGGCGCCGGGCGATGAGCGCCCCGCCTGAGCCACGCTCCGGCCGCGCTCGCGTCGGCTACCTCGGGCCCGAGGGCACGTTCAGCGAGGAGGCGCTGCTGGCGAGCGCTGCACCGGACATGATCGAGCCGGTCGGGCTGGCAAGCATCTACGACACCATCGCCGCGCTGCGCCGCGGCGAGGTCGACTGGTCGCTCGTGCCGATCGAGAACTCGCTCGAGGGCTCGATCAACGTCACGCTTGACCTGCTCGCCGGCGAGGCGAGCGACGTCACGATCGTCGGCGAGGTGCTGCTGCGTGTGAGCCATTCGCTGATCGCCGCCGGAGCGACCGAGCTGGCCCAGATCGACACCGTGCTGACCCACCCGCAGGTGCCGGGCCAGTGCACGAGGTTCCTGCACGAGGAGCTCGGGCACGCGCAGGTGCTGTCAGCCAGCTCGACTGCCGAGGCCGTGCGCACCGTGGTCGCCGAGCAACGCCCCGGGATGGCCGCACTGGGCACGCCGCTGGCGGCGCGCGTCTACGGCGGCACGGTCATTCGCGAAGGCGTCGAGGATCGCGGTGACAACGAAACCCGCTTTGCCTGGCTCGCGCGTGGTACCGGCGAGCAGGCGGCTCTGCCGCCGCTGCGGGCCGGCGAGGTGGGACGCGCCAAGTGGAAGACCTCACTCGTCTTCTGGGGGCTCGGCGCCAAACGCTCCGGCTGGCTGCTGCGCTGCCTGAGCACTTTCGCGCGGAGGGACATCAACCTGACCAAGATCGAGTCGCGCCCGCGGCGCGAGCAGCTCGGCGACTACATGTTCTTCGTCGACCTCGAGGGGCGCCTCGCCGAGAAGCATGTCGCGCAGGCGATCGACGGGCTATCCGAGCTCTGCGAAGTCGTCCACGTGCTCGGCTCCTACCCGGCCGCCGCGCGTCCGCAGCGAGCCTCCGCCTGAGCGCGATCCCGCTCCAGCACGGCTATTGCGGCCACAGAGGAGCGAAGCCCCGCTAGACTGCCGGGCTGACCATGGAGTGCACTGCCCCACCAGAGCCGGTGGGGTCCGTGTCGCCAACCGAGCACCAGCGGCACGGACCTGGGACATCGCCGCCCACTGCGGCGATGGGCGGTCGGGTGCTCGTTCTGAACGCCACGTATGAGCCGATCAACGTGTGCACCGTGCGTCGCGCCGTCGTGCTGCTGCTCAAGGAGAAGGCCGAGTTGCTCGAGCGCGGCATCTGGGAGCTGCACTCCGAGAGCTCGACGCTCGCGCGCCCCGTCGTGATCCGCCTGGTCAGCTACGTCAACGTGCCGCGCGACGCGCACCGGCGCAAGATCACCCGCCGCGCCGTGTTCGCCCGTGACAGCTGGACCTGCCAATACTGCGGCTCGCGCTCGAACCTCACCGTCGACCACGTGATCCCGCGCTCCAAGGGCGGCTCCTCGAACTGGGAGAACATCGTCGCCTCGTGCGCCCCCTGCAACCGGCGCAAGGGCGACCGCCTGCCACGCCAGGCAGGCATGCACCCGCGCCACGCGCCACGTACGCCACGCGCCGAGATCTTCATCCACGTCGCCAGCCCGACGATCCCGGCGGCCTGGCTGCAGTACCTGCCTCAAGCTGCCTGAGAAACGCGAAGGGCGCCTCGACGGACGCCCCTCGCGTTGCTGCTCTGACTGGAAAACCGAGACGGACGGTTGCTTCAGCCGGAGGGACCAGGACCGGCAGTCGTCTCGGGGTGTCCCGGGTTGGTTTCCGCTGAGCGGACCAGCCTTTCCGACCTAGCGGCCGGTCACCTCCAGGGTCCCGCAAGAACTGTCAGACGTACGGACCACCTCCTTTCTCTGGTCCGCTCAGATTAGCGAACGGACGTGACGTGCGGGAGGGGTTTTGAGCGTTCCCGCCTAGCGGCCGGGAGGGGCAAGCGATACAAGGAAGCAGGAGCGTGGCGTACTACGTACGCGAGCGAGCGAGCACGCAGCAGCGCGCCGCTATTCGACGATGACGCCGAACTCCTGCGTGTAGAGGCCGCCTTCGACGCCTTCGGCCAGCTCCTGCGGGACCGCCGGCTGCACGTCGATGCCGGTGTCGCGGTACTTGGCTTCGAGGATGTTCGCGAGGTGCTCGGGCGAGGCCATCCACGCCTTGACGATCGCTTCAGGCGTCGAAAGCGAGAGCGTCCCCCAGGCAAGGTTCTCACCGACGATGTAGCCGACTTCGGAGCTCGGGAAGTAGCCGGCTTCGCGCACGCGGTCGACCGGCGTCACGCCCGATGGCGAGACATGGTCGAAGTAGTCGACCGCGAGCATTTCCTTGCCGTGGCTTTCGGCGGCTGCTTCGAGCCGGCTGTCGCTCTGCAGCGGCTCCTCGCCGTGCTGCGCGCGCTCGGTGTTGATCAGGCACAAGACGGCGGCGCGAACGAGCGGAAGGTTCGTCGGGGTCGGCGTCAGGTTGGTGTTCTGGCAGGGGGTCGCGAGCACCTGGGCGATCGACGCCGCCTGCAGCGCCGCCGCGCGGCTCGAGCTGCTCGTCCTGTCGGCACCAGAGACCGAGCGCAGCCTGCGTGAGCGCAGCTCGTGGGAGCTCATGCGCTTGCCGTTCGTCCGGCAATGCGTCTTTCGTCCCGGGCTGGCGGCGCGAGAGCACCGCCTGGCGCGCGAACCACGGTTGTGCGCCTTCTTGCCCGCACTCGAGGCTGCACGCGCCACCGGGCCGGCGGAGCGTGCAGGCGCGCTTTGGGCGGCATTAGCCGCCGCCGGCACCGCGCAGAGAAGCATCGTGGTGGCAGCCGCCAGGGCGGTTTGCAAGCGGGTCACCTTCAGGCTGTCGGCGCAGCGCCCGCCCGCACTGAGGCTTCAACGGAGAATCTGGACGGTTTGAGAGAGTCGACTCAGACAGCGTCGGCCGGCGGATCGGCAGCGGGCGCCGCGCCGTTGGTCGCCTCCGGCGCGTCCGCCGTTAGCTCGCCCGCAACGTCTGCCGGTAGCTCGCCCGCCACGTCCTCGCCGGCGTCCACGACGAGTGCAACCGCGCTGACGAGGTCCTCGTCCTTGAGGTTCATCACGCGCACGCCCGTCGCCGAGCGGCCCTGTTGGGAGATACCTCCGGCCGCTGTGCGCTGGACCATGCCGCCGACGCTGATGAACACGAGCTCCTGGTGCTCGCGCACGACCAGCGCCCCCGCGAGGCCGCCCTTGCGCTCGGTCAGACCGATCGTCTTGACGCCTTTGGCGCCGCGGTTGGTCTTGCGGTACTGGGCGATCTGGGAGCGCTTGCCGTAGCCGTTTTCGGTCACCACGAGCAGGTCCATGTCATCGCGCGCGACATCCATCGCGATCACCTCGCCCTTCTTACCGACGTCCATCCCGCGCACACCGGTCGTGTCGCGGCCCATCGCGCGCGCGTCGGACTCGGCGAAGCGCACCGTCAGGCCGGCCTTGGAGACCATGATGATCTCGTCGTCCGGATCGACCGCGCGCACAGCCAGCAGCTCGTCGTCGTCGCGGATCTTGATCGCGATGATCCCGTCCGCTTTGATCGGCGTGTTGTACGCGAGGAACTCCGTCTTCTTGACGGTTCCCGACTTCGTCGCGAACACGAGGTACTTCGTCTCGGTGAAGTCGCGCGTGGAGACGACCGCCTGAATCCGCTCGCCTTCGCTCAAGGGCAGGATGTTGACCAGCGCGCGGCCCTTGGCCGTGCGCGAGGCCTCCGGCAGCTCGTAGACCTTCGAGCGGTAGACCTTGCCGCGGTTGGAGAAGAACAGCAGGTAGTCGTGCGAGGAGCACACGAACAGGTGCTCGATGAAGTCGCCGTCCTTCATGTCCATCCCCGTCACGCCGCGCCCGCCGCGCTGCTGCTGGCGGTAGGTCGCCAGCGGCAGCGACTTGATGTAGCCCGTCTGCGTGATCGTGATCACCATCTGCTGGTCGGCGATCAGGTCCTCGATGTCGATCTCGTCCTCGGAGTGGCTGATCTCCGTGCGCCGCTCGTCGCCGAAGCGCTCGGAGATCTCTGAGAGCTCCTCCTTGATCACGGCCAGCACGCGCGTCTCGTCGCCGAGGATCGCGCGCAACTCCGCGATCCGCTCGGTCACGTCGGCGTGCTCCTGTTTGATCGAGTCCGCCTCGAGCGCCGTCAGCTGCGACAGGCGCAGGTCGAGGATCGCCGTCGCCTGGATCGGGCTGAGCTCGAACTGCTCGACCAGCTGCTCGCGGGCCGCGTCGCGGTCGCGCGATGCGCGGATCAGTTCGATGATCGCGTCGAGATTGTCGAGCGCGATCAAGAGGCCCTCGAGGATGTGCGCGCGCGCCTCCTTTTCGGAGAGCTCGTGCTTGGTGCGCCTGACGATCACTTCACGCTGGTGGGCGACGTAGTTGTGGATCACCGAGCGCAGGTCCAAGGTGCGCGGGACGTTGTCGACGAGCGCGACCATGTTCACGCCGAACGTCGTCTGCATCGAGGTGTGCTTGTAGAGCTTGTTCAGCGCAACCTTGGGGATCACGTCGCGCTTGAGCTCGATCACGAGGCGCATGCCGCGCTTGTCGGACTCGTCGCGCAGGTCGGAGACCTCGGAGATGCGTTTCTCGTGGACGAGGTCAGCGATCTTCGAGATCAGACCGCCGTCGCCGCCCTTCTTGACCTGGAACGGAAGCTCGGTGACGACGATCGCCTCCTTGCCCTGCTTGAGCGGCTCGATGTGCGCACGCGCCTGGATGCGCACGCGGCCACGGCCAGTCTCATAGGCGTCTTTGATGCCCGCGTGGCCGAGGATGATGCCGCCCGTGGGGAAGTCCGGGCCCTTGATGTGGCGCATCAGCCCGGCCGTGTCGATGTCCTGGTCGTCGATGTAGGCGATCGTCGCGGCGATCACCTCGCGCAGGTTGTGCGGCGGGATGTTCGTCGCCATGCCAACGGCGATCCCCGAGGAGCCGTTGACGAGCAGGTTCGGGAAGCGCGCCGGCAGTACCAGCGGTTCGCGGCGCGAGCCGTCGTAGTTCGGCGCGAAGTCGACCGTGTCCATGTCGAGGTCGCGCAGCATCTCTGTCGCGATCCGCGCCAGGCGCGCCTCGGTGTACCGCATCGCGGCGGCCGGGTCGTCGTCGACCGAGCCGAAGTTGCCCTGGCCGTCGACCAGTTCGTTGCGCATCGAGAAGTCCTGAGCCATGCGCACGAGCGCGTCGTAGATCGCCGAGTCGCCGTGCGGGTGATAGTTGCCCATCACCTCGCCGACGATCTTCGCGCACTTGGCGTACGAGCGGGTAGGTCCGAGGCCGAGCTCGTTCATCGCGTAGAGCACGCGGCGATGCACCGGCTTCAGGCCGTCGCGCACGTCCGGCAGCGCACGACCGACGATCACCGACATCGCGTAGTCGAGGTACGCCGTGCGCATCTCCTCCTCGAGCGCGCGCGGTTCTACGTTGCCGCCGCCTATGACGTCAGTAGCAGCCATTGCTCACCTCCCTACACATCTAGGTTGGCCACCGCCCTTGCGTTGTCCTCGATAAACGCCCTTCTGGGCTCGACCTGGTCGCCCATCAGCATCGAGAAGATGCGGTCGGCGGCGAAGGCGTCCTCGAGCGTGACCTGCGCGAGCGTGCGCGTGGCCGGGGCCATCGTCGTTTCGCCGAGCTGTTCTGCATTCATCTCGCCGAGGCCCTTGAAGCGCTGCAGTTTGACGCCCTTCTGCGCGACCGTCATCACGGCTCCGTGCAGCGTCTCAAACGACGGCGCCGTCTCGCCGGCGTCGCCGAGGTGCACCTCGAAGGCCGGCGTGCCGGCCAGCTCGATCAGTTGCGCGTGCACGCGCGAGAGCTGGCGGTACTCCTGCGAGTCGAACAGCGAGCGCTTGATCCGGTGTGTCAGCGCAAAGCCCGTCTTCGCCTCGACGGCCTTCACGCGGATCTCCTGCTCGTCGTGGCCGACGAGCTCGGTCGCGTGCGTCTCGCCGGCGACGTCGGCACGCTGCAGCAGCTCGAGCGCGGCGTCGGCCGTGCTCACCTGCTCGCCCAGCAGCGAGGACTCTTCAAGGAACTGCACGACGCCGTGGCCGTAGTGGCCGCGCAGCGACAGCGACCAGCCTTCGTACTGCTTGAGCAGGCGCGAGAAGCGCTGCCAGCGGGCCTCGGTCAGCTTGAACTGCGTGCCGTGGCGGTCGAAGACGTCGATCTTCTCCCACTTGTCGGCGAGCAGGATCTCCTCCAGCTCGGAGTCCTTCTCGATGTAGCGCTCGCGCGAGCCCTGCTTGAGCTTGTACAGCGGCGGCTTGGCGATGTACACGTAGCCCGCCTCGATCAGCTCCTGCATCTCGCGGAACAGCAGCGTCAGCACGAGCGTGCGGATGTGCGCTCCGTCGACGTCGGCGTCGGTCATCAACACGACCTTGTGGTAGCGCGCGTTCTCGATGTTGAACTCGTCGCGCACGCCCGTGCCGATCGCCGTGATCAGCGCCTGGATCTCGGCGTTCTGAAGAACCTTGTCGATCCGCGACTTCTCGACGTTGAGGATCTTCCCGCGCAGTGGCAGCACGGCCTGCGTGTTGCGGTCGCGCCCCTGCTTGGCCGAGCCGCCGGCAGAGTCGCCCTCGACCACGAACAGCTCGGCAAGCGAGGGGTCCTTGACCGAGCAGTCGGCGAGCTTGCCCGGCAGCGTCGAGTTCTCCAGCGCCGACTTACGGCGCGTCAAATCGCGGGCCTTGCGTGCGGCCTCGCGGGCGCGCTGAGCCTGCACCGACTTCATGATCACCGCTTTGGCCTCGCTCGGGTTCTCCTCGAGGAACTCGCCGAGACCCGAGTTGACGATCGACTCGACGAAGCCGGCCATGCCCGGGTTGCCGAGCTTGGTCTTCGTCTGGCCCTCGAACTGCGGGTCGCGAAGCTTCACCGAGATCACGGCCGTCAATCCCTCGCGCACATCCTCGCCCGAGAGGTTGTCCTCTTTCTCCTTCAGCAGGCCGTGGTCGCGCGCGTACTTGTTCAGCGTGCGCGTCAGCGCCGAGCGGAAGCCCGACATGTGCGAGCCGCCCTCGCGCGTGTTGATGTTGTTGGCGAACGAGTGGACCGAATCCTGATAGGAGGAGTTCCACTGCATCGCGATCTCCGCCGCGCCCTCCTCGCTCTCGCCGGCGAAGAAGATCACCTTGCGGTGGACCGTCTCCTTGTTCTCGTTCAGGTAGGAGACGAAGTCCTCGATTCCGCCCTCGTAGCGGAACGTGGCCGAGTGACCCTCGGCGCGCTCGTCGATGATCGAGATCTCCAGGCCACGGGTGAGGAAGGCCGTCTCGCGCAGGCGCTCCTCGAGCGTGAGGAAGTCGAGGTCGAGCGTCTCGAACACTTCGGCGTCGGGCAGGAACGTGATCGACGTGCCGGTCTCGGCGCCCGCCGGCAGCTTCTCGCCCTCGACGAGCTCGCTCAGCGGAGCGCCGCGTGAGTACTCCTGCGTGTAGACGTGGCCGTCGCGTCGGACTTCGACTTTGAGCTGCTCAGAGAGCGCGTTGACGACCGAGACGCCGACGCCGTGCAGCCCGCCGGAGACCTTGTAGCCGGCGCCCTCGCCGAACTTGCCGCCGGAGTGCAGCACGGTCAGCACGACCTGCACGGCCGGCAGGCCCTCTTTCTCCATGATCGCCACCGGGATGCCGCGTCCGTTGTCGGTCTCCGTGACGGAGTTGTCCGGGTGGACCGTGACCGACACCTTCGTGCAGAAGCCTGCGAGCGCCTCGTCGACCGAGTTGTCGACGACCTCGTAGGCGAGGTGGTGCAAGCCCATCACGCCGGTCGAGCCGATGTACATGCCCGGGCGCTTGCGCACTGCCTCGAGACCTTCGAGAACCGTGATGTCCTGTGCGTCGTAGCTGGCAGAGCCGCCCGTCATCGACGGGTCGTTGACGCCGCCCTTCTTTGCGCTCCCGTCAGAGCTGTTGCTGCTCGTGGCCAATGACCCTCCGATTACGTGAGAACGCCCCGGATTCCGTCGCGCCTACGTGCGCGATCCGGGGCGGCTTTCGTGTCTACATAATATTAGCACGTGGTGGGGTCGTCTGAGCTCGTGCCAACGGCTTAAACCCCTGCAAATTGCAGGTAAATCCGGTGGTAATCACGCGGTCGCTCGAGGGGTCCCGCGCCGTGCATGCGATCAGCCCGTGCGGCAGCGCAGCTCGCGGATCGCCTCGCCGCCCAGCGCGGCGTTCAGGCGAGGGATCAGATCGCCCTGCATAAGCGTCAGCTCCTGCGCCCAGACGGAGGCCTCACAGGTGATCGTGAGCACGCCGTTGCGCTCGCTCGTCGGGCGGGCGGCGGCGGCGATCGTGGTGCCGGCGACGCGCTCCCACACCGCGTGCACACGTGCCAGTGTCGTCGCCGGGGCGAGCGTGGCCGTGAGCCCGTCGAGCGCCGCGGCGAGCGATCGTGGTGCCGCTTTCCTCACGCCGCCTGCGCCTCCTGCAGGATCGCGCCGGGCGATACGCGCAGGCGTGTGACCGCGCTGTCGCCGGCGCCCGGGACGTGACCGAGGTCGGTCGTGGCGATCACCGACTGCCCGCCCGAGGAGAGCTCGGCCGCGAGCAGCTCGCGACGCTCGGCGTCGAGCTCGCTCATCACGTCATCGAGCAGCATCAGCGGCGTGCGCGAGCGCTGCTCGGCGAGCACGGTGCGCTCGGCGAGCAGCAGCGAGAGCAGGGCCAGCCGCTGCTCACCCTGTGAGCCGTAGGAGCGCAGCTCGCGCCCGTCGCGCTGGAACGCGAGCTCGTCGCGGTGCGGGCCGTGCCCGGTGAAGCCGCGTTCCAGATCGGAGGGCAGGCGCGCCTGCAGCTCGGCGACGAGCTCCTCGACGCTCGACGCTCGCGAGCGCGGCCGGTACTCGAGCTTCGCCTCCCCCGAGAGACCCAGTTGCCTGGCGCGTGCGGCGAACGGGCCCGCAAGCAGCTCAACCGCGCCGGCGCGGTGATCGCGCACGAGCAATCCGACCGTGGCGAGCTCTCTGTCCCATGCCCCGAGCGTCGACTGCGACGCGCGACCGGAGCGGATCCGCGCGAGCAGCGCGTTGCGTTGTGCGAGCACGCGCGAGTACTCGCGGCGATCGCCGTCGCGCGTCGGCCAGAGGGCGCAGACGAGTGCATCGAGGTGGGCGCGGCGGACTGCCGGCGGACCCTTCAGCAGCTCGAGCCGATCGGGCTCGAAGACGCTCAGCAGCGGGCGGAAGTCGACGTCGAGCAGGCGCTCGACAGGCGCGCCGTCGGCCGTCATCCGCTTGACCGCGCGAGCGCCCTCCGGACCGGGCCCGTAGCCGACGCTCAGCTCGTGCTGCTGGGCGTCCTCGCTGCAGTGCACGACCACCCGGGTCGCCTGCGCCTCGAAGCGCACCAGCTCACGCTCGTTGCGCGTACGTGGCGAGCGCCCGGTGCAGCCGAAATAGAGCGCCTCGAGCAGGTTCGACTTGCCGGCCCCGTTGGGACCGTGCACGACCGTCAGCCCCGGCCCGAGGCTCGCCTCCGCGCGGGCGTACGTACGGAAGTCACGCATCTGCACGCTGAGCACCCGCACGTCGGATGCCTCCGCCATCGCCGCACTCAGGCGTTCAAGCGGATCGGCATGATCAAGTACACGAAGTCGCCGGAGTCGGGTGATTCGATCAGCCCGGGCCGCAGCGGGCTGATCAGCTTCAGCACGAGCTCCTCAGACTCGATGCTCTCCAAGCCGTCACGCAGGAACTCGGGGTTGAAGCCGATCTCGAAAGGCTCGCCGTGGAACGGCACGGGCACGGCCTCGCTGGCCTCACCGACGTCGGGTGTCTGCGCCGAGACGGTCAGCGTGCCCTCGCTGAAGCTGAGGCGCAGCGGCGCGTTCTTCAGCGCGAGCAGGCTGATCCGGCGCACGACATCGGTCAGCTCGGCGCTCGCCAGGCGCAGCTCGTGCTCGACGGACTCGGGCAGCAGCTGGCGGTAGTTGGGGAACTGGCCGTCGATCAGACGCGAGGAGAGGACGATCTCGCCGAGCTCGAAAACGACCTGGTTCTGCCCGACGCTGACGGCGAGCGCGTCGCCGGGAGCCTGCTGCGCGATCCGCGTGAGCTCCTGCAGCGCGCGGGCGGGAATGTTCGCCTCGAGGCTACCTTGCAGCGGCGCCTCCAAAGCCGTCTCCTTCACACTGAGCCGATAGGAGTCGGTGGCGACCATGCGCAGCTCCTGGCCGGAGGCCGACATCAGGATTCCGGTCAGCACAGGACGAGTCTCGTCGCGCGAAGCCGACTTGGCGACGCGCGTCACTGTCTCCACGAAGGCGTCGAGCGGCAGCGCGATACGTGTGTCGGGCGAAGGCTCGGGCAACGTTGGGAAGTCCTCGGCACGAAGCGTGCGCAGATGGAAGGTCGCGGGCCCTGAGATCAACTCGACGTCCTGCTCGGCGCTGCGGAGCTCGAGCGTCAGCTCGTCGGCGGGGAGAGCGCGAACGACGTCGAGCAGCAGGCGTGCGGGGAGCACGACATTGCCGGGGCGAGTCACGTTTGCCTTCAGTGGGACGCGCAGGCCGATCTCCATGTCGGTGGCACGCAGCTCGGCGGCGGAGTCCTCAACGGAGATCATCACGCCTGACAGGGCCTGCACGGCACTGCGCGTCGAGGCGACGCGCGTCACGGTCTGCAGTTGGTTCAACAGCTCTGAGGAGGAAAGTGAAAGCTTCATGACGGCGGTCTAGGTCTCAGTAGTCAATAGGGGATGTGGAGAGTGTGAGTAGCCGCTTGATCGCCTGTGTCGTGGGCGGGAGCGGCTGTGCTGAAGCTGTTGATAGCGCAGAGCAGTCTCTCAGGCGAAGCGGTCGCTCGGCGGTACGGCGGATCATGGTTGGCGTGGGGCGAGCATTGCGCGGAGCTTCTCCACAGCCTCGCGCACAGTTGCGTCGTCGTCGATCCGTGCGCTGGCACGACGGCATGCGTACATCACAGTCGTGTGGTCGCGACCGCCGAAGTGCCTGCCGATCGCCGGCAGCGATTCGTCGGTCAGCTCACGGGCGAGGTACATGGCGAGCTGGCGTGGCCAGGCGATGCGGGGACTACGGCTGCTCGAGAGCAGCTCCTGCGCGGAGACGCCGAAGTGGGTGCCGACGGCAGCCTGGATCTCGCCAATCGAGCCGGCACCGCCGTGGGCGTGGCCGGCCGCGCGCGGGTAGAGCTTGTCGAGCACCTCGACGGCGAGCTCGCCCGTCAATGCCCGACCGGTCAGCGAGCTGAAGGCGACGACGCGGATCAGCGCTCCCTCGAGCGCGCGCACGTTGCTGTCGATCCGCTCGGCGATCACGTGCAGCGCCCGCTCGTCGGCGAGCTGAACGCCGTCGTGCTGGGCACGCTTGCGCAGGATCGTCAGGCGCGTGGCGAGGTCGGGTGGCCCGATGTCGGCGACCAGGCCGGCGGCGAAGCGCTCGCGCAGGCGGTCTTCGAGCGCCTGCAGATCCTGTGGCGGGCGGTCGGAGCTGAGCACGATCTGGCGCCCGGCGTCGTGCAGGGCGTTGAACGTGTGGAACAGCTCCTCCTCGGTCTTGGTCTTGCGCTCGAGGAACTGCACGTCGTCGAGCAGCAGCACGTCGATGTCACGGAAGCGCGACTTGAACTCCTCCGTCCTGCGCCCGCTGAGCGATTCGATGAACTCGTTGGTGAAGGCCTCGCCGGTCGTGCAGCGGACGACCAGGGTCGGGTTGTAGGAGAGCAGCAGCTTGGCGATCGAGCTGAGCAGGTGCGTCTTGCCGACTCCGGGAGGCCCGCAGATGAACAGCGGGTTATAAGCGTGCGCGGGCATCTCGGCGACGGTCAGCGCGGCGGCGTGCGCGAGCCTGTTGCTGTCGCCGATCACGAACTGCTCGAAGGTGAGCTTGGGGTTGGCGAGCGGCCCCGGACGGGACTCACGCTCGCGCGCAGGCGGCTGCAGGCGCTCGCGAGTGGTCCGTGACGAACCGGCCTTGGGCTCGACGATCTCGTCCTCGCCCGGTCGATCGCCGCTGCGATCGACGATCTCGACGACGACCCCCTCGGCGATCACGTCGGCGGCGCAGGACTCGAGCACACGGCCGAAGCGATCGCGAATCCACGAGCAGGCACCGGACGGCGCTTCGAGCAGCAGACGCCGCTCGTCGAGCTCGCGCGGACGCAGCGGCGCCAGCCAGATTCGGTAGGCGCTGTCGTCGACGGCAAGGGCAAGCTCAGCCTGCATCCGTGACCATATGTGCTCGAGCTCGGTGCTCACGGCAGCGTTGATCCGCTTATCTCCCAAAGCAAACGTTGACGACTATTCAAGGAGGGGCCGCAACGGGCCCCGGTCAGCGGGCGACTATAACCGACGCCTCTCGGCAGGCGGGTCGCGTGATCGCAACTGCCGGGAAAATTAGGCGACGCTCGGGTCGCGCCCGGCGAGCGCGCGCGGGGCCTATACTTGACGGCCGACGCAGAGGCGTGTCCGCGCTCGTGGACCGCGCCGCGGCAGGTTTTGCCCGGCATCCGTCGAATACACGATGAAGCGCACCTACCAGCCAAAGAAGCGCAAGCGCGCCCGTGCTCACGGGTTTCGCTCCCGCATGAGCTCGCGGGCCGGCCGGTTGACGCTCAAGCGCCGCCGTGACAAGGGGCGGAAGCGACTCTCAACCTGAGCGTGAGGGTTAGGCGATGAAGCCGCGCGTGTCGAGTCGCGGTCGCCTGTCGCGCAGTGCTGAGTTCGAGCGCGTCTATCGCCAGGGTCGCTCGACGGCCAACCGCCACCTCGTGCTTTACGCGTTCCCGAACGCGACCACCGAGCGCCCGCGCCTGGGGCTTTCGGTCTCGCGCAAGGTCGGCGGCGCGGTCGAGCGCAACCGCGTCAAGCGTCTGCTGCGCGAGGCGTTCGCGCGCAACGAGGACGGTCTGCGCGCGGGGCAGGACCTCGTCGTGGTCGCTCGCCCGTCGGCTGCCGAGCTGGTCGAGCGCGACGGGCTGCAGGGGATCGACGAGGCGCTGAGCGAGCTGATCGCGAGGGCCGGGCTGCGCGAGGGCGCCGAGCCCGAGGAAGAGGGCCAGGCGGGATGAACGAAGCACCGCGCGAGGACACCGAGCACGCGACTGAGCAGGCCGCTCGGAGCCGTGCGGCCGGAGCCGTGCGCGCCGTCGCGACGGCTCCGATCGTGATCTACCAGCGCTTGATCTCGCCGGCGATCCCACGCCGCTGCAAGTACGAGCCGACGTGCTCGCGCTACGCGGTCGACGCGATCAGGGAGTACGGCATACTTAGAGGCGCGGTGCTCGCTGCATGGCGGTTGCTCAGGTGCAACCCGTGGAGCTACGGCGGATACGATCCGGTGGAGGCCCAGCGGGTGTTCGGGGTCGGACACCGCAGCGGCGCCTGAGAGCATCATCTAGCGCGCATGCCCATCTTCGCCAACGTCATCGAGGACGCGTTCTCGCCGCTGATCAGCGCGTTCGAGTCGATCATGGTGTTCATCCACGAGCACCTCGTGGGCGGCAGCTGGGGCCTTGCGATCATCGGGCTGACGATCCTGATCCGCGCCGTGCTGGTCCCCTTGACCTACCGGCAGCTGAAGGGGATGCAGGAGATGCAGCGGCTCTCGCCCCAGATCGCGGCGCTGAAAGAGAAGTACAAGGAGGACAAACAGCGCCAGCAGCAGGAGATCATGGCGTTCTACCGGGAGAACAAAATCAACCCGCTGGCGTCGTGCCTGCCGCTGCTGCTGCAGCTGCCGGTGTTCATCTCGCTGTTCTACATGCTGCGTACGGATCTGAAGCTCGACATCTGCGGCACGCAGCTGCGCGAACACTTCTCGCAGGTGCTCGGCAAGACGATCACGCACAACAGCGAAATCCCCTCGGGCGCGATCACGCACGCCGGCCAGCACATCAAGGGCCTCTCGGAAATCAGCTGCAACGCGGTGGCGCCGCACTCGGCGAAGTTCCTGTTCCTACCGGACATCACCGAAAAGGCGACGGGCGCGGCGCTGATCGTGCTGATCGTCCTATACGTCGGCTCGCAGGTCTTCTCGACGCTCGTCGCGACGGCCTCGGCGGACCCCAACCAGCGTCGCCTGATGCTGCTGCTGCCGGTCGTGTTCGTGGTGATTCTCTACCGCTACCCGGCTGGCCTGTTGGTCTACTGGATCACGACGAACGTGTGGACGATCGGCCAGCAGTACCTGATCAAACGACATATGGGACCGCCGCCGGCACCGCTCGAGGCGGACGGCTCGAAGAACGGCAAGTCGACGCGAGCGCTCAAGCCGGCGCTGGCCGGGGTGGGCGCGGGCGAGGGCGACGCGAGCGCTGCGAAGAGCAGTCCCGGCCTGTTCGGGCGCCTGGCCGGCGCCGGTGCAGCGCGCCCGCAGCCGGAGGCCAAGCCGAAACCGTCGGTCCCGCCGCCACGCTCGCCGCGCAGCAAGAAGAAGAAACGCTCGGGGAGGCGCAGATGAGCGACGAGCGCGAGCCTGCGGGCGAGGAGGAGGAGCTCGAGCCGGCCGAGCTGCTCGAAGAGCTGCTCGAGGAAGTCACGGCAGGCCTCGGCCTCGACGCGGAGATCGAGGTCGAGGAGCGCGATGGGGTGCTGCGCGGGCGCCTCGTCGGCGACGACGTGGGCCTGTTCATCGGGAGGCGCGGGCAGACGATCGACGCGGTGCAGCACCTGGCGCAGCGGATCGTATTTCCCGAGGGCCCGTCGCAGACGCGCGTGGAGATCGACGCGGACGGCTATCGCGAGCGGCGTGCCGAGCTGCTGCGCTCAGACGCCGACGACGCGGCCGAGCAGGCGCTGCGCGACGGAAGTCCGGTCGAGCTCGAGCCGATGCCGCCGGCAGAGCGGCGGATCGTGCACGAATACCTGCGCGAGCGCGGCGGCGTCGAGACGCACAGCGAGGGCGAGGAGCCGCACCGGTTCCTCGTCGTCTCGCCCGTGGATGACTGAGCCCGCAGGGGAGCGTTTCACGGGAAACACTCCGCCGTGGAGGGACGCGCTGGCAGGCTACGACCTGAGCGAGGCGCAACTGGCGACGCTGGGGCGGGTGCTGTCGGTGCTGGCGGATGACGAGCATGCGCCGACGAAGGTGCGCGCGCCGCGCGAGGCCTCGGAGCGACATCTGGCCGACTCGTTGGCCGGTCTCGATATCGATTTAATTAATAAAGATGGCCGCGATTTGGCGGATCTGGGCGCGGGAGCGGGATTTCCGGGCGTGGCGCTGGCCGTCGCGCTCCCGGGCGCCCGTGTGCGGCTCGTCGAGAGCCAGCGCCGCAAGTGCGAGTTCCTCGAGCGGATGCTGGCGGCGGCGGAAATCGAGAACGCGAGCGTCGTCTGCGGGCGGGCGGAGGAGTGGAGCGAGGGGCTGGCGGGCAACGACGTCGTGTTGGCGCGCGCGCTGGCGGCGCAGCCGGTCGTGCTCGAGTATGCGGCGCCGCTGCTGCGCGTCAGTGGAGCGCTGGTCGATTGGCGCGGTCGCCGCGACGCCGATGAGGAGCAGGCGGCGGCGAAGGCGGCGCGCGAGCTCGGCATGGAGCTGCGCGAGATCCGTCATGTGCGGCCATTTGCCGGCGCCACGGATCGCCACCTGCACGTATGGGTCAAGACGGGCGAGACGCCCGAGCGGTTCCCGCGCCGGGCGGGGATCGCGCGCAAGCGCCCACTGGGCCGATAGCGCCGGCTGACAGCCTCGTGACCGAGGCCCAAAGCGTTTCCCGTGAAACATCGGTGGTGACCTCGGCTTCGGCTGACGGGGCGATGGATCGTGCGCAAATCGCGGCAGTAAGTCGAGGCTCTGACCGCGAACGTCGCTAGCTTGCAGGCGATGGCCACGATTTACGCGATCGCCAACCAGAAGGGTGGCGTGGGGAAGACGACGACGGCGCTCAACGTGAGCGCGTGCATCGCCGAGGCCGGCTACAGCACGCTGCTCGTGGACGTCGACCCGCAGGCGAACGCGACCGTGGGCCTGGGCGTTGCGCGCACGCAGTCGCCGGGTCTGTATGAGGTGCTGACGGGCGAGGCGAGCGCCGAGGAGGCGCTGACCGACTCGAGCGTCCCCGGGCTGAAGCTCCTGCCGGCGGGCGCCGGGCTGGCGGGCGCCAATGTCGAGCTGCCGCGGATCGAGGGCTTCGAGCAGCGCCTGCGCGAGCGCCTGGAGCCGCTGCGCGAGCGCTTTCGCTACATCCTGCTCGACTGCCCGCCGTCGCTCGGGCCTTTGACGGTCTGCGCGCTGGTGGCGGCAGACCGCGTGATCGTGCCCGTGCAAACCGAGTACTTCGCGCTCGAGGGCCTCGCCGGCCTGCTCGAGACGCTCGCGCTCGTACGGCAGAACCTCAACCCGAGGTTGACTGTTGCGGGGATGCTGCTGACGATGCACGACAGCCGCACGCGTCTTGGGCGCGACGTGGAGCGCGAGGTGCGCGAGCACTTCCCGGAGCTCGTCTTCTCGACCGTGATCCCACGCAACGTGCGCGTCGGCGAGGCGCCGAGCTACGGGCTGCCGGTGACCCACCACGACCCGCACAGCGCGGGCGCAGAGGCATATTTCGAGCTGGCAAAGGAGGTGGCTGCACGTGGCTAGGCCAAAGCCTGGGATGGGCAGGGGGCTGGAGGCGATCCTCTCGGTCTCCGCCGCTCCGACGGAGACAAAGGACGGCGAGCAGGAGCTGCGCGAGCTGGCGGTCGAGCAGATCGCGCCGAGCCCGACGCAGCCGCGGCGGCGCTTCGACGAGGACGCGCTGGCGGCGCTGGCCGACTCACTTGGCGAGCGCGGCGTGTTGCAGCCGGTGCTCGTGCGTCCGAAGCCGGGCGGGACATATGAGATCGTCGCCGGCGAGCGACGCTGGCGCGCGGCGCAGATCGCCGGGCTGGAGACGATCCCGGCGCTCGTGCGCGAGCGCGACGACGCCGAATCGATCGAGCTCGCGCTGATCGAGAACATGGCGCGCGAGGACCTCAGCCCGATCGAGGAGGCGCGTGCGTGCGCGGCGCTCGTCGAGGAGCTCGAGCTGACGCGCGAGGAGGTCGGCCGCCGCGTCGGGCGCAGTCGCGTGGCCGTGAGCAACCTGATCCGCCTGCTCGACCTGCCCGAGGAGGCGATCGAGCTCGTGCAGGCCGGCACGCTCAGCGAGGGCCACGGGCGCGCGCTGCTGCTCGTCGAAGATCACGGCGCCCGCGCCGGCCTTGCGCGCACGGCGGCGCACGAGGGCTGGTCGGTGCGCACGGTCGAAGCGCGCGCCCGCACGCAGAACGCATCGACCGGGCGCGGCAAGCCGCCGGATGCCCGACGCAAGCGGATGACGGCCGGCGTGCATCCCGACCAGCTGCAGGCCGCGCAGGAGATCTCCGACGCGCTCGGCGCGGCGCTCGGCGCCGAGGTCAGCGTACGCCCGGCTCGCGACGGCGGCTACCGTGCCGAGCTGTCCTTCGCCACGCCGCAGGAGGCGATCGAGCTGGCCAGGCGGCTGCGCCCGCGGGCGATTCCCGGGCTGCTCGAGCATTCCAGATAACCGAATACGCGCGCCGGACGGACACGCCCAGTGGGCGATCCTGGATTCGAACCAGGGACCTCTTCCTTATCAGAGAAGCGCTCTAACCGACTGAGCTAATCGCCCGTCGTGCAGCCGATCGACGAGCTTGACCAGCGCGCCCGTGCACTCGAGAGAACCTCATCTTACCGGCTGCAGTGCCTAACGCCACCCCCCGCCTCTGGCGTAGGCAGTGCGCGCAAACAGGCGCTGCCTAGCGCACGACAAAGACCACAGTCGCGTCGGTAGTCGAGCGATCGGCACCGCTGACTGCGACGCTCACGCGCACCTTCACGGGGTGGCTCGACCGCAGCTCTCGGAGCATCCTGCGCGTAAGCGCCAGCTCGATCGTCCGATGTCCGGCCGCGCCCAGCACGGCCCGCGCAACGCCGGCTGGCCCGTGTACCGCCCACACGCTGGCCGCGTCGGCGGTACAGACGAGCCTGACTGCCTTGGCCGCGAGGATCGCGCGCAGGGCCTGCTTGGCCAGCCTCAGCTGTACCTTCGGCGCTCCGCGCTGCCCAGCGGGTGGGCGCTCCGCCGGCGGGATCACCGTTAGGCCGGTGAGCGGCGGCTGTGTGCTCGCGCTGGGCCGTTCGGGCGAAGGCGTCAACGACGGAGGGCCCGTGGGTGGTTCTTCGGCCGGCGGTCCAGCAGGTTTGGGTGGCGCTTCCGCAGGGACGATCGTGATCGCCCGTTGCGCGCTCGTGCGGTAGCCAAGTAGCTCGGTACTGGCGAATTTGACGGTATATACGCCGGGATGCGCGTACTCATGCACGGCGCTCGTAAGTGGCGCGGTTTCGCCGTCGCCGAACTCCATCAATGGCGAGAACGCACCGAGGGAAGGAGCGGAAAAAGTGACCGGTTCGCCGACGGTCCCAGTGGATGGCACAGAGAATTCTTCGCTCGCCGGCGGATTCTTGTCGTAGCCCGACGCCTGCACCGTGTTTTCGCTCGATTCGACACATTCAGGCGTGAAACCACAGTGTTCCCCGACGGTGCGTGTCCAGATCACGGTTGCGTCACCCTGGGCGGCACGGCCTTCACCCTCGGCGTCGAGCACCACGACCGGGTCGTACGATTGTGCGTCCTCGTCGGAGAGGCTGTCCGGTGCTTCCCATTCGCCGCCGACTGGGCGGTAGTCGACCTGGATCACGTTGCCCGTTGAATCGCTGCGCTGCCAGGCGATCGCGGCGTTGCCTTCCTGGTCGAAGGCGACGCTCTGCGGATAGGCGTTGCCTCCGTCTTCGGAGAGCTGCTTGCGTTCTTCCCACTCGCCGCTCGCCGGTCGGTAGGAACTCGCGGCGCGGTCGTATTCGCCCGCTTTGTTGTTCGAGCCGGCCCAGGCCGCGATCGTGTCGCCCCGAGCGTCGACGGCTAGATGCGGAGCTTCGGTCGCTTCGCCGGGAGCCGATATCCGGGTGGGTTCTCCCCATTCGCCGCCGGCAGGACGGTAGACGCCGCGGACACTGGCTACACCGCTGTCGCTGTTGCGCCACACGACCGTCGTCGCGCCATGTGCATCGAGCGCGATCTGTGGATCGCCGGCTTCTTCGCCGAGGGCGGACAGGGGTGCCGGAGCCTGCCAGCCTTCGCCGGCCGGCCGATACGCGGTGCGCGCGACGAGCTTGGAGCCGGAGAAGACCATCCAGACCGCCGTCGCATCGCCGGCCGCGTCGACGGCTGCCTGTGGCGTGAGGGCTTCAACGCCTTCTTCGGAGACGGCCACTGGCGCCTGCCAACTCGCGCCGGCGGGCCGGTAGGCGCTGCGGATGATGCCCTGCTGCTTCCAGACCGCGGTCGCGTCCCCCACTTCATCGACGGCAATCCACGGTTCGTCGGCGCTCGCGGTCTCCGTCGCTTGGGAGATGTCGACGGGCGCCTGCCATGCACCGCCGGCGGGCCGGTAGTCGGTCTGGATAACCGTTTCGCCGTCGCCGGCGGTGCGTTCCCAGACGACCGCCACGTCGCCGCTCGCGTCGACCGTGATGCGCGGATTGGCGGCGTCGTGTTCGCCAGGGACTTTCGTAACTTCGCCGCTCGCCTCGGAGAGGGTGACTGCTGCCTGCCAACTCGCGCCGGCGGGCCGGTAGGCGCTCTCGACGACTGTGTTTTCGCCGTTCCACGCATCCCACACGGCCGTCGCGTTGCCTTCTGCGTCGAGTACCACTTGCGGCGCTCCGACGTGAGCTCCGCTCGTGAACAGGTCGACGGACGGCAGCCAGCCACCGGCATGCGCCACCGGCGCAATCGCCAGCGTGACCCCCGCGCTCACCAGTGCCGATCTCAAAAGCAGTCGCGTCATCGTCGCTTGGGCGAAGCGTACAGGGCGAACGGCAGTAGTTCCACCAAACCGAACTACGCCGATCGACAGACTACCGCTTCAAATTGAGTTCAGGAACGCGAGCACCGCGGAGTTGACCTCGTCCGGAGCCTGCTGCTGCACCCAGTGCCCGGCCCCCGGCACGACGATCTCAGCGCGCAGGTCGCTGACCCAGCCGTGCATCGCCTCGGCCGGCATGAAGCGGCGCACGGGATCGAGCTCGCCCGTCAGGAACATCGCCGGCTGCTCGACACGCCGCTCGGCGACCGCCTCGGTCAGCTCCCAGTTGCGGTCCATGTTGCGATACCAGTTCAGCCCGCCCGTGAAGCCCGTTCGCGCGAACGCCTCGACGTACACGGCCAGCTCCTGCTCTGACAGCCACGTCGGCAGCCGTGGCTCGTTGCCGTCCTGCAGCGCCCAGTCGGCCGTCCACTGCCGGCTCGTCGTGAGCGTGCGCCGCACGTCGCGCGCGAGCGCCTCGTCGGCGACGCCCGGCTGCTGGAACCAGACGATGTAGAAGTCCTCGCCGAGGTGGCGGCGCATGATCGGGATCGGCGCCGCCGGCGCGCGTGGCACGAAGGGCACGCTGAGGCCGGCGACCGCGCGCACGCGCTCGGGCGCGAGCACCGCGAGTTGCCAGACCACGTGCGCCCCCCAGTCGTGGCCGACGAAGATCGCCTGCTGCTGCTCGAGCTCATCAAGCACCCCGGTCATGTCGGCGCACAGCGTCGCCACGTCGTAGGCCTCGACCGCCAGCGGCGCCGAGCTCCTGCCGAAGCCGCGCATGTCGGGTGCGAGCACGCGGTACCCGGCGTCCGTCAGCGCGGGCACCTGGTGGCGCCAGGAGTAGGCGAGCTCGGGGAAGCCGTGGCAGAGCACGACCAGCGGTCCCTCGCCCTCGTCGATCACGCTCAGCTCGATCCCGTTCGTCTGCACCGTGCGCGCCGTCATCGAGGCGAACGATAAGGGTCGGCCGGCGATCCGGACCCCTGCCTTCAACCGCACTTCATCCGACCCAGGCAAGCGACTACTGTCAGTGGCGCCATGTCCGCCCGAGCCGAGCCAGCCGTCGCGGTCGTCTCTGAGCAACCGCCGACCTCCTCGCGCCGTCCGGCGATCCTCGTCGTCGACGACGAGCCGGCCGTGCTGGCCGCCGTCGCGCGCGATCTGCGCCGCGGCTTCGGCGAGCGCTTTCGCATCCTGCGCGCCGGCTCAGGCGCCGACGCTCTGGAGGTTCTGCGCGAGTCGCGCACCCGCGGCGACCAGGTCGCGATGCTGATCGCCGACCAGCGCATGCCCGGGATGCCCGGCACCGAGTACCTCGTGCAGGCGCGCAAGGTCGTGCCCGACGCCAAGCGCGTGCTGCTGACCGCATACGCCGACACAGACGCCGCGATCGCCGCGATCAACGACGTCGCGCTCGACTACTACCTGCTCAAGCCTTGGGACCCGCCTGAGGAACAGCTGTTCCCGGTGGTCGAAGACCTGCTTACCACGTGGGAGTCCGGCGCCGCGCTCGAGGCCGGCGGCGTTCGCATCATCGGCCACCGCTTCTCCAAGGAGTCACACGACCTGCGCGACTTCCTCGTGCGCAACCGTGTGCCCGCTCGCTGGCTCGACGTCGAACGCGACGGTGAGGCGCGCGGGCTCCTGCAGGTGGCCGACCTCGACGCTGAGCGGCTCCCCGTCGTGCTGCTCGAGGATGGCTCCGTGCTCGAGCGCCCGAGCGTGCTCGAGCTGGCCGAGCGTCTCGGCGTCGCCGGCACGCCCGCGCAGGAGCACTACGACCTGGTCGTCGTCGGCGGCGGTCCCGCCGGCCTCGCCGCCGCCGTCTACGGCGCCTCGGAGGGGCTGAAGACGATCATGGTCGAGCGTGAGGCGCCCGGCGGGCAGGCCGGCCAGTCGAGCCGGATCGAGAACTACCTCGGCTTCCCCGCCGGGCTGAGCGGATCGGACCTCGCCCGCCGTGCCACCGACCAGGCACGCCGGCTAGGCGCCGAGCTGTTGACCGTGCAGGAGGCCGTCGCCCTGCGCGTCGAGGGATCGGCGCGGCTGGTCGAGCTGAGCGGCGGCGAGGTGCTCAGCGCGAGCTGCGTGCTCGTCGCCTCGGGCGTCTCCTATCGCCAGCTCGACACGCCCGGCTTCCCCGAGCTGACCGGCGCCGGCGTCTACTACGGCGCGGCGATGACCGAGGCGCGCGCCTGTGCCGACCAGCACATCGTCGTGATCGGCGGCGCCAACTCGGCCGGCCAGGCGGCCGTCTACTTCAGCGGCTACGCCGCAACGGTGACGATGCTCGTGCGCGGCCGCTCGCTCGAGGCCTCGATGTCGCACTACCTGATCGAGCAGATCGCCGAGCTCGACAACGTCGACGTGCGCACCGGCACGAGCGCCACCGCCGCAGAGCAGCACGACGGGCACCTCAGCCAGGTGCGCATCGCCGGACCGGGCGACGAGGAGACACTCGCCGCCGATGCCTGCTTCGTGTTCATCGGCGCCTCGCCGCGCACCGACTGGCTCGAGGGCGTGCTCGCGCGCGACCAGCGCGGCTTCATCCTCGCCGGGCGCGACGTTCAGGCCGCCGGCTGGCCGCTCGAGCGCGAGCCGTTCGTGCTCGAGACGACCGTGCCCGGCGTGTTCGTCGCCGGTGACGTTCGTGCCCGTTCGATCAAGCGCGTCGCAAGCGCCGTCGGCGAGGGCTCGATGGCCGTGTCGCTGATCCACGAGTATCTGCTCGAGGCATGAGCGAGCCGGCCGCGGAGCAGGGCAGCGCTAACGCCGCGGGCGGCGCCGAGACGGCCGCCCTGCCCGGCGGCGAAGCGGTCGAGCCGCCCGTGACGCTGCAGGAGCTGCGCACGGTCGACCTGTTCGAAGAACTCGGCGACGAGCAGCTGGCCAAGTGGATTCCGGTCGCGCAGACCTATCGCGTCGCGGCAGGCGGGATCATCGCCGAGCAGGGGGAGGAGAACCGCGGGATGCAGTTGCTGCTGCGCGGCGATGCGCAGGCGTCGATCGTCGACGGCTCCAGCAGCGAGCCGGTCGGGCGCCACAAGGCGCCGACCTGGATGGGCGCGATCGCGACGCTGACCGGGGGCTCGCTCGGCGTGCGCATGCGCGCCGAAACGGACTGCCGGATGGCGTTGATTCCAGCAGAGGACTTCCGCCGGCTGGCCTTCGAGCAGCCCGCCATCCACCGTCGCGTGATGCAGCAGGTGGCGCCCGTGATGAGCCGCATCACGAGCAGCGAGCAGAGCCGCGAGCGCCTGACCTCGCTCGGGACGATGGCCGCCGGACTGGCGCACGAGCTGAACAACCCCGCCGCAGCGGCCCGCCGCGCAGCGCAGCAGATGACCGAAGCGCTCGATGTGATCAGCTCGACGATCGCGCGCTTCGTCGAGTCGGAGATGGAGCGCGAGCAGGTCGTCGAGCTCGTCGTGCTGCAGCAGCAGGCCGTCGCCCACGCCGCCTCGTGCACCGCGCTCGACGCGCTCGATGCGGCAGACGCAGAGGACGAGCTGCTCGCGCGCCTGGAAGCGTTCGGCGTGCAGGAGCCGTGGCGGCTAGCCGAGCCGCTCGCCGTCGCCGGGGTCGACCAGCAGTGGCTCGATCGTGTCGCCGAGCTCGCCGGCCCCGCTACCGATGCGGCGCTTCAGTGGGTCGCCGCCTCGCTCGTCGCCGGGCGCCTCGCGGCGGAGCTCGAGGAGTCGACCGAGCGTATGTCGAGCCTCGTCGGCGCCGTCAAGTCCTACGCCTACATGGATCGCGGCGACCTCGTCGAGGTCGACCTGCACGAGGGACTGGAGACGACGCTCGCCGTGCTCGGCTACAAGCTCAAGCACACCGAGATAGCGGTTCTCAGGGAGTACGATCGCTCGCTGCCGAAGCTGACCGTGCACGGCTCCGAGCTCAACCAGGTGTGGACCAACCTGCTCGACAACGCGATCGACGCGCTCGGGCAGAGCGGCACGATCACGATTGCCACGCACGCCGATGGGGAATGCGCGGTGATCGAGATCTCAGACGACGGCGCCGGCGTGCCCGAGGACGTGCTGCCGCGGATCTTCGACCCGTTCTTCACGACCAAGGACGTCGGCTACGGCACCGGTCTCGGCCTCGCCACGGCGCGACGGATCGTCGTCGACCGCCACGACGGCTCGCTCACGCTCGACTCGCAACCCGGCCGCACGACGTTCCGCGTGCGGCTGCCCTTCGCCCAATCCGGAAAGTGAGGACTCGATGCCCAACTGCACGCACCTCGACCAGGTCCTGATCACAGAGTTGCCCGAGTCCGTCGAGGGCTGCGAGGATTGCCTGCGCACGGGTGACCCCTGGCTGCACCTGCGCATCTGCCTGGAGTGCGGCCACGTCGGCTGTTGCGATGACTCCCCCAACCGGCACGCCAGCGCGCACGCGCGCTCCAGCGGCCACCCGATCATCCGCTCGATCGAGCCGCACGAAGACTGGTCGTGGTGCTTCCTCGACGAGCTGATGATGCGCATCCCCGACGTACACGGCGAACCGCGCATCCCGCCTTCGCCGCTCGGCGGCTGAGGCGAACTGCCTGAACGTCTGTCCAGAGGGGTTTTCCGAACACCAATCCGCGTCGAATAGAAGGTGGTGCCTGCCTCGACCGCCACAGCGCATCGCGCTACGCCGACGTCGCTCGCCGACCTGCTCGACCGCCGTGCGCTTCGCTCCGCCTACCAGCCGCTCGTCGACCTCTACAGCGGCGAGGTCGTCGGCTACGAGGCGCTCGCGCGCGGTCCACACGGCAGCCGTCTGGCGAGCCCAGCAGCGTTGTTCGACGCGGCCAACGTGGCCGGGCTCGAGCGCGAGGTCGAGTGGGAGTGCCAGCGAGCCGCGCTGCAGGGCGCGCTCGACGGCGGACTCGCGCCAGGCCAGGGGCTGTTCGTCAACCTCGAGCCGCGCCTGCTCAAGGGCGACCGCCCCGAGCACGCGCTCGCGCTGCTCGATGTCGCGCTCGATCGCTTCTCGGTGTTCGCCGAGTTCACCGAGCGCTCGCTGACCGATCGCCCGGCCGAGCTGCTCGCCGCCGTCGAGCGGCTGCGCTTGCGGGGAGTCGGCGTGGCGCTCGACGACGTCGGCGCCGATCCGCGCTCGCTCGCGCTGATGCCGTTCCTCGCCCCCGACGTGATCAAGCTCGACCTGCGCCTCGTGCAGGAGAACCCGTCTCGCCAGATCGCCGAGATCGTGCACGCGGTCAGCGGCGAGGCAGAGCGCACAAGCGCACTCGTGCTCGCCGAGGGGATCGAAACCGAGGAGCATCGCCGCACGGCACTCGCGCTCGGCGCGCGCTATGGCCAGGGCTGGCTGTTCGGGCGCCCCGGCGAGCTGCCTTCGAGCACGCTCGCGCCGAGCAGTCCGATCGCCCAGCCGGCACGCAAGCCACCCACCCGGCACGCGAGCCCGTACGAGGCCGTATCGCGGCATCGGGAAGTACGCCGCGGCAACAAGCGGCTGCTGCTCGCGCTGAGCCGGCAGATCGAGGAGCAGGCTTCGGGCCTTGGCTCGGCCGCCGTCGTGCTCAGCACCTTCCAGGAGGCCGCTTTCTTCACGGCCGACACGGCCGCGCGCTACCAGGCGCTCTCAAAGCAGGCGGCACTCATCGGAGCGCTTGGCGTCGGCCTCTCCGAGCAGCCTGCTGCAGGCGTTCGCGGGGTGGCGCTCGAGCATGCCGATCCGCTGCGCGGCGAGTGGGACGTGACCGTGATCGCACCGCACTTCGCGATGGCCTTCGTGGCCCGGGAGCTCGGCGACGGCAGTGGCGACATGGATCGCCGCTTCGACTTCGCGATTACCTACGACCGCGATCTCGCGGTCTCCGCTGCACGGGCACTGATGAGTCGCGTCGCCGGCGTCTGAGCCGAGCGCGAGCGCGAGGCCGGGCTATTCGTAGGTGAACTGGTCGCTCGGCGGGCTCTTCTTGCTCTTCACTTTGCCGACCGCGGCGATCACCTCGACGACGCCCACCCTTTTTGCGGGCGATGTGACGAACGTGCAACTCGTGCTCGAGCTGCACTGCACCGAGCCACCCGACGCTTTGCCGAAGAGGAAGCTGGTCGTCCCGGCTCCGGGCGCAAAGCCGCTGCCGCTCACGGTCACGCTCGTGCCGCCCGCCACCGGCCCGGCGCCGGGGCTGATGCTCGCGATCGTCGGCGCTTCGTACTTGAACACGTCGTGGATGCCCGCCGCGCTCGTGCCGCTCGCAGTTGTCACAGTTATGTCGGTCGCTCCCGTGGTGCCCGCCGGGGCAGTCGCGGTGATCGACGTCGGCGAGTTGACCGTGAAACTGCTCGCGGGGAGCGCACCGAAGCTCACCATCGTGACGCCCGTGAAGTCGCTGCCGGTGATCGTCGAGCTGGTGCCGCCCACCGCCGGGCCCTTGTTCGGTTTCACTTTCGTGATGGTTGGCGCCGGGATGTAGGTGAACCTGTCCGCCGCACTCGCCGAGCTCGTCCCGCTCGGTGTGGTGACGGTGACATCGACGATGCCCGCTCCCGCCGGAGAGGTCGCCGTGATCGATGTCGGTGAGCTCACCGTGAAGGCGCCGGCCGCGCTCGAGCCGAAGTGCACGCTCGTTGCTTCGGAGAGGTTCAGTCCCGTGATCGACACGCTCGTCCCGCCTTGCTGCGGGCCCGATCCGGGGCTGACGCCGGTGACGGTCGCCGCCGGCGCTCCCATCGAGAGGCTGTGCGAGCCGCCGCCGGCGATCTTCACGACGCCGCCGAGACCCGAGATCGCGATCGGCACGGGGCTGTTCAGGTTCGACCCGTTGCCGAGCTGCCCGTCCGGGTTGTAGCCCCACGCCTCTACGCTGCCGCCGCTCAGCAGGGCGAGCGTGTGCTGAGACCCGGCCGCGATCGCCGTCACGCCGCTCAGGCCGCCGACGGCGGTGGGTACGTTGCTGATTCCGCCCTGCGTCCCGTTGCCCAGCTGGTCGTTGCTGTTTGCGCCCCACGCCATCACTTCGCCGTCGCCGAGCAGTGCGAGGCTGTGTTCGGCGCCGGCTGCCACGGCCGTCGCGCCGCTGAGCGCCGCGACCGGTTCGGGTACAGGGTTGTTTTCGGGTTGTTCTTCTTCTTCAAGGTAGGTTTCTTCTTCTTCTTTGATCACTTTGTATTTCGTCGGCATTCCCAGCTGGTGAGCAAGGTTGCTGCCCCACGACATCACCGTGCCGTTGGACAGCAGCGCCAGGGAATGTTCACGACCGGCCGCTACCGCGACCGCTCCACTCACCCCTTTCGCCACGACCGGCGCGATGCTTTTGGCCTTCCTGCCGTTTCCGAGCTGCCCTTCTTCGCCGGCCCCCCAAGCCATGACCGTGCCGTTGCTCATGCGCGCCAGGTTGAAGTCGCCGCCGGAGGCGATCGCCGTCACGCCGCTGAGCCCTTTCACGGCCACCGGGATCGTGCTTTTGAGCGCTTTGGTCCCCCCGCCGAGCTCCCCTTCTTCGTTGCAGCCCCACGCCATCACGGTGCCGTTGGCGAGCAGCGCCGCGCTGTGTTCCCTGCCGGCGGAGATCGCCACGACGTTACTGAGGCCCGTAACGGTGACCGGAACCTTGCTGCTCGTCGTCGTACCGTTGCCAAGCTGGCCTTCGCGGTTGGCGCCCCACGCCTTCACCGTGCCGTTGGCGAGCAGCGCAAGGCTGTGCTCGCCGCCGGCCGCGATGGACGTGACTTCGCTGAGGCCGGTGACCGCGCCGGGGAAGCGGCTGATCGTCGTCGTGCCGTTGCCGAGCTGGCCGGAGGAGTTGTAGCCCCACGCGGCCACGCCATAGGACGAAGCCGTAGCCGACGCAGCCGGAACGCCGACGAGCACCGCTGTGAGTGCCGTCAGGAGCGGCCATGCACGGCACCTGCGCGAACGAGCCGCGCGCGATGCAACCAACGGATCTCCCTCCATCTCCCCCTCCTTGGCCCGCAGCGCTGTCGTGACAGCTTCCCTCGTGCACCGCGAACGCTGGTCGGGCATCGTACAGGCTCCGCGCCGCCCAGTCCACCGGCCAGGCTACACCGGACCCTAGCCGTGCCCGAGCGCCTCGACTGCCGCGGCGTAGAGCACGGCCTGCGTGCGGGCGATGTGAGCGACCGCCTGCTCGGGTGCCAGCAGCTCGGGGTGATGCAGTGGCCTGGAGACGAAGCCGGGCGCGCCGTCGAGACCGACGAAGCCCATCGCGAGTGGTGCGAGCTCACCGAAGAAGGCGAAGTCGTCCGAGCCGCACGAGCGCCACGCCGGAGCCGTGCTCAGCCCGGCCTGCGCCAACAGCTCGCGTCCGATGGCGACGATCCGCGGGTCGTTCTCGAGCGCAGGCTCGCCCGCGATCAGCTCGACCATGGCGCGGCACCCGTGCGCATCGGCGACACCGCGTGCAACCTCCTCGACGAGCTCGCGTAGCGCGGCGCGCTCCTGCGGGCGATGCGCGCGCAGCGACGCACGTGCACGTGCGCGCTCGGGGATCACGTTCTCCGTACGCCCGCCTTCGAGCACGCCGACGTTGATCAGCGCGGGACTGAGCGGGTCGACGCGTCGCGCGGCCTGCGCGTGCAGCGTGACCACGATCTGCGCGATCGCGAGGATCGGGTCGCGGCCGCGGTGCGGGTAGGCGCCGTGCGAGGCTTCGCCCTCGACCGTGATCTCGACAGAGTCGCTCGCTGCATTGACCGTGCCGGCGTCGAGCGCGACGCTGCCCCATGGCAGCTCGGGATGGATGTGCGCCGCGAGCACGGCCGCCGGAGCGGCGTTCGCCAGCTCGGCCGAGGCGAGCTCTCGCGCCCCCGACGGGTATGCCTCCTCGCTCGGCTGGAACACGGCCAGCAGTGCCACCGGGAGCTCGCCGAGCGCCGCCGCCGCACGCGCGAGGGCGACGAGTGCCGCCATGTGCACATCGTGCCCGCATGCATGCATCGTCTCTCCGGTTGCGCTGAACGGCGCGTTCGTACGCTCGACGATCGGCAGGCCGTCGAGCTCGGCGCGGATCGCGATCGGTGCGCCCTGTGCCGGGCCGACGCGCGCCAGCAGCCCCGTCCCGGCGGCGCTCTGCGCATGCACGGGGAGCTGCTCGCGCACGATCTCCGCCGTGCGCCGCTCCTCGTGCGCGAGCTCGGGCGCGGCGTGCAGCCGACGGCGCAGCTCGAGCGCGCCGTCGAGCTCGGACTCGAGCGCCGCGAGCAGCCGCGTGAGCAGCTCCTCAGTAGATCCGGCCATAACGAGCGCAGAGCTCCGCCTGATCGACGCCCTCGGCCGCCTCGAGCTCGCTGCGCTTGACCGCCACGTAGGCGTCGTACATCAGCGGCGTCATCCATGCGCGCGCCTGCTGATCCTCGGCGAGCGCCGCAAGCGCCCCCGCGAGCGAGTCGGGCAGCGCGCCCACGCCGAATCGCTCTGCCTCGGCGGCGCTCAGCTGCGCCGGGTCGCACTCGAGGATCGGCGCCGGCTCGAGTTCGTCGCGCAGGCCCTGCAAGCCGGCACGGAGCAGCGCTCCGAGCGCGAGGTACGGGTTGGCTGCGGCGTCGGCCGCGCGGTACTCGAGGCGCAGCTGGCGCTCCGGCTCGCCTGCTCCGGCTAGGAGCGGCGGGATGCGCAGCAGCGTTTCCCGGTTCTGGCGTCCAAGGCAGACGGCGCCCGCGCCCCAGTGGTGCGGCGCGAGCCGCCCGGCCGAGACGGGACTCGGGGCGCTCAGCGCGGTAAGCGCTCGTGCGTGGCGTATCACTCCTGCCGCGAAGCGCGCACCGAGCTCGCTCAGCGCGCCCGGTCGCGATCCGTCGTACAGGACCGCTTGCCCGTCGGCGTCGAGCAGGCTGAGGTGGATGTGCACGCCGTTGCCCGCCTGCGCAGGATCGAGCAGCGGCGTGAACGTCGCGCGGCGTCCTTCGCGGCGTGCCACCTCGCGCACGACCTCACGCAGTACGACCGCCCGATCGGCTGCCGCGACACCCTCGGCCGCAGCGACCGGTATCTCGAACTGGTGCGAGGCGTACTCGGGCATGAACCGCTCAGGCTCTGCGCCCGCTTGCCCCAGCGCCCGCATCGCGCCCGCCGGGAAGCGGCCCGCCCGCCGCTGCGCCTCGAGTGAGAACGGCAGCGCCGCCGGCTGCTGATCGAGCAGCTGGAACTCGTGCTCGAAGCTCACGAGCGCGCGCAGACCGAGCTCGGCCTGCAGCTGCTCGACGGCCTCGCGCAGGAACGTCCGCGGGCAGCACTCCCATGGCCGCCCGTCGATCCCGGCGATGTCGCAGAAGGACGAACTCGAGAGGATCTACTTCCTCGCTGCCCTCGACGCGGGTGCGGGTGCGCAGGTCGGGCAGCAGGCGCAGGTCGCCGGTCGAGCCGAACGGGTTGGGCTCGGCCAGCGTGCCGATCGGCGTGAGCGCGTGGTTGGCCGGTACCCAGCCGACGCCTGCCTGCGGATGCTCGAGCGCCGTCGCCGGCAGCGAGCGCCCGCGCACGATCGCCCCGAGGTCGCAGCAGACGAGCGCGACCAGGCTGTCCTCGCCGACGCCGGCGTCGCTCATGCCTTTGGCGCGACGGTCAGTGTCCCGTTGTCCCAAGCGCGCTCTTGCAGGCCGCAGGAGTCGGCCGCGGCACGCACGGTCGCGACGTCCTCGCGGGCGACCACGGCGATCAACCCGCCGGGCGCCATGTCGGGTCGCGCGAGCGCTCGCGCCAGGCGATCGCGCGGCTGCATGTGCACACCGCCGACCCCAAGCGCCGGGTAGGTGTCGGCGACGCCGTAGAGCTCGCCGCCGGGGCCGCCGATCCGGCCGAAGACGCACACAAAATGGCCGACGTCCCAGTCCGGCGGGGGACCTTCGTCGGAGCCGTCGAGCAACAGGCCGAGCATCTGCGCAACGCTCGGCGCCGAGCCCCACAGGTGGCGCGTGGCGAGATTGGCGATCAGCGTGGCCGGGCGCGCGAGCGCCGCGACCGCGTCGAACAGACCGGCCAGCGCCACGGCCGACCAGGGGCCGGCGTAGGGGAGCGCGCAGAGGCGCTCGTCTGAAAGCTCTTGCACCGCTCGCAGCACGCCGGCGCAGTTCGTGCCCGAGACGGAGGCCTCGTCGAGCATCGGCGGCGTGATGCGGTAGTCGCGCCGGCCGTGCTCGCCGGCCGGCAGCGCGCTCGTGTCGGGCACGCGTGAGACGAAGCTGCCGGCCGCGCGAGCGACGGCATCCTGGTCGAGCGGCTCGCCTCCGCGCTCGGAGAGCCCCGCGGCATGCAGCGCGAGCGAGCCGCAGAAGGCCCCGCACAGATCGTCGCGCTGGGGCAGCTCGCGCGCGTGCACCTCGAGCAGCTTGCGCGCGCCTGGAAGCAGCGTCAGCTCGAGCTTGCTCGCGATCGTGTCCACGAGCGCAATCTACTGCGCCGAAGGTGTGCCGCCGACTGCGTCGCCCAGCCATTGCCGGCGCTTGCGCACGCGCACCCAGCGCGCCTGCGACGCGTTCATCTTGCGACTGTCCGGCCGGTAGCGTTTACGCGCCCACGGCGAGGTCGGCGAGGCCAGGCGGATCGCACCGACGAGCGAGAAGAAGGGGATGAAGATCCCGACCAGCCCGAGCAGCGGCTTGCCCTTGAAGATCGTCAGCGCGGCCAGCACGATGTCGATCAGAATTGCCACGACGAGCGAGCTGATCGAGCCTTCCTGGTTGGTCAGGTCAAAGGGCGCGAGCCCGAGCACGACCATCCCGCCGAGCAGCGTCGCCACGACGACCGCGTCGAGCGAGCTGCGGCCCTCCTGCGACCAGTAGACGTCTTCGAGGTGGATCCACAGGGCGAACTCGTCGAGCGTCAGGCCGGCGCCGATCCCGAACAGCGCCGCGAGCACCTCCGACCACGGGCTCTGTGGCGCGAGCGCGAAGTTGAGAAAGCCGCTGCTCATCATCAGGCAGATCCCCCACACGAGATGGTGCAGGTGCAGCCCGCCCTTCGTCTCCACGCTACCCGGCCACCATGCGAATTTGGGGCTGCGAATCATCCGCGCGCTCGTGCGGATGAAGAGGAAGGCGAGCAGGAAGGCGCCGAGCAGCACGAAGCCCGAGCGCTGCCCGCGATCGTCGAGGAAGTGTTGGGAGATCTCGAAGTTCAGTTCCATCTGCAGTAGCGGTCGGACACTAGCGCCGTGCCGGGTCGCAAGCGCGTCGCTTTACGCTTCACGATCACTGTCGGCGCCCAACGCGATCGCTTGAGCGCACCGCCACAGCAGCCGCGCGTCGGGTGCTCGCCGGCCGCGCTAAGGGATCGAGGCCTCGCTGCCGATGATTGGCTCGTGATCGCTCTTGCTCGTAACCCCAAAGCCGCCGCATCCCGTCCTTCCGCCGGTTCCAGTCTCAGCCCGCGCCGGCTACCCGTCCGCGCCGCGCTGGCATTGGCCGGGACGCTGATCGCCCTGCTGCTGACCGCCGTGCCCGCCGGCGCGATCGTCGCCAAAGTCGGCTCCTCGGAAGTCGGGCTGCAGCCGCGCAACACCGAATTCTTCCTCGACGGCAATGGCGAACTCGGGGCGGCCTTCGCCAACGCGAACGGCAACCCGGTCCTTCACGGCAACGCCACCTACAACGTTGTCTGGGACCCGACCAACGCCTACCACGGCGACTGGCAGGAAGTGATCAACGAATATCTGCAGAACGTGGGTAACGCAAGCGGCACGCTCGCGAGCGTGTTCTCGGTCTACGAGCAATACACCGACAGGAGCAACACCCCGGCGATTTACAAAACGGTCTACAAGGGCGCCTACACGGACACCGACGCATATCCGTCGTCGGGCTGCACCGATCCTCGCCCCTTCCAGACCAAAGATCAGATCGTGATCAACAAACAGCACAAAGTCGTGTGCATCACCGATGCGCAGATCCGCGAAGAGCTCAACAAATTCATCGCCCAGCACCTGCTGCCGAAGGGCATGGGCACGATCTACGACGTGCTTACCCCTCCGGGCGTGGCGGTCTGCCTCGACGCGGGCGGGCCGACCGGGCACTGCTCTGACTACGCCGGGGCGCAGGGCAGCACGAGCTACGAAAACAGCTTCTGCAGCTACCACGGCGACATCAACCCCGGCGCCTCAGCCACGGGCGACGCCAACACGGTGCTCTACGCGACGGTGCCGTGGACGGCGGGAGGCCTCGGTAACCCGCACCTGCTGCAGGCCGACCAGCTCGCGGCCTATGACTGTCAGGACGGCGGCTTCGACCCTGCCAGCAAACCGATCGAGGAACCGGAGTCGGCCCCCGAACGAACCGAAACCGAAATAGAAGAATTCGAAGAAGCAAGCGAAGAAGAAAAAAGGAAAAAAGAAGGAGAAGAAGCGCTCAAGGGGCCGCACTCACAGGAGCCTAACCAGCCTGTCGAATGCCCGGGCAATGACGGTGGCTGCGACAGAGGCCTCGCTGACCTGATCATCAACCAGCTCGCGGTCGAGCAGCAGAACATCGTCACCAATCCGCTGCTCAACGCCTGGCAGGACCCGGCGCACAACGAGGCCACCGACGAGTGCCGCAACTTCTTCGCCCCCGTCATCGGCGGGACGGCGGTAGCCCGCGCGGACTCACACGCCGGCACGCTCTACAACCAGGAACTCGGAAGCGGCAAGTATTACCTGAACACGGCATTCGACCTGGCCGCGTTCACCTTCTCCTACCCGGGCGTCCCCTGTGTCCCGGGAACGTTGATGGAGCCCCACTTCACAGCGCCCAACCCAGTCAACGCGGGCGAACTCGTCGGTTTCGACGGTATGGAGTCTGCGATCACGCAGAATGCCGGCACCAAGTATTCCGCCTCGGGCGAACCGAGCCCGACCTACCCGACCTACACGTGGGACTTCGGCGACGGCACGCCGACGGTGTCCGGCTTCGCACCGGGCGCGCCATCAGGTAACTCGCCGCAGGACTTCCCCTGCGAAGCGCCGTGGGCGGCCCCCTGCGCGGCCTCCACCTTTCACAGCTACCAGTACGGCGGCACGTACATCGTGACGCTCACCGCCAAAGACGTCGGTGGCAACGTCGCGTCGGTCACGCGGGAAGTGAAGGTCGACGGACCCGCACCGCCCGCACCGCCCGCACCGCCTGCTCCGGGCCCGAACACGACGCCAGGCGGTGGTGACTCCTCGAGCCCGAGTAACACGACAACTTCAACCGGCACCGGCACCGGCACCGGCTCAGGCGCGCCTCAGCCGAAAGTCGTGGCCACGCAGGCGGCGACCTCGCACAGCCTCGCCTCGGTCCTGCGCAGCGGCCTCGTCGTGCGCTACTCGGTCAGCTCGCAGGTCGCAGGTCGCTTCGAGGTGCTGCTGGCAAGCTCGGTGGCGAAGAAGATCGGGCTGAAAGGCCCCGCAGCGACGGGTCTCGCCAAAGGCACGCCCGCGCAGATCGTGATCGCCAAAGCGATCCTCGTGACGACCAAGGGCGGGCACAACAGCTACAAGATCAAGTTCAGCAAGGCCACGGCGGCGAAGCTGCGCAAGTTGCACAAGGTGTCGCTGATGGTTCGCATGGTCGTGCACAACCCGAGCAGCCCCGTGCCGACGACCGTGCTGAGCACGGTCAACCTCGCGCACTGAGACGGCGAGCGTCCGCTCGACGGCGGTGCCCGTGCGTCAGTGTTCGGGCGGTTCGCCGCGCTTGGCTTTCGCCTTCGTGCTGAAGACGTAGCGCCACAGCAGGTACAGGACGACGTATCCGGCCACGATCGAGATCGCCGAAACGACGGCGATCGCCGTCCCGGTGCTACCCGATTCGACCGCCGCTTCGCCGTCGAGCGCGAGCGGGATCAGCGCGAGCATCGCCGCGGCGGCGTCAAAGCCCCGGCCAGTGGCGGGTCACGTAGCCGGAGTTCTCGACCGGTTTGACCTGCCAGCGCGACGCGTAGACGCCGCTGCGCCCGGCCGTGTTGTACATCACGCCGTCCACGTACATGTAGACGTGCCCGGCGGCAGCCTCGATCGTGATGTAGCGCCCCGGGCCGGGAGCGCCCCACTTCTCCAGTTCGCCCGAGGTCTGCGGCGCGCTCAGCAGGCCGCCAGCGGCGAGCGCGTAGCTGACCGAGCCCGAGCAGTCGTAGGCGTTGTCCACGAACGAGCCGTGCCCACCGCCGAACACGTACGGGAAGTCGGCGATCGCGTTGGCGCCTGCGATCACGCGCTGGACCGCTTCGGGCACGTTCGGCGGGATCGGGATCGTGCCGTCGCCGCCGACCGAGTTGCCGCCGGCGACAGGCTTCAGCGCCTGCTGCTGCGCACGCTTGGCGGTGCGTTCGACGGCCTGCATCTGGGCGAGCTCCTGCTTGACTTCCGCATCCGAAGGCGCCCCGTCGGCGACGATCTCTTGACTAGCCTTCGACGGCGTCTTGGCGGCCTTGTGCTGCACGTCGCCGGGAGCCGGGAAGCTGTTGGCTTCCTCGGGGTCGGCGATCTCCGAGACGTTCGCCCGCTTGCCGCTCGTCCTCGCCGTCCCGGTGGGCGCGGCGGTCGCTGAGGGTGCGCTCGCGGGCGAGGCACCGGCGTGCGTGCCCCGGTGTGGCTTGGTGGCCGGGAGTCGTGCGACGGCGCGCGTCCCGCGTGCGTGCGAGCCTCCGCGCAGCGCGAGCACGAGGCCGAGCGCGATCAACGCCACGGCAACCGCCGCGGCGATCAGCGACCAGCGCGACAGCATGCTGCCCAGCGGGCGAGCAGCCCCAGCTTGGCTCGAGTCCGTCACGACAGCAAGGCTAGCGGCAGCGCTGGCGCCGCGCGCCTGCTGTCCGGTGTGGCGCCGTCACACGCCCCGCTACCCTTTCAGGCGCACCCGGGCTGAGGACGATGCCCATGCAGCGCCCGCCAGTCACGCGGGCGTGAAGCGCAGCTCGGCTAACCTGCTCCGATGCCCGACGAGGCCTCCGCCGTAGACATCCACGCCCGCAATCTCCGCTCTCCCGTGCAGGTCCGGACACATGTGCGGCTGCTGCACGGCCTGCGCAAGCCGGCCAACTGGCTGCAGCTCGTGCGCTTCGGGCTCGTCGGCGGGGCCGGCTTCGTCGTCAACGTGGCCGTCTATGCGGCGCTCGTCCACGGCGCCGGCTTCGAGTACCGGGTTGCCTCTGTCGCGGCATGGCTCGTCGCCGTGCTCAACAACTTCGTGCTCAACCGCCACTGGACGTTCGATGCGCGCGAGGGACGCGCGCATCACCAGGCCGCGCGCTTCCTGCTCGTCAGCCTGCTCGCCGAGGTCGTCAGCCTGCTGCTGCTGACGCTGTTCGTCGAGGCGGCAAACCTTCCGAAGGTGCCCGCCCAGGCGCTCGCCGTGGCCGCCTCGATGCCGTTCAACTTCATCGGCAACAAGCTTTGGACGTTTCGCTCAGAGGCCGACGCCGACCTCGCCGCGAGGACCTGAGCCAGGCGCTCAACGCCGTCTGGCGGGGCTTCGCGGGTACCTATACTCTGGCCTTTCCCCCTCTCGGAGGACTTCAGCGTGCAGGAGATGGTCATCTACGGCGTCAGCTTCGACATGGTCGGGAAGCAGCCGATCGTGCTTCTGAAGACCGTCGAGGGCAACAAGTTCCTGCCCATCTGGATCGGCCATCCAGAGGCTGCCTCGATCCTGATGAAGCTGCAGGGCGCCGGCACGCCGCGACCGATGACCCATGACCTGCTGAGCGAGATCCTCGGCGAGCTCGAGGTCAAATGCACCTCCGTCTCTGTCACCGAGCTGCGCGAGAACACGTTCTTCGCCTCAATCACGCTCCAGGTTGCAGGCCGCGAGCTCGAGATCGACTCCCGCCCGAGTGACGCCATCGCCCTGGCCGTCCGCTGCGGCGCCCCGATCTTCGCCGCCGAGGACGTGATCGCCGAGTCCGCCATCGAGTTCGAGCACGACGTCGAGGAGTCCGAGGACGTAGTCGAGAAGTTCAAGGAGTTCCTCGACGAGGTAAGCCCGGAGGACTTCGCAGCGGGCGATTCGTAGGCAGTCGGCCGACCGGCGCAGTTTCACGCGCGCGCCACGGCGCAAGCACAGCCGGCCCGGATGGCCGGCCCTGTAACCGTCGTGGCGGCCGGAGCGTTCACAAGTAGTAGCGAGGAGCGGAGGCCGGCTCGACTAGGAGGCCGGATGCCGTTTAAAAGGTGAGCGCGCCAACCGGTGTCGGCTCAGCGCGTAAAAGCGCTCTGCAGCACCCGCGCGATCAGCTCATCAAAGCCAATCCCGGCGGCATCCGCAGCCTGCGGCAGCAAACTAGTCTCAGTCATCCCCGGCACGACGTTCGCCTCCAGCACCCAAAGCTCCCCGCTCTGCTCGTCGAGCAGCAGGTCCACGCGTGCCACTCCGTGGCAGCCGAGCAGCCGGTACACCGACAGCGCGAGCTCCTGCGCGCGCGCCGTGTGCTCGTCGGAGAGCTCTGCCGGGCACACGAACGTCGTCATTCCTATCTCGTATCTCGATTCATAATCAAAGAAATCCTCCTCGCGCGGGACTGCCTCGACCACGGGTAGGGGCATAGCCCCCTCGGGGCCATCCAATACGGAGACGGCCAGGTCGCGTCCCTTTACGTAGCGCTCGATCAGGATCTTGCTCCCGTAGGAGAACGCGCCGACGAGCGCCCCTGGGAGCTCCTCGCTGGAGCGTGCGAACTTGACTCCCAGCGCCGAGCCCTGGCTGACCGGCTTGACGACGAGCGGGAAGCCGAGCGAGCGCTCGACGCTTGGCAATGCCTGCGCCGCGCCGAGCTGCTTGATCCACGACTCCCTGAACGAGTGGAAGTCCGGCGTCGGGATGCCCGCGCCGCGCATCAGGTACTTCGCCAGCGCCTTGTCCGTGCAGCACATGCACGCCGCCGGTCCCGACCCCGTGTACGGAAGGCCGATCGCCTCGAGCAGCGACTGCAGTGAGCCGTCCTCGCCATCCGGGCCGTGCAGTGCCACGAGCACCGCTTCCGGAGTGGCCGCCTGCAACTGCTCAACGAAGCCATCGTCGACATCAATCGCGATCACCTCGTGCCCCAGGCGCGTGAGCGCTTCCTGCGCGTGCGCACCCGAGCGCAGCGAGACGTTTCGCTCCAGCGAGCGTCCGCCCTTGAGCACCGCCACCCGCCTCGGCGAGCTCATCGATCCTGCTGGCGGCGCGCCGATCCGTCCTGCTCGCGCCGCGGGAAGGCGACGACATCGGCCAGCGGCGACTTGCCCTCCTGTGTGTCGGGCGCTGTGCCGTCACTCGTAGCCGCAGTCGAGTCAGTTGCAGGCTCGGTCGACCGTGTGTCGGCCTGCGCGGGGGCCGCTGCCCGCGTGCCCGAGCTCGTCAGCGAGCCGTACAGGCCGAGCTGCTGGCGCACGACCTTGCCGATTCGCCGGATGCCCTCGCGAATGTCCGCCGCCTCGACGCCCGCGAAGTTCAGCCGCATCGAGGAGGCGCCGCGCCGGCCGTCCATGTACGCCGCCCGTCCCGGCACGAACGCCACATTCTCGCTCTTGCGCGCCTGCGCCAACAGGTCCGTCGTGTCGATCCGCTCGTCGAGCGTCGCCCACACGAACAGGCCGCCCTGCGGCTGCGTCCAGCGCGCGCCCTCGCCGAAGTGTTCCGCCAGCGCTTCGAGCATCACGTCGCGGCGGCTGCGGTAGAGGTCTTTCAGCTGCTCCAGATAGCCCAGCCAGCGCGGTTCGCCGCCGGCGTCGCGCTCCTTGAAGTACTCCGCCACGAACAGCTGCGTGACGGGCGACGAACACAGGTCAGAGCCCTGTTTGCCGAGGTTCAGCTTCTCGAGCACCGGCCGCGGTGCCACCGACCAGCCGAGCCGCAGGCCCGGCGAGAGGATCTTCGAGAACGTGCCCAGGTAGATCACGAGGTCCGCCGCCCCGCCGCCCGCGCCGAGCTGTGCGTCGAGCGAGTGCAGCGTCGGCAGCGGCTCGCCCTCGTAGCGCAGCAGGCCGTACGGGTTGTCCTCGAGGATCAACAGCTCGCGCTCGTGCGCCACCTCGACCAGCCGCCGGCGGCGCGGCAACGACATCGTCACGCCGCCCGGGTTCTGGAAGTTGGGGATCGTGTAGATGAACTTCGGTCGCCTGCCTTCCGCCTGCAGGCGGTCGAGCACCGTCTCGAGCTCATCGATCGGCATGCCGTCGGCGTCCATCTCGATCTGCTCCACGTGCGCCTCATAGGCGCTGAACGTCGGCACCGCGCCCGGGTACGTCGGCGCCTCCGCCACGATCACATCGCCCGGGTCGATCAGCGTCTTGCAGACGAGGTCGATCACCTGTTGGCCGCCCGTCGTCACGATCACCTCGCCCGGGTCGATCGGCGTGCCCTCCGCCGCCATCACCTGCTCGATGCACTCGACCGTGCTCGCCATCCCCTCCGTCGGGCCGTACTGCAGCGCACGCGCCGTCGAGGACGCCGCCACCTGCGCCATCAGCTTCGCGTACAGCTCCGGCGCGAACGTCTTCGTGTCCGGCAGTCCGCCCGCCAGCGAGATCACGTCCGAGCGCTCCGTCAGCGCCATCATCTCGCGCATCGCCGAGCTTTTCATCCCGCGCGTGCGCGTCGCGAACAGCGACTCGTAGCGCGCCAGCTCGTGCGCTGTCGGCCGGGCTCCGCGCCCGCCACCCACTCCGCTGATCGATCGGTCCATGTGCTGTCGTTCCTATTCGCCGCTGCCCGCTGTGGACCTCGCGGCTCGCGTGCTGATCGGCGCGAGCGTCGTCTATCGTCCTGACCTTCGCGCCCCCAGGCCAGAGGAGCACGGTAGCGCACCCCCGCACGCCCGAACGCATGAACGGCATCTTCTTCTACATAGGCCTCGGCGCCGGCCTCGCCGCAGCCTGCGGCCTGCGGCCGTTCCTGCCGGTGCTGCTCGCCGGCGCGCTCGCATCCGGCAAGGCGCTCGGCGTGAGCTTCGCGCACGACCCTTTCAAGTTCCTGCAGGACGACTGGTGGCTGCTCGTCGTCGTGCTTGCGCTTGTGCTCGCCTATGCGCTGCAGCTCTTCGGCGGGCTCTCCGCGCTGCTCGACCCGGCCGGTGAGCGCGAGCGTCCCGAGCCGCTCGCCGCCGCGCTCGCCGGCCTTGCTTACGGCGCCGGCGCCGTGCTGTTCGCCGGCACGCTCGCCGCGCACCACGACGCCTGGTGGCCCGGCATCGTCGGTGGCCTGGCCGTCGTCTGGCTGAGCCAGAGCGCCGTGCTGCCGATGTTCGCCCGCGCCCGCGCCCGCCTGGCCGACGGCACCGCCAAACAGGCGCTCACGGTCTATCTGGACGCCGCCTCGCTGCTGTTGGCCGTGCTCGTCGCACTGCTGCACCCGCTCGGCTATGTCGCGCTCGCCGCGCTCGTGTGGCTGCTGTTGCGCACGCGCGCCAGGGCCGAGGAGAAGTACGCCGGGCTGCGCATCCTGCGGCGCTGATCGCGAGCGCTGCCGGCCGGATGCCCTCCAAGCCCTCCAAGCCGCCCAAGCTCGTCCTCTGCGTGATCGACGCGATGGCGCCCGAGATGCTCGAGCGCGCCGTCGCCGCCGGCGTGGCGCCCGTGCTCGGGACGCTGATCGAGCGCGGCCGCTACATCCCTGACTGTGTCGCCGCCTTCCCCTCCGTCACGCCCGTCTGCGCCGCCTCGATCGTCACCGGACTCGCGCAGGACGAGCACCGCGTCCCCGGGATGAACTGGTACCTGCGCGAGGAGCAGCGCTACGTCGAATACGGCTCGAGCTTTCGCTCCGCGCAGCGCTTCGGCATCGGCCGCCAGCTGACCGACACCGTCTACAACATGAACCGCGCCCACCTGTCGTCAGAGACACCAACCGTGTTCGAGACGCTCGACGACGCCGACGTGCGCACGGCCGGCACCACCTACCTGATGTACCGCGGCCGCCATCGCCACGAGCCCCAGCGCGACACCGCTCTGACGCGCGTCGCCTCGACGCTCATGCGCCACTCCGTGTTGGGGCCGCGCGAGCTGTTCTACGCCGACATCTTCGCCTCGCGCCGGACCGGCTGCCGCTCCGGCCTCGGCATGCCCGGCGTGCGCGACCGACACTCCGGCTGTGTCTCCAGCTACATGGTCGAGCGCGACCTGTTCGACTTCCTGCTGCTCTCGCTGCCCGACAACGACTGGCGCTCGCACAAGGACGGCCCCGACGCGCAGATGCAGTCGCTCGCGCAGGCCGACCTGCAGCTCGCGCGCGTCTGCGAGGCTGCCGGCGGGATCGACGAGTTCCTCGCCGAGCATGCCGTGATCGCGATGGCCGATCATTCCCAGGCGCCCGTCACCGACACGATCGCCCTGCAGGACGAGCTCGCCGACCTCGGCGTGCTTCAGCCGCCGCGCGGCGGCGACTCCGAGGATGCGCACATCGCCGTCTGCCCCTCCCAGCGCGCCGCCATGGTCTACGCCCTGCACGAGCCCGAGCGCGACGCCATGCGCGCCTCCGTCGTCGCCCGCGCGCTTGCCATCGAGGGGGTCGAGCACGTGATCTGGCTCGCGCGCGACGCCCACGAACGTCCGAGCGAGGGGGTCATCGCCGGCCGCGAGCACGGCGAGCTGCGCTTCCGCCCCGGCCGTGGGCTAGAGGATCCGCGCGGCGAGCGCTGGAGCATCGACGGGCCGCTCGCCGTGATCGACGGGAGCGTGCGCGACGGCCGCCTGCTGACGCCAGACTTCCCCGACGTGCTCGCCCGCGCCTGGTCCGCGCTCACCTGCCCCAGCTCCGGCGAGGTCCTGCTCTCCGCCGCGCCCGGCTACGAGTTCCTCGATTGGGGCCGTCAGGCCCACGTCGGCGGCGGCAGCCACGGCTCGCTGCACGCCTCCGACTCGCTCGGCGCGCTGATCGCCTGCGGCGTCGAGCTGCCCGCCGAGGAGCCCCGGCAGTGGGCGATTCGCGACATCGCGCCGATCGTGCTCGCGCACTTCGGGATCGGCTCGGGCGGGCGTGGCGCGGACCTCGGCAAAGCTGCGTGACGTCTGCATCCGCCCGTTACGCTCGCTTGATGCGACGCCTGCTGACCGCGCTCGCCCTGACGCTCGCGCTTGTGCTGCCCGCGACTGCGCATGCCGCGGGGGGCGTGCCAGGCAGCGTGCCGCAGCCCGAACAGCTTGCCGCCGCACCGGGCTCCGTCCCGGCGCCTGGTCAGGCGGCCGTTTCGCAAGCGGCCGGCCAGGGCACGGAGCCGCGCGGCCAGAGCGCCACTGCTGCCTCGAGCTCCTCGACGACCCAGACCGACCCCAACGCTCCAATCCCCGTGCCGCCGTCGGACGTCCCGCCGCCCGGGCGCAGACTCTCTGCCAACCAGGTGCTCGCGATCGCCGGGCGGCTGGAGAGCGTGAAGAAGGCGCGCGCCGAATACCCGGGCTCCTACGGCGGCGCCTACCTGAAAGCGCCGCTGCACTGGCAGGTCAGCTACTTCTCCAAGAACGGCAAGAGCGAGATCGCGCAGGTCGCGATCGACGACGTCTCGGGAAGCGTGCTCGAACAGTGGACCGGCTTCCAGGTCGCGTGGACGATGGCGCGTGGCTACAAGGGCGCGTTCGGGCGCCACGTCAACGCGCTGTACATCTGGTTGCCGCTGTGCCTGCTGTTCTTCGCGCCGTTCTTCGACTTCCGCCGTCCGTTCAGGCTGCTGCACCTGGACCTGCTCGTGTTGCTCTCGCTGTCGGTCTCGCTCGCCTTCTTCAACCACGCGCAGATCTACAAATCGGTGCCGCTCGTCTACCCGCCGCTCGTCTACCTGCTGCTGCGCATGCTCGCGCTCTCGCGCCGGGGACCGGAGCGCAAGCGGCCGGGCCCGCTGCGGCTGCTCCTTCCCGCGCCCTGGCTGGCGCTGGGGATCGTCTTCCTGATCGGCTTTCGCGTCGCGCTCAACGTGACCGACTCCAACGTGATCGACGTCGGCTACGCAGGCGTGATCGGCGCCGAGCGCGTGCTCGACGGCAAGCGGCTCTACGGGCACTGGCCGAAGGACAACGAACACGGCGACACCTACGGCCCGGTCAACTACGAGGCCTACATCCCCCTCCAGCAGCTGTTCGGCTGGAGCGGCAAGTGGGACGACCTGCCGGCGGCGCACGCGGCGGCGATCTTCTTCGACCTGCTCGCGATCGGCCTGCTGTTCCTGATCGGCAGGCGCGTGCGCGGCCCGAGCCTCGGCGTGGCGCTCGCCTACGGCTGGGCCGCCTACCCGTTCACGCTGTTTGCGCTCGAGAGCAACTCCAACGACACGCTCGTCGCCGTGCTCGTGCTCGCGGCCGTGCTTGCGGCGACATACCGCTCGAAGCTCGCGCCGGCCGCGCGTGGTGGCTTCGCTGTGCTCGCAGGGCTGACCAAGTTCGCGCCGCTCGCGCTCGCGCCGCTGTTCGCGACGCATGGGCTGTGGCAGAGCGCCCCCGCGCGCCCGGACGACGGCGGCGAGGGTTCCTCCCGCACCTCGCTACGCGCGCGGATGCGTGACCCCGTCACGTTCGTGCTCGCCTTCCTCGCCGTCGGCGCGCTCGCGAGCATCCCGGCGCTGAGCCACGACTCGCTGCACACGATCTACGAGCGCACCTTCGCCTACCAGTCCGACCGCGCCTCGCCGTTCTCTGTGTGGGGACTGTACGGCGGCCTCGGCGGCTGGGAGGCGGCCGTGCAGATCGGCGCCGTCGTGCTCGCCGTCGTGCTCGCCGTGATCCCGCGCCGCGGCGACGTCGTCGGCCTGGCGGCTGCGTGCGCCGTCGTGATCATCGCGCTGCAGCTAGGGATCGAACACTGGTTCTACCTGTACATCCCGTGGTTCTTCCCGTTGGTGCTGATCGCGCTGCTTGGGCGCTATGAGGGAACGGCTAGGACGCGGTGGAGGAAAACGGCATCCAGCCTCCAGGCCGAGCCGGCCTCCACTTCTGGATTCAACTCTGTGACCGTTCCGGCCGCCACGGCAGTTACCGGGGCCGGCCATCCGGGCCGGCTGTAGGGGGAGCCGGTGGCCGTGGCATCAGAATCGGCTCGATCGAGTCTGCGCGCAGGCGTTGCGAGCAGCTGACGAGCGCGCCCATCAGCCATGGGTCCTCTTCGGAGGTCTCGAAGCGCACGGGCATCTGCGTCAGCAGTGACTCGATCGCCTGCTCGCGCTTGACGCCGATCACGCCACCGCGCGGCCCGGTCATGCCGACGTCGGTGATGTAGGCCGTGCCCTGCGGCAGCACGCGCGCGTCGGCCGTCGGCACGTGCGTGTGCGTGCCGAGCACGGCCGTCACGCGGCCGTCGAGGTGCCAGCCCATCGCGACCTTCTCGGAGGTCGCCTCGGCGTGCATGTCGACGAGCACGTGGTCGACCTCGCCGAGTTCGCCCAGCGCGACCTCGACCTCGGTGAAGGCCGAGCGCCCGGCGCGCAGGTAGAGGTTGCCGCTGAGGTTGACCACGCCGAGGCGCAGCCCGTCGCGCTCGATTACGCACGTGCCGTGCCCGGGCTGGCTGCGCAGGAAGTTCGCGGGGCGCACGATGCGCGGCTGCGAGTCGAGGTAGGGGTAGATGTCCTTGCGGCGGTAGGTGTGGTTGCCGAGCGTGATCGCGTCGACGCCCTTGGCGAGCAGCTCGTCGGCGGTCTTCGGCGTGATTCCGAGCCCGCCGGCGATGTTCTCGGCGTTGACGACGACGAACGTCGGCGCGTAGCGCTCGCGTAGCACGGGCAGGCAGTCCAGCAGCGTGCGACGTCCGAGCCCGCCGACGACGTCTCCGACGAACAGGATCCGCGCGGCTGCCGCCTGGGGCTCAGCCATACTCAGGCGATGATGGGAGGCATGTGAGCGAAGGCCCTGAGAAGGGTCCGGAGGCGCAGCCTCCGACCGGCGAGGAGAAACGACTCGTCGACGAGTCGCGCCCGGCCGCGGCGCACGAAGAGCCGGTGCGCGCGGTGATCCCACGCTGGATCCAGCTGGCCGTCCTGCCGATCGCGATCCTCGCGGCGTGGGCGCTCTTGAGTGTCGCTGGGCAGGTGCTCGTGCTGTTCATCGTGGCAGGGCTCATTGCGGCGATCCTCAACCCGGCGGTCGCCTTCCTGCAGCGGCGCCGGCTCCCGCGAGGACTGGCGGTGCTCGCGGTCTACGTCGGATTCTTCCTCGCCCTCGGCGGGGTCGGCTTCCTCGTGGCCAACCCTATCTCCAACCAGGTGCAGAAGTTCGCCAACAACCTGCCGCATCTGGTCGACGAAGCCAACGAAAACCTCGCCACGCTGCAGGAAGAACTGAACGAAAACGGCATCCACCTCGAACTCGTCAAACAGGGCAAAACGGCGCTGCAGACGATCCAGGACAAAGTCGCCAAGAGCGCGAGCAAGCTCGCCTCCTCGGGTGCCGGCATCCTCACCGAAGCAGCCGGGGCCGTGTTCGACCTCGTGCTGATCTTCGTCCTCTCGGTGTACATGCTCTTGTACGGCGAGCAGATCGGCAAGCTCGCCAGACGGCTGATGCCAGACGGCGACGGCACCGCTGCCGACGACTACCCGCACCTCGTGCAGCGCGCCGTCTCTCGCTACGTCGGCGGACAGCTGCTGTTCAGCTTGATTATGGGCGCCTCGACGGGCGTGTCGCTGTGGATCTATGGCACCGTCGGGCTGTTCCCGGATGGGAGCAAGTACGCGATCGCGTTCGCCGTGTTCTACGGCGTGATGGAGCTCGTCCCCTACATCGGCCCGCTTCTCGGCGCGGCGCCGCCTGTGATCGTCGCGCTGTTCACGCATCCGATCTCGGCCGTCTGGCTCGTGATCCTGTTCATCGCGCTGCAGCAGCTCGAGGGCCACGTCGTCGCCCCGCAGGTGTTCGGCCACACGCTGCGGATCAACCCGATCCTCGTGATCTTCGCGCTGCTGCTCGGGCTGCATGTCGACGGGATCATCGGGGCGCTGATCGCGCTGCCGATCCTCTCGGTCCTGCGTGAGACGGTCGTCTACCTGAGCAGGCACACAACGCTCGAATCCTGGGATCGCTCGCGCGAGAGCCTGCTCTAGCGTCGTGAGCGGAGCGCCGGCAGAGCAGGCAGCCGAGCCGATCCTGCGCGTGGAGGGCCTGGGCAAGCAGTTCGGCGAGCGCAGCGCGCTGAGCGGGGTCAGCTTCGAGCTGGGCGGCGGCGAGCTCGTGGCCGTGGTCGGGCCCAACGGCGCCGGCAAGACGACGCTGTTGTCGATCCTCGCGGGCGTGCAGAGCGCGAGCGCGGGCACCGTGAGCGGGCTCGCCACACAAGGCGGTGCACGCGAGATCGGCTGGGCGCCGCAGCAGGCGGCCGTGTACGGGCGGCTCACGGTGCGCGAGAACCTGCGCCTGTTCGCGCGCCTCGAGCGGGTCTCCGACGCGGACGCCGCCGTCGCGCGGATGCTCGAGCAGACCGGGCTTGCGCCGCGCGCCGAGGATCGCGTCGAAGACCTCTCCGGCGGCAACCGCCAGCGCGTCAACGTCGCGCTCGCGCTGCTCGCCGATCCGCTGGTGCTTGCGCTCGACGAGCCGACCTCCGCGCTCGACCCAGCCCAACGAGCGCGGCTGTGGGACTTCGTCGGCTCGCTCGCGGCGCGGGGGAAGGGCGTGCTGTTCTCGACGCATCACCTCGGCGAGGTGCGGCGGTATGCCTCGCGGGCGATCGTGCTCGTAGAGGGGGAGATGCTGTTCGACGGGTCGCCGGGGGAGTTGCTCGGGGCTGTTGACGGCGAGGACGATGCTGAGGGCGTCTTTCTGCGGTTTCTCGCGACCCGGGGGCGCGCGTGAAAGCGCTGCTCATCAAGGACCTGCTAATCCTCAGGCGCTCGCGGCTCTTGGTGGGCGTGCTGGTGGTGTACCCGATTGCGATTGCGCTGTTGATCGGGCTGGCGATCTCGCGCTCGCCGGGCAAGCCGAAGGTGGCGATCGTGGACGAGACGCCGCCGGGGCAGACGGTGCAGGTGGGCAGCGAACGGGTGCCGGTGAGTCGCTACGCGGAACAGATCTTCGACCAAGTGCAGCCGGTCAAGGCGCCGACGCGTTCGGCGGCAGTGTCGAAGATCAAGTCGGGCGAAGTGCTGGCGGCGGTGGTGATCCCGCCGAACATCGCGCCGCGCCTGTCTTCGGGGCTGAAGCAGGGGCAGCTCGAAGTGCTCTACAACGGCAACGCGCTGGAGCAGTCGCTCGTGCAGGCGCAGATCGAATCGGCGCTCGCGCAGGCCAACATCGGCTTCTCCAAGCAGATCCAGCAGGCCGCCTCGCAGGCGATCGGCGCGCTCTTGAGCGGACGCAACCTCGGCCTGCTCGGAGCACCGGGGCTGATCGGCCTCGGCCAGATCCCGGCGAAGCTGCACGGGGTGATCGCGCGGCTGCCGCCGGGGTCGGATCGTGCGGCGCTCGAGGAGATCTCGGCGTTCGCGAGCTTCGCGGCGAAGAACCTCGACCTGGCCAAGAACGTGCTCTCGACGATCGGCCAGCCGATCCAGGTGAAGACGACGCTGATCAGCGGCCGGCGCACGCCGCTGAACACTTTCGCGGTGGTCGTCGCGGTGAGCATCTCGCTGATGTTCGTGTGCGTGCTGCTCGCTTCGGGCGGCGTGGCGCTGGAGCGCGAAGAGCACACGCTGGCACGCCTAGTGCGCGGGCTCGTCTCGCGCGGTGAGCTGCTGGCGGAGAAGGCGCTGCTTGCGGCGGCCTGCTCGGCGGCGCTGGCATTCGCGATGCTCGCGGGGATCAGCGCGTTCGTGGAGCTCGACTGGGGGCGCGCGGGACAGTGGCTTGCGGCACTGGCGCTCGGCGGCGTAGCGTTCGCGGCGCTCGGCGTGGCGATCGGAGCGCTCGCGCGCGAGGTGCGCGCGGCATCGCTCTTGGCGTTCCTGCTGTCGCTGCCGCTTGCGTTCCTCGCGCTCGTGCCGAGCGGCGCGGTCGGCGCGGGACTGAACGACGCGATCGAAGCGATCTCGTTCGTGTTCCCCTACAAGGCTTCGCTGCAGGCGCTGGACGCGGCGGTAAACGGGGCCTCGCCGTCGTTGCCGGGGCCGCTTGCGCACCTGGCCGTGCTGGCGGTCGTGTTCGGCGCGCTGGCACGCGTCGGGCTGCGCCGCGTGGACTGAAGCGCCGCGGCGCGGCACAGGGTCGTGCACCGGGTCCCGAAATCTCTAACCTGAGAAGACGATGGCCTTCCCTCAGACGCGTATGCGCAGGCTGCGTGCATCGGCTTCGCTGCGCGGGCTCGTGCGCGAGACGGAGCTGAGTGCGGAGCGCTTCGTGCTGCCGCTGTTCGTCTCGGAGACGGCCACCGGCCGTGAGCCGATCGCGACGATGCCGGGTGTCGAGCGCCTGTCGGTGGCGGCGGCCGTCGAGGAGGCGCGCGCGGCGGCCGAGCTTCAGATCGCGGCGGTGATGCTGTTCGGCATCCCGGCCGAGAAGGACGAGCATGGCTCGGGGGCGTGGGAGGAGGAGGGCGTCGTGCAGCTGGCGACGGCGGCGATCAAGCGCGACCAGCCGGAGCTGCTGGTGATCACGGACGTGTGCCTATGCGAGTACACCGAGCATGGCCATTGCGGCGTGCTGCGCGAGGACGGCACGGTGGACAACGACGCGAGCATCGAGCTCCTGGCGCGCACGGCGGTCAGCCAGGCACGCGCGGGCGCGGACCTGGTGGCCCCGTCGGACATGATGGACGGGCGCGTGCGCGAGATCCGCGCAGAGCTGGACGGCGATGGGCTGACGGACACGCCGATCCTCGCGTACTCGGCGAAGTTCGCCTCGGCCTTCTACGGCCCGTTCCGCGACGCGGCCGGTTCGACGCCGGCGTTCGGCGACAGGCGCGGCTATCAGATGGATCCGGCCAACGGCGAGGAGGCGGTGCGCGAGGCGCTGCTCGACGTGCAGGAGGGGGCGGACATGGTGATGGTCAAGCCGGCGCTGGCCTACGGCGACGTGATCGCGTCGGTCAAGCAGGCCACGCGGCTGCCGGTGGCGGCGTACAACGTCAGCGGCGAGTACGCGATGGTCAAGGCGGCTGCCGCCGCCGGCTACATCGACGAGCGCGCGACGGTGCTCGAGATCCTCACCTCGCTGCGCCGCGCGGGCGCGGAGACGGTCATCACCTACCACGCAAAGGACGCCGCCAGATGGCTAGCCGAGCAGAGGTAATCCCCAAGCTGCGCAGCCGCAAGGACGGCGCGGCGATCCCGCTGGACGACGTCGACCGCAAGCTGCTCAACCTGATGCAGGGAAGCTTCCCGATCGCGCCGCGGCCCTACGAGCACGTGGCGTCGCTCGCGGAGGTGGGAGAAGCGCTCGTGATGGAGCGTGTCCAGCGCCTGCTCGACAAGCGCATCATTCGCCAGGTCACGCCGATCTTCGATACGCGCGCGCTCGGGTACTCCTCGATGCTGGTCGCGGCGAAGGTCGACCCGGAGCACCCCCACCGCGCGGCGGGGATCATCAACGAGCACCCGGGCGTGTCGCACAACTACCTGCGCAACCACGACTTCAACCTGTGGTTCACGATTGCCACGGAGCCGGACTCGAAGCTCGGGCTGCAAGGCACACTGGAGGTGCTGGCGCGCGAAGCGGGAGCCGAGTCGGTGCGCCAGCTGCCGACGCTGAAGCTGTTCAAGATCCGCATGGACCTCGAAATGGAGGGCGACACGGCGGCGCTGGCGAGCGCGGTCGAGGCGAAAGAGCCGATCGAGCTCGACCCGCAGCCCTACGACGAGCGCGACATCGCGGTGATCCGCGCGCTGCAGGGCGACATGCCGGTGGTCTCAGAGCCCTACGCGCCGGCGGCGGAGGCGCTGGGCATGACCCAGCAGGCCTTCCTCGACCACTTGGCGGGCATGCAGGAGCGCGGCATCCTGCGCCGCGTAGCGGCGATCCTCTACCACCGCCGCGCCGGCTTCTCGGCCAACGGCATGGGCGTGTGGCAGGTGCCGGACGAGCAGATCGCAGAGATCGGCCGGCGGATGGCGGCGGTGCGCGGCATCTCCCACTGCTACCAGCGCCCGACCTACGAGGACTGGCCGTACTCGGTCTTCACGATGGCCCATGGGCGCTCGAAGGAAGAGTGCGACGCGGTGCTCGACGCGATCGCCGAGCAGACGGGTATCCACGAGCGCGCCACGCTCTACTCATCGACGGAGTTCAAGAAGATCCGCTTGCTGTACTTCACGGACGAGTTCAAGGAGTGGGAGAGGAAGTATGGATAGGAGTGCCCTGTCGGGCGCTCTGATCGTGCTCGCGTAGCTCGATGGCCTCGCTCAAGGACACTCGCTCGGCGGAGGCCTACCGCCGCGCTCTGGAGCTGCTGCCGGGCGGCGTCAACTCGCCGGTGCGCGCGATGCGCGCGATCGGCCGCGACCCGCTGTTCATCGCCCGCGGCGAAGGCGCGGAGCTGATCGACGTGGACGGCAACCGCTTCACCGACTACGTCTGCTCGTGGGGGCCGCTGATCCACGGCCACGCCCACCCGGCGGTGCTCGAGGCGATCGCGGAGGCGGCGGCGAAGGGGACGAGCTTCGGCGCGCCGACTACAGCTGAGTCGGCGCTGGCGGCAGAGGTGGCCGCACGGATGGAGGGCGTGGAGATGCTGCGGATGACCTCCTCGGGCACGGAGGCGTCGATGACTGCGATCCGCCTGGCGCGAGCGGCGACGGGCCGCGAGCACGTGTTGAAGTTCGCGGGCGCCTACCACGGACACGTCGACGGGCTGCTCGCGCAGGCGGGCTCGGGACTGGCGACGCAGGCGCTGCCGGCAAGCCCAGGCGTGCCGGCGAGAGCGGCGGCGGCCACGGTGCTCGTGCCGTGGAACGACGCCGGCGCGCTGCGCGAGGCGAGCGAGCGTCACGAGCTGGCGGCGATCCTGGCGGAGCCGCTGCCGGCGAACATGGGGCTGGTGCCGGCGCGCGAGGGCTTCCTCGAGCTGCTGCGCGAGCGGGCCGATGCGACGGGCGCGCTGCTCGTGCTCGACGAGGTGATCTCAGGCTTTCGCGTGGCGCGCGGCGGCGCGCAGGAACGCAGCGGCGTGCGCGCCGACCTGACGATCATGGGCAAGGTGATCGGCGGCGGACTGCCGGCGGCGGCGCTCGGCGGCAAGGCCGAGCTGATGCGCATGCTCGCGCCGTCGGGCGACGTGTACCAGGCGGGCACGCTGTCGGGCAACCCGCTCGCGGTGGCCGCCGGCCTGGCCACGCTCGAGCTGCTCGACGAAGCGGCCTACGCGCGTCTTTCGGCGAGCACGGAGCGGCTCGCGGCGGGCTTGCGCGATGCGGCGCAGGACTTCCCGGTGACGGTCGTCTCGGTCCCGGGCCTGTTGACGGTCTTCTTCGCCGAGCGCGAGCCGGCGAACTTCGCCGACGCCCAGGCATGCGACCTCGATGCCTATGCCCACTGGTGTCGTGAGCTGCTCTCGCGCGGCGTGTATCCGCCGCCGTCGCAGTTCGAGGCGTGGTTTCCCTCGCTGGCGCACTCGCCGGAGCAGATCGACCGCACGATCGAAGCGGCGGCGGCGGCGTTCGCGGCGGTGCGCGAGACGAAGGGGGCGCACGCGTGAGACCACATACGTCGCGGTTTTGGAGACCACCGTGCTAGCGGGCGCGTCGACGGCGCTCGAGCGCCTGCGCGCGCTGCTGCACGAGGAGGGTGGGCTGATCGCGACGCTCGTCGGCGACGGATCCGACGGCGAAGGTGGTGCGCTCGACGGCGCCGACGGCGCGAACGGCACGGATGGGGAGAGCCCGGCGCGGATCGCGGCGAGCGGGCCACGCACGGAGCGCCAGGCCGAGCAGTACGAGCTGCTGGTCGAGGCGATCTACGAGGGCTACCTGCTGCACTACGGCACGCCGCGCGTGGTGCGCGCGGCCGACGCCGACCTGCGCGTGCTGGCCGGAGACCGGCTCTACGCGATCGGCCTGGCGCGCCTGGTCGAGCTGGGCGACACGCGCGCAGTGGCGGAGTTGGCAGACACGATCACGCTCAGTGCGCTTGCCCAGGGCGCCGGCGACACAGCGCTGGCGGGCGCCGTGTGGGTGGCCGGGGCACGGGCCGTGGGCTGGGGTTCGAGCGCTGTTCACGCCCGCGCGAAGGATCTGGTCGCCGGCGGATCGCCGGAGGCATTCGAGGCGATGCGCACAAGCGCGCTGGGTACTGCGGCCACGCCCTGAATCTCGCCTCGATATTGTTCGCGGTCGGTGTCCGACAAGCACGCAAAGCACAAATCGAAATACACCGCCGACCGCCTGATCCCGGGCGCCTTCGAGGGCGAGACGGTGACGCGCAGGCGTTTCATGACGGGCACGGCGCATACGGCGGGCGCGATCGCTGCCGGCGCCTTCGCGCTGCCGGCGCTCGGATTCGCGCTGGGGCCGATCTTCAAGAGCACGCCGCACCACTGGGAGACGGTGGGCAAGGAGTCGGATTTCAACGAAGACAACTACGTGCCGGTCACGTTCACGCTGACGGCGGGGATCGGCGAGGCGGGCAAGACGACGGCCTATCTGCGCAAGTTCAACCCGAAGATCGACACGGACGCGAGCGACAAGGACTCGACGTACATCGCGATCTCGAGCCGCTGCGCGCACCTGGGCTGCCCCGTTCGCTGGGTCGACGCGGCAGAGCGCTTCATCTGCCCGTGCCACGGCGGCGTGTACGACCTGCTGGGCAAGCGCGTGGGCGGACCGCCGGTGCGTCCGCTCGACCGCTTCTACACGCGCGTGGAGGGTGAATTCGTGCAGGTCGGGCCGCGCTTCAGCGTCAACAGCGAGCTCAAACGCTTCTCGCCGCGCGACCCGGGCGAGCCGCTGGACGGCATCGGCCAGTACCTCTACCCCTCGCGCCCGAGCGCGCAGAAGCTGTAGGCGGAGAGAGCACCGTGCCAAAGCTCCCCAAGCTCCCCGCCCCTCCGCTTCCTGCGGCACTGCAGGCGCCGCCACCACGGCCGGGTGAGGGCAACGGCAAGGGCGGCCCGCTGGAGGACGCCAAGGAGGCGGGGATCAGCGTCGTCGACTGGGTCGACGAGCGCACGTCGCTGAGCGGCGCTGGGCGCTGGCTGCTCTTCCGCAAGGTGCCGAAGGGCACCAACTGGTTCTACACGCTGGGCTCGGCGACGATGTTCGCCTTCCTATCCCAGGCCGTCACGGGTGTGTTCCTGGCGATGTACTACCGCCCGGACCCGGCGGGCGGCGCGTATGAATCGATCCGTCACGTGACCAACGAAGTGTTCCTCGGCCAGTTCGTGCGCGGCATGCACAAGTGGGGCTCGAGCGTGATGGTGATCCTGATCTTCCTGCACATGGGCCGCACGTTCTTCTTCGGCGCCTACAAGTATCCGCGCGAGCTGAACTGGGTGATCGGCGTCGTGCTGCTGATCCTGACGATGGTGATGTCGTTCACGGGCTACCTGCTGCCGTTCGACCAGCGCGCGTACTGGGCGACGATCGTCGGCGTGAACATCAACGGCACGGGGCCGCTGATCGGTCCATATCTGAGCGACTTCCTGCGCGGCGGCGGTGAATTCGGGGCGACGACGCTGTCGCGCTTCTATGCGATCCACATGCTGCTGATCCCTGGGCTGCTCGCTGCGCTGATCGGCTTCCACCTGTACCTCGTGGCCAAGCTCGGCACGACGGCGCCGCCGTGGTCGAAAGCGGAAGAGCGCCCAGAGCTGCGCGAGGCGGAGGCCTAGGACTATGGCCGAGCCGAGGCCTGAGCGCCGATGAACCAGCGCGAGAAGGAGGAGTACCTCCGCGAGTACGCGATCCTGAAGTCGAAAGGCAAGCCGTTCTTCCCGTACGCGGTGGCCAAGGACGGGGCGATGGCGTGTGTCGTGATGGTCGTCATCATCACGATGTCACTGGTGCTCGGCGCGGAGCTCGGCTCGAAGGCGAACCCGACGACGACGACATACGTGCCGCGTCCGGAGTGGTACTTCTTCTTCCTCTTCGAGGTCCTGCGCGTGATCAAGCCGCCGAGCCTCGTGCCGCTGGCGACGATCGGCGTGCCGACGATCGGCATGATCCTGCTGTTCCTGCTGCCGTTCTACGACCGCAGCCCCGAGCGCCGTCCCGAGCGCCGCCCGATCGCGACGATCACAGGAATCGCGGTAATCGGCGCGATGGCCTTCCTCACCTACTCGGGCGCCAACGCGGGCTCGCCGACGGCGATCGAAATGGAGACTCCGAAGGCGGTGCTCAATGCGGGCGGCAAGACGCTGGCGGAATACGAAGCGGGCAAGAAGGTGGTGGCCCAGTCGGGCTGCCTTGCCTGCCACAAGATCGGCGACAACGGCAACGACGGGCCGGGTCCGCAGTTGACGAACATCGGCTCGCGCCTGCCGCGACAGGGAATTGCGCGCACACTGGTCAACCCGACGGCGCCGATGCCGTCGTTCAAGAACCTGCCGCCGAAGAAGTTCAACGCGGTCGTAGCCTTCCTCGCGCAGCTCAAGCAGTAGCTTCTGGAGATGGGCTCCGGTCCCCCCACGGGCTCCGCGTCGGGTCGTCTGGAGGCCGAGCAGGTGCGCTCGATGTTCGACGGCATCGCCGGCGTCTATGACCTGCTGAACACGGCGATGACGGCGGGCCTGCACCACCGCTGGCGCTCGCGGGCGGCTGATCTGGCTCGCGTCGGCCCGGGTGATCGCGTGCTCGACGTGGCTACGGGCACGGGCGATCTCGCGCTCGAGCTGGCCGGGCGGGTCAGCCCGGGCGGCGAGGTGATCGGCAGCGACTTCGCCGAGGGCATGCTCGAACAGGCACGCGAGAAGGCGGCGGCCCGGGATCACGGCGACGACGGTGTGCGCCCTCGCTTCGAATGGGGCGACGCGCTCGAGCTGCAATACCCGAGTGACTCCTTCGACGCGGCGACTGTCGGCTTCGGCGCGCGCAACTTCGCCGACCTCGCTCGCGGCCTGGCCGAGATGCGCCGCGTGGTGCGCCCGGGCGGGCGCGTGGTCGTGCTCGAGATCACGACACCCGTGAGACCGCCGCTGTCGACCTTCTACGCCTTGTGGTTCGATCGCCTGGTGCCGCTGCTCGGGCGCGCGGCGCAAGCGGCGGCACGCGCGCTGAGCGGACTGCGCTCGCCGGCCGGCCGGGACGGGGGAAACGGCTCGAACGGGGCGGCCCATGCACCGAGCGGGATCGCGGCCGCGTACACGTACCTGCCGAACTCGGTCAAGCGCTTCCCGGCGCCGGTGGCGCTGGCGGCGGAGCTCGACCGCGCGGGACTGCAGGAGATCTCCTACGTGCTGCTGGCGGGCGGGATCGTGGCGATTCACGCGGGCACGGTGCCAGCCGGCGCGATCCCTGGCGGTGAGGGCCGGTGAGTGCGCTCGATGGCGCCCGGGCGACGAGCGCGGAGGAAGGCGTGGAGGGCGTCGAGGCGATCATGCGCCGCGGCGGCGAGGAGCTGCGCGAGCGCATGGACCGCGCCGAGCGCCACCTCGAGCTGGTCACGGCGCGGGCGGGAGAGCCGCTCGCGGCGCACGCCAATGCGACGGTGCGCGCCGGCGGCAAGCGCCTGCGCCCACTGCTGGTCGTGCTGGCAGCCGAATCGGCGGGCGGGCCACCGGAGACGGAGGGGGGCGAGGAGTGCCTCGAGCGAGCGGCGGTGGCAGTCGAGCTGGTGCACTCGGCGACGCTGGTGCACGACGACCTGATCGACGGCGCGCAGCTGCGCCGCGGGCATCCGACGGTCGCGGCCGAGGCCGGGCGCGAGGTTGCGGTGGCGACGGGCGACTTGCTGTTCTCACTTGCCTTCGCGGAGCTGGCGCGCAACGAGAGCGCGATCCAGCTGCGCGCGCTCTCGGACGCGAGCTCGGCGCTTGCGGCCGGCGAGCTGCTCCAGCGCGAGGACGCCTATGCAGCGCACGTCCCGGTCGAGCGCTACCTGCGTCGCTGCGAGCTGAAGACGGCGGCGCTGTTCGAGGCGGCCTGTCGCCTCGGAGCGCTGACGGCGGCGCAGGGCTCGACCGAGCTGGCCGACGCACTCGGCGCGTTCGCGCGGCGGATCGGTTTGGCCTTCCAGATGCTCGACGACGTGCTCGACGTCTCGGGCCCGGTCGAGCGCACGGGCAAGGCACGCGGCACGGACCTGCTCGACGGAACGGTCACGCTGCCGCTGATCCTCGCGCGCGAGCGCGAGCCGGAGCTCGCGTGCTTCGACCTTGCGGCCCTGAGTGGCCCTGAGCAGGCCGAGGAGCTGTGCGAGCGGATCGCCGCCACGGGCGCACTGGACGAGGCTCGCGAGCGGGCACTTGGCGTGGTCGCCGAGGCCAAGTCCGAGCTGCCGGCGATCTTGCCTGACGGGCGGGCTGGGCTGCTGGACTTGGTGGCTGACGCTGTCGTTGAGCGGTACCGGTAGCAGCGCGCTGAATGGGTAGGTCAGGTGGCACGCGCCGAGCCTGCGGCGCAACCCTTAAACGGCATCCGGCCTTTTAGTCGAGCCGACCTCCGCTCCTCGCTACTACTTGTGAACGCTCCGGTTCGCCACGACCGTTACAGGGCCGGCCATCCGGGCCGGCTAAGACGCTGCTTGCGCCGAGACGTTTAGAAGTCCGACGGCGTAATCAAGTCCGCATCCAGCGCCCGCACGAAGAAGTCGACTTCCTCGGACATGTTGGCGTGCGTCATGCGGCGCAGGTCGCCGAGCAATGCGCCGGCGGCGCGGTCGAGCTCGTCGTCGAGCAGCTCGACGGCAGCCTGCTCAAAGACGCCCTCGCGGCGCGACTCGCACTCGGGGCAGCGCAGCACGATGCGCCAGTGGCGCACGCCTTCCTCGCACCAGTCAAGCGGGTAGACGAGCTCGCCGCCACAGTTGAAGCAGACGTGCAACTGCTCAGGCGTGCAGGGCGGCGCGGAGTTCCCCGAGCGCTCCTTACCATTGGCTGCGGTCTTCGCCGCGGCCTGTGGGGGCTTCGGTGCGCGGGGGTGGATGTCGGGGCTCTCTGGCGTCTGCATCTCTGGTCAGGGGTTTCATCGACGGCAGGCAGCGACGGCTTTAGCGCATTGCGCCCGGGCCGGTCCTCCGTGCAGCGGGGGTCCGAGAACGGTCTGCCAGGCGCGCGGGCCGCAACGGCTCGGTGGTAGCTTGGGGTTGCCTATGGCCACCGCCATCCGCCCGATCGGCCACGAGGAGCGCCTCAGCCTCGTGGAGCATCTCGACGAGCTACGTACGCGCCTGATCATCAGCGGGATCGTGCTTGCGGTCGTCTTCGGCGTCTGCCTGTGGCAGAACCACGAACTGCTGCACGTCCTCAACAAGCCGCTGCAGGCGCAGACGAAGAAGCAGGTCGCCAGGGGCCAGGGCACGATCGGCCAGGCGGTGCTTGCGCAGCAGGCTGTGCTCAAGCTCTCCGGCGACACCCGCGCGGCGCTGGAAGCGCTCGAGCGTCCCGGCAGCGGCCTCTCGCCGGCGGCGCGCACGCAGCTGCCGGGGCTGATCGCGGCGATGAAGGCCGACGTCGCGAAGATCCCGAAGAAGCCGATCGGCGACAACCCGGTGACGCTCGGCGTGGGCGAGCCGTTCACGACGACGATCACGGTGTCGCTGCTGTTCGCGCTCGTGATCTCGCTGCCGCTGATCCTCTACGAGGTATACGGCTTCGTCGTACCGGCGCTCAGCCCCGATGAGAAACGCGCGGCGAAACCGCTGCTGATGGCGGTGCCGTTCCTGTTCGCGGCCGGCGTGCTGTTCGGCTACTTCGTCGTGCTTCCGGCGGCGGTGCGCTTCTTCGTCAACTTCAACGCGAACGAGTTCAACGTACTCGTGCAGGCGAGCCAGTTCTACAAATTCGCGGCCACGGTGCTGCTGGCGATGGGCCTCGTATTCCAGGTGCCCGTCGTGATCCTCGGCGTCACCCGGATCGGCCTGGTATCGGTCGAGCGGCTGCGCAAGAGCCGGCGCTACGCGATCGTCGCCTGCGCGGCGGTCGCTGCGTTCCTGCCGGGCGACGCAATCACGCTGGTGCTCGAGACGGTCCCGCTGTACGTGCTGTATGAGGCGAGTATCCTGGTGGCCGCGCTTGTCGGCCGGAGAGCCGCCAGGCGCGATCAGGGTGCTGGGGGTTCTACGGGGAGCCCGGCACCGTATCCGGAAGAGACAGCGGAGCAAAGCGTGCAGCAGATCATCGACCACGTCGATCCAGACCACACGAGCTGATGCTCTTCGACCTGAGAGGCAAGCACCGTCGCCGCGCGGTCAAGGTGATCTACGTCGGCCTGGCGCTGCTGGTCGGCGGCGGGCTGATCCTGTTCGGCGTCGGCGCGGGCTCGGGCGGCGGCGGGCTACTCAACGCGGCGACCGAAAACGAAGGCTCCGGCGGCGCGAGCTTCTCCAGCCAGATCAAGAAGTACGACAAGCAGGTCAAAAAGCAGCCGAGCAACGTCGCCGCCTGGGAAAAACTGACAGCCGCGCAGCTGCACGAAGCAGGCGGCGAAGCGTACGTAAACACGCAGACCGGGGCGCCGACGGCGAAGGGCAAGGAACTGTTCTCGCAGGCCTCGCGCTCGTGGGAACGCTATCTCGCGCTGAATCCGCCCAAGCCGAGCCTGGAACTGGCCAAGCTGATGCTGCGTGTCTACGGCGCCGAAGGGCTCAACCAGCCGAGCTCCGCCGTGCAGGTGCTGCAGATCGTCGTTGCGGCCGAACCGAAGAACGCCTCCTACTACGCGGCGCTCGCCGAGTACGCCTACAAAGCCAAGAACACGCGTGTCGGCGACCTGGCGACGACCAAGGCCGTGGCGCTCGCGCCGGCCGCCGAACGCGACCGCGTGAAGAAAGAACTCGAATCGGTCAAGAAGGGGCCCGCAGGCCAAATCCTCACGACGACGACGAACGGCACGGTCTACACGGGCAAAGCCAGCGCAGGGGGCAACTTCCAGGGGACCGCGGTCAAAACGACGGCGCAGCCGAAGACTCCGACCGGCACGACGTCGACGGGCAAGAGCAAATAGTCGCCCTCGGCTAGAATCGCTGCCCGAGCCGGCCAGTTGCCGGCGCCCTTCCGGGCCGTTAGCTCAACCGGCAGAGCAGGGGCCTCTTAAGCCCAAGGTTCCGGGTTCGATTCCCGGACGGCCCATAATCAGTAGGTTGCGCGCCCGAGTGCCTGATCAGCAGGTTGGTCCGTACGGTGGCTTGCACCGGCGCCTGATCAGCCCGGCACGCGCCCGCCAACGAGCACTGTCCCGCTTCTCCTCCAGCCGTCGGAAAGTACAGATGAATGGGTCTCGACAGGCTCAGGTGCGGTGCTGTGAAAGCAGCAAACTCGTCCAGATATGAATCGCCGCGTATCCGCGAAATGGAATCCATCGATCGGCCGCCACCGCGGCAACAGATGCCGATACAGGAGCGCGTCGTGTTCCTATGACCTGCCTGACACCCAAGTCCGTTGCCATCGAGGCATCCGCAGCGCCCAGCGCACGGAGTGCGATGTAGGAGGCGGTCCATGGGCCGATGCCCTTTATTCTCAGTAGTTCTTCGTACGTTTCCTCAACTCGCGAACGCCATGCCATTTCTAATTGTCCGGTGGCCGTCAGGCGTGCGAGGGTACGGATTGATCCGGCGCGGGCTCTTGTGACACCACAATGCTCAATGTCTGCACCCTCAAGTGTGAAAGCGCTAGGGAACGACACGGTCAGGTTCCCGCGTGGTACGGGCAGAGGGGTGCCGAAACGCTCAACGAGGCGCGTGGCGAGCGTTCTTGCGCCAGCGACCGAGATCTGCTGACCAAGTATGGACCGGACTGCAAGCTCGAATGGGTCGACGGCCCCCGGGATTCGAACGCCTTGCTGAGCCGCAACGATTACGCCAAGCTTGTGATCTCGGCGCAGGTGAACCTCAATCGGGCTTACATCCGTATCGCCGTCTATGAGTGCTTCGGCGCGGGTGATCGCCCAGTGTCTCGCACCAGGAATATCACACCCTACGGTAGCCTGTCCGAGGGTTTCACTGCGACCGAGATCAACCGACAGAATCCCGGTTCGTCCGTTCTGTGTCACGACACGCCGGTACACGTCACCGTCAACCTGCTCAACCCCGGGCATCGCGCGAGCGGAAAGGTAAGAAAGAAGCGCAGCCCTGTGGAAGGGAGGTCGAATACGAAGAATGCCCAGCGACGACAAAGCGCTAGTCATCAGTCGACCCGATCTGACGCCCGTTCTCGCCCGCGACTCGTAGAGACCATCGCCGTAGTTCCTCAGCAGCCATCGGAGCCCGCAGCCGTAGCCGGACCGGGTGTACACCGGCGTCCGCAAGCGCGGCAACCGTCCGGATCGTGGCTCTCCCGTCAGGACCGCGATGCGGACTAAGAATCAGGCCAGCCTGCTCGCCGTCCAGCCGTGCTCCCCATGCGATCTCGACGCCATCGTCGTTCGCCAGGACACCGCACGCCCTTTGGGTCGCCGCAAGCGGGATGAGCAACAACTCGGTCCCGCTCTCCAGATAAGCCGGTCGCATCAGCCGACGCGCCTCACTCAAGGCGCTCTCCCAGGCTGGGTTAAGCCGGAACAGCTGCGCTGCAGGCCCCCCTCCGCCGGCGATCCCACGTCCGGCAGCCACGAGAGCCCCGTGCTTCAGGAGAGTCTTGGGCGCGCTGAGGCTGCCCGACGTGCGGCCAAGTCGCTCGGCGATCGTCTCCCTGCTGATCGGCTCGAGGGCGCACCACTCCGCGATACGGAAGCGAACGGCGTTAGCGGCCAAGAACCGCGATCTGTCTGCCACCGTCTTCATAATCAATCCATGTCTTATGGTACGCCTCCAGCGATCGTGGAGGAGAGCACGGATGTAGGCCTACTGCTGAACCCAGAGGCCGTAAGCGAGGGCGTGGTGACGGCAGTGCTCTGCGGCAGCTTTCGCCATGACGTGGACGGCTTGCGGTCCGACTTCGAGTCGCTTCTCAAAATGGGCTGTCGCGTTCTGTCCCCCCTCACACTCGACTGGACGGCCGAGCGCGATGGCTTCGTATTCTCCGCGGAGGAGGAGGGCGAGGATCCCGGCACAATTGAGCAGCGTCATCTCGCCGCCATGCGTCAGGCGCACTTCGTATGGCTGCATTCGCCGGCTGGCTATGTTGGCCGGAGCGCGGCAATGGAGCTCGGCTATGCGCACGCTCTTGGGCTACCGATCTTCACGCGCACGCTACCCGAGGACATCACCCTCACCGGACTCGTGCGCAGGACCAGCGAGGTGAAACTTGCCATCGACGCCATACGTTCCGGTGACATCTCCGCCCCAGCAATTGGGCTCGACGCCCTACAGCGGTACTACTACCGGGCCGCCCAAGCGCGCGGATGGTCCAACGAGCAAGTAGACGAGTGCCTTTCTCTCATTAACGGGGAGTTGCGCGAGCTCCGCGAGGCCATTCAAACTAGCGGTTCAGGATCTCGTGAGGCCGCGCTCGAGATCGCCGATGTGCAGCTCTACATCGCTCATCTAGCAAACATCGCCGGAATCGACCTCGCGAGCGCAGTCGTGGAGAAGGAGCAGATCAACACCCAGCGGTTCGGACCGCCGGTGCCAGCAGAGGCGTAACGTGACCGACACCCTGACATTCGAGGAGTTGCGCACCGCACGAGCCGAACTCCAGGACGCTGTCGCTCGGCACCAGGCAAGCGTACTCTGGTTCAAACACCCCACACAGCCCTGGTTTGTCAGGCAGGCGAGCGATCGCGCCCGCGAGATAGATACGCCGTCTCCCCCCGCCGTCAGTCATCTGAGCTCGAGCGCAACGTGCTTCGAATCTCTTCACGATCCACTTGAGACAAAGACCGCCGCGCACGCGGCCGATCTCGCCAGCTTTGCTGCACGTGCTCTTTCGCTTGGCCCCGACGCTTGGGCGAGCGAGAAGGCAGCCTACATCTATTGTCGCGTACGAACGCTCGCTCCGATCCTCGCGCTGGCGCCCGACGACGTCCTCGCAAGTCATCGCGACAACGTTAAATCGCTAGTGAATGAAGTCTGGGCCGTCCTAGACCCTGGGGACACAGATCGGCAAGGAATAGGAGAGCTACCTCAGTCCGACGCCTCATCGGACGACGCATATCCACCAAACGCATTTCACACATATTGAGCGATACGCCTCTTGGAACAGTGGGACCAGCGGAGGCAAGTACTTCGACCGGTCCCGGTCGAACTCCGGCGTAAGCGCGCAACCGCTGAGCTGTGGTCATATCGGATGCTGGCCACGCAAACCGCCCTAATTCAGGTTGGAGCAGAGCGGGTGGACGCCCATCAACTCGCGTGGGCCCTAAGCACGGAGTTCTTGTCGTCAGAGACGACGCCAGTAACGGCGACCACTCCGCGCCTTGAGCTCTATAGAGCTGCGCTTGACGCGTACTTCACCGCTCAACTGCCCTCCGGTGGTTGGCCTCTCTACGAACCGTTATTCCACTACCCGGCCGCTGGTAACGCCTATTGCTACACGTTCGAGACCCTCGCAGCATTGCTTCGGCCGGCCCTTCACGTAGCTGGCGGCCAGGTGATGCGGACGCTGCTTCTTCCGCACCTTCCAAAGCTGCTAGCCGCCTGGCAGCTGGCTAAGCGCACGCGCATCTCTCTCGACGACGGCACCCGCGGCTGGTGCTCTGGGCACCATCCGCATCGCACTTCGGCCGAGGCGTGGGCTACCGCCGCGGTTTATTCGTATCTGGAGTCACTCCGATGCCTGGTGGGTCATTGGACGAGTCAAAGGGCAGCTGAGCTGAGAAAAGCTCATCGTGCTACGGGGCGGGACCCTGATCCGCTAAACACATTGTCTGAGCGCGGAGATCTCTGGCCGGACGGAACTGGCTGGTCGCCGGGCCGTCAGCTCGCCGCTATGTTCCTCCATCCAATTCGCGCCCACGTGAACAAGGCAGAGTGGCTTGACCCCGATAAGCCCCTAATAACCCGCCACAAGACAGCCTATGACCAGGCGCGCTCCGCCATCTTGTTCGGTCCACCGGGCACGGGAAAGACCACCCTCGTGAGATCTCTAGCTGAAGCCATCCAGTGGCAGTTTGTCGAAGTCCTCGCATCGGACTTTCTCAGCGAAGGAATGGATCGTGTGCCAGCAAAGGCTGACGAAATCTTCGACCAGCTCATGGAGCTGGATCACTGCGTGGTTTTGTTCGACGAGATAGACGAGTTGATCCGAAAGCGTGACGGCGAGTCTGATCCGTTCGGCCGGTTTTTGACCACCTCGATGTTGCCGAAGCTCGCGCGTCTCTGGGAGCAACGCCGCGTCCTGTTCTTTATCGCGACAAATGACATAGACGTCGCGGACTCCGCTATCAAGCGGAGCCAGCGGTTTGACGCTCGACTCTTCGTAACACCCCCGGCGTTTCATGTAAAGAAGCGTCTTGTTGGGGACGCACTTGCTCGCGAGGGCCGCAGGTTTCCCCGAAAACTAACGGAGAGCGAAGTAGCAGCCTCTCTTCTCGGGTCGTGGGATGAAGGCTCGCCACTCGGCGTGTTCGCACTACTCCGATACGATCAAATCCCCGAGTTGGCAAGTCTGATGATACGCGAAGCTGGAGATGTGCGCGTAATTCCTGAGGCGGCAGCAAAGGCGGCCCTCGCCGAGATGGGTAAGCAACTTCGGGCCGTAGAGTGGAAACACCCTCGCCTCGACCCTTACGCTCTGTTTCGTCATCATCAACAGAATGAGAGTTACGACTATCGTATGCTGCGCCTTGTCCGAGTGCCGGATGGAATCGCGCTTCCGGCTGGCTTGACCGCGTGCGATACGGTCGCAGGTTCGTACGCAAGTATCTCGCCGACGGCCACGATGCGAGAAAGGCGGGATGGACAATGGGAGCTCGACACAGAGGACAAGCCCTGCCTCGACCGCCGACGCCTAGAATTTGGCCGGGATGGTCGGCGGTTGTCAGGTTGATGTTCCAAGCACGTCGGGGCAAGCCCAGTCAGTGACCCGCTGGCTTGCGGTGGAGGGGATTCTCGGCGCCGGCAAGACGACGACGGTGGAACTGGCCGCGTCCCAGTTGAACGCCACGGCGGTGTTCGAGCAGCCGGACGAGCACCCTCTCTTGGACGCCTACTTTGCGCACCCGTTGCAGTTTTCCTTTGAAACAGAGCTGATTTTCTTGGCACTGCATCGGTTCCGCGTAAACGCTGCGCGAAGTACTCGACTCCTGTCGGACTTTGCTCCGGGAAAGGATCTCGTGTTCGGTGCCCTTGTGTTGCCACCTGACGACCTAGCAATGCTCGGGACTGTCCAAGCGCACCTGTGGCCAGGGGGTTTGCGCCCATCGCTCACGATCTTCCTGGACGTCCCTGTCGAGGTGTGCGTTCAGCGAGTTGCGACTCGCGGGCGACGCCATGAGCGGGCGCTAACGACCCGGTTTCTATCGAAGCTCCGCGACGGATACCTGGCCAACCTCGAGCAACTCGGCGACCGAGTCACAAAAGTCGAGCTAAGCGGCGCGGAGACTCCTGACGCCGTGGCACGTACCGTCTGTCGACTGGCTGGTGAGGAGCTGCCCGAGTAACTAATGGTTAGTCTCTCCGTCAGGACGCGATGGGTCGAGGCGGGGGGTACTTGGCGCCCACTCAATGCCGAGTTTTCTCGACCACCACGCGAACCGTCCGCAGCAGTCGATCGCTGGCCCCGCGCACGCTGCCCCCCTGCTCGAGCGTGCTCTGGATATAGGCAAGCGTCTCGGCGGTCAGGCGCTCGCCTGGCAGCACGTTGGGGATCCCCGGCGGATAGGTGGCAAGCGACTCGGCGGCGATTCGCCCGGCGGCCTGCTCGGCGGGCACGACCTCCTGCTTGCCGAGGAAGGCCTCGCGCGGCGTCATCGCGAGCTCGCCCCACGGGGGCGGCGCGGCGAAGCTGGCGCTCTCGCCTGTCGGATCGAGTCCCACTCGCTCGACGGCATCGCGCAGGGCTTGCACGAGTCGCGCGGCCTCGGGCATCGCGCGCTCGCCCATGCCGAACACGGCGACGATCACGTTCTGGGCGTACAGCTCGAGATTGATGTCGCCCAGCTCACGCAGCAGTGGCGCCATTTCGTAGCCGTTGGCCGCAATCCCACGCACGTCGATCGCGACGCGCAGGGGGTCGTAGGCGAACACGCCTGAGCGCCCGCATAAGCGCTCGTCGAGCACGTCGAGCCCCTCGATCTCCCTGATCTGCGCGCGCGTCTGCACGAGCCCACGCATCGTTTCATCGAGCAACTCGCGCCCGTGCACGGCGGCCTGGCGCCGGGCGCCGTCGAGCGAGGCCGTCAACAGCGCGCTCGGGCTCGTCGACTCGGTCAGCGTCACAGCGCGGTCGACTGCGTCGGCGCCGATCCGTCCGCCGGCGCCGAGGTGGAGCATGGCCGACTGCGTCAGGCTGCCGACGATCTTGTGCGTGCTCGAGATCACCAGATCGGCGCCGAGCGACAGCGCGTGCGCCGGCAACTGCTCGTGGAAGGCCAGGTGCGCCCCCCACGCCTCGTCGACGATCAGGGGCACGCCGCGCGCATGGGCCACGCCGGCCAGCGCTGCCACGTCGGCGACGGCGCCGAAGTAGGTCGGCGAGACGATCCATGCCGCCACTGCTCCCGGCGTCCGCGCCAGCGCGTCGTCGAGCGTCTCCGGCGAGAGGCAGTGGGCAATTCCCAGCTCCGGGTCGACCTCGGCCGCGGCGAACGTCGGGCGCAGGCCTGAGAGCACCAACGCGTCGATCGCACTCGAGTGCGCGTTGCGCTGAACGACGATCTCGTTTCCATAGTGAGCCAGCGCGAGCCCGGCCGAGAGGTTACCCTGCGATGCGCCGTTGACCAGGAACCAAGCGCGCGTCGCTCCCCATGCCTCGGCCGCCAACTCCTGCGCAAGCTCGAACGGCGTCGGCACCGGGCCGACGTCGATCCCGTGCGTGAGTGCCGGGATATCGAGGCTCAGCGCGCGCTCGCCGATCGCGTGCGCCAGACCCGGGTCGGCGCCAGGGCCACCCTTGTGGCCGGGCACGTGCAGGCGTGCCGGGTCGCGCTCGGCGTACTCGAGCAGTGCGTCCAGATAAGGGGTCTGTTCTTGCCGCGAGCTCATGCCTTGCAGGCTAGAGCCCCGCCGCGGTCTTCCCGGCCTGGCGGTGGGCCGATCCCGCTAGACGCTCGTCGGGTCTGCCGCGCCCCTGCCCTGGCCGAGCAGTGTCTCGCGCCCGGCGTCCGTCCAGATCGTCTGCTCGCGGCCCGGGCCGACGCCGATCAGCGTGACCGGCGCCCCGGTGTGCTCGGCGATGTAGTCGAGATATTCGCGCGCGCCCTCGGGTAGGTCTGAGAGCGTGCGGCATTCGCCGAGGTCCTCGCTCCAGCCGCGCAGCTCCGTCAGCATGGCGGTCGTGTGGTGCAGCACCGTCTGGTGGTAGGGGAAGTCCTCGAACACGGCGTCTTCGGCGCCGCGGTAGCTCGTGCAGACCTGGATGCGGTCGAGTCCCGAGAGCACGTCGAGCTTGGTCACGACGAGCCCCGTGAGCGTGTTCAGTCGCGCCGCGTAGCGCAGCGCGACGAGGTCGAGCCAGCCGGTGCGCCGCGGTCTGCCGGTCGTCGTTCCGAACTCGCCACCGCGTGAGCGGATCAGCTCGCCCATCTCGTCGTGCAGCTCGCTTGGAAACGGCCCTGCGCCGACCCGCGTCGTGTACGCCTTGGAGATCCCCCACACTTCGTCGATGTCCTTCGGGCCGACGCCCGTGCCCACGCAGGCCGCCCCGGACAGCGGGTTGGAGGAGGTGACGAATGGATAGGTGCCGTGGTCGATGTCGAGCATCGCCCCCTGCGCACCCTCGAAGATCACCCTCCGCCCGTCGTCGAGCAGATCCCACATCAGCTTCGAGGTGTCCGCGATGTGCTGCTCGAGCCGGTGTCCGAACGTCAGGTATTCCTCGGTCATCGTGTGCAGGTCAAGCGACGGGTCCTTCTCGAACGGTCGCAGCGACAGGCGCTTGGGCTCCATCGCGGCGACGATCTTCTTCTTCAGGATCTTCTCGTCGAGCAGATCCTGCAGGCGGATCCCCAGCCGCGCCGCCTTATCCGCATAGCAAGGCCCGATCCCGCGGCGCGTCGTGCCGATCTGCAGGCTGCCGAGCTTCGCCTCGCCGGCATGGTCGAGCAGCAGGTGGTAGGGCATGATCAGATGGGCGTTGGCCGAGATGCGCAGGCCGCCGACGTCAACGCGCCGCGCGCGCAGCGCGTCGAGCTCGCCGATCAGCACCTTCGGGTCGATCACGACGCCGTTTCCGATTACGCAGCACTTGCCCGGATAGAGGATCCCCGAGGGGATCAGGTGCAGCTTCCACTCCTCGCCGTCGCGCACGATCGTGTGCCCAGCGTTGTTGCCGCCCTGGAAGCGCACGACCGCGTCCGCCTGCTCGGCGAGCAGGTCGGTGATCTTTCCCTTCCCCTCATCGCCCCACTGGGCGCCTACGATCACGATTCCGGGCATGTCAGGTGCAGTCTACGTAGGGTGAGCCTCGTCCAAGCCCGCAGTCGCCGCGGGCGAACCGGACGCTCAGGCCAGGCGCGCCTGCACGGGCGTGTCTAGGTCGCCCGTGTCCCCGTCACGTGCCTCTGCGAAGCGCACTCTCCGCTCTGCCGAGTCCTCCGGGCGCGCGGATGAGACTTTGTGTCTGAGCCGGTCATCCTCGCCGAACAGCGGAAGCCCGTCACCGCAGATTCCGACCAGCCGCGAGACGGTGCGCTCGCCAAGTTGCTCCTTGAGTTCGTGCGGCTTCAGATTGGTCGTAACAATCATCGCGCGCTCATCCTCGTATCGCGCGTTGACGATCGAGTAGAGCTGCTCGAGCACCCACTCGGTCGTGTTCTCCGCCCCGAAATCATCGACGTGCAGCAGATCGACCGCCGTGAGGCGGTCCAAGAATGCAAGCTTGCCCGCGTCGGACTCGATTGCGTCGCGGATCAGGTTGAGCAGGCGCGGCAGCGAGTAGATCGCCACCGAGTGCCCGGCGTCGATCGCCGCCTTGGAGACGATCATCGCGAGCGTTGTCTTGCCCGTGCCGACGTCGCCCATCAGCCACAGTCCCCGCCCCGCGTCGAGGTTCGCGTCGATCTCGCGTACGTAGCGACGCACCTCCTGCACCACGTCCGGGGCGACACGCGCGATTTCCGGCACCGGCGGGCGCTCGAAGGAGACGCCGCGGTAATGCCTCGGCATGCGGCCCTCCAGCCCCGCCATCCGTCGCTTCGCGATGCGCCCCACGCGACAGCGGCAGTCGCTCGCCGTATTCGTCTGCTCCTCGATTACGAAGCCGCTGCCGTCGCACAGTCCATACGGGCAGGGTCCGCCTGCCGACAAGCTCGCGGGTGCCTGTGCGTCGGAGAGGTCACTCACGGCGCGTAGCGCTCCCCGGCGTAGTTGTTGAACTTCGGGTACTCCTTCTGGAAGGTCAGCGTGACTTTGCCGACCGCCCCGTTTCGGTGCTTGGCGATGATCAGGTCAGCCTCGCCCTCGCGTTCTGAGTCCTCGTTGTAGTACTCGTCGCGGTAGATGAACATCACGAGGTCGGAGTCCTGCTCGAGGTTTCCCGACTCGCGCAGATCGGAGAGCTGCGGCTTCTTGTCTGGTCGCGTCTCCACCGCGCGGCTCAGCTGCGAGAGCGCGATCACCGGCACGCCCAGCTCACGCGCGAGGATCTTCAGCCCACGGCTCAGCTCGCCGACCGCCGTCACGCGGCTGTCGTAGCGACTGTCGGTGCGCATCAGCTGCAGGTAGTCGATGATGATCAGCCCGAGGCCGCCCTCGCACTGACTGTGCAGCCGACGTGCCTTGGCGCGGATCTCGAGCATGCCGACGTCGCTTGAGTCATCCACCCACAGCGGCGCCGCCGCCAGCACCTGCGAGGCCTTGAGGATCTTCGGCCAGCGCTGCTCGGCGACGCGTCCCTTGCGCAGCTCCTCGCCCTTGATGCGCGCCTGTGAGGCGACGAAGCGCTGCGCCAGCTCGGCCTCCGCCATCTCCAGCGAGAACAGGGCGACCGCCTTGTTGTGTTCGACCGCCGCGTTCTCGGCGATGTTGCAGACGAGCGCGCTCTTGCCCATCGCCGGGCGCGCCGCGATGATGATCAGGTTGCCCGGCTGAAAGCCGCCCGTGATCTCGTCGAGATCCTTGAAGCCCGACGGCGTGCCCGTCAGCGAAGTGCCTTCGATCGACAGGCGGTGGAGCTTGTCGAGCTCCTCGTGCAGCACCTCCTCGATTGCCCTGAAGTCCTGCTGGCGATCGTCGCGCGCGACCTCGAGCATCGCCTTCTCCGCCTGCTCGACCAGCTCGCGTGGCGGCGCCTGGTGTCCGGCCACGCTCTCCTGGATCTCATAGGAGGCCTTCAGCAGTCGCCGCAGCAGCGCGTTCTCACGCACGATCTGCGCGTAGCGTCGCGCGTGACCGGCCGACGGCACGACTCCGGTGAGCTCGTCGACGGCCGCCGCCCCACCGATCTCCTCGAGCTTGCCCGACTGGCGCAAGCGGTCGATCACCGTCAGCGTGTCGACTGGCTCGCTCTCGTTGTAGAGCGCCAGCATCGCGTCGTAGATCGCGCCATGGCGCTCGCGGTAGAAGTCGTCCGCGCGCAGCCCCTCCTCGATCACCAACGCGTACAGCGAGCGGTCCGAGAGCAGGATCGCTCCCAGCACCGACTGCTCGGCGTCGAGGTTGTGCGGCGGCGTGAGGCCCGCACGCGAGGCTCCGTTCGTGCCGTTGGTTGTCGCGACTGCGCTCATGGGTTGGGCGAGTTTAGGGTCGGGCCAGTGGCCGCCCGACCGGACTCCCCGCTCCTACGGATGTTTTTGTTGCGCACGAACAAATGTTCGCACGGGCAACGGCGGGCAGCCGTAGCGCGCGGCGGCGTCCGGCGCGCTACTTCTTCGCGACGACCATCGTCTTGATGGTCGCGGGGACGTCGTCGACGACCTCGACGACGACCATGTAGGTGCCGACGTTCTTGATCGGCTCCGGCAGGTGCACGTTGCGTTTGTCGATCTTCAGGCCGCGGGCTTCCTTGATCGCGTTGGCGATGTCCTGTGCCGTGACCGAGCCGAACAAGCGACCGTCGGCACCCGCCTGCTGAGGGATCGTCAGCACCGTGCGGTTCAGCAGGTTGACGTTCTCCTCGGCTTTCTCGATCGCGTTGCGCTCGGCGCGCTCGGCGGCCTCCTGACGCTGGCGGATCGCTTCGACAGCACCCTTCGTCGCCGGCTGGGCCAGCTTGCGCGGCATCAGGTAGTTGCGCAGGTAGCCCTTGGAGACGTCTACGACGTTGCCCTGCTCGCCGAGCGTCTCAACGTCCTGCAGAAGGATGGCGTCCGGCATCGTCGTCCTAACGGTCGCGGTCGCCGCGGTCGCGGTCGCGCCGCGGACTGTCCTCGCGACCGCCCTCGTTGACGTAGGGCAGCAGCGCGAGCTCGCGGGCGCGCTTGACGGCACGCGCGATCTGCACCTGGTGGCGCCGGCAGGAGCCCGTGATCCGGCGCGAGCGGATCTTGCCCTTCTCCGAGATGAACTTGCGCAGCGAGGTGACATCCTTGTAGTCGACCTGCTCGACCTTGTCGCGGCAGTGCTGGCAGGACTTGCGCCGCCCGCTTCCGACCCCGCCCTTCTTGTCGCGCCGGCGAACCGGCTTGCCGCGTCCGCGTGCCTTGGCCATCAGCGGAGCCCGCCGCTGAAGCGGCTGCAGTGGGTGGACGTGGAAACGGGTGAATGCACAAGAACCTCTCTGTAACTGGTGGTGCTCAGAACGGAATGTCGTCGTCGCCGGTGCTGCCGGCGGGCGCAGTCTGGAAGTCGCCTTCATCGATCGGCACCTCGCCCCCCGAGGGAGCTCCGCCCGACTGACGCGCTCCGATCGGTCCGCCTCCGCCGGAGGCGTCTTCACGCGAGCCCAGGAACTGCACCGAATCGGCAATGATATCGGTTGCCTGGCGCTTTGTGCCGTCCTGCGCTTCCCACTCGCGCCACTCCAGGCGTCCGTCGATCGCGACGGGCCGTCCCTTGGACAGGTAGCGCGCCGCGTTCTCGCCCTGCGCGCCCCACACGGTGACGTCGAAGTAGTTCGGCTTGTCGACCCATTCGCCGGACGCGCCGTCCTTGCGCCGCGTGTTGCAGGCGATGCGCAGCTTGCAGACCGACGTGCCGCTCGGCAGCGAGCGCAGCTCGGGATCGGCGGTCAGGTTCCCGGTCATCACGACCCTGTTGATGTTGGTGGCGGCCACGGCTCCTCTTCCTTTCGGCTTCTAGCTTGCCCTCTCTCGGGCTGCTCGACTCTCAGAATTACGAACGGACGAGTCTAGACCGGCTTGCGGGTGCGAGCCTCGCGCGCCGCGCTTCGAGCCCGCTAATTGCGGTCGTCTGCGGTACCGGCCGGCGCGCGGCGGGCGCGCGGGGAGGTGCCGAACACCTCGTCCCAGTAAGGCGCCGATATGCCAAAGCCACGCGTGTCGTCCTGGAAATGGTGGCGCATGTGCCGTTCGCGCAGCATCCGCCCGACCGGTCCCCTTGCGCGGAAGTGGTGCAGGTAGTAGTGCATCATGTCGTACACCAGGTAGCCGACGAAGAAGCCCGCGCCGAGCCCCGGGGCGTAGTCCTCGCCAAAGGCCAGGTAGAGCAGGCCAAACACAGCCGCGCCCAACGGCACGCTCACGGCCGGCGGCATCACCAGGCGCATCGGGTCGTTCGGGTGGTCGTGGTGGACGCCGTGGATGATCCAGTGCATGCGCGCGCCGAGGCCTGCCTCCGGCTCGAAGTGGAAGACGATCCGGTGCAGCCAGTACTCGAACAGCGTCCACAGGGCATAGCCGCCGATCAACAGCGCCAGCGAGACGAGCACGCTGACGCTGGCAAGGCTCCAGCCCTCCAGGTAGGCGATCCCGGGCACGAAGATCAGCACCGGCACGATCGGGTGCACGCGCGAGAGCGCATCGAGCACGCGCGACTCGAACATCGGTGGCGATGCACGGAGCACGTCGGTGCGCTTTGCCGCACCCTCGCCCATGTCTTCAGCCCAGCCCATGTCTTCGATCTTATTACGCCCGCGGCGAGGAGCTAGGCGCTTGGCGCCCGGCTTGCACTCTGCTCGAGCCGCCGTGATGGCCGGCGTGCAGCGAGCTCAGCTCGGCTCGCCGACGGCGACTTCGGTCGCCGGCTCGGCCTCGGGCGAGCCCTGGGGCTCCGCCTCGGTGGCCTCGGCCGGTGCAGGTGCCTCGGCCGGCGGTGCAGGCGCCTCGGCCGGTGCAGTCGTCTCGGCCGGAGCGGGTGTCTCTGCCGGTGCAGCCTCGGCTGCCGGCGTCGGCTCGCCCTCTGTGGACTCGCCTCGTGGCGTGGCCGCCGGGGCGGCGCTCATGTCCGGGGCGCTGGGCACGCCCGGCGCCAGCTTGATGATGCGAAAGCGCAGCACCTCGTCGGCCAGACGCAGTGTGCGATCCAGGCTGCCGAGCAGCTCCGTGTCAGCCACGTGGAACTGCATCAGGTGGTAGCGCGCGCTGGTCCTGCGCTCGATCGGGTAGGTCAGCGCCCGCTCGCCCCACTCGTCGTGGCGGAGCAGCTCGCCCTGCGCCGAGATCGAGGTGCGCGTGTCGGTGACGAGCTTCGCACGCGTCGCGTCGTCGGCCTGAGGGTCGAGCAGCAGCACTAGGTCGTATGTCGGTGCAGGCAATGTCATGCGAGAACCGGCGCGCCGCTGTGAGGCACGGCGCACCGAGCAGCAAGATTAGCGGGTCCGGCCCTTCGCGCGGATGTCCGCCAGCTGCTCGTCGATCCAGTCACCCGGGTCACGCGAGGTCACGATCTGCACGAGCCCCTTAGCGCGCCGCTGCTTCTCCTGCGGCGCCATCGTCAGCGCCGCGTGGATCGAGTCGGCCAGCTCCTGGATGTCGAACGGGTTAACCGACAGCGCGAACTCGCCGAGCTCCTCGTGCGCGCCCGTGTTCTCGGAGAGGATCGAGACGCCCTCGCGCTCGTTGACGATCGGGCCCTCCTTGGCGACCAGGTTCATGCCGTCGAACATCGCGTTGACGAGCAGCACGTCGTAGTGCTTGTAGGAGGCCATGGCCTCCTCGAGGTCGTCTCTCAGCTTCAGCTGGATCGGCATCCAGTCGGGTGTGCCGTGACGGTGGTTGACGACCGCCACGATCGCCTCGATCGCCTCCAGGTACTCGGCGTACTGCGGCACATCGGTACGCGAGGGCATCATCTGCGCGACGAACGTGACGCGCTCTGAGAACTCGGGGTGCTGCTCGAGGAACAGGTCGAACGCCGAGAAGCCGCGCAATACGTTCTTCGAGAGGTCGGCGCGGTCGACGCGCAGGATCAGGAAGTCGCGCCGCCGGCGCAGGAGCTCCTGCTCGAACTGCTCCACCCGGGCGCGCTGGGCGATGCGGCGTGTGGCCTCGTGGTCGATCGGCAGCGGATAGGCACGCACCCACACCTCGCGCTCGCCGCCCGGCGCGATCACGATGCCGCGCTCGAAGTCCACGTCGAGCCCCATCAGATCGCGGCAGCACTGCAGGAAGTTGCGCCGGTAGGAGCGCGTGTGGAAGCCGATGATGTCGTTCGCGAGCAGCCCCATGAAGATCTCCTCGCGGATCCGCGTCGGCAGCACCCGCCAGGCATCGGATTGCGTCCAAGGGATGTGCACGAAGTGGTGCAGGAAGGCGTCCGGGCGCGCCCGCCGCACGAGTCCCGGAAGCGTGTAGAGGTGGTAGTCGTGGATCATCACGACCGGCTCCTCAGTTCCCTCGAGCTCCTCGACGACGGCCTGCGCGAGGTCGTCGTTGACGGCGTTGTAGCCGAACTCGAACGCCTCAATCTCCTCGCGGCGGATGTCCGGGGCGTTCGAAAGGTCCCACAGGTAATGCTGGATGAACCACAGCATCGGGTTGGCCACGACGTTGTAGAAGCGGTCGTAGGCGTCCGGATCTGAGACGACCAGGCGCACGCGGAAGTCGACGTCGCCTGTCGGCGAGCGAACCGGGAACGACCGACCGCCGTGCTCCTCGGAGACCTTCGCGTCGTACTCGCTCATCGCCGAGGCGATCCAAATTGCTTCGCGATGGGTTGCCAGCCCGGTGAGCGCCGTGACCACGCCGCCCGAGCCGCGCTGGGTGTTGCCGTCGGCGTCGAAGGTGACCGGACCGCGGTTGCTCACGAGTACCAGAGGCACGTCAGGAGTCATGCTCGCGCCTCGATCCTGTCGGCGCTCTGATCGGAACGCTCGACATCCGTGCTCACTACTTCGTCTTCAGCTCGGTGAAGATCTTCAGGTAGTCGCGCAGGTAGCGCGGCGTGAGGAAGTGCGTGCGCACGTGCTCCTTGCCACGCCTGCCGAGGAACTTGCCGAGTGCCGGGTCCTTCAGCACCTCGAGCGAGCGCTCCGCGCACTCCTCGACGCTCGAAACGAGAAAGCCCGTGACGCCGTCCTCGATCTGCAGCGGGATGCCGCCGACGTTGCCGCCGATGAACGGGCGCGCCTTCCAGATCGCCTCCGAGACGGTCAGCCCGAAGCCCTCGCGCGTGGACTTCTGGATCAGCACGTCCGAGTGCGACTGGAACGCGTTGACCTCGATCGCGCCGACGTTGTTGAAGTTGTTGAGGATGTGTATGTCGGGGTCGCCGTCGGCGTGCGCGATCGTCGCGTTGAAGAAGTCCCAGCCCTCCGGGTCGTCGCTCGCCATCGAGCCGACGAGCGCGAGCTGCACCTCGGGCATCGACTCCTTGACGACGCGGTAGGCGTCGATCACGCCCAGCGGGTCCTTCCACGGATCGAAGCGCGAGACCTGACACATCAGCGGCCGGTCGACGTCGATCCCGAACTGGCCGCAGACGAACGCGCCGTCCTCGGGCGAGAGCGCCATGTTCTTCGGCGTCAGCGGGTCGATAGCCGGGGGTACGACGTTGACGTGCCCGTTCATCCCCGGCGGCACGTAATCCTGCATGTGGAAGAGCGTCTGCGGATAATCCTTGATGTACGGCAGTAGCTGGGCGATCGTGTCCGGGTTCGGCGTCGAGACGTCGATGTGGCAGCGCCACACCCAGCCCTTGGCCTTCTCCGGTACGAGGCCGAACAGGGCGGCCGGCTGCGGGTCGTGCACGAGGCACACGTCCCAACCGCCCGAGAGCTCACGGGCATTCATCTCGTTGTACTGGCGCCACGTCGCCCACTGCTCCTCGTCGAGGTCCTGCGGCGCGCCCTGCAGCGCGTTGTGCATCAGCTTGGTTGCGTTGAAGAACTCCTCGCGTCCGTAGATCACCTGCCACTCGCAGTCCAGACCGACGTCGCGCATCAGCGGCACGAGTGTGTAGAGGATCTCCGAGACGCCGCCGCCGAACGCGGTGGCCGAGATGTGCACGACACGATCGCCCTGCAGCGGCTCGGCGAGCTCGCGAATTTCAGCGATCAGCTCGCGCCCGCAGATATGCGTGTAATCGGCGAGCGTCTTGTGGCCAACGGCGACGGGCTGTAGCACGCGGCCGCACGATACCTAAAGGCGTGGCGCTTCTCTCGGCCTGATGGACAAGCCGGCAGCGCGCGCGGAGGACCGCTGTCGGAACTATGGTCTAGCGATGCTCAACGGGCGGCTCTATCGGGCGGCGTTCCTGCCGTTCCTCATCGCCCTCGCCGTGGCCGCATTCTCGCTCACCGGGCGCCCCGGACCGCTGCGCTCCTCGCTGGCCCCCGACGCCTTCGAAGGCCAGCGCGCCTTCGCCGAGCTGAACAGCATCGCCGCCGAGTTTCCGCATCGCCGCCCGGGCAGCGCCGGCGACCAGGCGCTTGCCGGACAGATCGCGCAGACCCTACGTGCGCTCGGCGGTGCTGCCGGTGGCGGGTTCACGGTGCACACGCGACGCTTTCAGGGGCAGACGATCGACGGTGAGCAGGAACTGGAGTCCGTGATCGCCCAGCGTCCCGGCTCGACCGCGCAGAGGCCGATCGTGATTCTCGCCCACCGGGACGCCGCAGGTGTCGGCGCTCGCGCCGAGCTGTCCGGTACCGCCGCGCTACTCGAGCTCGCACGAGTGTTCGCCGCGCGCGAGACCCAACGCACGATCGTGCTCGTCTCGACCAGCGGCGGCAGCGGCGGCGACGCGGGTGCTGTCGACTTCGCCGACGCCCACGCCGGCCCGTTCGACGCAGCGATCGTGATCGGCGACCTCGCAGGCGCGGCGCGGCGCAAGCCGTTCGTCGTGCCCTACTCCGATGCCTCCGGCTCGGCGCCGGTGAAGCTGCAGCGCACGGTTCAGGACGCGATCACCAGAGAGGCCGGCGCCGACCCCGGCGCGCCCAGCGGCTTCGGCCAGCTCGCGAACCTCGCCTTCCCGTTGACCGTGGGCGAACAGGGTCCGCTGAACGCCGCCGGCGTCCCGTCTGTGCTCGTGCAGGTCAGCGGCGAAAGTGGACCGTCGGCCGCCGACCGTGTGAGCGCCGCGAGCCTGCAGGGATTCGGCCGCGCCGTGCTCAGCGCCGTCGACGCGCTCGACGCCGGCCCCGACGTTCCGCAGGCGATGCAGGGCGGCCTGCTCGTGCAGCGCAAGACGATCCCGGCGTGGGCCCTGCGACTGGTGATCGGCACGCTGCTGCTTCCGCCCCTGATCCTCGCCGCCGACGGGCTCGCGCGCGCCCGCCGCCGGCGGCTCGCAGTGGCGCGCTGGTCGTTGTGGACGCTGCTGTGCGCCGCGCCGTTCGCGCTCGCCGCGCTGTTCGCTGTGCTGCTCGGCACGCTCGGCATCGTCAGCGCCGCTCCGTCCTCGCCGATCCCGCCACGGGCGCTGTCATTCGACGCATCGGCGGCGGCGTCCGTGTTCGCCGTGCTGCTCGTGCTCGGGCTCGCCTGGCTGCTGTGGCCGGTGGCGCTGCGGCGGCTCGGCCTGCGCGCCAGACCGGAGTCCGATGCGGCCGGCGTCGGCATGCTGCTCGTGATGCTCGTCCTCGGTGTGATCGTGTGGCTGGCCGACCCGATCGCCGCGTTGCTGCTGCTGCCGGCGATGCACGCGTGGCTGTTGATCGTCTCGCCCGAGCTTCGCCCGCGTCCGGCGGCAGGGCTCGGGCTGGTGCTGCTCGGCGCGATCCCGCTCGTGCTGCTGATGGCCTTCTACGCCGACCACCTTGGGCTCGGCCCCGGCCGCGTGGCATGGATGGGCGTGCTGCTGCTCGCGGGTGGGCACATCGGCCTGCCGGCTGCGCTGCTCTGGAGCATCGGGCTCGGGTGCGCCGCGGCAACGGTCATGCTGTCCTTGAACAGCGGACCGCCGCTCGCCGGAGGCGAGGATGAGCCCTACGAGGAGATCACGATTCGCGGACCGATGTCCTACGCCGGGCCCGGTTCCCTCGGTGGCACCGAGTCGGCTCTGCGACGATAGGTCTCCATAACTGGGCGCGAGAATGCCTGAGATCCCACTGACACCAGTCTCGCGGAGTGGCCCTCGCTTCTCCTCCAATCGCCGCACGCGCCGGTCGCAGCGCGCGATGCGTGCGCTCGCCGCGCTGCTGATCCTCGCCGGCACCGTCGCGCTGATCGACGCAGGCGTGACGCTCTTGTGGCAGGAGCCGTTCTCGGCGTTGTACGCCAAACTGCGCCAGGATCACCTGAGCGGTGCGCTGGCCAAGGTCGAACACGCCACGCCGACAGCCGAAGAACAGCGCCAGCTCGTCGATCTTGGCGACGTCCGCCACCGCGTCGCCTACCTCGCCGGGCGGCTCGAGGGCAAGGCAAAGGACGGCAGCCCGGTCGGGCGCATCGAGATCCCGCGGATCGGGGCGAGCTTTGTCGTCGTCAAGGGCACCAACACCTCCGACCTGGAGAGCGGACCGGGGATCTACTCCGAAACCGTCTTCCCCGGGATGGCCGGAACGACGGCGATCGCCGGGCACCGCACGACCTACCTCGCGCCGTTTCGCCACGTCGATCTGCTGCGACGGGGTAACCCGATCGAGCTGCGCATGCCCTACGCGCACTTCACCTACAGGGTCATCGCCAAACGGGTCGTCGCCCCGACTGACGTCAACGCGGCCGTCGGCAACGTCGGCTACTCGCGTCTGGTGCTGTCCGCATGCACGCCACTGTTCAGCGCGGCCAAAAGGCTCCTGATCTACGCTCGGCTCGTGCGCACAGTGCCCGTTGGCGAGGGGCACATGCCGCTCGCACAGCGCCCGCCCGGGTCACCGGAAGCCTTGACCGGCGATCAGCTCGAACAGCCGGCCTCGGCCAAGCGTGTGACGGCTGCACCCCGCCCGTCACTGCCAGGCGTGCTCGAACCCGTGCAGCCGCACCTCACCTCCATCCCCGGCGACTAGCGAGACCCCCGGCGGTCCTGCGAGCACTTCGCCGATCCACGTGACGCGTGCGCCGCCGGCGCGCTCGAGGACTGCCTCGACCGACTCGCGCCGCTGCGCCGCCACGCAGAAGCACAGCTCGTAGTCTTCGCCACCGCTCGCCGCCAGCTCCAGTGCGTTCAAGCCGATCGCCGCCATCGCGCCGACCTCGCTGACGCCGTCGGCAAGCGGCAGGCTCGCAAGCTGCACGCGCAGGCATGCGCCGCTCATCCGGCCGAGGTGGGCGGCGTCGGTGGCGAGCCCGTCTGAGAGGTCGATCATCGCGCTTGCGCCCGCCGCAGCGAGTGCGCGGCCCTCCTTCAGGCGCGGTACCGGCTCACGTGCGCGAGCCAGTACGGCTGCGCCTGCATCGCCAGCCGCCTCGAGCGCGCCCGCCGGAGCCTCGTGCAGCGCGAGTGCCGCCGCTGCCGCGCCGAGCGTGCCGGTCACACCGACGAGGTCGCCCGCGCGAGCGCCGTCGCGCCCCACGAGCTCCTGCTCGCGCTCGGCCCACCCGACGACCGTCACCGAGACGCTCAGCGCGGGCGCCGCGACGACATCGCCGCCGGCGATCTGCGTGCCCGTCTTACGAGCGAGCGCCGCCGCGCCGCGCACCAGGGCCAGCGCATCGTGCTCGCTGAGGCCGCGTGGCAGCCCGAGCGCGAGATACGCCTCGCCCGTCTCAGCTCCCATCGCCGCCAGGTCCGACAGGGCCGAGGCCAACGCGCGGTGGCCGACCTCGGCGGTGCTCGCCTCGCCGGGCCCCAGTCGGAAGTGAGTCCCCTCGACCATCGTGTCGAGCGAGACGACGGCGAAGGGGCGCGCGCGCACGACGGCGGCGTCGTCGCCCGGACCGCGAACGACAGCCCCCGCCTTCCCGAGCCCGGTGCTGAGCTCGGCCTCGATCGCTTCGATCAGAGCGCGCTCGGCGATCGCGAACGCTCAGCGGTGGCGGTACACGATCCGCGCGCGATCCAGGTCGTAGGGGGAAAGCTCGCAGCGCACGCGATCGCCGGGCAGGATGCGGATGCGGAAGCGCCGCATCTTCCCTGCGACGTGTCCGAGCACTACGTGGTCGTTGTCGAGCTTGACGCGGAACATCGCGTTCGGCAGGGCCTCGATGACCTCGCCCTCGAATTCGACCTTGTCCTCCTTTGGCACTTCCGGATATCCCCCATCTGGGTGTCGCGCGCCGGCGTGCACCCGTCAACCTGGACGTTACTGCGGTCCAAACTACCAGCGTGAGGATGAAAAGTCCGGCTTCGCGGCGCTAACGCCCGGGCCCGGCACCGCCGGTGCCGCCGACCGCCGGTGCTTCGTGCCTCGGCGGCGAGGGGCTCGGCGCGCCCGTTCCGCCTTTGGCCGGCGCGTGCGTTTTCGGCGCGCTCGGTTTGTGTTTGCTCGGTTCTTTGCCTTCTTCTTCGGAGGAGGAGCGCGACTGCCCGGTCGTCGCGTATTTGCCGTAGAACGGCTCATAGGTTGGCGATTCTTTGGCCGGCGAGAACTCCTCGCAGGTCTTGCCTTCGACGACCTGTGACATGTAGGCGTGCCAGATTTCCGCCGGCAGGTATCCCCCCTGTTGCGGCTCGCCGTGAACGTCTGTCATCGAGACGCGTTTGGTCGGATAGCCCATCCACACGGCCGTTGAGTAGTTCGGCGTGTAGCCGTCGAGCCAGGCGTCGACCAGTTCGCTCGTCGTTCCCGTCTTGGCCGCGCTCGGGCAGGTGATCGCCGAGCGCCCGGCCGTGCCGCTTTCGACGTTCTCTTTGAGGATCTGCGTCTCCTCGGCCGTGACGCCTTCGCTGAGCACTTTCACGCGGTGCGGCTTGCCCCAGTTGTTGTCGACGTGACCGTCTGGGAAGACCACTTTGGTGATCGCGATCGGCGTGTTGCGGTAGCCGCCGTCGGCCAGCGTTGCGTAGACGTTGGCCATCTCCAGCGGCGTGACGCCGAGCGTAAGCCCGCCGAGCGCCTCCGCCGCATAGCTCTTGAGCGGGCTGACGACGCCCATCTTGCGCGCCATTTCGGTGACCGTCGACTCACCGAGGTCGGCCGCCAGCTGCGCATAGACCGTGTTGTCCGATTTGAGCGTCGCCTGCACCAGGTCGATCGAGCCGTTCTGCTCGCCACCGAACGTTTTCACTTCGTAGGTCGGATAACCGGGCAGCCAGCCCGGTGAGAGCGTGTGCGAGTCGTAGAACGTGCTGTTCGGGTCGACGCCGCGCGAGAGCGCATCGGCGAGCACGATCGCCTTGAACGTCGAGCCCGGCTGGCGATGTCCCTGCGCCGCCAGGTTGTACTGGGACTGCTCGTAGCTCTGGGACTCGGCCATCGCCTCGATGTTGCCGTTGGCCGGGTTGATCGTGACGATCGCCGCCGCCGGGTCTTCGGGCTCGTTGAGCACTTCGGCGATCGCCTTGCGCGCCTCGCTCTGCATGCGCAGGTCGATCGTCGTGTGAACCTTCAAGCCGCCCTGCGCAACCGTCTGCGCGCCGTAGCGTTCGACGAGCTTCTGGCGCACGTATTCGAAGAAGAAGTCCTCCTTGCGCTCGGAGTAGAAGTAGCCGCGCTTGACTTCCAGCGGTGAGGCCTTGGCCGTGGCCGCCTGCGCCGCGCTGACGTAGTGCAGTTCGGCCATCTTCGAGAGGACCTCGTTGCGCCGGCGCTTGGCTTCGGCGCCGTCGCGGAACGGGTTGTACTGCGACGGCGCTTGCGGCAGCCCGGCCAGCAGCGCCGATTGCTGCAGGTTGAGCTGGGCGGCCGGCTTGTCGAAGAAGATCCGCGAGGCCGCCTGCACGCCGAGCGCCGTCTGCCCGCCGAGCGTGCCGTAGGGGACGCTGTTGAGGTAGCTCGTGAGGATCGAGCGCTTGTCGTGTTTCTTCTCGTAGTCGATCGCCAGCTTGGCCTCGATGATCTTCTGTTTGAGCGTGTGCTGGTCGCCGCCGAGGTAGAGGTTGCGGATCAGCTGCATCGTGATCGTCGAGCCGCCCTGCAGCGCCTTGCCGTGGGTTACGTCCTTGACGGCCGCGCGGAAGATGCCGGTCAGGTCGATCCCGTTGTTCTTGTAGAAGCGCTGGTCCTCGATCGCGACGGTCGCGTTGCGCAGGTTCGCCGGGATCTGGCTCCACGTGATCGGCGTGCGCAGCTCATCGGCCTGGATGAAGCCGAGCCGCGTGCCGTCGGCTGCGTACACCTGCGAGGAGCCGCCGCCGATGATCGGATGCAGCGAGCCGATCGCCGGGGCCGACTGGGCGACGTTCAGCACGTAGGCCACCGCCGCGACCACGCCGATGATCAGCGCCGTGACGGCGACGATGCCGCCGATCAGCAGAAACCGCGTGGGGCCCGCGCGGTTGTGCCTGTGCCGGCGCTGTCGTGCCTGTCGAGACATCCTCCGACCTTCGAGATTACCCGCCCGATTGTGATTTCCTGCCAGTTGCACCGCCCTGCCCCCGCCGGGCGGAGCCATCGCCAATGACCTCAGACACAGCCGAGCTCGCGATCGCCGACCCCGCACGCGAGCTGCCCGGCCGCCCCGGAGCGCCTGAGCCCGCGCACGCGGCAGTCGGCCGATCATCCCTGCGGCGCCTTCGCCTGCGCGCGTTCGCGCGGCCCGGCGATCGGCTCCTGGCCGCAGCGAGTGCGCTCGGGCCCGCACGGGTCACGGCCATCCGCGACAGCTGGCGCGCGCTGTGGAGCTCGCGGCTGCTGATCTGGGCGGTCGGCGTCGCAACGCTGCTCACGTACGGATTCGGGCCCGTTCGCCATGCCTTCAACCCACCCGGCCTGACGCGCGGCCTCGGCTGGCTCGGCGATCTCCTGGCCGCGCCCGCTGCGCGCTGGGACTCCTCGTGGTACCTGGTGATCGCGCACTACGGCTATCGCCCCGACCTCGGTGCGTTCACGTCCTCGCGCGACGCCTTCTTCCCGCTCTATCCGCTCGGCCTCCGGGGGCTCGGCTGGCTGGGGGTACCGCTGATCGCGGCCGGTGTGCTGATCTCGCTGCTCGCGCTCGCGCTCGCGCTGTACGGGATCCACCGCTTGACGACGCTCGAGCTCGCGACGCTCGCCCGTCGACGCTCCAGCTCCTCCCGGCCCATCTCGGCTGAGCCGCGCGACGCCGACGTCGCCCGCCTGGCAGTGATGGTGACGGCGTTCGCGCCGATGGCCTTCTTCCTCTCGGCCGTCTACTCCGAGGCGCTCTACCTGGCGCTGTCGGTCAGCCTGTTCTACGCTGCCCGGCGAGGTCGCTTCGCACTCGTCGGCGTGCTTGCGGCGCTCGCCGGCGCGACGCGCAGCACCGGCATCGTGCTGCTGCTGCCCGCCCTGATCCTCTACCTGTACGGGCCGCGTGAGGATCGCAACCCCGATCGCCCGCTCGCGCGTGGTCTCTCGCCGCGCTATCGCGTGCGCAGGGACGTGCTGTGGCTGGCGCTCGCGCCGCTCGGCCTGCTGCTTTACATGGCCTATCTCGGTCTCGCCGGCGGCGACGCGCTTGCCCCATTTCATGCACAGGACGTGTGGGGAAGGCACTTCGCCGGTCCCTACCTCGGCGTGTGGGACGGGCTGCAGGCCGCGTTCGAGGGCGCCCGGCAGCTGTTCTCGATGCAGCAGGCGCACGCCTACTTCCCGACCGGCGGGGAAAGCCCGTTCGTGGCCGCCGAGCACAACCTGCTGCTGCTCGCGTTCCTGGCGGCGGCGCTCGTGGCGACGGCCGGCGTGCTGCGCAGGCTGCCGGCGGCATACGGCGTCTATGTGATCGCCGCGCTCGCGCTGCCGCTGTCCTACCCGGTGACGGCGCAGCCGCTGATGTCGCTGCCGCGCTTCCTGCTCGTGCTGTTCCCGCTGAACATCTGGTTCGCGCAGTGGCTCGCCGCCCGCCCGCGCCTGCGGCGTCCGGCGCTCGCCTGCTCAGCCCTCTTGCTGGCGTTCTTCCTCGCGCAGTTCGCGACCTGGCACTGGGTGGCCTAGTGGACGCCTCGCAACAGACGCCGCTGCTCGCCGAGGATGAGCCTCCGTCAAGCCCCGGTGCGGGGTCCGGAAGGCGCCCGTCCTCGGTCGGCGAATGGTCGCCGTGGTTCGCGCCGCTGGCGCTGATCGCCGGGCTCGTGGTGGCGACTGTCGGCTCGCTGATCATCGACATCCCGGCGGCCGCGCTCGGCGTCGACGTCAACGCCAAACACCTGCCGCCGGGCCTCGTGATTGCCGACACGGCCGTGCAGGACGCCGGCTTCGTCGTCGTCGCGATCTTCTTTGCGCAGATCGGTGGGCGTGCGGTGGCCGCCGCGATGTTCGGCTTGCGCCCGACGCGCTTCTGGCGCGCCGTCCGGCTGGCCTTCCTGACGCTCGCGGGCTTCCTGCTTTTCAGCTTGATCTGGACGTCGATCTTCCAGACCGAAGAAGAGGATCTCCTGGAAAAGCTCGGCACCAACAAAGGCGCCCTGCTGCTGGTGCTGAGCGCCGCGCTGACGTGTGTGGTCGCACCACTCTGCGAGGAGTTCCTGTTCCGTGGCTTCGTCTTCACCGCGCTGCGCAACTGGCGCGGCGTGTGGCCGGCCGCCGTGATCACGGGAGTCCTGTTCGGGGGGGTCCATGCCGGCTCGGCGCCTGCACTCGATCTCGTGCCGCTTGCCGTGCTCGGCTTCGGGCTGTGCCTGCTCTATCGCGCGACCGGCTCGCTCTATCCATGCATCGCGGCGCACTGCGTGAACAACTCGCTGGCCTTCGGCAGCCTGGAGAACTGGGGCTGGCAGATCCCCGTCCTGACGGCCTCCTCGCTACTCGTGCTCTGGTTGATCGCACTCGCGCTGACGCGGACCGGCGTCACAGCACGCGTTCCCGCGACGTCCGGATGAGCGCGGTGCGCGCGCGCGGCGTGCGCACACACGCGTAATGCGCAGTGCCACGCTCACGGGACGTCGCTGCCGGCGGATAGGATCCGGCCGATGAGGACACTCCGCTTCGCTCTGATCTCCGCCACGCTCGCCGCCATCATGGCCGTGCCGCCGCTTGCCGCCGGCGCCGTCACTCCCACCACGCCCGCGCCGGTGCCGGCACCGGCGAGCACCACGCCCGTGCCGCCGCCCCCTCCGCCACCGGCGCCGGTGGCCGGAAAGATCGAGCTCGTGATCCAGCACGCCTTCGGCAAGCCGCCGTTCGTCGTCGCCGGCTCGCGCATGGTCGTACGCGGGATCGTGATCCCCTACGTGGCCGAACAGAAGGTCAAGGTGTCCTTCTACAAGGATGGACGCAAGGTCGATGTGAAAACGGTCAGCGTGCTGCCGCTCGGCAACGGCGCCGGCCAGTTCCACATCGGTTACGCGAGCTCGAGCGAAGGCCTCGTCAAGGTCGCCGCTGCTCACTACGCCACGCCGCAGCAGGCCGCGTTCGCGGGGCGCTCGGAAAACGTCCGCTTCGCCTCCCCCGATCTGTCCGCCGGCGATCGCGGGCCGTCGGTACGCCTGCTGCAGTCGGAGCTGAACGCGATGCACTTCGCCGTGCCGCTCAACGGCGTGTTCGACGAAGGAACCGGCCGCGCCGTGATCGCCTACCGCAAGATGACCGGTCTCGCGCGAGTGCCGAGCACGAACCTGACCGTGTTCGAGAAGCTGCAGGCGGGCGCCGGCAGTTTCCACGTGCGCTATCCGCACGACGGGCGCCACGTCGAGGGCGACCTTACGCGTCAGGTGCTGGCTGAGATCGAACCGGGCGGCCACGTCCGCGCGCTGTACACGATGAGCTCTGGGAAGCCCTCGACACCGACCGTGATCGGGCGCTTCCGCGTGTACAACAGGACGCCGGGCACGAACTCCGAGGGCATGGTCGACTCCAGCTACTTCATCCGCGGCTACGCGATCCACGGCTATCACGAAGTGCCGACCTACGCGGCCAGCCACGGCTGCCTGCGGGTGCCGATTCCGAACGCCTCTGCGATCTACGGCTGGGTCCAGTACGGCACGCCGGTGGACGTGTACAACGAGAGCGGTGGCGGCAGCCACAAGGTCAAAGGCAACGCTGGACCCTAGGCCGACGGGCGCCTGGTGCTGAAGCGCCTGTCTACAGCCGTACGCGGATCGCCCGCGCGAGGAAGCTCAGGCCGAAGCCGTAGATCGCCAGCGTGAGCGCAAGCAGCACCCCGCGCTTCAGCCATTCGCTGCTCGAGTTGTCGATCAGCCCCGAGAACGGCGAGGTGACTGCTTCGGCGACTTCGTCGATCACGCGGCGCGGCGAACCCTTGCTCGCCTGCCCGTCCGTGCTCGTCTTCTTCGCCGCAGCGGCTGCTTCGGCCGCCGTTTCGCCTTCCTGCGGAGGGGCAATATCGCCGTTCAGCACGCGCTGCTGGTGCGCGGAGGCGTTCGAGGTCCGGCTGATCGCGAACAGCGCGAAGGAGACGCCGACGATCAGGCACAGCACGATCGACGCCAGGCGCAGGAAACTGGCTATCGCTGAGGGCACATTGCAGCTATCGACCGCAGGGCAGCGCTAGATTAGTCTCGCTCGTGAGCGCCCTGGCCGAATATCCCAGCAGCGACGGGACGGCCCGCGAGCGATTGATCGCAGAGTTGCGCGAGTACGCGCTGGTGATCGGCGAGGTGACGCTGACCAGCGGAGCCAAGGCGCAGTACTACGTCGACGCCAAGCGCGCGATCCTGCGACCCGCCGGTTTCGCCGCGCTCGCCTCGCTGCTCGCGGCGCAGGTCGCCGAGTGGCAGGGCACGGCGGTCGGCGGGATGACGATGGGCGCCGACCCCGTCGCCTGCGCCGCGCTCGCCGGAGGCGCGCGCGCGAAGGCCTTCTTCGTGCGCAAGGAGGCCAAGTCGCACGGCCTGCAGCGGCGCATCGAGGGGCCGCTGCTCGACGGCAGCGACCGCTGCGTGGTCGTCGAGGACGTCGTCACGACAGGCGGCTCGACGCTCGCCGCGATCGAGGCGCTGCACGAGGCCGGTCTTCAGATCTGCGGTGTCGTCAGCGTGCTCGACCGGCTGGCCGGAGGCGGCGCGGCGATCGAGCGGGCCGCCGGAGCTCCCTACCTCGCGCTGAGCACGATCGACGAGGTCTACCCGGAGCGCCCTGACCGCCCCGAGGATGCGGCCGGCTGATGGCGGCCTCCGCGACGGCCGGTCAGACGAGCGTCAGGCCGGCTACGGAGCAGGACGCGGGCCTGCTGCTCGAGCTGTTCGGCGCGCTGGCCGACTACGAGCAGCTGCGCGACGAGCTGCACGCGACCGAGCTGCAGATCGTCGATGCCCTGTTCGGCGAGCGCCCGGCCGCACGGGCGCTGATCGCCGAACGCGACTCCCAGCCGGCCGGCTACGCGCTGTTCTTCCCGACCTTCTCGAGCTTCATGGCCACGCGAGGCATCTGGCTGGAGGATCTGTTCGTGCTCCCCGAGCAGCGCGGCGCCGGGGTCGGGCGCGCGCTGCTGGCGGCCGTAGCCGCGTGCGTACCCGAGGGCGGCGGACGCCTGGAGTGGGCCGCGCTCGACTGGAACGAGCTCGCACTCGGCTTCTACCGCGGCATCGGCGCACGCCTGATGGACGAGTGGACCTCGCTGCGCCTCGACGGCGAGGAGCTCGCGCGGCTCGCCGCAGAGGCCGGGTAGCCTTCGAGCTGACATCCGCCGGCGTCGCGCCCTCGTAGTCCAATGGATAAGACGACCGCCTCCTAAGCGGTAGATCCAGGTTCGACTCCTGGCGGGGGCATCGCGCCGCTGCGCGCGAGTCGCCTCGCCGGGCGAAGGATCGTCAGTGCGCCCGTACCGAGGAGGAGCCGGTGCGCGTGCCCATCCAGCTGCGCCTCATCTCCGAGGTGAGCTCGGCGAGCAGCTCGCCGGGCGGCCCGAGCGCGGTCTCGCCGACCGCGCTGACCGGCTCGATGCCGCGCACCGACCCCGTCAGGAAGGCCTCACCGGCGGTGATCAGCCGTTCGACGTCGAGTCGCTCTTCGCGCACCTCGAGTCCGAGCGAGCCGGCTGTCTCGATCGCGCAGGCGCGCGCCACGCCCGGCAGGATGCGCCCGTCGGCGGCTGGGGTCAGCAGCACGCCGTCCTCGACCGCGAAGACGTTGGCGCGCGAAGCCTCGAGCACCTCCTCGCCGCTGTCGAGCACGAGCGGCAGGGCGCCCTTGGCTTCGCTGGCTTCCGTCCACGCGAGCCCGTCGCGATCGGCCCACTTATGCTCGCCGAGGCCGCCCGGGATGACGAACGGGCGCAGCGCCATCGCCCGCTCCCATGAGGGGAAGAGGTCTTCGGGGTCGACCTTGGCTGTCACCGCCGCCGTGCCGAGCGAGCCATCGTCGCGCGGGGCGACCGTCAGGCGCAAGCGGCCGACCGCCAGTGGCGATGCCCGTTGCAGCACCAGCTCACGCGTCCCCGGCGGCAGCTCGACGCCGAACAGCTCGCGTACGCTCGCGCTCAATCGCCTCAGGTGAGGATCGAGCTCGATCGGCGAGCCGTCGAGCACCAGCATCGTCTCGAAGACCCCAATCGCTTGGTCGGGCCAGAGCAAGCCGGGCACCAGCGCATTGTGGCATTGTGCGGGCAGTGCTATCGACGTTCCGCCGCTATCTGCACGAGCACGGCGCGCGCCAGACGGCCATCGCGGTCGGCCGCCGACTGCTCCGTCCTCTCTACTCCGAGCTGCGGCTGATCGTGATCGTCAAGGATCTCGACGCGATCGCCGAGCCCTTCCAGCTCGGCGAGTTACGCGTCGAGGACCTCGAGGCCAGGCATCTGCCCGGTCTATCGGAGCTGAACCGCAAGCGCGGGCGCAAGCGGATCGACCGTCGCTTCGCGCGGTATGTGGAGCAGGGATTCCATGGATTCGTCGCCTACAGCGGCGAGGAGGTGGTCGGCTACTACTGGTGGGTCGACCGCGATGTGAAGGTCCTCTACCCCGACCTGCGCAAGCTCGGTCTCGGCATCGAGCTCGGTCCCGGCGAGGTCTACGGCTCCGATTTCTTCCTGCTCGAGGAGCACCGTGGAGGCGGGGTCGCGGCCGACGTCCTCTTCAAGATCGAGCGCTCGTTGCACGATCGCGGCTACAAGCAGCTTTGGGGAGCTGTTGAGCCGGCCAACAGACCGGCCCGATGGATCTACAGTACACGTGGATATGTGCCGATGTGGAGCGTGCGCCGAAGGAGAATCCTGATGGTCGGGCGCACCACTCGCGAACCCTCTTGATGCCGGAGCTGTCCCGTTGTGAGCATTGCCGTCGAGGTTGAACAATTCATCGTCAATGACATCGCGGCCGGCCGCGGCATCGACGCGATCCCTCACGACAGCGACATGCTCGCCGGCGGCGTGATCGACTCGCTCGGGATCACCGAACTGATCGCCTTCCTCGAGAGCAAGTACGCGATCAAGGTCGACGACGACGACATCGACGCCGAGAACTTCCGCTCGATCGAGAGCATCGCGGCTTTCGTCGAGCGGAAGCAGAGGTAGGGCTACCATGTTGATGGGACTCCTCTACGCGCAGGCCGACGAGCGACCCGATCACACGGCGCTCGTCTATGGCGAGGAACGCGTCGCCTACGCCGACCTCGTCGAGCGGATCGAGCGGCTCGCCAGTGGCCTGTCCCAGCGCGGGATCGGCCCCGGAGACGCCGTCGGGCTGGTGCTGCGCGACGACCCCTGGTTCGTCACGAGCTTCCACGCGATCACCGCGCTCGGCGCGATCGTCGTGCCGGTCAACCCCGCTTTCAAGCAGGCCGAGCTCGAGTTCAACTTCCGCGGCGCCGGCGTGAAGGCCGTGATCAGCGATGAACGCGCGACTGGGGTGTGCGAGCGGATCGCCGCCGGCCTGCAGGGCGAGGTGCGCGTGATCAGCACCTCCAGCGCGCACGGTCAAGCAGACACGCTCGACGCCCTGCTCGAAGAGGGCAGCGCCGAGCGTCTCGGAGCGCGTGACCCCGGCGAGACGTTCGTCTACCAGTTCTCCTCCGGCTCGACCGGCAGGCCGAAGCGGGTGCCGCGCACGCACGGCCAGTGCGCCGCCGAGGCCGGCATGTACAAGGCGCTCGGCATCACCCACGAGGACCGGATCTTCAGCGCCGTGCCGCTGTTCCACACCTGGGGCATGGGCGCCTGCCTGTTCGGCTCGGCCGCCTCCGGCGCGACGATCGTGATCCTCGAGGATCCCCACCCGTTCCTGCTCCGCCGCCGCGCCGCGCTCGAGCTGCTCGAGCGCGAGCGCGCCACCGTGTTCCCGGGCGTGCCGTTCAACTTCCGCCTGATGGCCGAAGCGCCGGCCGGCGCCGACCTCTCCTCGCTGCGGCTCTGCTTCTCGGCCGGTACCGCGCTTCCGCGATCTAGCTTCGAGGCGTTCGGCGAGCGCTTCGGCGTGCTCGTGCGCCAGCTCTACGGCAGTACCGAGACGGGGATGATCGCGGCCAACATGAGCGATGACCCGGTCGCCACGTTCGAGTCCGTCGGCAGCGCCGTGCAGGGCGTGAGGATCGAGATCGTCGACGACGACGGCGCCGCGCTCCCGAATGGCGAGGTCGGCGAGGTCACCGTCGCAAGCCCCGCCGCGAGCAGCGGCTACGCCGACGCCGACGAGGCCAGCATGCTGGCGTTCCGCGACGGGCGCTACTTCACCGGCGACCTCGGGCGCCTCGACGAGAGCGGCCAGCTCTACCTCGAGGGCCGCAAGAAGCTCTTGATCGAGATCGGCGGCTACAAGGTCGATCCGGTCGAGGTGCAGGATGTGATCGGCGCCCACCCGGCCGTCGCCGAGGCGATCGTCGTCGGCGTCAGCGGCGAGAGCGCCGATGAGGAACTCGTCAAGGCCGTCGTCGTGCCCAAGGAGGACTGCGAGGAGGCCGAGCTGATCGCCTTCTGCCGTGAGCGCCTGGCCAACTACAAGGTGCCGCGCACGGTCGAATTCCGCGACGAGATCCCCACCAGCCCGCTCGGCAAGGTCCTCAGGAAGTACCTGGTTTGAAGACGCTGCTGATCGACAACTACGACTCGTTCACCTACAACCTCTTCCAGCTGCTCGCCGAGGCCAACGGGGATGAGCCGATTGTCGTGCGCAACGACTCCACCGGCTGGGCTGAGCTCTCACAGCTCGAGTTCGACAACGTCGTCATCTCCCCCGGTCCGGGCAGCCCCGAACACGAAGGCGACTTCGGCGTCTGCGCCGAGGCGATCCGCGAGGCGCAGGTACCGCTGCTCGGCGTCTGCCTCGGCCACCAGGGTCTCAGCTGGATCCACGGCGGCAAGGTGCTCTCGGCGCCGGAGGTGATGCACGGGCGGATCAGCGCCGTGCTGCACGAGGACTCGCCGCTGTTCGCCGGCATCCCGCGCGAGTTCCAGGCCGTGCGCTACCACTCGCTGTGCGTCGAGCAGCCGCTGCCCGAGGAGCTCGAGCCGATCGCCTGGACGAGCGACGGCGTGCTGATGGCCGTCGCGCACAAGACGCGGCCGCAGTGGGGCGTGCAGTTCCACCCCGAGTCGATCTGCACCGATTACGGACGCAAGCTGCTCGCCAACTTCCGCGACCTCACGCGCGAGTTCGTGGCGCGCTCCAACGGGGCGCCCACGACCGCATCGGCGCCCGCGCCGGCGGCGCCCGCCGAGTCGCCGCCGTCGGTCGCGAGTCGCGCAAAGCTCGTGCTGAAGGTCAAGCGGCTCGACACGCTGTACGACACCGAACGGGCTTTCGTCAACCTCTACGGCGCCGCCGAGACGGCATTCTGGCTCGACAGCAGCAAGGTCGACGAGCGCGCCCGCTTCTCCTTCATGGGCGCCACCGGCGGTCCGCTCTCGGCGGCGATCCACTACGACGTCTCAAGCGGCGAGCTGCGGATCGAACGAGCCGACGGTGAGATCGAGCTGTTGCAGGAGTCGATCTTCGACTATCTCAGCCGCGAGATGCGCCGCGTTCGCTACCTCTCGCACGACCTTCCCTTCGACTTCAACTGCGGCTTCGTCGGCTACTTCGGCTATGAGCTGAAGGCCGACTGCGAAGGCAACGACGCGCACTCCTCCTCGATGCCCGACGCGTCCTTCGTGTTCGCCGACCGCTTGATCGCGTTCGACCATTTAGAGCAATGCACCTACGTGCTCTGCGTCGCCGAGCCCGGCAGTGCCGAGCAGGCCGATCGCTGGATCGCCGAGACCAGCCTGCGGCTGGCCTCGCTGGCGCCGCTCGAGGCCCCCGAGTGGGATGGCTCCGAGCTGGCGCAGCCCGTCCCGCTGAAGCTCAGCCGCTCGCACGAGCAGTACCTCGAGGACATCGCCACGTGCAAGCAGCGGCTGATCGAAGGCGAGACGTATGAGATCTGTCTGACAAACAAGATCACCGCCGAGGTGAGCGTCGACCCGCTCGCGCTCTACCGCACGCTGCGCCGGATCAACCCGGCGCCGTTCTCGGCCTACCTGCGCTTCGGCTCCAGTGCGATCGTCAGCTCCTCGCCCGAGCGCTTCCTCAGCGTCGGGCGCGACCGCTGGGTCGAGGCGAAGCCGATCAAGGGCACCGCTCCGCGCGGGGAGACGCCCGCCGAGGACGTGCGTCTGGCCGAGGAACTGCGGCTCGACGAGAAGAGCCGAGCCGAGAACCTGATGATCGCCGACCTGCTGCGCAACGACCTCGGCGTCGTCTGTGAGGTCGGCACCGTGCACGTGCCGAACCTGATGCACATCGAGACCTACGAGACCGTGCACCAGCTCGTCTCGACCGTGCGCGGCCTGCTGCGCGACGACGTCGAGCCGCCCGACTGCATTCGCGCGTGCTTCCCCGGCGGCTCGATGACCGGCGCGCCGAAGAAGCGCACGATGGAGATCATCGACGAGCTCGAGGGCGAGGCGCGCGGCGTGTACTCCGGTGCGATCGGCTACCTCGGGCTGAGCGGCGGCTGCGATCTGAACATCGTGATCCGCACGATCGTCGTCGAGGGCGACAGCGCGAGCCTCGGCGTCGGCGGTGCGATCGTGATGCAGTCAGACGCCGAGGAGGAGTACCAGGAGACCTTGCTGAAGGCGCGGGCGCCGATCGCGGCGATCGACCCGCGCGTCGATCCGCAGCAGGTGTTCGAGTCCGGCGCCGCCGCCGATCGTGCCCAGGGCGGCCCCCTCCCCGCCGTCTAGCCAGGCTGCTCGTTTTCCCGTGTTTGCAGGCGGATCTGTTCTCAGATGACTGTTGAGCGGCAGCGGGTCAACTGCTAGTTTCAAGCGAATGTCGAAGCTGAGCCGCGCGGTGGTGCGCATGCCGCTGGCGCTGCTCTTGGCGATCGCCGTCGCCGCGGCGCTCGGCGGCTGCGGCAGTTCATCGGACGGGTCCACGCAGCCCGTCGAAGTGGGCGCCGGCACCGCCGAAACCAACGAAGAAGCGGCCAACGAAAAGCGCGAAGAAGCTGCCGAAACGGAAAAAAACCGCGAACTGCTCTCCGAGCTCGAAGCCAAGCGACGCGAAGAAGCCGCCGAAGAACAGGCCAAGAAGACCGAAAAGACGGCGCTCGCGAAGGCCAAGAAGCGCGAAGAAAAGGCCGACAAGGAAGCCAAGAAGCACGAAGCGGAAGCCGAAGCCAAGCTGAAGCAGCGCGAAGCCGCCGCCAAGGCCAAAGAAGCCAAAGAAGCCAAGGAACGCGAAGAAGCCAAGAAGAGGGAAGTCCAGCAGAAGCAGGAAGCTGAACGCAAGAAGACCGAAGCCGAACATGCCGCGACGACGCAGGCCGCGCCGCAGCAGCAGGTGACGACGGCTCCGAGCGAAACGGGATGACGATGTGGCAGTGGCCCAGACAGACATTTGACAGCGCGCGGTTGCGACCGTTGCGCCTCCTGCCCCTGCTCGTGCTCGCCCTTTTCTCGGTCGCCCTGCTCGCCGGCTGCGGCGAAGGCTCTGGCGGAGGCGGCAACGGGGGCAACGGTGGCGCCGCTGCCGAAGCCGGCGAAGAAGCGGTCGCGAAAAGCCAGGAAGCCGTCGCAGCGAAGGTTCGCGCGAGGCTGCGCGCCAAGGAAGTCGTCGCCGTCGAGCGCGAAGAAGCCGAAGTGGCGGCTAAACGCAAGAAGCTCGAAGCCCAGCTTGCCAAGCAGGCCTCCGAAAAGCGCTCGCGCAAACCGCGTGCGCATGAAAAGAAGCACACGCACCAGGCCAAAGCCCCCGCGAACAAACCGAGCAAGCAGAAGAAGCCGAACGGCCGAGGCGAATCGGCCGGCGAAAAAGCCGCGCGCGAAAAGCTGGCCGCCGAAGAAGCCAAGGAAGCCGCTTCGTTCAAGCGCCGCGCAAGAAACGAATCCGAAGAATAGGATCTGCACGATGGCTCGCCGGCTCCCCACTTCCTTGCTCCCCGCGCTCGCCGCCGCCGTGCTGCTGGCCGGCTGCGGCAGCTCGAGCTCGTCGAGCAGCTCCTCCGGCTCGAGCGCCGCGACGAGCTCGACGCCCTCGACGAGCTCAACCGCCTCGACGCAGACCGGCTCGACCGCGACCACGCCGACGGGCACAACTGGCTCGACTTCCAAGACGCCTGCCCCGACGAGCGCGATCGCCTCCTGCAAGCGCGGTGTTCAGTCGCTCCCCCACCTGCGCCAGAGCACCAAGGAACGGCTCGAAAAAATCTGCGAAAAGGCGGCCGGCAGCGACGCCGTTGCGCAGCGCAAGGCAGCCGTCGAAGCGTGCCGGGAACTCGTCAACGCCTCGCCGCTGCCCGCCGGCAAGCCGAGGGACCGCGCGCTGGCCGCCTGCAAGAACGCCGGCGGATAAGCGCGGCGCCGGCAAGTAGCGCCCGCGGCCAGTCCCGTCGCGGCTAGTCCTCCGCCGGTGGGGACGTGGGCTCGTCCTCGTCCGCCGCATACAGCGACTCGGCCGCCAGCTGCTTGCCGCTCACGCCGAACAGCTTGATCTCGAGCAGGTCCTGGCGGTAGTCGTCTGGGGCGATCAGCGTGAAGCGCTCGCTGCGCAGCTCGCACTGGTCCACCGCCAGCTCCGCCAGCTCCGCCGTCGCGATGCGCCCGCCCGAGACCAGCGGGTGGCCCCACACGAGCGTCATCGCCGCCACCGCGCCCGACTCTCCGCGCCACGAACCGACCACCTCGTCGCACAGATCCATCTGCCAGTCCGGATTGCGCTCGGCCGTCTCTTCCGTGAAATCAATAAATGAGAAGAAGTCACTCGGCTCGCCGCCCTGCTCCGGTGCCAGGTAACGGACGTAGCCGAACAGCTCGTAGCCCTCGCTCGTCGGCGCCGTCGCCGGCACGTATGTGCGTCCGTGCCACGTGCGGTCCGGGTACCAGACGATCTCGCCCGGCTCGCCCAGCTGCTCCTCGCCGGAGTCGATCTGCGCGAAGGCGCCGAGCAGCTCCTGCTCCAGGCGCCGCGCCCAGCGGCCGTGGGGCAGCTCCTCCTGCGGCGGCTCAGCCGCGAAGCGTGGGACGAAGCGCTCCTCTGGTGGCACGAGCGAGAGACTAGCCTCAAGCGTCGCGCAACAGCGCCGCCGCGTGCTCCGGGGCGACGATGTTGAGGTTCACATCCGTCGAGAGCTCGAGGCCCGCCAGGTGCGTCAGCCGCGGCAGCACGTCGATCCGCCAGCAGAAGTGCTCGGCGCCGCGCGGGGCCGTGCGCACCCACATGTTCAGCGGCGGGCTCGCCCCGAGGTGGCGTGCCAGGCGCCGCAGGCCGTCGTGCAGCAGCGCCGCGCCCGTCGGCCCGTCCTGCTCGAAGCGCGGTACCGGCCGGCGGGGGGCCAGCATCAGCTGGAACGGCAGGCGCGAGGCGTACGGCGCCATCAGCACAGCCTCCTCGTCGATCGCCACGATCCGCTCGCGCAGGCGCACCTCCTCGGCGACGACGTCGCCCAGCAGGCTCTGGCCCATCGTGCGCGTCGCATACGCGCTCGCGCGCTCGCGCTCGCGCGCGACCGCCGCCGGCACGAACTCCAGCCCGTAGAGCTGTGCGTGCGTGTGCGGCAACGACGCACCCGCCTGGCGGCGCTCGTTGACGATCAGCTGCACGTACGCGCAGTCCCCGTGGAAGAGCATCCGCTCGCGCCACGCCTGCATCGCCGCAGCCATTTGCTCGACCGGCAGCTCCGCCAGCGAGAGCACCGGCTGCGGGCCGTTGATGATCACCTCGTGCGCCCCCGTCGCCGGCAGCGAGGAGAACAGCTCCGCCAGAGCTGCGCCGCGTGCGCCCTCGCGCGGCTCCGAGCTCGCCGGCCCGCCCGCAGCGACGTCGTGCGCTTCCTCGCCCTGCGCATGGCCGTCCTGCGCCGGGGCCAGCGCCGGGTACAGGTTGGGCACGACCCGCACCGTCCATCCCGGCGAGTCGGGAACACCGCCGGCCGGTCTGACCGCGTAGAGCTCCGGCGGCGTGCGGTCCTCGTGGCCCTCCGCGAACGGGTCGCGCTCTGGGTCGATCGGCTCTGGCGCCCGCTCCGCCTCGGTCAGCGTCGGCGCCCCGCCCGGGCGTCGCGAGCGCTCGCCCGCGACGATCGTCCTGTGCCCGCTGAGCGGGTCGATGCGGATTTCAGGCATGCAGCATCGCCTGCCTCGCGATTCCGCGCTCACGCATGCGCCGCTCCCAGCGCGTAGCGCCTGACGTCGGCTTCCAGCTTGGCCTGGCTCGGGTACGGCCCCTGGCGGATGTACTGGCCGCCGGCCGCGTTGAAGAAGACCGTCACCGGCGTGAACGTCGAGTCCGTGATCGCGCTGCCCGCAGCGCCGCTGTGGTCGTAGTAGCTCGGGTAGCTGACCGGGAAGCTGCGCAGAAATGCCTGCGCGGCGCCGCCGCTCGTATCGCCCGAGTCGATCCCGATGAACGCCACTTCGCGTCCCAGCGCGACCGACGCGCGCTGGAAGGCGCCGAACTCGGCACGGCACGGCACGCACCACGACGCCCACTTGTTGACCACGACCGGTCGGCCACGCAGTGCCTTCAGCCGCGCACGCACTGCCGGCAGGCCGCCCGGGAGCAGCTCGCTCGCCTGTGCGTGCAGCGCCGCCAGCGGCCCCGGCGCGCCCGCCAGCCGGGCGCGCATCTGCGCCAGCGTCAGCTTCGAGTGCGCGACCGGCGCCGGCGAGGATCCGGCGAGTTGGACGAGGCCCACGACGAGCAGCGCCACGAGGGCGAGCGTCGCTGCCCCGATCCACAAGCGCCTCGGCGTCATCGCGCGTAAGAGTGGCAGATCGCCCTGTCCGCCACCCTGCCATGCGGGAGCGTGCGCGACGCCGCCTCATGCGTTCCGCGACGTGCTATATCTTCTGATGCACCAAGAAGCCGGGTAGCGCAAGGCACCCGGCAGAAGGCGTCAGTCGACGCCAGTCTTTCGAGCCGCGTCGAAGCCACTTTCTGCGCCGGCTCCGTTCTCGAAGTCCAGAGCCTCTCAATGGCCGAGCCCACCTCAGTGGCCCTCGTGGCCGCGCCCATTCCCAGTTCCGCCGAAATCTCGCGAGCGGAGAAGTTCGTGCGCGAGCGCTTCGTGCACGACGGCGAGGACGCAGCCGTCGCGCTCGCCTCCGGCTCCCCGCGCCGGCGCGCGCTCGACGAGGCGCTCGCCGAGCTCTCCGTCAGCCCCAAGCCCAAACACCCGTCCACGGCCTGGCGCCGGGAGTTCTCGCTGATGCTCGGGCTCGAGCGCGTGCTCTCCGACGACGAGCCCAAGCTCGCCGACGGGACCGTGCTCTCCGCACACCAGGTCGACGCGCTCTCGGGCACGCTCGCCGCGCTGCTCGCCGCCGCCCAGGCCGCGAGCAACGGAAACGGGCGCAGCGCCGCGTCCGCCTCGCCCGAGCTGCTCGCCTCAGCCGAGATCTTCGGACCCGACGACGCCTCCACGCCCAACGCCGGCGGCGCCGGCGCGCCCGACGCCGTTTCGAGCGAGGAGGAGGAGACAGACGAGGACGAGGAGGAGGAGGCAGACGAGGACGAGGAGCTCGAAGAGGACGACGACCTCGGCCCGGTACAGCGAGCAGCCCCCGACGAGGACGACGACGATGACGAGCTCGACGAGGACGACGTGCTCGCCGACGAGGACGACGAGGACGAGGACGAGGAGGAGACAGAGAGCGAGAGCGAGGCCGACGAGGAGCCGCGCGACTGGGTCGAGGAGGGCGAGGAGGAAGAGGAGTCGCTCGCCGACCAGCCCGAGGACCCCAACGCCGCCAAGCGCTTCTGGTTCGAGCACGCCACCGGCGCCGGCAAGACGGTCGCGGCACTCGGCTTCGTCGAGGCCTCGCAGACCGGCGGCGTGCTGATCCTCACGCACCGGCGCAACCTCGTCGACCAGTTCAACGGCGAGCTGCGCGACCGCGGCTACTCCAAGCGCATCTCAAAACCGCTGCTGAAGGGCGAAGACTCCTCGAAAGGTCCAGTGACCGTCGAGACCTACCAGTGGTTCGTGCGCAACGCCGGCAAGATCTCGAGCGCCTACACGATCGTGATCTGCGACGAGGCGCACACCGCGCTCGGCGAGAAGACGAGCGGCGCGATCCGCGAGTGGACGGGGCCGATCTTCATCGGCATGACCGCCACCGGCGCCCTGATCGCCCGTCACGTGACCGACCTGTTCCCGACGCAGACCTCGCGCTTCGACCTGGCGCAGGCTGCGCGACGGGGCGTGATCGCGCCGCTGCGCTGCATCCGCATCTCCCCCGGCGTCGGCGTGCGCACGATCGCCAAGGTGCCGTTGCGCCGCGGCGAGATCGACACCGAGTTCGATCAGGACGAGCTCGCCAAACTGCTCGACCAGCAGCCCTTCAACCTGGCCGTCGCCAACCTCTACAAGACGCGCTTCAACGGCGTGCCCGGCGTCGTCTACGCAGCCGGTGTCAAACACGCCTACAACCTCGCCGAAGCCTTCCGCGCCGAGGGGATCAAGGCCCAGGGAGTCTCCGGTGAGACACCCAAGCGCGAGCTCGCCGAGATCCTCGCGCGCTACGAGCGCGGCGAGATCGACGTGCTGATCAACGCGCAGCTGCTCGCCGAGGGCTGGAACAGCCCGCGCGCGACCGTCTGCGTGCACCTCGCCCCGACCGCCTCCAAGCGCATCTACCAGCAGCGCGTCGGGCGCGTCACGCGCCGCCACCCCGGCAAGGAGGCCGGCCTCGTCGTCGACTTCGTGCACCCCGCCACCAAGCACGACGACCCCGTTGTCACGCTGCACTCGCTGCTCGACCGCGACGTCTACCGCGGCGGCGCGATCGTCGTCGGCCCCGTCCGGCGCGGGCGCGGGCGGCGGATGCGCGTCGAGCGCCGCGTGCTGCCCGTGTGCGCCGAGGAGGAGCGCCGCTTCGCCGTGTTCGAGCGCGAGCTGTGGCGGATCGCCGTCGAGCACCTCGACTACGGCGAGCAGCACGTGTGGGCCGCGCTCGCCGGCGCGCGCGTCGCCCCCAACGGCTGGCGCAGGGCGCGCGCGATGCTGCACTTCGATCGCACCGGCGAGCTCAAGAGCCGCTTCCTGATCACCGCCGTGCAGCGCAACAAGAACGCGCAGCTGCGCCTGCGTGCGCTCGCCGACATTCGCCGCGCTGCGCGACGCCGACGCGTTCGACACCGCAATCGACATCATCGGCGGCTGGCCGCGCGACGAGCGCCGCGAGGCGACCAAGATCATGCTGCGCGCGCTCGTCGAGCGGCGCATCGGCCGCCGCGACCAGGCCAACGCCTGGATCTGGCGCCTGGCCGAGTACACACGCGACGTGCACGAGGAGTACGCCGTGCAGCGCTGGCCCGAGACCAAGCGCCTGCTCGGCCTGCTCGTCAACTCCGCCGGCGGCGCGCACGCACGCAACGCCCGGCGCCTGATCCACGCCGCGCGCAAGCAGGACCGCCGCCTCGCCGCCGCGCTGCTCGCCGCCGCGCTCGCGCACACGCCCGAGGCCGAGGAGGCCCTGCGCGGCGCACGTACGCGAATGGCGCGCAAGCCGCCCGCGCTCGCCCGCGAGCTGCTGCGCAACTTCCCCAAGCGCCGCGCGCGCAACTCGCGCCGGCGGCGCAAGGGAGGGGGCTCGGGCAATCCCCGCGCCGGCGCCAACGGGAACCGAGCGGCCACTGGGACGAGCGCGGCCAACCGCAGCGGCCGGAACGCGAACGCGAACGGTGCCGCGGGCGATACGCGCGAGCGCGAGACATCCGCGCCAGCCGCCAACGGTCATCGCGGGCGGCCCGCCGCCAAGGCACCCGCACGCACGCCTCCCCGCGAGAGCGCCGCAGACGCCTGAAGCGCGCTCGCGCCGAGTCGGGCGCGGGCGGCGGCGCCGAAGCCCGCCTGCAGCCCTCGGGCGGACAACGCCGCCCAGCCGACGATCGGCGCGCGCGCCTGCTAGCCGCCGAGTCGCAGATGCACCTCGCCGGCGTCGAGCGTCGTGCGCCCGCCGCCCGCGAGCTCCACGACCAGCCGTCCGGCGCCGTCGACTCCCTCCGCGCGTCCCTCTCCTGCGCTCCAGAAGATCGTGCGCCCGCGCAGCGCGTCGCGCGCGCGCCACGCATCGAGCGTCCGCTCGGCCGGTTCGGCCAGCCGCCGCTGCAGCGCCGCGAGCAGCTCCTGCAGCGTCGACTCCACGTCCCGCGGCTCGCGGCCGAGGGTCGCCGCCGTGCCGTGCAGCTCTGCCGGCAGCTCCTCGACGCGCACGGCCACGTTCAGGCCGATGCCGAGCACCGCCCAGCCCTCCTGCGGCCTGCCTTCGGCAAGGATGCCGGCGACCTTCGCCAGTGTGCTCGCCTCGTCGCCGTCCTGCTCGCGCGCGAACACGACGTCGTTCGGCCACTTGATCTGAGCATCCTCGCCGGCCACGTCGCAGACGGCGAGCGCCGCGATCAGCGGCAGCAGCGTCGGAGACCGATCGGACGTCGGCCAGCGCAGCAGCAGCGACATCAACAGTGCGCTGTGAGCCGGCGCCGACCAGCGCCGGCCTTGGCGCCCGCGCCCCGCCGTCTGCTCACCCGCCGTCACGAGCGTCCCGTGCGGCGCGCCCGCCAGTGCGAGCTCGCGCGCGCGGTCGTTCGTCGAGTCCGTGCTGCGCAGGTGGATGCGTGGCCGGCCGAGCGCCGCCTCGCGGGTGCTCATTGCTCGGGGCTCATCGAGGGCGCGCAGCGGCGTCCGCGACGAGCGCCGCAAGGACGCCGTCGACATCGTGCTCGCTCGCCTCGACGTCGACCGCGACGTCGTGCTCGCGCAGTGTCTCGCTCGTGATCGGGCCGATCGAGACGACGCGCGTCTGCGGCGAGAGCTCGCCGATCGCGCCGAGCAGGTTGCGCACGGTCGAGGACGATGTGAACGTCACGTAGTCGGCCGCCCCGACCGCGGTCACCGTCTCGGCTGCGAGCGGCTCGGCGAGCGACTCGTACAGCTCGAGCACGTCGACCTGCACACCGCGCTCACGCAGCGCGTCGGGGAGCACGTCGCGCCCACCGCGCGCCCGCGCGATCAGCACTCGCGTCGCCGGCACATCGGCGAGCGCCTCGACCAGCCCCTCGCCGACCGAGCGCTCGGCGGTCACGTCAGCCACGATCCCGTGCGCCCGCAGCTCGCGGTCGGTGCCCGGACCGATCGAGGCGATCAGCGCGCCGGCGAGCGCGCGCGCATCGCGCCCGCCCGCGGCGAGCCGCTCGAACAGCGCGCCCACCGCGTTCTGGCTCGTCACGCAGATCAGGTCGTACGCGGCCGGATCAAGCGGCGGGCCCGGGATCGGCTCGATCCGGATCGCCGGCGCCTGCACGACCTCCGCGCCCAGCTCGCGCAGGCTCTCCGCGAGGCCGCTCGCCTGCGCGCGGGCCCGCGTGACGGCGACCGTCAGCCCGGCCAGCGGTCGCGCCGCGACCCACGCGAGCTCGTCGGCCAGCTCGGCCACGGGGCCGACGACGGTGATCGACGGGGAGCCGACCTGCTCGCTTGAAACCCGCTCGGCGATCGTCTGCAGCGTGCCGCGCACGGTGCGCTGCGCCGGCAGCGTGCCTGCCTCGACGACCGCCGCAGGCTCATCCGGCGCGCGACCCGCCTCGATCAACGCCGCCGAAATCTGCGCGAGGCGCCCGACGCCCATGTAGAAGACGAGCGTGCCCGGGAACGACGCGAGCGCCGCCCAGTCGAGCTCGCTCTCATCGCCCGTGCGCCCGGTCACGAACGCGCAGGCGCGCGCGAGCCCGCGGTGCGTGACCGGGATTCCGGCGTAGGCGAGCGCCGCCACGCCTGCCGTCACGCCGGGCACGATCTCGAAGGCGATGCCGGCGGCGCGCAGCGCGAGCGCCTCCTCGCCGCCGCGGCCGAACACGAACGGGTCGCCGCCCTTCAGGCGCACGACCATGCTCCCGGCCTGGGTCCGCGCGACCATCAGCGCCTCGGTCTGCTCCTGCGGCACCGACGCGCCGCCGCCCTCCTTGCCGACATACAGCAGCTCCGCGCCCGGACGGGCGCCCTCGAGCGCCGCCGAGGGGATCAGCCGGTCGTAGAGGATCGTGTCGGCGCTCGCGATCAGCTCCAGCGCGCGCGCCGTCAGCAGGCCCGGGTCGCCCGGCCCGGCGCCGACCAGGTAGACGCGGCCATTCATGCGCCAACCGGCCAATGCACGACGTCGAGCTCCGGCATCGGGAAGTGCTTTGGGTTCCCCGTCGCCAGTTGTGCTTCGACACCCACGGCTGCCGCTGCGATCAGGCAGTCGGCCTGTTGGAGGGTTACTCCGCGGCGTGCGTAGTCCCTGCGCCAGCGTCCCGCACGCTCGCCCTCGACGCGGCCGAGGGGCGCCAACTGCAGGCCACCGAGGAAGCGCTCAACGAGCTGCTCCTCCTCTCGACGCGCGCCGCGCACGACCTCCTCGACATTGACAGCGCATATCCACGGTACGCGCTCTGTGCCGCGAAGCTCGCGCAGGCGCTCGGCAGCAGACAGACCCCGCAGCGCGTCGATCAAGACGGTCGTATCGAGCAGCAGCGGCAACGATCAACCGACGCGGTCCGGATCTCCCGAGCGCTGCGCGGTCACCCAGTCGGCGGGGTCGGCGTCCCACTCGTGCTCGCTCCCGGCAAGCGCTCCCAGGCCGGCTTCGATGTCATCCCACCGGCGCTCGTCCTCGAGCGCACGACGGACCGTCTCACCGATGAAGGCGCTCCTGCGGCGTTGACCCACGCGACGATCCAACTGCTGCACGAGGTCGTCATCCAAGCTTATGTGCAAACGCATGGCCACAGCATAGCACACAACGCTCTATGCGATTCGGGCAGCGCTCCTCAGCATCTCTGCCGCGCCGACCGAGCGCAGCCGCTTCGCCAGCTCGTGCGCAAGCACCTCGGGGTGGGCGGCGGCGCCCGTCAGCTCGTCCCCGATCCACTGCGACCCGTCGGGCAAGCCGATCCACGCCCGCAGCAGCATCCGGTCGGTCGCGACGACGGCGTGCGCGCCGAGCGGCGTGTCGCAGCTCGCGCCGAGCTCGCGCGCGAGCTCGCGCTCGGCCAGCAGGCAGTCGAGCGCGCGCGCGTCGCCGATCGGCGCCAGCGCCCGGCGCGTCGCGATGTCCGCGGCGCGGGCCTCGATCGCCAGCGTGCCCTGCCCCGGCGCCGGCACGAAGCGCTCGGGATCGAGCACCGCGCCGACTGCGTCCTCGTTCTCCAGTCGCTGCAGCCCGGCACGGGCGAGCACGATCGCGTCGAGGCGCTCGGCAGGGTCGGCGAGCTTGCGCAGGCGCGTGTCGATGTTGCCGTGCATCGCGACCACGTCGAGGCCCTCGCGCGCGGCGCGCAGCTGCGCCATGCGCCGCACGCTGCTCGTGCCGACGCGCGCGCCCGGCGCGAGCGCGTCGAGCCCGGCGGCGCCGCACAGCACGTCCTCGGGCGCAGCCCGCGCCGGCGCGGCCACCAGCTCGAGGCCCTCGGGAAGCTCGCCAGGAACGTCCTTGGCCGAATGCACGGCCGCGTCGATCTCGCCGCTCAGCAGTGCGCGCTCCAGCTCGCTCACCCAGCGCGACTTGTCCTCGCCCGGCGGTGGCTCGCCGGCGGGGCCGTCGCCCGTCAGCTCCCCGGCCGTGTCCTGCACGCCGGCCGACTCGCGGTCGCCGCGCGTGACGATCGGGACGATCTCCACTGCCCCGGTCGAGGCTCCGGCACCCGCGCCGACGGCCAGCAGCCGCGCGACGAGCTCCGCCTGTGCCAGCGCCAGCGCGCTGCCACGGGTGCCGAGGCGCATCAGCCCTCGCGGCGGCGGCGTGCCCGCTTGGGCATGCCCTCTGGGGCACGCGCCGGCAGGTCGTGTACCTCTGCGAGCTCGTTCGGCGCCTGCTGTGGCGAGGACTCGTCCTCGCGCAGGCCGAACAGCTCGCGCACGAGCTCGAGGCTCGCGTGCCCGCGCTCCTCGGAGAGGCTTCGCAGGCGGATCGTCGGCTCGTGCAGCAGGCGGCTCATCACGGCGCGCGCGACCGCCTCGATCCGCGCGAGATCGCGCGGCGAGGCCGACTCCCAGCGGCCGGCGTTCTCGGCGAGCACCTGCTCGACGAGCTCGTTGCCGTGCTCGCGCAGGGCGCTCACTGTCGGCAGCGTCTCGAGCTGGCCGAGCCAGCGGGCGAAGCGGTGGATCTCCTCCTCGATGATCTCCTCGGCGCGGGGAAGCTCGCCCTGGCGCGTGGAGATGTTGCGCGCGACGACGGCCTGCAGGTCGTCGATGTCGTACAGGCTGACGCCCGCGAGCTCGGCGCACGCCGCCTCGACGTCGCGCGGCACGGCGATGTCGATCAACAACAGCGGGCGTCCTTGACGCTCGCGCATCACGATCTCGAGCTCGTCGCGCCCGACGATCGGGTGGGGCGAGGAGGTCGAGCAGAGCGCGATATCGGCCGCCAGCAGCTGCTCGGGCAGATCGTCCAGCCCGACGACGCTGCCGCCGAAGCGCTGCGCCAGGCTGAGCGCGCGGTCGGCGTGGCGGTTGGCGACGAAGATCGTGCCCGCACCCTGCTCGTTCAGCGCACGCGCCGTCAGCTCGCTCGTCTCGCCCGCGCCGAGCACGACCACGTGACGGTGCTGCAGGCCGCCGAGCACGCTCAGCGCGAGGTCGACGGCGACCGAGGGAATGCTCACGCGGGCGGCGCCGATCTCGGTCTCCGTACGCACGCGCTTGCCCGCCGTCAGCGCGGCGGCGAACAGCCGGTTGGAGAGCGGACCCGTGCAGCCCGCGCGCATCGCCGTTTCGTAAGCGCGCTTGACCTGGCCCTGGATCTCGGCCTCGCCGACGATCATCGACTCGAGGCCCGCCGTGACCCGGTACAGCTGGCGCGCCGCATCGCAATTGCGCGGCGAGTAGATCGCCTCGGAGAGCTCCGTCGGGCGGATCGAGGCGCGGCCGGCGAGCAGACCGAGCACGTCGGACTCGGCGCGCACGGGATCGCCGACGACGAGGTAGACCTCGGTGCGGTTGCACGTCGAGATCACGACCGCCTCGCGCACCTCCGGCGTCGCCGTCGCGTCCCGCTCGAACTCGATCGCCTCGGGCTCGGTGAACGCCAAGCGCTCGCGCAGCGCCACCGGCGCTGTCTTGTGCGAGATGCCGAGCGCGAGCAGCTCGCCGCTCATGTGCCCTTCTCGCCGTCCACGGCGTCCTGCTCGCGCTGCAACAGCTCGCCGAGGTCGCGCTCGAGGCGGCTCTGGCGGACGGCCATGATCGCGACGTAGACGAGCACGAGCGCGAACAGCACGACGTAGGCGCCGGCGACGTACTTACCGGCCTCGTGCAGCGGCAGCGCGGGCAGCTCGGCGAGCAGCAGGGACATCAGCGGCTCCGCTCCGGGCGCGTGCTCGAAGGGTGCGCGGTCATCGCAGTGGCGTGCAGGCTCGGCGCTGCGCTGCGCCCACGCGACGGCGGCGTGGCGCTCGTGAGCGTTCCGGCGCGCCGCTCGGCCAGGCGCCGCAGCGCGCGCAGCTGCGCGCGCGTGTGCTTGACCGTGAGCTCGTATTTGCACAGCGTCGTGAACAGCAGCGCCATGCCCACGAGCGAGATCACGAACGTCAGCGACATCTGCCACGGCAGGTTCGAGGTGGCGCCGAGCACGCGCGGGTGCAGGAATTGCGTCGAGGCACGCACGGCGATGAAGTTGAGCGGCACGAATGCGCCCGCGGTGACGGCGAACACCGATGCGTAGCGCGACTGGCGCTCGGGATCCTCGATCGCGAAGCGCAGCGGCTGGTAGGTCGCGTACAGCAGGAACACGATCAAGAACGAGACGAGCGTCGGCTCGTCCCACTCCCACCAGTGCCCCCACGAGCCCTTCGCCCAGATCGAGCCCGTGATCAGCGTGGCGACGCCGAAGATCAGGCTCATGTGGATCGCGACGTAGGAGCGGAAGTCCCACTTCTGCTCGCGCGTGCGCAGGTGCTGGATCGCGAAGATGCCGCCGGCGACAAAGCCGCACAGCGAGACGATCGCCAGTGGGACGTGCACGTAGAAGATCTTCTGCAGGAAGCCCTGGTCGGCTTCGAGCGGCACCCAGAAGAAGACGAGCCCGAGCGCGAGCGCCATCACGGCGACCGTGGAGATGCTCAGAGCGCGCAGGCCCTTTCCGTACATCCTTTTTAATCCTCCAAGAGGAAATCGAACAGCGCGTAGGCGATCAGCCCGAACACCAGATCATAGAGCCCGAGCGTCAACAGCCAGCGCCCGGAGGGGCCCGTTGCATGGCCCAGTGCGAGCAGCGGCGAGCTGGCGCGCGCGCCGCCGATCACGATCGGCACGAGCAGCGGCAGCGCCAAGAGCGGCCCGAGCAGATCGCGCGCGCGGGTGCGCACGGCGAGCGCCGCCACGAGCGTGCCGATCGCCGCGATGCCGACGTCGGCGAGCGCGAGCACGCCGATCAGCTCGGGCAGCGCGTGCCCGAGCGGCGGCGAGAGCAGCAACAGGCCGAAGGCGGGCACGGCGACGAGCTCGAGCACGACGAGGTAGGCCAGCAGCGCGAGCGCCTTGGCGAACAGCATCGCGCTGCGGTCGACGGGCGCGAGCAGGAAGCCGTCGAAGCCGCCCTGATCGGCGTCGGCGACGAACAGGCGGTTGACGCCGAGCATCGCCGCGAACAGCAGCGTCACCCACAGGATTCCCGCCGCCAGGTCGCCGTCGACCGAGTTGCGGTTGAGCGCGAAGTGGAACACGACGAACGTGGTCACGGCGAACAGCGACATGCCGGGCACCGACTCGAGCGTGCGCAGCTCGACGAGCAACTCCTTGCGCAGCAGCGCGCGCACGACCGACAGCGTGCCGGCGGGCCGTGCGCGGCGCGGCTGGGCGACCTGTCCGGCTGCGTCCGCGGGCGGAGCCTCGAGATCGCCCGACTGTTGCGCCTTCGCCGGCTGGGCGTCGGGAACGGTCGTGCTCACCGGTACAGCCCCGCGATCTGCTCGGCATCGACCCCGCGCGCGTCGCAGAGCAGCGCCTGCCGGCCTGCGCGCAGTCCGAGCACGATGTCGGCCTCGGCCAGCCCGCCGCCGGGGTCGTGGCTGCAGATCACGCGCGTGCGCCCCGAGGTGCAACCGATCAGCGGATCGACCAGCTCGACGGCGGCGGGGTCGAGGTTTGAGCGCGGCTCGTCGAGCAGCAGCAGCTCGGGGTCGTGCAGCACGGCGCGCGCGACGGCCACGCGCTGGACCATCCCGCGCGAGAGCGTGCGCAAGGGCTCATCGGCGCGGTGGCTAATCTGCACGGCGTCCAGCAGTTCCTCCACGCGCGCCGGCGCGACGTCGTGCAGCTGGGCGTGGAAGCGCAGGTTCTCGCGCGCCGTCAGCTCGCGATAGAGCAACGGCTCGTGCCCGAGCAGGCCGATCCGCCCGCGCACGGCCCAGGCGTCTTCGGGCAGCGGCGAGCCGAGCACCGCCACCCTGCCGGCGTGCGGGCGCAGCAGCGTCGCGAGGATCCGCAGCAGCGTCGTCTTGCCGGCGCCGTTGGGACCGAACACGACGAGCGTCTGGCCGCTCTGCAGCGACAGCGATACGTCGCTCAGCGCCTCGCGTTCGCCGTAGTGGCGAGCGAGCCCCTCGATCTCGACCGCCAGGACACCCGGCCGTTCGTCGCGGCCGTCAGCGGCCACGTCGGAGCTGCCGCGAGAGAAAACGGGCGACCCCACCGCGCCCTGCTCGATTTGCATGGGCGTCACGGTATCGCCGCGGTGCGTTTGCGCTGCCGGGCAACTCGCGAGGGCGCTCGATTTCGCATCGTCCCGATTGCCGGGAAGTCTCGTCCAAATGGCCACACGCCCTTCCACGGGTAGGATTTTAGTGCTAGCGTTTGACAGTAAGTCTTTCGGTGTTTGGGTGGGCACGCCACGAAAGTTGCTCAGTTCGGTTGTTGGCTGGTCCAAAGCACTCGGGAAGGATCCCAAGCATCGACCCTTTTGAAACGCAGCGCCCGTCCGGCCGGTGGCTTTTGCGACTGACCGTCGCCTGCCTGATCGCGGGATGGGCCGCGCTTGGCGTGTTCGCGCTCGTGACCCAGCACCACGTCGTCGTCGAGGCACGCTCCGCTGACACCACCAACCGGATCGCGGCCGTTTACCAGGACGCCCGGTTCTGGGTGGGGCAGGACGAGTCGCTCGAGCGCAAGTATCGCGTCGAACCGAGCCGGGAGGCCCTGGACCTGCACGAGCAGTCCGGCGACAACCTGATCGCCGATCTGCGCAAGGTCGCCGCGCTCGAGCGCACGCCCGCGGTCAGTAACTGGGTGGCGCGATTGCTTGTGCTCCACCGTCGATACGAAGACGCCACGACGAGGATGTTCGTCGCGACCCGCGCAGGCGACAAGCGATTGGTCGAACAGCTCGATCACACGGTCACGGACCCGATCTTCACGGCGATCGAGAGGGAAGTCTTCGGCGGGGCTTCGAGAGCTTCGCAGAAGGCCGCGGCGCAGAACGCCGCGCTGCGTAAGGATGAGTCCTCAGCGTTCAACGCCGGTCTGATCGCGATCGTGCTTGCGATCGGCTTGGCGATCGTGATGAGGCTCGTGATCCGTCGCTACCGTCGCGCCCGGAGCGCATTGCGAGCAGCCGAGCTGCACCGCCTGTCGGTCATGACGGTGACAGATTCGCTCACCTCGCTGGGCAACCACCGCGGCTTCTACGAGGATCTCGAGCGCGAGCTGCAGCTCGTTGCCGACTCCGGCGCGCCGCTGGCGCTCGTCTTGCTGGACGTCGATGGCTTGCGCGAGGTAAACAACACCTACGGGCACCAAGCAGGAGACGATCAGCTGCGCACGCTCGCGCACACGATCTCCGCGATGCTCAGCGCGCGTGACCGCGCATACCGGATCGGTGACGACGAGTTCGCCGTGTTGCTGCCCGGGGCCAGGGCGTTGGCTGGGTTCCAGTTCACGCAGCGTCTGGACGCCGCCCTCAAGGTCGGCGAGGAGCGTGTACGAGCGACGGCAGGCGTCGCGCAGGCAGCTGAGTCGCGACCGAGAGACGAGCTGATCCGCGACGCCGATCGTGCGCTGATCAGCGCCAAGAGCTCCGGACAGGCGGCGGCCGTCTACACGCCCGACATGGGCCTGTTCGCGGAGTCGACGCTCGAGAAGGACGACGACCACAACCGCACGCTGGCCAACTCGCTCGCGCTGGCGGTCGATGCGAAGGACTCATACACCCAGAGCCACAGCCAGACGGTCGCGAACCTGTGCGCGACGATCGCCGAGGAGCTCGGTTTCGAAGCGCTGCGCCTGCAGCGGATACGTATCGCCGGTCTGCTCCACGACGTCGGCAAGATAGGCATTCCCGACGCGGTTCTGCGCAAGCCCGCCAAGCTCACCCCGGCGGAGTACGACTTGATGAAGACCCACGCGGCGCTCGGTGCGGACATCGTGCTCGCCGCGGAGATGCCCCAGCGAGCCGAGTGGATCCGACATCATCACGAGCGGATCGACGGCCGTGGCTACCCCGACGGGCTCGCCGGCGAGGAGATCCCGCTGGAGTCGCGCATCATCCACGTCGCCGATGCTTACGAGGCGATGACTTCGGATCGCCCCTATCGCAAGGGACCGGGCGAGCAGTTCGCGATCGAGGAGCTGCGACGCAACGCGGGCACCCAGTTCGACCACGACGTGGTCGATGCGTTTTTGCGTGTGCTCGGCGAGCGCTCGGTCAGCAACGTGAAGGAGCTGCGCCCCCGCTCGCCTCAGCCCGCTGTCGCCTGAGCGAACGCGTCCGGTGCCGAGCGTTCGTCCTGCGCCCGCGCGATCAGCTCGCGAACGGCCTGCTCGCCCGCGCCTCCCGGGCCGGCGTCGCCGCGCAGCAGGGCGACCGGGTCGGGCTCGCCGTTGACGATCCCCTCGAAGAACTCCTTGCGATCCTGGTAGGTCGGCAGCGTCCCCTTGGCCCAGCCGCGCACCTCGTTGAGCAGCACGGCAAGGCGCGCGTAGGGCTCGCCGAACTGCCCTTCGATCTCGCGCTTGATGCGCTTGGCCAGCGCCGGCGAGGCACCGGCCGTGGAGATCGCAATCGCGAGCGGACCGGTGCGCACGATCGCGGGCAGGATGAAGTTGCACAGCGGGGGAACGTCGACGACGTTGACGAGCATCGCGCGCCGCTCGGCGTCGTCGTAAACGGCGATGTTCACGTCGGTGTCGTTCGTCGCGGCAATCGCCATGAACACGCCCTCGAGGTCGCCGATCCCGGCGTAGGAGCGCCGCTCCCAGCGGATCGAGCCCTCGCGCGCGTAGTCCTGCAGCGCCTGCTCGGCCTCGGGCGCGATCAGCGTGACCTCGCCGTCGCACGCGAGCAGCCCCTCGACCTTCTCGAGGCCGATCTCACCGCCGCCGACGACAACGCAGCGCCGACCGCTCAGCTTCAGGCAGGCGATGTAGAAGGGGGTGTCGAGCATCCCCTGCACGCAGCTCTGGTCGCAGATTCCCCTGCGCAGCTGACAGACGCACTCCTTACCGGCATAGGCCTGGGCGGGCATGGCTCCAAGGGTAGTGCAGCGCTCGTTCAGCGCACGCCGAGGATGCGCGAGGCGCAACAAGTTCGTTTCTTACACAGACGGCCTCTCCGCATCACTCCACTCTCCGGAGCCCTATCTGTGTTCAGTCGCCGGGTACGGCCGCGGCGAGAAGGTCATGGATAGCCTGATTGAGCAGGCCGACGAGACGGTACGGATCGCCGATGTTGTGGCGGAACCGGATGTTCGAGGCGAACTGCACATTGCCCTGGTCATCCTCGCCGACGGGAGTCACGATCTCGACCAGCGTTATGACTCCACCGATCTGAGCATCCGAGTTCTCGTCGTAGCTCTCCTCGAGGGCCTGCATCTGTTGAGAGGCCATCTGGCCCAGGATGGCTCTGTCGAGTGCCATATCTATCTCCCTCGCGCTTGGTCCGCAGGTCTGCGGGACAGTGGTTTCGCTTTTGCGCCGACTTCGTACTGAGGTGCGCCTGCCCCGAGTGGCCCAGGCACGATCGCCGCAAGATCGACGACCTTCCCGGTGCCAACCGACAGATCGATCTGGTCCCGGGACGGGCCGGCGAATCCGACGGTCTCGTCCTCGAAGACAGCCTGCATCACGAGCTGACCTCCGAGCGCGTTGACGTAACTGGCGAGGCTCGAGTACTTGATGTCACCACGCTCGAGTTGCGACACATTGGCCTGCGACACCGCGAGGGCCTCGGCGACCTCAGCCTGACTGACGCTCCGGTGCCTGCGCAAGTTGGCCAGCCGTAGTTCGCTCAGCAGTTTCTTGCGAGCACGATCGACCCTGGCCGGGTCGTTGCCGACGCGCTTCTCGCGAATTGTCTTCCAGTTGCTGGTGCCGCTCATACCTTCTCACCCGCCAGGTGTCTGTCAAAGAGATCATCGGCGATCGGGACGTTCTCCTGATACCAGTGCTTCCACTGGCTGGTCTTTTCGCCCGCGACCAGAAGAATCGCTTTGCGTTCATGATCGAACGCGAACAAAATGCGTATGTCTTTGCTCGCCGAGCGCAACTCCTTCATGTTGTGATGCCTACTGCCATGTATACGATCAGCGAACGGGCGACCAAGCGTTGGGCCAACGCGTTCGAGCGCATCGATCACTGGGAAGATACGGTCGAACGCCTCGTCGTCGAGGTCGCTAAGCCACTGCGTGACTTGGGCGCTCGTTTCGACTTCCCACGACATCGCTCAACTATAAGTCCTAAGTTGTAGAAGTCAAGGCTTATAACGCTCAGCGCGGCAGCCCGCGTCCGAACGCCCGCGCGCCGATTCGCCCGAGCGCGAGCGCCCCGTTGCGCCATGCGTGCTCGCGGTCGGCTTCGCGCCCGGAGCGCATCTTCGCGACGGCACGCGCGGCGTGCGTGCTCAACTCGTCATACGGCCCCCACCAGAGGCCGCGCGCGGCGGGCGGGTCCCACGTGATCAGCTTCTCCTGCGCGCACGCGCGCAGCCCGGCCTCGCCGAGCGTGCGCCCGAGCCCGCCGCCGGCGGCAGCTCCCCAGGGACCGCGCGAGACGGCGGGGGCGGGCAGGTGGTCATTGCACCAGACCATCCCCGCGTGCAGCTCGCGCGCGATGCGCAGCGCCTGATAACGGTCGGCGCTCCACACCGAGGCCCCCAGTGCGAAGTCGCTGTCGTTTGCCAGCGCGATCGCCTCGCCGACGGAGTCGACGACCATCACGGCGAGCACGGGCCCCTCGAGCGGCTCGCGCATCAGTGCCATCTCGTGCGTCACGCCGGTGAGCACGGCGGGCGCGTAGAAGGAGCCGGCCTCACAGCCGGCCGGGCTGACGGGCCCGCCGCAGTGCAGCTCCGCGCCCTGCTCGAGCGCGTCCTGCACGAGCGCCTGTACATGCGCGAGTCGCCGCGGCGAGGCGAGCGGGCCGACGTCGATGCTCGGGTCCGCCGGGTCGCCCACGCGCAGCGCGCGCGCTGCGGCGACGAGGCCCTCGACGAAGCGCTCGTGCAGCTCGCGCGCGACGTACACGCGCTCGACGGCTCCGCGCGCCTGCCCGGCCCCGGCGCAGCCCGCCCACAGTGCCCCGGCGATCGCCTGCGGCAGGCGGGCGTCGGCGAGCACGAGCATCGCGTCCTTGCCGCCCAACTCGACCGTCACCTCCTTCTCGCGCGCGACGCCCTCGCCGGCGACCACCCGCCCAACGGCGGGCGAGCCGGTGAAGAGGATCTTCTCGACCGGCGATTTGGCCAGCGCGATGCCGACATCGGCGCCGCCGTGGGCGATCCGCACGAGCCCCTCGGGCAGCCCGGCGCGCGCGAGCACGCGCCCGATCTGCTCCCCGGCCAGCGCGGCTCGCGCGGCGGGCTTGAAGGCGACGCCGTTGCCGGCGAGCAGTGCGCCGGCGATCTGCCCGAGCGGCTGCGCGAACGGCGCCGAGCCGGCGCCGATCACCCCGACGACGCCAAACGGCTCATACGCGACGCGGGCGCGCTTGGCGATCGCCATCCCGCGGCTGATGCCGACGCGTCGCCCGCCGAGCACCTCGGCGCCATCGTCGGCGATCCAGATCAGCGCGTCGATCGCCGGCAGCAGCTCCAGCGCGGCGATCTCGGCCGCCGGGCGTCCCTGCTCGCGGGCGAGCGTCTGCGCGAGCTCGTCGAAGTCGTCGATCACGGCCTGCGCCATCCGGCGCATGTAGCGCGCGCGATCCTGCACGCGCAACAGCGCCCACAGCGGCTGCACCTTGGCCACGTCGGCGGCCAGCGCCGGAATGCCCACGGCGGCCGTCGCGGTCACGCTGCCGAGCGGCGCACCGGTGGCGGGGTCGCGCGCCTGCAGCACCCGCTCGCTGCCGGTCTCGCCGACGGTTGCGCTCATCGGCCGATTATGGCTGCTCGACACCGCGCGCCGCGCGAATCTCGCGCAGCCGCCGCGCGAGCTCGGCCTCAGCGTCGTCGGGCTCGTAGAAACGTCTGCCCTGCACCCCATCGGGCAGCAGGGGCTGCGAGGATAGGTGGCCAGGGTGGTTGTGAGGGTTGTCGTAGTCCTGCTTGTCCATACCCGGCCGGGGTCCCGAGCGGAGCCAGGCCGGTGCGGCCTGCGCGCCGTGATCGCGTACGTGGCTGCGCGCAGCAGCAAGCGCCCTGCCTGCGGCATTCGACTTCGGCGCGAGCGCCAGGTAGATCGCAGCCTGCGCCAGCGCGTAGGTGGCCTCAGGCAGCCCGACGTGCTCGACGGCGGCCGCCGCCGCCGTGGCCACAGACAGCGCTTGCGGGTCGGCGTTGCCGATGTCCTCGGAGGCGAGGATCACCATCCGCCGCACGATGAAGCGTGGATCCTCGCCGCCCTCGAGCATCACGGCGAGGTAATACAGCGAGGCGTCGGGGTCCGAGCCGCGCGTCGCCTTGATCCAGGCCGAGGCGTAGTCGTAGTGGCGATCGCCCCCTTTGTCGTAGAGCACGGCGCGCCGCTGCAGCGCGTCCTCGACGCGCGCGAGCGTGACGCGCCCGCTCCCGGCCTCGCCGGCCTGTGCCGCGGCCTCGGCGACCGTCTCGGCGGCGAGCTCGAGCGCATTGAGCGCCGTGCGCGCGTCGCCTTCGCTGCGCGCGGCGAGGAACTCGATCGCATCCTCGTCGACGTTCGCCTCGGCCGCGCGGTGCAGCAGCGTGGCGACCTCGTCGGCGCTGAGCGCCTGCAGCGCATATACACGCACGCGCGAGAGCAGCGCGCCGTTGACCTCGAAGGCGGGATTCTCGGTGGTGGCGCCGATCAGCGTCAGCAGGCCCTCCTCGACGGCCGGCAGCAGCGCGTCCTGCTGGGCCTTGTTGAAGCGGTGGATCTCATCGAGGAACAGCACGGTGCGAGCACCCGCGGCACCCGCCGGCGCCAGCGAGCGGCGGTGCTCGGCGCGCTCGATCACGGCGCGCACCTCGGCACGGCCGGCCTGCACGGCGCTCAGCTCCTCGAAGGTCGCCTGCGAGTGCTCGGCGACCATCCGCGCGAGCGTCGTCTTGCCCGAGCCGGGCGGGCCGTAGAGCACCATCGAGTGCGGCCGGCCCTGCTCGATCGCCGTGCGCAGCGCCGAGCCCTCGGCGAGCAGGTGCGTCTGCCCGACGAACTCCGCCAGCGCCCGTGGGCGCATCCGCACCGCCAGCGGGCGCCCCGCGTCGCTGCTCGGATCGTCGAACAGGGTGTCCTCCATCGCCTGAGTATCGCGCGCGCCGTGGCGTTCCCGAATAACAACAGGACAATGCGGGCAAGGGGGAAGCGGCGCACCGCGACGGACGAGCTGAGGCGGGCGTTGGCGCCGGGCGGACGGGGAAACCGGGCGATTGGACACGTGTGTATGCGATTGCAGCAGGAGGTTGGCCAGGCGTGGGTGTCGAACCTGTACGTCCGATGTTTATCTGGAGCCCAGTGCTGCGCATAAAAGGGAGCGGTCGCTGATGGGTGCAGGCGCCGCCGAAATCTTCCCTGGCACCGGAGCCGGCTTCGACATGGCCGAGGCCAGCGAGGAGATCGCTGCGCGCTCGCCGCTGCAGCTGTTCTGGCGACGCCTGCGCAAGGACCGCGTCGCGCTCGTCTCGCTCGGGTTCGTCGTGTTCCTCGTGATCGTCGCGCTCGCGGCGCCGCTGATCGTGAAAATCCTGGGTCTGCCGAGCCCCTACACGCAGAACCTCAACCTGACCGATGAATTCGGCAGCCCGCTGGGCCCGAGCGGCGCCCACCCGTTCGGCGTCGACCAGCTCGGCCACGACGTGATGTCGCGCGTCATCTATGGCACGCGCGTGTCGCTGGAGGTGGGCATCGTCGGCACCTCGATCGCCACCGTGATCGGCGTCTCGTTCGGTCTCGTCGCGGGCTACTACCGCGGCTGGGTGGACACGCTGCTGTCGCGCACCGTCGACGTCGTGCTGTCGATCCCCGTGCTCCTGCTGGGTCTGGGAATCGGCGCCGCCTGCGCCGTGCGCGGCTGCATCGGCGGCGCGATCTCACCGGGGACGAGCGTGATCATCTTCCTGATCGCGCTGGTCAACTGGACATACATCTTCCGCATCGTGCGCGGGCTCGTGCTGTCGCTGCGCGAGCGCGAGTTCGTCGACGCCGCGCGCGCGCTGGGCGCATCGGACGCGAGGATCATGTTCCGCGAGATCCTGCCGAACCTCGTCGCGCCGGTGATCGTCTACGCGACGCTGCTGATACCGCTGAACATCCTGCTCGAGGCCTCGCTCTCGTTCCTCGGAGTCGGCGTGCGCCCGCCGACGGCCAGCTGGGGGCAGATGATCGCCGCGGCCACGCCGATCTTCAACACGGCCTGGTGGTACATGACCTTTCCGGGCGTCGCGCTGCTGTTGACCGTGCTCGCATTCAACTTGCTGGGCGATGGTCTGCGCGACGCGCTCAACCCACGAACGGCCCGGTGATCTGCCGGTGCCGCGAACAACGACAAAAGGAGGCGTCCGTATGCGGTCGCTAAGAACGATTGTGGCGGCGGGGGTGACCGCGGTGTTGGTGCTCGCGCTCGCCGCATGCGGCTCGAGTAGCAGCACCAGCAGCTCGAGTAGCAGCACGAGCTCCAACGGCTCGATCCCCTCCGGCGTGCAGACGCCGACGACGGAGTCGCTGACGGGGGGCAAAAAGGGCGGCACGTTGAACGTCGAGCAGAACGAGGACTACGAACACCTCGACCCGGGGCAGTCCTACTTCTCGCTCGACTACGACATCACCAACGCGACGCAGCGATCGCTCTTCAGCTACAAGCCGAACACGTTCTCGGTGGCCACGCCCGACATGGCCGAAGGCGAGGCGCAGATCTCCGACAGCAACAAGCTGATCACGATCAACATCCGCAAGGGCGTGCACTTCGGGCCGCCGGTCAACCGCGAAGTTACGGCCGCCGACGAGGTCTACGCGCTCGACCGGATCGCCAACCCGAACGTCGCCAACCCCTACTACGAAGGCTATTTGAGCTCGATCGAAGGGATCAAGACCGCCAAGGGCGGTCCGGTGCCGGGCATCAAGGCGACCGGCAAGTACACGCTGCAGATCAAACTGACCGAACCGCAGGCGGCGATCGTGGTGGCCTCGATGGTGCTGCCCTACACGGCGCCCGTGCCGGAAGAGTACGCGAAGAAGTTCGACGCCAAGAAACCGAGCGAATACGTCAACTACATGGTCGCGACAGGCCCGTACATGCTCAAGGCGGACAGCTCGGGGAAGATTCTCGGCACCGGCTACCAGCCCGGCAAATCGGCGACGCTCGTGCGCAACCCCAACTGGAGCGCGAGCACCGACTACCGTCCGGCCTACCTCGACCAGATCAACATCTCGATCGGCGGCGATCCTGAGGTGATCGGTCGCCAGGTGCTCGAAGGCAGCCACATGGTGCAGACCGACACGCCGGCCTCGCCGATTCTCAAGCTGGCCTTCCAGCAGCACAAGAGCCAGTTGCAGATCTCGCCGGGATCGGGATCGCGCTATATCGCGATCAACAACAGCAACGGGCCCTTCAAGAACGTCAACCTGCGCAAGGCCTACTGGGCGGCGACGAACCGCGAAGCGCTGGACAAGCTGCGCGGCGGGAAACTGGTCACGGACATCCAGACCCACTACCTGTGGACCGGGATCCCGGGCTTCGAAGAAGCCGGTGGCTACCCGGGCCCGAAGCTGGACTACAACGAACACCCGCAGGGCGACATGAAGGTCGCCGAAAAGTACATGAAGCTGGCCGGCTACCCGAGCGGCAAATACACGGGCTCGGAAACGCTGCAGGTCGTCGGCGACTCCTCGGCTCCGGCCAACAACGTTGCGGAAGCCGCGAACCAGACGCTCAAGAACCTCGGCTTCAAAACGAAGCTGAACCTCGTCGAGCACACGGTCATGTACTCGAAGTACTGCGGCGTCGTCTCGGAAAAGATCGACGTCTGCCCGAACGTCGGCTGGGTGGCCGATTTCGGTGACCCGCAGGCGGTGCTGGACGTGCCGTTCAACGGCAACCTGATCGTCGATAACGGCACCAACTCCAACTGGGGCCTGGTCGACCACCCGAAGATCAACGCCGCGATGGAAGCGGCGACGAAGGTCGTCGGCGAAAAGGCCCGCGGCGAAGCGTGGGCGAAGGTCGACCGCGAACTGGTCGAAGAAGCTGTCGTCGTCCCCTACGAATGGGGCAAGCAGCCGAACATCGAGTCCAAAGACGTGGCAGGGGTCGGGCAGCTCTGGAACACGGGCACCTGGGACCTCTCGTTCACATCGCTGAAGTAATCGACGTGCAGCAGCCGGGGAGGCGGGTAAGCCCGCCTCCCCGGCGTAGCTGCGCGAAGACGTTGCAGCAAGCGCCGCGAAATCTGCCGCACAGAACCGGAGTCCTGGCGATGCCAATCGAGGATCAATGACCCGCTACATCATCCGCAGGCTGCTGTGGGGCCTCGTGCTGCTGGTCATCGTCGTGGCGCTGCTGTTCGTGATGTTCCGCGTGCTGCCCACGGCCGACCCTGCGAAGCTCAGGGCCGGCCGCCTGCAGAGCCCGAAGATCATCGCCGAGATCCGCCATACGTACGGGCTCGACAAATCGCTGCCGGCGCAGTTCTGGCTGTATCTGAAGGACCTCTTCCTGCACTTCGACCTCGGCTTCAGCTACTACAGCGGCGCGCCGGTCAAGGAACTGATCTTCAACCGCGTGTCGGCGACGCTGTCGCTGGTCATCGGTGGAGCGATCGTCTGGCTGACCGCCGGCCTGGGCGTGGGCATCGTGTCCGCCAGGCGCGCCGGCTCGCGTCTGGATCGCGCGAGCATGGGCAGCGCGCTCGTACTCGTCTCCGCGCCCGAATACTGGCTCGGCCTGATCGTCCTGTACCTGTTCGCCTCGGACATCGGGCAGGTGCGCATCTTCCCCGGCGCGGGCAGCTACGTCGGGCTGACAAGCGACCCGGTCAAATGGTTCGAGTCGCTGATCCTGCCGTGGCTGGTCGTCGCGGCAGGTACGGCGGCGATCTACGCGCGGCTGATTCGCGGCAGCCTGATCGAGACGATGGGCGAGGACTACATCCGCACGGCGCGCGCGAAGGGCCTCTCGGAGCGCCGCGTCGTGCTGCGCCACGGGCTGCGTTCGGCGATCAACCCGATCGTCACGATCCTCGGGCTCGACATCGGCGTGCTGTTGGGCAGCTCGGTGCTCGTGGAAACCGTCTTCAACATTCCGGGGATCGGCCGGCTCAACTACATCGCGATCACCCACGCCGACTTCCCGATCGTCGAGGGTACGGTCCTGCTGGCGGCGCTGTTCATCATCCTCGCCAACATCGTCGTCGACATCGCCTATGCGTTCCTCGATCCCCGGGTGAGGTACTCGTGAGCGCGCAAGAGCCGCTGCTGCGGGTCGAGGACCTGCACGTCGAGTTCCCGACGGAAGACGGCGTCGTGCACGCCGTCGACGGGATCTCTTATGAGATCGCGCGTGGGAAGACGCTCGGGATCGTGGGCGAGTCGGGCTCGGGCAAGACGGTGTCCTCGCTGACGACGCTCGGGCTGACACGCACGCAGGGCGCGCGCGTGTCGGGGCGGATTCTGTTCGAGGGAAAAGACCTCGTGGCGCTGTCCGACCGCGAGCTGCGCACGATCAGGGGCAACGACATCGCAATGGTCTTCCAGGACCCGCTGTCCTCGCTGCATCCCTTCTTCAAGGTCGGCTCGCAGCTGATCGAGGCGGTGCGCGCGCACCAGGACGTGTCGAAGGCTGCGGCTCGCGCGCGCGCGATCGAGCTGCTCGGGCTGGTCGGCATCCCGGACCCTGAAAAGCGTGTGGATCACTACCCGCACGAGTTCTCCGGCGGCATGCGCCAGCGCGTGATGATCGCGATGGCGCTCGCCAACGAGCCGAAGCTGCTGATCGCCGACGAGCCGACGACGGCGCTCGACGTGACCGTGCAGGCGCAGATCCTCGCGCTGCTCGAACGGCTGCAGCGCGAGCTCGGCATGGCGATCCTGATCATCACGCACGATCTCGGCGTGGTCGCCGAGATGGCGAATGAGATCGCCGTGATGTATGCGGGGCGGATCGTCGAGACGGCCACGGCCGAGCTGATCTTCGCGGGCCCGGAGCACCCGTACACGTGGGGCCTGCTGAAGTCGATCCCGCGGCTGAAAGGTAGGCGCGACGAAGCGCTCACGCCGATCGTGGGGACGCCGCCGAGCTTGATCAGACGTCCGTCGGGGTGTCACTTCCACCCGCGCTGCCCCTACGCCCAGCCGGATCATGCGCGGATCGACCCGCAGCTGCAGCCGGTTGCGGGAGAGACCGAGCATCACGTCGCGTGCCTGCTCGAGTCACAGCAGCGCAGGCGGTTGTGGGCGGAGCTGCAGGAGGGCGCGACGCCCGAGCAGGCGCGCGAGGCGCTCGGCCTGCCGCCGCCACCGGAGCAGTTCGAGCGCGTTGCATCGAGCGCGGCGGGCGCGGCTGAAGGGCCGGGCGGAACGGTCGGTCCCGTTCCCGAGGTGGGGTTGTGAGCGCGATCGAGCCGATCTCGCAGGCGGCACCGCAACAGCAGGGCGCCGAGCCGCTCGTGCAGGTGCGTGGGCTGGTCAAGCACTTCCCGCTGACACGCGGGATCCTGCTCCAGCGCAAAGTCGGCGCGGTGCAGGCGGTCGACGGGGTGGACTTCGACGTGATGCGTGGCGAGACGCTCGGAATCGTCGGCGAGACGGGCTGTGGCAAGAGCACGACGGCGCGCCTGATCATGCGCCTGCTCGAGCCGACCTCGGGCGAGATCCGCTTCGAAGGTCAGGACATCACGAAGCTGAAGGGCTCGGCGCTGAAGGCGACTCGCCGCGAGATGCAGATGATCTTCCAGGATCCATACTCGTCGCTGAACCCGCGCAAAACGGTCGGCGCGACGATTGCCCAGCCGTTCGCGATCCACGGCCTCCTGAAGGACAAGGGCGAGCGCAAGCGGGCCGTGCAGGAGCTGCTGGAGACGGTTGGCCTGAGCCCGGAGCACTACAACCGCTACCCGCACGAGTTCTCCGGCGGTCAGCGCCAACGGATCGGCGTGGCGCGGGCACTGGCGCTGAAGCCGAAGCTGCTGATCGCCGACGAGCCGGTCTCGGCGCTCGACGTCTCGATCCAGGCGCAGGTGCTGAACCTGCTGCGCGAGATGCAGCGCGAGCTCGGCCTGACACTCGTGTTCATCGCGCACGACCTGTCGGTCGTGCGTCACATGTGCGACCGCGTGGCCGTCATGTACCTCGGGCGGATCGTCGAGATCGGTCCGGGCGATCCGCTGTATGACTTTCCCCGCCATCCCTACACGGGCGCGCTGCTCTCGGCCGTGCCGATCGCCGACCCGACGCTGCGCGCCGACGACCGCCACCTGCTCACGGGCGACGTGCCGAGCCCGGCGAACCCGCCGAAGGCGTGCCGTTTCCACACGCGCTGTCCGAAGGCGCAGGAGCTGTGCTCGCAAGAGGACCCGCCGCTGGAGGACAAGGGGACGGGCACGGAAGCGGCCTGCCACTTCCCGCTGAGCCGCGAGGAGGTGGCGGAGATCGGCGTACGATCCGTGAGATGAGCGCGAGTCTTCGGCCAGCGGCGCGATGAGCACGACGCCGGCAGCGAAGGAGGCCGAGGAGCTGCTCTCGCGCCTGATCGGATTCGACACGGTCAATCCGCCGGGCAACGAGCGCCCGGCGCAGGAGTACCTAGCCGAGCACCTGAGTGCGGCGGGCTTCGAGTGCGAGCTGCTCGGCGCCGAGCCGGAGCGGCCGAATCTGATCGCGCGGCTGCGCGCGGACGGCGCGCCGCCGGCAGGCGAGCCCGTCGGCGACGGCCCGACGCTCTGTTACCTCGGCCACGTCGACACGGTTCTCGCGAACCCCGATGAGTGGACGCACGACCCGTGGTCGGGCGAGGTGATCGACGGTTTCCTGTGGGGCCGCGGCGCGCTCGACATGAAGTCGCAGGTCGCCGCCGAGATCGCGGCGGCGGCTTCGCTGGCGCGCTCGGGCTGGCGCCCGGCGCGTGGCGAGCTGTTGATCGCGGCGGTCGTCGACGAGGAGACGGGCGGCTCGCTGGGGGCCGAATGGATCACCAAGACGCACCCGGAGAAGGTGCGCTGCGACCTGCTCGTCAACGAGGGCGGCGGCGAGTTCTTCGAATACGGCGGCCGGCGCTGCTACGGCGTGTGCTGCGCCGAGAAGGGCGTGTTTCGCTTCAAGGTCACGACGGACGGCGTGGCCGGTCACGCGTCGATGCCGGGGATGGGCGAGAACGCGCTGCTGAAGATGGCGCCGTTGCTCGAGCGCCTGGCGGCGCGCCAGCCGGCGTACGCGCCGACGGAGGAGCCGGTCGCGTTCCTGCGCGGGATCGGCGAGGACCCCGATGACGCGAGCGGCTCGATCGAGCGGCTGCGCGCGGCCGAGCCGATGCTGGCGACGATGTTCGAGCCGATGCTCGGCGTGACGTTCACGCCGACGCGCATCTCTGCCTCAGAGAAGATCAACGTGATCCCGAGCCGGGCTGAGCTGAAGGTCGACTGCCGTGTTCCACCCGGTCTCGGCGAGGAGGCCGTGCAGGCGCGGCATCGTCGAAGTCCTCGGTGAGCAGGGCTTCGGCATCGAGTTCACCGAGCAGGTCGTCGGCAACCGCTCGCCGATGGCCTCAGAATTGATGGAGACGCATTGAGGGATGGATCGCCGAGCGCGACGGCGGCGCGACGGTCGTCCCGGTGATCCTGCCCGGATTCACCGACTCGCGCCACTTTCGCGAGGCCTTTCCGGAGTGCGTGGCGTACGGCTTCTTCCCGCAGCGCCACCAGTCGCTGCTCGAAGCCTCGCCGCTCGTGCACGGGGCCGACGAGCGGATCGACGTGCGCGACCTGCACTTCGCGACCGATTTCTTCACCGATCTGGCGACGCGCACGCTCGGCTAGCGAAAGCGCTGAAGAGGTCTGCGCAGGCTTGCGCAGGTATTGCCCAGAAATTCCCGTCGCCGCTGCCCGAATCTCCCTAGCAATCGGATATTTGATTAGCCATACTTGACGGATGCCAAGGATGGTGGATGGAGTCGCAGGAGCGATCGCCCGGGTTGAAGCGGGGGTACGCGGTGTCATCGAGTCGCCGCCGCGACACCTCGAAGCGGCGCTGACGAACTACGCGAACACGACGCATCAGCTGGTTCCCTCGGCGGCGTATCGGGCGCCGGCCGCGACGGCTGCGGCTGCGGCGCCGCACACCTCGATCGTGCAGGAAATCCAGACGCAGGCCTACAACTGGTCGCCGGTTCTGATGATCCTGTTCTTCGCGGCGCTGCTGTACGTGATGTGGCGCACGCTGAAGGTGATGCCGCGGGTCAAGCCGCAGCAGATCAAGCCGGCCTCGGACCAGTCGGTCTCGTTGGCCGACATCGCGGGCGTCGACGAGGCGAAGGACGAGCTGCGAGGAGGTCGTCGAGTTCCTGCGCGACCCCAAGCCGTTTCACGCACGCTCGGGGCGAAGGTGCCGAAGGGGGTGCTGCTGCACGGGCCGCCGGGCACCGGCAAGACGCTGCTCGCGAAGGCCGTCGCGCACGAGTCGGGCGCGCAGTTCTTCGCGCAGTCGGCGGCTTCGTTCGTCGAGATGTTCGCCGGCCTCGGCGCCGCTCGCATCCGCCGCCTGTTCGCGATCGCGCGCAAGCACGAACCGGCGATCATCTTCATCGACGAGCTCGACGCCGTCGGCGGGCCGACGCGGCAGCCGACATCTCGGGCGAGAAGGACCAGACGCTCAACCAGCTGCTGGTCGAGATGGACGGCTTCGCCTCGACGCGGCCGACGTCGTCGTGATCGCGGCGTCGAACCTGCTCGAGAAGCTCGACCCGGCGCTGCTGCGCCCGGGCCGCTTCGACCGCCAGGTGTTCGTCGCGCCGCCGGACGTGCGCGGGCGCGAAGGCGTGCTCGCACGTGCACACGCGCGACAAGCCGCTGGAAGAGCGTCGACCTCGGACTCGTCGCGCAGCAGACGAGCGGCCTGACGGGCGCCGACCTCGCGAACATCTGCAACGAGGCGGCGATCTTCGCCGCGCGCCGCCGCGCGCCCGAGCTGTCGACGCGCGACTTCGACTCCGCGCTCGAGCGCGTGATCGCCGGCGTGCAGTCGCGCCGCGTGCTCAACGAGCACGAGAAGCAGGTCGTCGCCTTCCACGAGGCCGGGCACGCGCTGTGCGGCGAGCTGCTGCCGTCGGTCGACCGCGTGCACCGCATCTCGATCGTCCCGCGCGGCCAGGCGCTCGGCTACACGCTGAACCTGCCCGACGAGGACCGCTACCTGAAGACGCGCGAGGAGCTGCTCGACCACATGACGGTGCTGCTCGGCGGCCGCGTCGCCGAGCAGATCGTGTTCGGCGCGATCACGACCGGCGCCTCGGACGACCTCAAGCGCGTGGCGGCGATCTCCCACGCGATGGTCGCACGACTACGCGATGGGCACGGCCGGCCTCGGACGCTGCGCCGGACGGCGACGTGCAGCTGTCGGAGACGACGCTGCGGATCCGCGACGAGGAGCAGCCAGGATCTGGTCGAGGAGGCGCAGCGCGCCGCGCAGCGGCTGATCGTCGACCACCGCCGCCAGCTCGACGCGCTCGCGCACGAGCTGCTCGAGCGCGAGGTGCTCGAGCGCGACTCGATCGACGGATCATGGACGGCATGCCGCGGATGGAGCGTGCGCCGGGTATCGGCTTGCGCGTCGTCGCTGCCGCGAGCGCCGCCGACGTGGCCGGCGGCAAGTGAGCAGTCGGCGCGTGACGCGGCGAGCAGCGGCGAAGCGGCTCGCACCCGCATAGACTGCGGGGCATGTTCACCCGGATCGACCACGTCGGCGTCGCCGTCGAGGATCTCGACGCCGCGCTCGAGCTCTACCGCGACGCGCTTCCAGCATCGGCCGTCGTGCACCGCGAGGTCGGTCGAGGAGCAGGGCGTCGAGGCGGTGCTGCTCGACGTCGGCGAGAACCACGTCGAGCTGCTCGCGCCGCTCGGCCCGGACACGCCGGTGGGCAAGTTCCTCGCCAAGAAGGGCCCGGGCCTGCACCACGTCGCCTACCAGGTGGACGACATCGACGCGACGCTCGGCGCGCTGCAAGCAGGCCGGCGCTGCGGCTGATCGACGAGCAGCCGCGCGACGGCATCCGCGGCTCGCGCGTCGCCTTCATGCACCCGCGCTCGACCGGCGGCGTGCTGACCGAGATCGTCCAACCCGCGGAGGCGCACTGATGGCAACGGCAAGCAGCAGATCAGCATCGGCTTCCAGGGCGGGCAGGTGCTCGCGCTGCGCGTCGCCGACAAGCATCTGCGAGCGCTGCACAAGGCGCTCGGCAACGACGCGGCTGGCACGAGCTGGAGACCGAGGACGGGCCCGGTCGGCTCGATCTCGGCGCAGGTCGTCTACGTGCGCGTCGGAGAGCAGCGACCTTCGCGTCGGCTTCTCGTAGGCACCCGCGGCGCGGCGTCGTGGACCTCGACGAGCAGCTTCTGCGCACGCGCGCACGCGTGGGCCACTCGCCGGCGCTCGATCGGCTGGTGCGCGCGTTCACGCTGCTGGGCGAGCACGCCGCGGTATGGCTCGCGCATCGGCGCGGTCGGCGCCGCTGCTCGACGCCGCCGCGGCGCGCGCGCTGGCGGCGCGCGACAGGCACCGTGGCCGGGCCGTACGTCGCTCAACACGGCGATCAAGCTCGTCGTGCGCCGCCCGCGCCCGCGTCTGCGCGGCCTGCCGCCGCTGATCGCGACGCCGACCAGCTGAGCTTCCCCAGCGCGCACGCCTCGACGGCGTTCGCCGGCGCGCTCGCGCTATTCGCGGCTGGGACTGCCGCGCGCTGCCGCTGTACGCGCTCGCGGCCAAGCTCGTCGCTACTCGCGGCTCTACCTCGGCGTGCACTACCCGTCCGACGTGCTCGCCGGCGTGCTGCTCGGGCGCCGATCGGCGGCCGGGCGGATCGAGCGATGAAGGTCGGCATCGTCGGCATGCCCAACGCCGGCAAGTCCTCGCTGTTCAACGCGCTCACGCAAAGCCGGCGCCGAGGCGGCCAACTACCCGTTCACGACGATCGAGCCGAACGTCGCGGTCGTGCCGGTCGCGCGACGAGCGCCTGGAGCAGGTCGCGACAGACCGTCAGCGCCTCGGAGATCGTCCGCGACACGATCGACTTCCACGACATCGCCGGGCTCGTCGCCGGCGCGCACGAGGGCGAGGGGCTCGGCAACCAGTTCCTCGCCAACATCCGCGAGACCGACGCGATCGTGCACGTCGTCCGCGCGCACAACGACGAGAACGTGATCCATCCCGACGGCCGGGTCGATCCGCTGGCGGACATCGAAACGATCGAGACCGAGCTCGATGCTCGCCGACCTCGAGCAGGCCGAGCGGCGGCTCGAGCGCGCTGACCAGGCAGGCGCGCAGCGGCGACACGCGCAGCGGTCGCCGAGGAGGCGTGGCTGAAGCAGGTCGATCGCCGCGCTGCAGGCCGGACGCCCCGCGCGCACCGTCGCCGTGCCGCAGGACGCACCCAACGCGCTGCGCGACCTCGCGCTCGCTGACGGCCAAGCCGGTGCTGTTCGTCGCCAACGTCGACGAGGGCTCGACGAGGCTGTCCCCGCCGAGGTCGCCGCGCATGCCGCCTCACAGGGAGCGCCGCGCCGTCGCCGTCTCCTCGCGGATCGAGGCCGAGCTGTCCGAGCTCGAGCGACGACGATGCCGCCGCGATGCGCGCCGAGCTCGGCGTCGGCGAGTCCGGCCTGCAGCGCGTCGTGCGCGGCGCCTTCGCGCTGCTGCGACCTGATCGCCTTCTTCACGGCCGGCGAGGCCAAGCCGGCGCAGTCGTGGCACCTGCGCGACGGGCTCACCGCGTGGCACGCCGCCGGTGAGATCCACACCGACATCCAGAAGGGCTTCGTGCGCGCCGAGGTGATCGGCTGGCGACGAGCTCGTCGATGCCGGCGGCTACGGCGGAGCGCGCGAGCGCGGCACGCTGCGCCTGGAGGGGCGCGACTACGCGATGAGCGACGGCGACGTGATCTCCGTCAAGTTCACTCCGTAGCGAGCTTCTCCAGGCGCTCGGCCAGGCGTTGCATGCCCATCTGCTCGGCGCAGGCCGCGCCGCCGGCGAAGTCCGTCACGGCGTCAGGCGGGCGCTCGAGATCGATCTGCTGCAGCGTCGCGATCTGCTTGAAGTCGAGCAGCAGCTGCTCGTGCTCGCGCAGCGTCGCCGCGATGCGCGGGCGTAGTGAACCCGGCTCGCGCGCCACGCGATTCTCCAGCTCGTGCGCCGCCGCGAGCACCCGCTCGAGCGTGCCGTGCTCGCGCAGCAACTCCGCCGCTCCCTTTGCGCCGACGCCCGGCGCCCCCGGCAGCCCGTCCGACGGATCGCCGCGCAGCGCGATCAGGTCCGGCACCTGCTGCGGCTCGATGCCGTAGCGCTCGCGCACCTGCGCCGGGCCCAGCTCGGCCGACTTGCCTCCCTTGAGCAGCTCCAGCACCGCCACGTGCTCGCCGACCGCCCCGTACATGTCGCGATCGCCGCTCATCAACAGCGCCCGCCCGCCCGCCGCCTGCTCGGTCAGCGCGTAGGAGAACATCACGTCGTCCGCCTCGAGCGTCTCGCTCGTCGCGTACGTCCAGCCGAGGCTCTGCAAGAGCTGCGGCGCGCGCTCCCACTGCCAGCGAAGCTCCGCCGGCATCGGATCGCGATGGGCGTGGTAGCCCGGGTAGAGCGCCACGCGGTACTTCGCCTCCTCTGCCCCCATGCAGGCAACCACGCAACGCGGTCCTTGCGCCGAAAGGCGCCCATCCAAAACATTCAAGAGCGCATTGACCGTGCCGAGCAGCGCGTTCACCGGATGGCCCTCGCCGTCCTCGATCGATTTCGGCAGGGCGAAGTACGAGCGGTACAGCAGCCAGGGAACGTCGGCGGCGAGCAGCGGCGCACGGGCGACCATCGGCGGAGCCTAGGCGCTCACCGTCGGCCGTGCCCACGCCGTGGCCTCCTCACCGTCGGTCCGCCGCCCGGACACGAGCGACAACGATGACGTGCGTGTCTCCTCGCTGCCGGGGTAGCCGATCGCCGCCGCGAGCGCCGCCCGCCCGCTGAGCGCAAACCGGTTCCGGCGGACGAACTGCGCTCGGCCTGTACGTGCACGCTCGCGCACCGGCTGCTGCGCCTGCGCGCCGACCGGAAGCTCGACCTCCCTAGCGGCGGTCTGCACGAACTCGACCCGCGTGCTCGCGTCCGCCTTCGCGAATGCGCTCTGCACAGCGCCGGCATCGGCCAGCAGGCTCATGCGACAGCCGCGACGCTCGCACCAGCCGCAGCGGTGCACGATCACCGCCACGCCCACCGCGTCGATCTCGCTCAGCGTGCGCAGGTCGAGCGTGAGCGCAACCACGCCCTGCTCGCACAACCGTTCAATCTCCGTTTCAAGGACTGGTGCCGACACGCGATCCAGCTCGCCGGCCAGCACCAAAGTGTGGCCCTTCATCTCCAGCTCCTTTCGAGCCTCCTCCGATTCGCGCATGCGCGATCCACCGCGCCGCGCCCTCGAGTCCGATCGGTCGATCGGACTCCGTCAGCCGCTCTGTTGAGCTAGCCCGGGCGCTCGGGAATCAGGGTGAGCGGCGACAGGCGCCACGACTCGCCGAGGAGTCGCAGCACGCAACGCACGCGCGGAGCCGCCAGCAGGAGCAGTCCCGCCAGCGTGAGGAAGATCGGGATCACCGTGCCAGCGACAGCGCCCGTCGCTGCCGAGATGCCGCCTGGGGAGGGCGCCGGGGAGTGCGCCGGGCGTGCTGTCAGTGGCACCACTGTGCCCGTCGCCGTCGCCGTCGCCGTCGCCGTCGCCGTCGCGTAGGGGTTGCCCGTCGTGGGGGCCACGCTCGGCGCACTCGGCGTGACCTCCCCAGCCGCGGGCGTGCCGGCCGGAGCGACACCTGTCGATGTACGGCGCTGCGGAGCAGCTGTCTGGTCCGAAATATTCGTCATCGCCGTCGCGCCGGGCCATTCCGAGGCGGGCGCAGCCGAGATGGGTGCTGCGCCCTGCTGAGGCGCCGCCACCGAGCGTTCGACCTTGCCCGCGCTCGTCAGTGCGATCGGCCCAAGGCCCGTCGGCTGTGCCTCTAGCGGCAACGTCGGCGGGGCGAGTGTGAAGATCGGCGGCACAGGCGGCACAGGCGGTGCAGGCAGCGCCGGGAGCGCCGGTACTGCAGGGAGCACCGGACGCGCCGGCACTGCAGGAAGCTCCGGGAGCCACGGCAGCGTTGGCGAGAGCAGTGTGAGCGACGATGGCTGCAGCGATGCCAGCAGCGGCGCGATCGCCACCGGGGTCGAATCGGCGAGCCGCGCCGCCGTCTCGCCGACGCTTCCGATCGCCCGGGACGCTTCGCCGAGCACGGCCGGTGCGAGCGCAAGCTGACGCACCGTGTGAGCCAGCACACCGCCCGCCGCGCGCGGTGTTTGTGCCGAGAGCAGTCCGCGCTCGCCGGTACCGGCTGGGCGCTTGACGAGCGTTCGCCGCATGTCGGCCGTCGTGCGCTTCGTCACCGGTGCCGCGACGTACGTGAGCAGGCGCCCGATCGGGCTGGACGAGTGCCCAGGCGCAGCCGGCACGGCTGAGCCTGGGCTGCTTGTGCTGCTCGCGTCGTGCGGTGACGTCGCGCTCGAGGTGTGTGAGCTTTCGTCTCGTCGTGTCGCGCTTTCAGAGCGATCGCCCGGCGCGTGCTGAGTGGCCGATGCCCCACCCGAGGAGTCCTGGCCGTGCTGCGCGCTCGCACCCGCCCGATCGCCGCCTGCCGATCCCGACGGGCTCGCGACACGATCGACGGTCTGTCCGACCGTCGCCGTCGCAGGCGCTGTCGCCGGCGCTGGATCGCCTGCAGGCTGTGCCGCGGCCGGGGACGGCGCGATCTGCGGCGTTGGCGCAACGGCTTGGGCGACCGCCGGCGTCGCGGTCTTGGCAACCGTGTCCAGCAGGCCTGAGACGGGGCCGGCCGCGCTCGCCGGGGCGGCGAGGACGAGGACGGCGATCGACATCCCCAGGGCGCTCAACGCCGCAGTTGCGCCGGGCTTCTGCTCGCGCGCTGCCGCTCGCCCCGACCGGCGCGCGTGTGATGCCATGGATTGCTGAGCTTTGCCAAACATCGACGTTCCCTGATGATGTTTGCCCCGATTCGCGCGAAAATACGCGTCTGCGGGCAAAATAACCGCGAGGGGCGGCGTGCCCGGCTCGGATCTGGAGCCAGTGGGACGGGCGTCGGCGCTCGGTCAGGCCGGTGCCGCGGTGCCGCCGCTCGCGTCAAGCGCCGCCGGCGCCGAGGTGCCTGAGCCGTTCGCCGTCGAAGCCGCTTCGGCGGGCGGCGCCGAGGGGGCGCCGCCGCTCTGGCTCGCCGCAGCTCCGCCCGCCGCCGCGGCCGGCGCAGGCGCGCTCAGTGGCGAGTAGCCGCCGCGGTCGGGCTCGGGCTTCGTGACCTGCCCTTCGCGCGTGCTGAAGTAGGCCCACGTGCTGTACAGGCCGAGACGCGCCGCCAGTTCGTTGCCGCCGATCGCCGTGCGCCCGCCCGAGCCGAGCACGTAGGCCGAGACGATCCGCGGCGAGTAGCCGCGCTTGAGCACTTCGATGCCCTTGAAGCTGCCGCGCACGAAGCCACGCAGCTTGGCCGCCGCCGAGGCGAAGCCGAGCGCCGTCTTCCAGGTGTGCTGGTCGCCGCGCTCGTACTGGTCAACCACGCCGCGCAGCCACGGCTGCGGTTCGCTTCCGGGGAATGCGCTCTCGACGTTCTCCGTACGCCCGCCCGAGCTGGCGAAGAAGTACGTGATCGCCGGGCGCCCCGCGTAGGTGACGATCTGGCCCGTCGTGGCTGCGACCGCCGCGTCGGTCTGCGGCGTCTGTGCCGCCACGCCGCGGTAGACCTGCGAGCGCGTGTCCGCGTAGACGTCGAACTTCGAGCCGCCCGCGTGCGCCGTCAGCGCGTAGGTGCGGCTCGCCACGGCCTGCGCCTCGAGCGCCGCCAGCGGCCAGCTCGAGGAGACCTCGGCCGAGACGACCCCGCGCACGTAGGTCTCGAGCGCCACCTTGTGCACCTTGCCCCCCATCATCACGCGCACCTGCGTGTGCGCAGGAGCCGTGCCGAGCGCCGTGCCCGTGTAGTAGTGAGTGAGGATCGCCGCGTAGCTGAAGCCGTGTTCTGCATAGCCGAGCGCGCCCTCCTGGCTCATGCCCACGCCGTGTCCGTAGCCGCCGCCCGAGATCACCAGCGTGGCCGTGCTCGGCGCCGCAAGCGAGCTCGCTGCTCCCGCCGTCCCGGCACAGGCCAGCAGCGTCGCGAGCATCGCGACGAGCAGCGCCAAGCGGTGGCGGGTGCGGTGGTAGGTTGGATCGATGGTGAGCATCCGTGCTCCGTTCGTTCCCTCCTCGCCGGCCGCTTGGGGACAGGAGCGTGCGGCCGCCGACACACCTTCGATCGGAGCGAGCGGAGCAGCGCCTGAGCGCCGTCTTGCCTCGAGGGCTATTCGTCCATTTCCTGCAAGGTTTGCTGCGCCGCGTTCGCGGAGAGGCGACTGTCGATGAGCGCGAGCGCCTCAGCCGAGAGCCGGCGGGCCGAGGTGCTCGAGGCCGTCGCGACGCAGCTGTTGATCGGCGGGCAGTGGCGCGACGCCAGTGGTGGCGGCACGCTCGCTGTCGAGGACCCCGCCACGGGTGAGTCGCTCGTCGAGGTCGCCGACGGGCAGGCCGAGGATGCCAAGGCGGCACTCGCCGCCGCTGCCGACGCGCAGGGCGAGTGGGCGCAGCACGCGCCGCGTGAGCGCGGTGAGATCCTGCGCCGCGCCTTCGAGGCGATTGTGCAGCGGACCGACGAGCTCGCGCTGCTGATGACGCTCGAGATGGGCAAGTCGCTGGCCGAGTCGCGCGCCGAGATCTCCTACGCCGCCGAGTTCTTCCGCTGGTTCTCCGAGGAGGCCGTCCGCATACACGGCCGCTACATGGTCAACACGACCGGCAAAGGGCGGATCCTCACGATGCGCCAGCCCGTCGGCCCGTGCGTGTTCGTGACGCCGTGGAACTTCCCGACCGCGATGGGCACGCGCAAGATCGCCCCCGCGATCGCAGCCGGCTGCACGATGGTCGTCAAGCCCGCGCAGCAGACGCCGCTGTCGATGCTCGCGCTCGCGCAGATCCTCGAGCAGGCCGGGCTGCCGGGCGGCGTGCTCAACGTGATCACGGCCAAGCGCTCCGGCGAGGTGATCGAACCGCTGCTGAAGGATCCGCGCACGCGCAAGCTGTCCTTCACCGGCTCGACCGAGGTCGGGCGCAAGCTGATCGAACAGTCCGCCGAGCAGATCCTGCGCGTCTCGATGGAGCTCGGCGGCAACGCTCCCTTCCTCGTGTTCGAGGACGCCGATCTCGACGCCGCAGTCGAGGGGGCCATGCTCGCGAAGATGCGCAACGTCGGCGAGGCCTGCACCGCCGCCAACCGCTTCCACGTGCACGAGTCCTTGGCCGACGAGTTCGCCAAGCGCATGGCCGAGCGAATGGGCGCGCTGAAGGTCGGACCCGGCACCGACCCCGACAGCGACGTCGGACCGCTGATCGACGCCGACCAGCGTGACAAGGTCGCCGAGCTCGTCGACGACGCCTCCGAGCGCGGCGCGCGCTTGCTGCTCGGCGGCGAGCGCATCGGCGAGCGCGGCTACTTCTACGCGCCGACCGTGCTCACCGAGGTGCCCGACGACGCGCGCCTGCTCACCGAGGAGATCTTCGGCCCCGTCGCCCCGATCGCCACCTTCTCCTCAGACGAGCAGGCGATCGAGGCCGCCAACCGCACCGAGTACGGCCTCGTCGCCTACGTCTACACGCGGGACCTCGACCGTGCCTTTCACGTCTGCGAGGCGATCGAGACCGGGATGGTCGGGCTCAACCAGGGCGTCGTGTCGAACCCCGTCGCGCCGTTCGGCGGGGTCAAGCAGTCCGGGTTCGGGCGCGAGGGCGGGTTCGAGGGGATCTCCGAGTACCTCGAGACGAAGTACGTGGCGCTGGCGAGGAGCAGCGCGTCGAGCTAGGGCTCACTCAGCGCGAGACGACGCCGTTCGCGAACAACGCCCGCGCCAGCGCCTGCACCGCGGGCGTCTTCTCAACGACCTCGTCGAGCCGCCGTTTGCGCGCGTACTCGTAGACGTAGGACTCGGCGGTGAGGATGATCGCGAGGCAGGCCGTCTCGTCGACTTCGACCTCGACGCCGGCCTGGCCGGCGAGCACGGTGACGCTTTTGATCGTGTGCATCCAGTCTGAGATCGCGCGACTGCGCGCCTCCTGGGCGTGGCGCCCGGCGCAGTGCACCTCGACGACCGTCGTGATCGCTACCTCGGGGTGCTCGGCCATCCAGCGCATGTAGGCGGCGATGCCGACGTCGAGCTTGGCCTCCCAGTCGGCGACCTCGGCGGCCGCGGCCAGCGACGCCTCGATGCGCACGTCGGTCATCTGCCGGTAGGTCTCCAGGAAGCACTGCTCCTTCTCGGCGAAGTGCTTGTAGAAGACCGAGCGCGACGTGCGTGCGTAGCGCACGACGTCGGCGATCGTCGTCTCGGCATAGCCCTGGTCGCTGACGCAGCGCCCCATCGCCCGCAGCAGGCGCTCGCGCTGGCGCGCTGAAACCTCGTCCGGATCGAGTGTGTGGCGCCCCGCCGGGATCAGGAGTTCATCGCTGATCTTGACAGAGTCCATGGTGTTTATTATAGGATGTACGACGACGTACATTCAAGGGTACGTTGGCGTACACGCTTTGGTCGAAGGACGAGTCGGCCAAGGGGACGAGGGATTCATTCAAGGCAGGATGCAAAGGGAGGGAGCACGATGTCCAAGCGGCTAAAGCTGCTTATTTTGGCGTGCGTACTTGCGGGGCTGATGGTGCCCGCGGCGGCGAACGCAACGATTACACAGGTCTTCGGCAGCGTCACCTGCACGACACAGCCGTCCGGCGCGACCGCCGGGCAGCGTTGGTGCGGCAACACTTCGAACACGACGGTCGCGAGCTTCGACGGAACTCCGATCGACATCTCGGTCGGGCTGCCCGTGGAAGCGAGCCCCGACAACAACTATCCGGTCGTCGGCATCTACCACGGGTGGGGCGGAACGAAGATCACCCCGTCGAGCTCGACGGCGCAGCGCTGGCTGACCAAAGGCTACGCCGTATTCAGCATCAGCGACCGCGGCTGGGGATCATCCTGCGGGGGGCCCTCCAAACCGGCCAACACCGTCAAGGCGGCACCGTGCGAACACGGCTACATCCACCTGATGAGCCGGCGCTACGAGGTTCGCGACGTGCAGACCCTGCTCGGCAAACTCGCCGACGAAGGCGTGATCAACCCGCAGGCGATTGGCGCCACCGGCGGCAGCTACGGCGGCGGCATGTCGCTGCAGCTCGGCTCGCTGAAGGACCGCGTCGAACTGACCAACGGCGAACTGATCCCGTGGGAAAGCGCCGGTGGCAAAGCGATGAAAATCGCCGCGACCGCGCCGGAATACCCGTGGTCTGACATCGCGCAGGCCCTACAGCCGAACGGCAGCGGCCTGGATTACGTGTCTGACTCCACGTACGCCGGACCCTTGAAAAACCACCGCTTCGGTATCGAAAAGAACAACTGGAACTCATCGCTGTACCTGTCCGGCCAGCTGCTGGGCTACTACGGGCCGAACACCGACCCGGAAGCGAACCTGACCGAATGGCACAACTTCAACATCAAAGGCGGCCCCTACGACGGTGAACCGCTGGCGATCCAGCAGGAAGAAATCCTGCCCAGGCACAGCGCGTACTACACGGACATGTCGGAGCCTCCGGCGCCGGCGCTGATGGAGAACGGCTGGAACGACGACCTCTTCCCGGTCGACGAAACGGTCAAGTACTACAACAAGGTCCGCTCGGTCTACCCGACCCAGCCGATCAAGCTGTTCTACCTGGACCTCGGGCACAACCCGCGTTCGGCATCGACGGTCTCGACCAGCGACGTCAACAAGCTGCAGAACCAGCAGAACCTGTGGTTTGCGTACTACCTGCGGGGCGAAGGAAGCGAACCGAACGGCGCGCAGGGCTCGGCGACGGCGATCACGAGCTTCTGCCCGCAAAGCTCAGGCGGCTCGGGAACCGAATTCAAAGCGGCCAACTGGTCGAGCCTCACACCGGGCGAGATCCGCACGAGCGGTGTGGCCGAACAGACGATCGTGGCTCCGGGGACGGGTCCGGCAAACGGATTCACCAGCGGAACCGTCTGCACCACGCAGGCCGCTGCGGACAACGTCTCGGCGGCCGAGTACCGGGTGTCCGCGGCGCCGGCCAGCGGCTACACGATCGTCGGCTCCTCGACGGTGATCGGCGAATTCTCGACCGTGGGCGCCAACGATCAGGTGATCGCGCGCCTCTACGACGAAAACGTCACAGCCAAAACGGAGCAGCTGATCGGCCGGCAGACCTACCGTCCGCTGAATGTGGGCGAAGGGTTCACCAAGCAGATCTTCCAGCTGCACCCGCAGGCCTGGAACGTCGCCGCTGGACACGTGGTGAAGCTCGAGCTGCTCGTGCAGGACTCAACCTACGCGCGCACCTCGTCCTCGCCGCATTCCGTCCAGGTGAGGAACCTCGAACTGCGACTGCCGAGCACCGACGCGCCGGGAAGCGCCGAAGGACTCGTGCAGACGCCGCTCGCGAAGTTCCTGCCGCCCGGCTACACGCTGGCGCTGAACGTGGCGCCCGCGGGACCGACGGCACCGCACCTGACGAGCGGCTCCAACCCGAATGCCAACGGGCAGTTCTCGCTCGCCTGGGAATCCACCCAGGCCGCGACGAGCCCCAGCTACACCCTGCAGCACAAGAACGCATCAGGTGGCTGGAGCACGGTGGCGAGTGGGCTGAGCAGTCCGGAATACACCTTCGGCTCGGGTAACCCCGAGGGTGAAGGAACCTGGACCTACCGGGTCACCGAGAGCAACGCAGGCCCCGAAGGCGAACCGTCATCGGCTTCTGAAGAAATCAAGGTCGACCAGTCCCCGCCCAACCCGCCGAGCGGCTCAGCCGATCGCGCCCCCGACTACGCCGCCGGCGGCGGTTGGTACAAGGACACGGTCACGGTCTCCTTCACCGACAACGGCGATCCGCTGCTCTCAGACGGGAGTGCCGGATCAGGCGTTGACCTGGGGACCCTGTCCGCCCCGCAGACGTTCAACACCGACGGCTCGCACACCGCGAGCGGTACGGTCGCCGACAACGTCGGCAACGTCTCCGGCGCAGGCACCCTGACCGTGCAGGTCGACGCCTCTGGACCGGTGGTCGAAGTCAACTGCCCGGCAACGGCAGCGGTCGGATCGAGTGCCAGCGCTTCGATCTCAGCCTCTGACGCGCAGTCCGGGCTGGCAAGTGACCCGTCGGGCACACAGCCGATCGACACGACCAAAACAGGCCCACAGACCACGGAAGCAAGCGCGACCGACAACGTCGGTCACTCGACCACCTCATCCTGCACCACGCAGGTGGTCAACACCAACGTGATCTCAGGGCACGTCAAGAAGAAGCTGATCGTCAAATCCGGCGAATCGGTCGAACTGACCTCTACGGCAGTGGTCGCCCAGGTCGAAGTCGAACCTGGTGGCTCCCTTGACGTGGAGGGCGCCACGACCAAAGGCATCAAGGCCTCTGGCGCTGGCGTGCTGCGTATCTGCGGCGCCAAAGTCGGCTCGATCAAAGCCAGCGGGAGCACCGGTCCCGTGGTGATCGGCGACGGCGAAGGCTGCAGCGGCTCGAGCAGCTCAGCCGGAGCGGTGCTTCAGGGCAACAAAGCCGGCGTCACCGTGGTCGGCAACTCGTTCAAAGGCAGCGTCAAGGTCACCGGCAACTCAGGTGGCGTGACGGTGACCGGGAACACGATCACCAAGAACCTCACGGTGAGCGGTAACTCGGGCACCGTCGTTGACACTCCGAACACAGTCGGCGGCAAAACGAAAGCGCAGGCGCGCCGGCGCTAGGGGGAGGGGGCGGAAGCGGGCAGAGGGGGACCCGCTTCCGTCCCGGGCTTGGCCGAGGCGCCGCAAGGACAGGCGCCTCGGCTCAGCTCGATGTTCGTCCCCTTCACGACGTGTGTAGCCTTGCGCGCGATGGCCGTGGGGAGACCGCAGCGATGAGCACCGTCCGCGACGTCGACGTTCGAGCTGTTCCGCGAGCGCGGGATGACGACGATGTTCGGCAACCCCGGGTCGACCGAGCTGCCGATGCTCGGGCCGTTCCCGGACGACTTCCGCTACGTGCTCGGCCTGCAGGAGGCCGTCGCCGTCGGGATGGCCGACGGCTACGCGCAGGCCAGCGGCATGGTCACCCACGTCAACCTGCACACGGCGCCCGGGGTCGGCAACGGCGTCGGCGCGATCTTCAACGCGAAGGCCAACAAGGCGCCACTGCTCGTGACCGCCGGTCAGCAGGTCGCGCTCGCTGATCACGATGCAGGCCAACCTGACCAACCGCGACGCGGTCGAGGTGCCCAAGCCGTACGTCAAGTTCAGCGACGAGCCGCCGCGCGCGCAGGACGTCCCGTTCGCGCTCACGCAGGCGATCCACCACGCGAGCCTGCCGCCACGCGGCCCGGCGTTCGTGTCGATCCCGATGGACGACTGGCGGACGCGAGATCGAGCCGGTCGACTACGTCACGCAGATCGCGCGCACCGTCGACGGACGCGCGCAGCCCGATCCGACGCAGATCGACGACCTCGCCGCAGCGCCTGCGCTGCCGCCGCCGACCCGTGCTCGTCGCCGGCCCCGACATCGACGCCTCCGGGCGGCTGGGACGCGGCGATCGCGCTCGCCGAGCGCAGCGCCTGCCCGTGTGGGCCTCGCCGCCGACCGGCGGCGGGCGGCTCGGCTTCCCCGAGAACCACCCCGCCTTCCAGGGCATGCTGCGCCCCGGCCGTCGGCCCGCTCGCGCAGATGCTCGAGGGCTACGACCTCGTGCTCGTCGCCGGCTCGTCGGTGTTCCCGTACTACCCGAACATCCCCGGCGAGTTCCTCCCCGGCGCCGCCCAGCTCGTCGCGATCACGAGCGACGCCGACGAGGCGGCGCGCGCGCCGATGGGCGACGCGATCGTCGCCGACGTCGGGCTCACGCTGCGGCGCTCGTCGACGGCGCTGAGCGAGCCGGCCGCCGACCGCGAGCCGCCGCCGGCGCGCGTCGAGCTCGAGCCGTACGCGCTCGGCGAGCCGCTCTCCGGCGGCGACGTCCACGCGATCTCGCCGGGCTGTTTCCCCGACGACGGGATCATCGTGCTCGAGTCGCCCTCGAGCACCGCCGCGCTGCGCAACCAGCTGCGCCTGTCGCGCCCCGGCTCGTACTACTTCGCGGCCGGCGGCGGGCTCGGCTTCGGGCTTGCCGCCTCGCTCGGCGTCCAGCTCGCCGAGCCCGAGCCGCCCGGTCGTCTGCGTGCTCGGCGAGGGCTCGGCGCAGTACGCGATCACCGCCTTCTGGACCGCGGCCGCGTACGACGTCCCGGTCAAGTTCCTCGTGCTGCGCAACAACGAGTACTCGATCCTCAAGTGGTTCGCGCGCGCTCGAGAACGTGACCGGCGCGCCGGCGCTCGACCTGCCGGGGCTCGACGTCGCCGCGACCGCCCAGAGCTACGGCGTGCCCGGCGTCACCGTCGTCGGTCGCGACGCGCTCGACGCGGCGCTGGCCGATGCGCTCGCTGCCGACGGACCGCGGCTCGTGCAGGTCGACGTCGCGCCCGGGATGTCGCTCGCTTGACGGCGCGCGCGCCGCTGCTCTCCCCCGACACGCGGCGCATCGGCCGTCCGCCCGGACCCGCCTTCCCCGACCGCGCACCCGATTCGCTCGCCGCCGGCACGCCGCAGCCGCTGCGCGACGAGCTCGATCGCGCTGCTCGGCGCCGACCGCGTGCTGCACCGCGCGATCGACCTCGTCGCGCTACGCCTCCGACGCGAGTCCCTACCGCCTGCTGCCCGCCGTCGTCGTGATCGCGCACGACGTCGACGACGTCGGCAAGACGATCGCCTACGCGCGCGAGCACGGCCTCCGCCGTCAACTTCCGCGGCGGCGGCACGAGCCTCAACGGCCAGGCGCAGACCGACGGGATCATGATCGACGTGCGCCGGCACTGGTTCTCGCGCGTGCGGGTCGAGGACGACGGCGCGCGCGCGCGGCTCGGGCCCGGCACGCTGCTCGGACTCGCCAACAGCGTGCTCGCGCGTCACGGCCACAAGCTCGGCCCCGACCCGGCGAGCAAAGAGATCGCGACGATCGGCGGCGTGATCGCCAACAACTCCGGCGGCATGCGCTGCGGCGTGCACGTGGGACTCCTACTCGACCGTCGAGTCGCTGACGCTCGTGCTCGCCTCCGGCACCGTGATCGACACCGCCGCGCCCGACGCCGAGCAGCGCTTCGCCGCCGCCGAGCCCGAGCTCGCGCAGGGGCTGCTGGAGCTGCGCGACGAGCTGCTCGCCGACGAGGAGCTCGCCGAGCGCGTCCGGCGCAAGTACGAGATCAAGAACGTCACCGGCTACCGGCTGTGCGCGCTGCTCGACGCCGAGACGCCGCTCGAGATCTTCCGCCGGCTCGTCGTCGGCTCGCGAGGGCACGCTCGCGTTCGTCGCCGAGGCCGTGCTGCGCACGCGGCCCGAGCCCGCACGCACGACGCTCGCGTGGGTGCACTTCGCGAACATCGACGACGCGGCCGCCGCCGTGCCGGCGCTCGTCGCCGCCGGCGCGCGCGCGACCGAGCTGATGGTCGCACCGGCGCTGATCGCCGCCGCGTGGAACATCGACGGCAGCCCCGAGCACTGGCGCGAGCTGCCGCCCGAGTCGGCCGCGCTGCTCGTCGAGTTCGGCGGCGCCGACGAGGGTCGAGCTCGACGCCGGCGAGGCCGCCGCCGTGCGCGTCCTCGACGGCCATCGAGCTGATCCTGCCCGTGCGCTTCGCCCGCGACGCGCGAGGAGATCGAGCTGGCCTGGCGCGTGCGCGAGGGCCTGTTCGGGCTGGTCGGCGGCTGCGCCTGCCCGGGCACGGCGCTGATCATCGAGGACGTCTGCGTGCGCCCCGACGCGGATCGCCGAGTGCGCGCGCGATCTGCAGGCGCTGCTCGGCAAGCACGGCTTCCTCGTCGGCGTCGCCGGCCACGCCTCGGCCGGCAACCTGCACTTCCAGCTGACGCCCGACTTCTCCAAGCCGGCGAGGACCTCGAGCGCTACGACGCGTTCATGGAGTGAGCTCGTCGAGCTGATCGTCGACAAGTACGACGGTTCGCTGAAGGCCGAGCACGGCACCGGCGTGAACATGGCGCCGTACGTCGAGCGCGAGTGGGGTGCGAAGGCGACGGCGATGATGTGGCGGATCAAGCAGCTCGCCGACCCGGACGGAGTGCTCAATCCCGGGCGTCGGTGCTCAATCGCGACCCCGATGTGCACCTTAGCGACCTGAAGACGCCAACCGCCGATCGAGGAGAGCGCCGCCCATTGCGTCGAGTGCGGCTTCTGCGAGCCCGTCTGCCCGAGCCGCAACGTGACGACGACGCCGCGCCAGCGGATCGTGATCCGCCGCGAGATGGCGCGCCAGGCAGGAGGGCTCGCCGGTGCTACGAGGCGCTGCTGGCCGACTACGAGTACGACGCGCTGCAGACGTGCGCCGCCGACGGCAGTTGCAAGCAGGTCTGCCCGCGTGGCGATCGACACCGGTGCGCTGTGAAGGAGCTTCCGCCGCCGCGAGCGCACGCCGCGCGAGGAGCGGTCGCGCTCGCGCTGGCCAAGCGCTACGCGAGCGTCGAGCGCGCCGCGCGCGCTGGTCTGGCGGAGCCAGGGTCGCCTCGTCGGTGCTCGGCGAGCGCACCGTCGCGAAGCTGCCCGAGCTGCTGCGCCGGCGGGTCAGCGCCGAGCTCGTGCCGACGCTGCCGGAAAGCATGCCCGCGCCCGCTCCGGCCGCGCTGCCGAGCACCTCGCGCGAGGGCGCCGCCGCCGTCTACCTGCCCGCCTGCATCAACCGCATCTTCGGCGGTCCTGGGGGCGGAGCAGCGGGCGAGCCGTCGCTGCCGCAGGCGCTCGTCGATGTCTCGCACGTGCCGGGCTGCCGCTATGGATCCCGCCGGACGCCACCGGCCACTGCTGCGCGACGCCGTGGAGCTCGAAGGGCTACCGCCGCGGGCAGGACCACATGGCGGCGAAGACCGCCGCCGCGCTGTGGCGCTGGAGCGACGGCGGCGAGCTGCCCGTCGTGATCGACGCCAGCTCGTGCGCGCAGGGCCTGATCGAGGAGCTCGCGCCGCGCCTGGGAGAGGCCGAGCGCGAGCGCTTCGCCCAGATCGAGGTGCTCGACTCGATCGCGTGGTGCCACGACCGGCTGCTTGCCCGCCTGCAGGTGCCGCGTAAGGTCGCGAGCGTCGCCGTGCATCCGACGTGCGCCGTCTCACAGCTCGGCCTCGCCGGCAAGCTCGAGGCGCTCGCCGGGGCGATCGCCGAGCGCGTGCTCGTGCCCGCCGCGACGAGCTGCTGCGGCATGGCCGGCGACCGCGGCCTCTTGCACCCCGAGCTGCCCGCCTCCGGCACACGCGACGTCGCCGCCGAGCTGTCCGGCGCAGCCGTGTCAGGAGCACCTGTGCAGCAACCGCACGTGCGAGATCGCGCTGCAGCGAGGTCGACGGGCGCGCCCCTATGCCTCGTTCGTGCTGCTGCTCGAGCGGCTCACGCGGACGACGGCGTGATCGCCCCTCGGCCGACCGCCCGTATATGTAGAGTGCCGACCTCGATGCGTCTCCGACTCTCCATCCGCGGGCTGATCGCGTTCGCGGCGCTGACGCTGCTGATCGCCGTGCTCGCAGGCTGCGGCGGGGGCTCGTCCTCCTCCTCGTCGGCCTCCTCAGGCAACGGCGTGGCCGACAAATCGCCGGCCGACATCCTCGCCGCCACGAAAGTCGCCGCCGACGCGGCCAAGACGGTGCACGTATCGGGCTCGATCGTCAGCGACGGTTCGCCGATCACGCTCGACATGAACCTGCTCGCCGGCAAGGGCGGTCGCGGCCAGCTCTCCGAGAGCGGGCTGGCCTTCGAACTGATCCAGGTCGGCAAGACCGTCTACATCAAAGGCAGCCCGGCGTTCTACAAGAAGATCGGCGGCACCGCGGCGGCGCAGCTCCTGCAGGGCAAGTGGCTGAAGGCGCCCGCGAGCAACTCCGACTTCGCCTCGCTCAGCCAGCTGACCGACCTGCGCCAGCTCGTCGACCAGACGCTCGAAAACCACGGCAGCTCGCTGAGCAAGATCGGCAGCTCGACGGTCGCCGGGCAGAAGGTCGTCGGCATCACCGACAAGACCAAGGGCGGCACGCTGTACATCGCCGCGACCGGTCAGCCTTACCCCGTCCAGATCGCCAAGACCGGCTCGGGCGGCGGCAAGATCTCCTTCGACCGCTGGAACAGCTCCGTGACGCTCGCGGCGCCGGCGAACGCGATCGACGTGGCACAGCTGCAGCACGCTGGGCAGTAGCACGGATCGCCGGTTCGCCGGCCTAGATCATTCGTCCACCCCCCTGGAGGCGCTTCAAGCGCGCCGCGGGCTTGGCCGACCGCGTGATTACGCAGCTTGTGACTGTTTCCGATTGGCCGTTGTCCCCCCGTGAGCGGAGTTACCCAAGTCAGTTTCCGACGGCCCGCCCAGCGTGGGAAGTCATCCGCTCGCCTCGATGGCGCGCCCGACACGCGCAAGGCGAGCCGGCGACGCGGTCGCGCCGGCGACGGTTTGTCCGGGGGTCGGCGGGGTAAGCTCGATCGGGTGGGGCGCCAGACCGTAGACCCGGGGAGTGGGCGAATGCTGCCCGACGACGGTCCGCAGCGCAGCGCAGGCGGGCTCGTCTGGGTACCGCTCGCGGTCGTCGCGGTGGCCGGGATCGTGGGCGCCGTGCTCGCGGGCTCCTGGGCGATCCGGATCGTCTGCCTCGCGGTGCTCGCCGTATCGGCGATCGTGCTCGGCTGGCGCTTCGGCGAGAGCCGGCGCACCGCGCTCGAGGAGGAGATCGACGGGCGCTCGCACGAGCTCAGGCGCGCCCTGTCGGAGCTCGAGATCGCGCAGACGGAGACCGTTCGACGCCTCTCGATGGCGGTCGAGTTTCGCGACGAGGACACCGGCGCGCACATCGAGCGCATCGGGCGCCTCTCGACGCTGCTGGCCGAGCAGATCGGGATGGAGCCGGACTTCTGCGAGCAGCTCAGCCACGCGGCGCCGCTGCACGACGTGGGCAAGGTCGCGATCCCCGACGCGATCCTGCTGAAGCCAGGACCGCTGACGCCGGAGGAGCGTGCGATCGTCGAGACGCACGCCGAGGAGGGGCACCGCCTGCTGCGCGGGTCGTCCTCCTCGATCCTCGAGATGGCGACGATCATCGCGCTGAGCCACCAGGAGAAGTGGGATGGCACGGGCTACCCGCGCGGGTTGACCGGCGAGGCGATCCCGATCGAGGGGCGCATCGTCGCGATCGCAGACGTGTTCGACGCGCTCACGAGCGACCGCGTCTATCGCAAGGCCTTCCCCGTCGAGGAGGCGGTGCAGATGATGCGCGAACAGCGCGGCCACCACTTCGACCCGGTGCTGCTCGACGCGTTCATGGAAGTGCTCGAAAGCTCCAGCCCGGACGCGCGCGAGAAGCAGCGCACCGACCCGAGCGAACTCGTCGAGAGCACGCTCGAGACCTACGGCACGGCGCTCGAGCGCGGCGACGCCGAGACGGCCGAGGGCGCGATCGCGCAGGCGATCGAGGACGGCATCCCCGCGACGACGCTGCACGGCGAGGTGATCGCTCCCGCGCTCGCACGCATCCGCGAGCTGCACGGCGCGGGCGACATCGACTCAGACCGCGAACGTCTGGCAAAGGGCATCACCCGGCGAGTGCTCGCGACGCTCTACCGATACATGGTCGGCAACGCCGAGCCCACGCGCGAGCGCGTGCTGCTGGCCGGCATGGAGGGCGACGAGCACGCGCTCGAGCTGCAGATGATGCACGACCAGATCGCGGCCGCAGGCTACGAGACGGTGTTCGACACAGACCTCTCGATCGAGCGCCTGCAGTCGACCGTCGCAAGCCAGTCGCCCGCGGTGATCCTGCTGGGCGCGACCGACGGCGGGGACTCGCAGGCGATCGCCGATGCCGTCGAGCAGCTGCACGCCGCCCACCCGGGCATCCCGATCGTGCTCGGCGGCGCGGCCGTCGGCGGCGCGCTGCCGGTCTCGCACAACGGCATGCGCGTGCTCGAGCGGATCGACGAGGCTGTCGAAGCGGTCGAGGAACAGCTCGCCCAGCGCCCCCAGGCAGCGTCGCTGTAGATTACGCGCCGTGGAGCGCGCGATCGTCACCGGCGGAGCCGGATTCATCGGCTCGCACGTGGTCGACGCGCTGCTCGGCCAGGGCTGCGCCGTGACCGTCGTCGACGACCTCTCCGCCGGCGATCGCCGGCGCGTGGCCGAGCAGGCCGAGCTGCGCGTGCTCGACGTCGTCGACCTGGAGGGACTCTCGGCGCTGGCCGAGGAGGTCAAGCCGAGCGCGATCTTTCACCTCGCCGCGCAGGCGAGCGTCGTCGCCTCCGTGGCGAACCCAGGGCGCGACTGCGAGGTCAACGTGCAGGGCACGCTCAACGTCGTCGAGGTCGCCGGGCGCCACGGCGCGCCTGTCGTGTTCACATCGACCGGCGGGGCGCTGTACGGCGACGCCGCGCCGATGCCGACGGCCGAGGACCGGATCCCGGCGCCGCTCTCCCCCTACGGTGCCTCCAAGTGGGCAGGCGAGGCATACGTGAAGACGTGGTCGCTGGCATCCGGCATCCCGCATGCCGTGTGTCGCCTGGGCAACGTCTACGGGCCCCGTCAGAACCCGCACGGCGAGGCCGGCGTCGTCGCGATCTTCTCCGACCACCTGTACACCGGCAAGGCGCCGAAGCTGTTCGGCCACGGCAAGCCGACGCGTGACTACGTATACGTCGGCGATGTCGTCAAAGCGCTGATCGCCGCGTCCGGCAAGTCGGGCACCTACAACATCGCCACCTCGGTCGAGACGGACGTCGCGACCGTCTGGCGCGAGCTGCAGAAGGCGGCGGAAAGCTCCGTGGCGCCCGGCGCCTTCGAGAGTCCCGGCTCGCTGGAGCCCGAACTGGCCGACCTGCGCCCCGGCGAGCTGCAGCACAGCCGGCTTGACATCTCGCTGGCCGAACGCGAGCTCGGCTGGCGTCCGGAGGTCCCGATCGCCGAGGGACTGGCGCGCACTTACGCTGCGATGACAGAGGACTTGCAGAAGCAGGAATAGCCGAATGTGCAGTTCCTGACGCGACGCGCTCTTGCTCTGCGCGGCCCTGTCGAGATTCAAGCGCATGAGGCTTTCCCGCATCCTGGCGGCGCTGCTCGCCGCAGGTGTCGCGCCCTTGCTGCTTGCAACGTCCGCCGTTGCCGCCGGTTCCCCAGGCGGAGCGCAGTCGCCTTCGGCGCCGCTGTCCGGTGGCAGCGAGTACGGCCTGGCGAGCAGCACCGCCGTGCAGCATCCCGTCGTCTCGCGCTTGACCGTTCCGAGCACGTCCGTGCCCGGGCGCCCGCCGCGCGTGACGCTGCGGATCGACGAGCCGCACGTGGGCACCGTCAACGCGACCGTCGCCGTCAACAACCTGACGACGCGCAAGCAGGCGATCGTCGTGCGGATGGGCTGGGTGCACACCGGCCGCACGCTGAGCGTGGCTTGGCCGCACGGCGCGACGCTCGCGCCCGGCAGCTACCACGTGAGCGTCAGCGCGCGCGACCACCATGCCAACAGCCTCACGCGCACGGCGCACAGCTCGGGCGTGGCGACCTTGACCGTCGCGGCGCCCGCGCCGCCGCCGGCTGCGGTCCCTGTGCCGAGCGCTCCGGTGCTCGAAGCGGGCGTGCCCACGCCGACGCAGACCGTTGCCGACGGAGCAGTCTTCCCCGTGGCCGGCGCGCACAGCTTCGGCGACGCCGAAAACCGCTACGGCGCGCCGCGCAGTGGTCACATCCACGAAGGCCAGGACATCCTCACGGCCGAAGGGACTCCCGACGTCGCGCCGCTGGCCGGAACGATCACGTGGACCGCGTTCCAGGCCTCCGGCGCGGGCTACTACGCCGTCGAGCACAGCGCGATCGGCTTCGACCTGATGTTCGCCCACTGCAAGGCCGGGACAGTCGCCGTCAGCGCCGGGCAGGCCGTCTCGCCCGGCTCGCCGATCTGCCAGGCCGGGCAGACCGGTGACGCCACCGCGCCGCACCTGCACTTCGAGATGTGGGTCGGCGGCTGGCAGGTCAAAGGCGGGCACTCGATCGACCCGCTGCCCTACCTCGAAGCTTGGGAACATGGGGCTTAAGAGCCGGTAGGATCGAGCCCGCACGATTGCAGCGTGGGGCGGCGCCAGGGCGTCGCGCGACGTGGCGATCGATCAGCGGCGAGATAGCTCAGTTGGTAGAGCACACGACTGAAAATCGTGGTGTCCCCGGTTCGAATCCGGGTCTCGCCATTAGACTTCGGGGACGAGAATCTGCCCGAGGGCGCCGCTGGCGAACCGCTGCTCTCGCACCAGGTCCAGCTTCAGGTGTTCGTCGAGATCCGCGAAGGGGCTGTGGCCGGCGCCGATCGCTAGGGGTACATATGTGAGCTGGTACTCGTCGACGAGGCGGAGCTTGGTCATCGACTTGGCGAAGTTCGGCCCGCCGTGGACGAGAATCGTGCCGTCGTCGTCGCGGGCCTTCAGGTCGGCGATCGCGACGGCGAGGTCGCCGCCGAAGATCTCGGCCGGGCCCCACTCCGCGCTCTCCAAGGTGTTGGAGAAGACCGCCTTGGGCTTCTCGTTCATGGATTTCGCTATCGGGCCCTCCGAGGCGAGCCAATGCGGGCCCATGATCTCATAGCTTCGCCGGCCCATCGCGTGGGTCCCGGCCTCGTCAAGAGCGCGGAGGTTCCACTCGCCGCTGTCGTCGCCGAAGAACTCGAACATCCAGTCATGCGTCCCGTCGAGGCTCGTCGCGAAGCCGTCGAGAGACAGCACCATCTTGAGAACTACCTTTCTGGTGGTCATGTAGGTAGGGACTCTGGCATGGCCGGAAAATCATCGGTGTCCAAGGTCGTCAACCAGGGCACCTGACGTTCGGCAGCAGCCCCGGCGTGGAGGCGGGGGCGATCGCCCGCGCACACAGCACATCCCCGTTTAGTTGGCGAGCGCCGTCGTTGGCACACACCAGCGAGGGGCCATGCGACCTAGGTCGGCTGTCCCAAGCCATCAACGACACTGAGGACGCCGGGGAGGACGGGCCTGACCGGGCACGGAACATGCTCGAGGTGGTGGTTCTCGTCACGATCGAGGGCGCTGAACTGGCCATTCACGCGATGAGGATGCGCCCAAGTTCAGGAGGCTGATCGAGTCATGAGCAAAGACCACGTTTATGGCCACACCCGCTCCGGCGAGCCGGTCACTGACAAGGAGATCGAGACTCTCGCGGCAGAGGCTGAGGCGGGCTACGACGTGGACACCTTGCTGGCTCGCAGAGGTAAGCGCGGCCGGCCCGCGCTAGGCTCGGCGCCCGCGAGCGTCGAGTCGGTCAGGCTCGACCCCGAGCTGCGCGACCAGCTCCTCGAGCGCGCAAAAGCCGAGGGCACTACGACCTCCGAGGTCATCCGCACGGCGCTCCGGCGCTTCCTGAAGGCCGCGTGAGGGCAGAGTACGCGTATCCGAGTGCCCGACGTCGTACCGCTTCGCAGGGTCCGCTGCGACCGCGCACGAAGCGATTCCCCAGCCGGTGCTCGTGCAGCCGATGAGTTCGGCCGCGTTGACTAGGCCAGCCGCGCGCCGGGCTCCGCCGCAATCGCCCGCGGCGTGGCCCTCCACGCGAGCAGGACCGTCTCGCGCGCGCCTGCCGGGTAGGTTCTGCCGGCCTGCTGCACGATCCGCACGACACGCAGCGTCCACGTCCTGCGCGCGCCCGGTGATCGCTTCGGCTTCGTTGTCGGGAAGACGCGCACGAGCTTGCCGTCCCGTGACAGGGGCCGCCCCCGTAGCATCGCGACGACGATCTGTCGCGCGCGGCAGTGGCTCGCGGCGATTCGCCTGCGCGCGGTCCTCGCGAGCAGCCCGCGGACGTCGACTATCCGGCAGCGCGTCGGCGGTTGCGATGTAGCGCGCTGAACCGCCGTGTTCGGCAGCGCCGCCGCCGGCGTTGACGTCGCGCCTGGCGACACCACGCCCGGTGCCGCCGCGGCCGGCGGCGGCAGCGTGATCCTGTGGATCTCGCCCGTGGCGTTGGTCACGTAATACAGCGCGGTCTGACCCTGCTGGGTCAGGAAGGCCATGTCCGTGATCACGCCGCTCGTCTGGGCGAAGGGGGCGCCGTATTCGACCGCGCCCGCGCTCGTCATCAAGAAAATCCTCCCGCAGCCTCCGTCGGCGAACAGGTAGCCGCCGTCGTAGGCCGGCGCCCAGATGCCGTTCGGGATGAACGCACCGGCCGTGATAAAGCTGCAGCCGCTGCTGTGGTTGTAGACCGTAAGCGGGTCGGTGAAACCAGCCGGTGTCGCCGGGCAGGCGGTCGAGGATCCTGTGTTGCAGAATCCCTCCCGGCTGTCCCAGCCGTAGTTCAGGCCGCTGGCGCCCGCATCGACCTCCTCCCAAGTGCTCTGACCGACATCGTTGATGTAGAAGCGCGTGGCGCTCGTGTTGGGGTCGAAGCCAAAGCGGAAGGGGTTGCGCAGGCCGTAGTCGTAGATCTCCGTGCACTTCGCCGTGGTCGGCGCCGATATGCCGGCCGTCGCACACGACGTCGCTTCCGGGGCACCGACGAAGGGGTTGTCCGCCGGCACGGCACCGCCCGTCGTGATCCGCAGGATCTTTCCGTTCAGCAGGCTCAGATCCTGCGCCGCCGAGGGGCCCGATCCGCGCGGGTTGGTGCCGCCGTCGCCGACGCTGACGTATAGGTCGCCATCGTTGCCGATGTGCAGGTCACCGCCGTTGTGGTTGCCGGCTGGGATGTTCATGTTGTCGAGCAGTACGACCTCAGACGCCGGTTCGATCGTGTCGCCCGTCATCCTGAAGCGGCTGACGCGGTTGAAGCGCCCGCTGCTGCTTGCGCAGTTGCCGGCGTTGCGGGTGTAGTACAGGTACACGAAGCCATTGCTCGCGAAGCCCGGATCGATGGCTGCGCCGAGCAGGCCCTCCTCGCTGTCGGTACATACGTTCAGCGTCAGCCCGTCGCTGCTCAGCAGCGTGCCGTCTGATTGGAGAATGCGGACGGTACCCCCCTTCTCCAGCACCAGAGCCCGGCCGCTGTCTAGGATCGGCGCGATCGCCGTGGGGGAGCTAAGCGGGTTTGACACGGGCGAGGGCAGCGTCGTGTCGGCGAATCCGGCTGGGGCGGCGCTCGCCGATTGCGCTCCCGATGCGCCTACCACGGCGAGGGCGACAAGCACCAACGCGCGCAGACCGGGAGCGAGAGGCCGCCACTTGCTTTTCCTTCGTGTCACCGAGCGAGAGCGTAGACGCCGGCAAAGCGGAGGTCCTGCGTAGAGGACGAACGGCCGAGTGGGTCTGCCCCACGGGGCAACGCGCGGTCTGCGCCGAGACGCCTCGCGTCCCCCGAGCCAGAGACACGCTCTGCGCATCGGGGCTCAGGCGACGGCGGGCTAATACGCTACAGCGCTATGGCTGGTCCTAAGACGACACACGATCGTGTCCGCGCCGCGTTGGCCGTCCTGGCGGTGTCGCTGGCCGGTCTCTTCGCCGGCTGCGGCTCGAGTGCCACCACCAAGACGCCGCCCACGCCCCCCGGCCTCAGCATCACGGGCCCCGGGCTGCAGGTCAGCCAGCCGTCCTCAGGGCTGGGTCAGCCGGCGTGGCGACCGGAATACGCCCATCTAACGCAGCGCCTGAAGCTGATCGGGATTCCCGCCGGCGGCAAGGAAAAGTTCCACATCCACGCACTGCTGCGGATCTACGTCAACGGCCTGCTCAGACCGCTGCCCGCAGACATCGGCATCGACTCTGCCAAGGGAACCGAGTCGAGCATGCACACGCACGACGGCTCGGGGATCATCCACATGGAGGCGCCGCGCCCCTACAAGTACACGCTCGGGGACTTCTTCTCGGTGTGGGGCGTAAAGCTCGGCCCGGCGCAGGTCGGCGGCCTGAAAGGCTATGGCGGCAACCGCCTGCACTTCTACCTCAACGGCAAGCCGCTGAGCAATCCGGCCGCTCTCGTGCTGCACAAAGACGACAGTGTCGTGATCGGCTATGGGCCACCCAACGGCTATCCGCACAACCCGAGCAAGTTCCTGCTCAGCGAGGTCGACAAAGGCGAAGGCGGGCTCGGCTGCGGCGCCACCAAGAAGGGGCAGAAGTCCAAAAGCTGCCTCGCGCCCAAGGTGCCCAGCGGCAAGTCGAAGACCAGCACGAGCTGACCGCGCGGGCATCACCTGTGTCGGCCTTCGCGACCCGTCGGCCTTCGCGGGTGTTGGCGCGCCGGGCCGGCCCTTGGTACCGGGCCGACCCAGCGCAAATCGCCTGACGCTCTACCTGATCCCTACGGGATCGTGGCTTCGATCGCCGTGCCGCCGGATGTCAGCGCGAACGATCCGTTGAGTTCCCCGGTTTCCGGACAGCCCACGGAGCTTTTCGCGTTGCGCGTGAATTTCTGCCCCGTGATCGTGTCGATCAGCGGACCGCCGACGTTGAACGTGTCTTTGATCGATTTGCTTTCGAAGAAGCACGTGATTCCGAATTCCACGAATTCAGCTTCGAATTCGACGACGGGTTCACCTTTGATCGTCGACGTTTCCCCTTCTGCCAGCGTCAGCGTCCACGGCAAGCCGAGCGGAGACACCCGCGCCGGCCCAAGCGTGCTTTTACACAGTCCTCCGAGTTCCGGTTCGGTGAATGACCCGGCGCTCAAATTCACTTTGTCGCTTGCTTTTTTGTTCGTCGTCAGCGTCCCGGATACGACGTTGGACGCGCACGTGAGCGTCGAGCCTGGGGCTTTGAACACCAAATTCGAGCTTTCACCCTTGACTTCGGCGCCCGTAGGGAGCGCCACTCCGCCCGTTCGCAACGTCAGCGTTGCCGACGCTACGGCCGGCAGCGCCGAGAGGGCCGTGAGCGCGAGCAGCGCTACGAATACGGCATACGGTTTCTTACCCATGGTCTATCATTCTCCCCGTTGTTTGAGGTGGCCTCGGGGCGTCTCTCGCTGGAACGTGTGGCGCTCCGAGGTTGCTTCGCTGCGGTTCTCAGTGCAGCGACTTAGTTGTACATCCGAGTGGCTGAATCGTGACGTACAGCGTCCTCCTCTCGTTTTCGAGACTCACGAATCAGTCGGTCTGATAAAAGCACACTTGGCCGGGTCCGTGTTGCCACCAAGGTGTGTGGAAATACCGGGAGAATTGTTTCTCAAGATGAGGGTTGTCCGAGTGTCACTTTGGAAATCCCTGCATTTCGGGAAAGTCGAAACAGGCGGACGATTCGCCTCGGGATATTCGTCCGATCAACATAAAGTTTTGCTAAAGAGGCGTCACGCCGTTGCGCGACAGGGCGGCGCCGAGCGCCTCGAGCACGCTCGTAAGGAGCTGCCGGTCGCCGACGGGCGCACGCGGGGTCCATCCCCCGAGCAGCGCATCGCACCACCGGTCGGGCGTGGCCGTGCCGACGACGCGCGGCGCTGTCGCGGGCTTGCCTGGCAGCGCCCGCAGGGAGCCGGCGCCGGCCGCCAGGTAGACGTCGGAGGCCTCGGCCCCGACAGACTGCACGTGCAGCCGGCAGATGCCACCGATTCGCTCGGGGAGTTGTGCGGCCGGAGCGATCATGCCCAGCAGCTCACCCAGCTCGGCGCCGGCCGACCGCGCCGGCTCGGGTTTCCGCCAGCGCCACTCCCACCGCGCCGCGGCCAGTGCGACCGACGCCAGCTGACGCGCCGCGCACGTCAGCTCATACGTCCGCGTCCGCCCTGCCTCGTGCGCCTGGAGCATGCCCTCGCGCACCAGATTCTGCAGCCGGCGTCGCAGCGCCGAGCGGCCGATCTCGGGCGCGCTCGCGGCGACCTCGGCGGTGCGCAGCGCGCCGCCGGCCAGGGCGAGCAGGATCTCGCGGTCGTGCGGATCTGCGAGCAGCTTGATCGGCATCGCCCCGGAGGCCCGGCTGGACTTTGGGCTCACCTGCCAAGCCCGCTCCCAGCGCTCGGCCTGCGCGGGGATCTCGAGCAGTGCGCGGCCGGCGTCTCGCAGCCCGTAGAGCGCGCGTCGGGGCACACCCGCTTTGTGCGCACGCGGGGGAGTGCCGGCTTGGTGCTCGTAGCTGAGGACTCCGCAGTCGAGCAGACGTCCGAGCCGTTCGAACACGACCGCGTGCGCCGCGCCGAGCTCCCGCTCGAGATGTTGCGGGCGCAGGGGCCCGTCGGCCAGGGCGCGCAGCACCGCGATCATCCGATCCTCCGCGAGCAGCGTCAGCACCCTCGCCCCCACCCTGTCCAACTAGCTCGACCTTCCTCCCGATCTCGCCTCCCCGCAAGCACATGTGAGCATAGACAAACACGTCCGCATGTTCTGATCATCCAAGAAGATCAAAAGATCAAGGACACATTGCGGACGAGCATGAGCTCCAGAAGCGCGCTGTCGACCTTCCAGCCGACTGTCGCCGGACGGCGGCACTCCCTGAGCGGGACTCTCCGGTGCGCTGAGCGGAACTCAGCTTGGGAGCGCTCCGTGCCGATACGTACGCAGACATGGCAGCGCATTCCCAAGACGCTCCGTCCGGCGATCGCCGGACGGACGATCTCGCTCGCAAGCTTCCGCCCGAGCCGGGAGCGCGTGCGCTCGTCGAGCTGCTGCCCGCAATCGTGTACGTCGCCGATACAGGCGTCGACGGCCGCTGGCACTACATCAGCAAGGGTGCCGAGGCGATCCTCGGCTTCTCGCCCGAGGACTGGCTGAGCGACGGCGGCTTCTGGGCGCGACAGGTGCACCCCGAGGATCGCGAGCTCGTGTTCTCCCGCGAGGAGGAGCTGGCCGAGCCGGGCACGGCCGACGAATACCGGATGCTTCACCGCGACGGGCGGATCGTGTGGGTGCGCGACGAAGCCGTGCTGCTCACCGACGAGCAGGGCCGCACGCGCTGGCACGGCGTGATGCTCGACATAACCGACCGCAAGCTCGCCGAGCTCGAGCTCGAGCGCCGCGCGGCCCAGCAGGCCGCTGTGGCGAGATTGGGAGAGCGCGCACTCGAGGGCGCCGAGGTCGCTCAGCTGATGCACCATGCGCTCGGCGAGGCCGCGCGAATCCTCGGCGTCGAGCAGGGCGCCGTGCTCGAGCGCTCGCCTGAGGGGGAGACGCTCAGCCTGCGCGCCGGGCTCGGTCTGCCGCCTGCGCCCGAGCACTCGGCGCTGCTGCTCGAGGAGCTCCCTGGCGGGATCGCGCGTCAGATCGAGAGCCGCGAGGGCAGCTGGGGGGTGCTGTGGCTCACGACTCCCGCCGAGGGCCGTTGGGCGGCTGCCGATGCCGACTTCGTGCAGGCGATGGCGAACATCCTCGCCGACGCCATCCAGCAGCGCGGGACCGAAGACCACATCCGCTACCAGGCGCTGCACGATCCGCTGACCGATCTGCCCAACCGCGTGCTGTTCCTCGACCGCCTCGGCCACGCGCTGCAGCGGCCGGGAGCGCAGATCGCCGTGGCGCTGCTCGACATCGACAACTTCAAGCTCGTCAACGACAGCCTCGGCCACAGTGCCGGCGACGAACTGCTGCGCAAGGTCGCCCCGCACCTGACCGATGCGCTGCGTCCCGGCGACACGATCGGGCGGCTCGGCGGCGACGAGTTCGTCGTGCTGCTCGAGGAGGTGGCAGACGAGCATGCCGCCGCGCGGATCGCCGAACGGCTCGTCGCCGCCTTCGAGGTCCCCTTCGAGCTCGCCGCCGGCGAGCACTTCGCCAAGGCAAGCCTCGGCGTCGCGCTGGCCGGCGGCGAGGACGAGCAGCAGCCGGCTGCGCTGATCCGCGACGCCGACGCCGCGATGTATCAAGCCAAGGCGCGCGGTCGCGCGCGCTTCGAGGTGTTCGACGGGGCGATGCGCGCGCGCACCGTCAAGCGCCTGTCGGTCGAGAACGATCTGCGCCGCGCGCTCGAGCGCGAGGAGCTGCGCGTCGTCTACCAGCCGATCGTCTCGCTGAGGGACGGCTCGCCGGTGGCCGTCGAGGCGCTGCTGCGCTGGCAGCATCCCGCGCGCGGACTGCTCGCGCCGGGCGAGTTCATCCCGGTCGCCGAGGAGAGCGGGCTGATCGAGTCGATCGGGCGCTGGGTGCTCGACACCGCCTGCGCCCAGGCCGCGCAGTGGCACGCGGCGCGCCCCGGCGTACCGCCGCTGGGGATCGCCGTCAACCTCTCCGCCAGGCAGTTCGCCCAGCGCGAGCTCGAGCAGACCGTGCTGCACGCGCTGGGCAGCTCCGGCATCGAGCCGTCGAGCCTGTGCCTGGAGATCACCGAGTCCGTGCTGCTCGACGAGCCCGAGCGCGTGCGCGAGACGATCGGCCGGATCGCGCAGCACGGCGTGCGCTTCGCGCTCGACGATTTCGGCACCGGCTACTCCTCGTTGGCCTACCTCGGACGACTGCCGATCGACGGGCTGAAGGTCGACCGCTCATTCGTCGACACGCTCGGCGCGAGCAAGCGCTCGACGGCGATCACGACGGCGATCGTGCGCATGGCCCAGGCGCTGTCGATCGAGGTGATCGCCGAGGGCGTCGAGACCGAGACCCAGCTGAAGCTCGTGCGCGATCTCGGCTGCGAGCTGGCGCAGGGCTTCTACCTGCACCGCCCGCTGCAGGCGCAGCAGATCACAGATCTCTTGAGGAGCGCTCCGCGCGCGGTGCGCGCCGCCAAGGCGCCCGCTGCGCCGCCCAGGCGCGGGCCCGTTCCGCGGAGCCGCCGGGATGCCGAGCAGCCACGCGTCGAGCCAGTCGAGCAGCGCAAGCCGGCGCGGCGCAAGGCTCAGCCGCGCACGGGCGTCGCCAGCTCGCGCCTGTAGCGACGGGCCTGCAGCGCGCGCGCCAGCGCGTAGGAGCCGTACACGACGAGCAGCGCCGCCAGCTGCGCCGCGATCCCCTCCCAGGTCGCGTAGAGGCCGAGCCAGCGGCCCGTCCACAGCGGCAGGTCGAACGCCGGTCGGCGTGCGTCCGGCAGCCAGCCCAGGCCCTGCAGCGTGTGGACGGTCGTGCCGGTCATCACCGCCAGCACCAGCGCCGATCAGCACGCCGGTGGCGATCAGCATCTTGCGGTAGGGCAGCTTGCGCTCGAGCGCGAACGTGACGCAGCCGACCGCGAGCGTCGCCGGCGAGGCCGATCGCGACGCCGAGCGACGTCGCCGCCGGTGCCCGGCGCTGACCTGCAGGTTCTGCAGGAACAGGACGGTCTCGAAGCCCTCGCGGTAGACGCTCGTCAGCCCGAGCAGCACGAGCCCGGCGATCTGGCCGGAGATGAAGCCGAGCCGGTCGATCCGCTCGAGCGCGCGTGCGCCGCCGGTTGAAGCGCCCGATCCACTCGCTCCAGTAGACGCGATGGAAGAACCAGTTGGTCACGAGCAGCAGCACGGCGATCGCGAGCAGCCCGGTGATCGCCTGCAGCCGCAGCCCGCCGTCGCCGAGCGCGTCGACGAGCGGCTGCGCGAGCACGTAGGTGACGGCCGTGGCGCCAAGCCCGGCGAGCGCGCCGAGCAGCACCGGGCGTCGCAGGCGGCGGCGCGCGCCGATGAACGAGGCGGTGATCGCGGCGAGGATCAGCACCGCCTCGAGGCCCTCGCGGAAGACGATCACGCCGGCGTCGGCGACGACGGTGTCGCGGCTGATCGTGCGCGTCGCCGAGCGACGGTTGCGGCCGTCTCGACGCCGGTGCGCGCCGACGTACCCGCGCGGGCGATCCCGTTCCGCCAGAACGCCCCGTCGATCTCCGCTGGCGAGCGCCGGGTCGCTCGCGCGCAGACGGCTCCCCGGCCCGGCCGCGTCGAGCGCGAACGCCTCACGCGCATACGCGCTCCCGGCGAGCCGCTGCGCTCCGCCGCTCCCGGCTTGCTCGTCGCCTGCGCATCGGCCAGCAGGGCGTCGATCTCTCCGTACGGACGCGAGCGGGGCGCGCCGCTCAGCCCGGCCGACGCAGCTGCGCTCGCACGCGCTGAAGCGATGCCGTCACGCCGATCGGTAGCGGCCACGGCTGCAGCCGCTCCGAGGTCGCCGCCAGGCTGCGCCGCAGCGCGCGCGCCTCGCCCAGTGCGCGATCGAGCGCGGGTCCGGCCGCCTTCGCGCGCCAGCGTCGAGCTGGAGCTCGAGCGCCGCCGCCAGCGTGCGCGCACGCGCAGCGCCGGTAGCTTCGTGCGTCGGATCGGCCGCGCGGTAGTCCTCGGCGAGCACGCCCAGCAGCGCCACGTGCCGTCGAGCTGGCGCGCCGGCGGCCGCCCCGCAGGACCCGTCGCGGCTGCGGCGATCGCAGGCAGCGACTGCGACAGCAGCAGCGCGAGCAGGATCGGCAGGGCCAGGCGCCGCATCTGCGCTCAGGCTCCGCTGACCTTGGCCGCGACGGTCGACAGCGGCTCGTCGAGCGCGCCCACCTCGCGCGCCAGCGTCGCGGCGGTCCGGCGGGCGTCAGCTCGCCGTAGGAGCGCGAAGCCGAGCGGCGTCTGGCGCCGGTAGCGCGTCGAGGCCGCTCTGCACCGCCGCGAAGCGCTGCTCGATCGTCGCTCACCAGCTTGGCGTGGCCCGTCTGGCGCAGCGCCGGGATCAGCAGCTCGAAGGCCTTGCGCGAGCCGGCCAGGTTGCCCTCGAAGTCGGACAGGTCGGTGTGCGAGTAGCGGTCCTCCTCGCCGGTGATCTTCGAGTTGGCGACCTCGTTCATCAGCTCGACCGCGCCGTTGGCCAGCTGTGCCGGCTGCAGTTGCAGCGTGCTGCACCTTGCCGCGCCAGCGTGTCGACGTCGCGCCATCAGCTTGTCGCGCGTAGGCCTCGGTGCCGCGGGTCGTGTTCTGCTTGCCACAGGGTCTGCTCGATGCGATGGAAGCCCGTCCATTCGCTGAGCTTTTCGACGTCGTTGACGCGCGCGTCGATCTCGGGATCGAGGTCGCCGAAGCTCTCGGCGACCGGCTCGATCGCCTCGTAGTGGACCCGTGCCGGCCCGAACAGTTCCTTGGCCCGCGCGACGTCGCCGCTTTCGAGCGCACGCGACGAAGCGTGTGACGCCGGCGCGCAGCTGCGCGACTTCGGCGATCGACGTAGGCCTTGTAGCCGTTGGTCGCCTGCTCCAGCAGCGCCGCCGAGGCGCCTGTCGGCTTCGTCGAAGCCGTGCCCGAGGCGAGCAGCGTGCCCTGGTCCTCGGCGTCGCCCGTCGGACAGCTGACGACGTACTTGCCCGGGTTGAGGTTCAGCGAGAACGAGCCTGTGATGCCCTCGACGACGTTCTCGGACTCGCCGAGGATCATCGCCGTCGCTGGTCTTCAGCTCCATCTCGGAGACCTTCGAGGTGCCGCCGTTGGTGACGTTGAACGTGGCCGGGCCCGAGGCGACGCTGATGTGCTGCGGCGTGCAGCCGGAGTCGATCAGCGTGAGCGCAATCTGCTTGGAGCCCTTCTTGGCGCTCGTCGAGTTGCCGCAAGCCGCCAGCGCCGTTGTTGCGGCGGTCGCCGCCACGATCGCGATCGTCTGTTCTGATCATGCTGTCTTCGCTCGTCCCGTTGCTTGAAGTTGAGCCGCTGCGGCCACAGCACGTACAGCAGCATCGGAACTGCGTAGATCAGGTAGACGAGCACCTCGCTCTCGGTCGGGCGCGGCTGCAGCCCGAGCATCCCGGTCAGCAGCGAGGAGGTGACCGTGCCCGGCACGACGAGCCAGCTCAGGTCGAGCGCCTGTCCCTGCAGGCTGTTGATCCAGCCGCCCTCGTGCGCGGTGTGCACGGCCGTGGCGAGCAGGCCGGCGGCGATCAGCACGAGGAACACGGCCGGTGACGCGAAAGAAGCGCGCGAGGTTGATGCGGATCCCGCCGCGGTAGAGCGCGGCGCCGATCACGACGGCGGTGAGGATCCCGAGCAGCGCCCCGAGGCCGGCGCTCAGCGTGTTGCTCGACGTCCTGGAAGGCCGCCAGCAGGAATACGGCGGTCTCGAGGCCCTCGCGCAGGACGGCGAAGAAGGCCATCGCGACGAGCGCCGACGACCGAGCCGGCCGCCAGCGCGGCGGCGGCGCTGCGCTCGAGCTCGCCGCGCAGCCCGGCGCGCGTGGCGGCGCATCCACACGATCATGAACGTCACGATCGCCACCGCGCACACGCCGATCGACCGTCTCGAGCTGCTCCTGCTGGCGCTGCGGGAGCTCTTCGTCGAGGATCTGCAGCGCGACGCCGACGGCCGTGCACAGGACGACCGCGATCGCGACGCCGCCCCACACGTAGCGCAGCGCCGTCGCGCTGCCCCTGCTGGCGCAGGAACGCGGCGACGATGCTCGACGATCAGCGCGGCCTCGAGGCCCTCGCGCAGGCCGATCACATAGGTGGGAATCAAATCCGATCTCCGTACTAGGGAATGGGCGGCGCGGACCATACCACGTATTAGGGGAACCTAATTAGGTAGCCCTAAGCGGCGAGTCGGTAAGCGCCCGCCGACACCCCGGGCGCGCGCCCACGACCACACGCCGGGCCGCGCTAGACTCGCGCCCAATGGCCGAGTCCGACGACGAGCTGTTCGGCGCCGAGCATGTCCGCGTCTATCGCGAGACCGGCGGCGAGCGGGGCTACCGGTGGCGCGGGACGACGATCCTGCTGCTCACGACGCGCGGGCGCAAGTCCGGCGAGGAGCGCACGACGCCGCTGATCCATCGCACCGACGGCGAGCGCTGGGTGATCGTCGCCTCCAAGGGCGGCACGCCCGAGAATCCGAGCTGGTACGAGAACCTGCTGGCCGAGCCGCAGGCGAGCATCCAGGTCAAGGGCGAGGTGATCCCCGTCACAGCGAGCACGGCCGAGGGCGAGGAGCGCTCACGCCTGTGGGCGCTGATGGCCGAGGTCTGGCCCGCGTACGACGACTACCAGAAGAACACCGACCGCGAGATTCCGATCGTCGTGCTCACCCGCCGCGCCGCGTAGGCAGCGCTTTCGTCCTCTCGGCGCGTCCTGCGCCGCGCGTCACTGCACCCAGGCGGCGAGCAGCGGATCGTCCTCGACGGCCGCGCGCATCTGCTCGAGCGCCGGGCCGCGCAGGTCGCGCTTGGTGCGCGCGTATACCTCGGGCGGGAGCTTGGCCAGCCGCGCGGCGATGTGCAGCGCGCGCGGGAGCACATCCTCGGCGTCGTGCACCTCGTCGAACACGCCGAGGCGCTCGCATTCCGCGGCGTCGGTCAGCTCGCTGCCCAGCGCCAGCAGGCGCGCGGCCTGTGGCGAGAGCTCGGCGCGCACGACGCCGATCGCGGCCTGCGGGTAGGGCACGCCGACCTGCACCTCCGTCAGGCCGTAGCGTCCGCCGGCCGAGGCGACGCGGATGTCGGCGCACAGCGCGAGCACCATCCCACCGGCGATCGCATGGCCCGTGATCGCGCCGATCACCGGGAACGGCAACTCGTAGCCGCCGAGCGCCATCGCGTTGATCAGCGCGACCATCTCACGCTGCTCGGTCGGCCCGTACCCAGGAACGGCCTTCAGGTCGGCGCCCGCCGAGAAGCAGCCCTCTCGCCCGGCGAGCACGAGTGCGCGTGGTCCCTCGCCGGCCACCCGCGCCATGGCCGCGACGATCTCGCGCAGCAGCGTCAGGTCCATCGCGTTGGCAGGCGGACGATCGATTGCGAGCACGAGGATGCCCTCGTCGTGCTCGTCGATGCTGACGTGCTCCATCAGTTGCAGCCTATTTGACCGCGTCTATTCTCAGCCGATGCGCGCGTACACCGTGGTCGACGTCTTCGGGGCCGCCCCCTACACGGGCAACCCGGTCGCCGTGGTGCTCGACGGCGAGGGACTCTCGAGCGAGCAGATGCAGCGCTTCGCCACGTGGACGAACCTCTCGGAGACGACCTTCGTATTGCCCCCGACCGTCCCTGAGGCCGATTACCGCGTGAGGATCTTCACGCCAGTGCTCGAGCTGCCGTTCGCCGGGCACCCGACGCTTGGCACATGCCACGCATGGCTTCGAGAGCGGGCGCAGCAGTCGCATGAGCAGCCGCCCGATGTCGTGCAGGAGTGCGGGGCAGGGCTCGTGCGCCTTCGCGTGCAGGCCGATCGCATCGCCTTCGCCGCCCCGCCGCTGCTGCGCGAGGGGCCGACGCAGGACGAGCAGCTGCTCGAGCACATCGCCGAGGTGCTGAGGATCGAGCGCGCGGCGATCCTCGACGCCGAGTGGGCCGACAACGGGCCAGGTTGGGTGGCCGTGATGCTCGACGACGCCGAGGCCGTGCTCGCGATGCGCCCCGGCTTCGTCGACCTCGACCTCGGCGTCATCGGCCCCTACCCGCCCGGTTCGCCGCAGGCCTTCGAGGTCAGGGCGTTCTTCCCCAAGGACGGCACGACCGTCGAGGATCCCGTGACCGGCAGCCTCAACGCGGCGATCGCGCCGTGGCTGTTGCGCAGCGGTCGCGTGCAGGCGCCGTACGTCGTCAGTCAGGGGACCGTGCTCGGTCGCAGCGGGCGCGTGCACGTCGGGCGCGACGGCGACGGGACGGTGTGGGTCGGCGGCGCCACGGTCACGTGCGTCGTCGGGCAGGTTGATCTCTGAGCGGCGCGCCGTACGCCGGCGCCAGGCCGTCGGGTCGGCTCAGGCCGGCTTGTCGACGGCCGCACCTGCCAGCTTGCGCAGCAGCGCGTGCAGCGTCTTTCGCTCCTCGGCGGTGAGCGCGCCGAAGAACTCGCGCTGCAGCCCGGCCGCGAGCCCGCGGATGCGCTCGAGCGTCCGCTCGCCCTGCTCGGTGAGGAAGACCTGGCGCGCGCGCCGGTCGGCCGGGTCGGGGCGGCGTTCGGCCAGGCCGCGCGCTTCGAGCTCGTCGATCACGGCGACCATCGAGCTCGGATCGATCGCCGTCTTCTCGTGCAGCTGGTGCTGGCTCATCCCCGGGTGCGCCGCGAGCATCGTCATCACGCCGAAATGCCGCGGGTGCAGCCCCTCCGGCTCGAGCGCCTTGTGAAAGCGCCGGCGCGAGGCCTCGCCGAGGCGCGCCATCAGGTAGCCCGGAAACTCCCCGAGCTCGCCAGGTATCGGCCCTCCATCCCACATGGACGCATTCTACGCGATGGACATTATTTGTGATAAAAATTATTTTGATACGAACGAGCAGCGGGAAGGGTCTCGCGACGCAGCGGCGTCGCCCAGCCCGCACGACGGCGTCACCGACGACGCCCCGCCGGCGATGAGTTTCGTCACGGCGGCCCGTCTCAGGGGTGGAAGCACAAGCGAGAACAAGGAGACGAGCAATGGCATCGTTGACACGCTGGGTCCTGGCGCACAAGCGCATCGTCGTCGCCTTCTGGGTCGTGCTCACGCTCGTCGGCATCGCCTCGGCCGGGTCCTCCACGAAAGCGCTCAAACAGAAATTCTCGGTCCCCGGCAAGGAAGGCTGGGTCACCAACGAGCAGATCGCGCACAAGTTCCACAACACCGGCGGGAACACCTCGCCACTGGTCCCCGTCGTCACGCTGCCCGCCGGGGAGACCGTCTCCTCGCCGGGCGTCAAGCAAGAGCTCGCGTCGCTCGAAGCGAAGGTCGCCAAGACCCTGCCCGGGGCTCGCATCGCGGGCTATGCGGCGACCGGCAACGACGCGTTCGTCTCCAAGGACCGGCGCACGAGCTTCGTCCTCGCCTACCCGACCGCTGATCTCAAAGAATCGTTCGGCAACAACCCCGACGCCGCCCGGCACCTGACGGGCGCGCTGAAGGGAGCGACCGTCGGCGGCGCGCCCGTGCACGTGACCGGCTACGACGCGCTGTCGGTGCAGAGCGGCGGCGACAGCGGCCCCGGCGTGCTGCTCGAGGCGTTGCTCGGCGGCTTCGGCGCGCTGCTCGTGCTCGCCTTCGTGTTCGCCTCGTTCCTGGCGATCGTGCCGCTGATGATGGCCGTCGTCTCGATCATGACGACGTTCCTGCTCGTCTGGGGGCTGACGACGATCACCGAAGTCTCGCCGATCGTGCAGTTCCTGATCGCGCTGATCGGCCTCGGCGTTTCGATCGACTACTCGCTGCTCGTCGTCGTGCGCTGGCGCGAGGAGCGCGCCCACGGCCTACAGGGCGACGAGGCGATCCAGCGCGCGATGGAGACGGCCGGGCGAGCCGTCGTGTTCAGCGGCACGACCGTCGCGATCGGGCTGCTCGCGCTCGTCGCGCTGCCGCTGCCGTTCCTGCGCACGTCGGCTACGGCGGCATGCTGATCCCGCTCGTCAGCGTGATCGTCGCCACGACGCTGCTGCCCGTCGTGCTCGCGAAGCTCGGCACGCGGCTGGACTGGCCGCACGTCCGCGACGACGACAAGGCGAGCCGCGCCTGGACTCGTGGGCCAACGCTGATCGTGCGCCACCGCTGGATCGCGGCAGGCGGCGCCGCGCTGATCCTCGCCGCGCTCGTGCTCGCCGCGACGCAACCTGCAGCTCGGGCTCTCCAACCTCAACACGGTCGCCCGTGAGGGGCGACGCCAAGCAGGGCCTCGTCGCGCTCGAGCGCGCCGGGCATCGGCGCCGGCGCGCTGCTGCCGCACGAGGTGCTCGTCGAAGGCTCCAAGTCACCCGACGCCGTGGCTCGCGCGCTCGCCGGCGTCTCCGGGATCCACGGCGCCGTGGCCCCGGCCTCGGCCACCTGGCGCCAGCCGGGCGCCGCCGTGGTCGACGCGCTGGCAGTCGCCGACGGCTCCTCGGCGGCCGGACGCGACACGCTCGACCGCGTTCGCGCGGTCGTCCGCGCCGACGGCTCCGACGTGCGCGTCGGCGGTCTCGCCGCGCAGAACCACGACTTCATCGACGCCGTCTACGGCAACTTCCCGCTGATGATCGCGCTGATCGCGCTGATCACGTTCGTGCTGCTCGCGCGCGCCTTCCGCTCGCTGCTGCTGCCGCTGAAGGCCGTCGTGCTCAACGTGATCTCCGTCGGCGCTGCGTGGGGCGTGCTCGACGCTCGTCTGGCAGCAGCGGCCACGGCTCCGATGCGATCTGGGGCATCTCGGCGACAGGCTCGGTCGACCGTCGTGGATCCCGCTGATGGTGTTCGCGTTCCTGTTCGGCCTGTCGATGGACTACGAGGTGTTCATCCTCGCGCGCATGCGCGAGGAGTACGACGCGACCGGCTCGACCGACGACGGCCGTCGTGCGCGGCATCGGCCGCACCGGCCGGCTCGTCACGAGCGCCGCGCTGATCCTGTTCCTCGCGTTCGTCTCGCTCGCCTCCGGTCCCGAGACCGACGTCAAGGTGCTCGCGACCGGCCTCGCCGCGGGGATCCTGCTCGACGCGACCGTGATCCGCGCGCTGCTCGTGCCCGCGGTCGTGTCGCTGTTCGGGCGCTGGAACTGGTGGCTGCCGAAGCTGCCCGCACGCCTGTTGCGCGTCGAGCCGTCGCTGCCGCCGCGCGCCGCGCGGGGCGAGGTGTCCTGATGAGCGGGCCTGCGATCGAGGTCGAGCAGCTCGTACGTGAGTTCAAGAAGGGCCCGCGCGCGGTCGACGGCATCGACCTGGCCGTCCAGCCCGGCGAGATCTACGGCTTCCTCGGGCCCAACGGCGCGGGCAAGTCGACGACCGTGCTGATGCTGACGACGCTGCTGCCGCCGACCAGCGGATGCGCGCGCGTCGGCGGCTTCGACATCGTCAAGGACGGCGCGCACGTGCGCGCGTCGATCGGCGCCGCGTTGCAGGAGGCCGCACTCGACGCGATCCTGACCGGGCGCGAGCACCTGAAGCTGCAGGCCACGCTCCAGGGCATGCCGAAAGCCGAGCGCGAGCAGCGTGGGCAGGAGCTGCTCGAGCGCGTCGGGCTGACCGAAGCGGCCGACCGCCGCGTCGGCGGCTACTCGGGCGGGATGAAGCGCCGCCTCGACCTGGCGCTCGCGCTCGTGCACAGCCCGCGCATCCTGTTCCTCGACGAGCCCACGACCGGCCTCGACCTGCAGAGCCGCACGGCGTTGTGGGAGGAGGTCGCGCGGCTTGCGCGCGAGGAGGGGATGACCGTCTTCCTGACGACGCAGTACCTCGAGGAGGCCGACGCGCTCGCCGACCGTGTCGGGATCATCGACCATGGGCACATCGTCGCCGAGGGCACGCCGACGCAGCTGAAGGACGAAGATCGGCAGCCCGACCGTCGAAGTCGTGCCCGCCGATGTGAGTGACGGCGACAAGTTCGCCGACGGCCGTAGCAAGCCTCGGTACGACCGCGCGGGGCGAGCGCGGCACCGTCACCGTGCAGCTGCCCGGCGGCGAGTCGCAGCTCGCCGAGATCGTGCGCGTGCTCGACCAAGCGCGAGCTGAAGGTCGCGTCGCTGCAGTTGCACCAGCCCTCGCTCGACGACGTGTTCCTGGCCAAGACCGGGCGCAAGCTCGAGGGCTGCCGGCGAGGACGAGGATGAGCAGTAGCGCCGCTGGGCAGCCCGCGTCGCCGGCGGCGGTGGCTCGCTCGCAGCGGCGCCCGCGCTGCGCTCGCCGAGCCTGGTCGAGCAGGTCGGCGCGATCGCGCGGCGCTCGGTCGTGCGCACGTTCCGCCAGCGCGCGCTGCTCGTCTTCCCGATGGTCTTCCCGCTGATCCTGTTCGCGATCAACGGCTCGGCGCTCAGCGCCGCGACGCAAGATCCCGGGCTTTCCCGACGTCAGCTACCGCGACTTCGTGCTCGCGGTGCCGTTCATCCAGGGCGCGATGTTCGTCGCCGATCAGCGCCGGCATCGATCTCGCGCGCGATATCGAGTCGGGCTTCTTCGACCGCCTCGCGCTGACGCCGCTGCGCGGCTCGGCGCTGCTTGCCGGGCAGCTCGGCGGCGCGGTCGTTGTCGCCTGCGTGCAGTCGCTCGTCTACCTGTTCGTCGGCGTCGCCACCGGCGTCGGCATCGCGAGCGGCGTCGGCGGCGCGCTCGTGCTGCTCGCGCTGTCGATCCTGATCGCGTTCGGCTTCGCCGGGCTCGGCTCGCTGCTCGCGCTGCGCTTCGGCACCGGCGAAGCCGTGCAGGGGATCTTCCCGCTGCTGTTCGTGACGGTCTTTCTCAGCTCCTCGAGCCTGCCGCGCAACCTGATCAAGGCCGACTGGTTTCGCGAGGTCGCGACCTACAACCCGGTCTCGTATCTGATCGAGGGCATCCGCAGCCTGGTCATCACCGGCTGGGACGCGCAGGCGCTCGCGCTCGGCTTCGGCTTCGCGCTGCTGCTCAGTGCGTTGACGCTCGGCTTCGCCGGCGCGGCGATGAAGAACAGGCTGGCGCGCACATGAGGCGCTTCGTCTACGTCGCGCGCGCCGTCGCCTGGCGCTCGATGCACAACACGCTCGTCAACCCGGCGATCCTGCTGCCGTCGCTGATCTTCCCGCTGTTCTTCCTCGTCGCCTTCGCCGGCGGTCTGTCGCGCGTCGGCGACGTGCCGAACTTCGACTACAAGCCCGGCTACACCGCCTTTCAGTTCGTGTTCGTCTTCCTGCAGTCGGCCGCCTTCGGCGGCGTCTTCACCGGCTTTGCGGTCGCGCGCGACTTCGACTCGGGCTTCGCGCGGAGGCTGCTGCTGAGGCGCCGCGGCGCAGCGGGATCATCGCCGGCTACGCGCTCGGCGCGCTCGTGCGCTGGGCGCTGACCGCCGTCGTGGTCACGATCGCCGCGCTGATCGCCGGGATGAACGTCGCCGGCAACGGGATCGAACTGATCGGCATCGCTCGGCCTCGGCATCGGCATGAACCTCGTCGCCGCCCTGTGGGCGTGTGGCGTCGCGATGTTCCTACGCACCGAACAGGCCGGTGCGCTGATCCAGATGCCCGTCTTCATCGTGTTGTTCCTCGCGCCCGTCTATGTGCCGTTGAAGCTGTTGAGCGGCTGGATTCACTCCGTCGCGCGGTTCAATCCGGTGACGGCCGTGCTCGAGGCCGCGCGTGGGCTGCTTGCGGGGTCGCCTGTGAAGGTCGCGCTGGCTTTCGGGCTGCTCGCCGGCGGGGCCGCGGTGACCGCGGTGTGGGCGCGGCGGGGACTTGCTTCGGCTGAGCGCGCGGGCTGACCGAAACAGGCTGGTCGTGCGCTCGGGTGTGGGCCGGGGCGGTCGCAGGTTCGAATCCTGTCTCCCCGATGAGCTTCAAAACTGGGAACAGGCGGGAACACGTGGGAAAACCCGCGAAAACGCTGAAGCTTGTGGTCGGCTGTTCTCGCGTGTTCCCGGCTGTTCCCGGCACTCGGGACCGCAAAAGGACCGCAGGAACCGCGCTGCGGTCCTGCGTCCGATCAGAACCTTTGACGTTGACCCGCACGCGCGTCATACCTTCGCCTTCTCACAAAGCGCTGCAACGGTCGAAGCGCTCATCGATGCCGGCCTCGTACGAAGAACTAGAAACGCCGGACGGATTCGTTGGCGTCTCACCGATCCCGGTGCGATGCGCGCAACACAAGCGCGTCTGTATGGTGAAGCAGCCCTGCCGGACTCGCCTCAACGCCGGGAATGGCAGCGCGGTCAGACCGAGGCCGCGGCGCAGCTTGAGAGCATCCGAGACCGAGTCGGCAGCGGGCTACAGGACGCGCTCAATTTGCTCGGGAGCGACAAGAGCGTTTCCGACGAGTGGTATGACCTCGCCGACCTGCTTGGGCGTGAGTGCCGTCGGCTCGGCGGCGCCATGTTCTGTCTGCATGGGTGGGCCGAGCTCGACGACGAGCATCCTGACTTGGATCTCGATTCACCCGCGAACTGGGAGATCCGTCGGGGTGTGTCGAGACTGTTTGAGCTAGATCTGAAGGAGGTTGTCCGGAATGTCCGCTGACGATTCGATCGCCAAAGACGAGAGCGACACCGACAAAACGGTCCTTGAGCTTCTCCTCCACTCGCAGCAGTGGCCGTGGAGCATCGAGGAGGTTGGGCGCGAGCTTGGCGACCTGCCAGACGCAGAAGATGCACCGTCAAGGCTGAGCAGGGTAGGACTGGTCCACCACCATGACCGTTTCGTGTTTCCAAGCCGAGCGGCAATTCGCGCCGTCGAACTGGACGTCGCGGGGAAGTAACAGTGCCGAAGGCCAGATCGCGCAAGCCGGAAGTAGAGGTCCACGATCGAGGCGACCAAGCTTTGGCCCATCTGCCTGGGTGCCGATCGCTCAGGACCCTCGCACTGCTCGCCAGATAAGCCCTGGGTGGCGCGCCACCTTCAAGCCGACCACAAGGGCGAACCAGGTAGTAGCAAGCCAAGGACGGAGGTGCGGTCTTAGCCGCCGGATCCGCCCGTCAGGATCGAGCTCGAATACCATGGCGTCATCGATCCTGAACGGGCCCACGCGCGCCGTGGCGATCATGAAACCTCGGTCGCCGTCGATGATCTCCTCGGTCCAGCGCAGCTCTGACAGGCTGCCGTAGACCGCCGCGAACAGCAGCCGCAGATCCCCCTTCCCGCGGATCACACCGCGCGCCAGCAGTGGCGAGACGAGCTCGGCGTTTGACGCCAATGTGTCCACGAACCTGTCGAGATCGTTGACTTCCGACGCAGCCCGGAACTCCGCGATCACGTTCACAAGTGCCGCGGTCCGATCTCGTTGCTCAGCACACCGCCGGCGAGCAGGGCTGCCATGCAGGTGAGGGGCCTGCCCGTCATCGCTGAAGCCTGCACCGGCGGCTCGATCAGCGTGAGCGACCGTACTCGCTGCGGCGCGCGGGCGGCGGCGAGCATCGCGCCGACTCCGCCGTAGGAATGCGCCACGACGTGCGGGCGGTGTTCGATGAGCGAGACAATGCCGGCGGCGTCTTCGTCGAAGTCCGGATGGCCGCGACGCGGTGGCGGGCTCGGCGCAAATCCTCGTCGGTAGACGGTGCCGGCGTCCACCGTCCCCCGGAGCGGGTCGAGACCGCGCCATGTTGTCGGAGGACTGGCGCCACCGTGGATTAGCAGGACTTCGGGTCCGTGACCAACGCGCTCGACCCTGAGTGGCATATTCCGGCCGTCCGCGCTCACAGTGCACTGTGGGCCGCGGCGAGCAGTAGCTCGGCCTCCTCGCGATGCCGTGTCGCGAGAACGCGTTCGGCTGCGCCCCGATGCTCGCCTCCGAAGACGATCTCGTAGATGTCTGGGAGCCGGAGGATTCGTCCGGCTCCGCCCCACGACCCGTCTCGGACCTCGTGTGTGAAGACGGCAACCCGGCTCTCGGGATACGGCCATGCCCCGTTCTCCGCCTCGGCAACGGCCTGGGTCATTTCCAGCGTCACAGCGGCGCGGCGCTCGTCGTTGTACTGGCCCTCGGGTACGCCGCACACGAAGCGGTATCGCGGCTCGTGCGCCTGGGCACCGGCTACGAACATCTCGGCTCGATGGACGAATACCCACGCCATGGTGCGCGCCATCGCATTGGTCGGGTCTACACCCTCGTGCTCCAGCAGGAGGTCGGTGAGCCGGGCTAGCAACTTGGCCTCAGCGCTGGGGGACAGAGCGCCCTCGGGGATATATGCGTCACACATCGGCATAGCTTCCTAGCCTCCTTCCGGCCGCCAGCCGGATCGTGGTTCTCAGCTTCAAGTCTCTGATCGCGCGATTCCTCTGGCGCTGTGGATCGTCTTCTTCGCCTGAGCGAGTACCGCTTCACGCCCGAAGATGGATGCCAGGCGAGAAGCGGCCTCCGGGTCGCCGACGACGGCGAGTCTGCCGCTTGCGAGCGCCGAGGACGCGCCGGTCGTCCCCGATGCGATCTCGGCCCACGTATCCTCGTCGGTGGTCAGGCACACTGCCGATTCGCGAGCACGACCATCGCGCAGTTCAACCTCGCCGTGATCGACGATCAGGTGGAAGGCCCAATCTCCGATGACGTACTGATACGTCTCGGTGACCCCAGCGGCCGCGTCATGGTTCGGCAGCGCTGCCATCGCTAGCGCAGCCCAATGAGGGCGGAAGCTCTCCGACGGGGACCGCGAGCCAAGACGCCTGACCCCCCACGCGACGAGCGGGAGCATTGCCTCAGCGAGATCGCGACCGCTCTCACTCAGCTCGTATACCCGTCGTGCGGCAGGAGGCGGTAGCTCCCGCCGGTTCACGACGCCCTCTCGCTCGAGGTCGCGCAGGCGCCGCGTTAGCAAGTCGCGACTGATGCCGGGCAGCCCATCCACGAGGTCGGTAAAGCGCCGCGGTCCGAACCGGAGCTCCCGCACAATGAGCAGAACCCAGCGGTCGCCCACCACGTCAAGCGCGCGCGCCGCGCCGCAGTACTGGTCGTAGCCGTGTTCAGACACGACAACTAGAAGGAAGAGTTCCGCACAAGAACTAGATGATACAGATCTTGAACTCAATGCTTATCGAGGCTGCTCTCGCGGACGTGCCACGCCCGGCGGGTACTTCTGCTTGGCGGCCGTAGCGTTTCTTGCGAGAGCTGATCGCCCCGGGAGCGACCAGGACTCTTCGAACCTGTAGGCACTCTCCGCCATCTTCGGACGGTTTTCCGCCGCAGGTTTGTGTATCAATCCCGCCCCCGTATGCCAAAAAGCCCTGCAAATGGGGGGTTGGTTTTTGTTTTAGCGGAGGGTCTATCCCCCCGCGAGCAACGCACCGATGAATTCATTGACGGCGGCTACCGCCTGTGCGCGGTTCTCGTGCTCCAGTGCCGTTGGGTCGGCACGAGACGATTCGGCTGCGTACCCCTTGGGCCCAGGGCTGGTGACCGAATAGAACCGCTCGCGCACCTCCAGGAACGTTGAGTGCAGTGCGGGCAGTCGGTCGGCCAGCTTGCCGTCGAGCAGTTGGCGTGCAGCAGCGGTGGGACCGCCAGCCCGATTGTGAATCAGCACGAACGCGAGGTCGTAGTGATCCTTGTCCTTGCCGCGGTGGCGGACGGCGACGCACTTGGTCAACAGATAACCAGCGAGGCCCGCGAACCGTACGCGCACAGTCGTCGTACCCAGGCCAGTCAGATCGGCCGTCAGCTCCCGTACCGTCCAGTCCGCCGCGACGTAGCCCGTGCCGCGAAGGTTGTTGGCACGGAGGGTCTGACAACCAGGGATAGCGACGACGCCTTCAGGCTCGGTGTCGAGGTCACACAGGAACTCAAGCTTGACCGCAAAGCCGTCGACGATCCCACGCCACCGCCAACCGTTGTCGCCTGGCGCTGCGCGAAAGCCGGCGACTTCGAGTGCGGCCTCAATGCGTGTCAAACCTTCGGTGTGCTCTAGGTGAGCCACCAGCAGCATGTCCACATCGCTCGTGCCGAGGTGCAGTGGGCCGACCTCCCGACCCTCAGTGAGGATCTCGGGCATCAATCCGCCGAGGACGATCAAGGGGACGTCCTCGCCCCCGATGTGTGCGGCAAGCGTGCACAGCGCTCGCTCCGCACGAGTTCTCGCCGCTTGCGAGCGCTCCTCGTCGACCGTCGGGTCAGCCATGCGTCCGCCCTCGGCTTTGCTCGAGCATGGTGGCGATCTCCGTCGCGTACAACGATCCTGGCGGGTCAAACAGCCCGAAGACCTCGAAGAGCGAAGAGACCAGCGCACGGACTACGCTCGGAAGATCGCGATCGATCTCCTCGGGACTCGTTTGCACAAAAGTCGCGATGCTGTCGTCGTGCGCGACGTGCCCGGGCGTGAAATCCCATCGGTCACTCGTCATGGCTCTCAGCTCCCGGTGCTGGAGGCCGTCCCATCGCGCGAAGAACTCGATGTCTGCGGCTTTCACGTAGCGCGCCATGCGGGCAGCGTGCAGCAACGACTCAGCCATGCGCCACACCGGAAGTAGCGGGTCGAGCGCCGAGCCGGGAGCCCCGGTGATGCCGTCCTCCTGGTAGCCGCGGAGGAGGAACAGCTTGAGGTCGGGCTCCGCACGCCAGAAGTCAGAGTGCCCGTAGTTGCGCACCGAGTCGTCGCGGAACCAGCACTCGATCGCACCATGTCGGATCTCGGGCTGGATGCCCTCTCGCGTTGGTACCCACCACGGGGGCCACCCGGTCTCGCGACCCTCGACTGCCACCAAGGCGTCCCGCAACTCCCCGAGCGGAAGGATGACCCCGGGGATCCAATACGAGACCGACCAAGTCCCGCTGTCATACACCGTTCCCGCATCGCCGAACTCGTCGGCGATGCGCTTCTTCAGTCGGTTGCGGCAGCCCTTGTCCCAGTTGTCAATCTCGGCAGAGGCGGTTGTTCTCTGGCTCGTCCGTAGCTTGTTGAGGATGACCTCTTCGCGCAGATGCATAGCGGCGTCCTCACCACGTCCGCCGAGCGCGTGGAGGTCAGCGAACACGCGGGGCGCAGTCGCTAGAGGAATGCCGTTGCGCCGCGTGACGAGCTTCAGCAGATGCGGATTGGCGCTACGAAACTCGACGCGCCCGCCGGACTCCACTTCGCGAACTGGGACGTCCTGCATAACCAAGGTCAACGGTCCCCAGAAGGCGCGCTCCTCGACGTACACCTGCAAGGCTGGGATGGTGGTCGCGAACGGCGCGAGTTGCTCGGCAGCGGCCCAGCCGGTAACCGCCCAATCGATGCCCTGCTCCTCGAGGGCCGGAGCAAGCTCGTCGACAAGGAACTGCACCGGGTCGTTGAAGATGCGCTCGGCGAAGCGAAGCTCGTGCTTGACAGTCGACACCTCCTCAGCCCACGCGTCCAGCATCCCCGCGCCGTCGGTGATCTCGCGGCTCGCGCCAGGGCCTCGTCGCGGTCCCCACTTTGTCGTCCAGCCCTCGGCGTCGAATGCACCAAGGACCTGTGAGACCTGCGGTGTCGACCAGTCGGTAATCGTCGCCAAGTCGCCCGTCCGGACGCCATACGGCGAGTCACGGCTCAGGAGCGCCTCCGCGATCGAAATGGCGGACGGCGACCAGGAGAAGGCTCTTCGATCGTCGCCAGACTGCTGCTTGGCCTCACGCACAACCAACAGATCGCCCCCGACGATGTGTGCGTCACCGCTGCCGTCGACCCAGCTTCCGCCTATACGGTCGAGCATTTCCCGCGAGCCAGGAGAAAGGTTGCGTGCAGCCACGACAAGATCTGGAGGCCAATCACCGCCGAGATGCCGGATCGCTCGGTCGACGTCGGCTGGCCACCCCGCGCCAGCCCAGAGCGCGCGCAGGCGATATTTACGCGTTCGGCCACGGATCAGAACTGTTGCGGGGCCGTCGTCGGTCTCAACGGACTCTACGATCGCCAGACCGTCGAACGCGCGATCAAAGGCTAGCTGGATTTCGGTTTTTGTCGATCTAGGCATTTCGCTTGAGTAGAAAATAACGTCCATTGAGCGAATAACCTGCAAAATCACGACCACGCGTGCGATCAGCTGCGTCGGAGACCCGGTCAGCTCGACGCCGGGACGATCGCCTCAGGCCGATCGGGCGTCCGTTGTTTTCGTTCCAAGCTCTCCCCGGTTGTCGGCGCTCGGGAGACGCTAGAGCGAGACGGGCGCCTCTCGATCACGGTGCCCGAGACGATCGAGACGACCGCCGAGGACTTGGCGCCGGCGCTGGCGGCTGCGTAGGCCTCCGCGGTCGACACCTCGGCGCGGAAGACGCCCGATTCTCGCGGAATGATGGCCGGAACGAGTGGGGAGAGAATAGCCCGGGAAACAAATTGGCTGTGCGGCCAAACAGCGGCGCGGCTAGGATCGAGGCGTGCGCCGACTGCTCGCTCTGACGACCGCGCTGATGTTCCTGGAGCTGGTGTTCTTCACGGTGCTCTCGCCGCTGTTGCCGGAGCTCAAGCACGATCTGGCGCTGTCGACGTCGCAGGCGGGCGTGCTCGTTGCGATGTACGCGGTGGGCTGCGCGGTGGGTGCGATCCCGGCGCTGATGATCGTCGTGCGCCTCGGCGTGCGCACGACTGCGATCGTCAGCCTGGTGACGTTCGCCGCGATGAGCGTCGTGTTCGGTCTCGCCCACAGCTACGACGCGCTGCTGGCGGCGCGCTTCGCCCAGGGGCTGGCCGGCGCGGCGTGCTGGACGGCGGCGATGCTTTGGCTGCTCGAGGTGGCGCCGCTCGATCGCCGCGGCGAACTGCTCGGCTTCGCCTTCGGCGTCAGCGAGGCCGGCGCGATCGCCGGTCCTGCCGCCGGTGGCGTCGCGGCGGCCGCCGGACGCGGCGCGACGTTCGCGGCGATCGCTGCGCTGTGCGCCGTGCTGGCGCTGATCACGACGCGCTTCTCGGGGCCGCCGGCGCCGGCGGAGAAGCGCCTCGGGCTGGGCGAGGCGCTGTCGAGCGCGAACGTGCGCAAGGTCATGTGGATCACGTTGCTGCCCGCGATCATGCTCGCCGCGATCAGCGTGCTCGCTCCGCTGCAGCAGCACCGCCTCGGCGGCGGCTCCAGCGAGATCGCGCTCACGTTTGGGGCGGCCGCGATCCTCGGCATCGCGATCCGTCCGTTCTACGGGCGCTGGTCCGATCGCCAGGGTCCGCTGCGCCCCGTGCGGATCGGGCTGCTCGCGTGCGCCCCCGTGATCGTCGCGCTGCCGTGGATGCAGACGCGCTTCGGCACGGCGGCGCTGATCGCGCTCGCCTTGATCTTGATCGGCGTGCTGTGGGCGCCGGTGATGGTGATGCTGTCCGACGCGTGCGCCGCGGCCGGGCTGGGGCAGCTGATGGTCGTCGCGATGATGGACCTGACGTGGCCGCCGGGGAACATCGTCGGCTCGGCCGGGGGCGGCGCGCTTGCCGAGGTCGCCGGGCAACGCGTCACCTATGCCGTGATGGCGGGGATGCTCTTGGCGGGTTGGGCCGCGCTGTCGGGCAGGCGTGCGCCTGTGTCGGCGGAGACGGCCGTGGCGGAGGGACTGTCCGTCACGGGCAGTTGAGCAGCCGGTGCCTCCGTACTTCGAGGATCTGACCGTCGGTCACGTCGAGCGCAGCGCGCCCGCTGTGACGCTGAGCGACGGGATGGCGGCCGTGCACCAGGCGATCGTCGGAGACCGCCTCGCGTTGGCGCTCGACGCGACGCTGGCGCGTGCCGTGCTCGGCACACCTGCCGTGCTCGCGCACCCGGCGCTCGTGTGGGACGTCGCGATCGGGCAGTCGACGCTGCTGACGGGCCGCGTGATCGCGAACCTCTTCTACCGCGGCCTCGTACTGCAGCGGATGCCCGTGATCGGCGACACGCTGTCGACGAGCACCGAGGTCGTCGCGCTGCGCCAGACGACGCCGCGTCCGGGGCGCCCGGCGAGCGGCCTGGCGGTGCTGCGCGTGCGCACGAGCGACCAGGCGGGGCGAGCCGTGCTCGACTTCTGGCGCTGCGCGATGCTGCCGCTGCGCGATCCAGATGGACGCACGGAGCGCGAGGATTCCTTCGAGCAGATCCCAGAAGAGCTCGACCCGAAGGCGCTGCGCGAGGCGAGCGCGGGCTGGCGACTCGACGCGTTCGTCGACTCGCGCGGCGGCGAGCGCGAGCGTCTCTCCGAGTCCGCGCCCGGCACGCGTTGGGCGCCCGACGCTGGCGACGTGGTCAGCGCCGCGCCCGAGCTCGCGCGGCTCAGCCTCAACGTGGCCGCCGTACATCACGACCGTCACGCGCACCGCGAAGGACGCCGGCTCGTCTACGGCGGCCACACGATCGGCCTCGCAGCTTCACAAGCCTCGCGCCTGCTGCCCGAGATCGTGACGATCGCCGGCTGGCACTCCTGTGAGCACCTCGCGCCAGTACACGAGGGCGACACGCTCTACAGCGAGCTCGAGCTCGAGCGCTGCGAGCCGCTCGGCCGGGGTGGCGCGCTCGCCCACCTGCGCTCGCGCGTCGTCGCGCTCGGCGGGGGAGATGACGGCGCCGCAAGAGCTGGGGGCGAGGACGCCGAAGGGCGCGAGGAGGGCGGCGTGCCGGTGCTCGACTGGCGCTTCGTCGCGGTAATCGCTTAGCTACTCGACCAGTGGTGAGACGCGCCGTCGCCGGCGCCCGGACCAGAGGAAGAGTCCGGGCGCCGGCTGGCGGCGTTGTTGGCGGAAGCTGCTCCTAGCCCTTGGCCCAGAAGCGCATGTCGGGCAGGTCCGAGGAGAAGTAGCCCGTCACGTTCTTGCCGAGCACGGCCACCAGTTCGGTGTCGTAGGCCCAGACTCGCGGCGAGTTTTCGATGTACAGTTCGTCGGCCTTGTTGAGCATTTCCTGACGCTTCGGTTCCTGCGTCACGTACGGGATTTCTTTCATGATCTTGTCCGCTGCGGGAACACAGGTGTTGGTGTCGTTGAACTGGTTGTTCGGCGGGCACTGCAGGTCATAGGCCCAGTGGTAATCGGGGGCTACGACCTGAGGACCGTCGAGGAACACCGTCGCGCCGTCGTGGTTGGTGTAGACGACTTCCAGGAACGCCGACGGCGAGACGACCTGGACCTTGGCGTTGACTCCCAGCGGCTCCCACGCACCGGCCGCGGCCGTCGCGATTTCCTTGCCGATGTTGTCACCCTGACCGACGTAGATCGTGAAGCTGACGGGCGTTTTGATACCCGACTTCGCCAGCAGTTCTTTCGCCTTGGTGACGTTCGTTTCGCGCGGCGCGCCCACCTTCGGGTCATACCAGGAGTACGACGGCATCCACTCGCCGTAGTACAGCTTGCCGTAGCCGTAGCCGACCTTCTGCAGGACCGCTTCATACGGGAACGCGTATGTCAGCGCTTGCCGGAAGTCCTGGTTCTTGAAGAACGGGTCTTTGTCGTTGAGCCACGGCTTGCGCGCGTTCTGCGGGAAGTTCAACGTCTCCGCCTGACGCGACTTGAACGAGCCGACGATGCAGCAGTTGTTGCCGACGAGGCTGTGCGCCGCCTGGTTGGTGAGCCCGAGCGTGATGTCCGCCGAGCCCGACTGCGCGTCGAGCAAGAGCGTTTCGTTGTCGGGAATCATGTTGAGGATGATCTTCTTCGTCTTCGGCGCTTCGAAGAAGTCAGGGTTCGCTTCGAGCACCATCTGGTGATTCGGCTGGTAGCTCTTGAGCAAGTACGGCCCGTAGCCGGCGGAGTGGCTGGCGAGCCATTCGTTGGGCTTTTCCTTCTCCTGGCCGCCGTGTTCTTCGACCAGTTTGGAGTCGTAGATCGAGCCGGCGGTCGGCGTCGAGAGCACCTGCAGCTGGTTGGGCGCGGGACGCTTGTATTTGATCACGACGGTGAGCGGTCCCTGTTCGGAGATCGAAGTGATCAACGGTGGCGTGTAATCGGTTTCCTCGAGCACCGAGTAGCCGCCGACGCCGGCCTTGATCACACGGTTCAGCGACCACACGACGGCTTTCGCGTCGACCGGGTCGCCGCTGGGGAACTTCAGCCCCGGGCGCAGGTGGAAGGTCAACGTCTTGTTGCCGTCGCTGAAGGCGTAGGACTGCGCGAGGTACGGTTTGACCGCACTGACGCCGAGGTTCTGCTGCTCGGTGCCTTCGACTTTGCCCGGTTCGTGGTCGACCTGCGTGAGCGTCGAGTACATCGCCCCGTCGAAGCCCGGGTCCTGGTCGTTGGTCGTGAAGTTGGGGTCGAGCGTCGCGATCGGCACGGCGTTGTTGACGATCAGCGTCGCGTTCGGGTTGCTCGCCGCTTTGCTGAGCCCGCCGGAGCTCGAGGAGCCGGCGCTCGATGAGCTCGAACTGGAGCTGGAGCCGCACGCCGCGAGCAGAAGCACGGCCGCGAGCGCCGTCGCGGCGGCGAGCGTGAGGCGCCTTGCTCGGGCGAGGAGCCTGCTGGTGGATTTCATCGTGCCTCCGTCGGTAGTGCGGGTCATCCGGCCTCCATCGCTAGTGCGGTTCATCGGGGGACGCCTCCGTCGCTGGTTTCCCGTCTGGCCGAACCTACTCGACTGCCGGGTCTCCGGGCACGCTCGTTTGCTCCTCGAGCCGAGCTCGAAGCGCGCCTGCGAACTGCCCACCCCCAATCTCGACAGCCTAAGGCGCGATCTGAGTTGTTTTGATGACGATCAGTCGATATGCAACCTATCTCGCGCGCACAGCAGCGTCAAGGACTCCCGCTCCAACTCCTTCGTAAGGGCATTCGACACCTGTCGAAAGCCCTTGGCCGGCAGTCGCTTGACAATGTTCGGGCATAGGACTACGTTCCAAACCGACTGATCGATATGTCATCTTTTCGACCGCTTCGGCCCCTTGGCCTCGGGTCTTCCGGCGTTTCGCTCGGGGGCAGATCGCTCGCCGACGCGCCCGGGAGTCGATCGCCGCGCCGCCCATCAGCCGATCCCGAGGATCTTGCGCGCCTGCGCCGGCGTGGCGACCGGCCTGCCGACTGCCTCACAGAGGGTCCTCGCGCGCGTGACGAGCTGGGCGTTGGACTCGGCGTACTCGCCGGGAGCCACATAGACGACGTCCTCGAGGCCCGTGCGGATGTGCCCGCCGAGCGCGAGCGTGACGGCCATCATCGGGAAGTTGTGGCGCCCGATCGCCGTGACCATCCACGGCAACCCGTCGGGCACCAGCCGCGCGAACATCTGGACCGACTCGACGCTGGGCGGTGCGCCGCCGATCACGCCGAGCACGATGTGCAGGAAGCCGGGTGCGCCGCGCGCTGTCGTCGCCAGCCGCGCGGCGGTCACGGCCATGCCGATGTCGAAGCACTCGTACTCGGGCACGATGCCGCGGTCGGCCATCTCCTCGGCGAGCTCCTCGATCAGCGACTTGGGGTTGAGGAAGACGACGTCGTCGGGACCGAAGTTGATGCTGCCGCAGTTCAGCGAGGCGACCTCGGGATCGGCTTGCAGCGAGCGCCGTCGCTCCTCGGCGGCGGAGCCGAGCTTGCCGCCCGTGGTGAAGTTGAGCACCACATCGTCGACATGTTCGCGCACGGCGTGCTTGATCGCGAGATAGTCCTCTGGTGCCTGCGTCATCTCACCGTCTGGCGTGCGCGCGTGAATGTGCAGGATGCTCGCGCCGGCGTGCGCCGCCGCGACGGCCTGCTCGATCACCTGATCGCGCGTGGCAGGCTGGTTAGGGTTGCCGGTGACGATGCCTCCCGCAACCGCACATGTGAGCATCGCCGGGTCGCTCATGAAGAAGGCCAGTCTTGCACTGCATGACGAACCAAAGTCGACTCCCCTTGCTCCAGGCGCAGACGATCTGCCGTGCTGCTACGCCGGTAATATACCGAACGCAGGACTTGCAGATCGAACGGATGGGCGGATCTAGCGCATGAGCTCCGGGCCGCTGATACTCGGTGGTGGCGACGCCCCTTCGCTACGTCCGCAGGGCCCCGTCGAGCCCTCCGGCGCGAGCGTCTCCGAGCGCGCCATGCGCGCCTCGCGCGCGATCCTCTCCGACCGGCGCGTCGCCGTCCCGCTCGGCGTGCTCGTGCTGTTCGTGCTGTTCGCGATCTTCGCGCCGATCCTGTGGAAGTACGGACCCAACACGCAGGATCTGATCAACTCGCTGAAGAGCCCCTCGAGCACGCATCCGATGGGCACCGACCAGCTCGGGCGCGACGTGTTCGCACGCTTTGCCGACGGCGCGCGCATCTCGCTGCTCGTGGCGAGCATCGTGACCGTCGCCGGGGCGCTGATCGGCGGGTTGATCGGGCTGCTCGCCGGTACGGTCGGCGGTGTCAGCGACGGCGTCGCGATGCGCGCGATGGACGCAATCCTCGCCTTCCCGCCTTTGATCCTCGCGATGGCCGTGACGGTCGGTCTCGGCATCGGCCTGAACACGGCTGCGATCGGCGTCGCGCTCGTCTCGGTCCCGTGGTACGCGCGCCTGCTGCGCAGCGAGGCGCTGCGAATCCGCTCACTGCCGTTCATCGAAGCGTCGTATGCGATCGGCATGACGCGCGCGCGTGTGATCTCACGCCACGTGATCCCGCACATGCTGCCGGTGCTGTTCATCCAGATGGCCGCCGCCTTCGGTTACGCCGTGCTCGGACTGGCCTCGCTCAGCTTCGTCGGCCTCGGCGCGCAGGTGCCGACGCCGGAGTGGGGGGCGATGATCACCGAAGGGCTCTCCTACTCGCTGACCGGTCAGTGGTGGATCAGCATCTTCCCGGGCGTCGGCCTGCTCGTGACAGTGACGGCCGCCAGCATGCTCTCCGACCGCATGCGCGACCTGCTCGACCCGCGCGGCGAGTACGCGAGGCTGTAGGCGATGGGCGTCGTCATCGCCAAAAGGGTGCTCGGCTCCTTCGGCGCGATCTTCGGTGCGACGATCCTCGCGTTCATCATCATGCGCGCGCTGCCGGGCAACCCGGCGCGGCTGATCGTCGGCCCGCTCGCCACGCCGCAGGCGCTCGCCTCGGTGAGCCACGAGATCGGTTTGGACAAGCCGATCTTCACGCAGTACTGGCTGTTCATCTCGCACTTCTTCGAGGGCAACTGGGGCTACTCGTATGCCGACGGCAAGTCGGTCAGCGCCCTGATCGGCGAACGGCTGCCGGCGACGATCGAGCTGGCGATCTTCTCATTCGCGATCACGATGATCTGCGCCGTCCTCGCCGCGCTGCTCGTTACCTATCGCCGCCGACCGATCGCCGACCGCATCCTGCGCGGCGTGGCCTACCTCGGCTTCGGCACGCCGCCGTTCTTCATCGCGCTGATCCTGCTGATCGTGTTCTTCCGCTCCTTTCACGTGCTGCCGGGGCCCGAGGGGCGGCTGGGGCTGCAGGCGAGCACGCCGCCCGAGGTCACGCACATGTACACGCTCGACGCGCTGATCGCCGGCAAATTCGGCACGTTCTGGTCGGCGATCGAACACCTGATCCTGCCCGGCGTCGCGCTCGGCCTCTCCTCGTTCTCGTTCATCGTCAGGCTGCTGCGCGCGAACCTGCTGGAGGTCTCGCGCGAGCCGTTCATCACGGTCGCGCGCGGCAAGGGCCTTCGTCGCTGGACCGCCTTCCGCCGCCACGCACTGCCCAACGCGTTCCTGCCGACGCTGACCGCCGGTGGGCTCGTGCTCGGCGAATTCCTCGCCGGCAGCGTGCTGATCGAACGGGTCTTCAACTGGCCCGGGATCGGCTCGCTCGTGTTCGACGCGATCGTCAAGCAGGACTACGCGATCGTGCAGACGTTCATCCTGCTCAGCGCGGTCATGTTCGTGCTCGTCAACCTGATCGTCGACCTGCTCTACGCCGTGATCGATCCGCGCGTGCGCATCCCGGCGGTGGCGACGGCATGAGCGACGGCGCGAGCGAGACGGACGTGCACGGCGGCGGTGCGAGCGCCCTCGCCGGGGGCGAGCCGGCGCTTTCGGTGCGCAACCTGAGCACTGTGTTCGAGGATGGCAAGCGCACGGTTCACGCCGTGCGCGACGTCAGCTTCGAGATGCGCCCGACCGAGCGGCTCGGCGTGGTCGGCGAGTCGGGCTCGGGCAAGTCGGCGCTCGCGCTCTCGATCCTCGGCCTGATCGAGCCGCCGGGGCGCGTGCTCGGTGGCGAGATCCGCCTCGGCGGCCGCGACATCTCGAAGCTGTCCGACCGCCAGCTGGGCTCGGTCAGGGGCAAGGACATCGCGCTCGTGCTGCAGGACCCGATGAGCGCCCTGGACCCGGTCAAGACGATCGGCTCGCAGGTGATCGAGGCGATCGCGGCGCACAATCCCGACCTGCGCCGCGCGGCGGCGCGCAAGCGCGCGGCGGAGCTGCTCGGAGAAGTGGACATCCCGCAGGCCGAGCGGCGCCTGGACGACTACCCGCACCAGTACTCGGGCGGGATGCGCCAGCGCGTGGCGATCGCGATGGCGATCGCCAACAACCCGAGCGTGCTGATCGCCGACGAGCCGACGACGGCGCTCGACGTGACGACGCAGTCGCAGGTGCTCGCGCTGCTCGACCGTCTCGTCGAGCAGCACCGCACGGCGGTGATCCTGATCACGCACAACCTCGGGATCGTGTCGGACTTCTGCGACTCGATCGCCGTGATGTATGCGGGGCGCTTCGTCGAGACCTCGGGCGTGGATCACATCTTCGAAAGCCCGACCCACCCCTACAGCGAGGCGCTCTTGAAGTGCGTGCCCAACCCGGAGCGGCTCGCAAAGGGTCCGCTCCCGGCGATCACCGGCTTCCCTCCGGACCTGGCACAGTTGCCCGTGGGCTGCTCCTTTCAGCCGCGCTGCCCCGTCGGACATGAGATCCTCGAGTGCCGGCGCCAGGCGCCGCAGCCGCATACCGTCGAGGGCCCGGCGGGCCCGGCGAGCGTCGAGTGCCATTTCGCCGAGCAGCGCATCACCGAGGTGAAGGTATGAGCGCGCCGAGCGGCGCGACGCCGCCCGCCGCCGGCACGGCGACTGACGCGCTCGCGGGCGCCGGTGACCCGGCCGCGCCGGTCCTCGAGGCCGACGGCCTCTCGAAGGCGTTCGAGATCCGCAGCGAGGAGCGCTTCGGGCGCAAGGTGCCGGTCACGGTGCTCGACGACATCTCGCTGGCCGTGCGCCGCGGCGAGAGCTTCGGCCTCGTCGGCGAGTCGGGCTGCGGCAAGTCGACGCTCGCGCGCTGCCTGTTGCGCCTGCTAGAGCCGACGTCCGGTCGCGTGCTGTTCGAGGGCCAGGACCTCGCCGAACTGGATCGCGACGAGCTGCGCGCGATGCGCCGGCGGATGCAGTTCGTCTTCCAGGACCCCTTCGCCTCGCTCGACCCCCGCATGACCGCCGGCGCGCTCGTCGAAGAGCCGCTGCTCGTGCACGAGATCGGCGATCGCGAAGAACGCCGTGCGGCGGTGCTCGAGATGCTCGCCGACGTCGGCCTCACGGCCGAGCAGGCCGAACGACGCCCGCACGCCTTCTCCGGCGGCCAGCGCCAGCGCATCGGCATCGCGCGCGCCTTCGTGCTGCGCCCGGACGTCGTGATCCTCGACGAGCCGATCTCGGCGCTCGACGTCTCGGTGCAGGCGCAGGTGCTCAACCTGCTGCGCCGCCTGCAGACGCAGCTCGGCTTGACCTACGTGTTCATCTCGCACGACCTCGCCGTGGCCGAGTACTTCTGCGACCGCGTCGCCGTGCTCTACCTCGGCCAGGTGATGGAGCTCGCCGACCGTGAGGTGCTGTTTCGCAAACCGCTTCACCCCTACTCCGTGTCGCTGCTCTCGGCCGTGCCCGTGCCGCAGGCCGGCGGGCGCGGCCGACGCGCCAGGCGCGCGCAGCCGATCGGCGAAATCAGCTCTGTCGTGGACCGGCCGAAGGGGTGCCCGTTCGAGCCGCGCTGTCCTGTCGGGCGCGGACGGGACATCTGCAAGGGGGAGCGCCCGCCGCTGGTCGAGCACGCCACGCGGCATTGGGCGGCCTGTCACTTTCCGGGGGAGATGGGGGTTGGTCCGGCCGGCGGCGACACATCACAGCGGCCGGGCGAGGTGCAATGATGAGGAGTGGATGTTGCGCTTTGTCAGCAGGAGAGGTATCGCGACCTCGCGGCGCCGCCGGCTAGCTTCTGTACGGGAGCTTGTCTCTACGCACGGTGGCGGGCGGGCAATCACACGAAGCGACTGGCTGCTCCTGTTCGTCACCTTCGAGGGCGCGCCCGACGGGCTCGATCCCGTCCGCATCCAGGAGGGGCTGTTCCTGTTCTCGCGGTGTCCCGATTCACCGCCTGGGTCGCAGTATGCATTCGAGCCCGGTATCTACGGCCCGATCAGCGAGGAGCTCGACTCAGATCTAGATCGTCTCGCCGACGACGGGTGGATCGAGCTCGTGCCAGTGAGGGGCGCGCACTGGTCTCTGCACAAGCCCACCGATGCGGCATTCGACCGAGCACGACGGATCCTGAGGCAAACGGATGATGAAAGCCTGCTGGACGCGATACGCGAGTTGCTCGAGGTCAAGCGGTACGTATCGAGTGTGGGTTTCGGGGATCTGCTTGAGCGTGTGTATACCGAGCACCCGAACTTCGCCGTCAACTCCGTCTTTCACGGAGCGGCCTGACGGCACTCCCGAGCGGTGACGCTGATCGCCGCACTCCGCTGTCGCGAGGGCGTTGTGCTCTGCTCCGACAGCCAACAGTCCAGGGGCGTCCGTGGAAGGCGACTCGCTCGACCCGTGCGGAAGGTCTACGAGCCTCGTCGTGGGTTCCTGATTGCTGCCGCCGGCGCTCAGGATGTGGCTCAGGAGTTCGCTCTCCGGCTCCAGCGCGCGCCTGGCATATCGCCAAATGTCGATCGCCTGCAATTGAAGTCCAGTCTCCAAGAGCTGTTGAGTTCGCTCCGCGACGATCCGAGCATCGAAGGACGTAGCGACCATGTCGAGTTCCTGCTCGCCTGGTGGTCGTACCCGGAGCGCAAGCCGGTCGCGCTGCATCTGCTGAGCGGTGGCGCGGGTGAGTGGGTCGACGGCTGGGCTTTCGGCGGCGTGCCGCTCGGCATCGAGATGGCGAGCTTCGCGATCGGGACTATGCGCTACCTCGATCCGAGCGCGCTTCCACTCAAGCAAGCCGAGGTCGTTGCGCTGAAGGTGCTCCGCGACACGATCGAGGTCGGCGTTGAGGGGATTGCTGGGGACGTTCAGCTGGGCATCGTCGCGCACGATGGCATAAGGCACGTCGCCGGCGCGGAGATGCGAACACTGCAGCGCACGGTCGATTTGTGGGAGGCGCGTTGCGCCGAGCTCTTGCGTGAGACGCGGGATGATCGAGCGTCGCCCTCCGCCCGCGCGGGAAGCGGAAGATAGGATCAGGCGCGTGATCGGACGCGCTCGAGGCGGCTCTTTGCGGCTGGTCCGCATCTGCCTCACACTTGGGCTGCTCGCGCTCTGTCACCTGCCGACTGCCACAGCGAGCGCGAGCGTACCAGCGCTTCGTGCCGAGCCGGCTCGCGCGACGCAGTCGGAATGTCGCCGGGGTTCCGGCGTGGCGCATCGTGAGTGTCCGAAGCTGAAAGCGAGGCCACACCTGATCTCGCTGGTGGCGGGTACCCCGATCTCCCCGGTGCTCGTCGGCAACAAGTACGCGATCGAAGGGGGGCGGTGGTCCGCGCTGCGCCCCCTGCACCTGTCCTTCGAATGGCTCGATCCGCGTGGACGGCGCCTCTCGCGCGCGGTCAGCTTCGTCGTGACGCCGGCGCTGGCAGGCAAGCTCGTTGCGGCCCGGATCTGCGCGAGCACACGGGTCGCCGCCAACTGCCTCAAGCTCAGGCTTCCGGCTCCCGTTCGGACCGTTGCGCAGTACCTGCAGTCGAGCTGCGGCGCGCACCGCCCTGTCCCGCCCGCGTTCGACCCCAACTTCGTCCTGCTCTCGTCGCCGCAGGTCGGCCACGGATGGAATCCGTGCCGCGTCGATGCCTGGGCGATCGACACCTATGGCGAGCCGCCGCTCGTCACGCCGGGCACGAGCTGGGAAGCGCTCATCTCCCAAGCACTCGCGCAGGCGTCAGGCGCCACAGGCATCGCCTTCGAACGCTCACTCGACTTCGTGGCGCCCCCTGCGACGGCATCGAGCCAGCCGCCCGGCGTGACGCTAGCGATCGGCTTCGGGCCACAGGCGCCGGGAATCGCCGGCATCGGCGGTCCCACCGTCGGCGCCGGGCCGTTCTCGATCGACGGCAGCGTGGAGCTCGACTCGCAGAAAACGTGGCAGGCGCCCGAAGCGCTGACCGTGCTCCTGCACGAGATCGGACACGCCCTCGGCCTCGGCCATCCTCTCCCGCCGCCTGCGCCTGCGCTCGAAAACGAGATCATGGACAGCGGCAACTACCAGTTCACGACCTACCAGGCCGGCGACTTGTGCGGGCTGTTCGAGGTGACCTGGCAGCAGCCCTGCGCCGGTGCGGCGGCCGTCACGCCCGGACAGGGAGACGGTGGCATCCCCGTCGCCGATTCCAGCCGGCAGATTCCCTGACAGCAGCAAGCGCGGCGATGAGATCGGCGAGTCAGTTCCGTCGTTAGGCCGAGACCACTTCAGAACGGAGGCCGCAGCATGGACTGGAAGCTGGAATTGATCGTCGTCCCCGCGTCAGACGTCGACCGCGCCAAGGCGTTCTACCTCGAGCAGGCCGGCTTCGAGCTGCTCGTCGACCACCGCGCCGGCGAGGACTTCCGCGTCGTGCAGATGACACCGCCCGGCTCGGCCTGCGCGATCGCAGTGATGAAGCAGCCCGAGCGTGCCGGCAGCCTGCTCGGCCTGCATCTGATCGTGCCCGACATCGACGCCGCCCGTGGCGAGCTCGCCGAGCGCGGTGTCGAGACGAGCGAGGTGTTCCACTTCGGCGAGGGCGGCCAGCAGCCTGGGCACGATCCCGAGCGGCGCGACTACAACTCGTTCGTCAGCTTCAGCGACCCCGATGGGAACGGGTGGCTAGTGCAGGAGGTCAAGAGCGCTTAGCTCAAGCCGGATGTGGCGCGCTTGGCCACAGCTGCGTCCCCGGCTCGGTCAGCGCGACGACGCGATCGCCGTCCTGGCCGTGGGCAGCGCGCGCGTCCTCGGCCGCCTCGCTGCCGGCCGCCGGGCTGTCTTGCGCCGACCCCGCCAGCTCCGCCCGCCGCGTCCGCGTTGCCTCCTCGTCGAGCGTCCCGTCCTCCCCGACCACGACGCCGTAGACCTCGCGCGCCCGCTCCGCGCTGACCCACCCGTCGGCGAGGTCATGCAACACGCGCTCCACCTCGCGCTCGTGCGGCGGCCCGTAACCGCCGCCGCCGGTTGAGATCGAGATGACCGTCTCGCCGGGCTGCAGGACGACACGCGCCCACGCGTCGAGCGCGACGACCTCGCCGCTGGCCTTGCGCATCGCCGGTCGGCAGAGCGCACCGGACTGCCCACCGCGCACGCCGAGCGCCGGGTTGACCGTGCCGTCGGCCGCGTAGAGCACTTCGAGCTCGGTGTCGACAGGGCCGTACTCGATGTACAGCGAAGGAGCCCCGCGGAAGCGGCCAGCGCCCTCCGTGTCGGGCACGATCCGGTCGGCCCACACGCGGATCGGGCGCAGCAGCTCGAGCACCTCGGTCGAGTCGCGCATCATCGAGCCGCCGTCGCTCGTCTCGCCGTTGGTCATCCAGCCGTCGCCGTGCGGGTGCCCCGCGCCGCCCGAGTTGCCGAGGATCATCATGTCCACGAACGGCGCGTTGCCGTGGCGCGGGTCGAGGCCCGACAGGCTGGCAACCGCCGGCGGACACTCCGGCCCGGCCGATGCCATGCCCAGGCCGTCCTCGAACTCGGCGAGCGTGCGCTGGACGATGCCCGCGAGTCGCTCTGCGAGCCCGGTCGTCGCCAGCGAGCAGCTCGCCGGATGCACGGGGATGCCGACGCAGCAGTTCTCGCGCAGGAGAATCTTCACCGCGCGCCCACTGCCGGTGTTTCGCGGGATCGACTCGCCGATGCTGTTGAACACGCCGATCAGCGACGAAGTAGCCGACGTCGATTCGGTCAGGTTCAAGCCGCACGGCAGGCAGTCGGGATTGTCGCGCAGGTCTACCTCGATCTCACCCGCCTGCGGGTCGACGGAGACCGTGACCTTCATCTCGACGCCGTTCTCGACGCCGGGCAGTGGCACGGCGTCGTGCACGTCGTAGCCCGTGCGTGTGCCTGCCGGCAGCTTGCGGATCCGCGCGCGCATCCGCTCCTCGCTGTAGTCGAGCCAGTCGGCGACGTAGCGGTCGAACACATCCCAGCCGACCTCTTCGCCGACCTTCATCAGCTCACGCTCGCCGACGCGCGCGGCGCCGATCATGCCGATGTAGTCGCCGTACCAGTCGTCGGGGACGCGGATCCGCGACATGCACATCCGGATGATGTCCTCGACGTCCTCGTAGCCCTCTTGGACCTTCACGCACGGGAAGATCAGCGCCCCCTCCTCGTAGACGTCGCGCGGCGTCGCCATCAGCGTCGTCGGTTCGGAGTTGCCGATGTCGGCCATGTGCGCCTTGACGACGGCCGTCGCGCGCTGTCGTCCCTCGTCGTCGAGGACCGGCACGACGATGCAGTAATCGCCCGCGTGCGAGTTACCGTGGTAGGGCGAGTTGTGGATGAACGCGTCGCCGCGACGCGGTCGCGGGTGGAACTCGCGCAGCCAGCGGCTGATCACGTCGGGACCGGAGATCACGTGGATCGGCAGCGACTCGGCCATCACGAGCATCTCGTGGTTGGCCGTGACGATGCAGCAGGAGAAGTCGCGCGCCGTGTTCAGCAAGCTCGAGCGCGCCGTGCGGAACAGCGTGTTGGTCATCTTGCGAACGACGCCTTCCATGCGGTTGGTCATCACCGCGAGCGTCACCACGTCGCGCGGTTGGGAGCGCTCGCCCATCAGATCTCTGCCTTCGTGCTCTGCTCGGCGGCCGGGCGCGCCGACTCGAGTCCACCCGGCGCGATCGTCAGACTGCCGCTCGCCGTGCGTTCCGCGCTCGCGCCCGGGTTCAGCACGATCGTCGTGAACGACGACTCGACGATCGCCGGTCCAGCGAACTGCGCACCCGGCGTCATCGCCTCCAATCTCAGGATCGCCGCGTTGACGGCGCCGATGCCGCTGAAGTAGACGCTGCGCATGCCCGAGCTCGAGTGCCCATGTGCGAGCGCCACCGTATCCTGCACGCCGCCCTGCAGCGGGCAGTTCACGCGCGCGCGCAGATTGACCACCTCGACCACCGCGCGCTCGTCGCGCACCGCGTAGACCTGCTCGTGGATCGCGTGGAAGTCCTCCACCAGGAACGCGACGTCCTGTGCCGAGGCCAGCCGCCCATCACGCAGGCGCACATCGAGTTGCCACACCTGATGGCGGTAGCGCGCCTCGGCGACGAACTCGATCTCCGCGTCCGTCGCGCCGTTGCGCTCGGCGAACTGCTCGCAGCGCTCGCGCAGCCCGTCGAGCACGGCCTGCGCACCGTCGTGGTCGAAAAGGTCTGAGCCCGTGAACAGCGCCGCCGCGTACTCGCTTGTCAGGTCCGACATCAGCGCCCCGCGCGCGCTCAGCACGGCGCCCGCCTGCGGGATCACCACGCGGCGCGAGCCGAGCCGGCGCGCGATCGCGACCGCGTTCAGCCCCGCCGCGCCACCGCCGCCGACGAGCACCGCCGTGCGCGGGTCGACGCCCTGGTTGACCGTGATCTCCTCGATCGCCTGCACCATCCGCTCGGTCGCCACCGCCATGATCGCCGCCGCCGCCTCGTTGACGTCGAGCTCGAGCGGGTCGGCGACCTGCTCGGCGATTGCCGCTCGCGAGCCCGGCGCGTCGAGCGCCATCTCGCCGCCGAGGAAGTAGTCCGGGTCGATGTAGCCGAGCACGACGCACGCGTCGGTGACCGTCGGCTGCGTTCCGCCGCGCCCGTAGCAGACCGGCCCCGGGTCGGCCCCCGCGCTCTGCGGGCCCACGTGCAGTAGACCGCCAGCGTCGATCCACGCGATCGAGCCGCCGCCCGCACCGACGCTGCGCACGTCGACTGCCGGGAAGCCCGTGATGTGCCCCTCGTACTCGAGCCCGAGCCATGTCTCGCGCGTGACCGGGATGCGCCCGCGGCGCACGAGCGTCACGTCGTAGCTCGTGCCGCCCGTGTCCGCGACGACCGCGTTCTCGCTCGACCCGTCGAGCGCCGCGTAGTGGCGTCCCGCGATCGGAGCCATCGCCGGCCCGGAGTTGATCGAGTGGATCGGCGCCGCGCGCCATGTCCGCCGCGTCGACGACGCCACCGCTCGAGGTCACCATCAGCAGGCGCCCGCCGAAGCCCTCCTCGCGCAGGCGTCCCTCGAGGTTCTCGAGGTAGCTCGTCATCAGCGGCTTCAACGACGCGTCGATCGCCGTCGAGGACGCGCGGCGGTACTCGCGCAGCGTCGGGTTCAGCGCATGCGAGAGCGTGTGCGGCACGCCCGGCAGGTGCTCCGCCAGCAGCTCGCCGAGGCGCAGCTCGTGCGCCGGGTTCGCGATCGACCACAGCAGGCAGACGGCCACCGACTCCACGCCCTCCGCTGCCAGCCGGCCGATGCTCGCCACCGCCGCGGCCTCGTCGAGCGGCTGCACGACCTCGCCCTGGCTGCCGATCCGCTCGGCGATCTCGTACGTCAGCGCGCGCGGGATGTACGGGTCCGGGATAGCCATAGCTCCAGTTGAACGGTTCCGTGCGCCCGCCCTCGCGCAGCAGCAGCATGTCTGGATGCCCGCGCGTGCAGAGCAGCGCCGTGCGCGCCGTCGTCTCCGTCAGGATCGCGTTGATCGCGCGTGTCGTGCCGTGGATGAACAGCTCGACCGAGCCGAGGAAGTCGGCCAGCTCGCGGCCCGCGTCCGCCGCCGCGAGGGCGATCGCGTCGAGGATCCCGTCGGCTGGTTCCTGCGGCGTCGTCGAGGCCTTGTACAGGCGCACGTCCTCGCCCGCTTCCACGACCAAGTCCGTGAACGTGCCGCCCGTGTCAGCTGCCAGCCGCATGCCCGCCATCGCTCCGCGCCGCTTCTCTCGAGCGATCCCGCCCCGATCTCCGTCGTTCGATATTTCGGAGCATGGACGGATAAACCGTACCAGCGCCGCACGCTGCGCGCCAACTCGGGCGAGCCTGTCTCTGACACGTGCCCGCTGTCTGCGGGTCGCTCATGGCGGCTTTCGCCGGGCGCGAGCCGCTCAGCGCGCCGAGGCCTTCGCCGCCGTCGGCGCCCCATCCGCCTCCGGCACCTCGCCGAACAACGTGCGGATCACCTCCTCGCGGATGCGCACGCTGTCGAGCGCAGCCTCCGAGGTCAGCGCCTGCAGGGTCAGGCCGTTGAGGATCGCGTCCAGCCGCCACGCCCATGGGATCGCGCCGTTCTCCTGCGGTGGCACGAGTCCCTCGAGCGCTTTGTCGAGCAGCTCGTACCACGGGATCAGCCGCGACTCGATCGTGTGGCGCAGGCCTGCCAAGCGCACCGCCTCGCCGTAGGCGTTGATCCACACGCGCCACGTCTCGTCCACCTCCTGCCCCTCTTCCAGGGAGCTGTCGAGCAGCGCCGCCAGCCGTTCGCGGCCCGGCGGCACGTCCTCGATCGCCGCGCGCATGCGCGCCTGCGCTCGCTCGGAGACGAACACCAGCGCCTGCTGGAGCAGGTCCTGGCGGTTGGCGAAGTAGTGGTTGAGCATCCCCGTGCTCACGCCCGCCTCCTCGGCGACCATCCGCATCGTCGTGCCGGCGAAGCCCTCGCGCGAGATCACCGTCGCTGCCGCGCGGCAGATCTGCTCTCGTCGTATCGGCCCCATCCCGAGCTTTGGCAAAGCGTCCCCTTCTCGTCGGTTCCCTGCCAGGTTCGCCCTCGCCGGACCCGAGTCGGACTGGTCCGCACCAGCTGGCGAGCGCCCGCGGCACCGTGATCCTACCTGCTGAGCAGGGCGTCTTATTCGTGTCTTTCAACTCGCTTGCGAACGCCTCCGCACGTGCCTATAGTCGCATATCGAGTGATCGATTTGCAAAAATTCCAGGCGAGCAAAGGAAGCGAGAAATGAGCATCGAGCGTCTGACCACAAATCCCGCCGCAGGCTTCGCCGACGCGGTCACGACCTCTGGCGCCGGGCGCACGATCTACGTCTCCGGCAACGTCGGCTTCGGCCCCGAAGGCAAGGTCGTCGATGGGGGCATGGGCGCCGAGGCCGAGGCCACCTTCGACAACATCGAGCGCGTGCTCGAGCAGGCCGGCGCCGACTTCTCGCAGATCGTCAAGATCAACGCCTTCATCACCGACCTCGACGAATACGCCGACTACGCGGCCGTGCGCGAACGGCGCTTCGGCGACAAACTGCCCGCCAGCGCGACCGTGCAGGTGGCCGGCCTGCTCGTCGGCGCGCACATCGAGATCGACGCCGTCGCCTTCGTGCCGCAGGACTGAATGGCGCCGGCGCGTTGAGCAAGCCCGCAGCACGGATCACCTGCGACGTCGGCGGGACGTTCACCGACGTCGTCGTCACGCGACGAGCGGCGGCCGCGTGACGATCGGCAAGGCGCTGACCACGCCCGCGCGCCTGTTCGACGGGCTGCGCGCCGCGATCGGCGCGCCGCCGAGCCGAGCTCGACCGAACCGCTCGGCGAGCTGCTCGCCCGACGCGAGCTGTTCGTCTACGCACCACGCAGGCGACCAACGCGATCCTCGAGGGCACGACCGCGCGCACGGCGCTGCTCTGCACCGAGGGCTTCCCCGACATCCTCGTGCGCCGCGAGGGCGGCTCGCTGCACCCCTACGACTTCAGCCGCCCCTTCCCCGAGCCCTACGTCCCGCGGCACCTCACCTTCGAGATCGCCGGAGCGGATCGGCGCCGAGGGCGACGTCGTCATCGCCGCTCGACGCGGCGCGGCCGAGCGCGGCGATCCGCGCGCCTGCGAGCGCGGAGGTCGAGGCGGTCGCGTCTGCCTGCTGTGGTCGATCGCCAACCCCGCGCACGAGCTCGCGCTCGGCGAGCTGATCGCAGAGCGAGCTGCCCGGCGTCCCCTACACGCTCTCGCACCAGCTCAACCCGATCATGCGCGAGTACCGCCGCACCTCGTGCACCGCGATCGACGCCTCGCTGAAGCCGCTGATGCAGGCGCCACCTGCGCGAGATCGCAGAGCGGCCTGCGCGAGGCTGGCTTCGCCGGCGAGCTGCTCGCGGCGACTCTCGCTCGGCGGCGTCTGCCGATGGAGCGACCTGATCGAGCGGCCCGATCTTCGTCGGTGCGCTCGGGCCCCTCGCTCGCGCCGGTCGCCGGCGCGCACCTACGCCGAGCGCCGAGCTCGACGGCTCGCGACGTGATCGTCTGCGACACCGGCGGCACCAGCTTCGACGTCAGCCTCGTCCGCGACGGCGACCGTCGTGTTCACGCGCGAGACCTGGCTCGGCGAGCCGTTCGCCGGCCACCTCACCGGCCTCTCCTCGGTCGACGTGCGCTCGATCGGCGCCGGCGGCGGCTCGATCGCCTGGGTCGACCGCGGGCGGCCTGCTGCGGGTCGGCCCCGAGAGCGCCGGCGCCGACCCCGGGCCCGCCTGCTACGGCGCGGCGGCACGCGAGCCGACCGTCACCGACGCCGCGGTCGTGCTCGGCTACCTCGATCCCGACAGCTTCCTCGGCGGCGAGATGACGCTCGACGCGGCCGCGGCGCGAGACCGCGATCGCACGAGCTCGCGGGCGCGCTCGGCATCGAGCCGCGACGAGGCGGCGGCCGGCGATCCTCACGCTCGCCAACGAGCACATGGTCGCCGCGATCAAGGAGATCACCGTCAACGAGGGCGTCGATCCGCGCGAGAGCGCGCTCGTCGCCGGCGGCGGCGCCGCCGGGCTGACGATCGCCGCGATCGCCCGCGAGCTCGGCTGCCGCGAGGTGCTGGTCCCGCGCACCGCCGGCGCGCCTCAGCGCCTTCGGCGGCCAGCACTGCGACATCGTCACGCGAGGCGGCCGCAGCCGTGTGTCACCGAGCTCGCGACGACTTCGACTTCGACGGGTCGGCGCGGCGCTCGACGCGATCGACGCGTCGCGCGAGCGGATGGTCGCGCGAGTCGCTGCGCGCCGCGGCGTCGCCGGGGCCACGCATCGACGCTACTTCGTCGAGGCCCGCTACGCCCACCAGGTCTGGGACGCTCGAGGTCCCGCTCGACGGCGACGCGGATCGACGACGAGGCCGCGCTCGCGCGCTCTGGTCGAGAGCTTCCACGACGCCGCACGAGCGCGTCTTCGCCGTCGCGCGAGCCCGGGCCAGACGGTCGAGGTCGATCTACTGGAAGGGCCGGCTGATCGCCGCGACCGCCGAAGCCGCCGCTGCGGCGCGCCTGCGCGCCGGCGGCGGACGCGGCGGCCGGACGCCGGACTCGCGGCGCGCCGCCTTCTTCCCCGGCGTCGGCGAGGTCGAGACGCCGGTCTACGACGGCGGCTCGCTGCGCGCCCGGCACGCGGCTCGACGGGCCCGGCGCTCGTGATCGAGCCGACGACGACGATCGTCGTCTCCGCCCGGACGGTCACGCTCACGTGACCGAGCTCGGCAACTACCTGCTGGAGCTCGATGAGCGCCTGAGCCAGACCGCCGCGCCCCGAGGCGAGGTCGACCCGGTGCTGCTGGCGGTGCTCGCGCAACCGCTTCGAGGCGATCGTCCGCGAGATGACCAACACGCTGTTTCGCACCGGGCGCTCGTCGGTGCTCAACATGGCCCGCGACTTCTCCTGCTCGATCGTCACCGCCGACGACGAGCTGCTCGCCGCCGCCGAGGGCCTGCAGGTGCACGTGCTCGGCGCCGGCCTGCAGACGCGCTCGATGCGCGAGCTGCACCCCGACCTGCGCCGAGGGCGACGCCTTCCTCCACAACGACCCCTACCTCGGCAACACGCACACCGCCGACCACACGATCCTGGTGCCGGTCTTCGTCGAGCGGCGAGCACCTGTTCACCGCCTCCGCCAAGGCCCATCAGGCCGACTGCGGCAACTCCGACCCGAGCACCTACATGCCCTTCGCGCGCGACGTCTACGAGGAGGGCGGGCTCGACGTTCCCGTGCGTGCAGGTGCAGCGCGACTACGAGGACGTCGACGACATCATCCGCATGTGCCGGCGCGCGGATCCGCGTGCCCGACGTGTGGTACGGCGACTACCTGGCCGCGGTCGGCGCGGCGCGGATCGGCGAGCGCCGGGTCAAGGAGCTCGTCGAGCGCTACGGCGTCGAGACGCTGCGCGCGTTCGTCACCGAGTGGCTCGACTACTCCGAGCGCGGATGGACCAGGCGATCGCGCGAGCTGCCCGCGCCAGCGCCTGCACGCCGGCGGTCACGCACGACCCGATGCCGGGGCTGCCCGAGGGCGTCGACGGTCAACGTCGACGTCGAGATCGAGCCCGAGCAGGGCCGCGGATCGAGGTCGACCTGCGCGACAACGTCGACTGCATCGCCCTTCGGCCTCAACCTCTCCGAGGACTGCGCGCGCGGCGGCGCGATGATCGCGCGTGCTTCAACTGCCTGGCCGACGGACGTGCCGCACAACGCCGGCAGCTTCCGCCGCGTCGAGGTGCTGCTCCGCGAGGGCTCGATCGTCGGCGGCCTGGTCGAGCCCGCACTCGGCCTCGATGGCGACGACGAACGTGCTCAACCGGCTCATCAACGCGGTCGCAGAGCGCCTTCTGCCAGCTCGGCGACGGCCAGGGCCTGGCCGAGGGCGGCCGGGGCGATGGGCGTCGGCTTCGCCGTCTTCTCCGGCACCGACCCCGGCACCGGCGAGCCCTTACGTCAATCGAGCTCGTGATCGGCAACAACGGCGGCCCGGCCTCGCCGCACGGCCGACGGCTGGATCACCTACGCGATGCCCGACTGCGCGAAGACGATCTACATCGACAGCGTCGAGGTGCTCGAGCAGAAGTACCCGCTGCGGTTCCGCTCGCTGCGGCTGCTCGCCGACAGCGGCGGCGCCGGGCGCCACCGCGGCGGCCCCGCCTAGCGAGATGGTCTACGGCCCGCCGGCGACGCCGATGCAGCGTCTTCTACTTCGCCGACTTCGCGCGCCACCCGCCGACGGGCGTGCGTCGGCGGGCTGCCCGGCGCGGCCGCCTCGGCGCAGCGAGATCGCAGTCGACGGCACTGAGCAGCAGCGTCGAGCCGATCGGCGACTCGCTGCTCGAGCCCGGCGAGTGGATCCGCGGCGTCGAGGCCGGCGGCGGCGGCTACGGCGATCCGCTCGAGCGCGAGCCCGAGGCCGTCCTCGGGGACGTGCTCGAGGGCTGGGTCACGCCGCGGGCGGCGCGCGAGGTGTACGGGGTCGTGCTCGTCGAGCAGGGCGGCGAGGGCGGGGGCGTCGCGAGCTACACGATCGATCCGCCCGCCACCGAGGCGCTGCGCGCGCAACTGCGCGAGCGCCGTGAGGCCGCCGGGCACGGCTGATCCGTACGTACGCGTACGTGCCTTGCGTCATGCTCGACGCGCCGTTATGCTGTAAACCAACCAGTCGATATGCAAAAACGTAGGCTGACCAACTGGCAACCCACCTGCCGGCCCGTCAAGGGAGCGACGGTCCGGTCCACCAATAGAGCGAGGTCGATGTGTCCGAGGGCGAGCTGACGGCGATCGAGCAGGCTTATCTGGCGCGAACCGAGCGATCGGCGGCGCTGATGGAGCGCGCCGGCTCCTCGATGCCCTCGGGGATCACGCGCACGCTCGCGTGGTTCGCCCCTTATCCGGTCGTGTTCGAGCGCGGCAGCGGCGCGAGCGTGTTCGACGTCGACGGCAACCGCTACCTCGACATGTTCAGCAACGGCCTCAGCCTGATGCACGGGCACGCGTACGGCCCGATCGAGCAGGCGCTGCGCGAGGCGCTCTCGCGCGGGACCGCCTGGCCGGGCGCCTCCGACGCGCAGGTCGAGTTCGCCGAGCTCCTGTGCGCGCGCATCCCGGGCGCCGAGCAGGTGCGCTTCACCAACACCGGCACCGAGGCGACGATGCTCGCCGTCAAACTCGCCCGCTTTCTCAGCGCTCGCCCGGTCGTGATCAAGGCCTGGGACGCCTACCACGGCTCCTACGACGATCTCGAGGTCGGGCTGCAGGGGCAGGACGAGGACCCCGGCCGCGTCGCGCTCGCGACATTCGGCGAGATCGACAGCTACGCCGCTGCGCTGCAGCGCAACGCCGGCAGGGTCGCCGCGATCATCGTCGAGCCCGTCCAGTACACCGGCGTCGTCACCCCGCCGCCTGATGGCTTCCTCGACGAGTTGCGCGAGCTGGCGCGTCGCGCGGGCGTGCTCTACGTGCTCGACGACTGCCTCATGTCGCGCCTGGCCGAGGGCGGCTCGACCGAGCGCTTCGGCGTTGCTGCCCCCGACATCACGTGCCTCGGCAAGTGGGTCGGCGGTGGGCTGCCCGTCGGCGCGATCACCGCGAGCAGGGAGCTGATGGCTCCGTTCGACCTCCTCGACGGCGGCTCGCTTTACCACGGCGGCTCCTTCAACGGCAACCTGCTCGGCTCGGTCGCCGGTCAGATCGCCGTGCGCGACCTGACCGCCGTCGAGATCGCCCGCATCGACGCGCAGGCCGAGCGGCTTCGCTCAGGCCTCGAGCAGGCCGCGCGCGAGCTCGGCGTGCCGATCCGCGCGCAGGGCGTTGGCTCCGCATTCGGCCTCTACGTGCTCGACCGGCCCGACGGCGAGATCGACTGGAAGGCCACGCACCTGCTGCACCTCGCCGCCATCAACCACGGCGTCTACTACGGGACCGGTGGCGAGTTTGGGATCTGCACCGCCTTCGGGGATGAGGAGATCGAGGAGGCCAGCGCCGGGCTGGAGAGCGCGATCGCCGATCTTGCGCGTGAGCGCGCCGTCGTCGGGGCGCTCTGAGCTCAGCCCTGGGCCGGTCTTCAGACCCGCACCACAGGGACCGCGTCGGCGAAGTCCGAGAAGTCGGCGTCTTGAGTCCAGACCTCGGCGCCGTTGGCGAGCGCCGTTGCGGCTATCCAAGTGTCGTGCACGCGTGGCTTGCGACCTTCCTCGAGGACGTTCGCTGCGAGCTGGGCATACGCCGAGGCGGTGCGCTCGTCGATAGGGAGCGCGCCGGCGAGCGACCGGACCTCCGTCAACGTCTGCAGCCGCTGGCCGCGCGTCCCGGAGTCGCGCGCCATCAAGACGCCGAGCTCGAGCTCGGCGATCGAGACCACCGAAACGGCGACGTCGTCTGGCAGTGGACGCTCGAGCGCTCGCGCCTGCTCGCGCGCGATCAGCACTGACGTGTCGAGGACGGCTCGGCTCACTCGGCCTCGACGGTCTGCTCTCGCAGCACGGCCAGGTCGTCGAGTAGCCCCGCATCGGCCGGTGCCTCACGTAGCAAGCGTTCCATCGCCGCACCGGAGGCCCACGTCGTCCTTTGAAGTGGCCCGAGCTGCGCGACGGGACGCCGGCTGACGGTCACCTGCATCCTCTCGCCGGCCTCGGCACGGCGCAAGACGCTAGCCATGTGATTGCGCAGATCGCGTGCAGAAACCTCGGCCATGCACACATCGTAGCATCAGTGCTACGAGCAGCTCGAATCGGTACCGCGTGCGTTCTCTCGTGGGTGCAATGTGGTTGGTCACGTGTTGCATGAACTGAAGACCGACTTCGCGCGCTCGTCGTGCATGAACCCGAGCGACCCCTCGGTGGGCGACGGCGCCTCGTACTCCAATCCGACGGCGCCGTCGTAACCGGACGCGCGCAGCTGCTCGAGCAGCTCCCAGATCGGCAGCGCTCCGGTCCCAGGCGCGCCGCGCCCAGGATGGTCTGAGAGCTGCACGTGCCCGATCCATTCGTGGTGGCGTTCGATCGCGCGAGCAGGATCATCGCCGGAGCGAGCGACGTGGTAGAGGTCGAGCAGCAGGCCCAGTTGCTCGGCGTGCTCGGCTCCGGCCGCCTCGATCAGCTCGACCGCAGCATCCGGGGTGGGCGCGAGGAAGCCGGGGTTCTCGATCTCGTTGATCGGCTCGAGCAAGATGCGCAGTCCATGCTCTCCCGCCACGGGAGCAAAAGACCGGAGGGCCGAGACGATCGCCGCCCGCTGACGCGACTCGGCCACGCCCGGCAGCGCTCGACCGACGAGCAGGTTGAGGTTGGGCGCACCGGTGGCCACGGCCAGCTCGACGGCTTCGGCGAAGCCGGCCTCGGCCTCCTCACGCCGCGTGTCGTCGTTGACGAAGCCGCGCTCGCCGGCAGCCGTGTCGCCTGTCGGGCAGTTGAGCAGGGCGACGGCGAAGCCCGGATCGGCGCGGCGCTGCTCGGCAACTGCAGCGGTCAATCCGGCTCGGTCGTCCTGATCCTCCGGCCACGCGCTTTCGATCGTGTCAAAGCCGGCGTCCCGCGCCGCCGCGACCCGCTCGAGATAGGGCAGCTCGGTGAACAGCCACGAGATGTGAGCGGACCAGCGCATGCTCACCAAGCGTGCCCGATCGACCGCGCCGGCGCGGTCGTCATCGCCTCGCGCCCGGCCCGTGACTCAGCTCGCGGGCACGAACGCGACGGCTTCGATCTCGACGCGCGCGTCGGCGACGAGCCCGGCGACCTGCACGGTGGCGCTGCTCGGCGGGAACCCGGCGAAGGCCTTGCCGCGGGCGACGTCGTAATCGGGGTAGAGGTCGGTGCCGGTGACGAAGCCGGTGATCTTGACTACGTCCTGCATCCGCGCGCCGGCCTTCTCGACGGCTTGGCGCACGCGGGCGAAGCACTGGTCGGCCTCGGCGGCGAACGTGTCGTTGACCATCGTGCCGTCGTCGAGCGCGCCGATCTGCCCGGAGATGTAAATCCACCGCCCGGGCCCATCGAAGCTGATCGACTCACAGAAGCTCGTTCCGTAGGGGCTGTCCACTCGCTCCTTTTCCATTTCCTCTCCCTTTCGCGTCTGTCGGTTCTCTAATTGCTGTCGGTCAAACGGGCGACGTCGCGCATCGCGGCGAGCAGCCCGGCGCGTGCTTGCTCGAGCGCATCGCCGGCGAGCACGCTCGAGAACGCGATCTCGCCGCCAGGGCCGATGAAGACCCCGTGCGTGAGCGCGGCGAGATGCAAGAGCTGCGTGCCCTCGCCGGCCATGAAGTTGCCGGAGTGGCGCGCGAGCGAGTCGGTCAGGTAGACGCCGAGCACGGAGCCTTCGCCGACGGTCGTGAACGGCAGGCCGAGCTCGGCGGCGCCCTGCTCGAGCTCGGCGCGCAGCCAGGCGGTGCGCTCGTCCATCGCGGCGATCGTCTCGGCAGTGAGGTGCTCGAGGCTGACGCGGCCGGTGACGCTCGAGAGCAGGTTGCCGTTGAACGAACCGCCGTGGTAGAGCGGCTGCTCGCGGTGCGGGTCGAGCACGTCCATCACATCGGCGCGGCCGCCGGCGACGCCCATCGGCAGCCCGCCGCCGATGAACTTGCCGAGGAAGGTCAGGTCCGGCGTCAGGTCGTAGAGCTCGGCGCTGCCGCCGTAAGCGAGGCGCAGCATCAGGCAGTCGTCGAGCACGAACAGCGCGCCTGCGCGCTGCGCGGCTTCCTGCACGCGGCGCAGGAAGCCGGGCGGGGCGGTCGTGACGAGGCCGCTGAACAGGAGCGGCTCGAGCACGACGGCGGCGATCTGCTCGCCGTGCAGCTCGAGCTTGCGTTCGAATGCCTCGGCGTCGCCGAACGGCGCGAGGTAGACGCGCCCGGGCTCCTCGGGACGGTCATACAGCCCGACCTCGAGATCGTCGAAGGAGCCGTGGAAGCCGTCAATCGACTTGAGCACGGCCGGACGGCCGGTGAAGGCGCGCGCGATTTTCATCGCAAGCATGCCCGACTCGGTGCCGGAGTTGGTGAAGCGCACGCGCTCGAACGCTTCGATCCGCTCGCACAGCAGCTGGGCGAACTCGATCTGCTCCTCGGAGGGGACGAGCCAGCCGGAGCCGCGCCCGGCGGCCGCGCGCAACGCCTCGACGACGGGCGGGAAGGCGTGGCCGTGGATCAGGCTGAGCCCGTTGTTGGCGAGATCGACGTAGCGGTTGTCGTCGAGATCGATCAGGTAAGGACCCTCGCCGCGCTTGCCGACGAGCGGATATGGGCGGTGGTATCCCCAGCCGCGGGTCAGACCGCGCACCATGTAGCGACGGGCACGCGCCATCGCCTCGGCTGAGCGCGGCGTGCTGGCGCGGTAGACCTCCTCCAGCTGGGCTCGCGCGTCGGGCTTGAGCATCAGGTCGGTCACGGCCTCAGATTACTACCCTGTTCGATATGACAGGTGAGCGACCGATAAAAGAACCATACGAGTAAATTGGCCGATTCGTCCATGCGCGCTTGCGATACAACTACCCCAGTGCCGGGGGCAGTCCAGCCGATCGCGAGGAACCTGCGTCGTTGGAGGACGACACGGGAGATGACGCTCTCGGCCCTGGCTGAGCAGGCCGGTGTGGCCAAGTCGACGGTGTCGCTGATCGAGCGCGGGCAGGGCAATCCGTCGATCGACACGGTCTGGGCGCTCGCTTCGGCGCTCGGCGTTCCCTTCACGAGCCTGTTCCACGACGAGCCGCCGGCCGACGACGTGTCGGTCGTGCGCGAGGACGACGGCTCGGTGATCGCGATCGAAGACGCCGGCCTGGAGGCGGAGGGCCTGGTCGCGCGCCACATGCTCACGCGCTCGGGCGGCGCGCTGATCGAGATCTACACGCTCGTGTTCGACGAAGGCGCGGTGCGGCACGCGAGCGGACACGTCAGCGGCCTGTTCGAGCACATCACGGTCGCGATCGGAAGCATCGAGATCAGCAGCGACTCGTTCAAGGAGGTGCTCAACGAAGGCGATCTGATCAGCTTCCGCGCCGACCGCCCGCACACCTACCGCGTGCTCAAAGGTCCGGTGCGGCTCGTCTCCGTTCACGAATACCCGCAGCGCTCAGATGCCTGAGTCGTCAGGCGCTCAGTAGGAGCGCGGCAGCCCGAGCACGTGCTGGCCGACGAAGGCCTGCACGAGGTTGTTGTTGACCGGCGCAGTCTTGTACAGGCGTGTCTCGCGGAACTTGCGCTCGATGTCGTACTCCTGCGCGAAGCCGAAGCCGCCGAAGCAATCGAGCGCGGCGTTGGCGGCCTCCCACGAGGCTTCGGAGGCGAGGTACTTGGCGATGTTGGCCTCGGCGCCGGCCGGGCGCCCCTCGTCATACAGCCAGGCGGCCTTGCGGCGCACGAGGTCGGCGGCGCTCATCGACATGTGCGCGCGGGCGAGCGGGAACTGCACGCCCTGGTTGGCGCCGATCGGTCGACCGAACACGTTGCGCTCATTCGCGTAGGCGACGGCGCGATCGAGGAAGAAGCGACAGTCGCCGATGCACTCGGAGGCGATCAGGATGCGCTCGGCGTTCATGCCATCGAGGATGTAGCGAAAGCCCTCGCCCTGCTCGCCGATCAGCGCGTCGGCCGGGAGCTCGAGATCCTCGAAGAAGACCTCCGTCGTGGAGTGGTTGATCATCGTCTTTATTGGATTTATTTGAAGAGAAGATCCACGGTCACGCATGTCGAGCAGGAACACCGAGAGACCGGCCGTGCGCTTGGGCGCCTCCGCGAGGGGGGTGGTGCGTGCCAGCAGCACCATCAGGTCGGAGTGCTCGGCGCGCGAGGTCCAGATCTTCTGGCCGTTGACGCGCCAGCCGTCGGCCGTGCGCTCGGCGCGCGTCTTGATCTGCGTTGTGTCCGAGCCGGCGTCGGGCTCGGTCACGGCGAACGCCTGCAGGCGCAGCTCGCCCGAGGCGATGCGCGGGAGGTAGGCCGACTTCTGCTCCTCGGAGCCGTGGCGCAGCAGCGTGCCCATCGTGTACATCTGCGCGTGGCAGGCGCCGGCGTTGGCGCCGGTCGCGCAGATCTCCTCGAGGATCGCGCCGGCGCTCGCCAGCGGCAGGCCGGAGCCGCCGTACTGCTCGGGGATCAGCGCCGCCAGCCAGCCGTCCTGCGTCAGCGCCGCGACGAACTCGCTCGGGTAGCCGTCGGGCTCGAGCGAGCGCCAGTAGGGGTCGCCGAAGCGTTCGCACAGCGCGCGCACTGCCTCGCGGATCGGCGCGACCTCGGGCGGCTCGGTGAAGTCCATGCTCAGGGGGACAGTCTGGCGCAGCGCGCGCTCAGGCGGACAGCCGCTCGAGCTCGTCGGCGATCTCGAACAGGTCGGCCACGGCACCGTAGTGGGCGAAGTCGAAGATGCGCGCGCCGGGGTCGGAGTTGACGGCGACGATCGTGCGCGAACGCGACATCCCGGCCAGGTGCTGGGCTGCGCCGGAGATGCCGAGCGCGAGGTAGACGCGCGGGGCGACGGTCTTGCCCGACTGGCCGACCTTGCGCGTGCGCGAGGCCCAGCCGGCCTCGACGAGCGGCCCGGACACGGAGATAGTCGCGCCGAGCGCCTCGGCGAGCCGCTCGAGCCGGGGCAGGCTCTCGGCGGAGCCGATGCCGCGGCCGAGCGCGAGCAGGAAGTCGGCCTTGGCGATGTCAAGCTCGCCGCTCGGCGCCTCGCGCAGCTCGATCCGCTCGGTGCGCGCGGCGGCGGCGAGGTCGAGCTCGACGCGCTCAGTCTCAGCCTCGCTCCCAGCGCCCGTCCCGGGCGTCGCCTCAACGGGCGCAAAGGCGCCAGGACGCAGCAGCAGCACGACGGTCTCCTTGCCCGGGAAGTCGAGCTCGGCGATCAGCTCCTCGCGATAGGCGGGACGTTGGACGAGCACGCCCCGGTCGCCCCAGGAGGCGGCTGTCACGTCGCTGGCGAAGCCATGCTCGCCGCGGGCGGCGACGGCCGGGGCAAAGCCGAGCGAGTCGATCGTGTGCCCGGCCAGCACGAGCGATGGGCCGCGCCGCTCGATCAGCGCCTCGACGGCGGCCTGCGCAACGTGCGCCTCGAAGTGCGCTTGCGGGGTGGGCACGACGAGCACCTGCTGCACTCCCTCGATCGCGACCGCATCGGCCTGCGCCGCGGCGTCGGGCCCGACCAGGGCGACCACCACCGCACCCGCACCCTGCCCGCAGAGCGCGCGCGCGGCGCCGATCAGCTCGAAGCTGACCGGGCGAAGCTCTCCGCGTCGCGCCTCTGCGAGCACCATGACCTCCCTCATCGGAGCTGCCTCCGCTCCCCTGGCGCGGTCCGGCTCACGCGCGCATCGCCTCCCCGACGATCGCGGCGATGCGCGCGGCGATCTCCGCCGGAGCCCCGTCGATCAGCGTTGCGCCGCGGCCACGCGGACGTGGCGTGAGTCCCACTGTGCGCGAGCCGGCGGTCGTCGCCACCGCGCCGGCGTCGAGGCCGACGTCGGCGAGCCCGAGCACCGTCACTGCCGCCGCGCGCGCCTGCTTGATCGCGCGCAGGTTGGGACGACGCGGCGCGTTGATCCCGGTCTGCACGGTGAGCAGTGCAGGGAGCCCGACGCTCAGCAGCTCGACGGCGCCGCCCTCGAGCTGGCGCTGCACGGTCAACCGCGCGCCGTCGGGCTCGATCTGCTCGACGACGGCGACGTGGGCAATGTCGAGCAGGCCCGCCAGCGCCACCCCGGTCGCTGCGCTGGCCGCGTCGGAGGACTGCGCGCCGCAGAGGATCAGGTCGGGTCGCTCGGCGCTCGTCACGGCCGCGAGCACGCTTGCGATCGCCAGCGCGTCGGCGCCGGCGAGCGCCCCATCCCACACGCGCACCGCGCGGTCGGCGCCCATCGCGAGCCCGGCGCGCAGCGACTCCTCGGCGCGCTCCTCGCCGACGGTCACGACGACCGTCTCTCCGTCGCTGCCTTCGTTCAACGCGAGCGCGGCCTCGAGCGCGAAGGCGTCCCACTTGTTCGGCGCCCACTCCAGCGCATCGGCCGCGAGCTCGACGGCGTCGTCGCCTGCGCGCGCCATGTCCGCCGCGAAGTCCTCGCGCAGGCGCGCGACCTGCTTGACGGGGACGAGGATCTTCACGCCGCGCAGCTCACGCCGGGCCGAGCAGCGCGCCGGTCGAGTCGTAGGAGTGAAAGCCCTTGCGCACGGTCTCGCGCACCTCCCACTTGGCGCGCGTTCCCTCTGGGATGTAGGCGATCTCGCCTGCGCGCACGTTGACCGGCTCGCCGCCCTCGGGCGTGATCGTCACGTCGCCCTCGATCAGCGTGATCGTCTCGCCGGGGCTCGAGAGCATGAACACGCCGGGCGTGCAGTGCCAGACGCCGTTGTAGAGCTTGCCGTCGTCGGTGCGCCAGAGAATCGCCATCGTCGACTCGGGCTCGCCCGAGATGATGTCCTCGGCCGGAATCGGCGCCGGCTCGACGGGTGCGTCGACTACCGAGTACTTCGTGATCTGGGTGGTCACTTGGTGCACGTCTCTCCTCTAGCTGGTTGGCGTGGCGAAGGTCTGCTTGCGATAGACGTCGGGCAGCTCGCGCAGGAACGGCAACGCCACGGCGGGGTTGGCCGAGTCGATCTCGCGCGCCAGGCGATGCCCTTCGAAGATGCTGTCCGCCGGCATCCGCGGCGCCACGCAGTCGCCGACGCGGTAGACGGCCTCGATCCGCTCTCGCTCCAGGCGCTCGGGGTCGGCCTTCAGCGCCTCGTAGATGCCGGCGTTCGATTCGCGCTGGGTGACCAGCACGACTGCGCCGGCGTTCCAGTGCACGTCCTCGCCGCCCCACGCGCTCTGCCCGCGCTGGCCGTCGGCCGTGATCTCCGACAGCAGATGCGTCGTCACGATCTCGGCCCCGCGGGCGCGCAATCCGAGGTTGACGGGTGCGCCCTCTCCCGTGAAGAACATGAAGCTCGCGAAGTTGGCCAGCGGCGTCACGACCGTGACCCGCTTGCCGGCGTTCAGCAAGAGCTCGGCGACGCCGACGGCCGTGTAGTACCCGTCGGTGTCGTACACGAGCACGTGCTCGCCCTCGATCTCGCCCTTGCTCGCCGAGACCTGCTCCGGCGTGTAGACGAAGTCCTGCTCGGCACCTGGGATCGCCTGCTGGGTGGGGCCGTTCATGCCGTCGGCGCGCCAGTGCGCCCCCGTCGCCACGACGACGATCTCGGCGCCGTAGGCGAACACGGCCTCGGCGTCCAGGCGCGTGTTCAGGATCACCTCGACGTTCTCGAGCTTCTGCAGCTGGATCTGGCGGTAGGTGATCACCCGCCCCCACTCGCCGAGGTTGGGGTAGGCGCTGATTTCGCGCATGCTGCCGCCGAGCGCGTCCTGCTCGTCCACCAGGTGCACGGCGCTCAGGCCGCGCTTGCCGAGCACCATCGCGCACTCCATGCCGGCGGGTCCCGCGCCGAGCACGAGCACGGTCTTCTCGGCGTTGGCGGCCTTCGAGAAGCGCTCGGGGTGCCAGCCACGACGGAACTCCTCGCCGAGCGTCGCGTTCTGCGTACAGACGATCGGCAGCGCCCGCCAGAAGCGCGAAGCGCAGACGTTGCAGCCGATGCACTCGCGGATGTCCTCGTAGCGACCCTCTTCGATCTTCTTCGGGATGAACGGGTCAGCGATCGAGGGGCGCGCGGCCGCGATCACGTCGATCACGCCCGAGCGGACCGCCTCGGCCATCGTGTCGGGATTCGTGAAGCGCCCGACCGCCGCGATCGGCTTGTTCGTCGCCGGGCTGACGGCCTCGAAGTACTCGCGGTAGTTGAACTCGCCGGCGATGCGCGAGGGCACGACCGGCTTCTCAGGCCAATCGGCGGCGCTCCAGCCGCCGACCTGCAGGTCCCAGAAGTCGACGAGGTGGTCGGCGAGCTGGATGAACTGGTAGGCCTCCTCGCCCGCGCGGATCCCGAGCGGGCTGTCGTTCAGCGTGTCGATGCACAGCCGCGCCGTGATCGCGCAGTCCTCGCCGACCGCATCGCGCACCAGCTCGATCGTCTCCAGCCAGAAGCGCGCGCGGTTCTCGAGCGTTCCGCCGTACTCGTCGGTGCGCTTGTTCAGCTTCGCCATCAGGAAGTGGCCTGTGATCGCGCCGCCCTCGGAGCCGTGCACGTTGACGATGTCGAAGCCGACGTCGCGCGCGCGCTTGGCCGCGGCGACGTAGTAGCCCTGGATCTCCCGAATCCCGGCCTTGTCCAGCTCATAGCAGGCAGCCGAGTAGAGGGCCTCGTCGCTGACCTGGCTCGCGCTCGGCGCCGCCATGCGGGTCTCCTGGTTGCCGGAGGTGTAGCCGCCATGCCACAGCTCGACTCCCGCGAGCGAGTCGTTTTCGTGCGCGATGTCGACCATCGCTTTGAGGTTGTGCGCGTCCTCGTCGTCCCACAGGCGCGCGGAGATCACCGGCCGCGCATCGCTGGAGGGGTGCACAGAACAGAACTCCGTGTTGACCGCGGCCCAGCCGCCCTCGGCCTTCATCCCGCGGATGTGCGCCTGCGCGCCGGGCACCTCGGCGCCAAAGCTCGTGCAGTGCGGGCTCTGGTAGAAGCGGTTGCGCAGCGTCTTGGGGCCGATCGGGACCGGCTCGAAGAGGATGTCGTGGCGAGGGTCTCGAGCCATCAGCGGAATGCCGTCTTCACCGGTCAACCTGTCCCATATCGATCAGTCGATATAGCGTACAGATCACGCTGGTTCCTCGCGTTCGGCGCGCTCGGCCTCGAGCCGCTGCCCGTCCCGTTCGGCGCGCAGGTCGGCCGCCAGCGCGCGGTCGCGACGCTCGCGCAGCGCGGCCAGCAGCTCGGGGTCGCTGGGAACGTGCGACGCGAAGCCGCCGGCGGACTTCGCGTCGGAGAGCACAGGGAAGAGGTTCTCGGCGATCGCGTCGAACGTGGCAGCGCCGCCCAGGCCGACCGTCTCGAACGGGCCCGTCAGCCGCCAGCGCCGGGCGAGCCCATCGCGCATCACCTCGTCGATCGTCTCGGGTGTGGCGACGCCGTGCTCGACGAGCCACAGCGACTCGCGCAGCACGGCAAGCTGCAGGCGGTTCCACAAGAGGCCGTCGACCTCGCGCTCGAGCACGACCGGGCGCTTGCCGACCGCCCGAAGCAGCGCCTCGACGCGCTCTCGCAGCGCGAGCGGGGTGCGCTCGCCGGCGACGACCTCCACCAGCGGCATCAACAGCGGCGGGTTCCAGTAGTGCGTGCCGACGATTCGCTCGGGCACGCCGGCCGCCTCGCCCAGCGCGCCGATCGAGATCGAGGAGGTGTTGGTGGCGACGATCGCGTCTGGGTGGCGTGCAGCGAGCGGGCCGAGCACGCCGGCCTTCAGCGACAGGTCCTCGGGCAGCGACTCGACGATCAGGCCGGGCTGCTCATGTTCGCCCGCCTCGGGCTCCCCCCAGCGCATTGACGCACGTGCACGAGCGACGGCTGCCTGGTCGGTGAGCTCGTGCGCGAGCGCGAGCGCGAGCGCATGCTCGACGCGCTGCTCGGCACGCGCGCGGTCGCGCACGAGCCACTGCACGGCGCAACCGGCGAGCGCGTACTCGCAGCCGATCTGCGCGCCCATCAGGCCGGCACCGACGATGGCAACGTGCCCGCTCGCGCTCGTGTCCCGGTTCATGCCCGTGAGGTTATGCCTCTCCTGCGCGAGGAGCTGAGCGAAGTTCTCGGGCCACTGGCCGATACTGATGCGAGATGCCACCGCCATTCGCACCAGCCCAGCCGACGCCGCCGCCGATCACGCGCCTGACGATCTCCTGCCCCGATCAACAGGGAATCGTCGCTGCCGCGTCGCGCTTCCTCACGGATGCGGGGGCGAACATCGTCCACTCCGACCAGCACACGACCGACCCGCGTGGCGGCACGTTCTTCATGCGCATGGAGTTCGACCTCGCGCTGACGCCCGAGCAACGGACCGAGCTGGAAACGCGCTTCGCACGTGATGTGGGCGAGCCGCTGGCGATGCAGTGGCGCATGTGGGACGCGAGCGAGCCCAAGCGCGTGGCGATCCTCGTCTCGCGCCAGGACCACTGTCTGCTCGACCTGCTGTGGCGCTGGCGGCGCGGGCAGTTGCAGATGGACGTGCGGCTCGTCGCGTCGAATCACACCGACCTGCGCGGCGACGTCGAGTCCTTCGGCCTGCCCTACGCCCACGTCCCGGTCGAGCCCGAGCGCAAGGCCGAGGCCGAGCAGCGCCTGCTCGAGCTGCTGCTCGCCGAGCGCGTCGACCTCGTGATCCTCGCGCGCTACATGCAGATCCTCAGTCCTGACTTCCTGGCGCGCCTGACCGTCGACGGCGTTCCGGTGCCGCTGATCAACATCCACCACTCCTTCCTGCCGGCCTTCGCCGGCGCCGCCCCCTACGTGCAGGCCAAGGAGCGCGGCGTCAAGCTGATCGGCGCCACGGCGCACTACGTCACGGAGGGCCTCGACGAGGGACCGATCATCGAGCAGGACACGGTGCGCGTCTCACACCGCGACGACGTGCCCGCGCTGATGCGCCTCGGCGCCGACATCGAGCGCACCGTGCTCGCGCGCGCCGTGCAGTGGCACTGCGAAGACCGCGTGCTGCGCGCGGGGGAGACGACGGTCGTCTTCTGAGCGGCAGCCAAGCGGGTCTCCGGAGGCACGGTTGGCTACAATGTAGCCCAATGGCGACCGAGGTACCACAGCGTGAGCTTCGCAACAACACAGCCGACCTATTGCGCCGCGTCGAGGCGGGAGAGCAGCTGCGGATCACCGTCCACGGCCATCCCGTCGCGGAGCTCGTTCCGATCGATCGCGCTCAGCAGTTCGTGCCCTTTGACGAGCTCGTGAACGGGCTCCGAGGCACGATGCTCCCCGAGGATCGCCTCGAGCAAGAGTTGCGCGAGCTCGATGAGCCCCCGCGCGATCCGTTCGTGTGAAGCGTGCGCTGCTCGACACCTCATTTGTGATTTCGCTCGCACGCGGAGAAGGCCTCGCGCTCGAGGATCCGCCGCAGGAAGCGGCGATCTCCGCTGTGACGCTCTGCGGCCTACACCACGGAGTGCTGGTAGCCACGGATGAGCAGCGTCCCGGTCGGCTCGCCACACTCATCTTCGCCGAGCGCCGGTTCGCGGCCCTCCCCGTCGACACGCGAATTGCGCCGCACTATGGCCGGCTGCTCGCGGACGTCCGCCGCCGCCGAGGAAAGAAGCTCCATACGGCCGACGCACTGATCGCCGCAACCGCAGCCGCCCACGGGCTTCCGCTGATAACGCGCGACCGCGACTTCGCGAAGCTCGACAGCATCGACGCGATCATTGTCTGAGTCGGGATCTGAGGTGTCCGGGACTACGACGTTCCCAGCACCATCAGCGTCTTCGTCCCGGTCACGCGCCCGGAGCGGCGCAGCAGGTCGATCACGCGCTTGAGATCGTCGACGTCGCGCACGCGGATCCAGGCGAGCGCGTCGGGGTCTCCGGCGGTCGTGAAGATCGTCTGCACCTCGGGGATCCCGGCGGCGATGCCGGCGATCTGATCGACCGGCAGGTTGCCGGCGAAGCGCAGCTCCGTGAAGGCCTGCAGCGGACGCCCGAGCAGCGCGTGGTCGACCTGCACCGTGTAGCCCGTGATCACGCGCTCGCGCTCGAGCCGATCGACGCGGCGCTTGACGGCAGGCGCCGACAGCGAGACCCGCTCGGCCACGTCGGCGAGCGTGCGACGCGCGTCTTGGCGCAGCAGCTCGATGATCTCGAGGTCCGTCTCGTCGAGCTCCGGCGCGTTCTCAGCCACGCAAGAATCTTATCTATTAATTTATAAAAAGAGAGAAAACCTGCGTCTAGAGTGGAGTTGACGTGGATTTCAGTGTGTCACAGCGGGTAATCGTCTGACATGGAGGCAATGCCGAGGGCCGCCCCCGTGTCGGCGAGCGAGCCGGGGCCGGCCGAGCCGGTGCAGACCGGGCAGCTCGACGTGCTCGACGCCGTGCAGCGCCGCGTGCTGTGGCTGGCCATGAGCATGGTCCACCACGCCAACAAGGTGCGCGAGACCGACTCGGGCGTGAAGGTCGGCGGCCACCAGGCCTCCTCGGCGTCGATGGTCTCGATCATGATGCGCGCTGTACTTCGAGCACCTGCGCGCCGCCGACCGCGTCTCGGTCAAGCCGCACGCCGCGCCCGTGCTGCACGCGATCAACTACCTGCTCGGGCGCGCTCGACGCAGTCCTACCTGACCGAGCTGCGCGAGTTCGGCGGTCTGCAGAGCTACCCGAGCCGCGCCAAGGACCCCGACCCCGTCGACTTCTCGACCGGCTCCGTCGGGATCGGCGCCACGGCGACGATCTGGAGCGCGCTCGCCCACCGTTACGTCGCCGGCCACTTCGAGGTGCCTCAGGGCGGTCGCCAGGTCGCGCTCGTCGGCGACGCCGAGCTCGACGAGGGCGCCATCTGGGAGGCGCTCGTCGACCCGATGGTCGCCGCGCCTCGGCGAGGTGCTGTGGATCGTCGACCTCAACCGCCAGTCGCTCGACCGCGTCGTCCCCGACATCGCCGCCGGGCGGATCGGCGCGATGTTCGAGGCCGCCGGCTGGCAGACGATCACCGTCAAGTACGGCCGCCGGCTGCGCGAGCTGTTCGCACGGCGCGGCGGCGAGGCGCTGCGCGCGCGGATCGATCAGATGCCCAACGAGGAGTACCAGCGGCTGCTGCGCTTGCCGAGCCGCCGAGCTGCGCGAGCGCCTGCCCGGCGAAGGTGGCGGGCGGCGCGAGGTCGAGCGCCTGCTGACGGAGCTGGCCGACGGGGAGCTCGGCGCCGCCGTGCGCGACCTCGGCGGCCACGACCTCGCCGACCTGCTCGACGCCTTCCGCCGCGCCGACGCGGTCAAGCGACCGCCCGACCGTCGATCTTCGCCTACACGATCAAGGCCTGGGGGCTGCCCACCGAGGGCCACCCCGGCAACCACTCGGCGCTGCTCTCCGACGAGCAGTGGCAGCGAGCTGGCAGGCGAGCTCGGCGCCGATGCCGATCGACCCGTGGGCGCGCTTCGAGCAGGGCTCGCCAGAGCAGCCGGCTGTGCGACGCGAGCGCCGAGCGCCTGACGCGCCCGACCGTGCTCCTGAACGGGCCGCCGCCCGTGCCCGCCGACCTCGGTCGCTCGCACGCCGGCGCCGAATCCACCCAGCAGGCGCTTCGGGCGCTTCTTCGTCGACCTCGCCCACGCGGCGCCCGACGCCGCCGCGCACGTCGTCACGCGTCAGCCCCGACGTCGCCTCCTCGACCAACCTCGGCGGCTGGATCAACCGCGTCGGCGTCTGGAACATGGGCGAGCGGATCGACTGGTTCGCCGACGACTCCGACACGCTCGTGCGCTGGCGCGAGATCAGAGCACGGCCAGCACATCGAGCTGGGCATCGCCGAGGGCAACCTCGTCGGCCTGCTCGGCGAGCTCGGCGCGACGTGGTCGCGCGACGGCAGCGCGCTGTTGCCGATCGGCACGCTGTACGACCCGTTCGTCAACCGCGCGCTCGAGCCGTGGTCGTTCGGCATCTACGCAGGCGGGCAGTCGATCCTCGTCGGCACCCCCGTCCGGCGTCACGCTCGCCCCCGAGGGCGGCGCCCACCAGTCGATCATCACGCCGTCGGTCGGCCTCGAGCAGCCGCGCTGCATCGCCTGGGAGCCGGCCTTCGGCCAGGACCTCGAGTGGACGCTGCTGCACGCGCTCTCTCAGCTCGGCCACGACGGCGGCAGCTCTTCCTACTTCCGGCTCACCACCCGCCCGATCGACCAGGCGCTCGCGCGCGTGCCCGACGACCGAGCCGCGCGCGAGCGCGCGTCGCGAGCAGGTTCTACGCGGCGGCTACCGGCTGCGCGAAGCCGACGCCGATGCGCCCGCCGTCACGCTCGTCGGCGATGGGTGCGATCATGCCCGAGGCGCTCGCCGCTGCTGAGGAGCTGAGCGGCGCCGGCATCGGCCGTCGACGTCGTCTGCCTGACCTCCGCCGACCTCGTCTTCCGCGCGCTGCAGGCGCGACAGGGCTTGGCCGACGGCGACGACGCCATCCTCGACGAGCTGTTCCCGCCGGAGCGCGCCGCGCCGATCGTGACCGTGCTCGACGGCCACCCGCACACGCTCGTCCTTCCTCGGCGCCGTCAACGACACGCCGATCGCCTGCCTCGGCGTTCAGGACTTCGGGCAGTCCGGCGACGTGGAGGACCTCTACCGGCACTTCGGCATCGACGCTGAGGACGATCGTCGGCGCCGCGCTCGATTTGATCGGGTGAGAACGCGCGGCGAGCGAGTGCTCGCGCGCGGTGCCACACTGATCCAATGGCGACGGCGCCGCGCACGGGGCTCTACTACAGCCACCCCTCCTCGCTCGAGCACGATCCGCGAGTGCTGATGCCGCACCATCCGGACACGCCCGAGCGGATGGTCGCGCTCGAGCGGCTGCTCGTCGCCGAGGACTGGCTCGGCTGGGAGCGGCGCGAGGCTCCGGCCGCCGGCGAGACGACGCTCGAGCTCGTCCACAGCAAGCGGCTGATCGGCGCGATCGAGCAGCTCGCGGCCTCGGGTGGCGGCGCGATCGACCCGGACACGGTCGTCGGCGAGCCGTCCTACTGGGCGGCGCTGCACGCGGCCGGTGGCGCCTGTGCGCTCGCCACCGCGCTGCTGGCCGGCGAGGCGGGCTTCGGCTTCTCGGCGCTGCGCCCGTCCGGTCATCACGCCGAACCGGACCGCGCGATGGGCTTCTGCCTGTTCAACAACGTCGCCGTCGCCGCCGAGCTGGCGATCGCCGAGCTCGGCGCAGAGCGCGTGTTCATCCTCGATTGGGACGTGCATCACGGCAACGGCACCGCCGAGGCATTTCGCACGCGCGCCGACGTACTGTTCGCGAGCATCCACCAGTCGCCGCTGTATCCCGGCACGGGACCGCTCAGCGACGTCGGCTCGGGCGCCGGCGAGGGCTACACGCTCAACCTGCCCGTCCCGCCCGGCTCGGGCGAGGAGCTGTGGCTGTCGCTGATCGAGCACGTCGTGATCCCGGCCGCGCGCGCCTTCGCGCCCGACCTCGTGCTCGTCTCGGCCGGCTTCGACGCGCACCGCGCCGACCCGCTCGCCGAATGTCTCCTGGAGACGAGTTCCTTCGGCGAGCTGGCGCGTCACGTGCACGAGCTTGCGCGTGCGTGTGGGGTGCCGCTCGGAATCGTGCTCGAGGGTGGCTACGAACCGGTCTCGCTCGCACAGTCCGTGCGCGAGACGATGCTCGCGCTCGCCGACGATCGGCCGCCGCGTACGGCGTCGGCAGAGCTCGCCGAGACGAGACTGGCCGTCGCTCAGCTGCAGCCCTTCTGGCCGCTGTGATGCGAGTGCGCCCGGCTGCGCACGGAGCGGCGGCACGACGCGCGTAGGATGGACCCGGTGGCAGACCAGCAACCACAGGACAACCAGCAGTCCACATCACAGGAGTCGAGTCGCAGCGATGCTCACCCGCCGATGCCGCGCGACAAGCGCGGCTGGCAGGTCTCGCCGGCGCCCGACGGACGCGGCATGCCCGAGCAGACGCCAAGCGGGCCGCCCGTCCACCGCCGCCCGACGTTCCTCTGGTTCGTACTCGTGCTCGTCGCGATCAACTGGGTGACGCTGCTGCTGTTCCAGCCCAAAACCGGCGAACAGCGCGTCACGGTCCCGTTCAACCCGTACTTCCTCACGCAGGTCCAGGGCGGTGAGGTCAAATCGATCTCGACCAAGGGCGACACGATCCAGGGCACCTTCAAGGCGAAGCTGCGCTACCCGCCGAGCGAGGAGAAAGCCACGCCGACGAAGCAGTTCGCCACCGAGATCCCGACCTTCTGGAACGACGAACAGCTGACGGCGCTGCTCAAAGAGAAGAACGTCGAGATCAACGCCAAGCCGACGACCGAAAGCAAATCGATCCTCGCCGAGCTGCTGCTCGGGTTCGGTCCGACGCTGCTGATCGTCGGGCTGTTCGTGTTGCTCGCGCGCCGCGCAGCTAAAGCGGGCGGCGCGATGGGCGCGCTCGGCAACTTCGGCAAATCGCAGGCGCGCCAGGTCGACCCGGAGAAGATCCGCGTGACGTTCGACGACGTCGCCGGAATCGACGAGGCCAAGGCCGAGCTGTCGGAGATCGTCGACTTCCTGCGCAGTCCGGATAAGTACGGGCGCCTCGGCGGGCGCATGCCCCACGGCGTGCTGCTCTCGGGAGCGCCGGGAACGGGCAAGACGCTGCTCGCACGCGCCGTCGCCGGCGAGGCGCATGCCGCGTTCTTCTCGATCTCGGCCTCGGAGTTCATCGAGGCGATCGTCGGCGTCGGCGCTTCGCGCGTGCGCGACCTGTTCGCCAAGGCCAAGGAGGCCGCGCCGTCGATCATCTTCATCGACGAGCTCGACGCGATCGGGCGCTCGCGTCAGGGCTCGGTGTCGGTCACCGGCGCCAACGACGAGCGCGAGCAGACGCTCGACCAGATTCTCACCGAAATGGACGGCTTCGAAAGCTCGCAGGCGGTCGTCGTGCTCGCCGCGACCAACCGCCCCGACGTGCTCGACTCGGCGCTGCTGCGCCCCGGCCGCTTCGACCGGCGCGTCGCCGTGCAGGCACCCGATCGCAAAGGACGCAGGGAAATCCTCGAAGTCCACACGCGCTCGATCCCGCTCGCCGACAGCGTCGATCTCGACGCCGTCGCGGCGAGCACGCCGGGGATGGTCGGCGCCGACCTCGCCAATCTCGCCAACGAGGCCGCGCTGCTCGCCGCGCGCCGCGGCCACGAGAAGGTCGAGATGAACGACTTCACCGACTCGCTCGAGAAGATCATGCTCGGCTCGCCGCGCGGCATCCTGCTGTCCCCGGCCGACCGCGAGCGCACGGCCTACCACGAGTCCGGCCACGCGCTCGTCGGCATGCTCACGCCGGGCGCCGACCCGGTACGCAAGATCTCGATCATCCCGCGCGGCATGGCGCTGGGCGTGACGCTCTCTACGCCCGACGCAGACCGCGTGTCCTACTCGCGCGAAGACCTCGAAGCGAAGATCCGCGTCGCGCTCGGCGGGCGCGTTGCCGAGGAGGTCGTCTACGGATCGATCACCTCCGGCGCCGAGTCCGACATCCAGCAGCTGACGGCGATCGCACGCCAGATGGTCGGGCGCTGGGGGATGAGCGACGCCGTCGGGCCGATCACGGTGCTCCCCTCCGACGGCCAGGGTCCGCTGCTGCCCGGAGCGAGCGAGACCTCGCAGGAGACCCAGCGCTTGGTCGACGAGGAGGTGCGCAGGCTCGTCGACAGCTCACACGCTGAGGTCACGGGGATCTTGACCGAGCACCGCGAGCAGCTCGAGAGCCTCGCCCAAGCGCTGCTGAAGGCCGAGACGCTCGACGCGCTCGACGCCTACAACGCGGCCGGCGTGCCCGCACACGCGTCCGAGAGCGAAGAGCCGGCCGTGGCGCTGCACCCGCGTACGAGCACTTAGGCGCTGCGTCGCGTCATTCGCTCGGCCTGCTCGCGCTGGCGCAGGCAGGCACGGTCGATGATCGCGCGGATCTCCTGCGCGTCGTCGGTCCGCTGCAACAGCGCCAAGTCGTCCTCGCTCACGCGGCCGTCGGCAAGCGCGCGGGCGCGCAGCCACTCGAGCAGCCCGTCCCACTCCTCGGTGCCGATCAGGATCACCGGAAAGTGGCGGATCGTGCGCGTCTGGATCAGCGTGAGCGCCTCGAAGCACTCGTCGAGCGTGCCGAAGCCACCGGGCGCGATCACGAACGCGCAGGCGTAGCGCACGAACATCACCTTGCGCGCGAAGAAGTGGCCGAAGGTCAGGCCGATGTCGACGTACTCGTTGAGCCGCTGCTCGCGCGGCAGCTCGATGTTGCAGCCGACCGAGACCGCCCCTGTGTCGCGGGCACCCCGGTTGGCAGCCTCCATCAGCCCGCCGCCGCCGCCCGTGATGATGCCGTAGCCGGCGCGGCCGAGCTCCGCTGCGACCCCCGCACGAGCGCGTAGTCGGGGTGCTCGCGCGGCGTCCTGGCCGAGCCGAACACGCTCACGGCGGGCGCGACGTGCGCGAGCGCGTCGAAGCCGTACGCGAACTCGGCGGCGATCTCGCGCACGCGCATCGCGTCTGCCGCGCGCACGGCGGGCGCCTCGTCGCCCAGCCACAGCAGCAGCTCCTCGTCGAGCGCGAGCCCGGTCTCGCCCGTACCCGGCTGATCGTCCGCGCTCACGCGCGAAGCGTACGCGCCGGCTGCGCTTCGCTGCTCAGCAGCAGCTCGACGCCGAGCGTGCAGACGCCGAGGCTGACGAAGGCGGCGGCGACGATCGCCGTCGCCACTTCCGGCGAGAGGATGCCCTCGGCGAGCCCGAGCGAGGCCGTCGCGGCCGGCACGCCGAGCTGCGCGCAGGCCGCCAGCCCGGCCCCCGGCCTGACCCGCTCGAGCGCGGCTGCCGCCAGGTGGACGGCGACGTTCAGCACCACCAGCGCGCCGGCCAGCGCGATCATCGCCGGGTGGCGGACGAGGCCGTCGAGGTCGAGCTGCGCGCCGAGCGTGACGAAGTACAGCGGTATGAAGAAGCCGTCGGCAACGCCGCGGATCTGCGTCGAGAGCCGTTTCGGACCGCCGAGCAGCGCCACTGCGACGCCCGCCCCGAAACCCGCGACGAGCACGCTCGTGCCGCTCTCTTCAGCCAGCCAAGCCAGCAGGAACAGGACAAGCAGGGAAAGGCGCAGGTCGAGCGCCCAGCGCCGCGACTTCGACAGCGCACGCACTCGATCGACCCACGGCCTTCCCGCCAGCACCCGCGCGCAGCCGAACATGGCCACCGCGGCGAGTGCGACGAGCGCCGTCCCGAGCAGCGCGTGCCCGGCACGGCTGGGCTGCAGCACGATCGGCACCGAGACGATCGTCACGACGTCGGCGATCGTCACCTGAGCGATCACGGCGAGTACATCGCGCCCGCCCGCGCGGGCCTCCTCGAACGCCGGCAGGATCACGGCGGCAGAGCCGGACGCGAGCACGACCGCGTAGATCGCCGCGTGCGCCGTGCCGGCGAGCGCCGCCGCCGCAATCCCGGCCGGCACGGCGAGCACACCGACGATCGCCGCCAGCAGGGCGCCGCGCCGCAGCGAGGAGAACAGCCGCTGCTCGCGCAGCGGCAGGTGCATGCCGACGGTCAGCATCAGCATCGCGAAGCCGACGCTCGCGAGGAAGGCGGTGATCGGGTCCGAAGGGTGGATCGCGCCGAAGCCCGTCCTGCCGGCCAGCGCGCCCGCCGCCAGCTCGCCGATCGCCAGCGGTACGAACAGCCGCGGCGTGAGCGCGAGCAGCGGGCCACCGAGGCCGGCGAGCACGATCACGAGGAGGTCTCCGAAGCTCACGCTGCCGTGAGCCTACGGCGTGGGATCATGCACCGGTGGCCGAGCCGCAGCGCCTGAGCGAGAAGCAGTATGAGAAGGAGCTCCTGCGGCTGCAGACCGAGCTCGTCTTCATGCAGGAGTGGATCCTCTCCGAAGGGCGTCGCCTCGTCGTGCTGTTCGAGGGTCGCGACACGGCCGGCAAGGGCGGCGTGATCAAGCGCATCACGACCTACCTGAATCCGCGCACGTGTCGTATCGCGGCCGTACCGACGCCGAGCGAGCGCGAGCGCACGCAGTGGTACTTCCAGCGCTACGTCTCCTATCTGCCGGGCGCCGGGGAGATCGTGCTGTTCGACCGCAGCTGGTACAACCGCGCCGGCGTCGAGCACGTGATGGGCTACTGCACGCAGGAGCAGTACGAGGAGTTCCTGCGCTTCTGCCCCTCCTTCGAGCAGTCGCTGCAGAACGAAGGGATCATGCTTGTCAAGTACTGGCTGTCGGTCTCCGACGAGGAGCAGGAGCGGCGCTTCGAGAAACGGCTGTCCGACCCGCGCAAGCGCTGGAAGTTCAGCCCCACCGACCTGCAGGCGCGCGCCCGCTGGGTCGACTACGCCGAGGCCAAGGACCGCATGTTCGCGCGCACCGACACCGAGCTGAGCCCGTGGCACGTCGTCGAGGCCGACGACAAGCGCACGGCGCGGCTGAACCTGATCAGCCACCTGCTGTCCGCCGTTCCCTACGAGCATGTGCAGCAGGGCAAGCGCGTCAAGCTGCCGCCGCGCCAGCGGCGTAAGTACAGGCGCCCGCCGAAGCGCACCGAGCGCCTCGTGCCGACGCGCTACCTCGTCGACTGAGTAGCGGGGCGGCTCGGCTCTGCGCGGGGCCTGCGCGACCGCGCGCGGCGCCGTCGGGAGCCGGTGACCGGCCCGGTAGGCTTGCGCGAATGCCTCCGGCACCGGCCTTCGCACAGAAGCTCAACGAGCAGATCGCCAACGAGTTCGCCGCACACCAGCAGTACGTGGCGTGCGCCGTCTACTACGACGCCGAGGCGCTGCCGCAGCTGGCGGGCTTCTTCTACCGCCAGGCACTCGAGGAGCGCGGACACGCGATGATGATGGTGCAGTTCCTACTCGACACGGGCGCCGAGGTGACGACGCCGGGCGTCGCCGCGCCCCACTCCCGCTTTGCCAACGTGTCCGAGCCGATCGCGCTGGCACTCGAGCAGGAGCAGCGGGTCTCCGAGCAGATCAACGAGCTCGCCGCGACCGCGCGCGAGGCCGCCGACTACTCCTCAGAGCAGTTCATGCAGTGGTTCATCAAGGAGCAGGTCGAGGAGGTCGCGACGATGGGCGGCCTGCTGCGCGTGGCCGAGCGCGCCGGCGAGGATGCCTCCGCGATCGAGGAGTACCTCGCGCGCGAGGTGCCCGGCGGCGAGGGCGCGGACCCGACCGCGCCGCGCCCGGCCGGCGAATGATGCCGCGCTAGAGGTTCAGCACGACGCCCTCGGCGGCGACGCTGACCGCTGAGGAGCGCCCGCCGAGCCGAGCCGCGAGCTCGTCGAGTTCGTCGTCGGTGCGGTCCAGACGATGGTGGAACAGCGCCACCGCGCCCGCGCCGGCACGCTCGCCGAGCGCCACCGCGTAGTCGGCCGCCGCATGCCCGAAGTGGGCTTCGGCCGCCAGCTCCTCGGGCAAGAGCTGCGCGTCGTGCACGAGCAGATCCGCGTCGCGCGCGAGCTCGAGCGCGGCCGGGTGGTACTCGCCGAGGCCATCCTCGCCCGGGCCGAGCGCGGTTGGGTTGTGGTCGGGCATGTACGTGATCGTCGCGCCCGCTGCGCTCACCCGGTAGCCGTACGTGCGCCCGCCCTTGTGCGGGATCTCGCGCGCGAGCACGCTGAAGCCCTCGACCTCGAACGTGCCCTCCGGCAGCGTCGAGAAGCTCCACTCGCCGCACATCTGCAGCGGCCCGATCGGGAAATACGGCGGCGACATCAAGCCGCCGAGTGCGCTCGCCGCGTCGGCGCCATCTTCCTGCTCGGGCAGCAGCACGTCAACGCGCGTACCGTCGCGAGCGTCGGCCGAGAAGAACGGCAATCCGACGACGTGGTCCCAGTGCAGATGCGTGAGCAGCAGCGCGCCTGCGTAGGGCGCGCCGTCGAGCAGCGGGGGCGCCTGCAGCAGTCCCGTGCCGGCGTCGAGGAACAGCGTCGGCGCGCTCGCTCCATCGTGAGTCAGCGCGAGGCACGACGTGTGCCCTCCGTAGCGGATGAAGTCCTTGCCGGCCGCCGGCAGCGAGCCACGCACGCCACAGAATTGGACCTGCAATCAGCTCAACTCCGGCCATGCCCGCCGGGCGCTCGCCCGCGGGAGAAGATCGAACGCCAGCGGCGCATCTCGTTCATTATCTGTCAAGCGTACGGCGCTGTCCAGGCGATGCCGATTTCGGGGCATGCCAACGCCGCCCGGCCCGCGCTCAGACCCCGACGAGCTTGTTCATGTCGTAGTCGAAGCCCGCGCGACGCAGGTGCAGCAGCAGCTTCGGCTGCCACGTGCCGGCGAGGTCGAGGCGGACGTGCGAGACGCCCTCGAGGTCGCACGGCAGTTCGACGCCGTCCTCGTAGAGCACGCACACACGCCCCGGGCTGAGCGCGGCCACGAGGAAGCCCATCTGGAAGATGACCTCCTGGTGGGCGCGCGTGGAGAAGAACGGCTCGCTGTCGGACTCCAGGCGCGGACCGCCGACGTCGTCGGCCGTTAGCAGCACGACGGCGTAGCGCGAAGCCGTCGCCTGCTCGTCGTCGAGTGCGTCGGCCAGCCGGCCGTGCTCGCCCGAGCATTGGCTGACGATCCTGATCTCGTGCTCGCCGGCCTGTTCGAGCAGGTGCTCGACGGCCTGCTTCCAGCGCTCGTCGCGCCCGTGCGCAAGCAGCACCTGACGCGTGCGCGCCGGCGCCGCCGCTCCGGTCGGGTCGCGCTCGGCGGGTGTCGCGCCGTTGGCGTGATGCGCCAACTGCGAGCCGACGTGCTGCGCGGGCTCGAGCTCCGCGCCGACCCCCAGCCCGTTCTCGCCGGTCTTCTCTGGCGAGGGCTCGGCAAAGGAACTCCCGCTCGGCGCCTGCCGCTCCCGTGGCGACTCCAGGTCGGGGGCGGGTGCGGGTCGCCCGGTCGGCTCGTGCTCGAGCGGCTCGGCCTCGGCGAGCTCTGGGCCTCCGGCCGCTGCATGCTCCGAGCCGGCCGCTACGTGTCTGTCCGCGGGCTGCTCCGCTACGCCGTTCGGGTTGCCCGGCTCGTCGTCGATCGCGCTTCTCTGCAGCGGCTGTGACTCGGGCGTTGGGTTAGTGCCCGCGCCCGCGCTCGCCGCGCTGCCCGTCGGCTGCAGGGCGCCCGCCTCCAGCTCCACCGCGCCGACTCCCGGCCGAACGCCGGCGAACGCCAGCTCGCCCTGCAGCAGCTTGAGCAGTTCGATCGCCTCCTCGACACACTTCAGGTCGGTCGCATACTGCTCCTGCCAGCGCTTCGGGTCCTCGGGACAGGTGACGGTGTCGACGAAGTCGCGCGCCTCACGGGGGCCGCCGTACATGTGCTCGAGTGCCTGCACGGTTGGATCGATCCACTGCTTACGCGCCGACTTCCAGCTCTCGTAGTCGCTGAAGTCGCCGACGAGGCTTGCGCGCTGGACGAGCGCCTGGCCCTGTTTGATGCACTGCCCGAGCAGCTCGTGGCCGATCTGCACAGAGACCTGCAGCGTGGGCACGGGCACTACATCATCCCCAGGTACGCGGCCATACGACGGCGCTCGAAGCCTGCGAACGCGCACGGGCGGAAGGAGCGAGCGTGGGAGGTCGGCCTGAACGAGCGCACCGGATTTGGCGCAGGCAGGTCGTTGCGGAATGCCACGGCGCCGATCAGGCCGCGCGTCATCGCGCGAGCGAGAATCGCGCTCGCGACGAGGTGCTCGTCGATCACGTATTGCGAGTCGAGCACCAGCTCTCGGATCAGTTGTGCTCGATTCATGGGCAATCTGCGACGCCTATCGGCCGCCAAGGCCCGCTGCGTTCGCCTGCGCGGCGCTCTTAGACGAGCATATGACCGGCGAGCAGGCGGCGGATTGGCGGGCGCTCAGCCCGAGGCCGGGCGCCGGCCGGCGAGCATCTTGATCGCCAGTACGAGGTCGAGCATGTCGGAGAGGCTGCGCGGCTCGCAGCCCGTTCGCTCGGCGATCCTGCTCAGGCGGTAGCGCGCGGTGTTGACGTGGATGTGCAAGCGCTGCGCCGCGCGCGCGAGGTTCATGTCGGCGTCGGCATACGCCAGCACCGTGTCGATCAGCGCGCCGTCGCGCTCGATGTCCTCGGCGATGAAGCTGCGCACCGCCTCCGGCACGAGCCGCGCCGCGACTTCGTCGGCGTGCGAGGCGAGGTAGTCGGTCGGGCTCAGCTCCGACAGCGAGACGACGCCGCCCTCAGGCCCGGCGCCCTCGGCCGCGCGCCGTGCCTCGGTGTAGGCCAGCGGGACGCGCGCGAGCCCATCGTGCTCGGTGCTCACGCCCACGCGCACGGCGATCCGCCGCGCGGCGAGGCTGCCGTGCGCGGCGCGCAGCCTGCGCGAGAGGCCGCCGAGCTCGCCGGCGCGCAGCGCGCGGACGATCACGAGCTCGTCGTGACGCGCGACGCTCAGCGGTCTGACCGCGCTCGAGGCGGCCTGCGTGAGCTCGCTTGCGGCGGTACGCGCCGCGTCCTGCTCCAGCGCGCCGGGATCGCTTGCGACGATCACCACGCAACGCGTGTCCTCGTGCAGGCCCGCCTCGGCCGCCAGTGAGCGCATGCGCGTGCCGCTCAGCGGTCCACCCGCGAGCAGTTGCTCGAGCAGGTCGCGTCGTGCGCCGGCGCCCTCGGCGGCGAGCGACTGCTGCGCCTCGAGGTAGGCCGCGGCGGCCTGCGTGCTCGACGCGTTGAGCGACTCCAGGAAGGGCCGCGCCGCCGACAGCGTCGCCGCGCGCGCCCGCACGTCCTCGCCGGTGTCGGCCACGACCGTGTCCCACAGCACGCGAATGCCAAGGCGGAAGGCGTGTAGGAACGCCGACAGCGGGACGCCGTCGCGCGCCCACCTGGCGGCGTGCGGCGCGATGAAGTCGTAGTCGGCCGCGACGACTCGCCGTCCGCGGATGATCGCCGCGAGCAGGTCGATGTGCCCGGCGATGTGCTCGAGCGCCTCGCCCGGCGGGGACACGTACTCGGGTATCTCGCGCTTGGCCTGCGCCACGATCTCCGCCGCCAGCGTGCGCCGCCGCGCGACGAGCATGTCGGCGATGCGCTCGAGGCGGTGCTGCACCTCCGTGTCGACGCTCCCCGCGCGCTCGCCGACCACTTGTAGGGTTGGCACAACGCCGGCGGCCGAAGTTCGTGGCTGCGAGCCAATGACCCCGCTCATCCCATCGGGGAGGCTACCGGACGACATCGGCGCTCGAGATGTTTCCCAGAGTCATCTCGCGGAGCCAGACCGGACGAGGGGGATGTCGTGCTTGGAAGGCTGCGCGCAGGAGCGGTCGGTGGGGGATGAGCCGGCTCGCGCAGTCGATCCGAGCGCGCCCTCGTCGAGCCTCTCTGGCCTACTTGCGCTTGGACTGGTGCTCGATGACCTTGCCGAACGCCTCTTCGAGCTGCGCCGTCATGCGCAGCTTGAACAGCGCCAAGAGCGCCTCTGAGGCGAGCGGGCGCAGGGCGTCGACGCTCTCGATCAGCTCGTCCCAGCCCTCCTCGGGCTGGCCGGCCTGATCGAACGGCTCCCACAGCTCGCGCAGGAACAGCCTCGTGAAGGAGCGCGCGATCGAGTCGGCGTCGCGGCTGACACGGTCGCTCAGCGAGAGCGCCGCGTGCAGCGGGATGCCGAGCGCGATCACCTGCTCGGCGGCGCGCAACAGCGCCGGGCTCGGCGCTTCGAAGCTTCCGTCGCCGAGCGGCAGCAGCAGCTTCAGCTTGCGTACGCGCTCGGCGTCCTTCGCGCTCAGCTCACCGAAGCGCTTGACCAGTTCCGCGGCCGTGATCACTTCCGGCTGCTCGGCCTCGAACGGGGTCGTCACGGCCCTGCGCAGGCCGAGCAGCCGCGCGGCCAGCCCGTCGGAGCCGCTCAGCAGGCGCTCGATCGCGGCGAGGTTAAAACCGTCGGCCTGCAGGTCGAGGATCAGGCGCAGCCGCGCCACGTGCTCGGCGCTGTAGTAGCCCACCCGCGCGCGCACCTCCGGCGGCGGCAGCAGACCGCGCGTGTGGTGGTTGCGGATGTTGCGCACCGACATCCCGACCTCGCCCGCGAGCTGCTCGATCGTCAAATCGTTCGCTGGAGCGGAGGGCACGATGGCCTCGGCGCCGTTGGGCTTACGTGGCGTGGCGCCCGTGGGCTCGCGCGTCTGTCCGCCGTTTTGCGCCGGCGCGCCCGCACGAGGCTCGGTGCGTTTGGTCGTGCTTTTCGACGGCGTGCTCTTCCTCTGTGCCATACATCACGTAACGGTACCATGTTTCATGTAACCTCATTTGAGGTAATGTTTACTCGATGCAAGATGATACGTAGCCCCGAGCCACCCACGGAACGGAAGGAGCTCTTGCTCGGGGGTGGCTCTCGTGGCTGAACGCGGCGCGGTCCCGCAGGTCTCCGCGCGCCGCCGGCGCGTGCTCGGGTTGATCCGCTCGTTCACCTCGCCGCTGCTGCCCGACGATTACCTCGAGCTGGTGAACCCGCTGTGGTCCACGCGCGAGCTGCGTGGGCGGATCGAGCGGATCGAGCGCGAGACCTCGGACGCTGTCACCGTGCTGATCAAGCCCGGGTGGGAGTGGCCGGGGCACCGCCCGGGCCAGTACCTGCGACTGGGCATCGAGGTCGACGGCATCCACCACTGGCGCGCCTACTCGCTCACGTCGGACCCGCGGCGTGAGGACGGCTGCATCTCGATCACGCCGAAGCTCGTCGAGAACGGCAAGGTCTCGCCGTTTCTGTTCAACGGCGTGCGCCCCGGCGCGATCGTGCGGCTCGGCGGCGTCGAAGGCACGTTCGTGCTGCCCGACCCGCTGCCGCAGCGGATGCTGTTCATCAGCGCCGGCAGCGGCATCACGCCGGTCATGAGCATGCTGCGAAGCCTCGCCGGCGATGGCGAGCTTCACGACGCCGTTCACGTGCACAGCGCACGCAGCGCCGAGGGAGTGATCTTCGGGCGCGAGCTGCGCGAGCTCGACGCACGTCACCCCGGCTACAGGCTGCACGAGCGGCGCACCGGCGAGCAGGGTCGCGTGACGGCCGACCAGCTCGACGAGCTGTGCGCCGACTGGCGCGAGCGCGAGACCTTTCTCTGCGGTCCCTCCGGTCTGCTCGAGGCGATCGGCGAGCGCTGGCGCAGTGACGGCAACCCCGAGCGGCTGCACATGGAGCACTTCCAGCCCGACGTGCGCGTCGGCGACGGCGAGCGCGGCAGCGGCGGCACGATCAGCTTCACCAAGAGCCGGATCGAGGCGCTCAGCGACGGCGAGCAGCCGATCCTCGCCGCCGGCGAGAGCGCCGGTGCCGAGCTGACGTTCGGCTGTCGCATGGGCATCTGCCACACGTGTGTCGGACGCCTCTGCTCGGGCCAGGTGCGCGACCTGCGCACCGGCCGGGTCCATGGTCAGCCCGGCGAGATGGTCCAGACCTGCATCAACGCCCCAGAGGGCGCCGTCGAGATCGCCCTCTGAAGAAGCCGGCCCCGCAAACCGATCCTTTAATAAAGAAAAGGAAAGCGCCAATGTCCGCAAGCCTCACCGAGCCTCCCCCGAACACCGACGCACCGCCCGCCGCAGGCGCGGACGAGAACCCGCTCGCGCGGCTCTCGGCCGAGCAGCTCGAGGCGCTCGGGCGCGAGTTCGACGCGATCCACGACGAGGTCTACGCCGACCTCGGCGATCGCGACTCGCGCTACATCCGCAGCACGATCAAGCTGCACCGCCAGCTCGTGCTCGCCGCGCGCGCGCTGCTGAGCGGCTCGCAGCGCCGGCCCCTCTGGCTCGCCGGCACGGCTGCGCTGTCGGTCGCGAAGATCCTCGAGAACATGGAGATCGGCCACAACGTGATGCACGGGCAATGGGATTGGATGAACGACCCCGACATCAACTCGCAGAACTGGGACTGGGACACCGCCTCACCGGCCGACGCGTGGCGCCACTCGCACAACTATGAGCACCACACGTTCACCAACATCCGCGGCAAGGATCGCGACCTCGGCTACGAGATCATGCGGATCGACCCGCACCAGAAATGGCACCCGGTCTACCTCGCGCAGCCGCTCTACAACCTGCTGCTGATGGGCTTCTTCGAGTGGGGCGTCGCCGTGCACGACCTCAACCGCGGTGCGATCCACTCCGGCGAGAAGTCAAAGGAGCAGGTCGTGCAAGAGCTCAAGGCGATTGGCGTCAAGGCGCGCGATCAGATCGTCAAGGACTACGTCGCCTTCCCCGCGCTCAGCGCGCTTGCCGGGCTCATCTCCAGCCGTGGCTCGGCGAAGGCTGCGCGGCGCTCGTTCTCCTCGACGATCAGCGCCAACTTCACCGCCAACATCGTGCGCAACGTGTGGTCCTACTCGATCATCTTCTGCGGGCACTTTCCCGACCAGACGTACACCTTCAGCGAGGACGAGGTCGCCGATGAGACGCGCGGCGGCTTCTACGTGCGCCAGCTGCTCGGCGCCGCCAACATCGACGGCGGACCGCTCTTTCACCTGCTCGCCGGCAACCTCAGCTTTCAGGTCGAGCATCACCTTTATCCCGACATGCCGTCCTCGCGCTACGCCGAGATCGGGCCGCGCGTGCGCGACATCTGCCGTCGCTACGGACTGCCCTACAACACGGGGCCGCTGCACAAGCAGCTCGGCACCGTCCACCGCACGATCCTGCGCTTGGCCTTCCCCGGTGGTCGCGTGCGCCCGAAGCCCGGACCGTACATGCCGTCCTGAGCTAAGCCTCCCCGCCACTCGCTCCCGTCAGCGTCGCCACGAGCGAGCGCGGCCCGCCATGGTCGCGATGCTCGCACAAGTAGATGCCCTGCCACGTGCCGAGCGCCAGGCGACCGCCCGCCACCGGGATCGTCAGCGACGGGCCGAGCAGCGATGACTTGACGTGCGCCGGCATGTCGTCTGAGCCCTCCAGCGTGTGCGTCCAGTACGGCGCGTCCTCCGGCACCGCCGCGTTGAAGTAGGACTCGAAATCAGCCCGCACGTCCGGGCTCGCGTTCTCGTTCAGCGTCAGCGACGCCGAGGTGTGGCGGATGAACAGGTGCAGCAGCCCGACCTCGACTTCGGCGAGGCGCGGGAGCGCCGCCAGCACCTCGCGCGTGATCAGGTGAAAGCCGCGAGGGCGCGGATCCAGTCGTATCTCGCCCTGAGCCCACATCGGGGAACCGTAGCGCCGGTAGCATCGTCTCCCGCGTGCCGCGCTTGCCCTACTACGACCCGGCCGACGGTCCCGACGCGATCGCCGAGCATCTCGAGCGCACGCCGCTCAGCCTGTTTCGCATGGTTGCGCACGCGCAGAGTGCCTTCGAGCCGTGGCTGCGATACAGCGCAGCGCTGCTGCGCCGGCTCGAGCTCGAGCCGCTCTCGCGCGAGCTCGCCATCCTGCAGGTCGCCCATCTCGTCGACTCGCCGTATGAGTGGTCCCAGCACGTTGCCATCGCCAAGGCGGTCGGTGCGAGCGACGCGCAGATCCTCGCGATCGAGACCGATCGCGATGCCGACGACCCGAGCCTCACCGATCAGCAGAAGCTGTTGCTGCGTTTCTCGCGCGAGGCGATCCTCGACGGCGCCGCCTGCGAGTCCTCTGTCGCCGAGCTCACCGAGGCGATCGGTCCGCGCCAGGTCGTCGAGCTGCTGCTCGTGCTCGGCAACTACATGGCCATCGCGCGGCTGATCGCGAGCACCGGCCTCGAGCCCGAGGAGCCGATCGTCGCCGGCGGCTCGCCCAACGGCCTGGCCGAGTAGCGGCGCAGACGCTCTCGTGCGGCGTGCCTACGCCGCGCACCCGCGAAGCGGCCCGGCCCGCGATCGTGGAGAATAGAGCGATCGCTCTATCAACGGAGGCGGCGCCGATGCAGCAGCTCACCTACGTAGCACCCGACCGGCTCGAGTGGCGTGAAGCCGACGAGCCGCGCCTGCAGTCAGACCGCGCCGCGCTCGTGCGCCCGCTCGCCGTCGCCACGTGCGACCTCGACGCGCTGATCCTTGCCGGCGAATCTCCGTTCCCGGCACCCTTCCCGATCGGGCACGAGTGCGTCGCCGAGGTGATCGACGCCGGCGAGGACGCAGGCTCGCTGGCGCCGGGGCAGCTCGTCAGCGTCCCCTTCCAGATCTCCTGCGGCGAGTGCGCGCCGTGCCTGCGCGGGCGAACCGGCAACTGCGCGAGCGTCGACTTCATGTCCACGTACGGCTTCGGCCCAGCCGTCGCGCGCTGGGGCGGCTTCCTCTCAGACTCGGTGCTCGTGCCCTACGCCGAGCACATGCTCGTGCCGCTGCCCGACGGGCTCGCCCCGGCTGCCGTGGCGAGCGCCTCGGACAACATCTCAGACGCCTGGCGCGCCGTCGCGCCGGCGCTCGCCGAGGAGCCGGGAGCTTCCGTGCTCGTCGTCGGCGGCGCGAGCTCCGGCTCGATCGGTCTCTATGCCGCCGCGATCGCACTCGCGCTCGGCGCGACCTCCGTGACGTACGTCGACGACGACACCGCCAGGCGCGCAACCGCCGAGTCACTCGGCGCCGAGACGCTCACACTGGCCGACGCGCCGCAGCGGCTCGGGCCGTTTCCGGTCACCGTCGACTCATGCGCCGCTGCCGACGGCCTCGCGCTTGCGCTGCGCTCGACCGCGCCCGACGGGATCTGCACGAGCACGGCGATTTACTTCGGTGAGCAGCCGGCAGTGCCGCTGCTCGAGATGTACACCAAGTGCATCACCTTCAAGACCGGCCGTGCGCACGCACGAGCGGCGATCCCGCACGTGCTCGCGCTCGCCGCCTCCGGCGAGCTGCGGCCCGAGCGCGTGACCACGCGCATCGTCGACTGGGGCGATGCCGCCGAGGCGCTGCTCGAGCGCGACTGGACGAAGCTCGTTATCGAGCGCTGAGAGCGCGCGCGGACACCGGGCGCTCTGCCATGCCGGGGCCACCTTCGGGCTGTCATGCTGCACGCGATGAGCGTCGGCGGCCGTGGGTGGCGTGGATGAGCGGGGTGAGTATCGAGGAGCTCGTGCTCGCGGACGAGCCCGAGCGATGGGCTGCGCTCGGCTTCGCCGTCGAGCGCGACGCCGTGCAGCTCGGCGCCGTGCGGCTGCGGCTTGCAGGCGAGAGCGCCGGGCGCGGCATCGTCGGCTGGTCGCTGCGGGGCGTCTGCTCGACCGAGCTCGACGGCATGCCAACGACGCGCCTCGACGAAATCGAAGCGAATGGCCGACCGTCGGACGGGTCCGGGCCGGGGGCCGGGCCGGGCCGAATCGCCGCCGAGCACGCCAATGGGGTCGTCGCGATCGACCACGTGGTAGCGATGACACCCGCGCTCGATCGCACCGTGCGGGCGCTGGGCGACGCCGGGCTCGATCTGCGGCGGATCCGCGAGCAGCCGACCCCGGCGGGCGCGCCGCGCCAGGCCTTCTTCCGCCTCGGCGCAGAGATCCTCGAGGTCGTGCAGGAACCCGAGCACGTCATCGCCGCGCGCGGCGATGGTGGCGCCGAGCGCCCGGCGCGCCTATGGGGCCTGGCCTTCGCCGCCCCCGATCTCGACCGCACCGTCGCCGCGCTCGGCGAGCATGCAGGCGAGGCGCGCGAGGCGGTGCAGCCGGGGCGGCGGATCGCCACCGTCAGGCGCTCGGCCGGACTCGCCGTGCCGGTCGCCTTGATGAGCTCGAAGAGCTAGGCGCCGCTGGTGGTCGGCGCCGGCGCGCGACGCACGCGCATGTGTCCCGTTGCAATGCGCGCTGCCTCCTCGCCGCCGAGGAACGGCGCCAGCGCGACGTATGTCGCCGACGGGACGAGCTCGGGCAGCTCGCGGATCTTGCCGGCCAGCGCGTAGTGCAGGCAAAGGTCGAATATCCCGCCCGCGATCGCCTCGACCGTGACCGCCGCCGGCGTGTAGCCACGCGTCTGCTCGAGCCCCGGCACGAGCATCTGGGCGAATGCGCTCACGCCCTCGTTGGAGCGCTCCGCCGTGTGCGGCGTTGCGATCAACGCGTCGACGAGCCCGATGTGCGCAAACGACGGCTCGCTTGCTAAGAAGCCGAACAGTGCATCGATCCCGGCACGCACGGCAAGGCGCCAGTCGCTCTCGGCCACGTAGGCGCGTTCGACCGCCGCAAGGCCCTTGCCGTGGCCGACCTCGTAGGCGACCAGGAACGCGTCCTCCTTGTCCGCGAAGTGCTCGTAGAAGGCCACCAGCGAGACCGCCGCCTGTTCGGCGATCTCTTCGACCTTGAGCGCCGCGTAGCCGTCTCGCGCGGTCAGGTTGGTCACGGCGTCGAGGATCCTCGCGCGCTGGTTCTGCACGACGAAGCTCTTCGACACGTTCTGGTCGCCGCGCGGCAGCCCGCGACGTCCACCGAGCAGCGAATGGGGCGCGAGCGTGCCCGGCGCGCGGCCGCCCTGCACCCTGATCGCGGCGCGGCGCCCGTTGGAGAGGGGCAGCGGCTCGTCCAGCAGCGGCGCCGGCGTCGGGTAGTACGAAACAGCCCATTTCGCCAGGTCCGGGACGAGCGCGCGCAGTTCCTCATCGTCGATTCGCGCCACTCGCCGATAGAGCACACGGCTCAGCCCTCCCACGACCGCCTTCAGCGTCACATCGGAGACGACACCACCGCCCGGCGCCAGCTCGAGCCCGTCGCGGATCACGTTCTCGAAGCGCTCGATCGAGCGCTCGCGCCGCTTGATCCCGGCCGGCCCGACGGCCGCGATCTCGATCAGGCTCACGCGCAGCGCGCCAGGGTTGGCGAGGGCCGCCTCGAACAGGGCGCCGATCGCCGATTCCACGCGGTCCGGCCAGCCCTCGGCGTCGCGATAGGCGACCTCGACGTGCCGCAACGCCTCATCGGAGATCAGGTCGTACGTGGCCAGCAGGCAATCCTCCTTGTTGGCGAAGTGCTCGTAGAAGGTCTTGCGCGAGACACCCGCCTGCGCGATTACGTCGGCCACGCGCGTGGAGCCGTAACCGTCTTTGGAGATGCACTCGATCATCGCCAGCGCCAGTCGCAGGCGCTGTCGCTGGCGTGACTGTTCGCGCGCCACCGTGCCCGCAGGCTTGCGCGGGCGCTGGCGCCGCCGCGGATCGCCGCCGGTGTCAGGCGCCGGCGCGTCGGGCACAGCCTTGAGTGCTCGGCGCCCGCGCTCGGGCTTGGCAGGCGCGGCGCCCGGGGGCCGCTGAGACGGGGTGGGCTCTGCTGCCATCAGTCCGCCCTTGCCGACTGATTTGAATCAAGTAAATCGATCATTTGATATGTAAACAGTAGCCTACTTAGCCCTTGACAGGCTCGTGCGCCTGTGCGATGTTGGGATTTCGAGAGTGACCTCCCTCGTCCGGTCACCTTGAATCAGCGCTCGACGCCGCTCCCTCCCTGGCGCGGGCGTATGTGCCGGGGGGCGTCGTGGCCGGGCTCTGGTCACGACGCCCAACGGTCAACTCGCACGTCTGCATAGGCCATCTTTGAGCCGACGCATCGGCGTTGCCTCTAACCCGGCCGCGTGCACCTGTGCGCAGGCGCGTAGGCTCTGAGGCCAAGAGCCATCAGTTGCTGATCGAAAGGACGCCGCCCATGAGCTGGGACTTCTCCACCGACCCCGACTTCCAGGAGCAGCTCGACTGGATGGACGAGCTCGTGCGGCGCGAGATCTGGCCGCTCGAGGCGATCTGGCACGAGCTCGGCCTCGACGGCCTGCGCGAGGCGATCGCGCCGCTGCAGGAGCAGGTCAAGGCGCGCGGGCTGTGGGCCGCGCACCTGCCGCCCGAGCTCGGCGGACAGGGCATGGGCCAGGTGCGCCTCGGGCTGATGCACGAGATCCTCGGTACCTCGCCGATCGCGCCGCTGGCGTTCGGCAACGCAGCACCCGACTCGGGCAACTCGGAGATCCTCGCGATGGCGGGCACGCCCGAGCAGAAGGACCGATGGCTGCATCCGCTGCTCGCCGGTGACCTGCGCAGCGCGTTCAGCATGACCGAGCCGCACACGCCCGGATCCGATCCGACGCAGTTGCAGACGCGCGCCGTGCTGGCCGCCGGAGGCGGTGGCGAGGAGTGGGTGATCGACGGCAAGAAGTGGTTCTCCTCAAACGGCTCGATCGCGGACTTCCTGATCGTGATGGCCGTGACCGACCCCGACGCGCGCGGTCCGCAGCGGGCTTCGATGTTCATCGTCCCCGTCGACACGCCCGGCGTCGAGGTTGTGCGCGACGTGCCCACGATGGAGCACCCGTGGGAGTCCTTCGGCGCCTACGGCGGCCATTCGGAAATCCTCTATGAGAATGTCCGCCTGCCGGCCGACGCGTTGCTCGGCGGCGTTGGCGACGGCTTCATGCTCGCGCAGCAGCGACTCGGGCCCGGGCGCATCCACCACTGCATGCGCTGGCTCGGCGTGGCGCGCCGCGCCTTCGACATGATGTGCGAGCGTGCCACCTACCGCCAGGCGCACGGCTCGCTGCTGTCTGAGAAGCAGACCGTGCAGAACTGGATCGCCGACAGCGCCGCCGAGATGCAGGCGGCTCGGCTGATGACGCTGCACGCCGCGTGGGTGATGGACACGCAGGGCGCCCGCGCTGCGATGGTCGACATCGCGCTGATCAAGTTCTACGGCGCCAAGGTGCTGCACGACGTTGTCGACCGCGCGCTGCAGACGCACGGCTCACTCGGCTACTCGACCGACCTGCCGCTCGAGCAGATGTACCGCTTCGCACGCGCCGCCCGCATCTACGACGGCCCAGACGAGGTCCACCGCCAGACCGTCGCCCGCCGCATCCTGCACGGCTACGCCCCGCCGCCCGACGAAGTCCCAAGCGAACACCTCCCCACACGCCGCGCCGAGTCACGCGAGCGCTTCGCCGACCTGCTCGGCGCGCTTACGGCAAACGACTAGGCCGCAGAGCAACGCACGGGTCCGGGTCGAAGCGTAGACGGCCCGGATGGCCGTCCCAGTATCGGTCGTGGCGAGCGGAGCGTTCTCAGTTCAAGCACGGAGCGGAGCTCGGCTCGACTAGAAGGCAGGATGCCGTTTACAGATGCTCGGGACCCGCTCGACGCCTGGCAGGACAGCTCACCGCCCAGGCTGATTAAGGTTCCACTCAACCCAAGCCAGCCCAGTACGCCCGTCCGCGCACCGCACACCGCACATCGACCGAACGAAGTGCGACACGCGTCCGTCCTCTGCAACCAGCCGAACCGGCGCGTGCGCGAGCGGGCGCAGCTCGAGGTCGAGTTCGACCGGGTTGAGCAGCAGCCGCGCGTCGTCGACGAGACAATCCGTGCGCAACGTCTCATCCGCAGTCACGCCGCTTAGCTCGACGAGCGGCGAACCCGGCTGCTGGGCGTAGCCGGCGCCGAGCGTCGGCATGCCCGGAAGGCGCAGCTCGACCGCGTGCAGGTGCGTGCCGTCGTCGAGGTGCGCAGCGCTCCATACCCAGTCCATCGACCACCAGTCGCGCGTGCCCCACGAGTGGTCGCGCTGGCCGACGGCCCCGTCGAGCTCGAGCAGCTCCTCGCCGATCCGGATCGTCCCGGACACGGTGCATGGAATCTCATAGCGCGTCGTCAGTCGGTAGGCGTAGGGATCGCCGGAGGTCTCCCATGAGAGGTCGAGCGCGAGCCGCTCCTCGCGCCCCGGCTCGCCGCGCAAGATCGCCGACGGATCGTCGTGGGCCTCGGCGAGCGCCTCCAGCTTGACCCCGAAGCGCTCGAGCTCCTGCGCGCAGCGGTGCTCGGCATGCAGCGCCTTGGCGTCCAACGAGAGATCGTCGCCAACCGGCAGCGGCGCGGTGAAGTCGATCGCCGCCACCGTCGCGCGATCGGGGCCGCAGACGAGTGCCGTGTACCAGCAGACGCCGAGGTTCGGATAGAGCCCGACGCGCACCCACGCGCCGATGCTCCCGTCGGGGGCGATCGCATCGAAGTACCAGCTCTCGTTCCACAGCGGCTCCGGTCCCGGCTCGTGGCGCGCCTCGTCCGCCGCCGCCGGACGCAGCGGGGCCGCCGGCGCGCTGTGCGCATCCGGCAAGAGCTCCTCGGCCTCGAGCTCGAGCACATGACGAGCGTGGCGCGCGAGCATCGCCATGAACATGTCGTCGCCGCGCTCGGTCCGCTCGACGAGCATCGGTGCGAGGATCGCCATCAGCACGCCCGCGAACGTGTGCCGGCGGTACTCCTCCCAGCACGTCTCCCACGAGAGCCCCTGAGCTCCTTGCGCGAGCAGCGCCTCGTGATACTCGGCCAACAGCTCTTGCTCGTGCAGGCGGCGCTCCTGCGGCAGCAGGCTGCCGCCAAGGAAGTAGGCGGCGTCGGTCATCGCCCCGCCCCAACCGACCGTCTGCCAGTCGACGACTGTCAGCTGCCTGGGCGAGCCCGGCTCCCCGAACAGCAGGTTGTCCAGTCGGAAGTCGCCGTGCACGAGCCCCTGCGGGCCGCGCCGGTCGGCCAGCCACGCGTCCAGGCGCTCGACGAAGCGTTCGCTCAGCGCCGCGTGCTCGGGCTCGACGCGCTCGCCGTAGCGCTCGAGGAAGCCCGGCAGGAGCTGAGCGACGAGCGCCTGGTTGACTGGGCTCGGGCGGTTCAGCCAATCGCTGCCCGCGAGTGCCGTGTCGCCGAGCACCGGTGCGTGCAGGCGCGCGAGCGCGTGCATCGCCAGGTGCGCCTGCGTCACGTCGCAGCCCTCGATCTGATCGCCCGCCCGCGCGCCGACGGCGTCCTCGAGCAGCAGCGTGAACCAACCCTCCGACTCGTCGAACAGGGCCAGCGAGCAAGCCGGCAGCGGGCCGCCGATGCGCGGCGCGAGCTCGTCGTAGAAGCGCACCTCGCGCGCGTAGATGCCGAGCCCGACGCCGGTCGCCCGGCTGGCCGTATCGCGCGCGGCAAGCTTCAGCACGATCGTCGCCGGGTCCGGTCCAGCGCTGCGGCCGGCCGCCCCGTCGAGGCCGGCGTCCGCGTATGCGAGCGAAACGCGGTGGCTCTCGCTCATCTGGCCCGTGCCGATCGGCTCCGTCGAGAACGCCTCGATCGGACCCGTGCCGAGCGCGGCTGAAAGCCAGCTCGCGTCGAGCTCGTCCAGCGTGCGGATGATCCGTCTCGCCTCCCCAGGCATGGCGCTCAGCGTAGTGCGCTCGCGCCCGCGCTCCGGAACGACTCGCACGAGCGCCTGACATCGGCTCGACATTGTCGGCTGCGCCGGCGCTTGGGGCGGGAATCAGATGCTGCTCGACCGCAACATCCGCCATGAGCGCGGGATCGACTCTTAGCGGATTCTCACGCGATCCTCAGTTTCGTGTGATGTCTGCAGGGAACACTCATGAACATGACGACACTAACCACCATCATCATCGCGAACGTGGCGCTCGACGTTGCTCTGCTCGGCCTGCTGGCCTTTGTCATGACGCGCGCCGGCAAGCTCGAGCCGCACCGCCCTGGCATCACGGGAAACGCTTGGCAGCTGCGACGTTCGCTGCGCCATCACCACGCCCAAGAGCGCACACGTGAGGAGCGCCCTGCGCGGCGCCTCGCCCCGGCGCTCGACTGAGTTGGCGGCGAGCCAGTGACCGTGGCGGCGCCGGCGCTCAGCGTTCGCCGGCGCCGCCACGCAGCATCAGCGCGTACCACACGGCGACCACGATCAGCACGCCCAGCGGCAGCGCAAGCGTGAGGATCGATCCGGTCAGGAAGTGGGCGGCTAGCGGGATGGTGCTCGACATCGTGCCCTCCTTAGTGATCGCCCGCGAGCCTGACGGCCCCGGTCGAGGCCGGGTTGGCCGGCGGCGCGAGCCAGCGATGGACGTAGGCGAAGATCACGATCACGAACGTGATCGACCCGGGAACCCACATTACCCCGGCCGCGAGCTGCTGATCGGTCAGCGCCGAGATTCCCCCCGGCCGGGCTGCCTCGTGCGCGTAGTGCGCGTAGAGCGGGTGGGCGGCGAGCGCGAGCACGACGGCGAGAACCCAGCTGACGACCATCGCGCCGACGAGGTAGGCGACGCGCTGCACGGACGAGAGCGGCGCATGCAGCGGCGGTGAGTCGATCGCGTGCTTCCAGAACATCACGGCCGTCGCGAAGAACAGCGTGTGCTCGAGCGCATGCAGCGTCGCCGAGCGAAGCGTCGCGTCGAACAGCGCAGGCACGTGCCACGCCAGCAGCACGACGCTGAACGCCACGAACCCCGCCGCCGGCGAGCCGAGCGCCCGGCTCGAGCTGCGCAGCCAGCGCGTGCGCTCGCCCTGGGCCAGGCCGCGTGCGAGCTGGCGTCGCAGATCGAGCGAGAGCCCGCGCCACAGGCGATTCCACGGTTGCGCCAGCACGATCAGCGGCGCCACCACGACGAGCAGCAGCACGTGCTGGATCATGTGCACCCAGAAGAGCTGCTCCGAGAGCGCGTCGATCGGCGACGCAAGCGCGACCACGAGCACCGCCAGGCCGACGTAGAAGCAACCGCGCTGAACCCGACGCGCGGCCTTCGCACGCGTCGGCGTGACGGTCCGCCGGTCGCCGATCGCATACAGCACGGCCGTCACGAGCACGAGCACGAGCGGCGGGTCCAGCGACCAGTCCCAGAATCCCGGTGCGACTGTCGCCGCGGCGAGCATCAGAGCAGGTACAGCACGACGTACGCGACCGCGCCGAGCGCCGCGAGGTAGGACCAGTAGAAGACGCACGCGTCGAGCGCCGGGGCGATCAGCAGGTCGGGGTCCTTGATGTCGCCGCCCGTCTCCTCGTCGAGCAGGTGCCCTGGCACCCGCCGGGCGCGTAGCTCGGTCGCCACCTGCGTCTCCAGCCAGTACATCGTCGCCAGCACGGCGATCGCGTAGAACGCCGTCCACGCGCAGAACACGCTCGCGTAGCCGCCGTCGGTCGGGCCGAAGGGCTGCACGGTGTACTCGATGCACTGCAGCGCCACGGCCGCGAGGCCGAGCACGAGCGCGGCGCTCGCCGGCGCGAGCCAGCTGCGCGACTGCGCCTTCATCTGGCGCCCCGCGAGGATCGCGAGCGCGGCGCTGAGCAGCACGCACACGACGATCGCCACGCCGAGCCCCTGATCGGCTTTGACGCGGCTCAGGTGCCACTGGTGGTTCTGGTTGAGCGAGCGCAGGTAGAAGTACGCGAACAGGAACGCGAGGAAGAAGAACGTGGTCGCGCCCGCGAGCAGGCGCCCGGCGATGAACAGCGCGCGCGCGCCGACGTCGGGCGGCTCGGGCGGGATCTCCACGCCGGGGGCGACCGGCGGGACCATCAGCCCGAGCGGGCGCTGTTCGTGCGAGGACTCCATGCTCACGCCCCCGCCGTCGCAGTGCCGGCGCCGCCGACGGTCAGCGGCGTGCCGTAGTCATAGGGATCGTGGTCGATCACCGGGATCTGCTCGAAGTTGTTGACCGGCACGGGTGTGGGCACCTGCCACTCCAGCGACTTCGAGCGCCACGGGTTGGCGGCGGCCGGCAGGCGCACGATGATCAGCGACCAGACGGCGTTGGCGAGGAAGATCAGCATCGAGAAGCCGAGCACGAAGGCCGAGATCGAGACCCACACGTTGAGCCCGTGCAGATTCGGCGCGTAGCTCGAGACGCGCCTCGGCATGCCCTCCATGCCGAGCACGAACAGCGGCATGAAGGTCGAGTTGAAGGCGACGAACATCAGCCAGAAGTGCCATTTGGCCAGGCGCTCGTTGAAGCGCAGGCCGGTCATCTTCGGCACCCAGTAGTAGATCGCGGCGAAGAACGTGAAGATCAGCCCGCCCATGATCGTGTAGTGGAAGTGGGCCATCACGAAGAAGCTGCCGTGCGTGTCGGTGTCGCTCGGCACGTCCGAGAGGAACACGCCCGAGAGCCCGCCGATCAGGAAGTTGAAGGTCCAGCCGAGGCAGAACAGCATCGGCACGCTGAACGTACTTCGCGCTCGCCACAGCGTCCCCATCACGCAGAGGAAGATGAAGCCGGTCGGCACCGAGATGATCTCTGTCGAGAGCATGTAGAACGGGCGCAGGTCGGCGTTGATCCCGCTGACGAACAGGTGGTGCTGCCAGACGAAGAAGCTGAGCAGTGCCACGCCGAGCATCCCCGACACGGCCAGCCGGTAGCCCCACAAGGGCTTTCGCGTGAACACGGGTAGCAGCTCGAGCACGATGCCGAAGCCCGGCAGCGCGAGGATGTACACCTCGGGGTGGCCGAAGAACCAGAACAGGTTCTCGAACAGGTACGGGCTGCCGCCGGCGGCCGGGACGAAGAACGACGTGTCGATCGTGCGGTCGAGCGCGGCCATCGCGAGCGTCGCGATCAGCATCGGCGCCGAGAGCACCATCAGCACCGAGGTCGCGAGCACCGACCAGACGAAGATCGGCAGCCGCGACCACGTCAGCCCGGGCGCTCGCATCGTGATGATCGTGGCGATCATGTTCAGGCCGAGCAGCGTCATCGACAGGCCGACGAGCGCGAAGAAGACGATGTAGGAGTCCATCCCCATCACCGCCTGGTCGTTGAGCGGCTCATAGCCCGTCCAGCCCGTCGGGAAGCCGCCGAAGAAGATCGTCGAGGTGAGGATGAAGCCGGCGGCCATCAGCAGCCAGAACGTCAGCGCCTCGATCCGCGGGAAGGCCATCCGCCGGGCGCCGATCATGATCGGCACGAAGTAGTTGGCGAACGGGCCGAGCACGCCCGAGGTCATCACGCCCATCATCATCGCCCCGTGCATGCCGACCAGCGACAGGTACTGGTTCGGCGCGACCGTCGTCGGCGTCGAGTGCAACAGCTCCGTGCGGATCAGCATCGCGTTCAGCCCCGCGATGAAGAAGAACAGGCCGATGCCGACGAGGTACTGGATGCCGACGACCTTGTGGTCGGTGCACAGCCCGAAGTAGCGACCGATGCCCTCGTCCTCCTTCTCGCGCAGCGATGCAGGCCGGCCGAGCAGGCGGCTGACCGGGTAGTTGGCGAAGCCCAGGCCGATCAGGAAGCCGACGACGCCGAACAGGTAGGCGAGCAGCAGCGCGATGTCGTTCTCGTCGGTTTCCGAGCGGAATTCCAGGCTCGGCGCCTTGATCTGGTGGCCGATGAACCAGCCCAGGTAGTAGCCGCCGACGCCGAGCAGCACGGCCGTCAGCAGGTTGAAGCCCACCAGCCGCCGCCACAGCGGGCGGCGCACCGGCGCCGGGGTCGAATCGGGCTGCGCTGTCGTCGTGCTCATCCGCCTCGCCTCAATGGTTCGGGTAGGTAGGTCTTCTTGTACGGCGGCAGCACCTTCGCCGCCGCCGCGTACTTGGTCTGCTGTTCTGCGATCCACGTGTCGAAGGCCGCCTGACTGACGACGTGCCCGTGGTCGAACATCGCGCCGTGCCAGATCCCGCACAGCTCCGAGCAGCGCACTTCGAAGGTCTCTTCCTTCGTCGGCTTGACGAACGCGACGTTGTCGACGCCCGGGTTGGCATCGGCCTTGACGCCGAGCTGGAAGGCCCAGAAGGAGTGGATCACGTCGAGCGAGGTCACGTGCATTTCGACCTCCTGCCCGACCGGCAACTCGATGTGGGGCGTCTCGACGCCGCCGTATTCGGGCCAGCGGTAGGTGAACTCCCACTGCTGGCCGATCACCTGGACCTGCAGCTTCTTGCCCTTCGGCACGACCAGCGGCGAGGGGCCGCTGCCAGAGCCGGCGCCGTCTTCGCTCGAGGCGGATCGTGCCGTAGCCGGCGAGCACGAGCACGAGGATCGAGGTCACGATCAACCACGTCGTCTGCACGCGTGCGTTGCCGCGGATTGCAGGGCCTTCGAGCGCGCCGCCCTTGGGCTGGCGGAAGGCGACGACGGCATAGATCAGGTACAGCACGACGAGCAGCAGCACCGGCGTCGCCGCTGCGAGCAGGACCGTGTGGTCGGTGCGGTGCCCGGAGGCCTGCACCGTGGCCGTGCCCGGCGGCATGATCGGACCGATCAGCAGCACGACGAGCGGTGTCGCGATCACCGAAGCGAGGATCCAGAGGGTCGCGAAGCGGCGCCAGTGGTTGGGCTCGGCCATCGCTACACGACTTCCAGGTATCCGTCCATGTAGCCGAGCGTCTGCATCGGCCCGCCGCCGCCCGTGAGGAAGCCGGCGGCGCACGGCACGAAGCATTGCCAGTGGTAGCGGCCCTTCTTATGAGTGCGGATCGTGAAGGTGATCGTGCGATGCGCCTCGGCCATCGTGCACGGGGCGAATTCGCACTGGTCCTTCGCTTCGTCCTCGACCCCGGGCAACGGCACGAGGATGCCCAGTTCCGGCACCGCGAACGTGTGCGAGGTTTCCTCCGGGTCGATTGCGTTGGTGCTCTTGCCGTCGAGCGTCATATTGGCGCCGACGGTCCCCTGCACCTGCGAGAGGAACGGGTTTCGCAGCCCGCTGTCGCCGTCGTACTGCAGCACGGTCACGTGCACGAGCGAGTTCGCCGGGACCTTGAAGTCGGTCGTGTGGATCCACTTGCCCTTGCTCTGCACGAGGTAGGAGACCCAGTCGGGATGCGCCGGGCTGTATTTCGGCCCCACGGCCGCGACCGTCTGCAGCGTCAGTTGGGTGCTGACCCCGGCGTTCGTGCTGCTGCTCGTCGCCGCCACAGTGCGCGGGAAGCTCGTCGCCCAGGTGGCGACGTAGAGGCCGATCAGGACCCCCGCCACGATCACGGCGGCGCCCACCCCAATGACCTTCTTAGCCAGCAGGCTCACGACCCGATCCTCCGCTCACCCATCCGGGCCCACCCCCCACGGGTCTCCCGGCCTTGCGACGACTCTATACCTGCGCGCAGTCCGCTGTGTGGACCAATACAGGCATCTTTGATGAGAATTTCCTTAGAGATCGCGATAGGCGGCCGCGCGTGAGGGCGTGTTTGCTTGGCGCAGCCTCGGAGAACGCCCGCGAGCCCTTGCCCTCACGTGCTTTCCCATCATCTTTAGGACACGCGTCCAGAAATATCGCCCGTCCGAACGGAAAACCCGCTGTCGTCCGAAAGGTACGACATGGATTGCCCGATCGGAACGCAAAGGACGACAGGAAGTCGCCCCCTTGGGGCAGAACGGCTGGGAGGCCAGGCAATGGAAATTCTTCAGGCGGATGGATCGACGATCGAGCGTGAGCTCGGCGACGCCGGAATTGGGGCGATGGTCACGGAGCTGCCACTGCGCTGCGTGTGGAGCGGGTCGGTCGACGGCTGCTCGTGCCGTTCGCGCATCGACCGCGACGTCGTCGCCCAAGCGTGGCAGCGTGAGCTAGACGCCAGCGGCGACCGCGAAGCGCGCTTCTTTCACTTCATCTGGGCCGGCGGCGTGTGGATGGCCTACGGCCTGGCCGACGGCGAGGTGCGCGGCGTCTACTGCCCCTCACACAACAGCCAGCGCGCCGAGCGCTCGCGCGCTGCCCTATGTCGCGCGGGCGACGTCGTGCTCGAGCTCCCGCTCGCCGCCTGAGCGCCGGCTGCCCGGTGCCTGGACGCGGCTCGCCCCGGTGGCTGAGGAGCGCGGCATCATCAGCGATCGGCTGCTCAGCCGATCGCCCCTCCTGATCCTTTCGCCCTTCACATCGCCTCGCGGCGGACGGATACGATCAATGCTTGCCGCCAGATCAGGTGACAGAGACCCGCGACGCCGCCCCGGCGCTGGTGCCCGAGCGTCCGACGCTCGACGGCCTCGAGCAGAAGTGGAGCGAGGCGTGGGAGCGCGACGGGTGCTACCGCTTCGAGCGTGGCCTGCCGCGCGAGCGCGTCTTCTCGATCGACACGCCGCCGCCGACGGTAAGCGGCTCGCTGCACGTCGGGCACGTTTTCTCCTACACGCACACCGACGCCGTCGCCCGCTATCAGCGGATGCGCGGCAAGGCCGTCTTCTACCCGATGGGCTGGGACGACAACGGCCTGCCCACCGAGCGCCGCGTGCAGAACCACTTCGGCGTGCGCTGCGATCCGTCGGTCGCCTACGACCCTGGCTTCGTCCCGCCGAGCGAGCCCTCCGAGAAGGAGCCGATGTCGATCTCGCGACCGAACTTCGTCGAGCTCTGCCTGCGCCTGACCGAGACCGACGAGCGCGCCTTCGAGGAGCTGTGGCGCGGGCTCGGGCTGTCGGTCGACTGGTCGATGACCTACACGACGATCGGCGCGCGCGCCCAGCGCATCTCCCAGCGCGCCTTCCTCGGCCTGCTCGCCCGCGAGGAGGCCTACCAGCTGGAGGCGCCGACGCTGTGGGACGTGGACTTCCAGACCGCCGTCGCCCAGGCCGAGCTCGAGGACCGCGAGCGCCCGGGCGCGATGCACCGCGTTCGCTTTCGCGTGGCTTCGGGCGCAGGCGGCGACGGGCTAAGCGACGGGGGCGACGCGCTGATCGAGACCACGCGACCCGAGTTGATCCCGGCGTGCGTGGCGCTGCTGGCGCACCCCGACGACGAGCGCCAGCGCGGGCTCGTCGGCAAGGAGGCCGTGACGCCGCTGTTCGGCACGCGCATTCCCGTGCTCACCCATCCGCTCGTCGACCCCGAGAAGGGCACCGGCCTGGTGATGGTGTGCACGTTCGGCGATCTGACAGACGTCGTCTGGTGGCGCGAGCTCGGTCTGCCCGTGCGTTCGGTGCTGGGTATCGACGGGCGCTTGGTCGAGGTGCCGTGGGGCGCCCCCGGATGGGAGTCCGAGGACCTCGAGCGGGCGCGGCGCGAGTACGAGCAGCTGCAGGGGCGGACGGTGAACCAGGCGCGCAAACGGATCGTCGAGTTGCTGCAAGAGGACGGCGACATGATCGGCGAGCCGACGCAGCTGACGCGCGCGGTGAAGTTCTTCGAGAAGGGCGAGCGGCCGGTCGAGATCGTCACGAGCCGGCAGTGGTTCATTCGCACGATGGCGCACACCGACGAGTTGATCGAGCGTGGCCGTGAGCTGCACTGGCACCCGCCGTACATGCGCGCGCGCTACGAGGACTGGGTCAACGGCCTGACCGGGGACTGGTGTGTCAGCCGCCAGCGCTTCTTCGGCGTCCCGTTCCCGATCTGGTATCCGCTCGACGAGCGCGGCGCGGTCCTCTACGACCAGCCGATCGCGGCGAGCGAGGAGCAGCTGCCGGTCGATCCCTCGACAGACGTGCCCGACGGATACTCGCCCGAGCAGCGCGGTGCGCCGGGCGGCTTCGTCGGCGACCCCGACGTGATGGACACGTGGGCGACCTCGTCGCTGACGCCGCAGATCGCGGCTCGCGCGGGGGAGGACCACGAGCTGTTCGCGAGCGTCTTTCCGATGGACGTGCGCCCGCAGGCACACGACATCATCAGGACCTGGCTGTTCTCGACGATCCTGCGCTCGCAGCTCGGCTACGACGAGCTGCCGTGGTCGGACGCGGCGATCTCCGGCTGGGTGCTCGACCCGGACCGCAAGAAGATGTCCAAGTCGAAGGGCAACGTCGTCACGCCGATGCACCTGCTCGAGCAGTACGGCGCCGATGCCGTGCGCTACTGGGCGGCGAGCGGCAGGCCGGGCACCGACACGGCGTTCGATCCGCAGCAGATGAAGGTCGGCCGGCGCCTGGCCGTGAAGCTCTTGAACGCGTCGAAGTTCGCGCTCGCCGACCTGCCGGGCGAGGGCGACGCCCTGACCAACCCGCTCGACCGCGCGATGATCACCCGGCTCGCGGCCGTCGTGGCGGACGCGACGGGCAGCTTCGAGGAGTACGACTACGCGCGCGCGCTCGAGCGCGTGGAGGTGTTCTTCTGGTGGTACTGCGACTACTACCTCGAGCTCGTCAAGGGCCGGCGCTACGACGCCGGCGAGTCGCAGGCCGCGCGCGAAGGGGCGGCTTCCGTCAGCCGCGCGCTGCGCCGCTCGCTGTCGGTCTTCCAGCGCCTGCTCGCCCCGTTCCTGCCGTTCGTCGCCGAGGAGGTGTGGTCGTGGTGGCAGCCAGGCTCCGTGCACCGAGCGAGCTGGCCCGGCGCCGAGGAGCTGAGCGAGGCGCTCGGCGCGGCGCCGACGGACGCTGCCTCACTGGAGGACGAGGCGCTCGGCGTCGCCGCCGACGTGCTCAAGGAAGTGCGCAAGGCCAAGTCCGAGGCGCGCCGGCCGATGCGCGCGCCGGTCGCGCGGGTCGTCGTGCACGAGCGCGAGGAGCGCCTTCGGGCGCTGGCGCTCGGGCTCGAGGATCTCCGTGCGGCGGGCTCGATAGATCTCGTCGAGAGCGTTCCCTGCGAGGAGTTCTCGGTCGAGGTCGAGCTGGCCGCGGAGGCAGAGGCGGAGTCCTAGCGGCGGATCGCAGGATGCCGGGCGGTCATGTGGAAGTACCCGCGCATGACAACTCTCCGTAAGCACCACCTGACTGCGGGCATCCTGCTCGCCGCGGCGATCGTGATCGCCGCCCTCGCCGTCTCCGCTTCGGCGGCGACGCCCCTGAAGATCACGAACTGCAACAAGGCGGCCTCCCGGCCGAAGCTGCTGACGCTCACCTGCGGCGACGGGAACACCGTCCTGAAAGGGCTGACCTGGTCGAGCTTCGGCGGCGCGAGCGCCTCAGGGAAGGGCACGTTCGTGACGAACACCTGCGAACCGAACTGCTCGGAAGGCAAGAACGTGAGCTACCCCGCGACCGTCAAGGCTACGGGCTCGAAAAAATGCAAAGGCGCGACCGTCTACGGGAAGCTCTCGCTGACGTACACCGGCGCCAAGAAGCCGCCGCCGAGCGACCCTCGCAAGTGGTTCTTCCGCTGCCCTTCCTGAGTCGAACCGGCTCTGGCGACTGATCTCCCGCCCCGTGGCTCCGCACGCTCAGGCGAGCGGGGCCGGGGCGGGCAGGGTCTGCGCCAACGGGTTCTCGCCGTCCCACTCGCCCTCGGCGCCGTAGGGCCTGAAGCGGATGAAGGCAGAGACGTGGTGGAAGGGGCGCTTGGCGTGGGCCTTTACGGCTGCGCGATGCCCTGGGCCCGCGTCGCCGCCCGCGTATGCGCGCATCTCTCTCGTCGAACGCCACAGCGAAAACGTCGCGACGAGCCCGGGTGGGCGCGCCAGGCCGGTGCCGCGCAGCATCGATGGATCGCGTACGGCCAGATGTTCGGCGGCGGCGCCGGCCTTGAGGAAGCGCGGCGTCTGCGAGAGTCGCAGCCGGCCGATCGTCAGCACGGCGGCCGGCTCCTCCTGCGACATCGCCGCCGGCAGATCGCCGACGAGCCCGGCCAGCGGTGGATAGGCGCCGAAGATGTGCGTCGGCTGCAGGCGGGTGTGCCAGCCGCCGCGCAGCGTCTGCGCGAGCGGGTGATCGGCGAGGAAGCGGTCGATCGCATCGTCGTCATCCCATGCCGCGATCAGTGCGACGCGCCCCGGGTCGGGCCTGGGCAACCGGTTCGCACCCAGTGGCGAAGCGGCGGTGAGAACGCCGTAGCGCAGGCCTGGGGCGAGGTCCGACGACAATGCTCGGCGCAGCAGACGGAGCCCTGCGAACTTGCCGACTTCGGCTAGATGGAACGAGGCGATCATGCGTAGGGGGAGGGCCCGAGATGCATGTTACCCTTCAGTATACCAAATGGTAACTACGCATGAAGATACGGCGACGGCGACGGCGACGGACGTGGAGGGGGAGGCGGCGGCGAGGCCGGCCGGCCGCAGGCTGCCGGGTGCCGAGCGGCGGGCGCTGATCGAGCAGGCCGCTGCGCGGCTGCTCGCCGAGCGGGGATACGAGGCGACGACCGTCGAGGACATCTGTGCGGCGGCGGGAGTGAGCAAGCCGATGCTCTATCGGCACTTCGACTCCAAGCAGGATCTATGTATGAGATTGCTCGAGCGGCGGCGAGACGAGCTCGCGGCGGCGCCCCTGGGCACGTTCCTCGATACCGAGGGGACCGTGGAGCAGCGGTTGGAGGCGATGATCGATGCCTGGTTCGCGCACGTCGCCGAGCACCCGCACAGCTCGCGCCTGCTGTTCCAGGACATCACCGGCGATGTGCAGCTCAGGGAGCTCCAGCGCGAGCTGCGCCGCCGTCAGCGCGCAGCTGACGTGGCGCTGCTGCGCGAGTTCGGACCACCACTGCGCGAGGCCGAGCTCGAGCCGCTCGGCGAGGTGATCCGCAGCTCGCTCACGGGCCTGGCGCTGTGGTGGCTCGAGCACGCGGATGTCCCACGCGCGAGTGTCGTCTCGGCAATGCTGCGGACGATGAAGGGGATGCTCGCGACTCCCTGACCGGCGCGAGGCGCCCGGCTCTGAGGCCGAGCAGCGCGCGGCGAGAGATGTCTTCAGAGGTTGACCGAAGCCATCCCGGCCTCGTCGTAGCGCTCGCCGGAGGCGGCGGGCAGCTCGGCTTCGATCCGCGCGAGGTCGGCGTCGCTCAGCTCGACGTCAGCGGCTGCGGCATTCTGCTCGAGGTAGGTCCTGCGCTTGGTCCCGGGGATCGGCACGAGGTCATCGCCCTGTGCGAGCACCCACGCGATCGCGAGCTGCGCCGGGGTGATCCCCTTCTGCTCGGCGATCTCCCTGACCTTGGCGGCGAGCTGCAGGTTCGACTCGAGGTTCTCACCGGTGAAGCGCGGGCCTTTGCGCCGGAAGTCGCCCTCATCGAGATCCTCGGGCTTGGTGAAGCGGCCCGAGAGGAAGCCGCGACCGAGCGGCGAGTAGGGGACGAAGCCGATGCCGAGCTCGCGGCAGGTCGGCAGCACCTCCGCCTCGGGGTCGCGCGTCCACAGCGAGTACTCGGTCTGCACGGCCGTGATCGGGTGCACGTCGTGCGCGCGGCGGATCGTCTCGGGGGCGGCCTCGGAGAGGCCGATGTGCAGGATCTTGCCCTGCTGCACGAGCTCGGCCATCGCGCCGACGGTCTCCTCGATCTCGACGTTCGGGTCGACGCGGTGCTGGTAGTAGAGGTCGATGTGGTCCGTTTTGAGCCGCTTCAGCGAGCCCTCGACCGAGCTGCGGACGTGCTCGGCCGAGCCGTCGAGCGGGCCGGTGCTCGACATGTCGCCCGGCGTCGCGCCGTCCGTGCGCCGCGCAAACTTCGTCGCGATCACGTAGTCGTCGCGGCGTCCCTCGATCGCCCGCCCGACCAGTTCCTCGTTCGTCAGCGGCCCGTACAGCTGCGCGGTGTCGATGAAGTCGATGCCGAGCTCGAGCGCCCGCTGAATCGTGGCGCTCGCCTCATCTTCGTCGGTACTGCCGTAGAAGGCCGACATGCCCATGCAGCCGAGTCCGATCGCGGAGACCTCGAGGTCCGCCAGTTTGCGCTTGTCCATCTCGTCCAGCCTTTCGTGGTGGTGACGTACTTCGCCTCGCCCAACCTCTACCCGCGCACGCACGATATGACGGTGCGCGTCGTGCTCCGGTCGATTGCTGCTCGGCGCGGCTCGGCGAGCGCGGTTGGATAGGGTCCGGCGTCGTGGAACGCACGCTGATAGCCAAGCTGCCACAGAAGATCGACGAGCGCGTCAGGGTGCGCGGCTGGGTCAACGCGCTACGCGACCAGAAGCGTGTGCAGTTCATCGTGCTGCGCGACGAAACGGGCATGGCCCAAGCGGTGCTGGCGAAGGGCGATCAGCCGAGTGAGCTGAACGAGCAGGTCTCGGCGCTCACGCCGGAGTCGGCGGTCACGCTGGTGGGCACGGTGAAGGCGGACGAGCGCGTGAACCTCGGCGGGCTCGAGCTGAAGCTCGAGGCGCTCGAGGTCGACTCGCTGGCCGAGCCGGAGGTGCCGATCGCGCCCGATTCGGCGCTCGACAAGCGGATCGACTGGCGCTACCTCGACCTGCGCCGGCCCGACCGCAAGCTGATCTTCGAGGTGCAGACGACGACCGAGCGCGCGATGCGCGAGTTCTGGGCGAAGGAAGACTTCATCGAGCTGCACTCGCCGAAGCTGACCGGCGCGGCGACGGAGTCGGGCGCGGAGCTGTTCAAACTCGAGTACTTCGAGCGCATGGCGACGCTCGCGCAGTCGCCGCAGTTCTACAAGCAGATGGCGATGGCCGCCGGGTTCGGCAAGGTCTTCGAGATCGGTCCGGTGTTCCGCGCCAACCCGTCGTTCACCTCGCGTCACGACACCGAGTTCACGAGCGTCGACACGGAGATCTCGTGGATCGACTCGCACGAGGACGTGATGTCATTCCAGGAGCGCTGGCTCGCGCACACGCTCGCGGTGGTCAAGGACGTCCACGGCGAGCAGATCGCGCAGACATTCGACACGGCGCTCGTCGTGCCCGAGCTGCCGTTCCCGCGGATCCCGCTCGAGGATGCCAAGGACCTGCTGCGCGAGGCCGGACACGATGCGCCGCCCGCAGGACACGACCTCGACCCCCCGAGCGAGCGAGCGCTCTCGGCGCTCGTGAAGGAGCGCCACGGACACGAGTTCGCGTTCGTCACCGATTACCCGACGTCGGTGCGGCCCTTCTACCACATGCGCTACGAGGACCGCCCGACTGTGACCAAGAGCTTCGACCTGCTGTGGCGCGGCATCGAGCTGACGACCGGGGCACAGCGCGAGCACCGCTACGACAAGCTGCTCGAGCAGGCCGAGGAGAAGAAGGTCGACACCGAGGCGATCAGCTACTACCTCGACTTCTTCCGCTTCGGCGCGCCGCCGCACGGCGGCTTCGGCTTCGGCCTGACGCGGCTGTTGATGCAGATGCTCGGACAGGAGAACGTTCGCGAGGTGACGTTCCTGTACCGCGGGCCGCACCGGCTCGAGCCGTAGTAGTAGCCGTCCAGCGCGGCGCAATGTGGCCCCAGCGAGCCCGCCGGGGCCGGGCCGAGGCGGCGCTCATTTCCCGATCATGCGAATACTCCTGCGCCCAGGGGGTAAAGGGGACATAAGTCAACGCTGGACGAATGTTCTAGGAGTTATGGATGGCTCGGACCCGGAAGTCCTCTCTTGCCTCGAAGGCCTCCCGACACCGGTCGGGATGGCGCCTCTTGGTGGCGATGCTGCTCGCGCTCGCTCTGACGGCCTCGCCGGCGTCTTCGTTCAGCCTGCCGATCGAAACCCCGACCGTACCCGTCGAAACCCCGGCGGTTCCCGTGAAAATCCCAACGGTTCCTGTGAAAACGCCAACGGTGCCCGTGAAAGTTCCCACGGTTCCGGTCAAAACCCCCACGGTGCCCGTGAAAGTCCCCACGGTGCCGGTCAAAACTCCGACTGTCCCCGTGAAAATCCCGACGGTTCCCGTGAAAGTCCCGACAGTGCCCGTCAAAACGCCCACGGTACCCGTGAAAGCCCCGATCGTGCCGGTCAAAACCACCACGGTCAAAGTCCCCAGCACACCGGTCAAAACTCCGACCACGCTGGTCAAAGCCCCGGGCACGCCCGTCAAAACGACCACAGCGAAAGCGCCAGGCGTCTCGGTGACCACCCCGTCGATCGCGGGACGCGGCGCGGAAGTCGGCGTGAGCGGGTCGGGAGTAGCAGTCAAAGGCTCGGCTTCGGGTAAAGCGCTCACGAGCGGGTCTGCCAAAACCGGCGCCTCCGGCTCTGCGCCCTCGGGCCAGGCCGGAGCCGGCCAGGCGACGGCGCCGAGTGGGACAGCAGGCGCCGGCTCCTCCGGTGGATACGCAGGGCCGGGAGCGGGATACGGCGAACTGCCGTCTTTCGAAGGTGTGCGAGACGGCAGGGCGCGCGCGCGTATAGCCCGCCGGGAGCGCCGGCTCAAAGCAACTGTCGCGCGCTTCGGAGGATGTCTCAGGGCTCTCCCGGACACGCAGCGTCACCTGCTCGAACTCCGCACCGGTTTCGGCACGGCGAAGGCTCTCTCCCCACGGGCCGCGGCAGCGCGCCTGCGCATCGGAGCAGCGCGGTTCGCCGCGCTCGAAAAGCAGGCCCTCGGTGAATTGAGCTCGGCGGCGAGCACTCACGAATGCGGACGAACGAGCGAGATCGTCACAGGCGCAATGTCGTTCATCGCGGCAGGCCTCGGCGGGCAGGGCGGGGCCGGCGGGGGGCGGGGCGGCGTCGAGAGCGCGCGCTATGAAAAAGCTCCTTCCTCCGGTGCCGGGGCTCCCAAGGCGAGCGTCTCGAGGAAGCCACTCTTCGGCGTTGGGCTCCCGGGCGTCGACCTCCTGCTCCTGCTGCTGATCCCGCTGTTCCTGATCGGCTTGACGATCATGGAGCTGGTCGTGTCAGGCACCCGGCGCGGCCCCTTGACGCGGCTCTTGGGTCGAGGCGCTGCCGTCCATAGCCTGCGACGGCGCAGCATCCCTCGCCACCGGCGATGAGGCCGGCGAAACGGTGTCGCTGAGCGGCGATGTCGTCGCGGTCTCATCGAGCTCGCCCGACGGGCCGTGAGCGATTGGGATGACGTCGCGCGGATCGCGCTCTCGCTGCCCGAGAGCGAGCAGCGCCTCGCACGCGAGAACCGCCAATGGCGGGTGAAGGAGAAGCTGTTCGTGTGGGAGCGTCCGCTGCGGGCAAAGGAAGCGGAGGAGCTTGGCGAGCGGGCGCCTCAGGGTCCGGTGCTCGGGGCGCGCGTCGAGCATCTCGGCGCCAAGCAGGCGCTGCTCGAAGACGACCCGAACGTCTACTTCACGACGTCGCACTTCGAGGCCATGCGGCGATCCTCGTTCGGCTCGATCGGATCTCGCCGGTTGAGCTCGAGGAAGTGGTCGTGGAGGCTTGGTTGGTGCGAGCGCCGAAGCGGTTGGTCAAGACTTACCTTGCCGAGCGCAGGAGTTAGGCGCTAAGCGGGCGGGAATCGCTCGCCGAGGTAGCGAGCGAGCGAATTGATCGCTTGCGCGCTCAGGGGGCCGGAAGCGTTGAGTTCCTTGGCGAGTGCCCTGCGGTGTCGCAGCAGGAAACCGTCGATCTGCATGCGCGCGAAGAGTGGGAAGTCGGCTTCGGTGAAGCAGAGCACTCCGGCGGTGGGGACGTCGTGGTGTCCGCCGCCGTCGAGTTCGCTGCGGACCGCTTCGACCTGGCGCGCAAGGCCGAGAACGAGCTTGTTGCGGGTCCGCCCGTTGACCTGCAGCCTCGAGCTGCCGGCCTTCCCGGGTCGCACGCGCACCTTGCCCTTGATCGCCTTGGCGTCGATCACGTAGACGCCGCGAGGGGCGACGGCGAGATGATCGATATTGCCGTAGCCGCCCGGCATCCGGCGGTCGTGCAGGAGCGTGGCGGGACCGTCGGCGAGGCGGCGTTCGAGTGACCGGGCGACGGTCTCCTCGCCGAGTCGGCCCTGCGCGAAGGCCCGCTCGTGCTGCGGCGAGGCGCCGAGGGCGAGGAGCAGGCCGCCGATATGTGGGTGTCGCCGGCGCACGCGAGCTTCGCGATTGCTCCTGCGGCGGTGATACTCGCGCCCGGCACTTGCCCCGGGGCGTCCTCGATCGAGCGTGGCACGGATCGGGTCTGAGGCATCGCGGGATGCGCCTTCACGCACTTGCTGGAGGCAGCGGGTGCAGGTCACCAGACGCGCCTCGGTGTCCCACGCGGCGCGCGTCCCGGCGCCGAGCGGGCAACTGCAGACGCTGCATCGAGCAGGCCAGCGAAGTTTCAACATGCGGGATGCCACGCGCGATTGGTCGTCAGCGCAGGGCTCGAACTTGAGCCCCGCTGTCGTCTATGCGCTTGATCCGACGCACGCGCCCTACCGGGACGGTGCGTCTTTTGGTCAGTCTGCGAAGGCCTGGGCGAGCAGCTCGTAGGAGCGCCGCCGTGCCGCGTGGTCGTAGAGGATGTTCACGGCGATCACCTCGCCGGCGCCGTATTTGCGGGCGACGTCCTCGAGCTCGCTGCGCACGGTCTCGGGCCCGCCGACGACGGTCCGTCGCTGGGCGCGCTGCGCTGAAGCGGGGGCCTTGCCTGTCTCTGCGCGGGCTTGCTCCTCGCGGGCGATGAACTCGAGCGCCGTCTCGGGTGGGGGCACTGCGATCAGCTCCCCCCGACGTAGCATCGTGAAGGCCATCCGCCCGCTGCTCGCCAGCCGCTGGGCTTGCTCGTCGGTCTCGGCGCAGATCGTCCACACGGCGACGACGCTCTGCGGCTTCAGCCCCTCGGCGTGCTCGTGTTCGGCGAAGCGTTCGCGGTAGAGCGCCGCGATCTCGACACCGCCGGAGTTGATGAAGTCGGCGAAGGCGTAGGGCATGCCGAGCTCGGCGGCCCAGATGGCGCTCTGCTGGGAGGACCCGAGCAGCCACGGCTCGGGCGTCTCGGGGCGTCCGGGCAGCGTCTTGGCGAGCCGCGCAAACGGGTGGTCGGCGGGCATCTGATCGTTCAGATACGCGAGCAGCTCGGCGAGCTGCTGCGGGAAGTCGTCGGCTGCGGCTTGACGACGATCACGCTGCAGCGCGAAGGTCGTCATCGGGTCGGTGCCGGCGGCGCGCCCGATGCCGAGGTCGATCCGCCCCGGGAACAACCCGGCGAGCAGGCTGAAGGTCTCGGCGACCTTGAACGGGCTGTAGTGCGGGAGCATTACGCCGCCTGAGCCGACGCGAATGCGCGAGGTGGCGCTGGCGATCGGGCCGATCAGGGCCTCGGGGCTGGGGCCGGCGAGCATCGGTCCGCCGTGATGCTCGGCGACCCAGTAGCGGTGGTAGCCGAGCTCGTCGCAGAGCTGGGCGAGGTCGATCGTATTGCGCAGCGCCTGTGCGCCGCTGGAGCCCTCGGCGATGGGCGACTGATCGAGCACGGAAAGCAGGAAGGGCGGCGGCATGGGCCGAGCTGACCTTTAGCAGACGGGCAGGTGCACGGCGCCTCTAAAGCGTCGATCGGTGTGCGCCGAGGAGATCCCGATGAGGCTTCACGGCACAACGGCGGCGGCGGTCGACGCGCGCCTGCGTATCCCGTTGACGATCGCCGCCCTGCTCGTGATCCCGGACCTGATCCTCGAGGAGCAGCCGCTGACGCACACCTGGCACATGGCGGCGGTGATCGGCGACTGGGCGATCTGGCTTGCGTTCTTCGTGGAGTTTGCCGCGATCATGCTGCTCGCGAGCGACTGGCGCAGCTGGATGCGCCAGTTCCCCCTGGCGCTGCCGATGCTCGTGCTGACGCCGCCGTTCGCGCCGGCGGCGGTGCAGGGGCTGCGGGCCTTCCGCCTGCTTCGCCTGCTGCGAGTCGCGCGCGGCTTTCAGTTCCTCTCGAAGGGCGTGCTCTCGCTCGAGGGCGTGCGCTACGTGGCGGCGCTCGCGGTGTTCCTCGTGCTTGGCGGCGGCGTCGCGCTGGCGCAGGTCGAGGCGACGGCGGCGCGCCGGGTGTCCGACTGGGATGGCATCTGGTGGTCGATCGGCTTCGTCACGACGAACGGCGAAAGCGCGAACGTGCACACCGATGCGGGTCGGGCGATCGCGATCGTGCTGATGCTGACGGGCATCGGCGTCTTCTCGGTGCTGACGGCGGCGGTCGCACAGCGCTTCGTCGCCAGCCGCGAGGTGCCGGAGGCGCAAGCTCGCGCCGACCGCATCAGCGACGGCGAGCAGGCGATCATGGCGCGACTGGACGAGATCTCCACACACCTTGCGCAGCTGGATCGGGGACCCCGCGACGCTGCCGCCCGCGCGGCCGTCCGCCACTGAGCCGGCTCTCGATCGCCTGTCGCGTCCGCACCTCCATCTACTTTCAGATCATGCTCGTCAACGAGCTCACAGACGGCATCGAGATCGACCAGGTCTTGCTCGTCCGCCAGGCCGAGCGCCGACAACGTCGCGACGGCGGCGACTACCTGCGCCTGCAGCTGGGCGACCGCACGGGCGCGCTCGCTTGCATGATCTGGGAGGAGCTGGCGGAGGTCGAGCGGCTCGCAAAGGCGGGCACGCCGGTCCACGTGCGCGGGCGCTACAACGTCCACCCGCGCTTCGGGCCGCAGATCAACCTGCACGGATTGGAAGCGGCCGATCCGGAGACTTTTTCTCTTGATGATCTGATCGATGGACCGCTTCGTGGCGTGGAGCAGATGGAGCGCGAGATACGCGAGCTGCTGGGCACGGTCCAGGAGCCACACCTGCTGTTGCTGCTGGAACGCGTGTTCGGCGAGGATTCGGAGCTGTGGGCCGGTTACAGGGTGGCGCCGGCGGCGAAGTACTACCACCAGGCCTACGAGCACGGCCTCTTGGAGCACTGCCTGGGCGTGGCGCAGGCGGTCAGCGCAATCAGCGCGACGTTTCCGGGGATCGACCGCGACGTGGCGGTCACGGGAGCGCTGCTGCACGACATCGGCAAGCTCGAGGCCTACACGGATGATCCGCAGAACATCGAGCTGACGGATGCGGGCAGGCTGCAGGGCGAGATCGCGCTCGGCTACTACCGCATCCGCCGTGCGATCGAGGAGATCGAGGGCTTTCCTCCGGCGCTCTCCCAGGCGGTGTGCCACATAATCCTCTCCCACCACGGCTCGCTCGAGCACGGCAGCCCGGTCCTTCCGTGCACGCGGGAGGCGACGCTGGTGCACATGATCGACAATCTCGGTGGGCGGCTTGGCAGCTTCGACCGGCTCGAGAAGGAGCTGGCGCCGGGTGCCTGCTGGTCGGGCTTTGACCGCGCGATTGGCGGTAGTGCATTCTTCGCGGAACGGGCGGCGGCAGAGAGTGGGGACGCCGACGTGGAGCGTCCACTGCGCGAGCAGACGGCCCCAGAGCGGACGCCGCTCGAGGCCGAGTCGGCGGAGCTCTCGGCGCCGGCGTCCGAGGTCGGTGCGCAGATCGCGCTGACCGACGAGCCGGCCCGCGAAGCGGCCTGAGGCCGAAAGTCCGCAAATAGCGGCTCGGTGGAGCGTTCGCGCTGGAGCCGTCTCCCCGCCAACTTCTATGGTGCTTGCTTCATGGCAAAGGACACCGAGAAGCTGATCCGCCAGCTGTCGCTGATCTCCTACCTGATGGCCGAGCGCCGGCCGGTCACGGCGCTGGAGATCCGTCGCGACGTCGAGGGCTACAGCGGCATGAACGAAGACGCGTTCGCGCGTCGCTTCTATGCGGACCGCTCAGAGCTCGAATCGCTGCGCATCCAGCTGACGGTCGAGCGCCCTGCGGATGGAGCGGCAGAGCAGGAGAACTACTCGCTGCGCCCGGAGAACTTCCATCTGCCGCCGATCGCGTTCACGGACAAGGAGCTGGCGGCGCTGCAGACGGCGCTGAGCCTGCTCGACGGCGAATTCGCCTACGCGGAGCCGCTGCGTCTGGCGTTGCAGCAGATCACGTGGGGCCGGCCGAGCCCGCTGCGCGCGCCCGAGCAGCGCTCGGTCGCGCTCGGCATCACGGCTTCGGCCGGCGGATACGAGCTCTCGGCGCGCCTTGCGAAGGTGGAGACGGCTATCTTCCGCAACAAGACGATCTTGTTCGAGTACTACACGATGGAGCGCGACGAGGTTGGTCCGCGCCGCGTGGACCCGTACCACCTGCTGTTCCAGGGCGGGCAGTTCTACCTGCTGGGCTACTCGCACGAGCGCAAAGCGATCCGCGTGTTCCGCCTGACGCGGATCCGCGGCAAGGTCTCCTACGCGACGAAGGCCGAGCACGACTTCCGTCGTCCGGCGGACTTCGACCCACGCGCGTACGCCAACCGCGCGGACTGGCAGCTCGGCGATGAGCAGGGCGTCGCGGAGGTGCTGATCTCCGAGCGCATCGCGTGGCAGGTTGAGCGCCACTTCGGCCGCTACGGCGAGATTCGCGAGGCGGCTGGTGTCGCGGGTGCGGCGAAGGGCGACAAGCTCTTTGCCACGAGCTACTCCAATCCACGTGGGGTCATCTCGTGGGTGCTCGGCCTGGGTGCGAACGCGACGCTGCAGGGTCCGCCGGAGTTGAGCAAGGAGCTCGCGAGGCGGCTGAAGCTGCTGAAGGATCGTCACGGCCGCACGCTGCCGGGCGCGGAGGCGAAGGCGACGGCGGCCGACACCACGGTCCCGGCGCGCACGCGCGGGTCGGGCCGGCGCGCGGCGGTCGAAGAGGGCGAGGACGGGCCGGTGCGCCCGGAGGCGGCGATTCGCCCTGAGCGATTCGCTCGGTTGGTGACGCTCGCGAGCATCCTGATCCAGGCGGGACGGGCCGGGGAGCGCGTCTCGATCGCGGACGTGCGCGAGCGCCTGCAGCTCAGCGAGGAGGAGTTGCACGAGGACGTCAACGTGCTCAACGTCGTCAACTTCGGCGGCGGCTCGTATGTGCTCTACGCCGAGATCGACGAGCAGGCGGGTGAGATCGAGGTCGATCCGGAGCCATACAGCGACAACTTCGACCGTCCCGCTCGACTGCTGCCAGTCGAGGCCAAGGCGCTGGTGGCGGCGATCGACCTGATCGGCGAGCACATCCCGGAGGGCTCGCTGGCGAGCGCGCGGGAGAAGATCGTGGCGGCGCTGGGCGAGGACCCGATGGAGCAGGGCCTGCAGGTGGCGAGCGCGGGTGGCGACGATGCGCTACTGGCGCGCGAGATCTCGGAGGCGATCGTCGACAACAAGCTGGTGGACCTCGAGTACTTCAAGGAGAACGAGGACGATCTGGTCAAGCGCACGGTCGAGCCTTACGCGCTGACGAACGGACGCGAGGGCTGGTACGTGGCCTCGTTCGACCCGCAGCGCGACGGCATGCGCCACTTCCGTCTGGACCGGATCAAGCAGGTGACGATCACCGATCGAACGTTCGAGCCGCGAGCAGAGGTCGACCCGGCGGCGGAGGTCGACGGCTGGCTGCGCACGGGCGAGGTCGAGGCATCGCGCACGGCCCGCGTCTGGGTGGCGCCTGAGCGGGCGCGGTGGGCGCGTGAGGCGCGCCGCGTGGTCGAGGAGCGCAGCGACGGCGCGGTCGTGGTCGAGCTGAGCTTCGCGGGCGTCGACTGGCTGGTGCGGGAGATCCTCAGAGAAGCGGGCGACGCCGCGGTGCTCGAACCGGCGGATGCGCGCAAGGCCGTGCGGGAGGCGACGCTGCGCGTGACGGAGGCGCAGGCCAAGCCGGTGCGCCGACGCCCGGCGAGCAGAAAGAAGCTGCAACCCGCATAAAAGGTCGCGCAGGGGGGCAAGAGGGCGTACATGAATCGGCGCGAGCAGATCAAGATGTCGGCTGCAGAGGTCGCGAACTTCCTGGCGGAAGAGCGCACGGTGACGTGCGCAACGGTCGGCCCGCGTGGCTGGCCGCATCTGATGCCGCTGTGGTACGTGCTGCGCGGACATTCAGCAGGCGAACCGGGCCCGCGCATCTGGTCGTGGACGTATGCGGCATCGCAGAAGGTGCGCAACATCGAACGCGATCCGCGGGTGACGCTGCAGGTGGAGGCGGGCGAGGACTACGCGCAGCTTCGTGGCGTGATGCTCGAGTGCGATGTGGTGCTCCACCGCGAAGTCGCCGACGTGGTGCGGTTGGGTGCGGAGATCATGATCCGCAACGCGGTCGCGCGCGGCGAGACGCCGCTGGAGGACCTGCCCCCGGAGGCGCGCGACGTGGTCGCTGCGCAGGCTGGCAAACGGGTCGGCCTCGAGTTCGTCGAGCGCCGCCGCACGAGCTGGGATCACCGCAAGCTGGGCGGCATTTACTGAGTCTCTGGGCCGCGCGCCCGAGCGGCGCCCGGACGGCACTCCCGGCTCGTCAGTGCTTGGCGAGGGCAGACACCGTTAGGCTGCTGCGCGAATGCAGCCACTGAAGGGACTGATCCTCTCGGGGGGAAAGGGCACGCGCCTGCGCCCGATCACCCACACGAGCGCCAAGCAGCTCGTGCCGGTGGCGAACAAGCCGGTGCTGTTCTACGGCATCGAGGCGATGGCGCAAGCGGGCATCGAGGAGATCGGCATCATCGTCGCGCCGGAGACGGGTCCGGAGATCGAACAGGTCGCCGGCAGTGGTGAGCGCTTCGGCGTGCAGATCACTTACATCCTGCAGGACGAGCCCCTCGGCCTGGCGCATGCGGTGTTGACCGCGGAGCAGTTCCTGGAGGACAGCCCGTTCGTGATGTACCTGGGCGACAACCTGCTGCAGGGCGGCATCACCGATCTGGTGGCGGCCTTCCGTGAGCACGAACCGGATGCGCTGATCTTGCTGACGCCGGTTCCGGACCCGGAGAACTACGGCGTCGCAGAGCTCGCTCCGGCTCCGGCGGGCGAGGTGGGCCGCGTCGTGCGGCTGGTCGAGAAGCCGTCGGAGCCGGCGACCGACCTGGCGCTGGTGGGCGTGTACATGTTCACGAGCCAGGTGCACGACGCGGCGCGCGCAATCGAGCCGTCGCCGCGCGGCGAGCTGGAGATCACGGACGCGATCCAGCACTTGGTCGACGGCGGCCTGCGCGTGGAGCCGCACGTCGTGCGCGGGTGGTGGAAGGACACGGGGCGGCTCGAGGACATGCTCGAGGCCAATCGCCTGATCCTGGACAACCTGACCGAGCGGATCGACGGCGAGCTGATCGACTCTCGTGTGGACGGGCGCGTCGTGATCGAGGCGGGCGCTCGGCTGGAGCGAACAACGGTGCGCGGTCCGGCGATCATCGGCGCCGACGCGCGTCTGACGGACTGCTACGTGGGCCCATACACGGCGATCGGCGAGCGCTGCGAGGTGACGAGCTCCGAGGTCGAGCACTCGATCCTGCTGACGGGCTGCGTGGTCTCAGACCTGGACGGTCGCATGGAGTCCTCGCTGCTTGGTCGCAACGTGACGGTCCGCCGCGGCCAGCGCCAGCCGCGTGCCTACCGCTTCATGGTTGGGGACAACTCGGACATCTCGATCCTGTGAGGCTGCTTCTGACAGGCGCGCTCGGCATGCTCGGCCGTGATGTGGTGCGCGCGGGAGAGCGGGCGGGTCACGAGCTTGTCGAGGTTGACCTGCCGGAGCTCGACATCACCGACGAGCAGGCGGTCGAGAGCCTGTTGGAGCGGCTGCTGGCCGAGCCGAGCTCGCTCGAGGGCGTGGTCAACTGCGCGGCGTGGACCGATGTGGACGGCGCTGAGAGCAAGCAGGAGCAGGCGCGGGCGGTGAATGCGGTGGGAGCGGGGATCCTCGCCCGCGCGGCGGCTCGCGCCGAGCTGCCGCTGCTGCATCTCTCGACCGACTACGTGTTCGACGGCATCGCGCCGCTCGACGGCGACGGCCGGCCGCGTCCCTATGTTGAGTCGGACCCGACAGGTCCGCGTTCGGTGTACGGCTCGACCAAGCTCGAAGGCGAGCGCGAGGTGCTCGCGGCATCGCCGCGCCACACGGTCGTGCGGACGGCGTGGCTGTACGGAGTGGACGGCAAGAACTTCGTCGAGACGATGTTGCGGCTTGCGGGCGAGCGTGAGGCGGTCCAGGTCGTCACCGATCAAATTGGCTCGCCGACGTGGTCGGGACACCTCGCGCCCGCGATCCTCGGCTTGCTCGAGCGCGACGTGCGCGGGCTCGTGCACATGACCGGCGCGGGCGAGGTCTCGTGGAACGGCTTTGCCAAGGAGATCTTCCGGCAGGCCGAGGTCGACTGCCGCGTGGAGCAGGCGAGCAGCGAGCAGATGGCCCGTCCGGCGCCGCGCCCGGCCTGGTCGGCGCTCGCGTCCGAGCGCGAGGAGGTGCTGGCGATGCCCGACTGGCGCGACGGGCTGGCAGGGTACCTGGCGGCGAGGGCTGGGATGATCAGGCAATGAGCAGCGAAGCTGCGATCACGCGAGCACGGAAGAAGAGCGTTCCCATCGAGAACGCCGACCGGACGGAGGCACGAGCTTGAAAATCTTGGTCTGCGGTGGCGCCGGCTTCATCGGCTCGACGTTCGTGCGCCAGCGTCTGTTGGAGCACGGCGACGAGGTGACGGTGCTCGACAAGCTGACCTATGCCGGTCGCGAGGAGAACTTCCACGACTTCGCAGAGCATCCGGCGTTTCGCTTCGAGCGAGGCGCGATCGAGGATCCGGTGGCCGTGGCAAAGGCGATCGACGCGGCGGCACCGGAGGCGATCGTCAACTTCGCGGCCGAGACGCACGTCGACCGCTCGATCGCGGAGCCGGACGCGTTCGTGAAGACACATGCTCTGGGAACGTATGTGCTGCTCGAGGCGGCGCGCGCTCGCGAGCTGCGCTACGTGCAGGTCTCCACGGACGAGGTGTATGGCTCGATCGAGGAGGGCTCGTTCACGGAGGAGTCGCCGCTGCGACCCTCCTCTCCCTACTCGGCGACGAAGACGGGGGCGGACCTGCTCGTGCTGGGCTACTTCCACACCTATGGGCTGCAGGCCGTGATCTGCCGTGGCTCGAACAACTACGGCCCGTACCAGTATCCGGAGAAGCTGATCCCGCTGATGGTGCTCAACGCGCTGCATGGAGACGCGTTGCCGGTGTACGGGGACGGCATGCAGGTGCGCAACTGGATCCACTCGACAGACTTCTCGCGTGCGATCGGGCACGTGCTCGAGCACGGCGTGCCGGGGGAGGTCTACAACGCCGGGGGACCGGACGAGGAGGCGAACATCGACGTCGTCCGGCGAATCATCGCGGCGACGGGCGCGAGCGAGTCGCAGATCGAGTACGTCGCCGACCGCCCCGGCCACGATCGTCGCTACTCGCTCTCCTCGGAGAAGGTGCGTGCGCTCGGCTGGGCTGCGCAGGTGCGCTTTGCCGAGGGGCTCGAGCAGACGGTGGCGTGGTATCGCCAGAACGCGTGGTGGTGGGAGCCGATCCGCTCGGGCGACTATCGCGCCTACTACGAGCGACAGTACGGGCGCTCGCTCGCCTGAGCTGCGGTGACCCTCAAAGGCGGTGAGAGCGCCGCCGCGGCGAGCGCCGGGCGCCTGACGAGCGCGCTGAGCTTGCGCAACGTTTTGTCTGTTGAGGCTTTGTCCGTCATACGTGAGAGTGCAGCCGATGCCGACTCCACGTGAGCAGTTCGCGGCGAATCTGCGCCGGGCACGCGACAGCTCGGGACTATCTCAGGAGGCGCTGGCGGACCAGTGTGATCTGCACCGCACAGAGATCAGCCTGCTCGAGCGCAGCAAGCGATCGCCGCGCCTGGAGACGATCGTGATCCTCGCGAAAGGCCTCGGCCTGAGCTCGCCGGGTCAGCTGATCGACGGCATCAGCTGAGCGCAGCATCAGCCTGGCAACGCATCAGCCGAGCGAGGAGATCTTCCACTTGCTGCCTTCCCTGGCGAGCGAGAGGGTGCCTTTGCGGCCCTTGCCTGAGTAGATGCTCTTGACGTGCGCTGTGGCGGTGCCGCCGGAGACCTGCATTGCTTCAACGGTCACTTCGAAGGAGTCGACCTGGGTCAACTGGCCTTTGATCGCCTTTTCGCAGCTACCGCCGCTCGCGTCGAGCTTGGTCACGAGCGACTTGGCCAGGTCGTTCTTGCAGATCTTCTTCTCGTCGCCTGCCGTGACGTCGGTCTGCAGGTTCTTGATCGTTTCGGCGGCGGCCTTGGCTTCGCCCTTCAGGCCGGACGTGGAGACGCTCTTGGCGCAGGCCGAGAGTCCGAGGGCGAGCAGCACGACACACGGCAGCGCGAGCGCGCGCTTGGGCGAGAGCTCCCGGGGGAGCGCAAAGCGGAGCATGGACAGCGGCATCCGGTCGCAGAGAGTACGCGACGGACGCGGGCGGCGGTCCCTCCTCGGCACCGCCTGCCCGCGCCAGCCTTCCGCGCCTAGCCCTGCTCGTCGTCGCGGCGGAAGCCGAGACGCGCGGAGATGCGGTCGGCGGTCGACACGAGATGCGGGCCGAGCGCATCGACCAGCTCGCCGATCGTGATCATCGAGCTGGGCACGGCGATGTCGACGGCGGCGACAACCTGGCGTCCCTCGTTGCGCACGGGGGCGGCAATCGAGTAGAGGTCCTTGGCGAGCTCTTCGTCATCGACGGCGAAGTTGGCCTCGCGGACCTCATCGAGCTCCTCGCGCAACGCTTTCTTGCCCGTGATCGTGTTCGGCCCTTGTTTGGTCAGCTTGATCGAGGCCAGCAGCTCGCGCTGGTCGGACTCGGGGAGGTTGGCCAGCAGCAGCTTGCCCATCGCCGTGCAGTAGGCCGGCAGGCGTGAGCCGGTGCGCACGTCGAGCCCGCCTTGGCCCTGACCGCGGCGGAAGCTGCGCGCGCGGTCGACGTAGAGAACCTCGGGACCGTCGAGCACGGCGAGGCTGACCGTGTAGGAGGTGCGCTGGCGGAGCTCTTCCAGGTAGGGCTGGGCGTGCTCGCGCAGGCCTGTGGAGTTGAGCGCCGACATGCCGAGGTCGGTGACGCGCAGGCCGAGGCGATACTTACGCGAGGCACCCTGCTCGAGATAGCCGAGCGCGAGCAGCGTGATCACATAGCGGTGCGTCGTCGAGCGACTCATCCCGAGCTCGTCCGCGATGTCCGCGATGCCCAGCACTGGCCGCTTGGGCGTAAAGCAGCTGAGAATTGCCAGACCGCGCTCGAGCGACTGCGAATAACGCGGCTCGCGCAGGCTCGGAATCGACCACGCTGGCTCTTGCGACGCCGAAGATGCTTTTGGAGCTTTTGAACTTGTTCTGGGCATATGTACTTGTCCCTGTCCGTTTGATGGGGGCTAGGGGCTCTTCCTCGTCCTGGAAAATCCCTTTGTCGTCAGACGCCGCTCATTGGGGAAGCGGAGCTAGACGATCATAAACAGTTTGTTCCAACGGATGATAGAGCGGACAATGGTCGCTTATTTCGTACGAGAAGGCAAATGCCCTTCTTGATTACGATAATGCGAACAAATGCAACAGTTCGAGCCTTATGCTCAAACGTCGCCTGGTCGACCCAGGAAATGCTTGCTCAGCATGGTCTGCTGGCCCTGATAATTGGAGCCTACGTCGGTGCCGTAGAGCACATCCGGCTCTTCGGTCATCCGTTCGAAGGCGAGCTTGCAGACGGGTTGACCGTGCTCGACCATGAACGAGACGTCGCGCGCGCGAACCTCGAGCGCGGCGCGGCTGCCACCCGGCTCGCCGGCACGTGAATAGCCGAACCCTGGATCGAAGAAGCCGGCGTAGTGGGTGCGCAACTCGCCGGCCGTTGGATCGTAGGCGAGCATCTCTGCGGCATAAGACGGAGGGATGCGAACGCCCTCAGCCGAGAGCAGCAGGTAGAAGACCTCGGGCTCGAGCACGATCCGCTGCTTTGCCTCCGGGTGGACGGGCTCCCAGTAGTCCTGCCAGCGCAGTGCCCCGACCTTCGTCAGATCGATCGGCAGGCTGTTCTTCTTGGCGCGGTAGCCGACTGTGTCGTCGGTCCCGCCCGAGGCGTCGAGGCTGAGGAACAGGCCGTCGCCGAGCGAGAGCGAGGATTGCGCGAGTGCCTGCTGATCGCGGAACAGCAGCGGTAGCTGCTCGTGCAGCGCCAGCAGCTCACGGTCGTTCAGGCGCCCGTCGCCGTCGGCAAGGCGCACCTGGTTGAGCGCGAGCCCTGTCTGCACGCGGATCGCGAATGTTCGTGGGACGATCTCGAGGTAGAGCTTCCCGTGGTAGCCGGCCGCGATCTCGTCGAAGCGGTGGTTGCGATCGGTGAGCACGCGCGTGAACACGTCGAGCCTTCCCGTCGAGCTCTTCGGATTGGCCTTGGCCCGCACGTGCTCGGGCAGCCGCAGCTCCTCGATCAGCGGGACCAAATAGGGCCGGTCGCGCTCGAGCGTGGCACCGTCGCGAAGGTCGATCTCCTCGAAGGCGAGATCCTCGACCTTCTGCTCGACCGTCGAGTCGCTGTCCGGCAGGAAGCTGCAGCGCAGCGCCCACGCGCGCTCGCCCAGGCGCAGGTCGACGCTCGCCGGCTGCACCGACTCCTTCGGAATACGCCACGTCCCGGCCACGATCCACTCCTGCGCGATCGCCTCGCGCAGGCGCTGTGCCGGCAGGACGCCGCCAGCGGCGCGCTCGGGGGACGCGCTCACGACGGTGGCACCAGCTTGCTCGGGCATCGGCGCGAGAGTCTATGGACGCGCGGAGGCGAACTCATTGCGCCCGCAGCCAGGAGGCGCGCCGCACCGCACAGGGATGCGCAGTCGAAGTGGGAAACGCATATGGCCAACACCGATATATGGAAGTAGCGTGTTCCGTGGAACAGATTGGGGTCAGAAACATTTTCGCCCAAGTTTGATCGGCCACACGACAGAAGGGGGCAAGAGCTTGGGTGCCGTCATCCCTCTCCGATGGCGCTTGAGAAAGAGATCGAGGTGTCACCCCCTCGATACCGGGTCTCCGCGGGCGCCGCAGCTTTCGCCCGGCCGCGGTGTCCGTGAAGGCCCAGTATCCGGATTTCCTTCAGGCCTGCGACTCCAGCAGGTCGCAGACTGAGGAAAGCTGCAGGCCATGCGTGAGGCTGACGAGCGTCTCCAGGCGCGGTGAGCGCTTGCGCCGCTCGAGCAGGCTGATCTCGGTGCGGTGCAGGTCGCACAGCTCGGCCAGCGCCTCCTGAGACAGTCCCAGCCGCGTACGATGCATTCTCAGGTTGGCGGCGAACCTGGCGTGTACCGCGTCCATCCGGCCAGTCTGATGTAATGCAGACGAAGCATCTACAGACGATTGTCGGCATATGCACGTCGCATGCTCATCACGGACACCGAAGTGCTGGTCGCCGAACAGGCTCGTCGCGGTGAGCTCGACCTCCTACCAGGGAAGTCGTCGCGTTACCCCTCACCGTCTTCGCGACGCTCACCCTCGTCGTCTTGCGGGTCGGCCCCGCTGCGCTGGCCCGGTTCGTGTCGTGCCACACCGTCTTCAGTTGCCGCTGGCGTGGTCGTCATCTCGCCATCGAGCGGCGCGCTCGCGTAGCGGCCGGCGCGGCCTTCTGGCACCACGCCATCGAGCGCATCGCCGTCGGTGACCGAAGCGTGCCCGGGGGCGCCGTCGAGCACCCCGTCCTGCTCGAAGACGACGGTGCGCGGCAACGAATCGAGCACGCGCTGGGCGAGCTTGCGGCGCCCCGCTAAGTTCAGGCCGGAGTAGTCGCGGTCGGGCCCGAGCGCGGCGATCCATGCCTGATCATCGCCTTCGATCCTCACGGTCGCCTTGGCGGCACGTTCGCTCGCTGGCCCCAGGCGCCCTCCGGCGATCTCGAACCAGTGCGCGATGCACTCCTCTCCCTCACCGACAACCGCCTCGACGGTGCCGTCGGGAAGATCGTCCTCCTCTTCGAGTAGCGCCGGCAGCTGGCGCAGCACGGCATCGGCGCGTACGTACACGCCGCCGGGCGGCGGCGGCCACTCATGGCGCATTCCCCATCGGGCGAGCGCTGCTGCGATCGGCAGCAGCTCGCTGCCGGCCTGCGTGAGCGCGACTTCCACGCGCGGCGGCATTTCTCGGTAGCGCTGGCGCGAGAGCAGTCCGAGCGCGGTCATCTGGCCGAGGTGGTGGTCGAGCACGCCCGAGCTGACGCCCGGCAGCCGGGAGCGCAGCACGCTCAGTCGCAGCGTCTCGTGCGACAGAGCGAGCACGATCAGCAGCGTCCAGCGATCGCCTGTGGCCGTCAGGGCCCTGGCGAGCGGTGTCCATTGTCGATGCCCCCGGACTTGGAGCTTTGCAGAAGACCCACGCTCCATAACTAGGAGCGTAGTCCTAGACGAGACCTCACCAGTGGCGGCGAAAAGAACAGTCCAGGCTACGCGATCAAGCCCAGAAAAAGGGACCGAAAAGTCAGTAATTCCGGTAATCGGATTTCCAGAAGTCAGTTTTCAACTTGTGTTTCTAATTAGCGCGTGTCTCTGACTCATGTGGAAATTCGCAACTCGCTCCTAACGCTGCAGTTATGCCGTCGGCCGGCCGCCTCGCGAATCTCGTGCCCGTGCTCAGCGGAGCTCGCGCAGCGTCGGGAAGGGGACGACCTCGCGGATCGACTCGGCCCCCGAGAGGATCATCAGCAGCCGGTCGACGCCGATCCCTCCACCCGAGGTTGGCGCCATGCCGTATTCCAGCGCGCGCACGTACCCCTCGTCGTGGGGTTGCGGCTGGTCGCCGTCGTCGCCCGGGCGCTCGCTGCGCTGTTTGACGAAGCGATCCCACTGGTCGATGGGGTCGTTCAGCTCGGTGTCCCCCGAGAGGACCTCCATGCCGCGGATCACCGTGTCGAAGTGCTCTCCCAGGCGCGGGTCGTCGCGGTGGCGCTTGCAGATCGGGAACAGGTCGAGCGGGAAGTCGAACACGTGCGTGGGCTGGATCAGGAAGGGCTCGACGTGCTTGCTGTACACGTCTTCCACGAGCTTGGCCCAGCTCTTCTGCGGGTTGATGTCGTCGTCGAGCTGCGCCAGCAGCTGCTCGCGCGTGGCGTCGAGGTAGTCGAGACCGACGGCCTGTTTGATCGCGTCGCGCAGCGTGATCCTCGCCCACGGTTTGGCGAGCTCGATCACCGTCCCGTCGTGCTGCTCGACCTTCGTCGTGCCGAGTGTGCGCAGCGCGACCTGCTCGGTCACCTCTTCGCACCACACGGCGATGTCCATGTAGTCCGCATAGGTCTGCATGCACTCGAGGATCGTGAATTCGGGCGAGTGGCGGTGGGAGATGCCCTCGTTGCGAAACGCACGGCCGAGGTCGTAGACGTTCTCCAGCCCGCCGACGACGCAGCGATTCATGTACAGCTCGACCGAGATGCGCAGGTGCAGGTCGACGTCGAGCGCGTTGTGGTGGGTCGTGAACGGTCGCGAGGAGGCGCCGCCTGCGAGCGTCTGCAGCACGGGCGACTCGACCTGTGTGAAGCCTTTCTCGCGCAGCACCGCATGAATCGCCTCGATCACCTTCGTGCGTTTGAAGAACATCTCCCGCGTGGAGGCGTTGGCGAGCAGGTCGAGCTCGCGGTAGCGATAGCGCGAGCCGACGTCCTCCATTCCGTGCCGGCGGTCCGGTGGCGGTCGCAGCGCCTTCGCCAGCAGCGTGCAGTCGCTCACCCCAAGCGCCAGCTGGCCGCGCTGGGTGACGTACACGTCGCCCTCGATGCTGAGGATGTCGCCGATGTCGAGGCTCGTCGCTTGCTCATATGCCTCCGCGCCGAGCGCCTCCAGACGCGCGACCACCTGCATCGAGCCCGACTGGTCGCGGATGTCGAAGAACGTCGTCTTGGCGTGCCCGCGCCTGGCGATCAGCCGACCGCATATCCGGTAGCGCAGGCCAGGGTGCGGCCCGGCTTTCATCTCGGCCGGGTCGTGCGCGGCGAGCAGGTCGGCGATCCACGTACGCGCCACGTCGGTGCGCAGGTGCGGGTAGGGCTCGATGCCCTCGCTGCGCAGGCGCTCCATCTTCTGGCGGCGCTCGTCGGCGCCTACGGCCTCAGCGGCGGCGTCGGTGGGCGGCGCGGGCGGTGCGACCTCGGCGTTGTCCGCCTCCTGAAGGCTCATCCGAGGACCCCGCTGCGGGCGACGCCGTTTTCGGAGATCCCATGTGCGGCCGCGCGCTCGCGCTCGATCCGCGCGGCGACCTCGCGTACGAGGAAGCTCGCCAGGTGGACCGGGTAGGTGCCACGCGAGAAGCCCGCGTCGAAGCCGAGCTCCTTGGCGAGCTCGCCCGTCACGCGCGAGCCGCCGCAGGCGAGGATCGTCCGCTCGCGCCTGCCCTCGGCTTCGACGATCTCGACGAGCTCGGTCAGGTTGTGGATGTGCAGGTCCTGCTGGGTGACCGTCTGCGACACGAGGATCGCATCCGCGTCGAGCTCGATCGCCTTGGCCACGAGCACGCCGTTTGGCACCTGGCTGCCGAGGTTGTAAGCGTCGAACGCGCGGTAGCCTTCCAGCCCGCGGTTGCCGTGAAAGCCCTTGAGGTCGAGCATCGCGTCGATGCCGACGCTGTGCGTGTCCGAGCCGGTGCAGGCGCCGACGACGACGATCGGACGGCCCACGTGCGCGGTCGCGAAAGCGTCGATCTCGTCTTCGCTCATGTACTCGACCTCCAGCTCGCCGCCCTGCTGTGCGGTGTAGTCGACGGTCTGCACGACGTGGCCGTAGAGCAGGAAGTGCGTGTAGCCATCGAGCAGGCGCTGGTGGTGCACGACCTCCGGCCGGTCCAGCCCGAGCTTCGCCGCCAGCTCGAGCGCGGCCTTGCGCGCGGCCGGCCCATGTGGCACGGGCAGCGTGAAGCTGAGCTGGACGATGCCGTCGCCGAGATGGTCGCCGTAGGGCCTCACCTGGGTCAGGTCGACGGAAGGTGCGTAGCTAGGCAACGCGCACCGCCTCCATCAGCTCGAGCGCCGGGTTGTAGTAGCGCTCGTCGGTCGCCACGATCCCGTCGATCCCGCGGCCCTCGTCGATCCGCCGGCGCACGTCGCCGAACGTGCCGTCTTCGATCGCGCCGAACATGCCGACGGCGGCGATCCGCTCGAGCAGCTCATGCGCATCGCGCAGCACTTCATGCGCGCGTGTGGTGATGATCCCGCCGGGCTTGAACTGGATCTCCTCGCCGAGGTCGTGCGCGTAGTTGAACACGTAGTCGACGCACTCCAAGCCGACCACGCGGTCGTGCAGGTGCGGCGTGAAGACCCCCTCCGTCGGCACGCCGGCCGTCTGGATTCCCTGTCCCGTCGCGATCGTGATCAGGTTGAACAGCGTGTCGCAGGCGTGCGTGCGGAACAGGTTGCCGTCCATGTGGCGGGTCGGCGGCATGTACTTGATCGGACAGTCCGGGAACAGCTCGCGCGTGAGCTGCGCCTGCGCCCACTCATACAGCAGCCCGTTCTTCGTCGGCGGGTCGATCTCGAAGGCGTCGCCGAGTGCGATCTGCTCGTCGGGCATGCCCGAGTCGCGTGCGAGCTGGTGGTTGATGAACTGCGATGCCGTGACCGAGGGCGCCGCCGCCAGCGCGTCGGCGGTCCGCAGGTAGTTGTCCTCGCCCGTATTGATGACGATTCCGAAATATCCGGTGATCGTGCGCGAGACGCGCTGGTCGATCATCGTGCGCACGGGGTTGATGTCTCGGTAGAGGATCCCGTAGAGCGCGTCGTTGACCATGTTGTCGAGGCCCTCCATCGCGCCGAGCGTCGCGAACTCGGTCATGCACAGCCCCGAGCAGAAGCTCGACAGGCGGATGTAGCGCCCATGCTGCTCGCACCACTGATCGAGCGCCTCGCGCAGGATGTGGAAGTTCTCCTGCGTGGCGAACGTGCCGCCGAAGCCCTCCGTCGTCGGGCCGTACGGGACGTGTTCGAGCAGGCTCTGCGCCGTCGAGCGCGTCATCGAGACGACGTCCCCGCCGGTTTCGGCGACGGCCAGCGCGTGCACGACGTCGTCGTAGACGTTGCCCGTCGCGCTGAGCACGTAGCGCAGCGGCGGAGGACCGCTCAGCAGCTCGCGCTGCTCGCGACGCTCGTCCATCCGCCGGCGCACGGCCCCCATGCGCCGCGCGCACTCGCCGTCGATCAGCCGCCGGATCGCCGCCTCCTCGGCGGGCGGGAGTGCGAGCAGGTCGAGCTCGCCGGCACCGACCGCCTCGGCGGTCTGTTGCGCGCCGCGCCCGGTATGGAGCATCGCGTTGCCGAGCCAGTGCGCGATCCCGTGGCCGAGCCCGCCGCCGTCGTGCACATGCTCGACGAGCACGTTCGGCAGCGGCACGTCGAGCTCGGTGATCCCGTCCACGCCGAGGAAGCGCGCGACCGAGCGCTCGACCGACAACGTCGTGCGGTCGGCCGTTTCGGCGGCCATACGATCGGCGATGCCGCGCGCCGCCTCGCGGCAGGCCTCGACCAGGCCAGCGTCCAAATCGAGCTTTGACTCCATCGGGGGGCGAGCCTAACCAGTGAGGTTCGGCGCCTCGGCAACCGCGTGTAAGGGACGCGAAACTCCAGCCCACGCGAGCGCGTGAGCGACGGAAATGTCTCTCTTTCACTGTCGGAGACGATCGCCGCGATCTGTTTCCGAATCACACCTCGGGCGAGGGCCCGAGTTTTGGCGGTTTTGCCTGTCCCTCGACGAACGCTACGCGATTCACCCCGTCGTGACGGTTGACTTCTCGACCCCCCTGACTAGCCTCGCCGCACCGTCATGGCCATCGACATCGCACACCTCGACGCCCCGCCGGACCTGCTCTTCGAGGCGCCCTCGATCCAGCTCGAGAACCCGCGAGTCACGGACGTCGGCGCACGGGGAGCCGGTCGGCGCGCGGTCCCGGCCACGCGCGAGCTGCTGAAGGGCGCGCCCTATGTGGTCGACTTCTGCGACCCGACGCCGACGACGGCGCTGCACGCCGGCTACCTGCGCAACATCGCGCTCGGGCATGCGCTGGCGAGCACGCTCGAAACAGCCGGAGCGCACGTCGCGCGCCAGACGCAGATCGCCGACGCGGGGCGCGAGATGGGCGACGCGATGGCGGGCTATCTGCGCTTCGCCGACGAGTCCGACCCGGCCGCGGCCGGTGAAAAGAGCGATCGCTTCGTCGGGCGCCTGTACGCACACCAGGTGCAGGGTGAGCAGCGCGACGACGCGCTCGTCGACTTACTGCTGGCACTGCTCTCCGCCGGCGATGCGCCTACGCGCGAGCTGTGGCACGCGGTGCGCGACTGGGCCGTCAGCGGCCAGAACGAGACGCTCGCCCGTCTCGGCGTTCGCTTCGAGCGCACGATCTTCGACTCCCAGTACGTACCGCGAATCGAGCCGCTCGTGCGCCTCGCGCTCGCCCAGGGTGTGATCGGCGGAACGCTGCAGGGTCCGCTCGTGTTCGATACCGACGGCCGCACGCCGGTGCACCTGCCGCTGATCGGCGTCGACGGTCAGCCGACCAAGGACCTGCGTGCGCTGACGATCTGGCGCTCGCTGATGACCGAGATGACCGACGTCACGCTGGTCCGCCTGACGAGTGAGGAAAGGCGCGACAACCTCGACGAGATCCTGCGCGGCCTCGCACCGAGCGGAAAGGTCTACCCGACGGCGGTGCTCCACGCCGAGGTCGTCACCGAGCAGGACGTCGGCCCGGGCGGTGAGAGCACGCTCTTGATCGACGACCTGCTGGACATGCTGCTCGACCACGAGACCCTGCAGGCGCTCGCGATCGAGGAGCGCGCCGGCTGCGCCGCGCAGGACCTCGCGGCGATGGCGCTGATCGGCATGTGCCTCGACCATCCGCTGCACGAGTCGCTCACGATCACGCCGCAGCGCGTGCTCGACGAGGACAACGCCGGATGGACCTTCGCTCGCGCCTGGATGAAGGCGTGGGATCCACACAACGACGGCGGGCCGCTGCCGCTGGCCGACGACGAGCAGCATCGCTCGCTGGTCGCGCAGTCGCAGCTTCTGCCGCTCGTCGATCGTGCGGTCAAGGGTCTGGACGTGCTGCGTCTCGTGCGCTTCCTCGTTCGCATCGGCAGGTGGTATCTGGATACGGAGACCGACCCGGCGGTCGGTCGCATCATGCGCTCGCTGCTCTCCAGCGGCCTCAGCGCACTCGGTCTCGTACGACAGCAGGAGGTGAATGGCTGATGGCCACGCTCGACACGACGGTTCGCCACGAGACCTCGATGGCGGATCCCAACGCGCTGGAGAACGACCTGCGCTCCTTCTACCTCACCGGCAGCGAGGAGATGAGCATCTTCGAGGAATGGGAGCACGGGATCGCCAGGGGCGACTCGACGACGCCGTCGATCTGCTCGCCGACATATCGCTGGTGGATCCTCGAGCACCTGCGCAACGCGCTCGACCGCGACCGTAAAAACCTGCTGCTCAGCCTCGGCTCGGGCAACGCCTTCGTCGAGCGCGTGCTCGGGCGCGAAGGCTACCCCGTGCTCGCCGTCGATGCGCTCGAGGAGGCCGTCGAGCTGGCGCGCCAGGCGGGCGTGCCGGCGATCTGCCAGAACCTGTACGAGTGGGATGCGCAGCCCGAGTACTGGGACGTCGTCTACGCCGACGGACTGCTCGGCCACCTGCACGACGGAGATGACGGCGCGCACCGCGCGCTGAGCCTGTTCCACAGCTGGCTGAAGCCGTCGGGTGGGACGGTCGTGATCTCCAACGACGCGCCGAAAACGGACGAGCCGGTGCAGCAGTCGGCGAATGTGCCCGGCTTCTACTGGCTGTCGGAGGGGTGGATCGCAGGCGAACTGAAGCGGGCGGGCTTCAAGCGCGTCTCGACGGCCACGATCGTCTATCGCCGGCCGCTGACCGGGCCGCGCAGCCGCGCGATCATCACGGCGCATCGCACCGCATAGGGGAGCGGCGGGGATGCCGAGGCACGCGGGGGTGCAGCGATGCCGATGAGCGAGGACTTCACGCGCCGCCTGCAGCCGGCGCTGGAGGAGATCGCCGAGCACTTCGGCACTCCCTTTCACATCTATGACGAAGCGGGGATCCTTGCGAGCGCCGATCGTCTGGCGGCGGCGTTCGGCGGCCTGCCGTTCCACGAGTACTACGCGGTCAAGGCACTGCCGAATCTGACGATCACGCGCACGCTGCGCAAGCACGGGTTGGGGATGGAGTGCAGCTCGATCGCCGAGCTGGAGCTGGCGGCCGACAGCCACGCGCGCGGGGAGGAGATCTTCTTCACCTCCAACAACACGACGCGCGAGGAGTTCGCGGCGGCGCTGTCGCTCGGGGCGATCATCAACATCGACGACATCACGCTGATCGACAAGCTGCCCGGCGTCCCGGCGGTCTGCTCGTTCCGCTTCAACCCCGGGCCCGAGCGCCTCGGCGACAAGCTGATCGGCTCGCCCGTCGAGGCGAAGTTCGGGCTGCGCCGCGACCAGCTCGCTGCCGCCTTCGAGCAGGTTCGCGAGCTGGGAGCTGAACGCTTCGGGCTGCACGCGATGATCGCCTCGAACGTGCTCACGGTGCAGCCGCTGCTCGCGACGGTCGCGATGCTCTTGGCGCTCGAGGATGGGCTGCACCGCGAGCTCGGGATCGAGCTCGAGTTCATCAACGCCGGCGGTGGCCTCGGAATCCCCTATCGCCCCGGCGATCCGTCGCTCGACGTGCACGCGTTCGGACAGGGGGCCGGTGAGCTGCTTCGTGCGCACCGCGAGCGGACCGGCCGCAGCCCGAAGCTGTTCCTCGAGTCCGGCCGCTACATCACGGGGCCGCATGGCGCGCTCGTCACGCGCGTGATCAATCGCATGAGCAAGTGGCGCGACTACGCCGGCGTCGACGCGGGCATCGCGGCGCTGATGCGCCAGGCCTTCTACGCCGACGCCTACCACCACCTGACGCTGAACGGCGACGACGGCACGCGCCCGAAGCGGACGATCGACGTGGTCGGCTCGCTGTGCGAGAACAACGACAAGTTCGCGATCCAGCGCGAGCTGCCGGAGTTGCAGTTGGGCGATCTGCTGCTGATCCACGACACCGGCGCGCACAGCCTCGCGATGGGCTTCAACTACAACGGCCGCCTGCGCCCGCAGGAGCTCTTGCTGCGCGCCGACGGCAGCGTCGAGCTGATCCGCCGGGCCGAGGAGGTGCGGCGCGACTACTTCGCCACGCTGCAGTTCGAGCCGGACGTGCTCGTGCCGGGCGAGCGCGAGCATGGCGCGGGTATCACGCCGGCCGTGTCCGTCGAGCAGCCGATCGCTGCCGGGGCGACGGCTCAGGTGAGCTGAGCATGGCGACGCTCGCGAGCATCGCTGACTTCGGCGGGTTGGAGTCGCTGCGCGAGCAGATCGATCGCCTGTGGGAGCGGCGCGCAGAGCTCGACGACCGCGATCCTCATGTGCAGGCGACCGTTCTGAGCGTGATCGACCTGCTCGACTGCGGTCGCGTGCGCGTCGCCGAGATCGACGCCGGCGGGGAGGTGCAGGTACACGAGTGGCTCAAGCGCGCGATTGTGCTGCTGTTCCGCGTCTGCCCGATGGAGCACACCGAGGCCGGGCCGATGCTGTTCGCCGACAGGCTGCCGCCGAAGCGGAGCAGCCCCAACGTGCGCGTCGTGCCCGGCGCTTATGCGCGCTTCGGCTCGCACCTCGCGTCGGGCTCGATCCTGATGCCTAGCTTCGTCAACGTCGGCGCCTACGTCGGCCACGACACGCTTGTCGACACATGGGCCACGGTTGGCTCATGCGCGCAGATCGGCGACCGCGTGCACCTGTCCGGCGGCGTCGGCGTCGGCGGGGTGCTCGAGCCGCTGCAGGCGAGTCCCGTCGTCGTCGAGCACGACGCCTTCATCGGCAGCCGCTGCATGCTGATCGAAGGGGCGCGCGTCGGCGAAGGCGCCGTCGTCGGCGCCGGCGTGATCCTCTCGCCGACGATCCCCGTGATCGACGCCGACAGCGGCGGGGAGATCTCGCGCGGGCACATCCCGCCGTGGAGCGTGGCGATCGGCGCCAGCCGCACGCGCTCCTTCCCGGGCGGCGACTTCGGCCTGCCGTGCGTGCTCGTCGTCAAGCACCTCGACGAGGGCGAGCGCCACGACAAGGTCAAGCTCAACGAGCTCGTGCGCGACCACGGCGCGGCGCTGTAGCGCGCCCGCACGCGTCGCTCAGGCGGCGGGCACGTCGGCAAGCGCGCCGGCGCCGTCCTGCAGCAGTTCCGCCGCACGCGCCGTGCGCTCGGGCGGTCCGGTCAGCGCGACGCGCAGGTAGCCCTCGCCGCCGGGGCCGAGGTAGGAACCTGGCACGACCAGCAGCGAGCGTTCGAGCAGCAGCTCGTAGGTGCGCTCGTCGTCGCCACCGGGCACGCCGAGCCAGAGGAAGATCCCGGCCGGCTCGCCGGCGTCGGCGAAGCCGGCGCGCACGGCGGCCGCGGCCAGCAGCGCACGCTTGCGCGCGTAGCGCTCGCGCGCCTGTGCGACGTGCGCCTCGTCGTCCCACGCCGCGATCGACGCGAGCTGGACGAAGGCCGGCGGCGTCGTGCCGATGTCGCTGCGGTGGCGGCGGATGCGCCCGACGATCTCGGCGTCGCCGGCGACGAAGCCCGAGCGCAGGCCGGCCAGCCCGGAGCGCTTGGAGAGCGAGTTGAACACGACGACGCCGCTGCGGTCCTGCAGCTGCAGCGCCGAGGCAGGCGGCTCTGAGCCGAACCAGAACTCGGAGTAGGTCTCGTCCACGGCGAGGATCGCGCCGCGGCTGCGGCAGCGCTCGGCGAGCTCGTCGAGCAGCTCGAGCGGCGCGCAGGCTCCTGTCGGATTGTGCGGCGTGACGACCCACACGATCGCCACGCGCCGCCACTCGATCTCCTCCGGGTCGGGCAGCCACCCGCCGCCGGCCGTCAGCCTCTGCACGGCCAGCGTCAGGCCGGCTGCGCGGGCGCTTCGCTCGGGCACGGGGTAGGACGGCGAGGTCACGGCGATCGTGTCTCCTTCGCGCGCGAACAGCCGTGCGAGCACGGCGATCGGCTCCTTCGCGCCGAGCGTCGGCAGTACCTCGCGCTCGGGGTCGAGCACGGCGCCGAAGCGCCGCTCGATCCAGCCGGCGATCGAGGCGCGCAGCTCTGGCACGCCTTCGGCTGAGGGGTAGTCGCACAGCGGCGTGCTCGCCACGGCTTGGGCGAGCGCGTCGCGCACGAGGGGCGGCGTGGGGTCGGTCGGTTGCCCCATGCTCAGGTCGATGACGTCGATCCCGCGCGCCTGCGCCGCGCGCCGCGCTTCGGCCAGGCGCAGGAAGGGATATCCCGGGGCGTGCTCTACATGCGGGTTCAGTCGCACAGGAACGATCCGAGGATCTCGTAGGCGCGCGTGAGTGCCTCAGCCGAGACGCGCTCGTCGCGGCGATGGGCCAGCGCGGGCTCGCCGGGGCCGAGGTTGACCGCCTCGACGCCGGCGGCCGCGAATTCGGCGACCGGCGTCCACGCCTGCTTTGCTTCCGGCGCGACTCCGCTCGCCGCCTGCAGCCGCGCGAACAGCGGGTTGGCGCACGGCGGCAATGCTCCTTCGGAGTTGGACAGGAGCTCGAGCTCGCCGTGCGCCTCGCAGCGACGCCGCAGCTCGAGCTCGGCCTGCTCGGCGACGAGCCGCGGCGAGTAGCGGAAGTTGACGTTGGCTGTGGCCGTGCCCGGGATAACGTTGCGCGCGATGCCGGCGTGCAGGGCAGTGGCGGTCGCGACCTGCGCGAACTCGAGCCCTTCGATCGTCTCGCGCTCGGGCCCGTGCGCGTGCAGCTCGCCGATCCCCGTCAGCGCCCGGTCGATCGCGTTGTCGGCGAGCCACGGCCGCGCCGAGTGCCCAGCGCGGCCGGTGAAGGTCCACGTCGCGTCGATGTTGCCGAGGCAGCCGGCCTGCACGACGTTGGCCGTCGGCTCGAGCACGATCGCGAGGTCGGCTTCGCACAAGCCCTGCGCGCGCTCGAGCAGCGGGCCGAGCGCCGCTTCGGCCGACGGCAGCTCCTCGCGCCCGAACAGCACGTAGCCGACGTCGAACGCGCTCGGCACCTGCGCCAGCGCGATCTCGAGCATCACCGCCACGCCACCCTTCATGTCGCTTGCGCCGAGCCCCACGACCTCCTCGTCGTCGAGGCGACCAGGCCAGTTCTCCTGCGCCGGCACCGTGTCGAGGTGCCCGGCGAGCAGCACGAACGGGCGCTCGCCTCGGCTCGTGGCGCCGGCCAGCACGCACGTGTCGCCCGCGTCGCGCACCGGCACGCCCCCCTCCCGCAGCTCTGCCACGACATGCTCGGCGATGTCTCTCTCTGCGCCCGACTCGGAGGCGATGTCGACCAGCTCGAGCGTGCGCTCGAGCAGGCGGGCCGTGAGGGAGGGTGAGGAGATCCGTGTCACTGGTGTGGATGCGCGGCCCCTCACGGGTCCCGTGACGCGGCTGCGCGATTGCCTCCGTAGATTTTCCTACTCGGACGTAGCTGCCGAGAAGCGCGAACGCTCGCTACAGCTCGTCGAGCTCGATCGCGTCGCCGTCGCGAGCTTGTGCGAGTCCGAGCTGGGCACGCTCGTACGCCCCCGAGATGCCTTCGAGCAACGCAGTGACGCTCGCCGACTCGATGGGGCCTTCTGGATGCGAGCTTATGTGCGAGCGCGAAGGGTCTGGCATCGATCTGACCATTGGTTATTACACCGATCCCGTCGGATCGAGTCTGCGCTATGCCGCAAGCGGCCTTCTGCAGTGTCGCGCTAGCCTCGACGGGTGCCACTTTCGAGCTTCAGCCCGCCCGTCCGCGAGTGGTTCGAGAAGGCCTTCGAGGCGCCGACGCCGGCGCAGGAAAAGGCGTGGCCGGCGATCGCGTCGGGCCAGAACGTGCTGCTCTCGGCGCCGACCGGATCGGGCAAGACGCTCGCCGCCTTCCTCTGGGCGCTCGACCGCTTGAACACTGAGCCGAAGAGGGAGAAGCAGGGCACACGTGTCGTCTACGTCAGCCCGCTGAAGGCGCTCGCGTATGACATCGAGCGCAACCTGCGCACGCCACTGCGCGGGATCGGCGCGGAGCAGGTGACCGTCGCGATCCGTACGGGCGACACGCCGCAGAAGGAGCGCGCAGCGATGGCGCGCAAGCCGCCGGACATCCTCATCACGACGCCCGAGTCGCTGTATTTGATCCTCACCTCGCAGGCGCGCTCGATGCTCGACGACGTCGAGGCCGTGATCGTCGATGAGATCCACGCCGTCGCGGCGACCAAGCGCGGCTCGCACCTCGCGCTGACGCTCGAGCGCCTCGAGGCACACGTCCGCGCGCACAGGGACGGCGGGCGTGAGCTGCAGCGGATCGGCCTGAGCGCCACGCAGAATCCGCTCGCCGAGATCGGCCGCTTCCTCGTCGGACCGCGCCGCGAGGTGACGATCCTCGACGCCGGCCACTCCAAGCAGCTCGACCTGCGCATCGAGGTGCCCGTCGAGTCGATGAGCGAACCCGGTGGCACGACACCGCCGAGCGATTCCTCGCACGACCCGCTGGACCCCGTCGCCGGAGGCGAGTCGACGCGAAACTCGATCTGGCCGGCGATCTACCCCGAGCTGCTCGCACAGGTCAAAGCGCACAACTCGACGATCGTGTTCGTCAACAACCGCCGCTCAGCCGAGCGGGTGGCGCTGCGCCTGAACGAGCTCGCCGCCAAGGAGCTCGAGCTCCAACAGGCCAACGACAGTGATGAGAAGAAAGCTGACGGACCGGTCGTGCCGCTCGAAATCGCGCGGGCGCATCACGGCTCGCTGGCGCGCGAGGAGCGCACGAAGGTCGAGGAGCTGTTGAAGGCCGGTGAGCTGCCGTGCCTCGTGGCCACGAGCTCGCTCGAGCTCGGCATCGACATGGGCGCCGTCGATCTCGTGCTGCAGATCGAGTCGCCCAAGTCCGTCGCGCGCGGGCTGCAGCGCATCGGCCGCGCCGGGCACAACGTCGGCGACATCAGCCGCGGGCGCATCTTCCCCAAGTTCAGAGGCGACCTGCTCGAGTGCGCCGTCGTCGCCAGGCGCATGCACGAAGGACTGATCGAGCCAACCGTCGTCCCGCGCAACGCGCTCGATGTGCTCGCCCAGCAAATCGTCGCGATCGCCGTGTCAGGCGATCCCGCGAAAGCGGGCATAAATGGAAGTCAGGACGACGAAGGCATCTCCGTGCAGGACCTGCACGCGCTCGTGACGAGCAGCCACCCCTATGCCGAGCTGTCGATCGAGCTGCTCGAGAACGTGCTCGACATGCTCGACGGGCGCTACCCCTCGAAAGAGTTCGGCGAGCTGCGCGCGCGCATCGTGTGGGACCGTCTCGCCGGCACGATCCGCCCGCGCAAGGGATCGCGCCAGCTCGCGATCGCCAACGCCGGCACGATCCCCGATCGCGGGCTCTATTCCGTGACGCTGCCCGACGGGCGGCGCGTCGGCGAGCTCGACGAGGAGATGGTCTACGAGGCGCGCCCCGGCCAGGCCTTCCTGCTCGGCGCCTCGACCTGGCGGATCGAGGAAATCGGGCGCGACCGCGTGATCGTCACACCCGCCCCCGGGGCTCCCGGCGCGGTGCCCTTCTGGAAGGGCGACTCCGTCGGGCGGCCGAAGGAGCTCGGCGAGGCGATCGGCGCCTTCTCGCGCTGGGCCGTCGAGCAGCAGCCGCAGACCCTGCAGGACGGCTACGACCTCGACGAGCGTGCCGCGCGCAACCTGCTCGCCTACCTGCGCGAGCAGCAGGACGCCACGCGCGTGCTGCCGAGTGAGCGCACGATCGTGCTCGAGCGCTTTCGCGACGAGATCGGCGACTGGCGCCTGTGCGTGCTCTCGCCCTTCGGCGGTCGCGTGCACTCGGCCTGGGGTCTCGCCATCGCCGCGCGCATCCGCGAGCGGATCGGCATCGAGGCCGATGCGATCTCCTCTGATGACGGCATCGTGCTGCACCTGCCCGACCTCGACGCAGACGACGCCGAGGCGCTGCCCTCGGCCGCCGAGCTGATCATGCTCGAGCCAGACGAGGTCGAGACGCAAATCACGGCCGAGCTCGGCGGCTCGGCGCTGTTCGGCGCGCGCTTTCGCGAGAACGCGGCGCGCGCGCTGTTGATCCCGCGCGCCTATCCCGGCAAACGCACGCCGCTGTGGCAGCAGCGGCTGAAGGCGCAGAACCTGCTCGAGGTCGCGCGCCGCTACGCCGACTTCCCGATCATCCTCGAGACCTACCGCGAGTGCCTGCGCGACGTGCTCGACGTGCCCGGCCTCGAAGGCATCTTGCGCTCGCTGCACTCGCGCGAGATCTCGCTCGTCGAGGTCGAGACCCAGACGGCCTCCCCGTTTGCCTCCTCGCTGCTGTTCGACTACGTCGCGACGTACATGTACGAGGGCGACACGCCGAGCGCCGAGCGCCGCGCCGCCGCGCTCTCACTCGACCGCGACCTGCTGCGCGAGCTGCTCGGCCAGGAGGAGCTGCGTGAGCTGCTCGACCCCGATGCGCTCGCGCGTGTAGAGGACGACCTGCAGCACCGTTCCGAGATCACCCGCGCGACCGGTCGCGACGGCCTGCACGACGTGCTGCGCCACGTCGGCGACCTCAGCGACGAGGAGGTCGCGGCGCGTGTGTTCGAGGGGATCGACCCGAAGCCGCTGCTCGTCGAGCTGCAGCGCGAACGCCGCGCGATCCGCCTGCGCGTCGGCGGCGAGCCGCGCTGGGTCGCAGCCGACGAGGCCGGGCTGTACCGCGACGCGCTCTCCGCCGCGCCGCCCGGCGGCTTGCCCGAGGCGTTCCTCGCCGACGTGCCCGACGCGCTGCGTGTGCACGTCGCCCGCTACGCACGCACGCACGGGCCGTTCACGACTGAGGAGCTGCGCGAGCGCTACGGCGTCGACGCCGCCGCCGTGCTGCGCGAGCTCGAGCGCGACGGCGACGTCGTGCGCGGCGAGCTGCGCCCCGGAGGCAGCGGGCGCGAGTGGTGCGACGTCGAGGTCCTGCGCCGGCTGCGCCGCGCCTCGCTGGCCGCGCTGCGCAAGGAGATCGAGCCGGCCGAGCAGCAGGCGCTCGCCGCCTTCCTGCCGGCCTGGCAGGGGATCGACCGCCACCCGAGCGCCGGCGCCGGGATCGATCGCCTGCGCGAGGTGCTCGTGCCGCTGCAGGGGCTCGCCCTGCCCGCCGAGATCTGGGAGCGCGACGTGCTGCCGCGCCGCACCGGTGCCTACTCGCCGTCGTGGCTCGACCAGCTGTGCGCCAGCGGCGAGCTCGTCTGGGTCGGCGCCGGGCCGCTGCACCGCTCCGGGCGCGTCGCGCTGTACTTCCGCGAGGATGCGCCGCTGATCGGCCCTCCTGCGGGCGCCGAGCGGCGCGCCTCTGCCGGCGCGGGCGCATCCAAGGCGACCGACACGCCCGAGCACGAACTGCTGCGCGCGCGCCTCGCGCAGAGCCCGTGCTTCTTCAGCGACCTGCTCGCCGAGCTCGGACTCGCCGCCGAGGCGCTGCGCGAGACGCTGTGGGATCTCGTCTGGGCCGGCGAGGCGACCAACGACGCGTGGGCGCCGCTGCGCGCTCCGCGCCTCGCGCTCGCCCGGGCGCGTCCCGAGCGCCGCGCGTCTGCCCGGCGGTTCGGCGCACGCCGCACCGGTGCGCAGTCGCAGGTACAGGGTCGCTGGGGCTTGACCGATCCGATCTTCCGCGTCGCCGCAACCACCGACGCAGCCGCATCGCCTGCCGCATCCGCCCCCGAGCGCCGCCGCGTGCTGGCCGAGCTGCTGCTCGAGCGCTACGGCATCCTCACGCGCGAGCAGGTGCTCGCCGAGGGGATCAAGGGGGGCTTCGCGATGCTCTACGACACGCTCAGCAAGCTCGAGACGCTCGGCATCTGCCGGCGCGGCTACTTCGTCGAGGGGATGGGTGGCGCGCAGTTCGCGCTGCCCGGGGCCGTCGAGCGGCTGCGCGCCGCACGCTCGAGCGCCGCCGAGCTCGCGCCCGCGCCTGCGCTGCTCGCGTCAGGCTCTGCTCCGGGGGCCGCGACGGGCTCGCGTTCCTCGGGCGAGCGCCCGCGCACGCTCGTGCTAGCCGCGGCCGACCCCGCGCAGCCCTACGGCGCATCGCTGCCCTGGCCAAAGCGTGACATTCAGGAACGCCGGCCGTCTCGCGTGGCAGGTGCCTACGTGGTGCTCGTCGCCGACGAGCCCGTGCTCTACGTCGAGCGCGGCGGCCGCAGCCTGCTGACGTTCGGCCATGGATCGACTGGTGCCGACGCAACGCCGCCGATCCCGAGCGCCATGCGGAGCGATGGCGACGCGCTCGAGCAGGGCTTGCGTGCGCTCGCGGAGGCGGTGCGCGCGGGGCGCGTGCCGAAGCTCGCGCTCGAGCGGATCGACGGCGAGGCGGCGACCGGATCGATACTGGCCGCGACGCTGCTGGAGCTCGGCTTCCACTCGGGGCCGAGACGGTTGACACTGAGCGCCTGACAGCGCCACCGGGCGGCGTCCTCAGCGGGGTCCACGGGTCGCTTGGAGACACGCGTCGGGGTATGCCGCATACCGCTCAAATGCACCCTGTTCGGCCTGTCGGTACGGCGCTTGGCGGCAAGAGACATTGCTGGAAGGGCTCAATGTATTCCGGTATAAAGAATCGCAGGGACGGCTCAAAGTAGTGTTGCGTTTCTGGGGAACATGATCTATTATCTCGAATCGTGGGGATGAGTGGAACACACAGGGGCCCGACGCCCATGTACCGGAGGCTCCCTCACGGTCCAAATGGGATGTCGCGTGACGACGTAGCTCGCAACCAGCGGGCGCGCATGTACGGCGGCATGATCGAGGCGGTCCACGAGCGTGGCTATCCGCAGACGACGGTTGCCCACGTGATCGCTCTCGCAGGAGTCTCCCGTCGCGCCTTCTACGAGCAGTTCGCCAACAAGGAAGCGTGTTTCCTGGCGACATATGACATCGTCGTGGCACGCGCGCGCAAGCTCGTGCTCGACGCCTGGACGCGCGAGCGCGGCTGGGCCAACCGCCTGCACATCGCGTGCAAGGCGCTGCTCGACGACGTCGCCGACCAGCCGAAGGGGCCGCGTCTGGTGCTCGTCGACTCGCTCGGCATCGGGCCGAAGGCGCGCGAGCGGATGACGCTCGCCTCGACGACCTTCGAGCGCGTCGTGGCGATGGCCTTCCAGGCGGACCCGAACGGCGAAGAGCTCTCGCCGCTGACCGTGCGCGCGATCGTCAGCGGCGTGCGGCATGTCGCCTTCACGCGGATGTACGAGCACCGCGAAAAGGAGCTCTACACATTGGCCGACGAACTGCTCGACTGGATCGAGTCCTACCGCTCGCCGGTGGCCAGGCGCCTGAACGTCTCGGGGCTCGTCCAGCCCGACCTCATCGAGCCGCAGCCGGCGGCGTTCCTGGCGAGCGACGACCGCCGCTCGCGTGCGCTCGGCGCGCTCGTCCACCTCACGCTCGATGAGCGCTACTCGGAGCTGAGCGATCCGCAGATCGCGCAGTTCGCGGGCATCTCGACGGAGGGCTTCCACAAGCTGTTCGTCGACAAGGAGGCGTGCTTCCTGGCGGTGCTCGACGAGTTCGTCGCCGAAGCGATGGAAGCGGTCAAGCGCTCGATCGAGCCGGCCTCGAGCTGGCCCGAGGCCGTGCACCTCGCGGTCGCTGCGCTGGTCGAGTACTTCGCCAGCCACGAGGCGCTCAGCCGTCTTGCGTTCATCGAGATCTTCGACGTCGGTCCAGGCATGATCGGCCGCATGACGCGCTCGATCGAAGACTTCACGAAGCTGCTCGACGAGCTCGGTCCCGAGGCGCGGCGCGGCCCGCTGGTGGCGCGCGAAGCGATCACCGGCGCGATCTGGGGCATCGTCTCGGCCTACTCGGCGCACGATCGCGTGCGCCAGCTGCCCTACCTGGTCGACCAGCTGACGTTCCTCGTGCTCGCTCCCTACATCGGCGCCAAGCCGGCGATGGAGACGATCGAGGCCACGCGCAAGCCGCTTCCGAGCGACTACTGAGCACCGATCATCTGCAAAGGTGGGCGCGATGAGCGAGTCCACCTCCCCACCGAGCTCGCGCACGCTGCACGGCCGCTCGGGTCCGCGCCGCGTGGGCCACAAGGGAGCGGACCTGATCGAGCCGGGCAACACGCTGGCGAGCTTCGACGCGGCGCTGCATCACGGCGTCGACATGATCGAGCTCGACGTGCTTCCCGAGCGCACCGACGGCAGCGGCGAGCTGCTCGTGGCGCACGACTACGAGGACGTCCGCGCGCGCGAGCCGCTGCGCTTCGAGCAGGCGCTCGAGCACCTCGCCGGCGAGCGCTTCGCGGCACTCGACTTCGACATCGACGTGAAGATCCCCGGCTACGAGCGCCGCGTGATCGACGCGCTGCGCAGGTTCGGCCTGCTCGAGCGCAGTCTGCTCAGCTGCACCTACCCGCAGGTGCTCGCGCGCATCCGCGCGCAGGAGCCGGCGCTGCGCCTCGGCCTGTCGGTGCCGCGCGTTCGCCGCGACTACACGACGGACATGCTCACGGCGATCCCGGCGCTGGCGATCCTCACGGGCTACCGCGCGATGCTCCCCGCCCGCGCTCGGGCTGGGCTGCGCGAGGGCCGCTACGACGCGATCATGGCCCACTGGCGCGTGGTCACGCGCGCGCTCGTGCGCGCCGTGCACGATGGCGGCGGCGAGCTCTACGTGTGGACCGTCGACGACAGCGCGCGCATCGCCAGGCTGGCCGAGCTCGGCGTCGACGGGATCATCACGAACGACCCGCGCCTCTTCTGAGGATCAGCCGATCAGGCAGGAGGCCGCGGAGAAGCCGGCCGGGTCTGAGCCGGCGAGGCTGTCGCGGCCGGCGCTCGTGGCGCGCGATGCCTGGGCGAGCACGGTCGACCCGTGGCGCCACTGGAAGTTGACGACGCCGCGCAGCGTGAACGCCGGCTGGCCGGCCACCGGGTTGAGCTGGAAGCTGCGACCGGCCTGGCGCGCGGAGGCGCCCGAGCCGACAGCCGCATAGCTGGCCGAGGCTTTGCTCAGGTCGGTCCACGTCTTCGTCGTCGTGTTCATGTACTGCAGGCGAAAGCGCATGTACATCGTGTCGTGCGCCTGGTGCTCGCCGGGCATCGAGCCACGGATGCCGACCGTGTTCGGCTGATCCGGGGCATTGCAGATGTCGATCGTCGACCACAAAAGGCGCGAGCGCAACAGCGCGCTCGTGTCGACGGCTCGCTTGGCTCGCTTGCTGCGGTTGACCGCTGCGGCCGACGTCACCGGCGTCACCGAGATCGCTGTCAGCATCAGCGCGCAGGAAAGCGACAGCACGAGCATCGCGCGCCGACTCCCCGATCGGCTCTTGGGTACCCACTCCATGTATTGAAGATACCCTCGTACGGCCCGCAGTTGCGGACGATTTATGACTGATGGACAGGTTCGCGCGCGGCCGACGCCGCCGTGCGCGCAGCGTGTGATATGCCTGCCGGATGGCTGGGATGCGATCAGAGGAGGTAGTGGAGCTTCTCGGAAACGTTCCGGTGTTCTCGACTCTGGTCAAGGACGACCTCGAGCGGATCGCGCAGTTCGCCGTGCCGCGCGAGTTCGAGGCCGGCGAGGTCGTGTTCCGCGAGGGCGACGCCAGCGACACCTGCTACGTCGTGCGCGACGGCAGGGCGAGGGCGATCCGCACACATCGCGACGGGCGCACGCTGACGCTCGCGACGTTCGGTCCCGGCGACATCTTCGGCGAGCTCGCGCTGTTCGAGGACGAGCGGCGCTCGGCGACGGTCGAGGCGATCGAGCAGACGGCCGTCGTCGCTGTGCTCGGACCTGACATGCGCCGGCTGATGTCCGAACACGCCGAGATCTCGGCGCGCCTTGCGATCGCGCTTGGCAGGCGACTGCGCGAGACCAACGAGCGCCTGCAGCGCCAGTCCTTCTCGACCGTGCAGAGCCGGGTGGCCGTCGTGCTCTCCCAGCTGGTCGAGCAGGAGCTCGGCGACGGTGAGCACGCAGACGTGCTCGTCACGGCCACCCAGGCAGACCTGGCGCAGCTGGCCGGCTCCTCGCGCGAGTCGGCCAGCCGCTTTCTCGCCGTGCTCGAGCGGGCCGGCGTGATCTCCCAGGGCCGCGGTCGCCTCACCGTGCACGACCCGGAGGCGCTCAAGCAATATGTCTTCTAAGAAGCCGCGCGGCAAGCGCGGCAAAGGGGGCTCCGGCAAGGCCGGCTCGGGCCGGGCGGGTTCGGGCAAATCGGGCTCGGGCAAGCGCGGCGGGGGCAGGACGGCGGCGCGCGAGCGCTCGGCCGGCGGCGTGGTCGTGCGCGGCGAGGAGGTCGTCGTGATCGTGCCGACCCGCCGCGCATCGGACGGATCGAAGGTGCTCGCGCTGCCGAAGGGGCACATCGATCCGGGCGAGAACGCCCTGCAGGCCGCCACGCGCGAGGTACGCGAGGAGACCGGAATCGTGGCCGAGCCGGTGACGGAGCTCGGCGAGACGCGCTACTGGTACCGGCGCGACGGGCAGACGATCCCCAAGTCGGTGTCGTTCTATCTGTTCAAGTACATCGAAGGCGATACGGCTGACCACGACGACGAGGTCGAGAAGGCGTGGTGGATCGCACTGGCCGATGCCCAGCGCGAGCTGAGCCACGCGGCGGAGCGCGAAATGGTGGCAAAGGCCGCCCAGTACTTGGAGAGCAAGAGCAAAGAGCGGTAGCCTGCGCTCCGTGCAGGTGCTCAACTTCTACTCGACGATCTTCGCCGACGAGCTCAAGCGCGGGCGCAAGACGGCGACGATCCGCCTCGGCGACAAGTCGGGCAAGTACCGCAAGAACCAGCTCGTGCTGGTCACGATCGGCTACCAGCACTCCCCGCGCGAGCGGATCTTCGAGGCTGTGATCGACCAGGTCGAGGTGATGAAGCTCGCCGATCTCTCGCCGCGTGACATCAAGCACGACAACCCCGAGTTCCGCCGCCACGACGAGCTGATCAACTTCCTCGAACAGATCTACGGCCGCGAGGTCTCGACGCAGGACACGGTGACAGTCGTGCGCTTCTCGCAGATTCTCGAGAACCCGAGCGGGATGACGGCTGCGATGAAGGGCTTCGGCGGCGCGCAGAACTAGGCCGCCGGCGAGCTCGCGACGCGAGGACGGCCGCGGAGCGGTGTCCCTGCGATGCGTCGGTCCTCTCCCTGAGCGAGCCGGACATTCGTTGGCACTTTCTGTTTCAAGTGCCGATTTCCCTTGATGGGACCCCGGATCTTCTATATATTTAGACGACAGTTGGCACTCTCCGCGGAGAGTGCCAGAGGCGTTAGGCCCCCGGCGTAGAGGTCCGGAAGCGCGGCAGAGCGCCCGAAGCACTCTCTAGATGGAGGTAGCGAATATGAAGCTGAAGCCCCTGGGCGATCGTCTGATCGTGCGGGCAATCGAGGAGGAGCTGACGACCGCGAGCGGTCTCGTGCTCCCCGACACTGCCAAGGAGAAGCCGCAGAAGGGCGAGGTCATCGCCGCCGGCGATGGTCGCCTCGACGATGACGGCAAGCGCATCCCGCTGGACGTGAAGAAGGGCGACGAGGTCCTCTACAGCAAGTACGGCGGGACCGAGATCAAGATCGACGGGGAGGACCTGCTCGTGTTGCGCGAGTCCGACGTCCTCGCTCTCGTCGAGGCATAAGGAGACTTAGATGGCAAGCAAGGAGATCAAGTACAACAGCGAGGCTCGCGCCGCGCTCGAGGCGGGCGTTGACGCGGTCGCCAACGCAGTCAAGGTCACGCTCGGCCCGAAGGGTCGCTACGTCGTGCTCGACAAGAAGTTCGGCGCCCCCACGATCACCAACGACGGTGTCACGATCGCACGTGAGATCGAGGTCGAGGACGTCTTCCAGAACCAGGGCGCACAGCTCGTGCGCGAGGTCGCCACGGCGACCAACGACGTCGCCGGCGACGGTACGACGACGGCGACGGTGCTCGCCCAGGCGATCGTTCGCCAGGGTCTGAAGAACGTCGCCGCCGGTGCCAACCCGCTCGCGCTCAAGCGCGGGATCGAGAAGGCCGTCGAGGAGGTCGTCAAGAACATCGCCTCACAGTCCAAGGAGGTCTCCGGCAAGGACCAGATCGCCCGCGTGGCGACGATCTCGGCCGGCGACGAGGAGATCGGCGACGTGATCGCCGATGCGATCGAGAAGGTCGGCAAGGACGGCGTCGTCAACGTCGAGGAGGGCCAGACGTTCGGCATGGACCTCGAGTTCACGGAGGGCATGCAGTTCGACAAGGGCTACATCTCGCCCTACATGGTGACCGACCAGGACCGCATGGAGGCAACCCTCGAGGACCCCTACATCCTGATCGCCAACTCGAAGATCGGCTCAGTGCGCGACGTGCTGCCGGTGCTCGAGCAGGTGATTCAGTCGGGTAAGCCGATCCTGATCATCGCCGAGGACGTCGAGGGTGAGTCGCTGGCGACGCTCGTCGTCAACAAGCTCCGTGGCACGTTCACCGGTGTGGCCGTCAAGGCACCGGGCTTCGGCGACCGCCGCAAGCGGATGCTCGAGGACATCGCGATCCTGACGAGCGGCGAGGTGATCACCGAGGAGATGGGCCTGAAGCTCGAGAACACGCAGATCGCCCAGCTCGGACGCGCGCGTCGCGTCGTCGTCGGCAAGGACACGACGACGATCGTCGACGGCGCTGGTGATGCGACCGCGATCAAGGGCCGCATCAACCAGATCAAAGCCGAAATCGAGAACACCGACTCGGACTTCGACCGCGAGAAGCTGCAGGAGCGCTTGGCAAAGCTCTCCGGCGGCGTCGCAGTAGTGAAGGTCGGAGCGGCGACCGAGACGGAGATGAAGGAGAAGAAGCACCGCGTCGAGGACGCGCTGCAGGCAACTCGCGCGGCGCTCGAGGAGGGCATCGTGCCGGGCGGCGGCGTCGCACTGCTGCAGGCCTCATCGGCAGTCAGCATCAGCGACAACGGCGCATCGGTCGACGGCTCAGACGACGAGCGCACGGGCGCGCGCATCGTGCTCCGCGCTCTGGAGGAGCCGCTGCGTCAGCTGGCCGAGAACGCGGGCCTCGAGGGCTCGGTTGTCGTCAACGACGTGCGCAAGGCCAAGAAAGGCTTCGGCCTGAACGCCTCGACCAACGAGATCGTCGACCTCGTCGCCGCAGGCGTGATCGACCCGGCGATGGTCACGCGCTCTGCCCTGCAGAACGCGGCCTCGATCGCCAAGAACATCCTCACCACCGAGGCGATCGTCGCCGAGCTGCCGGAGAAGGAAGGCGCTCCGGCCGGCGGTGGCATGCCCGATATGTCGGGGATGATGTAAGCAGCAGCGCCTCGCGGCTGATCGTCGATGGGCACAGATGGGAAGGCCCGGCTTTGCAGCCGGGCCTTCCGTCCTTAACGACGTCGAGCGCTCGAACTGCACCGGCAGGAAGTGCGGCGATCTACGCATTCACACAGGCTCGCCGCCGCTGTTTCCGACCGTCAAATGGGCGAACCTGTCTCTCTCTTTTGCGCACCGCCGGCATGCACTGCCGGCTCGAAATCCCTTGCTGCTGGCCGTTTTTCCGTCCCGCCGAGCGAATCGCGTCGGGGCCGCGCCGGCGCGTCCCTTGACTGTCGGGGCGTGAAAAATATGGTGGCCGCTCAGGGCAGAGATAACCGTCGACGGGGAGCCGCCAGCGGAGTGAGGCGTCACGAGCACCAGTACCTTAATCGGTGAAAGGGCCGGTCTTAAACATCGGTGATCCGGGTTCGAGCCCCGGCTGGTGCATGCCGTTTGCAGTCACACATACACCAGCCGATGACCACGAACCTATTCGACTACTTCGAGGGTGCCGAGACGCGGGAGGAGGGGGACTCGCCGTGGGCGGCGCGCGCGCCGCGCCGGCCCAACCCGGACTTCGACCTGCAACTGTTCCCGCGCGCGCCACGCTGGCAGGAGGACGCTGAGTCGCTGCGCGTCCTCGCGCAGCTTGAGCAGGAGCCGTGGGTACGCTCGCTGACGCGAGACCGAGGCGCGGTCCGCGTCGTGCTCGCCGACGGCTGGATCGAGCTGACCGGCGCGGCGCTGGAGGCGGGCGGCAGCGCCGAGACCCACCTCTCGGACATCGCCGACGGCAAGCGCGTGTCGGTCCAGTTCTGGGACGCCAACGCGACGAAGGCGCTGCACGTTGGGCACCTGCGCAACCTCGCGATCGGCAACGCGCTCTCGGCGGCGCTTGCGCAGGCGGGCGCCAAGGTCGAGCGGCGCAGTCGCATCACGGACCTGGGGCGCGCGATGGGCGAGGCGATGGCCGGCGTGCTGCAGAGCGGGCGCCACGTGCAAGGCTTCGCCGACGGCGAGAAGTCAGACCACTTCGTGGGGGAATGCTATGCCGACTACGTCGCATCTGGTGGGGTGCTCCAGGCGACGCAGCAGGAGCAGGCGGAGGACTCTCTCTCGCGCGAGGAGCACGTCCAGAACGACGCAGCGGACGAACTGATCAAGCGCGTGCTGAGCGGCGATCGCGAGGCGGTAGAGCTCTGGTACAAGACGCGCGCCTGGGTGATCGCCGGGCAGCGAAAGACGCTCGCGCGGCTCGGCATCGCCTTCGACCGCGTGTTCTTCGAGTCCGACTACCTCGCCGAGACGGTCGAGCTCACCGAGACTGGGCTGCGCAACGGCACGCTGCATCGCCGTGAGGACGGGGTGGTCGTCTACTCGACCGGCTTCGAGGAGCTCGAGGAGCTCGCGCTCGTGCGCTCGGACGGGCTCTCCACGCAGCACATGCGCTCGCTCACCTATGCGATGACGGCGCCCGAACTGGAGGACATGACCTCGATGCAGGTGACCGGCTCGGAGTGGGTCGCGCACGTGACGAGCATCCGCAAGCTCGCGCACGAGCTGCGCCCGGAGCTCAACGGCGGCTTTCATCCGAGCCGCAGCATCTTCCACGGGATGGTCTTCAGCCAGAAGCGCGCGCTGACCTCGAGCGCCGGCGCGCTGCTGATCGACGAGCTCGCCGAGTGGATCGACGAGCAGATCGACGCCGATCCGGGCCGGCGCGCGATACGGGCCTCGCACCCGTTCCCCGAACGGATCGCGCCGCAGCTCGCGCTCGGCTGGTTCCTGCCGCATCCGGCTGCTCCCGACATGGACTTCGACCCCGGCCGGCTGCTGTCCGAGGAGAGCCTGGGCTGGGAGCTCGTCCGCGCCCGGGCGATGCACAGCGCGAGCGGTCCCGGCGAGCGGACACCGAGCGAGGACCCCGACTACCGCTTCGCCGTGATCCAGTCAGAGCTCTACCGCCGGCACCTGCGCCAGGCGGTCGAGCGGCTGGACGTGCGCCCGCTCGCCAACTACCTCAAGCACCTCGCGATCTGGTACCTCGAGCGCGACCGCTCAGAACCGGTCGAGCGCGTCGTGCACACGCTGCTCGATCGCAGTGCGCGGGGGCTCGGACTGGAGACGGCCTCATGAGCACGCTGCTGATCGACAACTACGACTCCTACACCTACAACGTCTTCCACCTGCTCGCCGCCGTCTCCGGCGAGGAGCCGATCGTGGTGCACAACGACTTCGTCTCCTGGCGCGCGCTCTCGCGCTGGGACTTCGACGCGATCGTGATCTCGCCAGGCCCTGGGCGCCCGGACCGCTGGCACGACTTCGGCGTCTGCGCGGACATCCTGCGCTTCTCCGAGACGCCCGTGCTCGGGGTGTGCCTCGGCCACCAGGGCCTGGGATACGTGCTCGAGGGCAAGGTCTCGAGCGCGCCGATGGTCATGCACGGCCGCCTCAGCGGCGTCAAGCACGAGGGCGAGGGCCTGTTCGCGGGCATCCCGCAGGACTTCTCGGTAGTGCGCTACCACTCGCTCGCCGTCAGCGGCGCGCTTGGCGAGGGACGCGTCACGGCATGGACCGACGACGGCGTCGTGATGGGCATCGAGCACACCAGCCGCCCGATGTGGGGCGTGCAGTTCCACCCCGAGTCGATCGCGACCGAGCACGGTCACAAGCTGTTCGAGAACTTCTACGAGATGGCACGACGTCACCGCGCCCTGCGCGGTCGGCGCACGAACATGCCGGCGCCGCTGCGACGTGCGCGCGAGCGCTCGGCCATCGTGCAGGCCCCGGCGCCCGTGCCAGGGCCGGCGTCGAGCTCTGTGCAGGGCCGCCCGCCCGCCTCCGAGCCGAAGCTCCATCGGCGCACGCTCGAGGGCCAACCCGTCGCGGAGCTGCTGTTCGAGCGCCTGTTCGGTGACGCCGAGCACGCCTTCTGGCTCGACAGCGCAGACGCTCCGACGACGCTTGCCCGCCGCTCGTTCATGGGCACCTCAGCCGGCGCCGAGCGCAAAGTGCTCGAATACGACGTCGCGCGCGGGGAGGTCACGCTGCACGGAGCCGATCGGGTGAGCACCGAGCAGGGGTCGGTCTTCGAGATCCTCGACCGCGAGCTGCAGGCACGCCGTCTGGAGTTGCCCGACGGCGTTCCGGAGGGGCTCGTGGGCGGCTTCGTCGGCTATCTCGGCTACGAGTGCAAGGCCGACTGCGGCTCCCCCGTAGAGCACAGCTCCGATCTTCCGGATGCCGTGATGATGCTCGCCAACCGCGTCGTCGCGATCGACCACACGACCGGGCGCACGCATCTGCTCGCCGTCTCCGAAGACGACGGCGAGGACGCCGAGCGGTGGCTCGTGCAGGCCGAGTCGGCCGCTCGCGACGTGCTCACCGCGGGCGAGTCGCCGGAGCTCTGCGATTCACTACCGGCGAGCGAGCCGGTAGAGCCGGACGAGCAGGTCGTGTTCCGCTGCGGCCGCGGCCGCAGTCAGTACATCGCCGACATCGTCCGCTGCAAATCGGTGCTCAGCGCCGGCGAGTCCTACGAGGTCTGCCTGACCGACCAGATCCACACCGACGCGAGCCCCGACCCGTTCGAGCTCTACCGCATCCTGCGCAGGCGCAACCCGGCGCCGTTCGCCGCCTACCTGAAGCTCGGCGAGCTGGCCGTCGTCAGCTCATCGCCAGAGCGCTTCCTCTCGGTCGACCGAGAGCGCCGCGTGCAGGCGCGACCGATCAAGGGAACAACCCCGCGCGGTGATGATCCGGTGCAGGACGAGGCGCAGCGCAACTGGCTGCTGCACGACGAAAAGACGTTCGCCGAGCACCTGATGATCGTCGACCTGCTGCGCAACGACCTCGGCCGCGTGTGCGAGGTGGACAGCGTGCGCGTGCCGCAGTTCATGATCGTCGAGCCGTACGCGACCGTGCACCAGCTGATCTCGACGATCACGGGCGTGCTCGAGCGGGCGCGCACGCCCGTCGAATGCGTTCGCGCCTGTTTCCCCGGCGGCTCGATGACCGGCGCGCCGAAGCTGCGCACGATGGGCATCATCGACGAAATCGAGCGCGAGGCGCGTGGCGTCTACTCGGGGGCGATCGGCTACTTCGGGCTCGACGGGAGCGTCGACCTGTCGATCGTGATTCGCACCGTCGTGATGCGCCCGGGCGAGACGACGATCGGGGCGGGCGGGGCGATCGTGATCCAGTCCGACGCCGAGGAGGAGTTCGACGAGATCCTGCTCAAGGCGCGCGCGCCGATGTCTGCGATCGCACAGGCCGTCACCGGCAGTGATTCACCGGACGCGTGGCGCGTCGAGCTGGAGCCGCGGCGCACGATGGTGAGGGCGGCCTGAGCGCGATGGATGGCTCGCTGTCGAGGAGCAGCGGCGCCCGGACGGCTTCGGCGACCGCGACCGTGCGGGCGGCGGGCCCAGCGACGGCAACGGCGCCGCTCGTGCCGGAGGGATCCGCTCAGCGTGTCCGCGTTCGCCTGGCCCAGGTGCAGGATGCGGCGGCCGTCGCGGCGGCCGTGCGCGAGCTGCTGCTCGAGCTGAGCGGCGACGCGCCGCCGGCTGCGGCGCTCGAGCGCGCGGCCCGCTCCGTGCTCGAAGATCCCACTGCCGGGGCGGTGCTGCTGGCAGACGATGGCGAGGAGGTCGCCGGCGTGCTCAGCGCGAGCTGGCAGACGGCGATCCACGTGCCCGGGCGCTACGCGCTGATTCAGGATCTGTGGGTCTCGCCCGACCACCGTGGTCAAGCGATCGGTCGCGAGCTGCTGCTCGCGCTGTTCGACCTGGCCGTCGAACGTGAGATCGTGCGCGTCGAGGTCGGCCTGCCGTCGGAGCGCTTCGCAGGACTGCGCGCGACCGAGGCCTTCTACCTGGCCAACGGCTTCTCGTCGCTCGGTCCACGAATGAGGCAGATGCTGCTGTGAGCGGTGGCCTCGAACCCTTTCGCCGGCGCCTGGACGTGCTGGACGAGCAGATCGCGGGGCTGCTCGGCGAGCGCTTCGAGGTGTGTCGCGAAGTCGCCCGCTACAAGAGCGAGCACGAGATCCCGATGATGCAACCCGAGCGCGTCGCACAGGTGCGTGCGCGCTATCTCGAGCGGGGCGTTCAGGCCGCTCTACCGCCGGCTTTCACGGCAGAGCTGTTCGAGCTGTTGATCAACGCGACGTGCCGCATGGAGGATGAGCTGATGGGCACGCCCGAGGAGGAGCGCGTGGAGGTGCCGGCAGCTACGTCTGCGCCGGAGTCTGCGCCGGCGTCGGCGCAGGCGCGGCTGAGCGGATCGCGGATCGGGGCGCCCTCGCGGCTCGGCGGCGCCCGCCGCGACGGCACGCGCGTGGGCTGATGCGGCGGCACGCGCGCTCCTCGATGGCACATCCGACGTTCATCACGCTCGGACCGAAGGGCACCTGTCACGAGAACGCGCTGCTGCACTACCTCGAGTTCCAGGGCATCGAGGACTTCGAGCTCGTGCTCGTCGAAGATCTGCTCGGCGCGATCGAGCGTGTGCGCGCGGAGCCGAACACATTCCTCGTTCAGTGCAGCGCCCACGTGCAGGTCCATCTCGTAACCGAGCGCTACTACCAGGAGGTGTTCGTGATCGACACCTTCCTCTATCCGACCAAGGAGCTCTCGCTGCTCGTGCGCACCGACGTGCGCCGGCCGCAGAGCCTCGGCATCGTCTCCGCCACGCGCGGCTACCTCGATCTGGGCCGCTTCGAGACGATCGTCGACGAGCCGTCGAAGCCCGTCGTGGGCAGACACCTGCTCGCGGGTCGCTATGACGCCGGCCTCACCCATCTGCACTACGCGCGCGAACACCCCGAGGAGCTCCGCGTGGCGGAGGTCTACGGGGCGGTCGACACCACGTGGGTCGTCTACGGCCGGCAGAAGCGCTTTCGCGGGCACGTCATCGCTCGGCACAATCCGTGGCTGTTCTGCGGAGAATCGGCGCCCGTCGAGGAGGAGTTCGATCGCGAACCGGCCGCCGCCGTGCTCGCGAGCGCCGACGTGCTCGCGCCCACCTAGCTTGCGGGCCGCGCTAAGGTCCGCTTGCAGCGCCGAACACGAGCCCAGGGGAGGCCGAGATGTCGACGATCAGCAGCCGCCGCACAGCAACGCACGAGGTTGTCAACCAGCCGCCGCCGCTGGCCGACTACGACCCGCTCGCGGCCGACCCCGCGCTGTACGAGGCGCTGATCCGCGAAGGCGGCGAGTGGGGCGTCGACCGCGTGCGCGACTTCGGCAACGTCGTCGCCTCCGGCGAGGCGCTCGCGCACGCCAAGCGCGCACAACGCAACATGCCGGTGCTGCGCACGCACGACCGCTACGGACATCGCGTGGACGAGATCGACTACGACCCGTCGATGCACTGGATGCTGCGCCTCGGCGTCGAGCGCGAGGTCAACTCGCTGCCGTGGCGCGATCCACGACCGGGTGCGCACGTCGTGCGCACGGGCATGTTCCACCTCTTCAACCAGCTCGACACGGGGCCGTGCTGTCCGATGTCGATCAACTACGCGGCCGTGCCGACGATGCGCCAGGACGCGACGCTCGCGCAGCAGTGGGAGCGACGGCTGACGCTGCCCGACTACGACTCCTTCGCGCAGGCCGGGATGGTGATGACCGAGAAGCAGGGCGGCTCGGACCTACGCGCGAACTCGACCGTCGCAGAGGACGTCGGCGGCGGCTGGTTCGAGCTGACCGGGCACAAGTGGTTCTGCACGCACCCGGTGTTCGACGTGTTCTTCACGCTCGCGCACACCGAGGCCGGCATCACGTGCTTCGTCGCCGAGCGCCCGCACGAGGGTTTCCGCATCCAGCGCCTGAAGGACAAGCTCGGCGGGCGCTGCCTGGCCTCCTCGGAGGTCGAGTACGACCACCTGCCGGCGCGCATGCTCGGCGAGGAGGGCCGGGGCACGGCGGTGATGGTCGAGCAGCTGATCTGGACGCGCCTCGACACGCTCACGGGCGTCACCGGGATGATGCGCCGTGTCGTCGCCGAGGCGATCTGGCACGCGCGCCACCGCTCGGCCTTCGGCGCCCTGCTCGCCGTACAGCCGGCGATGCGCAACGTGCTGGCAGACCTCGCGCTGGAGTCCGAGGCGGCAACGGTCTCGACGATGCGGATCGCGCGCGCCTTCGACTCCGAGCAGCCCGAGGAGTCGTCCTTCCGCCGGATGGCCCTGGCAGTGATGAAGTACTGGGTCTGCAAGCGCGGCGCGCCGCTGGCGGCCGAGGCGCTCGAGTGCCTCGGCGGCAACGGCTACGTCGAGGAGGCGCCGATGGCGCAGTTCTACCGCGACATCCAGATCGGCACCGTGTGGGAGGGCTCGGGCAACGTGATCGCGCTCGACGTGCTGCGTGCGCTCGCGCGCGAGCCCGGCGCGGCCGGCGCCTTCCTGTCCGAGTGCGAGCTCGCCGCCGGAACCGACGCGCGTTTCGATGCCCACCTCGCCGCCACGCGGCAGCGGTTGGCGACGCTGGCCAGCGAGGATCGCGCGGACGCCGAGTGGGGCGCGCGGCGCCTGGTCGAGGACATGGCGCTGGCGCTGCAGGCCAGCCTGCTGCTGCGTCATGCTCCCGGTGCCGTCTCGGACGCGTTCTGCGCGGCACGGCTGGGCGAGCGAGGGCTCGCCTTCGGTGACCTGCCGCGCGGGGTCGACGCCGCGGCGATCGTCGATCGCGCGCTAGCGCTCTAACGCTCTAACCGACGCGAGGGCCTGACGCGGGGCCCGGCGCTCGAACGCGGGCGGTGCGCCCCAGCGTGGGGCGCGCGCAGTCGCCGATGGGGCGCTCACAGCACGCAGGCGCGCTCCCGGTGCAACGCCCGTCCGCGGTGCGCGCGATGAGCGCGGGCGGCGAGCAAGCCCTGGCTTGGTCGCCCTCGTCGCCCGCAGGCGCAGGGCGACGAGGAGCGTGAGCCCGGCAAGCCATACGAAGACGACGATGATCAAGGCTGGCACTCCGTGGAGCTACCCGACTGCGGACGGCGTAAACGGAGGATTACGTGATCTTTATTCGACGGCCTCGACCCCGCGCGGACCCTCGCCGACATACTTCGCCGTCGGGCGGATCAGCTTGGCCTCGCGCTTCTGCTCGAGGATGTGGGCCGACCACCCGGCCACGCGCGCGCACGTGAACATCGGCGTGAACAGGTCCGGCGGGACTTCGGCCAGGTCGAGGATCACGGCCGACCAGAACTCGACGTTGGTCGCCAGCACGCGGTCGGGGCGGCGGGCGTGAAGCTCGGCAAGCGCCGCTTTCTCGAGCGCCTCGGCGGCCTGAAAACGCGGCGAGCCAAGTTCACTGGCGGTCCGGCGCAGCACCCGGGCGCGGGGGTCTTCGGCACGGTAGATGCGGTGGCCGAAGCCCATCAGGCGCTCGCCGCGATCGAGCGCGTCGGAGACCCACTTCTCGGCGTTGCCGCCGGCTTCGACTTCCTCGAGCATCTTCAGCACGCGCGAGGGGGCGCCGCCGTGCAGCGGGCCCGACAGCGCACCGACCGCGGCCGACAGCGCGGCGGCTACGTCGGCCCCCGTGGAGGCGACCACGCGGGCGGTGAAGGTCGACGCGTTCATCCCATGCTCGGCCGCCGAGACCCAGTAGGCGTCGATCGCCTTGACGTGGTCGGGATTGGCCTCGCCGCGCCAGCGGATCAGGAAACGCTCGGGGATCGTCCTGCCCTCGTCGATCTCCGACTGCGGTACGGGCGGCTGGCCGGCTTCGCGCGCCGACTGCGCGACGAACGAGAGCGCCATCACCGAGGCGCGCGCGAGGTTGTCGCGGGCCTCCTCGTCGGAGATGTCGATCAGCTGCCCGAAGCCCCACTCGGGGGCGAGCATCGCCAGGGCCGACTGCACGTCCACGCGGTGGTCGCCCGAGCGGACCGTCAGCGCGTGCGGTTCGGCCGGCGGCAGGCCCGGCTTGAAGCGCCCATCGACGAGCAGGCCCCAGACTTGCTCGTAGGGCACCGCGCCGACGAGGTCTTCGATGTTGACGCCGCGGTAGCGCAGCGCGCCACCCTCTTTGTCGGGCTCGGCTATCTCGGTTGCAAAGGCGACTACTCCTTCGAGGCCCGACTGGACCTCTGGTGCTGTGACCGCGCTCATGGCACTCGCTTTCTGAGCTTGATGCTTGACGGGGTGAGCTGCCTTGTGGGCAGGGACATATCGTCGCACTATTGCGCCTGCAAGTACGCTGCCAGGCCAGAGCAGGCCGAGCGTCGCAGCCCGGCGAGCGTCGAGCAGGAGGAGCCATGAGCGACAGCGATCTGATGTTCCGAGGGCCGGGCGAGCTGGCCGCGATGGTGCGCTCCGGCGAGATCTCCTCGCGCGAGCTCGTGCAGACCTCGCTCGAGCGCATCGAGGAGCTCAACCCGGCGCTCAACGCGTTCGTGCAGGTCGATGCCGAGGGTGCGCTCGCGGCGGCCGACGCCGTTGCCGCCGGAGATCGGCGCCCGTTCGCGGGGGTGCCGATCGCGATCAAGAACAACCGCCCCGTCAAGGGCCTGCGGCTCACCTACGGCTGTCCTTTGATGGCCGAGCACGTCGCTCCGTATGACCACAACATCACCCGTCGCCTGCGCGACGCCGGCTTCGTGATCGTCGGCACGACGACGCTGCCCGAGTACGGGATCCTGCCGGTCAGCGAGGCCCAGATCTTTGGCCCGACGCGTAATCCGTGGGACCTGCAGCGGACGCCCGGTGGTTCCTCGGGCGGTGCCGCGGCGGCCGTCGCCGCGGGGCTTGTCCCGGTCGCGCATGGCAACGACGGCGGCGGCTCGATCCGCATCCCGGCCGCCTGCTGTGGTCTCGTCGGGTTGAAGCCCGCGCGCGGGCGGATCTCGCCGGCGCCCGAGCTGGGCGACTCCTCGCTGGGGATCGACGGCGTGCTGACGCGGACCGTCGCCGACACGGCAGCGATCCTCGACGTGCTTGCCGGCTACGAGCCGGGCGATGCGACCTGGGCGCCCGCGCCGGCTGAGCCGTTCGCCGCGTCCGCGGGCGCTGAGCCGGGCAAGCTGCGGATCGCGATGACGACGCTCCCGCCGATTCCCGAGGCGCAGGTCGACCCGATGGCCGCGGGTGCTGTGGCTGACGCGGCCGAGCTGCTGAGCTCGCTCGGGCACGAGGTCGAGGAGGTCGAGGTTCCCTGGCGCGAGGACGCCGTGCGCGAGCTGTTCGGCGTCGTCTTCTCCAGCCACATCGCGCTCTCGATCGCCTACTCCGGGCGCGTCGCCGGCCGCGAGCCGAGCGCCGAGGACATGGAGGCGATGAGCTGGGCGATCTTCTCGATGGTGCAGAAACTCGGTGCGATCCAGTACATGGGCGCAGAGGTCGCGCTGCAGGCGTTCGCGCGCCGGCTCGTCTCCTTCCTGGCGCCCTACGACGCGCTGCTGACGCCTGCGCTGGCCGAACGTCCGCTGCCGCTTGGCACGCTCGACACGGGCGCGCCCAATCCGATGGCGACGTTCACGCGCTCCGGGCTGTTCACCCCATTCACCCCCGTGTTCAACGCCAGCGGCCAGCCGGGCATCTCGCTGCCGCTGTACGAGGGCTCAGACGGCCTGCCGTTGGCGGTGCAGCTGATCGGGCGGCCCGCCGGCGAGGCCCAGCTGCTTTCGCTCGCCGCGCAGCTCGAAGCCGCGCAGCCCTGGGCTCAGCGCCGGCCGCCGCTGGATCGCGTCGTGGCGGCCGCTTGAGCTCCCTCGTCGGGGGTTGTGGGGTGCCGATCGCCGAACCGCCGGCGTGGACAATTCCGTCCGGAATGTTTTCGACTACAGAAACGTTCCTTGTCGAATCTCTCATGGGCGCCTAGCATCGCCACCTGTCGGGTTTGGGCAACTTAGCGCCGACATGCGAGGCCATCTCGTGGGGACGATTTGCAGGCTCGCGCGGACGCCAGTCGGGCAAGCGGCTGGCGCCCGCGCTAGCTGATGCCGAGCACGGCCGAGATCCGCGCTGGGCTGACGCCGAGCTCCTCGACGTCAGCTGTCCCGCGTGTGGAGATCATCGGCACCTCCATCAGCTCGGCCTCGTCCCACGTCGCGAATGCGTTCGGCCCGGAAACGCGCTCGAGCAGGCGCAGCGCGCGCGAGACGACCGGTGTCGGCACATGCACGAGCAGGCGCTTGCGATTCAGCGAGCGCAGCACGATGCGCACGAGATCGGTGTGGCTGAGCGTCTCCGGGCCGGCGAGCTCGTAGCGCGGGCGCAGCCGCCGCTCGGCGCCGGCGCGCCGCTCCGCGGAGGTCCGTACTGCCGCACCGACGCTGCCGCCGGCGCTGAGGCCGTTGCCGCCCGCGCCTTTACCCCCACCACCGACCCCACGCGAGCCGGCCGCGCGGGGAAGCTCGCCGGAGCCTGCGCCGGCCCGCAGCACTGCGATCACGCAGTCGGCCACGTCCTCTGCCCAGATCGGCTGGTACAGCGCGCGCCCCCGGCCGGAGACCGGCACCACCGGCAGCAGCGCCAGGCGTTCGAGCAGTGTCAGCCACGGATCGCCGGGCGCGTAGACGATCGACGGAGCGAACACGATCGACTCGAGGCCGGCCTCGCCGACGGCCTGCTCGGCGAGCGCCTTGGCGCGGAAGAAGCGCGCGCGGTGATGCGTGGAGGCATCGAGCGCCGAGAAGAACACGAAGCGCTCGACGCCGGCGCGCTCGGCCGCCTGCACCATGCGCCACGTCGCGATCCCGTTGAGCTCCTCGATCGAGCCCTGCGGTTGGTCGCGGATCGAGGCGGCGAGGTGCACGACCGTGCTCACGCCGCGCATCGCGTTGCGAAACGACGGCGGGTCGGTCAGGTCGCCGAGTGCGATCTGCACGCGCACACGTTGCGCGCCGAGCCGGCGCGGGTCGCGCACCAGACAGCGCACCTGCTCGCCTTCAGAAACCAGGCGGCGCAGCAGCGCCGAGCCGACCAGGCCGGTTGCACCGGTGAGCAGCAGCATCTAGCGCTGCTGCGGGCGAGCGTCGATGGACATCGCCTGTGATTATCGCCGTACCGGCAGCCGTGCCGTACCCGCCTGGCGCGATCGCGCCCGGCTGGACGGCGCGCCGGCAATGATTGATCGAGCAATCATCTACGATGAGCGTCGGCCGGGCCGGTGTCATACGTAAAATAGGCCGCTCGGCTGGACCCCACTCCGCCGGATCAACCGCAAACCAACCAGGAAAGAAGCGAATGGCCTACGTGATTGCCGAGCCGTGCATCGGCACCAAGGACAACTCCTGTGTCGAGGTGTGCCCCGTCGACTGCATCCACCCTACGCCCGACGAGCCCGGATACGACGCGGCCGAGATGCTCTACATCGACCCCGAGGAGTGCATCGACTGCGACGCCTGCGTCGAGGCCTGCCCGGTGGACGCGTGCTTCGCGGAGGACCAGCTGCCCGATGAGTGGCAGAAGTACACGCAGATCAACTCCGACTACTTCAGCAACGCCAAATAGGACTCGTCGAGGACGTCCAGGACGGGCACGTCCGGGACGGCCGCCGCGATCAGCTCGCGTAGCTGGCGCGAGTCGAAGCGGTGCGATTGCGGCGCCACCGGGTTGACCGTGATCGCCTTCAGCGCGATCGTCCGGCGCACCTCGATCGCGATGCCCTGACGCGCGTACCAGCGCGTCCCGCGGCGTGAGAGGAACACCTTCGTCGGATCGCCTGCGACGATTCGCAGCTCGCGCCCGGCGCGCTCGCTGCGCGCCGCCAACAGGCCTTCGAGGAAGCGCTCGGAGAGCGCGCCGTCGACCGTCAGCGTGCGTGCCCGCGGATGCTCGCGCAGCAGCGTCGCGATCTCGGCCGGCTCGGCGTTCAGCACGAGCCGTCGATCGAGCGCCACGCGCCCGCTGTCGGCGTCGCCCATCGAGCCCGTGTCTTCGCCGGCCTGTTCGTCGCCGGCCGCCGGCAACCTGACCAGGTCGACCGCGTCGCTGGTGGCGCGCACGACGTCTTCGATGTCTTCGCCGAGAATCGCGCCAGTCGCCATCACGAGCCCGTCGGCCACCGCCGGCGAGGACGCCGCGCGGCGGTCGATCGCGCCGTCGAGCAGCGCCTGCTCGGCGCCGAGTAGCAGCATCTCCTCGCCGACCGAGTGCAGCTCGGCGGCGGCGCTCGGCCCGGCGACTTCGACCGAGCCCGGCTTTGAGATTCGCGCGAGCACGACCTCGCCGAGCGGCGTGCGCACGCCCGTGCGCGAGAGGCGCTCGTGCGCGACGCCGCTGGAGCGCAGCAGCGCGCCGGTCGTCGCCACGAGGTCGCCCGCCTGAAGCTGCACACGCGGCTTCTCGATGCGCGCGTCGATCACGTCGTGCTCCTCGCCGTCGCGACCGATCGAGCTCACGCCGATCGGGCGCCCCGCCTTGGCGTGCTCGCGCAGCAGCGCCGCCAGCGTCTCGGTCTTGCCCGTGTTCTTGGCCAGTCCGACGACCGCGAGCATGCGCGTGCCCGCGACGAGCTCGTGCAGCGGCACGGCCTCGCTAGTCATCGGCGTGCTCGAGCGTCTGCGCGCTAGCCATCCGCGGTGGCGCTCGCGCCCGGTCCGTCGGTCACGCCTGCGCCGTGACCGCTGCCGTTGCGCGCGGCCAGCTCACGCACGATGAAGCTCGCCACGTGGTGCGGGTAGGTGCCCTTGGAGAAGCCCGCGTCGAAGCCGAGCTCCTTGGCCAGCTCGTTCGAGACGCGCGGCCCGCCGCACGTGAGGATCATCTGCTTGCGCCGGCCCTCGGCTTCGATGATCTCGACGAGCTCGGTCAGGTTGGCGATGTGCAGGTTCTGCTGTGTCACGGTCTGCGAGACGAGGATCGCGTCGGCATCGAGGTCGATCGCGCGCGAGACGAGCACGCTGTTGGGCACCTGGCTGCCGAGGTTGTGCGTCTGGAAGGCCTTGTAGCCCTCCAGGCCGTGGTGGCCGTGGAAGCCCTTCAGGTTGAGCATCGCGTCGATCCCCACGCTGTGCGTGTCCGTGCCCGTCGCCGCCCCGACGACGACGATCGGCCGGCCGATCTGGTGGCTGGCGAACTCTTCGATCTCCTCCTCTGACATGTACTCGATCTCAAAGCCCTCGTGCGAGAGCGAGGCGTAGTCGACCGTCTCGTTTGACTCGCCGAACATCACGAAGTACGTGTAGCCGTCGGTCAGCTCCTGGTAGTGGACGACCTCGGGGTGCTCGAAGCCCATCTTCGCCGCCCACTCCTGCGCCGCCTTGCGCGCCGCAAGGCCGTAGGGCACGGGCAGCGTGAAGCTGAACTGGACGATCCCGTCGCCGAGGTGGTCGGCATAGGGCTTCACTTGCTTCAGGTCGACCTCAGGCAAGGCTCGACGCTCCGCGCATCAGTTCGGTGGCCGGGTTGAAGTAGCTCTCGGACACGGCGACGATTCCCTCCGTGCCGCGACCCTCGTCGATCGCGCGCGGCACGTCGCCGAACACGCCCTCGCCCAGCGCCGAGAACAGGCCGTGCTCGGCGATCTCGCTGCAGCAGGGCATGCGCTCCGGCGAGCACCTCCTGCGCGCGTGTCTGGATGATCCCGCCCGACTTGAACTCGATCTCCTCGCCGAGGTCGCGCGCAGCCGTGAACACGTAGTTGACGTTTTCCATGCCGATCACACGGTCGTGCACGTGCGGGGTGAAGATCCCCTCGGTGGGCACCCCGATCGTCTGAATGCCCTGGCCAGTGGCGATCGTCACCAGATTGAAAAGTGAGTCCGTGGCGTGCGTGCGGTAGAGGTTCCCATCCATGTGACGCGTCGGCGGCATGTACTTGACCGGGCAGTCCGGGAACAGCTCTCGCGTGAGCTGCGCCTGCGCCCACTCATACAGCAGGCTGTTGGGGATCGGGGTGTCGATCTCATAGGCGTCGCCGAGCGCGATCTGGGAGTCGGGCACGCCCGAGTCGATCGCGAGCTGGCGGTTGATGAACTGCGAGGCCGTCACCGACGGCGCCGCCTCGATCGCGTCGGCCGTACGCAGGTAGTTGTCCTCGCCCGTATTGATGACAACCCCGAAATAGCCGTTGATCATGCGCGAGACGCGCTGGTCGATCAGCGCCGCGCACGGGGTTGATGTCGCGGTAGAGGATCCCGTAGAGCGCGTCGTTGACCATGTTGTCGAAGCCCTCGATCGCGCCCATCGCGGCGATCTCCGGCATGCACAGCCCCGAGCAGAAGCTCGACAGGCGCACGTAGCGGCCGTTCTTCTCCGACCACTCGATCAAGCGCCTCGCGCATGATGCGGAAGTTCGCCTGCGTGGCGAACGTGCCGCCGTAGCCCTCCGTCGTCGGGCCGAACGGGACGTAGTCGAGCAGGCTCTGGGCCGTCGAGCGGATCACCGCGACGATGTCGCCGCCCGCCTGCGCCACAGCCAACCCATGGACGACGTCCTCGTAGACGTTGCCCGTCGCCGTCAGCACGTAGCGCAGCGGCGGCGGGTGCTCGCCGAGGCGCTCACGACTGTCGCGGCGCTCGCGTATGCGCTCGGCGATCTCGCCCACGCGCCGCTCGCACTCGCCGGCGATCCGTTCGCGGATCGCTTCGTCCGCCGCGGGAGGCAGCGCGCAGAGCTCCAGACCGCCGATGTCGACCTGCTCGGCGATCGACTGCGGCGTCGCCTGTGGGTCGGCCAGCAGCGCGTTGCCCAGCCAGTACGCGATGCCCTTACCGAGCTCGCCGCGATCGCGCACGTGGTCGACGAGCACGTTCGGCAGCGGCGCATCGAGTTCGTTGACGCCGTCGACGCCGAGCAGGCGCACGATCGTGCGCTCCACCGAGACCGTCGTCTTTCCGGCGATCTCCTGTGAGACCTGTCCTGCGATCTGACTCGCCGCGACGCGGCAGGATGCGATCACGCCCGGGTCGAGGTCGAGCTTGCCGCGTGCGGCCGAGCCGTTTGCCGCGTTCCCGTTTGCTCGCGCCCCGTTCGTGCTCATTTCAGCTCCCTGACGATCGGGAAGGGGATCACCTCGCGCAACGTCTCGCGTTCGGTGAGGATCATGATCAGCCGGTCGACGCCCATGCCGCCGCCGGCCGTCGGCGAGTAGCCGTACTCGATCGCGCGCGCGTACTCCTCGTCGTTCGGATGCGGCACGTCCTCGTCGTCGATCATCCGCCGCTTGCGCTGGTCGACGAAGCGCTGCCACTGGTCGACCGGGTCGTTCAGCTCGGTGTCGCCCGAGACCATCTCGATGCCGCCGATCACCGCGTCGAAGTGCTCGGCCAGCTCCGGGTGCACGGCGTGGCGCTTGGTGATCGGGAAAGGCTCGAGCGGGAAGTCGAACACGTGCGTCGGCTGGTTCAGCGTCGACTCGATTTTCTCGGAGTAGATGTCGGACACGACCTCGGCCCACGTCGCCTGCGGGTCGATCGGCTCGTCGAGCACCTCAGCGAGTTGCTCGCGCGTTGACTCCATGAAGTCCAGGCCGAAGCGCTCCAGGATCAGCTCGCGCATCGTGATCCGCCTCCACGGCTTGGCCAGGTCGATCTCTTCGCCGTTTCGCTTGACCACCGTGCGACCGAGCGCCTTCTGTGCGACGTCGCGGAACATTTCTTCGGTCACCGTCGCCACGTCGTTGTAGTCCGAGTAGGCGCACATGAACTCGATGATCGTGAACTCCGGCGAGTGCTTCGGCGAGATGCCCTCGTTGCGGAACACCTTGCCCATGTCGTAGACGTTCTCCATGCCGCCGACGATGCAGCGGTTGAGGAACAGCTCCACCGAGATGCGCAGGTACAGGTCGCGGTCGAGCGCGTTGTGGTGGGTCGTGAACGGCCTCGACCCGGCGCCGCCCGCGAGCGACTGCAGGGCCGGTGTTTCGATCTCCACGAAGTGGCGCTCGGCCAGCCATTCGCGGATCGCCAGCACGATCTTGTTGCGCGTGATGAACAGGTCGCGGGTCTCCTGGTTGGCGATCAGGTCGAGCTCGCGGTAGCGGTAGCGCGTGCCCGTGTCGCCGAGGCCGTGGTGCTTGTCCGGCGGCGGGCGCAGCGTCTTGGTCAGCAGCGTGCACTCGATCGCCTCGAGCGCGAGCTGGCCGCGTTGGGTCACGTACACGCAGCCCTCGACCGAAACGATGTCGCCGATGTCGAAGCTCAGGATCCGGTCGTAGACCTCTTGGCCGAGCGAGTCGACGCGCACGACGACCTGGATCGATCCCGACAGGTCGCGCAGGTCGAGGAAGGCCGTCTTGCCGTGCCCGCGGCGTGAGATCAGCCGTCCCGCGACGAGGTAGCGCATGTCGGTATGCGCGCCCTGCTCGAGCGAGCTCGGGTCGTGCGCGCCGAGGATCTCGGCGATGCGCGTACGCTTGCCCCACAGCGTGACGGCCGGATAGGGGTCGATCCCTTCCGCGCGCAGCCGCTCCATCTTCTTGCGCCGCTCGTCGATTTCCTGGCGCTCGTCGAGCGCGACAGCGCCGTTTGCGAGCGCGCCGTTCTCGCCCTGCTCGGCCTCGTCCAAAGCTATTTCCCTCTCCCCCTCGTGGTGTCCGGGTGCGGACATGTCAAACGATCCTCTCAAAGCGGTTTCGCTTGTCAAGCGGTAACGCGAGATCTCTACACAGGTATTCCAGGTCTTTCGACCGGTTCCCGCAGGGGTCCTGCGACCGCCGACTAAGCCATCGGCAGCGACATGCCCGCCGGTTTTCGCTCCTCGGCGGGGGCCGGCGCGTCGTCCGGCGCGGCCGGTGTCGCGCCGTTGGCGGGTGCGCCACCAATCTGCACGAGAGGAAGCACCGGCAAGCTCACCGGCGCCGTCGGCGTCATCGCGATCACGCCGCGCGCGACCTGGCGGATCGCCTGCGCCGCCGGGTCGTTCGGTTCCTCGAGGACCAGTGGCACGCCTCCGTCGGCCTGCTCGCGCAGCGGCATCGTCAGCGGCACGCGGCCGAGCAGCGGCACGTCGAGCTCGGTTGCCAGCTCATCGCCGCCGCCCTCGCCGAAGATCGGAAAGCGCTCGCCCGAGGGGGTCGTGAAGCCCGACATGTTCTCGACGACGCCCGCGATCTCGAGGTTGACCTTGTCGGCCATGTGCGCCGAGCGGCGCGCGACCTTCTGCGCCGTAGCCTGCGGCGTCGTGACGATCAAGAAGCGCGCCTGCGGCAGCAGCTGGGCGAGCGTCATCGACACGTCGCCCGTGCCCGGCGGCAGGTCGACCAGCAGGTAGTCCAGCGCGCCCCAGTCGACATCCTGCAGGAACTGGGTCAGCGCCTTGTGAAGCATCGGCCCACGCCACACGACCGCCGCGTCCTCCTCGACGAAGAAGCCGATCGACATGACCTTCACGCCGTGCGCCTCCAGCGGCACGATCTTGCGCTCCGCCGAGACCGGCGGGCGCGTCGCGCCGAGGCCGTACATGCGCGGGATCGAGTAGCCCCACACGTCCGCGTCGAGGATGCCCACGCGCTTGCCTTCGCCCGCCAGCGCCGCCGCCAGGTTGGCTGTCAGCGTCGACTTGCCCACGCCGCCCTTGCCCGAGCCGATGCAGATCACGTTCTGCACCTGCGCCAGCGAGCCGTCCGGCAGACCGCCGCGCCCGAGCTTCTGCTGCAGCGCCTGCTTCTGCGTGTCCGTGAGCACGTCGAAGTACACGTTGCAGTGTGTCACGCCCTCCAGCGATGTGACCGCCTCGGCCACAGCAGTCTGGAAGTGGCCCTTGATCGGGCAGCCCGGCGTCGTCAGCGACACCGTCACGTCGACCACGCCGTTCGGGCTCGCGTCGATCGAGCGGACCATGTCCAGCTCCACGATCGAGCGGTGGAGCTCCGGGTCGATCACGACCTCTAGGGCCTTGAGGATCTCTTCGCGGTCGGGCACGACGCCCATTGTGACAAACGGCGGGCTGAGCTACCGCTGGGCGGGCTCCGCGGGCTTTGGGCCAGCGGCCTCCTTGTCGGCCTGACGTTGTGCACTCCACCCGTGCGTCTCCTCCAGCGCGATTCGCTCAACCTCGCGCACGAGCGTCTGTCCGCGGTCTGGGCGGTCGTAGGGCGGTGCGCCGACCTCGTAGAGCGCCAGCTCGCGTTCGATCTGCATCTGCGCTCCGATGAAGCCGAGCCAGTTGTCGTGCCACTGAAAGACGGCGCGCGCGCCGCCCGCAAACACGACCACTGCGCCGAGCGCCGCCGTCGCCGCCGTGCTCCAGCCCACGGCAACGCCAACCGGGACGAGTGCTCCGGCGACGAGCTGGGCGAGCTCCAGGTACTGGTATCCGAGCCGTGCCTTGCGAGCCTCGCGCCGATACCACCGCAACCGCCCGCGCGCGATCTCGTCGGCACGGTCAGGTGCGCCCTGCAGGGCTGAGTCGGTCTGCGCCGACAAGTCGACCGAGCCGATCTCTTCGTCAGCAGCTCACCCGCGAGCCGCGCCTTCGTCCAGCGATCACGATGACCGCCACGATGACGAGGACCAGTCCGAAAAGCAAGATCCCGAGACGGGCTGTTCGCAAGAGCAAGGGCCTGGCTATTAAATGACTCGCGGGGCGATGGGGACCGCCCCGCGAGTCGAGGGAGGAGAGGGTGCTACTACTGCCGGCGGGATATGAGGCCGACAGACTTTCCCGATCATCGCCTGCTTCGGCGATGTCCCCGGTCTCCAGGCCGGGTCGGGGGAAGCTGGTTGGTCGTCTAGACCAGGCTGAGCACGCGCTCCTGGACGCGGTTGGCCAGGTCGCTGCCGCTCTTGGCGACCGAGTCGCGACGGCCCTCGAGCTCGGAGACCGTTTTCTCGATCTCACGACGGCGCTGGCGCAGTTCGCGCTCGACGCGGACGCGTGCTTTGCGCACCTCGCGCTCGAGCCGGTTGCGCGCCGTGGCGCCGCGGCGCTCGAAGCGGCGCAGCTGAGCCTGGGCCTTGCTCGTCGACGAGTAGCTCGAGATCGTGTCGTTGACTCCCGAGACGACTTTGTCGCGTGCCGTGAGGGCGACGCCGACGGGGATCAGCAGTGCACGCTCGGCGTAGTCGCCGAACACGCCGGCCGTCTCACGCGTGGCCGTCTGGGCCTGCTTGGCGGCCGACTCGGACTGGTGGATGGCGCGGGTGCGTGCGGCCTTGGCGGTCGTCGCTTTCGACTGCGTCGTTGTGCGGCGCGCGGCTTTACGGGCCGGTTTTTTGGCTTTCGCCGTTTTTGCGCCCGCTTTGGTGCTGCGGGGGGAAGTTGCGGTGGTGGTGGCCATCTGGAGCGGGTCTCCTCTTCTTCCTCGCCTTGCGAGGAGGTGCGGGTTTGTTCGGTCTCGATACCCAATCTGCTGGGATCGAACACCTGTTTGTAACCCGTCCTTGGAACTTTGTTACAACGAAATCGTACCACGGGCCTAAGACCCCGTGTTGGCAGGGTGTTATCGCGGCCGAGCTTGTAACAAGAGGAACATGCGTTCGGCCCGGAAAGGCTGGGAAACAGTCCCGTAGAGCCGCCCAGACGACTTCTTCTCGGCAGCGATGTTCGCGTCCTGTTCGGGTGTTGCGGGGGGCCGTTTAGGGCGCAGCTGAGCTAGGCGATCGAGCCGCCGTGCGCGGCGGCGGTCCGCTCCAGCCAGCGCGCGGGATGCTCGAGCTCGTCGCTGCTCGGCAGTTGCTCGGGCCCGCTCCATACGCGCGCGAGGGCCTCTCGGCCCCCCTCCTGGACGACGGCGTCGCAGAAGCGCCGGCCGACCTCGTACTGGCGCATCTTCATCTCCAGCCCGAGCAGGCGCTCGAGCACGCGCCATGGCAGCCCGCGCGACCCACGCCGGCGCGTCATCGCGGCGCGCAGGCGCGGCAGCGATGGGAGCACCTCGGCGCCGATCGCGTCCATCGTGTGCTCGGCGTGACCCTCGATCAGCGACATCGCGGCCTGCATCCGCTCGACCAGCGCCCAGCGGTCCTCGCCGAGCGTCAGCCGCAAGAGCTCGCCGCCACGCGCGCGCTCGGCGAACTCGCGCAGCTCCGAGGGGTCGGGCAACTTGATGCGATCCCGCCAGCCGGCGCCGTCGCCGTTGGTCTCGGGCTTGCCGGCGAGCGAGACCTGCAGCCCGTCGATCAGCTCCTGCAGCATGCCGCCGATGTGCCCGCGCAGCCACGGAGCGCCGGTGAACTGCACGGCGTGCGTGATCTCGTGGATCGCGACCCACAGCACCAGCTCGTCGCGGTCGACCGACAAGTTGCGCGCGGCGATCGCGAGGTTCGGCGCGAGTAGCAGCAGGCGCGGCGTGGTCGTCTCCTCGAGCAGCGCCAAGTCGTACTGGCCGAGCACGCGTTGGGAGAGCACGCCGGTCAGTGCGCCCACCTGCGCCCCCAGCAGAAAGCCCGAGGCCGAGCGCAGCGGACCGGCCAGCGGACCGGTCCCATCGCCGAGCCGCTCGCTGAGGCCGCCGAGCAGCGGTCGCATCGTGTTCAGGTTGGCGGCGATCCACGCCGAGCGGTCGACGGCCTCGATCGGCGGCAGCTCGCTCGGCGTCTGCAGGCCGCTGTACTCGCTCACGCGCCGCGCGAAGTCGTATGCGCGGGGCTGCACCGAGGAGGCGCGCACGCCGCCGTGCGGCGGCGAGCCGGCGAGGCGCTCGCCGATCCGCTGCGCTGCGCGCCAATCGATCGGGTCCACCAACAAAGCGTAGCCCCGCCATCTCAGCCGCCCTTCCAGTTTGTCCGGGCTGTCTCGCTCGTCGCGGGCGCCGTGCGCGCATCGCGGTCTCGCAACTCGTGCACCCTCGGCCGGCCCTGGCCCGCAACCCCGGGCACTCGTATCCTTGGATGGTGTCCGTCTCACGAACCGCGCCAGAGCTTGCAGTCGATCCCGGCGCGGCGAGCTTCCTGCTACGGGCGGAGGTGCGCGATGTGCTCGCATGGGTGCGTCTGCTCGTGGACCCGCAGGACGCGGCAGCCGTCGTGCGTGCGCTCTCGCGTCCGCCGATCGAGCTGCGCCAGACGCACCTGGCGCGCGTGATCCAGGTTGCCAGGCGGCGCAAGCTCGACCTCGTCTCCGGCCTGACGGCGGCCAGCGAGTCGCCGCAGGTGCCGCCGGAGGCGCGCGAACGGATCGAGCGCTTCGTCGCGGTGCATCGCAGCGCGGCGGGCGGCCTGGATACGCTCGCCCCCGACGCCTTCATCGCGGAGCTGATCGAGCTGCTCGGGACGCGCGGCCGGGCGCTGCTGACCCCGGCCGAGGCGGCCGCTCGCGATGCGAGCCTGAGCGGGCTGCGTGAGCTGACGGTCGAGTTCGTGCGCGGCGATCCGGACGCGACGCCACGTGAGCTGGCGCGCCATCTCGCGACGGTCGTGCCGCGCTCGCGCAGCGGCTCAGCTCAGCCCGAGCCCGAGCCACGCGACGACGCGGCGCCGGTTCCGGACACGGATGCGGCAACGCCGGACACGGCCGCCGCCGAAACGGCGAGTCCCGAGGACGAGCACCTCCAGGAGAGCTACCAGCGGCTGCGCGAGGAGGTGCTCGAGAGCGTCGGGCGGATCGGCGGACACCTCGGCGAGCTGCGTCTGGACACCGAACTGGACATCTCCCACGGCGTCGTGCGCTACCTGGAGCTCCTCAAGCTGGCGGCGCTGCTGCAGCGACCCGCCGGGCAGGAGCTGGCGGAGGCCTTGGCCGACGTCAACGCCCGCCTGCTCGCAGCGACGACGCCGGTACAGCGCGAGATCTTCCAGACCTCGCCGCTGGATCAGGCACTCACGGCTCGCTCGAATGTGGGCGGGCGCGAAGAGCACTCGCTCGAGCCGTTCCTGCCACGCAAGGGCGTCGGCCTCGCTCTGTCGGCGTCGGACATCGAGACCTACCGCAGCTGTCCGTTGCGCTACAAGTTCGCGCGCGTCCTGCGGATCCCGACCGAGCAGACGCCGCATCAGCGCTTCGGCATCGTCGTGCACCAGGTGCTCGAGCGCTTCCACTGCGACGGCGCGCAGACGCTCGAGCAGATGCACGAGCTGCTCGACACGGGGTGGCGCCGCGCGGGCTTCGGCGAGAGCGACTATGAGGGAGAGCTGCTGGCCAAGGCGCGCGCCGCGCTCGATCGCTACCACGCGCGCCTGCGCGGGCAGGACGCCGAACCGGTCTGGTTCGAGCGCAGCTTCTCCTTCCGGCTCGGCCCGCACCACCTGCGCGGGCGCGTCGACCGCGTCGATCGGCTCCGCGGCGGCGAGGGCAGCGGCGAGGCGGGCGAGGCGGTCGAGGCCGGCGGCAGCGAGGGCGCCGCGCAGGAGCAGTACGAGCTGATCGACTACAAGACCTCACGCCCGAAGAGCGCGGAGCAGCTGAAGGACGACGTACAGCTTTCGCTGTATGCGCTCGCCGCGCGCGAGGACTGGGGCCTTGGCTCCTCGCGCCAGGCCTACTACTACGTGCTCGACGACCTCAAGGTGCCGGTGCCGCGCGGCGCGCAGGACGAGGCCTCGGTGGAGCAACTCGTGATGGAGGTCGGCGAGGGGATCCTCGCGCAGGAGTTCGAGCCGACCCCGTCGCACGCGGCGTGCTCGATCTGCGATTACCGGATCGTCTGCCCGGTGGCGGAGAAGTAGACGGCCGGACGGCGCCGGCGCGAGCGCCGCGCCGCGCGTGGGCTCCGGCGGTCTACGCCTCGCGCCCGCGCTGGCGCAGGAAGCGCTGGAATTCGCGTGCGATGGCGTCGCCTGAGGGGACGTCCTCGGGCGCTACGTCCTCGTCACCCTCGGCGGCCTGCTCGAGGCGTTCGACGAAGGCCTGGATGTCGGGATCGCTCTGCACGGCGAGCCCGACCTGGCGCTCGTAGTCGGCGGCGGCGGACTCGAGCTCGGAGACGTCGACGGAGACGCCGATCAGGCCTTCGACGCGCCGCACGAGCGCGAGCGCGGCCTTCGGATTGGCGGCGGCGGCGACGTAGTGCGGCACGCCGGCCCACAGGCTCGCCGAGGGCAGCCCGGCCTGGGCGCACGCGGCGTGCAGCACGCCGACGATGCCGGTGGGTCCCTCATAGGTCGAGCCCTGCATGCCGAGGCGCTCCATCAGCGCCGGGTCGGTGGCATGGCCGGACATCGATACAGGGCGCGTGTGCGGCACGTCGCCGAGCAGCGCGCCGAGCGAGACGACAACCTGCACGCCGAGCGCCTCGGCGAGCTCGACGATGTGCCCGGTGAAGGAGCGCCAGCGCAGCGAGGGCTCGACGCCCTGCACGAGCACGAGGTCGCGCGGCGCGCGCGGCGCGGTCGCCTCGAGCACTTCGACGGCCGGCCACACGATCTCGCGCTCGTTCTCGTCGTTGAACTGCACGCTCGGGCGGTTGGTCTGGAAGTCGTAGAACTCCTCGGAGTCGATCCGTGCGAAGCGCCGTGCCTGCAGTGAGGAGGCGAGGAAGGAGACGGCGCTCGAGGCGGCGTCGCCGGCGTCGTTCCAACCCTGGAACGCGCACACCATCGCGGGGGCGCGAAGGCCGTCGGGACGGCGATCCCAGATCAGCGGCTGCATCCGAACCACCGTACATCATGGATCGATGGCTTCCGCCACGACCACGGCGCCAGGCGGCGCCCAGACGATCGCGACGCTGCGCGAGCAGGACGAGCTCGACGGGGTGTTCGCGTGCACGCGCAAGGAACGTCAGATCTCGCGCGCGGGCACGGCGTATCTGAACGTGGAGCTGGGCGACTCGACGGGCACGATCCTCGCACGCGTGTTCAACGACGCCGATCTGCTCGCGGGGCGCTTCGAGCGGGGCGAGCTGGTTCACGCGCGCGGACGCGTGGAGCGCTACCGCGAGAAGCTGCAGGTCACGCTCACCTCGATCGCTCGCGCCGAGGACGACCAGGACGACCCGGCGGGGTTCCTGCCGACGGCCTACCGCGACCTCGACGAGCTCGAAGGCTTCCTCGAGCACCTCGCGCGCGAGGTCTACGAAGCGCCGCTGAAGCTGCTGCTGGCGAACCTGCTGGCCGACGGCGAGCTGTGCGCGGAGCTGCGCCGCGCGCCGTGCGCGATTCCGGGACAGCGCGCGGGTGCCCATCACGCCTACCTCGGCGGCCTGCTCGAGCACACAGTGGGGGTGGCGACGCTGGCACACGAGCTGTGCGCGCTTCACCCGCGGCTGGATCGAGACCTGCTGCTGTGCGCGGCGATCGTGCACGACGTGGGCAAGACGCGCGAGTTCACCTACGGCGCTGAGATCGCGCGCAGCGCGGAGGGGCGCATGCTCGGCCACGTCGAGCTGGGCCTGCGCACGCTGGCGCGCCACATGCCGGAGTCGCTCCCGGCTGAGCGGCGCTTGGCGCTCGAGCACTGTGTGCTGATGCACCACGGCCCGGACAGCGCCGGCGGGGCGCGCTTCGCCTCGGCCGAGGCGCTTGCCCTGTACCGGCTGAATGCCGTGGACGCGCAGGTCAAGGGCGCCTTCGAGCAGGGCCTTTGAGCCCCGCTTCCTAAGGGTTTCCCCGGAGGCGGACCGGAATCAAGGCCGGCAGCGTTGCTGCCGATGTAGTAGCTATGAGCGACGTCGGCACGCCGACGGCCGAGCCGATTGCTGCACGCCCGGCCGAGGCGACGGAGACCAACCCAACCAGCGAGACGCCGGTTGCGCAGCCGGGCGGTCCGGAGACGACACCTGAGCCCGAGCCCAAGGGCCCCGGCACGGGGCTGTACCCGCCGCGACGCACGGGGCGATCGACGCGGATGATCGGCGAAGTGGTCGTCGACCTCGGCTTCGCCGACCGCAAGCAGGTCGACGAGGCGGTGGAGACGGCGCGCAGCGAGGGACGCCCGACGGGTCTCGTGCTGGTCGAGCAGGGCGTCCTGCGCCACGACCAGCTGGCGCGCGTGGTGGCGGAGCGCTTCGGCCTGGACTACGTCGACCTGGCGGTCTACGACCTCGACATGGGTGCGGCCAACCTGCTCAATTCGGAAGCGAGCAAGCGCTACCAGTCGGTGCCGATCGGTTTCGGCGAGGACGGCACGCTGCTGCTGGCGATGGCTGACCCGACGAACGTGCTGACGATCGACGACGTGGCGATGATGACGGGCCGCCGCGTGAAGCCGGTGGCGGCGTCGGTCGAGGACCTCAACCTGCTGCTCTCGCGCCTGGCGCAGATGGACGACTCGATCGAGGACATCGTCGAGGAGGACGTCGACGCCGACGAAGAGCAGGACCTGCAGGTCGACGAGGCCGACCGCGACGCGCCAATCATCAAGCTCGTGCACTCGATCGTGGCGCAGGCGGTGCAGCAGGGCGCCTCGGATATCCACGTCAACCCGGAAGAGGGCGACACGCGCGTGCTGTTCCGCGTCGACGGCGTGCTCGCGCCGGCGGCGACGGTCAAGCGCAAGATGGCGATGGGCGTCGTCTCGCGGATCAAGATCATGGCCGACCTCGACATCTCGGAGAAGCGCGTGCCGCAGGACGGCCGCTTCGCGCTGACCGTTGACGGCCGTCGCGTCGACATCCGCGTGGTCACGCTGCCGCTGGTCTACGGCGAGGGCGTCGTGCTGCGCATCCTCGACAAGAGCGGGGTGATCCAAGGCCTCGAGTCGCTGGGCATGCCGGCGCACGCGCTCGAGCAGTTCAAATCGGCGGTCAAAAAGCCCAACGGCGCGGTGCTCGTGACGGGTCCGACGGGGTCGGGCAAGTCGACGACGCTGTACGCGGCGCTGCACGAGCTGAACGACGGCGAACGCAGCATCCTCACGATCGAGGACCCGGTCGAGCAGCGGATCGCGGGGATCAAGCAGATGCAGATCGCGCCGAAGGCGGGCGTTACGTTCGACGTCGGGCTGCGCTCGATGCTGCGCGCCGACCCGGACGTGATCATGGTCGGCGAGATCCGCGACCGCGAGACGGCGCACATCGCGATCGAGGCGGCGCTGACGGGCCACCTCGTGCTGAGCACGCTGCACACGCGCGACGCGCCGAGCGGCCTGGGCCGCCTGATCGACATGGGCATCGAGCCGTTCCTGGTCTCCTCGGCGGTCGACTGCATCGTCGCCCAGCGGCTCGTGCGCCTGCTCTGCAAGCACTGCAAGAAGCCTTTGAAAGTGGCCGACAGCGTGCTCGCCGAACACGGGCTCGCGGGCGCCGAACCATTCGAGGCGGTCGGCTGCTCGCGCTGCGGCGGCTCGGGCTATCGCGGACGAGTGGGCGTGTACGAGGTGATGAGCGTCTCAGAGCACATCCGCGCGCTGATCCTCGAGCGGGCGTCGGTCGATGTGATGGTGACGGTGGCCGTGCGCGAAGGGATGCGCCGCCTGCGAGACGACGGCATGGACAAGGTGCGCGAGGGGCTCACCTCGATCGCCGAGGTCGAGCGCATGACCAACACGATGCTGTAGCTACTTGGTCTTTCCGATCAGCAGCGAGATGCGCAGCGGCCCGGAGGGGAACGCAACACCTGAGAACGAGTAGGCCTCATAGGACTTTCCGCGGTATTCGACGGTGCCGTGGTCGGGGACGCTGCCGGGCCCGGGCTCGAGCGAGCCGATCACCTGCTTCGAGCCGACGCGCATCAGCACCTCGGCGCCGGTGAACAGCCGCGCGAGCCGCAGATAGCCGGCGTCGTCCTGGATCGCGAAGGAAAAGCGCCCGACGAGCTTGCCGGCGCTGTGCACGGAGCCGTGGACGGGGGCGAGCACGTAGGGGCCGCCGAGGTCGTAGAGGAAGCGCTGGGCGCCGCTCGGCTCGACGGCGTAGGCGCGCACGCGCACGACGTGGATGTGCGCGCCGAACAGCCCGACGATGGCGGCGCGGATCGCCTTGGTGTCGCGTGCGGCGATGGCTTGGCGGAAGGACGAGTCGGCTTCGATGTGGCGCAGCGTTGCGCGCACGTAGGGGCTGCCGGCCTCCTCCCGATAGATCCGTTCGCCGACCTGCCCGAGCGTCTGCACGGGGATCTGCGCGGCGGCGCTCGGGCAGCGGATCGAGCTGCTCGGCACAAGCAGTGCGATCCGCAGGCTGCCAGAGGGATAGGTGGAGCCGGCGAGCGAGGAGACCTCGTAGCGCCTGCCGCGGAAGACGAGCCTGCCGCGGCTGGGGACTTGCTGGGCGGGCAGGCCGGAAAGCGACGCGGCGAGCACGCGCGCGGAGGAGCCGGACGCGCTCGAGCCCGAGAGCAACGCGACCTCGGCGCCGGTGACCTGGCGCGTCACGTGCAGGTAGCTGTCGGCGGCCTGCGTGGAAAGGACGAAGGTGGCGTCGGTGCCGGGGATCGAGCCGTGCACGGGCGCGATCGCGGGGGCGGAGCCGGCGCTGGCGAGCGGGCGGCCGTGCACGAGCACCTGGATGCGCACGATCTGCCCGGCGAGCAGTCCGCGCAGGGCGCGTTCGGTGGCGGCTGCGTCACCGGAGGATGCGGCAGCGGCGAGCAGCGAGGAACGGCGCACACGCTGCACGGCCTGCCCTACGACGTTGCCGGAGGATGCCGAGCTGTAGATCCGCGCGCCGACCTGACCGATCGTGGTAGCGACGGCAGCCGCACAGCCGCCCGGGCCGCTCGGGTTGCCGGCTTGGACGACGGGCGCATTGCCCGCGTTGCCGGCCTGCGCCGAGCCGGCGGTGCTGGAGCTGCGCGCCGAGGAGCTTTTCGTCGAGGAGCCGCAGGCGCCTAGCGCGAGCGCGAGCGTCAGGCCACACAGCGCCGACAGCGTGACCGCCGGCGCTGAGCGTCGAGCGGGGCAGTCGGGGGTCGAGCTCATCCAGGCAAGCCTATGGCGGCGCCGCCGCTCGGTGCGGCGCCACCTGGCTCGATCTACGTGCGACTACGTCGTGGCGGCGCTCACTTCCCGCCGGTGGACTTGGACTTGCTCGGCGCCTTGGCCTTCTTCTTACCGCCGTTGCCCTTCTTGGCGGCCTTCTTGGAAGGCAGCGGCGCGGGGTTGAAGCGGTTGTATTTGGAGTAGAAGTCGGGCTTGCAGCCTTTGGGCCGCCCGAGGTCGTAGGGACCGGAGATCGCCTGAGTGACTTTGCCTTTTTCGAGGTAGGCGTAGACGACTGTGAGCAGGGCGTCGACGCGCGGCTCGACGCACAGCTTGGTGCCGATCGCGAACTGCCCGGTCACGTTCTCGTAGCCGGCGACGGTCGAGCCGACGCAGTTGGCGGCCCAGCCGGGGAGTTCGCCCGAGCAGGAGAAGGTGTCAGCGACCAGTTTTTTTTCGAGGTTGGTCACTTCGGGCGGGCTGGAGACACCGGTCACGGGAATCTGTGACTGCACCTGAAAACCGGTGATCGGGCCGTTGCAGTAGAAGGTGTACTGAACCTGCTGTTCTTCGCTTCCCGCTTCGGGTGGCCCGGCGGCGAGGCTGCCGAGGCAGTTGTAGTTATTGGGGTTTGATTCTTCGGCCTGGCTCATGGCGGGACTGGCGAGCGACAGGGCGAGCACGCCCACGATCGCGGCCAGCCAGAGCGTGGCCTTTCGGTGGGCGGTTCGTGATGCGTGCAACAGGTTCTCCGTTCGTTGTCGTGGGACGTGGATCGCTTGGTGTGTCAGTGCAGGAGCTTTTCGAGGCTCTGCTTTGGTGAAGTCGGGTCAAACGCGGTCGCCGGCTTGGCGCCGGCTTTGGCGAAGGGCGAGAGCAAGAGCACCCCGGCGGGCGGTTGGGAGACGAGCGTCGAGCTGGCCGAGCCTGCCGGCAGTTCGGCAGTGGCGGGGTCGGCGACGGTGGTGTAGGTGACTGCGATCAGCCCGTGTTCTGAGTACGCCGTGCTCTGCGTGATCGAGGCGATCGTGGCCTTCAGGAAGGCGTCGGCGAGCGCGATCCCGGCGGGCGTCCCAGGCAGGCAGGCCGCGGCGGCCGGGCCTTCGGGACAGGCTGGCTGGAGGATCGTGTGCAGCACGGGCGGCGTGCCGCCGAGGGTGGCGCGGTGTTCGGCGAGCGCGGCGTCGGTTGCGAAGGCGCTCGCGCTGAGTGCGGTCCAGCTCGAGAGAAACGTCCCCTTGGGAATCGCTTCGCCGGTCGTGTAGGGGGCGACGGTCGGGTTGGCGAGGGCTTCGTTGAACGAGCTGCCGGAGAGCTCGATCAGCCAGACGCTCGTGATCGGGGGCAGTTTGGACGCGCCTCCGCTAGGAGCTTTGCCCTGCGTGTTGGAGGATTTTTTATGAGATTCAGATGATGGCTGCGTCGCTTCCTGCGCCGGGGCGCTCGTGGCGGCCGCGGGAGTGGAGCTGGCCGCCGGTGTCGCCTGCGGGGTGATCGGCGGCGGCTGCGTGCTCGTAGCGGGGGTCGGTTGTGCCGGCGCCGCCGAGTGCCCGCGCGCGGCGACGGCGGCGATCAGCGCGGGCAGCTTCCGGACGATGTTTCCGTTACCGGCGAGCGATGTCGCGGGGGCGGGGCCGATCGCGGCGCCGACGGCGACGCCGATCGTGAGCATGGCCACGGCGAGCACGAGGCTGGCCTGCCGCGAGGGCAGACGCGAGCGCGCGCTGGCTCCCGGCGCGCGATGGTCGCCATGCTCGGGCCGGATGGCCGCGCCCGACAGGGGCTTTGGTTGTCGCTCGGAGTTGTCCATTCGATGCTCGCGGCGGGCGGCGTTGAGGCCCCGACCGTCGCTTCCCCATAAATCTACTTATATCGACAATATTTATCAACATTATGCTATCTTCGCGCTCCTCAGTCGTCAAAAACCGTGCCTCGAGCACCAGAAACGGAGCAACTCCTCAATGAATCGATTCCGCCGTCTCTCCCTCGCCTTCGCGGTGGCTGGCGTCGTGGGGGTCGCGGCGCCCGCGGCTGCCTCTGCGCTGTCCACGATCACGATCAGCGGCGCCACGGCTTCCTATCCGTTGGTCTCGCTGCTCGCGCAGAAGTACATCAAGACGCACCCGAAAAAAGTGAAGTTCAAAATCACCCAGGGCGGTGCGCAGATCGGCGTCAACGACGTCGCTGCAGGCCGCGTGTCGATCGGCGACGTCTCGCGCGACCCGGTCGCGGCGGACCCGCCGGGGCTGGTCTTCTACCCGGTCGCCAAGTACGGCATCTGCGTGATCACGAGCAAGTCGAACCCGCTGGCCAACCTCTCCTCTTCGCAGGTCGTCTCGATCTTCACGGGTAAAACGGTCGCCTGGAGCGCCGTCCCCGGAGCGACGGCGAGCGGTCCGATCGACGTGATCAGCCGCACCTCGGTGGCGGGCGTGCTGACGAACTTCCAGACGCTGTTCCTGGAAGGCAAAAAAGTCTCGACGAAAGCCGCGGAAGAACCGTCTGAGGGTCTGATGCGCGCGAAGGTCGAAAGCGATCCGAACTCGATCGGCTTCGTCTCGAACTACCAGTCGGACAAAGGCACGGTCAACGCGGTCGGCTACAACGGCGTCGCGTGCAACCACGCAAACGTGAAAGCGGGCACGTACTCCGGAACGGCACGCTTCTACGAGGTGACCAAAGGCAAGGCGACGGGCGCCTCCTCGGCCTTCATCGGCTGGATCGAGCGCTCGGCGGCGGCGGCGAAGATCATCAACACGCAGTGGCTGACGATCTAAGCGGCGTGCCGGGGGCCTGAGGGGAACAGGAGAGACAGTTGCTGGAACGCCTCAGGCGTCCATGGCCTGACATCCGCGCCGAGCGTACGCTCGGCGCGGTGTCGTTCCTGGTCTGCGCGCTGGTCGTCGCGATGGTCGTGTTCGTCGGCATCAATGCGTGGCCGATCTTCGAACACAACGGCCTCTCCTGGCTCGGCTCAGGTGGCGGCGATCTGGGCAGGCAGCTGGCGGACATGCAGAACACGACGCAGCACCCGCCGCCGTCGGCCTACCACCTGCGCGCGTGGACGCTGATCTACGGCACGCTGCTGAGCACGGCCGTGGCGGTCGTGCTGGCGCTGGCGATCGCGGTCTTCTCCTCGATCTTCATCGTCGAGCTCGCGCCGGCGCGGCTGCGCCGCGTGGCGATCCCGGTGATCCGCCTGCTGGCCTCGGTGCCGTCGGTGATCTACGGCCTGATCGGCATCCTCGTGCTGGTGCCGTTCGTCGGCAACGACCTGATCTCGACAGCCCAGCGCGAATCGGTGCAGAACGTGGTCGAGCTGACGGGCGCGGGGCTGTCGGTGACGGTCTTGATCCTGACGGTGATGATCACGCCAATCATGGTGGCGCTGATCTGCGAGGCGCTCGTGTCGGTGCCGAACTCGTGGCGCGAGGGGGCGATCGCACTCGGCGTGAACCCGCTGCGGGCGATGCTCGCGGTGACACTGCGAGCGGCGCGCCCGGCGATCGTGGCGGCGGCTGTGCTCGCCACTGCGCGCGCGCTGGGCGAGGCGATCATGATCTCGATGGTTTCAGGCTCGAAGGCCTTCTCGCCGAAGCCGATCGACGGCCTGGTGTTCTTCTTCGAGCCGCTGCGCACGCTCGCCTCGGGGATCGTCGACTACCACGAAGGGATCGGCGCGCCTGCGCTCGGCTCGGCGCTGTACGCGTGGGCGCTGCTGTTGCTGTTCAGTGCGTTCGTGCTGTCGGTGGCGGGCTACCTCATCAAGTTGCCGCTCCGCAAGTACCAGGTGCGCGGATGAGTGCGGTCGGCGAGTGGCGACCGACGCTGCCGCCGGGGCCGCCGATGCAGAGCGGAGGCGGCAAGCGCTCCTCGCCGCTTGAATGGCGATGGGTCGATCGGCTTGCGCTGGGCTTCGCCTGGACTGCGGGGATCAGCCTGTGTCTGATCGCGGCGGCGATCGTCGGCTACATGGCCTATCGCGGGATCGAGTACCTGCGCCCGCAGCTGCTCGTCCAGCGTCCGTCGATCAGCACGAGCCAGAGTGGCTCGGGTGGGTTTCGTGACGCGCTGATCGGCACGGGAATACTCACGCTGATCGGGATCGTGCTGGCGGTGCCGCTGGCGGTGGGCGGGGCGATCTGGATCGCCGAGTACGGTCGCCCGACGTGGCTCGCGCGGATGGTCGAGTCGGCGATCGAGATGGTCGCGGGGACACCGGACATCGTGATCGCGCTGTTCGGCCTGTCGATCTTCCAACTCAGCATCTTCGCCCCGTTCTCGTTCAAGGCGGCCGGAGGCGGTGTCTTTGGCAAGTCCTACTTCGCGGCTGGCGCGATGATGTCGCTGATTGCGCTGCCGCCGATGTTCACAGCTACGCGCGACGGGCTGCAGGCGGTCCCATCGCACATGCGCGAGGCGGCCTTCGCACTGGGCAAGACGCGGATCGCGACGATCCGCCGGGTGCTGTTGCCGAGCGTGCGCTCGAACATCGCGACGGGGGTGACGCTCGGCGTCAGCCGGATCATCGGGGACACGGCGATCATCGTGCTGTTGCTCGGCGACTCGCTGCGGATCGACCCGCAGGGCTCGGTGCCCGGGCTCAGCGTGCTGCGCGGCACGGGCTCGACGCTGACGAGCTACGTCTACAACAACTCGCCGGCGGGCGAAGGGTCGGCGCCGCAGAAGGCCTACGCGGCGGCGTTCGTGCTGCTGATCTTCGTGCTCGTGCTCAACCTGCTCGTCGATCGCATCGGACGCTCCCAGGCGGACACGACGGGGATGACGGTTGCCGGCGCGGTTGTCTGAGCTCCGCCAGGCGCTTTACAACTCCTGTAAACCCCGCTAACCTGAGCGATTCTATGGAGATTGTGTTGGACAACTTTGGTGGGGAAGGTGCCTCATGACACCCGACGAGATGTTGCTCGAGCGCGCTGAGAAGCGGATGAGCGACAGCGATGACCTACGCCGGAGCGAGCATCGCTTCGCCTCGGCCGAGCAGGCCGAGACCCGCTCGGCGGGCGCGGATGCGCTGCAGGCACGCGCCGAGCCGGCGTCCGAGGAGGCTGTCCCGACCGCGCCGACAGGAGCAGCCGACGCGCCTGCGGTCCCGCCGGTGCGCACGATCGTCGTCGACCGTGCGCCGCTGCCGGTGCTCCCGCCGCAGGAGCGCGAGGCGGTGCGCGCGGCGCACTCCTCCGGCCCGGAGCGCCTTCGCCTGGAGGACGTGAGCATCGGCTACGGCGCCAAAAAGGCGGTCAAGTCGGTCTCGCTGTCGATCCACCAGGGCGAGGTGCTCGCGCTGATCGGGCCGTCGGGATGCGGCAAGACGACGCTGTTGCGCACGCTGAACCGGCTGACGGAGCTGACGCCGAGCGCGTCGCGCGCCGGCAAGGTGCTGCTCGACGGCGAGGACATCCATGGGATGGCAGACACGAAACTGCGCTCGCGCGTGGCGATGGTCTTCCAGCAGCCCAACCCGTTTCCGATGTCGATCTTCGACAACGTGGCCTTCGCGCTGCGCGAACAGTCGCGCAAGAAGCCGCGCCGGCGCGAGCTGGAACCACAGGTCGTGGAAGCGCTCAAGCGGGCTGGCCTGTACGACGAGGTCGGCGACGACCTCGATCGGCCGGCGCTGCGCCTCTCCGGCGGCCAGCAGCAGCGACTGTGCATCGCCCGCGCGATCGCGCCGCGCCCGGAGGTGCTGCTGATGGACGAGCCGTGCAGCGCGCTCGACCCGATCTCGACGGCGACGATCGAGAAGCTGATCGGCGAGCTGCGCCGCGACCTGGCGGTGGTCGTCGTCACGCACAACCTCGCGCAGGCGCATCGCGTTGCGGACAAGGTGGCGTTCATGTACCTGGGCGACCTCGTCGAGTACGGCTCGACGGCGCAGGTGTTCGATGAACCGCGTGCGACGCGCACGCGCGACTACGTGCGGGGAGCGTTCGGATGAGCTCTCCCGACAGCGGCTCCTGGCCATGCGGCCGGGAGTCCTGAAGCGAGCGCTCGTCGTGGTCGGCTGTGGAGCTCTGACCGTGACGTTCGCTGCCTGCGAGAGCACGGAGAGCGAAAGCGCGAAGATCGAACGCGAAGCTCAGGTAGCGCGCGAACACGAACCGGGCGCGCTGAAACTCGGGGCGCCGAACCGCTCGGTGCGCGTCTCGCACACGACGCTGCTGAGCAGCGGCGGCCGGGGCGCGCTCGCGGTGAGGCTCAGCTCGAGCTCGGCGCACGCGCAGGCAAACGTGCCGGTGCTGCTCGAAGTCAAGGGCAAGGCCGGCAAGGTGCTCTACTCCAACCAGCCCGGCGGCACGGACCCCAAGCTGCAGCACATCTCGCTGCTGCGTCCGCACGCCAGTGCGTGGTGGGTCAACGACCAGGTGCTGGTCAACCAGCCGAGCACAGGCGTGAAGGTCCGCGTCGGCACAGGCTCGAGGGCCGGCTCGCACGGCGCTCCGGCGGCGCTCGTGGCGCGCACGACGCATGTCGTCGGGCGCCCGGGCGCGAGCACGGTCAGCGGCGAGCTCGTCAACGAGGGGTCGCGGGCTCAGCGCGAGGTACCGGTGTTCGCGGTGGCGCTGCGCGGCGGCAAGGTCGTCGCCGCCGGCCGCGTGCTCGTGGCCAAGCTCGCCGGGCGCCACGGTGCGTCGGCGCGCTTCCAGATCCTGCTCGTCGGCGACGCAAGCAGGGCAAAGATCGAACTGACTGCCGTCCCGGCGGCGTCGTGAGGAGGCGTCCGAGATGAGTCTCGTCCCCGTGCCGAGCGAGCAGTCCGGAGCGACGTGCGCGCATTGCGGCGTAGCGCTGGTCGCCGACCAGCGCTACTGCCTCTCCTGCGGTCAGCCGGCCTCGCCGGTGCGCCTGGCGTTCCTCGACGTGCTGCAGAGCGACCCGTCCTCGGGCCTTGCCCAGCCGACGCTCGAGATGACCCCGGCCGGCTACGTGCCGCTCGGCGAGGGACGGGGAGCGAACGGTTGGCTGCGGCGCAACTCGGGTCTGCTGAGCCTGCTCGCGGTGCTCGTGCTCTGTCTGATCGCGGGCCTATTGGTCGGTCACTGGGCCAGCCAGGGCAACAAGACGCCGGCCAAGCAGGTCGTCGAAGTCAAGGGCCTGTCGGGTCTCGCGGCCGCGCCGGCCGCAGCAGCGACGACGACCGCGGCGGCCGGCGAAACGACCGAAACGCCGACGAAGGCGACGGCCAAGGAAGAAGCCGCAGCGAAGAAGGCCGAAGCGAAAGAAACGCCGGCCGAAAAGGCGCCGCCGCCGGCGCCGAAAAAAGTGGCGCCTCAGAAGATCAAAAAGCTGACGAACTCGAGCGGCGCGCAGCACCAGAAAGAAATCAACGAACTCGGCGCGGCGCCGATCGAAACGGGCTGAGCGGGTCGCCTCGGATGAGCACGCACGAGGGCAAGCCGTCGACGTCACCGGCCTCGGACGCCGAGACGCAGCGGATCCCCGCCGTGCAGGCGGCGCCGGCGGCGATCGTCCCGGTGGGTGGCCTGCCCGGCGCGCGCACGGCGCTCGACGGCTCGATGGCCGAGCTGCGCCGCCGGCGCTACGAGCTGGCCGAGCGCGTGTCCGAGCTGACGTGGGACCTCGGTGGCCTGACGTATGAGATGGCGATCCGCGACCACTACCGGCTCGACGTGCTCGCGCGGCGAGCGGCCGAGCTGCAGCAGGCGGACGCCCAGCTTGCCGAGGTGCAGCGCCTGCTCTCGGGCGCCGAGGCGGGCGTGCACGGCCAGTGCCGCTCGTGCGGCGCCGTGCACAGCCGCGGCGCCTCGTTTTGCTGGCACTGCGGCGCGGGCCTGATCGAGGAGGCCCGCCCGAGCGTGCTCGAGAGCGCAGCCGACGGCACGCCGGCACCTGCGCCGAGCTGAGTACGTAGACGTGCGCACCGGCGCTTGACTCAGCCGGGGCACCGCTTACGATCATCGAATGCGGCTGACCGGGGGGCAGCGATTTGCTGTGCTGGCGGGCGTGCTGGCGTCGATCGCCTGCGCTCCAATGCCCGCCGCCGCGGCGACGTTCGGGGCGGACCTGAACAACGCGCCCAACAACCCCACGACATGCGGGGAAGGCATCTTTCCCTATTTCAGCGCCCCGATGGGCAGTCCGTCGTGCATGTATTACTCGGGCGCGCCGGGCCCCTCCTCCTACGCGCCGGCGAGCGGCACGATCACGGCCGTCCACGTGCGGGTCGGCGCTGTGACCGGTCTGATGCAGGCGGTGATCATGCGCTCGCTCTACCAGAACAAAGCCGGCGACCCCGGGCATCCCTACTTCGCGTGCTGCTTCGTCGAGCGCTACGGACCGGTCTTCACGCCGCAGGCGAACACGGTCACGACGGTCACGACCAGCCTGCCGGTGACGGAGGAACCGACTCCCGGCCCAGATGACTTCACGACGAACGCTGCCGGAGACTTCCTCGCCCTCTCGGTGCTCGCGACGAATGTGCCGATTCCGGCGTTCGGCGACGGCCGGAGCGGCTACGCCGGCTACTACCCGGCGCCGTCGGAAGGCTCGACGCCGGCGCCGAGCCCGAACCCGTTGACCGCCGCCACCGACGGATTCGGCGCCCAGGTTCTGATCAGCGCCGATCTCGACACCGGCGGCGGTGGTGGCGGCGGAGCGCCCGCGCCGGGAGGGGCCGCACCCACGCCCACCCCGGTCCCCGTCCCGGCGGCGCTTGCATCGATCGCTTTCCCGAAGCTGACGATCCCGGTCAAGAACGGCACAGCGACACTCCCGATCCAGTGCCTCGTGGTCAACTGCGCGGGCGTGCTCAACCTGCAGAACGTCCAGCCGCCGGGCGTCGGCGCCGGCGTGGCGAGCGAGAAGAAGGCGAAGAAGCCGAAGCTCGTCAGCTACGGCACGGCGAGCTTTGCGCTGAAGGCGGGCACGACGGGCAAGGTCAAGGTCAAGCTGAACGCGGCAGGGCGCAAGCTCGTCAAAGCGCGCAGGCAGATCAAGGTGTGGGCGAACATCCGCTTCACAGCGGGCGCCGGTAAGGCCAAGAGCACGCGCGTCACGCTGAAGCGCTGATCGGCCTCTCGCCCCGCCGCGGGTGACCGACGCGTCTCCGCCCGTCTATCGCATAGCGTTGTGCCGGTGAGACGCTCGCTGGACGGATCCAGGCCTACGCGCGCCGCGCTTGCGCTCGCCGGTGCGCTGCTGCTCTGCGCACTCGCCTTCGGTGTCACGCGGGCCGCCGGAGGAGCGAGCCCGCGGGCGCACGCGGCGCGGGCTGACCAAGAAGCGGGCTGTCCGATGTACCCGGCCAACAACTCGCTCAACCAGGACATCTCGCACGCGCCGCTGAACCCGAGATCGGCGACGTACATCGACTCGATCGGCGCGAGTGGCCATCTGCACATCCTCGCCTCGCCGGCCTTCCACTACGGGATGCCATTCGCGATCGTCGGCGCCCACGAGCCGAAGCTGCCGGTCAAGTTCTACCTCTCGCCGCGCGCGTCGGACCCCGGCCCGTACCCGATCCCTCTGAGCGCGCCGATCCAGGGCGAATACTCGCCGGGCAACATCGAGCCGGGCGACAACCACGTGCTCGTCCTGCAGACGGGCACGTGCAAGCTCTACGAGCTCTACAAAGCGCGTCGCACCGCCGGCGGCTGGGAAGCCGGCTCGGGCGCGGTCTTCGACATGCGCAGCAACAGGCTGCGCCCGGACGGCTGGACGTCGGCGGACGCGGCCGGCCTGCCGATCTTCCCGCTGCTCGCGCGCTATCCGGAAGCACGGGCCGGAGCGATCACGCACGCGCTGCGCGTGACCGTCTGGCGAACCCAGCGTGGCTTCATCCACCCGGCGACGCACTACTCCTCGAGCACCGACGATCCGAGCCTGCCGCCGATGGGGCTGCGCCTTCGCCTGAAGGCGAGCTTCAGCCTCGCCGGCTATCACGGTCAGGCGTTGATCGTGCTGCGCGGGCTGAAGCGCTACGGGCTGATCGTCGCCGACGAAGGCGGCTCGTGGAACATCGGCGGCACGCACGACCCGGGTTGGAGCGACCAAGACCTCAAGCAGCTCGACAACGTGCCGGGCTCGGCGTTCGAGGCGGTCAACACGGGTCCGATCCTGAAGTTCCCCTCCGAACGGCAAGGCCGCAGGCGCTGACGGCTTCCGGCCATGGCCGGGGCTTTCGTGAACTGCGGAGCCGGTTTTTGCGAATCGCCCGATCGTCCACGCGCCGATGCGCCGGGTGCCCGGTCGCATAACGTCTTCCGCGTGAGAGGGCCCATCCCGACGGCGGGCGCCGTGTGCGTCACCTCGCTGCTGTTGATCGCCGCGCCGGTCGCCGGCGCCGGTGGATCGACCGCGCGGAAGACCAGGCCGACGCCGGGTGTGCACGAGTACGGCTGCCCGATCCTGCCCGCGAGCAACGCGATCAACCGGGACATCTCGAGCGCGCCGGTGGACCCGCGCTCGGCGGCGTACGTCGAATCGATCGGCCCGAGCCTGCACCTGCACGCGGACTTCGGCACGAATCCGGGCTACGGCATCCCCTACGTCGTCGTCAAGCGCCGCCAGGCGAAGGTGCCGATCCGCTTCAGCGAATACGGTGGCGAATCGGATTCGGGTCCCTACCCGATCCCCCCGAGCGCTCCCGTCGAGGGGGCAGGCGTTGAAGGCGACCGCCACGTGCTTGCGCTGCAGGAAGGCAGCTGCAGGCTGTATGAGCTCTACGCGGCACGTCGCCTGGGCGGCGGCTGGGAAGCCGGCTCGGGCGCGGTCTTCAACCTGCGCAGCAATGCCCTGCGCCCGGAAGGGTGGACCTCGGCCGACGCGGCCGGCCTGCCGATCTTCCCGCTGCTCGCGCGCTATCCAGAGGTCCATGCCGGGCGCATCGAACACGCGCTGCGCGTGACGGTGCCGCGCACGCAGGCCGGCTACATCCACCCGGCGACCCATCTGGCCTCCTCGAGCACCGATCCGAGCCTGCCGCCGATGGGCCTGCGGCTGCGCCTGAAGGCCGACTTCGGCCTGTCCGGCTACCGCGGTCAGGCGCTCGTGATCCTGCGCGCGCTGAAGCGCTACGGCTTGATCGTCGCCGACAACGGATCCTCGTGGTACATCACGGGCGCTCCCGACAGGCGCTGGAGCGACGAAGACCTGGACCAGCTGAAGACGGTGCCCGGATCGGCCTTCGAGGCCGTCAGCAGCGGCGCGATCCTGCACAAACGCTGAGCTCGCGCCGAGGCGCGCCGGTGCGCTACTTGTGCTCGACGGGTGTGGGGGGCGGGGCTGCGGGAGCCGCCGCGGGCTGCCCGACGGGAGCCGTCTGCGTGGGCTGGGCCTGCTGCTGCTCGGCGGCAGGCAGCGCGCTGTGCGTGGGCGTCTCGTGCGAGGAGGCCTCGCCGGTGACGGACTGCTTGAACTCGCGCATGCCACTGCCCAGCGAGCGACCGATCTCCGGCAGGCGCTTGGCGCCGAAGACCAAGAGCAGGATCACGACGAGGAATGCGATGTGCAGAGGGTTGTCTAGGCCCATGCGGTTTCCTAGCTTAGACGATCGGCTGGGCGGTGCCATGCGGCTGGACGGTCGGTTCACGCTAGGAGGTGGGGCGCAGGGCGCGGCGGACGAACTGCGCGGCGACGATCAGCAGCAGCACGGCGAAGGAGTCGCGCAGCACGGTGCCGGAGAGGGCGTTGGCGAGCGCGACCCCGCCGGCCGCCCCCGCCAGCGAGAGCAGGCCCAACAGCAGGGCGTCGGCGCGGCGCACGTTGCCGTAGCGGTCCTGCGTGTAGGTGCCGACGAGCGCCACGGGAACGATCGCCAGCAGCGAGGTCGCCTCGGCCTGGTGCTGGTTGAGGCCGAGGAAGATCACGAGCCCGGGTACGAACAGCACGCCGCCACCGACGCCGAGCAGCCCGGCGATCACGCCGCCGGCCAGGCCGATCGCGATCGCGCCGCTCATTGCAGCACGAGCTCGACGGCGCTGGCGAGCAGCACGGCGGCGAACATCAGCGAGATCGCGCGGTTGTGCACGCGCTGCGCCAGCCACGTGCCGATCAGCACGCCGCCTACGGCGGGCACGCCGACGAGCACGGCGTCGAGCACGTGCACGTTGCCGTAGAGGCCCTGCGTGGCGGCGGCGAAGCCCGCGATGAAGATGATCGCGGCGAGCGAGGTGGCGGTTGCCACGCGCTCCTCATAGCCGAGCCAGAGCACGAGCAGCGGGACGATTACGCTGCCGCCGCCGACGCCGAACAGACCGCTGAAGAGGCCGGCCGCGGTGCCGATCGCGACCAGCTTGAGCGTGCGGTTCGACGAACGCTCTGAGGCGCCCTCAGCAAACACGCTTGCGAGCTGACTGGTCAGCCACGATGCGCGGCATACTAGACCCCGTGTCCCCCGCTGCGACGCTTGTGGAGGCGCTCGAGCCGCTCCGCTCAGACCCCGACCACGGTGCGATCCTGCTCGACATCGACGGCACGCTGGCGCCGATCGTGCGCCACGCCACCGATGCGCACGTGCCCGAGGCCACGCGCACCCTGCTGATCGAGATCGCCAAGCGCTATCGCGTGGTCGGCTGCGTGAGCGGACGCCGCGCGGCAACGGCGCGTCAGATCGTCGCGATCGGAACGCTCGCGTATGTCGGCAATCACGGCGGAGAGCTGTTGCGTCCTGGCGCCACGCGCCCGGAGGTCGACCCCGAGCTCGCCGCCTGGACGGCACGGATCCGCGCGTTCGCAGCACGTGTGCTGACGGCCGAGCACCAGCGACTGCGCGTGCGCGGCGAGGACAAGGAAGCGATCGCGGCCTTCCACTGGCGCGGGGCGCCCGACGAGCAGGCCGCCGAGACCTCGGTGCGCGAGATCGCAGCCGAGGCCGAACGAGAGGGCTTCGTCGTTCACTGGGGGCGCAAGGTGCTCGAGGTCCGCCCGCCGGTGGCGCTCGACAAGGGCATCGGTATCGCGAGGCTGCTGCGTGGCTCGCCGGCCAAGGCGGCGCTGTACGTGGGCGACGACTCGACCGACCTCGACGCCTTTCGCGGGCTGCGCGAGCTGGTCCAGTCGGGGACTCTGAAGTCGGCGCTGTGCGTGGCGGTCGACTCCGACGAAGCCCCTCCCGAGCTGGCGCGCGAGGCGGACCTGACGCTCGAGGGCACGCACGGGGTACGCGAACTGCTCGAGGCGCTGCTGTAGTAGCAGGGTGCGCTTCGTCGACTTCCTCAGGACGCACCGTGATGCTCAGCGCCGGAGCGGCGACGGCGCTCGCCCTCGTCACCGTTCTGGCTGCGGGCGCGAACTCGGAAGAAGCCCTGCTTCCGATCGCCGTGGGCTGGTGGATCGTCGCGACGCTGATCGGCCTGCGGCTGGGCAGGCGCGCCGAGACGAACCCGCCGATCGCGCGCCTGCTCTCAGGCGCCAGGGCGAGCACGGCGCTGCCCGAGAACCATCCCAGCGCGATCCTGGTCAACCGGCTGTGGCCGCTGCTGCTCTTCACCCTGATCGCCGGCGGTCTCGCTTTCCTCGCGCCGCAGATCCCGGGCATCGCGGCGGGCTTCGCGATCATCTGGGCGCTCGCCTGGCGCCGCCAGGACGCGGCGGTGGCGGCGATCGAGGAGCGCGACGGCGCGTTCTTCTACGTGCGAGCGCACCTCGCCGGTGCGGCCGATGGCGCTCGAGCGCACGCCCGGCTTCAAGGCGCTGCGCCCGGAACGCACGAACGGCGCCGTCACCTGAGATGCGCAGGGCGCACGCGACGGACGTGCTGCTCGTATCGCTCGGCTCGACCGGCGGGTCTGCGCAGGGCCGACGACGAGCTGCACGACTCGCTCGAGCGCGCCGGTGCGCGCGTGGCGATCGCCCGGCCGCACCCACAGGAGCCGCTGCCGACGATGATGCTGACCGACCTCGTGTGGGCGCGTGCCGCGCGCGATGCAGCGGCGAGCATCATCGACCAGCAGGAGCTCACCCCGGCGCGCTCGATCATCTACTCGACGACCACGGCGGCGCTGCTTGTGGCAGCGCCCCGGCGCGATCCGCTTCGACGCAACGGCCGCCGGTAATCGCCCGGGGCGTCACGGGCTCTGGCAGCGCCCGCTCGAGCGCCGGCGCCTGCGCCAGGCGCCGCTGCTTGCTGCCGTGGAGCGAGGGTGCGCTGCAGGAGCTACCCGACGCGGCGGCGAGCGAGCGCGCGCTCGTGCTGCCCGTTCCCGTCGAACCGTCCGGACAGGTGCCGCCCGAGCGCGACGTCGCGGCGATCACCTACGCGGCGAACCCGTCGAAGAAGGGCCTTGACCGCGTGCTGAGCGCATGGCGTGAGCTGCGTGACGGCCGCGCCACGGCCGCCGGCGAGGAGTTGCTCGTGGCGGGGGTCTCCGCCGAGCGGCTGCACAGCGCCGGGCTGCTCTCGCCGCAGGAGCCGGGCGTGCGCGTGCTCGGCTCGCTCGTGTCCGAGGAGTTCCGCGCGCTGCTGCGGCGCGCGCGTGTGTTCGTCTGCGCTCCGCGCCGCGAGGACTACGGCATCGTCCAGCTCGAGGCGCTCGCCGACGGCTGCCGGCTCGTCACGACCGAGGCGCCCGGACCGTACGCGGCGCTCCCGCTTGCGCGCGAGCTCGACCCGCGGCTCGTCGGCGACGATCTCGCCGCTGGGCTGCGCGCGGCGCTCGACGAACCGCTGCCGGGCTACGCCGAGCGCGCGCTGGCTGCGCTGGCGCCGTTCAGCGCGTGCCGCGGTCGACCGGGTCGTGCGCCGATCAGCTATTGCCGCGACTGCTTGCGTAGCCGCTGCGAACTCGGCCCAAGGGCGCGTGTTGGCCACGTCGTCGCGCGTCAGCCAAGCACGCCGCGCCGTCGCGACGCCCCAGCGCATGTTCTGCAGCGTGCGCACGCGGTGCGCGTCGGAGTCGATCAGCAGCGTCACGCCCGGCGCGCACGGCGGCGCGTGCGTTGACGTCGGAGAGGTCGCGGCGGTCGGGATTGGCGTTGATCTCGAGGAACGTGCCCGTGCGGGCGGCGGCGGCGAACACGGCCTCGAGGTCGAGCGCATAGGGCTCGCGCTGGCTCGATCTTGCGACCCGTGGGGTGGCCGATCGCGTCGATCCAGCGGATGCTCGATCGCGGCGACGATGCGCTCGGTCATCGCGCCGCTCGTCCATGCCGAACGAGGTGTGTGACGCTGGCGATGATCCAGTCGAGCTGAGCCGAGCAGCTCGTCGTCGTAGTCGAGCGAGCCGTCGGGCAGGATGTTGACCTCGCTGCCCGCGAGCAGCTCGATTCCCTCGCACGCGCTCGTTGGCCTCGTGCACGAGCTCGATCTGGCGGCGCAGCTGCTCTGGCGAGACGTCGTTGCCGAAGCCGTGCGTCGCCGAGTGGTCGGTGATCGCGAGGTACTCGTAGCCGAGCTCACGCGCGGCCAGCGCCATCTCCTCGATCGTGTTGTGCCCGTCGGAGGCGACCGTGTGGCTGTGCAGGTCGCCGCGGATGTCGCCGAGCTCGATCAGCGCGGGCAACCCGGCGCCGCCGTCCAGGCGCGCGGCGTCCAGCTCGCCGCGGTCCTCGCGCAGCTCGGGCTCGATGTAGGCGAGGCCGAGCAGCTCGTAGACCTCCTGCTCGGTTGCGCACGTTCGGGTGCGCCCGATCGCGTCGTCGAGCAGCCCGTACTCGGATACGTGCAGGCCCCGCCGCACGGCAGCCTCGCGCAGTGCCGCGTTGTGCCGGCCGGAGCCGGTGAAGTGCTGCAGCAGGTTGCCGAGCTGCGCTGGCTTGGCGATGCGCAGGTCGACGCTGAAGCCGGAATGCGTGCGCCCGCGTGCACCGGCCTTGCCGGCGGAGCCGACGCTGGCGATCAGCTCGAGCTTGCCGAGGCTCTTGGCGAGCGTCGTCGGACGGTTGGTCACGGCGATCAGGTCGACGTCCTTGACGCTGTCGGCCCAGCGGCGGGCCGAGCCGGCGATCTGCACGTGGGTGCCCTCTCCGCCCAGCTCGCTGAGGCCGCCAGCGAGTCGCTCGCCGAGCTCGATCGCCTTGGGCAGCAGCAGGCGCGGCTCGACGCGCTCGCCGGCGCCCTGCTCGAGCGCCGCCAGGACGCGTTCCTCGAGCTTCGGGCCAAGCCCTCGCACGGTGCGGATGCGCTGTGCCAGCGCCACCTCGCGCAGCTTCTGGAGCGAGTCGACGCCGAGCTCTCGAGTGCAGTAGCCGCGCGCGCTTGGCGCCGAGACCGGGCAGGCGCGTGACGGCGACGAGGCCTGCCGGGAACTTCGCGCGCAGCTTCTCGTGCGGCGGGGATCTCGCCGTCGTCGAGCAGCGCCTGGATCTTCTCCTGCAGCGTGGCGCCGATCCCCGGCAGCTCGGTGACGCGGCCCTGGCGTGCCAGCGCGGCGACCGAGACGGAGGACTCGCGCACGCTCTTGGCCGCCGTGCGGTAGGCCAGCACGCGGTGGACGATCGCGCCGTCGAGCTCGTACAGGTCGCCGAGCTCTTCCAGCGCGTCGGCGATCGCGCCGTTCGACAGTTCCGCTGCAGGCACGCCCGTTAGGGTACGCCGACTCATGTCCGGCGAGCCCTGGCTGATACTCCCGACCTACAACGAGGCGGAGAACATCGAGGCGATCGTGCGCGCCGCCGGCGAGGTGCTCGCCGCGGCGACCGCCGAGGGCTCGCTGGGCGGCGCCTTTCGCATCCTCGTCGTCGACGACGGCTCACCCGACGGCACCGGTGAGATCGCAGACCGCCTGGCCGCCGAGCATGGCTGGGTGCAGGTGCTGCACCGCGCCGAGAAGAACGGCATCGGGCCGGCCTACCTGGCGGGCTTCCGCCTGGCGCTCGACAGCGGCGCGGGCTATGTGATGGAGATGGACTCCGACTTCTCACACGACCCGAGCGACCTCGCGCGGCTGCTCGCGGCCGCCGATCGAGACTCTGCGGACGGCGCCGACCTCGTGCTCGGCTCACGCTACGTCAAGGGCGGCGCCGTCAGCGACTGGGGCTGGCTGCGGCGCTTGATCAGCGAGGGCGGCTCGACCTACTCGCGCTGGGTGCTCGGCCTGCAGGTACGCGACCTCACGGGCGGCTTCAAGTGCTTTCGCCGCGAGGTGCTCGAAGCGATCCACTTCGACAGCGTGCGCTCGCAGGGCTACGCCTTCCAGGTCGAGCTGACCTACCGTGCCGTGCGCGCGGGTTTCCGCGTGGTCGAGGTGCCGATCGTCTTCCGCGACCGCCAGCAGGGGCAGAGCAAGATGTCGTGGCGGATCGCGGCCGAGGCCATGTGGCTCGTGCCGCGGCTTCGCTTCAGATAGCCCGGCGGGTCTACGCCGGACCAGGCGATCCGTGCGTGCCGGCGATCTGCGCAGTGAGGAACGCCACCCCCGGCGAGCTTCAGTCGCAGCGCCGGCCGGTCGATGCTGAAGCGATGGATTCCTCGGCCTACGCGTTCACGTATGGCGTCCGCCATACGCGTGAGACGCTGCGCGAGTGGCACTTGCACCCGGGCCGGGTGCTCGGCCGCTGGTTTGCCGGCTCGGCGCTCGCGGCGGTCGGGCTGCTGAGCGCGGTCTGGGTGATCGCGTCGTTGAGCGGCGGTCATGAACAGATCGTCGTACTGCGCCCCCCGTTCGCGGTCGGCAGCTTCGACGACGTCGTGGGCGTCATCGCGCGCAACATGCTCGTGCTCGCGTTGCACGCGATGGCCTGCGTGGCGGGCTTCATCGCGGGCAGCTCGCTGCCGATGCAGGTCGAGGGGCGCACCGGCGTCTCGCGCTGGGTGCACGAGCACGGCGGGCGTCTGGCGATCGGCTTCGTGGTTGCCGCGACGACCTTCTCGCTGAGCGCGCAGGCCTATCTGCTCGGACACACGCTCGGCGGCGTCGCAGCGTTCCTGCGCGTCTCGCCCGGATTGCTGCTGCTCGGCGTGCTGCCGCACGCGCTTCCGGAGCTGATCGCGCTGTTCCTGCCACTCGCGGCGTGGATCATCGCCAGCCGCCGCGGCGAGTGGGAGCAGCTGCTCGCGGCCACGTTCGTCACCGTCGCCTTCGCCGTCCCGATCCTCGTCCTCGCGGCCTTCGTCGAGGTCTACGTATCGCCCCATCTGTTCACGTCGCTCACGCACATTCATCCACCGATCGTGCGCGCCTCGGGGGGCTGGATCGTGACGGTGCGCTAGCCGGAATCGCGCCCGGCGACCCTCCCTATACTTTGTATAGTGATGGGAAAGCGATCGAGAAAGGGAGACCCATGGCAGGCACGTTGACCGAAGTGACCGACAACAACTTCCAGGCGGAGGTGCTCGAGTCGGACAAGCCGGTGCTGGTCGACTTCTGGGCTCCCTGGTGCGGGCCGTGCCGCGTCGTGGCCCCCGTGCTCGAGGAGATCGCCGAGGAGCGCCCCGACCTGCGCATCGTCAAGCTCAACACCGACGAGAACCAGCAGACGGCCGCCGCCTTCCAGGTCCTCTCGATCCCGACGATGATCCTGTTCAAGGGCGGTCAGCCCGTCAAGACCGTGATCGGCGCCTACCCGAAGAAGAAGCTCGAGCAGGAGCTGGAGCCGGCGCTCACCGCGTAGGCAAGTCGCCGCCACTGTGCGGCGCGCTCGCGCGTATTGATCCCGGCTAGGGGATCGTGCGCGCGAGAAGCCAGGCGATGAAGTCTCGCTCGCTCAAGACGTTCGCCGCCAGATCCTCGATCGCCTGGGCGGTGCCGTCGAGACCATTCGATGGATGGGCGAAAGGGACGTCGTTGCGGTCGAGAAACTCGCGCATGACGTCGTAGGCCGTGCGCTTGTTCCCGTCCGGCAGTGGCTGGTAGGTCGCGATTCGCGAGCAATACACGGCGGCCTTCTCGTGCACGGCCGGGAAGGCCTGATACTCGCCGAACCCGGCGAACGGCGCCGCCAAGCCGGCCTCGGCAAGGTTGACCACGCGCGGGATGCGCGCGAGCCGCTCGGCCGCGATGCCGCAGTGCAGTTCGGCGATCAAGAGGAAGTCTCCGATCTCGATGCGCCGCACCGTGCAATCAAATCATATGGTGGCATGGTAGCAATATTCAGAACTGAATACTTAGTTCTGACTATTGGCTTGACATCTAGCTTCTAAAAATCTTGACACCTAACCCCCGGACTCCTATCATCCGGCACCGCGGCGGACATTTTCGAGCTCCCCGCGGAGAGGTTCCGATGCCCAGGACGATGACTTTGCGACTCACCGACGAGCAGGCGGCAATGCTCGACCTCGTCGCACGCGCCGACGACCAGACCGTCACCGAGGCTGTGCGAACTGCGATCGACGCTCACATCGCCGAGCGCCGTCGCGACAAGGACTTCAAGGAGCGGCTGCGCCGTCGCCACGAGGAGGAGCGTGCGCTGTACGAGCGCCTGTCCGAGTGAGGTGCGGGCAGCTCAGGCTTTGCGCAGGCTGATCGTCAGATCGAGCCCTTCGATCTGCAACTGATCTGAGTAGCCCAACTCGGCGCCCGGAACGATCGCCCCGTCGCCGAGGCTGAGCTCGACGGCGAGCGTCTCGCCTGAGATGTGCTCGCCGTGGGCCTCGGCGGCTCCCAGCAGCGCCGGGTCGCCGCCGAGCGCCAGTTCGATGCGGTCCTCGACCTCGAGACCGGCCGACTTGCGCGCGCTCTGCACGGCGTGCACGATCTCACGCGCGTGCCCCTCCTCGCGCAGCTGCTCGTCGATCGCCAGGTCGAGCGCGACGGCGTGCGCGCCCTCGCGCTCCACGCTGTAGCCCTCGGGTGCGCGCATCGTGAGGATCACCTCCTCAGCCGACAGCGTGTGCTCGCGCCCGTCCACCGTGATGCCGATCGCCTCGGCCGAGCCGCTGCCGTCCTCGCGAAAGGCGCCGGCCACGCGCGCCGGGTCGAGCGCGGCGATCGCCTCGGCTGCGAGCGGCATCGATTTGCCGAAGATCGGCCCGAGCCTGCGGTAGTTGGCCTTCACCTCGTAGCTACCCAGCTCCTCGGCGGCCGCGACGAAGCGCACGCGCTTGACGTTCAGCTCCTCGCGTACGACGTCGCTCAGCCGCTCGATCGCCTCGCGCTCGCGCCCGGCTGCGACGACGACGGCCTCGCCGAGCGGCTGGCGCACCTTGATCTTCGCCTTGCCGCGCGCGCCGAGCCCGAGCCGCACGGTCTCGCGCGCCAGCGCCATCGCCCGCTCGAGCTCTTCGTCGCGCACCAGGCGCGCGCCCACGGCGCGCTCGCCGACCCCGGGGAAGTCGCACAGGTGCACGCTCTGCATCGTCCCGTCGAGGTTGTCGTAGATCTCATCGGCGATGAACGGACAGAACGGCGCGAGCAGCTTCGAGCCCGTCACCAGGCAGGTGCGCAGCGTCGCGAACGCGGCCGGATCGCCGTCCCAGAAGCGGCGCCTGGAACGTCGCACGTACCAGTTGGAGAGATCCTCGACGAGCTCCGCGATCGCCCGGCCGGCCGTGGTGGCGTCGTATGCCTCCAGCCGCTCGGCGACGAGCTCGGCCGTGCCCGCCGTGCGCGAGAGCGCCCAGCGGTCCAGCTCGTCGGTGGGCTCCTGCTCCATCCGTGCCGTGCGCAGCTGATCCGCGCTCGCGTGCGCGTACAGCGTGTAGAAGAAGTACGTGCTCCACAGCTGCTTGAGGAACAGCCGCACGCCCTCGCCGATCGTCTGCGCCGAGAAGCGATAGCCGTCCCACGGCTGCTTGGAGGTGAAGAAGTACCAGCGGAATGCATCGGCGCCGTAGGCGTCCAGCACCTGCCACGGCTCGACCGTGTTGCCTTTGGACTTCGACATCTTCTGTCCCTCCTCGTCGAGGATCAGCCCGAGGCAGACGACGTTGCGATACGGGGGGTCCTCGCCGAGCAGCGTCGCGACTGCCAGCAGCGAGTAGAACCAGCCGCGCGTCTGGTCCTGCGCCTCGCAGATGAAGTCCGCCGGGTAGGCGAGCTCGAAGCGCTCGGCCTGCTCGAAGGGGAAGTGATGCTGTGCAAACGGCATCGCGCCGGAGTCGAACCACACGTCGATCACCTCCGGCACGCGTCGCATCGGGCGTCTGCAGTCGAGTTCGCCGTCGGCGTCTTCATGTGGGCATGCGAACTCCAGCTCGTCGACGAACGGGCGGTGGTGATCCTCGAGCCTCTGCCCCGAACGCTCCTGCAACTCCTCGAAGGAGCCGACGACGTGCACGTGCCCCTGCTCGCAGCGCCACACCGGCAGCGGCGTGCCCCAGTAGCGCTCGCGCGAGAGCGCCCAGTCGATGTTGTTGCCGAGCCAATCGCCGAAGCGCCCGTGCTTGACGTGCGGCGGGTGCCAATCGACCGTCTCGTTCGCCGCCAGGAGCTCGTCGCGCAGCTTCGTCGTGGCGATGTACCACGATGGTTTCGCGTAGTACAAGAGCGGCGTGCCGCAGCGCCAGCAGTGCGGGTAGGAGTGCTCGTAGTCCTCCACGCGCAGCAGCAGGCCGCGCGCGTCGAGGTCCTCGATCAGCTCCTTCGTCAGCTCCGGGTCCTTGACGAAGCGGCCCGAGTACGGCTGCCCGTCGCGGCTGCGCGGGCGCTCGTCGTAGGTTCCGTCGGGCTTCACCGGGTTGTACAGCGTGCGCGGTTCGTCGCCGCGGAAGATCCCCGCCGCGGCCGCCACGCGGTAGTCGTCCTCGCCGAACGCCGGCGCCAGGTGCACGATGCCCGTGCCGTCCTCGGTCGTGACGAAGTCGTCGGCGAGGATCGGCAGCGGCCCCGGCTCGCGGTCGCCGGCCGCGAAGATCGGTCCCTCGTAGGCGCCGTAGCGCGCCACCAGCTCCTCGCCACTGAAGCGCTCCAAGACCTCGGCCTGCTCGCCCAGCACCGGCTCGACCCGATCCGCGACCAATATGACGAAGTCCTCTCCATATCTCACCCGGGCATAGATCGCGCGCGGCGACACCGCCACGGCGACGTTTCCGGGCAGCGTCCACGGGGTCGTCGTCCAAACGAGCAGCCGATCCTCGCTGCCCTGCGCCTTCAGCTTCAGGTAGACGCTCTCCTCGACGACGTCCCTGTAGCCCTGCGCCACCTCGTGCGATGAAAGCGTCGTCTCGCAGCGCGGGCAGTACGGACTGACCTTGTGCCCCTCATACAGCAGCTCGCGCCGGTCGATCTGCGCGAGCGCCCACCAGACCGACTCGATGTAGCTCTCGTCGAGCGTTCGGTAGGCGTCGCCGAGATCGATCCAGAAGCCGATCCGCTCGGTCAGCCGGTTCCACTCCTCGAGGTACGTGAACACAGACTCGCGGCAGCGCGCGTTGAACTCGCCGATCCCGTACTGCTCGACTTCGGCCTTCGATTTGATCCCCAGTTCCTGTTCTACGGCGATCTCCACTGGCAGCCCGTGGCAGTCCCAGCCGCCCTTGCGCTCGACCAGGTGGCCGCGCATCGTCTGAAAGCGCGGGTAGATGTCCTTGAACACGCGCGAGAGCACGTGGTGGGCGCCCGGCGGACCGTTCGCCGTCGGCGGCCCCTCGTAGAAGTTCCAGCGCGGCGCCTCCGCGCGCATGCGCAGCGACTCGGCGAAGACATCGCGCTCGCGCCAGCGCTCGAGCACTTCGAGCTCGAGCTCGGGTAGCTCGCGGCGCGGGTCGACCTCGCGGCGCGGGATCAGCGGGTGTCTGTCGTCCCCAGGCATGAGGGCGCCATTCTAGGTGCGCCTACCCACCCGATCGGCTGCGCCGGCCGGCGCGAGCGCTCTCAGCGCACGCGCGGCGCGCGCACGAACAGCCCGGCGAGGCTGCCGCTGCGCGGGTCGGCCGCGCCGGCGAGCGGCGGCAGGCCGAGCGCGCGCTCGATGCCGGCGAGCACGCCGTAATGATCGATCGGCGTCGCCACGCGCGCGCCGCGGCGTACGTCCGGTCCAGCCACGACCGTCGCGATCTGTCCCCCGGCAGCCCCGCCGCAACAGCCGCGGTCGGTGCTGCCCTCGTCGTAGGTCAGGACGAGCACGCCGTGGGGACCGAGCTCGCGCAGCAGCGCCGGCACGGTCCGCGCGAGGAACCGATCGCTCGCCGCCACGCCGCAGTCGTGCCCGTCGTCGCACAGGTTCGGCGTGATCCACACGTACGTAGGCAGGCTGCCCGCTCGCAGGTCGCCCTGAAGCCGATCGAAGCTGACCAGGTGCGAGCAGCGCTGCGGCGAGCCGACGATGTCGGCGTAGTAGGCGAACGGGTTGTGCTTCTTCGCATAGCCGTCGTGTTCGGCGCCGAGGAAGCACGGCGAGGGCACGTCCTCGAGATATGCCTTCCACGAGATCCGCGCCGCTTCGAGCTGGTCGACGATGTTGCGCGCCGAGACCCCGCAGTCGGTGCAGTCCGATTCGATCCCGTGCGCCGAGCCGCTTGTCAGCGCCAGGTAGTTCGGCAGCGACGGATGCCTGATCGCGAAGCTGTGGGTCATCGTGCCGTAACGACGCGCGAGCGCGTTGAAGTACGGCGCGTCCGCGCTACCGATCACCGCGCTCTGCTCCTCGTTCTCGAGCACGATCGTGACGATGTGGGAGGCGTGGGAGGCGTGGGAGGCGGGGAGCTTCGGGCTCGTGCCGAGCGCGAGCGGCTTGCCGGGACGCGCCGCGCCGCAGCCGGGCAGCGCAAGCACGGCCAGCACCGCGGTCAGTGCCACTGCGCGCGCGGCGGTGCTCGCGCGTCTGGGGGTCGGACGTTGCGCCGGCTGCACGACGCAGATCATCGCCGTTGGCCGCGCACGGCCGCGGCGAGCCCGGATCGGGCGGTCTTACGATGGGGCCATGCGGCTGCGCCTCTACCACCACCCCGACGGCACGCGCATCGCCTACCGCGAGCTGGGCGCCGGCCCGCCGCTGGCGCTGCTGCACTCCGGGCTGCTCTCGCACATGGAGTGGGAGCCGGCCGTCGGCTCGCTCGCCGATCGCTTCCGCGTCGTGCTTCCCGATCTGCCGCTGCACGGCGACTCAGAGGACCATCCGCGCCACCCCTACACGCTCGACTGGTTCGCCGAGGTGCTCGGCGGCTTCTCGCGCGAGGTGCTCGGCCCCCGGCCGCTGATCGCCGGGCACGACGCCGGCGCCGAGGTGCTGCTGCACGCGGTCCGCACCGGCAGCGTGCGCCCCGGGCGGCTCGTGCTGATGAACAACCGCATGCACGCCCGCCCGGGGCACTCCGGCCTGCGCGCGGCCTGGCGCGTCGGCGCGCGGGCGGCCGCTGTGCCCGGCTTCGATCGGCTGCTCTCGCATGGCGCCCGCGCCGTGTTCACGCCGGCACGCGGGCTGCGCCTGACGGCACGCGGGAACCCGGCCGCTGCCGATCTTGTGCGCCACGCCTTCGCCGACGTTCCCGGCAACTCGAACCTCGCGCGCTCGTGGGCCAAGTGCGCGCGCGCCTGGCCGCGTGGCGAGCAGCGCCACCTGCTCGACCTCTATCCGCGGCTGGAGATGCCAGTGCTCTTGCTGTGGGCCGACCGCGACCCGATGTACCCGCTGGCGATCGCCGAAGAGGCGCTCGCGCTGCTGCCCAACGGGCAGTTGCGCGTACTCGAGAGCACCGGTTTCCTGATGGCCTATGACGACCCTGTTGGCTTGGCGCGGGAGCTGTCGGCCTTCTGCGGCTAGGGTTTGGCAGAGCCCGAACAAGGAGAACGCATGGCGGAAAAGCAGTTGTGGGGCGGCGAGACGGCGAAGGCCGTCGAGAACTTCCCGATCTCAGGCGAGCGCGTGCCGGCCCAGGTCGTGCGCTGGCTCGCTCGCCTGAAGGGCGCTGCGGCGGCCGTCAACGGCGAGCTCGGCCTGCTGCCCAAGCGCACGGCCACCAAGATCGAGAAGGCGGCCCGCGAGATCGCCGACGGCAAGCACGACGGCCAGTTCCCGATCGACGTGTTCCAGACCGGTTCGGGTACCTCGACGAACATGAACGCCAACGAGGTGATCGCGAGGCTCGCCGGCGACGGTGCGCACGCCAACGACCACGTGAACATGGGTCAGTCCTCCAACGACGTGTTCCCCTCGGCCGTGCACCTGGCGGCGCTCGACGTGGCGCAGAACGAGCTGCTGCCGGCGCTGAAGCAGCTCGAACGAGCCTTCGCGCGCAAGGCGAAAAGCTTCCAGAACGTCGTCAAGTCGGGGCGCACGCATCTGATGGACGCCGTGCCTGTGACGCTCGGGCACGAGTTCGGCGGCTACGCGGCGCAGATCGCGCTCGGTCAAGAGCGCGTGCAGGCGGCGCTCGTTCACGTCGGGCAGATCCCGCTCGGCGGCACTGCCACAGGCACCGGCCTGAACACGCATGCCAAGTTCGCCGAGAAGGTACGGGCGCGGCTGAAGAAGGACTCGGGCCTGAAGCAGATCGCCGCGCCGCTCGACCCGTTCGAGGCGCAGGCCAACCGCGACGCGCTCGTCGAGCTGTCGGGTGCGCTGAAGGTGATCGCCGTCTCGCTGACCAAGATCGCCGGCGACCTCGCGCTGATGGGCTCCGGTCCCCGCGCCGGGATCGGCGAGCTGTTCCTGCCCGAGCTGCAGAAGGGCTCCTCGATCATGCCCGGCAAGGTCAACCCGGTGATCCCCGAGGTCGTGCTGCAGGTCTCGGCGCAGGTGATCGGCAACGACACGGCGATCACCGTCGGCGGGCTGCAGGGACAGTTCGAGCTGAACGTGCGCATCCCGCTGATCGCGCGCAACCTGCTGCAGTCGCTGACGCTGCTCACCTCGACCTCGCGCGTGTTCGCCGAGAAGTGCGTCGACGGCATCAAGGTCAACAAGGCCGGCACGGACGCCTCGGCGGGGGCGACGCTGGCGGTGGCGACGGCCCTGAACGGGGCGATCGGCTACGACAAGGCGACCGAGATCGTCAAACTGGCGACGTCCTCGGGGCGTCCGCTGCGCGAGGTGGCGCTCGAGGTGGGCGTCGACGCGAAGCTGTACGACGAGACGATCGACCTGCGCAGGATCGCCCGCGGCAACCGCTCCTAGGCTGGTCCGGCTCCAGTCGGCGCGTGGGTCCGATGGATCGGAGATAGTTACCGGCGTGGGGATCGATCCGCGAACAAGAGCGCGCCTCGTGATGGCGGCGGCGGCTCTGGTAGCGGCGGTCGTCCTTGCCGGCACACCGGCCGGCGCCGCTGAACCGCCTGCACCCGCACCGCCCGCCACAGCCGAACAGCCCGCGACAGCCTGCGGCGCGCGCGCCCCCGAGGTTCTCGCGACGGCCGCGGGCACGGTCGCCGAGCGGATCTACGCCTCAGAGGTCAAGAGCTCGGAGGTGCTCAGCGACAAACACCAGATCGAAAGCGACGGCCCGCTCTTGAGTGCGATGGCGAGCGGGAACGGCGCGGCGATCAAGGCGGCCGTGCACACGCTCGTCTACTCGCACACGCACATCGTGCGCCTGCGCGTGAGCCGCGGATCGGTGCTGCTCGCCGACGACGGCGGCCCGTACATCCTCGCGCCGGTCAGCGGCCGGCTGCGCTCGCACGGCAAGGAGGTCGGCCACTTCGTCTTCTCCGTCCAGGACGACCTCGGCTACGTCAAGCTCGAGACGCGCTTCGTCGGCACGCCACTCGTGATGCGCACCGATGCCGGCAACGTGCCGGTCGAAGGCCTGGTCAAGCCCGGGCCCGACACGATCCCCGATCATGGTCCCGTCGCATACGGCGGCACCAACTACGAGGCCTATTCGTTCAATGCCAACGCCTACCCGAGCGGGCGTCTGCGCATCTCGTTGCTGTTGCCCCTGCCGGGCGGCCTCGCGGCGAAGACGTGCGATCAGATCAAGGCCTCCGAGTTCGGCCTCGTCGCGCAGCGCATCTCGCGGCGCTTCACGCTCTCCCAGGCGGCGTACCCGCCGTACATCAAACTCGTGAACACGATGACGCACGCGCTCGTATACGTCCGCTCGGGCTCGCGCACGCTGGCCGGCAGCTCCCACGACACGCCTGCCAAGCTCCCCGACTCGGGGTCCATCAGCTTCCGCGGCGTCGACTACGAAACGACCTCGTTCACGGCGCCCGCGTCCGGTGGCTCGGTGCGTGTGCACGTGCTCGTCCCGCGCTAGCGGCCCCACGGGTCGACATCGCGGACCCGTGTCGACATCGCCGGCACGTGTTAGGACGCGCGTCGTTCGGGTAGACCGAATCTACGTAGGGCCAACGTGGGGAGAAAGGGTGGCCATGTGCGCGGTGAACGCGCGCTGATCCGCGAGCTGTCGCTCGCTCAAGCGATCGTCGACGTCGCCACGCGCCACGCGCGTGGGCGCACGCTGACGGCGATCGAGCTGCGCGTGGGACGCGAGCGCCAGGTCGCGCCGGCGGGGCTCGGCTTCGCCTTCTCGCTGCTGACCGAGGGCACGGCGCTGGACGGCGTCGAGCTCGAGATCGAGCATGTGTCGGGCGCCGAGCTCGCGGTGGAAGCGCTGCGCCTGCACGATGCCCGCTGAGGGGCGAGCCGCGTCAGCTGTCCGGCAGCGCCCTGAACAGGCGCGCGACGACGCCCGCGGCGGGCTTCGCCGACTCGCCGTATGTGAACAGCCCCTTCTGGTTGATCCCTTCGATCAGCTTCAGCGAAGGCAGCTTGAAGACGATCGAGCCACCGTAGAACTGCGGCACGAGCGGATAGTCGCGCAGGTCCCAGACGAGCATCCCGGTGAGCTTGTCCTCGGCGGCGTAGACGTGGATGTGGCGCGAGAGCAGGTCTGACTGAAAGCCGTAGCTGCCGGGCGCTCCGGGCCGGTTGAGCGTGTTCGATTCGGCGCCGAACTCGCTGACGATCAGCACCTTGCCGGCGAACGTGCGCTCCTGCGCGCGCAGGCGCGCGCGCATCGAGGCTTCCTGGCGCGCCGGCGAGTCCTGCGGGTTGTCATACCAACCGGTGTAGTCGGTCTCGGCGATGGCGTCGACGCCGCGGTACAGCGCGCCGGCGTGGATGGGCGGGTGATCGCCCCACACATCGACGGCGACCATCCGACCGGGATCATTTTCGTGCAGCCAGCGGGTGAGCGTCTGCACGTAGCCGACCTCGGCCGCGTTGCGCCCGTTGCGGGCGACCTCGTCGACGAGGTTCCAGGCGATGATCGAGGGGTGCAGCTGCGCGGCGAGCGCGGCCGTGCGCGCCTGCTGCTCGGCTTCTCCCAGCAGCTTGGGCGTGGTCGAGTACCAGTTGCTGGCGCCTTCGACCGGCCCGATGCCCTGCCACACGAGGATGCCGGCCGCGTCGAGCCGTTCGAGCAGCGCCGCGTCGAGCGGGTGCTGCGAGCGCACCGTGTTCGCGCCGATCGCCTGCAGCTCCGAGACGAGCGTGGCCTGATCACCGGGCGTGAGCGCGTCGCCGTGGCCCTTGGCGTCCTCCTGGATCGAGGCGCCGTGCAGGCGCAGCCGTCGGCCGTTGAGCAGCAGCAGCCCGTCGTGCCAGCTGAGCTGGCGCAGGCCGACGCGCGCGGAGTAGCTGCTCTCGGGCACGCTCGTCCCCGGCTCGGAGACGGACAGCGACAGCGTGTACAGGTTGGGGTGCACCGGCGACCACAGCGCCGGGGCGGCGATCTTGACGCTCGTCTGCATCGCGACGGTCTGTCCCTGCGCGACGGCCTGAGCCGGGAACTGGATCGGGATGCTCTGTGTTCCAGCCGCTCCCCCGATCAGCGTCCCCTGCGGTGCGATCACGCGCGTCGGCCCGTTGTTGTGAACGTGCACGCCGACGGTCACCGTCGCCGGCTCTTCGGCTCGGACGTCGCGCGCGTCCGCAGTCAGCGTCGTCTGCACGCTCGCTTCCGATAGCTCGCTCTCACCGATCGGGCGCATCGTCACCTGTCCGTTGAGCCCGCCCCAGTTGAACCACGTTCGGTGAAAGCCCTGCTTGCTCTGCGCGCCGGGATTGCGCCAGTCGATCCGCACGACCAGCGTGTGCACGCCCGCGCTCAGCGCGGCGCGGCCTTCGAACGGCAGGTAGGAGCCGCGGTGCGCGGCGATCGCGCGGCCGTCGAGGTAGGCCGTCGCCTTGAAGTTGGCGGAGGCGAAGGAGAAGGCGTAGATCCCGGCGACGGGCGCCGTGACGCTCGTCCGATACCACGCGACAGAGCCTGCGTAATTGCGCAGCCCGGCGCGGCCTTTGACGTGGATCGGGTCGACGTCGTTGGGCACGCTCACGCTGCGCCCGGCGAAGCCGCCGCGCTGCCAGCCGCGCGCGAGCCCGCGGTTGCCGGGGTCGAGCGCGAGCGCCCAGCGCGTCAGCGCCGTGCGCCCACCGGGCCCTTCGCCAATCTGCGCTCCGCCGGGCGGAGCCTGCGCGGAGGCGGCTGCCGCGGCGAGCGCGATGCAGGCGACGAGGGCGGCGACTGCCGCCTTGGCGGGGAGGCGAAGCATGGCCTATGCCTTCAACAGCGAGCTGTCGCGTTCGGAGCGCCGGCCGTGATCCGCTCGCGCTCGACCTCGGCGCCGCCGGCGCCGAGCATCCGCTCGAGCAACAGCCGCGCGCCGCCCTTCGAGAGCGGCTCGTTGAGGTTGCCGCACTTGGGCGACTGCACGCACGAGGGGCAGCCGTCGGAGCAGGGACACTCGGCGATCAGCGCATGCGCGTCGCGGCACAGCTCCTCGAAGCGCTGAAAGGCGGTGCGGGCGATGCCGATGCCGCCGGGATGGCCGTCGTAGATGAAGATCGTCGGCACGCCCGTCTGCGGGTGAAAGTTGGTCGAAAGCCCGCCGATGTCCCAGCGGTCGCACATCGCGATCAGCGGCAGCACGGCGATCTGCGCGTGCTCGGTCGCGTGCAGCGCGCCGAGCAGCAGCTCGAGCGGGATCTGCCAGTCGAGCGCGACCGCTGCCTCGCCGGCGGCGGCGTCGAGCGGTGAGCCGGCGCCGGGCAGCTCGAACCACAGCGCCTGCGTGTCGAAGCTGACGGGCGGCAGATCGAGCGCGTGCAGCTCGCGAAAGGCGTGGTCTGCGACGCCCTTGCGCTGGTAGGCGAGCACGGTGTCGGTCACGCTGACGTGCCCGAAGGAGAGCGTCACGCCGAGCGTCTGGCGCCGGTCGAGCAGGCGGATGATGTCGGTGTCGGTGGCGCGCTTGGGCTGCGTGTACCAGTCGCCGTCGAATGGCGCGACGAGCGCGCGCCGGCGATCGAGGTCGAGCTCGCGCACCTCATAGGTTCGTCCGAGGTGCAGGTAGACGGCGCCCTCGTGCACGGTCGAGTGGGCGCGCGCGGCCTCGGTCGAGCCGAGCAGCTCGCCGGAGGATACGTCGACGATGTCGTAGCGCTCGGGCGAGGCCGAGCGCAGCGAGACCTCGGCGGCCGGATAGCCGCCGGGCCTGCGCGGCACGTAGGTGCCAGACGTCGCCTCGCCCAACTGCGCGGTGGCGGGGGCCGGGCGCTTGCGCAGCTCGCCGGAGGCGACGAGTACCTCGGCGTGGGCCTCCCAGCGCGGCCCGAGGAACTCGCCGTCGTCGTGGCAGAGCGGGCCCTCGTGCGCGGCGCAGAGCAGGTGCGCGCGGAAGATCAGCGGGCTCTCGTGGTCGAGGATCGCGGCCTCGACGGGGCGGTCGAGGAACTCGTCGGGGTGGCGGCAGAAGAACTGGTCGAGCGCGTCCTCGCCGGCGAGGAACACGGCGAGCCCGTTGCCGCGGCGCTCGATCGTCGAGCGCCCGGCGCGGCCCCACATCTGCTTCAGCGAGGCGACGGTGCCGGGGAAGGTGACGACGAGCGCGGCGTCGAGCGCACCGATGTCGATGCCGAGCTCGAGCGCGTCGGTCGTGATCACGGCGCGCAGCTCGCCGCGCATCAGCCGGCCCTCGAGCTCGCGCCGCTGCTGCGGGGTGTAGCCGGCGCGGTAGGGCACGACGAGCTCGGCCAGCTCCGGATGCGAGTCCTGCAGGTCTTCTTTGACCAGGCGCGCGAGCAGCTCGACGCCCTTGCGCGACTTGATGAAGCAGATCGTGCGCGCGCCCTCGCGCACGAGCCGCGCGAGCAGCTCGGCGGCCTCGCCGATCGCCGAGCGGCGCGCGCCGAGCTCTTCGTCGGTCAGCGGCGGGTTCCACACGGCGATCGTGCGCGACGGTGCCGGCGAGCCGTCGTCGTCGATCAGGCGCACGTCCTCGAGCCCGGTCAGCCGCTCGGCCAGTTCGAGCGGGTTGGCGATCGTCGCCGAGGTCATCAGGAAGACGGGATCCGTGCCGTAGGCGGCGGCGATCCGGCGCAGCCGGCGCAGGACGCCGCCGACGTGCGAGCCGAACACGCCGCGGTAGACGTGGGCCTCGTCGATCACGACGACGGCGAGGTTGGCGAACAGGTCGGCCCAGGCGCCGTGGTTGGGCAGGATGCCGACGTGCAGCATGTCGGGGTTGGTCAGCACGACGTTGGCCGTCTTGCGGATCTCGGCGCGCGCCTCGCGCGGCGTGTCGCCGTCGTAGATCGCAGGGCGCACGCGCTTGGTCAGGCCGAAGCCGCCCAGCGCGCGCGCCTGGTCCTGCGCGAGCGCCTTGGTCGGGTAGAGGTAGAGCGCCCGCGCGCGCGTCTGTTCGCAGAGGATGTGCAGCGTGGGCAGGTTGAAGCACATCGACTTGCCCGAGGCGGTGCCGGTCGTGACGATCGTCGGCCCTTCGGTGGCGGCGAGCAGCGCCTCGGCCTGGTGGGAGTAGAGCTGCGCCACGCCGATCCGCCCAAGCGCAGCCAGCACGTCGGGGTGAAGCGCGGTGGGGGCGTCGACGAGCGTGGCCTTGCCGGGCCCTTCGCGCGCCTCGCGCACGAGTCGTCCGTCGGCGCGTCCGTCGTCGAGCAGGCCGCTCCACGGCGCGGACTGGCGGTCTTTTGCCATGGCTTGCGATAGTAGAGCCGATGCCAGCGCGCGCGTTCCACCACTCTGCATTCTCGGCGGAGCGGATCGCGGCGGAGCGCGCTCAGCGCGGTCTCGGCGTGTCGGTGTGCCTGCCGGCGCGCGAATGCGCGGCGACGGTGGGCGAGATCGTGGGGCGGCTCACAGCGCTGCGCGAGGCCGGCGCGATCGACGCGATCGTGGTCGTCGACGCGGCTTCGCCGGACGGCACGGCGCAGGTGGCCGAGCGGGCGGGCGCGGAGGTCTGGCAGGAGGCCGAGCTGCTGCCGTCGTTCGGCGCGGTGCAGGGCAAGGGCGATGCGATGTGGCGCGCGCTCTCGCGCCTGGACACGGAGCTCGTGTGCTTCCTCGACGCCGACACGGAGGGCTTCTCGGCGCACTTTGCGACGGGTCTGCTTGGACCGCTCGTGTGCGAGCCGGACGTGTCGTTCGTGAAGGCCTTCTACCGGCGGCCGCTGGACGGGGCGAGCGCTGCCGAGCTGGCTGCGGGCGAAGGCGGCGGGCGCGTCAACCACCTGATGGCGCGCCCGGCGCTGGCGCTGCTCTACCCCGAGCTCGCCGAGATCCGCCAGCCGCTGGCGGGCGAGGTGGCGGCGCGCAGCGAGCTGCTGCGGCGCCTGCCGTTCGCGACGGGCTACGGCGTGGAGACGGCGATGCTGATCGACGCGTGGCGCGAGGTCGGCGTGGAGGGGATCGTCCAGGTCGACCTGGACGAGCACCGCAACCGCCACCAGCCGCTGTCGGCGCTCGCGCCGATGGCGTTGACGGTGCTGGCGACGGCGCTGAGCCGCGCACAGCAGGACGGACGCGCGACGCTCAAGCCACCGGCGGACGCGCTCGGCCAGGCGCCGCTCGAACGTCCGCCGCTCGCAAGCGTCGCCGAGGCGCGGCGATGACGATGCGCGCCCTGTACGTCGATCTCGACGGCACGCTGCTCGGACGCGGCGCGTCGCTGCTGCACGACGGCGAGGGCGCGGTGACGCTCGACGGCGTGCGCGCGGTGCAGGCGTGCCTGCGCGCGGACGTGGAGGTCGTCTTGATGTCGGGTCGCCGCAGCGCGCAGGTGCTCGAGGACGCGCGCCTGCTCGGCCAGTCCTCGTTCATCTACGAGGCGGGGGCGTGCGTGGTGCTCGACGGCGAGGAGCACTGGCTGACGGGCGATTTGATGCCGGGCGAGCTGACGATCGCCGAGCAGATCGAGCAGTCGGGCGCGCCGGCGATGCTGCTGGAGCACTACGCGGGGCGCCTCGAGTACCACGAGCCGTGGCACGTCGATCGCGAGGTCTCGCACCTTTTCCGCGGGCTGATCGACGCGCCGGAGGCCGATGCGCTGCTGGCCGAGCGCGGGCACGAGAACCTGCGCCTGCTCGACAACGGCGTCGTCAACCGCCGTTCGGCGGCGCTGGCGGATCTCGACCACGTACGCGGCTACCACCTGGTGCCGAAGAGCGCGTCGAAGGCTGCGGCGGTGGCGTTCCACCGCCAGGCGCGCGGCTACGCGCGCGAGCAGACCTTCGGCGCGGGCGACTCGCGCGAGGACCTCGCCTGCGCCGAGCACGTGCACGAGTTCTGGATGGTCGCCAACGCGGTCGAGCGCGACCCCTCGCTGCGGGCGGACGTGGCACGCCACGGCAACGTGCGGATCGCCGAGTCAGGCCACGGCGCGGGGGTCTACGAAGCGGTCGTGAGCACGCTGATGCAGGGCTGAATCGCCAGGCGTTCTCTTTCAATTAATTAATTAAAAAAGAGGAGAAGCGACGCGCTGCGGTCGGGCACGGCCGTGTTCTCAGCCGGCGCCTTTGGCGATCCGCCGCCACAGCCTTCGCCAGAAGCCGGGCTGCGGCCGGCGGCGCCAGCGCGCGGGCGGCGGGCACGGTCGCGCGGACGAGCGCGACCCACTCGTCGAGCGGCAGCTCGCCGGCGATCAGCCGACCGAGCGCGCCCGTGACGGGCGCGTCGACGCCCGCGCGCTCGAGTGCGCGTGCGAGCAGCGGCACGCGACTCGAGCGCCTCGACGGCCTGGCCGACGCGCGCCGGGATCTCGGCGGCGGGCACGCCAGCGGCGAGCAGCTCGCCGGCGCGGCGGTTGCGGCTCTCGCGCGCGAGCGCCGTCGCGACGAGGTCGCCGGCGCCGGCCAGCCCGATCATCGACTCCGGTCGCGCGCCGAGCCCCTCGGCGTAGCGCCAGACCTCGGCGAAGATGTGCCCGGCGGCGGCCCCGGCGGCGTTCAGTCCCTGCGCCTCGGTCGCGCCGGCCGCGAGCGCGGCTGCGTTCTTGGCGGCACCCGCCAGCTCGACGCCGACCGGGTCGTTGGACTGCTCGCAGACGACGCCCGCGCGCGTGAAGAGTTGCGCGAGCGCGAGCGCCAGCTCCTCGTCGCTCGAGGCCGCGACGAGCCCGGCGCCCGCAGTGGACCATCTCCTGGGCGTGCGCCGGCCCGCCGACGCAGGCGACGCGGTGGGCGCCGAACGTGGCGCTGAGCACGACCGTCGGCGGCGCGCCCTCGGGCGGGACGAGGCCCTTGGCGACCGACACGACGGCGGCGCGCCGTCCGAGCCCGGCCGCGCCGAGCGTGGCGATCACCTCGCCGAGGCCGCGCGAGGGCACCGCCAGGAACACGTAGTCGGCGCGCTCGACGCCGGCCGAGGTCGGCTCGATCCGCAGCCCGGCCGGCAGCTCGACGCCCGGCAGGTAGGCCTCGTTCTCGGCGCTCGGCGTCGAGCTTGCGCGGCCTGCTCGGCCGTGCGTGTCTGCAGCGTCGTGCGCAGCCCGGCGCGCACGAGCAGCACGGCCAGCGCGGTGCCGAAGGAGCCGGCGCCGATGACCGTCGCGCGGCGGGCGCCGGGCGAGGGGAGCGAGCGTGCGCGCGGCCCGCGAGCGGCTGCGCTCGGAGTAGGCTCGGGCTCGGTCATCTGATGAGCGAGCCTAGCGATCGACACGAGTGGCGCAACTGGACGGGCGACCAGCGCTGCGCGCCCGCCGCGCGCGAGCGCCCGCGCTCTGAGGAGGAGCTCTCGGCGGCGCTCGTGCGAGCCGGCGCGCGGGGCGCCCGCGTGCGCGCCGTCGGCGCGGGGCACTCGTTCAGCGAGATCGCTTGCAGCGAGGAGACGATGCTCTCGCTCGAGCAGATGAGCGGGGTGCTCGACGTCGACGGCGCGAGCGGTCTCGTGCGCGTACAGGCCGGCATCACGATCGCCGCGCTCAGCCGGCAGCTCGACGAGCATGGCCTCGCGATGGAGAACCTCGGCGACATCGACGTGCAGAGCATCGCCGGGGCGATCTCGACGGCGACGCACGGCACGGGCGCGCGGCTGCGCAACATCTCATCGCAGGTGGCCGGCTTGAAGCTCGTGCTCGCCGACGGCTCGACGCTGCAGTGCGACGCCGAGCGCGAGCCGGACGTGTTCCGCGCGGCGCGCGTCGGGCTGGGCGCGCTGGGCGTCGTCGCCGAGGTCACGCTGCGCTGCGTGCCGGCGTTCACGCTGTGCGGGATCGACGAGCCGGCGCCGCTCGAGCAGACGCTCGAGCGCTTCGAGGAGCTGGCGCTCGGCAACGATCACTTCGAGTTCTTCGTGTTCCCGTACGCCGACGTCGCGCTGACGCGCACGAACAACCGCACCGACGACCCGGCCCGCCCGCGCGGCCGGGTTGCGGCGTACGCCAACGACGTGCTGCTGACCAACCACGCCTTCGGCGCCTTCTGTCGCATCGCCCGTCGGCTGCCGGGCGCGATCCCGCAGATCAACCGGCTCGTCACGCGCCTGGCGGGCCGCAGCGAGCGCGTCGAACGTTCGGCCTCGATCTTCGCCAGCCCGCGCCTCGTGCGCTTCACCGAGATGGAGTACGCGCTGCCGCGCGAGCGCACGCCCGAGGCGGTGCGGCGCGTGATGGAGATGATCGAGTCACGCGGCCTGGCCGTGCCGTTCCCGATCGAGGTGCGCACGGCGGCACCCGACGACGCCTTCCTCTCGACGGCCGCCGGGCGCGACACGGGCTACGTGGCGGTGCACATGTTCGCGGGCATGCAGTGGCGCGACTACTTCGAGCGCGTCGAGGCGATCGTGACCGAGCTCGACGGGCGCCCGCACTGGGGCAAGCGCCACTTCCAGACGGCCGCGACGCTGCGCGCGCGCTACCCCGACTGGGATCGCTTCCAGGCGGTGCGCGCGCGTTTGGATCCGGCCGGCACGTTCACGAACGCCTGGACCGACCGCGTGCTCGGGCCGGTATCGGCATGAGCGAGCAGGCCTACGAGCGCCTGGAGCGCGCCACGGCGGGGCTGCAGGCGCCGTTCGCGCTGATCGACCTCGACGCGATGAACGCCAACGCGCGCGACCTCGTGCGCCGAGCCGGCGGCAAGCCGATCCGCCTGGCGAGCAAGTCGCTGCGCTGTCGCGGGCTGCAGGAGCGCGTGCTCGCGGGCGAGGGCTTCCGCGGCACGCTCGCCTACACGCTCGGAGAGGCGCTGTGGCTGTCCGAGCACGGCGCGCGCGACATCGTCGTGGCCTACCCGACGGCCGACGAGGCGGCGCTGCGCGAGCTGGCCGAGCGTTCCGCGCAGGACGCGGGCTCGATCGCGGTGATGGTCGACAGCACCGAGCAGCTTCCGCTGATCGAGCGCGCCGCGCGAGCGGCCGGCGGTGCACGCGTGCGCGTCTGCCTGGACATCGACGCTGGCTGGCGCGCGCTCGGCGGCAGGGTGCGCGTGGGCGTCAAGCGCTCGCCGGCGCACACGCCGCAGCAGGCGGCCGAGCTGGCGACGTCCGTCGCCGCGAGCGAGTCCGTGCAACTGGTCGGCGTGATGATGTATGAGGCGCAGATAGCCGGTGTCGGAGACACCCCGCCGGGCAGGCCGCTGCGCGCGCGGGCGATCAGGGCGATGCAGGCGCTCTCCACGCGTGAGCTGGCCGCTCGCCGCGCGCAGGTCGTCGAGGCGATTGAAGGCGTGCTGGCGCGCGCGGGGCAGCCGCCGCTCGAGCTGGTCAACGGCGGCGGCACGGGCAGTCTCGAGCGCACCTCGCGCGAGCACGCCGTGAGCGAGCTGACGGCCGGGTCGGGCCTGTACGCGCCGGGCCTGTTCGACGCTTATCGCGTTTTCTCGCCGACGCCGGCGGCGCTGTTCGCGCTGCCCGTCGTGCGCCGGCCCGGGCCGGGCGTCGTGACGGCGCTCGGCGGCGGCTACCTGGCGTCGGGCGCGGGCGACGGCGCGCGCCTGCCACACCCATACCTGCCGGCCGGGCTGCGCCTGGACGGCGAGGAGGGAGCCGGGGAGGTGCAGACGCCGCTGCTCGGTAAAGTCGCCGATCGGCTTGAGATTGGAGATCGCGTCTATTTGCGTCATGCCAAGGCTGGCGAGTTGTGCGAGCGTTTCACGACCATGCACGTGCTCGAAGGGGACCGGATAGTCGACGAGCTGCCCACGTATCGGGGCGAGGGGGTGTGCTTCCTGTGAGCGCCGAGCCCTACGCGCAGCAGCGCCAGGACGGCGCGCGGCTCGACGATGCGGCGCTCGAGGCGCTGCAGCGCGAGGTCGTCGAGACGCTGGCGCCGCTAGATCGCACGCCATGCTCGGCGGGCGAGCGCGAGGCGGCGGAGTGGCTGGCGGCTCGCCTCGGGGCGATCGATGGCGTCGAGGTGGCGCTCGAGGACGAGCCGTCGTGGGGGACGTTCCCGCCGACGGCGACCGGAACTGGCCTGCTCGGCGTGGCCGGCGCGGCGCTCGTGCTGTCGGGCCGGCGCGCGCTCGGCGGGCTGCTCGGGCTGGTGACGTTCGCGGGGATCGTCGACGAGGCGCACAACGGCCCGCGCCTGCTGCGCCGGCTCGTGCGACGGCGCAAGAGCACGGTCAACGTCGTCGCGCGCGCGGGCGACCCGGACGGGCGCCACACGCTCGTCGTGCTGGCCCACCACGACGCGGCGCAGACGGGCTTCCTCTACGACCAGACCCCCCAGCGCGCCCTGCACGAACGGGCTCCGCACCTGCTCGAAAAATTCAAGACACCGCTGCCGCAATGGTGGATCGGCCTGGCCGGTCCGGCCTCGACGCTGACGGCGGCGCTCCTGCGGCGCCCCAAGCTCGCCAGGGTCGGCCTCGCGATCGGCGCGCTCGGGTCGCTGCTCGTCGCTGACCTGTGGCGCAACGAGACGGTGCCCGGGGCGAACGACAACCTCTCTGGCGTGGCGGTGCTCGTCGGCTTGGCCGAGATCCTGCGCGGGCGGCCGGTGGCGGACCTGCGCGTGCTGCTCGTCTCCTGCGGCGCCGAGGAGACGCTGCAGGACGGCATCCGCGCGTTCGTGGCGCGTCACGGCGACGAGCTCGACCCGGGGCGCACGGCGTTCGTCAACCTCGACACGGTCGGCTCCTCGCACCTGGTGCTGCTCGAGGCCGAGGGGCCGATACGGATGGAGCACTACACGGCGCCGTGGTTGCGCGAGCTGGTCGCGATCCACGCTGAGCGACTCGGCACGCGGCTGCTGCGCGGCTACCGGGCGCGCGCCTCGACCGACAGCGTGATCCCGAGCCGCGCGGGCTATCCGACGGCGACGATCGTCTCGATCACGGACTGGTTCACGCTCGCCAACTACCACCTACCGAGCGACACCCCGGAGAACCTCGACCACGACACGGTGGCGGCGGCCACGCGGCTGGTCTACGAGGTGGCCGAGGCGCTGCCGGCGGCGCTGGCCGAAGCCCGCTAGGACCAGCCCCGGAGCGCCGGCGGTGCTCTGCCATCTTGGGAGCATGCCCGAGGGCGACACGATCCACCACGCGGCGCGGCGCATCCGCGCGGTGCTGCTCGACCGCGTGCCCGAACAGATCCGCACGCCCCAGCGCCGCCACTCGGCGGACGGCTGGCCGGAGCGGCTGGCGGGCCGGGCGGTGCGTTCGGTCGACGCGCACGGCAAGCACCTGTTCGTGCGCTTCGAGGACGACTTGACGCTGCACTCGCACCTGCGCATGACCGGCTCGTGGGGGGTCCACGGCGAGGGCGCGCGCTGGAAGCGCGCGCCGCACCGGGCCTGGCTCGTGCTGCGCTCGCACGGGTGGGACGTCGTGCAGTTCGACGGCCCCGTGCTCGAGTTGATGCGCGAGAGCCGCACGCGCTTCGACCGGCGGCTGGCGGCGCTCGGGCCGGATGTGATCGGCGAGCGCTTCGACGCCGAGGAGTTCCTGGCGCGTCTGCGCGCCCAGGACCCGGCCCGCGCGATCGGCGACGCGCTGCTCGATCAGCGCGTGCTGGCGGGGATCGGCAACGTGTGGAAGTCGGAGGCGTGTTTCGCGGCGGCCGTCAACCCGTGGCGTCCGCTCGGGCGCGTCGGCGACGAGGAGGCGCTGGCGATCGCCGAGTTCGCGCACGAGCGGATGACCCGCTCAGCCGAGCTCGACGGCTTCAGCGAGCGCCCGCGCGCGGTCTACAAGCGCGCCGGTCTGCCGTGCGAGCGTTGCGGCACCCAGGTTCGCAGCCACGGGCAGGGCGACGACAACCGCACGACTTACTGGTGCCCGGGGTGCCAGCGCTGAGCCGGTGCGCGTGGCCGGACGAGCTACCACGGCGAATGCCGGCGTGCTAAGGGATCGCAACGCGCTGATGCACGTCGCGCCAGCGGCGGTCGAAAGTCCACACCAGGTCTGCGTCAATCCTCTCGGCTACGACGAGCGCGATCGCGTCGGGCAGGCTGAGGCTCCGGTGCTCGGCCTTCAGGGCTGCGGCGTCGTCTGCGATGGAGGCGCTGACGGGCACCGTCTCGCAACCGTCGGCGAAGTCTCGAGCAGCAGCTAGCGCCTTGCCGCCCGCGCGAGCAGGACCGACGAGGATCTCGGCTCTTGTCGTGGCGGCGAGTATCAGTTCGTCGTCAGTCGCACTGGCGAGGGCGGTGACCGCCGCATCGTGGTGCGCGTCCTCGGCCGACAGTGCGGCGATCGCGAAGCTCGCGTCGAGAAGGATCAGCCGCGCCACTGGGCGCGAAGCTCGTCGAGATAGTCAGCGGGATAGGTGGAGCTGTCGAGCTTGCCCATCGCCGCAAGCAGGCGAACTCGTCGCTGGGCGCGCTCTCGTTGATCGGCGGGCGCGCCGAGCAGCTCGTGGCGGACGGCCGTGCGAATCAGCTCGGCCTCACTGGTGCCGCGCTCCTTTGCCGCCTGCTTGACACCCTGATGAAGTTCGTCGGGGAGGTAGATCGTCGTCTTCTGCACGACCTCGAAGTTACCACACATGACGTATGGCACTTGTTCTCAGACGACCGCGCGCAGGGCCTTTGCGGTGCTCGGCCCCGGATGCAGATCCCAGCGTCATACCATCGCGGCATGGCGACACCGACGATCTACGAGTGGGGCGGCGGACGCGACGCGTTCGCACGGTGGCTCAACCGCTTCTATGACTTGGTGGAACGCGAGGCGCCGGAGATCGCGGCGCTGTTTGGAGGCCGCGTCAGCGCCGAGCACCGCGAGCACGTCACAGATTGGTGGGCAGAGGTAATGGGCGGCCCGGCGCGCTACAGCGAGCGCCACGGCGGCTACGAGCACATGCTCGCGCGCCACCACGACCTCGCGATCACAGCCGAGCAGCGCCTCCAGTTCGTGACCCTGCTGAGCCGTGCCGCCGACGATGCCGGGCTACCCGCGGACCCCGAGTTTCGCGCCGCGATCATGGGCTACGCAGAGTGGGGCACGCGGCTGGCGCTGAACAACTCCCAGCCCGGCGCGGAAACGGTCGCTCACGCGCCGGTTCCTCGATGGGGCTGGGGAGTGGCGCCCCCGTACACGCCCGATGCGGACTGACCGGCGGCGGGGACGACTCAGACGATCGCCGCCAGCTCGCGCCCGGCGTCCACCAGCGACCGATGAGTCCGCGCCAGCAGGATCGTCTGTAGGTCAAGTATGCGCGCATCGAAAGAATCGAGGTCGTCCTCGCCGGTCACGGCGTACGCGGGCACGCCGCCCTGGCGCGCACGCGTGGCGATCTCGAAGGCGACGGTGCCGGCGAGCGTGCGCTCGTCGAGGCGCGGCTCAGCGATCACGACGGCGCGTGCCGAGCGCATCCGGGCATCGAACTCGGGCGCGCGCACGAGCGCGATGGCGACGCTCTCGGGCTCGTCGTCGAGCGGCAGCGAGTCGACTTCCCAGCCGCCGTCGCGCAGTCCTTCGGCGATCGCATCGGCCACGCGCCCCGCATCGAGACGCCCGCCGAACGGCCGCGCGGCGATCAGGAGCGTTCGCGAGATCACGATCGGGCATCCTTCCAGCAATGGCCGCTGAGAAGGCAGAGCCCGTCGTACTCGACCTCTGCGGCCAGCAGGTGCGCGTCAGCAATCCCGGAAAGCCGTTCTTCCCGGAGCGCGGCCTGACGAAGCTCGACCTCGTCAACTACTACGTCGAGTGTGCGGAGGCGGTCGTGCGCGGCCTGCGCGACCGCCCGACGGTGATGAAGCGCTGGGTCGACGGCGTGGAAGGGAAGCCGTTCTTCCAGAAGCGCGTGCCCGGCAGCGCGCCCGAGTGGCTGCAGACGGCCGTCGTGACGTTCCCCAGCGGCCGGCACGCGCGCGAGCTCGTGCCGAATGACGCGGCGCATCTCGTGTGGGGCGTGAACCTGGGCGTGATCGACTGGAACCCCTGGGCAGTGCGCCGGAGCGATCTCGATCACCCGGACGAGCTGCGCGTCGACCTCGACCCACAGCCGGACGTGCCGTTCTCGGAGGTGCGCGAGGTGGCGCTGTGCGTGCGCGACGTGCTCGACGAGCACGGCCTGCGTGGCTTTCCCAAGACGTCGGGCTCGCGCGGCATCCACATCTACGTGCGCCTGTCCCCCGAGCACGACTTCCTGCAGGTGCGCACGGCGGCGCTGGCGCTGGCGCGCGAGGTCGAGCGCCGCATGCCCGGCCGAGCGACGAGCCGCTGGTGGAAGGAGGAACGCGAGGGCGTGTTCATCGACTACAACCAGAACGCCCGCGACCGCACGATCGCCTCGGCCTACTCGGTGCGCGCGGTGGCCGACGCGCGCGTGTCGTGTCCGCTGGGGTGGGAGGAGGTGGCCGACGTCGAACCGGATCAGCTCACGCTCGAGACGGTGCCTGCGCGGCTGAAGCAGCGCGGCGACCCGGCGGCCGACATGGACGAGCACGCGGGAGGCCTGGCGTCGCTGCTCGAGCTGGCGGCGCGCGACGAGCGCGAAGGCCTCGGCGACGCGCCGTGGCCGCCGCACTTCGCCAAGCAGAAGGGCGAGCCCAAGCGCGTGCAGCCGAGCCGCGCGCGCAAAGAGAGCAAGGAGAGCGCATGAGCCTGCCGCTGAAGCCCCCGATCAAGCCGGCGCTGGCGCTCTCGCGCAAGGAGCTGCCTGAGGGCGAGGACTATGTCTACGAGGTCAAGCTCGACGGCTTCCGCTGCCTGGCGTTCGTCGACGGTGAGGAGATCTACCTGCAGTCGCGCAACGGCAAGGAGCTCGGGCGCTACTTCCCCGAGCTCGCCATGCCGAAGAGGCTGCCGTCGGGGCACTACGTGCTCGACGGCGAGATCGTCGTGCGCGACGAGGCGGGCCATGAGGACTTCGACGCGCTTGGCCAGCGGATCCATCCGGCGGCTTCACGGATCGAGCGCCTGGCGGGGGAGACGCCGGCGATCTACGTCGCCTTCGACCTGCTCGCGCGCGAGGACGAGACGCTGCTCGATGCGCCGTTCTCAGAGCGTCGCGCGGCACTTGAGAAGCTGCTCGCCGGCAAGCCGTTCTCGTCAGCGCCGGTCGAGCTGATGGAGACGGTCGACACGAGCGACGAGGCGTCCCAGTGGCTGAGGGACGCCGAGGGGGCGATCGCCAAGCTGCGATCGGCGCCGTACCTGCCGGGCGAGCGCAAGGGCATGTTCAAGGTCAAGCGCGTGCGCACGATCGACGCGGTGATCGTCGGTTGGCGCCCAGGTAAGGAGGCGGGCACGGTCGGCGCGCTGATCCTCGGCCTCTACGACGAGCAGGACATCGACGAGCAGGGCAAGCCGCGGCTCCGCGTCGTCGGCCACTGCTCAGGCCTCTCGGCGAAGGAGAAGAAGCGCTTGGTCGGGTTCTTCGCGGAGTACGAGTCGGGCGAGCGCGGCTCGGCCGACCCGAGCCGCTGGAGCGCGGGCAAGGACCTCGAGTGGGTCGGGCTGCGCCCCGAGCTCGTCGTCGAGATCGACTTCGATCACGTCTCGGCCGGGCGCATTCGCCATGGCAGCAAGCTGCGCCGGTGGCGCGAGGACAAGGATCCGAGCGCCTGTACGTTCGACCAGCTCGACTCTTGAGCGGCGGCCACCGGCGGTGGTTTAGGATCAAACGATGAGCAGCGACACAGCGACGGTCGCCGAGGAGGAGTACCTGCAGATCCTCTTCTGGCTGCATGAGGCGGGCCTGCCGATGACCGGCGCCAACGTTGCGCGAGCGATGCAGCTCTCGCCGCCGACCGTGCACGAGATGGTCGGCCGCCTGGAGCGCGACGGCTACATCACGCGCGACAAGGACCGTACGATCGCCTTCACCGACTCGGGCGTCGAGCACGCCGAGCAGATCGTGCGCCGTCACCGCCTGATCGAGCGCTTCCTCACCGACGTTCTCGGCGTGCCCTGGGACGAGGTGCACGAGGAGGCCGAGCGCTTGGAGCACGCGATGTCGCCGGTGCTCGAGGAACGCATGCTGGCCGCGATCGGCGACGCCAAGACCTGCCCGCACGGGCACCCGATCATCGCCGGCGCGCGCCTCGCCGGCGTGCCGCTGGGCGACGTCGAGGTCGGCGCCAAAGTGCGCATACTGCGCTTCGAGAACGAGGCCGAGGACCTGCTTCACTACCTCAAGGAGTCCGGCCTGGAGCCCGGTCTCGAGGGCAAGCTCGTCGAGCGCGACGAGGAGCAGGTCGTCGTCGAGGCCGCCGACGGCAGCCGCTGCATCGTCACCCCCAGCGTCGCCGAGACCGTCTCGGTGATCGCCGACCCCTCGCCGCCGCAGCGCACGGCGCTGCCGGATCAGTTGGTCCTCGGCCAGCGCTACGGGCGCTAGCACTCCCGAACTGCCAGTTACCGGTACTGTTCCGGTGAACTGAACATCAACGGAGTATGGGGGCGAGTCCGATGGAGCGGATCAGAGCATTTCTGCTGTGCGCGATCGTGGCGTTGGGAATCGGCGCGGCAAGCGCCGCAGGCGCCTCGGCAAAACCAAATGTCCTGGTGCTCGAAGCAGGCGAACCCGAGGCCCCGGTCAACGTCACTGACCCTTGGGTATTCGGCCTGGAGACGATTGCGCTCGAAATTTCCGATGGGAGTGTCGTCGAATGCTCGGGTCAATACGGCAATCAACTCGAAGGCGCCGTCGTAGCAAACGGCGCAAAGACCGATGCGATCGAAATCAAACAGTCCTTCATCGATTTGCACGGTCGTCTCTCGAGACCCTGCGAAGAATCGGTCGAGACCGGCGAGGTCCACTCCACCTATCTGGCGTTGGGGGAATTTCCCTGGACCGTAAATCTCCGAGCGAACGGCATTGCCACGGTGAAGGGCAAAGCGTTTGTCTCGATCACCCGCGTCTCTTCACCTGCCGAAGAACCTGACTCGGAAACCTCGGTGCGCTGCGATTATCGAGCATCCAAGCTGGCTGCCATCGAGATCATCGAAGGACCGCTCAGCGTCACCTTTGGCGGCGTCCTCAGGCGCACCTCCACCAGTCCAAAATCGTGTGCAAAGACGGTGAGGTTCATCGACAAGGGGCCGGCATATGCCAGCGACAGCGTCCGGGGTCCGTATCAGGGGGCGCTCTTTTATCCAGTCGACGCCTGGGTCCGCTAATCGGTGGCGGTGGCGGTGGCGGTGGCGGTTGAGCTGAGCTCAGCGACTCAGAGCGACCGATACGCGGCCGCGAGCCGCGTCACGCCCTCGTCGATCTCCGACTCGGTCACCCCGGAGTAAGCGAGGCGCAACGTGTTCTCGCCGCCCTCGAGCAGGAAGTCGGTGCCCTTGACGAAGGCGACGCCGAGCTCGGCGGCGGCGCTGAAGAGGCGGGCGACGTCGGTGCCGGGCGGCAGCGTGATCCACATGAAGTAGCCGCCGTCGGGCTGGACGAACTCGGCCTCGGGCAGCTCGCGCCGCAGCGCTAGGGCGAGCGTCAGGGCGCGCTTGGCGAGCGCCGTGCGCACGGTCTCGATCGAGCGCTCGATCGCGCCGGAGGCGCAGAACTCATACACGATCGACTGCGCGACCATGCTCGGCGAGATGTACGTGTTGGTCGCGAGCTTGGCGATCTTCGCGATCAGCTCGGTCGGGCCGACGAGGTAGCCGACGCGCACGCCGGGGCAGACGGTCTTCGAGAAGGAGGAGGCGTAGACGACGCGCTCGGGGTCGATCGAGAGCATCGTCGGCAGCGACTCGCCGCTGAAGCGCAGGGCGACGTAGGGGTCGTCCTCGAACACGAGGAAGTCATGCTGGGCGGCGAGGCCGAGCAGCGCCTCGCGCTTGGCCAGCGACAGCGTGTAGCCGGCGGGGTTCTGGAAGTTGGGGATGATGTGGGCGAGCTTCGGCCGCGCCTGGCCGGTGGCAAGCAGGTGCGCGAGCGCGTCGGTGTCGATCCCGTCGTGCTGCAGCTCGACGGGGTGCAGCGTGGCGCCGCGTTCGCGCAGCGAGAGCAGCGTGCGGTCGTAGGAGGGGCGCTCGACGACGACGTCGTCGCCGGGGCGCACGAGGCTCTCGAAGAGGAAGGCGTCGGCCTGCATCGAGCCGTTGGTGACGAGCACGCGCTCGGGCTCGACGCCGTGGCGGTCGGCGATCCAGGCGCGCAAGCGCGGGTAGCCGATCGAGGTGCCGTAAGCCGTCGTGCCGGCGGGGTCGCTCTCGAAGGCGCGCACGGCGGCGTCGCGCAGCCCCGGCACGTCGACGATGTCGAGCGACGGGGCGCCGCGGGCGAAGGAGATGGCGGGTCCGGTCTGCGTTGGCACGGCCGCGTAGGTTATGCGTCCGAGCAGCTCGTCGTAGTCGTGGGTCAGCTCGCGCGCCGTGCGCTCGAGGCGGTCACGAAAGCGCAGCAGCTCGGCGGCGCTCGGCGAGCGCTCGGCCGGCGGCGGCGGCCTGCGGCCCTGCGGGGCGGGGGCCGCGACGTGTGCGCTCGCGGCGGCCGGTGCGTCGGTGGCCGCGCTGGGCGAGGAGCCGGTCCCGGGATAGGGGCTGGCGGGCGGGCTCGTGTCGGGTGGCCGGTAGCTCCCGCTGCCGAGCTGTTCGACGGCCTCGTCGACCACGCGGCTCTCGCCGGGACGGTGCGAAAAGCTTGTCGTAGGCGGAGTGACCTGGCGCGTGACGGCGGCTGATGGCGGCGGGGCCGGGGCAGCGGACGGCGCCGCGGCGGCTGCGGGCGGCGCGGCGGGGCCGGGCGACGGCGCGTCTCCAGCTCCGGCGCTCTGACCGATCCCGCTGAGCACGCGCTCGAGCTCGCGCAGCTTGCGCTCGAGCTCGCCCAGCGTGTTCGCGATCTCCTGGTCCACGAGCGCCAAGCGTAGCGGGCGCGCGGAGGCCGGGGCCAGGCGCCGGACGAAGCTGGACGCCGGCCGGGCGAGCCGGGCTTCAGGCGCCGACGGAGGCGCCGCCGAGAACCTCGACGGCGATCGCGGCGGCTTCGGTCGGGGTGCGCCCGACGCGCACGCCCTTGGCTTCGAAGGCCTGCGCCTTGGCGGCGGCGGTGCCGGCCGAGCCGGACACGATCGCGCCGGCGTGGCCCATCTGCTTGCCGGCGGGGGCGGTGAAGCCGGCGATGTAGGCGACGACGGGCTTTGAGATGTGCTCGGCGATGTGCTCGGCGGCCTCTTCCTCGGCCGAGCCGCCGATCTCGCCGGAGAGCACGACGAGCTCGGTCTGCTCGTCGGCCTCGAACAGGTCGAGGACGTCGACGAACGAGGAGCCAGGCACGGGGTCGCCGCCGATGCCGACGATCGTGCTGCAGCCGAAGCCGGCGCGCGCGATCTCGTTGCCGATCTGGTAGGTCAGCGTGCCCGAGCGCGAGACGACGCCGACGTTGCCCTGCTCGAAGAAGGAGGCCGGGATGATGCCGACGTTGGCCTTGCCCGGAGAGAGGATGCCCGGGGCAGTTGGGACCGACGAGGCGCGTGCCGGGGTGGTCGCGCTCGAGGATGTTGTAGACGCGCAGCTCGTCGTGCGCGGGGATGCCCTCGGTGATCGCGATGATCAGCTCGACGCCGGCGGCGGCCGCCTCGAGGATCGCGTCGGCGGCGAAGCGCGGCGGCACGAAGATCATCGCCGTGTTCGGCTGCACCTCGGAGACGGCGTCGGCCCAGCTGTCGAACACGGGGATGCCCTCGACGTCCTGTCCGCCCTTGCCGGGGGTGACGCCGCCGACGACGCTGGTGCCGTAGTTGCGGTTGTTGAGCGTGTGGAAGGTGCCCTCGCGGCCGGTGATCCCGGCGACGCACAGGCGCGTCGACTCGTCGACGAGGACCGACATCAGGCGATGGCTCCCACGCCGTTGCGCCCGGCGGCGAGGGCGACGACCAGCTCGGCGGCCTCGTTCATCGTCGTGGCGGCGTGCACGCTGGGCAGCCCGGCCTCTGTCAGCAGGCGGCGTCCCTCGACGTCGTTGGTGCCGTCGAGGCGCACGACGAACGGCACGGCAGGCTTGATCTCGCCGAAGGCCGCGATCAGTCCTTCGGCGACGACGTCGCAACGCGTGATCCCGGCGAAGATGTTGAACGAGCACGGCCTTGACCTTGTCGTTGGCGAGGATCAGGTCGACGGCCTGCTTGATCGTCTCGGCGTTGGAGCCGCCGCCGGCGTCGAGGAAGTTGGCGGGCGCGCCGCCGGCCTGCGAGACGACGTCGAGCGTCGACATCACGAGCCCGGCGCCGTTGCCGAGGATGCCGATGTCGCCGTCGAGCTTGACGAATTGCACGCCCTCTTCCTTGGCGCGGCGTTCGAGCGGGTCTTCGTTCTCCTTGTCGGAGAGCCCCTGGTTCTCGGGGTGGCGGTAGAGCGCGTTGCCGTCGAGCGAGACCTTCGAGTCAAGCGCCTTGACTTCACGCTCCGGCGTGACGATCAGCGGGTTGATCTCGGTCAGCGTGGCGTCCTCCTGCAGCCAGACCTCGTACAGCGCGACGAGCGCGTCGGCGACACCGTCGATCACGTCCGCGTCGGCGCCGCCGTCGCGGGCGATCTGCGCGGCCTCCTCGTGGGAGAGCCCCTGCAGCGCGTCGACGTGATGGCGGATCAGCTTCTCGGGCGTCTGCTCGGCGACCTCTTCGATGTCGACGCCGCCCTCGGTGCTGAACATCACGAGCGGCTGCTTGGCCGAGCGGTCGAGCAGCACAGAGGCGTAGTACTCGGTGGCGATGTCCGAGGCGTGCTCGATCCACAGCGTGCGGACGATGTGTCCCTTGATGTCCATGCCGAGGATGTTGCCGGCGTGCTCGCGCGCCTCGGATTCGTTGGATGCGAGCTTCACGCCGCCGGCCTTGCCGCGGCCGCCGATCAGCACCTGCGCCTTGACGACGATCGGGTAGCCGACCTCGTCGGCAGCCACGACAGCGTCGTCGACTGAGGTCACGGCCCTGCCCGATGAGACCTTCAATCCGTGCCGGGCGAACAGCTGCTTGCCTTGGTACTCCAACAGATCCATTGCGGCGCGGGACTCTAACGCAAATGAGGCAGACCGCGCTCGGGAGGCCAAGCGCGGCATAATGCCCGCCCGATGCCAATACCTAAGAACGTCACCTTCGTCACATTCGATGTCTACGGCACCCTGATCGACTGGGAGAGCGGGATCTACGAAGCCTTCGCCAAGGAGGCTGCGCGCGACGGCTTCGAGCTCGACCGCGCCGAGTTGATAGCCCTGTTCCACGAGATCTCGCGCGAAATCGAGAGCGGCTCCTACGAGCTCTACGCCGAGGTGCTCAGGCGCACGGCGATCGAGATCGCGAAGCGGCTGGAGTGGCCGCTTGAGCCCTCCCGCTCGGGCTTCCTGCCCGACTCGGTGGAACGCTGGAAGCCGTTCAAGGAGACCAACACGCAGCTGGCCAAGCTCGCCAAGAAATACAAATTGGGCCTGTTGTCAAACATCGACGACAAGCTGCTCGGGCAGACGCGGCGGCACATCCCGACCGACTTCGACCTCGTCGTCACGGCGCAGCAGGTGCGCTCCTACAAGCCCGAACCGGCCCACTTCACCGAGTGCGCCAGGCGCGTCGGCGGCAAGCGCGGCTGGGTCCACGTCGCCTCGAGCCACTACCACGACGTCGCGCCGTGCGTCAAAGCGCGCGTGCCCGTGATCTGGGTCAACCGCAGCAAGGAGACGCTCGAGTCCTCGCAGAAGAAGCCGACGGCCGAAGTCGCCAACTTGAAAGAGGCCGCCAAGCTCCTCGGCGTCTCCTAGCTCGAATGCGGGCGGTTGCCCTGCACTCCGACGTACTTGTAGTGACGAGTGCCCTGCTGCAGACCAACTGCCTGATCGTTCGCGGCTCACGTACTGACGGCGAGCGTGAGCGACGTATGGGCGCAGCCCCCGACCTCCTAGAAGAGACGTTCGTGATCGACTCGCCGATCCTTCCGGACGAGCTCGAGGCGCTTGTTGCTCTCGTTGCGCAGGCAGGCTTTACCGAGCCTAGCGCGCTGTTGGCCACGCATGGCGACTGGGATCACCTTCTGGGACGCCTTGCTTTTCCAAATGCCGCCCTCGGTGTCGCAGAGGACACAGCCGCGCGTTTGGGCAAGGAGCCGGGCCGGGCTCAGCGTGAGTTGCGCGACTTCGACGAAAGCCTGATGATCAAACGTCCACGACCTCTTGCGCTGGGCTCGATTCAGGCGCTCCCGGTGCCTGGCAACTGTGAACTCGGAGGCCAAACGCTCGAGCTGCACGCGACGACTGGACATACATCCGACGGGATGGCCGTGCACCTGCGCTGGGCCAAGGTTCTTGCGGTAGGCGACTACTGCTCGAGCGTAGAGATCCCCACGTTGGGGGGTAGTGGAACCGTTGCTGAGTACCTCGGAACCCTTGAACGGCTGCGTCCCCTGCTCGAAGCCTCCGAGCTAATCGTGCCTGGGCATGGCCCGGTTCTCGACGTCGAGCATGCCCTGCGAGTTCTCGAAGAGGACATCGCCTACTTGAGCGCCTTGGCTGCATCTCCCCACGACGCACAGTTGCCTCATACGCGCAGCACAAAGGTTCAGCGGCAAGCTCACGCGAGGAATGTCGCGATCGTCAGTTGAGACGAGCCGTCGCCGCTCTCACGGGAAGCTCGGTCGGGCGCTCCGCCTTGTTGGCCAGCCTGCGATCTGACCTTCGCAGTCGCAGGCTCGCAACGAACTTGATCGTGTGGTCCAGCCCATCGCTCGGAGGCGTGTTCGGGGAGACGCCGCGAGCCGAGCGCCCGCCGGCGAGGCGCCCGCGGAAGGCGGCAAGATCGCGTGAAAGCGCGGCATCGGCCGCGACGGCGATCGCCTCCGTTGCCAGCGCGCGTGGCGCTCTGCGCCCCTGCAGGACGCCGTAGCGTCGAAGGAGGTAGCCGCGCGAAGCGCCCGCATGGCGACGCTGGAAGGCCGATCCCCGCCCGGCCGTCCTCGATCCGAGATGAATGGCGCGCGCATCGGATGCCAGCACACTGCTCCACCCCGCCGCACACAAGCGCAAGGCAAGATCGAGATCCTCTTGGTAAAGGAAGATCCGCTCGCCCAAGCCGCCGACCTGGTCGAGAGCCGAGCGTCGATATGCGCCGGCAGCGCCAGTGCGTCCGAGAAGCACCGGCTGCTTCGTCGTCGCCGAGCGTTCTGGAAAACCTTGGAGCCGAGGAAAGCCAGCAAGTGTCGGATCTGCCGCAAGCCCGGCGCTGTCGATCGCGGACGTTCCAGGCTGCAACAGCAGCGACGCCACGGAACCGATACGGGTGTCTGCCGCGAGTGGCGCGAGCAGGTGAGCCAAGAATGCCGGTGGCTCAAGGACGTCGTTGTTGAGCAGCACGACCGCCTCGCCGCTGCCGCACGCGATGCCGGCGTTGGATGCAGCGGCGTAGCCACGGTTGGCACCGAGTTTGAGCAGCTTCACACTCGGGGAATAACGCGGCGATTGCGTCTGCCGAATCGTCCGGCGAGTCGTTGTCGACGACGATTACTCGGTGCTCCTGCGTCTGTGTGGCGAGCGCCTCTAGGCAGCGCTCGGTGACCGCACGCCCGCCGTGAATCGGAATGACCACATCTGTCGTCCCTGTCCACATCTCTGGACCAGTATCCGTCTAAGGGTGTGAAAACGCCAGCGAGACAGCGGTCTGCCTCTCACGCTGTCCGCAGCAGCGGCAAACCCTCTCCACCTAGGGCAGTACATCTAGGTGTTTATGCATCGGCATACGGCTGGGCGACCCTGCGAGATGGAAACAGGCAAATGCGGCAATTGCCCGTGGACAGTGACGCACGAGCCATCTCTGCATCTCCCGCGCACGCCCCTGTTAGCGTCGCTGGCCTCATGTCAGCTAAGGCTTTCTGGCGCTGCTTGCTGGAGCAGTGGCCGTCCTCGCCTCGCTCTTCGGTGCCGTGGGGGCAGCAGCGGCTACCGTGTCGGTTGAGGCCGTCGCTGCGATTGCTGGTGCCATGGTGCTTGTACACGGTCGTCCGCACCTGCGGCCTGGCCTTCGCCTAGTGCCCAAGGTGGCCATGGCGACGGGGGCAGGCGTCAGCCCGATGCTCCTGGTTGGCGTCCCCGTATTCGGTCGCGTGTGTCTGTCGAGCATCCTTTACGTAGTCGTGCTGGGTCTTGTCAGGAGCGTTCCGCCTGACCTCGTAAATCTGCTGCTGGCGTCACGTCGGAGGAGGGTCACGAGCTGAGGTGCGACCTCCATGGACCTGGTCACACATCCCGCTTCACTTGCCGCAGGCACGTGAGGACTTCAACAATGGCCCATGCGTCGTGCATCTCGTGCGCAAGGCAAACGGGCCGAGCTCGCTACGTGACTTCGCTGAGGCCTTTCGCAGCCATCCTCCTGGAGTCGAGCACGAGTTCGTGCTGGCGATGAAGGGGTTCCACTCGCCCGAGGAGGCGAGGCCCTATCTCGAGGAAGTCGCCGATCTGCAGCCGCTGACGCTGTTCTTCTCCGATCGCTGGTTCGATCTAGGCATCTACTTCGCGACGGCTACGCAATTGCGTCGCGAGCGCTACTGCTTCCTGAACTCCCACGCCAGACCGCTGGCCGACGGCTGGCTGGCGATGCTCGATGCAGCCTTGCAACGCCCTGGCGTCGGGCAGGTGGGCGCAACCGGTTCGTGGGCAAGTCAGCATTCCTGGTTGAAGTACTCGCTAGGACTGCCCAGTGCATACCGCGGTCTGCTGCCGCCGCTGCAGAGGGCGCGCGAGCTGTTGCTTGACATCGAGCTGGAGAAGCAAGGCAAACAGCAACGCTCCATTGTCGAGACCCTTCGAGCACGCTGCAAGAGCCTGCTCCAGCTGCCAGAGGAACTGTTTGGATTCGACGCCTTTCCCGCTTTTCACCTACGGCCTAATGCTTTCATGGTTGCCCACACCACTCTCTCCAACATGCACCTGTTCGTCGTGCTTAACAAGATGGACACCTACACCCTCGAGAGCGGTCGCGAGAGCCTGATGCGCCAGCTCGAGGGAATGGGGCGCGCATCACTCGTCGTTGACCGCTGGGGTGCGGTCTATCCACGAGACCGATGGGATCGAAGCCGAACCTTCTGGCAAGGCGATCAGGAGGGACTGCTCGTCGCCGACAATCAAACGCTGTGCTACACGCAGGGCGGTGATGCACGCCGACGGCTGCTCTCGAGGTTCGCCTGGGGCGATCGCGCCGACCCCTGGCTCACCGGACAGGCGATGCGCGAGAGCCCGTCCCTGCGTTCCACAGGCTCCGCAATCCAGGATCGTAGTGGCTGAGGTGCGACCTCCATGGACCTGGTCACACATCCCGCTTCACTTGCCGCAGGCACGTGAGGACTTCAACAATGGCCCATGCGTCGTGCATCTCGTGCGCAAGGCAAACGGGCCGAGCTCGCTACGTGACTTCGCTGAGGCCTTTCGCAGCCATCCTCCTGGAGTCGAGCACGAGTTCGTGCTGGCGATGAAGGGGTTCCACTCGCCCGAGGAGGCGAGGCCCTATCTCGAGGAAGTCGCCGATCTGCAGCCGCTGACGCTGTTCTTCTCCGATCGCTGGTTCGATCTAGGCATCTACTTCGCGACGGCTACGCAATTGCGTCGCGAGCGCTACTGCTTCCTGAACTCCCACGCCAGACCGCTGGCCGACGGCTGGCTGGCGATGCTCGATGCAGCCTTGCAACGCCCTGGCGTCGGGCAGGTGGGCGCAACCGGTTCGTGGGCAAGTCAGCATTCCTGGTTGAAGTACTCGCTAGGACTGCCCAGTGCATACCGCGGTCTGCTGCCGCCGCTGCAGAGGGCGCGCGAGCTGTTGCTTGACATCGAGCTGGAGAAGCAAGGCAAACAGCAACGCTCAACCGTCGAGGCGCTTCGCGCAAAGCTGGAACGGCTTCGTGAGGTACCGGGCACATTCTTCTACTACGAGCCTTTCCAGCCCGGAATCTGCGCCCGAATGCCTTCATGATCGCCCATGCCACGCTACGCAAACTGCCACTTTTCGTGGTCCGAAGTAAGCTCGACGCGTACTCGCTAGAGGGCAGCCGCGAGAGCCTCACCAGTTGGCTGAGGGAATTAGGCTTGGCTTCGTTCGTGATTAATCGCTGGGGTGAAGGATACGAGCCGGAGCGATGGGACCGCAGCCGTACACTGTGGCAGGGCGACCAAGAGGGTCTGCTCGTTGCTGACAACCAGACGCTCAACCATATGCGCACGGACCTAGCGCATCGACGCCTGCTGTCAGTCCTTGCATGGGGGACGCGTGCCGATCCAGAGCCGTCTCGGCTCGAACTCCACGGGCCACACAGGATCGTGTCTGGATGAGTGGCGTACTGGTGACGGGCGCTACCGGCTTCATCGGCCAGCCAGTGGTAAGAATGCTAGCCAGCCGCGGACAGGAGGTTCACGCGCTTTACCGTCGACCGCCGCCTCCAGACGTTCCAGGGGTGAAATGGCATCAAGTCGATCTGCTCGTGGAGGACGAGATCGAGCGCGTAATGAGCACGATAGCTGCCGAGCATCTGATCCACCTCGCCTGGTACACCGAGCATGGTCGCATCCTGCACGCGCCGGAGAATGTCGTCTGGGTGGAGTCCAGCCTGCGCTTGATGCGGGCCTTCGTGCGTCACGGGGGGAGCCGTCTGTTGATGGTAGGTTCGAGCGCCGAGTATGACTGGTCGAAGGTCTCCGGCCCGCTTAGTGAGAACCGCTCGCAGCTAGCGCCGACGACGCTCTATGGCGCTGCGAAGGATGCTCTGCGCCGGCTGGCCAATGCCTACGCGCGTCAAGAGGGAGTTGCCCTTGCGTGGGGAAGGCCATTCTTCATTTATGGCCCGCACGACTGTCCCTCTCGCCTCGTACCGTCGGTGATCCAGGCACTCCTGAACAATGACTCCGTGGCGATCAGCAGCGGCAAGCAAATCCGCGACTACACGCACGTTGATGACGTCGCAGAGGCCGTCCTCGCCCTGCTCGACAGCTTAGTCGTCGGAGACGTCAATCTCGCCTCAGGCGTCGGCGTGTCCCTTGACGAGGTAGTTGATCAGATAGTAACCTCGATCGGACATCCTGAGTTGGTCCTCCGCGGCAGTCTCCCCAATCGCTCGTGGGAGCCCCAGCAACTCGTTGCCGACGTCACCCGCCTACGCAATGAGGTCGGCTTTCTGACGCAGAGGACTCTGGCCGACGGCCTTGCTGGCACCGTACGATGGTGGCAAGAGCGCCGACGCTGATCAGCGAAAGCCACGCCCAGGGGATAGACGGAGCAACCGTGAGCCCAACTCCTCTTTCCAATGCGCCGGATCGCGATCGCCATCCAATGCGCTCACCACCTCAGTGATTTCGCTGTATTGCCGCTCATCAGGCACCGGATTCCACTAGGACAGTGACGCGAGAGCAGCGTCGCAGTATGGGGGTACCGTCCCAGGCAACGTCCGTGTCTGCTAGTCGCTCGCTGAGTCCGATCCGGTCTCGGACCCGCGTCTCGCGGATTGGCCTCGCAAGAAGGCGTATCCGTTCGCGCATCGTTGACCGGACCCCGTTCATCGGTCCACCTCTTGTGAGAGTCGGTTGTCGTTGAAGCTAGTGGTTGTGCGCTCATCCTGGAGCTTCCACGCGTGCGCGAAGCGAGCCGGCGCCGCCATCCCCAGCGCTGAGTGTGGCCGGCGCTCGTTGTAGTCCTCGCGGAAGTCCTCGACCATGACCCTGGCCTCGGCGAGACTGCAGAACAACTCGACCGAGAGCAGCTCGTCGCGCACACGCGAGCCGAAAGACTCGACGTAGGGGTTCTGCCAGGGTGAGCCGGGCTCGATGTAGGCGCTTCCGGCACGGGCGAAGCGACACCAGTCTCTGAGCGCGTTGGCCGTCAGCTCCGGGCCGTTGTCACAGCGGATGAACTGCGGAGCGCGGCCGCGTTTGCCGACGAGCCGTTCAAGCGTGGCGACGATGGCGTCGGCATCGATCCTTCGGTGGCATTCGATCGCAAGCGCCTCGCGCGTGAACTCATCGACCACGTGCAGGAGCTTCAGGATCTTCCCGTCGGCGCTCTGGTCGAACTGGAAGTCAAGCGCCCAGACGTGATCGGGATGCTCGGCGCGCAGGCGCTTGGCCGGCACTGTCGAGCTGCCCAGGCGCCGGCGCTTTCTGCGGCGCACGGGCACGCGCAGGCCCTCCTCGCGCCACAGGCGCTGCACGCGCTTGCGGTTCACGCTCCAGCCCTCCTCGCACAGCGTGGCGTGCGCGCGGCGGTAGCCCCAGCGAGGGCGCTCGCGGGAGAGCTCGCGCAGCCGGGCACGCAGCGCGCCGTCATCGTGAGCGCCGCATGGCTCACGGCGCTGGGTGGAGCGATGCTGACCGGCGATCTGGCATGCCCGCCGCTGCGAGAGCCCGAGGCGGTCCTCGAGCATCAGGACCGCGGCTCTGCGTCGCGACGGGCTCACCAGTTTCCCCGCGAGATCTCCCGAAGCGCGAGGTTCTCGAGCTCCTTGTCGGCGACCAGGCGCTTGAGCTGGGCGTTCTCGCGCTCGAGCTCCTTCAGGCGCTTGACGTCGTCTGCCTTCATTCCGCCGTACTGCGCTCGCCAGCGGTGATAGGTCTGCTCGGAGACTTCCAGGGCCTTGCAGAGCTCTGGGACGGCGGTCCCCTCGGCCAAGAGCCGGTCGGCCTCCCGCAGCTTCCTGACGATCTGCTCGGGCGTGTGTCGTCTGCGCTTCACCTCGATGGTCCTCCTCTCGCCCATTTTGCATGGGCTGAAGGACTCTCACACGAGGCGGACCGAACTTAGGGGGTCGGGCCATCGTCATCGATGCAGTCTCGGTGCACGAACGTAGCGAATGCGACCGTTGTTCAAACGACGCAACTTAGTAGGCGCTCGTGGAGCAGCCTGTCGGAGATCACGATCTCTTAGTTATTTCCACACGCGTGACGCTCGCGACGGCATGGGGCACAGCTCGAGCCGACCGCGAGTGGGGGGCGGTGCTCGTTCATGGGAAGATTCGAGTGAGGGTTGCGTCGAGCAAACGTGAGCCCCGCTGGCGTTGCCACCGCGCCAGGTCGCCGGACGACGTCACCTTCTCGACTACCTCGCCGATGTCGCGATAGCGGCCTCTGTCTGGAACTGGGTTCCACCACGGCAGCTGACGTGCGATCAGGGTCGTCAAGGGTGGCACGTGCACACTCGCGCGCTTCGGAAGCAACCCGACGATGGCCGCGAGTACAGCAAACAGCGAGCGATAGGCGACTCGCTCAGGACCTGACATGTGTTGCTCGATCTCGGCTACGTGCTCAGCAAGCAGCTCCCCCCGCCGTCGGTGCCCTGCATATACGTGCAGGATCTGCAGCATGCGATAGCGTCGATAGTCCGGCTTGAAGTCGGCCGGAAAGCCGAGCTGGGCGTAGAGTTCCTCGCTCGCGCGCAGCCAGCCGTTGTTGATGTTCAGACCAGGCAGCAGCTGTGATTGCCCTACGCGCGGCTCGTCCGGGGTTGCTTTGACTTCCAGGACCGATCGGCTCTCCGTCTCCCGATTGTTGATAAAGAACCCATACGAGCCCCCCGAGATGTCAATCACGACCAACGGTTGCGGTTCCACCACGAGCGAGTGGGCACACGCAAGTAGGTGATTCATCGCGTAGTAGTCCGGGAAGGGCGAGCGGAAGAAGTCGCCATCGTTGGACAGTTCTTCAATCGCTGCGCGACCGACCGTCACGAACTGCATGTTGAAGCCGTAGCTCAGGCGGAAGTTCGCGAGGCCGCGCGCGATCTCGCGGGCTCGGTCACATGGCAGCCGCGCCGGTCCGGTTGCGTGTCGAATGAAAGGTGCATAGCCCTCCGAGCGCAATAGCCCCGCCGGCCGGCTCGGAATGGCTCCCGGATATGCGAAGCCGAGCGCGTTGTGATAGATGACCTGCGGGCAGTCGAAGTCCGCGATCAGCCTCCTCGTGCGGGTGAAGTAGCCGTCGAGCAGTGCGTCGGCATCGCCGAGCATCACGACGTACTCACCTGTGCTGTGAGCGAGTGCGTTGTTCCAGTTATCAGTAATAGAGAAGTGTCGGGGGGTGCGCACGTAGCGGACCCGGATGTCTTCAAGTGATTCGACATAGCCCGCCACGTCGCCCGTGGAGCAGTTGTCGGAGATGACGATCTCGTAGTCGTGATCTTCCAGGTGCGTGACACTCGCAACGGCATGGCGGAGCAGCTCAAGCCGGTCCCGAGTCGGAAGGAGTATCGAGATCTTCATTTGAGCTCCCTCGTGCAAGCGCCGTCGGCAGGGTGCGCGTGCGGCTGCGTCAGGCCGCAGGGTCGCCATGGCGTGTGCCGAACACCAGCCGTAATCGCGGGCGCGGACATCCGCTGCACCGTAGTGGTGCGTCAGAGCGACGTGTGGAATCTGTTGAGCCGAGCTGGTTATCGCAAGAAAACGGGCCAGCGACATGCCACGAATGTTTCCAGCAGCAAGCGTGGCTTCTGAAACTAGGCGGCAGCGCTGGTGATCGTCGCGATCGGCGCGCCGGCCTGGATCGGCTCGCCCTCGACGATCGGCAGCTCGGCGATCGTGCCGGCCTTGTGCGCGGTGATCTCGTTCTCCATCTTCATCGCCTCGATGATGCAGATCAGCTGGCCCTCCTGCACGGTGTCGCCCTGCTTGACGAGCACCTTCCACATGTTGCCCTGCAGCGGCGAGGGCAGCACGTCCGCGCCGCCGCCGCCGCTCGAGGACTTGCGCGCGCTGCGCTTCGGCGCCTTGGCACCAGGTGCCGCGCCATTGCTCGCCGCGCCGCCACCGCCACCGCCACCGCCGGCAAATGGCGGGCCGACGACGCGCACGTCGAAGCGCTTGCCTGAAACCTCGACCGAGTAGGTCTGCTCGACCTTCTCCTGCTCCTCCTCGCCGGCCTCCGCGGGCGCTGCGGGCTTCTCGAAGGCGAGTGTCTTCAGCCACTTCTTGTCCTCGAGCAGGTCTCTGCACGTCTCGCCCTTGGCCCACTGCTCGGTCGCGAGCAGCGCCTGGTGGAACGGGATCAGCGTCTTCAGGCCCTCGATCTCGTATTCGCCGAGCGCGCGCAGCATCCGCTTGGTCGCCTGCTCGCGGTCGGCGTCCCAGACGATCAGCTTGGCCACCATCGGGTCGTACATCGGCGAGACTTCGCCGCCTTCCTCGACGCCCGAGTCGACGCGCACGCCGGGGCCGCTCGGCTCCAGGTAGCGCCCGATCTTGCCCGGGGCCGGGGCGAAGTTCTTCGAGGCGTCCTCGGCGTTGATGCGGCACTCGATCGCGTGGCCGCGCAGCTCGATGTCGACCTGCGCGTAGGAGAGCTCCTCGCCGGCCGCCGCGCGGATGCCCTCCTTGACGATGTCGATCCCCGTCGTCATCTCGGTCACGCAGTGCTCGACCTGCACGCGCGTGTTCATCTCGAGGAAGAAGTACTCGGGCTCCTTGCCATCCTGCGCGGAGAACAGCCCCTCGATCGTGCCGGCGCCGACGTAGTCGACAGCCTTGGCCGCGTCGACGCCGATCTTGCCGATCCGCTCGCGCATCTGCGAGTCGACGATCCATTCGGGCGCCGGGGACTCCTCGATCACCTTCTGGTGGCGGCGCTGGATCGAGCAGTCGCGCTCGCCGAGGTGGATCACGTTGCCGTGACGGTCGGCGAGCACCTGCACCTCGACGTGGCGCGGGTCGTGCAGGTAGCGCTCGAGGTAGACCGTGCCGTCGGAGAAGAACTTCTCGCCTTCGCGGCTGGAGCCCTCGAAGGCACCCTCGAGCTCGTCCTCGGACAGCGCCACGCGAAAGCCCTTGCCGCCGCCGCCGCCGGCGGCCTTGACGGCGACGGGAAAGCCGATCTCTCCCTTGGCGATCTTCAGCGCGTCGGCGACCGTCGCGACGGGCTCGGTCGTGCCGGGCACGATCGGCACGCCGGCCGCCTGCATCAGCTCGCGCGCACGCGTCTTCGAGCCCATCGCCTCGATCGCGCTCGCCGGCGGGCCGATGAAGACGACGCCGGCGTCCTCGCATGCCTGCGCGAACGGCGCGTTCTCGGCGAGGAAGCCATATCCCGGGTGGACCGCCTCGGCGCCGGCGCGCTTTGCCACCTCGAGGATCTTCTCGACGCTCAGGTAGTTCTCCGAGGCTGGGCCCTCGCCGAGGTTGTAGGCCTCATCGGCACGTTTGACGTGCGGCGCGTCGCGGTCGAGCTCGGAGTACACGGCAACGCTCGCGATCCCCATCTCCTGCAGGGCGCGTGCGATGCGGACGGCGATCTCGCCGCGGTTGGCAATCAAAACCTTGCTGAACATCGGCGGCGGAAGCTTAGCGTTCCCTCGCGGCGGGCCGTGAGCGCATGCGCGCCGCTCCGATCGCCGCCGCGGCGTCACCCAGCCCGACGACCAGTGCCGCGGCGTCGCCGACGAGTTGCTCCTCGCTCACCTCGATGCTGCCGTCGATCCACGCGACGAGCAGCTCGACGATGCCGCCCGCGAGCAGCGCCGAGGTCACCTTCGTCAGCGGATCGGGGGGCAGCACCTCGTAGCTCGCCTCGCCGAGCGCCTCGATCAGGCCCGAGAGCTCGCGCAGCGTCCGTCTGCGCCGCCGCGCGAGCGCCTCGCTGCCGAGCGCCTCGACGAACACGACGCGCGCCCGGCGTGGATCCTCCGTGAGGGCGTCCACGACAGCGCGCATCGCGGCCTCGGCCTGAGCGTGGCGATCCGCGCCGGCGGTCGAGACGGCGGCGACCATGTCCGCCGTGGCCTCGCTGACGATCTCGTCGTAGACGGCCACCGCCAGCGCGTCGAGATCCGTGAAGCTCTCGTAGAAGAAGCGCGGGCTGACCCCCGCCAGCTGGTAGACGCCGCGCACGCTGGTCTGCGTCCATCCCTGCGTGCCGATCAGCTCGAGCCCCGCGTCGAGCAGCGCGCGGCGCCGGGAGTCCCTTCGTTCCTGCGCCGAGCGTCCGGCGTAGGTGCGCTCGGTGGCCATGCGGCCATTCTCACAGGCCCGGCGACGGGGGCAAGTCGCCGGCTCGTGCATGTCGATCGCCGGCCACGACGGCCAGCCGGCGCTCGACGCGCGGTCGACAGCAATACGGAAACGTACGCTTCCTCTTCAGGTATGATCAGGAAACAGTCGTGTCAGGATCGATCGCAGATAGGTCACGAGAAGCGGACCACGGGCTCGCGGGTGAGACCCTGGGCATCGCCGCACTCGGCGAGCAGGAGCTTCGTGGCCGGCTGGCGGCCGGGCGGCACCGAGGCGATCCGCGGGCCGACGCGCTGGTGGAGCGCTTTCGCGCGCTGCCGGGCGGAGTGGGTTGGAGCATGTTCGAGCGTGCGCTCGAGCACGGCATCGATGCAGTGGGCGACGACGCCCCGTGCGAGCTGCGCGAGCTGCTGGAGCATGCCTCGCGAGCGCCGTCGTGGCTCGACCTCGACCTCGTCGACGCCGGCGCGACGAGCTTCTGGCGCGCCGGCCTGCCGGCGCTGGCGCCGTCGCTGATCTACGGCTCGCTCGCGTTCGGCTATCAGTACGGCGACCTGTCGCGCCCGCTCGCCGCGACCGGGCGGCTGGAGCGGATGGCTTCTCGTCGCCTCGGCGAGACCGCGCGCTGGCTGCTCGCGGTGACGACGCCCGGCGCGATGGCGCCCGGCGGCGAGGGCTGGCGCAGCAGCATGCGGGTGCGGCTCGTCCATGCGCTCGTACGCCGTCACCTGCTCGACAGCGAGGAGTGGGACACGCAGGCCTGGGGCGTGCCGCTCAGCGCCAGCGCGATGATGGCGACGGCGATCGGCGGCTTTGCGATCGTCCCGCAGCGAGCCCTGACCGACGTCGGCGCCGGCACGACAGCCGCCGATCTGCAGTCGCGCACGGCGCTGTGGCGCTGGGTCGGCTATGTGATGGGGGTCCCGCCGGCGCTGCTGCCGACCAACTGGCGCGAGGCGGAGCGGCTGATCGAGACGCTGGCCACGTTCGACCTGGGACCGAACGACGATGGCCCCGCGCTGATGCACGCGCTCACCCGACACGGGCTGCCGCTCGAGGGGCTGCTGCCGAGCTGGGGCGTCGGCGCCGCCAGGCTCGCGCTCGCCCCGATGATCGAGGCGCTCGTGCGCCGCTGGCTGGGAGAGGCCGCGAGCGATGCGCTCGGCGTTCGGCGCACCCCGATCGTGCACCTCGTGCCGCTGGCGCGCCCGCTCGTCCGCTCGCTGGAATTGATGCTCGCCTCGGGCCTGCTCGGCGACGAGCGAAGTGCCGCACAGGCTCAGATCAAGCTCGTCGGCCGCTTGCTGGATCGCGCGCATGCCCCGTCGCGCCCGATCGCGCCCGCCCGTGCGGTCCCAGATCGCGCGCGGCGCAAAGCCGCCTGAACAGCGGTTGCAAGCCGCGTGAGCGTTCGAGCGCCGCGCGCTAGGGCGACGCCGCCGCGATCAGCCCTGCGCCGACCGTCTCGTTCGAGTCCTGGTCGATCAGGATGAAGCTGCCCGTGCGGCGGTTGCTCGTGTACGGGTCGAACGCCAGCGGCACACTCGTGCGCAGGTGCACGCGGCCGATGTCGTTGAGCGCGAGCTCCTGCGCCGGCTGCGAACGCTCGAGCGTGTGCACGTCGACGACGTCCTCGATCCGGTCGACGATTGCCGTCGCCGTGCGCGAGGTCTGCTTGAGCACGTAGCGCCCCCCGGCTTTCAGCGCGCGGTCGGTCATCCAGCAGATGTCGGCCGCCAGCTCGCGCCCGACCGTGGCGGCCTCCTCCGGGCGGCAGATCAGCTCGCCGCGCGAGATGTCCAGCTCGTCCTCCAGGCGCAGCGTCAGCGACATCGGCGCCATCGCCTCCTCCAGCTCGCCGTCGTAGGTGTCGATCGCCGCGATCCGCGTGCGCCCGCCGCCGGGCAGCACGGCCACCTCGTCTCCGCGCCGCAGCGCGCCGCTGGCGAGCTGGCCCGCGTAGCCGCGGTAGTCCGGATCGGCCGCGCCTGCGCCCGCCGGGGCGTCGCGGTTGACGCCGGCCGCGATCCCCGCGCCCGGGCGGATCACCCACTGCACGGGAAAGCGCGCCGGGCGGTCGAACGGGTGGTCGTAGGCGACGTCGACGTCCTCCAGCAGCTCCAGCAGGGCCGGTCCCTCATACCACGGCATTCGCGCCGAGCGCTCCACCACGTTGTCGCCGTCGAGCGCCGAGATCGGCATGTAGGTGGTCTCCGGCAGGCGCCTGCCCGTGACCGCCTCCAGGCCCTCGGCGAACGCCGCGAACTCGGCTGCGAGCTCGTCGAAGCGTGCCTGGGAGTGCTCGACCAGATCCATCTTGTTGATCGCCACGACGATGTGCGGGATGCCGAGCAGCGCACTGATGAACGCGTGGCGCTTGGACTGCTCGGTCCCGCCGCGGCGGGCGTCGACCAGCACGACCGCCAGGTCGGCCGTCGAGGCGCCCGTGACCATGTTGCGCGTGTACTGCTGGTGGCCCGGGCAGTCGGCGATAATGAAGCGGCGCTTGGGCGTGGCGAAGTAGCGGTAGGCCACGTCGATCGTGATCCCCTGCTCGCGCTCGGCGCGCAGGCCGTCGGTCAGCAGCGCCAGGTCGAGCGCACCCTCGCCGCCGCGCCGCTCGCTCGCGGCCGCCACGTGCTCGAGCTGGTCCTCGAAGACCTGCTTGGAGTCGAACAGCAGACGGCCGATCAACGTGCTCTTGCCGTCGTCCACGGCCCCGGCCGTGGTGAAGCGCAGCAGGTCGAGTGTCATCGCGCGCCGTCCGGGCGGCTACGCGGCCATATCAGCGCGCGGAGCGCGCCCATCAAAAGTATCCGGCCTTCTTGCGGTCCTCCATCGCGGCCTCGGACACCTTGTCGTCGGCACGCGTCTCACCGCGCTCCGTGATTCGCGTGGCGGCGATCTCGACGACGACCTGCTCGAGTGTGCTCGCCTTCGAGAGCACGCCGCCCGTGCAGCTCATGTCGCCGACCGTGCGGTAGCGAACGGTCTCCGAGAAGATCTCCTCGCCCTCGATCAGCTCCGTGCCCTCGCGCCAGGCGTAGAGCATCCCGTCGCGCTTGAACACCGGGCGCTCGTGGGAGAAGTAGATCGACGGGACCTCGAGCTGCTCGGAGTCGATGTACTCCCAAACGTCGAGCTCCGTCCAGTTGGAGATCGGGAAGACGCGCACGTTCTCGCCCTTCTTGACGCGGCCGTTGTAGAGGTTCCACAGCTCCGGGCGCTGGTTCTTCGGGTCCCACTGGCCGAAGTCGTCGCGGAAGGAGAACACGCGCTCCTTCGCCCGCGCCCGCTCCTCGTCGCGGCGCGCGCCGCCGAAGGCCGCGTCGAAGCTGTGCTCGGCGATCGCGTCGAGCAGCGTCACCGTCTGCAGCTGGTTGCGCGACGCCCGCGGCCCCTGCTCCTCGACGACGCGCCCATTGTCGATCGACTCCTGCACGCTCGCCACGATCAGCCGCTCGCCGAGCTCCGCCACGCGGCGGTCGCGGAACTCGATCACCTCCGGGAAGTTGTGACTCGTGTCGACGTGCATCAGCGGGAACGGGAACGGCGCCGGGCGGAACGCCTTCTCGGCCAGTCGCAGCAGCACGATCGAGTCCTTGCCGCCGCTGAACAGCAGCACCGGGCGCTCGAATTCGGCGGCCACCTCGCGCATCACGTGAATCGCCTCCGACTCCAGCGCCCGCAGATGGCTCAGCTGTGGGCGCGTCGCGACTGCCATCTCAGGCGCCTGGGTCGACCACTTCGACGTGCAGGCCGCACTCGGTCTTTTCCGTGCCCGCCCAGCGGCCCTCGCGGCCGCTGCCCGGCTGCGTGCACGGCGCACAGCCGATCGACTCATAGCCCTGGTCGTGCAGCGCGTTGTACGGCAGGTCGCGCTCGTGGATGCGCCGCCACAGGTCCTTGTCGCTCCAGTGCGCCAGCGGGTTGTACTTCCACAGCCCGCGCGTCTGGTCGCGTTCGATCAGCTCCGTGCCCGCGCGCGTCGGACCCTGCTCGCGGCGGATGCCCGTGATCCAACCCTCCGCGCCGGCCAGCGAGCGCTCGAGCGCGGCGACCTTCGCCACCGAGCAGCAGTGCTCCGGGCCGCTCCACGGCTCGCCGTCGCTGCTCGCGTCGAACACCTCGATCTCCACGCCGAAGCGCTCCTCGAAGGCGCGCCACGTCTGCATCGTCTGCTCGAACAGCACGCCCGTGTCGATCGTCAGGATGCGGACCGCTCGGCCCGTGCCCTGGTCGAGGCGCAGGAGCTCGTCGAGCAGTACCGACTCCTCCTTCTGGAAGGAGCAGAGAAGGACCGCCTTCTCGCCGTGGCGAGCCGCCTCGCGCAGCGTGTGCGTGAGGCTCGGCGCCGGGTCGAAGGGGGTGCTGGGTGCCTGTGGTGCCATTTGACTATCTACTGGGGCCATCTGATCGATCCTCTTGCTCGTATCTCATCCTGATCTGCTTACCGCGCTCTATACAGCGCACTCGCCCTCGCCGCGAATCACTTCAAAGGGAACGTCGCGCTTCCAGTCGATGAACGTGTTCATCGTCTCCAACCCGAAGTCGACCGGCATCGAGAGGTCCTTGACCTGCGCCTCGAGCTCGGCCGTGCCGATCCGCGCCAGGTACTCGTTCCACTCCTCGCCGTTCTCGCGATCGGCCTCGTACTGCTTGATCCAGCGTTCGATCGCCTCGGGCACGCGCTTGGAGGGCAGGCGCAGCTTCAGCCGCGTACCGAACTCGACGTCGCCGCCTTCGAAGACGCCGCCGACGAGCGGGATGTAGGCAGGGATCGTGTGCTCGCCGACTTTGATCGACGCGCCCGTGAAGCCGATGCTCGCGACGTGGTGCTGGCCGCAGCCGTTCGGGCAGCCGCTGATCTTGATGTTCAGCTTGCGCGTCAGCTCGTCTGTGATGTTCATCGCTTCGACCCGCTCCTGCACGGCTTCGTTGAGGCCCATCGAGCTCGTGATGCCGAGCTTGCACGAGTCCGTTCCCGGGCACGAGACCACATCGTCGATTTCGCGTGAGCCGGCCTGGCCGAGCCCAAGCTGCGACAGCGCTCGCCAGACGTCGTACACGCACTCCTCGCGCACCCAGCGCAGCACCAGGTTCTGCTGCACCGTCGAGCGCGCGTAGCCGCCCGCGAAGTCGCGCATGATCTGCGCCAGGCCGCGGAACTGCTCCGGCGAGAGGTCGCCACGGGTGATCTTGACCTCGACCGTCACGAAGCCATGCTGCTTCTGCTCGCGTACGTTGGCCGCGCGGAAGCGCTCGAACTCCGAAGCGTCGCCGTTCGGGCTGCCGTAGCTCTGCGGCGCCGCCGACGCGCCCTCGCGCTCGTCGTCGGCGAACAGGCGGTGCTCGATCGAGAAGTCGCGTTCTGCGACCCACTCGCCCTGCAACTCCTCCTCGGCCTGCTTGCGCAGCTCGTCGATCCCGTACTTGTCGACGAACACCTTGATCCGCGCGCGGGCGCGGTTCACGCGCAGCCACTCCTGGCGGTCGAAGATCCGCATCACGGCCTCCGTGACCTTCAGGTATTCGCCGTTGTCGAGCTCGAGGAACTCGTACAGCACCTGTGCCTTGCGTGGCATGATCGACGTGCCGCCGCCGACCAGCATCTCGACGCCACGCACCTCGCCACGCCCCTCGATCTCGCGTACGCGGGCGCGGAAGGCGACGTCGTGGATGCCGCTGATCGCGCGGTCGCGGGGACCGCCGTCGAAGGAGGTCTTGACCTTGCGTGGCATCGCCTGCGTCGTCGGGTGGCGCACGAAGTAGCGCACATAGGCACCGACGTAGGGGGTGAGGTCGAACAGCTCGTCCTTGGCTACGCCCGCCCACGGGTCGCCCGTGACGTTGCGCATCGTGTTGCCGCAGCCCTCGCGGCTGGAGAGCCCCGTCTCGCCGATCTCGCGGATCAGCTTCTCGGCGTCGAGCAGCGGGACGTGGTGCATCTGGATGTTCTGGCGCGTCGTGATGTGGCCCTTGTTCAGCGGCACGTACTTCTCGACGACGTCCGCGAAGGACTCCATCTGCTCCGGCGTGACCCCGCCAAAGGGCAGCTTCACGCGGATCATCTGCACGTCGGCCTGGCGCTGGCCGTAGACGCCCTGCTTCAGGCGGAACTTGATGAACTCGTCTTCCTCGGTCTGGCCGTCGAGGAATTTCTTGGCCTCGGTCTTGAAGTCGTCGTACTCTCGCTGCAGGATCGGGATCACGTGCCCGGGCACGTTCTGGAGCACCTCTGGATCCTCCAGCGTGCCGCGCTGGGCGGGTACGGAAACTGGCTCCATCTACGAAAACCTCCTGATCCGGGTGCTGGCCCGGGGCGCGTTCGACGTTGGATGAGCGACGAGCATTGAGGCTAAAGCCTAGCGGCTTTTAGGTATTTATTCAGGAGGCCCGTTCGTCCCCGGCGGACGGTCGCTCAGACCCTCAGCCAGGGATCCCCCAGATCCCCCTGTGCCTCTCGCTCGACCCCCTCGAGGATAGCCACGCGCCGCCACGGATCCGCCGGCTCGGCGGCCGCAGTCGGGGCGGGCGCCGTGGCCCGCATGAAGCGCTCCAGCGCGGCCACGACCGCCGCCGCCTCCTCAGGCGAGGCCGAGGGGGCGATGAGCTTCAGCCGGGGCGCGCGCGCGGGCATCGCTGCATTCTGACGCACTCGCTTGCAGCGCGTCCGAGGCACGCGCTCCCCCGGTGGGGTCTGAGGACCCGCTCGCAGGCGGATTCGGGGGCGGTGAGGCAACTGTTCGGAACACCGGTACACTTGCTCCCATGCTCGATCCGATTTTGCATCGCTCGGTTCCCGACGATGTTTTCGACCAGCTCCGTGAGGCGATCATGAGCGGTCGCTACCGGCCCGGCGATCGGCTTCCCTCACAGCGCGCGCTCGCGGCCGACCTCGGCGTGAACATGGCCTCCGTCCGCGAGGCCCTCGGGCGCCTGGAGCAGTTGCGGCTGCTCGAGGTTCGCCACGGCAGCGCCACGCGCGTGCTCGACTGGCGGCGCTCCGGCGGGTTGGAGTCGCTGGCGCTCGAGCACGGCGCCGGCGAGCCGCTGCTCAACGACCTGTTCGAGGCACGCGGCCTGCTGCTGGTCGAGTCCGCGCGACTCGCCGCGAGCAGGCGCAGCGAGGAGCAGGCGAGTGCCTTGCTCGAGCTCGCGCAGACTGTCGCCGGCGCCACCGACAGCCAGACGGCTCTGCTCGCCGACTGGTCGTTCATGTCGGGCCTCGTCGAGGCCGCCGGCAACCTCGTCTTCCAGCTGATCATGAACTCCGTCCGTGAGCTTTACCTGCCTCGCGTCGAGGCATTCGCCGGGCTCGTCTCAGATCCACAGGAGCTTGCGCCCCTGTACGTGCAGGCGGCCCGCGCGGTGGATGCGGGCGATGGCGAGGCCGCGGCGGCCGCCGTCGAGCGGCTGGCCTCGATCCAAGCGGCCGCGATGTCCGGATCGAGCGAGTGATGAGCGACGGGCTGGACAGCTTCATCGCGGCCGCACCCTGGCCGCAGCGTCCGGGCCTGCGGCTGCTGCTCGCGCTGGCGCGTCGCCCGCGCGGCGCGATCTTGCTCAGGCGCATGCCGCTGGCCGCCGAGGCGGCCGCCGCGACGCTCGCCCTTGGTCGCTACGACGACCCCGCGATCGCGGCCTCGCTCGGCTGGGACGCCGAGGCCGTCGTCGCCCGGGGCCGAAGTCTGCGCCGCGCCGAGGGACGGCCGTGAGCCAGACGATCGACGCCGACTTCTGCATCGTCGGCGGCGGGGCCGGCGGGGCCGTCGTGGCCGCCGAGCTGGCCGAGGGCGGTGCGAGCGTGGTCGTGCTCGAGCAGGGCGCGCGTCACGACCCCGACGGCTTCACGGCGCGTCCTCCGGAGATGCTGGCGCGCCTCTATCGAGACGCCGGGCAGACGACGACGATCGGCTCGCCGCCGATCCTGCTTCCGCTGGGCAGGGGGATCGGGGGCACGACGCTCGTCAACTCGGGTACCTGCTTTCGCACGCCGCCACACGTGCTCGAGCGCTGGAGCGGCGAGTACGGCCTGGAGTTGGACGAGGCGGCGATGGACGCCTGCTTCGAGCGCGTCGAACGCTCGCTGTCGGTCGGCGAGGTGACTCCCGAGCTGGCCGGCAACAACGCCGCCGTGGCCAGGCGCGGAGCCGAGCGGCTCGGCTGGTCTCATGGCTACCTGCGGCGCAACGCCCGCGGCTGCGTCGGCTCGGGCGTCTGCGTGTTCGGCTGCCCGACCTCGGCCAAGCAGCACACAGGGATCACCTACATGCCGCGCGCCGAGCGCGCAGGTGCGCGGATCCTCACCGGCGCCGACGTGCGCGAGCTCACGCGCGAGCGCAGCCGCGTGCGTGGCGTGCTCGCGCGCATGGACGACGGCAGCCGTCTCGAGGTACGGGCGTCCGAGGTCGTGCTGGCCTGCGGTGCGATCCACACGCCGCTGCTGCTCGCGCGCAACCGGATCGGCGATGCCTCCGGGCAGCTCGGCCGCAACCTGAGCCTGCATCCGGCAACAGCGGCGTTCGCGTTGATGGATGAGGAGGTGAACATGGCGAGGGGGGTGCCGCAGAGCTTCTACGTCGACGAGTTCGCCGGCGAAGGCGTGATCTTCGAGACCGTCGCCGGGCCGCCCGCGTATGCCGCGATGTCGCTGCCGCTGCGCGGCGAGCAGCACACACGCGCGATGGCGTCCTATCCGCGGCTGGCCCAGCTCGGGCTGATGGTCAGCGACTCCTCGCGTGGAAGGGTCCAGACGCTCGGCGGGCGACCCGTGATCCGCTACAGCCTCGACGACGTCGATCTCGCCCGCATCCGCAAGGGCCTGCAGCGAATCGACGAGCTGTTCCGGGCGGGCGGTGCGCGCGAGGTCTACCTGCCCCTGCCGCCCGGCGTGGCGCCGGGCGCGGCCCGCGCTCGCGATCTGCGCCTGATGGCCTTTCATCCGCTGGGTACCGCACGCGCCGACGCCCGGCCGACGCACGGCGTCGCCGACGGCGAGCTCGCCGTGCACGGGGCTCGAGGCCTGCGCATCGCCGATGGCTCGGTCGTGCCCAGCGCGCTCGGGGTCAATCCACAGCTGACGATCATGGCGCTCGCCACCCGCCTCGCCTTTCAGATGCTCGGTCGTCCCGTGCCCCGCGAGTCACAGGCGCAGACGCAGGCGGCCGAGATCGCCACCACTGCCACCCCCACCTAAGAGGAGACCCGATGTCCTTCCTGATCGACCCACCATGGCTGTATGCGACCGGCGTCGCCTACGGCCGGCTGATGCCCGAGCGAACCCCGGCGGCGCGCGCCGTGCACACCGCGACGGCCGGTGCCTTCCTCGCGACCAGCATCTCGCTGTACCTCGACCGCCCGTGGACGCAGCCGATCTGGCGCGCCTGCCGCGCCGAGAGCGGGCGCGACTGGATGCTCAACTCGGGCGTCTTCAAGTTCGACCACCGGCGTGCCGGGCCGCGCGCGCACGTCATCTCGGCGCTGCTGTTCGTGACCTACCCTTGGTGGCTGCTGCTCGGCGAAAAGGTCGGGCGCCGGCGGCGCTGACCCTCACCGCTGCAGGACCCTCTCCGCAAAGCGGACCAGCTCACTTGCCTGACGCATCGCTGTCTTGAGGTGCCGTCCACCGACATCGAACAAGCCGTAATGTGCCTCGTCCTTGAGGTTCAGCAGTCGATTGAGCGAGTTGGCCGCGCCCTTGCCGCCCGGTTGGACTTTCTCCAGCAGGGTGACCGCAGCTCGGTGTTCCTGTCCACGCGATCGGCGCCCGAGAGCCTTGCAGCAAGCAGCGTCAGATGCTGCGATTCCGGCGAGGACCGCGAGCGCCGCTGCCGGGCTCGAGTATTCGATGTCCTCGCCTTCTCCCGCGACGAGCTCCGCGACCTCCAGGAACTTGCCCGCATGACGCAGGCGAGCAGCGGCATCGGCCGCTGAGCAAGCCTGTGTTCGCGCTGAGGCGCGGGGACTCATGCGTTGCCGAAGAGCGCTGCGATGGGGGCTCCGGCCAGCGCGATTGCGTCGGCGCGAAGCTCGGCGACGATCGGACGAGCCTCCGCGACAAGTCGTTCGACCTCGCTCTCGGGAAAATCGAGGGCGGCGGCGCGGTTCCCAGTCCAGCGCGAGACCTTCGTTTCGAGGACGCTCAGCTGTTCGCGCCATCGGGGGTCCTCTTGATCCACGTCGTCTGGGCGCACGATGAACAGGTCGATGTCGCTCTGCGTATCTCCGTCGCCGCGTGCGGCCGATCCGAACAGCGAGGCGTGGACGGGCGCGACGTGCCAGGCCGCGAACTCCGCTTTGAGATGGTCGATCAGTGCCACTCTCATGCCAGCAAGCGTGACAACGGCCGGATACGCGAGATGGTCGCGGTTGAGTGTGAACAGGAAGGCGCGATTAAGCTCGACGCGGTCGACAAGCCCCTGTTCGGTCAGCCGGTTCAATACGCGCAGGACCCCGGCGTGCGACCTTCGGCCGGACAGTGCGGCAACCTGACGGCCCGTAAGGGTCATCGTGGTGCCGGCAAGCGTTTGCAGCACGTCGCCGTCGAGTGTGGGGCACACGGCCCGGTATGGATGCGCTACGTCCATCAATGGCTATTATAGTATCCACTTGGATAGTATTTCATCCATGTGGCCACAATAGTATCCACAGTCAAGAAGCCTATTTGTAGATTCCCGTGGCCGCCTGGCGTCTCCTGCGGGAGCTACAGCGGGATGTTGCCGTGCTTGCGCTTCGGGCCTGGTTCGCGCTTGCTCTGCAGCGTGTGCAGCGCCGTGATCAGCTTCGGCCGCGTCTCGTGCGGCACGATCACGTCGTCGATGTAGCCACGCTCGGCCGCCGTGTAGGGGTTGGCAAAGCGCGCCTTGTAGTCGGCCATCAGCTTTTCGCGCCGCTCCTGCGGCGTCGGGCTGCCGGCGATGTCGCGCCGGTAGATGATGTTGACCGCGCCCTCCGGGCCCATCACGGCGACCTCCGAGGTCGGCCAGGCGAAGTTGAAGTCGGCGAGCATGTGCTTTGAGGCCATCACGTCGTAGGCGCCGCCGTAGGCCTTGCGCGTGATCACGGTCAGCTTCGGCACGGTCGCCTCGGTGAACGCGTACAGCAGCTTCGCGCCGTGGCGGATGATGCCGCCCCACTCCTGGCTCGTGCCGGGCAGGAAGCCGGGCACGTCGACGAACGTCAGGATCGGGATGTTGAAGGCGTCGCACGTGCGCACGAAGCGCGCCGCCTTCGCCGAGGCGTCGATGTCGAGCACGCCCGCCAGTTGCGCCGGTTGGTTGCCGACGATCCCGATCGCGAAGCCATCCAGGCGCGAGAAGCCGCAGATGATGTTCTTCGCGTGGTGTTCGTGCACCTCGAAGAACTCTTCGTCGTCGACGATCAGCTTGACGACGTTGCGCATGTCATACGGCTTGTTCGGGTTGTCCGGCACCGCCGTGTCGAGCTCCGGGTCCATCCGCTGTGGGTCGTCGGTCGGCTGCACGCGCGGCGCCGTCTGCAGGTTGTTCTGCGGCAGGAAGCCGATCAGGTAGCGGCAGTCCTCCAGGCACGCGTCCTCGTCCTCGGAGGCGAAGTGGGCCACGCCTGACTTCGTGTTGTGCGACATCGCGCCGCCGAGCTCCTCGAAGCCGACCTCCTCGCCCGTGACCGTCTTGATCACGTCGGGGCCCGTGATGAACATGTGCGAGGTCTCCTTGACCATGAAGATGAAGTCCGTGATCGCCGGCGAGTAGACCGCGCCGCCGGCGCACGGACCCATGATCAGGCTGATCTGCGGAATCACGCCCGAGCACTTGACGTTGCGCACGAACACGTCGCCGTAGGCGCCGAGCGAGACGACGCCCTCCTGGATGCGCGCGCCACCGGAGTCGTTGATGCCGATCACGGGGCAGCCGATCTTCGCCGCCAGATCCATGATCTTGCACATCTTTTCGCCCATCACCTCGCCGAGCGAGCCGCCGAACACGGTGAAGTCCTGGCTGAACACGCACACCGTGCGCCCATCGATCGTGCCGTGCCCGGTTACGACGGCGTCGCCCCATGGGCGGTTCTTCTGCATGTCGAAGTCGTGTGTGCGGTGGCGCACGAACGTGTCGAGCTCCTGGAAGGAGCCCTCGTCGAGCAGCTTCTCCACGCGCTCGCGCGCCGTGTACTTGCCGCGTGCGTGTTGCTTCTCCTCCGCCTCCGGCGCCGAGTGCAGCGCCGCTTCGCGCAGCTCGTGCAGCTGGGCGAGCTTCTCCTCGTAGGTCTCCGGTGCCTTCTGACGCGGCTCCTTGCGGTGGCCGCTGCGCGAGGCCGCCAGCAGGGCGGCGTCAGACTGTCGATCGTGTGAGCTCGGAGTCATCGGACGCGGGATGTTAGCCGCGCCCAATCATCGATCGCCCCTTGCTCAGCGCCAGTAGGGAAACCGGGCAGCATCGGTCCGTGGATCGAAGACGTCATGTCGGCGCGCCGCTTTCAGCAAGCTCAGCTGGACGATGCGTTGTCCTTTGGCGATGTGGAGGTCATCTAGGACATACGGCATCGCTGCAACTACGGACGCGATAACTCGAGCCATTGCGCGAACTCCCTGAGCCGTCCGACCCTGCTGGATGGCGATGTGGTGCAGCTTGGACTGCCGCAAGGCGCGTGACTCGTCGATTGATTCGAGCTGTGAAACGTCGAGCGTGAGGATGGCTTCGTAGCCCCTCGATGCCGCATCACGGAACAAGGACACGTCCCTCTTCCCCTTCCAGCGAATCTCGTCTACATGGTCAAACGAGTGACCCTTGTTGAGCCGAAGCGGCTCGAGCACTTGCACCGGCATGCCCTCGTCGACGAGAACGCGCATCAGCCCACTGCGGCCACTTGCCTTGCGAACCAGGTCGCGTCATCAATTGACTCAGGGTCAACCGACGGATAAATCGCGGTGATCTCGGTTGGTTCGAGGTCATCTTCCGCCAGCTGTGCGACTACGTCGAAAGGGACGCGCGAACCCGCGATAACGGGGTAGCCACCCAGTACCGATGGATCCACCGTTATTCGTGGGCGTGGGCGTTCCAGCGGCGGAACGTTGCGACCGCTGCTGGTTTCGAACGGGCCGAGTACGTCGGCCATAAGCACCTCTTCGAGCACCGTGCCTGGCTGAAGTTCAAGATCGAGAAGCTGGCCGGAGGGGGTCTGAACGACGATCGTCGACTCCGTACTGATCAATCGGTAGGCCGATAGATGTTTCCAGTCGGCTGCCTCAAGTTGGCGAAGTCTGTCCACCGCCCGGCGGATCCGCGGAAGTGACTTCTCCTGGCGCAGATACACGATTGAGCGCAGTGCAACTACATCTGCCCATGAATAGAGGTAGCGGCCAGATCGCCGACCCTCAGGGACTAGCAGCGGCTCTGCCGAGTTGGTCGGCCTACGCCAATAGGCAAGCTGCGGAACCGTTGCGCCCGTAAGGACGCTTGCGATGGGAACTGGAAAGGCCATCGCCTGACTCTAGTCGGCGACTGAGTCGGCACGATTTGACCGCAACGTGCGCTCCTCTTGTCGAGCTGATCAGGCGCGCGAGAACGGCCTGTGGTGCGCCGCGCCGAGCCTGTCGAGCACTCCGGTCAGCACAGCCGTGACCTGCTCCTCGGCGGCCTCTTCGGCCTGCTCGAGCTCTGCCGCGATGTCCGCGTGGGCGTCGCTCGGCGAGTGATGCTCGGCTGCGCTGTCCAGCTCCAGGCCGTCCGTCTCACCGCCGCCCGCCGCCGCCGGGGTGGCCGGGGCGATCAGCACCTGGGTATGCAGGCTCGCCGGGATCGGCGTCGGCTCCGCGTCGAGCTCTGTTTCGAGGAGCGCGACCTCCGCGGCGAGGGTCAGATCCTCATCCGAGACGCTTGCTTCGTCCGCGGCGAAGGCCATAGCCTCATCCGCAGCAGTGACCAGATCACGGCCGAGGGCCGGGTCTGAGTGCTCCTCGCCGGCGATGTCTCGCGTATGCAGGTCTGGCTCGTCCGCCGCCGTGCGCGCGACGCGTCTGCGCCCGAACAGGCGCGCGAAGAAGCCGAGCCGTCGTGCAGGCTCCGGTTCGGGCTCGCGTTCGGGTTGCGGGTCGCTTTCGCCCGCAGTCTCCGGCAATAGGTCACTCTCGCTCTGATCCTCGAGCGCCTCGAGCGCCTCGAGCGCCTCGAGCGGCAAGGACGCGGCGACTGCCCCGTCGGCTTCCTCGAGTTGCTCCTCGGCGAGCAGCTCATTGGCGAGGATCTCGGCCTCCGCGGCTTCGAGCTCGTCGGGCAGCTCGGATTCTCCCTCGGCCTCCGTTTCGAGCTCGAGCGCGGCCGCGCCTTGCGCTTGCTGCGCCGCCTCGATCGTGACACTCTGGCCGGGCTCGGATGTCTCGTCCGGCTCGATCGCCGCGTCAGTCTCGCTCAGCTCGCGCGTCGCGGTCAGCTTGACCTTCGTGCCCCAGCCGGAGGGCTTGATCACGATGCTGCCGCTGGCGCCGGGAGCCTCCCATTCGACCTTCTGCTCCGGCTGCACGCGCGTGATACGGATCTCGCCGAACTCGCCGAGATGACGTGCGAGGGCCTCTGGATCGCTGATCTCCGCCCACAGCTCCGGCGGAGACTTGACAAGCGTGCGCTGCACCTCCGAGGAGATCATCGACGCTCCATTTCGAGCGATCGCGCGCGAGTCCTTCTGCTGGGCGGCATGGGCCGCCCCGCCGCAGGAAGGCTCTCGCGCATGCGTACTCATGCGTGCCTAGGACATCTGTCCACGCAACTTTCCCACCGACGAGGGCGAAGATCGGTCAAATGGTCGCGTTCTGCCGAATATCGGACGATACGTGAATACATGCGCGCCGCACTCAACCTGCCACAGCTGGCCGAGATCCGCCGCTGGCCGACCTTGGGCGCGCGCGCAACCGTGGGCATGGCGCTCGTGCTGTTCGCGGTCGTCTTCGCACTGCGCGTCAGCGACTCGAACGTCGGCGACGCCGAGGGTGCCCTGTTCATCGTGCCGATCGGTGTGCTCGCGCTGCGCTTCGGCCTGCGCGGCGCGCTCGCCGGATCGCTGGTCGCGCTCCTGCTCGTGCTGCTCTGGGGGCGGGTGATCGTCGGTGCCCATCTGCTCACGACCGGCTACATCGTGCGCGCCACGACGCTGGTCGTCGTGGCGATCCTGATAGGTACGTTCGTCGAACACCGGCGCAGGCTCGAAGCGGGCATCCTGCGCTACTACGAAGTCTCGCCCGATCTGCTCGCGACGGGCAGCATCCACGGCCGGCTCACACGCGTCAACCCGGCTTGGGAGCGGACGCTCGGCCACGCGCCCGCGACGATGTATTCCCAGCGCTTCCTCGACTTCATCCATCCCGAAGACCGTGAGACGACGATCGCGCAGATGCGCGCCCTCGCAGCCGGCGGCGAGGCGCTCGGCTTTCGCAACCGCTTCCTCGCCGCCGACGGCGGCTACCGCTGGCTGGAGTGGAGCGCTTCGGCGGCGGGCACAGATGGCGTCGTGCACGCCGTCGCACGCGACGTCACCGCACAGCACGAAGCCGAGCACCAGCTCGCCGACAACGCGCGGTCGCTCGAGCTGATGATCGCCGAGCGCACCCGCGAGCTCGACGAGGCGCGCGCCGAGACGCTGCGCCAGCTGGCAATCGCCGCCGAGTACCGCGACGACGAGACCTACCAGCACACCGAGCGCGTCGGCCACGTCGCCGCGCGCCTGGCGCTTGGACTGGGTCTGCCCGCCGGGCAGGTCACGCTGTTGCGCCAGGCGGCGCCGCTGCACGACGTCGGCAAGCTGGCGATCCCAGACTGCATCCTGCTCAAGCCGGGCAGGCTGACCGAGCAGGAGTTCGACGTGATGAAGACGCATGCCGAGCTCGGTGCCCGCCTGCTCTCGAGCGGGAGCTCACCCGTGCTGCAGATGGCTGCCGTGATCGCCGGCACGCACCACGAGCGCTGGGACGGACGCGGCTACCCCAAGGGGCTAACCGGCGAAGCGATCCCGCTCGTCGGGCGGATCGTGGCAGTGGCCGACGTGTTCGATGCGTTGACACACGATCGGCCGTACAAGCCGGCCTGGACCGTGGAGCGCGCGATTGCCGAGATCGGCGCCGGGGCGGGCAGTCAATTCGACCCGCGCGTCGTGACAGCCTTCCTCGCCCTGCGCGACGAACTGGCCACGCTCGGCGACGACGTCGCCGAGCTCCCCACGGGGGGCGAGCACTCCGTGCTCGACGGTCTCTCCGTCGTGCAGCTGCCGCGCCGCAACGACGCGCTCCTCGAGCACATAGACCGGCACGCGCCGCGCGCCGAAGTCCGCTGAGTCGCGCCGAGCTCGGCCTACGCCGAGACCTGCGCGCCTGCGCGCGCACCGAGCAGCCCGCGGCGGTCGAGCAGCTCGGCGATTTGCACCGCGTTGGTGGCGGCACCCTTGCGCAGGTTGTCGGCGACGATCCACAGATCGAGGGCACGCTCGTGCCCGGGATCGCGGCGGATGCGCCCGACGAACACGTCGTCCTTGCCGGTTGCGTCGATCGCCAACGGATAGAGCGCGGCGTCCGGGTCGTCGAGCACCGTCACGCCAGGCGCGGCTTCCAGCAGCTCGCGAGCGCGCGCGGGCGAGAGCTCGCGACGGGTCTGCACGTTGACTGCCTCCGAGTGCCCGTTGACCACCGGCACGCGCACGCACGTCGCCGAGATCGCGATCTGATCGTCTCCGAGGATCTTGCGCGTCTCGTTGATCAGCTTGCGCTCCTCGTCGGTGTGGTCGTCGCCCGGGGCGAAGCTGCCCGCGTGGGGCAGGGCGTTGAACGCGATCTGGTGCGCGTAGGACTCCGGCGTGGCGATCGCCGTCTCGTGCAGCAGTGCGTGTGACTGGTCGAGCAGCTCGTCGACCGCGCGCTTGCCCGTCCCCGAGACGGCCTGGTATGTGCTGATCACGAGACGCTCGATGCCGGCCTCCTCGTGTAGCGGCTTCAAGGCCACGACCATCTGCATCGTCGAGCAGTTCGGGTTCGCGACGATCCCGCGATGTGTCTCCAGCGCGTCAGGATTGACCTCGGCGACAACCAAGGGAACGCCCTCGCTCATGCGCCAGCGCGAGGAGTTGTCGACGACCACCGCCCCTGCCTCGGCGAAACGCGGCGCCCACTCGCCCGACGTCGAGCCGCCCGCCGAGAAGATCGCCAGGTCGAATCCCTGGATCGCGTCAGGGCTGAGGCCCTGTACGACAAGGCCGCCCTCCAGCTCTCGCCCTACCGAGCGTTCGGAGGCGAACGGCACGATCTCCCGTGCCGGAAACTCCCGCTCACGCAACAGACGCAGCATCAGCGTGCCCACCTGTCCCGTGGCTCCGACGACCGCTACTCGATAGCCCTCGCTCATGCGCTCAGCGTACCGAGCGCGCCTCGTTTCGCAACCGGGCGCTACGCGCCGGTTTGGGCAGTCATGAAGTAGATCGTCAGCAACACGAGCACGTTGGCGGCGAGGTTCACCGAGAACACCTGCTTGCGAAGCGCTTTGTACTCGGCGCTGAACGTAAACCCGCTCGCTGTTGCGTCGCCCGCGCCGACGTCGCGCTCGGCCAGCTCGGCAAGCCGCCGCTCGCGCGGCGCGAAGTAGGCGCCGCCGAGCGCGCCGAGCAGCACGATCACGCCGAGGCCCCACTGCACGTAGAAGTCGCTCCACGTATGCAGCTTGCTCGCCAGGTAGATCCCGGCGAGCAGCGCCAGGCCCAGGAACGGCGAGATCACGAGCTTGCCGACGCTGTCCTGGATGCGGTGCACCCCCGGCATCGAGCGCGGCTCGGAGCGAATGCCCACCGCGTACATCACCGGATAGGCGAATGTGACGCCAAACGCGATCACGATCGCAGCGATGTGCACGGCCAGCGCGAACGTGTAGAACGTGACTGCGACGAGCACGCGGCCAGCCTATTCAATCGGGGCGACGGCACGTGCCTCGCCGGTGTCCTGCCCCTCACCGCTCAGCTGCGTCAGCCGGCGGAGCAGCGCGCTCATGCCGGAGACCTCATAGATCTCCCGCTGCCGGCCGGCCCCGCCGCCGCGGCCGTAGAGCTCGCTGACGCTCTCGAGCTCGGCCACGCAGCCGAGGTCTTGGGCGTGCTCGCGCGCCGCGTCGAGCGCCTCGCTGAGCAGCTCGCCGACCGTGCGCAGCGTGCCGTCCGCGTCGGGCAGGCGTGCGTGAACGCCGTAGCGCGCGGCGCGGAAGATGCCCTCCTCGAGCACCTCGGCCGGAGGATCGGGCTCGTCGCTCTCGCCGAGCGCCGCCTCGCGCGCGAGGCAGTGCGCGAGCGCGACCAGCGCCGAGGTGTCCACAACCGACGTCTGCGTGTCCAGTGCGCGGATCTCGACCGTGCCGAGACGCGGATGGGGGCGCAGCTTCCACCAGAACCACGTGTAGTCGGCCACGTCAGCTGCGCGAACGAGCACGCTCGTGGCCGAGACGAAGTCCTCGAAGTCGCGCATCGCGCGCGGTACGCCCGAGCGTGGCCAGCCCCTGACGGTCACCTCGCGCGCCGAAGCCAGCCCCGTGTCGCGCCCGTGCCTGAACGGCGAGTTGGCGCCGAGCGCCTGCAGCAGCGGCAGGCGACGGCGCAGGCCGTTGAACGAGCGGATCGCCGTTTCCGGGTCGGGCATGCCGACGTGGATGTGCAGACCGCTGACCGCCGTGGCCACGGCGTCGCCGAGCAGCTCGCGGATCCGCTCGTAGCGCTTCTTGTCGGTGATCTCCGCGTCGCCCTCTTCCGCGCTCGGATGCGTGCCCGCGCCGAGCAGGCCCGCGCCCGTCGCCGTCACCGCCCGGCGCATCGAGGCGAGCGCGCTCGCCGCCTCGCCGACGTGCTCGCAGACAGCTGTGATCAGCTCGACCTGTGAGGCGTGCAGCTCGCGTTCGACCGTGCCGTCGATCTCGCCGATTCGCTCGAGCACGGCGCCCGATGCGTTGATCTGCTCGCCCGCGATCGGGTCCACGAGGAACAGCTCCTCCTCGACGCCCAAGGTGTACGGCGCGCCCGCTCCGTAGCTGTGCTCGCCGGCGCCCTCGTCCCGAGAGGAGCTCATGGAGATCCGATCACACTCTTGCTGCTACCCGCCGAAGGCCGTGGGCATGTGCGTGGGCGTCGTGCGCTCAGAACGTCGGCGCGTACTTGCCGAAGATATCCTGCATCGCCGCGCAGACCTCGCCGATCGAGCAGCGGTCCTTGAGCGCCTGGCGGATCGCCGGCAGCAGGTTCGCCTCACCTCGCGCCACCTCGCGCAGCTCCTCCAGGCGCTGCGCGACGAGCGCCTGGTCGCGCTCGGCCTTGAACTTCGCCAGGCGGTCGAGCTGTTCGCGCTCTGACTCGGGGTCGACGCGCAGCAGGTCGGGAACCTCGATGCCCTCTTCCTCGTACTTGTTGACGCCGACGACGATGTCCTGGCCGATCCGGTAGCGCTCCTGATAGCCCCACGCCGACTCGTCGATCTCGCCCGTGATGAACTCGATCGCGTTGACCGAGCCGCCGAGCGCGTCGACCTTCTCGATCAGCTCGTTCGCGCGCGCTTCGATCTCATCGGTCAGCGACTCGACGTAGTAGGAGCCGGCGAACGGGTCGACGGTGTCGGCCGCGCCCGACTCGTGCGCGAGCACCTGCTGCGTGCGCAGCGCGATTTTCGCCGCGCGCTCGGTCGGCAGTGCGAGCGCCTCGTCAAAGCCGTTCGTGTGCAGCGATTGCGTGCCGCCGCAGACCGCCGCGAAGCCCTGCAACGCGACGCGCACGATGTTGTTCTCCGGCTGCTGCGCCGTCAGCGTCACGCCGCCCGTCTGCGTGTGGAAGCGCAGCATCGTCGCCTTCGGGTTCCTCGCGCCGAAGCGGTCTTTCATGATGTGCGCCCACATCCGTCGCGCCGCACGGAACTTCGCGACCTCTTGGAAGACGTTGTTGTGGCCGTTGAAGAAGAACGCCAGCCGCGGCGCGAACTCGTCGACCGACAGCCCCGCGTCGATTGCCGCCTGCACGTAGGCGATCCCCGAGGACAGCGTGAACGCGACCTCCTGCACGGCCGAGCAGCCCTTCTCGCGGAAGTGGTAGCCCGAGATCGAGATCGTGTTCCACCTCGGCACGTTTTCGTGGCAGTACTGGAACAGGTCCGTCGTCAGGCGCATCGTCGGCTGCGGGGGATAGATGTAGTTGCCGCGCGCGATGTACTCCTTGAGCACGTCGTTCTGCGTCGTGCCGCGGAGCTTCTCGCTCGGCACGCCCTGCTCCTCGCCGACGAGCTCGTACAGCAGCAAGAGGCACGCAGCCGGCGCGTTGATCGTCATCGACGTCGAGACCTGGTCGAGCGGGATGCCGTCGAACGCCGTGCGCATGTCGTCGATCGTGTCGATCGCCACCCCAGTGCGGCCGACCTCGCCGAGGCAGCGCGGGTTGTCCGAGTCCAGGCCCAGCTGGGTCGGCAGGTCGAACGCCATCGACAGGCCCGTCGAGCCCTTCGAGAGCAGGTAGCGGTAGCGCTCGTTGGACTCCTTCGCCGAGGCGTATCCCGCGTACTGGCGCATCGTCCACGTCTGCTTGCGGTACATCTCGCGGTGCACGCCGCGCGTGTACGGGAAGTCGCCGGGCTCGCCGAGGTCGAGCTCAGCCGGCAGATCGGCCTCGGTATAGAGCTCTGAGACCTCGATGCCCGAATCCGTGAAGCGGCGCGGATCGTCCGGGCCGACGATCGGCGCGACCGTCAGGTGCTCTTCGGTGTGCTCCTCGGTCGAGGCCATGACCCAGATGATAAGGACCGCCGGCGCCGCGGCGGTCCCGCCGGACCGCGACAGCCACGTTTCACGCCGAGTGGGTTGACCCGGGTATCCTCCGGCGCGATGTCTACTTGCCTCGTAACCGGTGGTGCCGGGTTTCTCGGATCGCATCTGTGCGACGAGCTGCTCGCGCGCGGAAACAGAGTTATCTGCGTCGACAACTTCGAGACGGGTTCGCTGGCGAACATCGCGCACATCCGTGACCCCGAGCGGTTCATGCACGTGGGCGTGGACATCATCGAGCCGTACTTCATCGACGAGCCGATCGACTTCGTCTACCACCTCGCCTCGCCGGCCTCGCCGATCGACTACCTGCGTCTGCCGCTGCACACGCTCAAGGTCGGCTCCTACGGCACGCACCACACGCTCGGCCTGGCCAAGGCCAAGCGCGCGCGCTTCTTGATCGCTTCGACGAGCGAGGTGTACGGCGACCCGAAGGAGCATCCGCAGGCCGAGACCTACTGGGGCCACGTCAACCCGATCGGGCCACGCGGGGTTTACGACGAGGCCAAGCGCTACGCCGAGGCGCTGACGATGGCCTACCACCGCCAGCAGGGCGTGGACACGGCGATCGTGCGCATCTTCAACACCTACGGCAGTCGCATGCGCCCGCACGACGGGCGCGCGATTCCGACGTTCCTGCGCCAGGCGCTTGCGAACAGGCCGATCACGGTGTTCGGCGACGGCAGTCAGACGCGCTCGTTCACCTACGTCGACGATCTGATTCGCGGGATCATCGCGCTCTCCGAGTCCGGCTACCACGACCCGGTGAACATCGGCAACCCCGATGAGTTCACGCTGCTCGAACTGGCGGAGATCGTCAAAGAGCTCACGGGCTCGACCTCCGAGCTGATCTTCGAGGCGCTTCCCGAGGACGACCCCAAGCAGCGCAAGCCGAACATCACGCTCGCGAACGAGCTGCTCGGCTGGTCCCCGGAGGTGTCGCTGCGCGAAGGCCTGCAGCGCACGATCGAGCAGTCCGGCGTCGAGCTGCTGATCGGCGGACAGGGCTGAGCACCGCCGCAGTCGCGGTCCAAACGCGCTCGGAGCAGGCCTGCGAGTCCTCGCAACGAGCGTTGCAAGGAGCCCGCAGAATGGGCACCGAGCCGTCACTCGACCGCTACATCTGCGAGTCTGAAGCGTTGTGAGCAGTGCGATGGGACCTCGTTCCACCCGAACGGCCGCTCCACCGACTCAGCGCAAGCCCTCCACGCCCGCGCCCGCGAGCGGACAGGTGCTCGGCCGCGGAGCTGTCACCACAGGCGTGCCGCCCACGCCGAGGACCGTGCTCTCGGAGACCACGGCGCGCAAGCAGACGAGCGCCCGCGACATGCGCCGCAAGCGCCCGCCCGCGCTCTCGCTGCTGCTGCGCATGTCGACCGCTCGGCGCCTGGCGCGCGTCCTCTCGCTGCTCGCGCTCGATTTCGTCGCCGTCGCGCTGGCGATCTTCACCGCGCTGATCCTCAAGGCGCTCGTGTTCGACAGCGTGCAGTTCCACCCGGCGCTGCGTGAAACCGAACGGATCCTGCCGTTTGCCTACCTGCTGACCGCGCTGCTGTTCGCCCGCTCCGGTCTGTATTCCTCGCGCGCCCTGCGCCCCGGCCTCTCGCGGATCGTCGGCTCGCTGTTCCAGGTCGCCTTCGTCGCGCTGCTGTTCGCTGTCGTCTCCGGCGAACACTTCTCCAGCTACTACCTGTTCTACGGCTCGCTCGCATTCGCTCTGCTGTACGTCTCCTCACTGCGTGCCGGATATGAATGGCTCACCGGCGTGATCCTGCGCGCCGCCGGCTATCGCCGCCGCGCTGTGCTCGTCGGCCGCGGCAAACACATCGGCGATGTCGCGCACGCGCTCTCAGACGCGCCGCACTCGCCGATCGAGGTCGTCGGCTTCCTCGCGCCCAATGCACTCCCCGAGAACGGGCTGCGTGCGCTCGGGCGCCTGGACGATCTCGAAGCCGTGCTCTCCAGCGAACGCGTCGACGAGGTGATCATCGCCGACCCCGACTTTCCCCAAGCAGACGCGCTCGAACTGGTCGACCAGTGCAGCCGCCGCGGCGTGCGCGTACGCCTCGCGCCGTCGACGATGGAGATCCTGATCCACCGCGCCGAGTTCGTCCCCGGGCAGTCGGTGCCGCTGTTCGAGCTTGGCCCGCCTGTGTTCGAGGGGGTCGACTTCGCATTGAAGCGGACGTTCGACCTCGTCGGGGCGACGCTGCTGCTGGTGGTGCTCAGCCCGCTGCTGCTCGCGATCACGATCGCCGTGCGGCTCTCCTCGCGTGGCCCTGTGCTGTATCGCTCGACGCGCGTCGGCATCGGGCAGCGGCCGTTTCCGTGCTTGAAGTTCCGCACGATGCACACCGACGCCGAGGAGCGCCAGTCGGACCTCGAAGAGCTCAACGAGGCCACCGGCGCGCTGTTCAAGATTCGCGACGATCCGCGCCTGACGGCGATCGGCAGCCAGCTGCGGCGCTTCTCACTGGACGAGCTGCCGCAGCTGATCAACGTGCTGCGCGGCGAGATGTCGCTCGTCGGCCCGCGTCCACTGCCCCAGCGCGACTACGACATGCTCGAGGACTGGCACCGCAAGCGCTACCTCGTGCTCCCCGGCATCACCGGGCTATGGCAGGTCTCCGGGCGCTCGGAACTCGACTTCGACGACCTCGTGCACCTCGACTTCATCTACCTCGAGCACTGGTCGCTCGCGCTCGACTTGACGATCCTCTTGAAGACGATCCCCGCCGTGATCACGCGGCGAGGCGCCTACTGAGGCTCGACCGCAGCTGCCGGGCGGCGACGCAGCAGGCGGCCGACCGTGCGCGGCTGACCGGCCTGGCTGCGCGCGCGCTCGTACACCTGCCAGGTCGCCCGAGCCGCGTCCTGCCATGTCCACGCCGGCGGCTGCGGGGCCGGGCGTGTCGCGGCTTCGGCCGCGCCGATCAGCGCGCGCAGGTCGCCCGGCGCCACGAACGTGACGCGCCCGTCGAGCACCTCGCGCAGAGCCGGCACCTCGCATGCGACGACCGGCGCGGCGCACGCGAGCGCCTCGACGGCCGGCAGGCCGAAACCCTCATCCTGCGAAGTCACCAAGAGCGCGTGCGCGCCCGAGTAGAGCGCCGCCAGGTGCTCGTCGGATACCTGGCCCGTGAGGATCACGTTTCCCAGCTCGTGCGCCCATGGGCTGGTCGAACCGACCAGCACGAGCGGCATCTCGCGGGGTGTCGCCGCCAGCTTGGTCACGTGTTTGGCCGGGTCCGGGTGCTGCAGGCCGCCGACCCACAGCAGGTAGCGCTCGGGCAGCGCGAAGCGCTTGCGCACCTCCGCGATCTCGCGCTGCGGGCGTGGGTACATGCACGCCGCCGGCGCCTCGTGGATCACGTCGATCTGCTCGCGCTCGACGCCAAGCTGCGTGAGCGCGTCCTGTGCGAGCGCCTCCGTCGGCACGATCACGCGCACCGCGCGCTGCACGGCCAGCTGCCTCAGCCGCGGACGCACGCCCGTCCGCAGCAGCTCGCTGCGACGCTTCAGCGCCGTCAGGTCGTGCAGCGTGACGACCATCGGGCACGGGCTGTGCAGCAGCGCGCCGTTCATCCACGGCGAGTGGAACACGTCTGCGCGCCCGGGGCGGGGCGTCTCGACGATCTCGGTGTCCGCCTGCGCCGTCTCGCGCAGCGCGTCGAGCAGGCAGCGCGTGTAGCGCCCGACACCGTGCGTGTCGCGAACCGGCCGGCTGTCGAACGCGACGTTCATCTCAGCCGTAGGACCTCATGTCTCGCGCCTCCCAAGCACGCAGGCAAGATAAACGCATCGCGTAGCTTTGTGCACGGATGACGGCCAACTTGCGTAGCGACTACTACGAGGAGCTGTGGGAATCGGTGCCCGACGGCACGCAGCCGCCTGACCTCGAGCTGCGCCGCTCCTTCCTGCTCGAACAGCTCGCACGCGCAGCCGAGCGCCGCGCGCGATCGCTCGGCCAAACCTCACTTTCGCCGTCGCTGCGTGTGCTCGACGTCGGCTGCGGCGAAGGGCAGCTGACCGCCGCGATCGCCAACGCCGGCTATCGGGTGCTCGGCGTCGACGTCGCCGAGGAGCCGCTGCGCCGCGCCCGCTCGCGCCACGCCGAGCTCGAGCTGCGCCGCGTCGAGCCGGCCGGCGAGTGGCCGCTCGCCGATGCGAGCTTCGACGTCGTCTGGTCGGGGGAGACGATCGAGCACGTAGCCGACACGGCGCGCTGGCTCTCCGAGCTGCGGCGTGTCCTGCGATCCGGCGGCAGCCTGATCCTGAGCACGCCCGCGCACGGGGCGCTGATGCGCCTGGGCCTCGCGCTCTCACGGCAGCGCTTCGAGCGCCACTTCGACCCGCGCGCCGACCACCTGCGCTTCTACACACGGCGCTCACTCGCCCGCCTGCTCGAGGACTTCGGCTACGAGCAGGTCGAGCTGAGCGAAGGCGGTGGCGTGCCCGGGGCTCGACGCGCGCTGCTCGCGAGCGCCGAACGCTCGCGCTTCTAGGGCCTGCCCGTGACCGGCGGTTTGCCCGTCGCGCGCAGCGCCTGCACGTAGTCGTTCTGGATCGCGATCGCTTCTGGATTGCCCTGCGCGATCGCTTCCGGCGAGACCGATTCCGGGTTCAGGTAGATCGCTGCCGCCAGCTCGTGCTCGGCCGCACGCGGGTTCTTCGCCAGGTCGTACTGACCCAGCGTCAGCCACGTCTGCGGGTTCGACGGCTGCAGACGCACCGCACGCTGCAGTGTCGCCCGCGCCAGCTCCGGGCGGCCCGTCGCCTGCTGTACGGCCGACAGCGTGAACAGCGCCTGTGCCGAGAGGGGGTCGCGCGAGACGGCCGTCTGCGCCGTGGAAAGCGCGCCGCGCGGGTTGCTCGCGAGCTCGGTGAGCGCCTGCTGGGAGGCTGTGGCCGAGCGCTGCGGCTGCCATTGAACCCATGCCGCCAGCAACGCACCGAAGATCGCCGCGACGGCAACCGTGATCCGCACCGCTCCGAGCGCGCGAGCGGAGAGGCGTGCGCGCAGCTCCCCCAGCCCAGGCAGCCCTGCGCGGCCGGCGTCGGATGCGCCTGGGGCACCTGCCGTCACGCCCGGCACGCCGAGCGCCGCGCTCGAAGCTTTGCCCGCGCCGGGCTCGATTGCGCGGGGCGAGCCCGCCGGAGCGCTCTGCGGAGCGCCCGCGCCGAGCGGTCCACGGCCGGCCACCCAGCCGGCGCACAAAAGCGCCACGCACGCGTTGCCCGGTACGTACCAGGTCCAGTCCGCGATCGAATGGATGCCGAACACAACGACCAGGCAGAGCATGCTCAGCATGGCCACGCGCTCCGGCGTGTACGCCGCCGCTCGACCGTCGGCGCTCGTCAGCCGCCGCCAGCCCGGCGTCCCGCCGCTGCCGGCGCGATCGAGCCAGCCGCGCAGCGTGCTCCAGCTGCTCCAGCGGCGGTTGAACGGGTGCGTAGAGCGTCCCGCCGCCGCCATCCAAGCGAGCAGCAGCGCGAGCGTCAGACCGAGTCCGACGAGGCCGAGGTCCGCCAGCGTCTGCACGATGTAGCCGTGCGCGTGGCGCACGTCGAGCGTCTCCGTGCGGTAGCGCAATCGGGCCGTCGCGTAGCCTTCCGCGCCCGCGCCGAGCACCGGATGCGCTTGGTGAACCTTCAGCGCCTCGTTCCAGTAGCGCGCGCGCACGCTGCCCACCGCCGTCAGGCGGCCTGGACCGTTGGACGGGACCGGTGCGTGCGGGTCGGTGAGCGAGTGCAGCGTGTGCGAGATCGTGCCCGTGAAGCCGCGGTGGCTCGCCGCCAGCGCGCCCGCGCACGCGAGCACGACGACCGCGAGCAGGCTGAGCAGCATCGTGCCCACGCGCCGGCGGCTGACGATCGAAGGGGCGTTGCGCCCGGTCCAGAAGCCGAACGCCAGGCCGATCATGCTCAGCAGCACGAGCATCGCCACGATCAGCACGCCCAGCTGGTGCCCCGCGCTCGTACGTTCGGCAAGTGCCACGTTGTCGCTGTTCAGCGCGTGCCTGGAGAAGTCCCACGCGATCACGCCGCCCGCGCAGACGGCGCCGCTGATCAGGATCGCTGCGCCGCGCAGTCGCAGCGGCACGATCGAGAACCACAGCGCCAGACCGAGCACGAGCGCGACGAGCGCGCCGCGGGAGTACGCGAGCATCAACGTCAACAGCATCAAGCCCATCGCCGGGTAGGCCAGTGCGCTCAGCAGCGCATGCCCCGTTCGCCTGGCGCCGAGCCACATGCAGCCGATCGCGCCCATCGCCGCCGTCAGGCCGATCGCGTTCCAGTAGCTGTAGGGCGCACGTAGACGCGCGTAGACGTCGCCCGCATCGAGCGAGGCCGGGAACACCTTTGTCAAGAGCGCGTAGACGCAGACGATGCTCGCCGCGAGCACGACCCCGCCGAGCACCGCCGGCCAGTGTGCCGGGACCGCGCGAGCGAGCGCCACCGCGGCGGCGAACACGCCGCAGTAGGCGAGCATTCGTCCGGCATCCTTGAAGCTGTCGTCCGGCTGCACCGACCACACGACCGACAGCGCCGTCAGCGCCGCGAAGGCGAACAGCAGACCGACTGCCCAGCCACCGTAGGCGCGCTCGCGCGCCGGCCCGAACACAGCAACGGCGGCCACGATCAAGCCCGAGCCGATGCTCAGCACGATCTCCACCATCGTCATGTCGCTGAGGTTCAGCCCGCCGCCCGCCACGAACGCGACGAAGCAGAGGACCCCGGCGATCAGCACCGTCGGCCACCATGCCCATGCGCGGGCGCTCAGCGCCCGCTGCCAGTCGCTGTGGCCGCCGCCCGGCCGCACGCCGTTCGTGCTCGGTCGCCCTTCGCGAAGGTGCGCAGAGCTCGCACCAGGCGGCGCATCGGCGCCGGCCATGGCACCCCGGGCCGGGCTCGGCTCGATCACCGCCGTCTCGGGCTCAGTCGGAGCGGTAGGCACGAAAACCCTTGAGGATCGCCCGTCCGCCCAGCGCCGCGGCGCAGGCGAGCAGGAAGGCGAGCATTGCCAGCAGCGGGTCCGGCAGCGAGCTGAGCGCCGAGGAGACGCTTGCGTGGATGACGCCCGGGCTGACCAACTGGCTGCCGACAGCGAGAGGTCCCTCTGCCGACTTCGACGCGCGCGCGACCGCGCGCTGCTCGGGGGCCGTGAGCGGTGTGGCCGGCGTGCTCGGGCCGCCACCCCCGCCGTCGGCCCCACCGGCTGCCGCCAGCTGCGCCCGGCGAATCAGGCTGCCGCAGTCCGAATACTCTTCGACTTCCGTCGGCAACTCCGCCAGCGCGCGGCGGTAGTCCTTCTGGCTGAAGCCGCTGAGGCTCTGGCCGTGCGTGCAACGTTCGATGATCTTCGCGCCGGTGTCCGCGCTCGCCGTGGCGGCGAGCAGGACGAGCAGCGACAGCGCGAGCGCCAGTGCGGACACGATTCGCATACTTGAGCGACGCAACGCTACCAATGCCCTCGGGCGAGGTTGAGGCTCGCCAGCGCACCCGAGAAGCCCTCGGCCCAAGCGGCGTATGTATAACCGCGCACGTCGCGCGCTCCCTGGGACCCGAGACGGGCGCGCAACTGCGGGTCATCGGACAGACGCACGATCGCATGCGCCAGCGCATCGCTGTCGCCCGCCTCGACGACCAGGCCGTTGACCTCGTCGCGCACCAGTCCGCCCGCCGCCGCGCCCACGGCGTCGCTGACGATCACAGGCAGCCCACGGTTCATCGCCTCGTTGACTACCAGGCCCCACGGCTCGCGGAACGTGCGTGTCGCGATCGATGGCAACACGAGCACGTCGCACGCCGCGTAGACGTTGCGCAGCTCGACCGGGCTCACGGCGCCCAGACCGAGCATGCCCGCGTCGCCCTGGCGGCGCGGTCCGTCCGGGGCGATCGCTGCGAGGCTGGGTTCGATCCCGGCCAGCACCAGCGCAGCGCGCTCCGGCGCAAGCTCCGCCGCGCGCCACGCGTCGGCGAGCACCGCGAGGCCCTTCTCGGGCTGCGGGCGCCCGACGAACAGGAAGCGAACATCTGCCCTGCTCGGCCACGACGGTTCGCGCGGGGCCCGCACGTCGGGCGAGCCCCAGAAGTCGTTGTCGACCGCCTGCGGCGCGACGTGCACGTTGTGCGCACCGCGCGCTTGTACGTAGGCGCTCACGTGCGGGCCGTACGTAACGAGCGCATCCGCCGAGCGATACAGGTGGCGCAGCGGCAGGTACGTGAAGGCGTGCGCCGCGCTGCGTGGGTGCGCCCACAGCGAGGCCCACAAGATCAGCGGTACGCGCGCGCGCCGCGCGCCGCGCCAGCCGGCCAAGGGCGCCAGGCGCCCGCCCGTCGGGCAGACCACCGCGCGGTAGTCGCCCGAGGCGGCCAGCACGTACAGCTCGTGCGGCTTCACGTGGCGGTGGGGAAAGGGCATCGTCCCCTCAAACCCGGGACCACCGTGCTCGGAGCGCCCGCCGAACAGGGCGAGCTCGATTCCCTCGCGCTCGTGCAGGCGCGCAAAGGCGCCCACGCGGTAGGCCGGGGCGTTGCCCGTGACGAACAGGACAGGCTTTGTCGCGGCCGATTGCGGTGAGGCCTGCCTCACCGCAGCGCGTGCTCGTACGCGTCGATCGTCTGGGCGCCGCAGCGCTCCCACGTGAAGTTCGCCGCCACCGTCGCGCGCGCCCGCTGGCGCACCTCATGCAGCCTGTGCGGGTCTGACAGCAGCTCGTCGATCCGCTGCGTCAGGCGCTCGATGTCGCCCGGCGGCACGAGCACGAGCCCGTCTCCGGCCGCCGCGATCTCCTCCGGCCCCGGCTCGCCGCGGCAGCCGATCGCCGGCACGCCGCCCGCCATCGCCTCGACGTAGGCAACGCCGAAGGCCTCCTCCGTCGAGGGCATCACGAACAGCGTGCAGCCACGCGCCAGCTCGATCGCCCGCTCGTGCGGTAGCTGTCCGTGGAAGTCGACCCGCTCGGCGACCTCCAGGCGCGCCGCCAGGTCCTCCAACGCCTGGCGCTCCCGCCCGTCGCCGACGATCTCATAGCGCAGCGTCGGGTGGCGCGGGGTGAGCACGGCGAGCGCACGCAGCACGTCCGCGTGGCGCTTGCGCGCGACCAGATGCCCGACCGTGACGAGCGTCTGCGGCACGCCGCTGCGGCGCGGCGGACGCGCCGCCGCCGGCACGTCCGTGCCGAGGTGCACCACGCGCGTCTCCTGCGCGCCGTGCGCGCGAGAGAGCTCGGCGATGCCCTCGCTGTTGGCAAGCACCAGGCGCGCCTCGGCCAGCGCGCCGTGCACGGCCTGCTCGCCGTCGGGCACGCGCCCGGCCGTGTACAGCACGTCGCCGCCATGCACCGAGACGACCAGCGGAGCGCGAACGGCACGCAATGCGCGCACGCGGCGCACCGCGTCGCCGGCCGGAACGGCGTTGTGCGCGTGGAGAAGGTCGAACGAGAACGACCGGTGCAGGCGCGCCATCGCGACCCCCAGCGACGGTGCCGCCCAGGCGCCCCATCTCGCGTACGTTCGCTGCGCGATCGGGCGATACATAGGGCACGTAGGAGACCTGCAGGCCGTCGAGCACCTGCGCACGCGGCTCGCGCGCCAGGCCGGCGAGCGCGCTCGCCGCTGCCCTCGGACCCGCTGCGAGCGCCGCGCGCGGCGGCACTACGCGGTGCAGCACGATCACGCGCACCTCGTGCGCCCGCGTCGCGGGCCGCCAGCGCCTGGCGGTGCGCCCACACGCCCAGCACCGGATCGCGCCGGCTGGGGTAGAACTCGGCGATCACGAGCACGCGCACTCCGCTCACCAGCGCCGGTGCGTCGTGACCGTTTGCTTGGCCTCCGCCGCCTTCACGTAGGGACGCTCGGCGAGGAACTCGCGCGCCTCCGCCAGCGCCGCCTCGCGCGAGTACGCGTCGGCCGCCGGAGCCGCGCGGTGGCCGATCGCCACCGCGTCGACCACGCCGCAGCGCCAGCCGTGCTCGCCGGCGAGCGCCGCCCAGTGCGCGTCCAGGCCCCAGCCCATGCGCAGCTCTGGAAAGGGCAGCAGCGTCGCGAACGTCTCGCTCGCGAACGCCGTCACCGGACCGATCTCGACGAAGCGCGTCTCGCGCACGACGCTGCCCGGGTGACGTCGCGTCTGCGGCCATGCCGCGTGCGAGCGCAGGCGGTGTGCCGGCTGCGCCAGCGCCAGCGAGAAGCGCTCGCAGAGGAACACGAAGCGGTCGAGGAAGCCGCGCGGCAGCTCGACGTCGTCGTCGAGGACCAGCAGCCAGTCGTGCCCCTCGGCCGGATGCTCGGCCAGCAGCCGGTTGAGGTTCTCGAACTTGCCGCAGCGCGTCCGGCGCTGTGAAGTGGAGCTCGACGTCGTGGCGCGAGCGGCGCAGCTCCGCCTGTGCACGCGCCGCCAGCGTCTCGGTGAACGGGGCGCTCGATCCCCAGCACCAGCACGCGGCGGCAGGGAGGCTCGTTGCTCGCCGCTCGCGACAGGCGCAGGCGCTGGCCGCTTGCGAGCTCGTGCGCGTCGCTCAGCGCGTCGCGAGCTCCGCGCAGCCATCCGTCGAGGCCGCCGACCGTGCCGCTCGTGCCCGAGAGGAAGTCGGCTCGCCCTCCGCGCTTGCCGTGCCGGTGCCGTTCGGCGATCGACGGTCGAGCTGTGGCCGTGTCTGTGCGCGCAGCGCTTCGCGTAGCCGCCCCGCACTGTGCGCGACCATCGTCAGTCCCGCCGGGCAGCCGTAGCGCACGACGTGGCCCGCGCAGCCCGCCAGCGTCGAGCAGCTCGCGCGCTAGCGGCGGGCGCCTTGCCGCCCGCATGCGTCGAAGCGCCGCGCCGCGCGGCCGCGCGCGTACGCCGCTCGCGACAGCGCGCGCAGGCGCGCGTCGCGACCGGCGCGGCGATGCTCGACCGCGGCCGCCGCTACGTACAGCGCCCCCCGGCTGTCATCTCCGCCGGAGGCGGACATCAAACGATCCTGCCACTCCTGCTCGTCGCCACCGTGCTCGAGCGACTCGCTCGAACGGCCCGATTCGCTCGAGCGGCGCTGCGCCGGATCGCCATGTTCGCGCCCCACGCGTAGCGGGTCCGAGTGTCCTCGGGGCCCGAGCTCGAGCGTCGTGATCGGCGGGCGCTCGCGCCCGCACGTGTGCGGCGCCGGTCCTTCCAGTCGCGCCGTGATCGGACCCGTGAAGACGTCCACCTCGGAGTGCTCGCGCGCGCGCCTGCAGCAGCGCGGCGAGCCAGCCGTCGAGCGCGCGGACGTCGTCGTCGACGAACACCACCAGCTCTCCGCGCAGTCGCGTGAACGCCCGTGTTGCGCGCCACGTTCAGGCCGCGCCGAGACGCGTTTGGCCGATAGCGCGCGCCGCTTCGCTCGGCCAGCTCTCGTGTCGCCGCCGAGGCTCCCGCGTCGTCGACGACCAGCACCTCCGCGCCCGCCGCCGCTGCCTGTGGCGCGATCGAGCGAGCGCCACCTCGAGGTAGGCGAGGCGCGCGCTGCGTCGGGATCACGATCGAGGCGGGCCGTGCGTCGGCGTCGGAGGATCGGCTGATCGGTGCGGACAGTCTAGGTTTGCAGCGGTTTCCGCAGTTGCGCCCCGCTCGCGGCGAGGCACTCGCACTAGGCTCCAGCTCGGGTGGTTCTCTTCCTGCACAACCGCTATCGCAGCGACCGGCGGCGAGGAGCGCGTCGTCGATGACCTGCTGTGGCTCGTGCGCGAGCGCCTCGGCGAGCCCGTCGAGCTGCTCGACGCGCTCCTCCGACGGAGCTCAGCCGCGGCCGCGCCGCGCTCGGCCTGCTGCGCGGCGGGCTCGACCCCGACGAGGTCGCAGCGCGCCGTGCGCGCAGCGCGGCGCGCGCGTCGTGCACGCGCACAACCTGCAGCCCGCCTTCGGCTGGCGCGCGCTCGCCGCCGCTCGCGCCGCCGGCGCGAGGGTCGTGCTGCACCTGCACCAGTACCGGCTCGTGTGCGCCGTCGGCGTGTGCTTCACGCACGGCGAGGAGTGCACCCGCTGCCACGGCTCCAACACATTGCCCGGCGTGCGCCTGAACTGCCGCGGCAGTCGCGCCCGAGGCAGCCGCCTACGCCGCCTCGCTCGCGCTTTGGCAGCGGCGCATGGTCGAGCCAGGCCGACGCGATCGTCGTGCCCAGCGTGTTCGCACGCGAGCGCCTGCGCGAGCTCGGCGCACCGCTCGACTGGGAGCGCGTGCACGTGCTCGCGCCACCCGTGCGTGCGCTCGACGTGTTCGCGCCGCCCGCCGCCGGCATCGCCTCTGAGCTGCCCTCGTACGCGCTCGTCGTCTCGCGCCTGGCGCCCGAGAAGGGCGTCGACGTCGCAATCGACGCCTGCCGTGCCGCCGGCATCACGCTCGTCATTGCCGGCGACGGACCCGAGCGCAGCGCGCTCGAAGCGCATGCCGCCGCCGGCCGCGGCGTGGCCGGAGCCACCGTGCGCTTCGCCGGGCACGTCGACGACGCCGAGCTTGCCGAGCTACGCGCCCGCGCGTCGATCGCGCTCGTGCCCTCGCGCTCGGCCGAGACCTTCGGCCTCGCCGCCGCCGAGGCGATGGCCGCCGGCCTGCCCGTCGTCGCCAGCCGTGTCGGCGCGCTGGCAGAGCTCGTCGAGCAGGACGGGCTCGTCGCGCCCGGCGACGCCGCCGCGCTGGCGGGCGCGATCGAGCGGCTCGCCGGCGACGGCGGCGCCGGAGAGCGCGGGAGAGCACGAGCCCGCTCCGTGTGCGCTCCAGAGGTCGTCGCCCGCGGCCTCGCCGAGCTGTATGACCCCGGCGCCTTGAGCGACCCCAGCGCCTGAGCGAGCGCTGCGCATGGGCAACGGCAGCGCGTAAGCTCCCGCCGTGCCGCAAGATCCCAGCGCGCTGATCACCGGCTTGACCGGGCAGGACGGCTCTTTCCTGGCCGAGCTGCTGCTGGCGAAGGGCTATCGCGTGGTCGGGCTCGTGCGCGGCGAGGAGGGGGAGCGGGGGCTCGGCTCGGCCGAGCACCTGCGCGGTCAGGTCGAGCTGCTGAGCGGCGACGTGCTCGATCCGGTCGCATTCCGCGAGGCGATCGCGCGCGCCGGTGCGAGCGAGATATACCACCTGGCCGCGCCCTCGTTCGTCCCAGCCTCGTGGGAACGACCTGGCGAGACGCTTGCCGCGATCGCCGGCTCCACCGCCACGCTGCTCACGGTCGTGCGCGAGCTCGAGCTGCCCGCGCGAGTGCTCGTCGCCTCCTCGAGCGAGATCTTCGGCGACGCCGGCGAGAGCCCGCAGAACGAGCACACGCCCTGCCGGCCGCGCTCGCCCTACGCCGTGGCCAAGCTCGCCGCCCACCAGCTGGTCGGCCGCCTGCGCGAGCACGACAGCCTGCACGCGAGCTCCGCGATCGCCTACAACCACGAGTCCGAGCGCCGCCCCGAGCGCTTCGTCACGCGGCGCATCACGCGCGCCGCGGCCGCGATCTCCCTCGGGCGCCAGGACGAGCTCGACGCTCGGCGCGCTCGACGCCGTGCGCGATTGGTCCTTCGCCGGCGACATCGTGCGCGGCGCCTGGCTGATGCTCCAGCAGCAGCAGCCCGGCGACTACGTGCTCGCCAGCGGCGCGGCGCACACCGTCGCCGAATTCGCCCAGGCCGCCTTCGCCTGCGTCGATCTCGACCCCGAGCGCTACCTGCGCGTGGACGAGGCCCGCGTACGCGCCCCCGAGAGCACGCCGAGCGTCGGCGATCCCCGTAGGGCCCGCGAGCGGCTCGGCTGGGCGCCCGAGCTGTCCTTCGAGCAGCTCGTCGAGCGCATGGTGCGCGCCGACCTGCGCGAGCTCGAAGCAGCCCCGGGCTAAAGGCCTGGGGCGCTTGGGCCGATCCGGATTCAGTGAGATCGAACCCCTACACTGCCCCCGAGTGAAGACCGTCGGCATCATCGGGCTCGGCTACGTCGGCCTGCCGCTGGCCGTTGCCTTTGCCAAGGAGGGCTGCGACGTGATCGCCGTCGACGTCGACTCGCGCAAGATCGAGGCGATCGAGGCCGGCGACTCCTACATCGAGGACGTCCCCTCCGAGCTGCTCGGAGAGCTGAACGAGCGGATCCACGCGACCACGCGCTACGCGCGCCTGGCCAAGGCCGACGCCGTGATCATCTGCGTGCCGACGCCGCTCACGCGCAACCGCGAGCCGGACCTCGGGCCGTTGATCGACTCCACCCGCGGACTCGCCGAGGTGCTGCAGGCCGACCAGCTCGTCGTGCTCGAGTCCACGACCTACCCCGGCACCACGCGCGAGCGCGTCGCTCCGCTGCTCGAGGAGTCCGGCCTCGCCGCCGGGCGCGACTTCCATCTCGCCTTCTCGCCCGAGCGGGTCGACCCCGGACGCACCGACTTCACGCTGCGCAACACGCCGAAGGTGCTCGGTGGGCTGACCGAGGCCTGCGCTGCAGCGTGCCGAGGAGCTCTATGGCCTCGTCTGCGAACACCTCGTGCGCGTATCGAGCCCCGAGGCCGCCGAGCTGACCAAGCTGCTCGAGAACATCTTCCGCTCGGTCAACATCGCGCTCGTCAACGAGCTCGCGATGCTGACCGATCGCATGGGCATCGACATCTGGGAGGTCGTCGACGCGGCCGTCGACCAAGCCCTACGGCTTCATGCCGTTCTAGCCCGGACCCGGCATGGGCGGCCACTGCCTGCCCGTCGACCCCTTCTACCTCAGCTGGCGCGCGCGCGAGTTCGACATGTCCACGGAGTTCATCGAGCTCGCCGGCAAGGTCAACCAGCAGATGCCCTACCACTGCGTCGAGAAGGCGCAGCGCGCGCTCAACGACGTCGGGCATGTCGGTCAAAGGCGCGCGCGTCGCCGTGCTCGGCGTCAGCTACAAGCCGGGCGTCGGCGACATCCGCGAGTCGCCCGCGCTGAAGATCATCGAGCTGTTGCGCGAGATGGGCGCTGACGTCTGCTACCACGACCCGCACGTCGCGCAGCTCGCCGAGTTCGGGCTTTCCGGCAGGCCGCTCGACGAGGCGATCGCCGACGCTGATCTGACGCTGATCGTCACCGCCCACCCCGGCGATCGACTACGAGCTGCTCGCGCAGCGCTCGCGCCTGGTCGTCGACCTGCGTGGCGTGACGCGCTCGCTGAAGGCCTCCTCCGACGTGATCCGCCTCTGACGTGCTGAGCCCCGACGACCGCGCGCCCGGGCTGCTGCTCGGCGAGGATGTGCAGATCGGCGCCGACGTCGCCTTCGGCGCCAACGTGGTCGTCCACGCCGGCACCGTGATCGGCGACGGCTGCACGATCGAGGACAACGCCGTGCTCGGCAAGCGCCCGCGCCTGGCCAAGAGCTCCTCCGCCCACGGCGAGGTTGGGCGCTTGACGCTGGGGGACGGCGTGACGGTCTGCACCGGAGCCGTAGTGCTCGCCGGCGCCACGATCGGCGAGGGATCGCTGATCGGCGATCAGGCCTTCGTGCGCGAGCGCTGCTCGATCGGCGCCGGTTCGGTCATCGGGCGCGGCAGCGCCGTTGACAACGACGTCACCGTCGGCGCGCGCGTGCGCGTGCAGACGAACGTGTATCTGACCGCGTACACGCTGGTCGAGGATGACGTCTTCGTCGGCCCCGGCGCGACGACGACCAACGACGACACGATGGCCCGCCATGGGCCGGAGACTTCGCTGCGTGGCGCCACGTTGCGGCGCGCCTGCCGAATCGGCGGCGCCGCCGTGCTCACCCCAGGCGTCGAGGTCGGCGAGGAGGCTTTCGTCGCCGCCGGCGCCGTTGTCACGAATGACGTAGCCGCCCGCGCCGTTGTCCTGGGCGTACCCGCGCGAGTAATCCGCGAAGTCCCCGACGAGGACCTGCTCGAGCGCTGGCGCTAAGCGGCGGCCCGCGCGGCCGCAGTCACCTCATCAGCCTGCTCGCGTGTAAGCACCGGGCTGATCGGAATCGCCAGGTGCCGCGCCGCAACCTCCTCGGTTGCCGGCAGCTCGACCCCCTCGCCCCACGGCCGCATCGACTCCTGGCGGTGAACGGGCGTGCGGTAGTAGGGCTTGTGCCCGATGTTCGCCGCCGCGAGAGCAGTTTCCAGCGGCTCCGGCTGTGCATGCTCGACGACGAACAGATGCCAAGCCGGCGATGCGCCCGGCGCAGCGATCGGCAGCCTCACCAGCTCACCGAGCCCGGCCTGCTCGTAGTGCAGAGCAGCCTGTCGCCGCCCGTCGGCCCAATCGTCGAGGTGGGGAAGCTGCACGCGCAGGATCGCCGCCTGCAGCTCGTCGAGGCGAGAGTTGTAGCCGACCTGTTCGTAGTCGACCTTGTCGCGTGAGCCGTGGAAGCGCAGGATCCGCGCTTGCTCGGCGACGTTCTCGTCAGAGCTCGTGATCATTCCGCCGTCGCCGAAGCAGCCGAGGTTCTTCGACGGGAAGAACGAGAAGGTCGCAGCGGTTCCGAGTGAGCCCGGGCGTCCCAATTGCGAGCGTGACCCCGCGGCCTGTGCGGCGTCCTCGAGCACCGGCACGCCGAGCGCCTCGATCTCTGCGACCGGCGCGACGTTGCCGAACAGGTGCACCGCGATCACGGCCTTCGTCCGCGGCGTCAGCGCAGCCTTGACCGTATCCGCCGTTATGCAGTAGGTGTCCCGGTCGATGTCGCAGAAGACCGGCGTCGCGCCTGTCGGCGGGATCGCCTCGGCCGAGGCGTAGAAGGTGAACGAGGGGACGACCACCTCGTCGCCTGCTCCGACGCCCATCGCCCGCAAGGCGATCGTGATCGCCTCCGTTCCATTGGCCACGCCGACCGCGTGATCGGCGCCGCAGTAGGCCGCGAACTCCTGCTCGAAGGCGCCGACCTCGGGGCCGAGGATGTAATGGCCGGACTCGAGCACGCGATCGACCGCTCCGCGCAGCTCCTCGCGCAGACCGGCCAAGGGCGTGGAGGTATCGAATAGGGGAACCGCCATCGGCTTCAGCGTGGCCGCAGCAGCTCGAGGTCGGCGCGCGTCATCAGGCGAATCAGCTCCTCGAACGACGTCTGCCGGCTTCCAGCCGAGGTCTCGCTCCGCCTTCGCCGGCGAGCCGATCAGATGGTCGACCTCGGCCGGGCGCACGAACGCCGGATCGATCGTCACGTACTGCTCGAAGTCGCCAAGGCCGGCCTCGTCGAAGGCGACCTCGCAGCACTCGCGCACCGAGTGCGCCTCGCCCGTCGCGATCACGTAGTCCTCCGGCTTGTCCTGCTGCAGCATCAGCCACATCGCCTCGACGTAGTCCTTGGCGTAGCCCCAGTCGCGTTCGGCGTCGAGGTTGCCGAGGCGTAGCTCCTTGCATCAGGCCGTGCTTGATCGCGGCCGCATGCCAGGTGATCTTGCGCGTCACGAACTCCAGCCCGCGGCGCGGGACCTCGTGATTGAACAGGATTCCCGACGTCGCGTGCAGGTCATACGACTCGCGGTAGTTGACCGTGATGAAGTGTCCGTAGGCCTTGGCAACGCCGTAGGGCGAGCGCGGGTAGAACGGCGTCGTCTCGGTCTGCGGGACCTCGAGCACCTTGCCGAACATCTCGCTCGAGGAGGCCTGGTAGAAGCGCGCCTCGGGGCACACTTCGCGCATCGCCTCGAGCATGCGCGTGACGCCGACGCCGGTGAACTCGGCGGTCAGCGTCGGCTGGATCCACGACACCGCGACGAACGACATCGCGGCCAGGTTGTAGATCTCGGCAGGCTTGGACGCGCGCAGGGCGTCGACGAGCGAGCGCTGGTCGAGCAGGTCGCCCTGGTGCAGCGTGATGCGGTCGCGGATCTGCTCGATGCGGTCGAACTTCTCGGTCGAGGCACGGCGGACCATGCCGTGGACCTCGTAGCCCTTCTCGAGCAGCAGTTCGGCCAGGTAGGAGCCGTCCTGGCCGGTGATGCCGGTGACGAGCGCTGAGGGTTTTTCGGTCATTCACCTCAGCCTATAGAGCGTCGCCGATATCGCTGCCGCTCGCCGGAGGCGCGCTCATTCGCTCACGGCGGCAGACGTCCGCTCGTGCGCAGCCCGCTCGCGTGTCGCGGCTGCGGCTGCGGCTGCGGTGATGCCCTGCATCGCCTCGGTTCGCGCCCGCCAGCCGAGCAGCTCGCGTGCCTTCTGCACCGACGGAGCGCTGCGAAGGGGCTCTGCATCGCGGGCCTGTAGTTGCTCCAAGGAGAGCTCATCCCGTTCGGCGCCGCCCGCCTGCCAGGCGATCTGTGCGATCTCGGCGAGCGACAGCTCCCGCTCGGCGGCCATGTTGAAGTCCTCGTTCGCGGCAGCCGGCGAGCCCAGCGTCGCGATGATCCCCTCGGCGAGGTCCTCGATATGCGTTGGCGTCACGGTCCGCTCGTCCGCGCCGGCTACCAGCAGCGGTAGCTCACCGGCGACGGCGAGCTCGATCAACTGATCCAGCTCGCTGGACGGCTCGGCGGAAGGCGCGGGGGCTGCACTCGTCTCGGCCTTTCCTCCGTACGCGCCGAAGGGCCTGCAAATCGCGTACTCGAGCCCGTGCTCGGCATGCGCAGCAGCGCAGCGGCGCTCGCCGCTCAGCCTCGCGAATCCACGGGCCGAGCGTGGGGGCGGGCATTGAGCAAGGTGCTCCTCGGGAGTGGGGAACTCCTTTGCCTGCTCAAAGACGAGTGGCGAGGAGACGTACACGAATCGCTCCATCCGACGGTCGACGGCAGCACGGATCACAACCCCGTGCAGCGCGCTTTCGTACTCGAGCAGCGTGTACGGCGGGTCAGCCACCGCGGCGTCAGGTGCGCCATTTTCGCCTGCTTCAGGGGCGCTGTGCACGAAGCCGGCCAGATGGATCGCGTGCGAGCAGCCCTTGGTCGCGGCCATCGCCTCGGCCGCGACGCGCAGGTCGCCGCCGTGGATCTCACATCCTTCGCGCATCCATGGCGGTGCGTCCCGCCGGTCGGCGATGCGCACGTCGTAGGCCGGATCGGCCAACAGGCGCTTGGCGATGGCTGCCCCGAGCGGCCCGGTGCCGCCGGTGATGAGGACGCGGCTCATGTGCGCCGCTCGCGGCGGTAGCGCAGGTATTGACCGGCAAAGCCGACGACGAACCGGGGGTTGTAGCGCGCGTAGCGTCGCCACAGCCTTCGTGGCTCGCGCGAGAGACGATAGATCCACTCGAGGCCGTGGCGTTGCATCCACGGCGGCGCCTGCGAGATCAACCCAGCGTGAAAGTCGAACGCGGCGCCGACGCCGACGAGCAGCGCCGGCTGAAGCAGCGGGCGCATCCTGTGCATCCACTGCTCCTGGCGCGGCTGGCCGGTGCCGACCCATACGACGGCCGCGCCGGAGGCGTTGATCAGATCGATCTCGCGTTGCTCCTCGGCCGCCGTGAGCGGGCGGAACGGAGGGGAGGAAGCGCCCGCAATCACGAGACCCTCGAAGCGCTCGCGCAGGCGTCTGACGAGCAGTTCGCGCGCAGCGTCGTCGTGACGGCCGCCGTAGAGATAAATCGGGGTCCCGTTGCCCGCGGCCCGCGCGCAGAAGTGTGCCATTAGGTCGGGGCCGTAGACGCGCGTGGCACCTGGATGACCAAGCGCGTGCAGCGCCCAGACGAGCGGCATGCCGTCGGGCACGGCCAGCGTGGCGTTGAGCACGGCTGCGCGCGTGGCCGGCTGCTCCTGGGCGGACATCACGAGGTTGACGGCTGCCGCCGTCACGTAGCCGCGAGCGTTGGCTGCGATCATCGCGTCCATCCAATCGAGCACTTCTCGGTAGTCGGAGATTGCGAGCGGGATACCCAAGACCTGCGCCGTGGGCGGCGTCGAGGGGGGCATTGGCTGGGGCGGTGTCGAGATGGCGTGAAGATAGCGGCCGATGCTCGTCGCCCGCCGTGAAAGCCCGTAGCCGGGGGGGCGAGCGCGACCGAACTCGCCATGGCGAATTTTTTCCCGCAAATACCAGCTTTATGAGACACTTCTCATACGGATTTCAGGCGGCGGTGCCGATCAAACGGAGACCAGTCGCCTTCGCGCCCGATCTTGCAAGGAGCAAGGGATGGGCTCGGGGGGCCGACGTTGACAGCAAGGACAGCTTGTCGATTCGCCGTCATTCGGATTGCGACATACAAGGAATGAGTACCTCGCACACCACATCACGATTGGCGCTCGGGGAGGGCGATGGCGCGCCCGCGGCCAACCCGGCATCGGCGAGCCCCGCCAGGACGGCCCGCGACGACGCCCGGTCCGCCGGCCGCCGGCGCTACGAGCGGCGCTCGACTGACCGCAGGGGTCCGGGCGATTCGGGCGGTACGGCAGCTGCGCTGGTCGCTGCGGAGACCCGGCGGCTCGCGGCCGAGGTCCACGACCTGATCATGCAGGATCTGTCCTGGGCGCTCGCGAACGCGAGAGCGCTCGAGGACGATCCCACGGTGGCTTCGCGCGCGAGCACGGTCGTGCTCGCCGCCGAGCGTGCGCTAGCCGGCGCGCGCGAGGTGCTGGGAGGTCTCTCCGATCGCGACCGCAAGACGGTTGTCGAGGCGGTCGAAGACAGCGTGCGCACGGCGGCCAGGGGCACGCCCTTCGCGTTTGACTCGGCGAAGGTTCCGCCTGGGGTACAGCCCGACCAGCCGACGCTCGACGCGCTCGTTCACATCGGTCGCGAGGCCGTCACCAACGCCGTCAAGCACGGTGCCGCCGCTTCCGTCGCGGTCGTGCTGTGGTACAGCGAGGGATGGCGTGTGAAGATCGGCGACCGCGGCTGCGGGTTCGATCAGGGCGCCAGGCGCGCGGGCGGCTTTGGACTCGACAGCATGTCCAGCCAGGCGCGGGCTCTCGGTGGCAAGGTGCGCGTGACGAGCGTCCCCGGCGAGGGCACGATCGTGGAGGCGATTCTGCCGTGAGCGACGCCGGCGCCGGCACGGCCGGGAGCGGCGCCGCGCCCACGGTGGTCATAGCCGATGACCACTCCGTGATTCGCCTGGGCGTGAGGATGGCGTTGGCCCGCGGCGGATTCGAGGTTGTCGCTGAGGCCGCGAGCCGCGACGGCGCGATCAGCGAGGTGCTGAGGACGCAGCCCGACCTGTGCCTGCTCGACATCTCGATGCCTGGAGGGGGCGTCGAGGCGGCCGAGAAGCTGGCCGAGCTGGCCCCGAGGACGGCGCTGGTCATGTTGACGGCGTCCGACAGCGCCGACGACGTGCTCGCCGCGCTGCGCGCCGGAGCGATCGGCTACCTGACCAAGGACACGAGCCCGGACCGGCTCCCGGCCGCCCTGCTTGGCGTGCTCAAGGGCGAGGCCGCCTTTCCCCGAGCGCTGTTCGGGCGGGTGCTGCGCGAGTCACGCGACTTCGGGGCCGCGTCCCCGCATCCGGTTCGCGTCGGCGAGGTCGTGTTGACGGCGAGGGAGTCGGAGATCCTCAGGCTGCTGGACTCGGGGCTGAGGACCGTCGAAGTGGGGGAGATGCTCTCGCTTTCGCCGATCACCGTTCGCCGCCATATCTCAAGCGCCGTGGCCAAGCTCGGGGTCGCCGATCGACAGGCGGCCCTCCGTGCGATTCAGCCTCTCGCCGAAACTGCCTAGCCGCAGGACGGCGAGCGGCGAGTCAGACGAGTCCCGCTCTGACCGCGTAGACGGCGGCCTGGACGCGGCTGTGTACCTCGAGCTTCTCGAGGATGTTCGTCACATACTGCTTGACGGTGTGCGTGCTGATCGACAGCGCGCGTCCGATCGCGGCATTGTCGGCGCCGTCGGCGATCAGGCGCAGCACGTCGAGCTCGCGAGCCGTCAGATCGGGCAGCTCGTGCGTGGTGCTGCCGTAAGCGGGCGTACGTGCGACAAACGCCTGCATGACCTCGGCCGAGAGCACGCCAGTACCGGCCGCCGCCAGTCGAATCGCCGCTGCGATCTCGTCTGCACGCGTGTCCTTGAGCAGGTAGCCGCAGGCTCCTGCCGCCAGCGCTTCGTGCGCGTCGCGCTCGTCGACTGAGACGGTCAGGACGACGACCCGCACGCCCGGCTCGGCCTTGACGACCTGGCGGATCGACTCGATGCCCGAAAGGTCAGGCATGTTGAGATCGATCACGAGGACGTCGGGCGCCAATTCGCCGGTCAGGGCAACCGCGCCGAGGCCGTCCGTCGCCTCGCCGACAACCGCCATGCCGTCAGCTCTCAGCACTTCGCGCAATCCCTCGCGGAAGAGATGATGGTCGTCGGCGAGCAGGACCCGCAACTCATCGTTAGCGCGCGCCACCAAAGCAAAATAGATCAGCCGTCGGCAGACCAAGTCGTCTGCTTGGCCCTACAGCGACGTCGTCCGACTGGGACGTCGAAGTCATCGAACGTCCAGGCCCGTCCGAACTGGTTCAGCTCGATCGAGCAGGCGTCGAGAGCTGTGGCATATGCCTGCTTTCGGGGGAAGGCTCGTGACGTCCAAGCACGCGCCTGCCGGTACCACGCTCACAGCGATCCTCTCGCTGCTGCTGCTCGCTACCTCATCGGCGCACGCGGCGCGCGATCTGCATCCTGCAAGGGCGCATGCAGGGCGCGATGCCCACCGACGCCTGGCTACGGGGAGAGCCGATAAGAAGCGAGCCGCCAATCGCAGCGGCACGTATGTCGAGGTGAACAGCCAGCCGGCGACCGTGCTGCTGGGCGATCGAGCGCTGGAGTCGCAATCCGACACGCTCTCGGCGGGCCGTGCCGAGGCCTTCCGCTTTCGCGCGCTCGCGTCAGGGCTCGCCGACACCATTCATGCGTACGCCGGCCGCGCCAACGCGGCCGGCACGGTTATCGCCGGTCTCTACGCAGACGCCAACGGCCATCCGGGCGCTTTGCTGAGTGCCGGCTCGGTCACCAACTTCGTACCCGGCAGTTGGAACGCGGTGTCGATCGGGCGAGTCAGCCTTGCCGCTGGAGGCGCTTACTGGCTGGCCGTCCTTGGCAGAGGCGGCAGCCTGCGCTATCGCGATCGCTCCCATGGGCCGTGCTCGAGCGAGAGCAGCCCGCAGGGGACCCTCGCGGCGCTGCCCAGCGCATGGAGAGCAGGTGCGAGTCATCAGAGTTGCCCGCTCTCGGCGTACGTGACCGCAGAAGCTCCCACGCCGCCTGTGGTGCCGGCAGGTCCTCCTGCGTCGACCGGCGCTACTCCCCCGACCAGCTTCGAATCGCCGCCGAGCTCCCTGGAGCCGATCGTGCCTGCTCCGCCGCTGATCGTCGAACCGCCGCCCCTCGAACCGCCACCGGTCGAACCGCCACCCGTTGAACCGCCACCGGTCGAACCGCCACCCGTTGAACCGCCACCGGTCGAACCGCCACCCGTTGAACCGCCACCGGTCGAACCGCCACCCGTTGAACCGCCACCGGTCGAACCGCCACCCGTTGAACCGCCACCGGTCGAACCGCCACCACCACCGACGAATACCGCCGCCCCGACCCTGAGCGGACTGGCTGTCGAAGGCGAAACCCTCAAAGTCAGCACCGGCACCTGGACGGGCTCGCCGAGCTCCTTCTCCTACCTCTGGCAGGACTGCAACTCCGCAGGCGCCGCCTGCGCGAACCTGCCCGGCGCGAGCGCCTCCTCCTACAAACTGAAGGGGAGCGACGTCGGGCACACGGTGCGCGCGCTCGTCACCGCGGAAAACGAAGCAGGCTCAAGCGCAGCCAGCTCGGGCGCCACAGCGCTCGTCAGCGCGCCCTCCTCCGGGGAAGCGCTGTTCCTCTCGCCCTCGGGAAAAGACTCGAGTCCCTGCAGCCAGGCCCAGCCGTGCCTGAGCATGGGCCACGCCTATGAAAAGGCAAGCGCCGGGCAATCGGTGCAGATGCTCGCCGGCAGCTACCCCTCACAAACGATCCCCGGCGCGAGCAAAGCCGGCTCAGCGCATGTCCTCTTCGCCCCGGCGCCGGGTGCGAGCGTCACGCTGACCGGCACGATCTACGTGTTCGCCTCCCACGTCACGATCGAAGGCATGAGCGTCAAAGACGTGGTCACCGGCAACTACGACCAGAGCCCCGGGCGCCCCAACCCCACCGACGTCTCGCTGTTGAACCTCACCGGGCGCAACTTCGAGATCGACTCGGCCACCAACGTGACCGTCGAAGGGGGCTCGTGGGGCCCGGCCAGCGCCTGCGGCGGGCCATACGGCGGCAACAACAACAGCATCCGCCAGACGATCCCCGCCGTGGCCCCCGAAAACATCCTGATCAACGACACGATCATCCACGACGTGCAGTCCTATGACCTGGTCGGATGCCACATCGAGGGCCTTGCGATCTTCGCCGGCAACCACGTCACGGTCTCGAACTCGAAGTTCTACGGCAACTCGATCTACGACGTCTTCATCCAGGCCAACAGCGGCGGTGACCCGAACAACGTCACGATCGCAAAGAACTGGATGGCAAACGCGGTCGATAACTCCGCCGCCAACGGGCACCCGGCGGGCTACGGGAACGGCATCGTGCTGGGCAGCGAGATCTCCGCCAACCTCACGCTCGCCGCCAACCGCTTCAACGGCCCCGTGAACATCAACGACGACGGCAGCATCTCCAGCTACTCGAACACCAGCGTGCTCGAAAACTTCGGCGCGATGCCCTACAGCGGCTACCCGTGCGCGACGGTGCTCAAAGGCGTCTTCTGGTCCAAGAACGTTTGGCAGAACGACAAATGCGCCACAAGCGACGTGAACCTGCTCGGCCTACCGCTGCCCTACCTGAAAGCCTCAAACGACTCGAGCCTGGACTACACGCTGACGGGGGTTTATGCCGGCTCATGAGATGTGCGGCGGGGGCTGGAACGAGAGCCAGGCAGCAGTCTGGTTCCAGGGGTAGGAATCGCGCGTTGATTATGTATAGTTGCCGCCGAGTGCCAGACGAACGCCTGCAGCGGAGCGGAGCTCCGATGCGCAGACATACGATTCTTGGCCTGATCGCGCTGGCCGCCGTGCTCCCGCTCGTTGTGCCGCCGGCGGCACTCGCCGGTGGTGGCCGCTCCGAGACGTTCAGCTTTCACGCGCGCGCGTCAGGCGTCGTCGCGAAGGTGCTGCTGCACGTCGACCGCGGTAACACGGCGCACTCGATCGTCGTGGGCGTCCGTCGCAATACCGACGGCCGCCCGGGGGCGCGTCTGAGCGCGGGCACGCTGTCCTCGCCGCGCCGTGGCTCGTGGAACACGGTGTCGCTCGCATCGACTCAGCTGATCGCCGGTAGGCGCTATTGGCTGAGCATCACCGGTCGTGGGGGGACGCTGCGCGCGCGCACCAGTCGGCTGGGACAGTGCGCCGGCACATCAGGCGTGACGCTCGACCAGAGCAGCCTGGCGAACGTGGCAGAGATCGGTGGTATTCGCGTTCGCGGTGGCTGCCCGATCTTTGCCTACCTGATCACCGCCCCCCTGCCGCACCCGCCGGGGACGGGCCCGCCGCCACTGTCGCCCACCCCGCCGGCGACGACAGCGGCCAGCGGTGCGCCGGTCGAGGCGCCGACCGTTTCAGGAGGGGGTCCTTCGATCGAATCTCTGCCCGAACTGCCATCGCTCGTCCCCCCGGCGAACACGGCGCTCCCATCGATCACCGGCGCCGCCCTCACAGGCGAAACCCTCAAAGTCAGCACCGGCACCTGGACGGGCTCGCCGAGCTCCTTCTCCTACCTCTGGCAGGACTGCAACTCCGCAGGCGCCGCCTGCGCGAACCTGCCCGGCGCGAGCGCCTCCTCCTACAAACTGAAGGGGAGCGACGTCGGGCACACGGTGCGCGCGCTCGTCACCGCGGAAAACGAAGCAGGCTCAAGCGCAGCCAGCTCGGGCGCCACAGCGCTCGTCAGCGCGCCCTCCTCCGGGGAAGCGCTGTTCCTCTCGCCCTCGGGAAAAGACTCGAGTCCCTGCAGCCAGGCCCAGCCGTGCCTGAGCATGGGCCACGCCTATGAAAAGGCAAGCGCCGGGCAATCGGTGCAGATGCTCGCCGGCAGCTACCCCTCACAAACGATCCCCGGCGCGAGCAAAGCCGGCTCAGCGCATGTCCTCTTCGCCCCGGCGCCGGGTGCGAGCGTCACGCTGACCGGCACGATCTACGTGTTCGCCTCCCACGTCACGATCGAAGGCATGAGCGTCAAAGACGTGGTCACCGGCAACTACGACCAGAGCCCCGGGCGCCCCAACCCCACCGACGTCTCGCTGTTGAACCTCACCGGGCGCAACTTCGAGATCGACTCGGCCACCAACGTGACCGTCGAAGGGGGCTCGTGGGGCCCGGCCAGCGCCTGCGGCGGGCCATACGGCGGCAACAACAACAGCATCCGCCAGACGATCCCCGCCGTGGCCCCCGAAAACATCCTGATCAACGACACGATCATCCACGACGTGCAGTCCTATGACCTGGTCGGATGCCACATCGAGGGCCTTGCGATCTTCGCCGGCAACCACGTCACGGTCTCGAACTCGAAGTTCTACGGCAACTCGATCTACGACGTCTTCATCCAGGCCAACAGCGGCGGTGACCCGAACAACGTGGCCCTTGTGGGCAACTGGCTCGCGAAGGCCGTCGACAACTCAGGTGCCAACGGTCGCGCCATCGGCGCAGGCAACGGCGTCGCGATCGGCGATTCGGGTGTAAATGAAAACGTGACACTCGAAGAAAATCACCTCAACGACGTGCTGCAGATCGATGACGACGGGACACGCCCGACATTCAAAAAAGTGAAAGTGGCAGCCAACTTCGGGCTGATGCCGTTCAGCGGCTACAACTGCGGCGGCCTGGCAGGGGTCGAATGGTCCAAGAACGTCTGGCAGAACGACAAATGCGCCACAAGCGACGTGAACCTGCTCGGCCTACCGCTGCCCTACCTGAAAGCCTCAAACGACTCGAGCCTGGACTACACGCTGACGGGGGTTTATGCCAAATGGCCGGCCGAAGGAAGCGGTGGCGGTGGTGAAAGCAGCGGCACGCTGTTCCTCTCCCCGGGCGGCTCGGACTCGGCCTCGTGCGCGCAGGGCGCGCCGTGCAAGACGCTCGCCCACGCCTATTCGGTGGCCAAAGGCGGAGAAACGGTCAAGCTCGCGGCGGGCACCTACACGGACAGCTCGCTGCCGCTGACGAGCGGCAAAACGGCTGGGACGCCGGTCATCTTCGAACCCACTGCGTCCGCCGCGGTGAAGTTCTCGAAAATGCTCACCGTGCAGGCCCACGGCGTCGAACTGAAGGGCTTCACCTTCGAACGGGAACTGTACTTCGGCGAAAACGCCGAAGGCGACGTGGCTCGGGGCAACGCGCTGCATAACTTCGAGATCGTCGCCAACGGAACCAAGGCGCCGAAGAACATCTCGATCATCGGCGGCACGGCCGGTCCGGTGGCGGACTCGAGCGACAACGAAAACAACCTGATCGCCACCAACGGTCCCGAAACGACAGCGGTGCCAACGAAAATCACGATCGAAGGCGTGCTGATCCACGAATACACCAAAGTCGGCTCCGCCCACGTCGACTGCCTGCAGATCTGGGCGGGCAACGAACTGACGATCCAGGGCAACACCTTCAAGAAGTGCGCGGTCTTCGACATCTTCCTGCAGTCGCTGCCCAACGGCAGCGCGGGCACGCCGAAGAACGTCACGATCCAGAACAACTTCCTGGAAAAGACGATCGAAGGCTTCTACTCGATCTTCCTGCCGCGCCACAACGAAGGCAACCCCGAGCACTTCGAAAACCTCGAGATCCGAAACAACTCGGCGACGCAGGCGATCAGCGCCGACCCGAGGGCGACCTACACGAACGCCAACTTCAACGGCAACGTCGCGCCGGCGCTCGTCTTCTGGAACGAAGCCACCGAAGTCAACCAGGCAACGCCGGCCGGCGCGCAAGCCGACTACAACGTCCTCTACGGTGCCGGCGCCAAAAAGAACGGCTCGCACGATCAGCTGGCGCCGGCCGGGTTCGTCAACGAATCCGCCTTGAACCTGCACTTGCTGGCAGGAGCTGCGGCGATCGAAGGTGGCGACCCCGCCGATCACCCGGCAACCGACATCGACGCCAACCCGCGGCCCAACCCGCCCGATGCGGGGGCTGCGCAGTTTCTCGGGTGACGAGCGGACGGGCGGTCGGGCACGGCTAGCGCCCCGATAACAGAACGATACGAGCAGTCGGATCGAGCCGGCTGCGGTGGGCGTGGCGGTAGTCGCCGGCGGCCAATACCTACGCAAACCGGTCGAATCCTGTGTAAGGCTTCGTTTCCAGGGTAGACGAAGGACAAGGCCGAGCAAGAGTGCACGTTGCCGGCTCGGCCGCTTCCTAACCAGCCACTCAGGGATGGAGATGTTTTTATGCCGCAAGCATTGGGCTGCGTCAGCATGCGCCGTAGGCCCGGACGGCCAGCGCGCAACAGGATGATCGCGCCGGCGACGCTCGCCGTCCTCACCATCGTCTTGGCCATCTCGGCCCCCGCCTCGGCTGCTCAACAGCCGGCCGTGACCAACCTTCGCATCACTCCAGGCCCAGGATCGCTCGCCCTACGCTGGGGCGTCTCGAGCCAGGCGGCAGTCAGCGGGTTCCGGATTCGCTGGCGCGCGGTCGCCCCACTGGGCAGCTTGCTCGACGAACCTCTGCTGCCATTGGCGCTCCCTTGGAGCACGCCGGTTGAAACGAAAGCAGGGGCGCGTCGCTACACGATCACGGGCCTCGCGCCCGAGCCCTACGAAGTCACGGTTCGCGCGATCTTGACCGGTGGCGGCGGTGGGCAGGTGAAGGGTCTCGGCACTCCCCTACCTGGCGAAGGCGCCGAAGAACCGCCGGCGAAACCTCCGACGAACACCGCGCGACCGCTTCTCACCGGCGCCGCCCTCACAGGCGAAACCCTCAAAGTCAGCACCGGCACCTGGACGGGCTCGCCGAGCTCCTTCTCCTACCTCTGGCAGGACTGCAACTCCGCAGGCGCCGCCTGCGCGAACCTGCCCGGCGCGAGCGCCTCCTCCTACAAACTGAAGGGGAGCGACGTCGGGCACACGGTGCGCGCGCTCGTCACCGCGGAAAACGAAGCAGGCTCAAGCGCAGCCAGCTCGGGCGCCACAGCGCTCGTCAGCGCGCCCTCCTCCGGGGAAGCGCTGTTCCTCTCGCCCTCGGGAAAAGACTCGAGTCCCTGCAGCCAGGCCCAGCCGTGCCTGAGCATGGGCCACGCCTATGAAAAGGCAAGCGCCGGGCAATCGGTGCAGATGCTCGCCGGCAGCTACCCCTCACAAACGATCCCCGGCGCGAGCAAAGCCGGCTCAGCGCATGTCCTCTTCGCCCCGGCGCCGGGTGCGAGCGTCACGCTGACCGGCACGATCTACGTGTTCGCCTCCCACGTCACGATCGAAGGCATGAGCGTCAAAGACGTGGTCACCGGCAACTACGACCAGAGCCCCGGGCGCCCCAACCCCACCGACGTCTCGCTGTTGAACCTCACCGGGCGCAACTTCGAGATCGACTCGGCCACCAACGTGACCGTCGAAGGGGGCTCGTGGGGCCCGGCCAGCGCCTGCGGCGGGCCATACGGCGGCAACAACAACAGCATCCGCCAGACGATCCCCGCCGTGGCCCCCGAAAACATCCTGATCAACGACACGATCATCCACGACGTGCAGTCCTATGACCTGGTCGGATGCCACATCGAGGGCCTTGCGATCTTCGCCGGCAACCACGTCACGGTCTCGAACTCGAAGTTCTACGGCAACTCGATCTACGACGTCTTCATCCAGGCCAACAGCGGCGGTGACCCGAACAACGTGGCCCTTGTGGGCAACTGGCTCGCGAAGGCCGTCGACAACTCAGGTGCCAACGGTCGCGCCATCGGCGCAGGCAACGGCGTCGCGATCGGCGATTCGGGTGTAAATGAAAACGTGACACTCGAAGAAAATCACCTCAACGACGTGCTGCAGATCGATGACGACGGGACACGCCCGACATTCAAAAAAGTGAAAGTGGCAGCCAACTTCGGGCTGATGCCGTTCAGCGGCTACAACTGCGGCGGCCTGGCAGGGGTCGAATGGTCCAAGAACGTCTGGCAGAACGACAAATGCGCCACAAGCGACGTGAACCTGCTCGGCCTACCGCTGCCCTACCTGAAAGCCTCAAACGACTCGAGCCTGGACTACACGCTGACGGGGGTTTATGCCAAATGGCCGGCCGAAGGAAGCGGTGGCGGTGGTGAAAGCAGCGGCACGCTGTTCCTCTCCCCGGGCGGCTCGGACTCGGCCTCGTGCGCGCAGGGCGCGCCGTGCAAGACGCTCGCCCACGCCTATTCGGTGGCCAAAGGCGGAGAAACGGTCAAGCTCGCGGCGGGCACCTACACGGACAGCTCGCTGCCGCTGACGAGCGGCAAAACGGCTGGGACGCCGGTCATCTTCGAACCCACTGCGTCCGCCGCGGTGAAGTTCTCGAAAATGCTCACCGTGCAGGCCCACGGCGTCGAACTGAAGGGCTTCACCTTCGAACGGGAACTGTACTTCGGCGAAAACGCCGAAGGCGACGTGGCTCGGGGCAACGCGCTGCATAACTTCGAGATCGTCGCCAACGGAACCAAGGCGCCGAAGAACATCTCGATCATCGGCGGCACGGCCGGTCCGGTGGCGGACTCGAGCGACAACGAAAACAACCTGATCGCCACCAACGGTCCCGAAACGACAGCGGTGCCAACGAAAATCACGATCGAAGGCGTGCTGATCCACGAATACACCAAAGTCGGCTCCGCCCACGTCGACTGCCTGCAGATCTGGGCGGGCAACGAACTGACGATCCAGGGCAACACCTTCAAGAAGTGCGCGGTCTTCGACATCTTCCTGCAGTCGCTGCCCAACGGCAGCGCGGGCACGCCGAAGAACGTCACGATCCAGAACAACTTCCTGGAAAAGACGATCGAAGGCTTCTACTCGATCTTCCTGCCGCGCCACAACGAAGGCAACCCCGAGCACTTCGAAAACCTCGAGATCCGAAACAACTCGGCGACGCAGGCGATCAGCGCCGACCCGAGGGCGACCTACACGAACGCCAACTTCAACGGCAACGTCGCGCCGGCGCTCGTCTTCTGGAACGAAGCCACCGAAGTCAACCAGGCAACGCCGGCCGGCGCGCAAGCCGACTACAACGTCCTCTACGGTGCCGGCGCCAAAAAGAACGGCTCGCACGATCAGCTGGCGCCGGCCGGGTTCGTCAACGAATCCGCCTTGAACCTGCACTTGCTGGCAGGAGCTGCGGCGATCGAAGGTGGCGACCCCGCCGATCACCCGGCAACCGACATCGACGCCAACCCGCGGCCCAACCCGCCCGATGCGGGGGCTGCGCAGTTTCTCGGGTGACGAGCGGACGGGCGGAGCAGTACGAGTACGAGCCTCCCGGCTGGGCTGCCCCAGGCCTCTAGCCGGGCAGGCGGAAGATCGTGAAGCCCAGCGAAGGGTTGGTGCCCTCGACGGGAGAGTTGAGCGTGCCGACGGTTTCCCGCGGGAGCCGGGAGCTGCGCACGTAGGCGCCGATCTGCGCGTCGTAGTCGACGCCGAACGTGGGCGTGGCCCAGTCGGCGAAGTCGCGTGCGCCAAGCACGGCCAGCTTCACGTGGTAGCGGCGCAGCCGTCCGATCGCCGTCTGTTCTTCGGCGGGCGAGTCGATCAGGCCGGGCAGCACGGAGAGCTCGCGCAGCGCCGGGCGGCGGTCGCTCATGAAGTAGATGCCGCCGTCGAGCGGCGCGGCGAGGATCCGTTCACCGGGGCGGGTCAGCGCATCGACGCGCGTGACGGCGCCCTGCAGCGCGGTCGCGTTCTGCGCGCTCGTGACGAACGTGCCTCGCGCCGTGTGGACGGGCGTCGTGTAGTGGCGGTACAGACCGCCGATCGCGTATCCGGCGAGGCCGACCGCGACGAGGCCGAGCACGCCGAGCACGGCACCGCGCGCGCGTGGGTGGCGCTCGGCCAGGCGCGCGTGGAAGATCCCAAGCAGCAGCACCAGCGGAGCCGCGTAGTAGGCGGCGTAGGAGTCATACGTCGTGAAGGCGTTGTACGCGCGCAGTCCGAGCCCGGCCGCCGCGACGATCAGTGCGAGGTCGGCCGGCCAACTGCGCCCGAGCGGTGACTCGCCGCGTCGCAGCAGGCGCACGGCGGCGATCGCCGCGACGAGGAAGCCGAGCGCGGGCAGCCAGCTCATGCCGATCATCAGATGGCGCAGCTCGTGCTCGATCGCGCTGCGCTGCCCGCCCAGCACCCCGGCGGCTCGCAGCGCGCCATCGAAGGCCACGATCACGGCCGCTGCCAGCAGCAATGGCCACAACCCGAGCAGGCGAGCGGCTCCTCGGCGTCTGCGCCACAGCTCGACGCTCGCGACGAGGCCGGCGAGCAGGCCGAGGTAGAGACCGCCGCGCATCACCACGCCGGCGAAGCTGCTCGCGGTGAACGGCATCCAGCTCTGCTCGGTTTTAGCGCCGACGCGGATGAACTTCACGGGCCACAGGTTTTCGGCAAGCAGCGTGTGCGTCCCGACGCGCGCCGCGAACACGCCGAGCACGGCTGCGGGGATGGCGAGGGCGGGCAACGCCATTCGCCACGCTGCACGCCAAGCCGCGCCGCGACCTTCAAAGCGCCATCGCGCGACCACGAACGCGCCCAGCGCGCCGACCGCGACGGCGAGGAACTCCGGCCGCGTCAGCCCGACGAGCCCGACTGCCACGCCTGCGAGCACGATCCGCTCGCGTGCGAGGGCGAGCAGCGCCAGCAGCAGGCAGAGGACCCCGAACGTCGCCGAGTTCGTGTGCGGCAGCACGAAGTTGAAGGCCGTGCCGGAGAAGCCGATCGCGAGCAGCACCGCCGTCGTCAGACCCGCTGCGAGCGGTGCCAGCCATTGCCTGGCGAGCGCGTAGAAGACGGCGATGATCGCGGCGGCTTGGACGAGCCCAAAAAGATACGCAGTGGTGAAGCTCGTCCCGAGCAGCTTGAAGCTGAGCGCCAGCGAGTAGAGGCCGAGCGGGCCGTAGTAGTAGCGCACGTCCTGATACACCGTCGCGCCATGCTTGACCAGGTCGGCTGTCGTCAGCTCGGCGCCCGAGTCGAGCTCCGGGACGCCCCACTTGCGCCACGTGAGCGCGACGATCACCGCGAAGCACGCCGCCAGCGCGGCGATCACGTACCGCTCCCGAGGTTCCCAGCGCGGCGCCGGCGGCTCGGAAATGGTCTGCCCGGCCTTGCCGTTGAGCCGCGCGGCCGGCATGAGTGCCGGCGCCGGTAGCAGCGTGGAGCTCACGCCGCGGCGGGGCGAACGACGACGGCCCGGAGCAGCATCTCGAGCTGCGGGCGAGCCACGATGCGCAGTCCTCCGAGGTACAGCGCGCAACCGATCACCCCGGCGATCGCAGCCTGGACGAGGCCCGTGTCGAACACGGTGCCGGCAGCCCAGCCCACGCCGAAGGCGACCAGCGAGAGCCCGACGAAGCGCAGCGTGTCGCCGGCGAGCTCGCGCACCAGGTTCGCCGCGTAGTCCCGTCCGGTCGCGGCGACGAGCAGCACGACCGCGAGCAGGGCGGGGGCCACGCAGAAGGCGCCGACGGCGCCATCGACGCCGAACAGCGCGCTGCCGAGGGCGGTCACCGCGAGATGCACCAGCACGAGCGGCAGTGCCACCGCGCCGAGCAAGCGCGCCCGGCCGAGCGCCAGCAGCACGGGCAGCAGGAAGTTGACCAGCAGCGCAAACAGTGTCCACGGCACGAGCAGCGCCGTGAATGTGCGCAGCGTGCCGACCTGCGCCGTCGAGAGGCTCTTCGGCAGCACGTCGTGCACGAGCGGCGCGCCGGCGAGGATCAGCGCTGCCAGCGCCGGTGCGACGATCAGCATCGCGTAGCGGAACCCGCGCGGGACGGTGGCCGCGACGACGCTGCGACGCTCGGTCCTGGCCTCGCGGGTCATGTCGGGAATGCTCGACATGCCGAGCGCCATGCCGGTCCCGGCGACGAGGTAGCTGGCGAACAGGTAGGCGTAGGAGAGGACCGTCGTGCCGCCCGCCGAGGCGTGGCTCGCGAATGCGAGCGTGACGACGAAGAGGACGTTGAAGACGAGGTAGATCGCCGTGCGCCCGAGCACGAGACCGCAGTCGCGCGTGAGCGCCGCCACTGCCGAGCGGGCGCCGGTCGCCGCCTTGTCGAGCCGGCTCTCGCCGAGGCCGCCTGAGCGCTGCAGTCCGACGAGCATCCACGCGCTCGTGACGATCGCCATCGTCAGCATCGACCAGCCGAGCGTCTGCACGCCGGCGCTGCCCATCAGCGCGAGAAAGGCGATGAGCCCGGCAAGGGCCCCCGACATGTAAGCCCCGGCGATCGTGATGAAGCGGTCGCGGATCGCGAGCACGGTCGCGCCCCCTGAGGCGATCAGTTGCAGCGCCATCGCGCCGCCGAGCACGGGCAGGGCGGCCGCCGTGACCGATCGACCAGAGTCAGCAAGGCCAGGTGCGAGCAAGTGCGACAGCGGGCCGGCGAGCGGCCCGGTCAGCGCCAGCACCGCCAATGCGATGCAGCCGAGCACCCATGCGAAGCGCCTGACGCTCAGGCGTGCACCCGGTTCGACGAGTAGCGGCACCGAGGTGACCCGCAGGCTCTGGCTGAAGACGCCGAAGGTCGAGTACAGCGCGAACGCGACGAAGAAGCCGTCGGTCCGCGCATTGGTGCCGAAGCGCCCGAGGTACAGCACCGCCTGTATCCCCGACGCCGCCGCCATCGCGAACGTCGCCAGCGACATCGCCATCCCGGCACGTGCCTTGCGCGTGTCCTTGGGGACGCTCGTGGCGAGTTCCCTCTCGGACATGCCGGGGGCGTCGCCCACGAGTGTCAGCGTCTGCGTGCTCATGCCAGAAAAACGTCCGGGAGAGCGCGATTCTCGCGGCGCGATCTAGAAGAGTCGAACGTTGCCGAACGAGAAGGTGCTCGTGCTCGCCGTGTTGCCGAACAGATCCTTGATCGTCGGCGCCAGCGTGCCGCTGACCGTTGCCGGGCCACCCGAGCTGAACCTGTTGCTCGGATCGTTCAGCGCCGTGATCGTCAGTTTCACCGTCGAGCCGCTGACAGTCGTTTTCGCGGTCGCGCCGGCGGTCGCCCCCGTGACGCTGAGGTACTTCGCGCTCACGCTGCTGTCGCCCGTGCTCCACGCGTTGCTACCGATCCCGCTGATCGTGACCGTCGTCGAGCCGCTCGCCGGCCGGCTGTAGCTCAGTGTCACGCTGGCCGGGATGCTCGCGACTTCGATCGGCGCGCTGAACGTCAGCGTCAGCACGTCGTTGACCTGCGGTTTGCCGGAGCTGCTGCCGGCGGTCGTGTCGGTGATGCCGCTCAGCGTCGGTTTGGCGTTGCTGACCTTGACCGTGGCCCCGGACGAAGTGGTCGCGTTTCCGGCCCTGTCGGAGACTTCGTACTCGTACTCGTAGCATTTGCCGCTGCTCACGCTCGAGTCGGTGAACGGCGAGGCCGGCCCCTGCGAGCCGAGGTCGCTGAAGAAGAACAGCGTGCTGCAGGAGTCGCTGGACGCGGTGTACGTGCTGCTCGCGCGCCGTAGCTGGCCGCTGGTCGTGTCCACTCCTGAGCCCGTGTCGGTCGCGCTGAAGGTCAGCGGCACCGCTCCGGTGGTGCGGGCGGGTGCGCTGAGCGTGGCGGTCGGGTCGGTCTTGTCGACCTCGACGGTGCTCACGAGCAGCGCAGCGTTGCCGACGCGATCAATCCCCGTCAGCGTGTAGCGGTAGCAGCCCGCAGCGAGGTTGCTCTGCGTCGGATTGCCGGTGAGCGTCGTCGCCGCGCCGAACGTGCCGCAGGCACCGGTGCTGAGCGTCGCGCTCTGGCGCGTCAGCGTCGAGGAGACGAAGCCGGAGCCCGCGTCTGCGCTGAAGTCGGTGCGTTTGCTGATCGAGAAGCTGCCGGAGCCGCTGTAGCTCGTGGTGCCGGTCGCGGAGGCCACCGCGTTGTTGACGGTCAACGCGCCGCCGGTCGGCCCCGTCGTGTCGGCGATCAGGCTGTAGGTGGCCAGGGCCGAGCTGGCGCCAGCATTGCTGATGGCGGCGATCGTCGGCGCGGTGCTCGGCTGCGTGGCGGTCGCGCCGAACGTGTAGGACATTTTGCCGCCGCTCAGAGCTTCGGTGAAGCCGTTGGCCGACAGCAAGCTGAACTTGTATTCGCGGATCCCCGACTGCGTGTCGGTCGAGGCAGCCGTCACGGCGAACGCGCCACCCGCGGCCGGACGGAAGTACAGCGCGTTGGTCGAGGTCTTCAGGAACACGTTGGCCGAGGTGCCGCTGAACGTCAGCGACGGGGTGCTCGGCGCCGTGTTGTCAACGATCACGGTCGTCGAGATCGAGGTCTGGTTGCCGACGTTGTCGAGACCCGTCAGCGCGTAGCGGTAGCAGCCGGCGGGCTGGCTCTGTGCGGGGGCGCCCGTGATCGTGGCCGGCGTCCCGAACGTGCCGCAGACGTTGTTGGCCAGCGAAGCACTCGCCATCGTCAGCGTGCTGGATTTCAGGCCGGATTGCGTCGGCGACGGCGCCTCGGTGTAGTCGGTGCGCGTCGCGATCGGGTAGCCGCCCGTGAGGTTGTAGCTGCTCGAGCCGGCCGCCGTTGCCGCGGTGCCGTTGACGGTCAGCGCGCCGTTCGCGGGGGCCGCCGTGTCGGGCACGACCGAGAATTCAGAGCTCGAGCTGACGTTTCCGTTGTTCGTCGCCGTCACCGTCTGCGGGCCCGAGGCCGTGGCGCCTGTGCCCGACCAGGAGTAGGTCGTTTCATACGGGGTGGCGGTGTCGATCCCACCGCCGCCGGCGAAGCCGCTCAGCGCCGGGAAGGTGACGTTCTTGACGCCGGAGAAGGAGTCGCTGGTGCTCGCGCTGAGTTTGAAGCCGCCTGACTTGCCGCTCTGCGGGTTGGTGTAGGCGGTGGTGCCCGAGACGAACGTGCTGCCGCTCGCACCGGACAGTGTGAGCACGGGTTTGCTCGGCGGCGCCAGGGTGACTGTGATCACCTGCGTGGTGCGTGCGACGACCCCTTCGCTGTCGGTCGTCTGTAGCCCGACCACGTACGTGCCAGCGGCAGGCGCCGCGCCGCTCAGCGTGGGTGTCGCTCCCGTGTCGATCGCGTAGCTGCCGCTGCCGTCGATGTCCCACTTGTAGTCGGTGATCGTGCCGTGGGAGTCGGTTGAGCCAGATGCGTTCAGCGTCACGTTCTGACCGGCCAAGGGCTGCACCGGGCTGACCGTGAACGACGGCACCAGCGAGAGGTTGACGTCGGTCGAGTGGTACTGGCTGAACACCGTCGGGGCACTCAGCGCCTGGTTGTAGATCGCCAGTTCGTCGAGTGCGCCCGAGCCGAACAGCGAGCTGCCGGCACGAGACATCAGGTAGAGCGTCGAGTTGGCGAAGGACCCCTGGCCGATTTCACTGCTCTCCTTCTGGTAGCTGACCAGCTGGCCGTCGACGTAGGGCGTGATCTCCGAGGCCGCCGGTGCAGCGGTGTTGATCACGAGCGCGTAGTGGTGCCAGGCGCCGGCGCTCGGGCGGGCGAAGAACACGCTGTTGCGCGCTTCGGAGGTCCCGATCGAGACGCCGAACGTACCGCCGAACTCGCCGGCGTTCGGGTCAACCAGGAAGCCGCCGGCGTTCGAGTTGAAGTTCGGCGTGAACTCCATCGCAAGCGCGTCGTCGTTGGCGTAGTGGTTCCACTTCAGCCAGAACTCGACCGTGATCTGGTTCGTGCTCGAAAGGTTGAGCGGGATCGCGCCGGAGTCGCCGGTGCCGTTGAAGCTGACCGCGGTTTTACGCTGGATCGGGCTGGGCAGGCCGAAGGTCCCGCCGCTGATCGTGCCGTTGCTCGTGCCCTTGCTGTCGGCGATCGACGGGCCTTTGGACTCGTCGAGCTTGTAGTAGTCGGCCAAGCCGGGGGCGCTCTGAACAGCTTCCGTGTATGCGGTGGGAGAGCTTTCGAGCGCGTTCACGGTGACCGTCGTGCGTGAGCTGAGGCCGTGGTCGTCGGTTGCTTCGACGCCGACCGTATGCGCACCGGCGGTCGCGAAGCTGGTCGTCAGTTTCGTCGTGGAGCCTGTGTCGGTCGCGAATGCGCCGCTGTTGTCGAGGTCCCACTTGTAGTCGGTGATCGCGCCCTGGTCGATCGAGCCGGAGGCGTCGATCGTCACGTTCTGGCCGATGTTGACCGGGTTGGGCGTCGCGCTTGCTTTCACGACCGGCGGCAGGTCGCCCACCGTCAGCGTGTGGCTGGTCGTGGCGGTCGCGCCGCCGCTGGTGGCTACGCGCAGGCCGACCGTGTATTCGCCGGCGCTCGCAATGCTCGTCGTCAGCGTCGGGCTCGTGCTCGTGTCGGTCTCATACGTGCCGTCGCCGTTGAGGTCCCAGCGGTAGTCGGTGATCGTGCCGGACGGCGTGCTCGAGCCGGACGCGTTGAACGTCACGTTCTGGCCGGGTCGCACCGGGTTCTGCGAGATCGTGAACGCGGCTTTCGGCGGTTTCACCGTGCCGTGGGAGTTGAAGTGCTGCACGATCGCGCCTGAGCTCAGGGGCTGGTTGTAGACCGCGAGCTGGTCGAGTGAGCCGGCTCCGAACAGCGCTTCGCCACCGCGGGACATCAGGTACAGCGTCGAGTTCGCAAACGTGCCCTGGCCGGTGCCCGCGCTGTCCTGCTGGACGCTCACCGTCTGGCCGTCGACGTAGGGCGTGATCACTTTGCCCGCGGGCGCGGTGGTGTCGATCACCAGCGCGTAGTGGTGCCACACGCCGGCGCTCGGGCGCTGGAAGAAGACGCTGTTGCGGTTTTCGATGCCGCCCAAGGCGATGCCGAAGGTGCCGCCGAACTGGGGCGCGTTCGGGTCCACCAGGAAGCCGCCCGAGTTCGCGTTGAAGTTCGGTGTGAACTCCATCGCAAGCGCGTCATTGTTCGCGTAGGCGTTCCACTTCAGCCAGAACTCGATCGTCAGCTTGTTCGTGCTCGAGAGGTTGAGCGGGATCGAGCCGTCGTCGCTCGAGCCGTTGAAGCCGATCGACGTCGTCGGGTCTTCGGCGACCGCTCCGGGGAGACCGAACGTCCCGCCGCTGATCGTGCCGTTGCTCGTACCCGCGCTGTCGGCAATCGTCGGGCCGCTCGGCTCGCCGAGCTTGTAGTAGTCGATCAGACCCGGCGTGTCGAGCACGGCGTCCTCGTAGTCGCTGACACCCTGTTCGAGCACGCTGACTTCGACCGTCTTGGTGCTCGACAGCCCCTGGCTGTCGGTCGCGCGCACACCGACGGTGTGGATGCCTGCGGTCTGGAAGGCGGTCGTCGCTTTCGGCGCCGCGCCCGTGTCGGTGGCGAAGTTGCCGCTGTTGTCGAGGTCCCACTTGTAGTCGGTGATCGCGCCCTGGTCGGTCGAGCCGCCGGCGTCGAACGTCACCTGAGTTCCGGTCAGCGCCGGGTTCGGCGAGGCGGTCACTTTGACAACCGGCGGGAACGAGCCAACCGAGATCTGCTTGGTCGTCGTCCCGGTCGCGCTGTCGCTGTCGGTTACGCGCAGGCCGACGGTGTGGGAGCCCGCGGTCGCGAACGACGTCGTCGCTTTCGGCGTCGTGCCCGTGTTCGTCTCATACGTGCCGTCGCCGTTCAAATCCCATTCGTACTTGGTGATCGTGCCGTTCGCGTAGTGCGAGCCCGAGCCGTCGAGCGTGACCGTGTCGCCGGCATGCGGCAGGGTCGGGGTAGCGGCGATCGATGCGACCGGTCGCTGCTCCGGCCCGTTGGAGTTGAACTGTTCCTGGACCGTCGCTTCGCTCAGGCCGCCGCTGTAGATCGCGAGCTCGTCGAGCGAGCCGGTACCGAACAGCGAGGTGCCGGCACGCGACATCAAGAACAGTTTGGAGTTGGCGAACGTGCCGGCGCCGGTGCCGCTGCTCTCCTTCTGGAAGCTGATCGGCTGCCCGTCGACGTACGGCTTGACCTGCGCTTCGGCGGGTGCTTCGGCGTTCAGCACGAAGGCGTAGTGGTGCCAGACTTTGGCGCTCGGCCGCGCGAAGAACACGCTGTTGCGGCTGCCGCCGGAGCCGAGCCCAACGCCGAACGTGCCGCCGAACTCGGGCGCGTTTGGATCGACGATGAAGCCGCCCGTGTTTTCGTTGTAGTTCGGCGTGAACTCCATCGCGAGCGCGTCGTTGTTGCCGTACGCTTCCCACTTCAGCCAGAACTCGACCGTAATCGCCTGCTGGCCCGAGAGGTCCATCGGCACTTCGCCGAAGGAGGACGGCACGCCCTCGAAGGCGTCGCCGCTGCCGGGGAAGAGAGCCGCCGTATCGCTGTCGCCGTTGACGGCGCCCGGCACACCGAGCGTGACGTTCGTCAGGTTGCCGTTGCTGTGGCCCGCGCTGTCGGCGATCGTCGTGCCCGACGGCTCGTCCAGTCGGTAGTAGTGCAGCAGCGAGGGGACCGCCTGCACGGAGTCGCCGTAGCCGCTGACGGGCTGGGAGATCACGCCCACGGGCAGCGTCGCCGTCGCGGTCGCGCCGTGGCTGTCGGTGACCTGTAGGCCGACCGTCGCCGTGCCCACGCTTGCGAAGGTCTTGCTGACCGTCGGGGTGGTGCTCGTGTCGGTCTCATACGTGCCGTTGCCGTCGAGGTCCCACTTGTAGTCGGTGATCGTGCCGTTCAGCGCGCTCGAGCCCGCGCCGCTGAGCGTGTCTTTCTGCCCGACGCCGACCGGGTTCATCGACGCGCTGAGCTTGGCGACCGCGGTATTTTCGACGTTGACCGTGCGCTCGGTCGTTTCAGTTTGTCCTTTCGCGTCGGTCACCTTCAGCAGCACGCGGTAGCTGCCGGGCTGGTTGAACGTGTGCGTGGTGGTCGAGGTCGTGCCGGTGTCCACGGCGAATTTGCCGCTGTTGTCGAAGTCCCACTTGTAGTCGGTGATCGAGCCGTTGGGCGATTTCGAGGCCGATGCGTCGAGCGACACCGACTGGCCGATCAGGATCGAGCTCGGCGTCGTGGTGAAGGAGGGCCACGGCGGTTTCAGTGCACTCGGCGAGTCGACCGTGATGTCTTCGGCCGGCGTCCCCGGCTGCACGCCCATGTCGGAGATGATGTTGTACGTCGCCTGGTCGATCGGCTGCTGCACATCGAAGGCCAGGCTCCACTCCATCGTGCCCGTCGAGAAGACGAGCGCTCCGCTCGGCGCGCGATACTCGACGGCGCTGACGTTGCTCGGGGTGCCGGGCGGTGCCGTCGAGGCGCGCGCGCGGCCCGCATCCTGCAGCCAGGAGTCGCCGGAGTTCGTCACGTCGGTCAGCGTGAGCTGCTTGACGCCCGCCGGCTCCTGTGCGAGGAAGCCGGGGACCGTCGGAATCTGGTCCCACTCCCAGCCGACGAACGGTTCTTCCATCGTCGTGGTCTGGGTGGGGTTTATTTCCGCGTTGCGCCAGAAGCGGTTGCCCCCGAATTCGCCGTTGGCATTGCCCGCCGGGATCGACATTTTGAACGGGTTGTCGTCGTTGTCGCCGACGTACATCACTCCCCACAGCGAGTTCTCCGGTTCGTTCGGGCCGATGCGCCCGCCGGAAGGTGCGTTGGGGTCGCCCGCCGGCGCGCCGGGATCGCGGCGCGTCGTCGTCGCGAATTCAGGCCGCGCTTCGCCGTTGGGCCCGATCGAGGCGGGATCGTTCGGCGTACCGCCTGGATTGCCGCTGGTCGTGCCCTGGATCGTCTTGTAGCAAATGACCGTACGGTGGTTGTTTTCGTAGCGCGTCTGCCAGTAGGCGGTGTTGGCGCTGAGCGAGAGGATGTTCACGCCCGCGTCGCGCGCTTTCTTGAAGTTGTTGAAGGAGTTGTAGGACCAGTACTCGCTGTGCCCCGAGACGAGGTCGATCTTGTGGTTGAGCAGCGAAGACAGGTTGGAGTCGGTTTGGATGTCGTCGGTATAGGTGACGTCGTAGCCCTGCTGCTCGAGCCAGACCACGGTGTTGTAGTCGGGCCCGAAGAAGTGGTTGTCTTCGTTGTCGCCGTGCGCAGTCGGGCGGTCGAAGGACACAGCGACCGCGCGAGGATCGCCGGAGATCGTGTTGGCGCCACCGCATTCGTCGAAGTACAGCGACTTGCAGCCCCACAGGTTGTAGGCCTGATAGTCGGCGTCAGGCAGGACGTAGAGGACTTCTGAGGCGCGCGAGTCGTTACGCACGGGGAAGACGACGTAGTTCTCGATGCCGCCGTCGGCGACGTCGGTGAATACCGCCTCGTAGATGCCCGAGACCGGCAGCGAGCTGCCGGGGATCGTGTAGCTGACGCTCCAGTTCGAGCAGCTCAGTTCGCCCGTTGTCGTGTTCTCCGGGTTGCATTCGAAGCTGTTGTTGACTTTGACGTTGTTCGCGCCGGCGCCGGGAATCAGCCGCGCGCCTTTGCCGTCGTAGTAGCCGATCCGGTAGACGCTGATGTTGACGCTCGTGCCCGGGAAGGAGCCCTCGTCGGTGCCGAGCTTCAGCGGCACGCTTTCGCCGATGTTGTAGCTCGACTGTGGCGTGAAGCCGTTGATGTCTTCGGAGTAGTTTTCGATCGCCGACTGGTTTTCTTCGGTGCCTTCGCCCTTGCAGTTGTTCTCGTTGACGATCGGGTTGGCGTTCGGGCAGGTGACCGCCGCGCCGGCGGTCGCCGGTCCGGCGAGCAGGAGCAGCGCGCAGGTCGTGATGAGCAGGGCGAGCAGGCCACTGCGGGCCCCCGCCGTCCGGGTCTTGGGCAGAGCGATATTTATGAGCACGATCAGATAACGGACCGGCCCAGTAGCTGCTTTTGCGCCCTGACGATTTTTTTGTCTTCGCTGCGGCAGGAGCGCGCTCGGCGCCCGCCGCTAGCCGATCGAGAGCTTCTGCGCGATGCCCGACAGATCCTGCGCCGCTTCGCCGACCTGCTGGGCGATCTTGCGCTTGTCGGCCTGCGTCAGCTCGCCGTACAGGGCGAAACCAAGCGGTGTATTGCGCCGGTAGGCATTCAGCTCGTCCTGCACCGCCTGCAGCTTCGCTTCGACCTTGTCGTACAGGGCCTCCTCGCCGCCGTTTTGTTCGAGCGGCACGCGAACGTACTGGAAGGCCCTGCGCGCGCCGGTCAGGTTGCCCTGGAAGTCCGACAGATCGGTGTGCGAGTAGCGGTCCTCTTCGCCGGTGATCTTGACGTTGGTGATCTCGTTGAGCAGCTGGACCGAGCCGTTGATCAGCTGCGTGGCCAGGAGCGGCAGCGTCGGCACCTTCTGGTTGAGCGTCTCGACGTTCTCGAGCAGTTTCGTCGCGTACTTGCCGGTGCCCTGCAGAGTGTCCTTCCCCCACATCGCCTGCTCGATGCGGTGGAAGCCGGTCCACTTGGACAGGTTGCCGGCGACCGTCGGCGAGTCGATTCGCGCGTCGATTTCGGAGTCCAGTCCGGGGAAGCTCTCGACGACCGGCTCGATCGCCTCATAGTGGCGGCGCACGGAGCTATACAGGCGCTTGGCTTCGGCGAGGTTGCCCTGCTCGATCGCCGCGACGAAGCGGCGCGTGCCGGCCAGCAGCTGGGTGATCTGCCCGACGACATAGGTGCGGTACTGGAGCACGGCCGTCTTCAGCGCGACTTCCGAGGTCGTGTGCACTTTGTAGGGCTTGCCTGTTACCAGCAGCTGACCCCGGGTGACGTTGCCGCTGGGGCAGTTGAGGATGTATTTGCCCGGCTGCAGGTCCAGCGAGAAGGAGCCCGAGAGCCCCGGCAGGATGTTCTCGCGCTCGCCGATGATGATTTCGTGCTCGTCTTGCAGCTCGAGCTCGGTGACGAAGCGACTGCCGCCATTGCTGACCGAGATCGTCACGGGGCCGGCTGGCACCGTTGCCTCGTTCGGGAGGCAGCCTCGGCTCGTCAGCGTGAAGGCCAGCGTGGAGGCCTTGCCGCCGCTGCCGCTCCCGCCACAGCCGGCGAGCACGAGCGCGACCGACAACGCACCGAGCGCCGCCAGAGTGTTGATCATTCGGTTCGTCATACGGCTGTCCAGTTTCCTGCGCACACGCAAAGCAGCAGCTTCCCGATCCGTTGGGTTAGAAGGACGCATCGACACCCAGGAGCTAAACCCTTAGTAGAGGGTTAGGGTGGATGCTTATTAGGGTACCCTAACAGGAGCCGCGGCGAATCGCACCAACAGGCACATTCTCGTCGGCCGATCGGGCCGAAGGGCCGCCTCGTCACCTGAGTGACGTGGCGCTTGCCGCGTGTTCGCTGTGCGCATGCCTGCTCGTACTGCTCGCGCTGCTGTCGGCGGCATCGAGCGCACTCGCCACTGAGCGCGCTCCGAGGCCGACAGCCCCGGCGCAGATCACCCCCACCGAAGCACAGACGCTCGACATGCTGCTCGCGCTACTGCCGAGCCGCTACGAAAGCGCCCACCCGGCGCACGACACGACTTTGGCCGCGCCCGTGAGGCTGCTCGCGCAGGACGTAGGGGAGCGCGCGCTCGAAGCGCGCGGGACGCTCGGTGCAGGCAAGCCGGCGGCGAGCGCGCGAGCGCAGGTCGCACTTGGGGCGTTGACGAAAGCGCTGGGAGCGACCGAGCAGCGCTTTCAGCCATGGCCGCTCGGCTTTGAAGTGAGCGCGCTTGCGAGGCGTGCGCGCGGCGAGCTCGCCCGCGCGCTGCACCCGCCCGCCTGGCCGGCGCGGCCTTACGAGCGCATCGATCCGGCGCTTGCGCGCCTGCTGACGAACGCGCGTCTCGCCCCCGGCAGCCGCGCTGCTGAAGCGATGGCCGATCGAGATCTGCTGCGCGTCTACGCGCTGTACGCCGCCGGCCCCGGCAAGCGCTTGTTCGTCGAGGACCCCGCGCTCGATGCGCAGATCACGAGCGAGCTCCTCGGCGGCGGCAAGGGGCCGTCGCTGGCCGAACTGATCGCCCGGGGGGGCGACCCGGGGCGTGTCGCACACGCGATCGAACAGGTTCGCGCCGATGTCGGCGTAGCGGGGCAAGCGCTCGGGCTCGTCGAGGTCAGCCACGCGACGATCGTCGCCAACGGCGCGATCATCGTCTTCCGCGAGGGCCTCGAGGCGATCCTGATCCTCGCCGCGATCACCGCTTCCTTCGTCGGAGCCAGACGCCGGCTGCGCCGTCCGGTGCTGCTCGGCGCGCTGGCCGGGGTGCTCGTGACGGCGCTCACGTGGGTCGTCGCGCAGTTGCTGCTGCACCTGCTCGGCGACGGCGGCCTGAAGTTGCAGGCCGTCACCGGGCTGGTCGCGATCGGCGTGCTGCTGCTCGTGACCAACTGGTTCTTCCACCGCGTCTACTGGAGTGAGTGGATCTCACGCTTCAACCGCCGCCGTAAAGCGATCGAGCGGTTCGACCGGGTCGGCTTCCTCTCCGGCCAGGTGCTCGGCCTCGTCCTGCTCGGGCTCTCGAGCGTCTACCGCGAGGGACTGGAGACCGTGTTGTTCCTGCAGGCCCTGCAGACGAGCGCCGGCCTCGGCACCGCGGCGCTGGGCGCGGGCATCGGCCTCGGCGCAACGCTGATCGTCGGCGTGATCACCTTCAAGCTGCAGCGCAAGCTGCCGTTCAAGCGGATGCTGATCCTCACCGGCGTATTGATCGCGCTCGTGCTCGCGGTGATGGTCGGCACGACCGTTCACAATCTGCAGGGCATCGGCTGGCTCCCGAGCACGGCGACGAGCTTCGAAGTCTCGATCAACTGGAGCATGTGGCTCGGCGTGTATCCGACGTGGGAGGGAATCGGCGCCCAGCTCGGCGCGCTCGCCTTCGTGCTCGGCTCCTACTTCGCCGCGCGCGAGCTGCAGGTGAGGGCCCCTCGTCGCCGCGCGTTGCGCGCCTCGACTCCGTCGGCCTCGCGCGTCGGCGCAGCCGATGCCTAGGGCACGCGCCGCGGCGCTGGTAGGTGCCGCCATCGCGTTGTTCGCGGGGGTGGCGCTCGTCGTGTCGCAGCACTCCGCGACGGCCGGCTCGGCACTGGAGCGCAAGTTCGCCTCGGTCACGTTCTACGTCGCCCCCGGCGGCAGCGACAGGCTGGACTGCATCAGCGCTTCAGCGCCCTGCGCCTCGCTGGGGGGTGCCTATCGCAAGGCCGCGCCCGGCGACGTCGTGCTGATCGCCGCGGGCGAATATCCCGCGCAGACGATCGGCGGGCCGGAAGCCGGTGAACCGATACACGTCGCCGGCCGACACGGGCAGATCACCTTCCAGCCCGAGCCGGGCGCCGCGGTGCGTTTCACGGGCAGGATCGAGGTGTTCGGGTCGCACGTCGCACTGGAGCACATGACCGTGCAGGACGTGATCGTCGGCAACTACGACCAGACAGCGGGCCGTATCAACCCGACCGATGTCACGCTCGCGCACCTGCGCGGACGCAACTTCCAGATCGATTCCGCCACCGACGTCACGGTGAAGGGTGGCTCCTGGGGTCCGGCGAGCGCATGCGGCGGACCCTACGGCGGCACCAACAACAGCATCCGCGACATCACCGGCGTGGTCCCGACGCACATCCTGATCGACGGGGTCGCGATCCACGACGTGCAGTCCGAGGACCTCACCAACTGCCACATCGAGGGCCTGGCGATCTTCGCCGGCCAGGACATCACGGTCAGCCACTCGCGGTTCTGGGGCAACTCGGTGTACGACGTCTTCGTCCAGGCCAACAGCGGGCCGATCTCCGGTCTTCGCTTCATCGGGAACTGGATGGCGATGCCCGTCGGCACGGACGGCGTGGAGAACGGGACCGTGATCGGCTTCTCCTCGATCGTCTCCGGTGTGCTGATCGAAGGCAACCGCTTCAACTACATCGTCTCGCTCGACGACGACGGGCTGAACCCGCTCTTCAAAGACTTCAAGCTGATCGGCAATGTCGGCGTGCTGCCCTACAACGGCTGCTCGTTGCACGGGATCGAGTGGCGCGGGAATCTGTGGCGCAACGGCGCGTGCTCGCGCAGCGACGTCAGCATGCACGGCAGGGCGCTGCCCTACAAAGACCGCGCGAACGGGGCCGCGCTCGACTACCGGCTGACGCGCTCGACGCCCGCTCGCTGGCGTGCACGCGCCAAGCGCTAGGCGAGCGCGAGGTCGAGCAGCGCCTGCTGGCGCGCGGCCCACGAATGCTCGGCGATGAATCGCTCGCGCATACCCTCCTCGGCGCGACCGCGCGAGAGCGCGGTGCGAACGCCGCTCGTGTAGTCGCCGCCCGGCTCGACAAGCGCCACGCCGGGGTCGACGCCGCGCATCGGCTGCAGGTCGCTCGCGACGACCGGCAGTCCTCCGGCGAGGTACTCATACAGCTTCAACGGGCTCATCGCGCGCGTCAGCGGCGAGCTCACGTGTGGGATCAGGCCGACGTCGGCGGCACGGATCAGACCGGTCAGCTGCTCGCGCGCGAGCGGCGGGTGGACCCGGATGTTGCCGGCCTGCTCCAGCGGCGCGACGTGCTTTGCGTCGAGCAGCGGCCCGACGAGCGCGATCTCGGCGTCGGGCAGCTCGCGCGCCAGCGCCAGCAGCGCGGCGACGTCCAGGCGCGAGTCGAGCGAGCCGACGTAGAGCAGCAGCGGTCGGCGAACACGAGCGACCCACTCGGGTGCCGCACGTGCAGGGCCGCTCCACTCCTCTGGGTCCAGGCCGTTGGCGACGACCGCGCTCGGTCCCGTCGGGCCGATCTGCTCGAGCGCCGCCGCCGAGACGGCGCACACACGCCGCCCGCGTGCGCGCACCTGGGCGAAGCTCTCCTCATAGGCCGGCCACCAGCGCTCGTGCGGCGGATAGGAGAGCCAGTCGTCATGCGCGAAGTACGTGACCGGCCCGGCCCACGCGAACTCGGCGAAGCCGGCCATCAGCGGGTTGGCCGTGATCAACCACGGCTTACGCATGCCCATTCGCCGTGCGCGGCGCTCCAGCGCGCGGTCGTATGCTGCGCACGCGCGGCGCACTCCGGCGATCGAGGTCGGGTAATCCCGCCGCAGGCGCACCGGGCGCATCAGCCGGCGCGTGGGGCTCGAGGGAAACGGAAAGCGATCCCCCGCGAGCGCGGTGCGGCCGTCCCGTAGGAGCTTGGCCGGCAGGCTGCGCATCAGATCGGAGACGAGCAGGCGATCTATTCGCTCGTGCGTGACGAGCGCCTTCGCGAGTCGGTCCTCGGGCATGAACCAGCCGCGTTCCGCCGCGGCCTGCCAGCTCACGTAGGAGTACGTGAAGACGACGTCGGCGCCGGACATATGCCTTGAGAACGGCCTCAGCAGGATGGAACTTGTGGGCCGGAGACCGATCCGGGGCCGCAAATCCCCTGCAAGGGGCGCGCTCGCGCAGTCGTTGGTTGTTGACAGCCTATGTCGCGAGATTCTCTCAAAGAGGCCACGATCAGCGGCATCCGCTGGGTGATGCTGACACGCGCCGTCAGCGAGGTGCTGGCGCTCGGCTGCATCGTCTTGCTGGCGCGCCACATTTCGCCGGCCGGCTTCGGCCACGCGGCCGTCGCGATCATCTTCGTGCCGCTCGCCGGCATCCTCACCTTCGAGGGATTCGCCTCGGCGCTCGTCCAGCGCGAGACGATCGACGAGAGCCACCGCCAGGTAGCCATGCTGATGAGCCTGCTCGGTGGCGCGATCCTCAGCCTGCTCGTGTTCGCGCTCGTCGCGCCCGTGTGGCGGCCGGTGTTCGGCGCAAAAACGGCCGAACTGATCGCGCTCGTCTCGCCGGTCTTCCTGCTCGCCTCGCTGGGCACGGTCTCGCGCGCGACGCTCTGGCGGCGGCTGGACTTCAGGCGCATGAGCGTGATCGACATGCGTGCGGCGATCATCGGCAACATCATCCCCGTTGTGCTCGCGCTCGCGCTGGGCCTCGGTGCGAAGGCGATCGTGATCGGTGCGCTCGCGCAGGTGCTGCTGACCTCGCTGCTGCTGCTGCTCGCCGCGCCACCACCGCTGCCGCGCTGGCACAAAAGCTCGCAGGGCGAAATCGGCGGATTCGGCCTGGCGGCAGCGCTCGCCGGACTGGTCGACGTGATGTTCCGCAACGTCGACTACGCGATCCTCGCCGCGCAGCTCCCGGCGGCACAGGTCGGCATCTACTGGCGAGCATTCAACCTCGGCGTCGTCTACCAGGACAAGCTCTCGAGCGTGATGATGCAGCTCGCCTTCCCTGTCTACTCGCGTACCGAGAGCCGCGAGCAGCTGCGCGCGTTGCACGAGCGAGCGGCGCGCGTGCATGCCGCTGTGATCTTCCCGCTGCTCGCGTCCCTGATCGTGCTTGGACCCGTGCTGATCCCGTTCGTGCTCGGTGGCGAGTGGATACCGGCCGTGCGCCCCGCGCAGGTCCTCGCGCTCGCGGGGATGGTCGCGGCCGTGCTCACCGGCTACCCGCAGGTGATGCTCGCCGTCGGACGCCCGCGAACGCTGCTCAAGTTCAACGTCGTGATGCTGATTCTCTACGCCGCGATCGTCGCGGCTGTGGCGCAGCAGGGCCTGATCACGATCGCGGTAGCCGTCGTCGTCGCCTACCTCGCGATTCTCGTCGGGGTCTATCGCTTCATGCTCCAGCGTCACGCCGGCATCTCGGTCGCGCGGCTCGTGCCGGAGCTCGGGCCGGCCGTACTCGGATGCCTGGCGCTTGCGGCGATCGACGAACCGCTGCGGCGGCTGCTCGACCCGACGCTCGGCGCGGCGCCGACGATCGTGATCGCCGGGAGCGCCGGAATCGTCGCCTACTGCTTCGCCTTGCGACTGGTCTCGCGCGCTGCCTGGGATGACCTGCGCGGGCTCGCCGCACGTGTGCTGCCGCTGCCGGACGCTCTGGGCGCCCGGCTCACGAGCCGGAAAGCCGGCGAACCACCCGCCCCGGCGCCCCAGCCACAACCGACCGCGGTGGCACATCCTCCCGTATGACCGAGTTGGCGCCCACGACGGCGCCGCGACCGACCGTAACGCCTGGCAGCAGCACGACGTTCTGCCCGAGCCAGGCGCCGTCTTCGACGACGACCGGTCGGATCTCCTGCAGCGGCTGCTCGATGATCGGCGTGTCGTCGAGCTCGAAGCCGTGACGGTGATCGGCGATGTACACGTTGCGCGCGAACAGCACGCTGCGCCCGATGCGCACGTTCGCGGCGGCTGACAGCACGCAGTAGCCCGCGATCGAAGTGTCGTCGCCGATCTCCAGGCGCCCGTCCGGCTCATGTGTCAAAAGCCAGCAGCCGGGACCGAAGTAGACGCGGCTGCCAAGCGTGATCCGCTCGGTGCCGACCAGCTGGATCGGCCGCGACAGACAGGTTCGCCCGCCCATACCGGCAAACGAGGAGCGCATCGCCAGCGAGAAGGCGCGGTCGCGCGTGTCGCGCAGCAGGGCGTAGGCGCTCGCCGCGTTCATGCTCTCGCTCGCATTGGGGCGACGCTATCCGAACGGCGGCGGAGCGACGCCGGTGACGACCGCCAGCGCGCGGCGCTCGGCCGCGAGGCGCTCCTCGGGTCGGGTCCACGGCCGCGCGGAGAGTCCGAGAACGCGCAGCAGGTGGCGCGTGGCGAGCGCCATGCGAATCGCGGCGCGGCGGCCGATCCGGTAGTGCTTGCGCGCGAACAGAAGCTTCGCGTAGCTGAGCTGAGCAACCAGATCTGCTCGCGTACTCGGTGTCGTGTGGTGTGTGACGACCATCTGCGGCAGGTGGCGTACCTCCCAGCCGGCAGCACGGGCGCGGTAGCACCAGTCGGTCTCCTCCGAGTAGAGGAAGAAGCGCTCGTCGAGGCCGCCGATCGAGCGCACGACCTCGGCGCGCGCGATCAGGAACGCGCCCACCAGCCAGTCTGCGGCGCCCTCCTCGCTGTAGCGCGAAGCCACGCGCTCCTCCTCGCCTGGGCCGTGCCAGGGGAGTGCAAGCGCCTCGCCGAACGCGCGCAGCGCCGAGGGATAGTGGCGGATCGAGAACTGAAGCTGCTCATCTGAGCCCTGCTGGATGACGCTCGCGACGCCCACCTCGGGACGCGCATCGAGCGCGGCGACGAGCTCAGCGAGCGTGCCCGAGACGATCTCCACGTCTGGATTGAGCAGCAGCACGTAGCGGCCGTTGGCGAGTGCCAGCGCGCGGTTGTTGGCGCCGGCAAAGCCGATGTTCTCGCACCGCAGCAGCTGCACGTGCGGGAACGCGCGCTCGATCTGCTCCGGTGTGTCGTCGGTCGAACCACTGTCGACGACGAGCCACTGCAGCTCGAGCCCCTTTGCGGCGGCGTGCGCGGAGCGCAGCGTCGACAGCGCAAGCTCGGGGCGGCCGTGCGTCACGACGATCACGCTGAGGTCGGGCTGAGGCGAAGCGCTCATCGGGCCGCACCGAAGGACGCGGGCGTGAGCGCGCGGAGCACGCGCGCGCGCAGCTCTCGCCGCACGAAGCGCCGCAGCGCGGGATCCTCGACGCGCTTGGTGCTGCTGAAAGCGGCGCGCAGGTAGCCGTAGAGGAAGGCCGCGCCGCCGATGCCCACGGGGCGCGCGCTGCCGACCTTGAACGCGCGGGCGGCGACCCACGGCAGGCCCTGATGGGTGATGTACGCGCACGCGCCGTGGCGCGCACGGCCACGCAGCACACCGTCGCGGCTCGCGAGCGGTCGGTGGTGGACGGCGATCGGGTCGGGGAAGGAATGAGTGCTCCAGCCGCGCATGCGCGCGTACGCTTCGTCGATCGTGTCCCAGCCGAGGCGCGCCTGCAGGCCGCCGATCTGCACGAGGCAGTCGATCGCGTACAGCTTCAGCGCACCGTGGACGTGGTGGGCGGGAATCGGGATCGTGTGCGTGACGCCCTCGACGGTCTCCGACAATTGGCCGCAAGCGATCCCGAGCTGTGCGTCGTGGACGAAGCGTGCAAGCAGCGTCTCGTACCACTCGGGCGGCAGCTCGATGTCGCCGTCGAGCTTGGCGACGTGCGTGAAAGAGCGCCAGTCGACGCTCTGCAGCCCGTGGTTGAACGCGCACACCTCGACCGCCCGGACCAGACGATCGCTGCCGGCCGAGATCTCGGGCGCCTGCAGCACGGTGAGGAAGTCGAGCTCGCGCTCGAGCTCGAGCTCGCGCAGCAACTCGAGCGTGCCGTCGCAGGAGGCGTCGTCGACCACGATCCAGGCGTCCGGGCGACGTCGCTGAGCGGCGACTGCCCGCACGACGCGTTCGATGTGCCGGGCCTCGTTGTGGACCGGCGAGACGACGAGCAGCCTCTGTGTCATTACACCTGAAAAACGCCGCGGATCGACGGGAACTTGCGTCTGGCGAGGCCATGCAAGGCGCAAGCTCGCGGCGCATCGTGCCGTTGATTAGAGGACATGTGCGGCATCTGCGGCATCGCCGGGCGGGATCGCTCCGCGCCGGCCCTCGAGGAGGCGCGGCTGCGCGCGATGACCGACGCGATCGTCCATCGCGGTCCCGACGAGTGTGGCGCGCAGATCGAGCCGGGTGTCGCGCTCGGCATGCGCCGCCTGAGCATCATCGACGTCGCCGGCAGCCACCAGCCGATCGCCAACGAGGATCGCAGCGTGCTGGCGGTGTTCAACGGCGAGATCTACAACTATCGCGAGCTGCGCGAGGACTTGCGCGGGCGCGGGCATCGGCTACGTACAGAGGGCGACGGCGAGACGATCGTCCACCTCTACGAGGAGCATGGCGTCGACTTCGCGCGCCATCTGCAGGGGATCTTCGCGATAGCGCTGTGGGACGCCCCGCGCGGGCGGCTCGTGCTGGTCCGAGACCAGCTCGGCGTCAAGCCGCTGTACTACTCGCTCGGCTCGGAGGGGCTCGCGTTCGCGTCTGAGGTCAAGGCGCTGATCGCCGGTGGGCTGATCTCTCCGGCGCTCGACCCGCTGGCTGCCGAGCTGTTCCTCGCGCTCGGCTTCGTGCCGGGGCCGCGATCGTTGTTCGCGGGAGTGCAGAAGCTGATGCCCGGAGCACTGGTCGTGTGGGAGGGGCATGCACCCGTCGAGCAGCGCACATACTGGTCGGCCGACGAGGCCCCCGCGCTGCGCTCCCCCGGCGCGAGCTGGGCCGAGGACCAGGAGCGGCTGCTCGAACTGCTGCGCCAGGCCACGCGGGCGCAGATGGTCAGCGACGTCCCGCTCGGCTCGATGCTGAGCGGCGGCCTGGACTCCTCGCTGATCACGGCGCTGATGTCCGAGCACAGCACGCGACCGGTCAAGACCTTCTCGATCGGCTTCGTCGAGGACGCCGATGCGAACGAGCTCAGCGATGCACGGCGCGTCGCAGACCGGCTCGGCACAGACCACCACGAGCTGCTGACGAGCGCAACCGAGCACCCCGAGCTGCTGGACGACGCGTTGTGGCAGCTGGAGGAACCGATCGCCGACGTCTCCTTCCTGGGATTCATGTTGCTGAGCCGCCTCGCGCGGGAGTCGGTCACGGTGGCGCTCTCCGGCCAAGGCGCCGACGAGCTGCTGGGTGGCTACCGCAAGCATCAGATCGCCGCGCTCGCCGGTGGGCTGCAGCGTGGGCCCGGCGTGCTGCGCGCAGCGCTCACCGGCGCCGCCCGGCTGGCGAGCCCCGGCTCGACGCTCGCCCGCGGCCTGACGGCGATCGGTGCTGAGGATCCGGCGGTGCGCCTGCTCGCGATGAGCCGAGTGCTGCAGCCGGCCGATCGCGATGCGCTGCTGGCCCCTGACTTTCGTGCTCGCTCGCTCGAGCAGGAGCTCGCGAGCGTGATCCACGCACAGCTCCCGACGAGCGAGCACGAGCCGTTGAACGAGACGCTGGCGCTCGATACCCGCCTGGCGCTCGTCGACAACATGCTCCTGTACTTCGACAAGATGTCGATGGCCGCCTCGCTCGAGGTCCGCGTCCCGTTTCTCGAAACCGAGCTCGTCAGCTTCTGCCGGCAGCTCCCGGATAGCCGCAAGGTGTGGATGGGCCGGCGCAAGGAGCTGCTCAAACGCGCGAGCCGCGGGCTCGTCGACACCGAGATCATCAACAAGCGCAAGCGAGGCTTCTTCCATTCTGCGCTCGGCGCATGGCTGCGCGTGCACCGCGAGACGCTGCTGAGCGACACGCTGCTCGACCCACGTGCCCTGGCCCGCGACCAGTACGACCCGGCCGCCGTCCGCGCGCTGCTGGCGAGCGCGGGAGCCGATGGCAAGAAGAGTGATCAGCGGTTGTTCTGCCTGATGCTGCTCGAGCGCTGGCAGCAGATGTTCGTCGATGGCGACGGTCCGGCGCAGCGCCTGCCGGCGCCGCTGCTCGCTGCCGCGTAGCCGATCCGGCGTCCCAAGCCCTGCCTGGCGTTCCAAGCCCTGCGCTGCTAGGTCAGCACGGGCTCCCGCTGTACGGGGCGCGACGGTTCGGCGTCCCGTTCGGGCATCGGCTCGAACTCGTCGACGATGCGCGCACGCGGTCCTGCGTTCCCGGCCGGTGGCGCGATCAGCAGGCGGGCCGGCTCGTGCGCGGGCGAGGCCTCGCGCAGCGCAAGGATCATCGCGGCGACGAAGAAGAGGATGTACGGCACATGCGGGAAGGAGAGCACGTCGAACAGCGCACTGCCGATCGCCGCGGCGATGATCGTGACCATCGCGGCGAGCGCGAGTGAGGCGCGCCTGGGGTCGTGTCGGTCGGGATCTCGGATCAGCGGTCGCGCGGCGCTGATCATCGCGGCAAAGATCGCGAGGTACAGGAGCGTGCCGATCGCACCGACCGTGATCAGCAGATCGAGGTACTGGTTGTCGAGGATCCGGTACTTCTGCGGGTCATAGCTCTCATAGCCGCGGCCGAGCAGTGGATGTCGCAGCAGATCGGGCGTGACGGCGTCGTAGCGCGCGGTGCGATCGGTCGTGGTGAGCGCGCTGTTGACATGGCCGGGTTCGAGCTGATTGATCACCGAGCCCAGCGCACCTGGAGAGGTGAAGTGCACGATCGCGATCAGCACCAGGCAGAGGCGGCCCACCGTGCGCAGCACGTCGCGTGGGCGGTAGAAGGCCAGCGTCAGGATCACAACGCCGGGCACGACAAGGCTCGTCTTGCGCGCCGTCGCTACGCCCCCCGCGAGCAGCAGCCCGACGGCGATCACGTAGAGCACGCGCCGCCGCCGCGTGGCGGCATCGATCGCGCCGAGGATCGCGAAGGGGAGCACCATCGAGAACATCGCCGCGAGCTCGAGCGGCTGGAGCGTGGGGCCGTAGATCGTGAGCCGGCCGATCGAGTCGATCGTGTCGAGTTCCTTCGGCGGCGTGACAGGCAGCACGCTGCCCCACAGCGAGTAGAAGACGTTGTAGTGGAAGCGGAACTCGACGATCGTGCCGACCGCGACGACGACGCCGAGCGCGACCATCAGCGCCGCGAAGCGCGGCACCTCGCGCGGGCGCAGCACGGACGCGGCGATGAAGAAGAAGACGATGTAGGAGATCAGCAGGGCGAGCTTCTTCACGGTCAGCCCGATCTCGCCCATGTTCGCGAGCCCCTCGCCGTTGAGCGCCACGCTGAGCAGGCACACCGCCAGGAACGCGAGTGCCGCGTAGTGCACCCGCCCCAGCTTCAGCCGGGGGCGCGCCGCGCCGCTGACGACTGCGAGGCTGGCGAACCACAGCAGTCCCAGCGCGATCAGCACGGGGCGGTCGAGGGTGCCGTTCACGGGCAGGTGCAGGGGTAGGTTGATCGAGTCGAATGGGACGAGGAACAGCATTGCGATGAACGCCGCCAGCGCCCACGGCAGGGCGCGCCTGGTGTGGGGCCATTCATCGCTGCCCGGGAGCTCATCGTCGAGCCGGTCGAGCTTGGCGATCGCGAGGCTGGCGTCGTGCGCGCGCGCCAGTCGTCGACGCCGTGCCCACAGCAGGCTGCCGCCGACGAGCATCACGGCGACGAAGCCGAACGCCATCAGCTGCCACCGTGCGCCGTGGCCGACGAGGCCGGCCGTGGTCGGGCCGAGCGCACGCAGCATGACTGAGGAGTTGCCCGGTAGCGGGTCGGCCCGTTGCTGGTCGGCGAGGTGGCTTTCCAGCAGCCGGCGCGCGGCGTCGACGATCGCGATTGCGGAGCGCTCGGTAGGGGCTTGGGCGTACAGCGAGAGGACCGGGTGGACACCGTCCACGTCGGTCAGCAGCCGATATGAGGGAGCGACCTGCCGAGGTTCCGGGAGGGCGGGCAGCTTGGGCGCATAGTTGGTGCGGTCGAGCAGCAGCGTGAACGGCCCCGACGCGGCGATGCTCTGCGCGCCGATGCCGATCTCCCGACCGATCTCGGCGGTCGCCGCGTGGCTGCGCAGGTAGAGCGCATAGCTCAGTGCGACCTGGCCACCGAGTTCGGTCTGATACTGGGTGAGCGTGCGGACGTCGGCGATTGCCGAGTCCGAGTTGTCGATCATCAACTGAGCGCGTGCTGCGCCGAGTTGCACGCTACGGGGATGCAGTCCCGGAGGGGCGATCGACGGCCGATAACCGATCAGCACGGCGACCGCGATGGCCGCCGTGCACAGCGCCGCCCCCGGAGCCAGCCGCCGCCACCGGGAAACCCGGGGCGGCGCCGCCGGTCTCATCGGCGGCGCTCGCCGGCTGACGCGAGCGGCAGTCGTGCGCCGGCGTCGTGTGCTGCGGGCTCGAAATCGGCGACGAGGCCGCGCTCGAGGCTCGCGAGCTCATCGTCGCGCTTGCGCAGTCCCGCGAAACCGAGGATCAGCAGCAGGCCGACGATCAGCACTCCGAGGAAGGCCGCCGCGACCATTGTCATCTTCGACCCGCCGTTGACGGTTGCCGTCTGCGCCGTGCCGAGCTGACGCAGCGTCACCTTGTCCTCATCCGGTGTGCGGCCTTCGTGCTGAATCGCCTTCACGTAGTTCTGCACGCCCGAGTACACGGCGTTGGCGACCTTGGCGGCCGCAGCCGCCGTCGGCGCCTGCACCGTGGCCGTGATCACGGGCTCGTTCTGCTGTGCGAGGAAGCTGAGGCGGTACGGCGCCGTTTCGGCCACCAGCTGATTGCTGCGCGCCTCGGCCGGCGTGATCACGTCGAGCGCTTCGGCCGAGCCGCTGTAGGGACCCTGGGCGGTGACCTGGTCGGCCGGTACGCCGGCAGCGGCGGCGATGTCGGCGACGACCGCCTGGCTGGTCATCACCTGCGCGAAGACCGCGGCGCGCGAGATCAGCGGGGTCGGGTTCTGGGTCAGGCTGGCGAGCTCGGAGCTCGGTGAATCGACGAGGATCTGAACCGTCGCGGCGCCCGTCGGGACGTTGTGCGAGGTCAGCTTGAGCGCGGCTGCGCTACCGATCGCGAGCACGACGACGAGCGTTGTGGCAACCCAGCGGGCGCGCAGAGTCCTGAGTATCTCGGTCAGTTCCAGCTCGATCGCCCCGCTTCCATACCTGAGGAACGTCGGGCGTCCGGCTGAACTTTCGACGCGTGCAGATGGTTTGCGTGCGAGGAGTGGCCTACCCGGCGCGTTAAGGGAGGTATGGCCTTGACCGGGGTGATCATGCCCACAGCGAGTACTGGATCTGCAGGAGAAAGCCCGAGCAGCGGACCGCTCCAGCGCGTCGCCAACCGCCCGATCGTCTGCCACGTGCTCGACAGGCTCCAATTGGCCGGGGTTGACAGTGTGGCGCTCGTTGTCCCAAGCTGGGGCCTGGACGAGCTTCGTGCCGCGATCGCAGCCGATGCTCCGGCCGGGCTGGACGTCTCCTACGTCGTCTATGGCGACGAGCGCAGTCTCGACGACGCGCTCACCGCCGTCGCCGATCTCGTCGGCGAGCGGTCCTGCCTCGTGCACGCCGCCGATGGACTGCCGACGCAGCCGCTGACGGAGCTCGTGCAGGCGTTGCGTGGCGGCGGCGTGCCGGACCTCGTGGCGTTCGTGCATCGCTCTCCGGGGGACGCGACGGCGCTCGCGACTCGGCGGCTGCTGCGGATCGCCGAGCATCCGCTGAACGGTCAGGCGCTCGAGCTCGCCGGAGTCTGCATGTTCGGCCCAGGCGCCCTGCGCCGGGCGCAACCGACGCTCTGGTGGCAGGACGGACGACCGGACCTCACGGGCATCTCCGAGCGGTTGGTGCAGTCCGGCGCGCGCATGGCGATACAGCCGATCGACGGCTGGCTGCAATACGGCGGCTCCACGCGCCAGCTGCTCGAGCTGAATCGCCTCGTGCTCGATGCCCTGGCACACGAAGCGCCCACCGGCGCGCGGCACGACGACGAGACCAACCGGATCGAGGGATGTGTCGTGGTGCATCCGACGGCCCGCGTCGAGTCGAGCACGATCGTCGGCCCCGCGATCGTCGGCCCCGATGCCACGGTGCTCAACGCCTACATCGGGTCCTACACGTCGATTGGCGCCGGGGTTCACGTCGAGGGCGCCGAGATCGAGCGCTCGATCATCCTGCCGGGCGCCAGGATCACCCACATCGGCGGCCGGTTGGTAGGCAGCGTGGTCGGTCGCGACGCGCGCATCTTCCGCGACTTCTCGTTGCCTCGTGCGCTGCGGCTGGACGTCGGCGACGGTGGAGAAGTGGCGCTGTGCTGAACGGCGTCGCGAGCTCCAACGGGCACGTTGCACGCAATCGCCGCCTGCGCGTGGCGATGGTGCACCTCTCGGACTTCCGTCTGGACTCACGGATCCAGCGACAGGCGCGGGCGCTCGCCGAGCGCGGCGATCAGGTCGATCTCATATGTGTCGGCGAGCGCGAGGAGCTGCGCGTCGGCGACGGTGTGATTCGCGTGCATCCGGTCGCGGCGAAGAAGGCAGCCGGGGGCGCGTCCTCCTATCTGCGCGACTACGCGAGCTTCCTCGTGCGCGCACTGCGTCGTGTGAGCGCGCTCGACGCCGAGAACGGCTTTGACCTCGTCGAGATCCACAACATGCCCGATCTGCTGACGGTCGCCGCCCTGCGGCCCCGGCTGCGCGGCGTGCCCGTGATCCTCAATGTGCACGACACGTTCCCGGAGCTCTTCTCGAGCAAGTTCGCCCGTCCGGAGGGTGGCGCCTTCGAACGCCTGCTGAAGTACGAGGAGCGGCTCAGCGCGGCGCTCGCCACACGCGTGATTGTCGTCACCGACCAGGCGCGACTGCGTCTGGAAGCGCGCGGCGTCGGCGTCGGGCGTACGACGGTCGTGATGAACTCTCCCGACGAGGGCGTCTTTGGACCGCCGCGCGAGCCCGTCGACTGGCCCGCAGACGGTCCCCTGCGCGTGCTCTACCACGGCGGCCTCGCCCCGCGCTTCGGCGTGGAGACTTTGATCAGGTCCTTCGAGCGCCTGCGCGAGAGCGTGCCTCGCTTGGAGCTGCGTGTGTGTGGCTCCGGCGAAGATCGTGAGCGGCTGGCCGCGCTCGCGGCGCAGATCGATCCGCGGCGCATCGACATATCGCGCGAGCCCGTGCCCTTCGAGCAGATTCCAGCAGAGCTCGCGGCCTCGCACATCGGCGTCGTACCCACGCTCCACGATCACTTCACCGAGCTTCTGCTTCCGGTCAAGCTGCTCGAGTACGTACACATGGGCCTGCCCGTCGTCGCGTCTCGGCTCCCGGGTATTGCCGGCTACTTCGGCGACAGCGATCTCGCCACGTTCGTGCCCGGCGACGAGAACGATCTCGCGCGCGCGATCGAGTCTGTGTGCGCCGATCCCGCTTGGGCGCGCGAGCGCGCGCGAAGCGCAACGCAGCAGCTATCCGAGATCGCCTGGCGCAGCCAGCGAGCGCGCTATCTCAGCCTCGTCGACGAGCTCGTCACGCGCGCCGGACACGTGCAGTTTGCCGTTCCCGCGCCTGCGCGGTAGGCGCTCCCGACCGACGCGTGGCAGTCCCGCTCAGTGCGAGGCGGCCGCAGTCCCGCCCGCCCATGCGGGCAGGACCCGCGCGGATCGCGCTTATGCGCGGGCAGACTGTGGTGCGAGATCCCGCTCAGAGCGGGCAGCAGACTGTTCAGCCTGCGAGTACGGGAACTGGGGTGCTGCGCGCCGCGCCGGCGCCTTGCCCGTTCACACGGGCAAGCGCCTCGCTCGCGACGCGGTCGGCCATCTCGAGCACCGACTCGCCGTTGAGCAGCCGCGGATAGATCTGACTGGCCGAAGCGAGGCCGAGACCGTCCACCCCCGGCCACACCGGCGCCACCCGCGGCTCGTGGCCGAGCGCATGGACGGGCTCGACGAGCGGAGCGCGCTGCACCGTCCAATCGACGACGTCCTCATGGCGGAAGTCGGGAGCCAGGCGCGCGAGCATCGCCGTGAAGCGGTCGTAGATCGAGTGGTCGTCCTCGCTGAACTCTGCAGCCGATGCCTCGCAGTACTTCGGCAGGTAGGCCAGGCGCAGCCCGTCGGTGTGCTCGGTGCCGACCACGTGCGAGGTCTCGACGACCGTCGTGATCGGGGTCGGATCGCAGATGTTGACCGAGTAGTACGGCAGCAGCGAGTGGCGGAGCTTGAGCACGAGACAGACGACGCCGAGATAGCGGCTGGGATAGGCGCTGAGCAGGGGCTGCAGATCCTCGGGCAGCAGGTGGCGCAAGGCGGGTGGCTGCAACGTCGCGATCGTCAGGTCGAAGCGCTCCTCCTCGCCGTCGACGCGCACGCCCGTGACGGCGCCGTCCTCGTCGCGCAGCAGACCTTCGACGCCGGCACCGAGGCGGACCTCGACGCCGAGCTCTTCGGCGCGCGCGGCGGCGGCCAGCACGAGTGTTTCGTGCCCGCCCTTCAGGCAACCCATCTTCTCGCCGCCGCTGCGTCCCTCGCGGGCGGAGCGCATGCGGTTGGTTCGTGCCCACAGGTAGGTGGCGGGCAGCTCCTCGTGTTTGGAGTCAAAGCGCGAGTCCAGCAGGGGGCGCCAGATGCGCTCCACGAGCTCGCGACCGCAGTGGCGTGTCAGCCAGTCCTCCAGGGGCTTGCGCTCGAGTGCGTCGTAGTCGCTGCGCAACTGACATTGGGCGACGAACCACGCCAGTCGCGCGCGCCCGAGCGGCGAGAGCGGCGGGAAGCGCAAGAAGTCGCCGATGCCGTTGAACGGGTGCATCTCGCCGTCGATGAAGAAGCCCACGCCGACCGGCGTGAAGCTCAGCTGATCGCCCAATCCGAGCTCCTCTGCGAGCGCGATCATCCGCTCATCCGAGGGCACGATCACGTGGTAGAAGCGGTCGACACGATGACCGCCGAAGTCGATCGATCCGGCGAGACCCCCGGGAGTCGGCGCGCGCTCGAGCAGCGTCACGTCGGCGCCGGCCTGGGCCAGGCGAAGCGACAGCACGGTGCCGAGGATGCCGGCGCCGACGATGCCGATGCGCGGACGGCGCGCGTCTTGCTCGCCCGCGCCGGTCATCGTCCGCCGGCGACCGCGCGCAACTGCACGCGCGGGCGCTCGTCTGTGCGCGCCACGATGTCCTCGCCACCCAGCGGCGAGATCGGCGGCGGCTGAATCCGGCCGACCAGCTGGGCAGCCATCAGGCGTCCGTATGCGAGCACGGTCGGACGCAGGCTCATCTTCGACATGCCCAGGCGCCGCGACCAGTCGTTGACCGTCGGCACCTCCGCGACCTGTGCGCCTGCGTTGTAGAGCTTCAGCAGCAGCTCGACGTTGGCCGCGAAGCCGGGCTCGCGGACGAGCAGGTAGCCGTAGGTCTCGGCCGCGCGGCGCAGGGTACCGGCGCGGTATACGCGGTAGAGCGAGGACAGCGTGTGGATCTGCTGCAGCCCGCCCGTGTAGCGGAAGACGTTCGAGACGGCCTTCGAGGCGGCCAATCTCCACGGGGCGACGCCGAGGATGCGACCGCCGGGGGCGTAGACCGAGGCCAGCACGACGTCGCTGCCGCCCTCGAAGCACTCGAGCATCCGCGGCAGGTCGTCGAGGTCGGACGTGTTGTCGGCCTCCAGCGTGACGATCGCGTCGTCGTCTTGGGACTCGCCCAGCGCGGCGCGCAGCCCGGAGTTGATCGCCGTGCCGAGGCCGCGGTTGACGGCGTGGCGCACGATTGCGACAGGCAGCCCGTCGCTGTGCGCTTCGATCACCTCGCTGGTGCCGTCAGAGGAGCCGTCGTCGACGAAGATCACGCGTGCGCCGAGATCCCGCACCCGGGGGGCGAGGTCGGCGAGCAGGTTCGGGATGTTCTCGCTCTCGTTGTATGCGGGGATCACGAATCGAATCACTGGCTTGGCTCCTAGGCTGCGATTGGGACGGGCCGTTTGCTCGGCATGTCGAGCAACGTCACGGGTCGAGAGTTCGCCGCGGAGTCGCGCACGGCGAGCGCTGCGGCAAGCGCGCGGCATCCGTCGTGCGCGCTGACCGGCTCGGGCGTGTCATCGAGCACGCAGCGCGCGAATGCCTCGAGCTCGGCCTGCAGCGGCTCGACACGAGGCAGGGCGAAGCGCACGGCCGCGCCCTCGGAGTCGCCGCGTACGAGCGCGAGCTCGCTCCATGCGGTGGGGGCACCCGAGGACTCGACGAACCACACGTCCTGGGTCAGGTAGGAGGCGCTGAGCATCCCGCCCTCGCCGATCACCGTCATCTCGCGGCGCTTCTCGGGGGTGAGCCAGTTGACGTCGAGCAGCCCGAGCGGACCGTCCTCGCCGAAGCGCAAGAGGCAGGAGATCATGTCCTCGTGGCTCGGGTGCACGCAGCGGCTGCCCTCGGCGTAGATGCTCGTGATGTCGCGACCGAGCACGAACTGCATCAGGTCGAGGTCGTGGGTTGCGAGGTCGAGTGCGACTCCCGTGTCGCGGATCTGGGCGGGCAGTGGCCCGACGCGCGTGGCGTGCGCGCGAAAGACCCGGCCGATGCGCCCGTCGTCGATCAGCTCGGCGAGCTTGCCCACGGCGGGGTTGAAGCGCTCCACGTGTCCCACCATCAACTTCACGCGCGCGAGGCGCGCCGCCGCGGCCATCCGCAGTCCGTCCTCCAGAGCGGTCGCGATCGGCTTCTCAACGAACACGTGCTTACCGGCGGAGATCGCGTCCAGCGCGATCTGCGCGTGAAGCTCGGAGGGGGCGCAGATGCAGACGGCGTCGATGTCAGCGCGTTCCAGCAGGCTGCCGTAGTCGGCGAGCCATTCGATCGGGCGTCGGCCGATCCGCGAGCGACCGACTGCCTCGTCGGGATCGGAGATCGCGATCAGGCGGCTCGTCGCGACCCGCTCCCAGGTCTCGACGTGATACGCGCCCATGCGCCCGGCGCCGATCAGCCCGATGCGTAGCTCGCTCATATGACCACCTCCATGCCCCTGTCGCTTGTCGCTTGTGGGTTCGTCGTCCTTGCGAAACCCGCGCGCAGGGTCGCGCCGGCAGTGATGAAGTCGGTGACGGTGCGTGCGATCCGCTGCGCCGCGCGACCGTCGCCGAAGATCGGCGGGCGCTCGCTCGGCAGCGGTGTGGCGAGTGCCTGCTCGAAGGCATCTGCGTCGACGCCCACGACCGTGTTCCAGCCGGTCTCGACCGTGTCCGTCCACTCGGTCTCCTCGCGCAGCGTCACGCAGCGCACACCCCACATGTAGGCCTCGCGCTGGACGCCTCCGGAATCGGTTGCGATTGCGCAGGCGCCGCGCTCGAGCTCGAGCATCCGCGTGTAGGAGACGGGCTCGACGAGGTCGATCGTGTCGGGCACGTCGAGCTTCCACTCGCTAAGCCGCGCACGCGTGCGCGGGTGCAGTGGCATGATCACGCGCCACGGCGAGCGTGCGAGGCAGGCGAGCACGGCCGCCAAGCGCTCGGGGTCGTCGGTGTTGTAGTTGCGGTGGATCGTCGCCAGCACGTAATCGCCGGCGGCCGGCTCGACGTTCGCGCGCGCGCGTTCCAGCGTGTCGCAGAGCGGATCGCCGGTCACGTGGATCTCACCGCTCACGCCCTCGGCTTCGAGGTTTCGGCGTGCGCCTGGCGTGGGTGCGAGCAGGAGCTGCGAGAGCCGGTCGGTGTGGATGCGGTTGTACTCCTCCGGCATCTCGGCGCGATAGGAGCGAAGCCCGGCCTCGACGTGCACGAGCACGACTCCGGCGGTGGCGGCGGCGAGCGCGCCCGACAGGGTCGCGTTGGTATCCCCCCGTACGATCACGGCGTCGGGGCGCTCGCGCTCGATCAGCTCGAGTCAGCCGCTCACGCGCGACCTCGACCTGCTCCTCGCGTGAGCGAGAGCCCACGGCGAGGTTGTACTGCGGGCGCGGCAGCTTCGTCGCAAGGATCTGGCTCTCGGACATCGCCTCGTCGTAGTGCTGGCCGGTGTGCACGAGGATCTCCTGCGCAAGGCCTGCAAACGCGTGCGAGATCGGGGCGGCCTGGATGATCTCGGGCCGCGCTCCGATCACCGAGAGGACGCGAGGGAGGCGAGCCGGGATCGTCTCGTCATGTGAGATGGAGGGCTTCATCGAGGCTCCTCAAGCTGCTGTTCTCTCACGAGGTGGGGTCAGCGCGCACGGCAGCCCGCCGCGGCGCAGCGAGATTTCGGCGGCCTCGACGATCGCGACGATCTCGACGCCGAGCTCGGCGTTGGAGCGGGGCTCCTCCCCCGTGCGAATCGCCCGCGCAAAGTCCTGCAGCTCGAGCCGCAGCGGCTCCTGCGGCTCGACGCGCGGGATGATCACATCGCCCGTGCGGTAGATCAGCTGGTGCTCGCCGAAGTTGGCCGGCGCCGGCGGGAAGAAGTCCATGCCACGGTCGTAGATGCGCACCGGTTCGTCGGACGCGGTGTCGTCGTACTGCACCATCCGCTGGCTGCCGACGACGATCATCTGGCGCACCTTGCGCGGCGCTAGCCAGGAGATCTGGACGTTGGCGCTCTGTCCGCCGGCGAACGTCAGCGTGATGAAGGCCGTCTCGGGCACGTCCTGCTGGAACACGCTGTGTCCCGAGGCCACGACCTCGACGACCGGCTGTCCCAGCCAGTAGAGGAGGATCGAGAGGTCGTGCGGGGCGAGATCGCACAGCACGCCGTTGGTGTTGTACTTGCCCAGGTTCATCCGCGAGGAGGTGACGAAATGCAGCTCGCCGAGGACGCCCTCCATGATCAGATCACGTACGGCGTTGACGGCCGGGCTGTAGATGAAGGTGTGCCCGGGCATCAGCAGACGTTCGGCGGCGGCGGCCTGCTCGACGAGCTGCTGAGCCTCGACGAGACGCGTTGCCAGCGGCTTCTCGACGAGCACGTGCTTGCCCGCCGCCAGCGCCCTGCGGGCGATCTCGTAGTGGGTCTTCGGCGGTGTCGCGACGATCACTGCCTCGATCGCCGGATCGTCGAGCACGTGGTCGAGCTCGGTGACGGCTCTGACGTCGGAGTGACGCTGGCGGAACAGGTCGAGCTGCGCCGTGTCGCGGTCACACAGGGCTTCGAGCGTCAGCTCCGGGCACTCGGCTACGTTGCGAGCGAGGTTCGGACCCCAGTAGCCATAGCCCACGACTGCGGTTCGCAGCGGCTCGGGCCGCTTGACGATGCGCTCGGGCCTGCGCGCTTCGCGCAGCGTTACGTCGACTGGCTCGAACATGGCTCAGGCGACCCCACGCCGGCTGATCAGGATCGGGACGGTCCTGGCGATGATCGACAGGTCCAGCAGCAGCGAGGCCCGTTCTGCGTACTCGATGTCCAAGCGCACCATCTCGCCGTAGGTGCGCTCGTTGCGACCGCTCACCTGCCAGAGACCCGTCAAGCCGGGCTTGACTGCGAAGCGGTCGAGGTAGTCCTCGGGGTACAGGTCGACCTCGTAGGGGATCACCGGACGCGGCCCGACGAGCGCCATGTGCCCGCGCAGCACGTTGATCAGCTGCGGCAGCTCGTCGAGGCTCCAGGAGCGCAGGAAGCGCCCGACCTTGGTGATCCGGTCATCGACGGACAGCTTGTACAGCCGGCCTGGCTCAGACGCAGCCGGTGCTCCGATCAGCGACTCGACGTACTCGCGGTGCGGTGCCACATCGGCCTCGTGGCGCATCGTGCGGAACTTGAAGATCGTGAACGGGTGCAGCCCGTGTCCGATGCGCTGCTGGCGGAAGATCGCCGGGCCGCGGGACTCCAGCCGGATCACGAGTGCGATCACGAGCAACAGCGGCGTGAGCGCCAGTAGCAGCCCGCCGGCCACGAGTATGTCGAGCGTCCGGCGCGTCGCACCGATCGCCAGGCGCCGCGTCGAGCGGCTCGAAGCACGCCGTACCTCCGTGCCAACTGACGGGGTCAGCATCAGTTGCTCCTGCGTGGTGCTCGGAAGCGAGTTCATATGCTCAAATCAACGCGCCGCCGAGCCCGGTCTTCCGCGAAGCTCGAAACGGCTGCCGAGATTCGCTCGAGCTCGAGCTCGGTCATGCCGGGGTACAGGGGCAGCGAGCAGATCCGATCGGCGAGCCGCTCGCTGACGGGGAGGCTGCCGTGGCCGCAGCCCAGATGCGCGTAGGCCTCGGTCAGGTGGATCGGCGTCGGGTAGTGCACCGCCGAGGCGACTCCCCACTGCGAGAGGTGCGCGCGCAGCGCATCGCGCTCGTCGGTGCGCACGACGAACAGGTGGTAGACGTGGTCGGCCTCGGCGAACGGGAGTCGCGTCGGCGAGATCCATTCCGCGTCGGCGTGCTCGCCCAGTCCGTTGAGCCGTGCGCGCAGGGACGCGCCGAGCTCTCGGCGCTGCTCGTTCCAACCGTCCAGCAGGGCGAGCTTGCGGCTGAGCACGGCGGCTTGGAGCGCGTCGAGCCGCGCCGTCGTGCCGACGATGCGGTGGTGATAGCGAGGCTTCTCGCCGTGCGCGCGCAGCAGGCGCACTCGCTCGGCCAGCTCGGGCACGGAGGTCACGACGGCTCCCCCGTCGCCCCAGGCGCCGAGGTTCTTCGTCGGGTAGAAGCTGAAGCAGCCGAATACGCCGAGCGAGCCGACGCGCCGGCCGCGGTAGCGCGCGCCGTGCGCCTGACAGGCGTCCTCGATCACGTGCACGCCCGCGTCGTGCGCGAGCTCGAGGATCGGATCGAGATCGACCGTGGCCCCGAACAGGTGGACCGGAATGATGCACCGCACGTTCGGCGTGAGGCTCTCGGCGACGATCTCGGCCGTGATCAGGTGCGACTCGGGATCGACGTCGAGCAAGCGCGGCGTCGCGCCGACGGCGCTCACGGCCTCGGCAGTCGCGATGAACGAGTTGGTCGGGACGAGCACCTCGTCGCCAGGCCCGATTTCGAGCGCCCGCAGTGCGAGCACGAGCGCCTCGGTGCCCGAGGAGACGCCGATCGCGTGATCGCTGTCGCAGTAGGCCGCGAACTCGCGCTCGAACGCCTCGACGGGCTCCCCGAGCGTGAACGCGCCACGCTCGGCGACCCCGCGTACGGCGTCCAACAGCTCCTCGAGCAGCTCCGGCTGGGCGAAGTCGAGCCGCATGAGCGGCACGCTCTCGCACGCCTCTTTCTCGCTGGCCCGAGGTCGATTCAGCATGCCGCGCTCAACCGGCCGCTGAGCAGCGTCGACGGCGCCGAGCCGAGCCTCAACAGCTCCTTCTGCAGCGCTCGCCGCCCGCGATGGTGCAAGCCGTGGATCGAGCTCTCCGAGCGACCCAACTGTTCGGCGATCTCTCGCGGAGAGAGCCCGACCACGTGGCGCATGATCACCACCTCGCGTTGCTCCTCTGGCAGCGACGCGAGCGCCGAGTGGAAGTCCCGCGCACGATCGTGTGCGCCATCGTCGATCTGGCTGCCCGGGGCGAAGACCTCCTCCATCGGCGTCGGCTGGCGCCGGCGAAGGTGATCGAGCGCGACATTGCGCGCCATCCGCAGCAGCCAGCCCGAGAACGGCACGCCTCGGTCGTCGTACTTGACGATCGCCGTCACCAGCTTGAGAAACACGTGCTGCGTCAGATCCTCGGCCTCGCGCTCGTCTCGAACGATGCTGCGGACATAGCCGTACACGTTGTTCGAGTAGCGGACGTAGAGGAAGTGCACCGCTTCGCGGTCCCCCTCCTTGGCGCGAGCGATTGCAAGGCGGACTTCGCGTGTGGCGGCAGGCGACTCGTCGAGTGCAGTGCTGCTACGAAAGCCCATCTGTCCATCCGTGACATTCAGGCGGAGCACGGGAAATTCTCCCTATTAGGTTGTGGTCGTCCTCCCCCGCAACTTCCCCCGGAGGGAACCTCACGCCGGATGATTCGGGAGCCCGGGGTTTGCCGCAATGGCCCGTGCTGCGCGATAAGCGTTCAGGAGGTGAACGCTCACGGCCACCAGCCGGATGACCGGAATTGTTCAGCCACGCCTATACGCGGCGCAACGAGGGGCCGCTGAGATCGGCACCCAGGCGCGGTGGCGGTTACGCCGGCACACCGCGCATGCACTGCTCGTTCAAGTCAACGCCGCCGAGCCGACCTGCACCGGTCGGTCGCCGGCCAACGGCCCGCCGCAGCGACGCTCATCGCTGCGGCGGCACTGCCTACAGCACCGAGTTGATCTCGACCTTTTCTTCGTTCGTCTGGCTCACGGCGAGCGTCTCTCCGCCCTGTTCCGGGGTGCCGCTTTCGATCGTCGTCATCAGCACTTCCGGCGGTTCTCCGACAAAGGCTTCCGGGCGCTGTTTGCCTTTGACTGCTTTCGATTTGACTGCGACCGTCAGTTTCATCGCGTTGGCGGCGACCGGCGAGATGATCGACCCCGCGATCGTCACCGACAGGCTGGCGCATTTGAGTTCACCGATCGGGCCTGAGTGGCCGACGGGGAAGAGTGCCTCGCCGATCTTGTTCAGGCTCGCTTCGCCACCGAGTTCTTCTACCCCGAGCACGCCTTCCAGCGGATAGGTGACGACGGTTCCCGTCGCGGCGCCTTCGCTCTTGCACGACACGCCAAAAGAGCTACAGCCCGTAAAGGTCACAACGACGGAGCCGACCGTCTTGTTGCCCGTGTATTTGCCGCTGGCGGTCTCACCCGTGCAGGTGACGAGGAATCCACTGACCGTTTCGAGTTCGGCCACGGTCCCTTCTTTGATCGTGTTGGAGAAGCCCGTTTTTACCAGCGGAAGAGAGCCGCCGAAGGCGGGGTGCCATTCGTAGCTTTTGCCGCTGCCCGTCGTCGTGCAGCCGGCATCTTCGTATTTGCCGCCCGTCGTTTTTATGCATCGACCGAATTCGGGCGGCCCACCTGATTCGAGCAGGCTCGAGAACGAGGTCGAGTTCCAGCGCTGTTCGACGGTCGGCACCGCGTTGTGCTCGACGAGCGTTGCCGCAGGCGCCACCGGCGCCCATGAGCAGGCGGCGACTACGAGCGACCCGAGCGCGAGCAGGAGCCTGTGGCGAGTCTTCCCCATGGATCGATTCCTCCAGTTGTCGTGCAGTGGCGTTGACAAAGCGTAAACGATTCGTCCGACGGATTCGGCCTTGCGGGAGTTCGGGCCATCCGTAGTCTTCGAGCTATGAGTCCGCTCCTCCTGCGCCGATATCGCGCCGATCGTCTTCTGCGCGAGGAATTCGAGACGCTGCGCGGGCGCGTGATCGGCTGCGTCGAGGCGCGTCTGCGCGGCGCCGGTGCCTCGCTCGACCGCAGCGACCTGGAGGCAGCCTACGCTCAGGCGTGGCAGGGCCTTCACGCGGCCGTGCTCGAGGGTCAGCAGATCGCCAATCCCGGCGGCTGGCTGGCCGTCGTGACCCACCGCCGCGCGCTCGATGAGCACCGCGCGCGCGGGGGTGCCGTGCCGGTGGCGCTGGACGGCGGAAGCGGACGCGTGGTCGCCGCCCGTGAGCGCGACCTTGCCGAGGAGCTCGATGATCGCGCTCGGCTGCACGCGCTGCTCGAGGCGCTGCGCGCGCGGTTGAGCGAGCGCGAGCGCCAGGCCGCGGCGCTCTGTTATCTGCAGGGCCTCTCACGTGTGGAGGCGGCCGCGCAGATGGGCGTCAGCGAGTCGCGCATGCGCAAGCTGATGGAGGGCGCCGGCAAAGGCTTACGCGGCGTTGCCGCCAAGGTCGGTGCGCTCGTGCAGGCGATCACCGGCGGTGAATGGTGCGAACAGCAGGGCTCGCTGATGCGCGGGCTCGCCTTTGGCATCCTCGACCCGCAGGGCGAGCGCTATCGGCTCGCGCTCAGCCACCGAGACGCCTGCCCGGCATGTCGCGCGTACGTCCTATCGCTACGCGGCCTTGCCGCAGCGCTGCCGCCCGTGCCGGCGCTCCTGCACCCGCTCCTCGCGGGGGGCGCGGCCGGCGCGGCGAGCGGGGCGTTGACCAGCTCGGGCTCGGCCGGCGTGGGCGTGGGCGGAAGCGCAGGCGCCACAAGCGCGCCGCTCGGCGCGGGCGCGCTCTCGGCCTCAGGTGCCGCGGGCGCGGGCGCGGCCGGCGGCGGCTGGTGGCTCGCGGGCGGGGTGGGGGCGAAGCTGGCCGCCGGCTGCCTGCTCGCGCTCGGCGTGGGCGCGGGGTGCGTGGCGCTCGAAGGGCACGGTCACGGCGCCGGCAAGGCCGCCCACGGGCAGGTTCGCAAGACGCGGGCGGCCGCGCGAGCGGCGAGCGGCGCGGCCACGGCCGGGCTCACGGCTGGACCGGACTTGAGCGCATTGCACACGGACGGTGCGGGCGAAGCGCCGCCGGCGGACCGAGCCGTGACGGATCCGGCCCGGGCCAGTCGCGAGTTCGGGCTCGAGCGGCCCTCATCGAGGGCGCCCGCCGCGAGCAGCAGTCAGAAAACCCGGCAGGGAGTGGGAGGGGCGGTCGCGGGCGTGGCTTCGGCGCATGCGTCGAGCGGCACGTCCGCGCCGTCCCCGGCCGGCGAAGCGGGCCCCGCGCCGTCGGGGTCTTCATCCACCTCGCCGTCCGCCGCCGCGCGCGAGTTCGCGCCGGGGTGATCGGGCCCGAGCGAGAGACGGTCTTGGGCGACCCCGCCTCTCGCTCGGCAGCTATCCCCTGACTCAGTATTTCGTCGGCGGCGAGGTCGGCCCGTAGCCGGAGGTGTTCAGCGGCGATTCGTATTCGTGCGCGCCTGCGTTGGCGTATTTGGGGTCTTCTTCGATGTTCCCCGTGAGCAGGACGTCTTCGCTCGGCACTTCTTCGAGCACGATGTTGGTTCCCTCGCCTTCGTAGCCTTCGTTGCCGTAGACGTCGTTGTGTTCGGCGACGTTGCCTTTGCCGGGGATGCCCCCGGCGGTGATGCCGAAGTCGTCGTCTTTGCGCGGGCTTTTCGAGCTCGTGATGATGTTCCACTTCAGCGTCTCTTTGTTGTTCTGGCCGAACGTGACCCCGTTGCCGTTGGCGTCGATCACGTTGTGTTCGGCGACCGAGCCTTCGCCTTCGGGGTAGAAGAGGACGCCGTTGCGCGAGCTTTCGTAGATGTAGTTGTTCTTGAACACGCCGTTCTTGCCGTAGTCGTAGATCCCATGGTCGTGCCAGCCTGGTTCTTCGTTGACGGTCGGGAACCCGCCTTCGGAGGTTTTGATCACGGGCGGTCCGCAACCGTGGATGCGGTCGTTTTCGATGTGCGTGTTTTCGGCGCGTTCGGTCGGGAAGCGCACGAGGTTGATGCAGATGTCGGAGTGTTCGCCGTTGATGTCGTCGAAGGTGAAGCTGTCGTTTTTGCCCGAGATCGCCAACTGCACGTGCGATTCCGGATTTGCTTCGCCCGCTTCGCAGGTCCCGTTACGTGGTTCGTGGATCACTTTGCCTTCGATCGTGTTGCCTGCTTCGTTCCAGCAGGCGTGCGGCGCCGGGTCTTTCCACTGGAAGATCAGGTGCGTGAACGTGTAGTAGCTGGCGCCGTTCTGCAGCGAGACCGGGTGCGCGATCGTCGCCGGTTCGGTCGCGCTGGTCGAGGTGATCGTGATCGGTTTGCCGGCTTCGCCTTTGGTGGTCGAGAGCGACAGTTCGCCGTTGCCAGTTTTGTTCGCTTCGTTGGCGAACGTCTGCCCGGACTGCAGGCAGCCGACTTCTCCGGCTTTGACGGACGTGACGAGCTTTTTCAGCGTCTTGTACGGTTTTTCTTTGGTGCCCGTCCCTGTCGTGTCGTTGCCGGTGGAGGCGTTCGCGTATTTGTTGCACCCGGGAGCGGCCGTTTCTTCGCTCTGCGCGTGGAACGCGGCTGCGCACGCCGCCCACCCGCCGGGCGCCGCTTCGCTCAGCGTGAAGCTCGCGTTCTGCACGCCGGAGGCCGTCGAGGTCACGTCCTCCTCGGCACTCGTGCCGTTGGCGCCGCTGAACTGCGTGCGCAGCGTCGCGCCGACGCCGTTGCTCGAGCCGACGGTGACGGTGATCGGGTTCTGGAAGGCGCCGACGCCGGCGTACAGCAGGTCACCCGTGCTGACCGATGCAGTGGCGCCGGTGGTCACGCCCGCGCTCGTTCCCTGGTTGCATGAGGTCTGGTCCAGCGCGCCGCTCGTTGCCACGCCCGAGTACTCGCCGAGCACCGCTCGCAGCGGTCCGCTCGTCGCGCCCGAAACGGTGACGGTCGTTTTTCCGGCTTTGGCGTTCTGGCGGTACCAGAGCGAGTGCGTCGTGCCTTCGTTGGTTGTCGACGCCGCCTGCGTCCAGGCTCCGTTGACGGAGTCCGAGACGGTAGTCGCGCCATTCGTGCGGAACTCGCCTACGAGCAGGTCGCCGGCCTGCACGTTGGCCGAGTAGCCGACGCCGAGGCTCGTGCCCGAGGTCGAACCCGACGCGGACTGTACGTACGCGGTCGAGGCCATCGCCGGGGACGCGAACGCGAGCGCCGCCAGCCCGGCGACGATCACGAGTGTCAGAAGTCGCTTGCGCATGGGACCGATCCTCCCTTTACCGAGGTGGGTGGGAGCTGGATCGCCCCCGGCGTCCGGTCTAACAGCGGCCCCGGCGATGCTCGACGACGCACGCCGGCGAGCGGGCATCAGACTTCAGGAAACGGATTATTTCCAGGGAAAAGAGCGCCCCCGTGGTGGGAGACATTCAACGCCGAATTGGCGACGCGCGCCGTCGCTGTGCGCGCCGCCGAGCGAGCCGGGATGCGTCAGGGGCGCGGGAAGACCTTGGCCAGCTTGCGCAGCGCGAGCGGATTGCCCCTCGGCCGCAGCCGCCCCCGGGCGATCAGCCGCAGCGGGTCGACGCGCTCACCGACGAGGTCGATCCAGTCCTGGTAGGCAAGCTGCAGGCGCACGTCGGGCTTCGGCGCCTCGCCCTGAGCGACCGTGCTCGAGCCGTTGTTGACGACCAGGTGCCACGTGGGCACGTCGGGGTCGGTGAACTCCCACTGGAAGGTCGTCGGGCGCGACAGGCCGTGCTCGGGGTTGACCTGGCGGCGGATCGTGTCGAACAGCAGCTCGAGCGTCTCGGGGTCGCGCGTGGAGGGACCTTGGCGCACGCCGATCACGCCGGCCTTGGCGAGCGCGCGACCGCGCTGGGAGATCTCGACCGGCGAAAGCCCCTCCGGCAGCAGTTTTGGCCCAGGCAGGCTCTCGAGCGGCATCCCGGCCGAGCGCAGCTTGGTCGTCATCGAGGTCAGGCCCTCGACGCCGACCTCGTCGAGTGAGGAGTTGAAGACCGTCACGTAGCGCTCGTCCCAGTTCGGCGGCATCAGCACCTGCGAGGTGTAGCGCGTGACCTCGTGCAGGATCCTGGCGACTGCCTTGGGCACGCGCACGGGGTCTTCGCGCTTGAGGTCTGCCAGCAGCTTCACGCCGAAGCCGATGTGGCGCTGCTCGTCGGTCGCGATGTTCTCCATCCCCTCGCGGAAGGCGGGCAGCTGGTCGCGTTCCTCGAGATAGCTGCAGATGAAGTGCTGGCCGGGCTGGGCAAGCGAGGCCTCGATCACGATGTGGTAGAGCGTCACGGCCGCCGCGAGTTTGGCCGGCGAGTGGTCCTTGCGCAGTTCGTCGGCCATCACGTCGAGGCGGTCGAAGATCTTGCGAAAGCCAGGCGTGAGCTGCGGCTTGATCGCGTTCAGGCCGCTCGCCATCGAGCCGTCGCCGACTTCGCAGACCTCCTGCATGAAGCGCTTGAAGAACACGGCGTGACGCGCCTCGTCGACCTGCTGGGTCGTGAGGAAGTACTTCTGCTCCTCGAGCGGCGCCGCGTCGATGTAGGGGGAGAGGTTGTCGGCGACAGCGTCCTCGCCCCAGAAGAACAGGCAGTAGTTCCACATCGCTGCCGTGCGCTCGAACTCGGTGAAGTCCTCACGCCACTGCCGGGCGTCCTCGGTGAAGTCGAGCTCGGTGGCCTTCCAGTTGCCGCGCTCCCAGCGCGCGTACAGGTCGGAGTAGCTGATCGAGTCTGTCGGCAGGCTCGCGATGTTGCCGTCCGCGCTGGCCGCTGCCGTCGATGTGGGGGTGGCGCTTGCCATTGAAGAGGCTCCTTCAGGGGTTCATCATCTATTTAATAATTGATAATGGACGCTATCGGAATAGCGATCGCTCTGTCAAGTAGTATGAAGCGATGAGGACAGCGCCTGCCGGCACCGACACGCGGCCCGCAGCCGACTCTGCAGCGCCCACGCCGGGGCCCGCGAGCGGACGGCTGACGCGCGAGCAGAGCAAGGCCAACACGCGCGAGCGGCTGCTCGCCGCCGCACGCAGCGCGTTCGCCGAGAGCGGCTTCCACGGTGCCTCGGTAGAGGAGATCGCCACCCGCGCCGGCTTCTCCACGGGCGCGCTGTACTCGAACTTCGGCGGCAAGGAGGACCTGTTCCTCGTGCTGATGGAGCGCGAGATCGAGGAGCACGCGCGCGAGATCGCAGAAGCGGTGGCCAAGCGTCCATCCGTCTCTGAGCGCGCCACCGGCGGCGCGCGCCGCTGGATGATGATGATCGAGCGCGAGCCCGAGCTGCTCTTGCTGTTCATGGAGTTCTGGGCCTACGGCGTGCGCGAGCCCGCCGTGCGCCCGAAGGTCGCCGAACGCTTCGCCCAGATGCGACGCCTGTTGACGAGGCTGATCGAAGACGGCGCGCGCGAGTTCGAGCTCGAGCTGGCGCTGCCCGCCGAGCAGCTCGCAATCGCCGTCGACGCGCTCGCCGACGGGATCGCGCGCCAGCGCCTCGCCGACCCGGCGGCCGTGCCCGACGAGCTGATGGGCACCGTGCTCTCGCTGCTGTTCGAGGCCGCCACGCGGCCGGCCGGGGGCTGACGCTCCGCGGTTGACGCTTCGGCCGCAGGCGCTAGCGCTCGAGCGGCGGCGCGGGTACGCACAGACAGGCGTAGTGCACCGTGAACAGCCTGCGTGCCAGCGACGGCGCGAGGCGGTGAAGCGAGGCCCTGATGCCCCACTTGGCCGTCGCCCGCAGGCGGGCCGGAGCGCCCTGTGCGAAGAAGCGATGCACGGCGAGCGGCAGCGGGTCCTCGAGCTTCGCCGCGACCTCGAGGCCGGCGCTCGTCGCGATCGCCTGGGCCGCGGCGCGGTCCAGGCGCTGCAGGTGCCCGACCTCCTCGGCGTGCTCGCGCTTGCCGGCGCGGCGCGCCGATACGTTCGCCTCGAGCGGAACCTCGAAGACGACGGCGCTGCACACCCGCGCGACCTCGCCGAGCAGTGCCGCAGGATCGGGCACGTGCTCGAGCACGTGCGAGAGGATGCCCAGCTCATATGCGCCGTCGGGCTCCTGCAGCCGGCTGCCGTCGTAGAGCGCCACCGACTCGATCTCCCGGCGCTGCGCCGCGATCTGGACGGCCGCCTCGGTGATCTCGACGCCCGCCAGCGCCCCGCCGAAGCCGCGCGCGTGCAGCTCGCACAAGAGCGCGCCGTCGCCGCAGCCGACCTCGAGAGTGTTCCGCGGCTCGACGCCGGCGCGCTCGCACAGCGCGATCACGTGGTCGGCCTTGCCGAGCGCCCCGAGCGCACGCCAGCGCGAGTTGCGCGCCGCGCCGGCAGCGTCGCTGCTGTATGCCTCGTCGTAGAAGCGGACGAGCTCGGCGCTGCTCATCTGATCTGCCGGCGCCATCTCTTCGCGCTGCGTATCTCGCTCGCTGGTCGCTGGTCGCCGCGGCGCTAGCCGCTGCGCTTGAACGGCGACCAGGGCAGACGCTTGGCGAGTAGGCGGTTGCGCGGGACGAGCAGCCTGAACAGCGCCTTGCCCGCGAATGCACGCGCCTGGTTGGTCCGCGAGCGCGTGTAGCCGGCCCAGCGCTCGGCCGTCTCCGTCAGCTCGGGGCGTGGCGAGAGCCGGTGCATCATCCGCAGCTGCGTCGTGTGCAGGTCGTGGTAGAAGGAGCTCGCCACGTTCGGCACCGGATGCGGATAGAGGTCATAGCGCGACCAGTAGCCGAGGTCCCAGCGGTGCAGGTTGGCGGCGAGCGTGTCGACCGCCTGCTCGAAGTCCAGGCGCCGGTCTGGGTCGTCGAGGCCGACGCCGACGTCGTGCAGGCCCCACATCGCGAAGATCCCGCCGTTGAGCACGAACGACGGCGGGCTGGTCGGGTACTCCTCGGGGTATGCGCCGCCGTGCAGCAGCGCGCGCACGCCGCCTTCTTTGCTGTCGACGTCGAGCGGCAGCAACGCTCGTCGCGCCGCCTCCGCGAAGCGCTCATCGCCGGTCTCCGTATACAGGCGAACGAGCAGGCTCGCGCCCTCGCCCTGCGCCATCGCCGAGAGCCACGGCTCGGGCAGCGCGAACGTGTGCGGGAAGGCCACCGGATGCAGCCAACCGCCGACTAGCTTGCCCTCGGTCTGCTGCAGCGCCATCACGTCCTCGGCGCATGCCAGCGCCGAGGCCAGCCACTCCTCGCCGTCGCCGGCGAGATAGCGCTCGTAGCTGCCGAGCGCCCACTGCGTGAGCGCCACGAACAGCCACTGCTCCGCCGGTGGCGCTCCCGGAACCGGCCAGACGGGCGCTTTCGCCTTCACGCGCATGTCTATGTAGTAGCCGCCGAGACTGCCCTCACGGAGGTTCGGCCCGGCCGGCAGGGAGAAGCTCGCAACGCTCGAGAAGAAGCTCGCGCGTTCGCGCTGGGAGGCTGGAGGTCCGGACAGGTGGGTGTTCACCGTTCACACGTTAGCCGCTGCCCCGGTTGCATACGATGGGCTGCGAATGAACGGGTCCGCCCCTCTCGGATCGCCCGCGCGGCGCGTGCGCGTGGTCACGCTGATCGACATCCTGAGCATGAGCGGCGGCGCCGAGCGGCTCGCTCTGCTGGCCGCCACGCGGCTCGATCCCGAGCGCTTCGACTCGACGCTGAGCGTGAGTCGCTGGCCACCCCCGAGCGAGGGCATCGGCGGCGAGCCGGCGCGGCGGGCCCTGGAGCTCGTCGAGCAGTCAAACGCCCGCTTTCTGCCGCTGGGACACAGTAAAAAGGCCGAGATCGCGCCCTGGGTAAAGCTGGGACGCTTCCTGCGGGCAGAGCGAACCGACGTGCTGCATGCGCACAAGTTCGGCTCCAACGTGTGGGGCTCGCTCGTCGGCACGCTCGCCCGCGTTCCCGTTGTGCTCGCGCACGAGCACACGTGGTCCTATGAAGGGCAGCCGCTGCGCCGCTTCCTCGACCGCGAGCTGATCGCGCGCGGGGCCGATCGCTTCATCGCCGTCTCGCAGGCAGACCGTGGACGAATGACCGAGGTCGAGGGGATCGACCCGAGCCGCACGATGGTCATCCCGCACGGGATCCTCGACCCGCCGCCGGCCGCCGGCAAGGACGTGCGCGCGGAGCTCGGCATCGCCGCCGACGCCCCCGTCGTCGGTGCTGTCGGCGTGCTGCGCCCGCAAAAGGCGATCTCCGTGCTGCTGCGCGCAGCGCTGCTGCTGCGCGAGCAGTACCCGCGGTTGCGCGTGCTGATCGCCGGCGACGGCTTCGAGCAGGTTGAGCTCGAAGCGCTCTCGCGCGAGCTCGGCCTCGCCGACGTCGTCAGCTTCCTCGGTCATCGCGGCGACGTGCCCGACCTGCTGGCGAGCCTCGACGTCGCCGTCAGCTCCTCCGACTTCGAGGGGAGCCCGTTGGCGGTGATGGAGTACATGGACGCCGGCCTGCCGATCGCCGCAACCGACGTCGGCGGCGTGCCCGATCTGATCGACTCCGGCGTACACGGGCTGCTCGTGCCGCGCCGCGACGCCGCCGTGTTGGCGAGCGCGATCGGGCAACTGCTCGAGCATCCCGAGCGCGCGCGAGAGATGGGCGCGCGCGCCCGTGAGCGACGCGCCGCCGAGTTCACGATCGACGCGTTCGTGCGCCGCCTGGAAGAGCTCTACCTGAAGCTGCTGGCCGGGAAGGGCCGCGCCTGAGCGACGCGCCGTCCGGGCTTGCGCGAGGCCCGCACGCGAGTCCCCGGCGGGGGCAATCCGGCGCCGGCCGGCATCGGCGTACGGCGTGCGATCGACAGCAGCACCGGGCCGAGGCCGAGCAGGATCCACAGCCGCCAGTCGAACCCGTCGGAGATGAAGAACTGCGCCGCGAGCATCGCGATCTCGGCCATCAGCGCCGCGCGTGCCAGGTCGGCGTAGCCGCGGTGGCCCAGCCGATCGAAGCGCCTGGCCGCCAGCCACGCGGCGCGCAGGCAGCCGCCGATCACCAGCAGGAACAGCGCGAAGCCGACGACGCCCGTCTCGGTCAGGAGTTGGAGGTAGAGGTTGTGGACCAGGTGCGGAACTTCCGCGACCAGTTCGACGCGCTCGAGCGTGCCCGAGCTGAGCGCGTAGTGCGGCTCGATCGCTTCGAAGTTATTCAGGCCGATGCCGACCCAGTGGTGCTGGGAGAAGATCGTCCACGCGACTTTCCACAGGTCGTTGCGCCCGCTCGTGCCGCCGCCGAAGTCGGTCATGCGTTCGATCGCCCCCGGGTTGACCACGGAGATGATCGCCAGGCCGATCCCGGCCGCCGCCGTGAGCCCGAGCAGGCGTTTGCGCTGGCGCGGCAGCACGGCCAGGCCGGCGACCGTGGCGACCGCGAGCGCGATCAGGCCGCCGCGCGACTGCGTCGCGAAGAACCCGGTCGTGACGATCACGAACGCGACGAGCAGCGCCACGCGGTGGCGACGCTCCTGCGCGAGCGACCAGAACCCCGCGCAGAGGAACATCGCGATCAGATACCCGGCGGCCTGTACGTTGGGATCCCCGCCGCCTCCCGTGAAGCGCCCGTCGAGCGTCGCTTGCGCTCCTTCGGCTGACGCCCCGGCTGTCAGACCGCCGTTGCCGATGCCGAACAGCACCGAAACGACCGCTCCGGCGATGAACGCGATGCCGATCACGGTGACGTCTCGCGGACCGCGCAGGGTCGTCACTGTGAGGATGAACGCGAGCACCGCGATCAGCCACGACTGCAGCGCTTCAGTAGTCGCGGCGGCGTCGGTCGACCAGATCGCCGACAGCGCCAGCCACAGGGCAAAGACGCCGAGCACCTGGATCAGGCGCGACTGTTCGCGCAGCACCGCCGGCCGTGCCGAGCGGGTGATGAACGTGCCGATCCAGCCGAGGAACACAAGCACGCCGACGCTGTTCGGCCCGACGCTGAGCGCCGCCGTGTCCTGGATGAACAGGAGCGCGACGTAGACGGCGAGCGCGAGCGTGAGATCGAGCAGCACAAGCGGCGCGTAGCAGACGGCCAGCACGACCGCCAAGCCGACGCTGACGTGTCCGTTGGCGAGGTAGCGGCCCGTGATCAGCGCGAGCAGCAGTGCGACGATCGCGATCAGGACCGGGTGGATGCTCGGCAGCAGGCGCGGCGCTCGCCGCTTTCCGCCCGCGAGCACGCCGGGAACGGTGCTCATGCGCTACTCGCGTACGAGATGGCGCTGGCGAGAGGGCTTCTTCGCGACGATCTCCTCGTCCGGATCATCGCCCTCTGGTGCCGCGTACCCGTATGCATATCCGTAGGCATGCATGTCGTCGGGCGTCGAAGTGCTCTCGGCCACGACCACGACGCCGACGAGCGGCGCGCCCGCCCGCGCGAGCATGTCACGCGAGATCGTGAGCAGTTGGCGATCGGTGTGCCGCGGCCGGGCGACCATGATCAGCTGATCGCAGAGCTGCGCGATCTGCAGCGACTCGCTGGCCACGCCGACCGGTGCGGCGTCGACGATCACGTGCCCCGCCATCGCCTTGGCTTCCTCGAGCAGCTTCGGCAGGCGGGCGAGCTGCATCGACAGCAGCGCCGCGCCGCCCCGCGGAGCCGGCATCACGCGAACGCCCGGAAGGTCCGGCACGGGTACGAGCATCTCCTCCAGCGTCGCCTCGACGAGATTGACAGGGCGCGGCTGGTTGATGCCCAGCAGCGTGCCGACCGCCGGTTTGCGCAGATCGAGATCCATCAGGATCACCTCCTCGCCGGTCTCGGCGAAGGCCGCCGCGAGCGCTGTGGCGAGCGTCGTCTTGCCGTCGCCCGCGCCGGCGCTCGTGACCATGATCGAGCGCGAGCGCTCGCGGTAGGCGAGCTGCACGCGCAGCATGCGCAGCTGCTCGAAGGCGAACGGCGGGAAGTCGTCCGGGCGCAGCGCCCGGCGGCGTCCTCTCGTCTCCACGTTGGGCACAGCGGCGAGCACGGGCACCGGGAACAGCTCGGCCACGTCGTCGAGGTCGCGCACTCGCCGGTCGAAGAATTCAGCTGCGAGCGCGGCGACGCTGCCGATCGCGAAGCCGCCGATCAGCGAGAGCAGCAGGATCAGCCAGTGGGGCGCGCCGGTCGGTGCGCCCGGCGGCGTCGCCGATTCGGTCACCGAGAGGCTCGGGTCGCCGCCGCTGGCCTGGGCTGAGCGCAGCGCCGCGATGCGGGCCGCGAGTTCCTGGGCAAGCGCGCTGTTGGCTACGCCACCCGTTGCGCCCGAGGCCTGCTGCAGCCTCGTGTTGAGCTCGCTCAACTGCGCCTGGATGTTGCGCTGCACGAGGCTCGCGCGGTAGGCCACGGCGGCGCCCGCAAAGGCGTTCGCCAGCCGTGCGGCGCCGACCGCGCTGTCTGACTGCGCCGTGACCTTGAGCACGTCGCTCTCGCCCAGCGGCGAAACGCTGACCAGCGACTGCACCCTTCCCGCCGTCCAGCCCGCGCCGAGCCTGGCCGCGACGCCCTGGGCGGCGGGCAGCGAGTCGAGCAGGGCCGCAGCAGTCTGCACCGTGCGGACGGGTTCGCCGGCTTCGACTACGACGCCCGTGTTGGCCAGGCTCGATTCGCCCTGCTGCACGGGCGAGACGAGCACCTTCGAGCTCGCTTCGTAGGTCGGCGAGCCGCGCAGCGTGGTGACGGCGGCGACGGCGAACGTCAGCAGCATGACCGCGACGAGCAGCATCCACCGGCGGCGGATGGCGCGGAGGTAGGGCCCGAGCGCCTGTTCCGGCGCCTCAGTGCCCACGGGCATCACGGGGCTTGAGTCTGCAGCCATCCGAGGCAAGGGTAGCGATTGACACGGCGGTCGTTCGCCGCTTGGCGGCCGGTCCTCGGCCCCCGCGGTCGAACTCCGAGCGCGTGCTCAGTTGCCGTTCCACAGCCCCCAGGAAGCAGCCGGGCTGCCCGAGGCGATGTCGAAGTTGTCCGCGGCGGCATCGAGGTAGCGAGGGTCGGCGGAGATGTTTCCCGTGAGCGACAGTCGCGCCGCGCTGATGTGGTTGACCGCGCTGATCCCGTCGGGGTTTTCGAAGGAGTCGTTTTCGAACACCGCGTTGCCCGTGCTTGAGGCACCCAGTTCGGGCGACATCACGAGCGCCGCCGCGAGCGGGTGTCCTGCATCGCCCGGCACGCGGAAGGAGTTCGTGACGACGTTGTGCCAGGCCTGGTTGCCGCTGTTCGGGCTCCCTGCCATGTCGCCGAAGTTGAGGCCGCTGCCGGCGTTGTCGATCACGTTGGAGAAGATCCGCGCGTTCGTCGGGTGCGGGTAGACGGTCACGCCGAAGCCGTTGTGGTCGTTGTACAGCCAGTTGTCGTAGATCTGCACGTTGTTGCCCGAGGCCAGGTAGATCAGGTGGTCGTGCTGCGTGCACTGGCCGACGTCGTGGATCCGGTTGAAGCGGATCGTCGTGTTGTCCGTGTTGCCCCAGAAGCCGACGCCGATCCCGTTGCCGCGCAGCCCAGGAACCGACTCGTAGTAGTTGTTGCGTTCGAATACATCGCCCGTGCCGGCGATGTCGAGCGACTCCGAGACGACCGTCGGGGTGGGGCAGACGGCGCCGGCGGTCTTCTTGTAGAACGTGTTCGAGCCGTCGATGTTGAGGCCCGCGAGCGTCGTGTAGGAGGCCTCGAGGTCGACCCAGCCGACGACCGTGACGGCTTCGCCGGGGTATGCCGTGAGCGTGATCTGCCCGGTCGGGGTGCCGTCGTTGCTGAGGTTGTGGTGCGTGCTGGTGCTGCCGTAGGTGCCGCCGCGCAGGCAGCCCGTTTCGCCCGCTTCCAGTGCTCCGTCGAGCTTGGCGAGGCTCTGGTAGGGGGACGTCACGCTGCCATTGCCGCGGCTGTCGGAGCCACCCGGCGCGGCGATCAGGTCACAAGAGACGGAAGGCCTCGGCGCCGAGTTCGTGCCGGCGGTGCCACCGGGCGCTTCCTCGGGGACCGAGCCGGATCCCGTGCTGCCCGCAGCGCCGCCCACCGGAGCCGACGGTGAGCCGGGCCCTGCGCCGGCGCCGTGCGTGTAGCCGGCGTGCCTGTGCGGAGGGCGCTTGGCGTGATGACGCTTGTGCGAGTGCCGCCGAGCGTGGCGCGAGTGATGCTGGGCCGTACGCGAGGCCTGCCGTGCTTGCGCTCCGTGAGAAGCCGCGTGCGCCTGCACCGCCGGCGTAGCCAGCAGCCAGACGGCGATCGCCAGCCCCGTGCAGAGGGCGGCATGGGCGGCAGGGCGAGTCTGGGTGAGGCTTGACAACACTTGTCTCCTTCGGTCCGGTGTCGCTCTCGTGGGCTCGAGCGAGTGCGTGGCGACTGGCACGCTGGCATCGGCCCGGCACCGTGGCGCGGTGAGGAGGCCCGCCGGCGCTGGACGATTGTTCGGTGGACCTCTGGCCGCGAGGAGCGCTAGCGCGGAGCGCGGCGGCGAAGGCGCCGAGACGTCTTCGACTCGGCGATCACCGTGTCGTACAGGGCGCGCGTCCGCTCTACCCAGGGTCGCGCCGTGAAGCGCTCGAGATAGGCCTCGCGACCCGCTCGCGCGAGCGCGTCGCGACGCGGGCGGTCGGCGAGCAGCTCGCTCAGCGCGCCGGCCAGCTCCTCGACCGTCGGCGGCGCCTGCACGAGCACCCCGGTCCTGCCGTCTTCGATGATCTCGGGAATGCCCCCGACGCGCGTCGCGAGCACCGGCACGGATGCTGCGAGCGCCTCGATCAGCGTCGTCGGGAAGGCCTCGCGGCGGGAGGGATGCAGGCACACGTCTGAGGCGTCGAGCACCGACATCACGTCGTTGCGCCGCCCGGTCAGCAGCACGGCGTCTCCGTGCGGCGCCGCCTGTCGCGCCAGCTCGTCGGCGAGCGGCCCGCTGCCGACGATCAGCAGCCGCAGCCGCGGGAAGCGCTCGCGCAGACGGGCCACTGCCTCGATCGCCACGTCGTGCGCCTTTTCGGTTCGCAGCGCCGAGATCATCGCGACGACCATCTCCTCGGGCGCGATGCCGAGCTCCCGGCGAATGGCTGCCCCGCTGTCGGGCACGACCGCGACGTCGACCCCGTTGAGGATCTTCACGACACGGTCGCCCATGCCCCAGCTGAATGGCATGTAGGCCTCGCGGGCGCTCTCTGAGACGGCGATCACGCGGGCGTCGCAGAGGCGTCGGCCGAGCGTGAACACGGCGCTCTTCGCGCGCTGCACGCCCTCTCGACGCTGCACGATTTCGTGGAGCGTCGAGACCGCCGGGACGCCGAGGCTGCGCGCCGCGATCCCGCCGATCAGGTCGGCCGCGCCGAGGTGCGTGTGCACGACGGCTGGGCCGACCTCCCTGATGTGGCGGCGGACCACCTGCAGATGCCGGCGGCTGGGGCGGCCCGGGATGTCGAGGTGGGTGGGCTCGACGCCCACGGCGCGCAGCGCGTCGGCCGCCGGGTTGCCGTCGAGCGGTTCGAAGTAGGCGACCTGCAGGGCGATGCCCGCGAGCGGCGCGGCCACCGCGAACTGGCTGAGCAGCATCTCGGCGCCGCCGAGCGCGAGGTGATCGATCAATGCGAGGACGGGCAGCTCGGCCCGCGCGGTTGCGTCCGGCACGGCGGTCATGCAGGCGCCCGCAAGCGGGCTCGGCCGCCCGGCCACAGGCGTGAAGGGAGGCTGCGCCTTGATGACGCCGGACGTGGCCGGGTCTGCTCGACTGCCGTCTTCAGCGCCGGCGAGATCCTGTCGGCGACGTCGCGCCAATCGTTGCCCGAGAGCATCGAGGCGTGCGCTCGGCGGCCGTAGCGCTCAGCCAGCGAAGGGTCGCCGAGCAGGCGCTCGAGCGCGGCGGCGAGCGGCTCGACCTCGCCCGGTGGGACGAGCAGGCCGGTCTCCCCGTCGGCGATGATCTCCGGCATCGCGCAGTGGGCCGCGCCGATGCACGGCAAGCCGCAGCCCATCGCCTCGAGGAAGACGTGTCCCCAGGGCTCGAACAGCGAGGGCATCACGAACACGCTCGCCTCTTCGTAGAGGCGGCGCAGCTCGGTCTGGCTCTCCACGGCTCCCAGCCAGTCCACGCCCGCGAGGTCTGCTCCGTCCGGCGCCCGTGGCGAGCCGACAACCGTCAGGCGCGCATCCGGGAGTCGCCGGCGCACCTGCGCCCACGCGGTGAGCAGCTCCGGCCCGCCCTTGCGGGCGAAGTCCCTGCCGACGAACAGCGCCCGCGCCGAGTCCCAGCGGCGCGACTGCAGCTCTGTCATCAGCAGGTTCGCGCCGGCCCCCACGCTGGTGACGCGGTCCGGGTCCAACCCGTAGTCGGCGATCATCGCGTCGCGGACGAAGTCACTCCAAGGGAAGACGTGAGCGGCCGCGCGCAGGACGCCTGCCTCGAGCTCGCGCCAGCGGCGGAAGCCGGCCGCGCTCAACGGCGCCCAGGCCGGGTAGAAGCGCTGGGTCAGCGACATGATGTTGTCTGTGTAGATCACGAACGGCCGTTCCGTCTGCAGGTCGCCCGGGGAGAACACCGTCTGCGCCTGGAAGATCAGATCGAACGAGCCTTCGTGGCGGCGCAGCTCCCGCTCGACGGCACCGCTGAGCGCGAGGAAGGTGGTCGCGTTGAAGCCCGCTCGAGCACGCCACGTCGTGCGATCGCGGTTGAAGTGACGCAGCTTGACGAGCAGATCGAGGACCGGCGTGAGCTGCGGATGGATCGTGCCCGCCGGCGAATCGCGTTCGCCGAGCAGCTCGAGGCAGCAGCGCCGTCGCCGTGGACATGTTCCCCCGTCCCGTGCTCAGGCCCAGGATGCGAAGTGGTGAGCTTCGCTCGATCGTCGGCGAGCGCGGGTCGGTCACAGTGCGGCGACAGTCTAGATACCGCCCCGTCGACCGCTCGGGGTGGCGAGCCCGCCGCATCGCTGGTCCCGGGGGATCGAACACTCGACGGGCCGCGCAAAGTTCCCGCGTCGCCGGACACCATAATGAGCAGCGTGAGCGCCGCTCCCGCATCGGCTTCGGAGGTTTCGCCCGGCGGAGCGGATCGCGTCGACATCAGCGTGCTGATACCCGTGCTCAACGAGGAGCGACACATCCGCGAGACGGTTGCCGCGATGCAGGCGCAGCGCTTCGACGGCACCGTCGAGCTGCTGTTCGCCGACGGCGGCTCCGAAGACGCCACGCGCGAGATCCTCGAGCAGCTGGCTGAGCGAGACCCGCGGATTCGCGTGTTCGAGAACCCGCGCCGGCGCACCGCCAGCGGGCTCAACGTCTGCCTGCGCGAGGCCCGCGGCGAGTACGTCGCGCGGATGGACGCGCACACCTACTACGCCGATCGCTACCTCGAGGCCGGGGTGCAGCGGCTGCGCGGGGGTGGCACCGAGTGGGTCAGCGGCCCTGCGGTCCCGCGGCCGGTCGGCCCCGTCTCGCGCTCGGTCGCGCTCGCGCTCGCCTCGTGGCTCGGTCGCGGCGGCTCGCGCAAGTGGAGCGAGGACGAAGGTGGAGGCGAGGAGCGCGAGCTCGACACGGGCGTGTTCGGGGGCGTGTGGCGCCGCGAGACGCTGCTCGCCCTCGACGGGTGGGACGAGCGCTGGCCGATCAACCAGGACTCCGAGATGGCCTCGCGCTTTCTCAGCCGGGGTGCGCGACTCATCTGCCTGCCGGAGATGGTCGGCAACTACGTGCCGCGCGATTCACTGTCCGGTCTCGTGCGCCAGTACTACCGCTACGGCTACTACCGGGCGCGCACGTTCCGTCGCCACCCGGAGAGCATGCGCCGCTCCCACCTGATCGCGCCCGTGCTGTCGCTGTCGCTGGTGGGCTCGCTGCTGGCGCCACGGCCGCTGCGTCGCCTCTCCCGGCTGGGGCTCGCAACCTATCTCGCCGCCGTCGGCGCCACCGCGGCCGACGCGGCCAGGCGCCCGGGGCAGCGCGTGGAGGGGGCGTTGCTGGTCGGTGTGCTGCCAGCGATGCACTTGGGCTGGGGCTTTGGCACGCTCGCCGGCGTGGCCAGGTTCGGCGCGCCGCTGGAGGCGCTCTTGCGACTGCTGGGGCGCTCCTCGCGGCGCTCCTCGCGCGACTCGACCGAGCCGGTGCACGCGCCGTCGCTGCACGAACGGGGCTCGTGAGCGGATGACGTGCAGTGGACGCTGAGGGCGTGCCGCGCCGGCCGGTGCGGCTGGCCGTCTACACGGATTACGAGTACTGCTCCGACGGCGTGCGCCGCTACGGCCAGCGTGCGTTCGTCGTGTTCCTCGAGGCGCTCAGACCTCACTTCGAGCGCTTCGTGCTCGTCGGGCGCTTCGACCCGCAGCCGGGGAGCTCGCACTACCCGCTGCACGAGCAGACCGAGCTGGTCGGCCTACCGCACTACGAGAGCCTCGGCCACCCGTGGTCGGTCGCGCGCTCGCTGCTGATCTCGGTCGCGCGCTTCTGGCGCCTGTTGGGCGAGGTCGACACGGTCTGGGTGCTCGGGCCCTACCCGCACTCGGTGCTGCTCGCGTGGATGACGCTGCTGCGCAGGCGGCGGCTGGTGCTCGGCGTGCGTCAGGACATGCCCTTGTATGTGCGCAGCCGTCGCCCGGGCCGCCGCTGGATGCACTGGAGCGCGGATCTGCTCGAGTGGATCTGGCAGCGCCTCGCCCGCCGCCATCCCGCCGTCGTCGTCGGCCCCGAGCTCGAGCGCAAGTACCTCGCGGCCGGCGCGTGCGAGGTTCTCAGCACGGCCGTCTCGCTCGTCTCCGAAGACGATCTCGCCAAGGCCGGCGCCGCGATCGCCGCGCGCGACTACGCCGGCGAGCTGACCGTGCTGACCGTCGGGCGGCTCGATGCCGAGAAGAACCCGCTGCTGCTGGCAGAGATCGGCGAGCAGCTGCGCGGCTCACAGCGGCGCTGGCGGCTGCTCGTCTGTGGCGACGGACCGCTGCGCGAGCAGCTGCAAGAGCGCCTGGCCGACCGCGGACTGCAGGACGTCGTCGAGCTGCTCGGCTATGTCCCGATCGACGGCGGCTTGCTCGACCTCTACCGCAGCAGCCACATGTTCCTGCATGTATCGCTGACCGAGGGCTTCCCGCAGGTGCTGGTCGAGGCGTTCGCGTCGGGACTGCCGACCGTCGCGACCGCCGTCGGGGGCGTTCGGGCGGCGTCCGAGGGCGCGGCGCTGCTGGTGGAGCCGGGCGACGCGGGCGCCGCTGTGAGCGCGCTGCAGCGGATCGCCGAGGACGCTTCGCTGCGCGATCGGCTTGTCGAGGCCGGCCTTGAGCGGGCGCGCGGCGGCACGCTCGAGGCGGCGAGCGCACGGCTCGCCGACTTCCTCGCCGGCGCGCGTTGAGAGCCGAACCGGCGCGGCCGGATCAGGGCTCGCGCCGCCGCTCGCCGCGACCTGGGCGAATGGCGCGAACGATTGCGCGCAGGCGGTGGACGATCGAGACGGTCGCGGGCACGTGCGTGGTGAGCATGTGGACGAGCCGCAGCCACAGGCCGTTGTAGAGCGCGAGCTCCGGTGGCGAGCTGAGCGCGAGCACGAGGAACTGCCTGACTTCCTGGCGCGAGCTGCGTCGCACGTTGAACGTCGCCCCCCTGCCGGGCTCCGGCCAGCGATAGGTCGCCGAACGGCGATCGACGTAGGCAAAGCGCCAGCCCGCGCGACGGAGCCGAATGTAGAGCGTGTACTCCTCGCCCACGCGCAGCCACTCGGGGTAGCCGCCGACGGCGCGCACCGCCTCGGTGCGCATCACGACGCCCGGGGCCGGGATTGGATTGGCGCGGTAGAGCCGGCCCAGGTCGTTGACCGGATGCTCCGCGCTGTCGCCGATCCAGCGCGCCAGGCCGTCGCCGGGCGCGCGCGCTGCGATCCAGCGGTCCGAGCCGGCGTAGCCGACGATCTCGACGTTCGTGTAGGCCAGCCCGACGAGGGGGTCCTCGAATGCTCCGAGCAGGTGCTCGAGGTGGTCCTCTCGCCAGAGGTCGTCGGCGTCGAGCTGTGCCACAAGCGGCGCGCGCGCGAGCTCCAGCGCCGTGTTGCGGGCCGCCGAGACGCCGCCGTTGCGCGGGCGGCGCACGATCCGCAGTCGCTCGTCCGCGATCCCCTCCAGGGCCGGCGCGATCGGCTCGGCGGAGCCGTCGTCGGCGACGATCACCTCCAGCTCGGCGACGGTCTGCGCGAGCGCGCTGGCGACGGCTTCGGTGACCGTCGCGGCCGCGTTGTAGGCCGGCATCAAGACACTCACGCGGGGAGTCTGAGTCATGACGGGCGGGCGGCGCGGCGGGGCAGCACGAGCCGCGCGATGCCGGGCAGCAGGTCGCGCGCGAGCAGATGGAGCACCGCGAGGTAGGTCAGAGCGCCGGCGGCGGCGCCGGCGGCGATCACCGCTCCGGCGCCGCCGAGCTGGTGGTCGATCAGCAGCAGCACGGCGCTGAGCGCGCCGGAGGCCAACAGCGGCGGCATGAACGCGCTCAGCAGGCTGGCCAGGGTCAGGTCGAACATCCGCTTGGCGATCGCGAGCGTGACGACCTGGGCGGCGATCGCGATGCCCGCCTGCACCCAGGAGACGGCGACGATCCCCGAGGGCGCCGCGATCAGCGAGCCCACGACCAGCGCGATCGCCTGGGGAACGGCGAGCATGAACAGCAGGTTGGCACGCCCCCGCGACATGAACGCATTGCCGCAGACCATGCTGATTGGCGACATCACGGCCCACAGGCAGAGCACCTGAGCGGCGGCCACGGCGCCGTGCCAGCGATCTCCGAAGACCGTGGTCGTGATCGGGTCGGCGAGCACGATCAGGAAGGCCGTCATCGGAAAGACGACCGTTGCGATGTAGCGGAAGGATGTGATCATCCCGCGCCTGAGATCCTCGTGATCGAGCGTAGCGAACGCCGGGAAGAGCACCTGCCCGGCGACGTTCGCGACGTTGAGGATCAACAGCTGGGGGATCCTCGTCGCGATCGAGTAGAAGCCGAGCTGGACGACGCCGAGCACGCGTCCGATCACGAGGTTGTCGAACTGCGCGAGGAACGCCGCCATCACGCCGATGCCGGTCACGTAGCCACCGAAGCTGAGCAGCTTGCGGATGTGGCGCACGCTGCGCAGGTGTCGCGGGCGCCACGGCACGAGCCACCAGAGCAGCACTGTCAGCGCGATGTTCCCGGCGACGTAGCCGATGATCAGGCTCCAGATGCCGGCGCCCGAGAGTGCCAGTCCGATGCCGAACGCGCCCCGCACGCCGGCGTCGGCGAGCTCGGCGATCGTGCGCGAGCGGAAGTCGATGTTGCGCATCGCGATCGCGTAATGCGTCGAGGACAGCGCGAGGATGAAGAACGTCGTGCCCAGCACCGGCATCACGGCGGTCAGCCGCGGCTGATGGAAGAAGCTCGCGGCCACCGGTCCCAGCGCGGCCGCGACCACCGCCAGGACAGCGCCCAGCGTCACGCTCACGCTGAAGGCCGTGTCGGCCTGGTCGGCCAGCTCCTCCTCGGGCGCGATCACGATCGCCTGGCCGACGCCGAGTCCCTGGAGCATTTCCAGGAACGTCATGAACGTGATCGCGATCGCGACGACGCCGAAGTCCTTCGGCGTCAGCAGCCGCGCGAGGACGGCCGTCGTGATGACGGTCGTCAGGCGCAGTCCGACGTAGGACCCGTAGGCCCAGGCCATGCCCCGCATCGTGCGGCCGCCGAGTCCCGGGGCGGTGGTGCTCGTCATCGCACTCCTCAGCCACTGGCGCGACGGTGCACGCACACCTCATAAGTCACGGGCGAGCATGTTAGAGGAGCTATCCGGCGTTCCTCGCCGGTCAAACCGGGCTCAGCCGCGGACGGCCAGCGAGCGCAGCTTGCCCACGGAGCTCCACGCCGCCGAGCTGCGCAGGCGGCGGAGGGTCGGCGAGAGCTTGAGCCCGAAGCGACGGTCGTCATCGACGTGGTAGACGCCGATCCGCGGGACCTCGAGCGCTCCGCGTGCATCAAGGCGCTGCGGCAGCGCCGCCGCGACCGTGTACCCGCAGCTTCGCGCGGCCTGCACGACGCGCGCGTCGACGTCGCCGTAGGGGTAGGCCAGCGAGGGGCAAGGACTCTGCATGTGCTCCTCGCACGACGCCTTCGAGCTCGCCAGCTCGGCGGCGAGGGCCTCGTCGGCGAGCTCGGTGAGATGCGGATGGCTGGCCGTGTGCGAGCCGATCTCCCAGCCCGATGCCGCGAGCGTGCGCAGCTCCTCCCACGACATCGGCATCAGCTCGTGCTCGTGCGGGCCGCCGTGCCACTGGTCGATCCCGGGCCAGAGCATCGGCTGCTCGGAGTCGATGTAGTCCGTCGGCGCGAACACCGTCGCGGGGAAGCCGAAGCGCTCGAGGATCGGTCGGGCGATCTCCAGCACCGAGCGGTAGGCGTCGTCGAAGGTGATCGCGACGACCCGTCCGTCCGCCGGCGCGCGCACCGCCTCGGTGAACGTCAGACCGCGGTAGCCGCGCCTGGCCAGCAGCGCGAGCTGGCGCTCGAAGCGCGCGGGCGTGGTGGAGAGATCCGCCTCCCATGTGGGCGAGACGGCGTGGTAGCAGAGCACGATCGCGTCCGAGATGGCGGCAGCATAACCGCGCGCGCAGCCGAAGCGCTAGACCCGTGCGCGAACGCGACGCAGCCGCTGATACACGGCTGGGCTCACGGTCTTGGCGAGCTTCTTGGCGTTCCACTCGAGCCACAGTCGTCCGCAGGCCAGCCGCTCGCCCCGCGCGTAGGCGGCGGCGACACGGGCCGGTGTGCTCGCCCAGATCGTGTAGCGCCCGCGCACGATCAGGCCGCGATCCGCGACACGCGCGGTCGGCTCGGAGGTGAACAGCAGCTCGTAGCCGGCCGCCGCGGCCGAGGCGATCACCTGCTCGGAGAGGAAGCCGCCGGGTACGGAGGCCGTTCGCGGGGCCGAGCCGAGCAGCTCCCCGAGCAGCTCGCGACTGCGTGTCCACTCCTCGTCGAGCTCGCCGCGCGTCAGCCGGCCCATGTAGGTCGGGTGCGTGTGCGAGTGGCTGCCGAGCTCGTGGCCTCGCCGCGCGAGCTCGCGCAGCGCCTCCGCGGAGGCGAAGCCAGGCGTGTCGATGCGCGAGGTGGTGATGAAGAACTGCCCGCGCCAGCCACGTCGCTCGAGTGCGGCCGCCGCCGCCGGCGCCGAGGCGCCGCCGTCGTCGAACGTGATCGCGGTGGCCGGCGCCGGAGCCTCGCCGGAGCGCAGCGGCGCCGGTGCGAGGCCGGTGGCGGCGAGCGCGTCGAGATGTGCCTCGAACGCCGCCGGCTCGAGCTTGTAGCGCGCGGCAAGCGGTCCGGGAAAGCCGATCGCCTCGCGCTCGGACGGCGTCGCGATGTCGTGGTACATCAGCGTGCGCATCGCTCAGCCGGTCGTGCCCGGTGCGCCCGTCTGCCGATCGTCCGGGCGCCGGACGGGGTGCTCGGGCGTGGCCCGTTCGGCCACGATCCCGCGTCTGCGCCGCAGCGCCTCGGCGGGGGCGCTGTCGCGCAGGCGCAGGTCGAGCGCAGCCGGGGCGCCCGCGAGACGCCCGCGCGGGGTCGGGCTGGCGACGAGCATGCGCACCAGCTCGCGGTCGATCGCACCCCAGCGGTACTTGTACTCGTCGCGCCCCGGCCCGAGATCGAACTCGCCACGACCGTCAGTGATCATCGCGTGGATCGCATGGCGTTCGAGCGCGTGGCCCGGGCTGAGGTCCATCTGGATGTCGCTGACGGCGGAGATGAAGCCGTGCTCTCGCCAGGCCTCGACGAAGTTCAATTTCGCCGTCAGCAGCCGGCCGTCGAGCTCGAGCGCCCACAGCCGCGCGCGGTCGGGGAGCAGGGCGCACGTCGCATCCGCCGTGAAGCGCTCGAAGCGCTCGTCCATGTGCGCATGCGGCTGTCCGGTCGCAGTTGCCCGCTCGCGACGCAGCGCGAGCAGCTTGCCGACGTACTCGCGCGCCTGCTCCGGCTGCTCGATCAGGCGCTCCTGCGCGCCCGCCTCGATCAGGCGGCGCCAGCGGCGGCGGAACTCGGTGCGGCGCTTGCCGCCGTAGCGCGATTCGAACTCCGTGCTCTCGCCGGGCAGCTCGACATAGGGCTGTAGGCGCACGTCGTGCGCGGAGGAGCGCAGGGCCGCTTCGCCGCCGAGCAGGAGGCTTGCGAGCTGGGACTCGAGCGGCAGCCTGCCGATCCGCCAGAAGCTCCCACTCGCGGCGGCGCTCGGCGAGCGCGTCGAGCAATGCCTCGGCCACCTCCGTCTCGGCTCCGGCCGACCACAGCAGGCCGTCGAGACCGTTCCAGCGCGCGGCGATGAAGGACAGCGTGCGCCCGAGCCGGCCGCGCTCGCAGACGAGCGGTGCGAGGCCGCGCAGCGCGCCGGCGGCGTCCTCGACCACGAGCAGCCAGGGCTCCTTGCCGGCGCCGTACTGCTGCCACCAGGACAGCACCCAGCCGGGATCGGCGAATACGCTCGGGAACTCGTTCTCGGCGGCGAGCTTCGACCACTCCTCGCGGCGGTCTTCGAGCTCGGGGAGGGTGCTCCAGCGGGCGGCTGACATTCGCGCGTAGCGTAGAGGCCTGGGCAGACCCGGCCCTGCCCGAAGCACTCGCAGGCCTCGTCTTGGCGGCTGAGCCTGCCGATACGCTCAGCGCGCATGTCCTCGACGGCAGGGTCCATATCGAAGATCAGGGACGCCCTCCGCGAGACGCCCTCGACGATCCCCTGTCTCGTGGCGCTCGTCCTGTTCGTGATCTGGGCCGGCGACCAGGCCGGCTATCCGTTGACCCATTGGGCGCCGGGTGCGCTCGTGCTGATCGGGCTGCTCGCGATCGGCCTGATCGGCTCGCGCCGGCGACTGGGAGAGCTGCCGCGCCCGGTTGCAGTCGCGCTCGCCTGCCTGTTCCTCTATACCGCGCTCAGCTTCCTCTCGATCCTCTGGGCGCATGCCCAGGGCGATGCATGGGAAGGGGCCAATCGCACGCTGCTCTACTTCGTCGTGTTCGCGCTTTTTGCCCTCGGCCCAAGGCGCGGCATCGGCGCGTCGCTCGTGCTCGGCCTGTGGACGTTGGCGATGATCGGGCTCGCCGCCTTCGCGCTGCTGCACGTCGATCAGGCGCACAACCTCGCGGCGCAGTTCGGCGAAGGGCGCCTGCGCTACCCGGGCGGTTATGAAAACGCCACCGCCGCAACCTGGGCGATGGTCGCCTGGCCCGCGCTGCTGCTATCGGCCGGCGAGCGGGTCCACTGGGCCGCACGCGGACTGTTCGCCGGGGGCGCCGTGCTGCTCTCCGGCGTCGCCCTGTTCAGCCTCAGCCGCGGCTCGCTGTACTCCACCCCGCTGATGCTCGTGCTCGTCTTCGCGCTCGTGCCGGGCCGGCTGCGCACGTTCGCCGCGCTGATACCCGTGGCGGCCGGGGTGGGCCTGACGGCGCCGGCCGTGCTGCGCGTCGGGGACCGCTTGAAGCACGCCGGGGATGCGAAGTCGGCGATGCACACCGCGACACTCGAGCTGCTGCTGGCGGCGGCCGCCGTGGCCGTGATCGTCGCGCTGGCGGCTCTGCTCGAACGCCGCACCGAGCTCTCGCCCGAGTCCGTGCGCAAGGTGCGCCTCGGCGTGGGAGCCGTCGCGGTCGCGACGCTCGTGGCGATCGTCGCCGGCGGCCTCGTCGCGGCCGGCGATCCGGTCAAACGCGTCAGCCACGCGTGGGACACGTTCAAGGGCGGCTATGCCGCCGATCGCGCGTCCGGCAGTCGGCTGACGAGCGGGCTGGGCAGCGATCGCTACGACTTCTATCGCGTCGCACTCGACGAATTCACGGCGCATCCGCTCGTCGGCATCGGCGCCGACAACTACCAGCAGCAGTACCTGCTGCACGGGCACGGGCACGAGACGCCGCACTACCCGCACAGCGTCGAGCTGCGCACGCTCTCGCAGACAGGGATCCTCGGAGCGCTGCTCGCCGTGATCGGGCTGGGCGCGGCGCTGCTCGTGGCGGCGCGCGCGCTCGGCCGCAAGGGCCGCGAGCGCGATCCACTGGCCGCTACGGTCGCCGGCGCAGCGCTCGCGGGCTTCGCCTACTGGCTGGTGCACGGGTCCTTCGACTGGTTCTGGGAGTTCGCCGGGCTCGGCGCGCCCGCCTTCGCGCTGCTGGGCCTGGCCTGTGCGCTTGGCTCACGCGCGCCGACGCCTTCGAGCGCGGCCGACCCCCTGCCGGGCGGTCGCGAGCCGGACGTCGGCGGCAGCGAAGGGGAAGTGCGCGTCGGGCGCCCGAGGGCGTTGCGGGCGCTCGGCTTCGTGCTCGCGTCGATCCTCACGCTGGCGGCGATCGCGAGCCTGCTGCTGCCGTGGCTCAGCCAGCTGCGCGTCCAAAGCGCGGTACGCGTGTGGCCGACGGCGCCGCGCCTGGCCTATCAGGACCTGAACAAGGCGGCCGACCTGAACCCGCTCAGCGACGAAGCGTATTCCCTGGCAGGCAGCATCGCCCTGCGTTTCGGCGATCTGCCCCGCGCCCAGCATGAAGTTCTCCCTCGCGCTCGCGCGCAACCCGCGTGATGTGTACGCGACGCTCGAGCTCGGCGCGATCGCCTCCGCCAGAGGGCAACGGCGCCAGGCCCTCACGTTGCTCAAACGAGCGGCCCGTCTGAGCCCTCGCGACGAACTGATCCAAGAAACGTTGTTCTACGTAAAGAACGGTCATAGCGTGAGCATCGAACAGCTCAACGGCTCGATCCTGCTCAAAGCGCGGCGACTCGCGTGAAACCTGCCGAAAGATCTCGCGAAATTCGAACGTTTCCCTCGACAGTGACTGACGGCTTCGGTAATTTACGTATCGACTTTCGGCCGCAGGAAGGCCTCGGTGAGACGACGCTGGCGCACCGAGGTGTACACAGGCACCAGGCGGGTTCCTGGCAAGGACATTGTGCTCCAGCCCGTGGAGGCGCAAGGCAAGGAAGCATGAAAACTCACCGCATCATCTCCTATAGCTGTGCTGCGGCAGCCGCCGTTCTGCTCGCGCTCCCTGTCGCCGCGCAGGCAGGCTCCTCCACGCTGAGCGGCTATGGCGGCCCGGGGGAGGGCAACCAGGCGGTGCTCGGCTCGGCATTGGTCGGCGGGCACGGCGGCGGTGGCAACTCCGGCGCAGGCTCCGCTGGCCAGAGCAGCGGCGCGGGCGCTCCTGCCACGGGCGCGCCGGCGGTCCAATCGGGCACCTCGCAAGGTCAGAGCGCTCAGGGCGCAGACGAACCGAGTTCACCCTCGGCGGGGAGCGGCTCCGGCCGCGGCAAGGCAAAGCCGGACAGCCGGTCGAAGACTTCCTCGGGCACGCGCGGGAGCTCTCAGGGGCAACCGGCCGCCGCCAGGAGCTACTACCCGGCCGCCGAACGCGTGCCTGCAGGGGGACAGGGCACCGTGCTCGGGCTGACCGCCGACGATCTCCTCTACGTCATCCTCGCCCTGGTGATCCTCGTGCTCGTCGGGCTGTTCACACGCCGGCTCGACGATTCCGCGTCTTCAGCGCGTAGTCGTGGCTAAAGGCGTGGCGCCTACGTACCGAGTAACAGGGCAGTAGTCCTTCGTTGACCATGCCGCGTACTCCGATCACCCAACAGACCTCGACCACGCTTCCGCTTCAGGGTGAGTTCGGCCGCTCCGCGCCACAGCCGCGGGCACTCGCCGGCGGCACCTTCCGCGGCCCACTGCAGTGGGCGCTCGAGGGCTCCGGCTGGCGTGTCCTGCGCCCGGCCGTCGACTTCATCTTCCTGTGCCTCGCGCTGCTGATCGCGCTCGGTGCTCACCGCACCTTCCACGCCGGCTCGACGCGGGCGCCGCTGCTCGCGTTCCCGCTGGTCGTGATGCTGCTGTTCTACCTGCGCGGTCTCTACCGCACGCGTCTGCGAGCGCTGATCCTCGACGGGGTCGTACCCGTGATCAGCGCGGTCTCGATCGGCGCGATGGCCGTGGCCGTGCTTGGCGTGTTCGTCAATGGGCACGCGCCGCGCCAGTCGGAGGTCGTAGGCGTCTGGGGGTTCGCCCTGCTCGGCGTCGGCATCGGCCGGATCGTGCTCTCATTCCTGCAGCGCTGGGCTCGCGCGCGCCGCTTGGTCGGCAAGCCGGTGCTGATCATGGGCGCCGGCGTAGTCGGCGCCCAGGTTGCGCGCAGGCTGGAGACGCACCCGGAGTACGGCCTCGCGCCGATCGGCTTCCTCGACGAGGACCCGCGCTCGATTGCCGAGGTCGGCGGGCGCGACCTGCCGGTGCTCGGCACCGTCGAGGATCTCGACGAGACGGTTGAGCGAACGAACGTGCGCAATCTGATCGTCGCCTTCTCCTCGGTCGCCGACGAGCGTGTCAGCCGTCTGATCCAGCGTTGCCAGGAACTCGGCGTCGAGGTCTCCGTCGTGCCGCGCATGTTCGACACGATCAACAATCGCGTCGGCTACGACACCGTCGGCGGACTGCCGCTGATGTCGTTCACCACGGTCGATCCGCGCGGGCTGCAGTTCGCCATCAAGCACGGCCTGGACCGCGTGCTCGCACTGCTCTTCCTCGTGCTGCTCTCGCCCGTGATCCTGCTCTCGGCGCTGGCCGTGCGGCTCAGCTCGTCCGGGCCGGTGCTGTTCCGCCAGAACCGCGTAGGGCGCGACGGCAAGGCGTTCGACCTCTACAAGTTCCGCTCGATGCGGATGCAGGACGGCCACGTTGATCCCGACGACGACGATGCCGGTCCGCTCGAGCACCTGCTCGGCGGAGACACCGCACCGGGCGGAGTCGAGGGCGATGATCGCCGGACGCCCGTGGGGCGGTTCCTGCGCCGCACGTCCTTCGACGAGCTGCCGCAGCTGTTCAACGTGCTGAAGGGTGAGATGAGCTTGATCGGGCCGCGCCCCGAGCGCCCCGAGTTCGTCGAGCTGTTCAACCAGGACATCGTCCGCTACGACGATCGTCACCGCGTCAAGTCGGGTATCACGGGGTGGGCTCAGGTGCATGGCCTGCGCGGGCAGACCTCGCTCGCCGAACGCGTCGAGTGGGACAACTACTACATCGCCAACTGGTCGCTCGGGCTCGACGTGAAGATCCTCGTGCTGACGTTCGTCGCGCTGACGCGCAGCGCCGAGTGATCAGTCCTCAGATGCGCTTCTGCACGGCGCCTGCCTGCCCCGTCCATTCCTGGTAGACGCGTACGCGCAGGCCGCGTCGACCGAGCACGCTCGGCAGGCTCAGGCTGTAGTGGTTGAAGCGGTCCAGCGTGAACGTCGCGCGGAAGCGCAGCGAGCCCGCCTTGAACACTTCCATGCGCATGTAGTCGCCGACCGGGGCCGAGCCGCTGGCGACGGCGTGAGCGCCAGCTCGGCGGAGCTTCAGGGTGATCCTGCTCGGGCTGCGCAGGGGTGAGGCGAGCACGCTCGCGAGCGCCGTGAACGAGCGCTTGTGAGCGCCGCTGTCGCTGAGCACGCCGAATTGGTTGTTGCGCCCGTCGTGCAGCTTGTAGAGCGTGTCGGTCGCGACGTAGGGCGTGCGGCTGAGCGAGCGGTAGATGTTCGTGATGTTCTGCGCCTGCACCGCAGGCGTCACGCAGGCCTGTTCTTCCTGGATCTTCTGCTGCGGATAGCAGCTGCTCCAGCCGAACTCGTCCAGCCACAGCGGCGTGCTGTCGCCGCTGGCGAGCTGGACCGCGCGAAATTCGTGCAGCGCGGCCAGCGTCAGCGTGTAGAAGTGCACGGCGAGCCCGTCGTAGTAGCCCTTGATGCCCGCCGCGTAGAGCTCGCGCAGGAAGATGCCGTTCGATCCCACGAGCGAACCCGCGAGCACCTTGATGCCCGGCGCCGCCTGCTTGATCGCCGTGTAGCCGGCCTTCAGAAGCGCGGCGTATCGCTGGGGCTTGTTGGGACCCGCAAAGTACTCTTCGTTGGCTTGGTCGGGCTCGTTCCAGACTTCCAGGGCAGTGAGCTTGCCGGCGTAGCGGGCCGCGAGCGCGCCGACGAAGGCTGCGAAGTCCGCCGGGTTCGAAGGAGGCCAGCTGCTCGCCGCGCTGCGCCCGTCCGATTGGCAGCCGCCGCGCAGCGCTGCCGGCGCCGAGCTGGCCCAGCAAGGCGTGCCGTCGACCAGTGCGATCACCGCGATGCCGCTGCTCGAGGCGTCGGCGAGCAGCCGGTCGAGGTAGACGAGCGAGCGTGCGTCGAGCGCGCCGGGGCCGTCCGGCTGCAGCACCGCCCAGGCCAGCTCGACCCTGATTGCCTTCGCATGCAGGCTGCGCGCGATCGCGATTTCGTCGTCGGCGTCGCTCGGCGTAGAGCCCGAGCCGAGCCCAGGGAGGTTGATGCCGCCGAGGGGCCCCGGCACCGCTGCTCGCGCGCTTTTTTTCGTCCCCGCCCCCGCGCTGGCAACGAGCGCCCCGAGCAGCAGGAGGGTCAAGGCCAGTACGAGCACGGCCTTTTGCATTGCTCTGGCCACGAGCAGAAGGTTAGGGCGTGCTTCGGAGGCCCGAGCCGGCAGCGCCGAAGTACGCTGTCGCCAGCATGTCGCCAACGTGGATCTGGATGCAGGCCGCGATCGTCGTGTTCGTCGTGATCGGGATGATCATCGCGATCACGAAGCTCGCCTGAGCGGGCCTCGCCGCCACCAGGGCTGCCGGCCGGCAGCGCCCGGTGCCACGATCGTCGGCGGGCGCTGCGGGATCTGCTGCTCGCCGGCCAGCAGCGCAGCGGGGACCTCCTCGGTCAGCCAGCCCGCGAGGGCACCGAATCCCGCCTGCTCGAGCTCTCGCGCGACGCTCGGCGGGCGCTTCTGCGCGTCGTGTGCGTCGGAGGCGACGTTGTGCACGAGCCCCGCCTCGACGAGCTCCAGCGCGAAGCGCCTGACGGTGTCGCCGAAGCTCCCGGCCAGCGATCCCGCTGTGATCGAGACGAGCACGCCCTCGCGCACGAGCGACTCGAGCAGCTCGGTGTCGCGGTGAAAGGCCTGGCAGCGCTCGGGGTGCGCGAGCAGCACGCGATGCCCTTCGGCTTCGAGCTCCAGCACGAGCTGCTCGAGGCCGCTCAGCACCGAGCTGAACGGCGGCTCGAGCAGTAGCCAAGGACCGTCGCCGAGCGTCAACGCCGAACGCTCCTCGGGGGAGAGCTCGGGCATCCGCGTCATCGCGACCTCGGCTCCCGCCACGACCTCGAGCGCGAGCCCGTCCTCGGACACGGCCGTGGCGATCTCGGCAGCCAGGCGAGCGATCGTGGCCGAGTCGTTGGCGTAGCGCCAGCTGACGTGCGGCGTCGCGACGATCGTGCGCGTGCCGAGCTCGGCGGCGACCCGTGCGAGCGCGAGCGAGCCTTCGACCGTCTGCGGGCCGTCGTCGATGCCGGGCAGCAGGTGGCAGTGCAGGTCGATCACGTCTGTGGCCAGACCTTACGCCGCACGCGCGACGGCTCGCGACGGCGTCCGCGCGCGGATATGATCCGCGCTCGTCGGGATCGGTCTTGCTCGTCTCTCAACTGCTGGAGGAGGATCATGTTCAGCTCGATCGTCGTGGGAACGGATGGCTCGGACACGGCCACGCAGGCAGTGCACCAGGCGGTTGACCTAGCCGGTGCCGTCGGTGCGAAGGTAGAGCTCGTGAGCGCCTACGCACCGGTGTCTCAGCAGCGCCTGAGCGAGGAACGCCGTGAGGCGCCGGAGGATCTGCAGTGGGCGATCAACCCGCGCGAGGATGTCGACGCGACGCTCGAGGCAGCCGCGGAGCTGGCCCGCGCGGCCGGTGTGCCCGTCGAGCTGTACGCGCGCCAGGGTGACCCGGCCGACGCGATCCTCGATGTCGCCGAGGAGCAGGAGGCGGACCTGATCATCGTCGGTAACAAGGGCATGACCGGCGCCAAGCGCTTCCTGCTCGGCTCGGTGCCGAACAAGGTCTCCCACCACGCACCCTGCTCGGTGCTGATCATCCGCACGACCTAGCCACGCCGTTGCGCGTCCTCGTCACCGGCGCGAGCGGTTTCATCGGCCGTGCGCTGTGCGCGCAGCTGCTCGAGGAAGGGCACGACGTCGCGGCGCTCGTGCGTCGCGCGGGCTCGCAGCCCACCGGAACGCGCCCGCTTTCGGGCGATCTAGGCGACGGCGCCCGTCTGCGCGAGCTGGTCTTCGGCGAGCGTCCGGAGTGCGTCGTTCACCTCGCCGCCGAGATCGCCTCCCAGCGCAGCGAGCGCAAGCTGCGCGAGGTCAACGTGCGCGGGACGGCCAGCCTGCTGGACGCATGTACGGCGCTCGCCGCTGCCGAGCGGAGCGCCGGACCGCGCTTCGTGTTCGCCTCGACCGTCGTGACCGGCGATCCGCGTGGCGAGCTCTTGACCGAGGAGAAGCCGCTGCTGGTGCAGACGCCGTACGGCCGCTCAAAGCAGGAGGGCGAGCGGCTCGTGCTCGAGTCGGGCCTGCCGGCCATCGTGATCCGCCCCTCGCATGTCTACGGGCCCGGTGGCTGGTATGAGAGCGAGCTGATCGCCCACCTGCGCCAGCCCGGGCGCTTCGCCGTGATCGGGACAGGCGAGAACCTGTGGGACGTGGTTCATCTCGACGACGTCGTCTCAGCGCTCGTGCTCGCCGCCGAGCGCGCTGCCCCGGGCTCGACCTACCACGTCGTCGACGACGAGCCGATCACGTTCTACGACTTCATGGCGCTGACCGCGAGCCGGCTCGGCCTGGGCGCCCCGCGGCGCATCCCGGCTCCCGTCGCACGGCTCGTCGCCGGACGCAACGCCGTCGCGGCAGCCGTGCGCTCGGCGCGCTCCTCGAACAGGAAGACCAAGCGCGAGCTCGGCTGGCGCCCGCGCTTCCCGACCGCGCGCGAGGGCGTCGCCGACGCCGTCGCGCGCCTCGCCTCAACCTAGCTCGCGAGCGCAAAGGCACGTTCGGCCTCGTCGCACACGTGCGCGGCGATCGCCAGCGACGCCGTCGCAGCCGGAGAGGGCGCGTTGCGCACGTGCAGTGCCCGCTCGTTGCAGGAGAAGGCGAAGTCGTCGATCAGCCGCCCGTCGCGCGCGAGCGCCTGGGCGCGCACTCCGGCGAAGCCGTACTCGACGTCGTCGCGGTCGAGCTCGGGCACCATGCGGGCGGCCATCCTCACGAGCGCTTGGCGCGAGCTCGCGCGATGCAGCTCGCCGGCGCCGGCGCGCCAGTAGCTGCGCATCAGCCGCCACGTGCCGGGCCACGCGAGCGTTTCGCGCAGATCGCGCAGCCGCACCGTGCGCAGGTCATAGGCGTCGCGTGCGCCGGCGATCAACGCGGTCGGCCCGAGCGAGACCTTGCCGTCGATGTGGCGCGTCAGGTGCACGCCGAGAAACGGCAGCGCCGGATCGGGCGTGGGGTAGATCAAGGCGCGCACGAGCGAGGCACGCGCCGGCTTCAGCCGCAGGTAGGCGCCGCGAAAGGGGACGACCCGCGGGTCGGGATCCGCGCCGGCCGCGACGGCGAGCCGGTCCGCCCAGGCCCCGGCGCAGAAGATCACGTGGCCCGCCTCGGTGTCGCCTTGGGCGTGCGTGAGCCGCAGCGTTCGCGCGTGGCGCTCTACAGAGCGCACCTCGCAGTCATACGCGACCCGGCCGCCGGCGGCGAGCACCTCGGCGGCGTAGGAGCGCGCGACCGCACGGAAGTCGACGACGCCGGTGTCCGGCGAGTGCAGCGCGGCGAGGCCGCGCGCGTGTGGCTCGACCGCCGCGATCTGCGAGCACTCGAGCCAGCGCAGGCCGCGCACGCCGTTGGCCATCCCCCGCCGTTGCAGCTCGCGCAGGCGCCCAAGCTCTGCGTCGCTCGTCGCGAGCACGAGCTTGCCGCAACGCTCGTGCGCGATCGCGTGCGCTTCGCAGTACGCATAAAGCAGGCGCGCGCCTTCCGTGCACAGCCGCGCCTTCAGCGAGCCGGGCGCGTAGTAGATGCCTGCATGGATCACCCCCGAGCTGTGCCCGCTCTGGTGCATCGCCGGCTCGTGCTCGCGCTCGAGGACGCAGATCGACGCGCGCGGTCGACGCCGCGCGAGCTCACGGGCGACGGCGAGGCCGACGATCCCGCCGCCGACGACGGCCAGATCGCAGCGCTCCGGCGCCGGCTCAGCCGCCACGTCAGCCGGTGGCGGCGCCGGGGCCCCCGGCTGCGGTGGCGGCAGCCGCATCGACGAGCCCGGCGCCGTACAGAGCTTCATCGCCACCGCCGCCGAGCTTGCGCGCGGTCGCGCGCAGCCTCGCGACGATCTGCGCCGGCGTCGGATGGCGACCGAGCACGCCGCTGGCGATGATCAGCGCAGCCGTCGCCGAGACGTGCGGCGCGGCCATCGAAGTCCCTTCGTAGCCGCCCGGCATGCCGAAGCGCCTCGGCGAGGCGCCGGTGAACGTCACCTGGAAGACATCGCGCCCGCCGGGACTTTCGGGGTTGCAGTTCGGGTCGCCGGGGAGGCTGGCGTCGGCACCGCCGCCCGGCGCGACCAGCGTCAGGCCGGAGCCGTCGTTGGAGTAGTCCGCCAGGCAGCCGTGTTCGGTCGTCGCGCCCACGGCGACGACGTTCGGCGCGCGCGCCGGATAGGCGACGGCCGTGTGCGCCTCGTTGCCGGCCGCCGCGACGACGAGCACGCCACGGCGGCGCGCGTAGCGGAGCGCTTCGAGCAGCTCCGGAATGTCGGCGGCGGTGACGTTGCTGGAGAACTCGAGGCTGAGGTTGATCACCTGCGCTCCCTGCCTAACCGCGTAGCGGACGCCTTCGGCGATCGTCGAGGCTTCGCCTTCACCCGCAGTGTCGAGCACGCGCACCGGCATGATCCGTGCGGCGAACGCCAGGCCGGTCAGCCCGTAGCGGTTGTCGGTGGCCTCGGCGATCGTGCCGGCCACGAACGTGCCATGGCCGTTGCGGTCGTTGGGGAAGCGGTTGTGTGCGATGAAGTCATAGCCGCCGGTGAAGCCGTAGCGGGAGAAGTCGGGGGAGCGCAGGAAGCGCCCGTGCGTGGCGTATGCGACACCGGTGTCGAGCACGGCGACGACGACGCCTTTGCCACCCGGCGCGCCGTCGGCTGCGACGTTCGACCACGCCTGTGGAGCGTTCACGCCGAACGGGCCCGAGAAGTTCCACTGAAGCTGTTGCCAGTCGCCCGGCTGCGTGCCGTTGCCGACGTCGTTGGGGATCAGCCCGGCTGTGTGGGCGCGGTAGTCCGGAACGGCCCAGGTGACGTCGGGACGGCGGCGCAGCGCATCCAGGGCGGCGCCGAGGCTGACGCCGGGGGCGAGCCGCAAGAGGCGCGTGTGCGGTGCGGTCACGCTCGTGGCGCCCGCGCCGGCCCCGCGCGCGGCGGCTGCACGGGCTCGCGCCGGTGTCGCCGTCGCGTACTTGACGAGGATCCGATTCGGGGCGTAGGCGGGCGCGCCGGCGCGTGCCGAGGCGAGCGGCAGCACCGCGGCGATCGCGCAGCAGGCGATCGCCAGTCGCCGCACGCGAGTGGTGGTATGAGTGCAGCGCATTTGCATCCGTGGATTCATCGACCGTTCTCGGATAATGATGATGCGGGCGAGCCCGGCAGGCGGCAGCACTGTCGCAGGAGTCCCGGCGAGATCGATGAGCGAACCCCCTTTTCCAGACGAGGACTACTTCATGCGTCTCGCCCTGCGCGAGGCCGAGAAGGCGCGCGAGCACGACGATGTGCCGATCGGCGCGGTCGTCGTGCGCGGCGGCGAGCTGCTCGCGGCGGCGCACAACGAGCGCGAGTTGCGCCAGGACCCGACTGCGCACGCCGAGATCCTCGCGCTGCGCGAGGCGGCACGGGCGCTCGGCAGCTGGCGCGTGCTCGACGCGACGCTGTACGTCACGCTCGAGCCGTGCGCGATGTGCGCCGGGGCGATCGTGCTCGCGCGCGTCCCGCGTGTCGTCTACGGGGCAACCGATCCGAAGGCGGGCGCCTGCGGCAGCGTGCTCGACGTGCTCGGCGAGGACCGGCTCAACCACCGCCCGGAGGTGCTCGCCGGTCTACTCGCGCCCGCCTGCGGCCAGCTGCTGAGCGATTTCTTCGCCTCGCGCCGAGGTTGACACGATCCGCTCGCACCTTTGTCGGCGCTCCACGAAGCCGTGCACTCGCTCGACTAAGATCACGCGCTGTCCTCCACATGAGGTCGTGGAGGGGTGGCAGAGCTGTTGAATGCGGCGGGCAGACGCGTTTCGCGAACGGACTGGTCCGAGTTGGCGAAGACGAGTTTGGCGAAGGCAGTGGGCACCCGGCGCCTAGCCCGTATACCCGCGGGTCTTTGGCGTATCGCCGCCAGCCGTAACGAAGCGGAGGGGGGGAGATTCGAACTCCCGGTACGCCGCTAAGACGCACAACGCTTTTCGAGAGCGCCGCATTCAACCACTCTGCCACCCCTCCTGGGGAATGACGGGACTTAGGGTAGTCAATCCCGCTGGTGCGCTGTCGGTCTCGCTCGTTCGGCGGTCATCGAGTGAGCCCACCGGTTCACTAACCGGCGTTCACATTTCTGGTGCCTCGGAGTCGAGCTATGCGAACTTCACGGACGAGGCGTACCATGCCAGCGTCCATGGAGATCGACTACTCGAGACACCCCGTGACTGGGGTCTGGGCGCTCGAAGAAGGCCTTGCTGAGATCGGCAGGCTGCGTGACGCGCCGAGGCTGATCGACGAAATCGAGCAACTCGAGGAAACCGAGGTGCTGCGGCTGTTCAGCGGCTGGCCTGACCTCGCAAAGCCGGAGGGTGTATGGGGCTCGATGGTCGTCGGGGGGTTCACAATCATGGCCCAGCTTGACGTGCCACCGAAACACAGGCGAAAGCTCGGGGCACCTGTGAGACTGAAGATTGACCGCGCCGGCACGCCGGATGAAATCCGCAGACGCCTGGAAGAGCTCGGGTGATGGCCGACGCTGCAGGCGCACCCCCGCCAGCCGAGATCATCCCGGACAAGAAGATCAGACGAGCGCGCAGGGGCAAGTGGGTCGACGCGCATCTGACGTGGCTGCCCCAGATCGCGTTCGTCGCGGCCGCCGCACTGGCGTTCAATGGAGCGCCGGTGGTCGACGCCCATCATGCGTCGAGCCGTCTCGAGACGTTCTTCATCCTGGCCTTCACGGCAGCCGTGACGCTCGGCATCGCGCTGCTCGTGTATCAGCGGGCGGGAGGCAACCCGCGAGCGCTTCGGTTCTTGGGTGCGTTCACGGCGGGGTACGTGGTGGTGGGTGTGCTCGCGCCGCTCGGCGGGGTGCTGCCACTGCACTCCAGCGCCTACCGATATCTGTTCGCGCTGAGCCTCGCCGGGGTCGTGGGAATCCTCGCCACCCTCGTGCTGTTCGGCGTGACGAATCTCAGTGGTCAGCGAGCCGACGAGGTCGAGGAAACCCGGGACGGTCTCGCAGCGATGCAGACCGAGGCCGAGCGCAACCGTGCCGGGCTTTGAATCGCTCAGCCGGCTGAGCGATGCTGCGGCATACCCTGGATATGCGCGTCGAGAACCTCGCTGAGCGGCGTGGCGTGCACGCGGCTCGCGTAGCGCTCGAGCGAGAACGGCATGCCCACGGTGCGGTCGTCGATCAGCTCACAGTTGAACGACTTCACTCGCTCTGTCACGGCGTCGAGCGTCTGCTCGGCCAGCGGCCGGCCGAGCACCCCCTCCTCCCCGGATGTCTTCGGGTTGGGTGTGTCTGAGCTCAGCAGGCCGAACGCAATGCGCCTGATCTCCCCCGGCAGCATCCGGCCGAACATCTCACAGTTGAGCTGTTCTATGCGCGGCGTCTCGCGTGGTACGAACTTGCAGATCGGCTCGCTGGCTGCCGCGATTCGTTGCTCGACCTCGCCTGCGAGTTCGCGCGAGAGCTCCTCGCCGAAGAATCGCCTCAGCTCCGGGATGGGCCCGGCCTCGGCCACGTCGGCACCTTCGGTGGCGGCATCCGCGGCGAACGTCTGGCCGAGCCCGGAGAGGTCGACTCCGAGCTCCTCCGCTGCGCGGATCAGCTCGTCGTCCTCATCGCCAACGCCGACCTCGACGTCGACGTCGGACGCGGAGCCCGGCAACGACGAGGCATCCTCCGGCTTGGCCGCAGTCGTGACAGGTGTCGTCGGCGGAGCATTTCCAGTACCGCCGTGGCGGGCCTCAAAGTCTCGGAGGAACTCTGCGGCGGTGCCAGTGCGTCCCTCGCCGCGAGCGTGTTCTGCCCGCTCGCGGCTCTGGACGAACTCTGGCAGGGCAGCCATGGCGAGCTCGTAGGCTTGGTCGGAGTCGACTGGGAAAAGCGCGGCGACGGGCTTTCCGTCGCGGGTCAGCAGGGCCGGCTCACGGCTGCGCTCAAGCTCCTCGAACACCGGCTTAGGCGTGCGTAGGAGGTCGCGCATCTTCACGATCGCCATCGTAGTGCCTCCAGGCAGCAGCCAAAGATCATGTCTGACATGAGTCAGACAGTAACATATCCCCCGTACACGTCAACAGCCCGACACTCATTGCAAGACGTCTCTCATTTGCCACCGGCGCGAGGGCGGTGCATTCTAAAGACGGTTGCCGCTAGCTCCTCGCCTGGGTCGGTCTCAGCCGGTTTCTCACGTCGATCTTCTCGACGCCGTCATGATCCCGATCGCCGCTGCGCGAGATCACGGTCGAGGCGCGAGCATGGTAGACCCGGAACGGAGCTGTGGCGACGAGTCCTAGTGCGGCCCCGGCCATGCGCGGCCATACGCCAGCCACTGCTCAAGGAGCGGGTCTACGACCCGCCACCCTGTTCTCGTACCGTCGTCGGCGACGAGTTGCCCCCCGCGCTCGAGGCCAGAGATCGTCGCCTGGTTCCCGCCCGTCTTGCTGATACCGAACTCCTCTTGGGCGACCCGGCCTTGAAGCGGAGTGGTGCGTGTCGCGACCACGGCCATGATGCGTCGCTCGCTGTTGTTCCATGAGTCCCACGCCGCTTGGACCTCGGGAGTAGCGTCGAGTGTCGCGGCCGCGTACGCCTTGACCCACTCTTCGCTCGAGGCTGGGTTGCCAGGCTTGGTGTGCTCGAAAAGGTGATGGGCGAGCAGCATGGCTCGTTGCGGGTGGCCGTCAGCGGTCCTCAGGAGTAGCTCGAGTGCGTCGCTGGCGTCTCGTCCGCCGTCGTTGAAGCGCGCTCCTATGTACTCGGCGAGATCCTCTGATCCGAGGCGCGGCAGGGAGATGGGTTTTGCCTGGGCGAAGAACGCGTGGCGACGGTCGGAGAAAAGGTCTCGCATCAGTCCCGGGTGCGAGCCCGAGAAGATGTAGCCGGCAGCGTTTCCGTGCTGCTCGAGCTCGGATCGCATCGTTCCCGCGAGCGCGTCGCTGACCCGCACGACGTCTTGAAACTCATCGAATGCGATCGTGCACTGGCGACCGTGGCGTTCCTGTAGGCGTCGCGGAAGGCTCAACCGGTCGAGCAACGCCGGCGTCTGCGTCTCGGGGCTGATCTCGACGCCTACTCCTCCAGGCGCGGCCTTCAGGCGCGGGCGCAGCGTAGAGACGACCCCGGCGAACCATTGCCTGAGCGTCCCATCCAGTTGCTCTCGATAAGCGCGCTCTATACGGTCGGCGACGTCCGCTGTGCTTAGCACTCCAAGGAAGTTCACGTAGATCGGCACGAATCCGTCTTTGTCCGCAGCGTCCAGCGCGGCCTTAACGAGCGAGGTCTTCCCGTAGCGTCGCGGACCCTCGAGGCGGCTGTTTCGTGTCTCGCCGGCTCGCTCTCGCAGTAGGGCTAGCTCAGAGACCCGGTCGGCCAGCTGGTCGGGCGGTTTGAGCGGCTCCTCATAAATGAAAGGACTGCCCATAGGTGCATAAATATAGCACCGGCCGGTGCGTAATAGCAGCACCTTTTGTTGCGCTCGACATGTGCCTCGCCTCTAACGAGTAGGTGCTCCGGAGTAGGTGCTCCGCCTCGGACGGGCTCGAAAACCGTTTCGGGAGAGATGCCTCCGACGAGGGTTCTGAATCCCTCCCCCTCCGTTAGCGCGCGAACAGCGCCGGCACCGTCACGGTCGCCGCAAACAAGGTCGGCGTGCGCAGCATCTCGGCCGACATCCGCGTTACGTCGAGCGCGAAGAAGGTGTCCTCGGTCACGAGCCCGCCGTAGTTGCTGAAGGCGAGCTCGACCCCGGCCTTGGCCGCGGCCGCGCGACTGTGCTCGTCGAACACGCCGGGGACGCCGACGGGGTAGGCGAACCAGCGCGGGCGCTCGCCGAGCTCGGCCTCGATGCGATCGGCCGAGCCGGCGATCTCCTCGTGCTGGCGCTCGCGCGACAGCTTGGCGAGGATCAGGTGGTTGACCGTGTGTGCGCCGATCTGATGGCCGGCGGCGCTCATCTCGCGGGCCATCTCCCAGGTGATCCAATCCTCTGCGCTGTCCTCCGTCGGCCGCCTGCCTGCGCCGCTGGCCGTCGCGAGCTCTTCGAGTAGCTCGGCGGTCTCCTGGGGCGAGAGCTCCCAGCACCTCCTCGTCGCCTCGAAGATCGAATGCTCGATGCTCTGCTCGTCGAGTGCGAGCGGCTGCGCCGACCACGGGCCCGCCGGCAGCACGCGCAGCTGGCTGTATCGCAGGATCCACGCCACCTCGTCCCACCAGGCGTCGGCGAAGCCGTCGATGAAGCCCGAGCAGAGGAACATGGCGGCACGCACGCGATTTGCCTGCAGCACCGGATAGGCCGCCTCGTAGAGGTCGCGATAGCCGTCGTCGAAGGTGATCAGCACACGCCGCCCGCGCTGCGTCAAGAGCTCCGGGCCGAGTTCTGTCGGGTCGATCACTTCGCAGTGCCGAGTGAGGAAGCGCAGCTGTTCGTCCAGCGACTGTGCCGTCGCGCTCACCAGCGAGCGCGCGGTGTCGAGCTTGCTCGCCTCGCCGATACGGTGATAGGAGAGCACGAGCACTCCGCGCCATGGAGCGAGCCGCCTCAGCAGCGCGCCCACGCCGCTCAGGCGCAGCCCGCCGGCGACGAGCGCGCGCTTGGAGAAGTGGCCGAATGGTGTTCGCACAGTAGTTCCATCAGCTTGACTACCCGCTGAGCGGGCCGACTATAACTTCGTGGGCGCGCGCGTGTGGGATACGGTGAAGCCGTGACTGACGCTGCCCGAGCCCACAGGCCGGCGCTGGTCCTCGATGCCGACCTGCGTCAGTCGCTCGTCTCTGTCCGCTCGCTCGGGCGTGCCGGCGTGAAGGTTCACGTCGCCGAGTCGCACGCCGGGGCTCCCACATTTGCCTCCCGCTGGTGCGCCGGGCGTACGGTGCTGCCGGACGTCGCCGACGATCCGGCCGGCTTCGTCGAGCGCGTCTGCGAGCTGTGTGAGTCGCTCGGGCGGCCGGTCGTGATCACGAGCCACGACGGCTCGATCGAGGCTCTGCGCGCACATCGCCCGCAGATCGAAGCCGTCGCGACGCTCGCACTCGCCCCCGAGCGGGCGCTGGCACAGGCGATCGACAAGCGCGCCACGCTCGCCGTGGCCGAACGGCTGGGCCTGGCCGTGCCGCCGGGCAGTAGCGTGACCGATCTTGCCGGCACGCGCGATGCGCTCGCGCGGATCGGGCTGCCCGTCGTCGTCAAGCCGGCAGTCTCGTGGGCTGATGGCGGTCCCGAGGCGTGGCGCGCCGCGCCCACTCTGGCGAGGACGGGCGAGCAGGCGATCGCGCAGACGACGCGCCTGCTCGACGCGGGCGCCGGGGCGCTGCTGCAGCAGTGGCTTCCAGGCGCACGGGAGGCGGTCAGCGTGCTGTACGCGCAGGGGCGGATGTGGGCCACGTTCGCGCAGCGCGCCGAGCGCATGTATCCGGTGCTCGGCGGCAGCTCTGTGCTGCGCCGGAGCATTGCCGTGCCGCAGGACATCGGCGCGGCCGCTGAAGCTCTGATCCGCGAGCTCGGCCTCGACGGATATGCCGAGATCGAGTTTCGCCGCGACGCCGCCGGCCGGCCGTTTCTGATGGAGATCAACTCGCGCCTGTCGGCGTCCGTCGAGATCGCCGTGCGCGCCGGCGTCGATTTCCCGCTACTGCTGTATCAGTGGGCGGCCGGCGAGCCGATCCAGGCGCCGCCCGCTTATCGCAGCGGGCGCCGCATGCGCCACCTGAAGGGCGATGTGGGCTGGCTGAAGGAAGCGCTGCGCGACCCCGAGCACCCCGATGCGCCGTCCAGGGCCACCACGATCGCGAGCTTCCTCGCCGCCTTCGCGCGCCCGACGGGCTACGACTACTGGGATCGCCGCGACCCGGCGCCGGCCGCGTTGGTCGCCTCGCGGGTCGCGCGCGGGCTGCCACGGAGGATCGTCAAGGCGCTCCGCCGCGGCCGCTCGTTCGCCGCAGCGCAGGAGCCCGTATGAGCGAGCCGCCGCGGGGCGAGGGCGAGGGCGAGCGGCCGAGCGCCGCCCCGCAGCCGCTGGGCAGTTCGGTCAAGCGCGGGATCGTCTGGTCGATCTTCACGTTCTTCGTGACCAAGGGCCTTGCGATGGTCTCGCTGCTCGTGCTCACGCGCCTGCTCGCGCCCTCGCAGTTCGGCGTTGTGGCAGCCGTCACGGCCGTGCTCAGCCTGATCGAGCTGACGACCGACCTCGGCATGGGCCAGGCCGTGATCTACGAGCAGGAGGAAGGTCACTCAGAGCGCGTCGACGTCGCCTTCACGATCAACATCGCGCTGACGACGCTGCTGACGCTGCTCGCGCTGGCCGCGGCGCCGCTGATCGCGAGCTTCTTCCATGCATCGGGTCACGTCGGGCTGTTCCGCCTGGCGGCGCTCGACATCTTCCTGACCGGTCTCGGCGGCGTGCACGACGGGCTCCTCCTGCGCGATCTCGGCTTTCGCACGCGGATCATCACGCAGGTCGTCAACTCGCTCGCGCGCGCCGGCGTGGGCGTGGGGCTTGCGCTGCTCGGGTTCGGCGCCTCGGCGCTCGTCTGGGGCATGCTCGCCGGGACCGGCGCGTGGGCGGCCTCGCTGTGGATCTGCACCGACTTCCGCCCAACCCTGCGCTTCGACCGCACGATCGCGCGGAGCATCCTCCCATACGGGATCGGCGCGTCGCTCCTCTCGCTGCTCGCCCAGGTGACGACGCAGCTCGACGTGGCCGTCGTCGGGCGCGTGCTCGGTCAGCGCGCGCTCGGCCTCTACACGGTCGCCTTCCGCCTGCCTGTGCTCTTGCTCGAGAACATCGCCAACCAGGTCTCGCTCGTCGCCTTCCCGGCTCTGTCGCGCAAGCGCGTGCTCGATCGCGAGGGGCTTAGCGCGGCGACGGGAAGGCTCGTCAACTTCCAGTCGCTGTACGCGCTGCCGCTCGCCGCCGGGCTCGCCGTGCAGGCCGGGCCGATCATCGAAACGCTGTTCTCGGCCAAGTGGCGCGGCGCTTCGGGCGTATTCGCAGCTGTCTGCGTGATGTCGGGCATCTCGGCGTCCGGCTTCGCGCTCGGCGACGCCTTCAAGGCGCTCGGCCGCCAGCGCGTGATGGTCGGGCTCACGTTCATCCAGCTGCCCGTGCTCGTCGTCACGATCATCCTGCTCGCGCCGTACGGCATCACGGCCGTCGCCTGGGGACGCTGCGCCAACGTGATCTTCTGGGTCGCGCTGATGATGATCGCCGCCTCGCGCGTGCTGCGGATCCCGGTTGCGATCACGCTCGGCGCGATGTGGCCGGGCGCCGGAGCGGCGCTCGGCGTCGCGCTCGCCGCGGGCGCCGTACGGCTGTGGTCAGGGCTGCCTGCGATCCCGGAGCTTGCGCTCGCCGGCGCGCTCGGCGCGCTCGGCGGCGCGCTCGCGCTCGCGCTGCTCGCGCGGCCGATGTTCCACGAGCTCAGGTTGATCGCGCTCGGGCTGTGGCGCTCCGCGACAGGCGCCGCCCCAGCGCCGCTCGCCGAGCCTCGCTAGCTAGTGGACCCTCGCGCCGCTCGCCTGGCGATCACGCGGCTGTCGAGCGGCCTCGCCGCGGGACCGTCGCCGCTGCAAGTTCGCTCTCACTTGCTCACCTGAAGCCCCCGGGGGGCAAGCTCCCGGGGGCCTCTGGCGGGACCGGCTCGGCGCCGCACTTTCGTGCGAACGCCTCGCTCGGCCGGTGCACGTGACCATCTGTGGGGATGATTTGTGCAACGCCGGAGGATACCTGTCCTGACCGCCTAGGACTTAAACCCCTGGACATTGACCCCAACAGTCCGGCATGTTTCTTATGTGCATGAACCGGCGGACCCCTTCCTGGCGGCCCAACTCAAACGACTTCGCGAGGAGCGGGAGATGACGCAAGAAGAGCTTGCGTTCGATGCCGGCATCACCTCCTCGGCTCTGTCGCGCATCGAGCGCGGCCTCAACAGCCCCGGCTGGACCACTGTAAGGCGTATCGCGGACGCACTCGAAGTGAGCGTCGCCGACCTCGCCGCCGAAGTGGAAGACCTCGAGGAAGATCTCGAGGGCTGAGCGCCCCGCGCCCGGCCGCCGGCCGTCTACCGCGCGCTCTCGAGCTGCAGCGAGAGCACGTCGAGACAGCCCGCGCCGCCGAACGGGTGCTGATCGCAGTCGGACTGCATCTGCAGCGTGGCCGGCGTCGCGATGCGCCAGCGCCCGTTTACGAGCGTGAGCTGCCAGTGGCGGACGAGCGCCAGCTTGCCGGGGCCGACGGACTCGGCCGTGGCGCGGTCGCTGTGCACGCGGATCGCCTGCACCTCGACGCGCCCGCGCGAGAGCAGACCGTGGGACGGCACGTATTCGGCGTCCTGAGCGCTGCGCGCGAACAGCTCACCGACGTGGCTTGCGCAACTGCCGTCGACGCTCGTCAGCTTCGCTGCGACGGCCGGGGTGAAGTCTTCACAGAGCGCCCGGGCGTCGCGGCGGCGGAGGTCCTGAAAGGGCGCTCGCACGGCTCGCCTGACCGCGGCCTGCTCGTCGGTCGTGCCGTGAACCCCGATCAACTGGATCACGAGACCGAGCCCAGATAGCCCAACGATCCCCCATATCAGCAAGCGCATCCCCGGCGCATCGTTGCAGACGGAGGCGACCCGACGATCGAATTAACCAAGTCGGATGATCGGATTAATTAAAGATCAAAAAATGCTCTTGAAGAATTTCACGGCGATGCTTCCGAGGAAGATCACCGAGGCCACGCCGAGGACGCCGATCACAGCACCGGCGGCGGCGACCGCGATGTCGGTCAGCAGATAGCCGAGCGCGAGCACGACGAGGCCGATCGACGGCAACGTGTCCAGGCCCGAGAAGGGAGGCGCGAGGAACGCCGTCAGCGCGAGCCCGAGCGCGGCCAGCCCGAACAGGCTCCCGCTCAGGCGATGACCGAACAGCCAGCGCCCGCGCGGGCGCGAGATGCGCTCGAGCGATCTGATCCGTCGCAGCAGCGCGTCGATGAACTTCTCTTTGCTCTCGCCGCCGATCTGCAGCCCGCGCCAGCGGGCGGGCAGCCAGATCGTGCGACGCCCGACGATCAGCTCGAGCGCGAGCAGCATCGTGATCACCTCGAACACGTGCGTGACGCCGCCCGTCGGCAGCGGCAGCGCCGGCACCGCCATCAGCAGCACGAACACGATCGCGAAGCTGCGCTCGCCGAACACGTCGATCAGGCTGCCGAGCGTCTTCGGCTGATCGCCTCTCAGCCAGTGCTCGAGCTCGTCGCTGACGGTCTTCGGGGCGAGCTGCTGCTCGGTTGCCATGCGTTCATTGTCGCGCCCGCAGGCGCTGCGCGGGTCAGGCGGCTTGCGCGAGGGTCACGGCCGAGCGCCTGCGCGCCTCGTCGAGCAGCTCCGCGAGGATCTCGCCGAGCGCCAGCGTCTGCTCGTGCTCGGCCAGCGTGCCGTCGGGCGCGAACGCGTTCTCCGCGTCCGGCACCGGCAGTTCGCGGTCGATCACGCGCGCGCCAGCTGCGGCCAGCGACTTGCGCAGCTCCGCCTGTGCCCAGACGGCGCCGAACATGCCTGTGCTCGTCCCGATCACGGCGGCCGGTTTGTTGCGCAGCGCCGCCGTGGCCGACGGGCGCGAGGCCCAGTCGACGGCGTTCTTCAAGGCGCCCGGGATCGAGTGGTTGTACTCGGGCGTCGCGAACAGCAGCGCATCGGCCTGCTCGAGCTCTTCGCGCCAGCGTTCGACAGCCGCTCCCGGCGCCGCCTCGTCGTCCTCGTCGAACGGCGGGATCGCCTTCAGGCCGTCGAACTCGACGAGCTCCGCATCGGGCGGCAGCAGCTGCGCCGCCGCCCGAAGCAGGCGTCCGTTGTGCGAGTCGCTGCGCAGCGAGCCCGTGATGCCCAGGACGCGCATCGCCGTGCTACTCGCCGTCGCGGGCGAGCTCGAGCTCGACCGTCAGCTTGACGTCGTTGGCCAGCGCGAAGCCGCCCTTCGGCAGCGGCGCGTTCCACTCCAGGCCGAACTGCGTGCGGTCGATCACCGTCTCCAGCGTCACGCCGATCTTGACGGCGCCGCCGAGCGTCTCGTGGGGGTCGGTGATCGTGCCGCGTGCCTCGACCGCGTGCGTCTGGTCCTTGATCGTCAGCTCGCCGTCGATCACCAGCTCCTCGCCGTCGCGGCGGATCGCCTTGGAGGCGAAGCGCAGCTCGGGGTAGCGCTCGGTGTCGAAGAAGTCCGGCGAGCCAAGGTGCGCCTGCAGGTTCTCGTCCTTGACGACGATCGAGCCGGCGTCGACCGTGCCGAGCAGCTCACCGGCGCCGTCCTCGCCGACTCTCAGCGTCGCGTCGATGTTCTCGAAGCGCCCGCGGAAGGTCGCGACGACCATGTGCTTGACGGCGAAGCTCGCCGAGGAGTGCGTCGGGTCGAGCTTCCACGTGCCGACGGGAAGCTGTGTCTGGGTGGCTGTTGCTGTGGCTGACATGGGGGCTCCTTGAAGGTCTGGGTTTGGCGGTTCTGGAAGGTCTCTTGCGTGCTGTCTACTGCTTCCGAATGATACGGACTGTGGTCCGGATATAGCTATACTAACACAAATGGACCGTAGTCCGGTAATCACGCCAGGTAGGATCCCCCAGGTGGAGGGCAATGTCGCGCAACGGGGGTTGCCGATGCTCGAGCCTGTCCGGCACGAGCGGGCCGATGCTGCGCGCAACCGCGCCACGATCCTCGCCGCCGCCGAAGCGCTCGTCGCCGAGCACGGCGCCCAGTGCGTGACGATGGACCAGGTAGCGCGCGCCGCCGGCGTCGGCAAGGGGACCCTGTTCCGCCACTTCGGCGATCGCTGCGGTCTGATGCGCGGGCTGCTCGACGAGCGCGAGCGCGGACTGCAGGAGGGCTTTATCCGCGGTCCGGCGCCGCTCGGGCCGGGAGCGCCGCCGCGCGAGCGCCTGGTCGCCTTCGGCGAGCGCATGCTCGAGCACATCGAGATCCAGGGCGATCTGCTCGTAGCCGCCGAGAACGGCGCGCCCGGCGAGCGACTGCGCCACAGCGTCTACGCCGCCTACCGCGCGCATGTCACGGCGCTGCTCGGCGAGAGCGCTTACGACGGGGAGATCGGCTACCTCGCCGACGTGCTGCTCGGTGCGCTCGTCAGCGAACTGGTGCTGTTCCAGCGTCGCTACCTGGGCCTCTCCCAGGCCGAGCTGAAGCGCTCATGGGGTGAGCTCGTGCGCGCGCTGCTGCCGAGCGGCTGAGGCCGCGCCGCTCAGCCGCCGACCTGCAGCACGAGCTTGCCGACGTTGGCACCCTCGAACAGCCTCAGCAGCGTGTTGTGGAAGTCCTCGACGCCGCCCTGCACGACATCCTCGCGCGAGACGATCAGCCCTTCGCGCATCCACCCTGCGAGCTCAGCGATCGCCTCGCCGTAGCGGGCGGCGTAGTCGAACACGACCATCCCCGTCATGCTCGCGCGGAACACGAGCAGCGACATGTAGTTCGACGGCCCGCGCACCGGCTCGGTGTTGTTGTACTGCGAGACCGCGCCGCAGATCACGATCCGCGCGTGACGCGCCAGGCGGGTGAGCACGGCATCGAGAATCTCGCCGCCGACGTTGTCGAAGAACACGTCGACGCCCTCCGGCGCGTGCGTGCGCAGCGCCTTGCGCACGTCCTCCGACTTGTAGTCGATCGCCGCGTCGAAGCCGAGCTCGTCGGTCAGCCAGGCGCACTTCTCGGCGCCGCCCGCGATCCCGATCACGCGCGCGCCCTTGAGCTTGCCGATCTGTCCCGCCACGCTGCCGACGGCGCCGGCGGCGCCTGAGACGACGACCGTCTCGCCCTGCTTGACCTTGCCGACGTCGAGCATGCCGAAGTAGGCCGTCAGCCCAGTCATCCCGAGCGCGCCGAGGTATGTCGGCAGCGGCGCCAGCGAGGGGTCGACCTTGATCACCCCCTTGCCGTCTGAGACCGCGTGTTGCTGCACGCCGAACGTGCCATAGACGTGCTCACCGACCGCGAAGGCGGGATGCGCCGAGGCGCTCACCCGCCCAATACAGCCGGCGCGCATCACCTCGCCGACTTCGACGGGTTCGATGTAGGAGGCGCCGGCGTTCATCCAGCCGCGCATCGCCGGGTCGAGCGAGATGTGCGATACCTCGACGACGAACTCGCCCTCGCCGGGCGCCGGCACGGGCTCCTGCGCGAGGCTCCAGTCAGACGGCTTGGGCAGACCCGAGGGACGTGCCGCCAGACGGATCTGACGATTGACCGCGCTTTGCTCCGCCCCCATGCCGCGACTATATGCAGTGCCGAGCCGCCTCGGCGTTTCGCATCGGGCATAGTGGGCAGTGATCAGTGTATGAGCGCACCTGCGCAGCAGATACCCGCCCTTCCGATCGCGCCGAACGAGCGGATCCCGCAGCTCGGCTTCGGCGTCTTCCAGGTCCCGCCGAAGGAGACCGAGGTGGCGGTCGCCGAAGCGCTCGCGGCCGGCTACCGCCACATCGACACGGCAGCGGCCTACCGCAACGAGGGAGGCGTCGGCGAAGCGCTGCACGCCTCGGGCCTCGATCGCGACGAGCTGTTCATCACGACGAAGTGCTGGAACGACGACCAGGGCTACGAGCAGGCCAAGCGCGCCTGCCGCGCGAGCCTCGAGCGGCTCGAGCTGAGCCATCTCGACCTGTACCTGATCCACTGGCCGGTGCCGGCGCACGACCTCTACGTCGAGACGTGGAAGGCGTTCGTCGAGCTGCAGCAGGAAGGGCTCGTGCGCACGATCGGCGTATCGAACTTCGAAGCCGAGCACCTCGAGCGCGTGATCGCCGAGACGGGCGTGACGCCGGCGATCAACCAGGTCGAGCTGCATCCGTATTTCCAGCAGGTTGGTCTGCGCCGCGAGCACGAGCGGCTGGGGGTCCTGACCGAGGCGTGGAGCCCGCTCGGCCAAGGCCTCGAGCTCGAGGACCCGGCGATCGTCGAGATCGCCCAGGCGCACGGCAGGACCCCGGCGCAGGCGATCATCCGCTGGCACCTGCAGATCGGCAACGTCGTGATCCCGAAGTCGGTGACGCCGTCGCGCATCCGCGAGAACATCGGCGTGTTCGACTTCGAGCTGAGCGAGCAGGAGCTCCAGTCGCTGACGGCGCTCGACGCGGGCCGGCGGATCGGCCCGGACCCGAACAGCTTCGTACGCCCCTGAGCAGACGATGACCGACGCTGTCGCCGTGCTGGGTGCGGGTGGGACGATGGGCTCGGGCATGGCGCGCAACATCGCGCGCGCCGGCATCGAGCTCGTCGCGTGGAACCGTTCGCGGGCGAAGGCCGAGCCGCTTGCACGCGATTGCGCGCAGATCTGCGACACGCCGGCCGAGGCGGCGGCGTCGGCTGAGCTGATTGTGACGATGCTGAGCGACGCCGACGCCGTGCTCGCGACGATGCAGGGCAGCGACGGGGCGCTCGCCGGCGCACGGCCGACCAGCGCGTGGATTCAGTGCTCGACGATCGGCGAGCAGGGCACGGCGCGCTGCATGGAGCTCGCGCAGGAGCACGGCATCGGCTTCGTCGATGCACCCGTGCTCGGCACCAAGCAGCCGGCGCAGGAAGGCAAGCTGGTCGTGATGGCATCGGGCCCGCAGTCGCTGCGCGAGCGCGTGCAGCCGGTATTCGACGCGATCGCTCAGCGCACGATCTGGGTCGGCGAAGAGGCCGGCGCGAGCACGCGGCTGAAGCTCGTGACGAACGCCTGGATCGTGTCCGTCGTCGAGGGAGCAGCCGAGACGATTGCGCTCGCCGAGGGCCTCGGTCTCGACGGCTCGGCGTTCTTCGAGGCGATCGACGGCGGCCCGCTCGACATGCCCTACCTGCGGCTCAAGGGCAAGGCGATGCTCGAGCGTGACTTCGAGCCGACGTTCGCGCTCGAGCTGGCCAGCAAGGATGCGCGGCTCGCCGTCGAGTCGGCCGAGCGCGTCGGGCTCGACCTGCCGGCACTGAAGGCGATCAGTGCGCGCATGCTCCAGGCTGTGCCCGAGCACGGTAAGGAGGATCTGAGCGTGACGTTTTTGACTAGCGCGCCGCGCATCTAGTACCCGCCGCCACGTCGCCGGCGGGCCCTACGGCTGGGCTACTGAGCGCGATGACACGATGTTGACACCAATTCCTGCAGACCTGGTGAGGATTGAGCAGCCTCGCGCAGGGTAGTGTCGTGTAAGGAAGGGTGTATAGGCACGGCCCGGGAGAGCGGTCGGCTAAGAGACGAAGAAAGGGATTCTCATCGAGGCCTTCGACCACGCATGCGAAATCGAGGTCGAGCGGCGCGGAGCTCGGCGCCTGAGCTCACCGAGACGGCGCCCGAGTGCGCCTGCGGCTGCGCTGCTCGCGCTGCTCACATTGGCGTTCGCCGTAGCGCTCGCGGCGCCGGCAGCCTCGCTGGCCGCCCAGCGCCCGCGTCCCTTGAACCTGCAGCTGACCCCGGCGGCGGGATCCCTGTCGGCTTCGTGGGACGTCTCGAGCCCGACCGGTCTGACGGGCTTTCGCATCCGCTGGAAACAGGCCGGCGGGGGCGGGGGCGGCCACGTGGATGTTGCACGCGGGGTGCGCTCCTACACGATCTCGAGGCTGAGGCACGTGGCCTACGAAGTGCGCGTGCGCTCGCTCTACCGCGGACGGATCGGGCCGTTCGCGCTCGCCGAAGCGACGCCGCTTCCCGGAGGCGAAGAACCGCCCGAAGAAGAAGAACCGCCCGTGGAAGAACCGCCGGAAGAAGAACCGGTCGAAGAAGAACCGCCGGTCGAAGAAGAAGAACCGCCGGTCGAAGAACCGCAGGAAGAAGGCCCGCAGGGGGCGCTCGTCAGCGCCACGCCGACCGGCCCGCCGACGCCGGCGGGCGGCTGGTCGGTCGTCTACGCCGACGGCTTCGGCGCGCCGATCGGCAACGGCCCAGGCCAGGACAACACGTGGTTCGCGAACAACTGCACGCTGACGAGCAACTGCCACGGCTTCAACTCGGACGAGCTCGAGGTCTTCAACCCGAGCGCGGCGAAGGTAACGCCGGAAGGCCTGAAGCTGACATGCACGTACACCGCGGCGGCGCAGGAACCCGGCAAAAAGCACTACGTGTGCGGCGCGCTGCGCGGCCAGAACCAGGGCATGCCCGGCTACCGCTTCTTCACGTGGTCGCCCGGCAAAGGCCAGACGCTCGTCTTCCAAGCGGTCGCCAAGCTGCCGCCGAACACGGGCGAGGCCGACCCGGGCTGGTGGTCGGCCGGTCCGCCGTGGAACGACACCGAGATCGACTTCTTCGAGGGCGGCGGCGCGAGCGGCTCGCACTCGACGGGCTGGCGCACCGACCCGATCTACACGGCGTGGTTCGCCACCCCGCACGTGACCGCCAACAAACCGGGCTTCACGGTGGACCCGTCGTTGGCGTTCCACACGTACACGTTCGAGGTCAAACCGGACAACACGTACAGCATCTGGATCGACGGCGTGCCGCAGTCATGGGCGACGAACGTCGGCCCGGTCAAACCGGACCTGGCGGCGAAGACGACGCTCGTGCTTAGCTACGCGCTGAGGGAATGCCGCTGCGTGACGGGCTTCACCAGCGGCACTCGCGAGTTCGACGTCAAATCGGTCTCGGTCTACGAGGACAAAGCCCACCGGGGCGTGGGCGTCGAAAACGAAGGCATCGCGCCGGGCACGAGCGTGGGCTGAACGGCGCGCACACGGCGCACGCGGGCTAACCTCGGTCGATCGAATCCAAACGCGCATACAAGCGCGCCGCAAAGCGGGCCGCGCTGCTCGTGGCACTCGGCCTGCTCGCGGCTGCGCCGCTTGGCTGCGCCTCGGCGACGGGCGATCAGCAACGCGCCTCGAACGGTCCGGGCAAGGAACCCACCCGCTCCCCGTTCAGGCAGCAGGGCGCCGTGCGCAAGCTCACGGTGAGCCGCGTGCCGACGGGTCCGCCGACGCCGGCGGGCGGCTGGTCGGTCGCCTACGCGGACGCCTTCGGCGCGCCGCTCGGCTCGGGCCGCGGGCACGACAACACGTGGTTTCCGAACAACTGCACGCGAACGACGAACTGCCACGGCTTCAACGAGGACGAGATGGAGGTGATGAACCCGAAGGCGGCTTCGGTCACCCCGCAGGGGCTGAGGCTGACGTGCACGTACACCGCAGCGCCGCAGTCGCCGGGCGGCAAGCACTACGTGTGCGGGATGCTGCGCGGTCAGAACCAGGGGCTGCGCGGCTACCGCTTCTTCACGTGGGCGCCGGGCAAAGGCCAGACGCTCGTGTTCGAGGCCGTCGCCAAGCTGCCGCCGAACACGGGCGAGGCAGACCCGGGCTGGTGGACGGCGGGGCCGCCGTGGAACGACACGGAGGTCGACTTCTTCGAGGGCGGCGGCGCCAGCGAAAAGCACTCGACGGGCTGGCGCACGGACGGGCTGTACACGGCGTGGTTCGCACCGCCGATGCTGACGGCGAACAAATGGGGCTTCAGCGAAGACCCGTCGCTGGCCTTCCACACGTACACGTTCGAGATCACGGCGGCCAACACGTACAGCGTGTGGATCGACGGCCAGTTGCAGCCGTGGGCGACGAACGTCGGCCCGGCCCAGCCGGACCTCGCGGCGCGCACGACGCTGGTGCTGAGCTACGCGCTGAGGGAATGCCACTGCCAGACGGGCTTCACGAGCGGCACGCGCGAGTTCGACGTCAAATCGGTCGCCGTCTACGAGGACAGCGCGCATCGCGGCGTGGGCATCAAGAACGGCGGCATCCCGGTCGGCACCGTCGTTCGCTGAGCGCAAAGCTCGGCGCGACGCGGCCCCCGCGCCGGCGGAGCGCCCTCGCCTCAGCCTTCGCTCATCCCGCGCCGCATGCGGTGTACGCGGCGCAGCTCCTGCACTGCCTCGTCGACGCCGCCGAGCACGGCGGGTGAGCCGTCGCCGAGCAGCTTTGGCGTCAGACGGTTGCGCACGAGCTCGCCGGCGACCTGATCGACGCGCTGCGCCCCGGCGCCGGGGCGCGAGCTGACGACGCGCGACATCTGCAGGCCCTCGAACAGCAGGCCGACGCCGTCGTCGAGCGCCCAGCCGCCGGGCAGCGTGCCGTCGCGCACGGCGCTCAGCCACACGGGCAGTCGCTCTGGCTCGCCGTCGGCGTGGACGGTCAGCGAGCCCTCGAGCAGGCCGAGCCCGGCGAGTGGTTCGGGCGGACCGCTCGAGCGCGTGACGCCGCCCTGAAACCAGCACATCGCGCCGGCGCTGAGACCGGCGAGCACGGTGCCGGCGCGCCAGGCCTCTACGAGCAGCTTGTCGAGCCCGTGCGCCTGCCAGATCGCGAGCAGGTTTCGCATCGAGCCGCCGCCGACGTAGACGATGTCCTGCTCGAGCACGATCTGCTGCAGCGGGCGGCGCGCGTCGCGCAGGCGAAACAGAGAAAGATGTTCGTGCACGCACCAGCGGTCGGCAAAGCGCGCTTGGAAGGCGTTGATCTGTGCGGTCGTATCGCCGGAGGCGGTCGGCAGGAACAGCACGCGCGGCTCCTTGGCCGGCGTCAGCGAGAGCACGAAGTCATCGAGCAGCGGGTTGGTCGGCTCCATCGTGAAGCCGCCGCCGCCCATCGCGAAGATCTTCCTCTGCTCGAGTGGCACCTCGGCCGGCCCGGCTGCTGTGCTCATGCGCCGAGCCTACTGCTCACGCGGGGAGCGGCTCGGGCGAGACCGGCAGCAGCTCGGCTTTGGCAGACGGCGCCGAGCGCCGCGCGCTGCGCCTGCGGGGACGGCGTGACTTGACCGGCTCGGCTGCCTGCGCGGCGAGCTCGGCCACCGGCGCCTGCTCTGCCTCGGCGCTCTTCTCCCGCGCAGCTTCGGTGCCGAGATAGGTCACATCGAGCGGCGTCTCGACGACGCCGTCGCCGGTGTGCTCGACGCGGTAGGCGCAGCCGTCGACGCGCGAGCTGACGGCGTGCTGCAGGCGCGTGCGGCGGAAGTGCAGCGCGACGCCGTCCTCGGCGGCGAAGCCGGGGCGCATGCCGTCGCCGACGAAGCGGTGGTACTCGGCGCGCCGAGCGGGCTCGGCGTCGTAGTGCACGCAGTTGGAGTAGGGCAAGAGGCCCAGCCCGCGCACGCCGCGCGGCGCGCCGTGGAAGGCGCTGAGCGCCTCGTCGAACCAGCACAGCGAACCGGCGGAGGGACCGCACAGCACGATGCCCTTGCGCCAGGCTTTCTTCAGCACCTCGTCGAGCCCGTGCGCGCGCCAGGCGCCGAGCATGCTGACGACGTTGCCGCCGCCGACGTAGATCAGATCCTGCGCGAGCAGGTGGCTCGCGAGGTCGTCCTCGACCCCGCCGGTGCCCTGGTCACGGCGGAACAGCGAGACGTGGCTCGCGTCGCAAGTCGCGGCGAAGCGCCGGTAGAAGCGCACGACGTAGTGGTCGGCATCGCCGGAGGCGGTCGGCAGGAAGCAGACGCGCGGGCGCTGCGCGTCGGTGAGCGACAGCACGTAGTCGTCGAGCAGGGAGCTGTCGCGCTCCATCGAGAAGCCACCGCCTCCAAGGGCGACGATCTGGGGTGTTCTTCCTCGCATGGTCTCGTCTCCGCGCTCGCTTTCCTCGCTTTGAGTGACTCGGGTGCTGGGCGTGGCTCGAACAGCGTTGCCTCAGATTGCCCGAGCGGTGGGGCTCTCAATATGGACCGTCGTCGGAGATTCGAGCGCCTGGGACTGGACATCCGACAGAGCCCATCTTGCGTAGCTTTGGCGAGTCGCCAGGGCGATGGGCCTAGAGTGTCGTGGCGATGGCTGAGGGGACCGACCAGGAGCTTTCGCGTGCGCCGGTAGGCGCCGAGGCGGCGATCTCGCTGCGCGGTGTGGTCAAGCGCTTCGGAGCGATCGTGGCGGTGGACGGACTCGACCTGCAGGTCCCGACGGGCGTGTGCTTCGGCCTGCTCGGACCGAACGGCGCGGGCAAGTCGACGACGATGCGGATGCTGACGGCGCAGGCGCTGGCCGATGAGGGCGAGCTCGTCGGTGCTCGGCTACGAGCTGCCGCGCGAATCGAAGCAGGCGCGGATGGAGATGGGCGTGGTACCGCAGCTGGACAACCTCGACGTGGAGCTGACGTGCCGGCAGATCCTGACGGTCTTCGCGCGCCTCTACCGCGTGCCGGCGTCCGAGCGCGAGGCGGCGGTGCAGCGCGCGCTCGAGTTGGCCAACCTCGTTCCGCGTGCGGACACGATCGTCAGGGAGCTGTCGGGCGGCATGCGCCGGCGCCTGCTGGTCGCCCGCGGGCTGATCCACCGCCCGCGCCTGGTGCTGCTCGACGAGCCGACGGTGGGGCTCGACCCGCAGGTGCGCCAGGAGCTGTGGTCGCTGATCGACGGGCTGCGCGCACAGGGCGTGACGGTGCTGATGTCGACGCACTACATCGAGGAGGCCGAGCGCCTGGCGGACGTCGTAGCGGTGATGTCGCACGGCAGGATCGTCGCCCAGGGCACGCCGGCGGAGCTCGTGCGCGCGCACGCGGGCGAGCAGGTGGTCGAGGTCTATGGCCCGCCGGAGCAGCTCGCTGAGCTGGGCGCGCTGGCGGCGAGCAGGAGCTGGCAGAGCCGGCGCTCGGGCCCGGCGCTGGCGATCATGCGCGCGGAGCAGCTCGACGGAGAGGCTCCCGAGGGGGTGCGCCGTCCGGCGAACCTCGAGGACGCGTTCGTGGCGCTGACAGGCGAGGAGATCGAATGATCAGAACGATGACCGGTGGGCTGCTCGGATGAGCGTGCAGGCGGAAGCTGCCGGCGGCCAGCCGCGCGCGCGGCGCGTGGGGCGGCTGGAACCGGCGGCGCTGGTGGCGGTGATGAGTCGCGACGTGGTGATCTTCGGGCGCTACTGGAAGGCGACGACGTTCTCCTCGATCGTGCAGCCGACGATCTACCTGCTGGCGTTCGGGCTGGGCATCGGAGCGCTGCGCTCGCAGATCGACCACGTGAAGACGATCGAGTACATCGCGACTGGCACGGTGGCGACGGCGGTGCTGTTCTCCTCGGCCTTCCCGGGCATGTTCAACACGTTCGTGCGCTGGCAGTTCCAGCGCACGTACGACGCGATGCTGGCGACGCCGCTCGACGTCGAGGAGCTGATCACGGCGGAGATCCTGTGGATCTCGCTGCGCGCGGGCGTGTACGGCATGGCGCCGTTGCTCGTCGGGCTGCTGTTCGGCCTGCAGCCGGAATGGGGAATGCTGCTCGTGCCGGCGATCGGCTTCGTCACGGGCTTCGGCTTCGCCGGCTTCGGCGTGCTGGTGGCGGCGATCGCGAAGACGATCGACAACTTCAACTACATCACGAGCGCCGTGCTGACCCCGATGTTCCTCGTGGCGGGCACGTTCTTTCCGATCTCGACGCTGCCGGACGGCGTGCGCCAGGTGGCGCAGGTCAACCCGCTGTATCACTGCGTGCAGCTCGTGCGCGATGCCTCGCTGGGCGAACTGCACCTCGGCGATCTCGGCCACGCGGGCGTGCTGCTCGCCTTCGCGCTGCTGATCTGGCGCCTGGCGATCTGGCAGCTCGGCAGGCGCTTGATCGACTAGCGCGGCTTACTCAACTTTCAGCCTGCTCTCACGTTGCTCCTACACGCGGCCTCGATGCTGCGGCCATGAGCTATTCACTTCAGACGGGTTCGACGGCCGCACCTTCCACTTCCGGGGCCCCGGCCACCCCGCTTGCGGGCAACCCCGAGCGACTGCGCGAGCGGCTGGGGGCGCTGAGCAGGCGCCTGCCCCGGCCGGAGCTGGCGCTGCTGCTCGTGCTCGCCGCCGTGCTCAACCTGTGGGCGCTGAGCCAGAACGGCTGGGCCAACGACTACTACAGCGCGGCCGTGCGCTCGATGAGCTCGAGCTGGCACAACTTCCTCTTCGCCTCGGTCGACCCGAGCGGCGTGATGACGGTCGACAAGCCGCCGCTGGCGCTGTGGGTGCAGGCGCTGTCGGTGCGCGTGTTCGGCTACCACTCGCTGAGCATGCTCGTGCCGCAGGCGCTGATGGGCGTGGCAAGCGTCGGCGCTCGTGTACGACCTGATCCGCCGTCGCTTCGGCCGCGCGGCCGGCTTCGTCGGCCGGACTGGCGCTCGCGCTGACGCCGATTACGGTGGCGATCTCGCGCCACAACAACCCCGACGCGCTGCTCGTGCTGTGCTGCGTCGGCGGCGCTGTGGTGCGCGTGCGCGCGCTGCAGGACGGCCGCACGCGCTGGCTCGTGCTGGCGGGCGTGTGCGTCGGCCTCGGCTTCGAGACGAAGATGCTCGTCGCGCTGGTCGTCGTCCCGGGCATCGCCGCTGGCCTATCTGTGGGTGGCCCCGCGCGGCCGCCTGCGCGCGCTGCGTCAGCTGCTGGCCGGCGGCGCGGCGATGGTCGTCGTCGGCGGCGCATGGCCGGCGCTGGTGGCGCTCACGCCTGCGTCGGAGCCGTCCGTGGATCTCGGGCACGAGCGACAACAGCATCCTCTCGCTGATCTTCGACTACAACGGCGCTCGGCCGCGTGGACGGCCAGGCCGGCGGCCCGCGGCGCGGCCGGTGGCGGTGGCGGCGGCGGCAATGTGTTCGGCGGCGCCACGGGTCCGCTGCGCCTGCTCAACTCGGCGCTCGGCGCTCGGCGGTCAGGCCGGCTGGCTGCTCGGCTTCGCGCTGGTCAGCGCGCATCGGCGCTGCTCGTCGGCCACGCGGCTGCGGCGCCGACGCGCGCACCGGCTGGCTGCTGGCGGTCGGCGGCACGTTCCTCACTGACGGCGGTGCTGTTCAGCGCGGCGAGCGGCATCTTCCACCCGTACTACGTCTCGCTGCTCGCGCCGTTCGCGGCGGCGCTGGTCGGCGCGGGCGCGGCCCAGCTGATCGCGAGCGGCGACCCGCGCGCGGATCTTCGCGGCGCTGGCGCTGGCCGCCGGAGTGGCGACCGAGCTGATCGTGCTGCACGACTACCCGGGTCAGCTGAGCTGGCTGCCGCCGCTGCTGATCGCCGTGTGCGGTGTCGCGGCACGTGGCGCTCGTCGCGCTCGGCTCGCGCCGTGCGCGGATCGCGGCGGCGACGCGGCGATCGCGGCGCTGCTGCTCGCGCCGTCGGTCTGGGCTGTGCGACACGCTCGGGCACGCCACGAGCGGCACGTTCCCAGAAGGCGGTCCGGCCAACGTGCAGACGGCGGCCGGAGGCATGTTCGGCGGTCGCGGCGGGCCCAGGTGCGCGCGGTGCTCGCCCGGCGGTCCCCCGGCGGGCCTGGCGCGCAGCCGGTGGCGCGGGCGCGAGTGGCACGGCGCGAGGCGGCACAGGCTCGGCGAGCTCGTCTCGGGCGTGCCGATGCTCGGCAACGGCGCGGCGGCCAATGCGGCGCTCCGCCCCGCGGCGGGACTGGCGCGGGCGCGCGGTTTCGGCGCAGGCGGCTTCGGCGGCCCGATGGGCGGCGGCGAGCTGAGCACGCAGGCGCGTCAGCCTACGTCAAGCAGCACGGCGGCGGCACGATCGCGGTCTCGAGCCAGTACGAGCGCGTCCTCGGCGATCATCGCGAGCGACGCGAAAGTCGCCGGGATCGGCGGCTTCTCCGGACGCGAGAGCCGGTCACGACGGCGTGGCTGGCACAGCGCGTGCGCTCGGGCGCGATCCGCTGGGTGCTGGGCGAACAGTCGGGAACGCAGAGCGTCAGGGGCCTGCCGGGCGACACGCGCGCGGGCTCGAAAGCGGCGATAACTGCGGTCGAGAAGGTCTGCAGGAAGGTGTCGCTCTCGACGGGCGCGGGCACCGCGAGCGCAGGGACGGCGGGCACTGGAGCGACGAGCAGCGGCACGGGCTCGATGGGCGGCGGCACGTCGACGTCGCTGTACGACTGCCAGGGCCGCGCAGGCGCACTGGCGAGCGCGGCCGGCTGAGCAAACACGCCATTTGCGATCACGCTCGCCCGGTCGGCTGCTCGGGAGCGGCTCGGGTCTGGACGTCTGGGCAACCAGGCGGCGTGTCCCCCAACCGGCCAATAACGGCGGGACAGCTTGAGGCGCAGAGGATTCCAGGTCGATACGTCCAATATCAGTCGTTGGATCGAAACTTTTGGGGAATCAAGGAGTCATGAGGGTGAAGGTGCCCTGACTCGACTAGGGAGGTCGGTATGAGGTCGTCTGTCCGCTTTTCGTTCCTTGCGCTGCTGGTCGGAGCGCTTCTCGCCGTTTCGGCGCCTGCTGCGATGGGGGCTGAATTCCCGGCGATCGAAAAGTTCGTCGCGACCAACTGCACGGTCGAAACCTGCGGACAGGAAAACGTACTCGGCCCGTTCTTCGAGCCCAAGGCGGTAGTCACGGCCAAAGAAGCCGAAGAAGAAGGCTTCACGCAGGCAGGCGGCCGCGTCCCGTTCGGCGTGACCGACTTCCAGATCGCGACGTTCGAAGAAGGCAACCCCGCGAAAACGCCGGGGGCCTACCCGACAAAGGTTCCGACCTCGATCGTCACGCACCTGAGGACCGACGTGGCGCCTGGGCTCGCGACGAACCCATTCGCCGTCGAACAGTGCAGCGCCGCAGCCTTCGGTGACAAAGAAGCGGTCCCTGGCAGCGGCTTCTACGCCGCTCCGACGTGCGGTGCGGAATCCGAAATCGGCAACAACAAAGTGACGGTCTACGCGGGCTCGACGGCGAAAGACGTGCCGCTCGAAGGCGCCGTCTACAACCTCGTGCCGGAGGAAGGCCTCGCCTCGGAGTTCGGCGTCGCGCTGAAAATCCCGATCCCGCTGTCCGGTGGCGCGCTCAAAGGCGGCTTTGAAAAAGCCGAAGCGGAAGGGGCCGTACCCGGCGTCGGTGGCTTCCCCTCCCTGGCCGAACAGAAATTCGCAGAGGAACAGCAGTACTTCGCCCACACCCTGATCAAGGGCAACGTCGAATGGGGCCAGCAGCCCAACGGGACCAACGTGGGCGACTACCACGACTACTTCGAAATCGACGTCTCGCCCGAGCTCCCGCTGATCCGCTCACGCCTCGTCTTCTTTGGGACGAGCGGCGGCGACTTCATCACCAACGCGACGAGCTGCCCCGGCCACAACACGACCACGCTGAAAATGACCGACGAGGAAAAAGCGGTCGTCAAAAAGGAATTCACGACGCCGATCGGGCTGAACGGCTGTGGCCTGGTCCCGTTCGACCCGACCTTCGCGCTCAGCGCCGGCGCGGGTGAAAGCGGCTCCGACCAGCCCGACGGCATCAGCACCTCGGTCGGCGTGCCTCACAATCCGTCGGCCGCGATCGACTCCTCCCAGCTGAAAACGGCTTCGGTGAAGCTGCCGCCGGGGATGACGCTGAATCCGTCGGCCGCCGCCGGCCTGACAGCCTGCACGCCGGACCAGGCGCGCATCCACAGTGCGACCCCCGGCACGGACTGCCCGGCCTCGTCGGTGCTCGGCACTGTCAGCCTCAACGTGCCGACGCTGCCCGACGGCTCGCTGACGGGCAACATCTATCTCGGCACGCCTCCCGACGGAGGCGCGATCACCGGGCCTCCGTACATCATCTATCTCGACGCCGAGTCGGCCCGCTTCGGGGTGTCGGTGCGTATCAAAGGCGAAACGTTCCCCAACGAGACGACCGGCCAGGTGACGACGGTCTTCCAGGAAAACCCGGAACAACCGTTCACGACGGCCGCGCTCAACTTCAAGGGCGGCGCGCTCGCGCCGATCGCCAACCCGTTGACGTGTGACGCGGGCGCGGCCGAAGGCAGCTTCCTGCCCTACACCGAAATCGGCGCGAAAACGATCGCCACGCCGTTCGCCTCTACAGGCTGCCCGGCGACGATCCCGTTCGCGCTCACCCAGGCGACGGCTAACCAGACAGGCAACGCGGGCGGCAACACGAGCTACACGTTCAGCCTGACCCGCCCGGAGGGCCACCAGTACCTCTCGACGGTCAAGACGACCCTGCCCGCGGGTCTGGTCGGTCAGATCCCGAAGGCGACGCAGTGCACCGACGCGCAGGCCACTGCGAACACGTGCCCGGACAGCAGCAAGATCGGCGTCGCCTCGGCGATCTCCGGATCCGGCCCGACGCCGTTCACGTTCGGCGGCGGCTCGGTCTACCTGACCGGCCCCTACAAAGGCGCGCCGTTCGGCCTCTCGATCGTCGTGCCGGCGATTGCCGGGCCGTTCAACCTCGGACCGGTGACGACGCGTGCGGCGATCAACATCGACCCGTACACGGCGCGAGTGACGACGACGGCCGAGGTGCCGACGATCGTCAAGGGCATCCCGATCCGCCTGCGTGGCGTGACGGTCTCGATCAACAAGCAGGGCTTCCTGCTGAACCCGACGAGCTGCGCGGCGATGGCGACCGAGTCGACGGTCACATCGACGTTCGGCGCGACGCAGAACCTGTCGAGCCCGTTCCAGGTCGGCAACTGCAACCTGCTCAAATTCAAGCCGGGCTTCAAGGCCGTGACCAGCTCGAGGACCTCGAAAGCGAACGGCGCGAGCCTTGAAACGACGCTCAACGAGATCCCCGGCCAGGCGAACGTCAAGTCGGTCAAGGTGCAGTTGCCCAAGGCGCTTCCGTCGCGTCTGACGACGCTGCAGAAAGCCTGCCCGGCGGCGACGTTCGAAGCCAATTACCGCAACTGCCCGGCCGGCTCGTTCGTCGGCGGTGCGCGGGCGAACACGCCGACGCTGCCAGGCAAACTGAGCGGGCCGGCGATTCTCGTCTCGCACGCGGCCGCCGCGTTCCCGGATCTCGACCTGGTGATGGAAGCCAACGGCGTCCGCGCGATCCTGGTCGGGAACACGGACATCAAAAACGGCATCACGACGACGACGTTCGCCTCGACCCCGGACGTGCCGGTGTCGAGCATCACGGTGAACCTGCCGATCGGCCCGCACAGCGCGCTGGCGGCCAACGGGAACCTGTGCGCGAACCCGCTGATCATGCCGACCACGATGACCGGGCAGAACGGCACCGTCGTCAAACAGAACACGGCGATCAAAGTGAACACCTGCGGCGTGCGCGTCGTCGGTCACAAGGTCGTCGGCAGCACCGCGTACATCACCGTGCAGACCTACGGGCCGGGCCGCATCAGCGGCAAAGGCTCCGGGCTGGCAACGCGGTTCCGCAAGTTCTCGCGGGCGCAGAAAAAGGCGACGATCAAGGTACCGCTCACGCGCCGCGCTCAGGGCAGGCACCGCCCATTCAAGGTCAAGGTGCGCGTGGGCTTCGTGCCCAAGGCCAAGGGCGCCCGGGGCTCGGTCTCGTTCGTGACCGTGCGCTTCTAAGCGAGCCGTAATCTCGACAGCAGTCTTCCGGGGGCGACCGATCGGTCGCCCCCGGTGTTTGCGGAGCACGCTCGCCGCGGCGAGACGAAGGACGAGAAGACCTGCCGCAACGGGTGAAGATCCTGATGAGCGCTTGTCTCCGGCAGGGCCATGCCCTAGATTGCCGAGTAATGGACGTTGTGACTGGTACGGATACCGCAACGTCGCCGGGGGTCGAATCTGTTCTTGCCGGCGTGCGCAGATTGACGCTGCTCGCCGACGGCGCGACTGACATCGACGCCGTCTACCGCGCGCTCGCACGCGAGCTGCTGGCCTCGCCCGGGGCGGAGGAGGTGCACGTGCATCACCTCGCCGCGGAGGAGTCGGCGCAGGAGCTCGTGACCGTCTACATGTATGGCGGCGACGGGCGGCTGAGCTACATGCTGCCGCGCGCCGAGCGCCCGCCGGGCATCAGCTGGGTGCTCTACACGGGTCGCAACGTGCTGATTGCCAACCAGCGCAAGCTCGCCGAGAACGTGCCGCGCGTGACGGCTACGGGTCCGGCCAGCTGCGCGTTGCTTTTGCCGATGGTCGAGCGTGGCGAGGTAGACGCCGTCGTGATGCTCGTGCGCCGCTCCTCGCCGGCCTTCGACGAGCGCGCCGTCGATCTCGCGCGCACGCTCGTCGACCAGGCGGCTGCCGCGCTCGCGCTCGTGCATGCACGCGCCGAGGCGGGCACGGACGCGGTCGCGGGCTGTATGAACCACCGCGCGATGCGCCGGCGCCTGGAAGAGGAGATCGACCGCGCCTCGCGCGCCGGCAGCCCGCTGTCCTGCATCCTTATCGACCTCGATGACTTCAAGCGGATCAATGACGAGCACGGCCACCAGGCCGGCGACGCGGTGCTGCGCCAAGTCGTGCAGGCGCTCGTCGGCGAGTTCCGCGCCTTCGACCGCGTGGCCCGCTACGGCGGCGATGAGTTTGTCGTGATCCTGCCGAACGCCGATCTGCGCAGTGCGGCGGCGGCGGCCAACCGCGCGCTAGAGCGCATGCGCGCGGTGCCGACGGTCGGCTCGGAGTCGGGCATCTCGGCCTCGATCGGTGTGGCGCAGTGGCGCGCGCCGATGGGTGTCGACGAGCTGCTCGAGGACTGCGATCAGGCCTTGCTGCGCTCCAAGCGCGAGGGCAAGGGGCGCGTGACGCGCGCGTCCGAGCCGATCGTCTGAGCTCGTCCGCGGGCATCTCGCGAGGGCCCGTCTCGAGTGTCTCGCCGCCGAGCCCGCGCACGCGACTCTGCGAGACTGAGGGTATGCGCGCAGAGAGAGCCACGATGCCCAGGGAGGTGCGATGACGCAGAACAGCTTTGGCGCCAAGGACAAGCTCGAGGCCGCTGGCAGCAGTTATGAGATCTTCCGGCTCGACGCGCTGCAGCAGCGCTTCGACGTCGCGCGGCTGCCGTTCTCGCTGAAGGTGCTGCTCGAGAACCTGCTGCGCACCGAGGGCAACGGCTCGGTCGACGCCGCCGACATCGAGGCGCTCGCCGCGCTGGGACGCCAAGGCCGCAGCCGAGCAAGGAGATCGCCTTCACGCCCGCGCGCGTGCTGATGCAGGACTTCACCGGCGTGCCCGCCGTCGTCGACCTCGCCGCGATGCGCGACGCGATGGCGCGAGCTGGGCGGCGACCCGGCGAAGATCAACCCGCTCGTCCCGGCCGAGCTCGTGATCGACCACTCGGTGCAGGTCGACGCGTTCGGCACGCGCGACGCCTTCCGCGTCAACGCCGAGCGCGAGTTCGAGCGCAACCAGGAGCGCTACGCGTTCCTGCGCTGGGGCCAGGGCGCGTTCGACGACTTCACGGTCGTGCCGCCGGACACCGGGCATCGTGCACCAGGTCAACCTCGAGTACCTCGCGCGCGTCGTCTTCGTCAACGACGAAGACCGGCCAGGCCTACCCCGACACGCTCGTCGGCACCGACTCGCACACGACGATGGTCAACGGCCTCGGCGTGCTCGGCTGGGGCGTCGGCGGGATCGAGGCCGAGGCGGCGATGCTCGGCCAGCCGATGTCGATGCTGATCCCGCAGGTGCTCGGCTTCCAGCTGCACGGCGAGCTGCCCGAGGGCGCGACCGCGACCGACCTCGTGCTGACCGTCACCGAGATGCTGCGCGAGCGCGGCGTGGTCGGCAAGTTCGTCGAGTTCTACGGCGCCGGCGCTCGCCGGCCTGCCGCTCGCCGACCGCGCGACGATCGGCAACATGTCGCCCGAGTTCGGCTCGACCTGCGCGATCTTCCCGATCGACGCCGAGACGCTGCGCTACCTGCGGTTCACCGGCCGCCCGCAGCGAGCAGATCGCGCTCGTCGAGGCCTACGCCAAGGAGCAGGGCCTGTGGCACGACGAGCACTCCGAGGAGCCGACCTTCTCCGACGACGCTCGAGCTCGACCTCGGCGACCGTCGAGCCGAGCCTCGCCGGCCCCAAGCGCCCGCAGGACCGCGTCTCGCTGAGCCGAGTCGCAAGAGGTCTTCCGCAGGCGCTCGCGCGACTACATCCCGAGCGACGGCGACCAGGCCGACGCGCAGGACGAGGCCGTCGCCGAGTCGTACCCCGCCTCGGACCCGCCTGCCAACGAGCCCGGGCACGTCGCGGCCCTCGGCGTCTCCCAGCCGCAGCTGCCGGAGGCGCGCCACGGCGACGCTGCCGCACAACGGCACCGCCAGGCGCGTGACCGTCGACGGCGAGACCTTCGAGCTCGACCACGGGCACGTCGTGATCGCGGCGATCACGAGCTGCACGAACACGTCGAACCCGTCGGTGATGCTCGGCGCCGGGCTGCTCGCGCGCAACGCGCGTGGCGCGCGGGCTGAGCAGCAAGCCGTGGGTCAAGACCTCGCTCGCGCCCGGGCTCGAAGGTCGTGACCGAGTACCTCGACCGCGCCGGCCTGACCGAGCCGACCTCGAGCAGCTCGGCTTCAACCTCGTCGGCTACGGCTGCACGACGTGCATCGGCAACTCCGGCCCGCTCGCCGCAGGAGATCTCCGACGGCCGTCGACGAGGCCGACCTGGCGGTCGTGCTCGGTGCTCTCGGGCAACCGCAACTTCGAGGGGCGCATCAACCCCGACGTGAAGATGAACTACCTCGCCTCGCCGCCGCTGGTGCGTCGCCTACGCGCTCGCCGGCACGATGGACATCGACCTCGTCGAACGATCCGCTCGGCGAGGACGCCGACGGCGAGCCGCGTCTACCTGCGCGACATCTGGCCGTCGGAGCAGGAGATCGCCAAGACCGATCGAGCGAGGCCGTCCAGTCGGACATGTTCCGCAAGAGCTACGGCGAGGTGTTCGACGGCGACGAGCGCTGGAACGGGCTCGACGTGCCCGAGCGGCGACCGCTTCGCCTGGGACGAGCAGTCGACCTACGTGCGCCAGCCGCCGTACTTCGAGGACATGCCGGCCGAGCCGTCGGCCGGTCACCGACATCGAGCGGCGCGCGCGTGCTCGCGCTGCTCGGCGACACCGTCACGACCGACCACATCTCGCCGGCCGGCGCGATCAAGCGCGACGGCCCGGCCGGCGCGCTACCTGCAGCAGCACGGCGTCGACGCCGCGCGACTTCAACTCCTACGGCTCGCGGCGCGGCAACCACGAGGTGATGATGCGCGGCACGTTCGCCAACATCCGCCTGCGCAACCAGCTCGCGCCGGGCACCGAGGGCGGCGTCACGCGCCACCTCCCGGACGGCGAGCAGATGTCGATCTACGACGCCGCGATGCGCTACGCCGAGGAGCAGGTCGCCGCTCGTCGTGCTCGCCGGCAAGGAGTACGGCTCGGGCTCGTCGCGCGACTGGGCGGCCAAGGGCACGAAGCTGCTCGGCGTGCGCGCCGTGATCGCGCGAGAGCTTCGAGCGCATCCACCGCTCCAACCTCGTCGGCATGGGCGTGCTGCCGCTGCAGTTCCCCGACGGCGAGAGCGACGCCTCGCTCGGCCTCACCGGCGAGGAGGTCTTCTCGATCGACGGGCATCGCCGACGCAGTCGCGGCGGTCGAAGGCGGCAAGGGCGGCGGGCCGACCGTGCGCGTAAGCGCAGAGCGCGATGGCGCCGAGGCGATCGAGTTCGACGCGCGCGTGCGCATCGACACGCCGCGCGAGGCCGAGTACTTCCGCCACGGCGGCATCCTGCAGTACGTCCTCAGGACGCTGCTGGCGCGATGAACAACTCTCCGGAACCGATCCCGGCGGACTCACCGCTCGGCCTCTCGCCGATCCTGCGAAACCTGCTGCTCGCGCCCGGTCCGTCCGGTTACGAGCAGCTGCCGAGTGCCGTGTGGCGCGAGGCGGCCGGCGGGTTCGCAGAGGTCAGCACCGACGCGATCGGCACCCCGCTTGCACTGGTCGCGGCGAAGGGTGCGGCGAAAGCTGCCGACGGGGCGCAGCGGCCGCGTCGGCTGCTCGTGATGGGGCACATCGACGAGATCGGCTTGATCGTCACGCACATCGACGATGACGGCTACCTGTGGTTCGCCGAAGTCGGGGGCTGGGACCCGCAGATCCTCGTCGGCCAGCGGGTCGTGCTCGAGACGCAAGGGCGGCTCGATCAGGGGGGTCATCGGCAAGAAGCCGATCCACCTGCTGCGCGGCGATGAGCGCAAGAAGGTCGCCGAGATCCGCGAGCTGCACATCGACATCGGCGCGGCCGACGGCGAGCAGGCGTGCAAGCACGTACGTGTCGGCGACGTCGCCGTGATCGACGCCGAGCCCACCGAGCTGCTCGAGGGACGGCTCGCATCGCGCGCGCTGGACAACCGGATCGGCTCCTACGTCGCGCTCGAGGCCGCGCGGCTCGTCGCCGAGGCCGGCGGCGCGGAGTGGGAGCTCGCTGCGGTGGCGGCGACGCAGGAGGAGACGACGTTCGGCGGTTCGCGCACGAGCGCCTTCTCGCTCGAGCCCGACGCGGCGATCGTGCTCGACGTCACGCACGCCACCGACGCACCGGGCATCGAGGTCAAGGAGATGGGCAAGCATCCGCTTGGCTCGGGCCCCGTGATCAGTCGCGGATCGACGCTCAACCCAGGCGTGTTCGAGCTGCTGCACGACACGGCCGAGGCCGAGCAGATCCCGTTCACGGTCGAGGCGAGCGGACGTGCGACGGGCACCGATGCAGACGCTGTGCACCTCAGCCGCGGCGGGGTGCCGACAGGGCTGGTCTTGATCCCGCTGCGCTACATGCACTCTCCCGTCGAGCTCGTCCAGCTTGAGGACGTCGAGAATGCCGCCAAGCTCGTCGCCGCCTTTGCGCTCGCGCTGCAGGCCGACAGCTCCTTCTCGCGCTGACTGGAATACCGGCTGACCGGCCGGTATCGTCCGCAAATTCGGATGGCGCGGACCTGGAGGCCGGCGTGACGGAACGGAGACCGATGCGCTTGATGCGCAGCCTGTGGAGCCCCGGTGCGAGGGCGCTCGCGCTCGCTTTGCTCTGCGCGTCGCTCGCGCTCGCGCTCGCCGGTCAGGCGGCCGCCGCGATCGTCACCGGCGGCGGCGACGAACTGCGTACCGGCTGGTATCCGGAAAGCTCGCCGATCTCGCCGCAACTTGTCAGTGGCGGCTCGTTCGGGCAGATGTGGTCGGCCGGCGTTGAAGGCTCCGTCTACGCCCAGCCGCTGCTGGCGAACGGCACGCTGCTCGTGGCGACCGAGAAAAACCAGGTGTACGGACTCGATCCCGCGACGGGCGCACAGAAATGGTCGAAATCGCTGGGCACGCCGTGGAACCCGGCCGACGTCGGCTGCGCCGACCTGACACCCACGATCGGCGTCACCTCGACGCCGGTGATCGACACAGCGACGGGCATCGCCTACCTGACGCACAAGACCTATGCCTCGGGCACGAGCGGCCCGGCGCGGTGGTACATGGACGCGATCAGCCTCGCCAGTGGCACCGAGCAGCCGGGCTTCCCGGTTGAACTGGCCGGGGCAGCGCAGAACGCGCCGGCGCGGACGTTCTCACCCACGACGCAGCTCCAGCGCCCGGGCCTCTTGCTGATGGGCGGCGTCGTCTACGCGGCCTTCGGTGCCCACTGCGACGTCACGCCATGGCAGGGCTGGATCTTCGGCGTCTCCACGGCCGGAAAAGTGACCGCGCGCTACGTCGACAACACGACGAAGGAAGGGGCGGGCATCTGGCAGTCCGGCTCTGGGCTGACCTCCGATGGGACCGGCACGATCCTCTTCACGACGGGCAACGGCGGCGCTCCGAGCCAACCGGCCGCGGGCAACACGCCGCCGGCCAACCTCGGCGAGTCGGTCGTGCGGCTGCGCGTGCAGGGCGACGGCTCGCTGAAAGCGGTCGACTTCTTCGCACCGTTCAACGGCCCGACGCTCGACGAAAGCGACGCCGACTTCGCCTCCGGCGGGGTCACCGGGCTGCCCTCCGAATATTTCGGCACGGCCGCGTTTCCGCATCTGGCCGTGGCCGATGGCAAGCAGGGCTACGTCTACCTGCTCAACCGCGACTCGCTCGGCGGGGTCAGCCAGGGGCCAGGGGGCTCAGACAACGTGATCCAGCGCCTCGGGCCGCGCGGCGGGGTGTGGTCGCGCCCGGGTGTGTGGCCGGGAGACGGCGGCTACGTCTACATCCCCACCTCGAGCGGGAACAGCGGCGGCGGCAACCTCGACGTCTACAAGTACGGCGTCTCCGGCACCGGCACGCCGTCGCTGTCGCTCGCCGCGAGCTCACCCGACGCGTTCGGCTGGGGCAGCGGCGCCCCCGTGATCACCTCCGACGGGACGAGCACGGGCAGTGCACTGGTGTGGATCGTCTGGTCTGCCAACCGCAGCGGCAGCGGCGGGCAGCTGCGTGCCTATGACCCGGTGCCGGTTGGTGGGAAGCCGGTGATGCGCTTCAGCGCGCCGATCGGGACGGCGTCGAACTACAGCGTCCCCGGAGTCGGCGCCGGCAAGCTGTTCGTCGGCACGCGCGAAGGCAAGGTGCTCGCCTTCGGCGCCCCCGTCTCGCCGGCGCTGACGGGCTCGGCTCTGTCGTTTCCGACGACGACGATCGGCAAAACGAGCGAAAAGACGCTGACGCTGATGGCCAACGAATCGCTGACGGTGACGAAACTCGATTCGAACTCGAGCCAGTTCCAGCTCGGCGCCTCCTCGCCCGCGCTGCCGGCAAAACTGAGCGCGGGGCAGAAAATCTCGCTCCCGGTCAAGTTCGTGCCAGCGCAGTCGGGCCTGATCGGCGGGACCGTCACGGCGACGCTGAGCGACAAACGAGAAATTCAGTTCGCGCTGTCGGGGACCGGCCAGACCGAAGCCGCCGAGCTCATACTGCTGCCGCCGGTGCTGTCATTCCAGGCGACGGCGATCGGCGGACACCGCGCCGAAACGGCGACGTTCAGCAACGGTGGCGGTCAGCCGCTGACGATCACCGAAGTCGAACTGCCCCAGGCGCCGTTCAGCGCCGAAGGGGCGCCGAAAGCCGGCGAGCAGATCGCGCCGGGCGCCTCGATTACGGTGACCGTGCACTTCGACCCGACCACGGCGGGCACGTTCGACGGCGCGATCGGCTTGCAGACGAGCGCGGGCGAAGGCCAGATCGCCCTGTCGGGCACGGCCGGCGCGCCGGGGACGCTGCAGATCGCCTCCGAAGCGACCGACTTCGGCCCGGTGCTTCTCGGCACGACCCTGACCAAGTCATTTACCGTCACGAACGTCGGCGGGACGGCCGTCCCGATCACCAAGTCCAAGCCGCCGCTCGGCGGCGAGTTCACGGCGGCCGGCTCGCTGCCGGAGGGGACGACGATCCAGGCCGGCGAAAGCGTGACTGAGCAGGTTACGTTCGCGCCCATCGAAACCGGCCTGGCCGGCGGCGGTTGGCTGATCACCGGCGAAGACACGAGCGGCCCGCACGACGTGCTGTTCAGCGGCCTCGGCACCACCGCCGTCGGCCCGCCGCCGTCGCAGATCGCGGGCAACCAAGGCGCTTCACAGGGCGTCTCAGGAGTGCGCGAAAGCGCCGCTCCGCGTGGCCCGTCGGCGACGCTCGCGCGCACGACCCTGGCGGAGTCCCGCAGAGGCACCGTCGCCGTGAGGGTCAGCTGCCCGGCGTGGGAGCAGAGCTGCCTCGGCACGGTCGTGCTGAAGGCGGCCATGCCGGCGCTCGGGGCGCGGCGTTCGTCCGCGCCGAAGAGCGTCGTGGTGACGCTCGCCACCGGCTCGTTCGCGCTCAGCGGCGGTCAGACGCGCACGTTGACGCTGCGGCTGTCCGCCAAGGCTCGGGCGCGACTCGGGCGCGTTCACCTGCTGAAGGCCACCGCGACGATCGCGGCGCGCGATCCAGCCGGCCTCACGCACACCGCGCGCGCCGCCGTCACGATCCGCTCGGCGGCCGCTGCGCGCCGCACGGGCGCGTAGCGGCGACCCAGCGGTCGAGCTTGCTCAGGCGGTTTCCAGTTCGGTCACCGACGAGACCTTGTATGCCTCGCCCGGGCAACCGCCCGTGACGAGCATCCGCAGTCCCTGCGGGCCCGCGTACACCTTGCGCTTGGTCTCGGCGCCGACGCGCACGAGCGTCTCCGGATCGAGCTCCACGCGCTCACCTTCGACGTCCATCCAGCCCGAGCCCGACAGCACCGTGAAGACCTCCTCCTGGGCGCTGTCCGCATGATCGTGCTCGGGGTAGTCCGCATAGTCCGGCGGCAGCTGGATGATCTGCATGCCGAACGCCGTAACTCCCAGCTCGGCACGGACCTTCACGAATCCGCCGCCGAAGCCAGCCTCCATCTCATTGATGCGCTTCGCTGTGTAATCGCTCATTAGTCGACACTAACCGATCGGCGAAGCCTGCGCGAGCGAGGCCTAAAGTGGCCCTAGGACGGCAGCATCATCACGATGCCGAGCTGGCGCGACTGCGCGAGCACCGTGCCGTCGGCGGCCCAGATAACGCCGTCCTCCTCGAAGAAGCCGTCCTGGACGAGGCCCGAGCGAAAGCGCGCGAAGCACAGCTCATCGAGCGGCAGTCCGGGCGCGACGTCTCCGTCGTGGGCGGCGCCGTCGTGCGGGTGCGCCGGCGCCAGCGGCGTGCGGAAGTGCACGGTCAGGTCGATCGTCGGTGTCGTCGCCGGATCGCTCAGGCGGATGAACGGCGGCGAGAACAGGGCGTCGCTGAAGAACGCGAGCGAGATCGGGTCGATCGTGCGCGGCTCGGCCAGGCCCAGCCAAGCGCCGATCTCCATCGGCGCATCAGAGCCGGTGAACGGCACCGCGCCGGTACGCCCCTGCACGACGATGTGGCGCGTGAACGGCGGCGCTCCCGCGAACAGCGGCACGCCCGCCCGGCGCACCGGGTCAGGCCCCGCCACGTCAGGCAGCGGAAGCTCCAGCACCTCCTGGGCGCTCCACGGCACCGAGAAGGCGGCGAGCGCGAGCGCGATCAGCTTGCCGTCCTGCTCCATTCGCGCCGACAGCGTGCTCAGCGAACGCCCGGCGCGCTCGACGCTCGCGAGGATCGTGACCGGACCGGGCTGCGGCGCTCGTGCGTAGTGGATCGTCAGCGAGCGCGGCGCGCGTAGTGGATCGGCGACCGTCTCGATCAGCGCCCGCGTGAGCATCGCGGCGATGTAGCCGCCGTGCGGCCCGCGCCCGGCGCGCCAGTCGGGCGATACGTCGGCCGCGAACTCGACCCGCGCGGGCTGCTCGCCGTCCTGCACGCGGCTCAGCTCGCGCACCGCCGTATCGCGGTCGAACGTGCCCAGCGCCGCGACCGGCGCAGGCGTCTCAGCCACGGACCAGGCGCTTGTAGGTGATCCGGTGCGGGCGGTCCGCCTCGTCGCCCGAGCAGCGCTCGGCGGTGCTCCTCGTAGGCCTCGAAGTTGCCCTCGAACCAGCGTCACCTGCGAGTCGCCCTCGAACGCCAGCACGTGCGTGGCGACGCGGTCGAGGAACCAGCGATCGTGGGAGATGATCACCGCGCAGCCCGGGAATTCGAGCAGCGCCTTCTCCAGCGCGCGCAGCGTGTCGACGTCGAGGTCGTTGGTGGGCTCGTCGAGCAGCAGCAGGTTGCCGCCGCTGCGCAGCAGCTTGGCGAGGTGCACGCGGTTGCGCTCGCCGCCGGAGAGCGTTGCCGATCTTCGCCTGCTGGTCGGAGCCCTTGAAGTTGAAGCCGGCCGTGTACTGGCGCGAGTTGACCTCGCGGTCGCCGACCTTGAGGTGCTCGTAGCCGTCGGAGATCTCCTCCCAGACGGTCTTCGCCGGGTCCAGCGCGTCGCGCGACTGGTCGACGTAGGCGAGCTGCACCGTCTCGCCGAGCTCGAGCGCGCCGCCGTCGGGCGGACTCCTCGCCGGTGATCATGCGGAACAGCGTCGTCTTGCCGGCGCCGTTGGCGCCGATCACGCCGACGATGCCGGCGCGCGGCAGGTCGAAGCTGAGGTCCTCGATCAGCAGCTTCTCGCCGAAGCCCTTGCGCAGCGTCGTCGGCCGTCGAGCACCTTCTCGCCGAGGCGCGGGCCCCGGCGGGATGTGGATCTGCACCTCGTCGAGCTTGACGTTGCGCTCCTCGGCGATCAGCTCCTCGTAGCGCGCCAGGCGCGCCTTGGACTTGGTGCGGCGGCCCTTCGGGTTCGTGCGCACCCATTCGAGCTCGGCGGCGATCGTGCGTTCGCGCGCCCTTTTCCGAGCGCTCTTCCTGCGCCAGGCGCGCCTGCTTCTGCTCGAGCCAGCCGGAGTAGTTGCCCTCGTAGGGGATGCCCTTGCCGCGGTCGAGCTCGAGGATCCAGCCGGCGACGTTGTCGAGGAAGTAGCGATCGTGGGTGACCGCGACGATCGCGCCCTTGTACTCGGCGAGGTGCTGCTCGAGCCACGCGACCGACTCGGCGTCGAGGTGGTTGGTGGGCTCGTCGAGCAGCAGCAGGTCGGGCGCGCGCAGCAGCAGGCGGCACAGCGCGACGCGGCGGCGCTCGCCGCCGGAGAGCTTGCTCACGTCGGCGTCCGGCGGCGGCAGGCGCAGCGCGTCCATCGCGTATTCGAGCTTCGTGTCGAGGTTCCACGCGTCGGCCGCGTCGATCTTCGCCTGGAGGCGCGCCGAACTCGTCGGCCGTCTCGTCGGAGTAGTCGGCGGCGAGCTCGTTGAAGCGGTCGAGCAGCGCCTTGGTCTCGGCGACGCCGTCCTCGACGTTGCCGCGCACGTCCTTGGTCTCGTCGAGGTGCGGGCTCCTGCTCGAGCATGCCCGACCGTCGCGCCCGGGGCCAGCTGCGCCTCGCCGCGGTACTCCTGTCGACGCCCGGCCATGATCCGCAGCAGCGTCGACTTGCCGGCGCCGTTGTAGCCGAGCACGCCGATCTTCGCGCCCGGGTAGAAGGCCAGCGTGACGTCGTCGAGCACCGTCTTGTCCGGCGGATGAAGCTTCGACAGCCGGTGCATCGTGAAGATGTACTGAGAGGACATTGGCAGGCAGGATAGGACCTCGCCGCGGGTCGCTAACGTTGTCGGGTCATGCCTACGACCGTCCTCGACGTCGAGCAGCACCTGCTCCTGCTGGAGCTCGAGGCGCCGTTCGACAAGCGCGACGTGCAGCTCGCGCGCCGGCGCATGGCCAAGCGCTGGCATCCCGACATCGCGCCGGCCGGGCGCCAGTTCGAGCATGAGCGCCACCTGAAGGCGATCAACGAGGCCGCCGACCAGCTCGAGCGCCTCGCCGAGGGCTCGCGCGGCGGGCAAGGTCTCCGCGCAACGCCGTGCGCGCCTCGCGCCGCCGCCGCCCGTCGCGAGCGCGAGGAGGCGGGCCGCCGCGCCTACGAGGCCGAGCAGCGCGCACGCGCGCATGCCGCGGACACAAGCCAAGCACGACCCGTTCGCCAGCCGCGTGCCCGACCACTCGGTCGTGCACCGCTACGCGCGCTGCCTCTCCTATCCGGAGTGGGGCGTCGGCACGGTCACCGGCATCTACTTCACCGAGGACCGACGGCGGCGAGGACGTGCAGCAGTGGGCGCGCGTCAAGTTCAGCCACGGCATGCGCACGGTTCCCGCCGGCAGCCTGCGCTTCGTCGACTTCTCGAAGCCCGACCCGGCCGACGAGCGCGTCGAACGCTTCATGCTCGCCGCGCAGCACGCGATGGCCGAAGGCGAGTACGACCTCGCCGCGCAGCGGCTGATCTACGCGCGCGACGCCGAGCCGCGAGAACGTCGCCGTGCTGCGCCTGATGACGCTCGCCTTCTGGCAGGCGCGGCAACCTCGAGGAGGCCGCCCGCGCCGTGCGCGACTGGGCGCGCGTCGATGGCGACCCGGCCCGCCGCGCACCGCTTCGCCTCGCGTATCTACGAGGACATCGGCGCCGTCGACCTCGCCGAGGAGGCCGCCGAGCGCGCAGTCCAACGCGGTCCCAGCGACGCCGGCGCGTGGGAGCGCCTCGGTCGGCTGCGCCTGCGCCTGATGGATCGCGAGGGCACGCTCGAGGCGCTGCGCCGGGCAACGGCGCTCGGCGCGGGCGAGGAGGTGCGTGAGCTGATCATCCAAGCGCTGGCGCTCGAGCCGAAGCTGGCCGCCGCCGACTGACGAGTGCTCGCGCTGTCGCGGTTGACAACACGGCAAGAGCATGTTTGAAGCCGTGTGGAGCGGGTAAAAATGCTGTCGATTCGTGCGCGAGAGCACGGACTGCCGGGAACATCGAGGGAAGACAGCGAAGGAGAGGGACATGAGCAAGATGCACGTGATTCGGGTACGGCGGGTTCGGCCCGGGGGACGCAGGACCGGTCGATCAAGACCCGTCATTGTCGTTCCGGCGCTGGTGGCTTCGATCCTCGCGCTGGCCTTCGCCGCTCCGGCGTTCGCCGGGCTCAAGCACGACTTCTCGGTCTTCTACGACTGCCCGATCAACAACCCCGACGTCGGCGCATGCATCGTCTCGACAACGAACAGCGGCGAATTCGTGATCGGCTCGAAGACGGTGACGATCAACAAGACGATCACGCTGCAGGGCGGTGTCAGCGAAACCTCGCCGCAGCTCGTGCCCGCAGTAGACGGCAACACGCTGTCGAAAACGCCGCTGACGATTCCCGGCGGGCTCACCGGCATCGGCGAAATCGGTGGCGAAGTCACCGCGACCTCCGAACTCGCCGGCCCGGTGATCCTGGAACTCGAGAACCTCGGCACCGACAGCCCGGCGATCGATTTGCCGCTGAAGGTCAAACTCGACAACCCGGCGCTCGGAAGCTCCTGTTACATCGGCTCAGACTCCGAACAAATTGCGCTGGCGCTGACGACGGGGACGACGAAACCGCCGGCGCCGAACAAACCGATCACCGGCGCCAAAGGGTCCGTCGAGGTGTTCGATCACTCGAAGATCATCGGCGTCACCGGCGCCTCGCTCGTCGACAACTCGTTCTCAGCTCCGGGCGTCAACGGCTGCGGCGGCGTGCTTGCGCCTGTGATCGACCCGGTTGTCAACCTCGACGCCGGCCTGCCGGCGGCCGCGGGCAAGAACACGGCCCGTCTGAACAGCAGCTTCGTGACGGCGTCCCCAAGGGCGATCAAGGCACAGGCGGCGCTTCCGGAGATCGGCCGCTGCGTGAAGGTCGAAGCGACCAAGGTGGGCAAAGAAAAGATCTACCACGGCCACTACGAAGCGAAGGACTGCATCGAAGAAAACCCGCTGCCGGCCGAATCGGTCAACGGGCAGTACGAATGGCTGCCGGGCACGGGTGCGAACAACACGTTCACGACCTCCTCGGCGAAGACTACGCTGACGAGCGTGGGCGGTTCGTCGCTCACCTGCTCGCACTCCTCGGGCAGCGGCCAGTACACGGGCCTGAAGACGGCGACTGCGACGATCACGCTGACCGGATGTCAGCTCGCGGCGAGCAAACAGGCCTGCCAGAGCAGCGGCGCGGCCGCAGGCGAAATCGTCACCAGCCCGCTCTCGGGCGAACTGGGCTTCATCGAAGACGCCTACGAAGGCGAAGACCTGCACGTTTCGGTCGGCCTGGACCTCAAGCACGCGCCGACGCTGCTGGGCGCCGAATGCGGCGGCGAAGCACTGTCGGTCGGCGGCTCGGTGATCGCGCCGATTTCGAGCCTCGACAAGATGACCTCCACGTTCACGCTGAAGTTCACGGCTGCCGGGGGCAAACAGAAACCCGAATCGTTCGAAGAAGAACCGAACGACACGCTTCTCAGCACGCTCGGATCGGGCCCCGCCGAACAGGCCGGCCTGAGCGGGACCGGCAAGATCGCAAACGGAGAAAAGCTCGAGATAAAAGCGGCTGCGCTGTAGGTCGCTCGAGCTGGGACGGCTGTGGGGAGGGGAGCGGCTCCCCACAGTGTCCGCGTAGCTCATCGGTGCGCGGGTCCCGACAGCCGAGGGCCTCGTGACGGCGAGGCAGCCGCTAGAGGATGTTCACCGCGCGCGAGACGATCAGCCCGACCGTGAGAAACGACACGGTCGACTGCACACCCATCACGATCTTCGCCGTCTGCGTCAGCGGCATCGTGTCGGTCGGGCTGAACGCCGTGTTGTTCGTCAGCGCCACGTATAGGTAGTCGACGAACTTCGGGCGCCAGTCGGCCGGCTCGATCCTGTCGTCGCTCATCTGCGGGAAGAGGAAGTCGGGCGCTTCGTCGCGGCCCGCCGCCCGCAGGCCAGGCCCGCCGCGGTCCATCTCCCAGAACCACAGTGCGAACACCAACAGGTTCGTCAGCCAGATCAGCACACCCGAGACGATCAGGCTACGGCCGTCCGAGACAGTGTTGTGGAGCAGGAAGTGCACCAGCGCTCCCAGCGAGAAGATGTTCGCCGCGCTGACCAGCGCAGTCAGTCCGAGCGCGATGCGCCGCCTGCGGGGATGCTCGTCCTCGATCACGTTCGGCGTGACCACGAACAGGCCCACCAGCAGCACCCCCTCCATCGTCGGCACGAGCCACTCCGGTCCCGCTGTCAGCCGCGCCGGTAGGAGGATCTGGATACCGATCGCCGCCAGCACCGACAGCTGGGCCGGCCAGAACGGCTCGCGATCCGGCGGTGGGGGATAGGCCCGCCCGGGAAGCGTTGCTTGTTCGCTTGCCACGCTCGCAGAGGCTAAGACCAGCGTCGGCGGTCGCCGCCATCTCGACCGCTGGCTCATCGCTCGGTTGGGGTCCGTCCAGGCGACGGCCTCCGGTTGGCTAGCCTTGTCTGATGGGGATCGAGAGCCCGGTACATCTCCTGTTCATCGCGCTCGTCGCGCTGATCGTGCTCGGGCCCAAGCGCCTGCCCGCGCTCGCCCGCGCGCTCGGCCAGGGCATCCGTGAGTTCCGCCAGTCGCTCGACATCGGCACCGGGGACGAGGAGCACGGCCCACCGCCCGCCGCCAGCGCAGCCTCCGCGCCGAGCGCATCCTCGGAGACTCCCGCACCCGCGCCGTCGCCCGATGCCTCCGACGCGACGGCCGCCGCGCCGGCTCGCGCCGAGAGCGTGCAGACGCACTCAGCCGACTGACGCGACTTGTCCTGCTCGGCGGGAGTCGCGCCGATCGCAACCGCCCGCCGTGGCCTCGCCGGTAGGCTTGGCCACGTCCTTTCCGACCAAGGAGCCAACCGCCGATGAGTGCCGAAGCCGCCGTCTCCGCCGATGCTGTCCTGACCGAGCAGCGCGGCAACGTCCTGCTGGTCACGATCAACCGTCCCGAGGTGCGCAACGCGGTCAACGGGGCTGTCGCAGAGGGCGTCGCCGGCGCGCTCGACCAGCTCGACGGCGACGACGGATTGTCCGTCGGCGTGCTCACCGGCACGGGCGGGTTCTTCAGCGCCGGCATGGATCTCGGCGCCTTCGTCAAGGGCGAATCGCCCTGGTTCGGCGACCGCGGCTTCGCTGGGATCGCCCAGCGCGCCTCGCAGAAGCCGCTGATCGCCGCGATCGAGGGTTTCGCGCTCGCCGGTGGCCTGGAGGTCGCGCTCGCGTGCGATCTGATCGTCGCCGCCAAGGGCGCCAAGATGGGGATCCCCGAGGCCAAACGCTCGCTGATCGCTGCCGCCGGCGCGTTGCTGCGCTTGCCGCAACGGATGCCCTACCACGTCGTGATGGAGCTCGCCCTGACCGGGGACCCGATGCCCGCCGAGCGCTTCTACGAGTTCGGCCTCGTCAACAGGCTTGCCGAGCCCGGCACCGCCGTCGACGTCGCACTCGGGCTCGCCGAGCAGCTCTCAAAGAGCGGCCCGCTCGCGCTGATCGGCTCCAAGCGCATCCTGCAGGAGCAGTTCGACTGGAGCAGCGAGGAGATGTGGCAGAAGCAGGGCGAGATCACCGGGCCCGTGATGACCTCCGAGGACGCCAAGGAGGGGGCCAGTGCCTTCAAGGAAAAGCGTCCTCCCGTTTGGAAAGGGCGCTAGGGGCGGACTAGCGCCGGAGCTGCTTCTTGCGCTTGCGCTGGCGGCGGATCTCGAGGAACCGCTTCCACAGGGCCCACATCAGCGCTGCCCCGGCGTCTTGCGCGGGTACTGGGAGATCGCCTTGTCGAGGTCGATCGCGGTCGTGACGATGCGGCTCTGTTCGGCGAGGTGCGCCGCCGGGTAGCCCTCGCCGGGGCTCGCCCGCTCGGGGCGGCCGATGAAGCCGAAGCGGATCTCGTGAGGCATGATCTGCATCAGGCGCGGGAACATGTGGGCGCGGGCGCCGGCGTTGCGCGGCTCCTCCTGCACCCAGACGACCTCCTCCAGCTTCGGGTAGCGGTGCAGCAGCTCGAGAATCTGCGCCTCGGGGAAGGGGTAGAGCAGCTCGACGCGCGCCACCGCGAGGCCCGGGTGCGAGGCGCGGTCCGGGTGGCCGACGAGGTCGTAGTAGACCTTGCCGGTGCACAGCAACAGGCGCGTGACCTGGGCGTCGTCGACGCCCGGCTCGGCCAGCACCGGGTGAAAGCGCGTGCCCTCGGCCATCTCGGCGATCGTGTTCGTAGCCTGCGGCAGGCGCAGCAGTGACTTCGGCGTCATCACCACGAGAGGGCGCTGCTTGGCGATCCGCGCCTGGCGGCGCAGCAGGTGGAAGTACTGGGCCGGCGTCGTCGGGCTCGCCACGCGGATGTTCCCCTCGGCAGCAGAACGTAGGAAGCGCTCCAGGCGCGCCGAGGAATGCTCCGGGCCCGAGCCCTCGTAGCCGTGCGGCAGGAGCAGTGTCAGCCGTGAGGTCTGCCCCCACTTGGCCAGGCCCGAGACGATGAACTGGTCGACGATCACCTGCGCCGAGTTGACGAAGTCGCCGAACTGCGCCTCCCACAGCACGAACGTCTCCGGCGCCTCCTGGCTGTAGCCGTACTCGAAGCCCATGCACGCCAGCTCCGAGAGCGGGCTGTTGTGCAGCTCCAGCGGCGCCAGCGCGTCGGGCAGGCTCTGGATCGGGCAGACCGTCTGGCCGGTCTTCGCGTCGTGCAGCACCATGTGGCGCTGGCTGAACGTGCCGCGCTCGGTGTCCTGGCCGGTCAGGCGGATCGGTGTGCCTTCGGTCAACAGCGAGCCGAACGCCAGCGCCTCGGCGTGCGCCCAGTCGACGTGGCCGTCCTCGCCCAGCGCCTCGCGCCGGCGCTCGAGCTGTTTGACGAGCTTCGGGTGGACAGTGAAGCCCTCGGGCACGCTCAAGAGCTCCTCGCCGAGCTCACGCAGCCGCTCGACGGGCACCGCCGTCTCGACCTCCGGGCTCGGCGAACGATCGAGCTCGTACTCGCCCGTCGGATGTTCGCCGTGCTCCTCCGCCGCGGCCGCGATCTTCGCCTTCAGGCGCTGGTGCAGCAGCGTCATTTTGTCCCAGACCTCCTGCGCCTGGGCGTCGACCTCCTCCTGGGAGACGACGCCTTCGGCCACCAGGCGGTCGGCCCACAGTTCGGAGACCCGCTTCTTGCCCTTGATCTTCGCGTACATCTCAGGCTGCGTGTAGGCGGGCTCGTCGGACTCGTTGTGGCCGAAGCGGCGGTAGCCGATCAGGTCGATCAGCACGTCGTGGCCGAACTCCTGGCGGAACGCGAAGGCCAGTCGCACTGCGCTCATGCACGCCTGCACGTCGTCTGCGTTGACGTGCACGATCGGCACGTCGAAGCCCTTCGCTAGGTCAGATGCCCAACGCGTCGAGCGCGCGTCGTCGGGGTCCGTCGTGAAGCCCACCTGGTTGTTCGTGATGATGTGCACCGTGCCGCCGACCTTGTAGCCGTCGAGCGCCTGCAGGTTGAGCGTCTCCGAGACGACGCCCTGCGCCGGAAACGAGGCGTCGCCATGGATCGCGATCGGCACCGCCGCGTCGGTGTCCTGATGCGCGCGCGAGCCCTGTCGCGTCGTCTGCGCCGCCCTCGTCGCGCCCTCGACCACCGGGTAGACGTACTCCAGGTGGCTCGGGTTGGACTCGAGGTTGACGCGGATCGTCTCGCCGTCGCCGAGGTCGTAGGAGCCCTGGGTGCCATGGTGGTACTTGACGTCGCCCGTGCCGCCCTGCGGGATCGTCGTGACCGCCTCGAGCGTCGAGGCGCCCTCGAACTCGGCGAAGATCGTGTCGTAAGGGCGCCCGAGGTTGTGCGCAAGCACGTTCAGGCGACCGCGGTGGGCCATCCCGATCACGACCTCCTTGCCGCCGTGCGCCGCCGACAGGCGGATCAGTTCGTCGACCATCGGCACCGTCATGTCCAGGCCCTCGATCGAGAATTGGTGTTGACCGAGGTAGGCCTTGTGCATGAAGCGCTCGAGCGCGTCGACCTTGACCAGGCGGCGCAGCAGCCAGCGCGCTTCGTCGTTGGTCAGCGGCTCGCGGAACGCGCCCGACTCGATGTGCTCGCGCAGCCACACGCGCTGGCGGTGCGAGGCGATGTGCTCGATCTCATAGGCGATCGTGCCGCAGTAGGTCTCGCGCAGGTGCGGCAGCGCGTCGGCCAGCGTCGCCCCCGGCACGTACATGTTCAGTACCTTCGCCGGGATTCGCGCCTGGATCTCCGGCGTCAGGCCGAGCGGCTCCGGGTCGAGGCCCGGGTCGCCCTCGGGCTCTGAGTCCAGCGGGTCAAGACGCGCCGCCAAGTGCCCGTGGCTGCGGTAGCGGCTGACCAGGGTGCTCGCCGCGTGCACCGCGCGCAGGAGCTCTTCGCTTGCGCCAACGCCTGCCGGGCGGGCCGTGTCGGCCTGCGCCGCAGCGGATGCGGCGGCTGCCGGCGCCGGTTGCGGGGGCGGTGGGCCGAGCTCTACGCCGAGTGAGGCGAACACGCCCTCGTAGAAGCCGCGCTCGCCCTGCAGGTATTCCTCGATCCGCGCCAAGAAGCGCCCCGACTCGGCGCCCTGGATGATCCGGTGGTCGTAGGTCGAGGTCATCGTCATGACCTTCTCCGCGCCGATCATCTGGCCGATGTTGGCCAGGCCCGGCGGGTATGCGATCGAGCCCGTGGCGATGATCGTCCCCTGGCCCGTCATCAGGCGCGGCACCGAGGCGATCGTGCCGATCCCGCCCGGGTTGGTAAGCGTCAGGTTGCCGCCCTGCAGGTCGTCCGCCGTCAGCGTGTTCGTGCGCGCCTTCTCGACCAGCGCGTCGTAGGCCGCGACGAAGCGCTCGAACGGCATCCGCCCGGCGTCGCGGATCACCGGCACCATCAGCGTGCGTGAACCGTCCTTCTTCTCGACGTCCACCGCTAGCCCGAGGTTGACCTGGCCGTCGTGCACGCGGTTGGGCTTGTCGTCGATCTCTTCGAAGTGGTCGGCCATCACCGGCATGTCATCCACGGCGCGCGCGATTGCATAGGCGATCAGGTGCGTGAAGGAGACCTTGCGCTCGGCCGCCTTCAGCTCCTTGCGCCGGCCGTCGAGCATCGTCACCGTGAAGGTGCGGAAGCTCGTCGCCGTCGGGATCTTGCGCGACTGCTCCATGTAGCGGGCCAGCGCCGCCGCGCCACCGCGCATCGGCTTCGTCTCGGCCTGCTCCGGGTCCGAGGCGGTGCCGTCGCTCGCGCCCTGCGCCGAGCGCGCGGCGCCGTTGCCGCCGGCTGCCGAGAGCACGTCGGACTTGACGATCCTGCCGGCCGGGCCGCTGCCTGAGACCTGCGCCAGGTCGACGCCCTCGGCCTGTGCGACGCGCGCCGCGACCGGCGAGATCTTGAGGTCCTCCGGGAGGGCGCTCGTCGCGGGTGCGCTCGCGCTGGAATCGTTGCTCGCAGTGCCGCCCGTGTCAGAGCCGTCTTGCGGCGCCCGGGCTCCAGCCTGCTCGCCGGAGGCGATCCGCGCGATCACCTGCCCGACCGTAACCGTCTCGCCCTCTTGCGCGAGCAGCTCCGCGATCGTGCCGCTCACCGGGGCCGGAAGCTCGACGTCGACCTTGTCCGTCGAGATCTCGACGATCGTGTCGCTCTGCTTGATGAAGTCGCCTACCTTGGCGCGCCATTCGAGGATGGTGCCCTCCGAGACCGACTCGCCGGCGGCCGGCGTCACGACGTCCACGAGCTGACCGCCGTCGGGTGTCTCCTCCTCCGCGTGCGCAGCGCCGTTGCTCGCGCCGTTCTCGCCGGCGCTCTTCGCCGTGCCGGCACCGTTTCCGCCGTTGCTCGCGTCCGCCGCGGCACCTGCGCTCGCGCCGACCGCGATCCGCGCGATCACCTGCCCGACCGTGACCGTGTCTCCCTCCTCGACGAGCAGCTCCGTGACGACGCCCGTCGCAGGGGAGGGCAGCTCGACGTCGACCTTGTCGGTCGAGATCTCGACGATCGTCGCGTCGGCCTTGACCGCGTCGCCGACCTTGACATGCCATTCGAGGATTGTTCCCTCAGTGACCGACTCGCCGGCGGCAGGGGTCACGACGTCGATTATCTGCTCAGCCGTGGTGCCTGTGGCCATTGATTCCCTACTCTAGCGCGGCCCGCTTGCGTTGCTCACGGATGAACTCGAAGCTGCCGAAGAACGGCCCGACGCCACCCAGCACGGTCACCGCGACGGCCAGGCGCAGAGAGACGATCCGCAGGCGCGCGGCCGTCAGGCAGGCGAGCGACATGAAGATCCACAAGAGGCCGTGCGTGAGCCCGAGCACGAACGTGAGCGGCTGCGGGCTACCGGCAGCGAACGCGCAGATCAAGAGCGCCACATACACGCACGAGTGAAAGAACGACGTCCACTTCAGACGCTCGAACGTCAGCGGGTTGCTCACTCCGTCAGCCAGCGGGCCATGCGCGGCAGCGCCTCGCCGGCCTCCGGCGGCCACTCGTCGATCTCGGCCGGCCACCAGGCGAACTCGTCGTGCTCCGCGTCGGGCTGCACCGTGTCCTCGGCACCCTCCGCGATCCACGCCTGACCGACGAACATGACCATCCTCTGAGGGAGGCAGATCAGCGCCTCGCCGCGCACGCGCTCTGGCGCGACCGACCACTCCTCGTCGAGCTCGCGCACGAGCGTCTCAGCCGGGCTCTCGCCGAGATCCACGGCACCGCCGGCGCCGAGCGCCCAGCGCCCCGCCCACGAGGCGACCCACGGGGCGCGCCGTCCTGCCAGCCAGCGCCCGTCGGCCGAGCGCGTGACGCACAGCGCGGCCATGCTGTGCGAGGCGTCGCCCGCCACCAGGCGCAGCGCCCAGCGCAGCGGCTGCAGCTCGATCGTCAGCCCCTCTTCGTCAGCGCGGAAGTCGACCAGTCGCGCCGCCACGCCGTCGTGGCTGGGCGAGCCGCGCTCGCGCAGGCCCTCGATCGCGGCGTCGGCCGCCTCGCTGTGCGCCGGGGGCGGCTCGTACTCCTCCGCGCGCCAGTGCGCCTCGATGCGGTCGAGCTCCCACGGGCCGCGGGCGAGCACCTCGGGGACTTCGCTGGAGGGGGGGTTCTGTTGCGCGGACATGGGAGGGCTCCGGAAAGGAGAGGCGAGACCCCGGCACAGGCGCGTGACGCGCCCGCTCGGGCGGCTGTAACGCTAGTGAGCATAGACTCGCGCGCGTGAATATCCGTCGCTTCAAGCACTGGGGCTGGGGCTATGAGGACCAGCAGCCGACCGAGCAGGCGATCCGCCAGACGGCCTCGCTCGCCGCCGGGCACCTCGGGCTCGCCGTCTCTGAGATCGAGGCCCCCGTTGGGCTCGAGCGTCTGCAGCTGCGCGAACCGCGTGTGCGCCCGCCGGCCGAGCTGGCCGAGATCTGCGCGAGCGACGACCACGCGCGCGCGTCGCACGCGCTCGGCAAGTCCTACGTAGACGTCGTCGAAGGCTTTCGCGGCCGCTTCGCCCACCCACCCGACTTCGTCGCGCGCCCGCGCGAGGAGTCAGACGTCGAGCGGCTGCTGCAGTGGTGCGCCGCTGACGCCGTCGCCGCGATTCCGTTCGGCGGTGGCACGTCGGTCGTCGGCGGCGTCACGCCCGACGTGCCCTCGACGTTCAACGGCGCCGTCACGATCGATCTGCGCGGCCTGGACCGCGTGCTCGAGGTCGACGCCGTCTCGCGCGCCGCGCGGATCCAGGCGGGGGCGGCCGGGCCGGCGCTCGAGTCCCAGCTCGGCGAGCACGGGCTGACGCTGCGCCACTTCCCGCAGTCCTTCGAGTACTCGACGCTCGGCGGCTGGATCGCCACGCGCGCGGCCGGGCACTTCGCGACGGGGCGCACGCACATCGAGGACTACGTCGAGTCCGCGCGCGCGATCACCCCGGCCGGCGTGTGGCAGTCGCGCAGGCTGCCCGGCTCGGGCGCCGGCCCCAGCCCCGACCGCATGCTCGCCGGCTCGGAGGGCGCGCTCGGAATGATCACCGAGGCGTGGGTGCGCGTGCAGCCGCGCCCGCAGCACAAGCGCTCGGCCGGCGTGCGCTTCCACACCTTCGCCGCCGGCGCCGAGTGCGTGCGCGCTCTCTCGCAATCGGGCCTCGACCCCGCCAACTGCCGCCTGATCGACGCGCGCGAGGCGGCGATGACGATGGCCGGCGACGGCAGCCGTGCGCTGCTCGTGCTCGGTTTCGAGTCGACCGACCATCCAGTCGACGAGGCGCTCGCGCGGGCGCTTGCGATCTGCGCCGAGCACGGTGGCGTCGTGCCCGAGGCGCGCAGCGCCGGCGAGGGCGGGGGAGGCGAGGAGGCCGCCGGCGGCGCAGATGTGGTCAGCTCCTGGCGCGAGGCTTTCCTCGGCGCGCCGTACGTGCGCGACGTGCTCGTCGCGATCGGCGTGCTCGCCGAGACGTTCGAGACGGCGATCACGTGGGATCGTTTCGCCACCTTCCACGAGCGCGTCAAAGCGGCAGGCGAGCAGGCGCTGGCCGAGGTGTGCGGCGAGGGCGGGCGCGTGACGGCGCGCTTCACGCATGTCTATCCGGATGGCCCGGCGGTGTACTTCACCGCGATCGCACCGGCTCGCCGCGGCGAGGAGGTCGAGCAGTGGGGCGCCGTCAAGCGCGCCGTCTCCGAGGCGATCATCGCCGAGGGCGGCACGATCACCCACCACCACGCCGTCGGGCGCGATCACCGGCCTTGGTACGACATGCAGCGCCCGGACCCGTTCGCGCTGGCCTTCGCCGGCGCCAAGGCCGCGGTCGACCCGCGCGGCGTGATGAACCCCGGCGTGCTCGTCGACCCGCGCGTGCTGATCGACCCGGGCGCGCGGATCGCGCCTGCCGCCACATGAAGATCGCCGTGCTCGGCCCCGGCGGCGTCGGTGGCCTGCTCGCCGGCGCGCTCGAGCGCGCCGGCGAGGAGACGATCGTGGTCGCGCGCGAGTCCACGGCGGAGGTCATCGCCGAGGAGGGCCTGCGCGTCGGCAGCGTCACGCTCGGCGAGTTCATCGAGCGTCCGCGCGCAACCGCCCGATTGGAGGAGCCGGTCGACGCGCTGATCGTCGCCACCAAGGCCGCCGGGCTCGAGTCGGCGCTGGAGCGCATCGCGACCGAGCCTCCACTCGTGCTGCCGCTGCTCAACGGCCTCGACCACATCGCGCTGCTGCGCGAGCGCTTCGCGCCGGAGACGGTGCTCGCGGGCACGATCCGCGTCGAGGCCGACCGTCCCGAGCCGGGCATCGTCGTGCACACGAGCCCGTTCCTGCTCGTCGAAATGGCAAGCCGCTTCGAGTCGGCTCGCGCGGGCATGGCGGAGCTCGCGCGCGTGCTGAGCGAGGCCGGCGTCAAGGCACGCGGGGAGTGGCCGATCTCGGAGCGCTCAGAAGCGCAGGTGATGTGGTCGAAGCTCGTGCGCCTGAACGCGCTCGCGTGCACGACGAGCGCCTACGACAAGCTGCTCGGCGAGATTCGCTCGACGCCCGAGCTGCGCGCCGACCTGGTCGGCGCGATCGAGGAGTCATGCGCGGCTGGGCGAGCCGAGGGAGCCGACGACGTCAACCCCCAGAAGGCACTCGGTGAGCTCGAGCGCGCGCACGAGACGCTCGGCAGCTCGATGCAGCGCGACATCGCGGCCGGGCGCGAACCGGAGGTCGACGCGATCCCCGGCTCGGTGCTGCGCGCGGCCAAACGCCATGGCCTTCGGTGCCCGACGATCGAGCGGCTCGTGGCGATGATCGAGGCCCGTCTCAATAGCGGCCGCGCCGCGCCTTGAGGCGGCAGTTGTGTCGTTAGGCACTTGTGGCTATTAGATACAAGTTCCAATAATTGCGATTATCCGATAGTCTAGGAAGCTCACGGATGAGAGACTAGCCAGCGGTGTGAGTACTGAAGCAGTCTCACTGCTGGCGACTGGGGGTAACACGGAATGTATAACGGCACAGGTCGCACGGGCGTTCTCCCGGCGGGCAAGCGGATCAGCGGGTCCTCACGCGAAAGAGCTTCGCTAGCAAATGGCGATCGCTCGGCCAAGTCAGCTGGAGGTCGATCAGCGAACGAGCAAAGTCGAGGTTCGCAAGGTGTGGCGAATATCGCAGATCTGGCGGACATGCTGCTCGCTCGTCATGTCCGCGTAGCAATACCGGACAGCGCCGTTCGCGCGGCGCTTTCGCGGGATCTGCGTGACTCATTGTCCAAGTCAGATCTCGTGGAGCGAGACATGCACTGCATAGCCATCGTCGGTGCAGGCGCAAGCGCTCCGCTTGTCGAGCGCGCCAACGACTTGGCCGACGAACTCGAGGAGAGATTTGAACGGGACAAGGCGGAGCTAAAGCGCCTAGAGCTTGTCTACGATCTCAACAAAAATGATTTCGAGACACGTCTGATTGCGCTAAGCAAGAATCCTGATACGGAGCGCGAAGTCCGGAAAACCATCTCCGAACAATACAGCGTCAAACACCCGACGCTGCTCGTGTACGAGTTGCTCGCGCACCTCTTGAAGCATCGGTTCATAGACGCGATCATCAGCTGCAACTTCGATGAGCTATTGGATCGCTCGCTCGACGACGAGCTTGACGCCGGCGAGTATAAACAGATCGTTTCGGAGCGCGATTGCAACAACCTTCAAATGGATCCTTCTGCAGTCGACTATGTCCCGTTGTATGTCAAGCTCCACGGGACCGCAAGCGAGCCCGAGAGCCTGCGGTTCACGCCAGATTCCTATTACTCGATTCCGCAGCGGATCTCAAACGTGGTCCGGGAGCTGCTGCATGCGGAGCATTGTGTCGTGGCCAACATTGGTTCCGGGCTGGCGACGTTCGATCTCCAGCAGCTGTTGGGAATTCCCCAGCTGCTCGACGTGTTCAATCTCAGCCTCAAGCCTGTCGAGCGCTCGGTAAGACTGAAGATCGACAAAGTGCGTAAGGAGGAGGCGCAAAGCCGAGACCGACGAGCGCCGTCGGCTGGTGAGGGCCCCAAGCCAATACGACAGTCTGAGTCGATCACGGACGAATGGCTTCACGAGTGTCAGCTGCCCAAATACAGCTGCGACATGCTTGTCAAATGCCTGACAGATACCTTGATGCAGAAGGCAGGCGATGACGAGGACGATGCGACCGGATCTCGGGCGGGCGGGCTCGTCCGGTTCAGGTCGGCTCGCCGACACGAAACGGTGGCAGCGCTGCTCCGGCCAGAGAGGGTCAAGTCGCGTTCGACTACATCACCCGAGTGGGCGCAGCTGGAGATGGTCGAGTACGCTCGACGGCGCACGATTCTCGAGCTGGCTCTTGCAGGAGCCAAGGCGCGGGGACTACTGCAACTTGGGCCGCTAGTCCTCGATCGCCCGGCGCGTTACTTCGACGATTATCGACGGCTGACCAAGGGCACGGGAGAAAGCTGGCGAGCACTATGCGCAGCGGCCGGATTGATCGAGGGCCGTGACAACCCTGACGTTCTCTTGAGCTGTCCGGACCTGCGGGCGGCAGACGCCGACCGCAGCCCGAGAAGCGCAGGAGAAAAGGGGCGAACGGAGACGAAGATTCTCCATCGGTTCGACCCAGCGGCGCTCGCGGAGCACGTCTTGGTTCGTGTCAAGAACACAGACGAGGACCCCCGAGCCAAAGAGAACCCCGATGAGATGTTGAGAGACAAACTCGAGGCAACGGTGAGAGAGTTCCAAGAAGAGTCGGAAATCGAGTTGCACATGCGCGACGACCGCGTGTGCTCAAAGGCATTCAGACACCCGACTACGCTTCCGACGGCCACGTCTCTGGAGGCCTACACCAGGCTTGTGCTTAATCGGATCACCAAAGACGATGTTGTCTATATCAGCTCAGAGTCCGGCGATTGGATGCTGCGTGAGGAATTCAAGGGCAGGCTCAAGCTTGCAAAGGAGATCCATCTGTTGCTTGCGTTCGATACCAATCGTAGAGAACTGCGTAGGGCGTTCAAAGATAAACTGAAACCGACGACGATCGATCCCTGGCGTCATAACCGGCACATGACGATCGTGTGTAAAGAGGAGACGCCGGAGCGTGCGATCTACTTTGCAAGACGCAACCGGAACCCGGTGATCACGGCCGTATATCTCGATGACGTAGGTGACGTACGGCTGCTGCAGGAGCTTTACGATCAGCGTTGGAAAGAGTCCGCGAAGGAGGAACCACGCAAACGTGGCCAGAAAGGCAAGCGGCAGCGCTCAGTCGCCAAGAAATGAGTTTTCAGGCGGTTGGCGGGGCTGCTCCGGCTTCGCGGTCGTGGCGCAGCACCTCGAGCAGCTCGGCATAGGGGCCAACGAGGTAGGCGTCGTCCTGGGGCGCCAGGCGCGTGTCGCGCCGCGGCGGATGCTCGAGCGCGCCCGAGCTCGAGGCGCGGCGGATGGCGACGACGCGCACGGTGGCGGGGAGCTCGCGCATGGCCAGCCCGTCGAGCCCGCCGCCGGCGCTGACGCGCAGGCGCGCGAGCAGGAAGGGGTGGTTGCCGACGTAGAAGGTGAACAGCACGTCGAGGCCGAGCGCGGCGCCGACGAACCAGGGGGCGGCGATCGCCGAGGTCGACCACACGTGGCGGAAGCCGAAGCTCGACTCCAGGCGATGGCCGAGCTGGCGGTCGAACACGCGCAGCACGACCGGCACGTCGACCCAGCGTTCGCCGAGGTGGTCACGGATCGCGAGGCCCGTCTCGATGTTGGTCAAGTCGTCTGAGGTGAGGATCGCGACGGCGGCCGCCTCGGAGAGGTTGACGGCGTCGAGCGTGCGCGCGAGCGTGGCGTCGCCGAGCACGATCGGCGCGTGCAGGGCGCGCGCCTCGGTGAGATTCGGATTCGACTCCATGCGCTCGATCACGACGACCTCGGCGCCGGCGCCGAGCAGCCCTTCGAGCACCTTCATGCCGACGCTGCCGAGGCCGACGAGCACTACGTGGCCGCTCATCCCGGGGATCCGCCCGTGGCCGAGCGACTGCGCCAGGCGCCGGCTGACGAGCGCGTTGGTCAAGAGCGCGAACATCGTCGTCGTCAGCGTCACGCCGGCGACGATCAGGAAGATGCCGAAGACGACCATGACGCTCGGCTGCGCGGCGAAGGAGTAGTCGCCGAAGCCGACCGTGGCGACGGTCTCGACGGTGAAGTAGGCGGCGCCGAGCAGACTGAGATGGGAGCGCCCGAGCGGCTCGTGGTAGGCGAAGTGCAGCACGATCGTCGAGATCACGAGCAGGGCGAGCGCGAGCAGCAGCGCGACGCGCAGCGGGCGATCGACGACCCCGGCGATCGCGCTGCGCTGGCGCTTGAGGAAGCTGCGCGCCTGCGCTGCGGCCGTGGCGCCGGTGCTCGGCTCGTGACGGACGAGCCCGGCCGCGTCGAGCTCGGCGCGCGTACCGAGCAGCGTCACGCGGTCGCGTACAGAGACCGGCTGGTCGCGCCCGGGACAGGCGATCACGGTCTCGTCGGCATCGGCGACGACGCCGATCGGCGCGAGGCTGCCGTACAGCTCGCGCAGCGTACCGTCGCGCGGCGCGCTCACCTCGGCCGTGACGAACGCGGTGCTGCCGAGCTGGATCTCGCGCGCGCGGCGCCCGAGGCACGTTTCGACAACGGCCGGCGCGAACAGCGCCGCGACGTCGAGCACGCCGACGGAGCTGAGCACGCCCTCGAGCGCGTGCGCCACGGAGGGGTTGTCGAGGTCGGCGACGACGCGCACGTCGGGGCGCAGGTCGCGGATCTGCAGCACGGTCTCGAGCGTGCGCAGGTCGGTGCTCTCGGCGCAGACGACGGCCAGGGCGCCGGCGATTCCGGCGTCGAACAGCGGCTGTGACAGATGCCCGCCGCGCGGCAGGTGCGGGATCTCCCAGCCGCGAACGATGCGGATCAGGCGCTCGTCGGGTTCGTCGCTGAGCACGACCGTGCGCGCCCCGGCCAGGTGCAACTGCTCGACGGTGCGCAGCGCGACGTCGTTGAGCCCGCACACGATCACGTGCCCGGTCCAGTCACGACAGCGCCCGGAGCCGGGCGCCCCGACGGTCTCCTCTGCGGTCACGAGGAGTGAGTTTGCCGCTCGCGGCGCCCGCCTGCCCTTGGCCGGGCGTCCAAAATCGATGCCGCCCGCTTGAGACTCGCGCCGGGCGCGGCCCGGGCAGGCGGCAACGGCGATTCGTCTTCTATCGATTAATAAAAGGAGAAGACGACTGAAGTGCGGCTAGCGCTCGAAGGGGAACGGAGCGGCGCTGGGGGCGACTGCGTCTCCGACGGACTGCGTGGAGACGGCCTCGACGACCTCCTGCTCGGCCTGCTCGGCCTGCTCGTCGTGCTCGCCGTCGCAGAGCACGCGGAAGTTGCCCGTCACGCCGCTGTCGGCGTGGATCGTGATGCCCGGCAGGATCTCCTCGCCCTCGTCGAAGCCGAGGCGCTCCATGTCGAAGTGCGCCAAGCCGATGCCGTGCGCCGTGTGCGTCGGGTTCTCGCGGTCGTGCGCCGACACCGCCTGCGCGAAGCGCTCGAGGTTCTTGGCGACTTTGCCCGTGTCCGGCATCGGTTCTGGAGGGTAGCGCGGGCGCTTCAGCTTGGGGCGAGGACGGCGAGGCCGTGTTCTTCGGCTCCCTGCGCGAGCCGCTTGTCGTAGGTCATCAGCGCGTCGAGACCGCCCTCGGCGGCCAAGCGCAGTGCCGTGGCCAGGTGAATCGCGTCGAGCGTGCCGACGCCAGGGGGCGTGAGCGTCTCGGCTGCCGCCAGCGTCTGCTCGTCTATCGGCAGCAGGGACACATCCGCAAGGAGCGTCTCGGCGCGCGAGCTCAGCTCACGCCGCAGACCGACTCTCCGCAGCTCCACTCCCAGCAACCGGCTGGCCATCCTGCGGTCGAAGGTCGCCATCGAGTGGCCGATGAGCTGCCTATCGGGCTCGTCGAGGAGCACGCGAGCAAGCGCGCTCGTATCCACATAGACGGTGCTCATCGGTACAAGCGAGCGTCGACGCGCTCAAAAACGATCGCGACGGTCCTCGGCGAGCAGCGCATCTGCCGTTCCGGCCGGCGGCGGATTCTTCAGCGGTGGCAGGTTCGCGATGGTCTCGGCCAGGTCACCCTTCGGGATCGTCGCCCCGTACTTCTCGGCCAGCTCGAGATAGAACGGGTCGATGTCGGGACGCGAGGGTACGAGCCGCGCCACCTCGGTGCCGCGCTCCGTGACGACTAGCGTCTCGCCGTCCTTCACGCGCTCGAGATACTTGCTGAGGTTCTGGCGCAGCTCACGTACGCCAACTGACGATGTGGGCAATGTAGTAGCCATGTGCGTCACAATGTAGCACATGCAATAAAGGCGTTGCGCCGCCACGCGGGCAAACAGATCCCGGCGCCTGGGGGCGATCACTCGCCAAGCGTTTCGCCGGTCAGCCAATAGCGAACGAGCCCGACGCCGAGATAGAGCGTCGGCCACGTCAGCAACGCGAACGCCGGCGCGAAGCCGAGCATGAATCGCAGATCGGACACGGGCCTTCGCCACGAGCAGAAGCCGATCACGATCAGCGTGACGCTCACGCCGATCGCGGGCCCCAAATCGAGGCCGGCGAACTGTGCGCTCCAACCGACGGCTCCGCCGGCGAAGGTCGCCAGGAACGACCTCGTCAGCAGCGGCCACCGCTCGCGGATAGGTGAGTAGCCGGTCACCGTGATGATCGCAGCATGACTGCGCACCGCTCCGGGGCTGGACGAGCTAGGCGGCGACCACCGAAACGTCGGCCGGCACCACCTCGGCGTAGCTGACCGTGTCGGCGAACTGCCGGAAGCGGGCCACCTTGCCGCCGCGGATGTCCCACACGTGCACCACCGCAAGGTCGAGCGACTTCCCCGTCGCCTTGCCTGTGCCCGTGTAGCGGACGATCGCAGCCACCGTGTCGCCCGCGGCGATCAGCTGCTCCGGGACGATCGCGAATCCCTCGACGTCGGTGGCAATCGGCCCGAATACGTTCTGCGCGATCGCATCGGCGCCCCGGTAGACACCGCCGTAGGGCATTCCCTCGGCCTCGTGCCACTCGATGTCAGGCGCGAACCCACCGAGCACGCTCGGCACGTCGCCGCGCGCGAACGCCTCGTAGAGACCACTGATGACGTCCTCGCTCTGCCCGCTCATGTCCTACCCCCTTGCTCGGATTGTGCTGGAGGTGAAACTACCTGACGGCAGACGGCTTGCAAGTCGGGAGCGTGCATGCTGACGCAGCATGCGTATCCACGTATAGGGTCGTGCACCCAGGCAACCCGCCGAATGGAGGAGCGCACGATGGTCATCCTGCACGCAACTGCCCCGATCAAGCCGGAGGATCGCGAGCAGTGGCTCGCGATCCTCGCTGCCGTCACACCTCCGTCGCGCGCCGAGGACGCGTGCCAGAGCTACGTCATCTACGAGGCTGTCGAGACACCCAACACGTTCATCTTCGTCGAGCAATGGGCAAGCCTCGATGGTCTCTATGCCCATTTCCACACGCCGCACTTCACCGAGTTCTTCGCAGCTCTCGGAGGGGTGATCGCCGGGCCTCCCGTGGGGACCGTCTCCGAGGCGTCCTCGACGAAAACGCTCGACGACGCCTTTGCGGCTGCCGGCATCGGCGGATAAGGGACGCCGCTCTGTGTCACTGGAGAACGTCGCGCTGACGCAGCGCGCCGTTCGAGGCCTTCGAGCGCGGCGACATCGAGTGGGCGTAGAGCCGGTGCACATCGGATGTCGTGATCGTTCAACCCCCGGAGGTCCCAGACGCCAACACTTACGAAGGCCAGGTGCGAGGTGACAGAGATCATCGATGTTGAATGACGAGGTGCTCGTCAGTGGCACGACGAAGATCGTCGGGGTGAGGCTCGTGTTGCGACCGGGCCACGCCGCGTGCCAAGAGATGGCATAACTCCGAGCACCCGAATTTCCGGTACGCTGCCCGCCTCTGGACAGCTAGTGGCTTGGGGGCAGACATGACTGGGTTGGGGATTTGTAGGAATGCTCGGTTGCGGCCTGCGGCGTCGCGAGCGATCGTCGTGCCGCGTAGGGATGTGAAGTCGACCGCCCGCCTCGCTCTCGGCGCGCTTCTGGCCATCCTCGTCATGCTGGCGTCTTCGGCGAGCGCCGGGGCTTCGACTCTTCCTTCGAGCTCGCCGTCGGTCAGACCGAAAGCGTTGTCGGCTGGTCGCGGCGTCCGGGTGCACCACGACGGGGGCCTAGCCCCGGACGTCGACTCTCAGAATCCGGCAATAACGTTCGACGACCTTCCTCTCGAAACGACTGTCACGGATCAATACGCCGACGACGGCGTGGTCTTCACGTCGAACGTGTTCACAAGCGAAGACGGCGCCAACCCTACGAGCCCGGTCCTGTCGGGCGAGCCTCGGTTCGAAGGCGAAATCACGGCTGAGTTCGTCACCCCTGGGACCACTACTCCCGCGACCGTCAACGGCTTCTCTCTCGACGTCGGCTATATCGACAACCGCGACTCCGTGGTCGTGGACTACCTGGACAGCAACGGCTTCGTCGTCGGCTCGCAGTACGCACAGTCCCTGGGCATCAACCATCTGACCATCACTTACCGGGGCATCGCGGGCTTCACCGTGCGAACGGTTTCCGACGAGCCCGCAGGCTTTGCGATCGACAACCTGGTCGTCGATCCGACCGTCAGCACTCCGGTGAAGACGATCGGCTCGCTCGGCGACTCCTATAGCTCCGGCGAGGGGCGAACCGATGGCAAATACGACTGCGGCACCAATCTGGCGAAGGCGACCTACTTTCAGGACACGACCGATCCGCTATTTGATCCGATCTGGATAAACGGCGTCGACTGCGACACCCGCACCTTCTCGACGACGCGCCCGGCGGACCTCGTCACGAGGCCGTGGGTCGAATACGAAAACAAATGTCATCGCAACGGCGAGGCCTACCCCAACCTGATAGCGCAGGCTTTCGGCACCTCGCAGTTCCTGTTCGTCGCCTGCAGTGGGGCGACTACCAACAACGTGGGCGCCACCGAAGGCTTGTCGCAAATCAAGCCCACCAGCCAGTACCCGAAATCGCCGGTCAACGTCGCAGGGGGCCATCCGCAGATCGTCGATCTCGAAAACTTCCGGAAGGAAAAGCTCGGTGGGCACGACCCGGACGTGATCACGATCGGCGTGGGAGGTAACGACGCCAACTTCCGACCGCTGATCGAACATTGTGCGCTGCCCTGGACCAGCAACTGTAAGGACGGGACCACGTGGGCGCAAGAAGCCCTTTCGAATATCAACGGGAACGTGTTCGACCGCCTGGTGGATACCTTCAAGACGCTGCGCCACCGCTTTCCCAACTCGACGCTCCTGGTGTTCGGCTATCCAACCGTGGTCGAACCGGGCGCGACTTGCTTTCCCAAGACGGCCGACTTGGACAGCAACGAGACGGAGTTCCTGGGCGGGACCGTCTTGAACGCCTTGAACTCAGCCGTCTCCGATGCCGCTGCGCAGGCCGGTGCCTTCTACATCGACATCTCGCGCGTGACCGAGGCCCATGGCGTCTGCGCGAGCGACCCGTGGGTCAACGGTCTGATCGCGGGAATCTACGGCGTGGACCCCGAGTCATTCCACCCGAACGTCGCCGCACATCAAGCCATCGCCCAATACTTCCTCGACCATTACACCGATGGGAGCGGCAACCTGCTCGTGGCCAATCCCGAGCCATCCGCCCCGATTCGCCCCGAGGTGGGTCAATCGCTGCACCTTGCGACGCTGAACGGCACGGTCGTGCAGGACTGTGGTGCAGGCTGCTTGCAGCCGGCAGCAGCTTGCGTGCTGAGCTGCCAGCTGGAGATCCAAGGAGGCGGCTACTCGCCTGGTTCGCAGCTTCAGATCGTGCTGCACTCGACGCCCACCGTGCTGGGCGAAGTGACGGCAGACGACGACGGCGAAGTCGACACCACCGTAACGATCCCCGCAGGCACCGAACCGGGACTGCACTGGCTGACGATGGATGGGATCGGGCCCGAAGGGGAAGCCGAAGAAGGCACGCTGGGCGTCAACGTTTATGCGACGCCTCCGCCTCCTCTGCGCGTCCACCCTGCGGCGGAAGTCGTGGGGCCGGGTCCGGCGCCGATCACGACGCTCGGCGGTCAGACGCCAAAAGGCGGGACTTTGGCCGCGATCCGCAAAGCGGTGTTCGCGTCGGTGCGGCTCACGCGGCGTGCCAAGCGACTTGTGCTAAAGCTGACCTGCCCCCGCGAAGCGTCGTCGAGTTGCGCGATCACCCTCACGCTGCGACGTGTGCACTCCATGCGGGGCCGTCGGCACACGCAGAGTGTCATCAGCAAGCGGGTGGGCCTCGGGCCGGGGAAGACCTCGGTCGTCGCTTGGCGCAACGCGTTGATCGAGAGCCATCGGCGACAGCTCACGCTGCTGGTTGGGACCAAGACCGCCGCCGGAACGGTTCAGAGATCCTTTCCGATCCCCAGATAGCGCCTGCGCCTGGCCGCTGAGCTCGAACAGCTATTTGAGCAGCGCGACCTCGGTCTGCGGGTGCATCGCTCAGCCCTGCTCGATGATCTCGATGCGGTATTGATCTGGATCTCTAACGAACACGATCCGCGAGCCGCCCTCGCGCACCGAGTACGGCGGCTTCTCGGGCTCGATGCCCTGCTCGGCGAGCTTGGCCAGCGTTTCGTCGAGGTCATCCGAGGTGATCGCGATGTGCCCGTACCCGGTGCCGACGTCGTATGAGTCGACGCCGTAGTTGTACGTCAGCTCCAGGCGCGGCATGTCGCCGTCGCCGGGCTGGTTCATGAACACGTTGACCGCCTCGTCTTTGATCGGCAGCCGGCCGATCTCCTGGAAGCCGAGCGCCTCGTAGAAGGCCACAGAGCGGTCGATGTCGGTGATGCGGTAGCAGGTGTGGATCAGCGCCATGGGGCGAGTCTATGGGGAGCCGGTGCCACTGTCGAGGGGTCTGAAGAATCCGGAGAACGGGTAGAGGCGAGGCAGGGATGCGCCGCACGGGGCTCGAGCTGGAGGAACGCAGGGAGGCGGACCGGGTGTCGGTCCTGCTCGCCGGCGCGCTCGACATCGACTCGGCGGATCGCGTGCAGCAAGCGATCGCGCGGCTGTTCGCAGCCGGCCGGATCGAGAAGCTCACACTCGACCTCAGTCGCCTTGCCTTCATCGATTCGACCGGTCTCGCGGCGGTCGTCTACGCGAGCAAGCTCTGCGAGCGCTGCGGCTGCGAGCTCGCCGTGATCCGCGGTCCCGACACCGTGCAGCAGGTATTCGCGCTGACCGGCCTGCTCGAGCAGCTTCCGTTCTACGGCGCCGAGGAGGCCGAGGCGCGAAGCTGAGCGCCGCGACCGTATACTCGCCGCGCGTGCGAACCCTGATCGTCGGTCACGGCGGGCGAGAGAGCGCCCTCGCCTCCCGCATGGCGGAGCACTCAGAGCTGTACGCCTTCGCCGGGCATCTCAACCCGTCGCTCGTGCGCTATGCCGAGTCCTCCGGCGGCAAGGTGCGGCTGGGGGACGTCTGCGACGCGCAGGCCGTCGCCGAGTTCGCGCGCGAGAACGCGATCGACATCGCGATGGTCTCGGCAGACGAACCGCTCGAGGCGGGCGTCGTCGACGAGCTGCTCGCCCAGGGCATCCGCGCCGTCGGCCCCACGCGCGACGGCGCCGAGATCGAGTGGAACAAGGCCTTCGCCCGCCGGCTGCTGAGCGAGGTCGCGCCAGAGGCCACGCCCAAGCTGCGCGTCGTGCACGGCGCCGAGGAGGTCGACGAGGCGATCGCGTCGTTCGGCTCGCTGCCCGTCGTCGTCAAGCCCTCCGGCCTGACCGGCGGCAAGGGCGTCAAGGTGATGGGGCCGCACCTCGCTGACCACGCCGAGGCCGGCGACTACGCGCGCAGCCTGCTCGCCGCCGGCAGTCACGGCGACTCGGTGTTGATCGAGGAGAAGATCGTCGGCGCCGAGTTCACGATTCAGGCGATCAGCGACGGGCACACCGTCGTCTTCCCGTCCTCGACCTACGACTACCCCTACCGCTTCGACGGCGACGAGGGCCCCGGCACGGGCGGCATGGGGTCGCTCAGCACCGAGCGGGCGATCTTGCCGTTCATGACAGACGCGCACTACGAAGAGGCTTGCTCGATCGTCGAGCGCGTGATCGCCCGGCTGACCGCCGAAGGGCGCCGTTTCAACGGCGTCATGAACAGCGGCTTCTTCGCCACCGCGGCCGGCGTGCAGGTGATCGAGTTCAACGCGCGCTTCGGCGACCCCGAGTGCATGAACATCATGAGCCTCTTCCAAGGCAATTGGCCGGCCGTGATGGAGCGGATCTGCGCCGGCGAGCTGAGCGCCGCCGACGTGCCACTCAGCTCCGACGCTTCGCTCGTGCTGTACCTCGTCTCGCCCGACTACGCGCTGCCGCGCCCCGCCGGCGCCGCCGCTGAGCCATACGAGTTCTCACTCGACGTCGAGGAGATCGAGCGAGCCGGCTGCAGCGTGTTCTTCTCCTCCGCCGTGCACGTCGCCGCCGACACCTACAGGACCGTCGGCACCTCGCGCGCCGTCGCGCTGGCCACCACTGCACCGACGCTGGCAGAGGCGCACGCGACGATCCTCGAGCGCGCCGGCGAGGTCGACGTGCTGCAGTGGCGGCGCGAGGTCGGTGACGAGCGCTACCTGCAGGGGCTCGCCCGCCTCGTCGCGCAGGCGTAGGATGGCGCGCATGATCGTCGAGACATCGATGAACCCGCAGTTCCTCTCGAACACCTACCTCGTCGCCGACGGCAACGGCGGACCGGCCTTCTTCGTCGACGCCGGCGGCCCGATGATGCCGTTGATCGAGGCCGCCGAGCGCCTCGACCTGCTGCCGACGCACGTGCTGCTCACTCATCACCACTTCGACCACATCTGCGACGTCGGCGTGCTGCGCGAGCGCTGGCCCGAGATCGAGGTGCTGATCAACCCGGCCGAGCGCGACATGATCATCGCCGAGTCCGGTTCCGAGGATGCTGCCGACGCGGGCTCGGCGACGGCTCACATGCATCCGATCCAGGCCGGTGAGACACTGCGCTTCGGCACGCTCGAGGTGCGCCCGCTGAACACGCCGGGCCACACCGCCGGGATGCTCTCCTTCCTCGTCGGCGAAGGCGCCGGTGCAAGCCCCGTCCGCGGCCGGGGCAGCAGCGCCTCGCCCGGAGGCTTCAGCGGTGGCGAGGCAGTCGTGTTCACCGGCGACACGCTGTTCAAGAACTCCGTCGGCGGCGTCAAAGCGCCTGGCCACAGCACCTACGCCGACCTGCGCGACTCGATCATGGGCACGCTGATGGAGCTGCCGCCGCAGACCGTCATCTACCCCGGTCACTCCGACGCCACGACCGTCGCCGAGGAGTGGGAAGGCAACGGCTTCATCCGCGTCTGGCGGGGGCTCGACCCGGAGGGCTCCGAGCCGTGCACGGCGCTCGGCGAGCCCGCCGCGCTCGTGCTGCTCGGCCAGGACTACGACGGCGGCACCAAGGCCTGGGTGCGCTGGCCCGGCGGTGCCGACGACATCGTTCCCGGCTCGAAAGTGCAGCGAGGCAGCTAGCCGCGTCCAGGCGCCGAGCCGACGCCTCGCCCGGCTGCGCCTAGGATGCAGCCATGGCGCGCGAAAGCGAGAAGATCCCGACCTCACGCGTTCGCCGCACCGCGACCGTCGCCTCGCTGGCCGCCGGAGAGGCCGTCAAGCAGTTCGGCACCCGAGCCGCGAACGTCACGCGCGGCGAGGAGGCCTCCGAGGAGGCGATGGCCAGGCGCCAGCTCGAGACCGCCAAGCAGATCGTCGCCGCGCTGGGGACGATGAAGGGCGCCGCGATGAAGCTCGGGCAGGTGATGTCCTTCCTCGACATGGGCCTCGTGCCCGAGCAGCACCGCGAGGAGTTCCAGCGCGAGCTGGCCAAGTTGCGCGACGCCGCGCCGACGGTCTCCTTCAAGCAGATGCGCAAGGTGATCGAGGACGACCTCGAAGAGTCGATCGACGACGTCTTCGCCTCCTTCGATCAGGTGCCGATCGCGGCCGCGTCGATCGGGCAGGTCTACCGCGCCACGCTGCACGACGGGCGCGACGTCGCCGTCAAGGTGCAGTACCCCGGCGTCGCAACGGCCGTGCGCGCCGACATGCAGAACCTGGACATGATCATGCGCCTGCTCAAGCGGATGACGCCCGGACTCGACGTCAAGGCGATCACCAAGGAGGTCCGCGAGCGGATCATCGAGGAGCTCGACTACGAGCTCGAGGCGCAGAACCAGCGCGCGCTCGCGCGCATCTTCGACGGCCACCCGTTCATCGTCGTGCCAGACGTCGTCAGCTCGCTCTCGCGTGAGCGCGTGCTCGTCTGCGAGTTCGTCAAGGGCGTCGGCTTCGAGGATCTGAAGGGGCGCGGACAGGCCGAGCGCGATCGCATCGGCGAGATCGTCTTTCGCTTCTTCCTCGGCTGCCTCTATCGCCACCGCCAGTTCTCCGGCGACCCGCATCCGGGCAACTTCCTGCTGCTCGACGACGGTCGCGTGGCGTTCCTCGACTTCGGCCTGTTCAAGCGCCTCGAGGCGGGCCCAGTCGACCTCGAGCTCGCCGCGCAGCGCGCCGTCGCCGAGGGCGATGCGATCGCCCTGCACCGGCTGCTCGCCGAATCGGGCTTCCTGCCCGACCCCGAGCGCGTCGATCCCGAGCACCTGCTCGACTTCGTCCAGTCCGCGATCTGGTGGTACACGACCGACGAGGTTGTCGAGCTCTCGCCCGAGATCGCCACGGCGGTGATGATCGAGAGCTCCGACCCGCGCTCGACCCACTTCCGCGAGATGCGCCATCAGGACATGCGCCCTGAGCACCTGTTCGGCCGGCGCATGGAGATGCTGACGCTGGCCGTGCTCTCGCAACTGCGCGCGCGCAACAACTGGCACCGGATCGCGCGCGAGTGGATGTACGGCGATGAGCCTGTCACCGAGCTCGGCCGCCAGGAGGCCGAGTTCTACGGGCGCAGCGGCGTCGGCGCGCGCTGAGCGACGGCCGTTCGAGCCCCGTTGCGGGCGCGATGCTGGTCAACGGGACAGTTTGGCGGGATAATCACCCGATGGACGGCGATCGCCAGGCCGAGCGCCTCGTCGAAGAGCTGCAGCGCGCGCTCGCCGGCAGCGAACAGCGCCTCGCCGTAATCCTCGACTCGCTCGCCGAGGCCGTCACGATCCGCGGGCGCGACGACCGCCTGATCTACGCCAACACCGCCGCACTTGCGAGGCTCAGCCTCGATTCGGTCGAGCAGTTGCGCGCCGCCGACCCGCGCGCGCTGATGACGGAATACGAGACGACCGACGAGCACGGCGGAGAGATCCGCATGGACGACCTTCCCTCGGTCAAGCTCTTGCGCGGCGAGCAGCCCGAGCCGCTGCTGCTGCGCGCCGTGGACCGCGAGAGCGGTGACGAGCAATGGACGCTGTTGAAGGCCACCGCCGTGCGCGACGCCGACGGCGAGATCGAGGCAGCCGTGACGATCATCGAGGACGTCACGCAATCCAAGCGTGCCTCGCTGCGGATCGAGTTCCTCGCGCAGGTTGGCGACGTGCTCGCCTCCTCGCTCGACTACCAGCAGACGCTGCGCAACGTCGCCGGGCTCGCCGTGCCGCAGATCGCCGACTGGTGCGCCGTCGACCTATTCACCGAGGACGGCGGGCGCGAACCGGTGGCGATCGCGCACTCCGATCCGGCCAAGCTGCGCACGGCCTCACGGCTGCGCGAATACGAGCCCGAGCGGCTCGATCCCGAGCAGGGGCTCGGGCTCGTGCTGCGCACCGGCGAGTCCCAGCTCTACACCGACATCCCCGACGAGCTGCTCGTGGCGGCGGCGGTCGACGAAGAGCACCTGCGCCTGCTGCGCGAGGTGGGCATGCGCGCCGTGCTCGTCGTGCCGTTGACGATCCGCGAGCGCACGATCGGCGCATTGACGATGGTCGACGCCGAGTCCGGGCGCAGCTTCGATCGCGGCGATCTCGAGTTCGCCGAGCAGATCGCCGCGCGCGCGGCGCTCGCCGTCGAGGGCGCGCGCCTGTACAGCGAGCGCTCGGCGATCGCCCGCACGCTGCAGGACAGCCTGCTGCCCGAGGCGATCCCCGAGATTCCCGGCTGGGAGCTCGCCGCGCTGTATCGACCGGCGGGGCAGGAGGGCGAGGTGGGCGGCGACTTCTACGACTTCTGGGAGCTCGACGGCGAGTGGCTGATGCTGATCGGCGACGTGACCGGCAAGGGGGTCGGCGCGGCCGCGGTGACCTCGCTCGTGCGTCACACGGCGCGCGCCGCATCCGAATTCGACCCGCGCCCGGCGCAGGTGCTCGCACGCATCGACGCCGCACTTCGCCGCAGCCCGAGCGTCTCGCTGTGCACCGCCCTGTGCCTGCGCATCTCGCCCGACGGCGCGACGCTCGCCATCGGCGGGCATCCACCGCCGCTGTGCATCGGCGAGGGCGGGGTCAGCGAGATCGGCGAGGGCGGCACGCTACTCGGGGCGCTCGCGCGAACGCGCTGGCCCGAAACACGGGTCGAGCTGCGCCCCGGCGAGACGCTCGTGGCGTTCACCGACGGCGTCACCGACACGGTCGGCGACGGTGGCGTGCGCTGGGGCACCGATCGCCTGCGCGCCGCCATGGCCGAGGCGCGCGGGCTCGCCCCGGCGGAGATCGGCACGCGCCTTGTCACGGCGCTTGACGAGTTTCAGGTTGGTGCGCAGGCTGACGATACTGCCGTCGTGATAATGCGCTACAGCGGGGAGTCGCCCACCGGGGGGCGACTCGATCAACTGTCGAGCGTGGGCGCTCGAGGAAACGGGTAGGGAGAAGATGTCTCAGACGCCGTTTGAGATCGAGAGCGTTCGCGAGCAGGACGCCGCGCGACTGGCGCTCTCGGGTGAGCTCGACATAGCGACGGTGCCGCGCGTGGAGGCTGCGGTGAATGCGACGTTGACAGCAGAGGTACGGACGCTGACGATCGACCTGAGCGAGCTCGGCTTTGTCGACTCCTCGGGGCTGCGCCTGTTCATCGTGCTCGACCAGCGCGCTGCGGCTGAGGGCTGGACGCTGCGGCTCCTCCGTCCCGCCGAGCCCGTGATGAAGGTCTTTCGCGTCAGCGGCGTCGAGGAGAATCTGCCGTTCGTCGAGGATCCGAGCCTCAGATGACAGCGCGCCCATCCGAAAAAACGTTTGCCACCGGCAGGGGTACGCGCACGCTCCGTGTCGAGCTCGAGCTCGAGCACGACGTGCAGGCGCCGGCGCTCGCCCGTGCCGAGATCGCCGAGTGCTGTCGCGAGCTCGAGCTCGGCGGCTCGCTCTGCCAGTCGTTGATCCTGCTCGTCTCAGAGGTCGTCAGCAACGCCGTCCGTCACTCCAGCGGCGACCCGCACGCGCCCGTCGGCCTGATCGCCTCCTTCGGCGAGCGCACGATCCGCGTGACCGTGACCGACGCCGGCCAAGGCTTCACCCCGCGCCCGCGCGACCCCGCACGCGCGCACGACGGCTACGGTCTCTACCTGCTTGAGAAAGTCGCCGAGCGCTGGGGCGTGCAGTCGCGCGGCGACACCAAAGTCTGGTTCGAGCTGCCGCGCAAGGGCTAGTCCGCGGGCCGCGGCGCTCTGTCTGTGCGACCCGCGGAGAAAGCCCTGGGAGGCGTCAGTCGTCCTCGCTGCCTCCCACGCCTGTGCCGGCCTTGATCGGGCCGGAAGCTTCGTCTGAGGCCTCGGTCAGCTCGCGCAGCTGATCCAGGCAGCGGCGCAAGAGGCGCGAGACCTGCATCTGCGAGACGCCGATCCGCTCGGCTATCTGCGTCTGCGTGAGGTCCTCGACAAAACGCAGGTGCAGGATCTCCCGCTCGCGCGGCGTGATCTGCTCGAGCGCCGATCCCACGCTCAGCCCGAGCTCGATCAGCTCGAAGCGCCGGTCCTCCTCGCCGACCGATTCGGCGTAGGAGCCGCTTTCGTCCTCCTCGCCGCCGCGCCTGGGCGCGTCGAGCGAGAGCGTGCCGTAGCCGGCCAGCGCCCTCAGCCCGTCGAGCACCTCCTCGGCGTCGATCTCGAGGTACTGAGAGAGCTGCGAGACGCTTGGCGCGTGTCCGCAGTCCTCGCTCATCTGCTGCTGGGCCTCGCGCACCTGCAGCGCTCGCTCCTGCGCTCCGCGGGGTACGTGCACCGACCAGCCCGAATCGCGGAAGTAGCGACGCATCTCGCCGAGGATCGTCGGCACGGCAAAGGCTTTGAAGGGGAAGCCCCGGTCCGGGTCATAGCGATCGATCGCCTTCAGCAGCCCGAGCTGCGCGACCTGGAAGAGGTCGTCAAACGGCTCCGAGGAGCGACCGTAGCGGCGCGCCAGGCTGCGGCTGAGCGGCGTGTACTCGCGGATCAGCGACTCACGGGCGAGCCGATCGCCGCCCGCCTTCCACTTTCTGAACAAGGACGCCTCGTCCGAGGGCAGGCAGTCGGCCTGCGACCGGCGACGTCGAGGGGCAGTTGCTACATGGGTCATTACGCGCTCCCATCTTCAGGATCGCGGTTGGACCCATCGGCGCTCAGTGTCGCCGGCTACGTCTTCCGCTGTGTGCGCACGAGATACCCCGGCATCGAAGCCTCCCGCGCAGTGCAACTACCCGTCACGGCCGATTCCCAAACCAGATTCTTGCGCTAGAGGATCTCGCGCGGTCGGAGGGTGGATCGAGGCCTTACAGCACCTGGATCTGCACGAGGCTCGTCGTGCCTGGGCGGCCCGAGGGCAGCCCGGCGGTGATGCCTACGCGCTGCCCCGTCTTGCACCACCCGAGCTCGACGACGCGCCGCGCGGCGTCGGCGATCAGCGCCTCGGTCGTCTCGTGGCGGCGCATCGAGGCGGCCTGCACGCCCCACATCAGCGCGCAGCGGCGCACCGTCTCTTTGCCCGGCGAGAGCGCGTAGATCGGCACGGTCGGCCGGTGCGCCGAGACGAGGCGCGCCGAGCGGCCTGACAGCGTCGGCACGATCAGCGCGTCCAGGCGCAGCTCGCGCGCGGCGAGGCTGAGGTTGTGCGCGATCGTGTACGCCGGATCGGACTCCGTGCGGCGCACGCGCGAGTCGTTCCAGCGCTCATAGGGGGCGATCGCCTCGGCCTGCACGGCGACGGCGGCCATCATTTCGATCGCCTCGACCGGATAGCTTCCGATCGCGGTCTCCTGCGAGAGCATCACGGCATCGGTGCCGTCGAGGATCGCGTTGGCGACGTCGGCCACCTCGGCGCGTGTCGGACGTGAGGAGGCGACCATCGAGTCGAGCATCTGCGTGGCCGTGATCGACGGGCGCGCCATCCAGCCGGCCAGCTCGAGCAGCTGCTTCTGCACGATCGGCACGCGCTCGATCGGCAGCTCGATGCCGAGGTCGCCGCGCGCGACCATCAGGCAGTCGGCCGCTTTGAGGATCTCCGCCGCGCGCTGCACCGCCTGCGGCTTCTCCATCTTCGCCACGAGCGGCAGGCGCGTGTGCTCGCGCACCGACTCGACATCCTCGGGGCGCTGCACGAACGAGAGCGCGACCATGTCCACGCCAATCGACTCGCCGTGGCGCAGCAGCTCGAAGTCCTCCTCTGGCACTGCTGGCAGCGACTCGACCTCACCCGGGATGTTCAGGCCCTGGCGCGAGGCGACGGCGCCGCCGACTTCGATCATCGCCTCGACCTCGCCGCTGGCCGGGCGTGTCTCGAGCACGCGCAGGCGCACCGAGCCGTCGGCCAGGTACAGCACGGCGTCCTTCTCCAGGGCGTCGGCCATCCCCTCCCAGGAGACGCTCATGCGCTTGGCGTCGCCCTCGACCTCCTCGCCGTCGACCGAGAACGTCAGGTGCTCGCCGGGCTTCAGCTCGACGATGTCCTCGCGCAGCGGGCCGATCCGCAGCTTCGGCCCGGGCAGGTCCTGCAGGATCGCCACCGGGCGCCCCGCGCGGCCCGCTGCGTCGCGCAGCCGCCGCACCGTCTCGGCGTGCTCGTCGAGCGTGCCGTGCGAGTAGTTCAGGCGCGCCACGTCCATCCCGGCCTCGATCATCCGCAGCAGCGTCTCCGGCTCGCGCGAGGCCGGTCCGATGGTGGCGACGATCTTTGTGCGGCGCATCGGACCCAAGGTATCGAGCGTCGCCTTCACACGCGGTCGAGCGCGATCTTTTGCACGGACTTCGCGCCCAGCTCCTGCCCGCCTAGCATCGTGGAATGCTCGGCCCTTCCCGCCCCGTGCCCACCGTCGGCGCGCGCGTGCGCATTGCCCACTTCGGCGGTGGCTTCGAGCCGGGCACGATCGTCGCCGTGCGCGAGGACGGCCGCCGCGTCGAGGTCCGCGGCGAGGGAGGGGAGATACACGAGTTCGTGCTCAGTCCCGCCACCGCACGGTTCGTCTCGGCCGCCAGCGCGCAGGGGCCGCGGCTCGAGCTGCTCGGCTGAGCACAAGGTGGCTCCCTCGGCCGCGAGCTCGTCTAGGGCGCCTGAACGTCGGGGAAGTGCTCGGCGCAGTGCATGCGAAGCGCGTCGCGCACCGAGGCGCGCTCAGATGGGCTCGCGACGCGCAGGCGCGCCAGCAGCTCCCGCTGACGCTCGATCGGCGCGCCCGCGATGCTCCAGCGCACGGCAAGGCGCTCGAACAGCAGCTCGACGGCGCGCTGCCACGCGTCCTCCTGCGTGGCCGCCGCGCGTGCGCCGGTGCCGGCGAGCGTGTCGGCGTACTCGCGGCGCGCGGCCGCCGGCAGCGAGCCGCGCAGCGTGAGCACGTTGCCCTCGGCGTCGGCATAGTCGCTGCTCGGGGCGCGCACGCGTTCGCGGCTGCGGTTGCGCTTTCCCATCCGTTGCAGCTTAGGCGGCACCGCGCGAACGAGCGCGCGAACGAGCTGACCGGGCTAGTTCGCCGCGCCGCCCGGTCAGGCGCCGAGATCAGGGCCCGGTCCTTCGCCCTCACAGCAGCCCGTAGGACCCGACCTCGCTGAGCTGCGTCACGACCGGCTGCTCCTCGCAGCGCTCGGCGATCTCCTGCTGGAAGCGCGCGAACGCGGCCAGCTTCGGTAGCGGGTTCTCGACCCCGTCGGCGAGCACCGCGAGATGCATGAAGCTCGCACCGTCCTCGAACTTGAACGTCCCATATTTGAAGCCGTCGGGCTGCTCTTGCGCGAGCTGCTCGTAGACCCCGGCGACGAGGCGCTCGTTCTCCTGCACACGATCCGTCTTGACGCGATAGCGAACCATCACGATGCCCATCGTGCCTCCTCTGCTTTGCCTTTGTCTCGTTTAGACCCGGCGAGCAGCCGAGACTCATCGCAAGCGCAGCGTTACTGCTGTGCGGCGGCCGCGCGCTCGAGCTGGGAGCGCACATCGCCGGTGATCGCCTTGGCGTGGCCCGGCCATGCCGCGGCCGGCTCCATCTCGGCGAGCTTGCGCATGCTCGCGCGCGCCTGCTCGGTGTCGTAGTTGTAGACCGGGAAGGGCACGTGCGGCGTGCAGTCGCGTCCCCACATGTCGAGCGTGTAGAAGCAGTCGCTGCACGAGCGCGAGACGGTCCGATTCGCGCCACAGCCGATCTGGCCCGGAGCGTGGCCGGGGAGCTCGACGACGCTTGAAGCCCGCGACCTCGTCGCCCTCGGAGACGGTGCCGGCGATCTGCACGGGGCCGCCGTCCCAGGCGTAGCGGTGCATCAGCCCTGTGGATCTGACGGTGGGGGACGGGCAGGCCCGAGAGTCCCTCCGGCCAGTAGCGAAAGCCGCCGCTGCCTTCGGCGTCCTGCACCTCGTCCGGGTGGCAGTAGACGGGCACGCCGAGCGCTGGCGCCGTGCCACGGTGGTCGGTGTGCCCGTGCCCGAGCACGATCCGCTTGATGCCGCCGAGCTTGGCTCCGGCGCGGGCGACGCGCGCGCGTCATCGTGCGTGCGCCCGCGTCGAACAGCGTCACGCCGCCGCTCGTCCTCGATCAGGTACACGTTGCAGCGCGCCGGCTGGCCCTGCACGACCCACACGCCCTCGGCGACCAGCTGCGCGTCGCCGCCGGCCAGGCGAGAGCCGTGACGCTTCGTCTTGCGCGTTGAAGGCGCCGGTCAGCCGCTGCTCGGCGGTCGAGCCCTGCGGCGGCATCAGCCCGATCTGGCGCGCGCAGCGCGATCGAGTCGGGGAAGGCCTCGTTGGCCTGGATCAGGCCGTCGCGCGACGGTCAGCAGGTCGATGCCTTCGAGCGTCAAGCGGTCGCCGGTCGGCGCGACGCCGTTGAGCGAGCCCGGCCCGGCGAACGTGCCGCGTGAGCCGCCACTGCACGGCGCAGCGCGTCACCCTCGGTGGTCGTCGAGACGACCTCGACGTCGAGGTCGGGCATCGGCCTGCATCAGTTCGCCGAGGAACTGCGCGTACGCCCTCGGGCGCCAGCACGTCGACCTGGCCGCGCACGTTGTCGCGCCCGCCCTCCGCCCACAGCGCGACGGCCGCGTCGAGTCGCGCGCGCCGATCGCCTCGAAGTAGCGGCGCGCCACCGACTCGGTTTCGGCTCGTCTTCGTGATCCTCCTGCGCGGGCTGCGGGCCTGGCGTACATTCGCCGCCGCCTGCTCGCACCTTGGTTGCCGCCTTTGCCCTCGTCGCTCTCCTGCTCAGCCATGCGTCTCCTCCTCGCAGTCTGCCGCGGACCCCGCGCTCGGTGCGTAGTCTAGTCTCCGGCGCGTGGTCGAGGCGAGCAACGCGCAGCCCTGCGAAGGCCTCGCCCCGAGCCGACCCGAAACGCGAGCTTGGACGGGGCGAGCGCGTGCTTCCAGGCGTCTTCCGCCTGCGCCTGCCGCTGCCGTGGCCCGGCGTCCCGCACTGCAACGCCTGGGCAGTGCGGCTCGGCGACGGGTGTCGTGCTGTTCGACACCGGCATGTATCGAGCCCGACTCGATCGCGAACCTCGAACGCGCGCTCGAGATGTGCGGGCTTCGTCTGGAGGACAGCAAGCCTGGTCGTCTGCACGCACGCGCACTCCGACCACTACGGGCAGGCGCCGATCGATCGTCGAGCGCGCGGGCTGCGAGCTGTGGATGCACCCCAACCACGAGCCCTGACGAACATGGTCGAGCGACCCCGACGCGGCGTTCGCGCGTCGCCTCGAGGTGGCCCGCCAGAGCGGCGTTCCCGGCGAGCCGCTGCGGCGCTACGCCGAGGAGCGCAAAGACCGGCGAGACGGGCATCGCCGCCGTGATCGAGCCGACCGCGAGCTGCTCCCGGGCGTCGATCGTCGAAACCGACCTCGGCCCGTGGACGGTCTACGAGACGCCCGGCCACGCCCCCTCGCACGTCTGCCTGTTCCAGCCCGAGCGACGCCTGCTGATCTCCGGCGACCACCTGCTCGGGGCGCATCTCGCTGTACTTCGACTACGGCTACTCGCCGGACCCCGTCGGCGAGTTCCTGCACTCGCTCGACGTCGTCGAGCGCCTTGGCGCGCGCCTCTGCCTGCCGGGGCACGGGCGCACGTTCACCGACGTGCAGGCGCACATCGACGGCAACCGCAAGCTCGTGCACGAGCGCCTCGACGGTGTGGCCGGTGCGATCGGCGACGAGCCGCTGAGCGCCTTCGAGATCGTCCCGCACGTCTACGGCGACGAGGCTCTCCGCGCAGAACGCGCAGTGGCTGCTCTCGGAGATGCTCAGCTATCTGCGCCACCTGGAGGCGCTCGGCCACGCTCACCCGATCGCTGGCGAGACCGAGCGCTGGACCGCCGACGCCGTTGCCGCGCTGCTGGACTCTGCGCCGCCGGCTTGCATAATCAACGGATGCGCATCAACGAGATCCTCGCGCGTCCGAGACACCGGTCTTCTCCTTCGAGTTCTTCCCGCCGAAGACCGACGCCGGCGAGCAGAACCTGTACGCGGCGCTGCGCGAGCTGAAGGCGCTCGAGCCCGTCGTTCGTGTCGGTGACCTACGGCGCCGGCGGCTCCACGCCGCGAGAAGACGATCGAGATCGTCAAGCGCATCAAGGACGAGTACGGCCTGGAGGCGATGGCGCACTTCACCTGCGTCGGTGCGACCGCGAGCGAGCTGCGCGAGACGCTCGACGAGATGCAGGAGGCCGGCATCGACAACGTGCTCGCGCTGCGCGGCGACCCGCCCGCAGGGCCAGGAGGGCTGGACGAAGACCGACGGGGGCCTCGAGTACTCGCGCGAGCTGGTCGAGCTGATCGGCGGCGACTACCCGTTTGCGATCGGCGCCGCGTGCTTCCCGGAGACGCACATCCACGCTGACGAGCGCCGGAGGCCGACCTGCGCTACCTCGCGGAGAAGGTGGAGGCGGGCGTCGACTTCCTGATCACGCAGATGTTCTTCGACAACGCGTTCTACTTCGACTTCGTCGAGCGAGCGCGGGCGGCTGGCGTCACGGTGCCGATCATCCCGGGCGTCATGCCGATCACGAAGGTCGGGCCAGGTCGAGCGGATGACGCAGATGTGCGGCGCTGCGATCCCCGCGGGCCTGCGCGCGGAGCTGCACGCGCGCAAGGACGACCCCGAGGCGGTGTTCGACTTCGGCGTGGCCTACGCGACCTTGCAGTGCGCCGAGCTGCTCGCCGCCGGCGCGCCGGGGATCCACTTCTACACGCTGAACCGCTCGCCGGCTACGCGCGCGATCCTCAGCGCGCTGAAGCTGACGCGCCCGTGGGAGCGGGCGATCTAGCCCGCCTCGATCTCGAGCCCCTCGGCCACGCGCGGCGAGCCGTCGGGCGCCTCGTAGCGCACGTCGACCGAGTCGTTCTGGCGGTACGTGCCGACGCCCCACGCGCCGAGCAGCCAGCGCCATCCGACTGATGCTGGTCCTTGCGCAGCTCCTGCTCGAACACCAGCGAGCCTTCGCGCACCGAGAAGTCGCTTCCGAGCTGCTGGGGCACGCCGTTGAGAAACACCTGGTAGGGCTCGCGCACGTCGCGCGGGAGCCGGACTCTCGATTTGCTCATCGCGAGCGGATTATGCACGTGCCGGGCGTGCACCCGGGCAGCCGAGCGGCCGCGGAGTCTGCCGACCCGGTCGGATGCGTACTCTCCGCTGCGTGAGCGTCAGCGAGATCGCCTACACCGTGCGGCGCTCCTCGCGCGCGCGGCGCGTGCGGGTCAACGTGCACGCACACGCCGGGGTCGAGGTCGTGCTGCCCACGCGCGCCCCCGAGCGCGCCGCCGCGGCGGCGGTCACGCGAGCTGCGCCCGTGGATCGAGCGGCGCCTGGACGAGGCGCGCGAGGCGCTCGCGCGCGTGGCCGCGCGGGCCGGCACGGTGCCCTACCTCGGCGAGTCGCTCGAGCTGGTGCCGCAGGCCGGGCGCACCCGCGTGCATCGCCGCGGCGACGCAGCTGCTCGTGCCCGACGGCGACGCTCGCCCGGCGATCGAGCGCTTCTATCGTCGCGCCGCGCGTGCCGAGATCGCGCCGCGGCTGGACCATGCGACGGCGCTCGCCGGAACGCCCTACAGCGACCTCTCGATCCGCGCGCAGAAGCACGCGCTGGGCCTCGTGCTGCGGCCAACGGCGCGATGAGCTTCAACTGGCGCCTCTTGCTCGCGCCCGAGCGCGTGCTCGACTACGTCGTCTGGCACGAGGTCTGCCACCTACAGGTGCTCGACCACTCGCCGCGCTTCTGGGGCTGCTCGAGCGCCGGTGCCCGGACTACGAAGAGGACCGCGAGTGGTTGCGCGTGAACGGGGCGACGCTGGTGCTGTAGGGCCGGTGCGGGTAGGACAGGCCGAGGTGCATCGCGACAGCTCCACCGATCCGGTCGTTCGCCTCGAGCCCTGGGGCCGAGAGGACCTTGCGCTGCTCGAGCGCTGCGTAGGCGAGGAGTCGATGATGAGGCATCTCGGGGGAGTCGAGAGCATCGAGAAGATCGCCGAGCGCCAGCGCCGCTACGAGCAGCCCGGCTCGGGGCAGTTCAAGATCGTCGAGCAGGCCGGCGGGGAGGGGGCCGGCTGGGTCGGCTACTGGGATCGCGAGTGGCAGGGCCAGGACATCTACGAGATCGGCTGGTCGGTGATACCCGCGTTCCAGAGGCGCGGGCTGGCGCTCGCGGCTGGGCGTGAGGCGATCACGGCGGCCCGGGTCGAGGCACGGCATCGGTTCGTACACGCCTACCCGGCCGTCGAGAACGCTGCGTCGAACGCGATCTGCCGCCGGCTCGGCTTCGCGCTGCTCGGGCCCTGCGAGCTGGAGTACCCGCCGGGGCGATCGGTGCGCTCCAACGACTGGCGCCTGGACCTGCTCGCCGGTCGCTGAGCCCCCGCGAGGAAATGCCCGGCGGGGTAGATGCCGAGCGCCGGGCTAGCGCTCGTCGATCGGTAGGAGAACGGCATCCAGCCTCCCCGCCCGTACAGCCTCGCTTCTCGTTAGGACTTGTGACCGCTGCGGGTGCACGGGCAGCTACCAACCGGGCCCGGCGATCGATCAGCTGCGCTGCTCGATCGGCACATAATCGCGGTCGCGCTCACCCGTGTAGATCTGGCGCGGGCGGGCGATCTTCTGCTCGTCGTCCTCCACCATCTCCTTCCACTGGGCGATCCAGCCGCTCGTGCGCCCGATCGCGAACATCACCGGGAACATCGCCACGGGCAGGCCGAGCGCCTCGTAGATCAGGCCCGAGTAGAAGTCGACGTTCGGGTAGAGCTTACGCGATGTGAAGTAGTCGTCGTCGAGTGCGCGCTTCTCGAGCTCCGAGGCGACGTCGAGCAGTGGGCTCTTGCCGCGCACCTCGAACACGTCGTCGAGGTATTTGCGGATGATCCGGGCGCGCGGGTCGTAGTTCTTGTAGACGCGGTGGCCGAAGCCCATCAGGCGCTCGTCGCCCTTCTTCACGCCCTCGAGGAAGTCGGGGATGTTCTCGACCGTCTCGATCCGTTTGAGCATCCGCAGCGCCGCCTCGTTGGCGCCGCCGTGCAGCGGCCCGTACAGCGCTGCCACGCCCGCCGCGACGGCCGAGTACGGGTCCACGTGGGTCGAGCCGACCGAGCGCACGGCGCTCGTCGAGGCGTTCTGTTCGTGGTCGGCGTGGAGGATGAAGAGTACGTCGAGCGCGCGCGCCAGACGAGGATCGGGCTCGTACTTGAGCTCGGTCATCTTGTACATCATCCCGAGGAAGTTGCCCGCGTACTCGAGGTCGTTGTCCGGATAGACGTAGGGCTGGCCCATGTTGTGACGAAAGGCGAACGCCGCGAGCGTCGGCATCTTCGCCAGCAGGCGGATGATCTGGATCGCGCGCACGCGCTCCTCGTTGATCTTGTTCGCGTCCGGGTAGAACGTCGAGAGCGCGCCGACCGAGGCCACGAGCATGCCCATCGGGTTGGCGTCGTAGCGGAAGCCCTGCATGAAGTCCTTGACGTTCTCGTGCACGAACGTGTGGATCGTGATCTCGTCGACCCAGCCCTCGAGCTCGACTTTGTTCGGCAGTCGCCCGTTGATCAGCAGGTAGGCGACCTCGAGGTAGCTCGAGTGCTCGCAGAGCTGCTCGATCGGGTAGCCGCGATGCTGCAGGATTCCCGCGTCGCCGTCGATGTAGGTGATCGAGCTGCGGCACGACGCCGTGTTCATGAAGGCCGGGTCGTAGGACATCATCCCGAATTCGCCCTCGTCGACCTTGATCTGACGCAGGTCGCTCGCGCGCACAGTCGAGTCGGTGATCGGCAGCTCATAGGAGCGTCCCGTGCGGTTGTCGGTGACCGTCAGCGTGTCCTTCGCGCCGCCGCCCTCGCCTGCTGACTCTGTGCTCATCTGCTTCTCCTATCGACGGGTGGGCCGGATGCGGGATTCCGTCTCGAATTATGAGTCAAGTCGATGCCTGACCCTGGGTGGGCGCACGCCGCACCCTGTCCGGTTCGCGGCTCGAGCTCGTCCGCGCGGCTCAACGGTGGGGCAGGCGAGTGCGCGCGACGAGCGTGCGCACGCGTGCCGGCGGGGGTGGCGGCGCCTCGCCGTGCGGGCCGCGGCGGCGAGGGCGTGGGCCTCGCGAGCGCGGATGATGCGGGTGGCGTGGACGGCTGGCGGGGCCGATGCCGCCATCGCCGTCCGTGGCCGGCTCCGGCGTCTGCCGCACGGCCCAGCGGACCAGCAGGAAGAGCGCCACGATCGGGATCTTCAGCAGGAACATCAGCCAGATGAAAGTCCAAGTCGTCACGTCGCTCGATCATACCCCGCTGAACTGCGTAATTGCCCGCAACTCGACCAGTCGCACGTCGATCTCCTCACGCGTCAGCCGCTGCACGCGCTCGGTGCCGAACTCCTCGACGTTGAACGACGCGAGCACCGTTGCGTGTGCCATCGCGCGGCGCAGCAGATCGTCGGAGAGCTCGTCCTGCAGGCTGCGCCGCGATGTAGCCGACGAAGCCTCCCGCGAAGGTGTCGCCGGCGCCGGTCGGGTCGATCACGGTCTCCAGCGGGTAGGCCGGCAGCGCGAAGAAGCTCTCCGTCGTGACGAGCGCCGCGCCGTACTCGCCCTGCTTGGCGACGATCACGCTCGGCCCCCACGTCAGGATCTCGCGCGCCGCCGAGACGAGGTTCGGCTTGCCCGTCAGCTGGCGCAGCTCGGCGTCGTTGAGGATCAGGCAGTCCACGCCCTCGATCGCCGCGACGAGCGAGTCGCGCGCGATCTCGATCCACAGGTTCATCGAGTCAAGCGCGACGAAGCGCGCCTCGGGCAGCTGCTCGCGCACCTCGCGCTGCAGGTCGGGCTGGATGTTCGCCAGGAACAGCACCTCGCTCGCGCGCGAGCTCTCGGACAGCTTCGGTGCAAAGCCCTCGAACACCCCGAGCTGCGTGTCGAGTGTCTCGCGCGAGTTCAGATCCCAGCCGTACTCGCCGTGCCAGAAGAACGTCTTGCCGCCCGCCACGCGCTCGACGTCGGCGAGGTCCACGCCGCGGCGTGCGCATGATCTGAAGCTCGGCGCTCGCCGAAGTCGTCGCCGACCGGTCCCACGACGCGCACCTCGCTCGAAGAACGACGCGGCCAGCGCGAAGTGCGTCGGCCGCGCCGCCGAGCATCCGCTCGCGCTCGCCGAAGGGGTCTTGACCGCGTCATAGGCGATCGATCCCACCACGGTGATCGACATCGGCGCGCACCTTAGAGCACCCCCAACGCCTCCGCTAGCCTGACCGCCGATGCGAGCGATCCAAATGACCGAGTTCGGCGGGCCCGAGGTGCTCGAGCTGGTCGAGCTGCCCGTCCCCGAGCCGGGGCCCGAGGAGGTGCTGGTCAAGGTCGCCCGCGCCGGGCTGAACTTCGCCGACACGCACACGCGGACCAACTCCTACGTGCGCAAGGCCGTGCTGCCGCTCGTGCCCGGCGGCGAGGTGGCCGGCGTGCGCGAGGACACCGGCGAGCGCGTCGTCGCGCTAGTCGGCGACGGCGGTTACGCCGAGTATGCGATCGCCCCGCGCGAGCTCGTCTACCCGATCCCCGACGAGCTCGACGACGGCACGGCGCTGGCCCTGATCATCCAGGGCCTGACCGCCTGGCACCTGTATCGCACGGCCGGCCACGTCGCCGCCGGCGAGAGCGTCGTCGTGCATTCGGCTGCCGGCGGCGTCGGCTCGCTCGCCGTGCAGCTCGGCCGCGCGTTCGGCGCCGGGCGCGTGATCGCGACCGCCTCGAGCTCCGAGAAGCGCGACGCTGGCACTCGAGCTCGGCGCCGACGTGGCGATCGACGCCGAGGCCGACGGGCTCACCGAGCGCCTGCTGCAGGCCAACGACTCCCAGCCCGTCGACGTCGTCTTCGACATGGCCGGCGGGGACCGTGTTCGACGCCTCCTATCCGGCGCTCGCCCCGTTCGGGCGGATCGTCGTCTGCGGGATCGCCTCCCAGGAGCCCAACGAGCTGCGTACCGGCTCGCTCTTGCGCCACTCGCGCTCGGTCGTCGGCTTCTACCTGTTCCACTACGCTCGAGCGCCCGGGCATGTTCACCGACGCGCTCGCCGATCTGTTCGCCCGCGCCGCGCGCGGGGAGCTGCGCACGGTGATCGGCGCGACCTATCCGCTCGCCAAGGCCGCCCAGGCACACGTCGACCTGCGCGAGCGCCGCACCACCGGCAAGCTGCTGCTGGACCCCGCCGCGTGAGCGCCCGAGCACCTGCCGCGAGGCCCGGACCCCGGCCGGGGGCCAGCTATGCGTAAGCTGCTTGCTTGCTGACAATGGCTACCTCCTTCGCCGATCTCGGTCTGTCCGAGTCCACACTGCAAGCGCTCACCGATGTGGGGTACGAGTCGCCAAGCCCGATCCAGGAGCAGGCGATCCCCTCACTGCTGCAGGGTCGCGACGTGATCGGGCAGGCGCAGACGGGCACCGGCAAGACAGCCGCCTTCGGCTTGCCGATCATGGAGTACGTCGATTCCGAGAACCGCGAGGTGCAGGCGCTCGTGCTGACGCCGACGCGCGAGCTGTGCATCCAGGTCACGCAGGCGCTGCGCACCTACGGCGCGCACACGGGCATCGACGTGGTCGCGGTCTTCGGCGGCGCTCCGATCCGCACCCAGCAGGCCCAGCTGCGCGCCGGCGGCCACGTCGTCGTCGGCACCGTCGGGCGCGTGCTCGACCTGATCTCCCGCCACTCGCTCGTGCTGCACGACTGCCGCTTCCTCGTGCTCGATGAGGCCGACGAGATGCTCGACCTCGGCTTCCTCGAGGACGTCGAGAAGATCCTCTCGCTGACGCCCTCCAGCCGCCAGACGGCGCTGTTCTCAGCGACGATGCCGCCGCCGATCCGCAAGCTCGCCGATCGCTACATGTACGACCCGACGATCATCCAGGTCGAGGCCGAGACGCTGACAATCGACACCGTCGCCCAGTTCCAGCTGCCCGTCGAGACCAAAGCCAAGGCCGACAAGCTCGTCGAGGTGCTGCAGGCCGAGAAACCCGAGCAGGCGATCGTCTTCGTGCGCACGAAGATCCGCGCCGATCAGCTGTTTCGCACGCTGAAGGACCGCGGCATGAACGTCAGGGCGCTGCACGGCGACATGTCCCAGGGCTCGCGCGACGGCGTGATGCTCGCGTTCAAGGGCGGGCGCGTGCCGATCCTCGTCGCCACCGACGTCGCCGCGCGCGGCCTCGACATCTCGACCGTCACGCACGTGATCAACTACGACGTGCCCACAAGCCCCGACACCTACGTGCACCGGATCGGGCGCACCGGGCGCGTCGGGCGCTCCGGGCGTGCGATCACGTTCGTCGAGGACCGCCAGAAGCGCGAGCTCGAGGCGATCGAACGGCACATCGGCACGAGCGTCGCCAAATGGGAGAAGGGCGCGCAGGCCACGCCGACGCCCGTCAAGGAGCGCCCGCGCCGGCACTCAAAGCCCCGTATCTCCCGACGCGACGCGCAGGAGCCCTACGTCAAGCTCGTGCTCGGCGGTGGCAAGGCGTCCGGGCTGCGGGTCTCGGACATTGTCTCCGCCGTGACCTCCTCAGCCGGTCTCGACGGCGAGGCCGTGCGTGACGTGCTCGTGCTCGACCGCTTCTCCTTCCTCTCCGTGCCCGCCGGCGAGGCTGATCGCGTGATCGACTCGCTCGACGGGCGCGAGCTGCGCGGGCGCAAGCTGAGCCTGCAGCTCGTCGGAGGGCAGTAACCGAGCATCATCGCCCGCAAGGCGACCATCAAAAATCGAATGCGGGTCGGATGCGTCCCGCCGAGGAGATTCTTCATGTCGACGGCAACCATGCAGACCACTGAGGGCCCGATCGTCTTCGAGCTGTTCGACGAGGACGCGCCGAAGACGGTCGAGAACTTCAGCAAGCTCGCCGGCGAAGGCTTCTACGACGGCCTCACCTTCCACCGCGTGATCAAGGACTTCATGATCCAGGGCGGCTGCCCCGAGGGCACCGGCACCGGTGGTCCCGGCTACACCTTCGAGGACGAGTTCAACGAGCACAAGGTCGTGCGCGGCGCGCTCGCCATGGCCAACGCCGGCCCGAACACGAACGGCTCGCAGTTCTTCATCGTCACCACCGACGCCGCGCCATGGCTCGACGGCAAGCACACCGTGTTCGGCCAGGTCAGCGAGGGCATGGACGTCGTCGACAAGCTCGAGGGTGTCGAGACCGACGCCGGCGACCGGCCCAGCGACCCGATCGGGATCGCCTCGATCGAGCTCGCGCAGTAGCAAGGGCGGCGATGCCGCAGGAGCACGAGGCCATCGCGAGGCGTTCGATCGAGACCTTCAACGCTCGCGGAGTCGATGCGGCCCTCGGCTGCTTCAGCCCGGACGTCCTCGTGTACCCGCTATCCGACTGGGTTGAGGCGTCCATCTATCGGGGTCACGACGGCCTTCGCGCCGTCATGGCCGTGTGGACGGAGAACTTCGACGACTTCGAGATAGCGGCCTCTGAGTTTCACGAGGTTGGGGACAGCGTGCTCATGCTCGGCCAGACGCGCGGGCGGAGCAGCGGCGTGGCGATGAGCCAGCCGCTCGGGATCGTGTTCTCGGACTTTCGCGACGGGCGGATCGGCGAGGTGCGCAACTTCGCGAGCTGGCAGCAGGCACTCGACGCCGCCGAGCTGGTCGAGTAGCCGCTGCTGAGCGGCGAGCATCGGCTGTACCCGGCCGATCCTCCCAACTCGGAGTAGTCTTACTCCATAGAGAGCGAGCACTAAGAGCGAACAGGGGAGACACCGATGGCGTCCGTCGAGCAGGCCCAGACCGTCGAGCAGGAGCTGCCCAGCGAGAACGGCAGCGCAACCAACGGGAGCACCCCGAATGGCGCGCACGCCGTCGCGCAGATCGAGGTCGAGAACCCAGCGACAGGCGAGATCGTCGCCACCGTCCCCGACCTCGGCGCCGACGCCGTCGCCGAGATGGCCAAGCGCGCCCGCGCCGCGCAGCCGAGCTGGGAGGCCTACGGCTTCGACGGTCGTGCACGCGTGATGCTGCGTGCGCAGAAGTGGGTGATGGACAACGCCGAGCAGATCATCGCGACGATCATCTCCGAGACCGGCAAGACCTTCGAGGACGCCTCGCTCGCCGAGATCTCCTACGCCGGCAACGCTTTCGGCTTCTGGGCCAATCACGCCGAGGAGTACCTCGGAGACGAGCGCGTCAAGTCCAGCCAACTGCTCGTCAAGGGCAAGAAGCTGATCCTGCGCTTCCGACCGCTCGGGCTGATCGGCGTGATCGGCCCGTGGAACTACCCGTTGACCAACTCCTTCGGCGACTGCATCCCGGCGCTGATGGCCGGCAACAGCGTGATCCTCAAGCCCTCCGAGGTAACGCCGCTGACCTCGCTCTTGCTCGCCGAAGGCCTGCGCGAGTGCGGCCTGCCCGAGGACGTGCTGCAGATCGCCACCGGTCGCGGCGAGACCGGCGCGGCGCTCGTCGAGCACGTCGACATGATCATGTTCACCGGCTCCACGCGTACCGGCAAGAAGGTCGCCGAGACCGCCGCCAAGCGGCTGATCCCCGCCTCGCTCGAGCTCGGTGGCAAGGACCCGATGATCGTGCTCTCCGACGCCGATCTCGAGCGCGCCGCCAACTTCGCCACGTACTACTCGATGCAGAACGCCGGGCAGACGTGCATCTCGATCGAGCGCGCCTACGTCGAGGCGCCCGTGTATGACGAGTTCGTGGCGAAAGTCTCTGAGAAAGTCCGCGCCCTGCGCGTCGGCAAGCCCGAAGGCCCCGGCTCGGTCGAGGTCGGCGCGATCACCTTCCCGCCGCAGCTGCAGACGATCGAAGACCACGTCACCGACGCCGTCGACAAGGGCGCGCGCGTGCTCGCCGGCGGCCACGCCTCCCACGCCGGCGGCGGGCGCTTCTACGAGCCGACCGTGCTCGTCGACGTCGACCACACGATGAAGTGCATGACCGAGGAGACCTTCGGCCCGACGCTGCCGATCATGAAGGTCGAGGATGCCGACGAGGCCGTGCGCCTCGCCAACGACTCGCCTTACGGCCTCGGCTCCTCCGTGTTCACGCGCGACGTCGAGCGCGGCGAGCAGATCGCCCGGCGCCTGGACGCAGGGGCCGCCAACGTCAACGACGCGATGATCAACTACACCGTGCTCGAGCTGCCGATGGGCGGCGCCAAGCAGTCCGGCCTCGGCTCGCGCCACGGCGCAGGCGGGATCCGCAAGTACTGCTCCCAGCAGGCCATCGTCGTCACGCCCAAGCTCGCGCTCAAGCGCGAACCCCACATGTACCCCTACAAGGCTCGCAACTCCAAGCTGCTCGCCGGCGTGTTCAAGTTCCTCTACGGGCGCGGCAAGCGCGACTGACGCTCAGCTTCGCCCGAGCGCGAGCTCGGCGCGGCCGGTCTCGCGCTCGAGCAGCGTGCATAGCGCGCTTACGACGCGCGGGTCGAACTGCGTGCCCGCGCATCGTTCGAGCTCCTCGCGCGCCGCTATGTGGTTCATTGCGCCGCGGTAGGAGCGCTCGCTCGTCATCGCCTCGTAAGCGTCCGCCACCGCGATGATGCGTGCCTGCAGCGCGACCTGCTCGCCCTTCAGCCGGCGCGGATAGCCGTTGCCGTCGGGCTGCTCGTGGTGGGCGCCGACCCACTCGCGCACGTCCGCCAGGCTCGGGTGGCTGAGCATCTGCGCGCCAAGTTCCGGGTGCCGGCGGATCACGGCGAACTCATCCTCGTTCAGGCGGCCCGGCTTGTGCAGGATGCTGTCCGGCACGCCGACCTTGCCGATGTCGTGCAGCAGGCCGGCCAGGCGCACGCGGGCCGTCAGCTGTGCCGAGAGCCCCAGCTCGCGCGCCATCATCTCGGCGTAGCGCCCGACCGTCTCCGAATGGCGCGCGCTGCCGCTGAAGCGCAGGTCGATCGCCTCGGCCAGGTCGAGCATCACCGCGAGGAAGCGTTCGGAGGCGATGTCGCGGGCCTCGCCCTCTGCCGACGGCAGGCTGCGCATCGCCGGGTCGTGCAGCATCGTGCGATCCCCACCGCTCCAGGTGGCAGCCTGCAGTGCCTCCTCGGTGGCGCGCAGCAGCGCCGCCGCCGTCTGGCCGCCGCGCGGATAGCCTGCGACACCGAAGCTGATCGTGATCGGCACCGCATCGGCGCGGAACTCCTCGCGCAGCTCGCTGCGCAGCCGCTCGCCGATCACGAAGGCGCCGTGCGCGTCGGTGTCGGGGAGAACCAGTGCGAACTGCTTGCCGCCGACGCGCGCAACCGCGTCAACGTCGCGCTTGCCGCGCTCGAGCAGGCGCGCGACGCGCTGCAGCGCGAGGTCGCCGACCTGGTGGCCCGAGCGGTCGTTGACTTCATCGAAGCGATCGAGGTCACCGACGATCACCGACAGCCGGCCCTCGCGACGGCGCGCACGCGCCAGCTCGAGGTCGAGCAGCTCGCGAAAGCCGCGCCGGTTTGACAGTCGCGTGATCGGGTCCGTACGCGCCGCGTCGAACAGTTGCGCGATCAGCACCTCCACACGCGCGCGCATCGTGCGAATCACGAGCGCCCCGACGCCCATCGTCCCCATGCCGACCAGCCACCACGCCGCGGCTCGCTCGACCGACAGGTGCACGAGCAGCAGCACGCCATAGCCGATCGCCACGTAGGCAATCTGCGCGGCCATCTGCTTCGTCGAGAAGAAGTAGGCCGAGTACAGGAAGATCCACAGATACAGGAAGACCAACGGGCTCGGGCTCGGCGCCGTGAAGTGCGCGACAAGCGCGATCAGTGTGCTGCCGCTCGCAAGCGTCCACGGGAGCACGCGAGGCTGCAGGTGCGCTGCGCGCCAGGCCAAGAGGCCCGAGACCAGATAAGCCGTGGCCACGATCGTGAGCACCGCCGGCACATGCGTGCGCGAGGAGTGCGGCAGCGCGAGCGTCGCCAGCGCGAGCGTCGCGCCCGCCGCGAACAGCGTCGCGAGGATGCGCGCCCTCAGCTCCGTGTCGAAGCTCGCGCCCGTCTGCGCGTCGGGGGTCCTGAGATCGGCGAGGTCGGAGTCCGCCAGTAGCCAGCCCATTGCCGTTTATTCGGGTCACGCGCCCGATTTGCAGCGGATTTAGGGGCTATCTCGACAGGTGTTGCTCAGCGAAGCTCGAGCCCGAGCAGGCGCTCGAGCTCGGGGATCGTCTGCTCGGCGCTCGTGTGATGCACCGTCGCCATGCCGAGCTGCTCGGCCGGCGTCAGGTTGAAAGGGAGGTCATCGACGAACACGCACTCCATCGCCGCCACCCCGGCGCGCTCTGCACCGAGCTCGTACATCCGTCGCGCCGGCTTGCGCGTGCCCTCCTCGCCCGAGATCACGACGCCGTCGAACAGCTCGTCGAACAGGTCGTGCGGGTAGCGGTGAACGCCCCACGAGTTCGACACGAGCGCCGTGCGCACGCCGCTCGCGCGCGCCCGGCGGACGGCCTCGACCATCGCCACGTCCGGCTGCACGCCGGCGAACAGACCGTCGATCAGCCCATCCGGCTCGACGCCCAAGAGCGGCGCCAGCTGCTGCTCGAACTCGCCCTCCTCGAGGATGCCCTTCTCCAGTTCGATCAACAGCTCGCGAAACGAGGGGTCCGAGGAGAAGCGGTCGCGCAGCGTCCGTGGATCCACGCCCGTGCGTACGCAGAACTCGCGGAAGGAGTGGAACAGGTTGCTCGTCAGCACGCCGCCCCAGTCGATCAGCAGGCCGCTGCGCGGGGCGGCGCTTGCGCCGCCCGCCTCAGCCGCCATGCGCGATCGCTTCGGCCTGGCCGGCCAGCTCGAGCACCCCGTCGCCGAACGTCTTCAGGTATGGGTCGTCCGTCGTGCCGGCGATCGCGCGCTTGTAGTTGCCCTCCATGAACACCACCGACTTCCACACCGCAAGCGTCGTGTACCAGCGCAGGTCTTTCATCGATCGGCCCGTGCGCTCTTCGTAGCGGCCGATCAGCTCTTCGCGCGTGGGGAAGCCCTCACGGCGCGTGACCGTCGCGAGCGCCTCGCGCAGGCCGCCGCCCGGGTCGTCGCGCTCGGTCCACATCATGCACAGGTAGCCGAGGTCGGCCAGCGGGTCGCCGATCGTCGCCATCTCCCAGTCGAGCACCGCCGCCAGACGCGCCGGAGTCCCCGACGCGAAGATCGTGTTCCCCAGGCGGAAGTCGCCGTGCACGATCGTCGCCGGGCCCGACTCGGGCATGTTCTGCTCCAACCAGCCCGCCACCCGCTCGACCGCGTCGATCTCACGCGTCTTGTTCAGCTCCCACAGACCCCTGAAGCGGCGCAGCTGGCGCTCGAGGTAGCCCGTCGGCTTGCCGAAGCCCTCCAGGCCGACCGCGCGCCAGTCGACGCCGTGGATCTCGACCAGCGCGTCGATCAGCTCGTCGCTGATGCGCCGGCGCTCATCCGGCGTGTCCAGCGCCTCGGGGATGCTCGCCACGATCACATCGCCCTCGACCCGCTCCATCACGTAGAACGGGCTGCCGATTATCTGCACGTCCTCGCCCACCGCCAGTACCGCCGGAACCCGGGCCGGCGTGTCCGCCAGCGCTCGCAGCAGCCGCGCCTCGCGCAGCACGTCGTGGGCGCTAGGCGGCAGCGGGGGGCGCGGCGGGCGACGCAGCACGACCTCCGTCTCGCCGCGGCGGACCAGGTAGGTGACGTTGGAGTGCCCCTCGCCGATCGGCGAGGCCTCGATCTCGCCCTCGCCGAGCCCGTGGGCGTCGAGGAACGCCGCCAGCGGCTCGAGCACGAGCAACGGTGGACGCTCGTTGCCCTCCGCCTCCTCGGGCGTCTGGACGATGTCGTCCGGTGCGATGGCTGTACTCACTGACCGAAAGCTACACGTCAATCGCCCTCGCCGGACCGCAACCTTGTGCCCCGGAAGGTGTCTCAAGCCACCATGCCCCAAATCAGAAAGCTCCTCCTCACCGCACTCGCCTGCGCCCTCGCCGCGAGTGCCCTGAGCGCCGCCCCGGCGCTTGCATCCCACAGCCAGGCCAACTACTTCGAGGGCTCCAGCGACCTGCTCAGCGCCCGTACCCGCCCCCACGCGCTGGCCCAGATGCAGACGCTCGGCGTCAAAGCGCTGCGCATCGAGCTCTACTGGAACGCCGTCGCGCCAGGCCCGACGAGTGCGATCAAGCCGGCGTTCGACATGACCAACCCCGGCAACTACGCCTGGGGCGAATTCGACGCGCTGATCGCCGAAGCTCAGCGGCTGCGCTGGAAAGTGCTGCTGACGGTGACCTCGCCCGTGCCGCGCTGGGCCACGTCGAACAAGAAGGCGCCCTTCGTCACCAAACCCGACCCCAAAGACTTCGAAGAATTCATGACCGCCGTGGGCCGCCACTACGGTCCGGCCGGTCCATTCGGCTCGACCGTCTCCGTGTTCTCGATCTGGAACGAGCCCAACCACCCCGCCTTCCTGCAGCCGCAGTGGAACACCAACGGCACGGCCGCCTCTCCGCGCATCTACCGCGGCCTCTACCAGGCCGGCTACGCCGGGCTGAAAGCCGGTGGCATCTCGAGCCCCAAGGTGCTGCTCGGCGAGACGGCGCCGACCGGATACGAGCGGGTCAACTACAAGCGCGAAAAATCGAGGGCGCTGCTGCACGACGTCGCCCCGCTGCTGTTCATGCGCGAAACGCTGTGCCTCAACGCCAAGTACCGGAAATCGGGCTCGTGCACGCCGCTCACGTCGGCCGGCTACGCCCATCACGCCTACACCACGGCTGCCGGCCCGCTGTACAAACCACGCGAAAAGGACGACGTCACGATCGGCGTGCTCTCGCGCCTGTCGAGCGCTCTGAGCAAAGCCTTCCGCGCACACGGCACGACGTCGAACCTGCCGATCTACCTGACCGAGTTCGGCGTGCAGAGCAAGCCCAACCGCTTCCTCGGCGTGCCCGTTTCCCAGCAGGCCGAATTCGACGCGATCGCGGAGAAGATCGCCTGGAGCAACGCCCGCGTGTCGGCCTTCTCGCAGTACCTGCTCGTCGACGATCCGCTCGGCGGCAAGCCCGGGTCGAGCGTGACCGGCGGCACGATCGGGTTCCAGACCGGTCTCGAGTACCTCAGCGGCAAGCCCAAGCCGCTGTACTTCGGCTGGCCCGTGCCGCTGACCGTGTCGAAGTCTCGCCACGGCTACTCGCTGTGGGGGCTCGTGCGCCCTACTGCCGGGGCCACCAAAGTGAGCGTGCTGATCCAGAAGAAGGGCTCGCACAAGTACTCGACGCTGAAGACCGTCGCCACCAACAGCCTCGGCTACTGGACGCTTCACTCATCGACCAAGGGCGCGCATTGGCGCGTGCAGTGGAAGAGCCCGGCCGGGGTCAAGTACGAAGGCCCGCCCATAGGGGCACACTGAGCTGAGCGACCGGCATCGTCCTCCTCCTAGAGTGGGAGGGCGATGCCCGAGTTGCCGGAGGTCGAGATCACTGCAAGGCTGCTCGACCGTGCGCTGGCCGGTGCCGAGATCGAGTCGGCGCAGGCGCCGGGTATCAACGCGCTGAAGACGTTCGACCCGCCGCTGTCGGCGCTCGACGGAGCGCATGTGACGGGCGTGCGCAGGCGCGGCAAGCATCTGATCCTCGACACCGACGGCGACCTGTCGCTGCTGCTGCACCTGATGTCGGCCGGGCGCCTGCAGCTGTATGAGAAGCGTGCCGGGCCGCGCGATCGCACCTCGCGGCTGCTCGTGCGCCTGCGCGACGGACGCGAGCTGCGCCTGCGCGAGTTCGGCTCAAAGCAGGCCGCGTGGGTCAAGCTGCTGCGCGCTGAGGTGCTCGAGCAGGACGACGCGCTTGCGACGCTTGGGCCCGAAGCCTGGCCCGATCCGCCCGAAGGCGAGGAGCTGGCCGAGCTGCTCGACACGCCGCGCCCGCTGCACTCGCTGCTGCGCGACCAGCGCACGATCGCCGGGATCGGGCGCTCGTGGGTCGATGAGATCCTCTGGACTGCCGAGCTCTCGCCGTTCAAGCGCGGCGCCGACCTCGACGCCGAGGAGCGCACGCGCCTGCGCGAGGCGATCGTGACCGTGCTCGGCGATGCGCTGGCCCGCTACGAGGAGCTCGTCGAGCTGCCGATCCCCGACAAGCTGCCGATGCCGCTGCGTGTGCACCGGCACGAGGGCGAGCCCTGCCCGCGCTGCGAGCAGACGCTGCAGGCGGTCCATTTCGAGGACTACGTGATCGCCTACTGCCCCCACTGTCAGACCGATGGGCGCGTGCTCAAGGACCGGCGTCTCTCGCGGCTGCTGCGGTAGGCTCCAAAGACGCGACTTCGCTCCCTTCGAAGGGGTGTTGGCGTGGTCAGGATCGGGGGAGACTCGCGGCATGGTGTGTGCCGCGGAGGACCTGTTTGCAGCCTTGGAGGGGTGGTTGCATGTCATGCGGCGAGGTCGGGCACGGCGCGAGCGCAGATCGCTCGGAGACGGCCGCTCTCGGGCAAATGACGCTCCGCGTCCACGACCGCGGGGCTCGGCGCACGCTGATCCTCTCGGGCGAGTTCGACCTCGCTTCGCGCCCCTTGTTCGACCAAGCGCTCGTCGCCGTCGGCCAGGAGCGGATCGAGGCGCTGGTGCTCGACCTGAGCGGCGTGAGCTTCATGGACTCGACCGGACTGCATGCCGTGCTCGTCGCCAAAGATCTCTGTGCTCGGCGGGGCTGCGAGCTGCTGTTCGTACGCGGCTTGATGCAGGTGCAACGGCTGTTCGAGCTGAGCGGCGTGCTTCCCCAGCTCAAGTTCTGCGAGGCGATGACGGCATAGCTGTGGCCCGTTCGCCAAACCTCCGACGCGGCGCCGCGTCGTTGCGCAGCGTGCAAGCTGTTTAGCCGAGGCTCACAGGGCAATAGGACTAGTAGCGGTCTAGCGCGTGGGTATTGAGTTCGCTCATCGTTGAGCTGCAGGGTGCGTGCGACGTGCTTCCTCATTGGGGCCGGCGCGGAGCGCGCGCCCGACTTTCTCAGAGGTTGTTCTCGAACTGCTTGTAGGCGCTGCCGCCGGCTCCGCAGGATGACTAACAGGGCGCCCGTTTGGTCGGCTTCGGCAAGCGGGTATGGGAGTGGCATGAGCAAGTTGATCTTCAGGCCGGTCAGCATCGTGGCAGGACTGCTCGCGGGGCTGGTCGGCAAGAAGCTGTTTCAAGGTCTGTGGAGAGTGCTCGACAAGGAGCGGCCGCCAAAGCCGGAGGAGCGACCTGTCGCGATCGGGATGCTCGCCTTGGCACTCGCGATGGAAGGCGCGCTGTTCCGACTCGTGAAGGGACTGGCCGAGCACGGCTCGCGCCATGCCTTTTCCCAGCTCACCGGCTCCTGGCCGGGTGAGCGGCCCAGCGAGGCGCAGAAGGCCTCGTCCAAGAGCAAGAGCTGAGTCACCGAAGCCGGTGCTCCCGGCCTCGTCGTTCACCGATTTGAGCCATAGGCATCCGCTATCGTTCGCTAGGTCCGAGGCTGTCCAGATGCGTCTGTCCAAGCCTCGCCCTGTGGCGTCGGCTGTCGGCGCGGGGGGCGTCGGACCGGCGCAGGCAAACGGCCACGATGCGAGGATCGAGAACTCGTACACGCCAACAGCGCAGGCGCTGATGGTTTCACGCATAAGCCGGGGTACCACTCATGCAGGGATGCGGAGAGGTGCACGGCAGAACCGTAAAACGAACGAGAGGAGGTAAGCAGATGGAGTCGGCAACGCCGATCGAACCGAAGGACGAGGACCGGCAAAATGGAGCCCCCGGCGATCGCGGCCAGATGCTTGCCGACGTCTCGAACGCGATCGTGCGCATCCACAAGCAGTTCTACGGCAAGGGGCCCGTCAGGGCGCGCGCCCATCTCTCTGAGGATCTGTTGACGGTGGTGCTCGAGGGTGGGTTCACGCGCAGCGAGCAGACGCTCCACGATCATGGTCACGAGCGGGAGATCATGAGCTCGCGACTGGCGATGCAGCATTCCGTCGAGAGCGAGTTCCGCACGGCCATCGAGACGATCATGTATCGGTCGGTTCGCTCGTTCATGAGCGCCAACGACCCCTCCAATGACCTGCAGGCCGAGATCTTCGTGCTTCGTCCGCGCGGCTCCGAGGAGTTGCCCGACGAGGATGTGCCGGTATTGACGAACGCGCCCTATGAGCCGGAGGGCAACGGCACGCACGACCGGCAGGCGTAGCGCTCACATCTTGTGCGGCTAGGATCGAGTTGTGATCGAGGTAGGTGACGCAGCCCCCGACTTCGAGCTGCCCGACCAGGACGGGCGGCCGGTTCGGCTGAAGGACTTCCGAGGCCAGCGCGTCGTCGTCTACTTCTACCCGAAGGCCGACACGCCCGGCTGCACGACGCAGGCCTGCGGCGTGCGCGACCGAAAAGACGACTACGCGCAGGCCGGCGCCGTCGTGCTCGGCGTCTCACCCGATCCGGTCGCCAAGGTGCAGAAGTTCCACGAGAAGTACTCGCTCGACTTCCCGTTGCTCGCCGACGAGGACCACAGCGTCGCCGAGGCCTACGGCGTGTGGGTCGAGAAGTCGATGTACGGACGCAAGTACTTCGGCAACGAGCGCACCACCTTCATCGTCGACTCCGAGGGCAAGGTCGCAGAGGTGCTACGCAAGGTGAAGCCCGCCGAGCACGATGAGCAGGTCTTGTCTGCGCTGGCTGAGGCTGAGCCGCCTGTCTTATAGGTTGCGTCACGCCGTCACCGGCGATATAGCAATCGCGACAGGGCCCAGGTACTTGGCTGTACCAGGCCCACTCGATCTGATCGTGGTTGTTGCCACCATCGCCCGGCCCGGAGGACAGTCGACAGATTCGTGCCGTCAGGCGTCCGAGCAGGCTTTTCGGTCGGCCTGGATGTAGCCGACGGCAGCGGTCGCGCTCCGCCGTTGCGCAAGCCGCTCGGCCTTGCGCGGCGCTTGGGTCGGACGCGCGCACCGCCAGGATGAGATGACCGAGTCCACCGGCTCATATGCGGCGTCCAACCTTTGTCCAAGGTTTAGAATGCGAGATGCGTGCCTGGTTCTCGGTCAGCGTGGATGCGTATCGGCGATCTCAGCGCCCGCACAGGGGCCGGCCACCATCAGCTACGGGCATGGGAACGTCGCTACGGACTGCTAAGGCCACGACGCTCCGAGGGTAACTATCGACTCTATTCGCCGGCCGACGAGGCTCGTGTGCGTCTGATGCTGCGCTACCTGGCCGAGGGAGTTCCGGCCGCCCAGGCCGCCGAGCTCACGATCGCCGCCCGCTTTGCCGTTAGCGTCGGGGGCGGTCGTGAGGTTCCCTCACGTGATGTGCGTGTGGCCCAAGAGGAGATACGCGGCGCGCTTACTCGTTTTGACGAAACGTCAGCCCAGCGGGTGCTCGAGCGATTGTTTGTGGCATTCACGCCGACAACGGTCACCCGTGACGTACTGCTGCCCTATATGCACGAGTTGGGAGAGCAGTGGAGTGCCGGGCGCGTCTCGGTCGCTCAAGAGCATTTCGCTACAAACTTCTTCCAGGCGCGGCTACTAGCTCTCGCCCGTGGCTGGGATCGCGGGCTTGGCCCCCGTGCGTTGCTTGCGTGTGCTCCCAACGAGCAGCATACTCTTGCGCTTATCGTGTTCGGGATTGCATTGCACGAGCTTGGCTGGCGTGTCACCTACCTCGGCGCTGACACTCCGATCGAGACGCTTGCTGAGGTCGCCGAGATCACTCACCCCGAGCTGACTGTCATGGCAGCAACGATGTCCCAGCGGCTATCCCGGCACGCCAAGTTGCTCAGTGGTTTCAGTGACAGATGGTCTCTGGCTCTCGGCGGGCCCGGAGTAAGCGCGAGGCTCGCAGCGCGAGCTGGCGCTCGACATCTCCAAGAAGACCCCGTGACTGCAGCCAGTGCCGTCAGTCTGTAGGGCCGAAAGCTCGTAGCGCACAACCTTAGACATAGGTTCTCGCCCGGATCTATCCAGCGCTGAGTGCTAGTAGCCTGGTACGGGCCGAGTGCATATCACCGGCTCTTTCACCGGCTCGCTGAACATGTCCTTGCAAGATGCCACAGACCAAGCCCTCGCCTGCGCTCTACGTCGCTTGCGAGGCTACCGCGGGAGCACGCAAGAAGACCTCGCCCACGATGCCGGCATCACGGTTGCCGCGCTCGCGCGCATCGAGCGCGGCGAGACAAATCCCCGATGGACGACAGTGAGGCGCATCGCGAGCGGGCTGGACATCAGCCTCGCCGAACTCGTCGTGGCGGTGGAAGATGCTCCGGTGTGAGCAGCGCTCACGCAGATGGTCGTTGGGCCGCCGCAGAGCGTGCGGGGGTGGCTGCCGGCAAGTGACGCCAGGTACCCCCTTTACCCTAACGGCGGGCACGGTGAGGCGACGATCCGTTCGTCAACACCACCGCTGTTCCACTGAGTGCCTCTCGGTCCGTTCAGCTACGCGCCGGAACGCCTGTGCTTTCCCCAGTTACTCAAGGCGCCGCCGCTAGGCGCGAACTTGCCGCAGACACTTGTCGATTCATCCGCCGCGGTGTGCGTTCGCGTCGCGCTGACTATCAAGTCAAGCCAGCGCAGGCGGTCTGACTCGTTTGCCCCACGTCGAGGGTCGGGTAGATGCATGGGTGAGCACTGATCGCCAGTCCTGGCACGGGCTCCGGGCGTGCACGAATGCACGTGATGACCGAACCCACAAAGGAGAGCCATGGCGGACCTGACGAATCTGGAGAGCAAGCTGGCCGAGGTACTCGGCTTGGCCGCGGCCTCGAAGTCCGTAACCGAGAAGGTGAAGGGCATGCTCGACGAGGACGAGCGCGATCTCCTCGCCGTACTCGAGAAGATGGGCGATGACGCCGCCGAGACCGAGCAGCGCTGCACCGAAGTCGCCGGCACGTTCGACGGCAAGAAGACGGCGATCATCGAGGCCGGCCGGGAGACGCGGCAGGAGGCTGAAGAGATGATGAAGACCTACCTCGCCGATGAGGAGGAGGCGCTCGACGGCTTCGAGTTCCTGACGATGGCCGAGGCCGGCGAGGTCGGGCACTGGGCGATCGTCAAGAAGCTCAACGAGCGCGCCGACAACGACGCCGTCGCCGAACTGACCGACTGGGCGCTGCCGGTTCAGGAATCCCACCTGAGCTCTGTGCTCGAGAACTCGCTGCTGCTCGCCGGCCGCGAAGACCCGAACGAGATCGTCGAGTAGCGCCGGATCACAGGCAGGGCCGGAGGCATCGACGCTTCCGGTCTTGATCTGCGTGATCGGCGGGATCGCCCCCACTGGCCACGCAATGCCGCTCTGCTTGCGCTTTGGCGATCGTGGGTAACCCATGGACAGGATCTCCACTGCGGCTCTCGCGTTGCAAGCAGGTGACTCATCGCGGTGCGTCGGGCTTTTGCCCCTGCGTGGAGACAATCATCAGGCGGCGAAGCCGCCAAGACGACAAGGAGATCAAATGGCTGAACCATCAGCCGCAGCAGCCAAGCTCGTCCAATACCTGAACGAGGCCTACGGTCTGGAGCAGAAGCTCGAGACCTCGCTGCAGGCGCACATCGCGATGACCGCGGATGCTCCTTACAGGAAGCGCTTGAAAGAGCACCTGACGGAGACCAAGCGCCACAGCAGAGAGGTCAAGAAACGCATCAAGGCGCTTGGCGGCGTTCCCGCGACGATCGACCCTCCCGGACCGGACGTCGTGAGCGACGCGGCACAGGCTGTCCTCGGGGGCGCCCAGAAGGTGATCGCCCTGGCCCAGGGGCCGATCCATGCGATCAGGGGCACCGGGCAGGAGGAGAAGCATCTGAAGAACGTCAAGACCGAGTACGCGAGCGAGTCCGAGGAGATCGCCACCTACACGGGCATCCACGCGCTTGCCGAGGCGCTCGGCGACAAGGACACGCAACGCCTCGCCCGTGCGATCCTGCGCGAGGAGGAGCGCATGCGCTCCTACCTGGAGAAGCAGATTCCACGCTTCACGAAGGCCGTCGCCAAAGCCGAGATCCCGGCTTCGCAGAGGGCAAAAGCGAGGAACCCCGCTTCGCGCACGAGTAAACCCGCGTCACGCACGAGGAAACCCGCCTCGCGCACGAGCAAACCTGCTTCGCGCCGCACGAGGAGGTCTCCCGCCGTCGCAGGCGCCGCGACCGCCACAAAAGGCCAGCGACGCTGATCGATCGACAGCATTGGAAGGACGTCTCGCGCGCCGCTGAAAGCACGCCGGCGGCGCGCTGTTCGCCATTAGGTGCCATCGGCAGTGCGTCCGAGCGCGCAGGGCGGTCACGCCAGCCGCGCGCATTTCACATGCTCGCGCGCGTGCTAATTTACCGCGATGATTTGGGGGATTCGCCCAGCGGCGGCACGGCCGTGAGCGCGACCAAATCGCTCTTGCCGAGCAGCTAATGGCGTGGCGGTTCGAGCACAGCGCGAGGTCTGCGGCCGGCAAGGAGGATCTACCGATCGGAGACCTGGCTGCCTGGAGTCCGGCTGCAGTTCGAGCACGAGATCGAGCCTGCCGACCCGGGCGTGACGATCACCCACCGCGCCATCCTCGACGGGCCGATGACGCGACTCTGGCTGCCAATCCTTCGCAAGAGCATCGAGAGCGGCCTCCCCGCAGGCGTCGAGCGCCTGGCCGAGCTCGCCGCCGCCGACCATTCGGCGAGCCGCCGCGCCTGAGCTCGCGTCCTCGCTCGCGCCCAATTGCCAAAGACCAGCGCCACGGGCGGGGGCGCCGCGTGGGGCGATCCGGCCGAAGCGGCTCTCGGCATCTATCTATATACTGAACTAAATGGTTCAGTATCAAGCAGAGCTCGACACGGCGTTCGCCGCGCTCGCCGATCCCACCCGCAGGGAGATCCTCGGGCGACTCGGCGCCGGTACGGCGACGATCAGCGAGCTGGCCGAGCCCTTCGGCATGTCGCTCACGGGTCTGAAGAAGCACGTTCAGATCCTCGAGGACGCCGAGCTCGTCAGCACCGAGAAGGTCGGCCGCGCTCGTCGGTGCACGCTCGGCCCGCTCCGGCTCGAGGACGTCCAGAGCTGGATCGATCAGTACCGCAGAGTGCTCGACGGGCGCCTCGACCGCCTCGCCGAGCTGCTTGACGACGACAAGGAGAGGCCAGATGAGCACCGAGCAGCAAGACATCAGCGGCGTCACGATTCTCAGCACGCCATCCGAGCGTGAGATCGCCGGCGAGCGCATCTTCGACGCCCCGCGCGAGCGCGTCTTTGCCGCCTACACCGACCCCGAGCTGATCGCCCGCTGGTGGGGGCCGCGTGGCACGAGCACGACCGTCGAGCAGATGGACGTGCGGCCCGGCGGCGTCTGGCGCTTCACGATCCGCAACGACTCAGACGGCGAGCAGAGCGCCTTCAAAGGCGTCTACCGCGAGGTCACACCACCCGAGCGAATCGTCCAGACCTTCGAATGGGAGGGCATGCCTGGACACGTCGTGATCGAGACCGCCAGCTTCGAGGAGCTCGGCGAGCGGACCCGCGTGCGCGGCGTCTCGCTGTTTCACACCACCGAGGAACGCGACGGGATGCTCGCCTCCGGGATGGAGAAGGGACTGAGCGACTCGCACGATCGCCTCGCCGAACTGCTCGGCTGAGCGCAGCGACCGTTTACACGGGCTTCAGCACTGCTTATACTCCCGCCCGCGCGGAAGGCTCCGGCTCCAAAGCCGGACCGGGAGTCCAACGGACGGACGAGCGTTCTTGCTCGGCAGTGGGCCGAGCCGACGATCACAGCAGTTCCGGGGGTAACGGACGCTGGCCCGTACCGCTTGTCAAACGAAAGGATCGACCAATGTCACATCGCTCCACCGGCCCCGCACGGGCCGGGAGAACACTCCATCTGATCATTGCCCTCGCAGGCGTCTGCACGGCGCTCGCGCTCGGCGCGTTCGGTGCAAGCGCCGCACAGGCGGCCGCCCTGCCGACGGTGACGGCCACCGTCAACGCCACCTCGATCACCATCTCCGGCGCGCTGCAGTCGGGCGCCGTCAACATCGCGAGCACCGCCACCGGGGGCAAGGAACCGTCGGTCGTGCTGTTCCTCGTGAAGCCCGGCGTCAGCCTGGCCGAAGTCTACGCATTCCTTGACTCCAACAAGATCGCAGCCGACCCCAACGCCGCCGCCAAGTACGGCTCGTTGGTGTTCGACGCCGAAGCCGGCAAAGGCAAACCGACAGAAGCTCAGACGATCCTCGCGCCGGGACAGTACGTCGCGCTGAACGCCGAAGGTGAAAAGGCGTCCAAGTGGCCGCGTTCGAGCTTCGCCGTCGCCGCCTCTCCCTCGCCGGCAGCGCTTCCCGCGGCGCAGGCGACCGAGAAGACGATCGACTTCGGCTTCCGCGGCCCGGCCGTGCTGAAAGTGGGCGAGGTCGTGCGCTTCGAAAACGAAGGCTACCTCGTGCACATGGACATCGGCTTCGCAGTGAAGAGCAAGAAGGCCGCCAAGCTGGCGTTCAAAGGTCTCGCCACCGGTCACGAAAAGGGCCTTGAAAAGCTCGCCGCCGGACCGCCCGTCGGCTTTGCCGGGCCGATCTCGACGGGGGCCTTCCAGCAGGAGGTCATCACCGCCAAGCCCGGTTGGTACGTGCAGGCGTGCTTCATGCCCACGCAGGACGGGCGCCCGCACACGCTGATCGGCATGGAGCGGATCATCAAGATCGTCAAGTAGCGAGGCAAGCGCGGGTACGCCCGCGCTGGACCTGCACGAGCCCGTTCCGCGAAGCAGCGGAGCGGGCTTCGTCGCGCTTCAGGCTCGGGTGACTTCGGCGAGTTCCGCGAGGCTCGCTCGCGTCATCCCGCCCACGAGCATCCCCGCGCCGAGGTGCGCGCCGAGCACCGGTCCCACCTGCGTGCAGAACAGCGGCTGCGTGCCGAACAGCTCACGTCCGTACGCGACCAGTCGCTCGGCGTCGCCGGGCGACTGCGCGTGCTGCACGATCCAGTCGCTCGCGCCGCGCTCGTGCAGCTCTGACAGGTAGGCCGTCATCTGCTCGAACGCGCGCCGGCGCGTGCGCACGCGCCCGACCGGAGCGATCTCCGTGCCGAACGTGAGGATCGGCTTCACCTTCAACGCCGTCCCGAGCGCCGCCTGCGCCGCGCCGATGCGCCCGCCGCGACGCAGGTACTCGAGCGTGTCCAGGCAGAACCAGATGTCCAAGCTCGCGCGCGCCGCCTCGACGGCCTCGATTGCCTGCTGCGGCGAGGCGCCTTCCGCGAGCGCGTGCGCCGCCGCGATCACGAGGCAGCCGAGCCCGCCCGCTCCCGTCTGCGCATCGATCACGTGCACGCGCTCGGGGCGCCCCTGCTGGGAGATCAAGCGTGCCGCTTCGCGCGCGCTCTCGCACGTGCCCGAGAGGCCGCCCGCGATGTGGATCGAGAGCACGTCGAGACCTGCCTGCACGAGCGGTTCGTATGCAGCCACGAAGTCGCCCACCGACGGCTGCGAGGTCGTCGGCAGCAGCTGCGAGGCGTGCAGCTTGGCGTAGAACGCGTCGAGGTCCGTGTAGTCGCTCTCGCGTCGCAGATCGCCGTCCCAGCCGACATACAGGCTGACCTGATGGACGTGCCAGCGCTCGATCAACTCGCCCGGAAGGTACGGCGTCGTGTCCGTCACGAGCGCCACGCCACGGGGCGTCGGTCGGTCAACGTCCACGGGTGCGCTCATCAAGTGAGGAACCCTACGACGCTTCGCCGCGTCGTGCGCCGAATCCGCGCTGCTCGACGATGTCCCGTCTACTCAGCGGATCAGCGGGTCCAGGCGCGCGGCCGCGATCGTCTCGCGCAGCGTGCTCAGCGCGTCGTGCTTCGGGCGCCAGCCGAGCTCCCGCCGGGCCTTTGCCGTGGTCATGATCACCGGCTCGCGGAAGGCGCTGATCCACTGCGCCTGGGCCGGCAGGAAGCCGATCCGCCCGACCAGCTCCGCGACCGCGTCCACCGCCAGCTCGGGCACCGGGATCGAGTACCAGCCGAGCTCGCTTGCGAGCAGCTTCACCGTCATCTCGCCTGGGCCCGCCAGGTTGTAGACGCCGCTCTCGCCGCGTCCCAGCACCGCCGCGCGCATCGCGCTCGCCACGTCGTCGTGGTGAACCAGCTGGAACGGCACGCCCGGATCGGGCAGCACCGGCTTGAGGATCGGCACGCCGTCGAGCAGTCGCAGCACCGGTGCAGGCAGGCGCTCTGAGATCTGCGTGTACGGAAGGCTGTCGAGCAGCAGCGGCGCGTTCGGCCCCGCGACGATGCACGGGCGAAAGACGTACGGCGCCGTCTCGCTGCCCGCGAGCGTCTCGCGCAGCAGCGCCTCGACCTCGGCCTTCTGCGCCGAGTAGTAGTGCGCCGCCGTGCCGCGCGCCGGCACGTCCTCGTCCAGCGGCTGCGGGTTATCCGCATGGAAGCCGTACGCGGCGACCGAGGAGGCGTACACGAGCCGCCCGACCCCGGCCTCGACGGCGGCGCGGAAGACGTTGCGCGAGCCGTCGAGGTTGACGCCGGCGCTCTCCTCGGCGCCGCCCATGATGATGAACGCGAGGTGCACCACCACGTCGGCGTCCTTGACGAGCCGATCGACGGCCCCTCGGTCGAGCACGTCGCCCTGGCGGTAGGAGACCTTCCTCCAGCCGTGCGCCTGCGCGTCGAACGGGCGGCGGGCCATGCCGAGCACGCGCCCGACCGCGCGCGAGCGCTCGAGCGCCGCGACGACCGCCTTGCCGATCTCGCCCGTCGGCCCGGTCACCGCGACGGTCAGCCCTCCTGCAGAGCCTGTTCCAGAAGCCATCGACAGTTTGTATCGCAGCGACGCGAGCGGCGCGAGTCGGCGCGAGGCGGCGAGGGCCGGCGCCTGGCGGCACGGGCGCGAGGCGGGTCCGGGGCCGCGTACGCTTGACTCGTGCCGGCGCTGCTCGCCTCAGCCTCGATCGGTGACACGCTCACCTCGTTCTTCGACGCCGTCGGGAAGTTCTTCTCCGATCTGGCCGCCGTCAACTGGGGCCTCTTGCTGCTCGGGCTGCTTTTCTTCGGCCTGAACCTGACCCTGCGCTCACGCGGCTTCTTCCACAGCCTGCGCGCCGCCTACCCGTCGGTCAGCTTCCAGTGGCGGCGCGTATGGGGCGCCTACTGGGCCGCCGTCGGCTTCAACAACGTCGTTCCCGCCCGCGGCGGCGACATCATCAAGCTCTTCCTCACGCGCTCCTCGATCCCCGGGTCCAGCTACCCGACGGTCGCCGCCGCCTTCTTCGTCGAGTCCGTTTTCGACGCCACCGTCGGCGTGCTCGTGCTGATCTTCGCCTTCAGCCAGGGCGTCTTCCCCAAGCCACCCGACTTCGCCAAGCTGAACGCCTTCGAAATCTCCTACTTCGCCCAGCACTTTCGCTTCACGCTGTTCCTGCTCACGGCGATCGCCGTGCTCGGCCTGACCGCCTTCGCCGTGCTCTCATCGCGCGTCAAGGCCTTCTGGGCGCGCGTGCGCCAGGGCGTCACGATCCTCTCCGACCGCCGCCGCTACCTGCGCGAGGTCGCCTCGCTGCAGGTGCTCGCATGGCTCTCGCGCTTCGCTTCCTTCTGGTTCCTGCTCGACGCGTTCGGCGTCGGCGGCTCCGTCAACAACGTGCTGCTCGTGTTCGGCGTCAACCAGGTCGCCGGCGCCGTGCCGTTCACGCCCGGTGGCGCCGGCGTTCAGCAGGCGCTGCTCGTCAAGGTGTTCGCCAAGAGCGCGCCGACCGCCGTAGTCGCCGCCTACTCCGTCGGCCAGCAGATCGCGATCGCCGCCTTCACCGCCACCGTCGGCCTCGCCGCCGTCGTATTCATCTTCCGCTTCCGCTCCTTCAAGGAGGTGATCTCCGCCGGGCGTGCTTCGCGTGACGCCGAGCGCGAGCAGCAGCGCGCCGCCGAACGGGGGGAGGGGGCGGTGGAGCGGGTCGAGGACGACGAGGGCGCTACTGCAGTCCGGCGCGTGCCTCGCGCACGAGCGTGACCGCCTCCGGGAAGACGAGCGCCATCACCGTGCGGATCTGTTCGGCCTGAGCCTCCGCGTTGCCCTGCAGGTTGACCCGCTCGACTGCCGCGACCGTCATGTCCACCGCGAGCTTGATTGCGTTGTCCGCCCACGCCAGACGCTGCTGTCCCTGCATCTGATCGGCGAACTCCGCGAGCCGCCGCTGCAGCTCCTCCGGATCTCCGAACAGGTCACCCAGACCGCCGCTCTCCATGCGCTCATCATAGACTGCCCCTGATGCCGAGCTCGAGCGAGATCAAGGAGCAGGTCGCCTGGGAGACCGAGCGACGCACGCGACTGGCCGTGCCGGCCTTCGCCGGCGGCGTGCTCTACCTGCTCAGCGGCATCATCACGCAGTCCACGCTCAACGGCGCGCCGACCGTCGGCATCCTGCAGGGTCTTGCCCCGGCGCTCGAAGGCGTCGCCAACCCGACCGTCAGCCCGCGCGCGCCCGAGGTCAAATTCATCAGCCACCACGCCGGGGCGCTGATCGCCGGCAGCGTGCTCGCCGCCCTTGCGATCGCCGTGCTCACGCTCGTGCTGTTGCTGCTGATCCAGGCCACTCGCTTCCGCCGTCCCGAGACTTGGGGTCCCGCGCGCATGCTCGTGCTTGCCGGCGGCATCGGACTCGCCGTGATCAGCGTCGCCCATCAGATCGTCGCCGCGATCGAGACGCACAAATTTGCGACCGGGCAGGACCTCTCAAACCACGCCGTCGAAAATGCGCTGACCAAGGGCGCTGCCAACCTCGTCGTAGACTACCTCTCGCTCGTCGCCGGGCTGTCGCTCGCCGTCGCCATGATCGTGACGATGATCAACGCCATGCGCGTCGGCCTCGTGACCCGCTGGATGGGCATTGTCGGAATCATCAGCGGCATCCTCATCTTCCTGCCGATCGGCGGTGCCACGCTCGAGGTCGTGCCGTCCTTCTGGATCGTCGCCATGGGGATCCTCTACATCGGCAAATGGCCCAACGGGCAGCCGCCGGCCTGGGAGTCCGGCGAAGCGCGGCCGTGGCCCTCTCGCGCGCAGATGCGCGAACAGGCCGGAGGCGGAGAGCCCGCGCTCGCCACCGGCGCGGGCGACGTCACACCGGCTGCCCAGCCGAAGGCCATTTCCGGCGGGCGCTCCTCGCGCAAGCGCACGCGCGGGCCGCGCAGCTGATCACGCTGACGGCTCGCCGCGCCGCCGCGACACGCGCCGGCTGCAGCTGCGCGAGCAGATGATTAGGGCGCCCGCCGAACGGGAAACCATTAGCTAAAGAGCACTCGCTGGAGCGCGTGCAACTGCGGCTTCCCCGATTGCTCACCCGAAAGGCAAGTACCGCCGCGCGATTCGCGGGCGACGGGGAAGGAGGTCCTGATGGAGGCTGCAACGGTCCAGCGTGGAGAGCCCACGCGGCATCGCGACGAACCTGCGTCGAACGAGGGGGCTGCGAGCGGCTGGAAGCCGGCCGACCCGGGGCCGCTCGGCTTGGCCGCCTTCGCGATGACGACGTTCGTGCTCTCGATGTTCAACTCGAACCTCGTCAACGGCAAGGGAGTGCCCGTCGTGCTCGGGCTTGCGCTCGCCTACGGCGGAATCGTGCAACTGCTCGCGGGCATGTGGGAGTTTCGCAACGGCAACACCTTCGGTGCCGTCGCCTTCTCGTCCTTCGGCGCCTTCTGGATCTCCTTCTGGGCGCTCGAGGCGTTCTACGCAAAGGACATCACCGGCAACGCCGGACATGCCGTCGGACTCTATCTATGGGCGTGGGCGATCTTCACCGCCTACATGACGATCGCCGCGATGCGCACCAGCGGCGCTGTGCTGCTCGTGTTCGCGTTGCTGACCGCGACGTTCGTGCTGCTGGCGATCGGCGAGTCGGGCGCGCACGAAACGGTCACGCACTGGGGCGGCTACGTCGGCTTGGCAACCGCCGCCGCCGCGTGGTACGCGTCGTTTGCGGCAGTCGTCAACTCGACATTCGGGCGCACCGTCGCGCCCGTCATCCCGCTGGCGCCCGGCAGCCGCGGCGGGGCGCGCCAGATCCAGTAGACGGTCCTGCTCTTCACCGGCGCGCCGATGCCAGACGCGCCGGTGAGAGAATGGCCGCCGGACAGTCCGTATGTGACTTGGAGTGAGAGGAGCGAGAGCGATGTCGACCCAACCAGATACCGCCGAGACAGGCGAGGCGCTCGACGCCGAGCTGGCCGAGCTGCTGAAGGTCGAGACGTTCGACCCCCCCGCCGAGTTCTCAGAGCACGCGCTGCTCAACGATCCCGCCGTCTACGAGCAGGCCGCGGCGGATCCGCAGGCCTGGTGGGTGGCGCAGGCCGAGCGGCTCGACTGGTTTCAGAAGTGGACGCGCGTGCTCGACGACGACGACCCGCCCTTCTACAAGTGGTTCACCGGCGGCACGCTGAACGTCTCCTACAACTGCCTCGACCGCCACGTGATCGCCGGTCGCGGCGATCGCATCGCCTTTCACTGGCGCGGCGAGGACGGCTCGGAGCGCAACATCACCTATGCCGAGCTGCTCGCCGACGTCGAGCGCTTCGCCAACGCGCTGAAGGACCAAGGCGTGCAGAAGGGCGACGTCGTCGGCATCTACCTGCCGATGATCCCCGAGGTCGTTGTCGCGATGCTCGCCTGCGCGCGAATCGGTGCGCCGCACAACGTCGTCTTCGGCGGCTTCTCCGCCGAGGCCGTGCGCGAGCGGATGGAGTTCTCCGAGGCCAAGCTGCTCGTGACCGTCGACGGCGCCGCGCGCAAGGGCAAGACGGCGCCCGTCAAGGACCGCGTCGACGAGGTGATGGGCGACCTGCAGACGCTTGAGAAGATCGTCGTCGTGCGCAGCTCCGGCACGGCCTGTGAGATGCAGGAGGGCCGCGACGTCTTCTACGACGAGATCTGTGCCGCCGCCGATCCGGCCTGCCCGCCCGAGCCGCTCGACGCGGAGCACCCGCTCTACATCCTCTACACCTCAGGCTCGACCGCCAAGCCGAAGGGCATCCTGCACACGACCGGCGGCTATCTCACGGGTGTCTCGGCGACCCATCGCTACGTGTTCGACCTGCGGCCAGAGTCCGACGTGTACTGGTGCGCCGCAGACGTCGGGTGGGTCACCGGGCACTCCTACATCGTCTACGGGCCGCTCGCCAACGGCGCCACCTCGGTGATGTGGGAGGGCGCGCCCGACTACCCGGCCAAGGACATCTGGTGGGAGATCGTCGAGCGCTATGGCGTGACGATCCTCTACTGCGCTCCAACGGCGATCCGCGCTTGCATCAAGTGGGGCGCGGACTGGCCGGGCAAACATGATTTGAGCAGCCTCCGGCTGCTTGGATCGGTCGGCGAGCCGATCAACCCGAAGGCGTGGCTCTGGTACCACAAGGTGATCGGCTCAGGGCGCTGCCCGATCGTCGACACCTGGTGGCAGACCGAGACCGGCGCGATCATGATCACGCCGCTGCCCGGGATCACCGCGACGAAGCCCGGGTCGGCCACGCATCCCTTCCCCGGCGTGTTCGCCGAGGTGCGCGACGAGTCGAGCGGCGAGCCGATCGAGGAGGGCCAGGGCCTGCTCGTGCTGACAGAGCCGTGGCCGTCGATGCTGCGCACGCTCTACAGGGAGCCCGAGCGCTTCGTCGAGACCTACTTCAAGCGCTTCGGCAACGAGACCTACCTCGTCGGCGATGCAGCCCGCCGCGACTCAGACGGCTACCTGTGGGTGATCGGCCGGATCGACGACGTCGTCAACGTCTCCGGGCACAGGCTCTCGACAGCCGAGGTCGAGTCGGCGATCGTCGCCCACACCGACGTCGCCGAGGCCGCCGTGATCGGCCAGCACGACGAGGACACCGGCCAGGCGATCGTCGCCTTCGTCACGCTGCAGGGCGATCTCGCCGGCGACGAGCAGACCGTCGAGGGGATCCGCGCCACCGTCGCCGAGCGAATCGGCAAGTTCGCCCGGCCCAAGCGGATCATCTGGGCCGACGATCTGCCCAAGACACGCTCCGGCAAGATCATGCGCCGGCTCTTGCGCGACATCGCCGAGGGGCGTGCGCTCGGCGATGTGACGACGCTGCGCGACCCCGCCGTGACTGAGCAGCTCGAGGCGCAGGTGAAGGAGATGCAGGGGCAGGAGGACTGACGTGCGCGCGGCTGTCTCATCGCTACTCCTCGCGAGTTTGCTTGCGCTCCCTGCGGCGGCCTCCGCCGTCCCCGCAACACTTCATCTGAGCGCTGCCGTCTACGACGTACATGAGAGCAAGGGCGGGGTCATCTACTCCAAGGAGGTTGTCTCGCAGGGCACGAAGCCTGTCGGTGAAGACTCATCTCGCTGCACACCCACGTCCAACGGTGCCTTTCACTGCGTTGGTTCCTACGATCTGGCCCATGGGACGCTGCGGTTCGCCGGCATGATCCCGCGCTCTGGCGGCGACAAGAACCGCCTGACCGTGACCGGTGGAACGGGGGCCTACAAAGGCGCCCGGGGGATGGTTACGACCGAATACAACAAAGCGAAAGAGACGATCACGTTCCGGTAGGAGTTCAGACCTTGTGGTGCTCGGGCACCCAGGAGCCCTCCGCGTCCTGGGTGAAGTCCTGGAACAGCCCCGGCGCCTCGACCTGCATCATCCGGGCGATCCGGTCGAACACGGTGCGCAGCTCCTCCTCGGCACCCGGCGCCGTGCGCATCTCGATCACGTGGCGCAGCGTGCGCGCGTTGGCCGTCCAGACGATGTCAGTGCTCAGCCCGATCGGCGCGAGGCGGCGCAGCGCCGAGGTGACCTCCTTCTTGACGTGGAAGGGCACTCCCTCGTCGTCGATCCCCAGCTCGGCGGCCGCGCTGACCTGGAACTCCTCGAGCTGCTCGACGATCGCCAGCACCTGATCGCGAACCGGCTCGAGCGCCGGCGGCACGCGGAAGCCGATGTCCGTCAGGCGCACGTAGCGCAGGCTCTCCTGGCTGAACGCCGAGCCGGCGCGATGCCTAACAATCTCGTGGGTAAATACTCTCGAACAATTCCGAATAACGAATGAGTAGTTCGCGTGCTCCATCACGCTCCCGTGCGCCGAGCGCAGGATGTTGGCGAAGTACTCGCGCTGGTCGGTGCGCACCTTGGTCACGTTCGGGTTCAGCCCTGGCTCCCAGCTGCGGTAGCACGCGCGACCGCCGAACTCGACGAGCAGCTCGCCTCCGTTCGCCGCCCCCTCGGCCTCATCCAGGCGCCGCTGCAGCCACGACTCGCCGCCGACATCGGCCAGGTAGCCGCGCATCCCCTCCACGTCGATCGAGGGCCGTGCGATCAGGAAGACCTGGGGAGTCGTCTCGTGCATCGGGGCGAGGATGCTAGGCCGTCTCTCGGACGGCGCGAACGGGTCGCGCGGGGGCGGTGCGTCACGTCCGGGGCGGAGCTGTAATCTGCGCGAAGACGTGAATTCAGCACCCGCCGCCAACGCCTCGCAGATGCTCGTCGAGGCCAACGATCTCAGCCGCCGCTACGGCGAAGGCGAGGCGGCCGTCGATGCCCTCTCCGACGTGACCGTCGACTTCCCGGCCTCGCGCTTCGCCGCGATCATGGGCCCCTCGGGCTCGGGCAAGTCGACGCTGATGCACATCCTCGCCGGCCTCGACCGGCCGACGTCGGGCACCGTGCGCCTCGGCGACGTGGAGCTGGGCGGGCTCGACGACAAGCGCCTGACCGAGCTGCGCCGCGACAAGATCGGCTTCATCTTCCAGACCTTCAATCTGCTGCCGGTGCTGAACGCCGAAGAGAACATCCTGCTGCCGTTGTCGATCGCCGGGCGCCAGCCCGACCGCGAGTGGCTCGACCGGCTCGTCGAGACGGTCGGCATCGGTGATCGCCTCGAGCACCGTCCGGCGGAGCTCTCGGGCGGCCAGCAGCAGCGCGTCGCGATCGCCCGCGCGCTCGTCTCGCGCCCCGCCGTCGTGTTCGCCGACGAGCCGACCGGCAACCTCGACTCGAAAGCCTCCGGCGACGTGCTCGAGCTGCTGCGCCATGCCGTCGACGACTTCGAGCAGACCGTCGTGATGGTCACGCACGACGCGCACGCCGCGTCCTACGCCGACCGCCTGCTCGTGCTCGCCGATGGGCGGATCGTGCACGACGGCCCGTCGGTCACGACCGACGAGACGCTCGACCTGATGAAGGCGATCGGATGAGCAGGGCCCGAGTCGGGACACGCAGCGCCGAGCCGGCTCGCGGGGGACTGGCCGTCACGCGGAGCATCTGAATGGCGCGGCTGATCCTCCGCGGCTTCTTGCAACGCAAGCTCCGCGTTGCGCTCACCGGCATCGCGATCGCGCTCGGCGTCGCGCTGATGGCCGGCACCTACATCCTCACCGACACGATCAACCAGTCCTTCGCCGGGATCTTCAAGACGGCCGCCAAGGGCGACTCGGTCGTCGTCACGCCAACCGAGACGCTCGGGAATCAGACGCGCGCGCAGACCTCTCCGATCACCGAGCAGATGCTCGCGCAGGTACGCTCGGTGCCCGGCGTGGCCAAGGCCGCCGGCGGGATCTTCACGACGGCGACGTTCCTCGACGTCAATCGCAAGCGGCTGACGAACGGCGGCGCGCCGGCGTTCGTCGCCAGCGTCGTGCCGCAACCGTTCGAGTCCTTCTCGCCGATCGAGGGGCGCTTTCCACAGGGCCCCGGCGAAGTGTCGATCGACCAGGCCACCTCCGAACGCTCCGATCTGAAGGTCGGCGGCGCGATGCTGATAGCCGGGCGTGCGCCGGCCAAGCGCTACACGATCGTCGGCATCGTCAAGTTCGGCGGTGGAGAATCCTTCGGCGGCGCCGGTGCGGCGGTGCTGACGCCGACCGAGGCCCAGCGCGTCGTCGGCGAAGTCGGCCGCTTCGACCAGATCGACGTCGCCGCCGCACCCGGCGTCAGGCCGGCTCAGCTGCGCGCGAGCGTCCGCGCCGTGCTGCCCCGCACCGTCGACGTGCGCACCGGCGCGCAACAGGCCGCCAAGAACACCTCCGATCTGGAAGAAAACCTCAGCTTCCTGCGGACGTTCCTCTTGATCTTCGCCTACGTCTCGCTCGTCGTCGGCGCGTTCATCATCTTCAATACGTTCTCGATCACGGTCGCCCAGCGAGCGCGGGAGTTCGGCTTGCTGCGCACGCTCGGCGCCTCGCGGCGGCAGATCATGCGCGAGGTCGTCGCCGAAGGCCTGCTGCTCGGAGTCTTCGGCGCCGTGCTCGGTCTGTTCGCCGGGATCGGCCTGGCGCCGGCGCTCGATCAGCTGTTCAAGGCGTTCGGTGCCGACCTGCCCGACAGCGGCACCGTGCTCGAGACCCGCACGATTGTCGTCTCGCTGCTCGTCGGCGTCGTCATCACGGTGCTCGCCGGCCTGCAGCCGGCGCTGCGCGCCACGCGCGTGACGCCGCTGGCGGCGATGCGCGAGGGGGTGGAGATTCCGCCTCGGATCATCACGGGCGTCGGGCTTCTGATCCGGGCCGGCGTACTCGCGGCGATCGTGGTCCTGGCCGGCGTGCTGCTCTCAAGTGTGCTGTTCGTGGTCGGATTCGTCGTTCTTGCGATCTACGTCACGTACCTCCTCGTCAAGCTGATCCGGGCCGGCTCTCCGTCTCATTACCGTGTGGTTCCTGCGCTCACGAGGGCGATCGGCGCGCTCGTCGCCTGGCGCGGGATCACCGGCCGCCTGGCGAAGGAGAACTCGATGCGCCAGCCGGGGCGCACGATGGTGACCGCCGCAGCGCTGACCGTCGGGATCGCGCTGGTCGCCTTCGTCGCCGTGTTCGCCGACGGCCTGAAGGCGACGATCGATCACACGATCAGCCGCTCGTTCGCGGGCAACCTGATCGTCGAGAACTCGCAGGGCGGCGGCGAACAGCAGGGCATTCCGGCCGCTCTGGCCCCAGCCGTCGAACGCGTGCCCGGGGTTGACCGCGTGACTCCGGTCGCGTTCACCGTGGGACGGATGCGCGGAAGCTCGAGCAACGCCACGATCACGGCGATCGACGCGAGCACGTTCGGAAGCGTCTACCGGATCGAATGGAAGCAAGGCTCCAATGCGACGCTCGCCGGTCTGCAGGGCGGCGGCACGATCGCGAGCAAGAAATACGCCAAAGCCCATCACCTGCGGCTTGGGCAGGCGATCTCCGTGCTGACGCCCGCCAACCAGCACGTCGCGCTGAAGGTGATCGGCGTCGTCGACGAAGAATTCGGGATCCTGCAGGACCTGACGATCGGGCTGCCGCTCGCGCGTTCGGCCTTCGGCCTGCGCGAAGACGCGTTCGACTTCGTCGCCTACGCTCCCGGGGCGGATAACGCGCGCGTGCAGCCGGCGATCGACAGGATGCTCGCGAGCCAGTTCCCGCAGGCGCGCTCGCGCACCTCTACGCAGTTCAAGGACGAACAAGCCAAACAGGTCAACACGCTGCTGGCGCTGATCTACGTGCTGCTCGCGCTCTCGGTGATCGTCTCGCTGTTCGGCATCGTCAACACGCTGATCCTCTCGATCTACGAGCGCACGCGCGAGCTGGGGATGATGCGCGCGATCGGCACCTCGCGCCGCCAGCTGCGCCAGATGATCCGCTACGAGTCGGTGATCACGTCGCTGATCGGCGGCGTGCTGGGGCTCGTGATCGGAGTGCTCGGCGCGGTGCTCGTCGCGGCGCTCTTGCTGTCCGGATCGGGCTACATCATCGCGATACCGGTGGGCACGCTGGTCGTGCTGCTCGTCGTCGCGGCGCTCGCCGGCGTGATCGCCGCGCAGCTCCCGGCGCGGCGCGCGGCGCGCCTGGACTTCCTCAAAGCGGTCACCTCCGAGTAGCCGGCTGCTTCGGCCGCGGCGCGCGGCTAAGCTGCCAGGCGATGGCCGCCGCCGCCCCCGAGTCGACCGATCCCGAGCTGCGGGCGAGCGCCTGGGATCTCGAGCCGCTCGTCGACGGCGAGGGTGCCGAGGGGGTCGAGCCGCGCCTGAGCGAGGCGCTGGCGCGCGCGCAGGCCTTCGCCGAGCGCTACGCCGGCAAGCTCGAGGAGCTCGACTCGTCGGGCCTGCGCGAGGCGATGCAGGAGCTCGCCGCGATCCACGAGCTCGTCGGACGCGCCGGGGGCTACGCCGCGCTGCGCTTCTCCACGGACACCGCCGAGCCTGCCAACGGCGCGCTGCTGCAGCTCGCGCAGGAGCGTGGCACGGCGATCGAGACGACGCTGCTGTTCTTCGACCTCGAGTGGGCCGCGCTCGCTGACGAGCGCGTCGAGGGGCTGCTCTCCGGCGATGGCCTGGAGCCGTTCGCCCATCACCTGCGCAACATTCGCCGCTACCGCGAGCACCTGCTCTCCGAGCCCGAGGAGAAGATCCTCTCGGAGAAGTCGCTCACCGGCGCCGGCGCGTGGACACGGTTGTTCGAGGAGCTGACCTCGGCGATCGAGGTTCGCCTGCCCGAGGAGACGGTCGCGCTCGACGTCGCCCTCAGCCGGCTGGCGCTGTCGGACCGCGAGACGCGGCGCACGGCCGCCGAGGCCGTCACAGAGGCGCTCGCGCCGGGGCTGCGCACGCGCGCGTACCTGTTCAACACGCTGCTCGCCGACAAGGGCATCGACGATCGACTGCGCCACTATCCGCATTGGCTGGCCGCGCGCAACCTCGCCAACGAGGCAAGCGATGAGTCGGTGCAGGCGCTGATCGAGGCGGTGCGAGCGCGCAACGAGATACCGCGGCGCTGGTATCGGCTGAAGGCGAAGCTGCTCGGCCTCGAGCGGCTCGCCGACTACGACCGGATGGCGTCCGTGACCGAGGATCAAGCGAGCTTCCCCTTCGCCCAGGCGCGCCAGATCGTGCTCGACTGCTACTCGTCCTTCTCACCCGAGCTGGGCGAGGTCGCGGGCGCCTTCTTCAGCGAGCAGCGGATCGACGCGCCCGTGCGCCCGGCCAAGCGCGGCGGCGCATTCTGCGCCTCGGTGGTGCCATCGGTGAAGCCTTATGTGCTGCTCAACTACACCTCCCAGCGCCGCGACGTGCTCACGCTCGCGCACGAGCTCGGCCACGGCGTGCACTTCGCGCTGGCCGCGCGGCAGGGCATCTTCCACCAGACCACGCCGCTGACGCTCGCCGAGACGGCGTCGGTGTTCGGCGAGACGATCGTGTTCGAGCGGCTGCTCGCCGAGGACTCCTCGCCGGCCTCGCGCCTGGCGCTGCTCGCCGAGAACCTCGAGGACACGATCGCGACCGTCTTTCGCCAGGTCGCGATGAACCGCTTCGAGGATCTCGTGCACACGGCGCGCCGCGAGGAGGGCGAGCTGTCGGTCGAGCGCTTCGGCGAGCTGTGGGCCGAGAGCCAGCAGGAGCTGCTCGGCGACTCCGTCGAGGTGACAGACGGCTACCGTTCGTGGTGGTCCTACATCCCGCACTTCATCGGCTCGCCGGGCTACGTCTATGCCTACGCCTATGGCCAGCTGCTCGCGCTGTCGGTGTATGAGCGCTACGAGCAGGAGGGGGCGGCACTCGTGCCGCAGTACCTCGAGCTGCTCGCAGCCGGCGGCTCGAAAAGCCCGGAGGAGCTGGGGCGGATCGTCGGCATCGACCTCGCCGACCCAGGCTTCTGGGACTTCCGGCCTCGAGCTCGTTGAGCGCCAGCTGACGCAGGCCGAAGAAGCCGCCGAGGCCTCCGGGCGCTTGTAGCGGGCTTGCCACGCACGGCACGGGCACTTAGGGTGCTCGCGGCATGAAACTGAGGGCCGCCCCTGACGACCTGCTCGAGCGGATCGCGCTCTCGCTGAACCTCGCGCCGCTTCCGGCTGCCTACGCGATGTACGGGATGGTCGCCGGGCGCGTCGTCGGCGTCGCACAGCGGCTCGGCGTGTTCGCGAAGCTGCTCGCGGGGCCCGCCACGGCAGGGCGCGTCGCCGAGCAGCTGGAGCTGCAGGTCGCGGGAACGCGGCTCTTGTGCGAGAACCTCGCCGGTCTCGGCGTGCTCGCGCAGGACGGCCACACCTTCTCCGTCGCGAAGAGCGCTCGCAAGTGGCTCGACCCGGCCTCCGATACCTACATCGGCACGTGGCTCGAACACACGACGACCTACTGGGAGTGGTACGCCGACCTCGAACGGATCGTGCGCGAGGGCGGCAGCTTTGAGATCCACCGCGAGGCCGCTGAGGATGGGTTGTATTGGCGGCTCTACATCACCGGCCAGTACGAGATCGCGCGGCTGTCCGCCGCGGAAGTCGCCAAGGCGATCAAGCTGCCCGCGCGACCGGCTGCGCTACTCGACGTCGCCGGCGCGCACGGCTGGTTCTCCGCCGAGCTGTGCAAGCGCTACGAGGGGCTGAAAGCCACCGTGCTCGACCTGCCCGGCAGCGCTCGCGTCGGGCGCGAGATCATCGCCAAGGCCGGGATGTCCGATCGCGTCGAGCACCGCGATGGCGACATGTTCGAGTCAGAGCTCGGCGGACCCTACGACGGCGCGCTGCTGTTCGACATCGTCCATCACCTCAGTGGCGAGCAGGTCGTGACCGTGCTGAAACGGATTCGCGCCGCGATGAAGCCCGGCGGAACGATCGCCGTGCTCGACATGTTCCGCTCCGCCGAGGCCAAGCAGCAGAGGGCATCGGCCGCCGGGCTCGGGCTTTTCTTCCATCTGACCTCGGGGGCTGATCTGCCGAGTCCGGAGGAGCTAGCCGCCGCCTTCGAGGAGGCGGGCTTCTCGGCGCCGAAGCGGACCAAGGTGCGGCGGATTCCGGATCAGGGGCTGTATCAGGCCAAGGCTGTGTGAGGCTCAGCCCAAGAGCTCTTCCAGGAAGAATCGCGTCTTTGCGGGTGGCTCCTTGGCGGGATACATGTCCCCGAGGAGATCGAGCGCCTCCTGCGCGTTGTGCATGTCGCACTGCTCGAGCAGGATCTCGATGTCTTCGTCGTCCTCGCCGAAGCGCATCGCCATCAGCTTCATCGCGAGCAGGTACCTGGGGGAGGCGGTGGTGACTTCGATCCCGTCGACCTCGGGAAGCGGTCGTGCGTGGGCGTCTGTACCCGGCATGAACGACTTCGCCGCGTCGTTCAGCCAGTCCGCGGGCAGCCCGTGCTCCTCGGCCACCGTCTGCGCGGCGGCATATATCGCACTCTTGGGCTCAAACACGGCGTCGATGTCCTTCGTCACGCGCCGCGTCGAGAAGGCGAGCGCCATCGCGGCGCCGCCGACGATGAAGATCTGTCCGCGGATACCCTGGCGGCTCAGCTCGTCGCCGAGAGCCTGCAGCGCGGCGAGGATCTTCGCCTTGCTGAAATAGCGCTCAGGCACGGTCGAAGACCTCGCGCGCGATCAGCACCCCGTGGCGGGCGAACACGGCCGGGGTGTTGGCCAGCGTGTACGCGTTGAACTCGGGCCGGCTTGCAACGAACCACAACGGCTCGACGAAGCGATCCGGTTGGTCGACCCAGCGCGGAATCGGGATTCCGCGCTCGGTCGCGAAGAACTCGGCGACGCCCGCCAGCGCCGCGTCAAAGCGCGAATCTCCCGTGGCAGGGGGTTTCTCGGCAATCAGCTCGATCGCACCCGGTCGTGAGGAGCCGCGGAAGTCGTCAGCGAACGCGAACAGCAGGCGCAACGCATCCTGCTCGCGACCGTCCATCAGATCCTGCTCGATCGTTCGCGCGAGATCGGCCAACGAAGCCGCACCGCGGCGCATCCGCGGACTCGCAACGACCTCGACGTCGTGTTCGGCTGCGTCGAGCAGACGCACGAGCGTCGGCAGGCTCGGCGTCCGTGCGCCGGACTCGTATGCGGCGACCGCCGGCTGGGTCGTGCCGGCTCGCTCGGCCACCTCCAGCTGGGTGATGCCTGCGGCCTCGCGTGCGTCGTGGATCAGCGCGGAGAACTCCATAACATCAATATACACGTTTTGATATAGTCTCTTCTCGGACAGTGCGCCGGCTCGACTCGAGAGCAACGGCGCAAGGCGTGAGCGGCCCGTCTCAGCTCGGGAAGATCCGCTCCAGCAGCCCCGGCACATCAGCAATCGAGTCGGCGACGGCCGTCGGCGTGACTTCGGGCAGCGCGTCCTGGCGGAACTTGCCGGTGCGCACGAGCACGCCGGCCAGCCCGGCGGCCATCGCCCCGCCCACGTCGGCCTCGACGTCGTCGCCGACCATCACGGCCTGCTCGAGCTCCATCTCGGCGAGCGCCGCCGCGAAGAACTCCTGCGATGGCTTGCCGACGACGACGGCCTCGCTGCGCGTCGCGTACTCGAGCGCCGCAGCGTAGGCGCCTACGTCGAGCGCCATTCCGTCGCTGCGCCGCCAGTAGCGGTTGTGCTGCAGCGCGATCAGTTCCGCACCGTCCATCATCAGGCGGAAGGCGTGGTTGAGCAACCCCGCGTCGAAGCGGTCGCCGACGTCGCCGAGGATCACCGCATCGATCGGCGTGCCCGGCTTGCCGCCGCCGCGCTCGCTCGCCGGCGCGCTGCCGAGCGGCGCAAGGTCCTCGCGCAGCCCGTCGCTGACGATCAGCTCCACCGAGAAGTGCCCGCGCTCTTCGCAGTGGCGCACGGCCATCGCCGCCGGCGTGAGGATCTCCTCGATCGACGTGTCGAAGCCGAGCTGCTCGAGGTGCTCGGCGACCTGCCTGCGCGAGCGCGAGGTCGTGTTCGTCACCAAGCGCAGACCTGCGCTCTGCGCGCGCAGTTGCGTGAGCGCCTCGTGTGCGCCAGCGATCGGCTCATCGCCGACGTACAGCACGCCGTCGATGTCGAGCAGCACGCCGAGGGGTTCGCCGGTCGCGCTCATCGGCCTAGAACAGCCCCCCCAGGGCGCTGCCCGCGTGGTGCACGAGGTTGAACAGCGGTTGCGGCACGATGCCGAAGAAGACCGTCGCTGCGCCGGCCAGCAGCGCCACGAACAGCACCTCCGGATGCCCGCGCCCGGCAGCGGTGCCGGGGGGGCTGCCCAGCTCGTCGAGCTCGGGCGAGCCGCCCGCGAGCGCCGGCAGCGGCGTCGCGCCGGGCGCCGGTGCGCCGGCGGGCGGCAGCGTCTCTGCGAAGCCGGGTCCCGGCTCTAGCGCCGGTCGCATCCAGATCGCCGCGATCACCGGCAGGTAGTAGCCGAGCGAGATCATCGATCCGATCACGATCACCACGCCGAGCCACGTGTAGCCGCCCGAGACGGCCGCGTCGATCAGGTAGAACTTTCCGGTGAAGCCCGCCGTCGCCGGGATGCCGGCGAGCGCGAGCATCGAGACGGTCATCGGCCAGCCAGCCACGGGCGCTCGCGGCCGAGGCCGGCGATGCCCTGGATCGAGTCGCCCAGCGCCGTTTCCCGCTCGCGCGCGACGATCACCGCGAATGCTGCCATGTTCATGAACAGGTATACCGCGAGGTAGAAGACCGTCGCGCGCACGCCGAGCTGCGTCGCCACGACGACGCCCGCGAGCATGTAGCCGGCCTGCGCGACCGAGGAGTAGGCGAGCATCCGCTTCAGCGAGGACTGGCCGAGCGCGCCGACGTTGCCGACGAGGATCGTGATCGTCGCGAGCACCGCCACCGCCGGGCCCCACGTGCTCTGCGCGCCGATCAGCGCGACGTCGAAGAAGCGCAGGAACACGCCGAGCGCCGCGACCTTCGTCGCGACTGCCATGAACGCTGTGATCGGCGTCGGCGCGCCCTCGTAGACGTCCGGGGTCCACTGGTGGAAGGGTGCGACCGACGCCTTGAAGCGCGAGCCCGGCCACGCACAGCGCGATGCCCGTCAGCGTCAGCGGGTCGCGTCGCAAGGCTGCCGCTCGACAGCGCGCTCGCGATCGCACCGAAGTCCGTCGCGCCCGTCGCGCCGTAGATCATCGCCAGCCCGTACAGCAGCGTCGCCGAGCCGACGGCGCCGACGATCAGGTACTTCAGCCCCGACTCCAGCGAATGCTCGCGGCGCAGCTCGCTCGCGCAGAGCACGTAGAGCGGGATCGACAGGAGCTCCAGCCCGACGAACAGCGCGACCGTGTTCTGCGCGGCCGCCAGCAGCGACATGCCGCCGACCGAGGTCAGCAGCAGCGCGTGGAACTCGCCGTGCGCCGCTTCGCGCGCCGCGTGCGAGCGCCACGCCAGCAGCACCGCGCAGCGCGCCGCCCGCGACGAGGATCAGGTTCAGCATCAGCGAGAGGTCATCGATGCGCAGTGCTCCGGACGACGACTGACTTCTCCGCGTCCCACTGCCAGATCGTCAGGCCCGCCGCCGCGCCGAGCGCGACGAGGCTCAGCGCGGGCACGAGCGTGCGCGCGAATCCAGCGCGTGCGCGATCAGCCCGACCAGCAGCACGATCGTCGCGCCGCCGAGCAGCGCGATCAGCGGCGAGAGCGCCGCGAAGTCGATGTGCGGGCCTTTCAGGTGGGCCGTCGCGAGTAGGGCCACGCTCATTTGTGATGCACCCAACTGACCCGAGGTGACGGTCACCGATTGCGCCGGCGGGATCAAACGCTGGGCGGCGGCAATTGCCTGGCTCAGGCTTGGCGTCGTCGCATCGTCGTGCGCGCTCGCCACGGCCGTCTTCACCGACGCTTCGCTGCGATGGAGCGCCAGCTGCGGGTAGAGCGCCATGAACAGGATCACGCCGACGACCGGCACCAGCACGACGCCGTCGCGCAGGCTCAGCTCACGCGACTCGCACGCCCGAGCCGACGCGGTTGTGCATCGCGCGGATGAACAGCCGCAGCGCGTAGACGCTCGCCAGCACGACGCCCGTGAAGGCGATGATCGCGATCACGAGCTTGGCTTTGAAGACGCCGAGCAGGATCAGGAACTCGCCGACGAAGTTGCGCCGAGCCCGGGCATCGCCAGCGTGGCCAGCGCGACGATCAGGAAGACCGTCGCGAGCACCGGCGCACGGAAGGCGATCCCGCCCATCTCGACGGATGTCCTCCGAGCCGCCCGCGCGCTGGGCCAGCAGCGCGATGATGAACAGCAGCGGCGCCACGACGAGGCCGTGGTTGACCATCTGCAGCAGCGCACCCTGCGCGCCCTGCGGATTCAGCGAGAAGATGCCGAGCGTGATGAAGCCGAGCTGGGCGACCGAGGAGTACCCGGCGATCAGCCGCGCGTCGGTCTGCGTGAAGGCGACGACCGAGCCGTAGAGGATCGACGCGAGCGCGATCAGCAGCATCAGCGTCTGGAAGTGCGCCGCCGCCTGCGGGAACAGCGGCAGCACGATCTTCAGGAACCCGTAGGCGCCGATCTTCGAGAGCACGCCCGAGAAGACCATCAGCACCTCGATCGGCATCGCCTTGTAGCCGTCCGGCATCCAGCCGTGCAGCGGGAAGGCCGGCATCTTGACGAGGAAGGCGGCGGCGAAGAACAGGAAGATCCACTCCTGCGAGCCGCGGCTCAGCGGCAGCGCTTCGAGCGAGGACAGCACGAACGTGATGTGCCCGCCGCCCTGCTGAGCTGCCAGCACGCCCGTCGCGACCGCCGCCGCGAGCATCAAGCAGCGAGCCGACGAGCGTGTAGATCACGAGCTTGATCGTCGCTTTCACGCGCCCTGGCTCGCGACCCCAGACGCCGATCAGGAAGTAGAACGGGATCAGCATCAGGTCGAAGAACGCCACGAACAGCGCCAGATCCTGCGCCAGGAGCGCGCCGAGCACGGCCGACTCGGCCAGCATGAAGCTGAAGTAGAAGAGGCGCGGGCGCTCCCACTCGCGCAGGTTCGCCGCGATCACGGCGACCGCGAACAGCAGCGCCGTCAGCCCGATCATGAAGACGTTCAGGCCGTCGATGCCGAGCTTGTAGTGGATGCCGAGCTCGGAGATCCACATGACGTCGGTCACGTGGGTGAGGCCGGAGCCGGGGGAGTAGTCGGCGATGTAGCCGATCGCGAGCCCCAGCGTGACCAGCGAGCCGAGCAGGGCGATCCCGCCGGAGGTGCTCAGGCGCGAGAACGGAGCGCCCTTCGCGCTCGTCTGACCAGCCGGTATCTGGACCGGGTGCGCGACTCCCGTGCGACGCAGCAGCGCCGACAGCACGGCGCCGAGCAGGCCCGCGGCTGCCGGCAGCCAGAGGATGATCGAAAGCGGTGGCATCAGCTCGGACCGCTCATGTCTGCAGCAGGAAGTAGAAGCCGACGCCGGTCAGGCCGAGCACGAGCAGCGCCACGTAGTAGCGCACGAAGCCGCTCTGCACGGCGCGCACGGCGGCCGAGCCGATCCGCACGAGGCCCGTCGTGCCGCCGATCAGCGTCTCGTCGACGAACACGCGCTCGAACGTGCCCGTGGCGAACCGGCCGATCGTTGCCGCCGGTCGCACGACGAGCGCGTCGATCAGCTCGTCGAAGTACCACTTGTTGACGAACAGCTCATACGCCGGGCGCAGTCGCTCGCGCACGACCGTCGCCGTGCCGGGGCGCTGCACCCACACGCGGTAGGCGATCGCGATGCCGAGCAGGCCGAGCACCGTGCCGAGCACGATGCCGAAGACCAGCAGGCCGCTGCGTTCGTGCGACCTCGTACAGCCGCGAGCCGATGAACGACGGGCGCGAGGAAGTCGTCGATCACGAAGTCGACTTTCGGGATCTGCACGAGTCCCGCGCCGAACGCTCCGATCGCGAGGATGAACATCGCCACGCGCATCGGCAGCGCGCGCTCGGCGATCGTGTGGAACGGGCCCGGGAAGCCGACGTCGGTGTCCTCGACTTCGCCGTTCGCCGGGTTCGTCGGCTGCTCGGCATGGTGCAGGTGGCCTTCTTCGAGCTCCACCGCCTCGCTGCACCGGCTCGCCGTGGAAGGCGCGGAAGATCATCCTGAACGTGTAGATCGCCGTCAGCAGCGCGCCGAGGTAGCCGACGACGTAGAGCGCCCAGTGCCAGCCGCCGCGCTCGCCCGTGACGAGCAGGATCTCGTCCTTGGAGAAGAAGCCCGAGAACGGCGGCAGGCCCGAGAGCGCCAGGCCGCCGACGATGAAGCAGCCGTAGGTGAACGGCATCGCCTTGCGAAAGCCACCCATCTTCTCCAGCGACTGCTCGCCGGCCATCGCGCCGATGATCGAGCCCGCGCCCATGAACAGCAGCGCCTTGAAGAAGGCGTGCGTCATCAGATGGAACAGCCCCGCCGCGTAGGCGCCGACGGAGACGCCCATGATCATGTAGCCGATCTGCGACATCGTCGAGTAGGCGATCACGCGCTTGATGTCCGTCTGCGTGATCGCGATCGTGCCCGCAATCAAGCAGCGTCGCCGCGCCGACCACCGCGCCGACGTCCTCCGCCGCCGGCGCCAGTTCGAACAGCGGGTGCATGCGCGCGATCAGGTAGACGCCGGCCGTGACCATCGTCGCCGCGTGGATCAGCGCGCTGACCGGTGTCGGGCCTTCCATCGCGTCGGGCAGCCACGTGTGCAGCGGGATCTGCGCCGACTTGGCAAACGCGCCGACGAGCAGCAGCAGGCAGCCCGCCGTCAGGTCGCCGTCGCCGCTCGAGCCGAACGCGCCGCCGCTGGTCGCGTGGAACGCGCGCAGCAAATCGAGCGTGCCCGTGTGCTTGAAGATGAAGTACGTCCCGAGCACGAGTCCGACGTCGCCGACGACGTTGATCACGAACGCCTTGATCCCCGCCGCCGTCGCAGTCCTGCGCCGGTACCAGAAGGAGATCAGCAGGTAGGAGGCCGCGCCGACGAACGCCCAGCCGACGATCAGCAGCACGAAGTTGCCCGCCAGCACGAGCAGCAGCATCGAGAAGACGAAGAAGTTGAGGTAGGCGAAGTAGCGCGCGAAGCCGCGGTCTTCGGTCATGTAGGAGATCGAGTACAGGTGGATCAGCGTCGAGACGCCCGTGACGACGAGGATCATGAAGACCGACAGCGGGTCCACCAGGATCGACATCTGCGCGTCGACGCCGACCGTCGAGGCGTAGCTCCACAGCGAGGAGACCATCTGGCGGTGCTCCGGCGCGTGGCCCTGCATCTCCAGCAGTGCGCCGAGCGCGGCGAGGAACGCGAGGAAGATCGCGCCCGTGCCGATCCAGCCCGCGCTGCGGGGTGGGAGGGCTCCCATCTTTCGGTAGCCGAGCCCGATCGTCAGCGTGCCCAGCAGCGGGAACGCCAGCACCAGCCAGCCGTACGTCGTCTGACTCATCGCCTGCCTAGCCCTGGAGCTCTCTCAGCTCGTCGACGTCGATCGGCAGGTGCCGCCGGTACAGCGCGACGATCATGCCGAGGCCGATGCAGACCTCACATGCCGCGACCGTCATCACGACGATCGCGAGGATCTGCCCGTCGCCGTTGCCCCACATGCGCGAGAAAGCGATCAGCGCGAGGTTGCCGCCGTTGAGCATCAGCTCGAGGCAGAGCAGCACGACGAGCGGGTTGCGGCGCGTGATCACGCCGATCGCCCCGAGCGTGAAGACGATCGCCGAGACCGCCAGGTACCAGGCGATGCTCATCGTTTGCCGATTCCCTCGGCCATCGTGCCGGTCGAGCGCGGGCGCAGCAGGTTCATCGGCGTGAGCACGTCCTGCTCCTCGTCGTCCTCCTCCAGGCCATGTCGACGCCGCGCCAAAACGACGCCGCCAACGGCGGCCATCAAAAGAAGGAACGATGCGACCTCGAATGCGAGCAAGAAGCGCGTGAGCAGCAGCTTGCCGATGTAGGCCGGCGTGCCGAACGCCTCGGGCCCGGGGCTGTAGCCGGCTCCCTCGCCGTCGATCGCCTGAAGGCCCGTGCCGAGCAGCGCGATCAGCAACTCGACGAGCAGCGCGCCTGCGACGATCGCGCCGCCGAGACGCAACTGCGAGCCGACCGCGCCCGGGTTGCGCAGGCGCTCGCCGAGCGGCTCGGTCTGGTCGCCGACGTAGGCGACGACGAACACGTACAGCACCATCACGGCGCCCGCGTAGATCACGACCTGGATCGCCGCCACGAACTCGGCGCGCAGCAGCAGGAACAGCACGGCCAGCGAAAGCAGATGACCGACCAGCGCGAGCACGCTGTAGAAGGGGTTGCGCAAGACGACCACGCCGACCGCGCCCGAGATCACGCCGATCGCGGCGATGAAGAACAGAACGGCGCTCATCTGCCCACCACGCTCCTCACTCGTCCTCGGTCCTCAGCGGCGTGCGCTCGAGCGGCTCGGCGAGCAGCATCTCCTTGGTGAAGATCAAGTCGGTGCGGTCGTAGTCGGAGAGCTCGTAGTCGTGGCCCATCGTGATCGCGTCGAACGGACACGCGATCTCGCAGTAGCCGCAGAAGATGCAACGCGACAGGTTGATCTCATAGACGGCCGCGTATCGCTCGCCGGCGGAGACGCGATGCTCGGGCGTGTTCTCGGCGGCGACCACGCGGATGCAGTCCGCTGGGCAGGCCGCCGCGCACAGCGAGCAGCCGACGCACTTCTCCAGGCCTGAGTGTGCCCCGTTTGAGGGTATGTCCTCGAAGCGGTGCAGCTTGTGACGCCCGCGAAAGCGTGGGAAGACGGGGGTCTTCTCCTCCGGATACTGCACCGTGACGGGGGTTTCCCGAAAGCGGCCGAACGTCGTCATCAGCCCGCGCGCGGTCTCGCCGAACGTGCGCCAGATGCTGCGCGCGGCCCCCGGCGGCGGCGTCCGCTGCACCTCGATCACGTCATCGCCGGGGCTCCACGCCGTGACGTTCAGGCTTGCCGTGTCCGCCGGCTGTTGGGGAGTCGTAGCCATCAGTGTGTGACCACCACGAGCACTGCCGTGACCAGCGCGTTGAGCGTCGCCAGCGGCAGCAGGATCTTCCAGCCGAAGCTCATCAGCTGGTCGTAGCGAAGCCGCGGCAGGGTCGCGCGCACCCAGATAAACAGGAACGTGAACAGGCCCATCTTGAACAGCACGATGAACGGGTCGAGGAAGCCCGGGGGATGGATGCCGAACGGCAGCAGCCAGCCGCCGAGGAAGACCGTCGTGACGATCCCCGAGACGACGAGCACGTTGAGGTACTCGGCGAAGTAGTAGGACGCGAAGCGCCCGCCCCCGTACTCCGTGTTGTAGCCGCCGACCAGCTCCGCGTCGGCCTCGGTCAGGTCGAACGGGGCGCGGTTGGTCTCGGCGAAGCTGGCGGTGAGGAAGATCAGAAAGCCGAAGAACTGCGGCACGATGTACCACATGCCTTTCTGGGCTGTGACGATGCCGGTCAGCGAGAGCGTCTGCGCCGAGAAGATCACGCCGAGCAGGGCCAAGCCCTGGGAGACCTCGTAGGAGATCAGCTGCGCCGCGCCGCGCATCGCGCCGAGGAACGAGTACTTCGAGCCCGAGGACCAGCCGCCGAGCATGATCCCGTAGAAGGCGACCGCGCCGAAGGCGAACAGGTACAGCGGCCCGATCGAGACGTCGAGCCCGTACAGCCCGACTTTCGTCCCGAAGATGTCCTGCGTGTTGCCGAACGGGATCAGCGCGAACGCGGCGACCGCCGTGAGGATCGAGATCGTCGGCGCGAGCGCGAACAGGAAGCCGATCGACGTGGTCGGGCGGAACTGCTCCTTGGTCAGCAGCTTGAGGATGTCCGCGAGCGGCTGCAGCGCTCCGTAGGGGCCGACCCGGTTCGGTCCGTAGCGGCTCTGGAAGCGGCCGAGCAGCTTGCGCTCGGCGAGCAGTACGACCGGCACGAGCTGCAGGCCCACGGCGAAGATCACGATCGCCTTGATGATCTGGATCCACCACGGCTCGTAGTAGCCGACGACGGCGAGCTGCGTGGCGGGGCTCATGCGCTCTCGTCTCCCGGCGCGGCCCCGGGGGATGGCGGCTCGCCCGTTCGCGAGCCCTCGTCTTCGGTCTCCGTGTCGGCCGCGTGCGTGTCGCGATCGGGACCGCTGTGGGCCTCCGCGTCAGGCGCCGTCTGAATCCCCGGCGCGGCATCCTCTGTGCCGGCGCCCACGCCGACCGCGACGCCCTCGCGCTCCTGCCAGCGCACGCCGCGCCCGCCGATCCGCTCGAGCGTCAGCCCGCCGTAGAAGGGCACCGCGTCGAATAGTTGCTGGGAGGCCGCGTGCTCGTCGCGTACCTGCGGGTCGAAGCCCAAGTGCTCGCACAACTCGACGAGCACCTGCCGGCCCGGCCGCGTCGAGCCCGCGCGGGCGACGGCCTGGCGTACCCGTTGCAGACGCCCGTCGGGGTGCGTGACCGTGCCCTCCTTCTCGGCGTAGGACTCGGCCGGGAAGACCACGTTGGCGTGCTCGTGGATGCCCGCGCTCAGCAGCGTCGCGTGTGCGATGACCGTGCTCGCGCGCTCGAGCGCCGCGTCCCAGGACGAAGCGTCGGCGCTCGCCGCGAACGGGTCCAGCTCGTCGAGCGGGTCGGCCTGCAGCAGGTAGAGCGCGTTCAGCTCACCGCCGGCCAGCGCTGCGGCGATGCCGGGCGTGTCGAGTCCGCCGTCGGTCGCAGCCGCGCGCAGGCCCGGCGCCGCGTTGGGCAGCACGCCCGCCTCGCGCAGGCCACGCCCGTTCGACGTCGCCGGGATTTCCAACAGGCCCCCGCCGTCGACCTCAGCCAGCGAGAGCTCACCCGCCAGGTCGAGCAGCGCACGTACGCGCTCGGCGCCGTCGGGCCCCGCCGCGAAGCGCTCGCCCCACACGATCACGAGCTCCTCGCCTGCCTCCTCGAGCAGGCGCCCGGCCAGCTCGCGCAGCTGGTCGAGGTCCGCGCCCGAGCAGCGCTCGAGTCGCATCCCGTGGCGACGCACGCCCTTGCGCAGTCGCAGGTCGAGGATCGGCGCGTCCGTCAGCGGCTCGCAGTCGAGCAGCAGCACCGCGTGGGCGAACTCGAGGTCTGAGATCTTCGCCTGCAGGCGCGGATCGCTCAACTGCGCCAGCAGCTCCAGCGGCAGCGCTGCGGCCACGCGCGAGTCCACATGCGGCGAGCCGAGCCCCTCGCGCAGCATCCGCGCGAGCAGCAGTCCTTCCTCGTTGGTCACCCCTGCTCCGGCGATCGCCGCCGTCTTCGCGCCGGCGCGTTTCAGCGCGACGCCCGCCTCCTGCAAAGCTCGCTCCCAGGAGACCGGGCGCAGCTCGCCGCCGTCGCGCAGCAGCGGCTGGCTCACGCGCATGCCGAGATGGACGCTGGGCGCGCTGCCGTTGGCGCTCGGCCCCGGAACGCCCTCCGCCAGCGCCGGGTAGGCGAAGCGCCCGTGGTCGCACAGCCAGCCGTCGTCGACCTCCGAGTGCTCGCGCGAAAGCACGCGCAACACGCGCTCGTCGCGCACCGTCAGCTTGACGTTGCACTGTGCCGGGCAGAGCGTGCAGACCGTGCCCGCGTCCTCGATGTCCCACGGACGCGCGCGGAAGCGGTAGGAGCGCGAGGTCAGCGCCCCCACCGGACACAGCTCGATGATGTTGCCGCTGAACGGCGCCACGTAGGGGTGCCCGTCGAAGGTCGAGACGAACGAGTGCGCGCCGCGCTCGAGCAGCACCAGCTGGTAGTCCTCGGAGATCTCCTGGGAGAAGCGCACGCAGCGGTAGCAGAGGATGCAACGCTCGCGGTCGATCGCGATCTTCGGCGAGAGCTCCAGCGGCTTGACGAAGTGGCGCTTGGGCTCGATGAAGCGCGAGATGCCGCCGCCCCAGCCGAAGCTGATGTCCTGCAACGGGCACTCGCCGCCCTTGTCGCAGACCGGGCAGTCGAGCGGGTGGTTGATCAGCAGGAACTCGACGACCGAGCGCTGCGCCTCCTTCACGCGCTCTGACTGCGTGTTCACGACCATGCCGTCCTTGACCGGCGTCGAGCAGCCCGTCTGCAGCTTGCCGATGCCCTCGATCTCGACCAGGCACATGCGGCACGCGCCGACCGGGTTGCCGAGTTTCGGCTCGTAGCAGAACACCGGGATCTCGACGTCGCCGTGCTTGGCCGCGTCGACCAGCATCGCGTTTTCCGGCGCCTGCACTTCGCGCCCGTCGATCGTGAACGTGATCGTGTTCGGTTCGGGCCGCGGCATCAGCTCGCCTCGTGTGCGAGCAGCGCGCGTTCATCGACGGGCACGCCCGGCACCGTCAGGTTGCTGCGCATGCGCGCCGTCTCGATGTGCTGCTCGAACTCGCCGCGGAACTTGGCGATCATCGAGCCGATCGGCATCGCCATCGCGTCGCCCAGCACGCACAGGCAGTTGCCGATGATGTGATCTTGGACCGAGGCCATGATGTCGAGGTCCATCGGCGTCGCCTCGCCCGAGTCGATTCGCTCGAGCATCTTCACCGTCCAGTTCGTCCCCTCGCGACACGGCGTGCACTTGCCGCACGACTCGTGGCGATAGAACTTCGCCACCTTCAGCGCGAGGTCGACGATCGGCGTCGAGTCGTCGACGACGATGATCGCCCCCGAGCCGAGCATCGAGCCGGCTTTCGCCATCGAGTCGAAGTCGTAGGGCACGTCGAGGTCATCGGGCAGCAGCACCGGCGAGGAGGAGCCGCCGGGGAACCAGCACTTGATCTCGCTGCCCTCGGGCGGGCCTCCGGCGAGGTCGTAGATGAGCTCGCGCGAGGGGATGCCCAGTTCGATCTCGTAGTTGCCCGGCCGCTGCACGTGGCCGGAGACGCTCACGAGCTTCGTGCCGGTCGACGTCTGCACGCCGAGCTTGGCGTACTGCTCGCCGCCCATCTGCATGATCGCCGGAACGGTCGAGAGCGTCTCGACGTTGTTGATCAGCGTCGGCCCCTGATAAAGCCCCTGGTTAGCTGGGAACGGCGGCTTCAGCCGGGGGTTTCCGCGCTTGCCTTCGAGCGAGTCCAGCAGCCCGGTCTCCTCTCCGCAGATGTAGGCGCCGGCGCCGCGGTGAAGCACCAGCGCGCAGTTGTGGTCGGAGTCGAGAATGCGCTCACCCAGATAGCCCGCCTCGCGCGCTTCGGCCAGCGCCGCCTCGAGGATGTCGGCCTGCAGCGCGTACTCGCCGCGGATGTAGATGAACGAGCGATCGGCGCCGGCCGCGTGTGCGGCGATCACGATGCCCTCGATCAGCAGGTGGGGGTTCTTCTGCATCAGTTCGCGGTCCTTGAACGTGCCCGGCTCGGACTCGTCCGCGTTGCACACGAGGTACTTGTTCATCGAGCCCTGCGGCAGGAACGACACCTTCTTGCCCATCTGAAAGCCCGCCCCGCCGCGCCCGCGCAGGCCGGAGGCTTCGAGTTGTGCCAGCACGTCGGCCGGCGTCATCTGCAGTGCCTTGCGCAGCGCCGAATATCCGCCGCGAGCTTCGTACACGGCGAGCGTGTTCAGCCCCGGCTCGTCGATGTCCTTGAACAGCAGCGTGTCGGTCATCGCGACGAGCTCTCCTCGGCGGCGTGCTGGGGAAACTCCTGCGAGTTGGCGTGCGGGTCAGCGACCAGACGGGTCGCGAGCTGCTTGTCGGGCAGGACCGGTCGACCCGAGCGCGCGTCGTCGAGCAGCTGCGGCACATCGTCGATGCTCAGCGGCCCCACGTATACGCCGTCGACGGACGCCATCGGTGCGATGTCGCAGGCGCCGAGGCACTCGAAGGAGCGCACGTTGAAGTTCTCCTCGTCGCCGCCGGCGGCCTCGCCGATCGCCGCCAGCAGGGCGTCTGCGCCACGCAGCGAGCACGAGATGTTCGTGCATACGTAGACGCTGTGCTTGCCCACCGGGTGGTTCTCGAGCATGTCGTAGAAGCTCGCGACCGAATCCAGGTAGGCCGGCGTCACCCTCATCACGCACGCGACCTGCTCGATCGCCTCCGGCGAGCACCAGCCGTGCAGCTCTTGCGCGGCGTGCAGCGCCGGGATCGCCGCCGAGTGGCGCTCGGGATAGAGCGCCATCGCGTCTTCGATCGTCTTGCGCAGCTCCGCCGGCACGTCCGTCTTCGCCGGGTCGGGGATCAGCGCCGGGTCCTTCTCCAGGTCGGCCGGCCGATCCCAGCCTGAGGCTCTAGCCGGAATGGGAGTCATGCCGCCAATCCTGGGGACTCAGGCCAAGTCGGGCAAGGACGCAGGGAGCGTAGCGTGCTCGGCACGCGAGCGACTGAGGACGCAGATCCGACGCAGGCATGGGTTCTCAGGATCATCTATCTATCCCTCCCAAAATCGGATCGAGCATCGCGACCGTGGCGATCATGTCGGCGATGTAGGCCCCCTCGGCCATGTGCGAGAGCGCCTGCAGGTTGACGAAGCTCGGGTCACGCATGTGCACCCGCGCGGGCTTTGAGCTGCCGTCCGAGCGCACGAAGCAGGCGAGCTCTCCGCGGGGCGACTCGATCGGGTAGTAGACCTCGCCCGGCGGCACCCTGAAGCCCTCGGTGACGAGCTTGAAGTGGTGGATCAGCGCCTCCATCGACGTGGCCAGCTCGTGGCGCGGAGGCAGCGCGACCTTGCGGTCCTCGGTGATGTGCGGTCCCTCGGGCAGGCCGTCGAGCGCCTGGGAGACGATCTTCACCGACTCGTAGATCTCGGCTAGCCGCACGGCGAAGCGGTCGTAGTTGTCGCCGACCGTGCCGACCGGGATCTTGAAGTCGAAGTCTCCGTATGAGCTGTACGGGGCGGCCTTGCGCAGGTCCCACGGGTTGCCCGCAGCGCGCAGCAGCGGACCGGTGACGCCCAGCGACAGCAGCGTCTCCGCGTCGAGCGGGCAGGTGCCGCGCAGGCGCTCGAGCACGATCTGGTTGGAGTTGAGGATCGCGCCGTACTCGTCCGCGCGCTCGGGCATCACCTTGAGGAACTCGCGCAGCTTGCGCTCGAACCCCGGCGGGATGTCCTCGATCACGCCGCCCACCTGGAAGTAGCGCGTGTGCATCCGCGCGCCCGAGGACATCTCGAACAGGTCGAGGATCAGTTCGCGCTCGCGCAGGCAGTACAGGAAGATCGAGACCGCGCCGAGATCGAGCGCGCTCGTGCCGAGCCAGATCAGATGCGAGGCGATTCGGTTCAGCTCGAGATGGATCACGCGCAGGTACTGACCGCGCGTGGGCACCTCGACCTCGAGCAGCGTCTCCACGGCGCTGCAATACGCCATCGCGTTGAAGTAGTAGGAGAGGTAGTCCATCCGCTCGACGATCGGGATCACCTTCCAGTACGCCTTGTCCTCGGCCGTCTTCTCGATCCCCGTGTGTACGTAGCCGATGATCGGTTTGATGTCGCGCACGATCTCTCCCTGCAGCGTCACGAGCAGGCGCAGCACGCCGTGCGTCGCCGGATGGTGCGGGCCGAAGTTCAGTGTCAGCAGCTCCTGCGTCGTGTCCGGGCCGCCCTCCTCGATCTCGATCGACTCGTCCAGCGGCGAGAGCGTGATGCTCTGCTCGCGCCTGCGGTACTCCGACAGCGTCGGCTGCTCGCCGCCGGTGCTCACTCGCGCGCCTCCAGCCATTTGCTCTCGTTGCGCGTGAAGATCACAGGTTCGCCGCCGATCGGGAAGTCGCGCCGCTGCGGATGTCCCTCGTAGTCCTCCGGCATCAGGATCCGGCGCAGATCCGGGTGCCCGTCGAAGACGACCCCGAACATGTCGTACACCTCGCGCTCCTGATGGTCGGCCGTAGGCCAGTCCGCCGTGACCGAGTCGACGTGCGGGGCGTCCGTCGGCACGCGGACCTTGACCGTCACGCGGTCGACCCGGCCCATGTCGAGTAGCTCGTAGACGACGCCCAGGCGCGGCTCCTCCGGATAGTGGTCCACGCCGTGGACGCTCGCAAGGAACGCGTAGCCCTTCGCGCGCAGCGTGCTCAGGACGCTGCGAATCTGCGCTGGATCGACGACCAGCGTCGCCCGCTCGCGGAAGTAGACGGTTTCAAGCGACGCGTCGCCGAGCTCCTGGGCAAGCAGCTCCAGCCCGGTCGCGTCAGGCATTCAGTTGCCTTGCAGTCGCCGGCCGGCGGCGACTACACATCGGCGGGAGCCTCCTCTGTGCCAACCGCGTCGTAGCGCTCGCGCCAGCCCATCTCCGGGTCGTCCTGCACCAGCTTGCGCAGCTTGAGGATCCCGTGCATCAACGCCTCCGGGCGCGGCGGGCACCCAGGTACATGCAGGTCGACCGGCATGAACTTGTCCGCCGGCACCAGCGCGTAGTTGTTGAACACGCCCATCGAGCTGCAGCAGGCGCCCATCGAGATCGCCCACTTCGGCTCGAGCATCTGGTCGTACAGCTTGCGGATGATCGGCGCCATCTTGATCGAGACGCGTCCCGCCAGGATGATCAGATCGGCCTGGCGCGGCGAGGCGCGAAACGCCTCGAAGCCGAAGCGCGCGATGTCCATCCGGGGACCGGCCGCGTGGAACTGCTCCATCGCGCAGCACGCCAGCCCGAAACCGAGTGGGAAGAACGAGTTGGACCGCGCCCACGCGACCGTTTTGTCGAGCGTCGTCAGCAGCACGCGCTCCTCGACGTACTGTTCGAGCTCTTCGCCCTCCAGCCTGGCCGGGCGGTTCGCGCCCTCCAGCTCGCCGCCGCGCAGGAGCTGGTGCGCGTTCAGCTCGCGCACGCGCAGCGCAGGCTCGCGTTTTACTTCCACTCGAGTGCCCCGCGACGCCAGACGTAGACGAACGCCACGAACAGCAGCACGATGAAGACGATCGTCTCCGCCAGCGCGAAGCTGCCGAAGGCCCGCAGCTCGACCGCGATCGGGTAGAGGAAGGCGACCTCGATGTCGAACAGGATGAACAGCATCGCGATCAGGTAGAAGCTGATCCCGAAGCGCATCCCTCGTTTGACCTCCGACGGAAGGCCGCACTCGTAGGGGTCCTGCTTGTGCGGCGTCGCCCGCCGCGGCCCGATGTAGGAATTGAGCGCCGCGAACGCTCCGCCCACGGCGCCGCCGAGTATCAGGAAAACGATCGCCGGGAGATAGCTGCGGAGCACCGAACGCTGTTATATCACCGCTTGTGGCACTCTGTTACATAGTGGCAATCGGCTCGAAATCGCGGCTAGAAACAGGCGCTGTCAGCGGCGTGGCGATGGTCGTCGGGCGCACCCGCGCGATGCGTGTCGCCGTGCGCCCGGCGCGCGCATGACGCAGGCCGTCGTCGCCGGCTCGATCGCAGTCGCCGCGCTCGACCTGCTCGCCGGTCTGCTCGGCGCCTGGCTGTGGCACGACGGCGATCCCTCAGAGCGCGCCGCCGCCGCCTTCTGGGTGCTGCTGCGCGCCGGGCAGGGCGCCGCGCTCGTGCTCGCGCTCGCCGTCGGCTCGCTTGCCGCCGCCGGCAACTACTCGACCGACAACCTCTTCTACCTGTACGCGCTGCTGCCGCTCGCCGTCGCCTTCTTCGCCGAGCAACTGCGCCTCGCCTCCGCGCAGATGGTGCTCGACCAGCGCGAGCTCGCCGACGCCAGCGCCGTCGGCGCCCTGCCCGAGGACGAGCAGCGCCGCGTCGTACGCGACATCGTCCGCCGCGAGATCGGCATCATGGCGCTGTCCGCGCTCGTCGTCGTGTTCCTGGCGCTGAGGGCTGCCGGTACGGCTCATGGCTTCTAGGGCCCGGAGGGCGGAAGGCCCGGTTAACGGCGCCAGGAGGGCGGCGCTTTCCATCAGCGGGGCGGGCTGGATGCCCGCGCGAGCTATATATTCCGCGGCGCATGAGGCTTAGCGCGAAGATCGCCGCTCCGCTCGCGGCTCTGCTCGTCGCGGCACTCGCGCTCAGCGCGTGCGGCTCGCAAGGCGTGAGCGTGGCCAAGACGAGCCCCTACTATCGCGGCGCCGTGCTGTTTCGCGAACACTGCTCCGGCTGCCACACGCTCTCGGTCGTCGGCGCGCAGGGCTCGGCGACGAGCATCAAGGATCGCGTGAAAACGAGCGGCCCCAACTTCAACGTCCGCCCAGAGACCGAAGAACAAGCGCTCTACGCGATCCGCAACGGCGGGTTCTCCGGTGCGATCATGCCGGAGAACGTGGTCGTCGGCGACGACGCCAAGGCTGTCGCCAAGTTCCTCGCCAAGTACTCGGGCAGCCAGGCCCAGCAGGCGCCGCAAACGCCGATCAAACTCTCGACGAAATAGGACGCCCGCGGGGCTGCGGGGCGTGCTCGACCTCAAACGCATCAGGGAGGATCCGGACGGCGTCGCCGACGCGCTTGCGCGGCGCGACCCGGAGCTGAAGGCGCTCGTGCAGGAGCTGCTCGCGGCCGACGAGCAGTGGCGCGGCGCAACCACCTCCGCTGAGAGCCTGCGCGCCGAGCAGAAGGCCCGCTCGCAGGAGTTCGGCGCCGCCAAGGCGCGCGGCGAGCAGGCGCCCGAGCTGCGCGAGGCGATGCAGGAGCTGAGCGCGCAGGTCAAGCGTCATGGCGAGGAGGCTGCCGGCGCCAAGGAGCGCCTCGACGAGCTGATCGCTCGCCTGCCCAACTTGCCCGACCCGACCGCCGCCGACGGCCCCGAGGACGAGCAGCTACGCACGGTGGGAGAGCCCCCCGCGCTCTCCTTTCAACCGAAGGACCACCTCGAGCTGGCCGGCCAGATGATCGACATGGAGCACGGCGCCAACCTGTCCGGCGCGCGCTTCGCCTATCTGCGCGGTGACCTCGTGATGGTAGAGCTCGCGCTCGTCGGCTGGGTCCTTCAGAAGCTGCGCGGCAAGGGCTTCGAACCGGTCATCCCACCCGTGCTCGTGCGCGAGCGCGCGCTCTACGGCACCGGCTTTCTGCCCGACACCGAGCAGCAGATCTACAGCCTGGGAGAGGACGAGCTGTACCTCGTCGGCACCTCCGAGGTCGCGCTTGCCTCATTGCACGACGGCGAGATCCTGCAGGCCGAGCAGCTGCCGGCGCGCTACGCCGGCTTCTCGCCGTGCTTTCGCCGCGAGGCCGGCGCCGCCGGCAAGGACACGCGCGGGATCTTCCGCGTGCACCAGTTCGAGAAGGTCGAGATGTTCAGCTTCGTCGCGCCCGAGGACTCCGTCGCCGAGCACGAGCGGATCCTCGCGATCGAGGAGGAGATCCTCGGCGAGCTCGGCCTGCCCTACCGCGTCGTCAACATCGCTGTGAACGACCTCGGCAACTCGGCTGCCAAGAAGTACGACTGTGAGGCGTGGCTGCCAAGTCAGGAGCGCTACCGCGAGCTGACCTCGTGCTCCAACACGACCGACTATCAAGCGCGGCGCCTGAACATCCGCATGCGCGCCGAGAAAGGCACGCAGACGCCACACACGCTCAACGGCACCGCCGTCGCCGTCGGCAGGACGATCGTCGCGCTGCTCGAGAACGGGCAGCAGGCCGACGGCAGCGTCGAGCTGCCCGAGGTGCTCGCGGCGCACGGCGCGCCGCCGCGGCTGCAGCCGGCCTCCTCTTAGCTACGAACTATCCGAGCTGAATGTGGTCGGCCTCGGCCGCCCCGGGGAACGGCCGCGTCAGCCCGAACTGGTTGAGCGTGGCCTCGGGCACGCCCTCGACGCCAGGCGTGTCGGAGGCTTCGCCGCGCGTGTGCGGGTCGTTGGCGAAGCCGCCGACCTCGACCGAGTGCTGCGGGGAGCGGTAGCCGGAGATGCCGATCAGGTGCAGGTGCAGCGCCTTGCCCATCGTGTTCAGGCGCTCGGCGATCGCGGGCTCGTTGCCGACGGAGTAGTTGGTGCCGGCGGCCTGGAAGAAGCCGTAGTCGCCTTCGGTGGTGCCGTTGAATTCGCCGATCGGGCCGGAGAAGGTGACGCCGGAGGCGGCCAGTTCGCGCTCCTGCACATGCGCGAGCTCGTGTTCGAGCGAATGCTTGTGCGACTGCAGTTCGTCGAGCTCCGAGCTCTTCGTGTCGCGCGCGCGGACGAACTCGAGCTGGCGCTTGACGAGCGCCAGGTGCAGTTGGGCGACCTCGTCGCGCTGCACCTGCACGGCGCGCGTCTCCGAGGCGTGCGTGCTCTCGAGCGCGGCGAGGTGCTTGGCCTGCGCGGTGACCTCTTTCTGCGTCTGCATCACGTGGGTCGTCGCGGCCGCGTTCTCACGCGAGATCGCGCGCAGATCGTCGACGCGCTCGATCAGGTCGGCGAAGCCGTGTGCCTCGAGGATCACGGTCGCGATGTCCGGCGGCGGGGACTCATAGGAGGCGATGACCTGGGCGACGAGGACGCGGCGGTCGTGCGTGAGCTGGACCTGCAGCGCCGCGAGGCGCGTGCGCGCGACGCTCAGTTGCGAGCGGATGCTGTCGAGCAGGTGCTGCTCGACCTCGAGGCTCGATTCGAGCGCCGAGAGGCGAGTCTGCAGGTCGTCGATGTTGCCCTGAAAGCCGGCGATCTGGTGTTCGTCGGCGTTGATGCCCGAGCGGACCTGGCCTTCCTTACTCTGGGCCGCGCCGATCTTGCCTTCGAGCGCGTCCGGCGTCGATCCGCTGGCGACCGAGCCGAGCGCGACCGTTACCCCCGCTGCGAGCACGAGCATGAGCGCAAGCAGGACGCGCGTGCGGCGGCGTCCGAGCAGGCGCTGTCTGCTGCGGCTGCTCAGCGGCTGCGGCGGCACGTAGCCGGAGCCTCTGTTCTCAGAGCTTCGGGGCATGAACCGGCCAAGCTAGCCAGGGCCGTAGCGGTTCACAAGCGCCGGGAACGCTCGTGCAACTCGTGCCGCGGCCTCGCTAGCCACTCCAGAAGACGATTGAGCGGCCGGCGCCGTGTTCGGGTGCGACGGTCAAGCGGTAGCGCCCATGAGGCAGCAGAGTGCGCGCGGTGAGGCGGCGAGTCTGCGAGCCGCCGCGCGCGCTGAAGCTGAGCGGCGTGGAGATCGTGCGCCACTGCAAGCGGCCGCGGACGCGGACGCGACGCGCGAAGGTGACGCGCACGAGCGCGGACACGTTGAGCGTGAAGGCGAAGCCGAGTTGGGCGACCCGCGGGCGTTTGCGCAGCGCCGTGAGCGCGCTGCGCGTCAAGAAGAGCGCGGAGACGGCCGGCTTGGCTGTCACCGGCGCTTCATCGCCGCCACCTGGCGAGCTCGTGCCGGTCGGCGGCGGTTCGCTGCCGGATGCTGCCGGTGCTGCGGGTATGACCGCGGGCTGGCCGCCGCTGCCGCCGGGCACGGCCGGCTTGAAGGCTGCGAGCCCGTTGGGCGTGCCCACGCCGCTTGGCCCGTCATAGCCGGGGGCGGCGAGGCAGATCAGCCTTCCGGGACAGCTGTTCTGCGCGTCTTCGGCGCTCGTACAGCCGGAGACGCCCGTGTTTTTGTGGAATTTTTTGAGGCATTCGCCGTTGGAACCGACGGTCACATCGTGCAATGAAGCCGGGTTCAGCTGCAGGTTTTCGTAGAGCAGTTCCGCCGGATAGGCGAAGCCCTGGGCGCCGCCGGCAAGCGCGAAGATCGAGGCGATGATCGGCGAGGCGACGCTCGTGCCGCCGATCGCGGCCCAGCCCTTTTCGCCTTTGGGCGCTTCGGTGGAGTTGTACACGGCCACCCCGCTGTAGGGGTCGCCGTCGGCTGAGATGTCGGTCACGGCGCGTGCGCTGCCGCAGCCGACGGCCGACCAGTCGCTCACGCTCTGCTGCCAGCTGTCGGCGAGGAAGTGCCCGCTGCAGCCGCCGCCGCTCGCTCCGGCGCCTTCGAGGAAGCCGCCGTTGGCACCGCCGTCGTTCCACACCGTCTCGCTTTCCCACGTCTTCGCCGAGCTGAGCGTCAGGCGCGTACCGCCGACGGCGATCACGTGCGGTGAGCTCGCGGGGTAGTTCGGGTACGTGGCAGGTTCTTCGGAGAGCCAGTCGAGGTATCCGTCGTCGCCCGAGGATGCCGTGATCACGATGCCGGGATGGTTGAAGGCGGCGCTGTCGGCGCTGCCCTCCTGGCCGCCGTAGGAGTTCGAGATCTCGGTGGCGCCGAGCGCAGCGGCGGTCTGCACGGCTGTGTAGAGGTCGTTGTTGGCATTCGATTTGGCCTCGACGAGCAGGATCTTGCAGGACTGGCAAACGCCGTGGGCGACCTCGACGTCGGTCGCGATCTCCTGCGCCCAGCCGCGTTCCTTTTCGCCACTCGAGGCGGGCAGCGGCCCGGTTTTGCCGTTCTGGTTGACCTTGCGGAAGCAGCCGTTGGCTTCGTTGCACGCGGGCAGGCCGAACTGTTTGGAGAAGACTTCGAGATCGCCGGCGATCGTCGCGTCGTCGTAGGCGTCGACGAGCGCGATCGTCTGCGTGCTCGGCGGCGAGGCGCCGGCCAGGCCGTAGGCGCTGATCAGGTTCGCCGGCGTCAGGCTGCCGTGGATCGGTTCCGTGAATTCGGTCGCCTGTGGGGTCGTTTCGACGCCGGGCACGCTCGAAGGCTCGTCGGCGATCAGGCGCAGCGACAAGCAGCCCGAGTAGCCCGGCGTGGGCTGCGCGCAGATCGCGCTGGCTTCGTATTCGGTCGGGCTCAGCGGCAGGTGGGCCGAGGCGGAGGGGGCGAGCAGCGGCAGCGCGGCGAGCGAACCGAGCAGGGCCGGCGCGAGCCGGACGGGGACGAGCGCAAGCCGGGCGCGCAGGGCGCCGGAGACCGGCCCTGGCCGGAAGCGGGTGATGTGAGGCATCTTCATCGGGTTGGCTCTAACACTGGGCTCGGAGTCGTTACCCCTTCGCTTGACCGGCGCAACGGCGCGCAGACGGACGTTGTACGCCGGCTGCCGGTTGCGGTCGGCCGCGATCGAGCGCCGCCGACGCCGAAGCAGCATTAGGCTGGAGTGGCGATGTCCTCGTCGTTCGGCTTCCTGCTGGCGCCCAACCCACCGCCGCGCCGCGTTGGCCTGGTGGTCGCAGCGCTGCTCGTGGCGCTGTGCACGCTCGTCGTCTACCCGCTCAAGCACGTCGCGCCGGTCGTCTCGCTGTCGGTCGTCTACCTCCCGGCCGTGCTCGTCGTCTCGGTCATCTGGGGCGGCTGGCTCGGCGCCGCGACGGCCGTGCTCAGCGCGGCGGCGTTGAACTTCTTCCATCTGGAGCCGGTCGGGCACTTCGCGATCAGGCAGTCGAGCAACTGGGTCGCGCTGGTCGCCTTCCTCGTCGTCGCCGGGCTGGCGAGCTCGGTAGCCGAGGTCACGCGCGCTCGCGCCCGCGACGCCGAGGCGCGGCGCCGCGAGGCTGACCTGGCTGCGGAGATGGCGCGCCTGTTGCTGCGCGGAGACGATCTCGCGGCGGCGCTGCCGACGGCGGCGGCGCGGCTGGCGCAGGCGCTCGAGCTGTCCTCTGCGGCGATCGAGATGGATGCCGTCGAAGGCGACGAGCGCACGGTCGCCTTCCCGCTGCGCGACGGCACGCGGCGGCTCGGCACGCTGCTCGTCGGCGCCGATACTGCCGAGGCGAGCCTGCGCCGGCTGCAGGAGCGCGTGGTACCGGCGCTCGAGGCGCTGATGAGCGCGGCGCTCGAGCGCGAGGGCCTGCTCGGCGACGTCGTCGAGACGGCGGCATTGCGCCGCGCCGACACGGTAAAGACGGCGCTGCTGCGTGCTGTCTCACACGACCTGCGCTCGCCGCTGACGGCGATCTCGGCGGCCGGCGAGGCGCTAGGCTCGCCGTCGCTCTCGCAGGCCGAGCGCACGGAGCTGGCAGCCGTGATCCTCGAGGAGGCGACGCGCCTCTCGCGGCTCGTGGACAACCTGCTCGATCTGTCTCGCCTGGAAGCGGGGGCGGCCGAGCCGCGCCGCGACTGGACCTCGGTCGAGGAGCTGCTCCGTGCGGCTGTCGCGGAGCTCGGCGCGGCGCCCGATGATTTCGCGCTGTCGATCGACCCCGAGCTGCCGCTCGTCAGCGTCGATCCGGTGCAGATGGAGCGAGCCTTCGTGAACGTGCTCGAGAACGCTCGGCGGCACTCGGGAGGTCACCCGGTGTCGGTGCGCGCACGCGCCGTGCACGGCCTCGCGCGCGACTCGGGAGGGGGGCGGCGGCCGGCAGGCGGACGCGTGATCGTGCGCGTGGTGGATCGCGGCCCGGGCATCCCCCCGGCGCAGCTCGAGCGTGTGTTCGAGCCGTTCTACCGCGCCGGCACGGCGGCGAGCGGGCATCGAGGGTCGGGCCTCGGGCTGGCGATCGCGCGCGGCTTCACCGAGGCCAGCGCGGGCTCGCTGCACGTCGAGTCGCTGCCGGGGCAGGGGGCATCGTTCGTGTTCGAGCTGCCGCTCGGCGAGGCGGATGCGACTGGCCGGGCAGGCGCGCTCGAGCCGACCGCGGCGCCGGGCGCGTGAGCTTGCCGGACCAGCCCGCGGAGGCGCCGCCGAGGCGGGTGCTGGTCGTGGACGACGAGTCGCAGATCGTGCGCGCGCTGAAGGTCGTGCTGCGCGAGGCCGGCTTCGAGGCGGTGCCTGCCGAGACGGCCTCCGAGGCACTCGATCTCGCGGCGCTGCGTCCGCCGGATGCGGCGATCGTCGATCTCGTGCTGCCCGACGGCGACGGTGTCGAGGTGACGCGCAGGCTGCGCGAGTGGAGTGAGATGCCGATCCTCGTCCTTTCGGCGCTCGGCGATGAGGAGCAGAAGGTGCGGGCGCTGGAGGCGGGCGCCGACGACTACATCACCAAGCCCTTCGGCGCGCGCGAGCTCGTGGCCCGCCTGCAGGCGGCGCTGCGCCGCGCGGCCCCGGCGGAAGAGGAGCCGCGGATCGCGGTCGAGGGCCTGGAGGTAGACCTCGCCGGGCGCGTCGTGCTGCGCGACGGCGAGCCTGTCCACCTGACCCCGATCGAGTTCGAGCTGCTGCGCGTGCTCGTGCGCAACCGCGGACGCTTGATGACACACCGCAACCTGATCGTCGAGGTCTGGGGACCGGAGTACGTCGACGACATCCAGCCGCTGCGCACGCACATCGCGCGGCTGCGAGCGAAGATCGAGCCCGACGGCAAGGCCGGGCCACGCTACATCGTGACCGATCCCGGCGTCGGCTATCGGTTTTCTCTCTGATTACATTAAATAGATAAAGACGCCGTAACGAAATCGTTATACGCGGCGCCACGATCGTCATACGGCCGTGACGCTCGCCGTCGCATAGTGACGACATGGACATCGTCGCAATCGTCATCGGGGTCGCAGTGTTCGCGATCCTGCTGCTCCTGATCGAGGGAGCCGACCGAGTATGAGCGCCGCCGACCTGTTCGGGCTGGTCGTCTCCGTGCTCGTGATCGCCTACCTCTTCTACGCCCTGATCCGCGGGGAGAAATTGTGACCTTCTTCGGCTGGCTGACGATCTTCCTGTTCGTCGTGATCCTGAGCGCGCTCGCGATGCCGCTCGGCAGCTACATGGCGAAGGTCTACAGCGGCGAGCGTGTGTTCCTCTCACCGCTGTTCGCGGGACCCGAGCGGCTGCTCTACAAAGTCCTGCGGGTCGACCCCGAACGTGGGCAGGACTGGAAGTCCTACGCGAAAGAGCCTCTTGGTCTTCTCGCTCGCCGGGTGGCTGCTGCTGTACGTGATCCTGCGCACGCAGGACGCGTTCTTCGTTCCCCACGCGGCTGAACCCGCTCGGTTACCACTCGGCGCCGTGGAACGTCACGTTCAACACGGTCTCCTCGTTCGTGACGAACACCAACTGGCAGTTCTACAGCGGCGAGACGACGATGAGCTACCTCAGCCAGATGATCGGGCTGACGGTGCAGAACTGGCTCTCGGCGGGCGTCGGCATCGTCGTCGCGGTCGCGCTGATTCGCGGGATCGTCGGACGCGCGGAAAGAGCCTCGGCAACTTCTGGAAAGACCTCGTGCGCACGATCCTCTACGTGCTCGCGCCGATCTCCGTGATCGGCGCGCTGGTGCTCGTCTCCCAGGGCGTGATCCAGAACTTCTCCACTTATCTGACGGCTCACACGCTCACCGGCCTGACTCAGTCGATCGCGATGGGCCCGGTCGCCTCGCAGGAGTCGATCAAGATGCTCGGCACCAACGGCGGCGGCTTCTTCAACGTCAACTCGGCGCACCCGTTCGAGAACCCGACGGCCTTCACCAACCTGTTCGAGATGCTGCTCGTCTTGATCATCCCGGCGGCGCTCGTCTTCACCTACGGGCGGATGACCGGCAACCGCCGTCAGGGCTATGCGATCTACGCGACGATGATGGTGATGTTCCTCGGCGCGGTGGTCGTCGCCTACGTCGCCGAGGCGCACGGCTCGCCGGCCCAGCACGCGGCCGGGCTTCACACGCACGCGATCTCCGGCTCCGGCGGCGGCAACATGGAAGGCAAGGAGCAGCGCTTCGGGATCGCCGGTTCGGCGCTGTTCGACGTCGTCACGACCGTCACCTCCTGCGGCGCGGTGAACAGCGCGATCGAGTCCTTCACCGGTATCGGCGGTGCCGTGCCGTTCGCCAACCTGTCGGCCAGCGAGATGATCTTCGGCGGCGTCGGCACGGGCCTCTACTCGATCCTGCTGTACGTGCTGCTGGCCGTGTTCATCGGTGGGCTGATGGTCGGGCGCACGCCGGAGTGGCTCGGCAAGAAGCTCGAGGCGAGGGAGATCAAGCTCGCTGGGCTGGCCATTCTGATCACGCCGCTGGCGGCGCTGTTCTGCCACCGCGCTGGCCACCGCGACCCGCGCCGGCCGGGCTTCGATCTCAGAACGTCGGCAAGGGCCCGCAGGGCTTCTCGGAGAGCTTCTACGCGTATCTCTCGCAGGCGAACAACAACGGCTCTGCGTTCGCCGGCTACACCGGCTTCATCCAGCCCAACGCCGGCAACCTCGGCGCACACGGCGTCACCTTCGCCGACCTGCTCGGTGGCTTCGACGATGCTGTTCGCCCGCTACGCCCCGATCCTGTTCGCGCTGGCCGTCGCCGGAGCGCTGGCCGGCAAGCGTGTCACCCCCGCCGGTCTCGGCACGATGCGCACCGACAACCCGACGTTCGTCGTGCTGCTTGATCGGCGTGATCATCCTCGTCGGCGCGCTGACGTTCTTCCCCGCCCTGCTGCTCGGACCGATCGTCCAGGGCCTGACCGGACACCTCTACTGAGATGCGCCGCGACATCGTCACCTCAGTCATCGGCATCGTCGTCCTCACGGTTCTGCTCGGCCTGGTCTACCCGCTCGTGATCACCGGCGTCAGCCAGGTCGCCTTCCCGGGCAACGCCAACGGCCAGAAGATCTACGTCAACGGCAAGCTCGTCGGCTCGAAGCTGATCGGCCAGAGCTTCAAGCGGCCCGTGCTCGACAAGAACGGCAAGCCCAAGGAAGAAGAAGAAGAACTCGGTCACCGAAGCCGACCCCAAGTACTTCCAGTCGCGTCCGTCGGCCACCGAAGGCGGCGCCTACAACGCGGCGGCGAGCACGTTCTCCAACCGCGGCCCGAACGACAAGGTCACCAAGGAAGACGACGAAGCGAACATCAAGGCATACCTCGAACTGAAGAAGCCCTATGACCCCGGCCTGACGCGCCGCCAAGATCCCCGTCGACGCGGTCAACACGTCGGCCTCGAACCTCGACCCCGAAATCTCACCGGCCAACGCGCGGATCCAGGCGCACCGCGTCGCCGCCCAGCGAGGCCTCTCGCTGGGCGCTGTCGACGGGCTGATCGCGCAAGTACACCGACGCCCGCGGGCTCGGCTTCTCCGGCGAACCGGGCGTCAACGTGCTCGAGCTGAACCTCGCGCTCGACCGCCTGAAGGGAGCAAAGGCCTGATGAACCGCGCAGATCCCAGCGAGCCACGAGCGCCAGGCGATCTCGCTGTTCCAGCGTGACATCGTCAAACGCGCGCTGATCGACAGCTTCAAGAAGCTCGACCCGCGCGTGCAGATCCGCAACCCGGTGATGTTCGTCGTCGAGATCGGCTCGGTGATCACGACCGTCACGTGGCTGATCCAGGCGTTCGGCGGCAAGCCGCTCGGCGGCGGCTCACGAGCCGGCCTGGTACACGTTCACGATCGCCGTCTGGCTGTGGCTGACGGTCGTCTTCGCGAACATGGCCGAGGCGTTCGCCGAGGGTCGCGGTCGCGCACAGGCCGACACGCTGCGCTCGATGCGCAAGGAGACCGTCGCGCGGCTGCGTGACGGTGGCACGAAGGCCGCCGCCGAGCTGACCCGCGGCGATGTGGTCGTCGTGCCGGCCGGCGAGCTGATCCCCGGCGACGGCACCGTGATCGAGGGCATCGCGACCGTCGACGAGTCGGCGATCACGGGCGAGTCGGCGCCGGTGATCCGCGAGTCCGGCGGCGACCGCAGCGCCGTCACCGGCGGCACGCGCGTGACCTCGGATCAGATCGTCGTGGAAATCACGCAGGAGCCGGGCCAGTCGTTCCTCGACCGCATGATCGCGCTCGTCGAGGGCGCCTCGCGGCGCAAGACGCCGAACGAGATCGCGCTGAACATCCTGCTCGCCGCGCTGACGCTGATCTTCATGATCGTCGTCGCGACGCTGCGCCCGTTCGGCCTGTTCGCGGGCACGTCGATCTCCGAGACGACGCTGATCGCGCTGCTCGTCGCGCTGATCCCGACGACGATCGGCGCGCTGCTCTCGGCGATCGGGATCGCCGGCATGGACCGCCTCGTGCGCCGCAACGTGCTCGCGCTCTCCGGTCGCGCGGTCGAGGCTTCGGGCGACGTCGACGTGCTGCTGCTCGACAAGACCGGCACGATCACGATCGGCAACCGGCTGGCGTCGGAGTTCGTCCCGATGCCCGGCGTGGCCGAGGCCGAGCTGGCCGAGGTCGCGCAGCTCTCCTCGCTCGCCGACGAGACGCCCGAGGGCCGCTCGATCGTCGTGCTGGCCAAGCAGTACGGCATCCGCGAGCACGACGATCAGACCTGTCACAGCTGAACGCCGAGTTCGTGCCGTTCACCGCGCAGACGCGGATGAGCGGCGTCGACTTCGACGGCCAGCAGCTGCGCAAGGGCGCCGGCGACGCGATCATCGAGTTCGTCAAGCGCGAAGGCGGCTCTCCGCCGCCCGAGCTGCAGATCCAGCTCGACCGCATCGGCAACGAGGGCGGCACGCCGCTGGCGGTCGCGCGCGACAGCCAGGTGCTGGGCGTCGTCTACCTGAAGGACACGATCAAGGAGGGGATGAAGGCGCGCTTCGATCAGCTGCGCGCGATGGGCATCAGGACGGTGATGGTGACCGGCGACAACCGCCTGACGGCGGCCAAGATCGCCGAGGAGTCGGGCGTCGACGACTTCCTCGCCGAAGCCACGCCCGAGCGCAAGCTCGCGCTGATCCGCGAGCAGCAGTCCGAGGGACGCCTGGTGGCGATGACCGGCGACGGCACCAACGACGCGCCGGCGCTCGCCCAGGCCGACGTCGGCGTCGCGATGAACACCGGCACCCAGGCCGCGCGCGAGGCCGGGCAACATGGTCGACCTCGACTCCAATCCGACGAAGCTGATCGAGATCGTCGAGGTCGGCAAGCAGCTGTTGATCACGCGCGGCGCGCTGACGACCTTCTCGATCGCCAACGACGTCGCCAAGTACTTCGCGATCCTGCCGGCGATCTTCATCTCCACCTACGCCGCCGACGCCGGGCGCCAAGGGACCGCTGCACGTGCTCAACATCATGGACCTCGGCTCGCCGCAGCTCGGCGATCATCTCGGCGATCATCTTCAACGCGCTCGTGATTCCGCTGCTGATCCCGCTCTCGCTACGCGGCGTGCGCTACCGGCCGATCGGCGCGAGCGCCCTGCTGCGGCGCAACCTGTTGATCTACGGCCTCGGCGGATTGGTCGCGCCGTTCATCGGCATCAAGCTGATCGACCTGATCGTGCACAACCTGCTCGGCGGCTGAGCACACGACCGGGCAGCGGCGGCGTCGGGGAGAATCCCGGCATGCCCGCCGGCCGAGGAAACCTGAAGGTCTTCATCGGCATGGCGCCGGGGGTCGGCAAGACCTACCGCATGCTGCAGGAGGGCAAGGCCGAGGCCGACAGCGGGCGCGACGTGGCGATCGGCTATCTCGAGTCTCACGGTCGCGAGGAGACGCTCGCGCAGGCCGTCGGGCTCGAGCTGATCCCACGCCGGCGACGTGGACTACCGCGGCCGCACCCTGCAGGAGATGAACCTGCCCGCGGTGCTCGCGCGCAAGCCGGAGCTGTGCCTGATCGACGAGCTCGCGCACACCAACGCGCCGGGGGTCGAGCACGAGAAGCGCTACGAGGACGTGCGCGACGTGCTCGCGGCGGGGATCGACGTGTACTCGACGGTCAACGTGCAGCACCTGGAGAGCCTCAACGACCAGGTCACCCAGCTGACCGGCGCACGCGTGCGCGAGACGATCCCGGACGAGGTGCTTTCGGCGGCCGATGAGGTCGTGCTGATCGACCTCACGCCGGAGACGCTGATCGCGCGCCTGCGGGCGGGCAAGGTCTACCGCCCTGAGCGCGTGCAGGCGGCGCTGAACAACTTCTTCAAGATCGAGAACCTCTCGGCGCTGCGCGAGACGGCGCTGCGCCAGGTCGCCGAGGACGTCGAGGACAAGCGCCTCGTGCGCGAGCTGACACCGGTGCTGCGGCGCGACGAGCAGGGCGTTGCCGTGGCGGCTGAGCCCCAGCCGCAGGCGATCGCCGAGCGGTTGCTCGCACTGGCCACGCTCGCGCCGCACTCCGAGCGAGTCGTGCGCCGGGCGTGGCGCTCGGCTCAGCGCCTGGACGCAGAGCTCGACGTGCTGCTCGTGCGCCCGCCGGGGCATCCGCCGAGCCGCGAGGATCGTGAGCGCCTGGAGTCGCTGCGCCGCCTCACGGCAATGCTCGGCGCGCGCCTGCGCGTGGAGGAGGGCGAGGACGTCGCCGCCGTCGCCGTCTCGGTGGCCCGCGAGCTCGGAGCGACGTACGTCCTGATCGGCACGCCGAGCGCCCGCCGGGGCATCGGCCGCCTCGGACTGCGCGGCGGTGGGCTCGACGGCTCGCTGCTCGGGCGCCTGCTGCGCGAGCTGCCCGGCGTCGACGTGCGGATCGTCGCCGACCCGACGCTGCGCAGTGGAAGGGCCGCCGAGCGTCCTCAGACCGATGCACCTGACGCGCTCGACGGGCCGGCGGAGTAAACCCGTCGTAAAGATGACGGGCCGATTGCAGGTAGTGGGCTAAAGGCCGCGTAAGACTCGTTGCAGCCCGGCGCAACTGCGCAACCTTCTCCCTCCGACCCTGTTCCCGCCTGCACATGACCAATCTTCACGCCCATCTTCCGCGACGTTCCCTGCTGCTCGTGGCGCTCGCCACGATCTGCGCTGTGCTCGCGGCGCTCGCATTCGCCCACACCGGCTCAGCCGGCGCGAAGTCGGCGAAGGCCGGCCCGCGGGCCCATGCCGCCTCGACCTACTTCACGGGCGTCGGCGACGAGTCGCACGAGATGTTCACCGACCCCAACTGGATCCAGCTGAGGACGAAAATCGCGCGCTACATCGTGCCCTACGACGCCGCGGTGCGCTCCTACTCGCTCGACAAAGCGAAGCTGTGGATCAAAGCGGCCGAAGCCAAACACCAGCAGATCCTGATCGCCTTCTACCACTCCGAGTACACGCCGACGAAGATGCCGAGCGTCGCCACCTACCAGCACGACGTGCAGAAATTCGTGAAGCTGTTCCCGAAGGTCCGCCAGTACCAGTCCTGGGACGAGGCCAACCGCGGCAACATCCGCGGCGTGCTCGCGAGCCCGTCGGCGTCGGCGGCGGCGAGGTACTACCAGGCGCTGCTGCGCGTGTGCAAGGGCTGCACGGTGATCGGGCTCGATGTGCTCGACGCGAACAACATCTCCCCGACGCTGCAGTACATCTCCGAATTCAAGCGCGAAGTCGGCAAACTGCGCACGGTGATGCCGAAGATCTGGGGGTTGCACAACTACTCGGACATCAATCGCCTGGAAAGCTGGCGCACGCGCACGCTCGTGCAGGCGCTCGGCGGTCAGATGTGGCTGACCGAGACCGGCGGCCTCGTCAAATTTGGCGGCGCCTTCCCGAACAAGAACGGCTCAGGGCTGCGGCGCGCCTCGAAGGTGCTCGCGTACATGTTCAATGTCGCCGCGTCGCACGCTCGGATCAAGCGCCTGTACATCTACAACTGGATCGGTGGCAATGCCTCGACGCGCTTCGACGCCGGGCTGACCGACACCCATCACGTGCCGCGCCCAGGCTACGTGACGGTCTGCAAGAAGCTGCACGGCGCCAAGTGCAACATCAGGCGCGTCAGTAACCACTGACGGCGGGGCGGCCCGAAGGGCCTGGCGCAGCGTGCCGGTCTGACTCGGGCCCTCCTTCGGGTCCCGCGCCGGGTCCGGCGGCGCCCGAGCTGCCGGGCTCCGGCTCCGGCGCGGAGGGATCGTTGCGCAGCAGCCGGGCGCCGGCGAGGGCGAGCGCGCCGGCGATCACGGCGTAGATCACGAGTTTCGTCAAGCGGATAGAGGGCTCCGTCGTGCTTCTTCAGGTCCAGTGCCGTGTGGTCGCCGGCGCCGACGATGCTCAAGAGGCCTTGGTGGTCGATGCCCAGCTCGGTCGGCGCGAGCGCGGCGAACAGGCCCCAGAGAAGCAGTGCGAGCGCGCCGGCGCCGAGCGAGCGCAGCGTCAGGCGCATGCGCGCGGTGGCGAGCGTGGCGAGCACCACGCCGAGCCCGGCGGCGAGCAGGAACGGCCAGATGCCGCCCCAGCCGCGCCCGGCGCCGAACGAGCTGGCGATGGTCGGCTGGAAGAAGCTTTCGCTCAGGTTGCCTTTGGTCAGGTAGCGCGTCCATATGACGGCCTCGTTCTCGTAGCCGATCAGCGGGTGCGTGATCGTGGCGATCACGGTCGTTGCGATCGAGACCGCCGCCAGCGCGATCGTCGGGCCGGGGAAGCGCTTGAAGGCGACCCCGAGCGGGACGGCGAGGAACGGCAGCATCGTCGTCAAGAAGCGCGGGCCCATGAAGCCGCCGCCGAAGGGCAGGTAGTAGCCGGAGTTGTAGCCCACGTAGCAGAGGCAGACGCCGCCGATCGTCAGCGCCTCGGCGCGCTTGCCGCGGCGGTAGAGCAGCACGGCCCCGATCGCGCCCATGATCAGCACCGGCGAGATCGTCAGCAGGCCGCGCGAGTCGAACAGCAGCGTCGCGAGCACCTTCAGGCTCGGCAGGTCGATGCCGAAGAAGCCTTTCTGCTGGCGCGGTACGTCGGAGTAGGCCAGGTGTGTCCAGGAGTGGAAGGCGTAGTGGTTGTAGAGCAGCAGCGGCACGATGCCGACGACGCCGCCGCCGATATAGGCGCCGGCGCGCGTCAGCACGCCGCGCACGTTCAGCGCGTCGCGGCGCGAGAGCAGGTACAGCCCGAGCACGGCGCCGACGAAGAACAGCGGGTACTCCGAGCCGACGGCATAGCCGATCGCGAGGCCGGCGAGCGCCAGCAGCGACGGCGCCGGCGGCCCGTCGCGCTCGCGCAGCATCAGCGCGAAGGCGGCGAAGCCGAGGAACGCGCGTGAACACGTGCGAGAAGAGCAGCGTGGAGAGCGGCAGGACCATCGTGCCGAGCCCGAGCGCGACGGCGGCGGCCGCGCCGTAGCCGGGCTCGAAGCGATCGGCCACGCGCCACACGAGCAGCAGCAGCAGCAGGCCGGGCAGCACGTTGCCCCACAGCCCGATCAGGTAGACCATCTCGTCTTCTCCGCGCAGCGCTTCGGAGCTGCGCGTCCACTTTTCGGCGTCGAGGCCTTTGAGCGAGTCGTAGAAGGGCAGCGCGAACAGCGCGAGGCCAGGCGCGCGTGCGGAGTACCAGTGGCCCTTGTAGAAGACCTTGTCGCCCGTGTTTTCCCGGAACTGGTCGATGTTCGTCTGTTCGACGTTGAGCGAGCGGACCAGGTCGTAGTGAGAGGTCTGATTCCAGGAGAAGCTCTGGATCATCGTCGCGTAGGCGATGCCGACGAGCAGGATCGCGAGCAGCGCGAAGCGTTTACTCGAGCCCCACGAGCGCAGGCGCGTGCCGCGTGCTGGAGTGCTCGGCTGCGGGTGGCTGGAGTCCCCCTCGGCGGGCGAGGTCTCGGGAGCGCTCATCAGTCGCTGCCGTGCAGGGCCGCCGGGCCCGGTCCGATCTCGTAGATCACGAGTGAGCCGACGCGTTTGCGCGTGATGCCCAGCCCGGCGATCGGCTTTGCCGCGGCAGCCACGGGGTTCCGCGGCTCGAGTTGCGCGAATCCGTGGGAGGGTGGCAGTTCCTTGAATGGCGCCAGGTGGAGCACGACGGTCCGGATCCCGTAGTAGCGGAGCTTCTCGACGCTCGCCTTGTCTGGGAAACTTGTGAACCCCGCCGCGAATGTCGTCCACCGCGGGTATGTCGAAGGTCGAGTTGCCGATCGGGATCTTGTAGAAGCCGTCGGTCGAGAAGTACTGCCAGATGCGGTCGTAGGGACCGTCCGTGGGCAGGTCCAGGCGCGGTCCGGGCAGGCCGATCTCGGCTCGCGCGGGCTGGGGCACGAGCGGGTGGGCCATGTGGCCGGCGCCTTCGCCGACGATGCCGATCACGATCACGACGCCGACGGCGGCGGTGGCGCCGGCCAGCGAGATGCGCGCGGCGAAGCGGCCGCCGTGACGCTTGGCGAACGCGCCGAGCCGCCCGGCGAGCAGCTGCGCGCCGGCGCCGGCGAGCAGCGCGAGGAACAGCGTGGCGGTCGTGAACACGCGCCCGGGCACGCGCACTCCATCCCAGCCGGGCGCGTAGTTGAACAGCAGCCGATACGGATAGCCGTAGCCGGTCAGCCCGAGCCCGACCGCGAGCACGGCGCAGACGACGGCGCCCACCGCGAGGCCGATACGCAATCGGCGCGTGTAGAAGGGCGCGGCCAGCCCGATCAGCCCGAGCAGCATGATCAAGCCGCCTCCGAACAGCACCTGCTCGTTCTTGGAGTGCACGTGTGCGCGCATGCCGGACGTCAAGCCGCCCCAGACGCGGTTCTCCGAGGACGCCGACAGCCACGCGGCGGGACCTGCGGAGTACGTTTTGACTTCCCTGAGCGTGCGCTTGGCTGTCGGGTAGTCGTGCGAGATCTTCAGGTACGGCCGCGCCTCGTACGCGGTCACGGCGCCGACGACGAGGATGCCGATGCAGGTGATCGCGATCAGATCGCGCGGCAGCGACGGTCGGCCGGCGCGCAGCCAGTAGATCGCGGCGAGCACGGTGAGCACGGCCATCAGGTAGGCGAACTGCAGCCCGAGCGTGAAGCCAAGCGAGATCTGCCAGGCCGAGACGAGCCAGCCGGCGATCACGAGGCCGCGCGAGGAGCGCCGGTAGCCGCGCAGCAGCAGGAACAGTGCGAGCGCGATTCCGCCGGAGGAAATCACGTGCAGGTGCCCGGCCTCGGTCACGCGGTAGGGCGCGTAGGCGAAGGCGGCGCCGGCGGCGGCCGCGCCGAGCTTGCGCAGCCCGAGCTCGCGGGCGAGCAGATAGCAGCCGATGAAGGCGAGCGACCAGGCGAAGAGGAACAGCAGGTTGTACCGGACGAGCGCCGCGACGGTGCCCGAGCCGAAGAAGCCGGCCGGCCCGTAGCCGAGCAGCGAGTCTGAGAAGGCGAGGCTCAGCGGGTGCGGGTAGAAGGCGTTGGCGTCGAACAGGTGCAGCGGGTCGTGCAGCATCGCGTGGCCCACCCAGGCGACCTGCCAGGCGGTGCGAACGGGGTCGCCGAGGTCGGGGGAGATGCGGCTCGGGAGGTGCAGCACGAGCGGCCAGGTCACGATCACGGCGAGCACGACGCCGGCGAGGATCGTCCACAGGATCTCCGAGCGCGTGAGCTGGGGCGAGGGCACCCAGCGACGCCCGTCGGAGGCCGTCGAGCCGCCGTCCTCAGGGCTGGCGTTGCGCTCGCCGGGTGAGCGTTCGCGGCCCGCGCTCACGGGCGACTCAGCCGGCGTGTGCGAGGGGGCGGGAACCCCGGTGCTCATCGTCTGCTCGTGTTCGCGACAAGAGGGATCGGCGCAGCATACGGGAGCGGTGAGCGACACAACGGCGCCTGCGACGGGCACGCACGGTCCCCGCGGCGGGTGCGCTCGAGCCTCTGCGACGTTCCGGCGCAAGGGCCTAGGGCCGATGTGCCAGTCGGATCGGTCGATATGCGTAAGACTGCGCTCGTGAAGATTCTCGTTGTCGGTGCGGGGGGCGTCGGGGCGGCGTTCGCCGCGATCGCGCAGCGCCGCTCGAAGTTCGAGCGGGTCGTGCTCGCGGATGTCTCACCGGAGCGGGTCAAGTCGGTCGTGGCGGGGCTGGGCGAGCCGGGTCGCTTCTCGGCGGAGCGCGTGGATGCCTCGGAGCAGCAGAGCGTGGCCGACCTGATCGGCCGCGTGCGCCCGGATGCCGTGCTGAACGCGTGCGATCCGCGCTTCAACGAGCCGATCTTCGATGCATGCTTCGAGGCGAAGGTGACCTATCTGGACATGGCGATGACGCTGTCGCGCCCACACCCGCAGCGTCCATACGAGCTGCCGGGCAAGCTGCTCGGCGAGCACCAGCTCTCGGCGCACGAGGCGTGGGAGCAGGCGGGCGTGCTTGCGCTCGTCGGCATTGGCGTGGAGCCGGGACTGTCGGACGTGTTCGCCGCCTACGCGGCGCAGGAGCTGTTCTCGAGCGTCGAGGAGGTCGGCGTGCGCGACGGCGCCGACCTGGTCGTCGAGGGCTATGACTTCGCGCCGACGTTCTCGATCTGGACGACGATCGAGGAGTGCCTGAACCCGCCGCTGATCTGGGAGCGCGAGCGCGGCTTCTACACGACGGCGCCGTTCTCGGAGCCGGAGGTGTTCGAGTTCCCCGAGGGCATCGGCAAGGTCGAGTGCGTCAACGTCGAGCACGAGGAGGTCGTGCTGATCCCGCGCTTCCTCGACTGCGAGCGCGTGACGTTCAAGTACGGGCTGGGCGAGGAGTTCATCGATGTGCTGCGCACGCTGCACAAGCTCGGCCTGGACTCGACCGACCCCGTGAAAGTGCGCGACGTGCAGGTGGCGCCTCGTGACGTGGTGGCCGCCGCGCTGCCCGATCCGGCGACGCTTGGCGAGCGGATGACGGGACGCACGTGCGCCGGTACCTGGGTTCGCGGCACGGGCGTCGACGGCGAGCCGCGCTCGACCTACCTGTATCACGTCGTCGACAACGAGGAGACGATGCGCGAGTACGGCAGCCAGGCCGTCGTCTGGCAGACGGCCGTCAACCCGGTCGTCGCGCTCGAGCTGATCGACGAGGGCGTGTGGGGCGGCAGCGGAGTGCTCGGACCGGAGGCGTTCCCGCCGGGGCCGTTTCTCGATCGTCTCGCCGAGCTGGGCTCGCCGCATGGGGTGATGGAGATGTCACAGCAATGATGGAGTCAGGCGGCGACTTCGAGGACAAGCTTGCGCTGATCCGCAAGGCGGCGGGCAACAGAACTGGCGGACGCGAAGTCGACATCGAGACGATGCTCGCCGAGACCGAGGCTGCACGCCTTGCCGAGATTGAGGCCGGTATGGATTCGATCGCCGCGATCAAACGGCTTCCCGCGACGCCCAGCGGCTGAGCGGCCTCCTAGAAGTCGACCGGCGCCGGCAGCACGGGCGAGGGCGGCGCGTCGAGGATCCCGGGCGGCGCGGTTTCGGTCTTGCGGGCGAAGAATTCTTTGAAGTAGGGGCGCGAGAAGAGCATCAGTACGATGCCGACGAGCAGGCCGCCGATGCCCATCCAGATCGGCAGCGTGATGCCAAGGATCGGCGAGGATTCGACGTTTTCTTCCTTCCAGTAGTACGTGGCTGCGTAGATGCCGACGCCGAACAGCATCAGCGCCCCGAGCAGCGGCGCGACGCCGAGCAGGAAGAAGTTGCGAGCGCTCTTGAGCAGCTCGCGCCGGTAGTAGACGGCGCAGGCGACCCCGGTGAAGCCGTAGTAGAAGCAGATCGGGAAGCCGATCGCGGTGAGCGAGTCGGCGAGCACGCTTTCGGAAAGCAGCAGCAGCACGATCGTGACGATGATCGAGAGCGCGCCGAAGCCAAGCGTGGAGACGGTCGGCGTGAGGTAGCTGCTTGTGCACACGCGAGAGCACCTTGGTCACGGCTTTCCAATGGGCCATCGACAGCGTGGTACGCGCGGTCGGCAGGATCGTCGTCTGGGTCGAGGCCGAGGCCGATGTCAGTACGGCGATGATCAACAGCTTGTTGAGCGTGCTGCCGAGCACGCCCGAGCCGAGCGCGTTGAGCACGTCTTCCTGGTTGGCTTCGGCGGTGAGGAAGCCGACTCCGTGGAAGGACTGGGCGCCGGCGCTGACGATCAGGTAGATGAAGACGAGCAGGATCGTGGAGATCACGGCCGCCTTGCCCGGCCCGTTGGCGGGATCGTCGGACTCCTCGTTGACGGCGACGCCGGAATCCCAGCCCCAATAGATGAACACGCCGAGCAGCACGGCGACGACGAGATCGTGGAAGTTCATCGCGAATGGGTTGAACCAGTCGGCGGTGGGCTTGATCGAGCCGTGCGGCGGGCTGCCGCCGTAGACCTTGACGAGCGCGACGACGGCGAACAGGCCGAGGATCGTGACCTCGGCGCCGAGCAGAACCTGCTGGATGCGCGCGGATAGCTCGATCCCGCGGTAGCAGATCCACGTCATGATCGCGATCCACAGGACGGCGACGATGATGATCGCGGCGTTCGATTCGCCGAGCTCGGTGAAGCCGAAGAGCTTGAAGGTGTAGATCGCGGCGATGTCGGCCAGCGAGGCCATCACGATCACGTCGGCGAGGAAGATCGCCCAGCCGTTGACCCAGCCGGTGCCGGGGCCGAGCGCCCTGGTGGTCCAGGCGAACGTGGTGCCGGCATCGGGATCGGCGCGGTTGAGGTATTTGTAGGCCGAGGCGATCAGCAGCATCGGGATGAACGAGACGAGCAGCACGGCGGGCGCGTGCACGCCGACGCCCTTGACGGCGACGATGAAGCCGAGCGTGGCGGCGAGCGAGTAGGCGGGCGCGGTCGAGGCGACGCCGATGACGATGTTCGAGATGTAGCCGATCGCGCCCTTCTTCAGGCCCTTGTCCATGACCCCCTGATGGCCCTGCTGCCCGGAACCCGTCGGTACGGCGCCGCTCTCGGTGGCCATCGATCTCGTCCTCTCCTGTGGGTGGTCGCGCGAACTGCGCAAAACCTATGCCCCCAGCCGGTCACGGGCAATGGGCGCTTGTCCCAAAGCGGACCGGGCTGCTTGTACGGTCCGTACAACGGCACGCTCGGCTCTTGACCGCAGGCTTACTTGATAGGCAGTTCACGGCGCAGTACGGTTATCCTGAGTGTCTATCGGCGACGGCCGGGGCGCAGTGGCGCCTTGACAGGGAGTGGATGCAATGAGCGACTCCGCAGATCTCGATCAGATAGCCGGCGCGAGCGAGACGACGGCCGACTCAGACCAGCAGGGCGAGTCGACGGGAACGCCGTGGGCGCTGGGCCCGGCGGGCATGGCGCCGGCGGAGGACCCGGACCGCCTGCAGCAGCTGGCGCGGCGCAACCTGTGGATGCACTTCACGCGGATGGGCTCCTACGACGAGCACCACGCGGTGCCGGTGATCGTGCGCGGCGAGGGCTGCTACGTCTACGACGAGCACGGCAAGCGCTACCTCGACGGCCTCTCGGCGCTGTACTGCGTCAACATCGGCCACGGCCGCGCGGAGCTCGGCGAGGCGGCGGCGGCGCAGTCGAAGCAGCTCGGCTTCTACACGAACTGGAGCTACGCGCACCCGCCGGCGATCGAGCTGGCGGCACGGATCGCGCAGCTGGCGCCGGGCAACCTCAACCGGGTCTTCTTCACCTCGGGCGGCTCGGAGTCGGTGGAGTCGGCGTGGAAGCTCGCGAAGGCCTACCACCGAGCGCGCGGCGATCAGATGCGCCACAAGCTGATCTCACGCAACCTCGCCTACCACGGCACGTCGATGGGCGCGCTGACGGCGACCGGGCTGCCGCCGCTGCGCGAGCCGTTCGAACCGCTGACGCCGGGCGGGGCGCACGTGCCGAACACGAACTCCTACCGCTGGAGCGAAGACCGCGACCCGTTGTGGGCGGCGGATGCGATCGAGGAGGCGATCCTGTTCGAGGGCCCGGACACGGTGGCTGCGGTGATCCTCGAGCCGGTGCAGAACGGCGGCGGCTGCTTCGTGCCGCAGGAGGGCTACTTCCAGCGTGTGCGCGAGATCTGCGACCGCCACGGCGTGCTCTTGATCTCGGACGAGGTGATCTGCGCGTGGGGGCGGCTCGGCCACTGGTTCGGATGCGAACGCTATGGCTATGAGCCGGACATGATCACGACGGCGAAGGGGATCAGCTCGGCCTACGCGCCGCTGGGCGCGGTGATCGCGGGCGACCACATCGCGGAGCCGTTCCTGCACGGCAAGGCGTCGTTCGTCCACGGCTTCACGTTCGGCGGGCACCCGGTGGCGTGCGCGGTGGGGCTGGCGAACATCGAGCTGATGGAGCGCGAGGACCTCAACGCAAACGTGCGCGAGAACGAGGGGAAGTTCAGGGCGATGCTCGAGAGCCTGTACGACCTGCCGATCGTCGGCGACGTTCGCGGGGCCGGGTACTTCCACGCGATCGAGCTGGTCAAGGACAAGCAGACGAAGGAAACGTTCAACGACGAGGAGTCGGAGCAGCTGCTGCGCGGCTTCCTCTCGGGCGAGCTCTACAAGCGTGGGCTGATCTGCCGCACGGACGATCGCGGCGACCCGATCATCCAGCTCTCACCGCCGCTGATCGCGGGCGAGGAGCAGTTCGAGGAGATCGAGGCGATGCTGCGGCCGGTGCTCACCGAGGCGTGCGAGCGGATGGCGGCGTGGAGCTCACAGTCGAGAGCCTGATCGCGGAGCTCGGCCTGGAGCTGGCGAGCGGCCACGAGTCGGCGCATGGGCACGTCCGCTGGGTGCACAGCACGGAGCTCGAGGACCCGACGCCATGGCTGCGCGGCGGCGAGCTGTTGCTGACGACGGGCATCCAGCTGAATGGGCCGAAGAGCCAGCGCGAACTGATCGAGCGCCTCGCGGACCACCGCATCGCGGGCCTCGGCTTCGGCACTGGCTTCAAGCACAAGCGGCTGCCGGCGGCGCTCGTGACGGCGGCGCGCAAGCGCGATTTCCCGTTGTTCGAGGTGCCGTACGAGCTGCCGTTCATCGCGATCACGGAGCGGGCATTCGCGCAGCTCGTCAACGAGCGCTACGAAATGCTGCAGCGCAACATGGCGGGCGACATACTTGCGGAGGCGCTCACGGGCCACCTCTACCCGGAGGACCTGCAGGCTCGGCTGCGACCGTTCGGGATCGGCGATCAGGTGGCGGTGCTGGCGTTTGCACTGGAGGAACCGGCGGCGGCTGCGGCGCCGCTGGAACAGGCGCTGGAGCACGAGCGCACGGGCAGCCTGGTGGCGATCCGGGCGGGCCTGTTGTGCGCGGTGATCGACGCGGCGGGCGTCGAGCCGGAGGAGCTCGCGCGCAAGTTGCGCGGCGAGCTGCGCACGCGCTTCGGCGAGGTCCGTGCGGCGGCGAGCCGAGCGGGCGCGGCGCAGTCGCTGCGGCTGAGCTTCCACGAGGCGCGCTGTGCGCTGGAGGCGGTGCGCCTACAGAACGGCAGCGCACCGGAGGTGGCGACGTACCGCGACCTGGGTGCCTTCCAGCTCTTGCTCTCGCTGCAGGACGACGACGCGCTGCTGTCGTACTGCCGCGGCGTGCTCGGCCCGGTGGAGCAGGACGAGGGCGACTACGGCGAGGAGCTGTTGCGCTCGCTGGACGTGTTCATCGAACACAACGGCCACTGGGAGAAGGCGGCTGGCGCGCTGTTCTGCCATCGGCACACGCTGCGCTACCGCGTGCGGCGCGTGGAGCAGCTCACAGGCCGCGACTTCTCGAGCGCGCGCGACCGCATCGAGTTCTGGCTGGCACTGCGCGGACGGGAGCTTGCGCGGTGATGATTTTTTTGATGAAGAGAACCCGACCGAGCGCCTCGGTGCGGCCGGGCACCACGAGGAAACGGAGCCCGCTGCGATGAGAATCGGCGTACCGAGCGAGATCAAGCAGGACGAGTACCGCGTGGCGATCACGCCGGCGGGCGTGCGCGAGCTGAGCTCGCGCGGGCACGAGGTGATCCTGCAGGCGGGCGCGGGGCTGGGCAGCGCGATGGACGACGAGCAGTTCGCGGCGCAGGGCGCGCGCATCGTGGCCGACGCGCAGGCGGTGTTCGCCGAGGCGGAGCTGGTGTTGAAGGTGAAGGAGCCGCAGGCCTCGGAGGTCGAGCTACTGCGCAGCTCCCAGACGCTGTTCACCTATCTGCACCTGGCGGCCGAGCCGGAGCTGGCGCGCGGCCTGCAGCGCTCGGGGGCGACGTGCATCGCGTATGAGACGGTCGAGGACGCCAACGGGCGGCTGCCGCTGCTGGCGCCGATGAGCGAGGTGGCGGGCAAGATCGCGACGCAGGCGGGCGCGTTCATGCTGGAGAAGCCGCTCGGCGGGCGCGGCATCCTGCTGGGCGGCGTGCCGGGGGTGGCGGCGGCGACGGTGCTCGTGATCGGTGGTGGCGTGGTGGGGATGAACGCGGCATTCATCGCGATCGGGATGGAGGCGGACGTGTTCGTGTTCGACCGCTCGATCGATCGACTGCGCGAACTGGAAGTGGCGTTCGGCGGGCGCGCCTCGACGGTCTACTCCTCGACGCTCGCGATCGAGCAGATGCTGCCGCTGGCGGACCTCGTGATCGGCGCGGTGCTCGTGCACGGCGGGCGCGCCCCGCACGTGGTCACGCGCGAGCAGCTGAAGCTGATGAAGCGCCACGCGGTGCTGGTCGACGTCTCGATCGACCAGGGCGGCTGCTTTGAGACCTCGCGCCCGACGACGCACTCCCGTCCGACGTACGAGGTCGACGAAATCACGCACTACTGCGTGACGAACATGCCGGGGGCGGTGCCGATCACCTCGACGTATGCGCTGACGAACGCGACGCTGCCGTACGTGATCGAACTGGCGGAGCTCGGTGTGGAAGGCGCGCTGCACGCGAGCGCGGCGCTGCGGGGAGGCCTCAACGTGCGCGCGGGGGAGATAACCCATCCGGCCGTGGCGGAGGCGCTCGGCGAGCCGGCTGTGAGCCTGTAGCTTGGACGCTCCGGAGCGACCCAGACACGACAGCCCAGACCCGACCGACGCGAGGAGAGCAGCGAGATGGCAACGACGGTAGAGACCCTCAAGAACTTCATCGACGGCGAGCTCCTCGGCGCGGAGGGCGAGACTGAAGCGGTGCTGAATCCGGCGACGGGCGAGGAGATGGCGCGCGCGCCGATCTCCTCGGCGCAGGAGGTCGACCGCGCGGTCGGCGCGGCGCGGCGGGCATTCGAGGGCTGGTCGCAGTCGACGCCGCAGCGGCGCTCGGAAGCGCTCTTGGCGATCGCGGCGGCGCTGGAGGAGCACGGCGATGAGATTGCGCGGCTGGAGGCGCTCAACGCGGGCAAGCCGATCGAGGCGGTCAAGAGCGACGAGATCCCGGTGGCGGTCGACAACCTGCGCTTCTTCGCCGGCGCGGCGCGCGTGCTGGAGGGCCGGGCGGCGGGCGAGTACATGGAGGGGTACACGTCGTTCACGCGGCGCGAAGCGGTCGGCGTGATCGGGCAGGTGACGCCGTGGAACTACCCGCTGATGATGGCGATCTGGAAAATCGCGCCGGCGCTGGCGGCGGGCAACACGGTCGTGCTGAAGCCGGCCGAGACGACGCCGATCACGACGCTGCGCCTCGCCGAGCTGACGGCGGAGATCCTGCCGAAGGGCGTGCTCAACGTGATCACGGGTCCGGGCAAGCCGACGGGCGAGGCGCTGATCTCCCACCCGGACGTGGACATGCTCGCGCTGACGGGCTCGGTCGACACGGGCAAGCACCTTGCGCGCACGGCGGCGGACACGCTCAAGCGCGTGCACCTCGAGCTCGGCGGCAAGGCACCGGTGGTCGTGTTCGACGACGTCAGCCTGGAGAGCGCACTCGAAACGATCGCGGGCACGGGCTACTACAACGCGGGGCAGGACTGCACGGCGGCGACGCGCGTGCTGGCGGGGCCCAAGGTCTACGACGACGTCGTCAGCGGCCTGGCCGAGCAGGCGAAAGGACTCGTGATCGGCGACACGCTGGCGGCGGAGACGACGCTGGGACCGGTGAACTCGGCGAAACAGCGCGAGCGGGTCGAGGGCTTCCTGCAGCGCCGCCCCGACCGGGCGGAGATCGTGACGGGCGGCAAGGAGCCGGATCGCCCGGGCTTCTACCTGGAGCCGACGGTCGTGGCGGGCCTGCAGCAGGAGGACGAGATGATCCAGCGCGAGATCTTCGGCCCGGTGATCACGGTGCAGCAGTTCTCCGACGAGGAGCAGGCGATCGCCTGGGCGAACAGCACACGCTACGGCCTGGCCTCGTCGGTGTGGACGCGCGATGTGGGCCGCGCGCTGCGCGTCTCGCGTGCGCTGCGCTTCGGCTGCGTGTGGATCAACGATCACATCCCGCTCGTCTCGGAGATGCCCCACGGCGGCTTCAAGGAGTCGGGCTACGGCAAGGACCTGAGCGTGTACTCACTGGAGGACTACACGGTCGTCAAGCACGTGATGGCCAACCTCGAACAGCCCTGAGCGTCGGCCTGGGGCGCGGTGCTCAGGCAGCCTGAGCGCTTTACACAGTTTTGACGATGTTTGATTAGGCGGAATAATGCCCGCCCGCCCTGCACTGGCGGGAGTTCAAGCGCCCGCCGTGTCAGCTAACGTCGCGCCTGTGAACGGTTCGATTCCGCCGGATTCCGAGCTCGGAGACCCGCGGACTGAGGAAGAGGACGAGGCACGCACGGACGCGGGTTTACTTCGCGATTACGACATCCTGCGCCTGCGCGCGCCCAACCCAGGGCCACTTACGCTCTCGGGAACGAACACATGGGTGGTCGGCAGGCGCCCGGCATGGGTCGTCGATCCGGGGCCGCTGATCGACGAGCACGTGCGCAAGCTGATGTCGGCGATCGAGTCGCGCGGCGGGCTCGGAGGGGTGGTTCTGACGCACGACCACGAGGACCACGCGGAAGCGGTCGAGACGCTGCTCGAAGTGCACCCGGCGCCGCTGGCCGCGGCGCGCGGCCGCGCCGACATTGTTTTGGCCGAGGGCAAGCGCGTGGGTCCGTTCGAGGCGGTGCCGACGCCGGGCCACTCGCCGGACCACTACGCGTTCATCGCCGACGGTGCATGCTTCACGGGCGATGCGGTGCTCGGCGACGGCAGCGTCCTGATCACGCCGCACCCGGGGGCGATGTCGGGTTACCTGCTGGCGCTCACGGGTCTGCGCCTGCGCGAGGACTTCAACGTCCTGTGCCCGGGCCACGGCGAGGTGGTGTGGGAGGCGCGGGAGAAGCTCGAGGAGTACATCGGCCACCGCATCGACCGCGAAAACCGCCTGATCATTGCGCTCAACGAAGGCCTGCGCTCGGTGGGAGACCTGCTAGCGGCAGTGTGGCCGGAGGTCCCGGAGGAGCTGCGCCCGGCGGCCACGGCGACGCTGGCGGCGCACCTGGACAAGCTCGAGGACGAGCAGATCCTGCCGCGTGGGGTGCAGCGCCCGAGCTTCGACCCCGAGCTGTGGTGAAGCCGCGCGCAGCCGCGTGGCTCGGCGCGGCGCCGCCGGAGGAGATGCCGCGACGATGGCTCTGGGCCGGCTCAGACGAAGCGCGGGTACAGGGTCATGCCGCCGTCGACGAACAGCGTCGCGCCGGTGACGTAGCCGGCCTGATCGCTCGCGAGCCAGGCGACGGCGCGGGCGACGTCGCTGACGTGACCCCAGCGCCCGAGCGGGATCTCGCCGACGACCTTGGCGCTTTCCGCGGGGTCTTCGAGCACGGACTGGTTGATCGGCGTGTCGATCGCTCCAGGGCCGACGCTGACGACGCGAATCCCGAGCGGTGCGAGCTCCTTGGCGATCGACTGCGTGAACATCATCATCCCGCCCTTGGAGGCGCAGTAGTGCGAGAAGCGCTCCCAGGCAATCCGCTCGTGCACGCTCGAGATGTTCACGATCGTCCCGGGCGAGCCCTCGGCGTGCATCATCCGCGCGGCCTCGCGCGCGCAGAGGAAGGAGCCGGTGAGGTTGACGTCGATCACCTTCTGCCAGGCATCGAGCGGCATCTCGAGGCAGCAGGTGCTGCTGCTCGAGGCCGGCGTTGTTGACGAGCAGGTCGATGCCGCCGAAGGCGTCCTTGGCTTCGCCGAAGGCGCGCTGGACATCGGGCTCGGATGAGACGTCCATCTTCACGGTGAGCGCCTTGCCGCCGCCGGACTCGATCTCCTCGGCCATGCGCTCGGCCTCCTCGGGCGCGGCCAGGTAGTTGATCGCGACGGCGGCGCCGTGGGCGGCGAGCTCGAAGCAGACGCCCTGACCGATTCCCGAGTCCCCGCCGGTGACGAGCGCGCGACGGCCTTCGAGCAGGCGCGCAGCGGGCGGGTGAAGGGTGAAGGGCGTGATGCTCATATTCGTCTTCGCGCAGCCTACCCCGCTACCGTTCTCGCAGATGTCCCCGCGCGTTCCCTCTCCGGCCCGGCGTGCGCGGAGCTCAGATGGCGCCAGCGGCGCCGACGGCGGTAGGAAGGCTGGGGCACAGCCCGCGAGCACGCCGGCTTCGCGGAGCTTCGGCAAAGCCTCTCCGTTCCCGCCGATCGCCGACTACGGCTTCCTTTCGGACTGCCACACCGGGGCGCTGGTCGCCTCGGACGGCTCGATCGAGTGGATGTGCCTGCCGTACTTCGACTCGCCGTCGGTCTTCGGCGCGCTGCTCGATCGCGGCGCGGGAAGCTGGCGAGTGGGTCCTTACGGGGTGTACGTCCCGGCCGGGCGGCGCTACATCCCGGGCACGAACATGATCGAGACGACGTGGATGACGCCGCAGGGTTGGATCCGCGTTGTCGACGCGCTGGCGATGGGCGAATGGCACGACAACGAGCACGGCTCCAGCCACACGCGCCCGCCGACGGACTTCGACGCGGACCACCTGCTCGTGCGGATGATCGAATGCGTCCAGGGCCAGGTCCAGGTCGAGGTCGTGTGCGAGCCGATGCTCGACTACGGCGCCACGCCGGCAGAGTGGAAGAAGGTCGAGCTGGAGACCGATGCCGACGAGCCGCCCGACGCGCACGACGCACTCGCGATGGACGCCTCCGACGGGCGCACGATGTTCAGGCTGTTCAGCGACATCCGCATGGGCATCGAGGGCAACCGCACGCATGGCCGCCACACGATGTCCGAAGGCGAGAAACGCTTCTGCGCGATCTCCTGGACGGAGTCGCGAGGCGGTCCGCACACATCGGAGGAAGCTGAGCAGATCCTCGAGCGGACGGGGCACTTCTGGCGCGGCTGGCTGGCCGAAGGCACCTATCCGGACCACCCCTGGCGCAAGCACCTCCAACGCTCGGCGCTGGTGCTCAAGGGGCTGACGTTCATGCCGACGGGCGCGCTGGTGGCCGCGCCGACGACCTCGCTGCCGGAGACGCCGGGCGGGGAGCGCAATTGGGACTACCGCTTCTGCTGGATGCGCGACGCGTCGTTCACCCTGTGGGCCCTGCACGCGCTGGGGCTCGACTGGGAGGCGGACGACTTCATCGAGTACGTCGCCGAAGTGCCGCGCAACGAGGATGGCTCGCTGCAGATCATGTACGGCGTCAGGGGCGAGAAAGACCTCGAGGAGTCGACGCTCGAACACCTCAAGGGCTACGAGGGCTCGGTCCCGGTGCGGATCGGCAACGGCGCGTACAACCAGCGTCAGAACGACGTGTTCGGCGCGGTGCTCGACTCGGTCTACCTGCACTCCAAGCAGCGCGACCACATCCCGGAGCGACTGTGGCCGGTGCTGATCGACCAGGTCAAATGCGCGGCGGCCGTGTGGAGGGATCCAGACCAGGGGATCTGGGAGGCGCGCGGCAAGCCCCAGCACTACGTCTCCTCGAAGCTGATGTGCTGGGTCGCGCTGGATCGCGGCGCGCGGCTCGCCGAACGGCGCGGCCACGACGAGGCGGCCGAGGAGTTCCAGGGAATCGCCGACGAAGCGCGCGCAGATCTGCTCGAGCACGGCGTCGACAAGCGCGGCGTGTTCCGCCAGCACTACGACACCGACGCGCTCGACGCCTCGACGCTGCTCGTGCCGCTGCTGCGCTTCCTGCCGCCGGATGACGAGCGCGTGGTCGCGACGGTCTGTGCGATCCGCGACGAGCTGACCGAGAACGGCCTTGTGATGCGCTATCGCACCGAAGAGACCGACGACGGCCTCAGCGGCAAGGAGGGCACGTTCCTGATCTGCTCCTTCTGGCTCGTCTCGGCGCTGTCGGAGATCGGCGAGGACCGCGAAGCCGAACACCTCTGCGAGCGGCTCTTGTCCTACTCCTCGCCGCTCGAGCTCTACGCCGAGGAGCTAGAGGCCTCGAGCGGACGCCACCTCGGCAACTACCCGCAGGCGTTCACGCACCTGGCGCTGATCAACGCGGTCACGCACGTGATCGCGGCGCAGCAGCAGCAGCAGCAGAGCTGAGCGCCGCTCAGTAGCCGGGGTCGCCGGGGAGCAGGACGCGTGCGACCTCTCCTTCGAGCAAGACCTTCGGCTCGACGGGCTGCACGTCGCGCCCGCGCGCGTGCTCGAGCAACTCCGCCACCGAGCCGAAGGCGCCGAGCTGTTCGAGGTGCTTGATCGTGGGGAAGACGAGCTCGAGCGTTCCTTCGCGGTGTGCGTGCAGCGCCTGCTGCGGCGTGAACCAGCCGAGGTCGACCACCTCCTCGCCGTCGACCTGCGGCTCCTGGCCGGGGGGCAGCGGGGCGAGGAAGAAATGCGTGTCGAAGCGAATCTTCACCTGCGCCGGCGTGATCCAGCGTGAGAACTTGACGAGCGCGCCGGGGTCCTCGAGCGCGATCGCCGCCTCCTCGCGCAGCTCGCGGATGGCGGCGGCGCGATGAGCCTGGTCGCCGTCCCCCTCGTGGGCATCGACGGCGCCGCCCGGAAACACCCACACGCCGCCCATGAAGCGCGCCTTGGGCGTGCGCCGCACGAGCAGCACCTCGAGCAGATCGCGCTCGCCGCGCAGCAGGATCACGGTCGCCGCCTGACGCGGCTCGGCTACCGGGCCTGGGTTGTACTCCTCGCCGCTCGTCGCGTCGCGCAGCTCTGCGGGCGCGTCGCCGCCGCCATGGCCGCTCTCCCCGTGCGAGCTCATCCGCTGACCCTACCTGCCGCTAGTCTTTGGCGCATGAGCACCGAGACGAAGACCCTGCAGCGATGGATCTGCGAGTCCTGCGGCTTCATCTACGACCCCGACGAAGGCGACCCCGACGGCGGCATTCCCGCGGGCACCGCCTTCGAGGACATTCCCGACACGTGGTTCTGTCCCGTCTGCGGTGCCCGCAAGCGCGAGTTTGTCCCGTATGAGGACTAGGCCGGTCTGAGCGACTCAGAGCAGTTGCTCGCGTTCGACCGCGAGCACGTGTGGCATCCGTACGGCGCGCTGCCGGCGGTGGGCTCGCTCCGCTGCCGGTGGTCGCGGCGCAGGGCGTGCGGCTGCGAGCTGGCCGACGGGCGCGAGCTGATCGACGGGATGTCGTCGTGGTGGTGCGCGATCCACGGCTACCGCCACCCGGCGCTCGACGCGCGCCGATCGCGCGACCAGCTCGGGCGGATGGCGCACGTGATGTTCGGCGGGCTCACGCACGAGCCGGCCGTGCGCGCTGGCCGAGCGGCTGCGTCGAGCTCACGCCGCAGGGCTCGACGCACGTGTTCTTCGCCGACTCCGGCTCGGTCTCGGTCGAGGTCGCGATCAAGATGGCGCTGCAGTTCCAGCGCGCTCGGGGCACGCCGAGCGCACGCGCCTGCTGACGGTGCGCGGCGGCTACCACGGCGACACGTTCGGCGCGATGGCCGTCTGCGATCCGGTCGGCGGGATGCACAGCGCTGTTCACGGGCGTGCTCGCCGAGCACGTGTTCGCCGCGCGCCCGCCCGACGGCTTCGAGGCGCCGCTCGACGAGCGCTGGGCCGAGCACGTTCGCGCGCTCGCTCGGGCGCCACGCCGACGAGCTGGCGGCGGTGATCGTCGAGCCGGTCGTGCAGGGCGCCGGCGGGATGCGCTTTCACTCGCCCGCGTACGTGCGCGCTGCTGCGCGAGCTGTGCGACGAGCACGACGTGCTGCTGATCCTCGACGAGATCGCGACCGGCTTCGGGCGCACCGGCGCGCTGTTCGCCTGCGAGCACGCCGGCGTCGCGCCCGACGTCCTGTGCGTCGGCAAGGCGCTGACCGGCGGCTACATGACGCTCGCCGCGACGCTCTGCACACGCGCGCGTCGCCGACGCGATCGCGGCCGGCGAGGGCGGCGGGCTGATGCACGGGCCGACGTTCATGGCCAACCCGCTCGCCTGCGCCGTCGCGCTCGCCTCGCTCGAGCTGCTCGACGGCGCCGGCACGACGGCGAGTTGGCGCGAGCAGGTCGCCGGCGATCGAGCGACGGCTGCGCGACGGCCTCGCCCCGGCGCGTGAGCTGCCGGGCGTCGCCGACGTGCGCGTGCTCGGCGCGATCGGCGTCGTGGAGCTCGACCAGCCCGTCGACGATGGCCGCTGCCACCGATGCCGCCGTCGCGCACGGCGTCTGGCTGCGACCGTTCCGCGATCTGGTCTACACGATGCCGCCGTACGTGATCGACGAGCAGGACTTGGCCCGGGTGTGCGATGCGATGCTCGCCGCCGCGCACGCCGGCTGAGCTTGCGTCCTGCGCCGGCCCTCAGGCGGGCTGCGCGGACCAAAGCGCGCGATCCGTGCGATCAGGCTCGGCTTGAGCATGTCCGACGGTGGGCGTTCGCGGCTACCGATCCGCTCGAACGCCTCGCGCACGAGGCTGTCGCGCGCCGCCGCCCGATACAGGCGCCGCTCGATCGGGTTGATCGGGCGGCCGCTCGAGATGTCGCTGATCATCATGTGATGGGGCAGCAGGCGCTTGCGGTGCAGCTTGCGATAGCGCTCGAGCGCCTCGTCGAGCGCCTGCTCATCGCCGCCGAGCGCTCCGGCCGTCTCCTGCACGAGCCACTCGGCGCTCTGGAAGGCCCAGCCGCAGCCGATGCCCCACAGCGGGTCGCCCGCCAGCGCGGCGTCGCCGACGAACGCCACGCCCGGGCGCGCCGCCGGGCGGTACACGTTCGGCAGCTCGAGCTTGCCGAGCAGCTTTCCCTCGAGCGTCGCCTCGCTCATGTCCGGGCCTTCGGGCAGCGCGCGCAGCATCCTGTTGTAAGCGCCGTGCAGATCTGCCTGGAAATCGGGCAGGCGGTCGCGGTGAGGCGCGACGAGCACGACCGTCAGCCCGTCCTCGTTGGGAAACGTGTAGGCCGCGTCCGGGTCGATCAGCCACATCTTCGAGCGCTCCGTCACCGGTCGCACGCCACGCCAGTAGCCCCAGTAGAAGAAGCGCCCGTGCGGCTTCACGCGGCCCGGCACGCGCGCCCAGCGCGCGACCTTGGAGTCGCGGCCGTCGGCCGCGACGACAAGCTTCGCGTTGATCTCGCGGCGCGCGTGCGAGTGGTCTTCGATCCGCACGCCCGCCGGCCGCGCGCCGCCGAGCAGCCCCACTGCGGTCCAGCCCGCGATCAGCTCCACGCCCGGCGTCTGGGCCGCCAGCCTGCGCAGCAGCGGGTCGAGCGTGCGCCGCGTCACGCTGAAGCCGTACGGGGCGTCTGGGCTCGTGCTGATCCAGCCGCTCGGCGCCGTCCAAACGTCGACCCCGTTGTGCACGGCGCCGCGCTCGTCGAGCAGCGGCGCCAGGCCGAGTCGCTCGATCGTCGGCGTCGCGCTCGACTGGATGAAGTGCGTGCAGACAGTCTTGTACGCGTCCGGCGAGGGCTTTCGCTCGATCAGCGCCACGCGCGCGCCGCGCTGGGCGTAGAGGCGCGCCGCCGTGCACCCGGCCGTGCTGGCGCCGACGATCGCGACGTCGTAGTGCTCGCCCTCCGAGCCCGCGCTCATCGCCGGGCGAGCCGCGCCTGCAGGCGCTGCAGGGCGACCATTCCGCGCTCGGCCGTGCTGCCCGGCGGCGGCACGATGCCGAGCTGGCGGGCGAGGTCGTTCATGTCGTAGTACGCGCGATAGAGCACGATGCGCCCGTCGCGCATCGTCCAATGGTCGACGCCGTCCACGTGCATGCGCTTGCCTGTCGGCGCGAAGCCCGGCGGGTCGATCGTGCCGCGGTGCGTGCCCTCCATGTACCACGACCAGTAGACCTCATCGCCCGAGACCGCCAGCGAAGGCGGATCGGGTTCGCCGAAGTACAGGTCCGGGAAGGCGCGAAAGCTCGTGCGCATGAACTCCTGGACCTCCGCGACGCCGCGCGCCGGCGCCGGCAGCGCCGGGTCGGCCCAGACGACGTCCTCGCTGACGAGCTCGGCCATCGCGTCCGTGTTGCACGCGTTCCACGCGGCCGTGTAGCGCGCCGTGAAGTCGCGCATGTCGAGCGGGACGCCGCTGGCGAGCGTGCTGACGGCCATGTCGTCAACCATAGTCCGCCGAAGGCCCGCCGCGCAAGCCCTGAGGCGACGCCGCTCAGGCGGGCTGGCGAACCGCACGGCGCTCGCCCAGCCAGCGTTGCCACGGGAGTGCGCCGCCGATGCGCGCGAGCTCGGCGATCCCCGCGCTCTCGGCCCTCGCCAGTGTGTCGACCTCGACGAAGCCGAAGCGCCGGATCGTCTCCAGGTTGGAGCGCTCCAGGCGAGACGGCTGCTCCGGCCACGGCGTGATCACGACCGCCCGCACGTCCAGTCCGTATGCGCGCGCCGCCTGCAGCGTCAGCAGCGTGTGGTTGATCGTGCCCAGCCCCGGGCGGGCCGCGATCAGCAGCGGCAGCCGCAGCGATGCGGCCAGGTCGCACACCGTGAAGTTCTCCGCCAGCGGTGAGAGCAGCCCGCCGACACCCTCGACGACGACCGTCGTGGCCTCGTGCTCGACCTTGCGCGTCAGCTCGGCCCCGGCCGCGAGCAGCATCTCGCGGTCGAGCCGCTTGCCCTCGATCTCTGCCGCCAAGAGCGGCGATGCGGCCGGGCCGTAGCGCAGCGGCGCGACCTGCTCCGCGGACATGCCCGCCGCTGCCGCGAGCAGCTCGTGGTCTGCCGGCCAGCCCGTCCCGTCGGCGTCCGGCCCCTGCAGGCCCGTCACCGCCGGCTTGTACGCCCTGACCGGCTCGTCCTCGGCCACCATCGCCGCCAGCAGCGCCGCGCTCAGCACCGTCTTGCCGACGCCCGTGTCTGTGCCCGTGACGAACAGCCCCCGCATCGCCGTCTTCTACCCGAAGCGTCAGGCCGCGTGCGCGACGGCGCTCTCGCGCTCGCCGTCGAATGGTGCGCCCTCGCCGGCAGTCTCGGCCCGCGCCGGAGCCGGCGGTCGTCGCGGCCGTGGTGCCTCGACGTCGAACGGCACAGCCGGGTGCCGAGCCTCGGCCCGTCGCGCCGAGCGTGCGTCGCGCTCCTGCCACTCTTCCAGTTCCAGCTCGTCGGGCTCCGCCGCAACCTCGGGCTCGGGCGGCGAGCCGAGCTCGCTCGGTTCCAGGCCGAGCTTGCGCGCCGCGCTCGCCAGCACCCCCGCCGCCAGGCGCATGTCGCTCGCCGTGTGCGACGCCATCGCCGCCAGGCGCAGGCGCGAGGTGCCCGCCGGCACCGTCGGTGGGCGGATCGCCTGTGCGAAGACGCCCTGCTCGATCGCCGCCTGGCAGAGGCGCATCGTGTCGCGCTCCTCGCCCACGATCAGCGGAACGATGTGCATGTCGCCTTCGGGCACCTGAAAGCCCTCCGCGGCGAGCGAGCGGCGTAGCGCGCGCGCGTTGGCCGCCAAGCGCTCGACGCGATGCGGGCGCTGCTCGAGCAGGTCCAGCGCCGCCAGCGCGCCTGCCACTGCCGGCGGCGGTGGGGCCGTCGAGAAGATGAACGAGCGCGCCGTGTTCAGCAGGTAGCGCGTCATCTGCTCATCGCCGCACACGAACGCGCCATAGGAGCCGAGTGACTTACCAAGCGTTCCCACGATCGCGTCGACCTCGCCCTCGAGGCCCGCCGCCGCAAGCGCACCGCGCCCGCCTGGCCCGTACGTGCCGATCGCGTGCGCCTCGTCGACCACGATGCGCGCTCCCGCGGCCTGCGCCAGCTCGACGAGCTGCTCGAGCGGGGCCACGTCGCCGTCCATCGAGAAGATCGAGTCCGTCGCGATCACGCGCCCTCCCTGTCCCTCGCGACGCCCACCATGGTGGCGCATGCTCCACAGCAGGTGTTCGCAGTCGCGGTGGCGGTAGACGACGACCTCCGCCCGCGACAGGCGACAGCCGTCGACGATCGAGGCATGGTTGAGCTCATCCGAGAAGACCACGTCGCCGCGGCCCGCCAGCGCTCCGATCACGCCGAGGTTGGCCAGATAGCCCGAGCCGAACAGCAGGCACGACTGACGGGCCGTGAAGTCCGCCAGGCGCTCCTCCAGGCGGCGATGAACGGTCATCGTCCCCGAGATCAGCCGCGATGCGCCCGCGCCGACGCCCCAGCGCATCGCCGCCTCGGCCGCCGCCTCGCACACCTGTGGGTGGTCGGCGAGGCCAAGGTAGTTGTTCGAGCAGAGCAGCAGCACCGGCTGACCGTCGAGCAGCACCGTCGGCCCCTGCGGACCCGAAACCAGCCGTAGGCGGCGGCTCAGGCCAAGGCGCTCCAGCTCGGCCAGGCGATCTTCGAGCTCCAGCGTTCCCGTCTCCCCATGCATCGCTCCGCTCCTCCCTGGCTGTCCGTCGCTCAGCCGCTCGCCACCGTGCTCGGCGGACCCTTGGCAGCATCGCCCGCGTCGCGCGCGCCGATGCCGTCGCGAGAGCGGTTCGGCGCTCCGTCCGGGCGCGGCGGCACGAGCCGCTTGGCACGGAAGCGCAGCTGGCTCGACGGGTCCCACAGGCGGATCGTCAGCTTCTCCTGCGTCGCCTCCGCCGCGGCGTCCTGCGGCACGTCCTCGAGCAACTGCTCGACCACGTCCGGCGTCTCGCCGGCGAGCCAGCCCGAGCGGTTGTCCGGCCGGGGGTTCGCCGCGTTGTCGGGCTGGCGCGCCACGTTCAACCCGAGCTCCTCGAACATCTCCCGGTCCGTCTCCGGGTCGTTTCCGAGCGTCGTCAGGAAGTTGCCCATCATCACGCCGTTGATGCCCGCCTGCACGGCAATCTGCTGAAGCTCGCCCAGGTTCTCCACGCGCCCGCCGCACAGGCGGAACAGCGCCTCGGGCAGGATCAGGCGGAAGATCGCGATCCACTTGACCGCCTCCCATGGGTCCATGTACTCGCGGTCGCCGAACTTCGTGCCCGGGCGCGGGTTGAGCATGTTGATCGGCACGCTCGTCGGGTCGATCGCGGCCAGCTCGAAGGCCATCTCCACGCGCTGCTCGCGCGACTCGCCGAGGTTGAGGATGCCACCGACGCACGTCTCCAGACCCGCCTCGCGCACCGCGTCGATCGTGCGCAGGCGCCCCGCGTAGCGAACCGTGCTCGTGACCTCGTCGTAGTAGGACTCGGCCGTCTCCACGTTGTGGTGCACGCGCTGCACGCCCGCGTCCTTCAGTTCCTGCGCGCGCGAGACGCTCATGTGGCCGATCGACGCGCAGCGCTTGAGGTTCGTCTGCTCGGAGACCAGGCGCACGCCCTGCAGGTACTTCTGGAAGTCGCGCTTGGAGAGCCCCTGACCCTGCGTGACCATGCAGAAGCGGTGCGCCCCCGCCGCTTCTGCCGCACGCGCGTGTTCGAGGATCTGCTCGGGCTCCATCATCGCGTGCAGCGGTGTCTCGGCCTCGGCGAAGCGCGACTGCGCGCAGAAGCCGCAGTCCTCCGCGCAGCCACCCGACTTGGCGTTGACCAGCGAGCACATGTCCGTCGAGTCGCCGAAGCGCTCCACGCGGGCGCGCCAGGCGCGCTCGATCAGCGCTTCGATCTGCGCGTGGTCCTCCAGCTCGCCCAGCCTGGAGGCCTCCTCGCGGGTGATCAGAGGCGGCATGCGCCGCAGGTTATGGAGCGTTGCGGACGCTACTGGCCGCGCCAGCGAGGCGCCCGTTTCTCGGCGAACGCGCGCATTCCCTCGCGCATGTCCTGCGAGGCGAACGACGCGCGGCGCAGCTCGATCAGCTCCTGCTCGACATCCGCCGCCAGCTCGCCCTCGGCCGACAGCAGCGCCGCGATCACGCGCTTGTTGCCGTTCTGCGAGAGCGGCGCGTTGCCCGCGAGCTCTGCGGCCAGCTCGAGCGTCAGCGCCTCGAGCTGCTCGCCGATCGCGACCCGGTTGACGAGCCCCCACTCGAGCGCCGTCGGCGCGTCGATGTAGCGGCCGAGCAGGAACAGCTCGCGCGTGCGCGCCGCGCCGATCGCGTCGATGAAGCGCCGCAGGCCGGTGTGTGAGTAGACGAGGCCGAGCTTCGCCGGGGGCATGCCGAGCTTGATCCCGTCCTGCGCCACGCGCAGATCGCACGACGAGCGCGAGCTCGAGGCCGCCGCCGATCGTGTGGCCCGGCAGCATCGCCAGCGTCGGATACGGGAACGCCTCGAGCGCGTCGATCGCTTCGGTGAACGGGTGCGCGACAAGCCGCTCGGCACGCTCCTCGAACTCCTCGTCGGTGATCTCGCCGATGTCGTAGCCCGCCGAGAACATCCCGTTCGCGCCGGTGATCACGCAGGCAGCGGCGGCAGCACCGCTCGACCGAGAGCTCGGCCGAGCGTCGCCGTGATCGCGTCGAGGATCGGATGGTCCAGCGCGTTGCGCTTGGCCGGGTTTGAGATCGTCAGCCGCACGACCCCGTCGGCCGGCTCGTCGATCAGGAGCTTGCCGTCGGCCAGCTCGCGGGTGGTTGCACTCGTGGGCACGCGCCGAAGGCTATCGACTCTTGACTCGCGCGACGGGTGCTACTCGAGCACGACCAGCGTGTCGCCCTCGTTGACCGCCTGGCCCTCCTCGCAGAGGATCTCGCGTGACCTTGCCCGACGTCCTCGGCCTCGACCGGCATCTCCATCTTCATCGACTCGAGGATCGCGACCGTGTCGCCCTCCTCGATCTGGTCGCCGACCGCGCACTCGATCTTCCATACGGTGCCGGTGATGTGCGCCTCTACCTGCAGACATTCACGAACCTCCAGACGTCCAGATCGCCGATCGTCGCTGACCGCCGGGACAATAGCCTTCGCGCACGACGTGCCGGCGATGCTCACCGTGGGGCCGGGCGCCAGACGGCCGCCCAGCGATGGATCGTCGAATCTTCGTAATCGTCGCCGCCTACAACGAGGCGGATCGGATCGGCGCCACGCTCGCGGCGCTCACCTCGGCGTTCCCCGGGGCACGCCTGCTGGGTCGCCGACGACGGCTCGACCGATGCCACCGCCGAGCATCGCCGCCGAGATGCGGGGCTCAGGTCGTCCGCAGCGAGCGGATGCTCGGCAAGGGCGAGGCCGTCACGCTCGCCGCGCGCGAGGCGCTCGGCACGCGCGTGCTCTGCGGGTCGAGCACGAGGCCGTGTTCGTCCTCTGCGACGGCGATCTCGGCGCCTCCGCCGGTGCGCTCAGGGCCGCTCGCCGACGCCGTCGCCGACGGCCGCGGCGATCTCGCCGTGGCCGCCTTCAGCCGGCGCGTCGGCGGCGGCATCGGGCTCGCACTCGGCTTCGCCCGCTGGGCGATCCGCCGTCGCTGCGGCCTGCGGACCGTGACGCGCCGATCTCCGGACAGCGCGCCCTGAGCGCGCGCCGTGCTCGCCGACGTGCTGCCCTTCGCGCACGGCTTCGGCATGGAGATCGGGATGACGATCGACGCCGTTCGTCGCGGGCACCGGCTGATGGAGATCGAGCTCGATCTCGATCACCGCGCGACCGGGCGCACCGCCGCCGGCTTCGTCGCACCGCGGCCGCCAGCTGCTCGACTTCGTGCGCTGTATACGCTGGCGGCGCCGGTAGGCTCGCGCGGCGATGATCCTCGCGATCGACCAGGGCACGACCGGCACGACCTGCATCGTCTTCGACGAGCGCGCCGAGCCGATCGGCCGCGCCTATCGCGAGTTCACCCAGCACTTTCCCGCGTCCCGGCTGGGTCGAGCACGATCCGCGCGAGATCTGGGAGGTGACGCGCTGCCGTCGCCGCCGAGGCGCTGCAGGACGCCGGCGTCCGTGCCGGCGAGCTCGACGCGCTCGGCATCACCAACCAGCGCGAGACCGTCTGCGTGTGGGACCCCGACAGCGGCGAGCCGCTGCACAACGCGATCGTCTGGCAGGACCGGCGCACCGCCGATCGCTGCGAGGAGCTGCGCAGCGCAGGGCCATGAGCCGCTCGTGCGCGCAGCGCACCGGGCTCGTGCTCGACCCCTACTTCTCGGCCACCAAGATCGCAGTGGCTGCTCGAGCACGTCGACGGCCTGCGCGAGCGCGCCGCGCGCGGGCGCGCCGTGTTCGGCACGTCGACTCGTGGCTGATCTTCAAGCTCACCGGCGAGCACCTGACCGACGCCTCGAACGCCTCGCGCACGCTGCTCTACGACATCGCCGCCGGCCGCTGGGACCCCGAGCTGCTCGAGCTGTTCGCCGTCCCCGAGCGAGCGCTGCCACGCGTACTGCCGAGCGCCGGGCCCTTCGGTGAGACACGGCCGAGCGCGCTGCACGGACACGCCGTGCCCGTCAGCGGCGTCGCCGGCGACCAGCAGGCGGCGCTGTTCGGGCACGCCTGCGTCGATCCCGGGCATGGGCAAGAACACCTACGGCACCGGCTCCTTCGTGCTCGTCAACGCCGGCTTCACCGCGCCCGAGCCGCCGCGCCGGCCTGCTCGCGACGGTCGCCTGCGCCGTCGGCGAGTCGCGCGCCTACGCGCTCGAGGCCTCGATCTTCGTCACCGGCGCCGCCGTGCAGTGGCTGCGCGACGGGCTCGGCATCATCGAGCGCGCCGAGCAGACCGAGCAGCTCGCCGCCTCGCTCGACGGCAACGACGGCGTCTACTTCGTGCCCGCGCTGACCGGCCTCGGCTCGCCGCACTGGGACGCCCACGCGCGCGGCACGATCGTCGGGCTCACGCGCGGCAGCTCGCGCGCCCACCTCGCGCGCGCCACGCTCGAGGCGATCGCCTATCAGACCGTCGACGCCGTGCGCGCGATGGAGCCTGCGCCTGCCCGAGCCGCTGTCCGAGCTGCGCGCCGACGGCGGCGCCAGCACCAACGGCTGGCTGATGCAGTTCCAGGCCGACGTGCTCGGCGTGCCCGTCGTGCTCGGCGAGCTCGCCGAGATGACCGCGCTCGGCGCCGCCTACCTCGCCGGTGTCGGCGCCGGGCTGTGGAGCATCGAGGACCTGCGCCGCGGCCCCGGGGGGCCGCGGCGGTGTCTCGCGCACGCTATGAGCCGCGCATGGGCGAGGACGAGCGCGCAAGCCTGCTGGCCGGATGGGTCGATGCGCTGAGCCGGGCGACGCGCGTAACCTTGCCGAGCATGGGAGGTAGATCCGCTCAGATGAGCGATCTCGCCCCGATGCGCGAGCAGGTCTACACCGACCCGCGCCCCAAGGAGTACTTCGACCGCTTCCACGAGCGCGCACGCACGCGCGAACCGGACTGGGTGTACGAGCTCGTGCGCGTGCTCACCTCGCTGTACGCCTACACGTTCCTGCGCGCGCGTTCGATCTCCAGCGAGAACGTTCCCGGCGATCGGCGCCGTGATCCTCGCGCCCAACCACTTCTCCTTCATGGACCACTTCCTGATGGGCTGCTACATCCGCCGCAAGGTGCGCTTCATGGCCAAGTCGCAGCTGTTCAAGCGGCCGATGCAGTTCATCTACACGCACGGCGGCGTGTTTCCCGTGCGCCGCGGCGCACGCGACGAGGAGATGTTCATCACCGCCGAGACGATCCTCGCGCAGGGGTGGCGCGATCACGATGTACTGCGAGGGCGGTCGCTCGCGCACGGGCAAGGTCGCCGAGCAGGCCAAGCGCGGGATCGGGCGTCTGGCGCTCGAGACCGGCGTGCCCGTCGTGCCGATCGCGATCTACGGCTCCTCGCGCGTGCGCAACTGGAAGCGCCTGCAGTTCCCGCGTGTGACCGTGCAGTACGGCGAGCCGATCCGCTGGGAGCCGATCGAGCACCCCACGCGCGAGCAGCAGCAGGCGGTCGCCGACGAGATCCTCGTCGAGATCCGCAAGCTCTACGCCGGCCTCGAAGCGCACGGGCGCAAGGGCATCCTGCGGCGGCTGCGCGCAGAACGCGGCGCGATCGACGGTACCGTCGCAGCCCGCGGGTAGGCTGCACCACGATGATAAATCGACTCGACGTAGGGGCGGTGATCCGCCGGGTGTTCGACATCTACGTCGATCAGTACCCCGTGCTGCTGCCCGCCTCGGCCGTCGTGTTCGTGATCACCGGGCTCGTCTCCGCAGTGCTCGTCGCCGCTGCGCCGGGCCTTGCGCTGATCGCGCTGCTGCTCAGCCTGGTTGCCGGCACGCTGTTCACGGGGATGGTCGTCGAGCTCGTATCCGACGTCCAGGACGGCCGGCGCGATCACAGCGCGGGCGAGCTGCTGCGCGCGGCCACGCCCGTGCTCGGGCAGCTGCTCCTCGTCGGCATCGTCGCCGGCATCGGCATCGTGATCGGCTTCGTCCTGATCATCGTCCCCGGCCTGATCCTGATCACGATCTGGTCGGTGGCGGCGCCGGTCGTCGTGCTCGAGCGTCCGGCGGGCGTATTCGCGGCGCTCGGGCGCAGTCGCGAGCTCGTGCGCGGCAACGGCTGGCAGGTGTTCGGCGTGATCTTCGTGCTGTTCTTCCTCGTGATCATCATCAGCTCGGCCATCCAGATCGGTGCCGACTCCGCCGGCACTGGTGCCGGCATCGTGGCACGCGTGATCGTCGGCATTCTCACGGGCCCGATCTCGGCGCTGGCCGCGGCGGTGCTCTATTTCGACCTGCGCGCAGCATCGGGCGAGCGCGCGGCGGCGGATGGCCCCGTCGCTCCCAGCCCTCCGCCGATCTCCTGACGAGCGCGCCCATTAGGGTGCGCCCCAGCATGATGGAGATCGACGTGACCGAGGTGCTGCGCGCGGGACTGCTCGACGGCGTGCCGATCGCGCTGGCCCACGCCGGAGCGGCGGGGATGGCGCCCGGCTCGGCGGCATCCGCGGTGGGCGGCGCCTGCAGCGAGCTCGGCGCGATCGTGCACGAGCTGCCGCTGATCTGCACGGGGCAGCCCGAGGCCGACGACGCTGCAGTCGAAGCTGCCGTGACGGCGACGCCGGATGGCGGTGCCGGCATACGGATGCTTTTCGTCGACGCCGCGGGCATGTTCGCCGGCCATGCCGACGCCTTGATCGCCACGCTCGAGGCGAGCTGGCGGGTGACGCGCGCCGTGGCCAATGCCGCCTTCATCCCGGGCGAGGCAGGCGGGCGGATCGTCTACGTCGCGCCGCCGACGCGGGCGAGCACCGGCGAGGCGCACGCCGACGCCACCCGCGCGGGCCTCGAGAACCTTGCGCGCACGCTCTCGATCGAGTGGGCGCGCTATGGCATCGCACCCGTCGCGGTCGCCCCCGGGCCGGGCACGCCATCCGAGCAGATCGCCGGCGTCGTGGCCTACCTCGCCTCGCCCGCCGGCGACTACTTCTCGGGCTGTGAGCTGGAGCTCAGCGGCTCTGGCTGACGGAGTACGCTTCCCGCTCCCTTGGCTTCCGCGCGAGTCCCAACTCGCATCTACAGCGCCCCGTGCGGGGTCAGCCGGTCATCCCGCCGAACAGCCCGCCCGTCACATGCAGCGTCTGGCCGTGCACGTAGTTCGACCACGGCGAGCAGAGGAAGAACACGCCGCCGGCGGCCTCCTCGGGCGAGGCCGGACGGCCGAGCGGGATCAGCATCGAGGCCATTCCGCGCATCTGCTCGGGGATGCCGAGCTGGATCTTCTCGCCGTCCTTTTCCATCACGTTCTCGTCGACCTTGGCCTGCGTCAGGCGTGTGTCGATGAAGCCGAACGCGACGGCGTTGACGTTGACCTTGAACTGGCCCCACTCCTTGGCGACCGTTTTCGTCAGGCCGACGACGCCTGCCTTGCCGGCCGAGTAGTTGGCCTGCCCGGCGTTGCCGAACGTGCCGGACGTCGAGGAGATGTTGACGATCTTGCGGAACACCTCCTTGCCTTCCTCGCGCTCCTTCTTGGCGGGCTCGCGCAGGTGCGGCGCGGCGGCGCGGATCACGCGAAACGGCACGACCGTGTGGATGTCGAGCATCGCTTGGAAGTGCTCGTCGGACATCTTGTGGATCGGCGCATCGAGCGTGTAGCCGGCGTTGTTGACGATGATGTCGATCTTGCCGAACGAGTCGACTGCCTTCTGCACGAGCTCGTTGGCGGCGCCCGGCTTGGTCAGGTCGCCCGCGTAGACGGCCGTCTCGCCGTCGATCTTCGGTGGAGGCCTGCTCGGCGACGTCTCCGTCGAGGTCGTTGATCAGGCACTGCGCGCCCTGCGAGACGAGCAGCTCAGCCGTTGCACGACCGATCCCGCGCGCCGAGCCCGTGACGATGGCCGACTTGCCGTCGAGTACTCCCATGTTCGTTCCGTCTCCTTGTCGTTTGAGGTGCGCCGGAGGTTATCCGAGCGCCCACGTCAAGGAGCGATAATGCGCCCGAAGTCCTGCGTGTAGATCGCGCCGGATTGGCCGTGCGCGAGCGAGGCGAGCGGGTGCGGCGAGACGCCGATCCCCGTTTCGCGGAAGGTCGCGTCGAGGATGTTGGCGCGGTGCCCCGGCGATGTCATCCAGCTCGAGACGATCGCGTTCGGCGTGGACAGGCCGAGCGTCGCCCACGCGATGTTCTCGCCGACGGCGTAGCCGATCCGCGAGCTGAAGATGTAGCCCGACGCGCGCATCCGCGAGAGCGGCGTGTCGCCGTGTCGCCCGTCGTGTTCGAAGTAGTCGCCTGCCGCCATGTCCGCCGAGTGGCCCTGTGCGGCCGCCTCCAGGTGCGCATTGGGCGCGAGCGCGGCCATGCCGTGACTGAGCCGTTCGCGGTTGACCAAGCACAGCGTAGCCGTGCGGATCAGCGCCAGGTCCTGGCGAGAGGGGCGCAGTTGGGTGTTCGGGCAGACGCCGTTCTGCGGCACCGGCGCCGTGCCCGTGTGCCGCGCGCCGCGGTGTGAGGAGTGGCGATGGCCGGAGCGGCGGCATTTGGCGCCACGCCGCGTGTGGTGCTTGGGGCCTTTCGTTCCGGGCGTGCTGACGTTGTGGAAGCTGGCGCGCCTGGCACAGCCGCGCCGTTTGCGCCGGTGCGCCGGCGGCGAGGTCGTGTGGCTCGAGGCGCCTTTGGCCGGGTGCCTGCCCTTCAGCGTGGCAGCCGGCGCGGCGCTCGAGGCGATCGCGCAGCAGCAGACGCACAGCACGAGCAGCGCAGCGCCGACGGCGGCGTGCAGCAGATGACGGCGGATCGCGTCATACGTTCGGCGTCCAATTGCCACGTAGGCGGTATCGGAGCTTCGGCCGGTCTACATGAGCCGGTTTGCACTGCTTGGACGAGTTTTTGCAGCCGCTCAGAGCGCGAGCACGCGGCCGAGGATCTCGCGCATGATCTCGTCTGAGCCGCCGCCGATCGGGCCGAGACGGGCGTCGCGGGCGGCGCGCTCGACCCAGTACTCGCGCATGTAGCCGGCGCCGCCGTGGATCTGCAGGCACTCGTCCATCAGCTCGAACGACGCGCGTTGGGTCAGCAGCTTGGCCATGCTGACCTCCTTCAGCGGCTCCTCGCCGGCGACGAAGCGCCGCAGCGCGTCGTAGGTGACGCAGCGGCAGGTGTAGACCGAGGTGGCCATCTCGGCGAGCTTGTGGCGAATCGTCTGGTGGCCTGAGAGCGGGCGCCCGAACGCCTGTCGCTCGCGCGCGAACTCAGCCGTGCGCTCCCACGCGAGCGTCATCGCGCCGACGGCGCCGAGTGACATCGCCAGGCGCTCCCACTGGAAGTTGGCCATGATCAGCTTGAAGCCCTCGTTGAGCTCGCCGAGCAGGTTCTCCTCTGGGACGAAGACGTCCTCGAAGGCGATCGTCGCCGTGTCCGAGGCGTGCCAGCCGAGCTTCTCGAGCTTCGACGAGGTAACGCCCTCGCCGCGGTCGACGATCAGGAACGAGATCCCGTGGTGCCCGCCCTCGGCAGTCGTCTTCACGGCGGTCACGATGAAGTGCGCGCGCACGCCGTTGGTGATGTACGTCTTCTCGCCGTTGAGCACCCAACCGCCGTCGACGCGCTCGGCGCGCGTGCTCAGCGCCGCCACGTCCGAGCCGGCGCCGGGCTCGGTGATCCCGAGTGCGCCGATCCGCTCGCCGGCGATCGCCGGCACGAGGTAGCGCTGCTTCTGGTCGTCGGTGCCGAACTTCCAGATCGGCGGCGTGGCGATGTTCGTGTGCGCGCCGAGACCGGCCGCCGTCCCGCCGGAGCCGATCCGCGCCATCTCCTCGCACAGCACCGACTCGTGCAGGTAGTCGCCGCCCTGCCCGCCGTACTCCGTCGGGTACTTCAGCCCGAGCAGGCCCTGTGCGGCGAGCTTGTGAAAGATCTCGTCCGGAAACCACCGGTCCTGCTCCCACTGCGCCGCGTGCGGCGCCAGCTCGCGGTCGATGAAGCCGCGGATCGACTGTCTCAGTTGCTCGTGCTCGTCGGAGAAGGGGGGTGTGAGAGTGCTCATGAGATCAATTGGTAATCTGATGGTATGCGAGTTGCCATCGATGGGGTGGGCCGGATCGTGATTCCGAAGCCGATGCGAGACGTGCTCGGGATCGACGGGCCAACCGAGCTGGAGCTGACCGAGCGGGATGGGGCGCTCGAGTTGACGGTGCCGTACATCAAAGCGCACCTCGAGGAGCGCGATGGCTTCACGGTGATCGTTCCCGACCAGCCGGTGCCGACGCTCACGACCGAGATGGTGCGCGAAGAGATCGAACGCTCGCGCCGTTGATCGCACCCGACTCCAGCGTGCTGATCCCAGCACTTGCGAGCTCCTTCGATGGGCACGAACGCTGTGTTGCGGCGCTGGCCGGCCGCTCGCCGCGGCTGATCTCCCATGTCGCATTCGAGACGACTTCCGTGCTCAGCCGGATGCCCGAAGGGCTTCGCATGACGCCGGTGTCCGTGCGCGATGCCCTCGACCTGGACTTCCCGGATTCGTGGCTTGCACTCGACGCGAAAGGCCAACGCTCCTGCCTGCGCCGCGCAGTCGACGCGGGCCTGCGCGGCGGCGCCCTCTACGACGCGCTGATCGCCGCGACCGCTCGCGAGCACGGCGCGACGCTGCTCAGCGCCGACCGCCGCGCGCGCGAGGCCTACGAGGCGATCGGCGTCGACGTCTCCTACATCGAGTAGTTCCACCCGGCGATCGGACTACAGCCCGTAGGAGCGCCCGATCACGTCGAGCATGATCTCGTCGGTGCCCGCGCCGATCCGGTTCAGGCGCGCGTCGCGCCAGACGCGCTCGACGCCGTACTCCTTCATGTAGCCCGCGCCGCCGTGGATCTGGATGCATTCGTCGGCGACTTCGCAGAGCACGCGCGAGGCGGTCAGCTTGGCCATCGAGATCTCGCGCACCGGGTACTCGCCGTTCTTGAAGCGCCATGCCGTTATGTAGGTCATCTGCCGTGCCGACTCGATTTTCGTGGCCATCTCGGCGAACTTGTGGCGGATCACCTGGAACTTGCCGATTTCTCGGCCGAAGGCCTTGCGCTCGTGCGCGTACTGCAGCGTGCGTTCAAAGCACTTCTGCGCGCCCGCCACCATGCCGGCTGCACCGATCAGGCGCTCACCCTGGAGCTCCCACATGATGTGGTAGAAGCCCTTGCCGACCTGACCGAGCACCGCCGACTCCGGCACCCGCACGTCCTGGAAGGCCAAGAGCGCCGTGTCCGATGCGTGCATCCCGAGCTTCTCGAGCTTCTTCTCGCGGATCACACCGGGCGCGTCCATCGGCACGAGGAACAGCGTGAAGCCGTCGTAGCCCGCGTCCGGGTCGGTCTTCGTCACGAGCACGATCACGTCCGCGCGGTGGCCGTTGGTGATGTACGTCTTCGAGCCGTTGATCACGTAGTCGTCGCCGTCCTTGACCGCGCGCGTCTTGATCCCCGCGACGTCCGAGCCGGCGTCCGGCTCGGTGATGCCGAGGCAGAGGATCTTCTCGCCCTTGATCGCAGGCACCACCCACTCCTGCTTCTGCTGCTCTGAGCCGAAGGCGAGGATCGGCGGCATCGCCATGTCGGTGTGCACAGCAAGGCCCATCGCCAAGCCACCCGAGTTGGCGTTCGTGATCTCCTCGGCGAGCACGAGCGCCGAGTAGTAGTCGCCACCCTGTCCGCCGTACTCCTCCGGCTTGTCGAGGCCGAGGAAGCCGAGCTCGCCCATCCGCCTGAAGACCGAATCGGGGAACGTCGTCTCCTCCCATTCCTCGGCGTGGGGGGCGAGCTCTTTGGTCGCGAAGTTGCGGATCGACTCGCGCAGCTGTTCGTGCTCGTCGGTGAAGAGGAAGTGCTTGCGCGCGGCCTGGAAGTCCGGCTTCAGCACGCTCTCGGCGGTCGCGGCCATCTCGGGAAGTCTCCTTGTGATCGATGCTTGGATGCGGTGCGGACGCACAGGGCAATGCGGCGTGTCCGGCGCCTGATCGCAGACGCTAACGCAGGCGCTCGCAAAAGTAAACAGTAGAGCTTGCTACTTCTCGCAGGGCCCGACGTTCCGCGCGATTCCCACAGCAAGCATCAGCCGGCGAGCGCACGCAGCGGCTCGCCGGCCGCTTCCTGCTCGGCAGCCAGCGCCGTGGCGATCGCCTGCGCGCGGTCGTGCGTGCCGAGCTTTGCGTGAATGCGCTCCGTGTGCTTGTGCACCGTGCGCGGGCTGATCTCCATCTCGGCCGCGACCAACTGCGTCGTGCGCCCGCGCGCGAGCAGGCGCAGTACCTCAGACTCACGCGGGCTCAGCCCGAGCCCGCGCAACGCCGTGTCGCTCAGGTCGGCGCGCGGCTGCTCGAAGACGACGACGAAGCTGTCGCGGCTGCCACTCGGCAGGCGGCGGACTACGAGGTTGCCGTCGGCGCTCGGCACGAGCAGCGGGTCCCACAGTCGCCCCGTCGGCCCCGGCGCGAGCAGCAGCTCCGGCGCCGCCGAGCCTTCGTGCCAGCCGAGCGCGCCCAGCAGTTTCTGGGCCTGCAGCGAGGCGAACGAGACCGTTCCGCGATCGACGACCGCGATCGCCTCGCGGCTGGCGTCCACGCCGCGGCGAAGCGCCTCGATCAGCTGCGCCGCCCGCTCGCGCGCCTGCACGTTGCGGTAGGCCTGGATCAGGTGCGGGCGCGTCAGGTTCAGCAGGTCGCGGTCGCGGTCGGAGTAGTCGCGCCCACCGCGCGAGAGCGCCAGGGCGAATGTCAGCTGAGGCGGGGAGGGCAGCGTGAACGCGATCTGGTGGGGGATTCCCAGCGTTTTGTAGAAGCCCTGGAACAACTCCAGGCGCTCCAGGTCCGCGCGCTCGGCGACATCTGAGAAGCGGTAGGCGCGACCGTCGCGTGTACGCGCAACCCGTGCCGCGAGTGGGTTCTGGTAGGCGTAGCGCTGCCATTCGACCACCAGCTCTGCGGTATCTCGGGGATCGCGATCGAGACATGCACCGTGCCGTCGACGCCCACCTCGTTGTAGGACGCATAGTCCGTGCGCACCAGTCCGCTCAGGCCGCTCGGCAGATAAGCCCGTAGCTCCTCCAGATCGCTCGTGCCGTGAGCCTCGCCGACGAAGTCGAGTACCTTGCGGATGTCGGTGGCAGAGAGTCCGGCCATGGCGAAATACTCTCAACCCGCGTAGCGGCACCGCTGGTTGGGCGTTCTGCGATCGAGCCCGTGACGATCAGCCGCTGGCGCGCACGGCACCCGAGCGCTAGCCTGCGCGGCCGGACTCCTTTCACGATTCAGGAGGGATCGGATGGTTGGGCGCGCCTTGGCGCTGGCTCTTGCCGCTGCTGCAACGATCGCGCCCAGCGCCGGCGCGAGCGTCCCCGCGCGGTCCGCACCGGCGACGCCCGTGCCCGCACCGGTCCCACCCGACCTGCAGGCGCGCGAGCAGAAGATGCTCGCGCTGCAGCCGACGAGCGAGCGGTTCTCGGCGACGATCAGCAGCGCCGAAACGCCCAAGGTCAAGGGCCCGATCGGCGGCTTCAACCACATCTTCGGTCACGCCAGCAGCATCCTCACGCCGCTGATCACGCTGGCCGGCGAATTCAGCGTTGGACCGCCTCCCGCGGCGAGCGTCACGACCGACTTCCTCGGCATCGCGATAAGCGTGCGGCTGATCGGCAGCACGCTCTACACGCACGAGCCGTTCGTATCACGGCTCGACGGTGGGCGCCCGTGGGTGGAAGAGCGCAACACGAGCCTGGCGAAGGCACTCGGCTCTGAGCCCAACACTCCCGGTGGCTCCGCCGGCGAACCCGGAACGGGCTTCGCTGCGCTGGCCAAGCTGATCGCTCACGCGCAGAGCATCGCCGAGCTCGGCCCGGCCAATGTCGACGGTCAGCCGGTGACGCGCTTCAAGCTCGCCGTTCCGATCGCTTCGCTGCAGGAATCGGCGCACTCGCGTAAGGCTCGCGCGCGAGCACGACGCGAGCGCAAGCTGTTCGCCCCCCTCTTGCGCGTCGAACTGTTCCTCGCCGAAACAGGTCTCCCCGTCCGCACGAGCGTCGTTGTCGTAGCCCGCCACGGCGAGGACGAACTGGTCGAGCAGTCCGACATCACGGCGATCAACGTGCCCGTGCTCGTGCAGGCGCCGCCCGCAGCCGAAACGATCACTGCTGCCGAGCTCAAGCGGCTGATGCGCCGCCACCACCAGCGGCTCACAGCAAGGCGCCACGCGGGCGGGCGGCGGATCGTCGTAGTTCATCGAGGCGGGGTGCGAAGCCGCAAAAGTAGATAGTAAGGCTGCGCACTTCCCACTTGCCGCCGATCGGGCTAGGATGCGCCGATGGCAGACGACCCAGTCCTCTACGCGCTCGATGAGCAGGGCGTGGCGACGATCACGATGAACCAGCCCGACACGCGCAATGCGCTGTCCGTCGGAGATGCTGAGCGGACTGATCGCCGCCTTCGAGCGCGCGCGCGACGAAGACGCAGCGCGCTGCGTCGTGCTCGCCTCCTCGCACGAGCGGACGTTCTCCTCCGGTGCCAACCTCGGCGGCTTCGCCGCCGACACGTCGCTCGTGCAGCGCCACTTCGGCTCCGAGCGCTTCGTCGGGCTGTTCAAGCTGATCGGCGAGCTCGGCAAGCCGACGATCGTGGCGGCCGGCGGCCACGTGCTCGCCGGTGCGCTCGGCATCGCGCTCGCGTGCGACTTGATCGTGGCCTCCGAGGACGCGAGCTTCGGCACCCCCGAGATCAACGTCGGCACCTTCCCGTTCATGATCATGGCGCTGATCTACCGCAACGTGCCGCGCAAGAAGGCCAGCGAGCTGCTGCTGCTCGGCGAGCGCTGGAGCGCGCAGGAGGCGCTCGCCGCGGGGATCGTCAACAGGGTCGTCCCGGCCGCCGAGCTCGACGACGGCGGTGCGCGAGTGGGCCGTCAAGCTGGCCGGCAAGTCGCCGGTGATCATGCGCCTCGGCAAGGAGGCGATGCGCCGTCAGCTCGACATGCCGCTCGACGAGGCGCTCGACTACCTGCGCGCCCAGTTGACGCTGGCGATGTCGACCGAAGACATCGTCGAGGGCGTCAGCGCGTTCTTCGAGAAGCGCGAGCCGCAGTGGAAAGGACGCTGATGAGCACGACCGAGAAGCCGCCTGTCGCACCGAGCGCGGAGGCGAGCAGCTCGCTGCTGCGCCCGCTCGTCGAGGATCTGCACGCGCGCCGCGCGCAGATCGAACTCGGCGGCGGCGAGGAGAAGATCGCCAAGCAGCACGCCGCCGAGAAGCTGACCGCGCGCGAGCGCCTCGCGCTGCTGATCGACGACGGCACGTTCGTCGAGCTGGGCATCCACGGCCGTCCGCACTTCGCGCAGCGCGCGATGGACGGCAAGGTCGCGCCGGCCGATGGCGTGATCACCGGCTACGGCAAGGTCGACGGGCGCCTGGTGGCGGTGTGCGCGTATGACTTCACCGTGATGGCCGGCTCGATGGGGATGACCGGCGAGCTGAAGGTCACGCGCCTGCGCGAGCTGGCGCTGACCAAGCGGATCCCCTTCATCTGGCTGCTCGACTCGGCCGGCGCGCGCATCCAGGAGGCTGTCGGCTCGCTGTTCGCCGGCTCCGGGCACCTGTTCCGCGAGGAGGTCGTGATGAGCGGCGTGATCCCGCAGGTCGCCGCGCTGATGGGCCCGTGCGCGGCCGGCACGGCGTACATCCCCGGCCTGGCCGACTTCGTGCCGATGGTCAAGGGGCGCGGCTCGATGGCGCTCGCCGGCCCGCACCTCGTGCGCGCGGCCGTCGGCGAGGACGTCACGCAGGAGGAACTCGGCGGCTCGCGCGTGCACTGCCGCAAGTCGGGCGTCGGCGACCTCGAGGTCGCCGACGACGAGGAGTGCATCCTGCGGATCAAGCAGTACCTCTCGTTCATGCCGCAGAACTGCGAATCGAAGTCGCCGATCGTCGCGAGCGCCGATCCGATCGAGCGCGGCGACGAGGAGCTGCTCGACGTGCTGCCGGAGTCGAACCGCAAGCCGTATGACATGTACGAGGTGATCCGCCGGATCGTCGACGACGGCTTCTACTTCGACATGAAGCCGCAGTGGGCAAAGACGATCATCACGTGCTTCGCGCGCTTCGGCGGGCGCCCGTGCGGGATCGTCGCCAACCAGCCGAAGCAGCTCGGCGGGATCCTCGACAACGACTCCGCCGACAAGGCCGCGCGCTTCGTCAACCTGTGCAACGCCTTCGGCATCCCGCTGCGTCTTCCTGATGGACGTGCCCGGCTTCATGGTCGGCACGAAGGTCGAGGAGGCCGGGATCATCCGCCACGGCGCGAAGATGCTCTACGCCGTCGCGAACGCGACGGTGCCGAAGATCACGGTGATCACGCGCAAGGCCTACGGCGCCGGCTACTACGTGATGAACGGCCGCGCGTACGAGCCCGACCTGATCGTCGCCTGGCCGAGCGCCGAGATCAGCGTGATGGGCGCCGAGGGCGCGGTCGAGATCGTGATGCGCAAACAGGTCGAGGAAGCCGATGACCCGGAGGCGAAGAAGGCCGAGCTGGTCGCGGCGTACCGCAAGATCATCGACGTCTACATCGCGGCCGGCAACGACATGATCGACGACGTGATCGACCCGCGCGAGACGCGCCTGACGATCTGCCGCGCGCTGGAGATGGCCGAGGGCAAGAAGATCGAGCGTCCATACAAGAAGTCAGGAGTGGTCCCGGTATGAGCCTCGACCATCCAGTCGTCATCACCTGCTCGATCTCGGGCGCGATCGCGAACCGCGAGCAGTGCCCGGCGATTCCGTACACGCCGGACGAGTACGCCGCCGAGGCGCGGCGGATCGTCGACGAGGGCGGCGTGATGATCCACATCCACGCGCGCAAACCCGACGGCACGCCGAGCTATGAGATCGAGGACTTCCAGGCGATCACCGAGGCGATCCGCGGCGAGGTCGGCGACGCGGCGATCGTCAACTACTCGACCGGCACGATCGGCGTGCCGGTGTCAAAGCGGATCGACTACCTGCGCGCATGCCGCCCGGAGGTCGCCGCGCTGAACATGGGCTCGATGAACTACGCCAAGTACTCGCGCTCGCGCAAAGAGTTCGTCTTCAAGATGGTCTTCCCGAATCCGTTCGACGAGATCATCGAGCTGCTCGAGGCGATGAACGAGCTCGGCATCAAACCGGAGCACGAGTGCTTCGACATCGGTCACGTCGGCAGCCTCGAGCCGCTGATCGACATGGGCGTGCTGAAGACGCCGCTGCACGTCGACTGCGTGATGGGCGTCGTCGGCGGCATCCCGCCGACCGCGCGCAACCTCGCGGCGATGGTCGAGAACATCCCCGACGGCTCGCACTGGGGCGTGATCGGGATCTCGCGCGACCAGTGGATGCTCGTCGCCGCGGCGCTCACGCTCGGCGGCTCGATCCGCGTCGGGCTCGAGGACAACCTGTACCTGCCCAACGGCGAGATGGCGAGCTCGAACGGCGACCTGATCGCGAAGGCACGGCAGCTGACCGAAGACCTCGGCCGCCGTCCGGCGACCGTCGAGGAGGCCCGAAAGATGCTGAACATCCCGCAGCGCGTCGCAGGCGCCGCATGAGCCTGCCGCTGCAGGGCATCCGCGTGCTCGACCTCTCGCGCCTGCTTGCCGGGCGGCTTCTGCTCGCTGCTGCTCGCCGACTTCGGCGCCGACGTGCTGAAGGTCGAGGACACGGGCATGGGCGACTACATCCGCTGGTCGCCGCCCTACTACGAGGGCGCGCACGAGACCGCCAAGTCGGCCCTGTTCCTCTCGCTGAACCGCAACAAGCGCTCGATCCGCCTCGACCTGAAGAACGAGCGCGGGCCGCGAGGCGCTGCTGCGCGCTGGTGCGCGAATACGACGTCGTGCTCGAGTCCTTCCGCCCGGGCGTGCTCGACCGGCTCGGCGTCGGCTACGAGCGGATGCGCGAGGAGAACCCGGGGATCGTCTACTGCGCGATCTCCGGCTACGGCCAGGACGGCCCCAAACGCGACGCCTCGGGGCACGACATGAACTACCTCGGCCTGATCGGGCTGCTCGGGCTGACCGGCGAGCGTGGCGGCGAGCCGGTACAGGCGGCCGGGCAGATCGCCGACCTCGGCGGCGGCGCGCTGATGGCGGCCTTCGGCATCCTCGCCGCGCTGCGCGAGCGCGACGGCGGCGGTCCGGGCTCGGATGTGGCCGGCTCCGGCGAGGGTCAGCTGGTCGACGTGTCGATGGCCGACGGCGCGCTGTCGTGGCTGGCGATGGTCGCGGCGACGTACTTCGCCGACGGCAACGTCCCGCGCCGCGGCGAGCTGCCGCTCGCCGGTTCGCTGATCTGCTACCGCCCGTACGAGTGCGCCGACGGCTGGGTGACGCTCGGCGCGCTCGAGCCGAAGTTCTGGCAGGGCTTCTGCCGCGGCGTCGGGCGCGAGGAGCTGATCGCGGCCCAGTTCGAGCGCCCCGGCTCGGCGGCGCACGAGCAGGTGAAGGAGATCTTCAAGGGCGCGCACGCGCGATCAGTGGGAGGCGTTCGCGCGACGAGCACGACTGCTGCCTGGAGCCGGTGCTCGAGCTCGACGAGGCGCTCGACTCGGAGCTCGTCGGCGCGCGCGAGATGGTCGTCGAGACTCGAGCAGCCCGGGGCCGAGCGCGCCGTGCGGCTGCTCGGCGTGCCGGTCAAGCTCGGCCGCACGCCGGGCGACCACGCGCGCCTGCCGGGCCCGGCGCTCGGCGAGCACACCGAGGAGGTGCTGCGCGCGGCCGGCTACAGCGCGCAGGAGGTCGCCGAGCTGCTCGCCGACGGCGCCGCCGCCGGTGCGGTCGGCGAGGCGCAGGACATCTCCTTCCAGGTGTAGGGGAGGGCTGGAGATGAGCGCCACGGCAGGGAACGCGGCGGACAGGCGGCTGCTGAAGATGAGCGAGCTCGCCGAGCGCTCCGGCGTGAGCGCGGGGACGATCCGCTACTACCTGCGCGAGGGGCTGCTGGGCGAGGGCGAGGACATCGTCCGGACGAGCCGCAACATGGCCTACTACCCGCCGGAGTACGTCGAGCGGATCGAGCTGATCAAGCGGCTGCAGGAGAAGCGCTTCATGCCGCTGCGCGTGATCAAGGGCACGCTCGAGGAGGACCCGGGCCGCGTGCACGCGCTGATCGAGCTCGAGGACCGCATCCTCGAGCGGGCGCTCGCGAGCGCCGAGGACTCCAGGCGCGTCTCGCTGAAGGCCGTGCGTGAGCGCTACGAGATCCCCGCGCAACGTGCTCGACCGGCTCGCCGAGATCGGCGTGCTCACGCCCAACCGCAGCGGCTATGACCAGGACGACGTGAAGATCATCGAGGCGATCGCGAGCTTCCGCGCGGGCGGCTACGAGGAGGCGCTCGGCTTCACGGTGTACGACACGCTGCGCTACCGTGAGGCGCTCGAGCCGCTCGTGCAGGAGGAGGTGCGGGCGCTGCTCGGAGCGGCTCGCCGGCGAGGTCGAGGTCGAGCGGGCGATGGAGATCGTCGCCGCCGGGCGTCGAGCCGCTGCGCGAGCTGCTCGGCGCGATGCACTCCAAGCTGCTGCTCGCAGAGCTGCGGCGGCAGCGGGCGCGGAGCTGAGACCGGCGACGCTGAGACGGGCGACGGCTACCAGAGCGCGCGGTGATGCTCCATCACACCGAGCCCGTGCGCGAGCGCGAGCCCGCCCGGCAGCGCGCCCGAGAACGTCCCGAAGGGCGCGCGATAGTCGCTCTTGAAGATCACGAGGTTCTCGCTGCGGCTGCGCTCGGCCTCGGCGTGGAAGCGCAGCTGCGAGCCGTCGGCTGAGTCGATCTGCCGCAGGTCTGCGCTGAACTGCACCGGCTCGGCCTCGTGCGGCTCGCCGGCGACCCACACGGCACGCTCGGATCCGTACGGTGGGTCGTTGACGCCGCTGACGAGGTTCCATGCGAGTGCGACGCCCTCGGGGCTCTCGCCGACGCCGGCCGACCACCACCACTCGGTGTGGCGCGCGTGATATCCGGCGGTGTCGTCGATCACGGCACGCGCATCGATCGCTTGCGGTGCTTGACCGGCGACGCTCAGCGTTCCATACGCGGCGATCCCGGCCTGCTTGCGTGTCCACACGTGCTGGCGAGCGTTCGCGCAGCGCACCTGGAGGCCCGGTTCTTCAGCCAGCGCCAGGTCGAGCTCGAGGCCCCGGTCGCGCAGCAGCAGCCGCCCGCGCCCGAGCTGCAGCTCTGCTCGGCGCGGCAGCAGCCGCGTGCGCTCCTGCAGCCGATCCTCGCTCCGCCGGTAGAGCGCCCAGAAGGATTGGCGCGCCGGACCGACCTGGACGATCGCGGCACAAGCCATCAGCTGCTCGCCGAACACGCCGACGTAGCGCCAGCGCTTGAGCGGTCGCCCGCCGCGCAGCAGCGCCATTCGGCCCGCCGGACTCGAAGCGCCCGCGCTCGCCACGCGTGGCTCGGGCGTTATGCTTTGAGGTGTTGACTGACCAGTCAATCTATTCGGGGAACGGACCGCGTACCGAGTTTGCGTATGCGCGCCGGCCGCAGGGAGGGCTCAGTTGAAGGGCGCCGCAGTCCAGCTCAACGCCACCGCCGACGGCGCGGCCAACCTGGCCACTGCCGATCGACTGGTGCGCGCGGCGGCGGGCGACGGCGCTGAGTTGATCGTACTCCCCGAGAAGTGGACCGCGATGGGCTCTGACGAGCAGTTGCGCGAAGCCGCCGAGCCGCTCGACGGTCGTTCGACGCGCTGGGCACAGGCACTCGCCGCCGAGCTGGGCGTCGAGCTGATCGCCGGCTCGATCGTCGAGCGCGTGCCCGAGCGGGAGAAGCTCGCCAACACCTCCGTGCACGTCGGCCCCGACGGCGAGCTGAAGGCCGTCTACCGCAAGATCCACATGTTCGACGTGGACGTCGGCGGGCGCTCCTATCGCGAGTCCGATCTCGAGCAGCCGGGCGAGGAGATCGTCCTCACCGAGACTGCCGACGGCCTGCAGCTGGGGATGTCGATCTGCTACGACCTGCGCTTCCCCGAGCTGTTCCGGATCCTCGCCGTGCGCGGCGCGCGCGCGTTTGCGCTGCCGGCGGCCTTCACGCTGGCGACGACGCGCGACCACTGGGAGGCGCTGATCCGTGCGCGTGCGATTGAGAATCAGGCGTTCGTGGTCGCGGCCAACCAGATCGGCGAGCACCCAGGGGGAAGCCACTCGGGTGGACGCTCGATGATCGTCGATCCGTGGGGCATCGTGCTCGCGCAGGCTCCCGACGGTGAGGGTCACGTGATCGCCGAGCTCGACCTCGAGCGCCAGCAGGAGATCCGCGCCAAGCTGCCCTCGCTGGCAAACCGGCGGGCGCAGGCCTACCACTGGCCGCAGGCGGTGCGAGCATGAGCGCCGCGAGGGCGAGTCGGGGCGGTACGGCGCCGGGCTCGCAGACGAGCTCCGGTGAGTCAGGCGCCGCGGCGCGGCGCGGCGGCGCGAAGGCGCCGCCGGACAAGCGCCGCCTGATCCTCGACGCCGCCGTGCGCGTGTTCGCGCGTCAGGGCTTTCATGCCTGTCGCGTCGCCGACATCGCCGACGAGGCGGGGGTCGCCTACGGGCTCGTCTATCACTACTTCGCCTCCAAGGACGAGGTGCTCGACACGCTGTTCCTCGAGCGCTGGCAGGTGATGCTCGAGCTGATCCGCGAGGTCGACGCCGAGCCGCTGCCCGTGCGCGGGAAGCTGCGCGCGATCGCGTCGTTCATCATCGACAGCTACAGCCACGACCCGGACCTGATGAAGGTGATCATCGTCGAGGTGACGCGTGCGGCCAACTCGTTCGGCGACACCCACATCGGCACGATCCGCGACGCCTACGAGCTGATCGCCAAGATCGTTCAGCAGGCGCAGGACGAAGGCGTCTTCAAGGCCGAGATCGAAGCGCGCTTCGCGGCGATGGCCTTCTACGGGGTGATCGAGCAGCTCCTGACGGGCTGGATATTCGACCTGCTGCCGCAGGGCGCGGAGGAGTTCGAGCGGGCCAAGTCGGTCGTCGTCGAGACCGTCTGCGGTGGTCTCGAGGTGGGCGCCGTTTCCGATGAGACCACCCCGGGCAATAGACTGCCGCGGTAATGGAGAACGAGATGGTCAAGCGGCTGGTCTGGTCGGGAATCCTGGCAGCCTTTGGAGCGCTCGCGAGCATCGCCGCGCAGCGGGCGGCAGCGCTTACGTTCCGACGGCTGTTCGCCGAGGAGCCCCCCGAGTGAGCGCACCGCCGACGCCGACGCCGGGCGAGCAGGGTCCGGAGGCGCCACACAACATTGCCGCCGCGATCGCCGAGGTCTCCGAGCGAGCTCAGGTGCTCGTGCGTGAGGAGATCGAGCTCGCCAAGGTCGAGGTCACCGAGAAGGCGACCAAGCTGGTCAAGGGCGCCGTCGTCGGCATCGCTGCGGGAATCTTCGTTGCGATGGCGCTGATCTTCGCGCTCGTCGGTTTCGCGTGGCTGCTCTACTACTACCTCCCCGGCAACCAGTTCACCTACTTCTGGGGCTTCTTCGCGATGGCCGTGATCCTGCTGCTGCTCGGAGCGCTCGCTGGCCTGCTCGCCGCCAAAGCCGTCAAAAAGGGAGCCCCGCCGATGCCGACGATGGCGATCGACGAGGCGCAGAAGATCAAGCAGACGGTCAGCAACGGCTCGGCGGCAACGCCCGGCACACCGACGCCGACGCCCGGCGGTGTCGGCGGTGGCTCGGGGGTGGGCGGCTGATGGCGCAACGCTCGCCCGCCGAGATCCGCAGCTCGATCGAGAGCAACCGCATGGAGCTCGCAGTCTCGCTCGACCGCCTGCGCGGCGAGGTCGCACATATCACCGATTGGCGCGGGCACGTCGAGCGCCACCGCGAGCAGTTGACGGCGGGCGCGGCCGTCGTCGGGCTCGCCCTCGGCGTGAAAATTCTCCGCCGGCGCCGGCGCCGCGGTCGCTAGGCTCAGCTCAGCTCAGCTCAGCTCAGCAACGCGCGCGGAACACCGCCGACGCCGATCAGGCCGGGGCCGGTGTAGGTGCCGATCACGGGGCCGACCTCGGAGCTGAAGACGGGCTCTGAGTCGAAGATCTCGCGGCAGCGATCGATCAGTCGCTGCGCCTGGTCGGGCGCCTGGATGTGCTGCACGACCCAGCCGTCGGCGCCTTTGTCGTGCAGCTCCTTGGCGTAGTCGACCATCCGCTCGAAGGCGCGCCCGGCCGTGCGCACCCGCTCGACGGGGGTGATTTCGTACTCGAGCGAGAGGATCGGCTTGATCTTCAGCGTGCCGCCGAGCCAGGCCTGGGCCTTGCCGATGCGCCCGCCCCGGCGCAGGTACTCGAGCGTGTCGAGGCAGAACCAGATCTTCAGCGCCTTGCGCGTCTCGCGCACGTGCGCGACGACGGCGTCCTTCTCGGCGCCGGCGCGTGCGGCGGCGCACGCGGCGAGCACGAGCAGGGCCGCTCCGCCGCAGCCGCTTTCGGCGTCGAGCACCTCGACGCGCTCGCCCAGCCCGCGCTCGCCGAGCAGGGCGTGTGCCTGTCGGGCGGCCTCGCAGGTACCCGAGATGCCACCGGCGAGGTGGATCGAGACGACGTCGTTACCTTGCTCGATCAGCGGCTCCCACACGGCGAGAAAGTCGCCGATCGAGGGCTGGGAGGTCGTGGGCAGCTCGGGGTCGGTGCGCAGGCGCTCGTAGAAGGCGTCGAAGCTCGGCATGTCGAGCTCGCGTTCGGGCTGCCCCTGCCAGCCGACGTACAGGCTGATCTGGTGGATGCCTTCTCGCGCCGCCAGCTCACGCGGCAGGTAATGGGTGCTGTCTGTGGCTACGGCGACGGCGGGCATGCGCCGCCGGACGCTACACCAACGCCTCGGCGAGCTCGCCGGACTCGTACATCTCGGTCACGATGTCGCAGCCGCCGAGCAGCTCGCCGTTGACGAACAGCTGCGGGATCGTCGGCCAGTCGGAGATCGCCGAGAGCTCCTGGCGGATGCGCGGGTCGGGCAGGATGTCGACGGCCGCGAACGGCGTGTCGAGCGACTGCAGAGCGGCGACGGTGCGCGCCGAGAAGCCGCACGCCGGTGCCTCCGGCGTGCCCTTCATGAACAGGATCACCTTGTGCTCGGAGATCGCCTCGGAGATCGCCGCGCGGATCGGGTTGGACTCCTCGGCGGGCGTAGGGCCTGCGTTCGGGGCCTGCTGGGTGGGGGACATCGGAAGCTCGCTGGTCGGGTTGGTGCTTGACATGAAGGGCTCCTGGCTCAAGTGGTTGTCGTCGGCTGGAGCGCGGAGGGGTCCTCGGGGGGCACATCCGCGGTGCTTTGCTGCGGGGTCTGCGTCTTCAGCGACAGCGCGTGGATCGGACCGCCGATCTCGGCGCCGAAGATCTCATAGACGAGGCGATGCTGCTCGACTCGGCTGCGGCCGGCGAAGGCGGCCGCCGTCACGATCGCGCGAAAGTGATCGCCGCCACCGGTGTAGTCCTCGACCTCGGCGCGCGCGCCGGGGATCGACGCCTCGATACGTCGGGAGATGTCCTCTGCTGAGGGCATACAGGGCTAGCGTAGAGGATCGCGGCGGGCCTCCCAGCCACCGCTATACTTTGGAAAGTCTTGAGGCCGCAACGAGGAGTAATGCGATGATCACGATCAGCGACAAGGGCGCAGAGAAGGTGCGCGAGTTCCTCTCCGCCCAGGAGGCAGATGTGAGTCTGGCCGGCCTGCGCGTCGGCGTTCGCGGAGGCGGTTGCTCGGGCTTTCAGTACCAGCTCGCCTTCGACGAGCAGCGCGAGAACGACCTCGTGATCGAGGATCACGGGCTGAAGCTGCTGGTCGACAACGAGAGCCTGCCGTTCGTGCGGGGATCGGTGATCGACTACGAGGAGAGCCTGCAGGGCGCGGGCTTCAAGGTCTCCAATCCCAACGTCGTCGCTGCCTGCGGCTGCGGCTCGTCCTTCCGCGTGGCCGAGGAAGAGCAGGTCTCGGCGGTCTGAAGTCGCGCCGATTGCTCGCGGGTCTGGTTCTGCCCGCGGTCATCCTGGTGGGCTGCGGTGGTTCGCGCAGCACGGTTGGCTCGACGGCCTCGACGGCGCCTGCGCCCGAGTCCTCCGAAGGTCGTGGACCGGCGCTCGGGCTGACCGAGGACAATGCCGATCTGCTGTGGAACCCGAGCTCGCCGTCACGGTCGGGTGGTGGCGCTTTTCAGCCTGCGCGCGAGCAGCTGACGGCGATTCATCCGCGCTACATCCGCCTGCTCGTCGACTGGGCGGCACTACAGCCGCAGCGTGGGCGGCCGGCGAACCTCGAAGGCCCGATCGACGGGTGTGCTCGGACCGTCGGTCCCTGCACGCCGTTCGCAGGCATCCGCGCGGAGCTCGCCGCGATCGCCACCCAGCAGCGAGCGGCTCGAGGCAGAAGGTCACGTCGGCTTTGAAGTGGTGCTTGATGTGTTCGGCGTGCCGTCGTGGGCGGCCGCGGCTGCGCGTGGCTGTGAGACGGCCGGTACGCAGCCGTTCTCGCGCCCGATAAACGAAGCGGGGATCGCCGGCTACAGGTCGTTGATCCGGACGCTGCTCGCGCTCGCCAGGGAGCAGGGCGTGGCGCTGAGCTGGTGGAGTCCGTGGAACGAGCCAAACAACCCCGCCTTCTTGAGCCCGCAGCGCTCGGTCTGCTCGATCGACGCACCCGTGGCGGCTCCGGCGGTCTACGCGCAGCTCGCCGAGGCGATGGCCGTGGAGCTGGCGGGCGACGACGCCGCCGATCACCTGCTGCTCGGCGAGCTGGCCGGCTATCCCGCAGACTCGCTTCATCACAGCAGCGTGGCGAGCTTTGTGGCGGCGCTGCCCGCGCGCGTGCTCTGTCTCGGAAGCGTGTGGGCGATCCACGCTTATGCCTCATGGGGTAAGGCTCGACCCGAGTCCGATCCCGTCGGAGAGCTCGCGCGAGCGCTCGACGCTCGTGGGTCATGCGCTGCCGGAGCCTCGATCTGGGTCACCGAGACGGGCGCCGGGGCGCAGCGTCCGGGTAGGCCGCGAGCGGCAGGCGAGGCCGAGCAGAGGGCGGCATGCGAGGCGCTCGGCGAGCAGCTCCGACGCTGGTCGCAGAACCCGCGCGTTGGCGCGATCTTCCAGTACAGCTTCCGCGAGGATCCGGCCTACCCGGTGGGCCTGGTGAGCGCCGATCTGCAGCACACCTACCCGGCCTATCGTCTGTGGCTCGCCTACGCGCAGGCGCGCGCTCGCGACGCACCGCCGCCGCCCACATCGTCGAGCTGCGCATAGGCTGAACGCGTGGCGATCGTTCCGCAGACCCTGCGCAGCCTGGCGCCGGTGCGCCTGCGCGATGACGTGCGCCTGCGCGCGCTTGCCGTCGGAGCAGGCCTGGTCCCGCCGCGCACGATGCACTCCGAGGAGGATGCGCGCGTCCTGCTGGAGGCGGCGCGCGGCGCCCGTCGCGTTGTCGAGATCGGCGTGTACGAGGGGTCCTCGGCGCTCGCGCTGCAGCTCGAGCTCGGAGCGCAGGCGGAGCTACACCTGATCGACCCCTTCGGGCGCCATCCAGACGCCCTGCCCGGCGGCTGGGGCGCGAACGAGCGAGCGACGCGCCGGCTGCTCGCGCGCGCCGGGCGCAGGTTGGGCGGGCGCGGACCGGCCGTGCATTGGCATGTCGCGATGTCGCACGAGGTGGCGGCCGACTGGAGTGGCGAGCTCGACCTCGTGTTCATCGACGGCGACCACTCCGAGCAGGGATGCGAGCGCGACTGGTTGGACTGGAGCCCGTTCGTCGCGCTCGGTGGGCACGTCGTCTTTCACGACGCTCGCGCCGACCAGGCCGAGGGGCGCGGTCTACCGGGGCCGACGGCGGTGGTCACCCGCCACCTGCGCGGTGGGCGCTCGGCGGGTTGGAGGATCTGCGCGGAGGCCGACAGAACGGTCGCCGTGCGCCGTGCCGGATGAGCCGTGGCGGGTCGGCCCAACCGCGTGTCTGACCCTAAGAAACATAGGCAAAGCGGCTAAACACTTGACTTTACGTCAAGTCCTGTGTTACGTTCGCGGGGACATGATGTCAAGTACGGCATGGGGCCCAGGTGCCCCGTCGCAAGGGGTCGGTGTCTCACGAGGAGGGATGGGTTGACGGTAGCTCGACGACCGAAGCTAGTTGCGAGCGATCGCTCAGGTCGTTGCTCGGCTGGGCCAATGCACGCCGCAGCCGGCAGGGATGCTGGAAAGGCAATGGCAAGGATGTACATGGACTGACCATGCTGAACCTGGCCGGCGAGAGCCATCTCGCCGGGGTCCGGGATTGGAGGGCCGCTGGCTGGGGTACAGCACAGGGGCAGACTGGCGCGACAGGGCGAAACCGTCCTGAGGGCGGGGAACTGAGCGTCGGCGAACTGTTCAAGAGGGAAGAAAAGGAGCATCTAGATGCGACGTATCAGGATTGCGGGGCTCTGTCTCATGGCCGTTTGCGCCATGAGCATCATTGCCTCCTCGACCGCCTCGGCGGCAGCACCCGAATTCGGGCGCTGCATTAAAAAGGCCGTCAAATCGCTGCCGGGCTACTCGGACTCGAAATGCACCAAAGAAGCCGTGGAAGCAAAAAAAGGCAGCTATGAATGGCTGCCGGGCCCTGGTGCCAAAAACAAATTCACGACATCGGGCGGCGCAGCCACCCTTGCCACCAAAGGCGGCAAGACCGTGACCTGCACCAGCGAGAAAAGCGGTGGCGAATACACCACTGGCGGCGACAACAAACACGAGTCGACGACTGTTGAATTCGCAGGCTGCAAATCAAACGGCTTCGCCTGCACGACGACCGGCAAGGCATCGGGCGAACTCGTCACGAACGAACTGCTCGGTGAAGTCGGCTACGAAAATCTCGCGAAAAAAAAGACGGCCTTGAAGCTGTACCCAGCGCCGTCTGCTAAAGGCAAATTCATCGAATTCAAATGCGTCGGGCTGGAAATCAAAGTCCGCGGCAAGGGTGAAGAAGCCGGTGCCGGTATTCTTGTCAACATCAAAAACGGCAAGATGACGACGACCGAAGCGCTGAAGTACAAAGCGACCAAAGGCGTTCAGAAACCGGTCAAATGGGAAGGCCCCAACCCCGAAACGTTCCTCGAAAGCAACTTCGAAAACCTCGGGTACGAACAGTCGGGTCAGACGATCACGTCTAACGTGAAAAATGAAGAAGCGATCGAGCTCAACCTGATTGTCTAGGTAGCTCGTTGTTCGGTGGTGCTCGCACACGTGCGGGCACCACCGGTGTAGTGAGCGCGATCGGGCGCTCGAGGTTGAGAGACCTCGGGCGCCCGTCGTGTCTCGTGAATGAGATGTCGTGACGGACGGGCAGCACCGGCAGCGAGCTCATGTGGTTGCTGCTTGACGCGGTACGACCCAGTGCCTAGACTGACTGACAATAGGGAGACGGGGACGAGTTTGAGGAGCGGGACTACGGTGGGGCCGAGGAGAGTAGCCAGTGGCGAAGGGCAATGGAGCGCGCATGCCGGCGCGCGGACGCATGGTCGTCATGCGCGGCTTGCGCTTCTGACCTCGGCCGTCGTGCTGCTCTCGTGCCTGCTGTGGAGCGCCTCTGCGTCGGCGCTGCCGGGGCGCGCGCACGTATTCGGCTCGACATTCGAAGGAACGGGCGAAAACGCGTTCAGCATCGCGAAAGGCGTCGCCGTCAACGAATCGACCGGCGAAGTGTATGTCGTCGATGCAGGTGGCGAACGGGTCGAGGCGTTCAAGTCGGACGGCAAAGGCGGTTACGAATTCGTCTCGGCGATCGCGGTACCCGGGCCGGAAGCGATTGCGATTGACAACGCAGCAAGTTCGCCGTCGCATGGCGACATCTACGTGTCGGGCGTCGAAAAAGCGCCAAAAAATGGCGAAGAACTTGAACCCGAAGCAGAACGTAACTTCATCTACAAGTTCACGGCGACTGGCGAAAAAATCTACAGAAAACAGATCTTCAAAACGAAAGAAAAAATCGTCAACGAAGAAGGCGAAAGCGTCAGCGAAGAATTCGAAGTAGAACTCGAAAAAATTGCCGGACTCTCTGTCGACGCCACAGGCAAACTCTGGGTCTACTGGGAAGAAGAAGGCTATATAGCCGGCTTCTCCAACGATGAAAAAGCCAACAAACTGATCGGGACGTCAATCAAAGAAGAAGTGGCGAGAGAAGCCTTCGAATGCCGCGCGCTGCTTGGCTTCGCTGTAGCTCCCAGCGACGAAGCCTTTTATCTGCGCCACGAACGCAGCACCGGCACGGAAGAATGCCCCGAAGAAGAAAGCGCGCCGGGCGCGGTTGCCAACGCGCTGATCGGTAAGGCGGATGCTGCGGGTGCTCCGATCACGAGCGGACTTACGAACCAGAACTCCACGGGAGTCGCGGTCGACGAGACCAACGGCGACACCTACGTGGACAACGTCACCAGCGTCGCGGCGTTCGCATCGGACGGGACGTTGATACAGCGTTTCGGCTCGGGCAATCTCACCGGTGGCGGGCAGCTTGCCGTGGACCACGCGACTGAACAGGTTTTCGTCATCGAAGGCGGAGGTTCGAAGGTCGCCGTGTTCGTACCGGAAGAAGTGGGCGCCCCACCCACTATCGACAGCGTTTTCGCCCAAGTCCTCTCGCCGACCTCGGCGGCGCTGATCGCCCATATTGACGGGAAGGGGGCGGCGACGACCTACACGTTCCAGTACGGCCCGGCGAGTTGCGTGTCCGAACCGTCCTCGTGCTCGACGGTGACCGGGACGCTTCCGGCGAGCTTTGGCGATCAGGTGGCGGAAGCCACGCTCGAAGGCCTGCAGCCCGATACGACCTACTACTACCGGGTGATCGCCGACAACGGGCACGGCACCGCGGAAAGCCAGCAGTTCGCCAGTACCTTCTTCACGACGCTGCCGAGCGCCGAAGGCCTGCTGCCCAATCACCGCGAATGGGAGATGGTCTCGCCGCCGACCAAGGGCGGTCCGCTGCAGGGGTTGAGCATCGAAGGCGCCGCGATTCAGGCCTCGGAAGACGGCGACTCGATCACATACGGCGCTGAAAACTCAGGCCCAGCAGGAGAAGCCCATGGCAATCGCAGCGTCGCGGTGACGCAGTTCTTCTCGACGCGCGGCGGCGAAGAATGGAACACGCAGGACATCACGACCCCCAACAACACGGGCGGTGGCCTGATCCCCGGCAGCACCGAGGAGTACCGCGTGTTCTCGCCGGATCTGTCGGTGGGGCTCGTGGAGCCCGAACTCCACACCGAAATCACATCGCCGTGCGAAGAACCTCCGCTTGCCCCGCCGTTCGCCGGCGAACAGTGTGAAGGGGCGGTGGGCCTGGAAAAGACGATGTACGTCCGCGCCGACAGTCCGATTCAGCCAGGGGCGACGACCAAAGCCGTATATGAAGAAGCGGCAAAGAACAGCGATTACCTCGATCCCGGGTACCTACCGCTCGTGACCGCGGCGAACAACGGCGGCGAAGCAGAAGGGAAAAAGACGAAGTTCGGGCAGCATCTCGAATTCACGGACGCCACGCCGGATCTCAACCACGTGGTCTTCGAATCGGGCGTGCCGCTGACGGCCGGCGCCACGGGCGAAGGTCTCTACCAGTGGGACTTCGCCGGAGGCCAGTCGGGCCTGCGGCTGATCAGCGACGTGCCGGCTGCGGCGGAATTCGAAGAAGCGAGGCTCGGCACCTTCGGCAACTCCCGGCACGCGATCTCCCATGACGGCTCGCGTACGGTCTTCAGCGGTGCGTACCGAGGCAACCCCGGCGCCTATCTGTACCTACGCGACGCCACGACGAGCCCCGCGACGACCGTGCAGATCAATGCCGCCCGGGGCGAACACGCAAGCGAACCCACGGAAACCCAGCGCGAAAGCGAAGAACTCAACCAAACGCGATTCGAGACGGCCAGCGACGACGGCTCGAGGATCTTCTTCACCGACACCTGGCCGCTGACCGACGACTCGCAGTTGCAACCAACCGAAACTCGCCATCCGGCGGATCTCTACGAATACAACGCCGTGACCGGGGAGCTCACCGATTTGACCGCCGCAGCCAAAGTTGGCTCCAGCGCGGATGTGCTCGGCACGATCCCGGGCGCCAGCGAAGACGGAGCCTACGTCTACTTCGTGGCCAACGGCGTTCTTGCGCCTGGCGCGAGCCAGGGCGGATGCCCGAACGACATCATCGGGCTCTCCGAACTCGCGGAACTGCCGCCGGGGACGACATGCAACCTCTATGTCTCTCGCCCGGATTCCCCAAGTCCTGGGCAGCGCGAAACGAAATTCATCGCCGCCCTGTCCTTCGAAGACGCCGCGGACTGGGGCCTCCCCCAGAACGAACGCGTGGAACAGCGCGAGGGGGACTTGACGTACGTGACGGCTCGGGTCTCGCCCGGTAGCGGCGAATACCTCGCGTTCATGTCGAACCGCAGCCTGACGGGGTACAACAACCAAGACGCCACGAGCAAAGAGGCCGACGAGGAGGTCTTCCTCTACAACGCCCAGTTGGGCCGCCTATCGTGCGCTTCCTGTAACCCCACCGGTGCGCAGCCGAACGGCGTGTTCGACACCGAAAACTCCGGCGAAGGGCTCGGACTGCTGGTCGACCGGCCGGAAGCGTGGCGCAACCGCTGGATCGCCGGCTCGGTCCCGGGCTGGACCGCCCTGAGCCACTTCCGCTCGACCTACCAGTCGCGCTACCTGTCGGCGAGCGGCCGACTCTTCTTCAACAGCTCCGACACGCTCGTGCCGCAGGATGAAAATCAGAAGGAGGACGTCTACGAGTACGAACCCGAAGGCGTGAACGGCTGCACGAAAGCCGGCGGCTGCGTCGCGCTGATCTCCTCGGGCGCGGCGACGGACAACCGAGAATCGGCCTTCCTCGACGCCAGCGTGAGCGGCGACGACGCGTTCTTCCTGACCTCGGAAAGGCTGGCCGCACAAGATCTCGACGGGGCCTTCGACGTCTACGACGCCCGCGTGTGCGGGACCAGCGAAAGCGGGGCATGCCTGCCGCACAAAGCGCCGCCCCCTCCGCCGTGCTCCGGCGAAGCTTGCAAACCCCCGGTGTCGGGTGGATCGAGCTTCTCGGACTCGGCCACGGCGAACTTCTCAGGGCCCGGAAACACTCCAGCTACCGGAGTGCTCCCAAGCAAAGCAAAAGCGCCCGCGACCGTGAAAGCGCCGCTCACGCGCGCTCAGAAGCTCAGCAAAGCGCTGAAGGCCTGTCGCAAGCAGTTCAAGCACAAGAAGAGCAAGCGGGCGAGCTGTGAAAAGCAGGCGCGCAAGAAATACGGGGCCAAGAAGGCGAAGAAGTCACGCGTGGTTCACCGGAGGAGCCGATGATCCTGGGAGCGAGGGTCCTGCACGGTCGTCGCGGACTGCTGGCCGGTGGGGTGCTCCTGGCCGCGCTCGCGCTCGCGCTGGTGGTCTCAGTGGCACCGGCGCTCGCCACTGCCCACTGGCGGCTGTCCGCGCGAGCCGCACCGACCCAACTGCCGCTTGAAGGCAAAGGCTTCATCAACGTCCAGGCGATCAACGTCGGGGCGACGCCAATCGGCGTGCTCAAAGAAAGCGAATCGGTCGTGGTCACCGACACGCTCCCCGAAGGGATGACGGCGACCGCGATCGTGCCCAAGCGCGAGGTCTCGGTGAACAACGAACCGGAACCCGGGTACGTGTGGACCTGCACCGGGATCGGCACGCGAGTCGTCAAATGCACCTACAACGAGAGCAAAGTACCTGTGCTCGAACAGCACACGCTCGCGCCCTACGAAGACCTCGAGCTCCACATCAACGTCGCGATCAAATCGCCGGCGGGCAAGTTCTCAAATGAAGCGAAAGTCGAAGGCGGAACAGACGTCGCGGCCGGCGGCACGCTGCCGAGCGCATCGCTGCCGCCGACGCTCTTCACGGTCAGTGGGGAGCCGACCCCGTTTGGGGTCGAAGACGGCGGCTACCGCGTCTCGCCCGAAACCGAAGTCGGGCTGCCGGAAACGAACTCCGGAGCGCATCCCTTCCAGCTGACGACGACTCTCAACCTGAACCAAACGCTCGAAACGCTCAAAAAAGAAGGGAGCCCTGAATTCCCGGCCGCCCCGGCGTTGGTCAAGAGCCTGCACTTCAATCTGCCGCCGGGTCTGCTCGGTAACGTCACCGTCGTTCCGCAGTGCTCTGATGCCCAGTTCGGGACGCTGAACGCACTAAGCGTCAACCAGTGCGCGGAAAGCACGTCGATCGGGGTCGCACGCGTGACTCTCTTGGAACCGCTCAACTTCACGCTCCTCACGGCCTCGGTACCGGTCTTCAACCTCGCCCCCAAGTACGGAGAGCCTGCGCGCTTCGGCTTCGTCGCAGACCACGTGCCCGTCGTGCTCGACACACGCGTGCGCACTGGCGGGAACGGGGCGCCCGGCGAAGGCGACTATGGCGTCGAAGTCACCGTCAGCGAAGTCACCCAGCTCGCGCAACTGCTGGGCAGCGAAGTGACGCTCTGGGGCACCCCAGGGGACTCGCGCCACAACGAATCGCGCGGTTGGGGCTGCGTGGCGAATGGCACCTGGGCAAATGGCGAAGTCCCATGCGGTCCGGCCGAAACCGACGAAACCGCGTTCCTGACGATGCCGACCTCCTGTACGTCCCCGCTGCGGACCACCGTCAGCGGCGAATCCTGGCCATTCAAGAACCCGAGCGAAAATGGGTTCGGCCAGGCCTCCTCGCTGGAAGCCCTGTTCGAGTTCCCGAGCGGCTTCCAGGACTGCGGCGCGTTGCCGTTCGCCCCGTCCATCAAGCTCAAGCCGACGACCACACAGGGGAACTCGCCGACGGGACTGGAAGTCGACGTGCACGTGCCGCAGGATACGACGCGCGAAGGCTCCAAACGCGCCGAGTCTGCCTTGCGATCGACGACCGTGACGCTCCCAGAAGGTGTCCTGCTGAGTCCATCGGCGGCGGACGGGCTGCAGGCATGCAGCGAGGCCCAGATCGGCTACCAGGGCCTCGGCGCCCCGAAAGACCCGTATGACGAAGACGAAAGCGCGCCGGAACCGTTGAAATTCAACTCCGAACCACCACACTGCCCAGACGCCTCGAAGGTCGGCACGGTCAAAGTCAAGACGCCGCTGTTGAAAAACGAGCTCGAAGGCGCCGTCTACCTCGCCGCGCAGGAAGCCAACCCGTTTGGCTCCTTGGTCGCGTTGTACATCGCCGCCGAAGACCCCGAATCGGGCGTCAGGGTGAAGATCGCAGGAGAAGTCAAACTGAACGGCGCGACCGGTCAGATCACCTCGACGTTCCTGGACACGCCGCAGGTGCCCTTCGAAGACTTCGTCGTCAACTTCAACGACGGCCCGCGGGCGTCGGTGACGACGCCACCGAGCTGTGGCGAATACACGACCGGCGCGTCGTTTGTTCCCTGGTCGACAGGCATCGCCCAGGCCGCCTCGTCGGCTCCAGGCGAATTCCAGGTCAGCTCGGGCGCGGGCGGCAGCGCCTGCCCGAACCCACAGCCGTTTGCCCCCGCCTTCACGGCAGGAAGCACGAACCTCCAAGCTGGCGCGTTCACGCCGTTCACGGTGACGATCAACCGGCCCGACACCGATCAGGCTTTGAAGAGCGTCTCGGTGACGCTGCCGCCGGGCGCTGCGGCGATGCTCTCATCGGCGACGCAGTGCCCGGAACAGCAGGCCAACGGAGGCACTTGCGGGCCCGACAGCCTGATCGGCCACGCAACCGCCGTCTCCGGCCTCGGCTCGGATCCGTACACAGTCAACGGAGGTCGCGTCTACATCACCGGTCCCTACAACGGTGCGCCGTTCGGGCTCTCGATCGTGACGCCCGCCGTGGCCGGGCCGTTCAACCTTGGGGATGTGGTCGTGCGCTCGGGGATCTACGTCGACAAAACGACGGCTGCGGTCACGATCAACACCACGTTGCCCATTTTTGCGAGTTCGGCTCAGCACCCGAACACGGGGATCCCGCTCCAGCTGCGCGCCATCAACGTCGTCGTGGACCGCCCGAACTTCGAGTTCAACCCGACGAACTGCTCGCCGATGTCGGTTACCGGCGCGCTGGGAGGCGATGCGGGCGCGACCCATCCTGTGTCCGCGCCGTTCCAGGTCGCCAACTGCTCGGCGCTGCCGTTCCACCCGACGCTGACAGCCTCGACGCAGGGCAACGCCAGCAAACTAAACGGTGCGAGCCTGACCGTGAAGGTCTCCTCGAGCACTGGACAGGCGAACATCGCGAAAACCAAGCTTGTGCTGCCGATCCAGCTTCCGTCGCGTCTGACGACGATCCAGAAAGCGTGCCCGGACTCGGTGTTCGAGGCCAACCCTGCGAGCTGCGATGAAGGCTCGAACATCGGCACGGCCACCGTGCACACGCCGGTGCTGAAGAGCCCGCTGACGGGCCCGGCCTATCTCGTCTCGCACGGAAACGCGGCATTCCCCGACGTCGAGTTCGTGCTGCAGGGCGAAGGGATCACGCTGATCCTCGACGGGCAGACGGACATCAAAAAAGGCATCACGACGTCGACCTTCAACTCGGTGCCCGACGCGCCTGTGACGACGTTCGAAACAACGCTGCCCGAGGGCCCGCACTCGGCCCTCACCTCGAACGTCGCGCAGAGCAAGCGGTTCAGCCTCTGCGGCACCAAAATGGTGATGCCGACGACGATCACCGGGCAGAACGGCGTGGTCATCCAGCAGGACACCAAGATCCCGGTCAGCGGCTGCAAAGCCGCCCGCCCGGTATCGAAGCTGCAAAAGGCGCTCAACTCGTGCCGGGCCAAGTTCAAGCACAGCAAGAAGAAGCGCTCCGCGTGCGAAAAGCAAGCGCGGAAGAAATACGGGGCGAAGAAGAAGTCCAAGAAGGCCAAGTCAAAGAAGGCCGCAAAGCACAAGTGATCGCGCGGGCGTCCGCTCGCAACTGACACCGCGGTCCGCTTCGGACCGAGCGCAAGGAGGCGCATGACACCGGTGTGTGCAGGCGTTTACATCACGCTGTACGGGGTACAAATGAATGACTTGTCGATCGGCGGGGGTCGCCTGGCGATACGGGCGTCCGCATGTGGAGATGCGAGCGGGTACTGTCGATTCAACCCTAGGAGAAGGGAAGAGGAATGAAGCGGATTGGGACGATGGCGGGGTGCATCCTCGCCTCCTGTGCTCTGGGGGGAGCCTATGCGGCTACGGCGTCGGCCGAACCCCCCGAATTTGGCTCGTGCGTGCAGGTGGCGCCGAAAACAGGTGAATACGCGGGCAAGAACTGTCTGACCCCGGCGCCGGGCAAAGGGCGCTACAGCTTCGTCCCGGGTGGGACCAACAAAAAATTCGCGACGATCGTCGAAGAACCTGTTTTCAAGACGGCCGGTGGCGGCGAAGTCACGTGCGCGTTCGGCGAAGGCGAAGGGGAATACACGGGAGCCAAAACGCTGTCCGTGACGAAACTGCTCCTCAACAACTGCGCGCAGGCCGGCGCAAAAACGGTCTACGAATCGTTCTGCCAGAACATCGGCTCGTTCCGGGGCGAAGTCAGCGCCAACGAACTGACCGGCGAACTTGGCTACTTCGACAAGAAAGGCAAAAAAAAGGTCGGGCTCGACATCAAAGCCAAAATCGGTAAAGCACTGGCGCTGTTCGAATGCGGCGGGGCGAACGAACTCACCGAACACGGCATGGGCACCGGCACGCTGATCGAACTCGAAGGCTCAGCTATCGGGGAAGTCAAGAAGATCAATAAACCGACCGAAGAAAACTCGGTCGCGTTCGCCGTGAAGCAAGGCGCGCAGTTCCCTGAAATGTTCGAAGGCGGCGAAAAAGACACGCTGATCGCGAACATCGGGCCGACCAAAACAGCCGAAGCGGCGACGCTGGCGACGGTCGCCGAAGTCGAAAACGCAGAACCGATCGAGGTCAAAGCGAGATAGGCCGCAGGCCTATTCGCGAGACGTGAACGACGGGCGCCCTCCGGGGCGCCCGTCGTTCTATGAGACGTGCGGGTCGAGAGGGTGGCGAGGGCGGGAAGGGTGTTTGCGATGCTGCCTTGCTCCGCCCTCAGCCGGGCGTGTTCTGCAGCGAGCGCCACAGGTAACGACAAGCAAGGCTCCGGTACGGTCGCCACGGCTCGCCGATCCGCTCCACCTCGGCGGCGCTCGGCAGCTCCTTCAGGCCGTAGGCGCGCTCGATCGCACGACGGATTCCGAGATCTCCGACCGCGAGCACGTCCGGGCGTTCGAGGTGGAACATCAGGAACATGTGCGAGGTCCACTCGCCGAGGCCCTTGACGGCGACGAGCTCGGCGATCACCTCCTCGTCGGGCAGCCGGTCGAGACGCTCGAGCTCGAGCTCACCCGAGAGCACGTGCTCGGCAAGCGAACGCAGGAAGCCGACCTTCGCGCGCGAGAGCCCAGCCGCAGCGCGCAGCTCTTCGGGCTCGTCGGCGAGCAGCTCCTGCGGCGTCGGCGCGCGACCGCCGAAGCGCTCGATCAGGCGCCCGTAGATCGCGCGCGCGGCCAGCACCGAGAGCTGCTGGCCGACGATCGAGCGCACGAGCGCGCCGTAGTGATCGTCGCGCTCCGGCCGCCCGGCACGCGCGCTCGGCAGCTTGCCGACCGCGTCGATCACCCCTGCGAGCACGGGATCCGCCGCGTGCAGATGCTCGGTGGCCTTGGCGAGCGAGACCCTACGCCGGGCCGGGGTCTTCGCCGGCTTGCCGGCAGGTGCGGTCGTCGCGGATCGCGGTTTGCTCGCCTTGGGCGGCGCGGCCTTCGCTGCGGCGGCCTTGCGCGGCGGCACGTTCAGGCGCCCGGCAGCGCGCCGGCCAGCGCGATCGGCTCACCGTCGAGCGCATTGAGCGCGCGCTCGAGCGACATCGCAAGGCACGTGAAGCTCGGCGTGTCGCGCACCGTGAAGCGCGAGGCCTCGGTCGTGCGCAGCCGCTGCACGAGGTCGAGGAACGTGCCGACGTCGTCGGTGTCGAAGGCGACCACGAACTCCTGATCGTCGAGGCCGAAGGAGTAGGTCGTGTGGTTGTCCACACCAGGGTATTCGCGTCCGACCTGGATGTGGCCCTGCATGATCCGCCAGCGCTCCTCAGCCGGCAGCGCGTACCACTCGCGCGACTTGACGAACGGGTAGACGAACACGTACTTGCCGAGGAAGCCGCGCGGCACGGTGCGCTCGTCTTCGGAGTACTCCGAGCTCTTGCGCATGCCGAGGAACGAGTGCGAGATCTCGGCCCACTTCATCAGCCCGCTCTGCGCGAGCACGACGTGGAACTCGTGGATGCGGTCGAGGTTCTCCGCCTCGGAGAGCAGCATCAGCTCGGCGTCGCCGCGCGTGCCGACGAGCGAGAAGCTCTGCAGCAGGTGGCCGTCGGCGAAGTCCTCGCAGGCTGCCATGAACTCGCGCTTGTCCTGCTCGCGCTGCTCGGCCCCCAGGCGGCGCCAGGACGGGTCGAGCTTGAGAAATGTGTACTTGACGAAGTGGCGGGCGCTCACACTGGGGATTATCGCAGCCGCCGGTCGCGCACCGGGCGTCGAACGACGGCGGCGGCGGATAGAGTAAGCGCGTGCGGATAGCGCTGCTTTCGCCGTACTCGTGGACGTACCCGGGTGGTGTCACACGCCACATCGAAGCGCTCGCGCGCGAGCTGCGCGAGGGTGGGCACGAGGCGCGGGTCCTTGCTCCGTACGATCCCGACGACCGGCTGACCCGGCGCCTGCATCGCGGTGCACGGCCGCAGCACCATCCTGTGCCAGAGGGATTCGTCTCGATGGGACGCACCGTCGGGATCCCGGCCAACGGCGCTGTCAGCAACATGGCGATCACGCCGAGCTCCGTGTACGCGCTGCGGCGCGAGCTGCGCGAGGGCGGCTACGACGTGCTGCACATCCACGAGCCGGTCGTTCCCCTGCTCGGCTGGGACGCGCTGCTGTCCGCGGGGGAGCTGCCGATCGTGGGCACCTTCCACACCTACTCCGAGAACGCGCTGACCAACGGCATCGCCTCCGTCGGGCTCGGCGGGCGGCGACGGATGAACCGGCTGCAGGTGCGCCTCGCCGTCTCCGAGGCAGCCGCGTGGACGGCGCGACGCTTCTACGGCGGGCGCTACCGGATCGTGCCCAACGGCGTGCACATCCCCACCGAGGCCGAGCTGGAGCGCGCCATCGCGGCAGCGCCCGAGCCGGGCGGGGCGGGGGCCGGTGCAGGCGAGGCGCTGCGGATCCTGTTCATCGGCCAAGCCGTCGAACGCAAGGGGCTGCCGGTGCTGCTGCGCGCGTTCGAGGCGCTGCGCGAGCAGATCCCGGCGACCCTGACGCTCGTCGGCGCCGCGCCGGCCGAGGTCGCGCACATGACGCTCGATGACCGCGGCGTGCACGCGCTCGGCAAGGTTTCAGAGCTTCGCAAGCTGGCCGAGCTGGCGCGAGCCGACCTGCTCTGCGCGCCCTCGCTGCACGGCGAGAGCTTCGGCATGATCCTGACCGAGGCGTTCGCCGCGGCGACACCCGTCTTGGCCTCCGACATACCTGGCTACCGCGACGTGGTCCGCGACGGGCTCGACGGACAGCTCGTGGCCGCCGGGGACCCGCTCGCGCTCGCCGAGTCGCTGCGCACGCTCGCCTTTGACCGCGGCCGCCGCGAGCGCATGGCGCGCGCCGCGCGCGAGCGCGCCGAGCGTTTCGCCTGGCCGCACGTCGCCGCCGAAGTGCTCGACTCCTACGAGCAGGCCGTCGCGCTCGGCGATCCGGCACGCCGCAGCGGGCGCGGCGCGCTCGCGCGTGCGGCCCTGCGTCACGGCTTCGCGCCGGCCGACCTGCAGTCGCGTGTGCCTGCCCAGCGCCTGCCGTCGCTAGCACCCGAGCCGGCACCGCTCGTCGGGCGTGAGCGTCGCGTGCGCGCGCTGCGGCGAGCCGGGCTGGCGTTGACCACGCTCGCCGGCGCCGCGCTGGCTGCGCTCGCGCTCGAGCGGGTCGGCGTGACGCGTGTGATCGCCTCGCTGCTCGCGTCCAAGCCGGGCCTCGTGGTTGGCGGGCTCGCGCTGATGTGCGCCGCCATGTTCACGCGCGCGATCTCCTGGCACGCGATCCTCGGCGCGGCGCCGATCTGGCGCAGGGTCAAACGGCGCGACGCGATGCAGGGAACGTTCATCGGCGTGCTGATGTCCGCGACGATGCCCGCCCGCCTCGGCGAGTCTGCGCGGGCGCTGATCGTTGCGCGGAGGATCGGACGAGCGCGCGAGACGCTCCCGCTCGTACTCGGCACGATCGTCTCGCAGGCGATGCTGAATCTGCTCGCGCTCGTGATCCTCGGTGCGGTGACGCTATCCAGCGTGACCGTGCTCGACCGCCACGATCGGGCGCTGCTGCTCGTCGCGCTCGCGCCGCTCGTCGCGCTTGTCTTGATCCGCCTCGCGCCGGTGCTCGTTCCCGCGGCGGGCGCCTCCCGCGCGGATGCCGTCGCGGCACTGCGCCGCGGCGTTCGCGGTGCTCTCGCACGGCTGGGCGACGGTCTGCTCCTGTTTCGCCGACCGCGCTCGGCGGCGATCGCGACGGCCGCCCAGCTGCTCGCATGGACGCTGCAATGGCTGTCGTGCTGGCTACTGCTCGTCGCGCTCGGGCTCGACCCCCACGCCGGTGCGGCAGCGGCCGCCGGCGTGCTGTTCGCGGTCAACGTGACAGCTCTGATGCCCGCCACGCCGGCCAACGTCGGCGTCTTCCAGGCGGCCTGCGTCGTCGTGCTCGCCGGCGCCTACCACGTCTCCACCCCCGACGCGATCGCCTACGGGATCGTGCTGCAACTCGTCGAGCTCGCCACGGCTGTGCTGATGGGGCTTCCGGCGCTGCTCAACGAGGGGCTCTCCTGGCGCGAGGTGCGCCGGCGCACGATGCACGCGGCGCCGGTGCGGCTCGAGCCGCTGCCGCAAGGCGCCGGGGCGCTTGCGCCGGCCGACGGCTGAGCGCTCCGCGCGGGCCGCTCCCGGTCTAACAAGCCTTCTATGTGGCCCAGGGTTGACCAAGGCGTGCGTGTCTGTTAGGAACTACGAGTACCGCGCCGTCAGTCACGATCATCTTCGCGGCTGCCCGCTGGCATCGAGCTTTGGAGAGAGCGCGTGGGCGGAGGCGCATTCGAGCCGGGGGTTGGGGATATGCGCCGCGCGAAGTTGCTGGGATTGGCAATCTGGGCCACATGTGCGCTCGGCGCTCTGGCGACTGCCACGGCGTCGGCGGCAGCGCCCGAATTCGGGCGCTGCATCAAACAGGTGGCGATCGAAAAAGCGTACGCCGGCGCGTTCAGCGACCCGAAGTGCACGAAGTCGGTGAGCCCCGAAGAACAGGCCAAAAAGGGCAAGTACGAATGGTTCGCCGGACCCGCCGTCGGGCAAAACGGCTTCACGTTCAGCGGCGGAGCGGTGACCTGGCAGACCGTGAGTGGCAAAACACTGACTTGCAAAAGCGAGCAAGGCAAAGGGGAATACAGCCTGTCCGACAGCAAACGGGTGGTCGTCACGTTCGAACTGAAAGGGTGCGAGGGCAACGGCGGCTTCAAATGCACGACCGCCGGAAGGAGCCAGGGCGAAGTCGTCCTCAACGAACTCGCCGGAGAAGTCGGCTTCGAAAACGTCGCCAAGCACAAGACGGCGCTGAAGCTCGAACCACCGGTAGGCGCCGGCGGCATGTACGCCGAATTCAAATGCGTCGGTCTCGAAGTCCAGGTACGTGCCAAGGGCGGCGCGGCGGGCGCCGGGATCCTCATCCCGATCAAGAACGACAAGATGACCGCCACCGAAGCGCTGAAGCTGAAGGCCGTCAAGGGCAGACAGCGACCGCTGACCTGGGAAGGCGTGCCAGCCGAAACGTACATGGAAATAAACTTCGAACATCTCGGGTACGAGCAGGCGGGCTGGAACGGCGAAACGACCATCAGCAACGACGAAGCGATCGAGCTCAACCGGGTCGTCTGAGCTCACACCGCGAGGCAGGCATCGTCGCGCGCGGGGCGCGGCGAGCGGACGCGCTCCCGTTGCCGTCGGCCGACGCCGGGCAGGCATCGGCGGCCGCGCGGCGTATCGAGCCGGCATGACCGACGCCTGGGTCTACATCCTGCGCTGCGCCGACGGCTCGCTTTACACCGGCTGGAGCATCGACGTGGCAAGACGTCTGGAGCGTCATCGAGCCGGCAAGGCGAGCCGCTATACGGCCAGCCGCCTGCCCATCGAGCTGGTCTACGAGGTCGCGATGGAGGACCGCTCGGCGGCCAGGCGCGAGGAGGTCAGGATCAAGGCGCTTGACCGGCGCCAGAAGCTCGCGCTGATTGAAGATCGGCGGGGTCGGCGGCCAGTGCGGAGGGCTCGAGCGCGCGCTTAGGGCATGATGGGGGTATGGCAGACCAATCTTCAGCCAGTCGCCCCGCGTCGCGCAGCGTCAAGATCGGCGCCGATGAGCGCACCGGCTGGTCCTCTGATCGCCCGCGGCGCGAGGGTGGGCCCGAGCGCCCGCCGAACATCTCGGTCCACTGCAAGGTGCTCAAGCCGGCTGACAGGCTGCGCTACTCGCCCGGCAGCCTCGTCGTGGTCGTCTCCGCCTCGGCTGCCGAGCGCGAGGGCTTTGTCGCGCGGCTGATCGAGGATCGCGCCAGCCTGCTTTCGCTGGCCAAGGTGCGCGGCCTGCTGAGCGGCAAGGTCGCCGAGGATGAGCTCGAGGACCGCGCCCAGGAGCTGTTGCAGGCCGCTGTCTCCAAGCGCCTGCAGAACAGGGAGACGGTCGTGCTCGTCGCCGACGGCGTCGGGCCCGAGGAGCGCGAGCCGATCGTGCGCATCGCCGCCGGGCTGAAACGGCCGCGGCATCTGATTCTGCTCGAGGTCGCGCGCGACCAGGTCGCCGAGGAGGATCTGCCGACGCTCAACGCGCTGCGCAGCGCGCTCGATGCCGCTGAGCTTGGCGAAGAGGGTTTCCAGACCGCGCTGAGGCTCGGCGGCGGGACTGCCTCCGAGGTCAAGCGGATTCTGTTCCGCCCGCCTCCCCGCGAAGACGACTAAGTCGCGTCGCCGGCCATCGCCGGCTCGTCCTCGTCTTCGACCGCTCCGTCCGGCGGGTCGACGTCGTCGATCTCGCCGAATAGTGAGGGGTCGCGGGCTGAGCCGCGGATCAGATCGTCCGGCGAGCCGTCCGGCAGCAGCCGGCCCTGGCGCGTTCCGAAGTAGATCGCCTGCGGGTGGTGGGCGATCAGCGCGAGTGTCGATTGCTCCGGTTCTGGCGCGTAGCCGTCGGTGATCTTCATGCCGATCTGCTCGAGCTGCAGCAGCTTCTCCACCTTCAGGTGCTCGGCCTGCTCGGGCACTGCCGGGTAGCCCCACGAGTAGCGCCGGCCCTGCGCCTCGCCGATCCCGAGCATCTGGCGCACGCGCCAGTGCAGCCACTCAGCCAGCCCCTCGGCCGTCTGCACGCCGAGGCCGTGGACGAACAGCTGCTCGGCGAATTCGCCTTCGGCCTCGAGCCTGGCCATCAATTCCGTCACCTCCGAGCCGACCGTGACTGCTTGCACGGGAATTACGTCGAGCTCCTCCGGCGGCTTGCCGTCGACGGCCGGGCGGAAGAAGTCGGCCAGGCAGATGCGATCGCCCTTAGGCTGGCGCGGGCAGACGAAGCGGGTCAGCTCCGTCGCGCGGTCCTCGGGGTCGAGCACGACGATGTCGTTGCCCAGCGCGTAGCAGGGGAAGAAGCCGAGCAACGCGCGCGGGTGCAGGTAGGTCTGCTCCTTCCACATGCGCTCCAGGCGCGGGCGGAAGTCCTCGTCGAGCAGCTTCTGCCACGCCTCGCCTTTGACGCCGCGCCCGCCCCAGTGCAGCTTGAACAGCACATGCGTGTCGAGGTGGCGATAGACCTCGTCGAGGTCGACCTCGATCTCCTGTACGCCCCAGAACGGCGGCGTCGGGATCGGCACGTCCGTACGCGCCGACGAGCGCACCGAGTCATCGGCGAAGTTCAGCTCCTCCTGCGGCGCCTCGCCTTTGGCGCGGAACTCGGTCGCGCCCGCAAGCAGCTTCTCCACGAGTGCGCCGCGCGCCTCGGAGTCGATCAACTGGTCCATCACCGACAGGCCCTCGAAGGCATCCTTGCAGTAGAAGACGCCCGGCTCGTAGACCTCCTCGGAGTCTTTGCCGCCCGGATACAGCGTGCGGTAGCTGAAGGCGCGGTTGATCGCGGCGCCGCCGATCAGCACCGGGTAGGAGAGGCCCTTGGCATGCAGCTCCTGGATGCACGCGGGCATCTGCTTCGAGGTCGACACCAGCAGCGCCGAGAGCCCGATCGCCGTCGCGTCGTGCTCCTGCGCCGCGTCGACGATCGTCTGGATCGGCACCTGCTTGCCGAGGTCGATGACCGTGTAGCCGTTGTTCGTGAGGATCGTGTTGACCAGCGACTTGCCGATGTCGTGCACGTCGCCGAAGACCGTCGCCAGCACGACCGTGCCCTTCGTGTAGCCCTCGATCTTGTCGAGGTATTTCTCGAGCTGCGCGACCGCCTTCTTCATCACCTCGGCCGACTGCAGCACGAACGGCAGGATCAGTTCGCCCGCGCCGAACTTGTCGCCGACCTCCTTCATCGCCGGCAGCAGCACCTCGTTGAGCGTCGGCACGGCGCCGATCTTCTCGACGCTCTTATCGATCTGCGCCTCCACGCCGTCCTTGCGCCGGCGCAGGATGTGGAAGTGAAGCGCCTGCTCCGGCTCCATTCCCTCCGTCGGGTCGGCGGCGCCCGCCGGGCCCTCCTCCTCGCCCTTTGACTCGAAGTGGCCGATGAACTTCTCCAGTGCGTCCTCGCGGCGGTTGAACACGAGGTCGTCGGCGAGCTCACGCTCGTTGTCCGGGATCTCCGAGTACGGCGTGATGTGGTTCGGGTTGACCATCGCCAGGTCCAGCCCAGCGTCGACGCAGTGGTGCAGGAAGACCGAGTTGAGTACCGCGCGCGCGCCCGGGGAGACGCCGAAGGAGACGTTCGAGACGCCCAGTGAGGTCTTCACATGCGGGATCTGCTGCTTGATCGCTTTGATCCCCGCGATCGTCTCGACCGCCGAAGGTCGCCACTCCTCATCGCCCGTCGTCAACGTGAATGTGAGGCAGTCGAAGATCAACAGCTGCGGGTCGAGGCCGTGCTCCTCGCAGCACAGGTCGCGGATCCGCTCGGCGATCTCGACCTTGCGCTCGGCCGTCTTCGCCATGCCGACCTCGTCGATCGTCAGTGCGATCAGCGCGGCGCCGTGCGCGAGCGCCATCGGCACGACGCGGTCGAGCTTCTCGCGCCCCGCCTCGAGGTTGACCGAGTTGACGATCGCGCGTCCCGGGATCTGCTCGAGTGCGCGCTCGATCACCTCCGGCTCGGTCGAGTCGACCTGAATCGGCGCGGGCTGGGTCAGCGAGACCTTCTTGGCGACCAGACGCATCTGTTCGTCCTCGTCCGCGCGCTCGGTCAGCGCCACGCACAGGTCGAGCACGTGTGCGCCTCCCTCGACCTGATCCTCGGCGATCTGCACGAGCCCGTCGTAGTCGTCTGCCAGCAGCAGCTCCTTGGCCTTGCGCGAGCCCTGTGAGTTGACCCGCTCGCCGACCATCGTCGGCGCCGGCTCCTGCTGCAGCGGCGTCGAGGCGATCATCGAGGACAGCTGCGGTGCGCGTGGCGCGGGCCGCGCGCCGACCGGCTTGCCGGCGACGCGCTCGGCGATCGCCGCGATGTGCGCCGGCGTCGTGCCGCAGCAACCGCCGACGATGCCGACGCCGTAGCGCTCGACGAACTCCTTCAGCGCTTCCGCCAGCGGCTCCGGCAGCTCGGGAAAGATCGTCTCGCCGTCCGGGCCCTGCAGCGGCAGCCCCGCGTTGGGGATGCACGCGACCGGCACCGGGGAGAACTCGCCGAGGAAGCGGATCGCGTCGCGCATGTCCTCCGGGCCCGTCGAGCAGTTCAGACCGATCACGTCGACCTTGAGCGCCTCGAGTGTCGTCAGGACAGAGGAGATACCCGTGCCGAGCAGCATCTTGCCGCCGTTCGGCAGCAGCGAGACCGAGGTGTGGATCGGCAGCGTGCTGCCCGCGCTCTTGAACGCCTCGCGCGCGCCGAAGACCGCCGCCTTCACCTCGAGGATGTCCTGCGCCGTCTCGATGATGATCAGGTCCACGCCGCCGTCGATCAACGCTGCCGCCTGCTCGGAGAAGACCTCGACGAGCTCGCCGAAGCGGATCTGCCCGAGCGAGGGGTCTTCGGAGGCCGGCAGATAGCCGGTAGGCCCGATCGAGCCCGCCACGAAGCGCTCCTCGCCCGCCGCCTTGCGCGCGATTTCGGCCGCCTTCGTGTTGATCTCAACGGTGTAGTCGGCCAGACCCCACTCCTCGAGCTTGATCCGCGAGCCCTGGAAGGTGTCCGTCTCGAGCACCTCGGCGCCTGCCTCGAGCATCGAGGAGTGCACGCCTTCGATCACGTCCGGGCGGTTGAGCACGAGCGCCTCGTGGCACTTGCCCTCGAGGCCGCCATAGTCTTCGTTGGTCAGCTCGAATTGCTCGAGCGTCGCGCCCATGCCGCCGTCGTAGACGAGCACGCGGCGATTGATCGTGTCGCTGAAGTCCCGCGCCATGTGGTTATGCTAGCCGTCGCTCGCTGATAGCCTGCGCCGCTCGCGGCGGCCGAGAGCACCCGCCGCACTGAGCGCGAGACCGGACGAGGGAGGGAAGGCGCATGACCAAGACCGCCGTTGCATCCGCGTGCATCGCGTTGCTCTTCCTCGCCGGCTGCGGCGGCAGCGACCAGGGCGCCAAACGAAAGACGGCCTGCGCGAAGGCGGCCCCCGCTCTGCGCCAGTACGTCCGCGTCGGAACCGAAACCGGGCTGAACATCCTCGATCCGAAGTCCGACAAGCGCGTGATCGCCGCCGCCGGCGCACTCAGCGCACGGGTCAACGAGCTCGCACCGTTCGTCGGCGTCGGACAGCGGACGCAGCTGCAGGGATTGCGCACGGCGCTCGCGCAGCAGTCGAAGATCCTCGGGGCGCTCGCCGTGCACGACACATCCGCGGCGCACAAGGCCGCCGAAGCGCTCGACGAAAAAGCGCTCGACGGGGGTCGTGCCACCCTCGAACGGGTCTGCCACGTCTCGGTCTCGCTCTAGTCGCTGACCGCCCGTAGCGCCTGACGCGCATCGGATTGCGCCCTCCGCTGACGTGGCCGAAGGCACTGCATCGTCACCGCTACCGCGGCTGCACGCGATGCACAAGAAGCTCTCGGTCGTCGTCGGTGTGAGCGAAGACGACCCCAAGCGGTCGACCGGCTTCCACGACGACCGCGCGCCCGCAGCGTTCGCCGATACCGTGTTCGTGCTCGCTGGCGCGCCGGTCCTCCTCGCAGATCGCGTCGCGCTGAGCAGCGACGCGAGCCATCCCTACTTGATGAAAAGCATCTCCGAGTACTTCGGCAGCGGCCACAGGTCGTCGGCCACCAGCTTCTCCAGCCGGTCTGCCACCTCGCGCGTGTCCTCCATCGCCGCGATCACCGTGTCGCGCATGTAGACGGCCTCCTTCTGCGCCGAGCTGTCCGGGTGATTCTCGTCGAGGTTCGCGTCCTCGAGCTTGACGAGCGCGTAGTGGAACTCCTTGACGACCGGCTCGATCTCCTCGACCAGCTCCGCCAGGCCGGTCGCCCGCAGTTCGTTGAGGTAGCGGATCGCCGCCGGCAGCAGCATCGTGCGCGCGACCATCGCGGCCGTCTCGGCCTCGATGTTGAGGTTCATCACGTACTGCTCGGTGTACACGTCGTAGCGCGCCTCGAGCTCGCGCTTGGTCAGCACCTTGTATTTCTTGAACGCTGCGATCGTCGATTTCTCGACGATCCACGGCAGCGCGTCGGGCGTCGTCTTGAGGTTCGCCAGGCCGCGCTTCTCCGCTTCCTTGTGCCACGCCTCGGAGTAGCCGTCGCCGTCGAACACGACCCGCTTGTTCGCGATCCACGTCTCCTTGACGACCGTCGTGACCGCCTTCTCCAGCGTCGTCGAGCCCTTCAGCGCCGCCTTCAGCTTGCCCGCCAGGTCGTCGACCGCTTCCGCCACGATCGTGTTCAGCACCGTGTTCGGGAACGCCGGCGAGGAGTTGGAGCCAAGCGCGCGGAACTCGAACTTGTTGCCCGTGAAGGCAAACGGGCTCGTGCGGTTGCGGTCCGCGCCATGCAGTGGCAGCGGCGGCAGCACCGGCGTGCCGAAGCCAAGGAACGAACCTGGCTTCGACGGCTGCACTTTGCCCTTCTCGATCGCCGTGAAGACCTTCTCGAGGTCTGTCCCGAGGAAGATCGAGATGATTGCCGGCGGCGCCTCGTTGGCGCCGAGGCGGTGGTCTTGTCCCGCGCTCGCGATCGACGCCCGCAGCAGCTCCTGGTGCTCGTTGACGGCCTGAATCACCGCCGTGCAGAAGAACAGGAACGAGAGGTTCTCCGACGGTGTGTCGCCCGGGTCGAGCAGGTTCATGCCCGTGTCCGTGCCCATCGACCAGTTGTTGTGCTTGCCCGAGCCGTTGACCCCGGCAAATGGCTTCTCGTGCAGCAGGCAGATGAGCCCGTAGCGGCGAGCCGTGTTCTGCATGATCTGCATCGTCAGCATCTGGTGGTCTGAGCCGACGTTCGAGTTCTCGAAGATCGGCGCCACCTCGAACTGGTTCGGCGCGACCTCGTTGTGGCGCGTCTTGATCGGCACGCCGAGCTTGGCAAGCTCGAGCTCGACCTCGAGCATGTACGCGAGCACGCGCTCCGGGATCGAGCCGAAGTAGTGGTCGTCGAGCTCGTGCCCCTTCGGCGGTTTCGCGCCGAACAGCGTCCTGCCCGTCGTCACCAGGTCCGGCCTTTCGAAGAAGTACTGCTCGTCGATCAGGAAGTACTCCTGCTCGCATCCCGTCGTCGTGAAGACGTGCTTGGCGTCGGCGACGCCGAGCAGCTCGAGCGCGTTCACCGCGGCGCCGGACAGCGCGTCCATCGAGCGCAGCAGCGGGATCTTGTTGTCGAGCGCCTCGCCCGTCCAAGAGGTGAAGGCCGTCGGGATGCACAGCAGCGTCCCGTTCGGGTTCTCAAGCACAAATGCCGGCGAAGTCGGGTCCCATGCCGTGTAGCCGCGAGCCTCGAACGTCGTGCGCGTGCCACCGCTCGGGAACGAAGATGCGTCCGGCTCGCCCTGGATCAGCTCCTTGCCTGAGAATTCGGCGATCGCGTTGCCCTCGCCGTCGGGGCCGTAGAAGGAGTCGTGCTTCTCCGCCGTCGAGCCCGTCAGCGGCTGGAACCAGTGCGTGTAGTGGGTCGCGCCCTTCTCCATCGCCCACTCCTTCATCGCCTGGGCGACCTGGTCTGCGATCGTCGCGTCCAGCGTCTCGCCGCGCTCGAACGTCGCCTGCAGCGCCCTGTAGACGTGCTTCGGCAGGCGGTGGCGCTGGACCGATGCCGAGAAGACGTTCGATCCGAAGACCTGGTTCCCCTGGATCGTGAGGTCGGGTGAGCCGAGCGCTCCTCCGTTGGCACTCCATTGCGCGGCGGTGACGTTGTGCTGGCGTGTCCTGGGCATGAGCGGAATCGGTCCTCCTGAAGACGGTCGTGCCAAAATTTCGGCGAAGTTCGGTCGGGCCGAAGCCCCCTTGGCGGCGCACGGGCCGAGGCCCGTAAAGCCGAACGCAATCGTAGTGCCAAGCGGGCCTGCCGACATCATCTCCTGGCGAAATCGCCGAGCGCCCGTTTCGACAGCGGGCCAAACGCCCGGGGCAGCGAGTCCTCGCATGCGGCAGGCCCTCGGCCGCTCCGTGCGCCGCCCGCTAGTTCGAGCTTGCCGGGAACGTGCCCGGCACGACCTTGCCCGTGCTCGGGTTCACGTGCGTGATCGGCGGGGCCGGCGCGATCTCGGCAGTGAGGCTCTTGCTCACCTGACCGCCGCCGCGCAGCACGGCGCGGGCGTTGCCCGCCAGTCCCGCCGCCACCCTCAGATGCACGGTGTAGGAGCCCGCCTTCACCGGCACGACCTTCCACGTGAACGTGCGCGACGCGCCTGCCTTCAGCGGGCCCAGCGCCCACGTGTTGACGTAGTTGGTCTGACCGCCGCCCGGCAGGCTCACGGCCTGGCTCTGGACCGGCAGCTCCGCAGGCGTTCCCGGGCCTTCTTCGACGACCCATACCGGCCGCTTGTTCGCAGCCAGTTCGGCGAATTTTTCGACGTAGGAGAACGAGTCGATCGAGATCGCGACGTTCGGCACCGTGCGCGCGCTTTCGTTGCTCACGCGCACCGTCATCTCGGTTGGGCGCGCCATCGACTGCTTCGCCGGAAACGTCGCCGTCACGATGCGCATGTCGTAGCTGCGCTTGGCTTCGCCGTGGCTCTGTTCGGTGCCGCCGCAGCCGCTCATGACGAACGCCGCGCACGCGCCGAGCAGCCCCACCGAGATCGCTCCTCTCCCAGTCACGGTCGAGCCACCCTATCAACGGCTGTTGCGGTCTGTCACGGCATTCGCGGCCGCGTCCGACGCCCCGTGGCATGCTTGGCGCTGGCGTCGCACAGGTCCATCGCGTAGAGTCCCATGGAGCGAAAGGCGACCCGAGGAGGGGCAGCAGAGATGGTGCGCAGCGTAGCCGAGCGGGCGTTCGTCCCGGCACGGCACGTGCTAGAGGAATTTGGGGACATGATGATCCTCACCGGGAGGACGATCGTGTCCGCCCTGCGCCCGCCCTACCCCTACGGCGGCGAGCTCGTCTCGCAGTTCCTCTTCGCGCTGCGGCTGTGCTGGTTCCCGCTGCTGATCTCGACCGTCTGCCTCTGCTACGCCGCGCCCGGCCTGCAGGCCGCCAACTTCCTGACGATCTTCGGCGCGCTCGACCGCCTCGGCGGCTTCTTCGTGCTCGGCGCGATTCGCGAGATCGGCCCGAGCGTGACCGCGATCGTCGTCGCCGGTGTCGCCGGCACCGCGATCACGGCCGACCTCGGCGCGCGCAAGGTGCGCGAGGAGCTCGACGCGCTGCAGGTGCTCGGCGTCGACCCCGTCAAGAACCTCGTCGTGCCGCGCTTCCTCGCGCTGATGGTCGTGACCGGGCCTGTTCGACATCTACGCGCTGCTGTTCGGCATCTTCGGCGGGATCATCGCCGAGCTGATCAACGCGCAGCCGCTCGGCCCGTTCTGGAACACGCTGTTCGCCAACGCCTCGACGACCGACCTGTGGGGCTCGGTGCTGAAGACGACGATCTACGGCGCGATCATCGCGATCGTCTGCTGTTACAAGGGCATGACCGCCTCCGGCGGCGCCGAGGGCGTCGGCCGCGCCGTCAACGAGGCCGTCGTGCTCGCCTTCACCGCGATCTTCTCCTTCGACTACGTCTTCACGCAGACGCTCCTGGCGACCCACCCGCAGATCCTGGTGATCAAGTAGATGGGCGAGCTTCTGGCAATGCCGCGCGAATGGCTCGCGGCGACCGGCGAAATCGGCAAGTTCACCGGCCAGATCGTCGGCGACGTCTACGGCCTGCGCGTGTTCCGCTTCTTCGGCGAGTCGCTGCGCCAGGCGGGCATCCTGATCGTCGGCTCGACCACGATCATCTGGACGCTGATGTTCATCCTCGGCCTGCAGTGCGGGATCGAGGGTGCCTACTTCACCGCCGCCCAGGGCGCGCCCGCCTACTCGGGCGTGTTCACCGCCTGGTGCGACCTGCGCGAGATCACGCCCTACGCCTTCGGCTACATGATGGCCGCCAAGGTCGGCACCGGGATCGTCGCCGAGCTCGGCGCGATGCGCATCTCCGAGGAGATCGACGCGCTCGAGGTGATGGGCATCAACTCGATGACCTTCCTCTGCGCCACGCGCCTGCTCGCCGCCTGGCTGGTGCTCCCGTTCATGTACCTCGCCGGGATCGGCGCCGCTTTCCTCGCGTCCTATATCGCCGTCGTGCAGCAGATCGGCTACGTCTCCTCCGGGGGTTACTTCCTGATCTTCTGGCAGTTCCAGAATCCACCGGATTTCCTCTACAGCCTGATCAAGGCCATGTTCATGGCCACGGCTATCGTGCTGGTTGCGTGTTACTACGGCTACAACGCGAGCGGCGGACCGGTGGGGGTGGGGAGGGCCACGGCCAAGTCGATGGTGCTCAACCTCGTGCTCGTGCACGTGATCGGCATGGTCGGTACACAGATCTTCTGGGGCGCCAATCCGCGCGCGCCAATCGGCGGGTGACGTGATGAGCGACGATCCGCGCGGACCGCACGGCGACGCCGATCGCGCCGAGGAGTCCTACGAGCCGATCGAGCACCACACGGCGCCGGTGCAGCCCGGCGGCGAGGCCGAGTTCGACGCCGTCGACCCCGGCGGCACGAGCTTCAGCGAACGCGAACGCGAGCGCAGGCGCGAACGTGAGGGCGAGCAGGAGTTCGAGTACCACACCGGGACTGTGCGCCCGTCGGAGGCGCCGGACGCGATCGAGTTCATCGACGTGCACAAGTCCTTCGGGCGAAACCACGTGCTGCGCGGCCTGAACATGGGCCTGCCCGAGAACAAGATCTCGATGATCCTCGGACCGTCGGGGACGGGCAAGTCGGTCTGTATCAAGCACATCGTCGGCCTGCTCTACCCGGACGAGGGCGACGTACTCGTGCACGGCGTCTCGATCCCCAGCCTGTCCGACTCGGACCTGTTCGAGACGCGCAAGAAGTTCGGCGTGCTGTTCCAGGACGGGGCGCTGTTCGGCTCGCTCAACCTGTGGGACAACGTCGCCTTCCCGCTGCGCCAGCACACCGAGAAGGGCGACGAGGAGATCGCCGAGATCGTCAACCGGCGGATGAGCGAGGTCGGCCTCGGCGGCGAGGGCGAGAAGATGCCCAACCAGCTCTCCGGCGGCATGCGTAAGCGCGCGGGCTTCGCGCGGGCGCTCGTGCTCGACCCGGAGATCGTCCTGTTCGACGAGCCCGACTCGGGCCTCGACCCCGTGCGCACCGCGCTGCTGTGCGAGCTGATCAAGGAAATCCACGCCGAGAACGGCGGTTGCTACGTGGTCATCACGCACGACATCATGAGCGCGCGTCGCGTCGCCGAGCACATCTCCGTGCTGTGGAAGGGGCGGATCGTCGAATCGGGTCCCGCCGAGGATCTGTTCGCCTCCGAAAACCCGTTCGTGCGGCAGTTCCTCTCCGGCGAATCGGCCGGTCCCCTCGGGATGGAGTAGGCGCCGGGCCGGTGGCTCGACGCCTGCGCGTCCGATCGTCACCCGCGGTTAGCCTTCATCTGTGAACGCAGCGCGACTCCTCTCGGCGCTCGTCGGCGCGGCCGCGCGCCGCCCGCGCCTCGTGATTGCCGTGGCGGTCGTGCTCGGCCTGGCCGGCGCGGCGCTCGCGCTGCGGCTGAAGCCGACGGCGGCGACGAGCACGTTCGTGTCGAGCTCGAGCTCGGAGTACCGCGACACGCAGGGCTTCTACGAGAACTTCGGCGAAGAGCCGGTCGAGGTGCTCGTCAAAGGCGACCTGCAGCAGCTCGTGCTGAGCGAAGACCTGCAGCGGCTGGTCGGGCTCGAGGGCTGCCTGTCGGGCAACGTGCCCGTCGCGGCGCTTGCGCGGGAGGGCGGCGTGAACGGGCCGTGCGGCAAGCTCGCGCACGGCCACCCGGTGAAGGTCGTGTTCGGGCCGGGCACGTTCGTCAACGAGGCGGCCGACCAGATCGACGAACAGCTGGCCAGCCAGAGCAAGCAGGCCGAAGCGCAGGCCAAGCAGGCCGAACGCGCCGTCACAAAGGCCGCGCTGAAACGCGGGCTGAGCACCGACGAAGCGCGCACGCTCGGTAAGCAGGCGAGCAAGATCACGACTGCGCGCTTCCAGGAGGGGCTCGTCACGCTCGCCCTGCAGTACGGGCTGACGTCGAAGCCGAGCATCGACAACCACGACTTCGTGACCGCGCTCGTATTCGACTCGAGCAAGCGCGCGGGCACGCCCAAGCAACGCTTCGCCTACTTGTTCCCTGGTCGCGAAGCAGCGCTCGTCTCGGTACGCATGCGCGCCGGGCTGAGCGAGGCCCAGCGCACTCACACGATCGAGCTGATCCGCCAGGCCGTGGCGATGCCGCAGTGGAAGCTGCGCCACGGCGAGCGCTACCTCGTCACGGGCGTCCCCGTGATCGTGTCGGACCTGACCGACTCGATCACGCACTCGATCGAGCTGCTGCTGATCGCGGTGCTGCTCGTGATGGCCGCCTCGCTCGGGCTGATCTTCACGGGCCGCCCGCGTCTCTTGCCGCTGGCGATCGCGGTGCTCGCGGCGGCGCTGACGTTCGGGGCGCTGTCGCTGGCCGGCGCCTCGCTGACGGTCGCCTCGATCGCCGTGCTGCCGGTGCTCGTCGGGCTCGCCGTCGACTACGCGATCCAGTTCCAGTCGCGCGTGCAGGAGGAGTCCGAGCGCGACGGCGGCGAGGCAGGCGAGACGGTCGTCGTGCGCGCGGCCGCGCTCGGCGCGCCGACGATCGCGACGGCCGGCGCGGCGAGTGCCGCGGCGATGCTCGTGCTGCTGCTCTCGCCGGTACCGATGGTGCGCGGCTTCGGGCTGCTGCTCGTGCTCGGCGTGATCGTCGCCTTCCTCTGCGCGCTCAGCGCCGGCGCCGCCGTGCTGACGCTGGTCGGGGGCCGGGGGCCTCGCCCCGGGCGGGTGCCGCAGCCGTTTCGCGGGATCGCGGCGGACGTCACCGGGGCCTGGCGCGAGGCCGGCGAGCTGCTGCGCGAGAACCCGCTCACGCGCGCCGTCTCGCGGGGCGCGCTGGTCGGTGCGATTCGACGTCCCGGCCGGGTGCTGCTCGTCGGGCTCGCGCTCGCGGCGCTCGGGTGGGGCCTCGACACGCAGACCCGGGTCGAGACCGACATCACCAAGCTCGTGCCGCAGAACCTCAGCTCGCTGGAAGGTCTGAACGCGCTCGAGCGCTCGACGGGGGTCGGCGGTGAGATCGACCTGATGGTCAGCTCGAAGGCTCTGACGAAGCCGGCCACGATCGAATGGATGAGTAGATACGAGAAGAGCGTCCTCGCGCGATACGGCTACAGCTCAGCCCGCGGCTGCGGCAAGGCCCGCCTGTGCCCGGCCTTCTCGTTGCCCGACCTGTTCTCCACCCAGGGCGCCACGGCCGGGCAGATCGTTCCCGAAGCAGGGATCAAGTCATCTGCGAAAGCTCCCAAAACGGGCAAAGCGAGGGCGCCGGCGAAATCGAGCAAGCTCACGCAGGCCCAGGTCACGGGGCTGCTCGACGCGATCCCGCCGTACTTCTCCCAGGACGTGATCACGCCCGACCGCCGCGTGGCGACGCTCGCCTTCGGCATCCGCCTGATGAGCCTGGCCCAGCAACAGCAGCTGATCGACGGGATGCGCGCGAGCTTGCATCCGCCGGCCGGCGTCAGCGCGCGGCTCGTCGGCCTGCCCGTGCTCGCGGCCAAGTCGGGCACCGAGGTCGCCTCACCGCTGGCGGCGCGTGGAGACGCTGCTGGCGAGCCTCGCCGTCGTCGCACTCGTGCTGCTGCTCGCCTTCGGCGGCGATCGCCGCCGCGCGCTCGTCCCGCTCGTGCCGATCGCGCTGGCCAGCGGCTGGTCGGCGTTGATCCTGTTCGCCGTGCGCGTGCCGCTGAACCCGATGTCGGTGACGCTCGGCGCACTCGTGATCGCCGTCTCGACCGAGTTCAGCGTGCTGCTCTCCGAGCGCCATCGCCAGGAGCTGCTGGCGGGCCACGAGCGCAGTGCGAGGCGCTGCGGCGCACATACCGCCGCACCGGCGCCGCCGTCGCGGCCTCCGGGGTGACGGCGATCGCCGGCTTCGGCGTGCTCGTGCTGTCGGACATCCGCATGCTGCGCGACTTCGGGCTGGTCACGCTGATCGACCTGACCGTGTCGCTGCTCGGCGTGCTGATCGCGCTGCCCGCCGCGCTGATCCGCTTCGGCGCGCCGGCGGCCGACGGTGCGGATACGGAGCCGCTCGCGCTGCACCCGCTTGGAGGCGAGCCCGTCGTCCATGAGCCCGTCTGAGCAGCGCCCGCCGCGGCGCACGACGCCTCGCTACGGCGGCTACGTCGGTCTGCTGGCGCTGCTGATCATCGTGCTGATCACGATCAACACGATTGTGACCAAGCCCAACGGCGTCAAGGGCCTGGCCCCCGGAGAACGGGTGCCGCCGTTCGCCGTGCCGCTCGCGCTGGGCAACCTGAAGGGCGATGCCGACACGGCGACGCGGGCCAACGAGGGCGCCGCCGGGCGGGTGCCGGCCTGCGAGGAGCGCGGCACGCAGATCCTCAACATCTGTCAGCTCTACGAAGGCGCGCCGGTCGTGCTCGCACTGTTCGTCGACGGCGGCTCGTGCGCGGATGTGCTCGACGAGATGCAGGCGCTCGCGCCGTCCTTCCCCGGCGTGCGCTTCGCCGGTGTGGCGCTGAAGGGCGACCGCGGCAAGCTGCGCAAGCTGATTCGCACGCATCGGCTGTCGCTGCCGATCGGGATCGACAGCGACGGGGCGCTGGCGGCGCTGTACAAGGTCGGCACCTGCCCGCAGGTGAGCTTCCTCTACCCCGGCGGCGAGGTGCAGGGCGGCGCGCTGATCAACAGCCCCTCGCGGGCGCTCCTGCGCCGGCGAGTGGCGACGCTCGTGAGGGGTTCTCACGGCCGCGGCTGGCGCGGACCGGCGCAATGAGCGCGGCGCCGATGCCCGAGCTCGTGCACGGCTGGTGCGCGCGCGAGGTCGAGCAGGAGCTGCCCGGGCTGGCGCTCTTGAGCACATCCGTCGAGGTGGGTCGCTCGGGGTCGCTGACGGGCGCCTCGCCGGCCGATCTGCTCTCGCGCCTGCGCGAAAAGTCCAATCGCTTCCGCGGCGCCAACGCGGTGGCCGTGCGGCGCGAGCCCGTGCCTTCGGCCTACCGCGTGTTCTTCCGCCACATCGGCCTCGACCCGGAGGTCGCGCGCACGCCGATCGAGGCGGCCGTGTTCGACCGCATGATGCACGGCGGCTTCATCTCCGCCGGCCTGCTGCAGGACGTGCTGCTGATCGCCCTGCTCGACACCGGCGTGCCCGTGTGGGCGCTCGATGCCGAATGCGTCGACGGGCCGCTTGGGATCCGCGCGGCCGCCGCGGGCGAGCGCCTCGGCCGCGGCGAGGACGCTTCGGAGCTGCCGGAGGGCCGCCTCGTCGTCGCCGACGCGGCGGCCCCGCTGGCGGTGCTGTTCGGCGAGCTCGCTGCCGTGCATGCAGCGCGCTCGCGCTCGCCTTGGCTCCTGCTGTTCGCGGTGCAGGTCGCCGGTGTGCCAGAGCTGTACGCCGAGGAGGCGCTGTGGAGCTGCCGCGCCGCGCTGCAGGCGCGATGAGCGCGTATCGCGAGCGTGGCGCCGGCCTGCCGCGAGCGGACCCGCAGGACCTGTGGCGCTGGTAGAATTTCGGCGTCCGGCGCGCAAGCAGGAGGAGTCGGGACGTGAGCCAAACCGAGCAGCTGACGATCGATCGCGGCACACCGGCGGCGCTGCCTGTCGAGACGTTCGACGAGTCGGCGGCTCGAGGTTCACTGCGCGGGCAGATCTCGCGCCTGGAGCGTGAGCTCTCGCAGATCGTCGCCGCCGGCTTTCCGCACATCCCGGTCCGCGCCGCGCGCGTGCCGCGCGAGGAGGTTTTCGGCGGGCCGCGGCTGCTCAGCCTCGAGCAGCTCGAGCGCCAGCGCGACCGGCTCGCGGCTCGGCTGCAGGATCTCCGAGGTATAGCTCGCGGGCGCGCGCTGCACGAGCTGCGAGCCCAGGAGCAGCTCGAGCGGATGAAGCTCGAACCTGGGCGCTACAGGTTCGTGCGCCTGCCGGTGCGCGAGCTCGGCCAGGGCGGCTGCGGGGTGTGGGAGGTCCGCCCGCGGCTCGGACTGATCGGGATGCTCGCCGGTTGGTGGGAGCTCACGCTCTCGTCAGGCTGTCCGTTAGCAGGGGGGTCGCGCCCCAGGCGCGGCCCCGCTCGGCAGAGGAACGCAGCATCGCGGCCAGCGTCCGGCGCTGACGCTCGGTCATCGAGCCGATCGTCTTCTTCTCGGACATCGGGATCTGTGCGAGGAACTTGCGGCAGCGGGTCTGGCCCCAGCGGCGCTGGCTCATCAGCAGGTCGGCGACGGCCATGCTGTGCGCCTCCCACGGGCAGGAGAGGATCACCTCGGCGGCATCGGCCTCGTCCATCGAGACCTTGCGCTTGAGCTCCGCACGGGCCAGGCGGACCTTGTTGGCGCGCTCCAGGGCGCGCATGTACTGCGGAGCAGGGGCAATCGTCGCTGTCGCGTTCATTTGGGACTCTCCCCGTTGCGGCCCCGGGCATCCGAGCCGCAACATCCGTGCTTGATTTTTGGACGGGTTAGCGCTCGGGAGACGTCCAGAATCAACTCAGGGCCAGGGCTTGAGGCCCATCAAAGATTGTCTCGGAGATGACAGGTGCGGAGCGAACCTGGACGACATGCAGAGCGCTCCCGCAAGCTATGTCAGGACGGGGTATCCGGTCAACCAGGTTCTCGCGCTTCGTACGCTAGAAGCGACCTTTTTGTGTCGGCTTCGGACTTGTGAAGATTTGGACAAGTCGCTCGGCGGGTATGGGCTACCCGGGCCGGTGGCGAGACCTCGGTCGATCAGCCGGAGACCGGTCCTGGAAGCGGACCGTGCTCCGCCTCGAACTCGCGCTTGACCCGCGCGAAGGCATCCAGCGCCCGGTCGAGGGTGGGCGTGTCGTGCGTCGCCATCACGCTCGTGCGCAGCAGCGCGCCGCCGGGCGGCACGGCCGGATGCAGCGCCGTGTTGACGAACACGCCCTCGTCGTACAGCGCGCGCCACAGCAGCGCCGCCTTCCAGTCATCGCCGACGAGCACGGGCACGATCGGCGTGACGATCGTCTGTGAGGAGGCAGCCGTGGCGCTCGTGGTGGCTCGCAGCCCGGGCGCGTGCTGCTGCACGTGCGCGTCGTCTGCCAGCGCCTGCGCGGCGACGACCGCGAAGCCGCGCTCTTCCAGCCCGTCGCGCAGGTGGCGCGCGTTCTCGAGCACGCGTGCGAGCAGCGGCGGCCCATCGTCCGAGCGCAGCACGCGCAACGCGGCGAGCGCGGCGCCGACGGCGGCGGGGACCGCCGAGGCGGTGAACAGGAAGGCGCGCGAGTAGAGGCGCAGGTACTCGATCACCTCATGCGAGCCGGCGACGAAGCCGCCGCAGGAGGCAAGCGACTTGGAGAACGTCCCCATGCGCAGGTCGACGCGGTCGGCGACGCCGAGCAGTTCGGCCGTGCCGGCGCCGCGGGAGCCGAGCACGCCGGCGCCGTGCGCCTCGTCGACCATCAGGCGCGCGCCGTAGCGCTCGCACAGCTCGCAGATCTCGTTCAGCGGGGCGATGTCGCCCTCCATCGAAAACACGCCGTCGACGACGACGAGGATGCCGCCGCCGTCGTCCTGGGCGCGCTGCAGCATCTTCTCGAGCTTGTCGAGGCGGTTATGGCGGAACGGGCGCAGCTTGGCGCGCGAGAGCAGGCAGCCGTCGAGGATCGACGCGTGGTCGCCGGCGTCGGCGATCACCGTGTCCTGCGGCCCGAGCAGCGTGCCGAGCGTGCCGACGTTTGCCTGATGGCCGGTCGTGAACACGATCGCGTCCTCGCTGCCCATCCACTCGGCGATCTCGCGCTCGAGCTCGAGGTGCAGCGGGATCGTGCCGTTGAGCAGGCGCGAGCCGGTCAGGCCGGTGCCGTAGCGGTGCAGTGCGTCCTCGCGCGCCTGCCATCACGCGCTCGTCGCCGGTCAGGCCGAGGTAGTTGTTGGAGCCGAGCATGATCCGCTCGGCTCCCTCCATCTCGACGACCGGCATCGCCGGCGAGGTGAGCAGATGGAAGTACGGCAGGATGTCCGCCTCGCGCGCCGCCGCGAGCAGCTCGGAGCGGTCGTGGTCGCGGACCTTTGCGAAGACGTCGATGGAGGTCTGCATGTAATGTGCCTCGGCCGTGGGAGTCGAAATCAGGTCCGTTGCGGGCGGCAGAGATCTGAAGCGATTCATCGACCTCCCGTTCGGCCTGCATGCTAACCACCCGCAGTGGGTGCCCCCGCTGAAGCTCGAGCGGCGCTTGTTCCTCAACCGCCGGATGAACGCCTTCTTCAACCACGGCGAGGCGCAGTACCTGCTCGCCTGGCGCGACGGGCGCGTGGTGGGCCGCGTCAGCGCGCACGTCAACGACGCGTTCAACGACTACCAGAAGAAGAACTGGGGCTGGTTCGGCTTCCTCGAGTTCGAGGACGACCAGGAGGTGCTCGATGCGCTGCTCGACGCTGCCGCGCGGTGGCTGCGCGCGCGCGGCAAGGAGCGGATCGTGGGACCGGCGAGCTTCACGATGAACGACGAGAGCGGCGTGCTGATCGAGGGCTATGAGCTGCGCCCGATGATCGCGCAGCCGTGGAACCCGCCCTACTACCGCGAACGCCTGGAGGCGGCCGGGATGAGCAAGGCGATCGACCTGTTGATGTGGAACCTCGAGGTCACCGATCGCGACCAGGTGCTGCCCGTGATCTGGGAGCTCGCCGCGAAGGCCCAGAGCGAGCACGGCATCCGCGTGCGCCCGATGCGCCGCCGGCAGCTACGCAAAGACATGGACAAGTTCGCCGAGGTCTACAACTCGGCTTGGTCGAAGAACTGGGACTTCGTCCCGTTCTCGAAGAAGGACCTGGATGCGTATCGCGCAGGAGCTGCACCTGGTCTTCGACAAGCACTGGTTCATGATCGCCGAGCGCGAAGAGGACGGTGAGGTCGTCGGCATGGCGATCACCGTGCCCGACGCCAACCAGGTGCTGGCCAAGATGAAAGGGCGCCTGCTGCCATTCGGCTGGTGGTACTTCCTGCAACAAGGGCAGGCTGACCGACCGCGTACGCGTCGGCTTCCTCGGCGTCAAGCCCGAGTACCAGCACACGGGCGTCGCCGCGCGGCTGTACGAGCTGCACTTCGACGCCGCCGAAGCGCGCCCGCAGGACGGCGGCGAGATGGGCTGGATCCTCGAGACCAACACGCCGATGAACCGCGGCATGGAAGCGATGGGCGGAAAGGTCGTCAAGCGCTATCGCATGTACGAGCGCGAGCTGTAGCGATGGGCGCCGGGTGGTCTGAGGCGCTCTCTACACTTGCCCGATGAGCACGTCCACACAACGCACGGAGGCAGAGATGGAGTCCGGCGAGACGGTCGAGCCGGGCGCCGAGAGCCTGGACGCCGCAGGGCAGGGCGCCGACGCCGGCTCGCTGCCGGTGCTGGCGCAGGAGGCGCGCGTCGTGCGCGCCGAGGTCGCTCGGGCGATCTGCTGCCGGCGCGCGAAGGCACGACGCTGCCGGCGGTGCAGGCGGCCGCTGTCGCGGCAGGCGGCTTCGTCGCCGGCGCTGCCGTGGTTGGACTGGTAACGCGACGCCAACGCCGTTCGCAGGCGCTCGCGCAAGGGCGCCAGGCGGGGCGCCGCCTCGCGCGCGGCCGTCGGCGCAGCGGCTCGGCCGCGGGCGAGCTCGTGCAGATCGTCGGCAGCCGCTCGCTGCTGGTCGACGTGCACCTGCTCAGCGGCCGCGACTAGCGCCGGCGGCGCGGTCGTGAACACACTCGAGCAGCGCGTCGAGGTACGGCCGGCTGGTCCGTTTCGCCTGCCGGGCGGCGCGATGGACGGCACCGTGCGCCGGCGCGGCGGCGTGCTCGAGCGATTGCTGCACCACGAGGGCGAGCCGGTGCTCGTGCGCGTCGCGCAGACGGCGCCCGACCGCGTCCTGTTCGGCGCCCGCGCGGGCACGCGCGCGGCGGCCTCGCTACGGGATCGAGCGGATGCGCTTCGCGCTGGGCGTCGACGAGGACCTGCGCGCGTTTCACCGCCGCTTCGCGCGCGACCCGCTGATCGGCCGCTCGCTGCGCCGCCGTCCGTGGCTGCGCGTGACGCCGGCGCCCGGAGCCGTTCGAGGCGCTCGCGTGGGCGGTCTGCGAGCAGCTGATCGAGTACGAGCGCGCCGCTGCGATCGAGCGCCGGCTGCGTCTCCGCGCTGGGGCGGCGCTGGATCGGCTGGGACGGCGCTGCCAGTCCGCTGCGCGACCTGCCCACGGCCGAGGCGCTGGCCGGGACGGCACCGGCGCGCCTTGAGTCCTTCGACCTTGCGGCATGCCGGGCGGTGACGCTCGTGCGCGTGGCTCGCGAGGTCGCCAGCGGCCGCGTCGACCTCTACAGCTCAGACCACGAGCGCGTCTGGCGCAGGCTGCGCGCGATCCCGGGCATCGGCGCTGGACGGTCGAGATGCTCGCGCTGCACGGCCAGGGGCGCCACGACCAGGTGCCCGCCGGGGACGTCGGCCTGCTCAAGCTCGTCGGTCGCCTGCTCAGCGGCGGCGACCCGCGCGCGCGGGCGCTGGAGCACGAGGTGCGCGCGTTCTTCGCACCATATGAGGAGTGGGCCGGGCTGGCCGCCATGCACGCATGGGCGCTGTGAGCGAGTGACGAGCTGAGCGCACTGGGCGCCGGGGTGCGCTCCGTGCGCAGGCTCAGCTGCGGCTGCGCTCGCGCTCGCGCTCGACCAGCAGCGCGAACGTGGGGCACGCCGCCGCTGCGCGCTTTGCGTGGTCGAGCACCGCGCCCGCCAGCGGCTCGTCGTCGAGCATCGGGTAGCCCCACTCGTCGAGTGTGATCCGCTCGGGCAAGAGCTCGGCGCACATGCCGTGCGCCTCGCAGGCGATCGGGTTCAGGCGCAGCCGGTGGCTCATCGGACCGCTCGTTCGCCGGAGAGCGAACGCGAACGCGGGCGCGAGCGCGAGGAGGCACGTGCGCGGCCGCTCGAGCTCGGCTGCACGCGCTCGTGTGCCGGCAGCGGCAGCTCGGCGGGGGCGCTGCAGCGCTCGCAGGCTCCGTGGCGCGCGTGGTCGGCGAACTCGTCGCGCGAAGACCTCGAGCGCGCTGAGCGCGAAGCGGGCGGTGCCGTCGGGATGCGCGCAGGCGCCGCGCCGGCGCACCAGCCGCGAGCAGGCTGTTCGACGCGCTGCTCGGCGTTCGCTGGAAGCCACGCCGGCGGCGAGCTCTGAGATCGTCCCGGCGAGCGCGCCGAGGCCGTGCACGCAGGGCCCGCACTGTCCGGCGCTCTCGCCCGCCAGCCAGCGCGTGACGCGGGCGGTTTCGGCGACCGGGCAGGCGGCCTCTGAGAGCAGCGCGACGACGCCGGCTCCGAGCGAGGCGCCGTGGCGCGCGAGCTGCTCGTCGGAGAGCGCCAGATCGGCGAGCAGCGCGCCGTCGATCCAGGTGCCGGCGTAGCCGCCCAGCAGCACGGCGCGCGCAGGCGCGAGCAGGCCGCCGGCAGCGTCGATCAGCGACGCGCAGCGAGGCGCCGTACTCGATCTCGTAGACGGCCGGGGCGGCGAGCGATCCGGACAGCGTGACGAGCGTCGAGCCGGGCTGATCGGCCGTGCCGAGCTGCGCGAAACCAGTCGGGCCCGTGGCGCGCGATCAGCGCGACGTGGGCGAGCGTCTCGGCGTTGGTGACCAGCGTCGGCCGTCGCCTGACTCCCTGCTCGAAGGGCATCGGCGGCGTGAACGTCGGGAGTGCGCTGGACCACCGTTGAGATGGTTGACGAGCGCCGACTCCTGTCCGGCCACGTAGCCGGCGGGCACCGTCGCAGAGCTCGATCGCGGACGCCGTCGCCCGCGCCGCGTTCGGCGATCGCGCGGGCGAGCGTCTCGGCGCTCGAGCGCGGACTCGCAGACGCACGACGATCACCTCGTCGCGCGCCGACGCGCGTGCGCGACCAGCCGCTGCTCCGTCGAGCATCAGGTGAGGCAGCGAGCTGGCACAGCGTGCGGTCCTTGTCAGGCTCGCCGGCTCGCCCTCGGCGGCGTTGACGACGACGATCGGGCGCCCGCGCCGCGCCGGCGACGGCGCGCAGCTTCGCGGCCGGTCGGAAAGCCCGCGCCTCCGCGCCCGCGCAGGCCGGCGCGCTCGACCTGCTCGATCAGTCGGCCGACTCGAGCGAGCGTCGGCGTCGGCGTTCGTGGCGGGAGCTCGCCGTGCACAGCGAGGTGCCGGTCGAGGTCGAGCGCATCGCCGGCCGCTGGAACGCCCCTGAGCAGGCGCGGCAGCGAGCCCGCGCCGTCCGGCTTGGCCGGCTGGGGAGGTCTCTCGTACTCCCGCGTCGCCGCGTCGGACTTGGAGAGCTCGGCCGTGGAGAGCGATCGGCTCATCGTTTGCCGCCCTTCGCCGGCTTGGCGTGGGTGGAATGCCCGAGCAGCTTGCCCGGCGTGCCCGAGCGGCGCGCCCATTCGGATCCGAGCGGACCGCCGGGCAGCCACAGCAGCAGGAACAGCGAGAACGACGCCGGCTCCGCCGAGCGCGGCGCTGCGGGCGCGCAGGTGCTCCGGCCAGCCGGCGATCGACGCGTACGAGCACCGCGCCGAGCACGACGAGCAGGCAGACGCACGCTGAGCGCGAGCAGCCATGCGCGACTTCACGTCGCTGCCCGTGCCGAAGCCGTGCAGCAGGGCGATCGGCCAGCTCGCGTAGCGTCAGCCAGTGGACCGCGCGCCAGCTCGCGATAGCCCATGCGCTGGCGCAGCAGGCTGCGTGATCGTCACGGCCAGCAGCAGGTCGAGCGAGAGCGCGCCGAGGCCGAGCCAGAACGGGCCGGTAGGAGCCGACGAACGGAACGACCGCGTCGACGCAGCGAGATCGGCGCGAAGCTGTCGAGCACGGCGGTCAGCATGTGCACGGCGCAGGAACACCATCGCCAGCAGCGAGACGTTGCGATGCAGCGAGTCGACGACGAAGCGCGGCCAGCGCGGCGTGCTCCAGACGCCGGACGTCGACGACGCCGAGCACGACGGCCAGCGTCAGCAGCAGCAGCGCGACGACGCCGGTCGAGCGCGTCAGGTACCAGTAGGCGCTGCCGCCGACGACCGCGAGTGGCAGCGATCGATCCCGCGACTCGCCGCGCTCGCCCGAGCGGACCGCTGCGCCGGCCAGTGCGCCGATCGTCGTGACCGAGCCGTCGCTGCTCGACTGCAGCCGCGCCGGCAGCTCGAGCTCGGCCGAGCCAGTCCAGCGCCGAGCGGCCGCGCACGAGCGCGGCGGTGGCAGGCGATGTTCGCGTCCGCGCAGCTCGTCGGCGGCCACGCTGACCGTGCGCCAGCACGTGTTCGCTGGGGTCCCGGTCGCGGGGTCGATGATGTGGTGCATCGTGCGGCCTTCGTGACTCCAACGCCTGACGGTCGTGCTCGACGTCGCCAGGCCGCCCGAGCGGATCGAGACCGTCTGCCCGGGCGCTGTGGCGTCGCTGCGGTGGTCGTCGGTCACGTGGATGCGCCAGCCGCCGCGCCGGTGCCGGTCCGGCCGTCGCGATGTCGCCGCCAAGGCTGACGAGCACGCCACAGCCGCTGGCCGCGTGCGGCGGCCGCGCGGCGCGGTCGGCGGCCCAGCGCCTTGGCGGTCGCACCGAGGTCGAGCCGCACTCCGTGCGGCAGCCGGACGGTCGCGTGTCTGCGCGTCCAGCGACACCGAGCGCCAGCCGTCTGAGCGCGCGCAGCTTCAGTACCGGAGTGGGCGCGTCGGCGCCTTGCGTCTGACCGTCGCCGGGCGCGGGTCAGCAGGCGCCAGTCGCGGTCATAGCCGACGAGCTCGAGCGCGCGGCCGAGCGTCGGGTCGACATCGCCGTCGGTCAGCGCGGCGGCATCGAGCGCGAGCTGCGAGCGCGTCGATCAGCAGCGGGCTGACCTGGACGGGCATGCCGGCGCGGTCGTTCAGCACGCGCGAGCTCGGAGTCCGCGCGAAAGCGGCTGCAGGAGCGGTCGATCGCCGTCGAGCTCCGACTCGACGGCCCTGCGGGCGCTCGCCAGACCGGCGGGATCGGCGGTGCGCAGCACGACATTCGTGCCGAGCGCCTGCCAGAAGGCGCAGCCCGTCCAGCGCGAGGGGCGAGGGCGCTCGAGCTTCACGATCCTCCCGAGACGACCGGCGCTTCGGCTTGCGGAGCCGGTTCGGGAGCGGCTTCGGGTTCCGGCGCCGGTTCTGGTTCGCGTGCGGTTTCTTCGGCCGGGGCGGCTTCGCGCGTCGCTTCGGGGGTCGGTTCGGTTGGCGCTTCGCTCGAGCCTTCGCTGCTGGATTCGCTCGCTTCGGGGGCCCGCGCGGGTGGCTTCAGCGTGCTCGTCGAGGTCGAGCCGTGCGTGGATGAATGGCTCGAGTGCTTGTGCCGTGTCGCTTTGGCGGCCGTGCCCGAAGAGCTCGCGTGCGCACTTGCCGGGGAACGCGTGGGCGACGACCTCGGTCAGCACCCCCGTGAGCGTGAGGCTGCCCGCGAGCAGCCAGCGGTTGACGCGGTTGAGCCTGCGCAGCGAGCTGTCGCGCTCTGTGTGTGGCGTGGCGGCGCATGTCAGTGGTGCAGGTGCTGGGCCGAGAGCCAGGGGCCGAACTGCGGAATCAGCACGATCGCGAGCACCACGCCGAAGGCCAGCGCGCTCGTCAGCGAGAGCACACGACCGGCGCGGCCGTTGGTGCCCTCGCGTGGATTCAGGCGTTGCTCCCACGCAGCTGCGCTGCCGCGCGTTGGGCGGTAGTCGGCGAGCACGCCGCGCAGCATCGCCGGCAGGTGGGCGAGCACGTGGAGCGACATGAAGGCGACCCAGACGAAGAAGCTGACCTTGTGGATCGGCAGCAGCTCCTCGCGTGAGCTCGGACCCACGAGCAGCAGCGCGACGCCGCTGACGAAGACGACGAGCGTGCTCAGAATCACGATCGGCGCGATCAGGCGCAGCGGCAGCGCGGGCGGGCCCTTGCGGCGGTAGCGCGGGTTGGCCGTGTAGTAGCGGACGAAGCGGTAGCCCGTGCTGGCAAGCTTCAGCAGCACCGGGCCGACCAGCACCATGCCGACGAACAGATGGACGGAGAGGAGCGGCCCGAGGGCGATGATCGTCACGCCGATCACGGCGAGCAGCACGATCAGCACTGCGCCGGTAGCCGAGGTGAGGCGCTCGTTCCCCGTCGTCCCGCCGCCGACGAGGCCTCCGAGGTGAGCCCTCCTCGACGACGGGAACGAGGCTTGACGGTCGACTGCCATGGCTCGCAGTGTGTGAGCGGGAACTAAGGACGCGGTAACAGGTAGATGAGAAAGTTCTCCAAAACCCTTAGGCGCCCATACAGGGCGGTTCGCGGCCCTATCCTTGTGCAATGTCGGCGAGCACGCGCGCAGAGCGCGGCGAGGCGCTTTCGCCCGGTGGAGAACCGGGCGTACAGCGTGAGTCACAGGCGGCGGCGCGCGTCCTGCTGATCGAGGATGAGCCGGGAATCGTCGATTTCGTGCAGCGTGGCCTGGAAGCCGAGGGCTTTGCCGTCGAGGCGGCGCTCGACGGGATCGAGGGTGAGCGCCTCGCGGTGGGCGGCGACTGCGATGCGGTCGTGCTCGACCTGATGCTTCCCGGCCGCTCGGGTATGGAGATCCTCCAGAGCCTACGCCTCGCGCGACCGACGATGCCCGTGATCGTGCTGACTGCTCGGGGCGAGATCGAGGACCGCGTGGCGGGCCTCGAGGCCGGCGCCGTCGACTACCTCGTCAAGCCGTTCTCGATTGCCGAGCTCGTGGCGCGCGTGCGCACGCACCTACGCGTCGTCGCGCAGGCGTCCGCCAACATGCTGCGCGCGGAGGACATCGAAGTCGACCTGCTCACGCGCAAGGCCAACCGAGGGGGCCGGGCCGTGACGCTCTCGACGACCGAGTTCGAGCTGCTCGCCCACCTGATGCGCCACCACGGCCAGGTGCTCTCGCGTGAGCAGATTCTCAGCGCCGTCTGGGGCTATGAGCACGATCCGGCGACCAACGTCGTCGACGTCTACGTCGGCTATCTGCGGCGCAAGCTCGCGGCGCCGGGCGATCCGGCGCCGATCTTCACCGTGCGCGCTGTCGGATACCGGCTGGGCGGCAACGGCTGAGCGCGATGCGCGGCTTACGCGAACGCCTCGCGCGGGTCGGCCTGCGCTGGCGACTGGCCGGCTGGATCGCTCTCGTCACGCTGCTCTGCACGGGCATCGCGTTCGTCGCCGTCTACCGCGGGACGGGCACCCAATTGCGCCAGCAGATCGACGGCGAGATCGCGGGCTACGCCAACGGGCTGACGCACGACCTCGCCCGCGGCGGCCGGCCCACACGCGGCGGGGCGTACGCGGAGGCAGGCGAGTACGTACGCGATCAGTCCTTCGCCGCCAGCTCGATCGTGCTGTTCGCGAAAGTCCCCGGCCGTGGCACGGTCACCAATCGCCCGGAGCTGTTCTCCGACGCGGTCAAGCCCGACGACGGCGAGAGCGCCGCCCAGCAAGCACATGAGGACGCGCTCTCGGCGAGGCTGCTCACGAGTGCCGCCGGCTACTCGACGCTGTCGCTCGGCGATGTCGGCGACCTGCGCCTGCTCAGGCGCCACGTGCGCCTGCGCGACGGCTCGAGCGCCACGATCGGCGTAGGCGAGTCGCTGTCCGGTGTCGCGCACGCCCAGGCGAGCGTCGCGCGCGCGTTCATCCTTGCCGGGATCATCGCGTTGGCCGGCGCGTTGCTGGCGGCCTACCTGATCGGCACGCGGGTTTCGCGCCCGCTGCGGCGGATGGCCGCGGTCGCGGCGCGGGTCGACGCCGGCGACCTGCATCCGCGCATCCACGGCCCCGAGGGCGAGGCGCGCGAGGTGCGCGTGCTCAGCGACGCGTTCAACCACATGCTCGATCGGCTGACCGAGGCATTCGCCGGGCAGCGCGCGTTCGTCGCTGACGCATCGCACGAGCTGCGCACGCCGCTGACGGTGATCCGCGGACAGCTTGAAGTGCTGGCTGCGCAGGAGCGGCCCTCGCCCGCCGAACTGCGCCGGGTCGAGGCGCTCGTGCAGGCCGAGATCGGGCGCGTCAGCCGTCTCGTCGATGACCTGCTGCTGCTCGCCCGCAGCGAACAGACCGAGTTCCTGCGCCTGGCGCCGATCGAGCTGCGTCCCTTCGTCGAGCAGCTGTGGGATGGGATGGGGCTGCTCGCCGACCGTCGTTTCGAGCTTGCCGGCGGCGTGCCAGAGGGAGTGCTCGATGGCGATCCCGACCGGCTCGCCCAGGCGCTGCGCAACATGATCGGCAATGCGATCGAGCACACCGCACCTGGGGTGGGCATCGTGCGCCTGCGTGTCGAGGCGATGCACGGAGGGCGCCTGCGGCTGCTCGTCGAAGACGACGGTCCCGGGATCCCAGCAGAGCAGCGCGAGCGGGTCTTCGATCGCTTCCACCGCATCGACTCGGCGCGCGACCGCGCCTCCGGTGGCACCGGGCTCGGCCTGTCGATCGTGCGCGCGATCGCGCTCGCGCACGGGGGGGACGTGAGCGCCGGCAGCTCGTCCGAGGGCGGGGCTCGCATCGAGCTCGTGCTCCCCGGCTTCGCGCCCAGCGCTTCGCCGGATGCTGCGCGTCGGGCGTATCCGGCGGGCCCGGTGCCGCTAGCGCAGGATGCCGGTGTGCCCGAGCGAGTAGCGGCCCGGCTGGGGCCAGACGAGTAGGCCGTGCGGACCCTGGCCGACCGGGATGCGGTGCAAGAGCCGCCCGGTGCGCGTCGAGATCGCATACACAGAGGAGTCCGAGCGGCCTGACAGCCAGAGTATGCTGCCGTCGGCCGATACCCCTCCCATGTCGGGCGAGCCGCCGCCCGGCAGGCGCCACTTGGCGATCGGGCGGCGCGCGGCGAAGGAGATCACGCTGATCGACCCTTCGGCGCGATTGGAGACGTAGAGCACCTTCGCGTTGCGGCTCGGATAGAGGCCGTGCGCGCCGGCGCCGGTCAGCTCGAAGCGGATCACCCGCAGACTGCGCACGTCGATCAGCCAGACGCCGCCGAGCGCCATGTCGGCGACGTAGAAGGTGCGCCCGTTCGGTGAGAGCTTGACGTCCTGCGGCATCGAGCCGGGTGCGAGCGCGATCGTGCGCACGACCCGCTCGCTGCGCAGATCGACGACGATCACGCGGCCGGCGAACTCGCACGAGGCCACGGCGTAGCGCCCGCCGGCCGTGAAGTCCATGTGATCGACGCCGCGGCACTGCGGCGTCGCCAGCGTGTGGTGCAGCGCCATCGTGCGCGGGTCGCGGAAGTCGAGCTCGCGGCGTGCCTCGGAGACCACGATCGCCCAGCGCCCGCTCGGCGTGAAGTACATGTTGTAGGGGTCCGCGACCGGGATCGGACGCCCTGGCCGGCCCGTGCGGGGGTCGATCGGCGTGAGGCTGTTGCCGAGGTCGTTGGTCACGTACAGCGTGCGCAGGTTCCACGCAGGGACGACGTGCTGGGGCAGCGTGCCGACCGGGAAGCTGTCGATCACCTTGAACGTCCTCTGCGAGATCACATCGACCGTGTTCGATTCGCTGTTGGGCACGTACACGAGCGCCCTGGCGCCGCGCACGCGGGGGCTGAAGCGCCCGGGGCGGTCGGCCGCGTAGACGTTCGCGTGCCCGAGCGGTGGCGGCACCCGGCCGGGGCGCGGGACTTCGACGCCTTTGCCCGCGCGCGCGCCGTCGCTCGCGCCTCTGCCGGCGATGAAGGTCTCGGCCGATGCGCCGCTGCCCGATCGGCTTACCGGGGCGCCGCCGCCGCACGCTGCGAGTCCTGTCGTCGCGAGTGCCAGCGCCGCCGTCCCGGCGAGCACCCGCAGCGCGCTCATCGACCGGTCGGCAGGAACGTCAGCGCGCGGTCGTAAACCGTTCCTGTACGGTCGCGCCCGCCCACGGTGACGATGCGGCCGAGCAGCGAGGCCGCGCCGAGGTCCGAGAGCGCTTCGGGGAGGTGCCCGGCCGGGGCCACCGATCCGCTCGAGGGGTCGACCGCGAGGATCGCCGAGGTTTGCTCGGTTAGCCCTTCGCCGCGCCCGCCGAGCACATACATGCTCCCGTTCAGCGATGCGCCCGCGGCATGCGTCAGCGCACGTGGCAGCTCGCCGATCTGCCGCACGCGCCCGCTCGCCGGGTCGAAGGAGAGGATCGTCCGCTGGGCGGTTTCGCCCGAGGTCCCACCTGCGATCAGCAGGTGCCCGCCGACGGCCGCGACGGCGGCGTAGCGTAGCGGGCGCGGCAGCATTCCGGCGACGCGCGTCGCCCGCCCGGGGGTGAACGCGACGATCGTGCGCAGCGGCATCGTCTCGGTGTAGCCGCCGACGACGTAGGCCGTACCGCCGATCGCGCTCGCCGCGACGTCCGAGGACGGCGCCGGCAGGCGCCCCGCCACATGCGCCCCCGAGCGCGTGACTTCGAGAATCGAGGAGCTGGCGGTGCCGGCGTTGCCGCCGCCGAACAGGTATGCACGCCCGCCGATGCTCGCCGCGGCGGCATCGTGCAGTGCTTCGGGCAGTTGCGCGGCGGCGCTCGCCGAGCTGCCGTCGATCAGCGTCACGCTCGCCAGCGATGAGTCTGCCGCGTCGAGCCCGGCGAGCGCGAGCACGCCGCCCAGGCCGGCGGTCACGGCCGGCAGCTGCACCGCTTCGGGGAGCTTTGTGCTCGCGACGACATGCAGCGCGGAAGGGCGTCCGGCGGCCGTGGTCGGGCCCTGCGTAGGGGCCGAGCTCGAGCCCGTACCGTGAGTGCCGGCGGTCGCCTGCGCCGCGACCCGGGTGCTCGAGCCGGACCCCGCGCCACCGCAGCCGGCCAGGAGCAGAACGGCGGCCGCGGCACAGGCGGCCGGCAGCGCCGCGGCCGAGCGCTGCGTGCTGAAACGCGAGGCGGCGGACACTTCGGCCAGCTTCTTCGAACGCGCTAAAGCGACACTGAGCGTGCGATGAGAACCCGCTTAGAGGTGAGCGCGGCTCAGGGGACGAGCACGGCCGCGCCGGTGAAGCGCCCGGCGCGCAGGTCCGCGAGCGCCTCGTTGGCCTGCTCGAGCGGGTAGGTCGTGACGCGCGTGCGCACAGGTACCTGTGGCGCGAGCGGCAGGAACTCGCGCGCGTCGGCACGGGTCAGGTTGGCGACCGAGCGCACCGAGCGCTCCTGCCAAAGAGCGCTGTACGGGAAGGACGGGATCTCGCTCATGTAGATGCCGCCGCACACGACCGTGCCCCCCGGCGCGACGGCGGCGAGCGCGAGCGGGACGAGCGAGCCGACGGGCGCAAAGATGATCGCCGCGTCGAGCGGCTCCGGCGGAGTGTCCTCCGAGGCGCCGGCCCAGACGGCGCCGAGCTCGCGCGCGAAGGCCTGCGTCTTCTGATCGCCGGCACGCGTGAATGCGTAGACCTCGCGTCCCTGCGAGCTGCACACCTGCGCGAGGATGTGCGCCGAGGCGCCGAAGCCATACAGGCCGATCCGATGCGCCTCGCCGCACATGCGCAGCGCGCGGTAGCCGATCAGCCCGGCGCACATCAACGGCGCCGCCTGCTCGTCGGGGTAGCCCTCAGGGATCGGGAAGCAGAAGCGCGCGTCTGCGACCGCGTACTCGGCCATTCCTCCGTCGATATCGCGTCCGGTGAAGCGCGCGTTCGGGCAGAGGTTCTCGCGGCCGCTGCGACACCACGCGCACGTCCCATCCGTCCAGCCGAGCCATGGCACGCCGACACGGTCGCCCAGCTCGATCGTCGTTTCGTTGCCCTCGCCGGTGTCCTCGACCGTCGCGACGATCTGGTGTCCGAGGATGCGCGGCGGCTCGTCGATCTCGACCTCGCCATCGAGCAGGTGCAGGTCCGTGCGGCAGATGCCGCAGGCGTGCACGCGCAGCAGCAGCTGTCCCGCCTGGGGTGTCGGTGCGTCACGCTCGACCGCCCGCAGCGGGCTGCCGACCTGCTCGAACACCATCGCGCGCATCGTGCTACCCGAAGAACAGCTCGGCCGTCGCGTACAGCTCCGGGTCGAGCAGCTTCGGCTCGCGCAGCGCCTCGGCCAGTGGCGTCTCGACGATCTCGGTGCCGCGCAGGCCGACCATCACGCCGGAGCGACCGCCGAGCACGGCGTCCATCGCGGCGACGCCGAAGCGCGTCGCGAGCACGCGGTCGAACGCGACCGGTGTGCCGCCGCGCTGCACGTGGCCGAGGATCGTCACGCGGCTCTCATAGCCCGTTCGTCGCTCCAGCTCGCCCTCCAGCATCACGCCGATACCGCCAAGCCGGGCATGCCCGAAGGCGTCGGTCGTCGTGCCCTCGAGCACCTGCAAGGTGCCCTCGCGCGGCGTCGCGCCCTCGGCGACGACGACGATCGAGAAGCTGCGCCCGCGCTCGTGGCGGGCGCGCAGGTGCGCGACGACGGTGTCGATGTCGAACGGGCGCTCGGGCACGAGGATCGCGTCGGCGCCGCCCGCCAGACCGGCATGCGTGGCGATCCAACCCGTGTGCCTGCCCATCACCTCGAGCACCATCACGCGGTTGTGCGACTCGGCCGTCGTGTGCAGGCGGTCGATCGCTTCGGTCACGATCTGCACGGCCGTCTGAAAGCCGAACGTCACGTCGGTGCCGCCGAGGTCGTTGTCGATCGTCTTCGGCACGCCGACGACCGGCACGCCGTCTTCCTGCAGGCGCAGCGCGACGCCCAGCGTGTCCTCGCCGCCGATCGGGATCAGCGCGTCGATCTCGCGCGATCGCAGGGTCTCGCGGATCGCAGCAGTCCCGTCCTGCCCGTCGGTGTACGGGTTCGTGCGCGACGTGCCGAGGATCGTGCCGCCGCGCGGAAGGATGCCGGCCGTGCTCGCGAGCGTCAGCTCGATCGCGTCGTCGGCCAGCACGCCGGCCCAGCCGTAGCGGAAGCCGACGAAGCTGTTCCCGGGCTCAGCCAGCCCGCGGCGCACGACTGCCCTGATCACGGCGTTCAGCCCGGGACAATCGCCGCCTCCGGTGAGCAATCCGACGCGCATCTCCCCAGCCTAGGGGAATCGCCTAGATGCCCTGCCCCGGCAGGAACTCGTTGCTGAACGGGGGCAGCGCCGAGTTCGGGTTGTGTTTGAGCAGCGCGTGGTCGAACATCCAGCGTCCGAACGAGGCCCACGCTGAAGGGGTCTGCCAGCCAAACGGCTTGCCGGTGCTCGGCATGGCGGCCGGCAGCGTCTGTTCGATCGAGGCCAGCTGCAGCTTCGGCTGCAGCGAGGGGTTGGCCTTGACGACGAGCGCCGCCGCGGCGGCCGGTTCGGCGCGGACCTCGTGCTCGCCGCGCGTGAGCGCCTGCAGGAACGCGCGCAGGTCCTGGCCGCGCTTGCGCGCCTCGTCTTCACGCACGACCAGTACGAGCTCGTTGTACGTCGGCACGCCCACCTTGTCGACCGGGATCACCACCGGGTGCTTGTGCATCTGCTGCAGCTGGATCGCCTCGTAGTTCCAGAAGCCGCCGAGCGTCGCTGCGACTTTGTTCGTAAGCATCGCCTGCACCAGGTTGAAGCCGACGTTGACTTCCTTGACGCTCGCCGGGTCGGCGCCGGCCGCCTGCACGGCCGTCTTCAGCTCGGCCGCCTGGTAGGGAATGCCGGCGGTGCCGACCGTCTTGTGGGCGAGGTCCGCCACCTTGCGCACGTGTCCCTGCGGCAGCGCGATGATCGAGGTCAGCGGCCGCTGCACGAGCGCGCCGATCGAGACCAGCTTGAAGCCTTCGTCGCGCGCCAGCAGCAGCTCGGGCTCGTAGGAGATCGCCATGTCGGCCTTGCCCGCCGCGAGCAGCTTGAGCGGTTCGGACGGGTTCGCCGGCGTCTGCGGCTGCACGTCGAGCCCGGCCGCGCTGAAGTCGCCGTGCGCGATCCCCGAGTAGAGCGCCGCGTGGTCTGCGTTGGGGAAGAAGTCGAGCACGACCGTGAAGGGCTCCGAGCCAGACGCCGAGATCCTGTCCTGCTTTGAGCCGCAGGCCGAGAGCACGAGCAGCGCGCCCACCGCCAGCAGCAGGGCGAGCGCGCTCGCGGTGCGACGGCGAGCGCGGCGGCGCGGTGTGGGCGGCAGCGGCGGGGCGGACATCGTTCTCAAGTCGTCTCTCCTCTACTCGGGTGCGCCCACGGCGCGAGCACGCGCTCGGCCAGGGACAGGGCATAGAAGCAGGCGATCGCCAGCGCAAACAGCACGAACGCCGCAGCGTAGGCTCGCGGCGTCTGCAGCGCCGTCAGGTCGGCGTTGATCTCATGGCCGAGACCCGCATGCACACCGCTCGTGGCTGTTTGGGACTCGGCGATATAGGCGCCGATCACGCCGACCGCCAGCGCGATCCGCGCGCCGCTCAGCGCCGCCGGCAGCGCCGCCGGCAGCTCGGCGAAGCGGAACGCCTGCCAGCGCGATGCGTCGAGCGTGCGCAGCAGCTTCAACTGCTCGCCCTCGATCGCGCGCAGGCCGTCGACCGTCGTCACGAGCACCGGGAAGAAGCAGATCAGCACGATCACGACGAGCTTCGGCAGCACGCCGAAGCCCCACCAGAAGACGAGCAGCGGCGCGATCACCGCCACCGGGATCGCCTGCGAGCCGACCGCCAGCGGGTAGATCGCGCGGCGCAGTGGGCTCGACAGGTGCACGGCTACGGCCAGCGCGAAGCCGAGCGCGAGCGCGAGCAGGATGCCGAGGCCGACCTCCTCGGCCGTCGGTCCGAGGTTGGCCGCGATGAACCCGGCGTTCTCCCACAGCGCCGAGGCCACCGCGTGCGGCGCGGGCAGCACGAACGAGCTCGTCGTGCCGAGGTCGGCATAGAGCTCCCACGCGCCGAGCAGCGCGAGCACCAAGACGAGCGGCGGCAGCAGACGGGACGGGGACACTCGCCTCACGCCGGCCGCGCTCCCGCCAGCAACCCGAGCGCGCGCTCACGCAGTGCGATGACCGCGGCCTCGGTGCGCCTGCGCGGGCGCGGCAACTCGACCGCGATCTCGTCGACCACGCGTCCCGGCCGCGGCGAGAGCACGAGCACGCGGTCGGCGAGCAGCACGGCCTCCTCGACGTCGTGCGTGACGAGCACGACCGTGCGCGGCGCGCGCGCCAGCGCGCGCACGAGCCAGTCCTGCATCTCGGCGCGCGTGATCGCGTCGAGCGCGCCGAAGGGCTCATCGAGGCACAGTACGGGCTTGCCCGCGAGCAGCGTGCGCACGAACGCGACGCGCTGGCGCATGCCGCCCGAGAGCTCGCTCGGATGCGCGCGCTCGAAGCCCTGCAGACCGAGCTCGGCGAACAGCGAGGCGGCGCGCTCACGGGCCTGTGCGCGCGGAACATGTGCGATGCGCAGCGCGAGCGCCGCGTTGTCGAGCGCGTCGAGCCACGGCAGCAGCAGGTCGCGCTGGGGCATCAGCACCGCCGGCTCGCTCTGCAGCGTGCCCGCATCCGGCGCCTGCAGCCCGCAGATCAGCTCGAGCAGCGTCGTCTTGCCGCAGCCGCTCGGGCCGACCAGCGCGAGCAGCTCACCGCGCGCCACCAGCAGGGAGATCCCGGCGAGGGCAGGCACGCTCGCGCCGCGCCTGTCGGTGAACGTGCGCTCGACCGCCTGCAGCTCGATCGCACCACCCGCTGGCGCAACAGACTCGTGCGGCGGCCGCTCTCCGCCGAGTGGGCGGCTGGTGCGGGACTGCAGTTCGGTGGCCACTTCGCTCCCTTCGCGGGCATTACCCCACAGGTTCTAAGGGTCGGCGCCGGGGGAGCGAGCTCCCGGGCACCATCTCAGCCGGCCTTCCCGCCAGCCCCCCTGGTGTCTGCTTCTTCGTGCTGATGCTACTGCGTGGGGGCCGGTATAACTCAGTTATACTCATCTACATGAAAACGGCGATTTCGGTTCCGGATGAAACCTTCCAGCGCGTCGAGCAGGCAGCGAAGCGCTTGGGGGTGTCCCGCAGCGAGTTCTATGCGCGGGCTGCGCGGAGCTGGCTCGACGCGCTCGAGGACGAGGACACCACCGAGGCGATCAACCTGGCGGTCGAGGGGATCCCGTCCGACTCTGCATTCACCGACGCTGCCGCGGCCGCCCTCGCGCCCGGCGATGAGGACTGATGCTCCGCGGCGAGGTTTGGTGGGCTGACCTCGGCCTTCCACGTGGCTCTGCTCCTGCGCTTCGCCGCCCGGTACTGATCGTCAGCGCCGACCAGTACAACCGCTCGCGTCTGAAGACGATCACGGTGGCTGTGCTCACCGGCAACGCTCGGCTCGCAGCGCTGCCGGGGAACGTGGCCGTCTCGAGTGAGCTCACCGAGCTCGAGGCGGACTCGGTAGTGAACGTCACGCAGCTTGCGACGGTCGATCGCGCGACGCTCGAGCAGCGCATTTCGTCACTGCCGGATTGGTTGATGGCGCAGGTCGACGCTGGCTTGCGGCGCGCACTGGCCCTGGCCACGCGCGGCTGATCGACCCCATCGGCCCTCAGGCCGACACGACCGGCCGCGTCAGCGCCCGCACGAAGTCCTCGAGCTGGCGCGGTCGTCCAGCACTCGAACGCCGTGCAGAACTCTTCGTAGGCCGCGATCACGGAGTCGCCGTAGTTCCAGTAGAGGCGCGGCTCGGGGTTGAGCCAGAACGTGCGCCCTGCGCGTGCGGCGATCTGGGCGAAGATGTCGGCGCGCGGGTCGCGCCCGTTGGTGCGTGCGTCGCCGAGCACGATCACGGTCGCGCGCGGGTGCAGGTCGTCCTCGACCTGCACGAGGAACTCCGACCACACGCGCCCGTAGTCGGTGTAGCCCGAGATGTCGGCGACGCCGGCGTCGCGAGCCGATCGCGCTCGCTGACGGCTTTGAAGTTGCGCTCGTGTTCGAAGATGTCCGTGACCTCGGAGATCCGCTCGATGAACACGAACGAGCGCATCTTGCGGAACGTGTCGTGCAGCGCGTGCAGCACCGAGAGGAAGAAGACCGAGGCCGAGGTGACGCTCGTCGAGACGTCGCACAGCACGTAGATCTCCGGCCGTTTCGGTCGGCGCGGGCGGAACTTGAGCTCGACCGGCACGCCGCCGGTCTGCAGCGAGGCGCGCATCGTGCGGCGCACGTCGACGTGCGCGTGCTTGCGGTGGCCGCGCATCTGCGTTTCCCTGCGTCGCCAGGCGCCGGCGCAGCTGCGCGACGACGCGGTGCACGGCGGCGAGGTCCGCCAGCGGCCCTGAGGGCAGCGCGCGGTCGAGCTCGCCGAGCGGCCGCGCCGGCGGCAGGTTGCCCGTGCGCTCGATCTGCGCGCGCTCGAGCTCGCGGCGCAGCAGCGCCTCGAAGCGGCGCAGCGCGTCGCGCGGCAGGCCGTCGTGGCGCGGGTCCTCCTCGGGCAGCTCCGGCTGGGGCTCGGCGCGCAGGCCGAGCGCACGGCGGATGCGCTGCACGTCGACGCCGATCACGCCTGAGCCCTCCTGGCGGCGCGCGAACGCCGCGATCGCCATCCGCGCGAGGTCGCGCATCGCGCCCTCCGAGCCGTCCCGCAGCGCCTGCGGCGATCTGCGGCGCGCAGCGCGTCGAGCTCGTCCTCGGAGAGCTCGCCGAGCATCGCCAGGTCCTCCTCGCGCACGCCCTCGCGCGTCGGCTGCCAGCTCGACGGCGCGGAAGAAGAAGCGCTCGAACACGAGCTCGAACACGCGCCGGTCCTCCTGGCTCTTGGCGAGCGTCGCCGCGAGCGCCTCGCGGAAGTCCTCGCGCTCGGTCCAGTCGATCTCGCGCGAGCACGGCGAAGGCGTCGAGCAGCTCGGAGGTGCCGACCGCCACGCCCTCGCCGCGCAGTTCCTCGCCGAACTCGAGGATCCTCGCCGGCAGCCCCGGCGGCGCGGGCGTGAGCGCGTCGCGGCCTGGGTCATTGCCGGGGCTCGCCACGCCGGCCCTCAGGCGACGTCGGCCGGCGAGCCGAGCTTCAGCCCGACGCGCTCGGCGACCACGTCCATGTCGGTGCGGTGCTTGACGATCACCGACATCGTTTCGGTGAACGTCTTCGCGTCGATGTCCTCGACGCCGAGCAGCAGCAGCGCACGCGCCCAGTCGATCGACTCGGCGATCGACGGTGGCTTCTTCAGGTCGAGCGTCGCGCACCATGCCGATCACCTCGACCAGCCGGCGCGCGACCGTCTCGCGCAGCTCCGGCGTGTGCAGGCGCACGATCTCGAGCTCGTGCTCGAGCTCGGGGTAGTCGAGCCACAGATAGAGGCAGCGTCGCTTGAGCGCCTCGGTCAGCTCGCGCGAGTTGTTCGAGGTCAGCAGCACGACCGGGTGCGTGCGCGACTCGACGCGACCTAGCTCCGGGATCGAGATCTGGAAGTCCGAGAGCACCTCCAGCAGCATCGCCTCGAACTCCTGGTCGGTCTTGTCGATCTCGTCGATCAGCAGCACGACCGGCTGCTCGGAGGCGATCGCCGTCATCAGCGGGCGCGCGAGCAGGAACTCCTCGCCGAAGATGTCCTCCTGCACCGCCTCCCAGCCCGTGCCCGACGCCTCGGCCTGGATGCGCAGGAGCTGCTTGCGGTAGTTCCACTCATACAGCGCCTTGGCCTCGTCGAGGCCCTCGTAGCACTGCAGGCGCACGAGCTCGCGGCCCGAGGTACTTGCGCCAGCGACTTCGCCAGCTCCGTCTTGCCGACGCCCGCTGGGCCCTCGACGAGCACCGGCTTGCCGAGCTTCGTCGCCAGGTAGGAGACGAGCGCGGTCGACTCGCCCGGCAGGTAGCCCACTCGACGCAGGCCTGCCGAGACGTCGGCGACCGAGCTGGGCGAAGGGAGAGAGGCGCCTGGCGCCTCGGGGGAGGGGAGAGGCATCGTCAGCGCAATAATAGGCGTCCGTCGTCGGCGGCCTGCGTGCGAGCTTGAACTTCGCGACACGAATCTCGGGTGTCGCCGGGCAAGCAACGGTCAGGCGCATCGCGTGCTCCTGCGCCAGAAACGACTTGCCAACCCCTGAAAGGCGACCTGGGGCCGCATGCGAGCGGCTCCACGAGCAGTCGCACGGCTGGTCATTGAGACCCACAGGGACCGCACGACTTACGAATCCCGCAACAGGAAGGCGACCTGAACCTTCGTGTGTGTGTGCGTGTGTGTGGAGTCCTTCCCGTGGTGACTCCTTTGCCGGCGGGGCCGGCGGCCGTGGGGTAAACGGTAGTGAGCAGCAGGTCGTCGAGGCGGCGTCCATCGAGGCCTGCTCTGTCGGCGATGCTTTTGGCACGCCGACAGCGACCTTGTGCTCAGAAACCCACTTTCCCTGACACGGCCTTGGAGTTGACCACCAGGCGAGATAAGCTTTATCGGTAGTGGAAGAAGTTGTCCTCGTCGAGCCAATTTTGTGCCCAGCGACGGTTGCCCTGGCATCCACCAAGTAGGAGACATATCCGCGTTTCTCACAAGGGCGATCACACGTCGAATTCAGAAAGCGGTAATTAGACTTACTTATGCTGTCTTCATCTCTTGCGCGGCGCTAGCTTGGTAACGGCGGCGGACCGACTTGATGCTGGAAATAGAAGACCAGCGCAGTCGGCCACCCGTCTTTATGACAAGCCCGGATCGAAGGGGAACTCAAATGAAGATCAAGATGATCGCTATGGCCGCAATGGCACTGGTGGGCGTTAGCGTAGTTGCGCCATCGCAGGCGTTTGCCGAAAAATGCAACGTGAAAAAAGCGAAATGGGTCTTCTGCTCAGGAGGAAGCGAACTCCCGGCCGAAGTCTTCCCTGAAGGAAGTAGTGGAGTGTCGAAGGGTTTTACGACGGTTAACGGCACAAAAATTGAAATACGGTGCCAGAAAGCAGAATTAGAACTGGAACAATGTAACGAAATCTGGACGGTAACCGCGAAACACGAACGAGTTGCCCATCTCACGAAATGTGTTATTCCGAAAGAAACGATTAAACCGACGGCGATACCTGAACTTGTAAATACTCCACCTACGGCGCCGGAAGAGGAATATGTTGGCCTGGGTGCCGAAAAAGTCTACGCAGAAATAACCATTGAAGGAGAAGGATGCATTGTGAGTGTAGCCAAAGCTAAGGAGACCGGTTCGCAGCGCTGCACATGGGATAAAACGTTTGAAACGGAACAGATAGAACATGAAGTGATCTGTCTGCCTTCCGGGAGTAAACTTAAACTGGGCAAAGAAGTGGCGGAATCCGAATTCACTGTCAAATTGCATATAAAAGGCAAAGCGAAATGGAGTGTAAAAACAAATTGATGGTAAGTTATGCCTAGCTTGTAGATCTTGAGCTGTCGGCAGGCCCGTTCGGACGGCTCGGTCGAAAGTCGAGCCGTCCGGCATCGGGGAGTGTCGTAGCACGCCGTCGCTCTCTGAAAGCCTCAGCCTAGATGGCATGCTGGCACCTGTGCCGAGCGCGACCGCTCGCAGTGCCGTCGTGAGACCAAGGCGAGATCGGGGAGCTTTTGTTGCGGCCCCCTCTCCTACTCGTCTTCCGGCTGCGTGTCCTCGAATGACATCTGCTCGGAGGGCCCCGGCGGGTAGCGCGGGCGTTCGCGGCGCGAGCGACACTCGCCGCCCGGCGTGGACGGCGCCGTCGGGACGGTCGGCGCGTCGGCCCCCGGCGCAGGCGCCGGCAAGACCCGGTCAGGTGCTTTCCGCGCCTCGCGCCCGGGCAAGGTCTCGCGTGTATCGGACTCCTCCTCGTAGGAGGGGACGATGACGGTCTCCGCCCGCTCGCGAGCACGGCGCGAGCCGGGAGCATCGTCGCGCCGCGGCGCGCGCGACATCGGTGGCGCGCCGCGTTCGCCGAAGCGCATCAGCCGGCCGACGTAGGCGAGGCCGAGCGCGACGAGCAGCGCGACGAAGATGCCCCACTGCACGCCGACCGAGGCGACGACCTGTTCGTTGCCATGCAGCCCGGGCTTGTCGAACAGGCGGTAGAAGATCAGGATCGCCACCCACGCGCCGGCGAGCATCACGATCGTGCCGTCGCCGCCGGGGAGATGGAAGTCGCGCCCCTCGGCGCGGGCGAGCAGCGTCGCGAGCACGCCGACGCTGACGAGCAGCACGGCCGCCTCGACGAACGAGAAGGCCTGGAAGGCGCTGAGGCTCTGCGTCCCGGCTCCGCCGCCGCGGGTGCGTACGACGACGGTCTTGCTGTACCACGGCAGCAGCATCGAGACGAACAGTCCCAGCGAGGTCATCGCCGCCAGCCGCTGGTCGCGGCCGAGCGCGCCCCAGGCGTTGAGCAGCCTCGTCATGGAACCAGTCTAGGCGCGGCCCGGCGCGAGGATGCGCGCGCGCCGTGTCAGCCGTGCGAGACGACGATCGTGCCGGTCGCCGTCGCGAAGTTGCCCGCCGGGTCGGTCGCGCTCAGCGTGACGTTGAACGTGCCGCCGGCCTTCGGCGTCACCCAAAGCAGCTTCGGCTTCCCGCGCGCGAGGTAGGCGCTGTTGCTCCACACAGTGCGCCCGCCCTGGCGCACCGTCAGGCGCACCGTCGAGATCTTCGACAGCGACAGCTGTACACCCGCGCGGGTGCCGCCTTTGAGCGTCTTCGTGAGCAGCGAGATCGCCGGCGGCGTCTTCTCGTAGGACGTGAATTTCTGGGCCGTCGTGCAGTAGATCTGATCGCCCGCGATCGGCGTCGCCGCCGGCGTAGTCGTGGCGGCGGCATGCGCGCGGGCGGCGGTGGCCGAAGCCATCGCCCGCGCGGCGCCCGCCGTCGTGCCCGTGCCCGGCGCCGTGCCACCGGAGGGCGTCGTCGGCGTGGTCGTCGTCGGCGTCGTAGTCGTCGGCGTCGTGGTGGTGGGTGTCGTCGGCGTGGGCGGCGGCGCGGTGCTCATCGGCGGTCCTTTGCGCGTGCGTTCGCACAGGTGCTGGAGGAATTCGGTGAGCAGTTCGTGGTAGTTGAGATTCGATTCGGAGAACTGGTCGTACAGCGACCACGCGCCCGTGTCGTAGTGCGGCACCTCGGCGCGCGCCTCGGCGTCGCCCGCTTCGAACAGCTTCAGCCCGAGCGGGTCCTTGGTGATCTGCGTGTAGTCATAGAGCCCGATCACGGCCTGGATGAAGCCGTTGAGGATGCGGTCGCTCGGCGCGTAGGTGTACTCGGCGTACTCCGAGCCGGCCGCCGTCTTCACCTGCACGCCGCTCGACGGCGGCGTCTGGAAGATGCCGAGCGCCTGCTGCGCGGCGCTCAGCAGTTCGGGTTCCTTGAAGCGCTGCCACGAGCGCGCGAGCACCTGCAGCGCGGTGCCCTGGGAGAGCCCGCTCGTCCACGGCGGGCGAGCCGCCGTCGAACTGGAACATGTACTCCCACGCGATCCCGCCGGCGCGCTTGGTCGCCAGTGGCAGCACTTCTGAGACCAGCTGGCGCAGGTTGGCGTTTTCGTGGCCCGAGAGGTAGAAGCCGTTGCCCGCGCCGAACGTGCCGAGCCACTGGATCTCGATGCCCTGCCCGGCGTAGTGCTCCCACACGAGCTTCGAGCCCGGGAAGCTCACACGCACGCCGCTGCCGACGAGCGGTTCGGTCGTCCACCACTGGCGGTTGCGTTCGAGCGTGAGGAAGATCACGGGCAGGCGCGAGGCGATGAAGCTAGCCGCCGGCGGCCATCGCTTGCGACGTTGGCCATGACCGCGCCGAGTTCTGAGCGGCGTGTGCCGCTCAAGCGGCCGAGCGAGCGTTTCGCTGCCGAGTAGGCGCCGGCGTATTTCGCGTACAGCGCCGGGGTGATCTGCCCGCTGCGCTGCAGGCCCTGCAGCGCGCTCGACACCGTTGGAGCGCGGCCGGCGTGGGCACGCGGCTTGGCCGCCGAGGCGGGGGAGGCGGCGAGCGGGGGGATCAGCGCGCCGAGGGCGAGCGCCACGAGAAGCCTTGCGCGCACGCGGCGCATGGTAGGGGCGGCGCGTCGCTGCGATGCAGGGCTCGTTGCAGACGAGCGGAAAGCGGTCACATGGCTGTGAACACCTGCGCGGGCGAGCGAGTTGCGCATGTGCGGGCGGAGGCGCGCGTCGGCGTGCTGCTCATTCAGCCAGCGATAGCAATGGCATATACGCCGTATATACACCTGCTATCGGAAACCGAAACCGGACACGCACACACCCCAGCCCGCCCACACGGCCCGTCACACCCCAGCCCGCCCACACGGGCCGTCACACACGGCCCTTCTACTCCGGATCGAGCTCCAGGTCGTCGTCGGGTTCGAGTTCGTCCTCCTCGTCCTCGACGTCGTCGCCGTCGGACAGCGGTTCGCCGCCGGGCTTGTAGGTCGTGCGGAACTCCTCGATCAGGTCGTCGCGCTTGCCCTCGTCGACGGGCGAGTCGTCTGAGATCAGCACCCAGTCGGTGCTGTCGAAGTCGTCGGACTCGAAGATCTCGTGGTCGACCTCGGGCGAGTCGTCGACGACGATCAGCACCTCCGTCGAGGGGTTGAAGTAGGTCCCCGGACGGATCATCAGCTCGTCGAGTGCGAAGCGGCGCGCGTCCTTCATGGCGCCGTTTATACCCGACCCGCCACTCGGCGTGGGGGTCGAGTGGTGAACGCTCGGGCGCCGTGGCCGTCGTGCGTGGGGGTCGCCCGCCCGCCCGCTCAGGGATCGAGCTCGTCGAGCGTGCGCTTGACCTCGGCCTCGACGTCGAGCGGCTCGAGGCCCTGGCGCGCACGCCGTTCGTTGCGCGCAACGACGAGCTGGCGCACCTCGGCCAGCAGGCCGGGGTCGTGTCCGCTGCGCTGGACAGGCGCCAGCAGGCGCGCCACCTCGGCCTCGACGTCGAGCGGCGCTTCGCCGCGGCCGACCATGCGCGCGCTGCGCGCCGTCAGCATCTGGCGGATTTCAAGCTCCTGCTCGGCGCGGCCGGCGGCCGACTCGGGCGGGGCCGGGGGCAGTTCGGGGCCGGCGTCGCGCTCGCCCGTCAGCCCGCCGTCGCCGATGTGGTCGAACACGCTGCCACGGCTGAACAGGAAGATCAGCGACATCACGATCGACAGCACGACGGCGCCGAAGACGACGATCGGGAATGCGCTCTGCAGCGCGACGGCCATGCTTTGCGCCACGTTCTGATTGTTGCCGATCGCGGTGCGCTTCGCTACCCTGGATCGTGGGTTGACTGACCAGTCAATCACTGTCCAAGCGCGCCACGCGCCCCGGCAGGGGCCAAGCGCCGTCCGCCACCTGTAGGGGGTAATTCCAAGAATGGTCGATTTCACGCTCACCGACGAGCAGAAGAACCTGCGCGAGATGGCGCACGACTTCGCCGTCAAGGAGATCCGCCCCGTCGCATGGGAGTACGACAAGGACGGCACGTGGCCGCAGGACATCATCGAGAAGGCCTGGGAGGTCGGCTGATGAACATCGCACATCGAGGAGCAGTACGGCGGCGCCGGCGCGCGGCTACCTCGACGGCTGCCTGATCGAGGAGGAGCTCTCGTGGGGCTGCTCGGGGATCCAGACCTCGCTCGGCTGCAACGGCCTCGCGACGGCGCCGATCGCGCTCGGCGGCTCTGAGGAGATCAAGAAGAAGTACCTCGGCGCGCTCACCGAAGCGCCGAAGCTCGCCTCCTTCTGCCTGACCGAGCCGGACGCCGGCTCCGACGTCTCGGGCATGCGCACGACGGCCGTGAAGAAGGGCGACAAGTACGTGATCAACGGCTCGAAGTGCTTCATCACCAACGGCGGCTACGCCGACTACTACACCGTCTACGCGAAGACCGACAAGGAGGCCGGCCACCGCGGCATCTCGGCCTTCGTCGTCGAGCGCGACTGGGGCGTGGTCGTCGACAAGAAGGAGGACAAGCTCGGCCAGCGCGCGTCGAACACGGCGACGATCTCGTTCAACGACGTCGAGGTCCCTGCCGAGAACCTGCTCGGCGAGGAAAACCGGGCTTCAAGCTCGCGATGATGACGCTCGACCGCACGCGGCCGGGAGTGGCGGCGATGGCGACGGGCATCGCCCGCGCGGCGTTCGAGTTCGCGATCGACTACTCGCAAGCGAACGCGTCCAGTTCGGCGTGCCGATCGCGATGCACCAGGCGATCCAGTTCATCATCGCCGACATGGCGACCGAGATCGAGGCGGCGCGCCTGTTGACGTGGAAGTCGGCGGCGATGCTCGACGCGGGCGAACGCAACACGCTGATCTCCTCGCACGCCAAGCGCTTCGCGGCGGACACGGCGATGAAGACGGCCACCGAAGCGGTGCAGGTCTACGGCGGCTACGGCTTCATCAAGGAGTACCCCGTGGAGAAGCTGTTCCGCGACGCCAAGATCATGCAGCTGTACGAGGGCACCTCGCAGATCCAGCGCCTCGTGATCGCACGCGAAACGCTGCTGCCGCGGCGCGTCGAGGAGCCGGCGGCGGTCGGTGGCGTCGAAACGGTCGCCGTCTAGTCCGAGCCCGATTGGCCGGACTTCTTCTCTCAATAGATTAATGACGAAAAGAGAAGCCCAGGTGAGCGCCGCCGCCTCCGCGCAGCGGCGCTCCCTGGTGCAAGCGGTCGAGCCTCAGTGGATCAGCAGCGGAGTGCCGTACGCCGAGACGATCGCGCCCGGGGCGACCTTCACGAGCACGCGGTAGGCGCCTTTCTGCACGCGCACGACGCGGCTGAAGCGCGAGCTCGAGGCGTTCAGCGGCTTCGCGACCGTGCCGCCGGCGAGGATTCCGTGCCCGCGGGCGATCCGCAGCATGCCGACCTGCGCGCCGTCGACCGCCGGCGTGACCGTGCCGTAGATCCGGGCGAAGCCGCGGCGCTTGGTGCGCGCGACGTGGCTGGAGACGCGCACGGCGACGTTCTCGCTCGCGACCGCGCTGACGACGGGCTTGCTCGTCGGCGTGAACACGCGGAACTGCGTCGAGGTCGTGAGCGACGGGACGGTGAAGATGAAGCTGCCCGTCGGGCTCGTCAACTCCGTGTTGCCGATGCTCTGGAAGCCCGCCGTGAACGGGAACGCGTTGGCCTGCAGCACGACCGCGCGGTTGGCGTTTTCGGTGCCCGAGAGCGTGCCCTGCACGGTCACGGCGCCGCCGAACGGCACCGGGTTGGGCGAGGAGAGGATCGCCAGCGACAGCGGCACCTTCGTCGTCAGCAGTGTTTCGTCATCGCCGATGCTCGCGCCCGCGCTGTTGACCGCGACGAGCCGGTAGTGGTAGACCGTGATCGGCTGCAGCCCCGAGATCGGCAGGCGCACCGAGACGGCTTTGGCGCCCGAGCCGGCGTCGGCGATCGCCGTCTGCGAGCCATACGCTTTGGTCAGCCCGTACTGGAAGTAGTAGGACGTGTTGCTCCCGCTCGGGTTGACCGAGCCCGTCAGGACAGCCGATCCGTAGCTCACTTCGCGTGCGCCGGTGGTGTTGACCTTCGGCAAGACGGCGGCGTGCGCGGCTGCCGGCAGCGCGAGCACGGCGATCGCCGCCACGACTGCCGGCAGTCCGCGCCGCACCGCGCGCACCGTCGGCCCGTCACCCCCTCGAAACCTTCTCTGAGTTACTTCGAGCTTGTTCATACGCCTCTCCTACCCGCGATAGCGATCCCGTCACCGATCACAACCCGCGCGGGCGGCCGGAGGTGCGGTGCGCTGCTGCCGGACGCCGCCATGCCACAGGACGCTAGGCTCCGGCAACCCTAGCCAGAAGGAGTGACCGAAAAGCAATGTTCGTGTTCAAGGCCGCCGTCGTCGGCGCCGGCACGATGGGCGGCCAGATCGCCCAGACGATCGCCGCCGCCGGCATTCCCGTGGTGCTCAAGGACATCGACGACGAGCTCGTCGCAGGCGGGCCTCGACGAGGCCCGCAACGTGACCACCGGGCAGATCGCCAAACTCGTCGAGAAGGGCAAGATCACCGAGGAGCAGGCCGCGGCAGCAGGTCGACGAGATCGCTCGGGCGGATCGACGGCACGACCTCCTACGACGGCGTTCGGCGACGTCGACTTCGTCATCGAGGCCGTGCCCGAGCGGATGGAGATCAAGCAGGCCGTGTTCGCCGAGCTCGACGCCGTCACGCCGGGGCACGCGATCCTCGCCTCGAACACCTCGTCGCTGTCGATCACCGAGATCGGCGACGCCACGCTGCGCCCCGACAAGGTCGTCGGCTTCCACTACTTCTACCCGGCCTCGATCATGCCGCTGATCGAGATCGTCGAGGGCGACGACACCTCGCGCCGAGACCGTCGCAGCGGCGGTCACCTTCGCGCAGGCGATCCGCAAGCAGCCGATCACCTGCGCCGAGGTGCCCGGCTTCGTCGTCAACCGCATCCTCAACTCCGGCGATCGCCGAGATCTGGCGCGAGCAGGAGGAGAAGGGCCTCTCGATCAAGAAGATCGACGAGGGCGTCGGCGCGGCCGGCGTCGTGCCGATCGGCCCGTACTACCTGGTCAACCTGCTCGGCCTCGACACCGTGCTGCACGTCGCCGAGCACCTGCACGAGTCCTACGGCAGACCGCTTCTACGTGCCCAAGGGCATGCAGAAGCTCGTCGCCGACGGCAAGCTCGGCGCCAAGACCGGCGGCGACGGCTTCTACTCGCCCAGCGGCGAGCCGAACCTCGCGGGCGAGGACGAGCCCGACGTCGAGGAGCTCGTCGAGTTGCTGTCGCTGAAGACGTTCGTCGAGGCCTGCCTCGTGCTCGAGGAGGGCGTCGCCACCCACCGCGACATCGACTTCGGGATGATGGCCGGCGCCGGCCTCGACCCGCGCCGCGGACTGCTGCCGCCGTTCATGAAGGCCGACGTCGAGGGCTCGACACGGTCCTCGAGCGGCTGGAGAACGCGCAGGAGCAGCTACGGCGAGCGCTTCGCGCCGCCGCACGATCCTGCGCCGGCTCGTCGCGCAGGGCCGCCTCGGGCAGAAGAGCGGCCAGGGCTTCTACGCCTACCCGCAGCCCGACGCCGAGCAGCCGGCCGAGGTCGATCAAGCTCGAGACGCGCGGCGACGTCGCGATCGCATGGCTCGCCAACGGCCAGATGAACTCGATCTCGCCGCAGGTCGATCGGCGACCTGCGGCAAGGTCTGGGAGCAGGTCAAGGCCAGCGGCGTGCGCGCGCTCGTGATCGCCTCCTCCAACCCGATGCTCTACTCGGCCGGCGCCGACATCAAGGCGTTCACGACGATGGACGCGGCCGCCGGGCGCGGAGCTGCTCGACGACACGCACGCGCTGTTGCGCGAGCTCGGCGAGCGGTCGAGCATCGCGACGATCGCCGCCGTCAACGGGCTCGCCTTCGGCGGCGGCTGCGAGCTGGCGATGGCCTGCGACGTGCGCATCGCCGCGCAGCTCGGCGCTGTTCGGCCAGCCCGAGATCAAGCTCGGGATCATCCCCGGCTTCGGCGGCACGCAGCGCCTGCCGCGGCTCGTCGGCGAGAACAAGGCCCTGGAGATGAACCTCGTCGGCGACCCGATCGGCGCCGAGGAGGCCTACGAGTTCGGCCTCGTCAACCGCGTCGTCGCGCGACCACGAGCTGCTCGACACCGCGCTCGCCTGGGCGCGCAAGCTCGCCGAGCAGGCGCCGCTCGCCGTCGAGCGAGATCAAGCACGTCTCCGCGGCCGGCGACCTCGACGAGGGCATCGAGGCCGAGAAGGCGCGCCTTCGCCGAGCGTGTTCGCCAGCGAGGACGCCAAGGAGGGCATCAGCGCCTTCCTCGGCAAGCGCGCGCCGCACTTCAAGGGCAAGTGAGCGGGCGTTTCTCAGTCCGGATAGTCGAGATGAAAGACCTGCCCGCCGGGCTGGTCAAACGTGACCGTGAAAGTCTCGAAGAAGTCCGCCCGACCAAAGAGTGAGACCGTGTCCTTCGCAAACGCGGGAGTGAGGGCGAGCTCAGGGCCCCAGAGTTCAATGCCTCGGGGTGGCGCGAAGGGCACGATGACCTGCGCCTTTAGCGAGTACGGCAGTACCCAGGTGGGGAACCAAATGTTGCCAGCTCCGCCTGAGCCATCGGGAGTTGGCTGCAAGTCCTCGTCAGGAACACCGAGCGCTGAAGCCACACTGTTCGGCAAGAGGGTCTTGTCGGCTCCGCTATCGACTATTCCGGCGATCGCCTTCTGTCCAGTGGGCCCTTCGATTGCGAGCCGTAGGACTGGCATTGCCTTGGTGTAGGGGGTCGTGAGCCGTGACACCGTTTGTCCACTTCGTTCAGCCGCGGAACAGGGATCGGTGGCCGATGACCGAAAAGAGGGCTATCATGCCTCCGCCATTCCGCAGAACTGTGTCCGGAGGGACGATGGCACCCGTAGTAGATATTTCTGAGCCGCCAGTTCCGGCCGACGTATTCGACCGGTTCCCAGGTCGGTGGGTCGCAGTTGACGACGGCGAGATCGTTGCCGACGCGGCCACGCTCGAGGAGCTGGAAGCTGATGAGCGCGTCGGGCCCGCTGACACGCGATTTCGCGTGCCTGAGAAGGACGCCAAGTTCTTCTAGGCCACCTCTGGCAGCACTGGGCTCCTGTTGTGTCACGGTAGAACCGGGGCGTTGCAGCCATCGATGCTCTTTTCTTCGCGGTGGGCACCTGCGGACACAGGACGGACAGCTCAACGCGATCGTGCACATCGCGACGCAACGTTCGGACGGCATCCGGCGGCCATGCAAGGATCGATTTGCGGTTCTGTTCTGCTGTGTCTTCCATCGAAATGCTCCGACGGCCCGGGCGGACACCCGGGCCCTCGTCGTCCCAAACCTTGCCGCGCGGATGTCTAGTCGTCCGGCAATCCATCATCCCCATACGCTCCACCACTGAGCGCGTAGCTGGTGTCTGATGAGCGCTTGGCCGAACTCGTCCGCGGTGCCCGCTCGGTTGTCGCGCTGACCGGCGCCGGCATCTCGGTGCCGTCGGGCATCCCCGACTTCCGCACGCCGCGCACGGGTCTGTGGGAGCGCGTGAACCCGATGGAGGTCGCGCACATCGACGCCTTCTGCGAGGACCCCGTGCGCTTCTGGAGCTTCTACGGCGAGCGCTTCGCCTCGCTCGGCAGCAAGCAACCCAACGGGGCGCACCGCGCGCTCGTCGCGCTCGAGGAGCGAGGCCTGCTCGACGGCGTGGTCACGCAGAACATCGACATGCTCCACCGACGAGCCGGGACACGCGAACTGCTCGAGGTGCACGGCAGCATCGCCTCCTGTTCCTGCCCACACTGCGGCGGCGAGGACGGGGGCGTGGAGCTAGAGCAGGTGCGCGAGCGGCTGGCAGCCGACGTCGAGGGCGTCCCCCGCTGCGCCGAGTGCGACGGGCCGCTGAAGCCCGACGTTGTGCTGTTCGGCGAGCTGCTCTCAGCGCCTGTACTCGAGCGAGCGCGCGAGCTGTGCGAGGGGGCCGACGTGCTGCTGTGCGTCGGCTCCTCGCTCGAAGTGCATCCCGTCTCCGGGTTGCCGCTCTTGACGCGCGAGGCCGGCGGCGCCGTGGCAATCCTGACGCAGGGGCCGACCCCGCTCGACGACCTCGCCGCGGTACGTTTGCGTGGCGACGTCGTGGCCGAGCTGCAGGGGCTGCTCGCGGCGCTCAGCCCGGAAGCTCGGCGACCGTGATCAGGTACTCCGCCGGCGCCCTGAAGCTGCCGTCATCGGCTTCGTTGAACTCGCCGTACAGATCGCTGACGTCGCGGCGCAGCTCGTCGTAGCGGCCCTGCTGCTCGAGCGCCGCCTTGGCCATCACCGACGGGCCCAGGATCCGCTCGTCCTTCGCAACCCACGCCTCGACCGAGTCGCCCTCGAAAGTGATCGTGCGCAGCTCGAACGTCAGCTCGGCGCCGCTGTTCTCGAACAGCCCGCGGACATGGCCCTCCTCGCCCCACATCACCGGCGGGACGAAGCCCTCGGGCGGCGGCGGCATGTAGGGGGCCGAGGCGCGGAACATCCGCCCGACCATCCCGCTCGGCGTCCACGCTGCCACGACGATCCTGCCGCCCGGACGGGCGACCCGGACGAGCTCGGCGGCGGCGACTGCCTGGCGCGGGGCGAACATCACGCCGAAGCAGGAGGTCACGCGGTCGAACGAGGAGTCGGCGAACGGCAGCTCCTCGGCGTCGCCCTCGACGAGCTCGACCTCGACGCCGGCGCTCGCGGCGCGCGCGCCTTGCTCCTGCAGCAGCTTCGGCGTCAGATCCAGCCCGGTGACCTTGGCGCCCGCCTGCGCGGCCGGCACCGACACGTTGCCCGTGCCCGTCGCCACGTCCAACAGCTCGAGGCCCGCTGCAGCGCCGGCGCGTTCCGCGACGTATTCGCCGACCGGCACGATCCTCTGCGCAACCTCGCCGTAGTCGCCGGCCGTCCACATCGCCTTCTGCCCTTCCTTGATCCCGCTCACGTCGATGCTCATCGTGTCTCCTCCTCGGCCGCCCGGCGCGGCCGATTGCTCTAGCGGTTGACGGCAGCCGTACCGCCGGCTGCCGCGTGCTGCTCGAAATCGTGCTTGACGAGGTCGCGTCCCGGCTCGATTCGCCAGCGTTCGGCGAGCGCTGCGAGGCCGTCGTCGAGCGCCCAGCGGTCGGCCACGGGCTCGCCCTTGTATTCGGGGGTCGCGCCCTTCAGCGCCATGCAGCCACGGTTCTCGCCGATCGCGGCGATCTGCGCCACCTCCTGCTCGCTGAGCGGAGATCGCGCGGTGACGGCGGCCAGCTCGGCGCGCTTCTCCTCGACCGGCCGCGCGCCCGCGCCGCTCTCCTGGATCAGCGTCGGCGCGACGCAGCCGACCTGGGCGTGCGCGAGGTTCCACGCGCACGCGAGCTGCAGCATGCTCAGCCCGTGGCGCTCGGCGATCGGGCGCATCAGCTCAAGCTTCGCGCGGCCCTGCTCGACCCAGCCGTCAGGACGGAACTTGCGGTGGTCGTGCTCGGCGAAGGCGTGGCCCGGGGAGACGTCGTCGTGGAACATGCCGCCGTAGTCGACGACGCGGGCGATCAGGCGCACGTCGTGGGCAGCGGCCGCGTCGAGCGCGAGCTCTCCCGGCCACGGCTCGAGCGGGTTGAGGATGATCATTGCCCAGTCGATCAGCTCAGAGAAGCGCTCGAAGCAGTCGATCAGGTCGAGCGTGAAGCCGTTGGCCGGTCCCGGCGCGACGCCGAGCAGGCGCGTGAGGCCTTCGTCTCGCACGGCGCGCATGCCCTCCCACACGGCCGTGCTGCAGTAGCCGGTGCGATCGGGGTTGTGCAGCAGCAGCAGGTCGAAGCGCTCGGCGCCGAGCCGCTGCAGGCTGCGCTCGGCTGCCATGCGGATGTAGGAGGCGTAGTCGCGCTCGCCGCGCAGGCGCGGGTCGGTGAAGCGGGGGAAGCCTTTGGCGCCTTCGCGCTGCCCCGTGTAGAAGTCGTGCCCGACGGCGCCGATCAGGCAGTAGTCCTCGCGCGCGCAGCCCTCGAGTGCACGGCCGAGCATGCTGTCGGCCTCGCCTGCGCCGTACGCGTCGGCGCTGATCACCGTGTCGATCCCGCCGCCCGGGCGCAGCAGCGCGAGCAGGCGATCCTCCTCCAGCGGCTCACCGAAGTGCATGAAGCGCCCGCCGCTCCAGGTGCCGATCGCGGTCGTCGTCGGGTCCATGCTCACTGGAGGGTAAAGCCCGCCGCCGTGCGCGCGCGAAGTGCCGCCTCGAGACGGCCGAGCGCGTGGCGCACGACCTCCTCGTCGAGCTCTTGGGAGCCGGCGTCCTCGGCAGCACTCGGCGGCTTGCCGCCGGGTGGGGCGAGCGCTGCGCGCGCCTGGGCCTCGACGCCGTCGTGCAGCTTCTGCAGCTCGGCGATGCGGATCGCGAGGTCCTCGCGTCCCTCGGCGGGCAGCTCGGCGAGCGCGGCGGCGTAAGCGCCGCGCAGCTCGATCGCGGCGTGCGCGACGCGCCCCTGCTCGAGGTCTGCGCGGGCGCGCAGCACGAGGTCCTCGCACACGAGCGCTGTGCCGCGCCCGCCGAGCAGCACGGCGAGGCGCTCCTGCGGTCGCAGCGCCGCGGCGCGGTCGCCGATCCGTTTGCGCCGCACCCCGCCGGGGCCGCGCCAGGGAAGCTCGACTGCGTGCGTCCACAGCCCGTCGGCAACCTGCTCGCCCTCGCCCCAGCCCGTGCGGATCACGAGCGCCTGCTCGGGTGAGACCTCGCGCACATGCGGGTCGGCGGCGGCGATGCGATGGAAGTGCAGCAGACGGTTGAGCGCGGCGATCGCCAAGCCGATCTCACGCTCGCCGTCGAGCTCGGCCAGCCACGCCTTGGCCTGACGCTCGGCCGAGACCGACAGGGGGTCGACGATCGTCGCGCGCGCGGTCGCCACCGGCTCGGCCTCGGGCTCGGGCTCGAGCGGACGCTTGCGCGAGCCCGAGCGCGTCGCCGCGCTCCACAGCTGCCCGCGCGTCGGAGGGCGTTTGCGTGCGCCGAGCGTGCCGAGCACGATCACGTGCTCCGGCTCGGCCCCGCGTCCGGCGCGCACGAGGTAGCGCCCGTCCGGTGGTCCCAGCTCCCACGGAAACTCGAACTGTGTGAACAGGAACCAGCGGTCGGACATCGCTGCACCGTATCCTTCCGCGGTGGCGGTGACCGGGTAGCCGCCGCGGGCAGCTTGCCCGTTCGACCACGACCACCAGGAGCGCCGGATGTCAGATGCGAACAATCTCGCCAAAAGCCTGCGCGAGCGGTTGAGCGTGAACACGGAGGAGCGCATGGGGAAGGCGCTCTCCGATCTACTGGAAAACCCTCTGATAACAGGAGCGATCGGCCGGGCATTCGACGCCCGCGAGAAGGCTTCTCAAGCACAGGAGGTCGCAATGGGAGCGCTGAACATCCCGTCGGCTGCAGACATAGAACGGCTGACGCGGCGGCTGCGGGCGGTTTCGCATCGGCTGGAGGGCATCGAGGATGGCGTGCAGCGCCTCGACCGTGCACTCTCGCCGAGCGCGGTGGAGTCCCGACTGTCGGCGATCGAGGACCAGTTGGGCAGGCTTGCGAGTAAGTTCAAACCGGAAGCCGCCAGGCCCGCGCGAGCGGCGGCGGCGGCGAAAACGACGCGCAGCAAATCGACCAAAGCCAAACCGACGAAAGCCAAAGTGAAAACAAAAGCCAAAGCGAAACCGGCGAAAGCCAAAGCTGCGACAAAAGCAAAAGCCACAAGCACGAAAACGGCGGCCAAAAAAACCGCGCGCAAAGCCAAAGCCGTAGGCAAAGCACGCGTGAAAGCCGCCAAAAAAACCGCGACCAAAGCGAAAGCCAAAGCCGCGAGCAAAGCCAAAGCGGCCGGCAAAGCGGCGAGCAAAGCGAAAGCGGCTGCGAGTCGCAGCAAAGCTGCGAGCAAAACGGGCAAAGCCAAACCGGTCAAAGCCAAAGCCAAAGCGGCCGGCAAAGCGGCGAGCAAAGCGAAAGCGGCGGCGAGCCGCAGCAAAGCCGCGAGCAAAGCCGGCAAAGCGAAACGGGCGAAAGCCAAAGCTCGCTGAACTCGGGCCGGCCTCGCCGCGCCGCTCAAGCGAGCGCGGCGAGTGCGACGGCCCCCATGCGCTCGGCCGCCGCGTGCAACTGCTCGGGCGCGATCCGCGTGCGCGCGCCGCTCGTGTCGAACGTGTCCGAGACGGCGAGCAGGCACGCGACGGGCACCGACGCGGCGGCGCCGAGCGCGAACAGCGCGGCCGCCTCCATCTCGACGGCGAGGGCGCCGGCGTGCGCATCGGCGCGCGGCGCGCCCTCGTGCTCGTAGAACAGATCGACGCTCACGACCGCGCCGAGAGCGGCGTCTGGATCGCTGCGCGCGAGCGCTTCGCTGAGTGCGCGGTCGGCGGCGATGCGCTCGCCGGCGCCGAGCGCGCGCGAGGTACCGTCGGCGCAGATCGCCTCGCGCGCGATCACGAGCGTGCCGAGCTGCAGTGAGGGCGCAAGCGCGCCGCACGTGCCGACGCGGATCGCGCGCCGAGCGCCGAGCGCGATCAGCTCGGAGAGGACGATCGCGGCCGACGGGCCACCCATGCCGGTCGCCTGGATCGTCAACGCGCGCCCGTCTTGCGCGAGACCTGTGTAGCCCCACAGCCCGCGGTTGTGGTTGAACATCAGCGGGCGCTCCAGCAGCGCCTGCGCGAGCGCGAGCGCGCGGCCGGGGTCGCCGGGGAGAAGCACGCGCTCGGCGAGTTCGGCCGTCGGATGCAGGTGGATCGCGGGGCCCGGGATCGCCTCGCCGTCGCGGGCGCCGGCCTCGCCGGGTGTGGTCGCGCTGTCGGACACCGCGCGCGACTTTAGACTGCGCCGCATGGGAAAGCCCTTCGCGTCGCGCCCGCGTGGCTGAGCCCGAAGCGGATCCTGCGAGCACCCCCGCCGAGCCGACGCTCGCGCAGGTGGCGGCGCACGCGGGCGTCTCGCCGGGAACGGTCACGCGCTGGATCGGCAAAGGTCTCGTGCCGGGCTACGCGGGGCGCTGGACGCCGTCGGCAGTCGCCTACGTGCGCGTCGTCGCGCGCCTGCGCGCGCGCGGGCACTCGCTCGAGCAGATCAAGCGCGCGAGCGACAACGGCCAGCTCGCGGTCGGGCCGCTGGAGAACCTGCTGGCGGGTTCGGAGGGGCGCTACACGGTGCGCGAAGTCGCACGTGAGACGGGCCTGGAAGCGGCGCTGATCGAACGGCTCTTCGCGGCGCTGGGTCTTGGCACCTCGGCCGGCGAGCTGCTCTCCGAGGAGGACATGGAAATCATCAAGTACGTGGCGGCCGTACTCGAGGCGGGGCTGCCGGCGGTCGCCTTCCTGCAGCTCGCGCGCGTTTACGGCCAGGCGATCGCGCAGATCGCCGAAGCGGAGGTGCGCCTGATCCACCTCTACGTGCACGAGCCGATGATGCGCGAGGGCATGCCCAACGTGGAGATCGCCGAGGAGATGGAGGGCCTCGCGCGCGAGCTGATCCCATTCGTCGTGCCGCTGCTTCGCTATACGCACGATCGCCTGCTCGGCCACTTCGTCGAGCAGGACGTGATCGGCCACATGGAGAACGACCTGGCCGAGAGCGCCTCCGAGGAGGGTCGCGTGCGTGTGGCGATCGTGTTCGCCGACCTCGCCGGGTACGCGCGCCTGACCGTGGAGCGCGGCGACGAGGAGGCGTTGGCGGCGGTCGAGCGCTTCGTCGAAGCGGTCGACCGCACGCTGCCCTCGGACGCGCGCGTGATCAAGACGCTCGGCGACGAGGTGATGGTCGTCGGCCCCGACGCCGGGGCGCTCGTGCGCTGGGCGGTCGGGCTGAGCGAGGCGATCTCGCCGGGCGACCCGCCGCCGCGCATCGGCATGCACTACGGCGATGCGCTGTATCGCGACGGCGACTACTACGGACGCGAGATCAACCAGGCCGCCCGCGTGGTCGCTCGCGCGGGCGGCGGCGAGGTGCTCGTGACGCGCCCCGTCGTCGGGGTCGCATCGAGCCTCGACGGCGTGCGCTTCGAACGGATCGGCGAGGTCGGGCTGAAGGGCTTCTCCGAGCCGACCGAGCTGTTCATCGCCTCGACCAAGGACCCGTAGGGGACAGGCCGTGGGCGTCGAGCGCAACGGCGAGGTCGAGCGGGTGCGCGCGGCCGTTCGCGCCACAGGCCTGCTCGACGGCGACAGCGCGCTCGTGGCGATGCTCTCGGGCGGGCGGGACTCCGTCTGCCTGCTCGACGTGGCGGTCGCGCTGCGCGACGCCGGCGTCGTGCACGCGTTGCACGTCAACTACGGGCTGCGCGAGGCGGCCGACGCGGACGAGCGCCACTGCGCGTTGCTGTGCGCCGAGCTCGGCGTCGAGCTGTCGGTCGTGCGCGCCGGACAGGCGCCGGGGAAAGAGCAGGGCAACCTGCAGGCGTGGGCGCGTGAGCTGCGCTACGACGCGGCCGAGCGCCTCGCGCGCGAGCTCGACGGCGAGGTGGAGCTCCGAGCGGGCAGCGCAGGCACGCTGATCGCGACGGGCCACACGGCAAGCGATCAGGTCGAGACGATCCTCTACCGCCTGGCGGCCTCACCGGGCAGGCGCGCGCTGCTGGGGATGGCGGCGGCCGAGGGCCGGCTCGTGCGCCCGCTGCTGGCGATCACGCGCGAGCAGACGGCGACCTACTGTGAGGCGCGCGGCCTTGCCTGGCGCGAGGACGCGAGCAACGAGGACGAGCGCTTCGCGCGTGCGCGCGTGCGCAAGAGGCTCGTGCCGGCGCTGCGCGAGATCCACCCGGCGGCCGAGTCCAACGTGCTGCGCACGGCGCGGCTGCTGAGAGAGGAGACCGAGCTGCTCGACGAGCTCGTCGAGCGCGAGCTGCAGGGCGGCGACGGGGCGAGCATCGAGCTGGCGAGGCTCGACCGGCTCCCGCCGGCGCTCGCGCGGCTGGTCGTGATCAGCTTGGCCGAGGGAGCGGTCGGGACGTACGTGCCACAGGCCGGCGAGCGCGTCGCCGAGCTGCTCGCGCTCGGCGCACGCGGCGGCCGGCGCGAGCTGCACCTCGGCCGATTCGCGGCGGCGGTGATCGACGATGGCATGCTGAGCATGCGCCGCCTCGCGCCGGGTGAGAGCTCGGAGCGACTCGGGACGCCGCCGGACGGCGACTAGACTGCTGGCGGTGGCGAGTCCGGTGAGTGCTCCAGAGGAGTCGGCGGTCGGCGAGGTGCTTGTCAGCGCCGAGGAAGTGCAGCGGCGCGTGGCCGAGCTCGGCGAGCAGATCTCGCGCGACTACGCAGGTCGCTCACTGCTGTTGATCGGTGTGCTGAAGGGCGCCGTGTTCTTCCTCTCAGACCTGATGCGCTTCATCGAGGTGCCGGTCGAGGTGGACTTCATGGCTGTCGCCTCCTATGGCTCGGCGACGGACTCCTCAGGCGTCGTGCGCATCCTCAAGGACCTCGACGCGTCGATCGAAGGTCGCGACGTGCTGATCGTCGAGGACATCGTCGACTCCGGCCTGACGTTGCAGTACCTGATGCGCAACCTCGGCTCGCGCAACCCGAGCACGCTCGAGGTGTGCGCGCTGCTGACCAAGCCCGAGCGGCGCAAGGTCGACCTGCCCACGCGCTACGTGGGCTTCGAGATCCCCAACCGCTTCGTCGTCGGCTACGGCCTGGACTACGACGAGCGTCACCGCAACCTGCCGTTCGTCGCGGCGCTAGAACGCTGAGCGGCTCGAGGAGTGGCGCGCTCCGGCGTCCTCGCTCGCTCATGTGCGATGCACACTTCGCTCCCTGCGTCCTTGGATCGCTTGCTCCTCGAGCCGCTCAAAGCGGGCTGGATGCCGCTTTCTGACATGGCCGCGAGGGCGCTGTCAACCGCGGGGATCGCAACACCCCCATGGTACGCTAGGGGACTGGTGACCACGCTTTCCGACGGCGCCAGCCCACTTCAAATCAGCCCATGAGCCGTTTCTTCAAGAGCGCCGCTTTCCCGATCCTGATCGTGGTCGTGCTGGCGTTCCTCGCCGTCAAACTGGTGAACCCGGGCTCGAGCACGCACCGCCAGCACAGCTACCAGACGCTCGTCTCGACGGAGCTGCCCAGCGGTGAAGTCAAGTCGGTCGAGCTGAAGAACAAGGGCAAGGCGCTCGAAGTCGAACTGAAGAACAAAGAAAAGTACGAAACGGGCTTCATCGATCAGGCCGCGCCCAACCTGATCGCACAGCTCGAAAAGACGCCCGGCATCAAGTTCAACGTCGAATCGGAAAAGAGCAGCGCGCTGCTGAGCCTGCTCACGTACATCATCCCGTTCGTCCTCTTCTTCGGCTTCTGGATCTTCCTGATGAACCAGGTCCAGGGCGGCGGCTCGAAAGTGATGTCGTTCGGCAAGTCACGCGCCAAGCGCCTGTCAGCCGATTCGCCGAAGATCACCTTCCGCGACGTGGCCGGCGTCGACGAGGCCGTCGAGGAGCTCCATGAGATCAAGGAATTCCTCGAGAATCCAAAGAAGTTCCAGGCGCTCGGCGCCCGCATCCCGACGGGCGTGCTGCTGTATGGACCGCCGGGCACCGGCAAGACGCTGCTCGCGCGCGCCGTCGCCGGCGAGGCGGGCGTGCCGTTCTTCTCGATCTCCGGATCGGACTTCGTCGAGATGTTCGTCGGCGTCGGCGCCTCGCGCGTACGTGACCTGTTCGAGCAGGCAAAGCAGAACAGCCCGTGCATCATCTTCATGGACGAGATCGACGCCGTCGGCCGCCACCGCGGCGCGGGCCTCGGCGGAGGGCACGACGAGCGCGAGCAGACGCTCAACCAGCTGCTCGTCGAGATGGACGGCTTCGAGGCGAAGGACAACATCATCATGATCGCGGCCACCAACCGGCCGGACATCCTCGACCCGGCGCTGCTGCGCCCGGGCCGCTTCGACCGCCAGATCGCCGTCGACCGCCCCGACCGCAAGGGCCGCGCGAAGATCCTCGAGGTGCATACGCGCGGCAAGCCGCTGGCGAAGGTGATCGACATCGACGCCCTGGCAGGCCAGACTCCTGGATTCACCGGTGCGGATTTGTCCAACCTGATCAACGAGGCCGCGCTGCTGTCGGCCCGCACGGGCAAGCGCGAGATCGGCCAGGACGAGCTCGAGGAGGGGATCATGCGCGTGATCGCCGGTCCCGAGAAGAAGACCCGCGTGATGAGCGAGAAGGAGCGCCTGATCACGGCCTACCACGAGATGGGCCACGCGCTGGTCGGCCACTTCCTCGAGCACTCCGACCCGGTGCACAAGATCTCGGTCATCTCCCGCGGACAGGCGCTCGGCTACACGATCTCGATGCCGCAGGAGGACCGCTTCCTGACGACGCGTGCCGAGCTGAAGGACACGATGGCGATGACGCTCGGCGGGCGCGCGGCGGAGGAACTGATCTTCGGCGAGATCACGACGGGCGCCTCGAACGACATCGAGAAGGTGACGGCGACGGCGAAGCAGATGGTGATGCGCTTCGGCATGAGCGAGAAGCTCGGCCCGCGCGTGTTCGGCCACGACCACGGCCAGCCGTTCCTCGGGCGCGAGTTCTCGACCGAGCCCGACTACTCCGACGAAATCGCGCGCGAGATCGACGACGAGGTTCGCCGGATCATCGAGGCCGCGCATCAGCGCGCGCGAGAGATCCTCACCGAACATCAGCCGGAGCTGACGAAGATCTCGGAGATCCTGGTCAAACGGGAGACGATCGAGAAGGAGGAGTTCCTCGCGCTGCTGGCGGGCAAGAGCGAGGAGGAGGTGTTCGGCGTCGAGGAGGAGTCAAAGCCCGAGCTGCCGGCGCCGCCGGTACCCGCCGACCGCGGTACGCCAGAGCGCGAAACCCCGCGCACGATCCCGCGCCCCGGCCTCGCCGGCGGCACGGCTGAGATGCACGGCGACGATCCAAAGGGCCCCGGCCTCGTCTAAATGACCACCGATCCCGCGGGCTACCGCCTGACGGCGGCTAGCCGCGGCTGGCGTCGTCCTCGGTCGCTCGCGTGCTGTTCCGCACGCCACGCTCCCTGCGTCCTAGCCAGCCACGCCGATCCGCTCGTCAGGTGGGCAGTCTCGTGACGGCGGGCTATCGGCTCATGGGGATCGTCAACGCCACGCCGGACTCGTTCTCCGACGGCGGACGCTTCCTCGAGCCGCAGGCGGCGATCGACCATGCTTGCGCGCTGATCGAGCAGGGCGCGGCGATCGTCGACGTGGGTGGCGAATCGACGCGTCCGGGCGCGCAGCCGGTGAGCGCCGAGGAGGAGCTGCGGCGCGTGGAGCCGGTCGTCGCGGGGATCGCGGCGCGCACGCGCGGCGGAGTAGGTCAAGCAGCGCAGGCGCAAGCGCAGATCTCGATCGACACGAGCAAGGGCTCGGTGGCCCGCGCGGCGCTGGCGGCGGGAGCGAGCCTCGTCAACGACGTCAGCGCGCTGCGCGCCGACCCGCAGATGGCGGAGGTCGTCGCGGATTCGGGCGCCGACTGCTGCCTCGTGCACATGCTCGCGAATCCCGGTGAGGCGCGGCCGCGGCCGCACTACGAGGACGTCGTCGACGAGGTCAAGTCGTTCCTCGAGCAGCGCATGGCCTTCGCGGTGGGCGAGGGCATCGAGGAGCGGCGGCTGCTGCTCGACCCGGGGATCGGCTTCGGCAAGACGGTCGAGCACAACCTGCAGCTGCTGCAGCGGCTGCACGAGCTCGTCGAGCTGGGGCGCCCGCTCGTGATCGGAACCTCGCGCAAGAGCTTTCTCGGGCGGATCGCCGGCGCCCCGCAGGACCCGGAGCGGCTGAGCGGGACGATCGCGACGAACGTGCTCGCGCTCGAGCGCGGGGCGCGTGTGTTTCGCGTGCACGACGTGGCTCCGATGCGCGAGGCGCTTGCCGTAGCGGCTGCTACGTTGGCGGGACGATGGACGGAGAGCCGCGGGGCGAGGACCCGGACGACCCAGACGAGCTAGACGAGGACGCGCGCGATCCGGAGGATCGCGAAGAGGCGGCCGAGGCGGTCACGGTTGAGATCACCGGCCTCTCGCTCTACACCCACCACGGCGTCAGCGACGCCGAGCGCGAGGTCGGCCAGCGTTTGGTGCTCGACCTGCGCCTCGACGTCGGCGAGACCGACGCGACGGTGACGGACTCGATCGAGGACACGGTCGACTATGCGGAGGTCTGCCAGCTGGTCGCGCTGATCGCCCAGCAGCGCTCGCACAAGACGCTCGAGCGGCTGTGCAGCACGATTGCGAACCGGCTGCTCGACGACTACCAGCTCGAAGGCGTGTGGGTGAAGGCGACGAAGCCCGAGCCGCCGATCCCGCTGAGCGTCGACGAGGTCTCGGTCGAGGTCTGGCGCGAGGGCGAGGGATAGAGTTCGAGACGATGTTGCACGCGCACGGGATCGAAGCCTCATGACCACGGCCGAGCGCTTCCGCGCGGCGGTCGAGGGCAAGGACCTTGCCGCCGCAGGTGAGCTGCTCGCGCCGGACGTCGTCTTCCACAGTCCCGTGACCTTCCACCCGTTCCTCGGACGCGAGACGGTGTCGGCGCTACTCGGTGAGGTTGCGCAGGTGTTCGAGGACTTCCGCTACACCGACGAGCTCGAGATGGACGGCGCGCACGCGCTGATCTTCCGCGCCGGCGTGGCCGGCACGGACCGCGAGATCGAGGGCATCGACCTGCTGCGCTTCGACGCCGACGGGCTGATCGCCGACTTCACAGTGATGTTGCGTCCGCTCTCGGCGCTCGTTCCGTTCGCGCAGGCGATGGGCGAGCGCGCGCAGGCCGCTGGGCTGCAGACGACGCGCGCCTGAGCGCCGGAGATGGCGAAGCGCATTGGACTGCTCGGCCTGGGCTCGAACGTAGGCGATCGCCGCGCGGAGCTGCAGGCGGCGGTGGACGCGCTGGCGGGGGCCGGGATCGAGCCGCTGGCGAGCTCCTCGACGTATGACACGGACCCGGTTGGCGAGGTGCTCGAGCAGCCGAGCTTCCTCAACGCTTGCGTGCGCGTGGAGACGGAGCTCGAGCCGCTGCAGCTGCTCGACGCGGTCAAGCGCCTGGAGCGCGAGCTCGGACGCGGCGCGGGCGGCGAGCGCCACGGCCCGCGGGCGATCGACATCGACGTGCTGCTGCTCGGCGAGCTGGAGCTGGCGGACGAGCGCATGACGCTGCCGCACGAGCAGTTGCTCAACCGCCGCTTCGTGCTGATCCCGGCGCTCGAGCTCGACTTCGAGACGGCCGTGCCCGACGGCAGGCGCCTGTCGGACGCGCTCGCCGTGCTCGCGCTCGATGAGGGCGTCCGCTGGGCGGGCCCACCGCTGCAGCTGACCTGAGAATCGTGCACCGCCGCGCACGATCGGCACGTCCCCGCGCACGACTCAGCGCACGACGACCTTGCCCTTCATCCCCTTGTTGACGTGCACGGTGCAGATGTAGGAGAACGTGCCGGCGTTGGGGAAGCGGACGGTCAGCGATCCGCTCGATCCGGTGCGCGAGTGCGTGCTGTGGAAGGTGACGTTGTGTTCGCTCTTGGGGATGTGCCAGGACCAGGTGACACTGTCGCCGCGTTTGATCGTCAGCGTGCTCGGGTGGAAGCTGAAGCCGCTGAGCGAGACGGCGTGGGTGGAGGAAGCGTGGGCGCCGCCGAGGGCCCCGGCAGGAATCGCGCCGAGGAAGGCCATCGCAGCGACGGCGGCCGAGAGGACAAGCCTTTTTCTGTTCATGCCGACTAGACGCCGCGCGGCGGCAGAACTTCCCGAGCTGTCGGCGGAGGGGTGTGTGCCGGGGGCTCGCCGTGTGCCGGCTCAGGAGGCCTGTGAGCGGTGATCGTCCCAGCTGGCAAGGCGCAGCAAGGTGGCGCCGCCGACGCCGCGGCCGGAGACGACACACAGGTGCCCGTTACGCTCCCAGGTGACTACGGGCGAGCCGTCGATCGTGAGCAGCCGGTACGGAGTGCCGTCGCGCCGGGAGACGACGCCGCCGCTTCCCTGCGAGGGGGCGGCGCCGGCGACGATCGAGTAGCCGATGCGCTTGCCGTGGCCGTTCTCGTAGAAGATCGTGGTGACCGTGCGGCCGTCGATCTGATCGCTGCGCGAGCCGCTCGTGCGCCAGCCGAGATGGCCGCCCCAATAGGGGAATGAGACGCCATCGACGGCCGCAGCGAGCTCGCGCCGGTCGCGCGAGTTCTCGGCGGGGGCGGGGTGGGTGGCGGCACGGTGGGTGAGCGCCGCGGCGTCGCGCACGCTGAGCGTCGAGGAGCTGCCGCTGAGACTGAAGGCGATGGCCAGCGCCACGACGGCGGCGGCGATCGCGCCGACAGCGGCGAGCCGCGGGGCGAGCCCGAACGGACGCGCGGCGGTGCCCTGTCGGCGTCGCGCGCCGCCGGATCGCTCGGCGATCATGGCGTCGAGCTTGCGGTGAAGCGAGGCGGGCGCGGGCACGTCGATCGAGCGCACGAGCTCGATCAGCTCGGCTTCGTCAGCTGGACGCGGTGTCGATTGCCGTGGCTCGGTCATGGCGAATCCCTACCCGGAAGGACTCCGCGGGAGCGCATTTGTTCCCGCCTGCCCTGGGCGATCTCACCGTGCGCCTCGTTCGCGGCGGATGGCGCGGCGCCCTCGCGGGCGGTGGTCCGCTGCTCACGCCCGGCGCCCTCGCCGGGCTCGTCCCCGTCGCCGAGCCGCTGGGCGACCTGCTTGCGCGCGCGGAACAGCCGCGTCGTGATCGTGGCCTCGCGTACGCGCAGGGCGCGCGCGGCCTCGCGGTAAGAGAGGCCGAGCACGTCGATCGCGACGAGCGCCATGCGGAAGTCCTCGGGCAGCTCGGCGATCGTCGCGTAGAGCTCCTGGATCTCGAGTGCCTGCTCGGGCCTGCCGAGCGGCTTGGGGTCGGCGGTGACGACATCCTCGAGCGTGGCCACGGTGACGGGGCGGCGAGAGGCGGTGCGCCGGCTCGTGAGGAACGTGTTGCGTAGCACGCGCATCAGGTAGTAGAGCTCGTCGTCGCCGTGCAGCAGACGCTGGCGCGAGAGCACGCGCGCGAAGGTCTCCTGCACGAGGTCCTCGGCGTCCTCGCGCGAGCCGCACAGTCCCCATGCCGCCCGGTACAGGCGATCGACGTGCTTGCTCAGGGACTCGGGGTCGAGGATCCGCATCGGGCGAGGAGTCGAAGGCCTCGGATTCGGGCTCCGACCCACTGGCGACTGTAGCGCCAGGCACCCCCGCCGTGGTGTTTTGCAGAGGGTTGGGAAGGATTGCGCGCGTGTGGGGTCTGAGATCGCATGAGCAAAGGCGTGCTGGTGGCCGCGGCGGCGGTTTTGGGGGTGTCGGCGGTGATCCTGCCGGCCGTGGCGGGGTCCGAAACGAGCCCGACGATCACGGCGGTCAACGGGCCGGGGATGCCCCCGCAGCATTCGTGGTCGCCATCGGCCGTGGGCGTCGGCGAAGGGGCGAGCGTGATGTTGAGCAACCCGACGGCGGTGCCGCATGGCGTGGAATGGGTCAGCGTGCCGGCGACGCCGGTCTGCAGCGGCATCCCGGTCGGCACGACGGAAGCTGCGTCGGGCACGCAGTGGAGCGGCAACTGCACGTTCACGCGGCCGGGTACGTACTCGTTCTACTGCACGGTCCACGGCGCGGCGATGAGCGGCACGATCACGGTGAGTGGGCCGGCGGGCGAACCGCCGGTCACGACGACGACCACGACGACTACGGCGCCGCCGGGCTCCCCAGGCTCGGGCACGGGCAGCGGCAGCGGCAGCGGGGCTGGGGGATCGGGTCAGCCGGGCACGACGGGCGCCGGCGCAGGCACCCCTGGCGTGGGCGGCTCGCCCTTCGCGGGTGGGGCGGCGCAGGCGTTGAAGTTGAACGCGCAGCAGCGTGGCAGCGCCGTTCGCGGCTCGCTTGCGGTCTCATCGACGGGCGCGCACGGGCGTCTCGAGGTCGACGTGCTGAGCAAGGCGGCTTCGCTGGCCCGCGGGGGGCATCCCTCGACGGTGCGCGTGGGCAAGCTCGAGCGGAGCTCGCTGGCGCCCGGCACGGTGCGCTTCAAGGTGGCGCTGAACGCGCGGGCCAAGCGCGCGCTGGCGCGGCGCGGGCACCTGGCGCTGACGGTCGAGATCACGCTCACGCCGCCCGGCGCCGGCGCGGCGAAGCTCGAGCGCAGCGTCGTGCTGCGCCCGCCTTCGCACTAGCGCGGCGAGGACGGCGAACTGCCGGTTCGGAATTGCAGGCCGGCGGCAGCGTCAGGCGCCGGCTGGTGCGGCGGGGACCCACTCGGCGCTGAGCGTGCCGGCGGGCACTTCGCCGACGGAAGGCGGGAAGTAGCGCGCCAGCGTGGCGGCGGGTCGCCCCTCGATCATCGGGCGCAGGTCACCGAGTGTCAGCAGCAGCCGCACGGTGCTGCCAATCTGCAGGTCGGCGGCGTTGGGCTGCTCGCCGCCGAGCAGGCCGTCGGCGATCCAGCCGTCGATCCGATCGAGTTGGGCGGGCAGCGCGGCGAGATCGGCGCGCACGTCGTCCTCGCGCGCCTTGTTCTTGAGTGCCATCAGCTTCGCGGTGAGCGGAAGCGCGGGGCGCATCAGCCCGACGGGCAGCGGCAGCTTGGCGTCGCCGACGTAGCTGACCATCGCGTCCGGGCGGCTGAGGAAGGCGAGGTCGAGGATCCGCCGGGGTACGCTCTGCAGGACCTCGTCGCCCCAGCGCTCGGCCTCGAGCACCTGCGCGTAGAAGGGAGCGCCGACGGGCGGCAGCAGGGCGGGCTCGGGGACGAGCTCGTCGAGCCGGCGCATGATCGAACGCGAGCCGACGAGCCGCTCGCCGTTGAGGCGCAGGCCGGGAACGGTGCTGCCGCCGTAGCGCAGCGGTCCGATCAGAACCTGGCTGAGCGGCAGCAGGTCCACGCGCTGGAAGTCGATCGACTTGATCGCCAGCGCGACTTCGACGGCGGCGCACGGGTGTGAGCCGGGCAGCACGTACAGCTTGGTCGCGTTGGTCGACATCGGCGTGCACGAGCATAATGGTTCGCGGATGCTGCTCGTCGTCGACGTGGGGAACACGCAGACGCACTTCGGTGCGTTCAGAGGAGAGGAACTGGTCGAGCACTGGCGCTTTGCGACGGTGCGCCAGTCGACGGCGGACCAGCTCGGCGCGGCATTGCGCAACCTGATGGAGCTGCGCGGCTACGGCTTCGGCGATCTGGAGGCGTCGATCGTCTCCTCGACGGTGCCCCAGCTGGAGCCGGAGTGGACGGCGATGGCGAGCCGCTACCTGCGCCACGAGATGCTGGTGGTCGGCCCGGGCACGAAGACGGGCATGGCGATCCGCTACGACAACCCGCGCGAGATCGGCGCGGACAGGCTGGTCAACGCGGTGGCGATCCGCGATCGCTTCGAGGGCGCGGCGGTGTGCGTGGACTTCGGCACGGCGACGACGTTCGACGTCGTCTCGGGCAGCGGCGAGTACCTGGGCGGCTCGCTGATGACGGGCATCGAGATCTCGCTGGAGGCGCTCTCAGAACGCGGCGCGCGCCTGCCGAAGATCGACCTGGCGCCGCCGAAGAGCGTGATCGGCAAGAACACGATCGACGCGATCCGCTCGGGTGTCGTGTACGGCTACGCGGGGGCGATCGACGCGATCCTGCGGCGGCTGTATGACGAGTTGGGGGAACGGGCGCAGGCGATTGCGACGGGGGGGTTGGCTGGGCTGGTGGTGCCTTATGCGGAGGAGCTCGATGAGGTCGATGACCTGCTTACGCTGACTGGGCTGCGGTTGTTGCACGAGAAAAACTCGTAGGGGCTGCCTGTTTTTTTTGAGGGGCGGCCTTGCGGCCGCGATACTTGCTCAGGCGGTTGCTCGTGAGGCGCACCACCCGGAGCTTCGCTCGGCGCCTCCACCCGAGCTGGCAACCGGTCGGCCCGTGACCGTGCTCAGCGCTTGGTCGGGCGGATGTAAACGGCATCCGGCTCTTAGTCGAGCCGCCTCGGTTCGTGCACGACCTTTTGACGGCATCGGGCCTTCTAGTTGTAAATCCTGAGCACGTTGTTCATCCGGGCCCCCTTGGAGGCTGGGAGGTGTCAAAGCCACCAGTCCCAAGGAGGACACCGGATGAAGCTGCACGCTAACGCTCGCCTCAGCGTCAAGGGGCGCGAGCTGCTGGTCGATCGAATACTCGAGCGGGATTGGTCGCTGGCGCAGGCGGCCGAGGCCGCCGGAGTCAGCGAGCGCACGGCCGGTAAGTGGCTCGCGCGGTTTCGCGCCGAGGGTGAGCAGGGCCTCTGCGATCGCTCCTCGGCGCCAAAGAGCTCTCCTGGGCGCACCCCGGAGGAGCGCGTCCAACTGATCGCGGCCCTACGGCGCCTGCGGATGAGCGGCGCAGAGATCGCCGAGTGCCTGCAGATGGCGCTGAGCACCGTCTCGGGGATCCTCACCAAGATCGGGATGGGCAAGCTCGGCCGGCTCGGTATGGAGCCGGCCGTGCGCTATGAACGCAGCATCCCCGGCGAGCTGATCCACGTCGACGTCAAGAAGCTCGGGCGCATCGCAAGACCCGGCTGGCGCCTGACGGGCGGACGCACGAGCCGTGGGGTGCCCGGCTATCACGCCAAGGCGCACAAGCTCGGCTGGGAGTTCGTGCATGTCTGCGTCGATGACGCGACCCGCCTGGCCTACGTCGAGGTTCTCGATGATGAGAAAGCCACCACCGCGATCGGCTTCCTGGCTCGTGCGATCGCCTTCTACGCCTCTCACGGCGTCCTCGTGAAGGAACTGCTCACCGATAATGGCGGCGCCTATCGCTCGACGGTTCACGCGATCGCCTGTCGCGCCCTTCATATCCGTCACCTACGCACTCGCCCCTATCGCCCACAGACCAATGGAAAGGCGGAGCGCTTCATCCGCACGATGCTCGGCGGCTGGGCCTACGGAGCGATCTACCGCAACAGCGCGGAGCGCACCGCAGCCCTGTCCGGCTGGCTTGAGCGATACAACTGGCGACGACCACACGGCTCCCTCGGCCACAAGCCGCCCGGAACTCGCCTCGCCGAGCTGAACAACGTCCTCGGGTCTTACATCTAGTCGAGCCGGCCTCGGTTCGTGCACGACCTTTTGACGGCATCCAGCCTTTTAGTCGAGCCGGCCTCCGCTCTTGGGCACAACCTGAAGCCGCTCCGGCCGCCACGACAGTTACAGGGCCGGCCGTCCGGGCCGGCTGTGGGGTGCGACGGGGCGTTGTTCGGAGCTTCGGCTTGCCTGGGCCGGTTGTGGACGCGGCGGGCGTTGTTCGGGGCTTCGCCCGGCCGGGGCATAATTGGCATATGGACTCTGCAGCTCGCCTGACCGACTCGTGGATGCTTGGCGACTTGCGCGTGCCCAATCGGGTGCTGCTTGCGCCGTTGGCGGGGATTGGGAACTGGTTTGTGCGGTTGCAGGCGAAGCGGTATGGGGCGGGGATGGCGGTGTCGGAGATGGTCTCTACGCACGCGATTCACTACGGCAACGAGAAGACTCATCTCGAGATGCTGAGAATCGATCCGCGCGAGCGCGAGCGCGGGCCGGTGTCGATCCAGCTGTTCGGCGAAGACCCGGCGCTGATGGGCGAGGCGGCGCGACACGTCGCGAGCATTGGTGCGGACGCGATCGACATCAACATGGGCTGTCCTGTGCCGAAGGTGTGCAAGACGGGGGCCGGCGCGGCGCTGCTGGCCAACCCGGACCGGGCGGTCGAGGTGGCGCGCGCTGCCATCGAGGGCGCGCTCGGCGAGCGGGGCCGGTTGCCTGTGACGGTCAAGCTGCGCTCGGGGCTGCGCACGGGCGAGACGAGCGGCTTCGAGTTGGCTCAGCGCCTGGTCGAGGAGGCGGGCGTGGCGGCGATCGCCTTTCACCCACGCTCGGCGGCCGTACAGCACAAGGGCGTGCCCGACTACGCGCTCGCGGCGCGCCTCGTCCAGGAGCTGCCGGCGCCGGTGATCCTGACGGGCGGGATGGACGACGCCCAGAGCGTGCGCGAGGCGTTCGCGCAGACGGGCGCGGCGGCGGTGATGCTGGCGCGCGGGGCGCTCGGCAACCCGTGGCTGTTCGCCGAGCTCGTGGGAGACCGGCAGCAGCGACCGACGCGCGCGGAGGTCCGCGAGGAGATGCGGTGGACGATCGACCGCGCCGTCGAGCACCTCGGCGAGCCGCGTGCGACGCGTTACCTGCGCAAGTTCTATCCGTGGTACGTAGAGCGCCTGCAGCTCGAGGCTCAGCAGGCAAAGCACCTGCAGGCGGCGCTGCAGCAGTCAGAGACGTTGGCGCAGGCGCGAGCGCTGTTCGAGCGCTGCGAGGCGCCGCTCGCGCTGGCCGTCTGAGCCCCCTCGGCGGCGCGCTGCGGCCCCGCTATACTGCTGCGCTCTCGGGGGGCCGTTTGCCGCGAGAAGCCCCGCCCACAGGCGGGTTTTTGTCTCTCTCGGCCCCATCCTCCAATCGCGATCGAGGGTCACATGCCGAAGGACGTCATCCTCACCCCTGAAGGCCTGAAGAAGCTGAAGGACGAACTCGAGCTGCTCTCCACGGAGAAGCGCCGCGAGGTGGCCGAGCGGATCAAGGAGGCAAGGGAGTTCGGCGACATCTCGGAGAACTCCGAGTACGACGACGCCAAGAACGAGCAGGCGATGCTCGAGAGCCGCATCGCACAGTTGCAGGAGAAGCTGCGCATGGCGAGCGTGATCGAGACGAAGGACCTCTCGACGGACATCGTCCAGGTCGGCTCGGTTGTGCACGTCAAAGACGAAAAGACGGGCAAGTCGGTGAAGTACACGATCGTCGGCTCGGCCGAGTCCAAGCCGGAGGAGCAGAAGCTCTCCAACGAGTCGCCCGTCGGCCGCGCCCTGATCGGGCGCAAGCGCAACGAGACGGTCGCCGTCAAGGTCCCGCGCGGCCCGGCCCGCAAGCTGAAGATCACGAAGATCGACGTCGGGCTGAAGTAAGGAGGGCCTGGACGGCCCTCCTCCGTGACGTGTCGCGGCGGACGTAACGGTCTCTGCACTCATAGAGTGGAGTCCGCTGCGACCTGAAGGCCGGATGCCGGTCTCGAAAGCCATGAACGACACCTCGAACGATCCTCCAGCCGGCGAGTCGGCCAAACACGGCCTCCCCGAGCTGATCGCGGAGCGCCGCGCCAAGCGCGAGCGCCTGCGCGCAGCCGACGCGGACGCCTTCCCCCACGCCTTTCCCGATGTCGAGCCTGTCGAGACGGTGCTGAGCGCCTACGAGCACCTGCAGGCGGGCGAGGAAACAGACGAGCACCACCGCGTCGCCGGGCGGGTCACGGCACGGCGCGGCTCCGGCCGGGCTGCGTTCCTGGATCTCGTCGACCGCACGGGCAAGATCCAGCTTCACGCTCGCCAGGACGTGCTCGGCGAGGAGCGTTACGCGCTTCTGACCTCGCTGGACCTCGGCGACCTGCTCGGCGTCGACGGCAGCGCGATACGCAGCCGCCACGGTGAGGTCTCGCTGCGTGTCGAGGGCTTCCAGATCCTCGGCAAGGCGCTGCGCCCGCCGCCCGACAAGCACCACGGTCTCTCAGACGTCGAGACGCGCTACCGCCACCGCGAGCTCGATCTGATCGCGAGCGTTGAGAGCCGGCGGCTGTTCATCGACCGCGCGCGGATCATCTCGGCGGTCCGCTCGGCGCTCGACGGTGACGGGTTCGTCGAGGTCGAGACCCCGGTGCTTCAGCCGCTCTACGGCGGGGCGATGGCGCGCCCTTTCACGACGCACCACAACGCGTTGGACCGCGACCTGTACCTGCGGATCGCCACCGAGCTGTATCTCAAGCGCCTGATCGTCGGTGGCCTGGAGCGCGTCTACGAGCTGGGCAAGGACTTTCGCAACGAGGGGGTCTCGTACAAGCACAACCCCGAGTTCACGATGGTCGAGTGGTACGAGGCCTACGCCGACTACGAGGCCGCGATGGAGCGGACGGAAGCGATCGTGCGCGCTGCCGCCGCGGCGATCGGCTACGACGGGGAGCTGGACTTCGCGGCGCCGTGGCCGCGCGTCGACTTCGTCGATGCGATCCGCGAGGCGACCGGATCGACAGCTGCCCGACTTCCCGACCGCCGAGGCGCTCGCGGCCGAGATCGAGCGGCGCGAGCTCACGGTCTCGACGAAGGGTAAGGACGTCGCCTGGTCGCAGCTCGCCGACGACCTGCTCGGCAAGTACGTCGAGCCGACCTTGACGCGGCCGTCATTCGTCGTCGACTACCCCAAGGAGCTCTCGCCGCTGGCGCGCGAGCGTCCCGACCGACCCGGACATAGTCGAGCGCTTCGAGGCGTTCGCCGGGGGGATGGAGATCGCAAACGGCTTCAGCGAGCTGATCGACCCCGACGAGCAGCGCGCGCGCTTTCGAGGCGCAGGACCGGATCGACACGCTGACGGACGGCGGGGCCGAGACGAGCCCTACGACGAGGCCTACGTGCAAGCGCTGGAGCAGGGCATGCCGCCGACGGGCGGCGTCGGGCTCGGCATCGACCGCCTGGTGATGCTGCTGACCGGCCGCGACTCGATCCGCGAGGTCGTGCTGTTCCCGGCGATGCGCGACTGAGCGTCGCCTGCACCGATGCCCGCTGGGATGCGCAGTCGCCGGGCGTCCCGGCTTCGATTGAGGTCCTGCGCATCTGCTCGCGTGCGCTCGCCCCTCAAGCTGCGGCCCCGCACTGACGATTGACACCCCACGGGGCCAGAGGACCGGTTGGTAGACTGCCGTTCAGGCCTGGACCCCGTCCAGACAGGCTTAGACCAGACCACATAGCTCACTTGAGGCGCCGTCCTCGCAGGAAGGAAAAGCATGTTCGAGCGATTCACAGAACGAGCCCGCCAGGTGGTCGTTCTCGCGCAGGAGGAGGCGCGAACGCTCAAGCACAACTACATCGGCACCGAGCACATCCTGCTCGGCCTGCTCCGCGAGGAGGAGGGCCTGGCTGCCCGTGTGCTGGAGAGCCTGGACATCACCGTCGAGCGCGTGCGCGCTCAGGTCGTGCGCATCGTCGGCTCCGGCGAGGAGGTCACCTCCGGTCAGATCCCGTTCACGCCGCGCGCCAAGAAGGTGCTCGAGCTGGCGCTGCGCGAGGCGCTCAGCCTGGGCCACAACTACATCGGCACCGAGCACATCCTGCTCGGCCTCGTGCGCGAGAACGAGGGCGTCGCCGCGCGCATCCTGCTCGACTTCGACGCCGACTCGGAGAAGATCCGCAACGAGGTCATCCGCATGCTCTCGGGTCCCGGCGGTCGCCGCCAGGGTCAGTCGGGCGGCGGTTCCGGCTCAGCCGCCGGCGCGGGCCCGGGCGAGGGCAAGAAGTCCTCGAAGCTGCTCGACCAGTTCGGGCGCAACCTGACCAAGCTCGCCGCCGACGGCAAGCTCGACCCGTTCGTCGGGCGCGAGACGGAGATCGAGCGGATCATGCAGATCCTCTCGCGGCGCACGAAGAACAACCCGGTGCTCGTGGGCGAGCCGGGCGTCGGCAAGACGGCCGTCGTCGAGGGCCTGGCCCAGCGGATCACGAACTCCGACGTACCGGAGCTGCTGAAGAACAAGCAGATCTACACGCTGGACCTGGCGGCACTCGTCGCCGGCTCGAAGTACCGCGGCGAGTTCGAGGAGCGCCTGAAGAAGGTGATGAAGGAGATCACCCAGCGCGGCGACATCATCCTGTTCATCGACGAGCTGCACAACCTCGTCGGCGCCGGCGCGGCCGAGGGCGCGATCGACGCGGCCTCGATCCTCAAGCCGGCGCTTGCCCGCGGCGAGCTGCAGACGATCGGCGCGACGACGCTCGAGGAGTACCGCAAGTACCTCGAGCGCGACTCGGCGCTGGAGCGGCGCTTCCAGCAGATCCGCGTCGACGAGCCGACGATCGACCAGACGGTGGAGATCCTCAAGGGCCTGCGCGATCGCTACGAGCAGCACCACAAGGTGCAGATCACCGACGAGGCGCTGCGTGCGGCCGGCGAACTGGCCGACCGCTACATCTCCGACCGCTTCCTGCCGGACAAGGCGATCGACCTGATCGACGAGGCGGCCTCGCGCATGCGGATCAAGTCGATGACGTCGCCGCCGGTCAACCGCGAGCTCGAGGACGAGATCGAGACGACCCGCCGCGAGAAGGAGGCGGCGATCGAGGCGCAGGAGTTCGAGAAGGCCGCCGACGCTGCGCGACAAGGAGCGCAAGCTGACAAATAAGAAACGCGAGCTCGAGCGAGGAGTGGGAATCGGGCGAGTCGGGCGAGCGCCCGTCGATCGGCGAGGAGGAGATCGCCGACATCGTCTCGATGTGGACCGGGCATCCCGGTGTTCAAGCTGACCGAGGCCGAGACGCAGAAGCTGATGCGGATGGAGGACGAACTGCACAAGCGCGTGATCGGCCAGCACCCGGCGATCGAGGTCGATCTCGAAGGCGATCCGCCGCTCGCGCGCGGGCCTGAAGGACCCCAAGCGCCCGACCGGCTCGTTCATCTTCCTCGGCCCCTCCGGGCGTCGGCAAGACCGAGCTCGCGCGCACGCTCGCCGAGTTCCTGTTCGGCGACGAGGACGCGATGATCCGGATCGACATGTCCGAGTACATGGAGAAGCACGCCGTCTCGCGGCTGGTCGGCTCGCCCCCGGGCTACATCGGCTACGACGAGGGCGGTCAGCTGACCGAGGCCGTGCGGCGCAAGCCCTACAGCGTGCTGCTGCTCGACGAGATCGAGAAGGCGCACCCGGACGTGTTCAACATCCTGCTGCAGATCCTCGAGGACGGGCGGCTGACCGACGCGCAGGGGCGCACGGTCGACTTCCGCCACGCGATCGTGATCATGACCTCGAACATCGGCGCCTCGGAGATCGCGCGCAACACGCCGCTCGGCTTCGCGGTCTCCGACGACGAGACGGGGATCACCTACGACGACATGAAGAACCGGATCATGGGCGAGCTGAAGAAGGTCTTCCGGCCCTGAGTTCCTCAACCGCATCGACGACGTGATCGTCTTCCACAAGCTGCAGAAGGACGAGATCAAGCAGATCGTCGAGCTGCTGCTGCTGCGGATCCGCGAGTCGATGGCCGAGCGCGAGCTGCAGCTCGAGCTGACGGGCGAGGCCAAGGACCTGCTGGTCGAGAAGGGCTGGGATCCGTCGATGGGAGCCCGCCCGCTGCGCCGAGCGATCCAGCGCTACATCGAGGACCCGCTCGCCGACTTCGTGCTGCGCGAGCAGGTCGTGCCGGGAGCGACGATCGTCGTCGACCCCCGCCCGACAACGCGGAGGACGTGCGCCTGACGATCGTCAAGCCGAAGAAGCAGAAGACGCCGGTCGGCGTCGGCGCCGAGGGCGGCTCGCCGGAGGAGCTGACCGAGGGCGAGGGTGCGCCGGCGGACGACGCGCCGGAGATCGCCGAGCCCGACGGCGAGTAGCGCGCGGCGTCCCCACCGGCCCGTAGTCTGGGCCGGTGGCTCGAGAGACCGCCTATAGCTGCAGTGAGTGCGGCATGCAATCGGCTCAGTGGCACGGCAGGTGCCCTGGCTGCGAGGCGTGGAACACGCTCGTCGAGGAACGCCTGCCGGCGCCCGCGAGCGGCCGTGGCAGGGCGGCGAGCAAGCGCAGCGTGGGCGGCGCCTCGGGCGCGAGGGGGCGCGAGCGGCGCCCGACGCTCGCCGCGCGTCCGCTGCGCGACGTCGGCACGGCGCCGGTGCAGCGTATGTCTACGGGCATCGGCGAGCTCGACCGCGTGCTCGGCGGCGGCCTCGTGCCGGGCTCGCTCGTGCTGCTCGGCGGCTCGCCTGGGATCGGCAAGTCGACGCTCACGAACATGGCGCTCGGGAACCTGCAGGAGGCGGGCCACACGAACGCTGTACGTCTGCGGCGAGGAGTCGGCCGCGCAGGTCCGCCTGCGCGCCGAGCGCCTCGGCTCGGGCCGGCCAATGCGGCGCTGAAGGTCCCGATCCTCGCCGAGACCGACCTCGAGACGGTGCTCGACGACGATCGCCGCCGAAGCGACCGGCGGCGTGCGTGATCGACTCGGTGCAGACGCTGCACTCGGGCGAGCTGTCGGGCGCTCCGGGCTCGGTCGGTCAGGTGCGCGAGGTCGCCGGGCGGATCATGGAGCTGGCCAAGGCGCGAGGCACCGCCGTGATGCTCGTCGGCCACGTCACCAAGGAGGGCGCGCTGGCGGGCCCGCGCGTGCTCGAGCACCTGGTCGACTGCGTGCTGCAGTTCGAGGGCGAGCGCGAGCGCACCATACCGCGACGCTGCGCGCGCTGAAGAATCGCTTCGGCTCGACCAACGAGGCGGGGGTGTTCGAGATGCGCCAGGACGGGCTCGTCGAGGTGCTCGACGCCTCTGCGCGCTTCGTCGCGCGAGGCGACGCGCGCGCCGGGCAGCGTGGTGCTGGCGGCGATGGAGGGCTCGCGCCCGTTGCTCGTGGAGGTGCAGGCGCTCGTCGCGCCGTCGGAGCTCGAGCCGCCGCGGCGCGTCGTCTCCGGCCTGGACCGCAACCGCCTCGCGCTGGTGCTGGCGGTGCTCGGGCGCCACGGCGGCGTCGGCACGGGGAGCGCGGACGTGTTCGTCAACGTCGTCGGCGGCGTGCGCGTCGACGAGCCGGGGTGCGATCTGGCGGTCGCGCTGGCGGTCGCCAGCGCGAGCCGCGGCGGTGCCGCTCGATGGGCACGTCCGCGGGCCTGCTTCGGCGAGCTTGGCCTGACCGGCGAGCTGCGCTGGGTCGCGCACCCGGAGCGGCGCCTGGCACGAGGCGGCCAAGCACGGCTGCGCCGACGTGATCGCCCCTCCGGACAGCGGTGCGCGGCGCGTGTGAGGCGACGACCGCTGCGCGAGCCGCGCTCGCCGCTGAGCGTCTCGCCGGCGCGGCTGCGAGGCGCCTGCACGGCCGGCTGTCGCTCGACCGGGTGTACACATGCGTACCGGGGGCGCTGAAGAATCGCATAAGATGCCGGTAGAATAGGGCCTGTGTGCCGCCACGATCCGGGGAAGATCTTCAACAGAGGAGCTCGAGTCGCGACAGGAGCCGCGGTTGGTGAAGGCGCTGGAGATGGTCGCCCCAGGCACCGCGCTGCGGGAGGGGATCGACAACATCCTCCACGCTCGCACCGGTGGCCTGATCGTCATCGGCGAGCCTGACGAGCTCAGCTTCCTGTTCTCCGGCGGGATCAAGCTCGACATCGACTACACGCCGGCCTTCCTCTACCAGGTGGCAAAGATGGACGGCGCGATCGTCCTCAACGCGAACGCGACGAAGATCACGATGGCCAACGTGCAGCTGATGCCCGATCCGACGATCCTCTCGCTCGAGACCGGCACCCGGCACCGCACCGCCGAGCGCGTCTCCAAGCAGACCGACGCGCTCGTGATCGCGATCTCCCAGCGCCGCGAGGTCGTCTCGCTGTACGTCGACGGCGCCAAGTACATCCTCGAGGACATCCCGGTCGTGCTCGCCAAGGCCAACCAGGCGCTGGCGACGCTCGACAAGTACCGCACGCGCCTGGACCAGGTCTCGACGCGACTGACCGCACTCGAGTTCGAGGGCGGCGCGACGCTGCACGACGTGCTGACGGTGCTGCAGCGCTCCGAGCTGGTCACGCGCATGGCGGTCGAGATCGAGCGCTACATCGTCGAGCTCGGCAGCGAGGGGCGCCTGATCGAGATGCAGCTCGAGGAGACGATGGTCGGCACGGCGGCCGAGAAGGCCGCGCTCGTGCGCGACTACCTGTTCGAGTACTCCGACGAGGCGTTCGCGGCCGGCGCTCGACGAGATCGGGCGGCTCGCCGCACCAGGACCTGCTCGACTTCGGACGGCTCGCCGAGCTGCTCGGCTACGACCGCAAGCTGAACACGCTCGACTACCCGGTCTCGCCGCGCGGCTATCGCGATCCTCGGGCGCATTCCGCGGCTGCCGAAGCTCGTCGTCGCCGAGATCGTCGACGAGTTCGGCGGCCTCGATGAGCTGCTGGCCGCGACCGACGCCGAGCTCGAGACAGTCGAGGGAGTCGGGGAGATCAGGGCGAAGGACATCCGCGAGGGCCTTCGCCGGCTGCAGGAGATCAACCTCGTGGATCGCTACCTGCAGACTTGAAGACGGGCCGGCCGCTTGCGGCCGGCCGAAGCAAAGGAGAACACCATTCCGCCACAAGCAACGCAAGAGGAAGCAGCTCGACGTCGAGCTCGAGGTCACACGCGAAGTCGAGTTCATCGAGTTCGAGCTCGGCGACAATGTCGTCTATCCCCATCACGGCGCCGGCAAGGTGCTGAAGAAGGAGGAGATGGAGATGCTCGGCGAACGGCGCGAGTACCTCACGATCAAGATCCTCCACAACGACATGACGGTCATGGTCCCCACCGAGAACGCCGCGCTGGCGGGCTTGCGCCGGGTGATCGACGAGGAGACCGTCAAGAAGGTCCTGGACGTGCTGCGCGACGAGGTCTCGGAGATGCCGAAGAACTGGAACCGCCGCTTCAAGCACAACCGCGACAAGATCAAGACGGGCGACATCTACGAGCTGGCCGAGGTCGTGCGCAACCTCTCGCTGCGCGAGAGCGAGAAGGGCCTCTCGACCGGCGAGAAGCAGATGTTCACGCGCACCAAGAAGATCCTCGCCTCCGAGCTGATGTACGCCCTGGACAAGGACGAGGAAGAGGCCGAGAGCTACCTCGACGAGCTGCTCGCAGCATCGGCCACCAGCCAGATGGCCGGAGCAGCGGCCGAGTAACGGGCTTTCGCGCACGCCCCAGCGGCGGGGCCGCCTGGAGCGTGCGCGACAGTCACCGCAGCGATTGCCATGGACGAGCTGTGAGCAGATGGCGATCGCGCTGATCGTGGCCGCCGGCAGCGGCGAGCGCCTCGGGGCAGGACGCCCGAAGGCACTCGTCGAGCTGGCCGGCCGTCCGATGCTCGATTGGTCGCTACAGGCGCTCGCGGCCTCGCCCGAGATCGCGCAGGTCGTCGTCGCGCTGCCCGTCGGCGCCGGCCTGCCCGATGTGTCCGGTGAGCGCGTTGTCGGCGTCGAGGGGGGCGCAACGCGCTCTGAGTCGGTGCGCTGTGCGCTGGAGGTCGCGCAGGAGGGCGACCCGGTGCTCGTGCACGACGCGGCACGGCCGCTGCTCACACCGGCGATCGTTCGCTACGTGCTCGCTGCGCTGGCGGCCGACGTCGATGCCGATGCTGCGATCGCCGCGGCGCCGGTGACCGACACGATCAAGCGCGTGGCCGACCATGGCGGCGTGCTCGAGACGCTCGATCGCTCGAGCCTGTGGGCGGTGCAGACGCCGCAGGTCTTCCGCCGCGAGGCGCTCGAACGCGCGCTTGCGCAGCCGCCCGAGTGTGCTCGGCGAAGCGACCGACGACGCCTGGCTGATCGAGCGCGCGGGCGGCCGCGTGGTCGTGGCTTCGGTGAGCGCAGAGAACCTCAAGGTGACCACGCCGCTGGATCTCGAGATCGCCGGGGAGCTCTTGTCGCGCCGCGAGCGCGGTATAGGGACCGATCCTGCTTGAATCGCAGCGCCGGCCTGCCGACGGCTGCATCGACATGCTTACCGACTACCACCTCCACCTGCGCCCCGACGATCTCGACGCGAGCCCCGATCAGTACTTCACGCCGGCCAACTTCGAGCGCTACCGCGCGGCGGCGAGCGAGCGGGGGATCGCGGAGCTGGGCGTCTCCGAACACATCTATCGCTTCGAGCAGGCGCTCGATGTGTGGCAGCACCCGTTCTGGCTTCCGTTCGCCCGCGATGACATCGACTCCTACTGCGAGTTCGTGCGAGAGCAGACCGACCTGCGCCTGGGGATCGAGGCCGACTTCGTGCCGGGGGCCGAGGATCGCCTTGCCAACGTGCTCGAAGCACGCGACTTCGACTATGTCGTCGGCTCGGTGCACTTCATCCGCGAGGGTGCCGTCGACATGGACGACTACAGCGTGTGGGACTCCGGGCGCAGCGTCGAGGAGATCTGGCGGCGCTACTTCGAAACGATCGGCGAGGCGGCGCGCAGCGGCCTGTTCGACATTCTCGCGCACCCCGATCTGGTGAAGGTCTGGGGTGGCGAGCGCCCGTTGCCCGACGGCGACCTGCGCCGCTACTACGAGCTGGCGATCGACGGGATCGCCGAGTCGGGGATCGCTGTCGAGGTCTCCACGGCGGGCCTGAGAAAGCGCGTGCAGGAGATCTATCCTGCGCCGGCCTTCCTGCAGATGTGCCTGGAAGCCGGCGCGCCCGTGGCGCTGTCGAGCGATGCCCATCGCCCCGAGGAGATCGGCGCCGACTACGAGCGCGCGCAGGAGCTGCTCGGCGAGCTCGGCGTGAGCGAGCTGAGCGTGTTCGAGCGCCGACAGCGCCGCCAGGAGCCGATCGGCGCGAGCGAGCCCGCGCTGTGAGCGCGCTCGTCGGGATTGGCTATGACTCGCACCGGCTGCTCGCCGGCCGGCGGATGGTGATCGGCGGCGTCGAGATCCCCGGTGAGCTCGGCCTCGACGGGCACTCCGACGCCGACGTGCTCGCCCACGCCGTGACCGACGCCCTGCTCGGCGCCGCCGGTCTCGGGGACATCGGCGAGCACTTCCCCGACACCGACGAGCGCTGGCGCGACGCGGACTCGATGCAGCTGCTCGCCGAGGTCGTCGAGAGCGTTCACAATGCCGGTCTAGAGATAGTCAACGTCGACTGCACCGTTGTGATGGAGCGCCCCAAGCTCGCTCCTCACAGGCGGGCGATTCGCGAGCGGCTCGCCGGCGTGCTCGGCCTCGATCTCAGACGCGTCAACGTGAAGGCCAGCACGGGGGAGGGCATCGGCTTCGTCGGTCGCGGCGAGGGCGTTGCTGCGCTGGCCGTCGCCGGGTTGGGCACGCCGGCCACTCTCACCGACGGTGCCTGAGCCCAAGCCCGGCGCGCGCGAGCGCTAGGGTTGCCGCGCGATGCGCGCAGTCCAGCTACACGACACGCGCAGCGGCGAGGTCCTGCCGCTGGCACCGAGCGATCCTGCGCAGGTGGGCATCTACGCGTGCGGGCCGACCGTGTACAGCCGCATTCACATCGGCAACGCGCGCCCGTTCGTGATCTTCAGCCTGCTCAAGCGCTTTCTCGAGCACGAGGGCTATGGCGTGCAGCTCGTGATCAACGTGACCGACGTAAACGACAAGATCTACGACGCCGCGCGCGCGCAGCAGCGCCCGAGCGCCGAGCTGGCCGAGGAGATGACGCGCCTGTACACGGCCGACACCGACGCGCTCGGGATCGGGCGGCCAGACCACGAGCCGCTCGCATCGGAGACGATCGGGCCGATCGTCGAGCACATCGCGGCGCTCGTGGAGCGCGGCCACGCCTACGCCGCTGCCGGCGACGTCTACTTCCGCGTGCGCTCCGACGAGGGCTACGGCACGCTCTCGCACCGACGCATCGACGAGATGGACCAGGGCGAGGACGTCGAGGGATCCGAGCGCAAGCAGGACCCGCTCGACTTCGCCTTGTGGAAGGCGCACAAGGAGGGCGAGGACACCGTGTGGGACTCGCCCTGGGGTCCCGGTCGCCCGGGGTGGCATATCGAGTGCTCGGCGATGGCCGAGCAGCTGCTCGGCGTCGGCTTCGACGTGCACGGCGGTGGCTCCGATCTGGTCTTCCCCCATCATGAGAACGAGGCCGCGCAGACCCGCGCTGCGCGCGGCAGCGAGCTGACCAAGCTGTGGATGCACAACGGCATGATCCAGTTCACCGGCGAGAAGATGGCCAAGTCGGTCGGCAACATCGCGCTGCTGCACGAGGTGCTCGGCGCGTACGGCGCCGAGGCGGTCGTGATGTACCTGATCTCCGGGCACTACCGCCAGCCGCTGGCCTTCTCGCAGGCGGCGCTCGAGCAGGCCGCGGCGAACGTCAGGCGGATCCGCGAGGCTGGGCGCAGGCTCAGCGGCGGGGCGACCGTCGTAAGCGGTGAGGACTCGCGCCTCGAGGAGCTCCGCGAGGCGTTCTTCGCGGCGCTCGCCAACGACTTCAACACGCCGCTCGCGCTCGCGCAGCTGAATGAGTGGCTGGCTGTGGCAGGCTCGCTCGGCGCGAGCGGCGACACCGATCTGGCCGAGATGCTGGGCGTCTTCGGCCTGCAGGCGCTGATCGAGCCCGACGAGGCTGCGCCCGCCGAGGTTCGCGCGCTCGCCGAGCAGCGCGAGCAGGCCCGCCTGGCACGCGATTTCGCGGCCTCCGACCGCCTGCGCGAGGAGATCGCGGCGCACGGCTGGGATGTGCGCGACGGAGCCGACGGCTTCGAGCTGCTCCCGCGGTGATCATCTACGGGCGCAACCCCGTCTTCGAGGCGCTGCACGGCAGGCGGGCGAAGGCCGTCGAGGACGCCTGGGCGACGGCGCCGGCCGCACGCGAGCCGTGGTTGAAAGAGGCGCGCGCGAGGATCGTTACGAGCGAGGAGATCGAGCGTCGCTGCGGCTCGAGCGCGCACCAGGGGGTGTGTGCTGAGGCCGGTCCGTTCGACTACGCCTCCGCCGAGCAGCTGCTCGCGCGGAAGGAGCCGCTGATCGTCGCGCTCGATCAGGTGCAGGATCCGCAGAACCTCGGCTCGATCTGTCGTAGCGCCGAGTGCGCCGGTGCCGCAGGCGTCGTGATCCCCGAGCGCCGCGCCGCCGAGGTCACGCCGGCCGTCTGCAAGGCCTCCGCCGGGGCTGTCGAGCACCTGCCCGTGGCGCGCGTGCGCAACATGGCTGATTTCCTCGCCCAGGCGCGCGAGGCCGGATGCTGGTGCTACGGCGCCAGCGGCGAGGAGGATCGGGCAGAGGGTGCGCAGGGAGAAGCGCAGGGCGCCACTCGGCCCGGGCGCGGGGCGCGTGCGCCGATCCCGTATGACCGCCCCGACTACGCCGGCGCCGGTGTCGTGCTCGTGCTCGGCAGCGAGGGCAGCGGACTGCGCCCGCGCGTGGCCGGCGCGTGCGACGAGCTGATCGCGCTGCCGCTGCTCGGGCGGATCGAGTCGCTCGGCGTGAGCGCCGCCGCCGCAGCGATTCTGTACGAGATCTTGCAGAGCAGGGCAGCCGGCCTTGACAACTCTCCATAACTGTGCGAGGCTCGCGCCGACATAACGCTTAACCTAAGGTTGAAGAAGCCTTAGATTGTACATAGCTTTGGCGCCAGGGGAGGAGTGCGCCACTGAGCAAATTGGGGCCTGCCCTGTGGGTAGAGCGCCAGAAAGGATCTGCTCGTGGCCCGAATCTCCCACAACCCTAACTCTGAACCGAAGGTTGACGACGGTTTTCTCATCGCCCTCGCCAAGCTCGGGGACCGCAACGCCTATGACCGGCTCGTGCGGCGCTATCACGGCTTCGTCCGTCTGAAGGCCTCGTCGTACTTCCTCGCGGGCGGCGACTCCGACGATCTGATCCAGGAGGGGCTCGTCGGCCTGTACAAGGCGATCCGCGACTTCCGCACCGATCGCGAGTCGAGCTTTCGCAACTTCGCTGAGCTCTGCATCACCCGCCAGATCATCACGGCCGTGAAGACGGCCACGCGCAACAAGCACACGCCGTTGAACCAGTACGTCTCGTTCTCCTCGACGCCCGCAGGCGCCGGCGACGACGTGCCCACGCTCGACCAGATCCTGCCGGGCCCGACCGTGCACGATCCCGTCAATCAGGTGATCAGCTCCGAGGAGCTGCGCTCGCTCGTCGGCTGCCTCTCGAGCGCACTCTCAGAGCTCGAGAGCCGCGTGCTCTCGCTGTATCTCGACGGCTACTCCTACGAGCAGGTCGGCGAGCGACTGGAGTGCGACACGAAGACCGTCGACAACGCCCTGCAGCGCGTCAAGCGCAAGGTCGGCGCGCACCTGCAGGCACGCGCCGTCGCCGCCTGAGCAGTACCGGTGAGCAAGCGCGGGCGCGCCGAGTGAGCGCGGCGCGCGTCGGGCTTTGCCGGCTGCTCCGGCGGGGAGTCCTGCTCCCCGCCGGAACAAGCGCCTTCGTGCCGGGCTAGAGGTGCCCTTCGGCGGGCTGCGTCGAGTTGCCCGGCGTCTCCGGCGTCAGCGCGGCCGCCGGTGCCGGCGTCACTTCGAGCGGGACCGCGAGCGTCGCGGCGCCCTGGTTTTCGGGGTCGCCCGGGATCTTGACCCTGAGCTTGCGCGCACCTGGTGCGTAGAACGTGTGCGCGATCGCGAACGTCCCGTCGTGCGCCACCGTGGCGACCTCGACCGTGTGGTAGTTGACGCCCGATCCGCTCAGTGCCTGCAGGTAGACCGGGTGCCCTTCGTGGGCCGGCGTGACCGTGCCTGAGAACGTGACCGGCTGGCCGGCCGCGACGCTGCTCGCCGAGGCGCTCGCCGTCACCCCGTAGCGGACGCCCTCGAACAGGCGCGAGGAGGATTTGCCGGCGCCCGTGACCTTGTAGAAGGTGCTCTGTGTCGGGGTCTGGACCGGGAACGAGTAGGCGCCATCGGCGCCGCTCGCGCTCGTCGCCACCGGGACGAAGTCGTGCTGCAGGCGCGTGCGGGCGAGCAGCGTGAGCGTGGTCGCAGTTGCCGATTCGATCTTGCCGCTGACCGTCACGGGCTGGCCGTAGGAGATCGGGTCGGCCGAGCTTTCGATCGTCAGCGCCGGGTTCTGCGCTTGCGAGATCTCATAGGAGAGCGATTCGGAGGCGGCTGGTGCGTAGAGCTTGTGCGAGCGGATCACGACGCGGATGTTCGCCTCGCCCGGGACGGCGAAGGTGTGCGCGATCGAGTAGGTGCCGCCCTGTCCGACCGTGCTGAGCTTGCCGATCCGGTGCCATTCCTCGTTGCCGACCGAGCTCTCGCGCTGTAGAGCCACCGTTGCGCCCTGGTCACTCGGGCTGACGCTGCCGGAGAAGACGACTTTGTTGCTCAAGCCCTGCCGGCGCAGGTGCGAGCGGATGAACGGTCCGCCGCCCGTGAACAGCTGCGAGCCGTCGGGCGGGCCCGTCATCGTGACCTTTGGCGAGACCTTCACGCCACGGTGCCCGCTCTGGACGCCGTAGACGATCGCGTAGAGCTGGCTGTTGGACTGCAGCGCGGGGGTCGTGAAGGCGTAGTTGCCGTGTTCGTCGGTGCTCGTCGTGCCGAGCGCGCTCGCCGGCGGACCGCCGACGGACTGCCCGTAGACAGTGACCGTCTGACCGGCTGGAGGCTGGGTTGGGCACGTCAGCTCGCCGAACACGACCGTCGATTCGCCGGCCTGGATGAAGCGCGGCGCGACGTTGATCTGGACGCGGCAACCACCCGTCCCCGCCGCGTGGCGTGCGGCGTGCCGGGCCGCGTGGTGGCCGGCCGACGCCGCCGCCGGGAACAGCACGGCAACCGACGCGGCGATCGCCGCCAGGGCCCATGTCAGTTTGATCGAACGCATTACGCGCCTCCTTTGCTCTCGCTCTCGTGGTGCTGCAAGTAACCCGGCCGAGGGGGCGTCGATGCGGTCGCTCGACGAGGTATGAGAATCCCTGCAATCGGTGTTTCAAGCGCTCTGGAGCGGCTCGTGCGGGTGCAGCGCAGCCCGCCGGCTATGGCACGATCACGTTGGCTGGGTTCGGCTGCTCCTCCGGCGGCGCTTGGCTGTAATCGCCGAACGGGCCGTCGCGCTGGACGACCGCGCCGCTCACGCCCTCGCGTTCGGCCAGCTCGATGAACTCCTTCGCCTCCGGCGTGTTGCGCATCAGGCCGTCGAGCACCGGGCCGAGGAACTGCGTCGAGGCCAGGCCCATGTTCTCGTAGGCCTGGTTGACGATCAGCTTCATCGCCGTCAGCTGCGAGAGCGGGATCGCCGCGAGCTGACGCGCGCGCTCGGCCACCTCCGCCTCGAGGCGCTCGAACGGCACCGCCGCGTTGATCAGCCCCGCCTCGACCGCTTCTGAGCCCGACAGCGGTTTGCCCGTCAGCGAGTATTCCTTGGCCTTCGTCAACCCCAGCCGATACAGCCACATCCCGGTCAAGTAGCAGCCCCACATGCGCGAGTAGGAGGTGCCGATACGCGCATCCTCAGAGGCGATCACGAGGTCCGCGCACAGTGCCATGTCGCTGCCGCCACCCACGCACCAACCGTGCACCTGGGCGATCACCGGCTTCGGCGAGCGCCACAGGCTCATGAACTTCGGCACCGGGCCGGCCGCCTGCGAGGTGGCCATCGCGAAGTCCTTGCCCGCATCCCACTGCCCGTCGGTGCTCAGCGACTCGTCCCAGTGGTGAAAGCCCCCGCCGAGGTCGAAGCCCGCGCAGAATGCGCGCCCTGCTCCGCGCAGCACGATCACCTTGACCTGCTGATCGGCGATCGCGAGGTGGACGGCCGCCTCGAGCTCATCGGGCATCGGCGGCACGATCGTGTTGAGCCGCTCCGGCCGGTTCAGCGTGATCGTCGCGACCGTGTCCTCCGTGTCGTACAGCAGCGTCTGAAAGGACATCTGGCCTCCTCGGAATAGAACGGCGGACAGGCGGGCACTAGTTATCTGACGATGTCATCCCCAGTCCCTCGGCGCGATGCTATTGGGGAACGTGCCGACGCAAGCGCGACGAATCGCCTCTCGAGCGCCACGAAGCGGCCTGCGGCCGCATGCGAGCCCACTGCGCGGCCCGTCCAAGCGCCGGAGCGCCATTTTGGACGCGCGTCGAACGACCTGAGCGGCGCCTCGCCGCACAATTGGTGCATGTCGGGGACCGCGCCAGCAGAGCTGCAGGGCGAGCGTGCGCTCGACGTGCCGGTGGGCACGGTCGGCGAGCCGTCGATGCTCGACTCGCCGGCGCTCGGCGAGGACGCCGCCGACCCCTGGGACGTGCTCGACGCTCGCACCGGCGGCGATCGGCCCTATGACGAGGGCCTGCTCGCCGGCCCGCACGCGACCGAGGCCGACAGGCGCCTGCGGCGCGCGCTCGACCGGCTCGACCTGCGCGAGCTGTGCGAGAGCGTCGCCGGTGAGGCCGGCCGGCGCGGGGTCTGCTTCGGCACGGCCGACGGCGTGCAGGACTTCCGCATCGACCCGATCCCGCGGCTGATCGACGCAGCCGAGTGGCGCGAGCTGTCGGCCGGCGTCGCCCAGCGCGTGCGCGCGCTCGAGTGCTTCGTGCGCGACGTCTACGGAGAGCGGCGGATCGTGCGCGAGGGAGTCGTGCCGGCGCGCGCGATCGACGGCGCCGACCACCACGAGCCGCTGCTCGACGGTGCCGGCGAGCGGATCGGCACGTGGATCACCGTCGCCGGGCTCGACATCGTGCGCGACAGCGACGGCACGTTCAAGGTGCTCGAGGACAACCTGCGCACGCCGTCGGGCATCGCCTATGCCGTGGCCACGCGCGAAGCGCTGCGCGCGCACCTCGCGCCGCCCAGCGGCGTGCACGTGCGCTCGCTCGACGCCGCCTTCGAGATGCTCGCCTCCGCGCTGAGGGCCGCCGCGCCGGAGCAGGCCGGCGAGGATCCCACGGTCGTGCTGTTGAGCGACGGCGAGGGTAACTCGGCCTTCTACGAGCACACGCAGATCGCCCGGCGGACGGGCATACCACTCGTGCTCGCCGGGCAGCTCTCCCAGCGCGGCGGGCGGCTCTATGCACGCCTGCCCGACGGCGAGCGCCCGGTCGACGTCGTCTACCGGCGCACCGACGAGGACCGGCTGACAGACGAGCGTGGCGAGCGCACGCACGTCGCTGAGCTGCTGCTCGAGCCCGTGCTCGAGGGCACGCTCGCCTGCGTCAACGGCTTCGGCACCGGCGTCGCAGACGACAAGCTCGTGCACGCCTACGTCGAGCAGATGGTGCGCTTCTACCTCGGCGAGGAGCCGCTGCTGGAGTCGGTGCCGACGTACGACCCCGGCGACCCCGAGACGCTCGAGATGATCCTCGAGCGGATCGACGAGCTCGTGCTCAAGCCGCGCAGCGGCCATGGCGGCTACGGCGTCGTGATCGCGCCGCACGCGCTCCCCGAGGACGTGCGCAAGGCCGCCGAGGAGCTCGCCGCCACGCCCGAGCGCTTCGTCGCGCAGGAGACCGTGATGCTCTCGCGTCATCCGACCGTCACCGACGGGCGCCTGGAGCCGCGGCACATCGACCTGCGCCCGTTCGCGATCGCCTCCGGCCAGGACGTGCGCGTGCTGCCGGGCGGACTGACGCGCGTCGCCTTCGACCGCGGTGCGCTCGTCGTCAACTCCTCCCAGAACGGAGGCAGCAAGGACACATGGGTACTCGCGTGAGGGGAAAACACCACAGGGAGGCTGAGGCGACATGAGCAGGCCCGTGATCGGCGTGACCGTCTCTGAGATCCGCCAGAAGGAACACGTGCAGAACGTGCTGCACGGCGAGCCGACGCACACCGAGATGACGCTCGGCCTCTCCTACATGCGCGCCGTCGAGATGGCCGGCGGGCTCCCCGTCGCGCTGCCTCCGCTGAGCACCGAGAACGTCGACGCATTGCTCGACCACCTCTCCGGGCTGCTGTTGACCGGCGGCCCCGACCTCGACCCCTCGACCTACGGCGCCGCTCCGCACCCCGAGCTCGGGCCGACCGACCCAGTGATCGACGCCTTCGAGCTCGCCCTCTGCCGCCACGCCTACAGACGCCGGATGCCGATCCTGGGGATCTGCCGTGGCGCGCAGCTGCTCAACGTGGCGCGCCAGGGCACGCTGCACCAGCACGTGCCCGAGTTCACCAACGGCACGGTCGAGCACCGTCAGGCCGAAATCGGCACGCGCACGAGCCACGAGGTGCGCGTCGCGCCCGACTCGAGCCTCGCGCAGACGACCGGTGGCGGCCCCGTCAAGGTCAACTCCTTCCACCACCAGGCGATCGATCAGATCGGCTTCGGCCTACGCGCTGTCGCCTGGTCTGAAGACGGCCTGATCGAGGCGATCGAGGAGAACGAGGGCCGCTTCATCCTCGGCGTGCAGTGGCACGCCGAGACACTCGTCGCAGACGCCGAGCAGCTGTCGTTGTTCGAGCGCCTCGTCGAGGCGACCAAGCACCCCGGCATGCCGGCGCCGCGCGAACGCGAGCGTCCCGGCGCCGACCGCGGCGGACAGGAGGACTTCGGTGCACGCGCCGTCTAAGGCGCCGCCGATGGACACGCGTGCCGGCGAGTGGTCTCGCTGGGCGCCGATGGCCGGCTCCTCCTGGACGATCGGCGTCGAGGAGGAGGTGATGCTGCTCGACCCCTCCGACTGGGCGCTCGCCTCGAAGGCCGACGCCGTCATGTCGGGGCTCACCGGCGAGCTGGCATCGCACACGAGCACCGAGACGCACGGCTCGGCGCTCGAGCTGCGCACCGACCCGCATGCGACCGTCGCCGACGGTCTCGCCCAGCTCGAGGATCTGCGCGGCGATCTCGCGCGCGACCTCGCGCCGCTCGACCTGCGCGCCGCCGTCGCCGGCCTGCATCCGTTCACGTTGTGGCAGGACACGAAGATCTCCGAGGGCGATCGCTACCGCTTCCTGTACGGGTCGATGCGCGAGCTCGCGCGGCGCGAGCCGACGTTCGCGCTGCACGTGCACGTCGCGCTGCCCGACCCCGAAAGCGCCGTGCGCGCGATCAACGGGCTGCGCTCGCACCTGCCGCTGCTGCTCGCCCTGTCGGCCAACTCGCCCTTCTGGCAGGGCCGCGAGACGGGTCTCGCCTCGGCGCGCACGCCGCTGTTCCAGGCGTTCCCGCGCGTGGGCATACCGCGCGCCTTCATCGACTACGAAGACTACGTCTCGACGATCGACCTGCTGCTGCGCTGCGAGGCCTTCCCCGAGCCGACCTTCCTCTGGTGGGACGCGCGACTGCAGCCGCGCTTCGGCACGATCGAGGTACGGATCATGGACGCGCAGACGACCGTCGCCGACTCGGCTGCGCTGACGGCGCTCGTGCAGTGCCTCGTGCGCCTGGAGGCGACAGAGGGCTCGGACATCGACCCTGCCTTCGACCTGCCCGAGATCCTCGCCGAGAACCGCTTCCTCGCCGCGCGCGACGGTGCCGAGGCGGCCCTGATCGACGCGCGGCTCGGTCGCCGCTCGCCCGTTCCCGACGTGCTCGAGGCGCTGCTCGAGCGCTGCCTGCCGCACGCCGAAGACCTGCGCTGCGTGCAGGAGCTCGAACTCACGCGCAACCTTGCCGCCACGCCGCGGCCCAAGCGCCAGCTCGACCTCGCGCGCGGGCCCGACAAGCTGCCCGGGCTCGTCGAGGCGCTCTCGGCGCTCTTCTAGGGCGGTTCTGCGCGACACTTGGGGCGTGCGCGCCCTTCTGCAGCGAGTCTCGAGCGCCAGCGTCGATGTCGACGAGCGCACGGTGGCGCAGATCGGGCCCGGCCTGCTCGTGCTGCTCGGCATCGCGCGCGACGACGGCGCCGAGGCGGCCGACAAGCTCGCCGAGAAGGTCCGCGCGATGCGCATCTTCAACGACGCCGACGGGCGCATGAACGAGGCTCTCGGCGAGCGCGAGATCCTCTGCGTCAGCCAGTTCACGCTCTATGGGGACGCGCACAAGGGCAACAGGCCGAGCTTCGTCGCCGCCGCGCCGGGCGCGCAGGCCGAGCCGCTGTACGAGCGCTTCTGCGAGCGAGCCGAAGCCAAGCGCGGCGTGTTCGGCGCGCAGATGGCCGTGAGCCTCGTCAACGACGGCCCAGTGACGATTCTCGTGGAGGCGTGAGCATGAGCAGCCCGCAGCCATCTGACGTCCGCAAGGACGTGATCCTCTATGTGATCCACGGCTCACACGCCTGCCGCGCGGCGATGCTGATGCTCGCGCACAAGCAGATTCCCTATCGGCTGGTGACGCTGCCGACCGGCGCCCATCCGATGCTGCTGCGTACGCGCGGCTTCGCCGGGCATGCCAAGCCGATCCGCAGCGTCGACGGGCGCGCGCACCGATCGCTCGCGCTGCTCGACCGGATGGGGACCGTGCCCGCGTTGCGCTGTGGAGCGGAGCGCGTGCAGACCAACCGCGCGATCGCCCGCTGGCTAGAGCGCGTGCAGCCCGAGCCGCCGCTGTTTCCCGCCGACCCGCAGCGCAGAGCCGCCGTCGAGCAGGCCGAGGAGTGGGGCGATGAGACCTTTCAGATGGCCGCCCGGCGGATCACGCTGCTCGGTGGTCAGCACGGCCTCGACGCGCTGCGCGACCATGCCAACGACGGCCGCCTCGGTGCCTTGCTGGCCAAGGGCGAGCGCTCGCGCAAGATCAACAACCAGATCGCCGCGCGCGCCATCTTCAAGGCCGACGATGAGCAGGCCGAGCGCGAGCTGCTCGCCGAGCTGCCCGGCATGCTCGACACGATCGACGACTGGATCGCGCAGGGCGTGCTCGATGCTCCCGAGCTGAACGCAGCCGACTTCATGGTCGCCCCGAGCCTCGCGCTGATCGCCTATCGCCTCGACCTGCGTCCGCAAATCCAGGCGCGCCCGGCCGCCTGGTCCTGGCTCGAGCGCGTGCTGCCCGAGCCGGCGCTGAGCTCGGTCTAGGCCGTAACCGGCTCGCTGCGCGTGCTCGCGGCGGCCATCGGCTCCTCCATCGCGCGCCCATGTCGGATCAGGTCAGCCGCGCGCTCTGCCACGGCGATCGTCGGCGCGTTCGTGTTGCCGCGCGGGACGACCGGCATCACCGAGGCGTCGATGACGCGCAGGCCGTCGATGCCGTTGACGCGCAGCTCGGTGTCGACGACGGCGCCGGCGTCCTCGCCCATGCGGCACGTACCGACGGGGTGGTAGATCGCGAACGTCGTGCGTGCCGCGTGCGCGCGCAGCGCCGCCTCGCTGTCGTCGGCCGGCGTGTTGAACGGCGTCGCCGCGTAGGGCTTCATCGCCGGCTGCGCGCAGATCTCGAGCAAGAGGCGCAGGCCGGCGACCATCCGCTGCATGTCATCGCCGGCCGTGTAGAAGGCGTTGTGGATCACCGGCTTGGCCGTCGGGTCTTTGGAGAGCAGGCGCACCGTGCCGCGGCTGCGCTCGGTCAGCAGGCACGGCGAGGCCCACACGCCATGCGCCTCGGGGTCGCGCATGCCCTCCTCGACGATGTGCACGGGGGCCACGTGGAACTGGATGTCCGGCGCCGGCGCCCCGTCTCCGACACGCGCGAAGCCGCCCGCCTCGGCGAGGTTCGACGCGAACGGGCCCGTCTGCGTCGCTTCGAACTCCTCGAGCGCCGCCGGCTCGAGCGCGAGCAGGAGGCTCTCCGGCTCTGGCGTCGTCCACACGAGCTGCGTCGCCGGGTGGTCTGAGAGGTTCTCGCCGACCTGCGGCTGGTCGAGCAGCACCTCGACCTCGCGCATCGTCAGGTGCTCGGCCGGGCCGACGCCCGAGAGCATCAGCAGCTGCGGCGAGTTGTAGGCGCCGCCGCAGAGAATCACCTCGCGCTCGGCGCGCAACTGTTGCAGCTGGCCGAGCTGGCTCGCCTGCACGCCCACCGCGCGCGTGCCCTCGAGCAGGATGCGGTGGACGAGCATGTACGGCATCACCGTGAGGTTCGGGCGCTCCGCCGCCGGGTGCAGGTAGGCGACGGCCGTGCTCGCGCGCATGCCGCCGCGCTGGGTCACCTGGTAGAGGCCGACGCCGTCCTGCGTGTCGCCGTTGAAGTCGGGGTTGCGCGCCAGGCCGGCCTGCTCGCCCGCGTCGACGAAGGCGCACGAGATCTTGTTGTGCGAGCGCTCCTCGCTGACCGGCAGCGGGCCGCCGGCTCCGTGCCACTGCGAGGCGCCGCGCTCGTTGTCCTCGGCCTTGATGAAGTACGGCAGCAGGTCGGCCGCGCTCCAGCCCGGCACGTTCCATTCGTCGTAGTCGAGGCGGTTGCCGCGGATGTAGACCATCGCGTTGACCGACGAGGAGCCACCGAGCACGCGCCCGCGCGGCAGCGTGATGCGCCGGCCGCCGCACTCGTGCTCCGGTGCCGAGTGGTAGTCCCAGTCGACCTCTGTCGAGCCGAGCTGCAGGTAGCCGAGCGGCACGTGGATGTTTTCGTTGACATCCGGCCCGCCGGCCTCGAGCAGCAGCACCTGCACGTCCGGGTCCTCGCTGAGACGGTTGGCGAGCACACACCCCGCCGATCCTGCGCCGACGATCACGTAGTCGTACATCTGGCTCCCCTTCCTCGTGTGGGGCAACGATACTCCTTGCCATGAGTCGCTCGCTGTCGTGGCCAGTGCGCCTGATCCTGCTCGCGGCGACGGTCTTGAGCGTGGCGGGCATCCACGCGGTGTGGGCAGATCGCCAGTTGCTCGACACGGACTACTGGACGCGCACGAACACGAAGCTGCTCGAGAACCACGCGATCCAGCGTCAGCTCTCGACGTATCTGACAGAACAGCTCTACGCCAACGTCGACCTCGCGGGTGAGCTGCGCTCCGGGCTGCCGAAGGAGCTGAAGCCGCTCGCGGCGCCGGCGGCGGGCGGACTGCGTACGGTCGTCGAAGAAGGCGTGCTCGTGGCGCTGCAGAGCGCGCAGGTCCAGCAGCTCTGGCGCAAGGCGAGCGAAGCGACGCACGAACAGCTCGTGGACGTGATCGAGAACAAGGGAACGGTCGTGCGCACGAGGGATGGCGGCACCGTCGTGCTCGACCTGCGTCCGCTCGTGGCGAACCTGGCCGATCGCTTCGGCACGCCGGCGTCGGTCGTCGAACGGCTACGCAGATCGGTGGTCGGGGAGATCACGATCCTTCGCGCGAAGCGCCTTGAAACGTTGCAGGGCGCGGCGCGAGGCCTGCACGATCTGGCGATCGTGCTGCCGGCGCTCGTGCTGTTGCTGCTCGCGCTCGCCGTCGGCCTCTCGCCGGGCAGGCGCAGCCGCGCGCTCGTCGCCGCCGGCCTCGTTGGAATCTTTGCCGGCGTCGCCGCGTTGATCGTGCGCTCGGTCGTCGGCGCCGAGGTCGTCGGCGAAGTGATCGCCAGCGAATCGGTGCGCCCGGCTGCCGACGCCACGTGGTCGATCGCCACGAGCGTGCTCGTCGAGGTCGCCGTGGGCACGATCTTCATCGGTGCGCTCGTCTCGATCGCCGGCTTGGTCGCCGGGCGCTCACGCTGGTCCTCTTCGCTGCGGCGCGTGCTGGCCCCGTACCTGCGCGATCGGCCGGACGTCGCATTCGGCGCGACCGGCGTCGCGCTCCTGCTGCTCTCCTGTGGGGGCCGATCGAGGCGACGCACAGGCTCGTCGGGATCGTCCTGATCTCGGTGCTGACGCTGCTCGGCGTCGAGCTGCTGAGGCGCCAGACGAGGTCTGAGTTTCCATCGGCCCACTATCTGCCCGAGCGCGACGGTCTGCGCGGGCGGACGCTCGGCGCGCGCGAGACGCTCGTACGTGGCGGCAGTCGCCTGCGCGCCGGTGTGGCGGCGGGCGATCACGGCAGACAGGGCCCGCAGGCAGTCGCGGCACCGCCGGTCTCGTCGGTGGAGCAGCTGGAGCGCTTGGCGGCGCTGCACGCCGGCGGTGGGCTGACCGACGAGGAGTTCGCGACGGCCAAGCGCAGGCTTCTTTCTGATTAGAGCCCTGTCGGGCTCGATATGACTGCGTCGCCGCCCGCGCGAGGGGCGGCTCTGTGAAGCTCAGCCCTCGGCCAGCGCCTGGCGCTTGATCTGCTCGAACTCGGCCTGGTTGATCGCGCCGCGCTCGAGCAGCTCGTGCGCTTTGGCGATCTTCTCCGTCGGATCGACCTTGCCGGCGACCGACTGCACGTACTTGCCGAATTCGTTTTCCACCGCTTTCTGCTGGCGCTGCGCGCGTTCGGTCATTCCCGTGTGCTGCGTGATCAGGTAGATGAACGTGCCCAGGTAAGGGAGCACGATGATCGCGATGATCCACAGCACCTTCACCCCGCCCGTCGTGTCGTGGCGGCGGAAGATGTCGCCGAGCACCGAGAACAGGATCATCAACCAGACGATGAATGCGAAGAAGACGAGGATCGTCCAGAAGATTTCGAGCAGTGGGTAGTCAGTCGCGAGGATCATGTTTTCGAGCATAAGCGAGAGCGGAGACGCGACGCTCGCGCGGTCACGACGACGGACGCGTAGGCCGCCGCGCGCTCAGTCTTTGCGCATGCGGCCGTAGCCGTATGCCGCCCGGCCGAGGAAGCCGACCGTGAGCAGGCCCCAGACGAGCGCCACGACGGGCGCGCCTTTGACGCCCGCCAGGATCGCCACGATCAGGCAGGCGAGGGCCGCGCAGAGGGAGAAGACGAGGTTGGGCACGCCGTCAGCTTGGCCGATCACGCGAGGGCGCGGATCGAACGAGCGGCAGCTACTGCAGGTGGTAGCGCCCGCGCGAGTCCAGTTTCGTGCAGTGCAGTCCGTAGCGCGTGTACTGCGATGCGTAGTGGCGTTTGCAGTATTGGCCGCGCGCGATGCACTTCGATTCGCCGCCGATCGTTGCGTGGGTGCATGCCGAGGTCGCGATCGGTGTGGCCGGTGACGCCTCGGCGGGCGTCGCTCCCGAGAGGGCGACGGCGACGAGCACCGCGGCCATCGCCGCGCGCATGCAGTTGGCCCGGAGTCTCATCACTGACCGGCTCCGGATACGAGCCACGTCGACCCCGAGCGGACCAGCTTCAGCGGCGCCGCGTCTTTAGCCTGCACTGTCGCGGTGCTCTTCGTCTTGGAGACGAGGTGAAGTTTCACGTGGGCGAGCTTCCCCAGGCGCGCGCTGCCGCCCGCGATACGGCTCAGTGTCAGCTCGACGGCGTCGGCACAGGTGCTGGCCTTGGTCCTGCCGCCCGGAAGTCGCTTGCCGATTTCGATGAACCGGCGTTGGCGGTCCGCGGTACTCAGCTCACAGAGCTTCTTGCCGTCCCCGGCCGCCGTCGCGCGGTACCACTGTTCGCCGACCTGCACCGGCGTCGATCCCGATGAGCCTCCGCAGTCGGCGAGCACGAGTGCCGTCAGCACCGTCGTCAACATTCCGATCGCTCTGGGCAAGGCTCCTCGTCTCCTATCTGTCGGGCCGAATGCTTGACAAGCCGGAGATCGGGTTCGAGCCGACGACCTCCCGTTACCCAGCGCCCTCGGGTCTGGGGGCTTATGCCTTCAACCTAATGGTTTGGGCGCGGATACGCGCTACCCATTTACGGCCTTTGACATTCCTGCTGGTCCCACTTTGCGTGGCCACGCTTACGTGTCCACCTAAGTCACGTGCCAGATACCGGCGAGCCCCGCCACGAGAAAGCAGAGAGCCCCGAAGGTGACCACGACCGGCGGAATCGGGAAGCCCTCGAGCTCCATGTCTTTCTCGACCGCGGCCGTTTGTTGGCGCAACTTGCGTCGCGTCTCACCGCGCTCGCTCCGCACGCGCTTCAGTGCGTCGCTTAAGGCGAGCCGCTTCGCGCTGGCCTCTCGTCCAGGAACTCCCTCTAGTCGTGCGAGTTCTGTCACGTGCTGTTCCACTCTCGCGTCTTGTTCCTCGAGTGCGCTCGTAAATGTCTTCCCGGCCTTCCCGGCTGCCCTCCTTGCTCGGTAGTTCTGATCGACCGAGTTCAGGAGTGGCTGAGTGATCATGGAAATGCCGAGCACCAAGATTGCGGTAGCGGCTTGACGCTGCGAGGTAACTTTTGGCACCTGCTGAGAAAGGACCCCGAGCGTTGCAGCCTCCCCAAATGCGGCCACTGCGGTGACCACGTACGCAAGAAGGAACCGAGCAGGACCCGAGACCAACTCAAGCACGTTCGCCTGATAGAGGACCGCAATAACCAGGACGGGGATAATTGTCGCGGCGACGCTATAGAACGCCAACGGGTCGCCCACCTTCTTTGGTGGCGCCGCTGCCAACAACGGCAACCAGGAAGTCAGCATCTCCCAAATATCGTCCATCAGGTGGACGTAAGTGCGCAACGTGAATGCCGCGTCGCTGTGGCCGAGCCACCGTTAACCATTGCGGCGGCGGGCGCTAAGTGCGCTCAGTCGCCGCGTGCGAAGTCGATCAGGTCTGTGTAGTCATCGCTAGAGGAGGCCTTGATCAGCGCGGCGATGTATCTCGCGCGGTCAGAGCCGTCGGCGTCGAGCTTGGCGCTGCCCCACACAAAGGGCTTTGCCTGGATCGAGCTCAAGTAGAGATCGGCGAGCATCCGCGTGCAGCGACCGTTGCCGTTGGGAAACGGGTGGATGCTCACCAGGCGACAGTGGATGCGCGCGGCCAGTTCGTCGGACGCGAACACGTCGTGAGTGTGCCAGTAGCTTGCGTCGTCGAGTAGCAGCTGCGACTGAGTGGCGATCTGAAAGGGCTCGACACCGATGTTGGTCTCGCGCCGACGCAGCGTCCCCGCCCACTTCCACACATCGCCGAACATGCGCTGATGCAGCGCCAGCATGAAGCCGTAGTCGAGAATCCCCTCCGCGCCGAGTGAGCTTGCGCGGCGCTGTGCCCAGCCAAGCGACTTGGCGATGTTCTCAAACTCCACCTGGTTGAGGTCCGCGCGGGTAGCCACGAAGTCCGGGATCAGGCCCTCCAGGTCCTCCTGCTCGATCGGCGTGGCCCCGCTTGGCTCGGGACCGATAGTCCTTACGTTAAAGCGCTCAAGTGCCCGTTCCTCGGCCGCGCCGCTCACGGGCGCCGAGTGCGGGGCGCCTGCGGGGTGTGCCAGGCCTTTCCGCTGTCAAGCAGCTGCCGGGCATAGCGGTCGATCGCCTCGCTCTGTCTGGCATCGTCGATCTCCTGGGCCTCCAGCGCCATCGTGTGCGCGGCATAGCCGAGGACCCCCGCGGCCACCGAGTGGGCCTGGGCTGTGGCGGTCTGCTCAAGCGTGGAGTTCGGCACCAGGGCATAGACCAGCGTGCAGTCAAGCGCCCCGGCCACCTCGGCCAGCTTGGCGGTGGTCACGCCGCCGTGAAGCTCTGCGCGCTCGAGCTTGTCGACCGCCGAGCGCGATACACCCAAGCGCTCGGCCAGTGTGGCCTGGCTCATCCCCAGCGCGCCACGGATCGCTCGTATCCAGCCAGAGCGGGGGCGTGCCCTGACAGGCGCGAGATCTGCCGCGGCGAACTTGCGGTCGAGCTCACGGCGGGCCTGTGCGGCTCTCTCGGATCTTTGCATACCTATAGGTTACCAAACGATGTGCGTTTTACAACCTATAGGTTGCATTACGTCCTCTGTTTGGCAACCTAATGCTCTCACTCGGACGAAATCCTTTTGCGCGCCGATTGAGCGCTTCCATCAGGTAGCCCAGGCGCTTGAAGACGGCGCGTTTCCCGGTCGCCTACCGCGAACGCTGCCTCCGACCGGTCGGGCCGCGTCCGTCATTTGGTATCTGGTCCCAAACGAGGCAATATCGCCCGGCAGTCAGTAGGCACTTTTATGAGCCGGAGAGGGGTCTCGAACCCCTGACCTCCTGTTTACAAGACAGGTGCTCTACCAACTGAGCTACTCCGGCGGGCAAGGCCAAAGGCTAATGGCTATGCGCGCCGCCGCGGACGGTCTGCCACGAAGCCCACGTGATCCGCAGGATCACCAGCGTGATCGCAAGCCCGATCAGCGGGTCGGCGATCGGAGCGCCCAGTGCGACGACGACCGCGCTGAGGATCACCGACAGCGACACGTAGGCATCCGCGCGCGCGTGGTTGCCGTCGGCGATCAGTGCCGCCGAGTCCAGCCGCCTACCCGCCCGCGTGCGTATCTGCGCTGCCGTCCAGTTGCCCGCGTAGCCGACGACCCCCGCCGCCGCCAGCGCCCACAAATCGGTCGGTGTGCTCGGGTCGATCAGCCGGTGGACCGCCTCGACGCCGGCAACCGTCGCTGAGATGAAGATCGCCGCCACGACGGCCAGGCCCGCGTAGCCCTCGGCGCGGCGCGAGCGCAGCATGAAGGCGACGCCCAAAGGCACTGCCGTCAGCGCATCGCCGCCGTTGTGGATCAAGTCGGCCAGCAGCGCGATGCTGCCCGACGCGGCGAAGATCAGCGCCTGCAGCGCCGTCGCCAGGCCGAGCACGAGCAGTGAGAGCGATACCGCCCGCACGCCCTCGCGCGAGCGCTTGATCGAGTCGTCGATCAGGCCATGGCTGTGCCCGTGATCGTGGGCAGGTCCGGCGGCGGGGGAGACTGGCGTGGCGGCGACCGGGTGCCACAGGTGTCGATGGCGTTGTCCGGCGTGGGCGTGGCTGTGTGAGTAGTGACCGTGTCGATGGGTCAGCGCGTCGTGCATGGCCATGATCGACTGTAACGGCCCCCTCGCGGACGGTGTATTTCGGGCATGGAGCAACAGCACGAGCTCAGCACCGACCTCGAATCCTTCCGCGACCGCTCGCTGAACAAGGGCGTCAACCCGTTCGTCTACTGGACGCTGCGCGCGATCCTCGTGCCCGCGTTCCTCGTCTACTTCCGCATGCAACGGATCGGCCGCGAGCACCTGCCCAAGCGAGGCCCGCTGCTGCTCGCCTCCAACCACCGCAGCTTCCTCGACCCGTTCGTGATCGGCATGCTCGTGCGCCGTCCCGTCTACTACATGGCCAAGCGCGAGCTGTTCGAGAAGCGCTGGCAGGCGTGGATCCTCAACGCGCTCGGCGCCTTCCCCGTCGACCGCGGCCACGGCGACAGCGCGGCGATGGACACGGCCCGGATGATCCTCGAACGGGGCGACTGCGTGGTGGTGTTCCCCGAGGGCACGCGCGTGCGCCGCGGCCCGCTCGCCAAGCCGCGCCGCGGCGTCGGGCGCTTGGCGCTCGAAACCGGCGTGCCCGTCGCTCCGGTGGCCGTGATCGGCACCGAGGAAGTCCGCAGGAGCTGGCGCATTCGCCCGCGCAAGGTCCGCATTCGCGTCGGGCGCCCGCTCAACTTCCCCACCGCCGGCAGCTCCTCACCGTCGCTCGCCGAGGGGGTCACCGACCGCGTGTGGTCGTGCGTGAGCCTGCAGTGGGAGTGGCTTGGTGGCGCTCGCGCAGATCAGCCGACCGCCACAGAGCGGCGCGCGCCGAGCACCTTCGTGCGCCGCCGGCGCAGCGAGCAGTCGGCCGCCCGCGCCGAGCGCAAGACACCGCAGGAGCCGGCCGTCCCAGCAGGCGCCGGCGGGGTCGGCTCGCGCCCTTCCGGTGACGAGGAGAGCCGCGCGGCCTGAGCCGACGCGACCGCATGCGCCGAACGGGGCCGCAAGCCCACGACCGCGGGATAGGGTGTGCGATGAGTGACCGAGACGCACGTCAAGAAGTCCAAGGCGCAGCTCGACGCCGAGTTCTCCGAGCTCTACCGCGCCCATCTGCGAGACGTCTACAGCTACGCCTACTACCGCGTCGGCGACCACCACGACGCCGAGGATTTGACCGAGCAGACCTTCCTGCAGGCCTATCGGCACTTCGAGCGCGCACAGCAGGAGTCCAAAGGCCGGCCGCTGCGCCCGTGGCTGATCCGCATCGCGCACAACCTCGCCGCCAACCTCTACCGCGACCGCTCGCGCAAGCCGGCCTCGCCGATCGACGAGAACAGCAACCTGACGGCGCTGCACACGACCGAGCAGCTCGTCGAGGGGCGCGACGAGCTGAGCCGTGTGCTCGCCGGCGTGCAGCAGCTGCCCGACGACCGGCGCGAGGCGCTGATCATGCGCTTTGCCCTGGGCATGGACAACCGCGAGATCGCGCGGGCGATGGACCGCACCGACGGCGCCACCAAGGTGCTGATCCATCGCGCCATCAAACAGCTCGAGGAGCTCGTCGGCGACCCGCGCAAGGAGGGTCGCGATGACTGAGGCCGCGCACAACTTCGAGAGCCTGCTGCGCGAAGCGCTGACCCCCGTCGAGCCGCCCGCCGATCTCGTCGAGCGCGTGGAGTCGACGCTCACCTCGATCACCGAACTGGCCGCCGACGAGCTCGAGGCGTGGGAGCTCTCGGCGATGCGCGACCCGCGCAACTGGGTTCGCCCGGCTGCCGCGATCGTCGCCGGCAGCGCCGCCGGCGCCGCGCTCGTCGTGCTGCGCGCGCGCAGGCGAGCGGCCGCGCGCCCCCGCGGCCCGCTCGGCGTCAGTCTTCCTCACCTCGACCGCGCCGCCGCCGAGCGCACGCTGAGGGACCTCAACCGCGAGACGCGCAAGCTGTTCGGCGAGCGCTGAGCCTGCCGACGCCGCCCTCGGCGCGCGATCGGGAGGTGCGCTCGCGCCGCGCCCGCCGAGCTAGTCTCTTTCCAGCACATGGCCACCTGCTACCGCCACCCCTCGCGCGAGACGGGCGTCTCGTGCTCGAACTGCGGGCGGCCGATCTGCCCCGACTGCATGACGACGACGCCCGTCGGCATGCGCTGTCCCGAGTGCGCCGGCGAACGCACGAAGGTCAAGACGATTCGCAATGTCTCCAGCCGGCCCGAGCTGACGCTCGCGCTGATTGCGATCAACGTCGTCGCCTTCCTCGCCGAGGGCAACGTCAGCATCACCGGCCAGCCGACCGACAAGGTCTATGAAAAAGGGGCGCTGTTCGGCAGCCTCGAAGGCTTCGCCGGCCAGGGCGTCGCCCACGGGCAGTGGTGGCGCGTCGTCACCGGCGGCTTCCTCCACGAGAACCTGCTGCACATCGGCTTCAACATGTACGTGCTCTACCTGCTCGGGCAGATGCTCGAGCCCGCGCTCGGGCGCATGCGCTTCGGCCTGATCTACGCCGTCTCGCTGCTCGCCGGCTCACTCGGCGCGCTGATCGTCTCGCCGCACTCGCTGACAGTCGGCGCCTCCGGCGCCGTATTCGGCGTGATGGGTGCAGCCGCCGTCGAGATGCGCGCACGCCAGATCCCGATCATGCAGAGCGGCGTCGGTGGGCTGATCCTGATCAACCTCGTGATCAGCTTCGCCCTGCCTGGCATCTCCTGGGGTGGTCACGTCGGCGGGCTGATCGGCGGTGCGCTCGCCGCGATCGCGCTGCAGCTCGGCGCTCGCTTTCGCCAGCAGGCCGTCGCGCTCGCCGCCTGCGTCGTGCTCGGCGCAGCGTGCTTCGCCGGCTGCATCGCCGTCTCCAAGTCGACCGAAGCAGACGCCGGCGCGCCCGTGCAGGTGATCGAAACCGGCTAGCGGATCGGCTGGCGCCGGGCGACGCTCGCGTGGGCATCGGCGTCCTGCCGCGCCGTCGGCAGCTCTACCTCGAGCACCTCGGCCGGCGCCGACGGCAGTCGCTCGGGGTGCAGGATGTGCCCGAGCAGCTCAAGGCCGTCGATCAGGCGCGGCCCCGGACGCGAGAAGTAGGCCGAGGCGTTGACCGCGACGATCCGCCGGGCGCCGAGCGCCGAGAGCTCGGCGGCGTAATCGAGCGCCTCCTGGCGCGCGCGATCGGCGTCGTAGCCGCACGGCATCACGACTACGACCTCCGGTTTCGCCGCCGCGATCTGCTGCCACGAGAAGACCTCCGAGTGTTCGCCCGCCAGCCCGAGCACGTCCTCGCCGCCGGCCAGCTCGATCATCTGCGGCGTCCAGTGCCCGGCCACGTAGACCGGGTCGAGCCACTCGAGCGCAGCCACGCGCACGCGCGGCTGCCCGCGCACGGCGAGCTTCACGCGGTCGATCCGACCCGACGCCTGGCCGACGAGCTCGACGCCCCAATCGCGCGCACCCGTCGCCTGCGCCAGCGTGCGCACGTCGCCGAGCGTCTCGCCGACCGTCTTCGGGTCCAGGGCGATCACTTGCGGGCGCGAGGGCAGCTCCTTGGCGAGCGCTGCGACCTCGTCGTAGGAGACAGCGCACACCGGGCAGAGCTCCTGCGTGACGATCAGATCCGGCTCCAGTGCGCTCAGCGCATCGCGGTCGAGCGCGTAGATCGCCTCGCCCTGCAGCGTGCGTTCGCGCACCGCCGCGTCGATCTCGCCCGCGCTGAGCCCTGCAGGCAGCACGTCGCGTGTCACCTTCGGCCGCTGCAGCGCCTCGAGCGGGAAGTCGCACTCGTGCGTCACCGCCACGACCTCCGGGCCGAGGCCGAGCGCGAACAGCAGCTCCGTGGCGTGCGGGACGAGGCTCACGATCCGCATGCCGTCACTGTACGCCCGCTCGCTATGCTCGGCGCTCGCGATGACCGTGCTGAGCGACGCGCAGATCGAGCAGGAGCTGCAAGGCAGCGAGTGGCGGCGTGAGGGCCAGGCGATCGTGCGCGACTACGAGCTCGCCGACTTCGTCGCCGCGATCGAGCTCGTCGAACGCGTGGCCGGGCAGGCCGAGGCGGCCAACCATCACCCCGACATCCTCGTGCACGGCTGGAACAAGGTCCGCCTGACGCTCTCCACGCATTCCGCCGGCGGGCTGACCTCCGCCGACTTTGCGCTGGCCGAGCAGATCGACGAACCGATCGGGCCCGTGTTCGACGGTTGAGAGCCCCGCGAACCACCATCGCGAGCCCGGCGAATCCCTCCTGCTTCCGACGCTGTGCCTTGCTACCTTTGGCGGGTCGGCAAAGCATGAACGACGACGAAGAACTTCCCCGAAGTAGCTCGGCCCTGATGGGCCCATCGCGTCGCCCCCGTCTCGGGCGGCGCACCCGCGCCGGGCGCATGGCCCCACAGGTGCTCGCCGCCGCGTGAACGCGCTGAAGATCATCCTCGCGGCCCTGCTCGTCGCGATCAATGCGTTCTTCGTGATCGCCGAGTACGCGCTCGTGCGCTCGCGCCGCACGCGCCTGGAGCAGATGCGCGACGAGGGCGTCAAAGGCGCGCGGCTCGCGCTCGCGCAGCTGGCCAACATCAACGAGTACATCTCGGCCGTGCAGATCGGCGTGACGTTGACCTCGATCGGGATCGGCGCGCTCGGCGAGCCCGCGCTCGCCGATGTCTTCAAAAATGCGCTCGGAACCACGCTCGCGCACGGCGCCGCCGTCGCGATCTCGGCGATCGTCGCCTTCCTGATCATCTCCACCGCCCAGCTCGTCGCCGGCGAGATGGTGCCGAAGTTCTATGCGATCGATCGCGCCGAGTCGGTCGCCCGGCGCGTCGCCCGCCCGCTGCAGGCCATCAGCGTCCTGTTTCACCCCGTCACCGCCGTGCTGACCGGCGTGGCCGACCGCATCCTGCGGCTGCTCGGTGTCGACATGAGCGAGGAGCGCCGCGGCGGCTCGCCCGACGAGCTCAAGCGGCTGATCGCCGAGTCCCATGCCGGCGGGCACATCGACCTCGGTGAGGCCGGGATGCTCAGCGGCGTCTTTCACCTGCACGAGCAGGAGGCGCGCCAGGTGATGACGCCGATCCCGGCCGTCGTCACCGTCGACGCCGCGCAGGACGTCGAGGCGGCGCTGCAGCTGTGTGTCTCCAGCGGCCACACGCGGCTCGTCGTCACCGAGGCCGACGACCGCGACCGCGTGCGCGGGATCGTGCACTCCAACACGCTCGTGCAGCAGCTGATGGAGGATGGCCCGCACTCGCCGATCGCGCCGCTGATCCACGACGCGCCGATCGTGCCCGAGACAAAGCCGCTCGACGACCTGCTCGCCGACCTGCAGCGCGAGCGCACCTCGATGGCCGTGATCGTCGACGAGTACGGTCGCGTCGTCGGCATCGTCACCGTCGAGGACATCATCGAGGAGGTCGTCGGCGAGATCACCGACGAGACCGACCCCACCGGTGGTGAGGTGCGCAAGCTCGCCAACGGCGATTGGTTCGTGCGCGGGCACGTCGCCGTCACCGACCTCGAGGACTACGGCCTGCACCTGCCCGTCGACAGTGACGCCTACAACTCGATCGGCGGGCTCGTCTTCGCCGAGCTCGGCCGGCTGCCGCGCCGCGGCGACACCGTCGCCGTCAACGGCTTCTCCGTGCGCGTCGAGTCCGTGCGCGACAACCGCATCGAGGCCGTGCGCATCCGCGAGCGCCGCGCCGTGCAGACCGGCGACGCACGCGCCGAGAGCGAGGACTGAACTCCCAGGCCTGCTGGGCGTTAAACAGCTCCGGCCCGCGGGGGGAGCGGGCCGGAGCGTGTTGCACTGGGAGGAGGCGGGTGTGCATTGCGACTCAATGTCGCTGATAACCAGTATTGCCAGCGCGATGAACGCCAGCTAAAAGTCTCCTGAGGGTTTCTCAAGAAATGATGTGCCGATGCTCACAAGCGTCGGCTGAGCCGGCGCCCGGCGCGCGCGAAACGCATCGATCTCATCTCAGGCGCGCAAGCGCCTCAATAAGAATGAAAGCCGCGCCCGCTCTTGCGACCGAGCGCGTCTTCGCCGATCAGCTCCTCCACGCGTGGCGGGATCGGAGCGCCGATCGTCTCGCCGATCGCCCTGCTGACGTCGAGGCCGACGAGGTCGAGCAGCGCCAGCGGCCCCATCGGGTGTCCCGCGCCGAGGCGCATGCACGTGTCGATCGCCTCCGCTTCCATCCCCGTCTCTTCCTGTAGGCGCACGGCGCTGAAGAGGTAGGGGAACAGCAGGCGGTTGACGACGAAGCCTGGCACGTCCGGCACCTCGATCGGCGTCTTATCGAACGTCTCGCACAGTGTCAGCGCCCTTTTGCGTGTTTCCGCGCTCGCGGCCTTGGGAAAGATCAACTCGACCAACTGCATCTTCGTCACCGGGTTGAAGACGTGCAGGCCGACGAAGCGCTCCGGGCGCCCGCTCGCCTCGGCCAAACGCTCGATCGAAAGCGATGAGGTCGTGCTCGCGAGGATCGCCTCCGGGCCGACGATCTCGTTCAGTTCGCCGAGCAGGCCCGCCTTGACGTCGTGATCCTCGACGACCGCCTCGACCACGAACGTGTCCTCTGCCAGCTCTTGGAGGTCCGTCACGATCTGCACGTGATCCGGGTCCACTTCCGCGCCCAGACGGGCGAGCGTCTTCTCGACCGTTGCGCGCGCGCGCTCGGCCGAGCTCATCGAGCGGGCGAACAGCTGCACCGGCCCATGGTGGGCAGCCGTCGCCGCCAGACCGCACGCGATCGCACCGCTGCCGGCCACCGCCAAGCGTTTGGTTGTTGTTGACTGACTAGTCAATCTACTCGTGACTCCACCGCGGTAGAGTATGTGCTGCAGGGACCGGGCACCATCTTCGAGCGCGCCCGCCGGTCGGGAGCGCCCCGCGTTTCCCCACATTCGCCGCGCAAAACCGCCGCCGCAACAACCCCGTAGGAGGCAAACCAAAATGAGGCAAGCAGAGGGCCGCGAGGTCGTAATCGTCGAGGCTGTGCGCACGCCGATCGGACGCGGGCACAAGGAGAAGGGCTACTACAAGGACACACACCCGAACACGCTGCTCGGGAAGACCTATTCCGAGGTCATCGCCCGCTCGGGCATCGACCCCGCCGAGGTCGAGGACGTCGTCGCCGGCTGCGTGCAGCAGTTCGGCGAGCAGGGCTTCAACATCGCGCGCAACGCCTGGCTGCAGGAGGGCCTGCCGATCGAGACCCCCGGCACCACCATCGACCGCCAGTGCGGCTCCGCCCAGCAGGCCGTCAACTTCTCGGCCGCGCTGATCGCCGCCGGCGTGCACGACGCGATGATCGGCTCCGGCGTCGAGCACATGGGCCACCTGCCGTTTGCCGCCGGCATGAAGACCCAAGAGGACTTCGGCTACGCCTTCACGCCCGAGCTGATGGCCAAGCACAACATCGTCGGGCAGGGCCTCGGCGCCGAGATGATCGCCGACCAGTGGGAGATCTCACGCTCCGAGCTCGACGAGCTCGCCGTGCGCTCGCACAAGCTCGCCCACCAGGCCACCGAGGAGGGCCGCTTCGAGCGCGAGATCGTGCCGATGGCCGTCGACGGTCAGGAGTACGTGACCGACCAGGGCATCCGTCCCGAAACGAGCCTCGAGGCGCTCTCGCAGCTGAAGCCCGCATTCAAGCCCGACGGCAAGATCACAGCCGGCAACGCCTCGCAGATCTCCGACGGCGCCGCCGCCGTGCTGCTGATGTCCGCTGAGAAGGCCAAGGCGCTCGGCCTCACCCCGCGTGCGCGGATCGTCGATCAGACGACCGTCGGCTGCGACCCCGTGAAAATGCTCGAGGGGCCGATCCCCGCGACGCGCAAGATCCTCGAGCGCAACTCGATGTCGATCAACGACATCGACCTGTTCGAGATCAACGAGGCCTTCGCTCCCGTCGTCGCCGCCTGGCGGCGCGAGCTCGACCCCGATATGGACCGCGTTAACGTCAACGGCGGCGCGATGGCCCTCGGGCACCCGCTCGGCTCCACCGGCGCGCGCCTGATCACGACGCTCTTGCACGAGCTCGAGCGCTCCGACAAGGAGATCGGCTTCGTCACGATGTGCTGCGGCGGCGGGCTCGGCACCGGCACCCTCATCCAGAGGGTCTGAGCCTCACGTTTTCGGCCCACCCCCGGTCCAGTTCACTGCGACCGGGGGGAGGGTCAGCAGCGCCGCCCACGTCGGCGCTTCGGCGATTCCGTTCACGGTCAGGCCACGCGAGGCCTGGAACGCGCGCAGGTTTTCCTGGGTCTGGGCTCCGAACAGGCCCGTGACTTCCTGTGTCGGGATCGCGCTCGCGAGTAGCTCCTGCAGCCACAGCACCTGATCGCCTTTGGAGCTTTTGCTGAGCGCCGGGTAGCCCGTGTTGGGTATCACGCTCGTAAGCGGCGCCGGCGGCGCCGTGAGCGCGCTCCAGCCGCTGGCCGGCGTCTCCTGCCAGTCCCAGAAGGAGAAGCCCGTGGCGCCGTAGTCGACCGCCTCCTCGCGGAAGCGCAGCACGTCGCTGGAGCTGACGCCGCCGTAGGTCTGCCCGAGCGGGAAGATCGGCCGGTTGTAGATGCGGTTGTTGATGTACGTGTTCGCGTACACCGTGTCGACCGACACGCCGATGTCCTTCCAGTACATCTGCGGCGCGTTGTACTGCGCGCCGTTCGGCCCGAGGAACACCGAGTACGGGAACGACGGGTGGTAGTTGACGTAGGGGAAGGCCGCCAGCGCGAGCGGGTAGGCCGGGCCGATCTTCGCGCGCAGATCGTTGATGTAGGTCTGTGCCGCCGCGTAATGGCCCTCGTACTCGCCCTCGGCGTCGATCACGAGGCAGTCCGCGCCGTTGGCCGCCGCCTGTGCGCCGAGGTTCGCCTCGCCGGCCGGGTTCGTTCCGTACACGTACTGCCACGCGCACGCTTTCAGCCCGTTCGCGTGCAGTTCGGCCACGAGCTGCGCCGAGAACTGGCTCCAGTAGTTGCTCGAGCCGTCCGAGCTCTTGATGAACAGCGTGCTCACGCCCGCCGCGTGCGCCTGGGCGACGATCGAGGCCACGTTGCCGCCGTTGGATTTGCTCATGTACCAGATCCACATGCCCTGGCCGTCGAACGGCGAGCCGCTGACCGCGCCGACCGTCGCCGGCAGCGGATGCGGCGTGACCGGCGGGTGCAGCGCGTGTTTGTAGACGTAGATCGGACCGTAGGAGCTCGAGTGCCGTGCGTGGCTCAGCAGCGCCTGGATGTGGCCCGAGTGCGCTGAGCTCGGCACCGTCAGCACGAGGCCCGCGCTCGTTTTGCGCAGATGCGAGATCGGCGAGCTGCGGACGATCCGCCCGCCCGGCGTGCGCGGGAAGGCGATCGTCGATCCTGCCGCCAGCCCTTTGCCCGCGATCAGCAGTGTCCCGTGCGCCGAGACCTGATGAGGGTTGCCGCTGCACTTGACCTTCGGCACGCAGCTGACGCTCGTGATGCGCACGCTCAGCACATGCGGGCTCGACGTCGCTCGGCTCTTCGCCGGCGTCGGCTTCGTCGGGGCCGCCGGGCTCGCGCCGCCGCTGACGCTGCTCTGGGAGGTGCCGCCGGCGCTCACGCCGGCGAGGCCGGCGGCGGGGTTCAGCAGTGCTCCGAGCAGGCACAGCGAGATCGCGGCCGGCATCGCCGTGAGCCGTGAGAGCCGGAGCCTGGATCGCTTGTGGGCGGCTTCGATCGCCAAGACAATCCCTTCTACGCGGGCGCGCATCTGGTGCCCAATTGAGGCGGCGTCAGAGGTTAGCCGCTGTGTCTCAGAGAACCGAGCAGCGCGACGGAAGTTGCGTGCGTCACGATGAGAGGACGCTCACTCGCCCGACCGCCTGCCCTGAGCACCCGCCGTCTCGACTACGGCTTGCGCGCCCCGGCACGGGTGTAAAGCAGGGCGACGAGCCGCCGCTCGAGCGGCAGGGCAAGAGGCTCGTGACCCTTCGCCTCGTTCCGTGGACCGGCGATGTAGAAGAGCGCCACGACGTAGGGGCCGGCCGCGAACCAGAGCCGATCCGTGAAGCTCCGGCTGCTACTGCGGCTGCAAGGCTGCGGACCGGCGAGACATTTCCACACACGCGCCCCCGATGCGCCCGCCGCGCCCAGCGGCCGGCGGAGGGCTGAGACTTCGACCTCGCCGCGCACGCCCGCCGGCAGGGCGGCCCGCTTGCGGATTTCCTCGCGCTCGATGCAGCGCAGCCCTCGCCGGCTGTCGGCCGTCCTGATGTAGGCCGCCGCGCTCGACGGGCTCTTCATCCGATACACGCCCGAGATGACGGTCTGCACCGGGACCTTCTGCTTCTGGAGCAGCGGCGAGAAGACGCCGCGGTCGGGTCCGCTGACGACCGGGCCGCCGTCACACAGTTCGATCCGGCGATCGAGCGGACTGGGCCGTCCTTCTTCGCCTTCGAATACCACCTTGAAGCCCACGAGATCTGCAGGACGCAGGTTGACGCCGCCGGCGAACGCACGAGCTTCCGCCCGTTCGCCTGCCGTCTCGTTCGCCGAAGCTGCACTGCCTGCGCATCCCGTGGCCAGCGTCGCAGCACTGGCGAGTGCGAGCCACGCGCCCGCGATCCCTGGCGCGTGGCGCCTCATGCAGTTTCAGCCCTGCTCGACATCGGGACGATGCTATTGGCGCTGCGGGTGGCGTGCGATGGAAATCCGCTCATCAGGAACGAATCAAAAATCCAGGAGTTGCCGTCGTGCAGTCGAATCGTCATGCTTCGGCCTCGATGGGGATCACGGGTTGAAGACGTCGGTCGCGGTGCTCGCATGCGCAGCTTGCGCGTGCTTGCTCACGCCGTCCCTTGCGGTTGCCGGCGTCGATGACGTGGCAGCTACGCGTGCGTACCTGCGTGCTAGCAACACCTACGAGCGCAGCGTGAGCCGCGAAGCGCCAGCCGGCGAAGCTGCGCTCGCGGCAAGTGTCAGCCAGATCGCCGGCGGATGCCCGGCTGCCCTGACCTATGCGCCGCGAGACGAAGCCTTCGAGGGAATCGGCGAAGAGGTCGATGCGACGCTCGGCACCGCGTATTGGCTGGGAGCCCCGGGCTTGCGCACGCCGACGCTTCGCCTTCTTGGCGGGATCGCGCACCTGCACTGGAGCAATCGCAGACTCACGCGGCTCGTGCATGCAGAGGCAGTTGTAGAACTCGCCAATACAAGGTTCGTGCCCCTCGACGTGTGTGCCGACATCGCCGCTTGGAAGGCCAGCGCGTATGCGACGCTGCCGCCCGACACGATGCGGTTTCTTGCGAGTGTGAGCCGGATCGAAGCACTGTCGTTCGTCGGATTCACCCAGGAATCGCCCCGGGCGAACATCCGACGCCTGCTCAGGCGCTTCGAGGGGACGAAGGAACGGGCGGACGCAAAGCGCCTGGCAAGACTTGAAGCGAGGGTGGACGCGCGAGCCGAAGCCGCCGAGGCCGCCGCACGGAAAAAGCTTGCGGCGGCTTTGGGGGTTTCGGTCCTATGAGGAGTAGCTCTCGGCTTGCCGGTCTATTCGTCTCGGCATGTGCGGCTCTGTCGCTGCTCGTGCCAGCCGGCGTCGCTGCGCAGCCGGCCCAATTGAGGTTCGGGTCGTGTCCGCCTGCACAAGTGGTCGTCCACGCGGCCGGTTTGCAGTGCGCTGCCCTGGACGTGCCATTCGATAGGGCCAACCCGGCCGCCGGCAGTGTCGCTCTGGCCGTTCAGCGCGTGCCGGCGAGCGCGCCGCGCGTAGGTACGATCGTGCTGCTCGCGGGCGGGCCCGGTCAGCCGGCGCTCCCCGCGTTCGAGGACCTGCTCGCTCCGCTGGCGCGCGAACCCGCGCTGCAGGGCTTCGAACTCGTGGCCTTCGACCAGCGCGGGACCGGTCAGTCGGAGGGGCTGCAGTGTCCGAGAGTCACCTCACTCAAGGGTGGGCTGGGTTCGTACCTGGGCGCATGTGGCGCAGCGCTGGGCGCCACGCGCTCGTTCTACACCAGCCAGGAATCCGTCGAAGACCTCGACGCGCTGCGCCAGGCGCTCGGCGGCATGCCGCTGTCGCTGTTCGCCGTCTCATACGGCACGCGTGTCGCGGCCATGTACGCGCGCGAGCACCCGCAGGGCACCGTGCGGATAGTGCTCGACTCGACCGTCCCGACGACCGGTCCGCTGCCGCTCGACAGCGAGCGCCTGCATGCGCTGCCGCGCATGCTCGACGACGGCGTCTGCGGCGCCGGCGCGTGCCGCTCGTTCTCGAGTGACGTCTACGGGGACTTGACGCGCTTGGTCGCCGTGCTTCACCGGCATCCATTGCGCACGAGGATCTATGACGCTCGCGACCGGCTGCGGCCTGCGCGCGTCACCGAAGCAGGTGTGCTGCGCCTGCTGACCGGGCTCGACCTCGCGCCGACAGTTCGCGAGCTCGCACCTGCTGCGATCGCCGCGGCCGCCCGCGGTGACGCGGCGCCGCTGGCGCGCCTCACGCACACGCTGCAGCCCGAAGCCCGCGGCGCCGGCTTCGCTGCGCCGCGCGCTTTGGTTGGAGCGCCCGTTCCCGTCCTCGCGCCCAGCCCGCCTGGCGAAGACCCATTCGCCGTCACAGCGCCGCGGAGCGATTCGGCGAACTCGATCGCGCTGTATGCAGCCACCTACTGCGTCGAGAACGAACTGCCGTGGCCCCCGGGCTCGCCGCCGAACGGACGTGCCGCGACGCTTCGGGGCTGGCTGGCCTCGCTGCCCGCCGAGACCACGGCGCCCTTCGCACCAGCCACCGTGGTCGACTCTTCGGGGCTGGCCGCATGCATCGCCTGGCCCGCGACGCCGCCGGCCCCGCCTTCGCCGACGGGTGTCAGCGCGACGCCCACGCTGATCCTCTCGGGCGATGACGATTTGCGCACGCCTTACGAACAGGCCGTCACGATCGCGGCCACCTACAGCGACGCTCAGCTGTTGAGAGTTCCCGACGTCGGGCACTCGACGGTCAGCGAGGACCGGACGGGCTGCGCCCGCAGGGCGATGATCGGGTTCCTCGCTTCCGGCCAGGCCTCCGCGTCGTGCCCTGCCACCGCCGAACCACAGGCTCTACCGCTGCCGCCGGCATCGCTCGGTCGGGTGGCGCCCGCGGCATCTCGATCGCGCCTGGCCGGGCGCGTTGCGAGTGCGGCCGCGATCACGCTCGAGGATCTGTTCGGTCAGACGGGCTTCGCCGGTGGGGGCCTGCGCGGGGGCGCGTGGTCGCTTCAACGCCACGGCTTTGGGTTGCGCAGCATGATCGACGTCCCGGGGGTCGCGCTCAGCGGCCGCGTCCGCGTCACAGGCAGCTCACGCACGTTGGCGATCACCGCCAGGTTGAGGGTCAGTGGTCGCTTGACGGGCGAGCTGACGCTGCGCGGTCGCACGCTCAGCGGTCGTTTGGGCGGAGCGGTCGTGCACGCGCACCTTGGCGCCCTGTAGGACCGGGCGGTCAGCCCCAGCGAAAGCCGAGCGTCGAGGGCGCCGGAACGAGCGGGCTCACGGGCAGCCCCTGCGGCGTCTCGGGCAGGTTGAAGCCTGTTGGCGCCACGTCGTTCGGCGCATCGCCGTGGAACAGCGAGGCGAGGTACTGGATCTGCTCGCGCCCGACCCCGAGCTCGAACTGGCCGCCGCCGTAGTTGCCGATTCCGCGCTCGGCGCAGTAGTCGTAGGTGTCGAGCAGCTTGCGCAGCCCGCCGATCCGCGAGGGCTTGACGTTGACCATGCGCGGCGGATAGGGCAGCGCCTCGATGTCGGCGATCGAATGGATCGGCGCGTCCCAGGAGAAACGCTCGCGGTGATCGGCCAGCAGCTCGTCGATCTCCGGCGTGAGCTTGGGGTCCTCGATCCACGCATCCGGAAAGGCCGTGACGACCCGCTCGTACAACACCGGATCGGCTGGCTGGTCGACGATCGTGCCCGTGTACAGGCCCTTGAAGTCGACCGAGTCGACCGCGCCTGTCCTCTTCAGGTCAGCGATCAGCTGCTCGTCCCACGAGCTCGTCGGGTCGACCTTGAAGTGCAGCCCCGGGTAGAGCTCCAGGCGGCTGCTCACCGGCGCCAGCGTCGGCGGCTCGCCGAGTCGCAGCGAGACGACGAAGCGCACCGGCTCCGGCTCGCGCCCCAGTGCCGCATGGAGCGTCGTGCCCGCCTGGCGCAGTGCGAGATCGAGCGCCGCCGACTCATACGCCCACGTGCGGTAGTTGCTTGAGACCTCGCGCTGCGGCGGCTTTGGGAAGAGCTCGAGGCCCGCAAGGCGCTCGGCGAAGGAGGCGATCGTGAAGCTCCCGGCCAGCGGCAGCGAAGGGCCGGCATCCTGCAGGATCTCGTGATCGACCTCGTCGTAGGTGACGTCCTCGCCGACGCCCTGCTCGCCCTTGCCGCGCAACCTGATGACCGTGCTCTTGCGCGTGAAGTCGCTCGAGACGCTTGCCTGCAGCGGATCGAGCGCGTAGCCTTCGATCTCCACCGGCAGCTCGGCCAGCAGCTCCCACGTGCTCACGCGCCGGCCCTCATTGAGCGGCCTCGCGCTCGAGGCGTGCGACGAGCTCGTCCAGATGCAGCTCCTCGAGCGCGTCGCCGACCGCGCTCAGCTCGCGCGCGCACAGCTCGATCAGCACCTTGCCCTCCTTGACCAGCTCGAGCGTCTCGTTCAGGCTCGCCTCGCCCGAATCCAGACGGCGGATGATCTCCTCGACGCGCGCAGAGGCCGCCTCGTAGCTGAGCGGCTGCGCCGTCGGCTCGCCCGGCAGTGGGAGCGTCCCGCCGCCCTGCTCGGCCTCGCTCATCGCTCGCGCACCTGTGCAGGCACCGCGCCGTCGGCGAAGCGCAGGAGCAGCTCGCGGGCCTCGCGCGCATGCGCGGCGCTCGTCAGCGGCTCGCCTGCTGCCGACTCCACGACGGCGTAGCCACGCTCGAGCGTGCGCTGCGGGTCGTGCGCGGCAAGGGCCAATGCAAGGCGCTCGAGCTCGCGCGGCCGGCGCTGGCGATAGTCCGACAGAGCCGCCTCGGCCTTGCGCCGCACGACGAGCGCCCGTCGCCCGGTGACCTCGCACTCGCCCTCCACGCGCCGGCGCGACCCGGCGCGGATCTCACGCAGCTGCTGGTGCAGGCGCGCGCGCTGGCGCTCGACGTGCGCTCCTGGCGCGCGAGAGAGCGATGCCAGCAGGCGCGCCCGGTTGAGCACCGCGCGCCGCCCGTGCTCGCGCAGCCGGATCGCCGCCCGCGGCAGCTCCGCGCGTGCGAGCATCGCCCGCCTGCCGTGCTCGTGCAGCCGCTGAGCCATCCTCGCCTGCTCTGAGCGCGCGGCCGCACAGTCGATCCCGACGGCCGCCTCGGCAGCGTGCGTCGGCGTCGAGCAGCTGACCGCCGCGACGTCGTCGAGCAGGGTGCGGTCGGTGTGGTGGCCCACAGATGCGATCACCGGCACGGGCAGCAGCGCCACCGTGCGGCAGAGCGTCTCGTCGCAGAAGCACAGCAGGTCGGCCAGCGAGCCGCCGCCGCGGGCGACGATCACCACGTCCACCTCGGCCAGCGCTGTCAGGTCACCAAGCGCACGCGCGATCGCCGGCGCCGCGTGTCGGTCCTGCACGGGCGCAAAGCCCCACACCAGGCGTCCGGCCCAACCGCGCCTGGTGAGCGCGGCGAGCACGTCGTCGCGCGCCTTGCCCCGCTCGGCCGTGATCACGCCGATCGAGCGCGGCACGAGTGCGCGCGGGAGCAGCTTCTGGGGCTCCAGCAGGCCCTCGCCGTCGAGCTGCTTGCGCAGCCGGTCGATGCGCGCGAGCAGGTCGCCCTCGCCGGCCACGCGCAGGTCGGAGACCGCGAAGGAGAAGCCCGGCGAGGACGTCGCGCTGCCCGGGTAGTAGTCGCAGCCGCCGGCGATCACCACCTGCACGCCCTCGCTCGGCTCACCGCCGGCGCGCGCCACGATCGCCTCCCAGTCGGCGCGCCACGCCGCGCACGGCAGCGCACCGCCGGCGTCGCGCAGCTCGAAGTACACCCGCGCGCGTGAGGGGCGCAGATTGACGAGCTCGCCGACGACCTGCACGTGCGCGAATGAGCGCAGCTTGCCGCGCAGCGCCGCCGCGTACTCCCCGACCGGGAATGGCCCCGCGAGGTTGCTCTCGGGGATTCCGCCAGAGGCTTGCAGAGGCTCGATCGAGGGGTCCGTCTGCGCCATCAAGGGCCAGCATAGGCGGTACGATCGACGTCAATGCGCGGCACCCGACACCGGCCCTCCGGCTCCTAGCAGCCCCCGTCGTGGCAAATCGCAGCAAGGGCGGTCGCGGGCGCTCACGCAAGCGCAGATCGGGCGGGCGCGCGAAGGCCGCGGCGACTGCGGCAGGCGCTGAGGCGGCGCAGGCCGAGCCGGCCTCCGAGCGCCGATCCTCCTCGGCGTCGGCGTCGGGCGCCAGTGCGAGCAAGCCCGCCGCAGGCAAGCCGTCAGGGCGACGCCCGCGCGAGCGGGGCCGGGGCGGCGCACAGGTTCCGCGCGACGGCTATCGCGCCCCCGGCTCCGTCGGGGAGCGCCCGCGCGCGCCATGGCATCCGTTCCCGCTCGCCGAGCTTTCGATCCTCGTCGGCCTGATCGCCGTCGCGATCGGCGCGGCGCGTGGCGAAGCGGGCAAAACGCTGCTGCTCGTCGGCGTTCTCGTGGTCGTGTTCGGGACGCTCGACACGACGATCCGCGAGCACCTCAGCGGATACCGCTCGCACGCCGGGCTGCTCGCGGCGGTGCCGACGGCGCTCGTGCACGGCGGCATCGCGCTGGGATTGTTCGCGCTCGGAGCGCCGCGCGTGACGTGGGTGCTCGTGCCGATCGTGCTCGACGTGCCGCTCTTCTCGGTGCTGCTGAAACTGCTGCGCGCGCGCTTCGAGGACGCCCGCCGCGAGCGGGTCTTCGCGGGCCATCGCTAGGGGCCTGCGGCCGGCTGGGCGCGGCGTCGGGCTGGCGCGGCGCTAGAGGCGGCCGGCGGCGCTGTCGTCGAGAGACGGCAGCGTGCGCTCGCCCGGGGCTCCCGGCTCGCCGCGCACCTCGCCGTCGAAGCCGAGGCGCTCCAGCCGCGCGATCTCGCGAGCTCCTTCGATGTGCGCCGGGTCGTCCTGCGCCAGGCCGGCTATCAGTTTCGCGATGCGCTCGCGCAACTGCAGCGCGAAGTGCGGCGTGGAGGCGCCCATCAGCTTGCGCACGTCCTCGACGGTGACTTCGCCTGCGCGCTCCTTGCGCAGCGTCCGGGGGTCCTCTGCCTGGCTCACTCGGTCCTCATCCGCTGACGATCTCCGGTCGTGTCGTGTCGCTGCTCGCGGGCACTCTCATTCGGCTTCGGCGACCGACTGTTCGCCGGCCGACTGCTGGCGCGGGGCAATCTCGAGAACGGTGTCGATTTCGGCCTGCGCGAGCGCCGAGATCGCCTGTTCGTCACCGATCAGCCAGCCGTGATTGTAGACCTCGCGCACGGGCGGGATCGCCGTCGTGTAGCCGGGCTCGATGTTGCTCAGGTAGTGCGTCAGCGGCGCCGGCACCGAAGCGCTGTGTTCGAGCAGCAGCAATGGCCCGTAGTCGCCGTGCGCCGAAAGCGGCGCGGCGGCCGGGGCGTCGAGCGCGCGTGCGACGTTGGCGAACACGAGCCCGTGGCCGGCTTCGTGGATCCCCCAGCCGAACGTCCCGCGAGAGAAGCGCGAGACGGAGATCGCGTTTTCGACGGGGTCTTCACTCGCGTGCGCCGCGGCTTCCCCGGGGCCGGCTTCTCCGGTCACGTGCACGACCGTGCCCAGGCGCCCCAACGCGGCATATGCCGTGGCGTGCAGCATCTTCGGCGCGACGACGTAGATCGCCGGGCGCTCGAGCGCCTTCAGTGCCTCGCTTGTCGCCCTCGGCACGCCCGAGCGGGTGACGAACAGGATCGGCGCACCGCTCTCGGCGGCCAGCCCCGCAGCAGGCATCTGCAACGCCCGCGGCGCATCGACGGCGACGACGATGACATCGCGCGGCGAGCGCCCGCGCGCGGCCTGCAGCAGGCGCAGCACCGATACGCCTGCGCCGGCGGCCGCGTCGCCTTCGCTGCCCGCGGTCGCAGCGCTTGCGGTCGAGCTCGTGGAGGCGGTGCCCGAGCCGCCGGCCGGCGCACCGAGGCTGCCTGCTATCGCCTTGAGCCTATAGCCGGCCGGCGCGGCGACGGAGTCGCCGACGGTGATCGCTTGCACGCCGCCGAGCGTGGCTGCGCCGATCGGGCGCATCGCGCGCAGCGCCTGCTCGCTGACTTCGGGCAGCGTGTCGCCCTCGGCGTAGAGCAGCGGCGCGGCGAGTGGGGCCGACGCGAGCGAGGAGGCGGCGAGCGCGGCGGGCCAGTCGCCCCGATCGACGATCACGACGGCCTGCGGGCGAGTGGCCGGCGTGAGACCGGGATAGACGGCACGCGCGACCGCCGCGGCATCATCGGCCGGATCGGAACCGCCGAGCCTCGTCGTGTTCTTCGTCGAGATGCCCGCGACGCCCTGCGCGTCGGGCGCCGGGAGCCCGGCGGCGCCGGATCTGGCTGCTCCCGCGTGCGAGCCCTTGCCGCAGGCGGTCAGCGCGCCCCCGCAAAGCACAAGCGCGGCGAGCAGCCGGAGCGGGGGGGCGCGCATGCCGCGGACACTAGCGGCAGCGCCGGAGCGCGAGGCGCAGGCGCGGGGGTGCGCGCGGGGTATCGGCTGCTTGCGGGCAGGAGTCCTGCCGGCAAGCAGGAATGCGTAGGTTTGAACCCGCGTCGCTCGGGTATATCAGGCGATTATTTTGCTTCTTTGCAGGCAGAACACGTACACCGGCGCCCACGTGCTGCAAGCGTCATTGCAGTTTGCTAGCGTGCGACGCCAAGAACGCCGAGTCCCTGACCAGATGTCAGAGACCGGGGGACCCAGGTTGTTGGGGCGAATCTCGCGGATGGCCGCGAGAAGCGCAGGCTCTTTCAGCGCTAGCCCGTCAGCTAACCCCGGAGGCCGACGAAAGAGGTTGTTGTCTTGCGGGTGCGAACCCTCAGCAGTTTCCTAGGCAGTTTGACGATCCTGGCCATAGCGGCCACCCCCGGAATGGCGCTCACCACAGGTGGAGCGGTCGCCGGCAGCGGCACCCCGGCGGCACCGACAACGGCGCCGGCGATCCATCTTTCCCCGATCGTCTCGAAGACGCGGCGCCTGACCTACAAGGGCCCGGTCTACGAGAAGACGGCCACGGGCGAAGTCGTCCCGTACGTGCCGAGCGCTCCGGCGCCGGCGCTTGCGACGGCCACGGGCGGAAGCCCGGTCGGAACGACCGCCTCGGCGAGCGCGACCGCCCCGGCGGCACCGATCGCGGGCACGCCCCAGCCGGAGCTGCTCGTACCGGGCTCGATCGCGCGCTACGTCAGCGGCTACGCGGCGGCGCCGATGAACGCGCCGGCGAACGTGCAGCAGGTGATCTGGACGGCGAACCAGATCATTGGCCTCCCCTACATCTACGGCGGCGGGCACGCCTCGTTCACCTCACCCGGCTACGACTGCTCGGGTACCGTGTCGTTCGCGCTGCACGGCGGCAGCCTGCTGAATACGCCCGCGGACTCCTCGGAATTCATGCACTGGGGCTCGCACGGCGCGGGTCGCTGGATCGCGGTGTTCGGCAATGCAGGTCACGCCTACATGGACGTGGCCGGGCTGCGCCTGGACACGAGCGCCGCCGATGACCCGACCGACCAGCAGGGCCCGCGCTGGCGACCGCTTCGCACGGACAACAGCGGCTACACCGTCCGTCACCCGCTCGGCCTGTAGAGGTCTCGTGGATCGCTCCCGGTCGGCTAGGCTGCAGATAGCCGGTCGATCCGGGATCGGCCGCCCCCGCGCAAAGCAATAGGAGGATCACATGGCCGGCCTGACCGGGCGCATGTCAACCGTCGTAAAGGCGAAGGTCTCGAAACTGCTCGATCGCGCCGAAGACCCGGCCGAGACGCTGGACTACAGCTACCAGAAGCAGGTCGAACAGCTGCAGAACGTGAAGAAGGGCATCGCCGACGTGGTGACCGCCAAGAAGCGCCTGCAGATGCAGGAAAAGACGCTGCAGCAGAGCGTGGTCAAGCTCGACACGCAAGCGCGCCAGGCACTGTCCTCCGGCAATGAGGATCTCGCGCGCACTGCGCTGGAGCGCAAGAACGTCGCACAGACCGAGCTGCAAGGTCTCGACGGGCAGGTCGCCGAACTGGAACAGCAGCAGCAGAAACTGATCGACTCCGAGCAGAAACTGCGCGCCAAGATCGAGTCCTTCCGCACGAAGAAGGAGGTCATCAAGGCGCAGTACTCGGCAGCCGAGGCGCAGGTGCGCATCTCCGAGGCCGCGACCGGTGTGGGCGAGCAGATGGCCGACGTCGGCCTCGCGATGCAGCGCGCCGTCGACAAGACCGAAAACATGAAAGCGCGCGCCGACGCCGTCTCCGAGCTGGAAGCGGCCGGCACGTTCGACGACATCACTGCGCTCGGCGGCGGCGAAGACGACATCGACCGCCAGCTCAAGCAGCTCTCCAGCCAGCCGGCCGTCGACGACGACCTAGAGAAGATGAAGGCCGAACTCGGCAAGGGCGGTGGCGGCGAGGCGCCGCAGATCGCTCCCAGCGATGGAGCCGGCGAGGACGCCAAGCCGAGCGAGAGCGGGCAAGCATGATCGTGCGCATCTCCGGCGAGGACCAGTACCGCATCGCCGACGAGCAGAAAGACCGGCTCAACGAGCTCGACAACGCGGTCGTCACCGCTTGCGAGGGAGGCGACGAGCAGGGCTATGCCGATACGTTCGCTGCGCTCCTGGACTACGTGCGCTCAAACGGCGAGCGCGTGGGCGACGACGAGCTGGCCGGCTCCGACCTGATCCTGCCGCCGGCCGACCTGAGCTTCGCGGAGGCCGGGACGGCGTTCAACGGCGAGGGGCTGATCCCGGACTAGCTGTAAGACCCGAGGACGTTGTTCAGCTCGGCGAGGCGAGTTCCGGGCGGCTTGTGGCCGAGGGAGCCGTGTGGTCGTCGCCAGTTGTATCGCTCAAGCCAGCCGGACAGGGCTGCGGTGCGCTCCGCGCTGTTGCGGTAGATCGCTCCGTAGGCCCAGCCGCCGAGCATCGTGCGGATGAAGCGCTCCGCCTTTCCATTGGTCTGTGGGCGATAGGGGCGAGTGCGTAGGTGACGGATATGAAGGGCGCGACAGGCGATCGCGTGAACCGTCGAGCGATAGGCGCCGCCATTATCGGTGAGCAGTTCCTTCACGAGGACGCCGTGAGAGGCGTAGAAGGCGATCGCACGAGCCAGGAAGCCGATCGCGGTGGTGGCTTTCTCATCATCGAGAACCTCGACGTAGGCCAGGCGGGTCGCGTCATCGACGCAGACATGCACGAACTCCCAGCCGAGCTTGTGCGCCTTGGCGTGATAGCCGGGCACCCCACGGCTCGTGCGTCCGCCCGTCAGGCGCCAGCCGGGTCTTGCGATGCGCCCGAGCTTCTTGACGTCGACGTGGATCAGCTCGCCGGGGATGCTGCGTTCATAGCGCACGGCCGGCTCCATACCGAGCCGGCCGAGCTTGCCCATCCCGATCTTGGTGAGGATCCCCGAGACGGTGCTCAGCGCCATCTGCAGGCACTCGGCGATCTCTGCGCCGCTCATCCGCAGGCGCCGTAGGGCCGCGATCAGTTGGACGCGCTCCTCCGGGGTGCGCCCAGGAGAGCTCTTTGGCGCCGAGGAGCGATCGCAGAGGCCCTGCTCACCCTCGGCGCGAAACCGCGCGAGCCACTTACCGGCCGTGCGCTCGCTGACTCCGGCGGCCTCGGCCGCCTGCGCCAGCGACCAATCCCGCTCGAGTATTCGATCGACCAGCAGCTCGCGCCCCTTGACGCTGAGGCGAGCGTTAGCGTGCAGCTTCATCCGGTGTCCTCCTTGGGACTGGTGGCTTTGACACCTCCCAGCCTCCAAGGGGGCCCGGATGAACAACGTGCTCAGGATTTACAGCTAGCTGTCCACGGCGGCGCCTTCACAGCCGCGCGGAGTAGATCGCCGTCGTGGACACCGACCCCAACGGATTGCCGGCCGGGGTCGTGCGCGTCGCAATCCAGAAGACAGCATGTGCGGTGTGCGTGCCGTAGCCGGCGGCCACCGGTGGAAGCCTGTGCGACCCTTCCTCGATTGCGATGCGCGGCAGGCGCCAGCTGTCGAGTCGGCCCGACGACAGCCGGTAGGCGAACAGTCGCGATCGCAGGCGCTGTTCGCCTGCTTCGGCGTCTTCGCCGTCGGGCTGTTCTCCGGTGTCCCATGTGAGCAGCCCCGATCGCAGGTCGAAGTAGCGTGGTTTGTGGCGTTCGAATGCGCCACGCGGTAGCGAGCTCGCGGCGAGAATCCGCGCAGGGCCCTTGCAGCGATAGACGATCACCGCGCCGCGTTCTGCGAGCGGGCGCGCGAACACGCCGCTCCTGTAGGCCGACCAGCCTTCGGCGTCGCCTTCGCGCCGCACGGCGCGGCGCAGTCGCGGGCAGATCGCAGAGAGGCCGGGTGCGCCCGCACGATCGAGGTCGACGGCGCCTGGTTCGCCGGTGCGCTTGACGGCGCCGGTGGCAAGGTTCTCGACGACCTGATGCTCGCTCGCGCTGTTGCCCTGTGCATAGCGCGCCCCGAGCTCGAACCAGCTCGTCTCCGCCGCGAGCAAATCGTTGGCGCCGGTGCGCACGTCGAACACGCCGTTTCGTTCGTTCGCGCACGAGAGCAGGAAGCGCCCGGCCGCCGCGCTCTGGCCGGCGCCCGGGTCGACGGAGTCGTTGCCCAGATGACAGCCGGCGGGCAAGGTGAGCTGTGCTTGCCTTCCGCTGCGCGTGTCGAACACGGTCAGCGGGCCGCCCGCCTGGGCTTCCCACGCCGCATAGCGCTCACCGTCGCTCGAGAAGCTCACGGTGCTGCTCGCCAGCAGCTGTAGCGGCGACGAGGCAAGCGCCCGCACGGGCGTCCCCAGCGCGAGGAGCCCCGTCACGAGGGCCCCCGCTGCCAGTGTGGATCGCCGCATCTGCACGACTGCCCCAAGAGCCGCGGTCATGTCTCGCAGAACCCGGCGCGATGCGGATCGATGCTCAGCTCTCATGCGCTTCCCTTCGGGCGCGCAACGCGAACGCAGGCACCAGCCGAACGTTCCGCGACCTGCGCCTAGATCGGTATCCCCCAAAGCGGAAACCACCGCTCGATCTCGGCCTCGATCGGCAGCTCGCTTCCGACCTGCGCCTTCAACTGCAGCTCGCGCTCGACGGAGCGCTCCTGGGCATCGCCGGGGGCGGGCACGAAGGGGTACCAGGCGCCGCGCTTGTAGTTGTAGATGAAGTAGATCCGCTGCCCCTTGGCGTCGGTGAAGCCGAACACGGCGCACAGCAGGCGCTCGCCGAAGCCGGCGGTCTCGATCGAGCTGGAGACGGCGTTGATGCCGACGGCGAGGTCTTCGACGCTGGGAGCGCCGGCGGGGCTGCGCAGGATCATCCAGCGGTAGCCGTAGCTGTCGTCCGCGGTCTTGACGGTCGTGCCGTTGTCGCCGCCGGTGGCGGTGACGACTTCTTCCATGTCCTTGATCGTCGATTCGAATTCGCTCGTGGCGAGCGCCTGGAAGACGATCGCGGCGCTGCCGGAGGGGTCGACCTGGTGCTCGGCCTGCAGGTCGACGTAGGCGGTCGTGATCGCGAACAGGCGGTCGGGCGCGGGTCCCTTGACCTGATGGCGGCCGGTGAGGATGTCGCGCAGGCCCAAGGCTTAGGCGCTGGCGGCGCTGAGGCCGCCCTGCAGCTGAGACTCCAGGCGCTCGAGCGCGGCGAGGCGCTGCTCGAGCGGCGGGTGGTCGGCGAACAGGTTCATCAACGACTTCTTGGCGCGTGGCGGGATGATGAAGAAGGCGCTCGAGCCTTCGACGCGGCGCAGGTCCTGGCTGGGCGCCTGTTCGATCGCGCCGCTGATCTTGATCAGCGCCGAGGAGAGCGCGCTGGGACGCCCGGTGAGCACGGCCGAGCCACGGTCGGCGGCGAACTCGCGGTAGCGCGAGAGCGTGCGCAGCAGCACGAAGGAGACGACGTAGACGATGACGGAGACGAGGATCACGAGCATGATCTCGCGCTCCTCTTCATCGCCACCGTAGCCGCCGCCGAAGAAGAATGCGAACTGGAGGATCAGCGAGGCGAGCGAGGCGAAGAAGCTGGCGAGCGTCATCACCATCACATCGCGGTTGATCACGTGCGTGAGCTCGTGCGCCATCACGCCTTCGAGCTCGGCGGGTGAGAGCATCTGCAGGATGCCGCGGGTCGCGGCGACGGTCGCGGACTTCTGCGAGCGCCCGAGCGCACAGGCATTGGGCACGGCCGTCTCGATCACGCAGACGCGCGGTTTGGGCAGGTCGGCCTGCACGCAGAGGCGGTCGATGATGCCGTGCAGCTCAGGCTCCTCGTCCGGTGTGACCTCCTTCAGGCCCATCGCAGCCATCGCGAGCTTGTCGGAGCCGAACAGCTGACCGAGCAGCAGGACGACGGCGACGACTACGATCAGCCCGGCGCCGGCGCCGGCGGCGAACAGCACGCCGACGAACACGACGTAGAGCAGGCCGAGCAGGAACAGCGTGAGCGCCATACGCGCCTGCAGCCCGGTGTCCTTGCCGAAAGTCCGACGGTTCGCGGCCATGCGGAGATTGTCGCAGAAGCGGTTACACGTACCCTAAAGTTGCGCGCGAGCCGATGCCCGACCGACGCCAGCCATGAAGCCCGAGATCCACTTCCTCGGCATCTCGATCAAGACGTTCGGCGTGACGTTCGCGCTGGGCTTCGTCGCGTGCGGGGCGGTCGTCGCGCGGCGCCTACGCGAGCTGGGGCGGCCGGTGGACTGGGCGTATGAGATCACCTTCTCGGCGCTCGTCGGCGGCGTGGTCGGTGCCCGCGCGTACTACGTGATCCAGAACTTCTCGACGGCCAAGCACGACCTGATCGGCAGCATCTTCTCGGGCTCGGGCCTGGTCTGGTACGGCGGCGCGATCGGCGGTGCGATCGGCGTGATCGGCTGGATGCGCTGGAGAGGAGTGCTCGAACTGCGGATGCTCGACATGTGCGCGACGGCGCTCGCGTTGGGTTACGCGATCGGGCGGATCGGCTGTCAGGTCTCGGGCGACGGCGACTACGGCATCAGCTCGAACCTGCCGTGGGCGATGGGCTACCCGCATGGCACGCTGCCGACGCCGCCGGGCGTGAAGGTGCAGCCGACGCCGATCTACGAGACGGTCGCGATGTGCCTCGTGGCGTGGGGTCTGTGGCAGCTACGCGACCGCGTGAGGCCTGGCGTCGTGTTCGCCCTGTACTTGCTGCTGAGTGGCTTCGAGCGCTTCCTGGTCGAGTTCATCCGCCGCAACACGGAGGTCTTCGCGGGGCTCACGACGCCGCAGCTGGAGAGTGTCGGGCTGATGGCAATCGGCTTGGTCTGGTTGGCGCTGATGGCGCGAAGAGGCGGTGCGGCCTCGCTGCGCGCCTCGCCGGCGTAGCGCCGCTGAGCCCCGCGCGAGCGTCGTCTCCCCGTGGCACGCGATAATCCGCGGCGATGGCGACCGAGACGATGCTCTCCGACGTGTTCCCGCTCGGCAGCCGGCTGAACGAGGCCGGCCGCCTGGAGGTCGGCGGCTGCGACACGATCGAGCTCGCGCGCGAGTTCGGCACGCCGGCCTACGTGGTGGCGGAGGAGGACCTGCGCACGCGCGCACGCGCCTTCCTCGACGCCGGCGCGCAGGCGGGCCACGAGGACTTCCACGTCGTGTTCGCGTCCAAGGCCTTTCCCTGCACGGCCGTGCTCGCGCTGTTCGCGCAGGAGGGCCTGTGGTGCGACGTCGCTTCGGGCGGCGAGCTGCACCTGGCGCTGAACGCGGGCTTCGCCGCCGAGCGCATCGTGCTGCACGGCAACGCCAAGTCGGCCGTGGAGCTGGGGACGGCGCTGGAGCGCGGAGTCGGCCTGATCGTGATCGATAATTTTGATGAGATCGATGGATTGCAGCGGCTAGTGGAGTCGCACGGCGCGCGAGGGGCCGACGGCCGCTCGGATGTTCAGCGCGTGCTCCTGCGGGTCACGCCGGACGTGCGCGGCGAGACGCACGAGAAGATCTCCACGGGCCAGGCGGACTCCAAGTTCGGCTTCTCGGTCGGCGATGCAGCGCAGGCGATCGAGCGGGTGCAGGCCGTCGCGGGGCTCTCGCTGGCGGGCCTGCACGCGCACATCGGATCGCAGCTGCTCGAGCTCGAGCCGTTTCGTCGCGAGGTCGCGGAGCTGGCCAAGCTCGGCGACTTCGAGACGTGGGATCTCGGTGGCGGTCTCGGTGCGCGCTACACCGGCGATCAGCCGCAGCCGCCGTCGATCGAGGAGTACGTCTCGACGCTGCTCGCGGGGGCCTCGGCGCACGGCATGGGCGCGCCGGGCAGGAGGCTGTTGATCGAGCCGGGCCGCGCGCTGTGCGCGAACGCGTGCGTCACGCTGTACACGGTCGAGTCGGTCAAGCAGAACGTCTCGCGCTGGGTGGCGGTCGACGGCGGCATGTCGGACAACCTGCGCCCGATGATGTACGGGGCGCGCTACGAAGCGCACGTGGCCGATCGCTTCGACGGCGAGACGCGCTGCGAGCTGGCCGGCAAGCACTGCGAGTCGGGCGATGTGATCGTGCGCGAGGCGCTCTTGGCGGACCCGCGCCCGGGCGACGTGATCGTGACGCCGGCGACGGGCGCCTACGGTTATGCGATGGCGAACAACTACAACGGCGTGCCACGGGCGCCGGTGATCTTCTGCAAGGACGGCGACGCGCGCCTGGCGGTCAGGCGCGAGCGCTTCGAGGACCTGACGGCGCGCGATGTCGGCTGAGACGCGCACGGCAGAGCAGACGCCCGCGCGCGCGGGCGGCGGGCAGCGCCCGTTCCAGGTCGGCCTGCTCGGGCACGGCACGGTCGGCGGCGCGTTCGCGGCGCTGCTCGACGAGCGCGCCGATGAGATCGAGCGCTTCAACGGCCGCCGCCCGGTGATCTGCGGCGTGCTCACGCGCTCCCGTGGCGACTTCGAGCAGATCCTCGCCGACTCGGATCTGCTGGTCGAGGTGATGGGCGGGATCGAACCGGCGCGCGAGTACCTGCTGCGGGCGCTGCGCGGCGGCAAACACGTGGTCACGGCGAACAAGCAGCTGCTCTCCCAGCACGGCGAGGAGCTGTTCGAGACGGCGCGCAAGCACGACGTGCGGCTGCGCTTCGAGGCGGCCGTGGCGGGTGCCGTGCCGGTCGTGCGCGTGCTCGAGGAATCGCTCTCGGCGACGCCGATCGAGCGGATCCACGGGATCGTCAACGGCACGACCAACTTCATCCTCTCGGAGATGGCCGGCGGCAAGAGCTATGCCGAGGCGCTGGCCGAGGCTCAGCGAGTCGGCTATGCCGAGGCCGATCCCTCCGACGACGTCTCCGGGCGCGACGCGGCGGCGAAGATGGCGATCCTCGCACGCCTGGCTTTTGGCTCGCCGGTGCACCTCGACGAGGTCCGCTACGAGGGCATAGAGCAGCTCGAGTCAGACGATCTCGAGTACGCGAGCGAGCTCGGGCTTGGCTTGAAGCTGGTCGGCACGGCCGAGCGCCGCGACGGCGGACTCTCGGTGCACGTGCACCCGACGTTCCTCTACTCAGGGCACCCGCTGGCGTCGATCTCGGGCCCGTTCAACGCGGTCACGGTCGAGTCGGACACGATCACGGAGATAACGCTGTCGGGGCCGGGCGCGGGCGGGCGGCAGACGGCGAGCGCTGTGCTCGGCGACGTGGTCAGCGTGATGACGGGCGGCGCGCGGCCGCCGGCGCCGCCGCTGCAGCTGCAGCTGATCCAGGACGTCGACAGCGCCTTCTATCTGCACCTCGACGTGCTCGACGTGCCGGGCGTGCTGGCGTCGGTGACGAGGGTGCTCGGCGAGCACGACGTGTCGATCAAGTCGGTCGTGCAGCGCGGCATCGCCGAGCACGCGCGGCTGGTGATGGTCACGCACCCGGTGCTCGAGTCGAGCCTGCGCGCGGCCGTGGCCGAGGTCGACGCGTTCGACTTCATCCGCGCCCCAACCCGAGCAATACGGGTGATAGAAGAGGAGTTCGGTTGAGATGACGGTTCCGACGGACATCAACGAGCTGCCGCCGGTGCCGCTGCCGCGCGTGGAAGGGGCTGCGTTCGAGGGCACGCACGTGCCGCTGATCGAGCGCTACCACGAGCGCCTGCCGTTCGAGCCGGGGGACAAGCTGGTCAGCCTGCAGGAGGGCTCGACGCCGCTGCTGCGCGCGCCGGTGCTCTCGCAGATGGTCGGCGCGACGGTGCGGCTGAAGCTCGAGGGAGCCAACCCGACGGGCTCGTTCAAGGACCGCGGCATGACCTGTGCGCTGTCGGCGGCCGTGCGCGACGGCGCCAAGGCGGTGATCTGTGCCTCGACGGGCAACACGGCGGCGAGCGCGGCGGCATACGCGGCGCGGGCCGGGATCACGTGCGCGGTGATCGTGCCCGACGGCAAGATCGCGCAGGGCAAGATGGCGCAGACGCTCGTGCACGGGGCGCGCGTGATCTCACTCGCGGGGAACTTCGACCAGGCGCTGACGCTCGTGCGCGAGCTGACGGCGACGCACCCGATCGTGCTCGTCAACTCGGTCAACGAGTACCGCATCGAAGGCCAGAAGACGGCCGCCTTCGAGATCCACGAGGCGCTCAGCGGGGAGCTCGAAGCGCTGTGCATCCCGGTTGGCAACGCCGGCAACATCACCTCCTACTGGCGCGGCTTCCGCGAGGTCGGCGCGGCGCCGAGGATGCTCGGCTTCCAGGCTGAGGGGGCGGCGCCGCTGGTCGAGGGGCATCGGATCGAGCATCCTGAAACGGTGGCGAGCGCGATCAGGATCGGCAACCCGGTGCGCTGGGAGGACGCGATGGCGGCGTCGACCGACTCGCGCGGGGCGATCCGCGTGGTCTCAGACCAGGAGATCCTCACGGCCTACCGCCTGCTCGCCTCGCGCGAAGGGATGTTCTGCGAGCCGGCCTCGGCGGCGTCGGTGGCGGGGCTATTGAAGTACGGCGCTGAAGGCGCCGAGCAGATCGTCTGCGTGCTCACGGGCCGCGGCCTGAAGGATCCGGAGACGGCGCTGGCCAACAACGACGGGCGGATCATCCAGTGCGCCGTGGACACGGCGGCGATCGAGGAAGCCGTCCTCGGCGACCCGTGAGCGACGAGCCTGTGAGCGCAGGCGCGTGATTCGCAGGCGCTTGGTGCGCGTGCCGGCGTCCTCGGCGAACCTGGGCCCGGGTTTTGACTGCATGGCGGCGGCGCTGGCGCTGCACGTTGAGCTGGAGGTGCTCGAGACGGGCAGCTTCGCCGTGGAGACGGAGCTGGCGGTGGCGCGGGGGCGCGAGAACCTGTGCGTGCGCGCGTTCGAGCGCCTGCACCCGGCGGATGACTTCACGTTCAAGATCTCCTCGCAGGTGCCGCTGTCGGGCGGCCTCGGCTCGAGCGCGGCGGCGATCGTGGCGGGGCTGATGGCGGCGGACCACCTGTTCGAGCTGGATGCCGACCTGCTGGCGCTGGCGAGCGAGCTCGAGGGCCATCCGGACAACGCTGCGGCCTCGCTGCACGGAGGCTTCGTGATCTGCGCCGACGGGGAGGCGACGCGCTTTGAGCCGCCGACGGGCCTGGAGGCGCTCGTAGTGGTGCCCGGTGAGGCGGTGCACACGAGCGAGGCGCGCGCGGCGCTGGCCGGCGAGGTTCCGCTGGCGGACGCCGTGTTCAACGTGGCCCACGGCGCGCTGCTCACGCTCGGGCTGGCACGCGGAGATTGGGACATGCTGGGGCGCGGGCTGCGCGACCGCCTGCACGAGCAGCAGCGCGCGCACCTGTTCCCGCGCTCGTATGAGCTGGCGCAGCGGGCGCGCGAGCTGGGCGCGCTCGGGGCGACGATCTCGGGCGCCGGGCCGACGGTGCTCGTGTGGTGCTTCTACGAGCAGACGGGTGCCGTCGCGGAGGCGTTGCGCCCGGAGATCGACGGCTGGGCGACGCTCTTGCGGGCGCCGTTCGAGCCCCAAGGCGCGTACGTGACGGAGCTGTAGCGACGCTGCGTCGGCCGTGCCGGCCGGGCCGAATCGTTAGCGCAGCTGGGCGAGGCGCTCTGATGCGTCGCCGAGCGCGGGCAGGCGCGCGAGCACTTCGCCGGCGAGGTCGAGGTAATCGCTGCCGAGGTCGGGGCGGTGGTCGAGGATCGAGCGCGCGCGCTCGGCCGACTCGGCATAGGCGATCGACGAGCGGATCGTCGTGTCGAAGACGAGCTCGCCGAAGCGCTCCTTCAGCGAGACGAGCGCCTCGCGCGAGTGGATCGTGCGCATGTCGGCGAGGTTGAGCAGCACGCCGACGACGGAAAGCTCTTCGTTGAGCCCGTCACGCGCGAGCTCGACGACCTCCATCGCCTGCTCGACGCCCTGCAGCGCGAAGTACTGCGCCTCGGCCGTCACGAGCGCGCGATCGGCGGCGACGAGCGCGTTTACCGTCAGCAGGCCAAGCGACGGCGGACAGTCGATCAGGATCAGCTCGTACTCGTCGGGCAGCTTGGCCAGCGCGCGGCGCAGCGTCAGCTCGCGCCCCATCTTGCCGCCGAGCATCAGCTCGGCCTCGGCCAGCGTCAGGTTGGCCGGGATCAGGTCGTCGTGGATCGCCTCGGTCGCCTTGGCGCGGCCGGAGAGCACGTCGGCGATCGTCGGCTCGGCGTCCGGCGGGACGTCGAAGTAGTCGGACAGGTTGCCCTGCGGATCGAGGTCGATCGCGAGCGTGCGCACGCCGCTGCGGCGGAACGCATCGGTCAGCGTGCGAACGGTCGTCGTCTTGCCCGTGCCGCCCTTCTGGGAGAGCACCGCGATCGTGTCAGCCATCGGCTGATACTACGTCTCCGCGCGTTCGCGCGCGCGTTCGCTTGGCCGGATTGTCCGCGTGGCCGTTTGGCGCTACGGGGCGACTACGAGGTAGCTGAGCCGGTAGCGGCCGACGATGATCTCATCGCCGTCCGCGAGCAACCTGCCGTCGATCCGCTCGCCGTTGACGAAAACGCCGTTGAGGCTGCGGTCGTCGAGCACGCGCACGCCGTCAGGCTGACGCACGATCAGCGCGTGGCGACGCGAGACGGTGGGATCGTCGAAGCGCACGTCGGCGGCCAGGCTGCGCCCGATCCGTGTCCACTCCCGCGACAGCGCCACCGTGCGCGTCTCGGCGCCCTCGGCGAAGCACAGATACTCGCCGGGCTGCTCGATCCGCTTGCGCGCCTCGGCCAGCGTCGCCTCGAGGTCGAGCGGGGCGGGCTCGGAGAGCACTCCTCCGTGGCGGGCTGTCTGCTCGCCACCGGACTCTCCCGCCGTGGCCGGCTCGGCGCTGAAGAGCGAGGCACGCACGAAGTCGCTGCCGCCGCAGCCGGGGCAGTCGCTGAGCGTGTCCTCGCCGCTCAGTGTGAGCACGTAGCCGCAGGTGCGGCAGCAAAACGAGCCGGCACCTATGAAGACTGCGGGCGCAGAATCGCCACCCGTGAGGGGTCCCTTGCTGAGTAGATCCATGCTTCTCCCTTCCTCGTTGCTCGGCGCTCCGCGATGAACTTCTGGTGCTTCCGTCGAGGGAAAGATCGTGACGATCATAACAAGTTGTCCAACCCGGCAGATTCCAGATTCCCGCATTTTCCGGGAAGGTCAACGCGATCGCGGTCAACCCCGGCCTTTGCCACCTCGGCGGCGTTTATTTACCCAGCGGCGTTTGCGGACAAACCAGGAGGTGCGGGCGAGGCCGATGCCAGCGCCATGCCACCGCGCCCGTGCGGCACCGCGCGGCAGGAAGCCCCGCCCGCGCGGCGAAAAAAGCGGGCAGATGGCTTCGACGACCAACGATGCAGAGCAGTTCGAGCGCTTCCTGCTGCGGCGCGGCGTGGGCGCTCTGCAGGCCGACCGCGACCGCTGCATCGACTGCGGGCGCACGCCGCTGACCGGAGAGCACGTGCATCTTTACGACGGACGCGCCGGCGGCGTCGTCTGCGAGCTTTGCCGCATGCTGCGTCGCGAGCCGCCCGTCGCGAGCGAGATCGTGCACCACTGCGAGCACGGCCATACCGTGCGCCTCACCGCCCGCGCCGCTTGAGCGGCGCCCCGAGCGGCTGCGCGGCGCTTTAGACTGGCTGGCGCTGTGGACCCATTGACCGTCTCGACCGTTATCTCGGCGCCGCGTGAGCAGGTGTTCGACTACCTGCAGGACATCGCCAACCACAGCGAGTTCACCGATCACTTCATGGTTGACTGGCATTTGACGCGAATCGACTCGGTCGGGCGCGGTGCGGGGGCTCGCTTCCGCGTGAAGGCGCCCGGCAACCGCTTCAGCTGGGGGGACGCGACGTTCGTGGAGGTCGATCGCCCCCACCGCATCGTCGAGGCGGGCCGCACGGGCAAGAACAACCGCATTCGCACGCTTGGCACATACGAGCTGGCCCCGGGCTCCTCGGGCACGACGCGCGTGCGCTTCACGCTCGAGACAGCGCCCGTGACGGTGTCCGATCGGCTGATCGAGTCGCTCGGCGCGCGCGGCTGGCTGAAGCGTAAGAACACGCGGGCGATGCGCCGCCTGCGCGCGATCATCGAGCGCGGCGAGCAGCGCGGAGATCGCGTGACGGTCGCCGCCGGATAGACTGCCGCGTCGCATGTCCAGCCGTCTGCGAAAGCTCCCGCTGCTCGGGCTCATCCTGCTCGCGGCCGGCGCCCTCGGCGCCTGCGGCGACTCGCACACGAAGGTCACCACCGGGACCTATGCCGGCGAGTCCGGCCAGAACGCGCCTTACCTGGACGTTGGCCCGCTCGTATACGAGGTTCAGCTCTCGCGCGAGCTGAACCCCTACGACGTCGAGGACTCTTCCTATTTGGAAGGCCTCTCCGCCGAACAGCGCAAGCTCGAAGCCGGGCAGGAGTGGTTCGCCGTGTTCGTGCAGGTCTACAACAACCACTCCCAGCCCCAGGCGGCCTCGACGGACATGAAGATCTTCGACACCCAGGGCAACACCTACCTGCCGCTGGTGCCGGCTGGGCACAACTCGTTCATCTACAGCGGCGGCACCGTAGAGGGCAAAGAACGTCTGCCGGTGCTCAACACGGTCGCATCCAACGGCGCGACGCAGGGCACGATGCTGCTGTTCAAGATCCAAACGGTCTCGCTCGACAACCGACCGCTGGAGCTGAGGATCGTGGACCCGACGGACACGGCCGAGACGGCCACGGCCGAGCTCGACGTCTAGCGGCTCGCTCCAGCCACCGACGCTGATTGGCCGGCGGTGGTTGCTCAGCGGCTGGCTTGCAGCCCGGCCTCGAGCACTTCACGCGCGACCGGTGCCGCGGTGTCGCCGCCGGCGCCATCTTTGACGAGCAGCACGCCGACGACGATCCGCGGACGTAGGGCGGGGGCGAAGGCGGCGAACCACGCGTCGGTGTTGCTCGCTTCGCTGTCGGCGCCGACGCACCCGGTGGAGCTCGATTCTTCGGAGCTCGATTCTTCGCCCGATTCGCCCGATTCCCCCGAAGTGCTGCACTCGGTCTTCAGTTCGGCCGTGCCCGTCTTGCCGGCGACCGTGACGCCCGAGATCGCCGCGGAGGTGCCGGTGCCGTCTTTGACCACCCCGATCATCAGCCGGCGCACGGTGCGGGCGACCGAAGCGCTCGTCACGGAGGGCCCCGGCGGGGGGTGCTCGATCGCGAAAGTCGGGCTCGGGCGGCGTCCGCCGTCGGCGATCGTGGCTGCGACGATCGCCATCTGCAACGCGCTGGCCTGCACCTGGCCCTGTCCGATCGCCGTCGAGCCGACGTCCAGTTCGCCCTGGATCCCGTTCGCCGCCGGCAGCGTGCTCTCGGCTGCGCCCGCGATGCCCGGGTCGTGGTTGAAGCCGAAGCGTTCGGCCATCGCCACGAGCCGCGGCGCGCCGAGCTTGACGCCGAGCGGCGCGAACACCGAGTTGCAGGAGACAGCGAAGGCGAGCGCCAGCGAGCCGCCGCATTCCTCGCCGTTGGCGTTGCTCAGCTTGACCCCGTCGAGCGTCGCGTATGTCGCGTAGGGGAAGCTCGTCTTCGGCGTCGCGACGTGCGCGGCGAGCGCCCCCGTGAGCGTGACCATCTTGAACGTCGACCCAGGTGGCTGCACGCTGTTCAGGGCGATCCCGGCGACGGCGAGGATCTGGCCGGTGGACGGCTGCAGCGCGACGACGCCGCCAAGCTGCGAGCCGAGCGCGGCTACAGCGGCTTTCTGCACGGCAGGCGACACGCTTGTGCGGACCGCGCGGGACTCGTGCGGAGACGCCGTCGCGAGCACGCGACCCGGTCCCCCGGACTGTGTGCCCCCGGCGAGCAGCTCGCCTCCGGGAGTGCCGCGTAGGCGGATGTCGAGCGCGCGCTCGAGGCCGCTCGTGCCAACGATCGCGTCGGAAGGCACGCCCTGGGACTCGAGCGCCGTCCGCTCCGAGCTCGGGATCGGGCCGACTTCGCCGACGACCGCGCCGGCAGATTCGCCGAGCGGAGAGACGCGCGGCCCGGTGGTGTCGGCCGATCCTTCGGCGAGCACCGAGCCGTCGCGAGCGAGCAGCTTCGCGCGCTCGGGCAGCGTCGTCTTGCGCGAGAGCTGCTCGCCGGAGTGCAGACCGGGGAAGGCGAGCGAGCGTGACCAGGCGACCTTCTCGCCCTCTTCGGCCTGGCTGCCCACCGGCAGCTCGACGCTCAGCGCGAGCGTGCCGAACAGCCGCGTGGAGACCTTCACGGGCACGGTCACGAGACCGTCCGCGGAGTGGCGCGCCTTGCCGGCCACGCGCAGGCCCGTGGCGGTCGCCGTGTCCATCGCCTCGTGATAGGCCGAGACGAACTCGTCGGCCGAGACCGAGCGCCGTGAGGCGGCGTCGACGTCGGCGTACATCGCTGCATATTCGGCTTTTGCCCACTCGCGCACGAACTTCTCGGCGAACGAGTCGGCCGGCGATGCCCCGCTGTTGGCGCCGACGATCGCGCCGATCGCGAAGGCCACGGCGGCCAACGCGATCATCGGGCGCGCGCGCCTGACCCTAAGCGTCTGCTCTTCGCTCAGGGCACGGTAGAACATGGCGGGTGACGGGCCTCGACTGGATCATCGTCGCGTTTGCGGCAATCCTCGCTGCTTTTGGCTTCAGGCGGGGGTTCATCGTCGGGGTGCTCTCCTTCGCGGGTTTCGCCCTAGGAGCATTCCTCGGAACTCGCCTGGCTCCTCTACTGCTCTCACAGGGATCCTCCTCGCCCTACGCACCCGCGTTCGGCCTGTTCGGCGCGCTGCTGGCCGGCGCGATCCTCGCCAGCGGGGCCGAGGGGATCGGCTTCAGGGTCAGGCGCGCGCTGCTGCTGCCCGGGCTCGGCGCACTCGACGGCCTGCTCGGGGCCGCGCTCGGCATCGCGCTCGCGCTCGGCGTCGTGTGGATCGTGGCGGCCGTCGTCGCGCAGGCGCCCAGTGAGACGCGGCTGCGCGAAGACATCCAGCGTTCGGCGATCCTCGGCGAGCTGAATGCGCTGCTGCCGCCTTCGGGACCGATCCTCAATGCGCTGGCGCGCCTGGACCCACTGCCGGCGATCTCAGGCCCCTCGCCCGACGTGCCGCCACCGCCGGCCAAGATCGCGCATGCGCCCAGCGTGCGCCGCGCCTCGGCCAGCGTCGTGCGCGTGCTAGGCACGGCCTGCGGGCTGGCGATCGAGGGCTCCGGCTGGGTCGCGGCCCCCGGACAGGTCCTCACCAACGCGCACGTCGTCGCCGGCGAGCGCGACACGACGGTCGAGCTGGGCGGGCACGCGCCGACGTTCCCCGCGCGCGTGCTCGCCTACGACCCGCGCGACGACGTGGCCGTGCTCGCTGTGCCCGGTCTCGACGAGCCCGCGCTCGAACTCGCCACCGATCCTCCCTCCGGTAAGGCCGGTGCGATTCTGGGCTATCCGGAAAACGGTCCGTTCGATGCGCGCTCGGCGCGCATCGGGCGCACGCAGACTGTGCTCACCGACGACGCCTACGGCAACGGTCCCGTGCACCGTCTGCTCACGCCGCTGCGCGGGCTCGTGCGCCCCGGCAACTCCGGCGGCCCGCTCATAGATGGTTCCGGTCGTGTGCTCACGACGGTCTTCGCCGGCACGGTCGGCAGCGGCCCGCACGGCGGCTACGGCGTGGCCAACTCGACCGTCGCCCGTGTGCTGGAAGAGGCCGCCGGCCGTGCGGCGGCTGGGACGAGCGTCAGCACCGAGGGGTGCGCGGCCGGGTGAGCCGCACGTTTGCGCCCACCCATCCGGCGGGCTAAGGTCCGGTTCGAGGTAGCTGAGCAATGGTGATACGAGCTTCGACTGCGCAGCTTTACGATCGGCACGGCCCGATCCTGAAGCGGACGGCCATGGCGGCGATCACGGCGCTCGTGACCGTCAACGTCTGGACCGGCTGTCCGCTGCTGGCTCTGTGGGTCGGCTCGCGCGCCGTCGGGACAGGCGATCTGAGCATGGCGGCCGTCGTCGTCGTGCTCGTTGTGCTCGGTCTGCTCGAGCTTGGGATGATGCTCGTGCTGGCGTGGCTGACGAACGTCTATGACGAGATGATCGGGCTACAGCGTCCCGAGCAGTCGGCCACTTGGACTCGCCGGCTGTGTGCGCCCGAATCGGCCGGGCTGGACCGCAAGCTGCGGATCACGACACTCGAGGGCATCGTCGTGATCAACGTATACGTCGCAGTTTTCACGCTGTTCGCCTGGTACCTGTTCTTCGTGTTCTTCGCCGCGCATCGCTAGCGGCTTCCGCGCGTCGATCCGGCTGCCGATCGAGCCCGCGGGAAGAGCGGGCGGCCGCCCGGTTGCTGGTTCGCTCAACCGCTCGCCGGGGCCGGACGCGTCGCCGGCCGCGCGTGGGGAGCCTTCCTCGGCGAGCCGGCCGGCTGCGCCTTGGCCTTGCGCGGCTGCCGTGCGGGCGCCTCTGCAGGGGTAGCTTCGCGTCGCTGTCCTACGTGCTCGTCGATCGCGCTCTGCACGATCGTCAGGCGCCGGATCAGCGAGGCGCGGACCTGCGTGAGCTCCTCGACGGTGAGCAGCACCGGACCGATCCCGCGTCGGCCGCGTGCAGGTGCGGGGGCGATGCCGGGATGGTCGGATTCGAGCTCGGCGATGGCGCGCTCGAAGGCGGCGATCTGGCCGCGCAGCGAACGGCGACGAGCCTGCTCGGACTGCTCGGTGCCGGCAGCCTCGGTGGGTTCCGCGGCGTCGCCGACGTAGAGCGCGGCGGCCACCTCGCGCGGGTCGACTCCCGTCTCGCGCGCTTCGTGCGCGGCGTTGGCCGTGATCGTGCCGACCGCCGCCGCGCGCTGCGGCGCGGCTGCGACGAACGTGCCGCTGCCCTGCTGGCGGTCGATCAGGCCGTCCTGCTCCAGGCGCTGGTAGACGGCGCGGACGGTGTTCACGTTGACGCCGGTCGCCTCGGCCAGGTCGCGCAATCCGGGCAGGCGCTGGCCGGCAGCGAACCGGCCCTCTGCGATCCGCGAGCGGAGCGCCCACGTCAGCTGGACGCCGATCGGCACATCCGCCTTGCGGTCGATCGCCAGCCCGTCGAGGTCGAGCTCGGCGGCGGGGGCATTGTCAATAGGGCGAGCCACGTCTCCAGAGTACCGCTGCCAGGGCGCGATACATAGTGTGCTAGTCAACTAGTACACTCGCACAATGACCGAGCGGCTGTTTCGCCCGATGCGTGGAGTGCTCGAGGAATTCGGCGATGTCGTGTTGCTGACCGGGCGGACGATCGCCTCGGCCATACGCCCGCCGTATATCTATGGCGAGGAGCTCGTCTCACAGTTCCTCTTCGCGCTGCGGCTCGTGTGGTTCCCGCTGCTGGTCACGATCGTGGCGATCAGCTACGGCGCGCCCGGCCTGCAGGCGGCGAACTTCCTCACGCTGTTCGGTGCGCTCGACAGGCTCGGCGGCTTCTTCGTGCTCGCGGCGATCCGCGAAATCGGCCCGCTGATCACCTCGCTGGTCGTCGCCGGGATCGCCGGCACCGCGATCACGGCCGACCTCGGCGCTCGCAAGGTGCGCGAGGAGCTCGACGCGCTGCAGGTGCTCGGCGTCGACCCCGTCAAGAGCCTCGTCGTGCCGCGCTTCCTCGCGCTGCTGGTCGTGACAGGCCTGTTCGACATCTACGCATTGCTGTTCGGGATCTTCGGCGGGATCGCGGCGGAGCTCGTCAACGGTCAGCCGCTCGGCCCGTTCTGGGGCACATTCTTCGCCAACGCCTCGACGACCGACCTCTGGGGCTCGGTGCTGAAGTCGAGCTGCTTCGGCGCGATCATCGCGATCGTCTGCTGCTACAAGGGCATGACCGCCTCGGGCGGCGCCGAGGGCGTCGGGCGCGCGGTCAACGAGGCCGTCGTCGTCTCGTTCCTGGGGATCGGCGCGTTCAACTACGTCTTCACGCAGACGCTGCTGGCCACGCACCCGCAGATCCTGGTGATCAGGTGAACGAGCTGCTGTTCGGGCCGCGCGAATGGCTCGCCGCGACGGGCGAGATCATCCGCTTCGGTGCGCGCATGGCCGGCGACGTCTACAGCCTGCGCGTGTTCCGCTTCTTCGGCGAGTCGCTGCGCCAGGCGGGCATCCTGATCGTCGGCTCGACTGTCGTGATCTGGTCGCTGGTGTTCCTGATGGGGATCGGCGTGTGCGGCATCGGCGGGGCCTACTTCACGCTCTCCACGGGCGCCCCGGCCTACGCCGGCGTGTTCGCCGCATGGTGCGACCTGCGCGAGGCCGTGCCCTACGCCTTCGGCTACATGATGGCCGCCAAGGTCGGCACCGGGATCGTCGCCGAGCTCGGCGCGATGCGCATCTCCGAGGAGATCGACGCGCTCGAGGTGATGGGGATCGATTCGATGGTCTTCCTCTGTGCCACCCGCCTGCTGGCGTCGTGGATCGTGCTGCCGTTCATGTACGTCGCGGGAATCGGCGTGGCCTTCCTCGGCTCCTATATCGGCGTCGTGCAGCAGCTCGGCTTCGTCTCCTCCGGCGGCTACCTGCTGATCTTCTGGCAGTTCCAGAACGCGCCCGACCTGCTGTTCAGCGTGATCAAGGGCATGTCGATGGCGACCGTGATCGTGCTCGTCGCCTGTTACTACGGCTACAACGCCGGCGGTGGGCCGGTCGGCGTGGGCACGGCCACGGCCAAGTCGATGGTGCTCAACCTGATCTTCGTCACGCTGATCGGCATGCTCGGAACGCAGGTCTTCTGGGGCGCCAATCCGCGGGCTCCGATCGGCGGGTAGGCGCTCGCGCTGTTCTCGTCACCGCACTCACCCGCTACGCTCCCGCCATGTCCAAGACGCTCGTGATCGCCGAGAAGCCCTCCGTCGGGCAGGACCTCGCGCGCGTGCTGAAGGGCCCCTTCAAGAAAGGCGAGGGCGTGCTCGAGGGTCCCGAGCACGTGGTCACCTGGGCGGTCGGGCACCTCGTCCAGCTGGCCGAACCGGACGAGTACGACCCCAAGTTCAAGCGCTGGCGCATGGAAGATCTGCCGATCGTGCCCGAGCGCTTCAAGCTCGTCGTGCGCGACGAGCGCTCGCGCAAGCAGATGTCGGTCGTGACCAAACAGATCGGTCGCGAGGACATCGCCGAGATCGTCAACGCCTGCGACGCCGGGCGCGAGGGAGAGCTGATCTTCGCCTACCTGTACGAGAAGGCCAAAGGCAAGAAGCCGGTGCAGCGGCTGTGGCTGAACTCGATGACGAGTACGGCGATGAAGGAGGCGCTGTCCTCGCTGCGCCCGGCCGAGGAGTTCGCCCGCCTGGAGCAGGCCGCCCGCTCGCGCTCGGAGGCCGACTGGATCGTCGGCATGAACGCCACGCGCGCGGCCACGATCCGCCTGCGCAGCTCCTTCGACGGCGCCGTCTCGCTGGGGCGCGTGCAGACGCCGACGCTGGCGATCATCGCGCGGCGCGAGGAGGAGATCAAAGCGTTCGTGCCCGAGCCCTACTGGCTCGTCGACGCAACCTTCGAGGCCGACGGCAAGCGCGTGTATGAGGGGCGCTTCCACGAGGGCGCCAAGCCGCGCATCGCTTCGGCCGAGGAGGCTGAGGCGATTGTCGCCGACTGTGTAGGCAGGCAGGGGACGATCACGAAGCTCGAGAAGAAAGAGCAGCGCGAGAAAGCGCCGATGCTCTATGACCTGACGACGCTGCAGCGCGAGGCCAACAACCGCTACGGCTTCTCGGCCAAACGCACGCTCGCGGCGGCGCAGCGCTGCTACGAGGAGCACAAGGCGCTGACGTATCCAAGGACCAACTCGCGCTACCTGCCGAACGACATGGTCGCCGAGATCAAGCCGACGGCCGAGCTGGTCGGTCATAACTCGGAATACACCAAGGGCGCGGAATACGTGATCGGCCTGGACCTGCTGCCGCTGGCGCGCGTCGTCAACGACGAGAAGGTCACCGACCACCACGCGATCATCCCCACTCGCTCCGAGCACAACCTCGACAAAATGGGCGCCGACGACCGGCGCATCTACGACATGGTCACGCGGCGCTTCCTCGCCGTCTTCCACCCCGAGGCCGTGTTCGAGAACACGCGCGTGGAGACGACGCTCGGCGAGCAGGGCCACATCTTCCGCACGCGCGGCAAGCTGCTGATCGTGCCTGGCTGGCGCGGCGTGTACGACGAGGTCGCGGCCGACACGCGCCCGAAGGGCGAGGAGGACGAGGGCCTCGACCAGCAGCTGCCCAAGCTCGAGGACGGCGAGACGGTCGACACGAAAGAGATCGCAGCCGAGCGCAAGGAAACGAAACCGCCACGGCGCTACTCAGACGCCTCGCTGCTCGGTGCGATGGAGACGGCGGGCAAGCTCGTCGACGACGAAGAGCTGCGCGAGGCGATGAAGGAGTCGGGCATCGGCACGCCGGCGACACGCGCGGCGATCATCGAGCGCCTGATCACTGTCGCTTACGTCGAGCGCGACGCACGTGCGCTCGTGGCCACCGAGAAGGGTCTGAACGTGATCCGCCTGCTCGACGCGCACATGCTCACCTCACCCGAACTGACGGGCAACTGGGAGCACCGCCTCGGCAAGATCGAGCGCGGCGAGGACTCGCGCGAGAAGTTCATGAGCGACATCGCCGGCTTTGCCGAGCAGACGGTGCACAAGCTGGATGAGACGCTCAAGGACGTGCGCATTCCGCGTGCCAAGCTCGGTCCGTGCCCGGTCTGCGGGCACGAGATCAACGAGAACCGCAAGGGCTACTCGTGCTGGGCGCGCGAGGACCCGGGCTGCGGCTTCGTGATCTGGAAGGCCAAAGCGGGCAAGACGCTGACCGTGCCGATCGCACGGGAACTGATCAAGACGGGCTACACCGAGAAGCAGGTGACGGGCTTTCGCGGGCGCAGCGGCCGCTCCTTCCGCGCCCATCTGGCGATGAGCCAGACCGAGGAGGGCAAATGGCGCGTCGAGTTCGACGAGGAGTGGGCCAAGGAGGGTGCCAAAGCGCCCGAGGCCGAGGCCGAGGCGAACGAGCTGACCGCCGCGAAGTCGAAAGCCAAGAAGAAAAAAGCCGCACCGGTCAGCCAGCGCAGCGCCGCCTGAGGCTGCGCTGGGCCTAGCGGCGCTGTCGGGCGGTTGCGCCAGGATGGGTCGCGATGGCGATCACGCTGATCACGGGCCCTGCCAACGCGGGCAAGGCCGAACTGGTGATGGACGCGCTGCGCTCGCACCTGGCGCGTGGCGAGGAGCCAATCCTGGTCGTGCCCACGCGGGCCGACGCCGAGCACTACCTGCGCGAGCTGGCAGGCGATCGAGCGGCGATCGGGGTGCGCGTCGAGCGCTTCGCGGGGCTGATCGGCGAGGCGGTCGTGCGCGCCGGCATCGCCGAGCCTGTGATCGGCGGCCTTGCGCGCGATCGCCTGCTGCTGGCGCTCGCGGCGGATGAGGACCCGCAGCGCGCGCGGGGTGCGCAGCGCGGGTTCGTCCGAGCGCTGTCGGACCTGCTCGCCGAGCTGCAGTTCCGGCGGATCGCGCCCGGCAGGCTGTTGCGTGCGCTCGAGGACTGGCGCGCCGCCGACGGCCCAGACGCAGCCCCGGCCGAGCTGGGGCGCATCTATGCCGGCTATCGCGACGCGCTGCGGCGATTGGGACGCCTCGATGCCGAGCAGCGGGCTGTGCTGGCGCTTGACGCGCTGCGCGAGCAGCCGGCGCTGTGGGGACGCACGCCGGTCCTGCTCTACGGCTTCGACGACCTCACGACGCTGCAGCTGGACGCAGTCGAGACGCTCGGCAGCGTCGTCGACGCGCCGGTAACGCTGTCGCTGCCCTATGAGCCCGGCAGGGCCGCGTTCGGCGGACGTGCGACGACCTTCCAGGCGCTCGCGCCGCTGCTCGGCGAGCGTGGTGAGCACTCCGCGCTGAAGGCTCGCAGCGACCACTACGCCCCGCACGCGCGCCGCGCGCTCAGCCACCTGGAGCGCTCGCTGTTCGAGCCCGGCGCGGCGCGCCTGGACGCCAGGTCGGCCGTGCGACTGCTGGAGGGCGGTGGCGAGCGCGCCGAGCTCGAGCTGGTGGCCGAGGAGATCGCTTCGCTGTTGGGAAGCGGGATCGCGGCGGAGGACGTCGCCGTGCTCGTACGCGGGGCCGGTACCTCGACGGAGTTGCTCGAGGAGGTGCTCTCGGCGGCCGGCGTGCCCTTTGCGCTGCAGCGCAGGAGGCCGATCGGGGACGCCTCGATCGGCGCGGCGCTGCTCGGGCTGCTGCGCTGCGTGCCGGGCGCTGGCGACGCAGAGGCCGTCGAGCCGGGCGAGGACGGCGAGCTCGGCGATCTGCTCGCTTGGCTGCGGGCGCCGGGACTGCTCGAGCTGCCGGCGCTGGCCGATCGGCTCGAGCTGCGAGCTCGTCGCGCGGGAGCGCAGAGCGCGGCGGAGGGGAGGGCGCTGTGGGAGGAGCGTCACTGGCCGCTCGAGACGATCGATCGCCTGCACGAGGCGCAGGCACGCGGACCCCTCGCCTTGATCGAGCGGGCCTCGCGCGAGCTCTACTGGCTGTTCTGCGCGCCGCGGCGCTCGACGGCCGCCGTACTCGGAGCGGAGGAGCTCGACGAGGCGGGCGCGCTGGCGGCCGGGCGTCGCGCGTTCGCCGAGCTGCGCGAGCTCGCGCGGATTGCGCCAGAGCTCGCCCCGTCCGGCGCCCGCGAGCTGGCCGACGTGCTCGAGCAGGTGAGCTTTCTCAGTGGAGAGGGTCCCGGCCCGGGCGCGGTGGCGGTGCTCGATCCGCTCGCGCTGCGCGCCAGGCGCGTGCGCGCGCTGTTCGTCTGCGGGCTGCAGGAAGGGGCGTTTCCGGCGCGCTCGCGCCCGCAACCGCTGCTCTCGGAGGAGGAGCGACGGCGCCTGGCCGAAGTGTCGGGGTTGCGCCTGGGCGAGCAGGTCAACGGCTCGCAGGGGGATCAGCTCGCATCTGAGCGCTACCTGCTCTACGCGGCCGTCTCGCGCCCGCAGGAGCTGCTCGTGCTGAGCTGGCACGCCTCAGACGACGAAGGACAGGCGACGCCGCGCTCGCTGTTCGTGGACGACGTCTGCGACCTGTTCGAGCAGGGCCTGCTCGAGCAGCGAACGCGCCGGGCGCTTGGTGCGGTGGACGAGCGCGGCGGGGAGGCGGTGCGCGCCGGGGGCGCCGCCGCCACGAACGGGCGCGAGCCGAGCGCCGGCGCCACCCGGCGCTCGGACGAGCCGCTGCGCGACGAGCTGCTCCTGGCCGAGCTGGCCGCGCGACCGTGGTCGGCTTCGGCGATGGAGCGCCGGATCGCGTGTCCGGTGGCGTGGTTCGTCGATCGCCTGCTGCGACCGGAGGAATTCGAGCCGCAGTCCGAGCCGCTCGTACGGGGCGCGCTGGCGCACGCCGTGCTGAAGGACACGCTCGAGGGGTTGCGCCTGCAGACGGGCAGCGCGCGGCTGCGGCCCGCGACATTGGCGCTCGCTCGCGAGCTGCTCGACGCCTCGCTGCAGGCGCGGGAGAGCGAGCATCCGTTGTCGGTCGCGCCTGAGCGGCGCGCTGCCGTTCGCCGCCGGCTGCAGGCCGATCTCGAGCGCTATCTGACACAGGCGGCCGAGGCCGACATCCCGCTGGAGCCGACCGAGCTCGAGCTCGGCTTCGGCTTCGACGGCTCAGACGATCGCGGCGAGGCCAGCGCGCTGCCGGCACTCGAGCTCGGCGGCGGCTTCAAGCTGCGCGGCAGGATCGATCGGATCGACGTGGGCAGCCGCGGCGAGGCGGTCGTCTACGACTACAAGGGCAAAGATGCGCCGGCGTCGGCTCGCTGGATCAGGGACGGCAAGCTGCAGGTCGCGCTCTACATGCGCGCCGCTGAGCAGCTACTCGGACTGGATGTGATCGGCGGGCTCTATCAGCCGCTCTCCGGTAGCGACATGCGAGCGCGAGGAGTGCTCGACGGCGACAGCGGCGTCGAGCTCGACTGCGTCTCGACCGATGTGCGCGAGCGCGTCGAGGTGGCCGAGCTGCTCGCCGATGCGCTTGCGAAGGCACGCGAGGTAGCCGAGCAGACGGTGAGCGGCGAGCTCGTGGCGAGGCCGCAGACGTGCGCTTGGCGTGGCGGCTGTCAGTACCCGACGATCTGCCGGTGCGAGCGATGAGCGCCCGACACGCGCCGCAGCTGGAGACACTCCCCGGGATGGAGCCGCCGGGCGCGCCGCCCGGCGTTGAGGGCCCGGCGCTGACGGTTGAGCAGGAGCAGGCGATCGCGCGGCGAGCCGAGCCGCTGCTCGTCTCGGCTGCGGCGGGCAGTGGCAAGACCTCGGTGCTCGTCGAGCGCTTCGTGCGGGCCGTGCGCGAGGACGGCATCGCACCGGGGAGGATCCTCGCGATCACGTTCACCGAGCGCGCAGCGGGCGAGCTGCGCGAGCGGGTCAGGGCGCGGCTCCTCGCGCTGGGCGAGCGTCAGGCGGCGCGCGACACCGAGGCGGCGTTCGTCGGCACCTTCCACGGCTTCTGCGCCCGGCTGCTGCGTGCTCAGCCGCTGGCGGCCGGCGTGGACCCCGATTTCGCCGTGCTCGAGGAGGGGCTGGCGGGGCGCCTGCGAAGACGCGCCTTCGAGCAGGCCGTGCGCTCGTGGCTGGCCGAGGACCGCGGCGAGGCGGCCGACGTGCTCGCCGCCTACGGCGTCGACCGCGTCGGCACGATGCTCGAGCAGGTCTACCTCGAGCTGCGCAGCCGCGGCGAGCGCCTGCCGCGGCTGCCCGCCGCTGCGCCTGACGGCGATGCATCGGAGGAGCAGCTCGAGGCCGCCGGTGTATGCGCGCTGCTCGGCGAGTTGCTCGAACGCTTCGGCCTCGCCTACGAGCGGCTGAAGCAGGCACGCTCGGCCGTCGACTTCGACGACCTGGAGCTGCTCGCCCAACGCCTACTGCTCGAGCGCGAGGCTGTGCGCGCGGCCTGGGCGGAGCGCTTCGAGCTCTTGATGGTCGACGAGTTCCAGGACACGAATCCGCGCCAGCTGGCGATCCTGCGCGCGCTCGATCGCGAGAACCTGTTCACGGTCGGTGACGAGCTGCAGTCGATCTATGGCTTCAGACACGCCGACGTGAGCCTCTTTCGCGAACGGCGCGATCAGTTGCAGGAGCGCGGCGGCAGCCTGCCGCTGACTTACAACTTCCGCAGCCGCGCCGAGCTGCTGGACGTCGTCAACGCTGTCTTCACCGAACGATTCCCGAACATGCCGACACTGATGGCAGGTCGCGCGGATGCGAGCGAGCACGAGGTGCAGCCCGCGGTCGAGCTGCTCCTCACCGACGTCGACGGGTGGGAGGAGCGCGAAGCGCTGGCCGAGCGGGTCTCAAGCGGATTGCCGGCGGCCCAGGCGTGGCGCCAGGCCGAGGCACGGCTGCTGGCCCAGCGCGTCGGCGAGCTCGTCCAGGGCGGACGCGCCCGGGCGGGCGAGGTCGTCGTACTGCTGCGAGCCTCGGGTGACCTGGAGGTGTTCGAGCGAGCGCTTCAGCTCGTCGGATTGCGCACGCTCGCAGCTGTCGGAGCCTTCTGGGGGCACCAGCAGATCGGCGACTTGGTCGCTTACCTGCGCGCGCTCGCCAACCCGCTCGACGAGGAAGCGCTGTACGGAGTGCTCGCCTCGCCGCTGGGCGGGTGCTCGCGCGATTGCCTGGCCTTGCTCGCGCGGTCTGCTCAGGCGAGCCGGGACGGCGTGTGGGAGACCGCGAGGCGCGTCGGGGCTGAGCCCGCCGACACCGACGAGGCCCTGGCGAGGATCGCACCTGAGGATCGGGCGGCGCTGGCGGCGATCGTCGGGCTGCTCGAGCGCGAGCGGGCCGGAGCCTCGCGACGGACGATCGCTGGACTGATCGAGCGCGGGATCGAGGCGAGTGGTTATCGCGCCCACGTCCTCGGCATGGACTGGGGCGAGCGTCGCTTGGCGAACGTGCACAAGCTGCTGCGCCTTGCACGCGAGTTCGAGGCGAGCGAAGGCCGTGACGTGCGCGGATTCCTCGATCACGTCGAGTACCTGCAGGATGCGGCGAGGATCGAGCCCGACGCCCCCGTCGAGGGAACCGAGCCCGATGCCGTCCGGCTGATGACCGTGCACGCGGCGAAGGGCCTCGAGTTCCCCGTCGTGTGCGTGGCCGATCTAGGGCGCCAGCCGAATGCGCGCATGCCCGACCTGCTCGTCGACGGCTCGCGCGTCGGCCTGCGCCTGATGCGCCTGGACGGCGCCAGCTCGAGCCCGATGCTGGCCTACGAGGAGCTGTGCGCCGAGCGCCGTCGGCGCGAAGCCGAAGAGGAGGACCGGATCCTCTACGTGGCGATGACGCGTGCACGCGAGCTGCTCGTACTGAGCGCCTCGGTCAGCTTCGCGCGATGGCCGCGCCAGGGGCCGGGCGCCACGCCGATCTCCTGGCTTGCCCCGGCCGTCTCGAGTGAGCTGCCGGAGCTGCTGGCCAAGGGCGAGGTGCCGCCGGTGGAGCTGGCGGTTGGCCCGGCCGGTACGGCGCGTGTCGGGCTGCTGCTGAACGCGCCGGGCGCACCCGCGCTCGAGGACTTGCCGACGGGTGAGGCTGCGCGAGAACCGACGGACGGTGGCGGCCACGGGCAGTCCGGCGGCGGGCGGACGGTGCAGCTGGGCGAGCGCGCTGCCGTCGAGCGCCGCCCGGCGGCGACCCCAGCCGTGGCGCCGGTGCGGATCTCGACGCTCAGCTACAGCTCGCTGACCGAGCTCGAGCGCTGCGGCTATCGCTACTACCTCGAACGCGTGCTCGGTATCGGGGAGGATCGCGCGGCGGCGCGCGGGCGCGAGGGCGAGGGGCTCGAGGCGCGCGCGCGAGGAACGCTCGTGCACCGGCTGATGGAGCTGCTCGACTTCGCTCGCCTGCAGCCGCCGTCGCCGGCCGAGGTGGGCGGGCGAGCGAGCGAGCTCGGCCTGCGCGTGGGTCCGGGCGAGCGCGAGGAGCTGGCCGGGCTGATCGCCTCGAGCTGCGGCTCGAGCTTGGCGGCGCGGATAGCCGCTGCAAAGGGCCTGCGGCGTGAGCACCCCTTCGCCTTCTCGCTGGGTGCGAACGAGCCGCTGATCAACGGCGTGATCGACCTGCTGGCGCTCGAGCCCGACGGCGCAGGCCTCGTGGTCGACTACAAGAGCGATCGCGTCGAGGCGACCGTGGATCTGGAGCAGCTCGTCGAGCGTGAGTACGGCGTTCAGAGGCTGCTCTACGCACTTGCCGTACTGCGCGACGGCGCGCCGGCGGTCGAGATCGTCCACTGGTTCCTGGAGCGCGGCGAATGGGTGGTCGCTCGCTTCCTCGCGGCCGACCGCCTGGTGCTCGAGGAGCAGCTATCGCAACGGATCGCACGTACGCGCGAGCAGCCGTTCGCAGTCAGCGCCGATCCCCATCGAGGACTCTGTCTCACCTGCCCGGGCCGGGCCGGGCTCTGCTCCTGGAGCGAGGCCGAGACGCTCCGCGAGCACCCCTGAATCGCTCGTTTACAAGGCCCGGCGCACTGCTACGCTTTCTGGCTCAGCCTCAGGTGCCCGCCTGCCCGCGCCACGGGGGATGCACCGCCCCAAGGGAGCACTTCCATGAATCCGCACAACAAGCAGCCTCCACAGGCGGTCGGACTGTACGACCCCAGCTATGAGCACGATGCGTGCGGTGTCGGCATGGTGGCGCGGCTCGACAACGAGCCGACGCACGAGGTCATCACGCGTGCCGTGACGGCGCTCGAGAACCTCGAGCATCGCGGCGCCAACGGAGCCGACCCGCTGACCGGCGACGGTGCGGGGATCCTGATGCAGATGCCCGACGAGCTGATGCGCGGCGTCGTCGAGTTCGAGCTGCCACCGGCCGGTCAGTACGGGGTCCTGATGTGCTTCCTGCCGACCGGCGAGGCCGAGCGCACGAGGATCGAGCAATTGCTCGAGCGTACGGTGCAGGAGGAGGGGCAGCGCCTCTTGGGCTGGCGCGACGTCCCCGTCGAGGAGAGTCACGCCGGTGCGGTCGCCGGCGCCTGCCGTCCGGTGATCCGCCAGCTGTTCGTCGGCGCCGGTCCCGAGCAGGCGACCGACCAAGACTCCTTCGAGCGCAAGCTCTACGTGATCCGCCGCGTCTGCGAGCTGAGCACCGAGACGCCCGGCCTGTACATCGCTTCGAGCTCCTCGCGCACGCTCAACTACAAGGGCATGCTGATCAGCTTCCAGCTGGCCGCCTTCTACCCCGACCTGAAGGACGAGCGCTGCAAGAGCGCACTCGCGCTCGTGCACTCGCGCTTCTCGACGAACACGTTCCCGAGCTGGGAGCTCGCGCACCCCTACCGCGTGATCTGCCACAACGGCGAGATCAACACGGTGCGCGGCAACGTCAACTGGATGCGCGCACGCGAGAGCGAGCTGCGCAGCGAGCTGTTCGGCGAGGACCTGCCGAAGATCCTGCCGGTCGTCAGCGCGGGCAACTCAGACTCGGCGACGTTCGACAACGTGCTCGAGCTGCTGATGCTCGGTGGCCGCTCACTGCCGCACGCGGCGATGATGATGATCCCCGAGGCCTACCGCGACCGCGAGGACCTGCCCGAGGACCTGAAGGGCTTCTACGCCTACCACGCCTGTTTGATGGAGCCGTGGGACGGTCCGGCCTCGGTCGCCTTCACCGACGGGCGCGTGGTCGGCGCCACGCTCGACCGCAACGGCCTGCGCCCGGGCCGCTGGGTCGAGACGACCGACGGGCACGTCGTGCTCGGCTCGGAGATCGGGCTGCTCGACATCCCGCCCGAGCAGATCCGCCGGCTCGGGCGCCTGCAGCCGGGCAAGCTGTTCCTCGTCGACCTCGAGCGCGGGCGCATCGTCGAGGACGAGGAGGTCAAGCGCGAGGTCTCCACGCGCAAGCCCTACCGCGAGTGGTACGAGCGCAACGCCGTGCCCTTCTCCGAGCTCGAGCCGTCTGACCAGGTGACGATCTCAGACCAGCCGTTGCGCGCGCGCCAGCGCGCGTTCGGCTTCAGCCAGGAGGACCTGCGCGTGTTGCTCACGCCGATGGCGCGCGACGCCGCCGAGCCGGTCGGCTCGATGGGCAACGACCTTTCGCTGGCCGTGCTCTCCGAGCAGGCGCCGCCGCTGTTCTCCTACTTCAAGCAGCTGTTCGCGCAGGTGACCAATCCGCCGATCGACCCGATCCGCGAGGAAATCGTGATGAGCCTGGCGACGACCCTCGGCTCGGAGAAAAACCTGTTCGAGGAGACCCCCGAGCACGCGCACAAGCTCATGCTCAACCAACCGATCCTGCTCAACCGCGAGCTCGAGACGCTCAGGCACGTCGACCACGACGTGTTCGCCGCGCGCACGATCAACACGACGTGGTCGCTCGAGACGGGCGCCGCCGGTATGGCCGAGGCGCTCGAGCGGATCTGCCGGGAAGCCTCGGAGGCGATCGAGGAACGCGTCAACATCATCGTGCTCTCCGACCGCCTCGTCGGCCCGCGCCGCGTGCCGGTGCCCTCGCTCTTGGCGGTCGCCGCCGTGCACCACCACCTCGTGCGCGAAGGCACGCGCCTGCGCGCCGGAATCATCCTCGAGTCGGGCGAGCCGCGCGAGGTGCACCACTTCGCCACGCTGATTGGCTACGGGGCGGTCGCGATCAATCCGTACCTGATGCTCGAGACGCTCGACGACATGGTGCTCAACCAGAAAGCGATCAAGCGCCCCGGTCCCGATGGCGGGGAGGTTCCGGTCGGTGTCGTCGAGGCCGCCGAGAACGTCGTCAAAGCGCTTGGCAAAGCACTCTTGAAGACGATCTCCAAGATGGGCATCTCGACGATCCAGTCCTACTGCGGCGCGCAGATCTTCGAGGCGGTCGGGCTCGAGCCCGAGGTGATCGAGCGGTTCTTCACGGGCACCGCGTCGCGAATCGGCGGCGTCGGGCTCGACGTGCTGGCGACGGAGGCGATCGAGCGCCACGCGCGCGCCTACCCGGTGCCGCAGGACGAACTGCTGCCCGTCGGCGGCGTCTATGCCTGGCGCCGCGACGGCGAGCACCATCAGTGGAACCCCGAGACGATCGCGCTCGTCCAGCACGCGGTGCGCGCCGCGAACGGCAACGTCGGCGCTGCGCTGCGAGGCGACGACGAGGCGTATCAGCAAGTGCGCGGCAGCGCGGCCTTCGAGAAGTACCGGGAGTACGCCGAGATGATCAACGAGGACGCCTCGCGCAAGGCCACGCTCAGGGGGCTCTTGAAGATCGGCCCCTCCGGCGAGGATCGCCTTGAGCCGATCGCGCTCGAGCAGGTCGAGCCGGCCAGCGAGATCGTCAAGCGCTTCTGCACCGGCGCGATGAGCCTCGGCTCGATCTCGCGCGAGTCGCACGAGACGCTCGCGATCGCGATGAACCGCCTCGGCGGGCGCTCGAACACGGGCGAGGGTGGGGAGGACCCGTCGCGCTTCACGCCCGACGCCAACGGCGACAGGCGGCGCTCGGCGATCAAGCAGGTCGCCTCGGGCCGCTTCGGCGTGACGATCCACTACCTCGTCAACGCCGACGAGCTGCAGATCAAGATGGCGCAGGGCGCCAAGCCCGGCGAGGGCGGCCAGCTCCCGGGCCATAAGGTCGATTCCTACATTGGCTCGATCCGCCACACGACGCCCGGCGTCGGCCTGATCTCACCTCCTCCGCACCACGACATCTACTCGATCGAGGACCTCAAGCAGCTGATCTACGACCTGCGCTGCGCCAATCCCGAGGCCGAGGTCTCGGTCAAGCTGGTCTCCGAGGTCGGCGTCGGCACGGTGGCGGCGGGCGTCTCCAAGGCGAACGCCGACCGCGTGCTGATCGCCGGTCATGACGGCGGCACAGGCGCCTCGCCGCTGTCCTCGATTCAGTCGGCCGGGATTCCCTGGGAGATCGGCCTGGCCGAGACGCAGCAGACGCTCTTGCTCAACGACCTGCGCTCGCGCATCAAGGTGCAGACCGACGGCCAGCTGAAGACTGGGCGCGACGTCGTGATCGCGGCGATGCTCGGCGCCGATGAGATGGGCTTCTCGACGGCGCCGCTGATCGCGACCGGCTGCATCATGATGCGCGCCTGTCACCTGAACACATGCCCGGTCGGCATCGCCACGCAGGACCCGGAGCTGCGCAAGCGCTTCAAGGGCACGCCCGAGCACGTCGTCAACTTCTTCTTCTTCGTCGCCGAGGAAGTGCGCGAGATCCTCGCCTCGCTCGGCCTGCGCTCACTCGACGAGGCGATCGGTCGCGTCGACCTGCTCTCCGTGCGCGAGGCGATCGACCACTGGAAGGCGCGCGGCGTCGACCTCACGCACATCCTCAAGCACATCGAGCTGCCCGACGGCACTGCGCGCCACCGCATCGAACCGCCGCCGGCGGTGCTCGAGGACGCGCTGGACTGGGAGCTCGTGGAGCGCGCCGAGGCGGTGATCGCCACGCCCGGTAACCCTGCGCTCGACGGTCGGCCTCGGATCGCGGGCGAGCGCCTTGAGATCGAGCTGCCGATCCGCAATCGCAACCGCTGCGTCGGCGGCATCCTCTCGAGCCGGATCGCGCGCGAGCGGGGAGCCGACGGCCTGCCGGAGGACTCGATCGTGGTCGACTTCGAAGGCTCCGCCGGGCAGAGCTTCGGCGGCTGGTTGGCGCCGGGCGTGACGTTCACGCTGCACGGCGACGCCAACGACTATGCCGGCAAGGGCCTCTCGGGCGGAACGGTCGCTGTGCGCCCGCGCGAGGGCATGGGTGAGCAGTTCGTGGCCGAGCAGAACGTGATCGTCGGCAACACGGTGCTCTACGGGGCCACACGCGGCCGCGCCTTCTTCCGCGGGCTCGCCGGCGAGCGCTTCGCCGTGCGCAACTCGGGCGCGAGCGCGGTGGTCGAGGGCGTCGGCGATCACTGCTGCGAGTACATGACGGGCGGTCTGGTCGTCGTGCTCGGTCCGACCGGGCGCAACTTCGCGGCGGGGATGAGCGGCGGCGTCGCCTATGTGCTCGACGAGCAGGACGCCTTCGCCGAGCGCTGCAATATGGGCATGGTCGGCTTCGAAGCGCCCTCGGCAGAGGATGCGAGCGAGCTGCGCGAGCTGATCGAGGAGCACTCCAGGCGCACCGGCTCGCCGGTCGCTGCACGCGTGCTTGGCGCGTTCGACGAACTTCTCTCCAGGGGGGGCTTCGTCAAGGTGATGCCGCACGACTACAAGCGCGTGCTCGCCGAACGTGCGCAGGAGCAGTTGGCGGTGCCCGCCTGATGGGCAAGCTCGGCGGCTTCCTGCAGATCGAGCGCCACGGTGTCCCCTACCGGGACCCCGCCGAGCGCGCGCACGACTACAAGGAGTTCCTGATCACGCGCCCGGAGGCCGAGCTGAGCGACCAGGGCGCGCGCTGCATGGACTGCGGCGTGCCCTTCTGCCACAACGGCTGCCCGCTGGGCAACCTGATCCCGGACTGGAATGACCTCGTCTACCACGACCGCTGGCAGGACGCGATCGCACAGCTGCACGCGACGAACAACTTCCCTGAGTTCACGGGGCGGCTGTGCCCGGCGCCGTGCGAGGCGGCCTGCGTGCTCGAGATCCGCGAGGGCGACGCCGTCACGATCAAACAGATCGAGAACTCGATCATCAACCGTGCCTGGGAGGAGGGCTGGGTCGTGCCCGTGCCTCCGCGCAAGGAGACCGGCCAGGCGGTTGCGGTCGTCGGCTCGGGGCCGGCCGGGATGGCGGCGGCCCAGCAGCTGCGCCGCGCCGGGCACCGCGTGACGCTGTTCGAGCGCGACGAGTCGATCGGCGGCCTCGTGCGCTTCGGCGTGCCTGACTTCAAGATCGAGAAGACGGTCGTGCAGCGCCGCGTCGAGCAGATGGTGGCCGAGGGCGTGGAGCTTCGCTGCGGGGTCGACGTCGGGCGCGACGTGACGGTGCAGGAGCTGCGCGGCGGCTACGACGCGGTCGTGCTGGCCACGGGCTCGCGCGTGCCGCGCGATCTGCCCGTGCCGGGACGCGAGCTCGACGGCGTGCATTTCGCGATGGACTACCTCTACCAGCGCAACCGCTGGGTGGCGCGCGAGTTCGGCCCAGTGCCGACGGCGGAGCAGCCGGCGGTCGAGCACGCGATCACCGCCGAGGACCGCGACGTGGTCGTGATCGGCGGCGGCGACACGGGCGCCGACTGCGTCGGCAACGCCCTGCGCGAGGGCGCGCGCTCGATCACCCAGCTCGAGCTGCTGCCGGAGCCGCCGCCGAAGCGCCCAGACGAGCGCACTCCGTGGCCGGAGTGGCCGCAGAAGTACCGCATGAGCTACGCGATGGAGGAGGCCAGGGAGGCGCAGCTCGGTGAGCAGGACTACTCGATCGTGACGACGCGCTTCTCTGAGGACGGCCAGGGCGGCGTCGCGGCACTGCACGTCGCGCAGGCCGAGCCGGCGCCGCCGTTCGGGCCTGTGGCGGGCACCGAGCGAGAGCTGAAGGCGCAGCTCGTGCTGCTGGCGATGGGCTTCCTGCATCCGGAGCCGGCGTTGCTGGAGGGGCTCGGCGTGGAGAAGGACCCGCGCGGCAACGTGAAGACGGCGGCGCCGTATACGAGCTCGGTGGAGGGAGTGTTCGCGGCCGGTGACGCACGCCGTGGGCAGTCACTGATCGTCTGGGCGATCAACGAGGGGCGCCAGTGCGCGCGTATGGTCGATCGCTATCTCGCCGCTCGCCGCAACGGCGGCGTCGAGTCGGCGCTGTCAGAACGGGACGAGGGGATCGCCGGGCACGAAGACGCCGACTCGGGCCCGGAGGGGCCGCCGCGGCACGTCGGCCCAGGCATCCCGGCGAAGGACTAGTGGCGCTTCCGCGGGTCTGCATAATCGGCGCGGGCTCCTCGGGGATCGCCGCGGCCAAGGCGCTGCACGAGCGGGGCATCGCGTTCGATTGCATCGAGAAGTCCGATCGCGTCGGCGGCAACTGGGTGTTCGGCAACAAGAACGGGATGTCGGCCGCCTACCGCGACCTGTTCATCAACACCTCGCGCCAGCGGATGGCCTACGCGGACTTCCCGATGCCGGAGTCCTATCCGGACTTTCCCCACCACACGCACATCGCGGCCTACTTCAACGACTACGTCGATCGCTTCGGCTTCCGCGATCGGATCATGTTCGAGACGGGGGTCGAGCACGCCGCGCGCGACGAGCACGGCGTATGGCGGGTGAAGCTCGAGGGCGGCGAGACCCGCAGCTACGATGCGCTGCTCGTCGCCAACGGCCATCATTGGAAGCCGCGCTGGCCCGAACCGGCGTTCCCGGGCAGCGACACGTTCGCCGGCGAGCAGTTGCACGCGCACGCCTACGTGGACAACTCGATCTTCGAGGGCAAGCGCGTGGTCGTCCTCGGCATGGGCAACTCGGCGATGGACATCGCCGTGGAGTCCTCATACGTGGCCGAGCGGACCTACCTGTCCGCCCGCTCGGGCGTCTGGATCCTGCCGAAGTACGTCTTCGGCAAACCGGTCGACCAGATGCGCAACGACCCGCGCGTGCCGTTCGCGATCCGCCAGCGGATGATCCAGAAATTGGTCAAGAGCTACGTCGGGCCGCCGGAGCGCTACGGGCTGCCCAAGCCCACCCACCGCTTCGGCCAGGCGCACCCGACGGTCTCGGGGCGGATCCTCGATCGCATCCAGCACGGCACGATCACGCCGAAGCCGAACATCGAGGCGCTGGAGGGCGCGCAGGTGCGCTTTGTCGACGGGACGGTGCTCGACGCCGACGTGGTCGTCTACTGCACGGGCTACCAGATCGCCTTCCCGTTCTTCGAGGAGGACTTCATCTCAGCTCCGGACAACCACATCGAGCTGTACCGCCGCGTCTTTCATCCAGAGATCCCCAACGTCTTCTTCATCGGGCTGCTGCAGCCGCTCGGCGCGATCATGCCGATCGCCGAGGCTCAGGGGGCGTGGGTTGGGGACTACCTGCGCGGTGACTACAGGCTGCCGTCGGATGGGGAGCTGCGCGCCGATATCGCCGCTGACCAGGCGGCCATGCGCAAGCGCTACGTAGCATCCAAGCGCCATACGATCCAGGTCGATTTCGACGACTACATGTACGCGCTGGAGAAAGAGCGCGCCACCGGAGCCGAGCGTGCGCGCCAGCATGGCTTCCAGCCCCCGGTCGAGTGCCTACCTTCTGCCGTCACGGCCGCTTCCTAGAGCGCTGCCCGATCTGCCGTAAGACGCTGCCCGGCGCCTCGCCGGCGGGCGGGTCCTCGGGCGCCGGGGCGAAACGGCGCTCGTCCTCGTCTTCTGCCGGCGCGCGCGGCGGCGGCGTCACCCGTGCGCGGCGAGGCGGCGCGCATGCCGGGAGCCTGCGCGTCAGGCGCCAGGAGCGCGCCGTCGAGGATGGCTACAGCAGCTCGCTGCTGCCGGGTCTGCACGCCTCGGCGGACGCCGCACGGCTGACCGATGAGCTCGCTTTCTCGCAGGGGCGGCTGCAGGCGCTCGCGGGCGCGGAGGGCTCGGTGACGCCGCCCGATCTGTATGGCGAGGTGCGCTCACTTGCGGCCGGCGGTGAGCTCGAGCGAGCCAGCTGGATCTGCTTCCTGATCGCGTACCTGTGCCCGCTCGAGGGCGCCGAGCCGTTTGCCGGGATCGAGCGGGCTCTGGCCGCCGGCCCCGGCGAGCTCCCCGACCTCGCTGACGTCCCGCTGGGCCCGCGCACCTCGCACGATCCGGCGCGCGGGACGGCGACGGTGCAGGCCTACCGCACCTGGTACGGGCAGGCGGGCTCTCAGGCGGCGGCCTTCACCGGCGATCCCGGCTGGAGCCCGGTGCGGCGCTTCGAGCGCCTGTTCGAGCGCCTCGCGCTACCCGGGCTGACGCGTGCTGCGCGCTATGAGCTGCTCGTGCTGCTCGGCATGCTCGGACTGTTCGAGCTCGAGGCCGATTTGCTGCATCTCTCGGCTGCACGCATGGGCGGCCGAGAGGACGCGACGATGCTCGCCGCCAAGCGCCTGTTCGCGATCGGCGATCCGCTGCTGCTCGAGCGACGGGCGCGTACGCTGGCGGACGCAGTCCCGCTGCCCGTCGCGGCGCTCGAGCTGGCGCTGGCCAACTGGCAGACCGAGGAGCGTGCGACGCTCGGCTTCCCACCCGAGACGGCCGACGACGAAACGCTGCAGGTTGCGCGCGAGGCACTGGGCCTCTAGGCCCGTCCTCCTTCGCCTCGGGACGCGCGAAAGTGCCGTCCACACCGCTCCCTACAGTCCACCACAGTCACCTGTTTCCCACCTTCGCGGGAGTCAAGATGCCACTCTGCTTCATCGAGCCTCAGGACGCCATACGAGTCATCGCCGAGTCCGTCGGGCGCGAGGCGCGCCGCCAGCTCGTCAGCGAGGTCGTGCGCGCGTGGGTCGATGACATACCCGAGCCGGAGCTGTCGGTTCACTACGCCAAGGCGATCGCCGATCTCGACGAGGACGACCTGCACCTGCTCGCGGCGTGGCATGCCTCGCTGGAGGTCGGCCAGCCGATACCGAACACGGACTTCCTCGTCGGCGTCTTTCCGAGCCTCGGCGACAATCGCCGCGAGGCGCTGAAGATCGCTGCGGGCTTTCGTGGCGAGGAAGCGTTCCAAGCCGGCGTCTCCGAGGAGCAGGCGCTCGAAACCGTGCTCCCGCGCCTCTCGCGCGATCGCGCGGTCGAGCTGGCCAACGAGTGCATCCAGCTGTATATGTGGGACCGCCTCGGCTCGGATAACTAGCGCGAGCTAGACTCGGGGCATGTCCGAGGACATCACCACCGAGCCGACGGTAGCGCCGGACGCTCCTGCCCCGACGGGCGCGGCCCCTACTCCCGACGAGGTGATGGACGCGCTGTCTAACGTGATCGACCCCGAGCTGGGCCTCGACTTCGTCGAGCTCGGCCTGATCTACGGCGTAGAGGTGCAGGACGGCAACGTCCACGTCACGTTCACGCTGACCACTCCGGGCTGTCCGATCGGCCCGCAGGTGACAGAACAGATCGAAGAGTTCGTCGGCGAACTGGATGGGGTCAAGTCGATCGACTCCGAGATGGTCTTCGTGCCGCCGTGGTCGCCGGAGAAGATGAGCGAGGACGCCAAGTTCGCGCTGGGGTACTGAGCCTGCGGGCGTTTCGCCCGTAGGCGTCCGCGCTTGCGAGGATAGTGCCCTCGTGCCGCATCGGATTTTGCGTTCGGCCGCGCGAGAGGCCTCCAACGTCGCGAGAGCCACGACTGCGACGCATCGACGGCTGCGCGACCATCTCACCGCGATTGCCGTCGCGACGCTCGGTGTCGATTTGGTGTGTGCCGTTGCGGGCTTCCTGCTCGAGCGACACTCGCCGGAAACGGAGATCAAGACCTTCGGCAGCGCCTTCTTCTGGACGAGCACCCAACTGCTGACGGTTTCCTCCCAGATCAAGAATCCCATCTCAACGGGTGGTCGCGTGCTCGACGTCTTCATGGAGATATGGGCGATAACCGTCATCGCAACCTTGGCCGGGGCGATGGGGAGCTTCCTGCAGAAGCGCGGAGAGGAGCAGGGGCGCGAAGCACGGGCATCGCCGTAAGGGTGCGCGTGGGCGTAGCGCCGCCGCCCGTCAGCAGCTCGCCACGCTCAGATGAAGTCGTTGCCGGTCAGTACGTAGAGGAACGGCACGAACGGCACGATCGCGGCAATCGCCCAGGTGAGCTTTCCCAGCAGACCGAGATCGTCGCGACGGAGCAAGTCGATCCAGATCAGGATCACCGCGAGCGGATGCAGGATGCAGAGCAGTAGCTCGAGGATTTTCTTCATCATCGGATCGTTACCCGATCGCTGGGCGTAGGCAAACCGGCCCGACGCTATGCGGGCGCCGGGACGGCGTTCTTGGCGAGCGCGACGAGCGTCGCCAATTCTTCGGCGATGTTGTCGCTGATTGCGTCGATGTCGGGCAGTGCGTCGAAGTCGCCGAGCAGGCCGAAATTCATCTGGCCGTTGTAGGACATGATGCCGATCGCGAGGGCATGGTTTTCGGGCAGGAAGGCCACCGGGTAGGCCTCGAGCATCTCGCGCCCGAGCACGTAGAGCGGGAACTGCGGACCGGGCACGTTGGTCACGATCAGGTTGAACAGGCGCGTGGAGAAGTTCAGCCGCGAGGCCTGCGCGAGGATCGTCGGCGGGGCGAAGCTCTGCGCTCCGGCGATCACCTCGGCGCCGAGCGCCTGCTTGGACTCCTTCAGGCCGTCCATCGCGTGCGAGACGAAGCGCAGTCGCTGCACGGGGTCTGAGATGTACACGGGCAGCGGCCCGCGCATCACGACGATTCGGTTGCCGCCCTGGCCGTGCTCGTCCTCGACGCGGACCGACACGGGGACGAGCGCGCGCATCTCCACGCCCGCCGTGCTGCGCCCGCGCGAGATCAGGAAGGTGCGCAGCGCACCGCTCACGACGGCGAGCACGACGTCGTTGACAGTGCCGCCGAAGGCGTTCTTCACGGTCTTGAAGTCCTCGAGCTGGGAGCCGATGCCGAAGAAGCGCCGGTGCGGTCCGATCGGCACGTTCAGCGGCGTTTCCGGTGCGGGGTTAAGCCCGGCCCAGACGATCTCACCGACTCCCTCGGCCGCCTCGCGGGCGCGCGTGAGCGCGCGCTCGGGATGCGTCAGCGCGTCGAGCGCGCCCTCGGCGAGCTCGAGTCCAGCCTTCACGGCGCCACGCAGCCCGGCCGCCACGAGCTCTGCCGAGTTCGGTTCGCGGTGCGGCTGCCACGCCTTGCCGGAGTGTTTGATCGGCGGCGCGTCCGGCGAGAGGTCGAACAGCACCGTCGCGAGGTCGACGCCGGCGATCCCGTCGATCAGCGAGTGATGGGTCTTGGTGATCAGTGCGAAGCGGTCGTCCTCGAGCCCCTCGATCAGCCACATCTCCCACAGCGGCTTGGAGCGGTCGAGCTGCTGGGAGAAGATCCTCGCCGTCAACCCGCACAGCTGCTCCCAGCCTCCCGGGCTCGGCAGCGCGGTGTGTCTGATGTGGTACTCGAGGTTGAAGCTGGGGTCGTCAACCCACACCGGCCGGCCGCTGTCGAGCGCTGTCGAGGCGAGCTTGTGACGGTAGCGCGGGACGAGGTGCAGGCGCCGGCGGATCTGCTCGAGGAACTCGTCCATGCTCGGCGGCGGGCCTTCGACAATCGTCAATCCGCCGATGTGCATGTGCGAGTGCTGACCCTCCTGATGCAGGAAGGAGGCGTCTACCGGTGTCAACCTGTCGAGGTGGCGCTGGGGCACGAGCGCTTAGCGTACCTGGGTGGGCCCTACAATGGCAATCGTGTCGAACACGGTTCAGAAACTGCTGCTCGCGGCGCCCCGAGGCTACTGCGCGGGCGTGGACAGGGCGGTGCAGACAGTCGAACGCGCGCTGGAGATTCACGGCGCGCCGGTGTACGTGCGCAAGGAGATCGTGCACAACAAGCACGTCGTCGAGCAGCTTCGTGAGCGCGGCGCGATTTTCGTCGAAGAGGAGACGGAGGTCCCCGAGGGTGCGGTCTGCGTGTTCTCAGCCCACGGCGTCGCCCCGAGCGTGCGCGAGGGAGCCGACGCCCGCAGCCTGCGCACGATCGACGCCACCTGCCCGCTCGTGACCAAGGTCCATCGCGAGGCCGTGCGCTTTGCCGAGCAGGGTTACACGATCGTGCTCGTCGGACACGACGGTCACGAGGAGGTCGAAGGGACGATGGGGGAGGCGCCCGAGCGGATCGTGCTCGTGCAGGACGAGCAGGACGTCGAGACGCTCGAGATCGATGACCCCGAGCGCGTCGCCTACATCACGCAGACGACGCTCGCCGTGGATGAAACGACCGCGATCCTCGCGCGCCTGCGCGAGCGCTTCCCGAAGATAGTCGGTCCGCGTACCGATGACATCTGCTACGCCACGACCAACCGACAGGCGGCCGTCAAGCAGATGGCCGAGCACTGCGACCTGCTGCTCGTGATCGGCTCGCGCAACTCCTCCAACTCGGTGCGCCTCGTCGAGGTCGCGCGCGAGTGCGGTACCGATTCGCACCTGATCGACCGGGCCGAGGAGGTGCGCGAGGAGTGGCTCGACGGGACACGCGTGGTCGGGATCTCCTCCGGCGCGAGCGCGCCCGAGAATCTCGTCCAGGATCTCGTCCAGCTGTTCCGCGATCGCGGCGTGAGCGACAGTGAGATATCCGAGTTTCACGTGATCAAGGAGGACGTCCGCTTCATGCTGCCCAAGACGATCCGCGAAGCCACGAGCGTCGGCGAGGCCCGCTGAGCGTCGCTCGCGGTGACGGCGCGCGCACGGCAGGAGCGCGCGCAGGCCGTATCCCAGTTCGCCGGGCGCGGACGATCTGATGCGCACACTGGTTCTCTCCGACCTGCATCTGGGCAGCGCGTCGCGCTCGGACCTGCTGCGCCACGAGGAGCTGCGCGCGCCGCTGCTCGAGCTCGCCGCACAGGTCGACCGCGTCGTCCTGCTCGGCGACGTGCTCGAGCTGCGCCACGGGCCACCGCGCGAAGCCCTTGCGATCGCGCGGCCCTTCTTCGAGGAGCTCGGGCAGGCGCTCGCCGGGCGAGAGCTCGTGCTCGTCGCCGGCAATCACGACCACGCGCTGATCGAGCCGTGGCTGGCGCTGCGCGCCGAGCTCCCCGAGCCCCGCCCGCTCGGCCTGGAGCAGCTGATCGAGCCCGCAGAGGCATCGCCCACGGTCAAGCGGCTGGCCGACTGGGCCGCGCCGGCACGTGTCCGATTCGCCTACCCAGGCCTCTGGCTGCGCCCGGACGTATACGCGATGCACGGGCACTACCTCGACTGCCATCTGACCGTGCCCACGATCGAGCGGCTCAGCGTCGGCGTGATGAGCCGGCTGATGGGCCGGCCGGCCAGCACGTTCGAGCGCGTCGGCGATTACGAGGCGGTCACGGCGCCGATGTATGCGTGGCGGCATGCCGTCGCGCGCGATGCGATCACCGGCGATGCGCTGAACGGGATGGGCACCGTGCATGCCTGGCGCGCGCTAAGCGGCAGCGGTGACGGCAGCAACGCCCGTAACGGAGCACGCGCCGGTGCCCGCGCGCGGCTCGCCGCGATCGGCGCGAACCTGCGCACGCGGGCACTCGTCCACGGCTTCCCGCTGGCCGTCGCCGCGCTGAACCGCGCCGGCCTCGGACCGCTCAACGCCGAGGTCTCCTCGGGCGAGCTGCGTGGCGCCGGCCTGCGCGCGATGGGCGAGGTCGCCGCGCGCCTGGGCCTGGGCGACGCTTACGTCGTGTTCGGGCACACCCACCGTGCCGGGCCGCTGCCCGGCGACGACGCAAGCGAGTGGATCGGCCCGAGCAGCGCGGGTGCCGGCGCGACTCGGTCCGGGAGCTCCGGGGCGCGGCTCGTGAACGTCGGCTGCTGGACGTATGACTCGATCTTCCTCACGCGCAAGCGCGGCGAGAGCCCATACTGGCCGGGAACGTGCGCTTTGATCGACGATGCCGGCCCGCCCGAGCTCAGGCGCCTGCTGCTCGACCGCGATCACGACGAGCTCTCGCCGATCCGCAGGCGGGTTGGCGCGTGATCGCGGCTCAGGCGGCCACGCCGGGCGTGAAGCAGGTGGCGAGGCACTGCACGCCCTCGCTGAGCTCCAGCGCGAGCACGCCCGTCATATGGCGCGCGTGCTCGATCAGCGCATAGGCACCGGGCTGCTCGATGCTCAGCTCGCTGCCTCCCACGGCGCTCCCGCCGTTGACGCGCACGGTGCCGACTCCGCCGAGCACCGCCCACACGGCCCCGGCTTCATACGGGCCTGAGTAGGCGCCCGGCTGATCGGACGTGGGCGGCGCGAGCGCAACGCCCGGCCTGTCCTCAGGGCGCAGTGGCTGAAGCGTCTCGCGCTCGACGCCAAGCAGCTCCTGAATCGCACGCTCGGTCTCCTCGTAGGCGCCCTCGCCGAAGTGGTACTCGAACAGCCGCGCGCCGCCGTCGAACAGGTAGCGCGCCGGCCAGCCCTCGTTCTCGTACTCGCGCCACAGCTCGAGCTCCGAGTCGATCAGCACAGGATGCTCGATGCCCAGGCGCGCCACGGCCTGGCGTATCGCCTCCTCATCACGCGAGAGCTCAAAGCCCGGGCAGTGGACACCGACCACGCGCAGGCCGTCCGCGGCGTAGCGCTCGTGCCACGCCTTGACGTACGGCAGCGTCCGCATCGAGTTCGGCCGGCAGAAGTCCCAGAACTCGACAAGCAGCGGCCTCTCGCGCTGAATGATGCTCACCTGCCCGCCCGCCGGAGTGTTCACCCACGGCAGATTCCGCGGGAACAGCGGCGCGGCGATCGTGTTCACCGGCGCGCGCATCGCTCAAGCAGCCACGCCGATCTGGGTGTCGAGGATCAAGGCTGGCAAGGACGCACCGAACGTGGCGTGCGCTAGCACGCGAGTGAGGGAGGACGCCGGCAGACGCCGATCATCGGCGCCCAGATCAGCCGATGCTGCCGACCATCTCGAGCTGGATCAGGCGGTTGAGCTCGACGGCGTACTCCATCGGCAGCTCCTTCGTCACGGGCTCGATGAAGCCGTTGACGATCATCGCGGCAGCCTCGTCCTCGGTGAAGCCGCGCGAGCCCATGTAGAAGAGCTGGTCGTCGGAGATGCGCCCGACCGTCGCCTCGTGGGCGACCGTCACGTGCGGGTTCTGGATCTGGATGTCCGGCCACGTGTCAGAGCGCGATTCGCCGTCCATCATCAGCCCGTCGCACTGCACGCGGGCTTTGGAGCCGGCCGAGTTGTTGCCCATCTTGACCAGGCCGCGGTAGCCCATGATCCCGCCGTCCTTGGAGATCGACTTGGCGAGGATGTTCGAGGTCGTGTTCGGGGCCAGGTGCACGACCTTGGCGCCCGTGTCCTTGTGCACGCCTTTGCCGGCCACGCCGACGTTCAGGTGGTCGGCGCGCGCGCCTTCGCCCATCAGGTAGGAGCCCGGGTAGAGCATCACGTACTTGGCGCCCATCGAACCGCCGACCCACTCGACCGTGGCGTTGGCGTCGACGATCGCACGCTTGGTGTTCAGGTTGTAGACGTCCTTGGACCAGTTCTGCACGGTCGTGTAGCGGGCTTTCGCGCCCTCGTGCACGAAGATCTCGACGACCGCCGAGTGCATCGAGTTGACGCTGTAGGTCTGCGCCGTGCAGCCCTCGATGTAGTTCACCTCCGAGCCCTCGTCGGCGACGATCAGCGTGTGCTCGAAGGTGCCCTCGCCGGCGCCCTCCATGCGGAAGTAGGACTGCAGCGGCAGGTCGCACTTGACGCCCTTCGGGATGTAGCAGAAGGCTCCGCCTGACCAGACGGCGCCGTGCAGGGCCGAGAACTTGTTGTCCTGCGGCGGGACGCATTTGGTCATGAAGTATTTCTGTACGAGCTCCGGGTACTCGTTGATCGCGGTGTCCATCGAGCAGAACAGGATCCCGAGCTTGGCGTACTCCTCCTTCAGACCCTCGTAGACCGGCTCCTGGCGCCACACGCCGACGACGCCGGCGAGGTGCTCGCGCTCGGCCTGCGGGATGCCGAGGTCCTCGTAGGTCTGCTTCATCTCCGCCGGCACTTCGTCCCAGCTGTTGAAGCGGCCGGCCGTCGGCGGGGAGTAGAGCACGAGGTCGTCCAGGTTCAGACCGCTCAGGTCCGGGCCCCAGTTCGGCATCGGCTTGCGTTCGAAGATCTCCAGCGACTTCAGCCGTTTCTCGGCCATCCAGTCGGGCTCGCCCTTGATCTTGGACAGCTCGGCGACCACCTCACGCGAGATGCCCTGGCGGGCATGTAGCTGGCCCTGCTCGTCCTCGACGATCGGGCTGGGCTTGGGGATCTTCGTGCGGTCAATCGTGGCCATGAGGCTCCTTACCGGGGGCTTGCAAGTCCTGTGCGCACGGGCTCGAGGGGTTCTTCGACGAATCCTGTGCGCTGAAGTAGGAATTGTATCGCGGGGGTCGGGTCTTCCTCAGCGGGCGCGTCCCGCGGGGTGCGGAATACTGCGCGCGATGTCACAGCGGAACATCGAGCTCGTGCAACAGGCGATGGCCGCGTACTTTCGCGACGACGAGACGGCGCTGCGAAAGCTCGTCACGGCAGACGTGATGGTGACGACCAGGCCAGACCAGCCCGACGTGCGCACGAGCCACGGATATGAGGGCTTCGTGGAGAGCACGCGTCAGTGGACCGAGGCGTGGAAGGACTGGTCCTTTGACGTCGTACGCGTCTCCGAGATGGGCGACTTCGTGATCGTCGACGCGAATCAGACCGGCCAGGGCGCCAGTAGCGGCGTGCCGATCGAAGGTGGCGTGACTTTCCTCTACACGATCGCCGACGGCCGGATCGCGCGCCTGCAGATGTTCGCCTCCGAACGCGACGCGTTGCAGGACATCGGCGGGGCCGAGTAGCGCTCGCGCGCTTGCGGCCCGCAGCTGCTCAGGCGGGCCAGGCGTTATCGCCGGTGACGGCGCCGCGCACGGCCTTGAGGTTCAGCAGCGCGCACTTACGCCGCGTCGCCGAGACGGGGATGCCGAGCAGCTCGATCATCCAATCGGCGTTCAGCTCGCCGACGTCGGACAGCTCCATTCCCTTCAGCTCCTCCGAGGCGATCGACGCCGACGCCTGCGAGATCGCGCAGCCGTGCCCGTGGAAGCGCAGATCCTCGATGCGACCGTCCTTGACGCGGATGTGCACGCCGAGCTCATCGCCGCACAGCGGGTTGTGCTCGAGCGCCTCGAGGTCGTGCGGGTCGAGCTCGCCGAAGTTGTGCGGGCGCTTGTAGTGGTCGAGGATGTAGTCGCGGTAGAGATCGTCCATGGCTGGGCTCGCTCCGGTTACAGCTCGAAGATCTCGCGCCCGGCCTGCAGCGCCTGCACGAGCGCGTCGATGTCGCTCGCCTCGTTGTAGACGCCCACCGAGGCGCGCGCCGTGGCGCCGACGCCGAGGCAGCGCATCAGCGGTTGCGCGCAGTGGTGTCCCGCGCGGATGCAGACGCCGCCGCGGTCGACCAGCTCGGCCACGTCGTGCGGGTGGATGCCCTCGACCGTGAACGAGGCCAGTCCGCCGCGGCGCTCGGCCTCGGGTGGGCCGACGACGCGCAGTCCCGGCACCTCGGCCAGGCGCTCGAGCATGTAGGCCGTCAGCGAGCGCTCGTGGGTGCGCACGCGCTCCATCCCGAGTCCGTCCAGGTAGTCGACGGCCGCCGCCAGCCCGACCGCCTCGGAGATCGGCGGCGTGCCCGCCTCGAACTTGTACGGAAGCTCGTTCCAGCTGACCGACTGGAAGTCGACCGAGGCGATCATGTCCCCGCCCGTGAGGAACGGCTCCATCCGCTCGAGCAGCGCCTCGCTGCCGTGCAGCACGCCGATCCCGGTCGGTCCGACCGCCTTGTGGCCCGTCCAGGCGTAGAAGTCGGCCCCCAGCGCAGCGACGTCGACCGGCATCTGCGGCACAGCCTGCGCGCCGTCGACGATCGAGACCGCGCCCGCGGCGCGCGCCCGTGCCGTGATCTCGGCAACCGGGTTGATCGTGCCGAGCACGTTCGAGACGTGCGCGAAGGCGACAAGCTTGACGTCGCCGCGCGCCAGCTCGGCGTCGAGTTGCTCGAGCGATAGCTCGCCGCGCTCGTCGACCTCCAGGTAGCGCAGCTCGGCGTCGCGCTCGCGGCACAGCACCTGCCATGGCACCAGGTTCGCGTGGTGCTCCATCTGCGTGATCAGCACCGCGTCGCCCGGGCCGACGTTGGCGCGGCCCCACGAGTAGGCGAGCAGGTTGATCGCCTCGGTCACGTTCTTCGTGAAGATCGTCGTGCGCGGATCGGCGCCGACGAAAGCCGCCACGTGGCGGCGCGCCTCGTCGTAGGCCGCGTCGGCCTCCTGCGCGAGCGCGTAGACGCCGCGGTGCACGTTGGCGTTGTGGCTGCGCAGGTGCTCGGCCTGCGCGTCGATCACGACCTGCGGCTTCTGCGCCGTAGCGCCCGAGTCCAGGTAGATCAGCTCGCGCCCGGCGAAGCGGCGCTCGAAGATCGGGAAGTCGGCCTTTACGCCAAGCGTTGACTCAGCGACTGGTGGCATACGCCTCGATGTCCTCGCGCGCCGCCGCGAGCTTGCCGGCGACCTTCTCGCGCACGAGCTCCTCCAGGGCCTCATCGCCCAGCTCGGAGATCAGCGGCTCGAAGAAGCCCTCGACGATCACGCGCACCGCAGCCGGGCGGTCCAGGCCGCGCGTCTGCATGTAGAAGATCGCCGTCTCGTCGAGCTCGCCGACGGTGCCGCCGTGCGAGGCCGAGACGTCGTCGGAGGACACGAGCACCGAGGGAATCGCGTCGACACGCGCTTTCGGCGAGAGCATCATCGAGTGGATCTGCAGGTAGGTGTGCGTCTGCTGCGCGCCAGGATCGATCTGGATCAGGCCCTCGAAGCTCGCACGGCTCTCACCGGTTGCCGCGCCGCGCCAGTGCACGTCCCCGCCTGATGGACCCGTCTCGTGCAGATCGACGGCGAACACGTCGAGATGCTCGTGCTCCTCGGTGAAGAACAGGCCGCGGAAGGCCATGTCGCCGCCGGCCTCCGAGACGGCCAGCTCGAGGTGCTGGCGCACGAGATGACCGCCGAGCAGCGCCGGCAGCCAGTGGCAGTAGGCGTCGCGGCCGATTCCGACGAAGCGCGTGGAGACGTCGTAGACCTCGCCCGCGCCCCAGTCCTGTACCTGCGCCAGCCGGCAGCGCGCGCCGTCCTGCAGGTAGAGCTCGAAGGCGCCGGCGTGCAGCGCCTGGCCGTCGAAGTCCTCGGCCAGGTCGTACTCCTGCACGCGGAAGTCGCTCATCGCCGCTCCCACCACGAGCGTGCGCCCGTACTGCGCCACCCCGGCCTGCTCGATCGCGTAGACGATCTCGAAAGGATCCTCGACGACGACACCCTCAGGGACGTGCAGGAACGCGCCGCCGCTCCAGAAGGCGGCGTTGGCGGCCTCGAGCTTGTGCCGGTCGATCGGCAGGCGCTTGGAGTACCACGGCGCGACGAGCTCGGCGTGGTCGCGGAAGGCGTCCTCCAGCGAGCACAGGATCACGCCCTTGGCCTGCAGCGCCGGGTCGAGCTCGACGTGTACGACGGTACCCGCGCTCTGCACGATGCGCCCGGCGCGCGGACGGTCGGGCAGCGTTCGCGCGACGACGTCGGGCACTCCCTGTGCAGCCGGCGAGGGATCGGTGGTGAGCGCCGCCAGATCGACGCTCTCGAGGCTCGTCGTCCAGAAGCCCGAGCGGCGCCACACAGGCAGCTCGAGCCGCTCGAAGGCTCCGCGCGCGGTCTCGCGCAACTGCTGAAGCGTGCGCCCGTCGCCCGCGCCGGAGCCGGCCAGCGCGTGGTAGAGCGTCGCCTCGCGGTGGCGGCCGGCCTTCATCTGCGCCGGCGCAGCGCCCGGCGTGCCGCTGCCGCCTGGGCTCGGACCGCTGGGCGGGGCCGCGCCGTTGCCGTTGGGTCCGCTGGTGGCTGGCGGGCTCGCCTCAGACACCGCTGTCACCGGCGGCCACGGCGTCGATCTCGCCGCCGAACTCGCGGCGGATCTCGTCATAGCCTTCGCGCTCAAGGCGCTCGACCAGCTCGACGCCGCCCTCGAGCACGATCCGCCCGTCCATCAGGATGTGCACGAACTCGGGCTTTACGTAGTGCAGGATGCGCTGGTAATGGGTGATGATCAGGGCGCCGAGGCCCTGCTCGTCGTGCAGTCGCTGCACGCCCTCGGCGACCGTGCGCAGGGCATCGATGTCCAGGCCCGAGTCGGTCTCGTCGAGGATCGCCACGTCCGGCTGGAGCATCGCCATCTGCAGGATCTCGGCGCGCTTCTTCTCGCCGCCGGAAAAGCCGTCGTTGAGGTGGCGCGAGGTGAACGTGCGGTCGACGTCGAGCAGGTCGATCGCGTGCTGCAGGTGGGTGCGGAACTCCTTGACCTGGATCGGCTCCTCGCGCTTGGCGTTGATCGCCATGCGCAGGAAGTTGGCGACCGACACGCCCGGGATCGAGACGGGGTACTGGAAGGCGAGGAACAGCCCCGCCTTGGCCCGCTCGTGCGGCTCGGCCTCGGTGATGTCCTCGCCCTTGAACGTGATCGTGCCCTCGGTGATCTCATAAGAGGGGTGACCGAGCAGCGTGCTCGCGAGCGTCGACTTGCCCGAGCCGTTCGGGCCCATCAGGGCGTGGATCTCGCCGCGCGATATGTCCAGGTCGACACCCTTGAGGATCTCGCGCTCCTCGATGCGCACGTGCAGGTCTCTGATCTCTAGGTCGGCCATGTTCTCCGTTCGTGCTCCAGGTATCGGGGTTTGTTCAGTTCAGGATGCGACCGGCCGCGCAACGGCGCCGAGCGCCGGCAGGGCGGGGCCGGTCGTGAGCGGTCCCGCCGGAAGCGACGGGCCCAGCACGAGGTCGGCGAGCGTCGTGTCCTGCAGCGTGCGCACGATCGAGAAGCGCACGCGTGTCCAGAGCAGCTTGGTCGGGCACACGTGCGCGGGGTCGGTCTCGCGCGAGCAGGTGATCGAGCCGTCGGCGCCCTCCGTGATGCACTCGATCGGCGCGATCGAGCCCTCGAGCGCCTCGACGACCTCGGCCATCGTGATCTCGGTTGGCGAGCGCGCGAGCAGGTAGCCGCCGCGCGAGCCACGCCTGGAGTCGACGAGGCCGGCCTTGCGCAGGCGCGCCACGAGATGCTCGAGGTAGGCCAGCGGCAGGCCCCCGCGCTCGGCGATCTCGGCGAGCGGGATCGGTTCCTCGCCGGACTGGCGAGCAAGCTCGACCATCACGCGAACGCCGTACTCGGACTTGGTTGAGAACATCATCAGATCGAATACCTACCTGCGCGCTAGGGTATCAACCGTCCGACGGCGCTCCGGCTTTATTCGAGCAGCTTGCGCACGTCGTGCGAGAGTGCTTCGGGGGTGAGTTGTTCGAGCTGGTAGATCACGCGCTCCATACCCCGGCGGTCGATCAGGAAGACCGAGGCCGAGCGCGCGAAGGCGGCGTGGCCAGCGCTTGCCGGCAGCACGCGAAAGGCGTGCCAGATCGCGCGCAGCTGCGCGCGCGAGCCGCTCAGCCAGCGCACGCGCCCGCTCAGGGACACCTGCCGCAGGAAGCGATCCACGCCGGCCCGCGTGTCGGCCGCCGGATCGGCGCTGATCACGAGCACCGGGACCGACCGCCCGAGTTCGTCGAGCGCGCCGCGGATCTGCTGCGCGATCACCACGCAGGGCGAGCCGCACCTGGAGTAGAGGACGGCGACGATCGCCACCTGGCCTCGGTAGGAGGCCAGCGTGGCGCGCGCGCCGGTCTGGTCGCGCAGCGTGAACCGGGGGGCGGCCACGCCGGGCGGCAGCGCCGCCCCGTCGAAGCCCGAGGCGCCGGCCGGCGCCGTCGTCGGAGGCGAAGAAGAGGAGGACGATGACGGGGAGGAGGCGCAACCCGCCGGCGCCACGGCGAGCGCCGATGCAGCGAGCAGCACGAGGGCCCGGGCCGGGGCGGGGGGCAGTCGCATCGGCATCGTGCGCCAGCGTACGTCAAGTCTCAAGTCGTGCTGTGCCGCGACCGATGAGCCCCTTAGCCGGGCAGTTGAAATCGTCCTGATGAGGAGAGGACCCTGATGAGAGCAAGAGCACACAGCCAGCCGGCGCATCTCCCGAGGCTCGCCTCCTGCATGACGCTCGCGCTCGTGCTCCTCGCCACCGTCACCGCCGCGGCCTTCGCCGCCACCGTCGTGCCTGCGCCGGCAAACGACACGCGCGCGGACGCGCAGGCGATCCACAGCCTGCCGGCCTCGATCGGTGGGACGCTCGTCGGCGCGACCATCGAAGCGTCGGGTCCGGAGACGGGGGCGACATGCGAAGGATCCTCGACGGCGTCGGTCTGGTACAGCCTCCGATCCTCAGACGCGCAGCGCATCGCAATCGACCTGTCGGCGGAGGGCGCGCTGGAAGCGAGCGTCGACGTCTATCACGTCGTCCGCTCGCAGCTGAACTCGATCGTGTGCGAACGCACGGACGTCAAGGGCAAGGCCTCGCTCTCCTTCAAGGCCTCCAAGAACGGCCTCTACCTGATCCGTGTCGCCGCGCTGCCGGGCTCGCAGCTTGCGCCGTTCACGCTCGAGGTGTTCCTGCCCACACCGGCCGTACGCCCGCCGGGCGTGCCGTTGCCGGCGCGCGGGGTGGGCGGCCAGGTCGATCCGATCCAGAACGTCAACGCCGCCTACGCCGTGACGCTGCACGCCGGCGTCAGCTACCTGATCAACCTCGCCAACGGGCACGGTGGCGGCTGCGTCAACGGCCGCCTGTATCCGCCCGGGACGCGCTCCTTCGAAGAAGGCGCGCACGCCGTCGTACACATCAACTGCCGCGGCTTTCGCCTGTTCACGCCCGGCGCCGGTCAGGGCGGTCGCTACAGCTTCGAGATCACGCCGCAGGATCGCGGCGTCAAACACTTCCGCCTGCAGGTCGCCCGCGCCAACTCCTCGGAGACGGCTCCCGGGCTGGCGCTCGGCAACTACGCGCTCGGGCGCGGGCACCTCGACGGCAGCGGCGTGCAGGTGCTGCGCCTCTACCGGATGGACGTCAAGAGCCATTCGAACCTGACGCTCAAGCTGAAAGCACCCGCCTCGGCCGACTTCAATCTGCAGTTGCGCAACATCAACGGCCGCGTGATCGAATGCGCCTGCGGCGACAGCGGCCCGCAGACGCTGCAGCACCAGCTCAAGCCCGGTCGCTACTACGCCGTCGTCTCGGTGCACGACAACAGCTCCGGCAACTTCTCACTCGTGCGCGAGTCGCGCACGATCACGTCCACGAGCCTCTCCTTCGGCGCCGCCAAGGCGACGGCGGGGCAGTCGGTCAACATCGGCGTGAAGGTCTCGCCTTCGGCCTCGGGGCCGGTGACGGTCGAGATCGAGCGCTTCGACCCCGTCTTCGGCTGGCAGTTCTACCACCAGTCCACCGCGCTGGTCAGGGGCGGTTCGGCGAGCGTGAGCTTTGTCGCGCCGTCGGTCGGCCGTTGGCGTGCGAAGGCGTCCTACGCGGGCTCGCGCACGTTCAGCCCGAGCGCCGTCGGCTTCTCCTACCTGCTCGTCGAATAGCCCTCGCGCGCCGGGCCGCGTCGGCTTCGCAGGGGGCCGCCGGGCATCTCGCGCGGCCCTGCCTCGTGACGCGCCGATCGGTCGTCGGTCCGCCGCTGGAAGCGCGCCGCTTGGCGCTATACTTTCTGAAGTCAATAAAACCAGACCGTGGTTTAGGAGTTTCACGATGAGTCCCTCTGGAGCTGAGCTTCTCCGCGATATCAAGAGCCGGATCGAGGAGATCGATCCTTCCAAGGTGCACGAGCTGATCGACGAGGGCGTCGTGCTGATCGACGTGCGCGAGACCGAGGAGTTCGGCAGCGCCCATCTGCCGGGCGCCAAGCACGTTCCCAAGAGCTACCTGGAGAGCCGCATCGAGGGCGTCGTGCCCGACCGCGACGCGCACATCGTGCTCTATTGCCAGTCCGGCAACCGCTCGGCTTGGGCGGCGCGTACGCTGGAAGAGGACCTCGGCTACACCAACGTCGCCTCGATGACCGGTGGCATCACGCTGTGGAAGGACCGCGGCTACGAGGTCGACGTCCCGCGCACGCTGACCGCCGAGCAGCGTGAGCGCTACTCGCGCCACATGCTCGTGCCGGAGATCGGCATCGAGGGTCAGCAGAAGCTGCTCGACGCCAAGGTGCTGCTGCTCGGCGCCGGCGGTCTTGGCTCGCCCACGGCGCTCTACCTGGCCGCGGCCGGCGTCGGCACGCTCGGCATCGTCGACGATGACGTAGTCGATCTCTCAAATCTTCAGCGTCAGGTGATCCACTCGACGCAGCGGATCGGCATTCCCAAGGTGGACTCCGCCGAGGAGTCGATCCATGCCCTCAACCCCGACGTCAACGTTGTCAAGTACCAGACGCGCATCGACGCCTCGAACATCGTCGAGATCATCAAGGACTACGACGTGGTCGTCGACGGCGTCGACAACTTCCCGACGCGCTATCTGCTCAACGACGCGACGGTACGCCTGAAGATTCCGGTCGTGTCCGCCTCGATCCTCGGCTTTGACGGGCAGCTCTCCGTGTTCAAGCCGTATGAGGGCCCGTGCTACCGCTGCCTGTTCCGCGAGCCGCCGCCGGCCGAGCTGGCTCCCTCGTGCGGCGCCAACGGCGTGCTCGGCGTGCTGCCGGGAACAATGGGCCTGCTGCAGGCGACCGAGGTCGTCAAGCTGATCGTCGGCATCGGCGACCCCGCGATCGGGCGCCTGTTGCTCTACGACGCGCTCGGCGCGACGCTCACCGAGGTCAAGGTCCACCGCGACCCGGAGTGCCCGATCTGCTCGCGCGACCCCGACGAGATCGCCGACGAGGAGCTCGGCGTCTTTCCGGACTACGAGGCTTTCTGCGCCGCAGCCGGCTAGCAGGTAGTCTCGCGCCCGAGCTCATGGCAACGATCAAGATTCCACCGGTCCTGCGCGCCTCCGTCGGCGGCGAGAAGCAGGTCAGCGCCTCCGGCGAGAACGTCGGCGACGTGCTCAAGGACCTCGCCGCCAGCCACCCCGCGACCGAGAGCCAGCTGTTCTCGGCCGAGGGCGAGCTCAACCGCTACGTCAACGTCTATCTCAACGACGAGGACGTACGCGTGCTCGACGGGCTCGACACGGCCGTCGGCGAGGGCGACACGCTCGTGATCCTGCCGGCCATGGCCGGCGGCGTCTGAGCGCCCGCTCGCCGGCCACACCCAAGCCGGCGAGGGGCGAAGCGATGGAACGCTTGCAGATGCACAAGGTCGTAGCTGCCCTCCAGTCGGAGCGCGGCGAGCTGGGCCAGCCGCAGTGTGCTCGTCTGGGCTTCCCGATCGGCTAGCGCGAGCGCGTCTTCGAGCCCGGCGAGGTTTCGCAATACGGTGGTGCCGGGGTAGACGTAGGGGTCAGCCAACGCGCCTCAGGGGAGCGGAGTCAGTGCCGCGTGGCTACAGGATCCGGCTTGCCTAGGAGATGCGCCACCGACTGGCCGGCCGCAAGACGGTGAGCGGCTTCGCCGAGCTGCTCAGTGTCGAGTGCTCTATCCGCCCAACGGTCAAGGATCTCGACGACCGTCGCTCCCGGCTCGAGACCCTCGGCACGAACTGACCCGATCGCATCGGCCACGACATGTGCGCGAGAATCAATCACAGCTTCCAACAGGATATCGACGTCAGCGGGGACATCGAGCGTCGCAAGCTTGCTCGCGAGCATCGAGTTGTTGGCCTCTAAGCTAGGCCGCCGCGGCTGTGCGCGGAGTTATCTCGGTGGCGGGCTCGCCGCTCGCGGCCGGCACCCTGCTCATCGCGTGCTCGGCCAGCGCAGTGATCGTCAGCGACGGGTTCACCCCGACGTTGGCCGGGATCGCCGAGCCGTCGCAGACGAGTAGGTTCTCGTAGCCGAAGACGCGCTGGTCTGCGTCGATGACGCCCTGCTCGGCGTCGGGCGCGATCACGGCGCCGCCGAGGATGTGCGCGGTCGACGGGATGTTGAACATAGCCTCGGTGAACGAGCTCTGCGCGATTCCGCCGGTGCGCTTGGCGAACCATTCGGCGGCTTCGTTGGCAATCGGGATGAACGTCGGATTCGGGCGCTCGGGGTCCTGTTCGGTCTGTAGCCAGAAGGAGCCGAACGGGCCTTTGCGGGGACGCAGCGCGATCGCGTTGTCGAGCGTCTGCATCACGAGCAGGATGATCGTGCGCCGCGACCAGTGCTTCGCGAAGAGGATCTTCGCCAGGCGTCCCGGGTGGCGGACGAGCTGGGCGAGCAGCTTCAGCGGCCGCGTCACACGCGTGCCGTCGCCCGTCAGCAGCGTGTAGAGCATCCGCATCGAGTCGCCGTCGTCGCCGTAGGTCACGGTCTCGATGTGCGTGTGCGGGTCGGGGTAGATCGAGGAGGTGATCGCAACGCGCTTGATCAGGCTCTCGGGGTAGTCCTCGGGCACCGTGACCGTGAGGATCGACTCGGAGTTCGTGCGCACGAGCTCGCCCAGGCGCGAGGAGATCCGCGGCAGCGAGCCTTCGAGTCGACATTTCTGCAGCAACCGGTTCGTGCCGAGTGGTCCCGCCGCGACGACGACGCCGCGCGCTCGCTGCACGCGCCGTTCCTTGCGCAGCCACGCTCCCGAGCGGACCGATTCGACCTCGTAGCCGTCTGAGCCGTCGGAGGCGCCGAGCGGGCGCACGTCGACCACGGTGCGCTCCGGCATCACACGCGCGCCACGCTTCTCGGCGAAGTAGAGGTAGTTCTTCACGAGCGTGTTCTTCGCCCCGTGCACGCAGCCGACCATGCAGCGCGCGCACAGCTTGCAGCCCGTGCGCTCCGGACCCTCGCCACCGAAGAAGGGGTCCGCCACCGTCTTGCCGGCCTGGCCGAAGTAGATCCCCACGGGCGTGCGTTTGTACGTCTCGCCGACGCCGAGCTCCTCGCCCAGCTCGCGCAGCAGCTGGTCGGCGGGATCCTCGTGCGGGTTTTCGACGACTCCCAGCATCCGCTGCGCTTCCTCGTAGTGGGGCGCGAGCTCGCCCTCCCAGTCGGCCATCTCCGCCCACTGGCGATCCTCGAAGAACTGCTTCGGCGGGACGTACAGCGTGCAGGCGTAGCCGAGGCTGCCGCCGCCGACGCCGCAGCCCGAGACGACCGCGACGTCCTTGAAGTTGGTTAGGCGGAAGATCCCCTTCATGCCAACGCGCGGGTTCCAGAAGTAGCGCTTCAGATCTGCCGTGTTCTTCGGGAACTCGTCATCGGCAAAGCGACGCCCGCACTCGAGCACGCCGACCGAGTAGCCCTTCTCGGACAGGCGCAGCGCCGAGACGCTGCCGCCGAAGCCCGAGCCGATCACGAGCCAGTCGAAGTCGTAACCGCCGTGCGTCGTCCTAGCCATGCCCCGCTGCCCCCTGGATCGAAGTGAACTGCTGCCGATCTTAGAGGTTGACTGGCTGCCCGGCCAGTTCGAGCCGAGGCCGAATCCGCCAAGCGGACGACCGGCGGTCGGGGCACGATTGTCTCGCAGCTCCCGAGGGCCGCTATATTCCGTGAAGTAATGGCGGTTGAGAGGGTTCGAAACCGGCCGTGTGGCGGCCGCTACGGCGACATCGTCCAGTCGATCGGCAACACGCCGCTGATCGAGCTGCCGGGCCTCTCGCCGAAGCCCGGCGTGCACATCTGGGCCAAGCTCGAGTCGCACAACCCGACCGGTTCGGTCAAGGACCGCGTCGCGCGCGCGCTGATCGAGGACGCTGAGGAGAAGGGCGCGATCTCGCCGGGGCAGACGATCCTCGAACCGACCTCGGGCAACACGGGCATCTCGCTGGCGATGATCGCCAAGCGCAAGGGCTACAAGCTGAAGGTCGTGATGCCCGAGAACGTGACGCCGGAGCGCACGCAGCTGCTGCAGATGTACGGCGCGGAGATCGTCTACTCGCCCGGCGACCAGGGCTCGAACGGCGCCGTCGGCGATGGCGCTGCGAGATGGCCGCCGAAGACTCATCGGTCTACATGCCCTACCAGTACGGCAACCAGGCCAACCCCAACGCCCACTACAACGGCACGGCGCTGGAGATCCTCGAAGAGCTCGACGAGATCTCGGCGTTCGTCGCCGGCCTCGGCACGGGCGGCACGCTGATGGGCAACGGCAGGCGCCTGAAGGAGACAGCTCGGCGACGCCTGCAAGATCGTCGCCGCCGAGCCGATGCAGGGCGAGCCCGTGCAGGGCCTGCGCTCGCTCGACGACGGCTTCATCCCGCCGATCATCGACATCTCGCTGCTCGACCGCAAGATCTTCGTGACCAACGCAGACGCGATCGTGTGGACGCGCAAGCTGCTCGACGAGGAGGGCGTGTTCGCCGGCGTCTCGACCGGCGCGATCGCCGCGCATCGCCGTGCGCATCGCCGGCGAGCTCGACGAGGGCAACGTCGTCTTCGTCGTCGCCGACGACGGCTGGAAGTATCTCTCGAGCGGCATCTACACGCTGCCGGTCGACGAGATCGAGAACCTCGACTCGACCGTCTGGTGGTAGGCCGCGCGTTCCTCGCGCCGGCCCGCAGGCACAGTCGATACGCCCGAGGCGCACGTGAAGATCGCCAAGCAGCTGCTCGCCGAGATCGTCGCGCACGCGCAGGAGAACCCGCGGATCGAGTGCTGCGGCGTCGTCGGCGTGCTCGCAGACGAGGGCGGCACCGGGAAGACGGCCGCGCGCGTCTACCGCGCCGAGAACGTACACGCGAGCGCGCTGAAGTTCGAGATCGGCCCGATGGAGCTGTACGCGTCTCAACGAGGAGATCGAAGAGGAGGGCTGGGAGATCGGCGCGATCTATCACTCGCACGTGCGCAGCGCGCCCTATCCGTCGCAGACGGACATCGGCTTCGCCGCCGGCTGGCCTGGCCTCGAGTGGATCATCGTCGGTCTCGCGGGCGACGGTGAGCCAGAGGTGCGCTCCTACGTGATCGACGGCGCCCAAGTCAGCGAGATCGCCGTCGAGGAGACACCGAGCTGAGCGACGACGCCGCTGATCTGCCCGAACTGCGGCACGGACTACCCGCGCTCCGAGCGCTTCTGCGCGAGCTGTGCGATGCCGCTCGTCTATCTCCCTGGCAGCGAGCGCGGCGCGGCCAGCGAGCGCCAGCGCAAGGCGCGCAAGATCAAGCCGCAGTACGCCGAAGGCCGCCTCGTGAAGGTCGCGCGCGCCGGCAGCCAGCCGGAGGCCGAGCTGATCGAGACGCTGCTGCTCGAGGAGGGCATCCCGAGCATGTCGCGCCGCGCCGGCGGCTTCGACGTGCCCGACTTCCTCGCCGCCGGCCCGCGTGACGTGCTCGTGCCCGAGTCAGGTGCAGAGGCGGCACGAGAAGCACTGGCGCCGCAGGCGCTCGCGCCGGACGCTCAGGCGTGAGACGGGCTGGCCGGCGTCAGACGCCGGCCGCTTCGCTCGATGATCGCGCGGATCTCTTCGGAGGCCCGCTCGAACTCGTCGTCTGAGAGCACGGGCGTGCCCTCGAAGGGAAGCTCGCGTTGCAGCTCGATCCATGCCTGCGCGGCGGTGTACTCGTCCTTGACCTTTACGGTCACCGGGCGCGGGATGCGATAGGTGCGCAGCAGCAGCACGTGCAGCGGCTGGTGGCGGCGCCAGCCGAGGCGCTTTTCGGCGTAGTCGGGCGTCCACACGTAGAACGGCGACAGCGCGTCGACGCAGCGCGGGTCGGCGATCGTGAAGTGGTCGGCCACCTCGGCCCAGGCGCGGATCCGCACGCGGTCGGGCTGCTGCACGGGAGCGCCGGAGGTGAACGCGTGCAGCGGCGGCTCGCCGTCGCTCCACACGCCCTCCTCGAGCGCACGGCGCAGCTCGGGCTGGTGGGACTCGCGCACGAGGTCGCCCGCGCTGGTGGTCGAACGTCGGGTAGAGGAAGAACCGCTCGTGAGCGAGCGCGAAGCGACTTGCCCGGCTCGCGGATGCCGCCCTTGCGGAGCGTTATGAGCTGCTCACCTTCGGCTAGCGCACGAACGGTGACGGCCCATTCTTTGAAAGCAATTGGCATAGGAACGGGTGAAGCTAGGAGTACGTCTCTGTCTCTCGCCCGCTTGCCGACCGATGCGACGGCCGCGGACCCTTAAAGATACGAAACCCAGGCGGAAATCCCAAATCCCCTGCAAATAGCCGCCTTATTTTGGCCACCGGCGACTGTCCGCGCGGCCAGTCTCGCCATGACGCGTTTTCGGCACGCGTTTCTGACTGCCGGCGAGGCCCCGGAAGTCGTCAGCGAGCCTCGCCGAAGCCGCCGCCGCCGGGCGTCTCGATGCGCAGACGCTGCCCGGCGCGCAGCGTCCCGGTGACCTTGCCGGCAGCAGCTCGCCGTCGAGCAGGTCGCGGCCCGGCGCTCCGGGCTCGCCTCCGTCGGCGCCCGGCGGCGCGTGCCGACGGCGCTCGCCGATCAGCGAGAAGGTCATCTCGCGCAGCGCCTCGCAGCTCGCGCACGACGCCGTCGCCGCCGCGCGTGCGCCCGGCGCCGCCGGAGCCACGACGCATCGCGTACTCGCACGACGCGCAGCGGGAATTCGCGCTCGAGCGCCTCGACAGGCGTGTTCAGCGTGTTGCTCATCGCCACGTGCACGCCGCTCGGCCCGTCGGCGTCGGCGCACGCGCCCTGCCCGCCGCCGAGCGTCTCGTAGTAGGTGAACGAGCCGTGGCCGTCGGCGCCGAGCGTGAGGTTGTTCATCGTGCCCTGCCCGAGCGCGCGGCCGAAGGCGCCGAGCACGAGGTCGGCGACGCGCGAGGAGGTCTCGACGTTGCCCGCCGCGACGGCCGCGCCGGGCCGCGCGTTGAGCAGCGAGCCCAGCGGCGCGCGCACCTCGATCGGGCGGTAGGCGCCGGCCGACGGCGGGATGTCGGGGTCGGTCAGCACGCGCACCGCGAAGTAGCAGGCCGAGCGCGTGACGGCGAGCGGGCAGTTGAGGTTGCCGTCGTGCTGGGCCGCGCTGCCGGCGAAGTCGAGGATCAGCCGCTCGCCCTCGACGCTCGCGTGCAGGCGCAGCGCAAGGTCGCCGTCGCGCCCCTCGAGCACGTCCTCGGCGTGGATGCTCGCCGTCGGGCAGCTCGGCGATGCACGCGCGCGTGCGCCGCTCGGCGTAGTCGAGCACCTCGTCGCATCGCCTCGCGCAGCTGCTCTGCGTCCGAGGCGCTCGGCGAGCGCGCTCAGGCGCGGCGCGCCGACGCGGTTGGCGGCGAGCTGCGCGCGCAGGTCGGCGCGCCGCTGCTCGGGCTGGCGCATCTGCGCGACGAGCTGCGTCGATCGTCGGCTCGTCGAGCGGGCGCGGCGCGATCACGACGCCCTCCTCGGCGAGCGTGCGGCTGTCGGCGGGCATCGAGCCCGGGCACGCGCCCGCCGACGTCGGCGTGGTGGGCGCGGCTGGCGGCGAAGCCGAGCAGCGTCTGCTCGTCGGTCGCGAACACGGGCGTGATCGACGGTGATGTCCGGCAGGTGCGTGCCGCCGCGAAACGGGTCGTTGAGGATCCACGAGACGCCCGGCGCGTGGCGCTCGTCGAGCACGGCGGCGACGGCGGCGGGCATCGAGCCGAGGTGCACGGGGATGTGCTCGGCCTGCATGATCATCTGCGCCGTCGGCGTCGAACAGCCCGGTCGAGGCGTCGTGGCGCTCCTTGATGTTCGACGAGTGGGCGGAGCGGATCAGCACGACGCCCATCTCTTCGCAGGCGGCGCGCAGCGCGCCGACGACGACCTGCAGCTCGATCGGGTCGAGCGCGCTCATGCGTCGAGCCCGCCCTCCCGATCGCCCGCCGTCCCGCTCACGGTCCGTCCTCGAGCGCACGTCCGTGCTCGTCGACGGTTCCGCTCCAGCCGGGCGGGTACGAGCAGTGTGGCCTCGGGCAGCGCGCACAGCGCCGGTCCGTGGACCTCGGTCCCGGGCGCGAGCTCGCCGCGCAGCACGCTCGCCTGCAGCATCTCGCCGCCGAACACGATCTGCGCGCTCGCGCGCTCGGGCTCGGCTGCCGCATCGGCCCGCGGGCGCAGCCCGGGCGCGGGACCCCAGACGGACACGCGCACGTTGACGAGCTCTACGTCGGCCTCGTCGTCGCGATAGCCGTAGCGCTGCTCGTGCGCGGCGGCGAACGACTCGCTCAGCGCGGCGGGTCGGGCGCGTCGGCGCGTTGGCGGCGGCCGCAGTTCGCCGGCGGGTCGCTCGGCTCGGGCGCCTCGACGGACAGCTCGAAGGACTGGCCGACGATAGCGCAGCTCGTAGGCGACGCGCAGATCGGCACGCGGCGCCGGCGAGCGGCGCCGTCGGCTTCGGCGACCAGCTCGTCGCGCGCCTCGCGCAGGCGCTCGCGCGTGAGCTCGGCGCCGCCGAGCATGACGGTGCGCGAGACGTCGTGGCGCGGCGCGGCGGCGGCGAGCCCGAGCGCGCAGAGCACGCCGGAGGCGCGCGGGCAGAGCACGCGCGCGATGCCGAGCTCCGCGGCCATCGCGCAGGCGTGCAGCGGCCCGGCGCCGCCGAAGGGCATCAGCGCGAAGCGTCGCGCGGATCGATCCCGCGCTCGACGGTGATCAGGCGCAGCGCGCCGAGCATCTCGTGCTCGGCGACGCGCACGATGCCCTCGGCGCAGGCGAGCGTGTCGATGCCGAGCTCGCAGCGCGAGCGCCGCGACGACGCGCTCGGCGGCGTCGCGGTCGAGACGCATCGCCGCCGGCGAGCGGCGAGTCGACGAGCAGCCGCCCGAGCAGCAGGTTGGCGTCGGTGACGGTCGGCGCAGCTCGCCGCCGCGCCCGTAGCAGGCGGGCCCGGGCGCGGCGCCCGCGCGACTGCGGCCCGACGCGCAGCGCGCCGCCGGCGTCGCGCCAGGCGATCGAGCCGCCGCCGGCGCCGACGGTGTGGATGTCGAGCGCGGGCAGCGCGAGCGGGCGCCCGGCGATCGCGCGCTGCGGCGGTCTCGGCGACCTCGCCGCCGTCGATCAGGCAGACGTCGCAGGAGGTGCCGCCCATGTCGAAGCAGAGCACGTCGCGCTCGCCGGCGAGCTTGGCGAGCAGCAGCGCCGCCGCCGACGCCGCCGGCGGGCCCGGAGAGCACGGTCAGGGCGGCGTGCGCGGAGGCGCGTGCGATGTCGGTGAGCCCGCCGGAGGACTGCATGATCTGCGGCTCGGCGAGGTCCTGCTCGCGCGCGGCGTCGGCGAGCCGGCGCAGATAGGTCTCGAGCAGCGGCGAGAGCGCGGCGTCGAGCGCGGTCGTGGCGGTGCGCTCGTACTCGCGGAAGGTGCCGACGAGCTCGCTGCGACAGCGACACGTGCACGCCGGGCAGGCAGCTCTGCGAGCAGCTCGCCGAGCAGCCGCTCGTGGCTCGGGTTGGCGTAGGAGTGCAGCAGCGCGACGGCGACGGCTTCGGGCCGGGCGTCGGCGACCAGCTGTACGAGCGCTCGCGCGGCGTCGTGCTGCAGCGCGCGCAGCGACGCCGTCGGGCGTCGATCCGCTCTGGCGCGGCGAAGCGCAGCTCGGCGGGCACGAGCGGCGCGGGCGAGGCGTCGCACAGCCGGTACAGGTGCGGGCGCGCCTGGCGAGCGAGCTCGATCACGTCGGTGAAGCCGTCGGTGGCGATCAGCGCGGTGCGGGCGGTCTGTCCCTCGAGCAGGGCGTTGGTCGTGACGGTCATGCCGTGCGCGAAGCGGCGCACGTCGGCGGCGCTGCGCACCGGCTCGCTCGAGCACGAGCTGCACCGCGTCGAGCACGCCACGCGCCTGCTCCCCGGGCGTCGTCGGGACCTTGGCCGTGTGCACGGCCGAGTCCTCGCCGATGAGCACGGCGTCGGTGAAGGTGCCGCCGACATCGACTCCGAGAAGCACGTCTCGGAGCCTATCGCGACGCGCTATGCGGCCGCGAGCTCCCGATCCTCGGTGTCGGCGAGGTGCTGGTGCGAGGGGCAGTAGCCGTTGTGCGGCAGCGGCACGCGCTGGCAGGCTGCGCCCTTGCGGGTCGTGGCACGGCATTGCGGCGGGGCGCCGCTGACGGCGGCGTAGCCCTCGGCGGGATGCAGTGTGAGGTAGTCCTGGGCAAGCTGCACGTAGCGACAGACGACCTGATGCACGTGCGACTGCGCGGACATCGGGAAGTAGTTGCGGATGTCTGCGAACAGCGCGCGTTCGGGGCGCGCGAAGTAGTGGCGGTCGGTCGCCAGACGGGTCACGACGGCCTCGCAGGCGCTCAGCACGGCAGCGTGGTTTGCGGCGGCGGGCTCGCCCGGCGGAGCAGGGACGATCTGCGGAGCGAGCTCGCGGTAAATGGCTCGGCTGAACTGATACATGGCTACTCCTGGCCCTCCTTCTCGGTTGGAGCAAACCCGCCTATTCCCAAAGACTCCGATGTCATCGGATCCTTCTACGTGCCAGAACACGTCTCCGATCTCAAAAGGACCGAGATAAAGACTTAAAAGCGATCTTTTTATGTAGAGAGAGACGACTGCCCGAGCTGGGCTGCGCGGGGCGAGCGCGCCGTTAGCCCCAGGTCTGCCACTCGACGGCTGGGGCGCGGAGCTGGCCGCGTTCGCCGTCGACATCGCCCTCGCCATCGGTCTCGCCGCTCGCGCCGCGCACGACGACGTGGTGGAGGTCGAGCGCGGGTCGAGCTGGGGGTAGTCGCTGCGCTGGTGCGCGCCGCGGCTCTCGGTGCGCGTCAGCGCGCACTGCGCGATCGCGCGCACGAGCGGGTGGGGGTTGGCGAGCAGCCGCGAGAGCCCGTCGGCGCTACGCACGATGCCGGCGTCCTGCCACAGCGCTGCGCGCGTGTCATGGTCGGCGACGGGCGGCGCGGGCAGCGCGGCGAGCGCGTCGAGCTCGGCCTCGCTCGCGCCCAGGCGCGGTGCGCTCGGGGCGGGCTCGGCGAGCGCGTGGGCGACGGCGCGGCGCGCGAACACGAAGCACTCGCTGAGCGAGTTGGAGGCGAGCCGGTTGGCGCCGTGCAGGCCGGTGCACGAGGACTCGCCGACGGCGTAGAGGCCCGGACAACGTGGAGTGCGCGTGCAGGTCGGCGACGATCCCGCCCATCGTGTAGTGGGCGGCCGGTGCGACGGGGATCAGCTCGCGTGCGGGGTCGAGTCCGGCGTCGCGCAGGGCGCCGACGACGTTGGGGAAGCGCGCGGGTCGACGCTGCGCATGTCGAGGCCGACCGAGCGCTCGCCGGACTCGGCCAGCCGCTCCTGGATCGCGCGCGAGACCTCGTCGCGCGGCGCCAGCTCATCGACGAAGCGCTCGCCGGTGTGCGTCGTGCAGCGTGCGCGCCCTCGCCGCGGATCGCCTCGGTCACGAGGAAGCCCTCGCGGCCCTTGACGCCGATCACGGCGGTCGGGTGGAACTGCAGCAGCTCGAGGTCGGCGAGCGCTGCGCCGGCGCGCTGCGCGAGCAGCAGCCCGACGCCCTGGGAGCCGGGCGGGTTGGTCGTGCGCGCCCACATCGCGGCGCAACCGCCGGTGGCGATCACGACGGCGCGCGCGGCGAGGATCCGCCCGTCCTCGCAGATCAGCCCGGCGCAGCGCCCGCCGGAGCGCCACAGCGCGCGGGCGCGCGCGCCCTCGAGCACGGCGATGCGCGGCTCCTCGGCGACGAGCGCCGAGAGCTGGCGCACGACGCGCCGCCCGGTCGCGCTGCCGCCGGCGTGCACGACGCGACGCACGGAGTGACCGCCCTCGAGGCCGAGCGCGAGGTGTCCCTCGCGGTCGGCGTCGAAGCGCACGCCGAGTCCCTGCAGGTCGCGCACGCAGTCGGGCGCCTCGCGGGCGAGGATCTCGGCGGCCGAGCGGCGCACGAGCCGGCGCCCGGCGAGCTCGGTGTCGCGCAGGTGAAGCTCGGCGCTGTCGTCGGCGGCAAGCGCTGCGGCGAGGCCGCCCTGCGCCCAGTAGCTGGCCGTGCGCGCGAGCGGCGTGGCCGAGACGAGCGCGACCGACGCCCCGTCGCGCGCGGCGCACAGCGCTGCGTACAGCCCGGCGGCGCCCGCTCCGATCACTGCTAGATCGATCTCGCGTGCAACTGTGCGCGAGACCGCCGGGGGGGACGCGGGCATCGCGGGAACCGTATCTGTCGGCGCGCCGGGGGAGCTGTGGCGGCGCCGGGCTGCAGCGAGCCGTGGGACGCGAGCGGGGCTAGCGCCCGGAGTTCGGCTTGGCGCCGGGTTTGAGCAGTTTTTCGACTTTTTTGCGCTCGGCGGGCGTGAGGCCGCGGAGCCCGGGGATCGCGTTGATGCCTTTCTTGGCCGTGACCGTCGGCGTGGTGCCCGGGCTGGCGATGCCACCGGCGTTGCCCGGCTGCGCGGTGACCGTGGGCGTGCTCGCCCCGGCGCCAGGCGTTGTCGTCGGCGTCGTCGCTCCGGGAGCGATCGTCGTCGGGACACCCGGGGTGGCGCTCGTCGGCGTGATGGGCGTGCTCGCGGCGGGCGCGGTCGTCACGGTGCTCGTCACGGGCGCCGCGCTCGACCCCGAGCCACCGGCGAGCTTGACGAGCGCCGCAGCGAGCACGCCGAGCGCGAGCACGGCGACGACGGCGATCGTGGCGACGGGACCCTTCCAATTCGGTGTCGCCGCCAGGCGGGTGCGCGCGGCGGCGCCGCAGCTGAGGCACCAGTCCTGGCGAGGGTCGAGCTGTGCGCCGCACAGCGGGCAGGCTTCGACCACGGCCGGGCGGGTCGGGGCGATGCTCTGCGGCGGCGGCGGCGACGCGGCGGCGCCCGCAGGGCGCTCGGCGGGCGCGGCGACCGTCACGAGCCGGGCGCCGGCGGGCGGATGATCTCGGTCAGCTGATCGCCGCCGCCGGCGTCGGACGGGACGGCGTCGAAGGCCTGCGTGGCGCGCTGCGGCGCGGCGTGCGGCTGGACGGGAGCGCCGACCGGCGCGACGGCGGCGTGTTGCTGCGTGACCGGGCCGGCGCTCGCGGCGGAGCCCCCGGGAGCAGGCTGCTGGGCGCCCGGTGTCGGCGGCGTGCCTGCGAGCGGCGACCCGGCAGGCGGCGTGCCTGCGAGCGGCGACCCGGCAGGCGGCGCGCCGGCGGGCGGCTGTTGGCTCGGCGGCGGCGTGTTCGCCACTGGTGTCTGCGCGGTGGCGGCCGGCGCACCGGCGATCGGCAGGTCGCTGCGACGGCTCATCGACAGCCCGCAGCCGGGGCAGAAGCGATCTTCGCCGCTGTGAATGGCGGCGCAGCGCGGGCAGGCCGTGATGCCGGCCTCGCGCAGCACGGTGACGGGCCGGTGCTCGCCGAGGCTGTCTTCGAGCGCGCGCAGCTCGGCGTCGATGCGGCTCAGCGTGGCGAGCTTGGCGAGCACGAGCGAGTCGTTGCGCTGGCCGAAGCGGTGCAGGCTGAAGACGAGCCCGCCGAGGTCGCGATAGGCGAGCTCTCGCGCCTTGCGCAGGAAGCGCGCGCGCCGGCGCCGGCGCCCGCGTGAGCCGAAGCCGGTCTGCTGCTCGGCGCCGGGCGCCTGCGGCTCGGCTGCGGCAGCATCGGCGGCCGCGGGCGAGGCGGGCGAGACCTCGGCGGCGGGCGGAGTCGGGCTCGCTGCAGCGGGCGAAGCCGCCGGGGCTGGGGCCGGCGAAGGCGTCGCGGCCCCCGTGGCGGGCAGGGCTGCCGCGCCGGGGCGCTCGGTCGGCTGCGCCGGGGCGGCGGGAGTCGTGGCGGATGTCTGGCTGTCCACGGCCATCTCATGCTACCCAGCGCGCCCACGGGCTGTGCGCCATGCATCGGCGACGCGCTGCGCCATGCTCGCAGCGGACCATCGCTCGGCGCTCACCCGGCCGGGCACGCGGGGGTCGTCGTCGGCGAGCAGCGGCTGCAGCGCGGCGCGCCAGCGGGCGAGCTCGAAGGGGGCGCAGAGGGTTCGGGGCACGCCGGCGAGCGCCTGCTCGTGGACGCCGACGGGGGTGGCGAGCACGGGCACGTCGCAGGCGAGCGCCTCGAGCACGGCGAGCCCGAAGCCCTCGCGCTCGGAGGGCACGAGCACGGCGTTTGCGGCGTTGACGAGCAGCGGCACGCGCGCGGGCTCGACGCCGCCGAGCGCGAGCAGCTCGGCGCCGGTGGCGGCGGCGAGCTCGACGGCGCGGTCGTAGCGCTTCTCGGGACGCGCGGGGTCGGCGGCGAACAGCGCATAGCGGCCTTGCGCATCGAGACCGAGCTCTGCGCGCGCCTCGGCGCGCGCCAGCGGGCGAAAGCGCTCGAGCTCGACGCCGCATGGGAGCACCTCGGCACGCCGCGCGGCGCGGGCGGGCAGCTCGTCGGCGAGCGCGGCGGAGACGACCGCGAGCAGGTCGACGCTCCCCAGCGCAGCGAGCGTCAACAGGCGCGTGCGCGGATGGCGCAGGTCGGTGCCGTGCAGCGTCAGCGCGCGCGCATGGGCGGGGACGGCGAGCGCGGGCCACGCGGTCAGACCGAAGTGGGCGTGCACGACGTCGAAGCGACCGCCGGCGCTGCCGGGGTCTGCGCCGGTGCCTGCCGAGCTCGCGCCGGTGCGCCTGCGGGGGAACCTGCGGCGCAGCTCGCGCGCGGCGGAGGCGAGCGCGCGGGGCCCGGGCGGGAACTCGTACAGCTCGACGTCGAGCCCGTCGAGGCGACGCAGCGCGGCGACCTGGTCGCGCACGAAGCTGCCGCGCTCGGGGTGCGCCTGATCGGGCCGCATGTTGGAGAGCACGAGCGCGCGCACGTGCCGACGGTAGCGCCGGCACGCGACGGCGCGAGCGGGCGACGACGGCGCGCTTTGGAATGATGGCCTCGTGGGCAGCGACTTGCCGAGGTCAGCAGATCCGCGCGAGCGGCCGATCGGCGTGTTCGACTCGGGCGTGGGCGGGCTGACAGTCCTGCACGAGCTGCTCGTGCAGCTACCGCACGAGGACTTCCTTTATCTGGGCGACACGGCGCGCTTCCCCTACGGTGAGCGTGCGCCGCAGGAGCTGGCGCGCTTCTCGGCGGAGATCGCCGAGGAGCTCCTGCGCCGGCGCACGAAGCTGCTCGTGGTGGCGTGCAACTCGGCGACGGCGGCGGCGCTGCCGAGCCTGCGCAGGCGGATGCTCGAGACGACGCTCGGCGTGGACGTGCTCGGCGTCGTGCGTCCGGAGGCCTCGCAGGCGGTCGCGACGACACGCACGGGTCGGATCGGGCTGCTGGCGACGCCGACGACGGTGGCCAGCGGCGCGTACGAGCAGGCGGTCGCGGCGATCGACCCGCACGTGACGCTCTACGCGGTGCCGTGCCCCGACCTGGCGGGGATCATCCAGGCGGGCGAGCAGTTCGACGAGCGCGCGGTGCAGATGGTGCGCGAGGCGTGCGCGCCGCTGCGCGATGCGGACGTCGACACGGTGATCCTCGGCTGCACGCACTACCCACTGATCCGCCCGATGCTGCAGCGCATGCTCGGGCCGCAGGTCACGCTGGTCAGCTCGGGGGCGGCGCTGGCGCGCCAGGTCGAGCACGCGCTGAGCACGCGCTCGCTCGGCAACCGGCGCCGAGGCGAGGGCGACTACCACTTCCTCTGCACGGGCGACACGCAAGCCTTCCATGAACTGGGCACGCGCTTCCTGCAGATGCCGCTCGGCGAGGTCGAGCACGTGCAGCTGGCCGAGGTTGAGGCGGCGGCATGAGGGCACAACGACGAGGCGAGGAGACGGCGTGACGGCGGACACGAACGGCGAGAGGGCCCCACAGCGCAGCTACGGACGCACCGCGGACGAGCTGCGCCCGGTCGAGATCGAGCCGGGCTTCATGCGCACGGCGACCGGCTCGGCTTTGATCTCGGCGGGCGAGACGCGCGTGATCTGCACGGCCTCGGCCGAAGAGAGCGTGCCGCGCTGGATGAAGGGCCGGGGAACGGGCTGGGTGACCTCGGAGTACGGCATGCTGCCGGCCTCGACGGGCCAGCGCAAGCAGCGCGACGCCACGCGCGGGCGCCAGGATGGACGCACGGTCGAGATCCAGCGCCTGATCGGGCGATCGCTGCGCGGCGTGGTCGACTTCAAGGCGCTCGGCGAACGCACGATCTACCTCGACTGCGACGTGCTGCAGGCCGACGGCGGCACGCGCTGCGCGTCGATCACGGGCGCTTACGTGGCGCTGGCGCTGGCCTGCGCGCGCCTGCACGAGCAGGGTCTGCTCGCGCGCTCGCCGCTGAGCGGCTCGGTGGCGGCGGTCTCGTGCGGGATGGTCGGCGGCCGCGCGCTGCTCGACCTCGACTACTCGGAGGACTCGACGGCGGAGGTCGACGCGAACGTCGTGATGACCGGAGACGGCGGCTTGATCGAGGTGCAGGCGACGGCGGAGCGCACGCCGCTCTCGCGTGCGCACCTGGACGAGCTGTTGGCGTTGGCGGCGGCGGGCATCGAACGGCTGCAAGAGGCCCAGCAGCGCGCGATCGCGAGCGCTTCGGGCCAGGAGCAGACGACTTCGCCTTGAGGCTGCTGCTGGCGACGCACAACGAGCACAAGCGGCGCGAGCTGGCGCGGCTGCTGCCCGAGCCTGCGCAGGGCGACGAGGCTTGGCAGCTGGACGTGCTGCCGGCAGAGGTGCAGCTGCCGCCGGAGAACGGCGAGACGTTTGCGGAGAACGCGCTCGGCAAGGCGCGCGCGGCAGCAGCGGCGACGGGGCGCGCGAGCATCGCCGACGATTCGGGCATCGCGGCGGCGGCGCTCGGCGGCGCGCCGGGGGTGCGCTCGGCGCGCTACGCAGGCGAGCAGGCCTCAGATGAGCAGAACCTGACGAAGCTCTTGCGCGAGGCGCCGGCGGGTAGCGGGCTGGAATACGTGTGCGCGATCGCCTACGTGGACCCGGCGAGCGGCGAGGAGCAGATGTTCCACGGCCGCTGCGCGGGCAAGCTCACGGCCGAGCCACGCGGCGAGCGTGGCTTTGGCTATGACCCGGCGTTTGTGCCCGAGGATGGGCCCGAGGGTCTGACGATGGCGGAGCTGAGCGACAAGCAGAAGGACGCGATCAGCCACCGCGGGCGCGCCGCACGGGCGCTGTTTCAGTGGCTCGGCGAGCGCACTGCGGCGGGTTGACGGACCGGCGAGCCCTTCAGAGCAGGTTGATGGCGGCTGCGATCGCGACAGCCAGGCCGAGGGCGGCATAGCCGTTGTAGCCGCCGAGCAGGAGCAGGAACCCGGTGAGCAGCGCGACGAGCACGGTCACGAGCCAGGCGATTCGGGTGACGCTCATCGGGGCATTGTGGCGGATGGCCCGGTGTACGGGCGCAAAACGACGCTCTCCGGCGCGGCAGCGGCGCGGCGACGGGTGCTGGTGGCAGGTTGCGCCGCGTCCGCGCATGGTGTTAGCGTCGATTGACCGGTTTCACGAATGAGGAGGAGCCCAAGTGACGAAGGCCGAGCTGGTCGACCAGGTGGCGGATCGCGCCGATCTGACCAAGCAGGATGCCGGGCGCGCGGTGGACGCGGTGCTGGCGACCGTCGAGGACGCGTTGCGCCGCGGCAGCGAAGTCACGGTGGCGGGATTCGGCAAGTTCCACGTGAGTGATCGCGGCGCGCGGATGGGCGTGAACCCGCGCACGGGCGAGCGCATTCAGATAGCCGCGAGCCGCGTGCCGCGCTTCACAGCGGGCAGCGGCCTGAAGAGCGCGGTGAAGGGCCGCTGAGCCTGGCGCAGCCGTTCGCGCAGGCACTGGCCGCTCGGGTCGCCGAGCGCGAGTCGCAGATCGTGCTCGGGCTCGACCCGGACCCGGGGGCGCTGTGGCCGGGCGCCGAGCTCGCCGGGAGCGCCAACGGCGCTCCAGCAGACCGTGCGGCTGCGGCCGTGCTGCATCACTGCCGCGAGGTGATCGACGCGACGGCCGAGGCGTGCGTCGCGGTGAAGCTGCAGCTGGCACGCTTCGAGCTGCTCGGCGCGCCCGGCTGGGCGGCGCTCGGCGAGGTGGCAGCACACGCGCGCCTGCGCGGCCTGCTGGTGATCGCGGACGGCAAGCGCGGCGATATCGACGTCAGCGCGCAGGCCTATGCGAGCGCGCTGTTCGGGGGTTGTGAGACACCATTCGGGCGACTGCCGGGGCTGGGCGCGGAGATGGCGACGGTCAACCCGCTGATGGGCGTCGACGTGGTCGCGCCGTTTGTCGCGACGGCGCGCGCGGCGGGGGCAGGCGTGCTCGTGCTCGTGCGCACCTCCAATCCGGGGGCAGCCGACGTCGAGGACCTGGCGGTGGTCGGCGGCGGCGCCGTGTGGGAGCGGATCGCCGAGATCGTCGCGCGGCTCGGTGAGGACGCCCCTGGTCAGACGGGTCTCGGCGACGTCGGCGCCGTGGTCGGCGCGACCGAGCCGGCGCACCTGGCGCGGGCGCGCGAGCTGATGCCGCGTGCGGTCTTCCTGCTCCCGGGCGTGGGCGCGCAGGGCGGACGCGTCGAGGATCTTGCACCGGCGTTCGCGCCTGGGCGCGCGGCTGGCCTGATCACGGCGTCGCGCAGCATCGTCAACGCCTATCTGGCTCGCGAGAACAGCGCGGGGGACGCGGGAGCGGCGGCGGCTGCGCGTGCGGAGGCAGAGCGCCTGCGCGAGCAGGCATGGGCGCTGTCGGCCTCACCCGCCTGAGTGGCTGGGGCTGGAACGGACGTCCGCTAGCCTGTGCTGGGTTCTGCTGCACGATTGTGGCGGGACCGGTTGGAGTCGAAGGGAGCCACGATGATCATCACGGTCACGCTAAACGCCGCGATTGACAAGTCGCTCTCGGTACCGAACTTCCGACTCGGTCGGCGTCACCGCACGGTCGAGCAGCGCACGATGGCGGGCGGCAAGGGCGTCAACATCGCGCGTACGCTGAAGGCGCTGGGTCAGCCGGTGATCGCGACGGGCTTCGCGGGCGGTGCGACGGGCACGCACATCGTCGAGCAGTTGACCGAAGAGTCGATCCTCAACGACTTCGTGCGGATCCGCGAGGAGTCGCGCACGAACACCTCGGTGCTCGACCCGACGACGGGTGAGCAGACGGAGATCAACGAACGCGGACCGGAGGTCTCGGCCAGCGAGGTGGAGCTGTTCCGCGACAAGCTGCTCTACCTGGCGCGCGGGGCGGCGATCGTCGTTTTCGCGGGATCGCTGCCGCGCGGGGTTGAGCCGGACCTGTATGCAGGCCTGATCCACGATCTCGAGCGCCTGGAGGTGACGACGGTGATCGACACCGACGGCGAGCCGCTGCGCCAGGCGGCGCGCGCCGAGCCGCACGTTGTCTCGCCGAACGTGCTCGAGGCCGAGGAACTGGTCGGGCACGAGTTCGCGGGCGAGGAGGAGCGCCTGCAGGTTGTACGCGAGATCGCGGCGATCGGCCCGCGCGAGGCGATCATGACGCTGCCGGACGGCTGCATCGCGCAGGTGCTGATCGACGGCCAGCCGCAGGCCAAACGCGCGCGCATCGAGCAGCGTGCAGAGCCGATCGCCCGTCGCGGCTCGGGCGACGCGTTCCTGGCGGGCTACGTGGCGGCACGCTACGAGGGCCGCGCGCCCGACCACTGCCTGCGCCTCGGCGTGGCCTGTGGCGCGGAGTCGACCGGACGCCTGGAAGCAGGCCTGATCGATCCGCGCGAGGCGCGGCGGCTGATGGGCGACGTTGAGCTCTCGCCGGTCGAGCTGCCGGCGCAGGTCAGCTAACGCAAGCTCAGCCGCCGGCGACGTCGCGGCGCAGGAAGACGAGGTAGGCGGCGAACAACGAGGGCACTGCGTACAGCGCGCAGACCCACAGCGAGTGCAGGATCGGAGCCCAGTCGGTCGGCGTACGCAGTAGCCCTTGCCAGGCGTTGTACTCGGTCGTGAGCAGGTACGGCTTGGCTCCCTCGAGGCCCGGGATGATCGGGATCAGTGCGAGCACGAGCGTCACGGCGAGCGTGCCGACGACGGCTGCGGCGCTGTTGCGCGTGACGGTCGAGAGCAGCACGCCGATGCTGACGATCGCGGCGATCGGGATCAGGTAGCAGGCGTTGGCGGCGAGGATCAAGAGCAGCGCTTCGCCCGGAGGCACGACTGTGCCCGAGAGCGAGACGATGTCGTTGAAGCCCCACGAGGCGACGCCGGCGACGGTCGCGACGAAGGCCGCGAGGAAGACCGCGGCGGCGGCGTAGGCGAAGGCGGCGAGCACCTTGGCGGCGAACACCTGTCCGCGGTCGACCGAGCGTGTGAGGATCGTCTTCAGCGTGCCGTTGCCGTCCTCGTTGGCGACGATGTCACCGCACACGAGCGCGGTCGACAGGGGCAGGAAGAAGGTCGAGGCGAGGATCAGCGAGAGCACGGGCGTGACGAGGCCGGACTGCGTGATCTCGGAGAAGAAGATGCTGTCGCCGCCGTGGCCGTGGTGCTGGTTGAAGTGCTCGGCGATCACGAAGAACACGGGCACGACGAGCGCGATCGCGAAGCCGAGGTAGGTGCGCTTCTGCGCGGCGAGCTTGCGCAGCTCCCAGCGCCAGATCGCGAGCGTGCCCGGACGGCGGGCGCCCGTGCCCGGCGTGAGGGCGGCAGGGGCGGCGACGGAGGCGTTCATGCGACCTCGACTGGATCGCGCTCGCGAGCGGGAGGCGGGTGCTCCTGCGCGGCGGTGGCACCCTCGGTGAGCCGGAAGAACAGATCCTCGAGCGTGGCCAGCTCGGGCGTGAGCGCGAGGATGCCGACGCCGGCGCGGGCGAGCGCGAGCGACAGCTCGCCGACGGCGCGCTCATCGGCCTGGAAGGCGAGTCCGTGCTCGCCGCTCGTCGCGTGCTCGACGCCTGGCTGCTCGGTGAGAATCCGCAGCGCGAGCGCGTCGTCGGTCGTACGCAGCCTGTAGCCGGCGCCGCCCTGGCGGCGCAGGTCGGCGAGCGCGCCCTCGTAGACGACGCGACCGGAGTCGACGATTGCGACGCGGTCGCAGAGTTCCTGGACCTCGGGTAGCTGGTGGCTTGAGAGCAGCACCGTGATGCCTTCGCCGGCGAGGCGGCGGATCAACAGACGCATGTCGCGCATCCCGCCCGGGTCGAGGCCGGTTGCGGGCTCGTCGAGGATCAGCAGGCGCGGGCGGCGCAGCAGTGCGGCGGCGATCCCCAGGCGCTGTCGCATGCCGTGCGAGTAGCCGCCGACACGGTGCTTGGCGCGCGGTGTGAGCTCGACGATCTCGAGCACCTCGTCGATCCGCTCGCGTGCCCCGCCGCCATCGAGCGCGGCGAGCAGTTCGAGGTTCTTGCGCGCGCTGATGTACGGGTAGAAGCGCGGCGCCTCGACGAATCCGGCCACGCCCTCGAGTGCGCGCGCTCCCTGGCGCAGGGGGTCGCGGCCGAACAACTCGACGCTGCCCTCACTCGGCGTGATCAGCCCGAGGGCCATGCGCAGCGTCGTCGTCTTGCCCGCGCCGTTGGGGCCGAGGAACCCGTAGACGTCGCCCGTCTGGACGTTCAGGTCGATGTGATCGACCGCGAGCACCTCGTCATAGCGCTTGACGAGGCCTCGTGCGCGGACGGGCTGCGGCTCGTCGTCGGAGACGGCGTCGGCCGCCTTGGACACGGCTAGAGGCCTCGCGCGACTGCCTCGATGTCGGCTGGGGTGACGGCGCCGGCGAGCACGTAGCGCACGCCCGAGCGCTCGAAGCTGAGCAGCGTGCCGAGCGCTGTCGGCAGCTCAGTCGCGGTCGTCGTGCCGTCGATCTTCACCTTCGGCAGTCCTTCTGGAAGGCTCGCGGGCTTCTCACCGGGCTTGAGCTTGCTTTCCACCACGGCCACCGAGGAGACGCCATGGCCCTGTGTCGTGACGTTCGGCTTGCCGTGGCCGCCGGCGGCGTTGTCCGTGTGCTTGCCGGCCGCATGGCTCGGCAGCTTGACTTCTTCGATCTTCGCGCTCGCTGGGGGCGTGAATTCGAAGACCGAGCTGTCAACGGGGCCGAACGAGACTTCGCTCGCGGCGAGTTCGATCACCGGCGAGGGGCTCGTCGATGAGTACAGCGCGGCGCGCAGCGGCAGGCCGTTCTCGGCGTCCCAGGAGACCTCGGCGCCGCCGAGCAGGCTGCCGCCTTCCTTGGGCGAGACGCGCGCCGTGTAGGCGGGCTGGCCGGCCACGTTGGTCGGCGTCGCGCCGGAGACGTTGACGTGGTCGAGCTTGGCGATCGCTTCTTCGATCTTCGCCACGCTCGGGACTTCGTGTTTGTCGGCTTGGTCGGTCGAGGAATGCATGGCGCTGCCTTCCTTACCGGCCGGCGGCGTGAAGCGGTAGAGCGTGTTCGACGACGCGTCGTAGACGGTCAGCGTGTGACCGTCGTAGAGCACCTGCGTGTCGCCCTTTTCGGCCTGCAGCTCGAGCCGCACGCGCCCGTCCTTGGCGATCCACAGCCGGCCGGAGGCACCGGAGAGCAGCGGGCTCGAGGAGAGCTGGCCTCCAGCTTCGCCGGCGGCGCTCGTCAGGCTGGCGCCTTCGAGCAGGTGATTGCTCAGCGTGACGTCGGCGCTGACGCCTTCCACGGGAGCGGCGGAGAGCGCGTCGTGGACAGCCTGTGCGAGCGGCTTGGGCGGCGGTGTCGGACCAGAGCCGAGCGCGAGCGCGATCGCCGCCAAAGAGCCGCCGAGGACAGCGACTAGCGCGCAGACGAGCAGTAGGCGAGAAAGCGGCAGGCGGCGGAGGATGTTCATGACTGCGCGTCCATGGTCAAGAGCCTGAAGGCTCGAATGAGCTCGACTTCCAGGGTAGCGCCGGACCTTGGCGGCGCCTAAAGAGAGGCCTTTGCCGGCACGGCGGCCGGGCACGTACGGTGGCTTCGATCGACCGTCCGGCGCCGCCAGGCGATATGTTCTCGCGCGCATGGTCATCGTCATCGTCCTCAGCTGGGTCCTGCTGGGCCTCGGCGTGTTCTTCGTCGCGATGCGCGGCGGCCGATCGAAGATCGGCCAGCGGGGCGCGCGGCAGTCGCTGCACACCGAATCGAAGGTCAGCCGGCGCTCGGTGACGGCGGGCGTGATCGTGCTGTTCGCCTTCGGCTTGGCCGTACCGGCGATCGTGCTGGCGTTCAACGGCGATCACAAGGCCAGCGTGGGCGTCGGCGGCGTGCACCTGAACGCCGGCGAGCAGAAGGGCCGCGAACTCTTTTCCAAGTCCTGCGCCGTCTGCCACACGCTGGCGGCGACCAAGTCGGTCGGGCTGGTCGGTCCGAACCTCGACGTTCGCGTCGGCGCCGACATCTCGACGCCGGCCGGGCGCAAAGCGCTCGTGCTGAGCGCGATCGGCGAAGGCCGCGCGCGCGGGCTCGGGCAGATGCCGGCCCTGCTCTACCAGGGCAAGGAAGCCGAAGACGTCGCCAACTTCGTAGCGGCAGTCGCAGGGCACTGACCAGCGCGACGGCGCTTGCACGTGGGCGGCGATTTAGCCAACCGTCGATACCGATCGGCGGGGCCCGTCGATAAGGTCACACAGGCATGACGGAGTCGCCGAAAACTGCGGAGGACGTCAAGGCGATCGTGGCGGAGCGGGAGATCCGCTTCATCCGCTTCTGGTTCACCGACGTCCTTGGTCAGCTGAAGTCGTTCTCGATCAACGTCGAAGAGCTCGACGACGCGTTCGAGAACGGCATGGGCTTCGACGGCTCTTCGATCACAGGCTTCAACGCGATCGAGGAGTCGGACATGATCGCGATGCCCGATCCGGCGACGTTCGCGGTGCTGCCGTGGCGCCCGGAGGAGCAGGGCGTCGGCCGGATGTTCTGCGACATCGTGACGCCCGAGCGCACGCCCTATGAGGGCGACCCGCGCCACGTGCTGCGGCGTGCGCTCGAGCGCGCGCACGCGATGGGCTTCGACATCTTCAACGTCGGCCCCGAGCTCGAGTACTTCCTGTTCAAGGACTCGCGCTCGACGGAGGTGCTCGACGAAGGCGGCTACTTCGACCTGACGACGCTCGACGCCGGCTCGGACGTACGGCGCGAGACGGTGCTGGCGCTCGATCAGCTGGGCATCCACGTGGAGTACACCCACCACGAGGTCGGCCCTTCCCAGCACGAGATCGACATGCGCTACGCCGACGCGATGAAGATGGCCGACGACTGCATGACCTACCGCATCACGGTCAAGGAGTACGCGATGAAGTACGGCTGGCATGCGACGTTCATGCCGAAGCCGCTGTTCGGCGAGAACGGCTCGGGCATGCACACCCACCAGTCGCTGTTCAGCGGCGGGCGCAACGCCTTCTACGACGCCGAGGACCAGTACTTCCTCTCCGACGTCGGCAAGGCGTTCATCGCGGGCCAGCTCAAGCACGCGCGCGAGATCTGCTCGATCTTCGCCCAGTGGGTCAACTCCTACAAGCGCCTCGTGCCGGGCTTCGAGGCGCCGATGTACGTCGCCTGGTCGCGGCGCAACCGCTCGGCACTCGTGCGCGTGCCGCTGTATCACCCGGGCAACGAGAAGGCCACGCGCATGGAGCTGCGCTGCCCCGATCCGGCGTGCAACCCCTACCTGACCTTCGCCGCGCTGCTTGCAGGCGGGCCTCGAGGGCATCGAGAAGGGCTACGAGTTGCCCGAGCCGATGGAGAAGAACCTGTACCACCTCTCCGGCGAGGAGCGCAGGCGCCTCGGCGTCGAGCAGCTGCCCGAGAGCCTCGGTGAGGCGATCGAGCTGACGGCGCAGTCAGAGCTCGTCCTGCGCACGCTCGGCGAGCACATGTTCAACCGCTACGTCGAGATCAAGCGCCAGGAGTGGGACGACTACCGCGTGCAGGTCACGCAGTGGGAGCGCGACCGCTACCTGGCGATTCTCTGAGGCCTGAGACGCGTCGCCGCGAGCGCTCGGCGGGCGTCGGGGCTAGGCTCGCGCCGGCACCGCGCAGGCGATCGGCCGCGCGGGGGAGAGGTACCAGTGCATGACCTGCAGCAGGTGCCCGAACGAGCTCGGGTGGCGCGGCGCGATCTCGGCGAGCAGGAGCAGCACGGAGACGGCGTGGAGCTCGTAGCGCTCATCGCCGGTCAGCTGGGAGAGGCGCAAGCAGGCCCATCGCGGCGCTCGAGCCGCCTGCCGGGATCGGCGAGTCCTCGAGATCCTTGCGCCGCGCGATCAGCGGCTGCTGGTCGGCGGCGGTCGAGAAGAAGCCGCCGCGCTCGGGGTCTGAGAAGCGCTCGATCGTCTCGTCGGCGAGCGCGAGCGCCTCGGTGAACCAGCGCTCGTCGCAAGTCGTTTCGAACAGCACGAGCAGCGCCTCGAGCAGGTAGGCGTGGTCCTCCAGGTAGGCGCCGATCTTGGCCTGGCCGTCGTTGTAGGTGCGCAGCAGTCGTCCCTGCCCATCGCGCAGATCGCGCAGGACGAACTCGGCGCACGATACGGCCGCGTCGAGGAGCTGCTCGCCCAGCGCCGGATCGACGCCCGCCTCGGACTCGTCGCGCAGCGCCGCGCCGGACTCGGCTAGCGCGCAGATCATCAGCGCGTTCCACGACGTCAGTCGCTTGTCGTCGAGGCCCGGACGCACGCGCTTCGCGCGCTCCACGAGTAGGCGCTCGCGGATGCGCTGCAGCGCCGCGTCGTTCAGGTCGCCGTCGGCCTCGCGCGGCCCCTGCAGCACGTTCAGACCCGGTTCGGGGTGGTGCGGGTCTGCGAAGTTGCCCTGCTCGGCGACGGCGAAGCGCTCGATCGCCGCCTCGGCGTCCCCGCCGAGCACGTCGCGCAGCTGCGCGATCGTCCACACGTAGTAGCGGCCCTCGACACCCTCCGAGTCGGCGTCGAGCGCCGAGTAGAAGCCGCCCTCGGGGCCGCGCATCTCGCGCAGCGCCCAGCCGAGCGTGTCGAGGCAGACCTCTGAGCAGGCGGCGCTCGCCGAAGCGCTGCCAGCCGTGCAGATAGGCGCGCGCGAGCAGCGCGTTGTCGTAGAGCATCTTCTCGAAGTGCGGCACCGTCCACGAGCGGTCGACGCTGTAGCGGGCGAAGCCGCCGCCGATCTGGTCGTGGATGCCGCCGGCCGCCATCGCGCGCAGCGTGGCGAGCGTCATCTCGCGCTCGCCGCGCAGCATCAGGAACTCGAGCGCCGAGGCGTGGGGGAACTTCGGCGCGGCGCCGAAGCCGCCGTCGTGGCGGTCGAAGGACTCGCGCAGCCGCTCGACGGCGCTGCTCAGCGAGGGCTCGCCGATCGGCTGTGAGGAGGGCTCGAGCAGCGCACCGCCCGAAAGGCGCTCGCGCAGACTGCTCGCCGCCGGCGCGGATCTCGTCGCTGCGCTCGCCCCAGGCCTCGGCGATCGCCTGCAGAACCTGTGTCCACGCGGGCATCCCGTGTCGCGGCTCCGGTGGGAAGTACGTGCCTCCGTAGAACGGCAGCTGCTCGGGCGTGAGGAACACGTTCAGCGGCCAGCCGCCCTGGCCGGTCATGCCCTGCACGGCCTCCATGTAGAGCGCGTCCACGTCCGGGCGCTCCTCGCGGTCGACCTTCACGCAGACGAACTCCTCGTTCATCAGCGCCGCCGTCTGCTCGTCCTCGAAGGACTCGCGCTCCATCACGTGGCACCAGTGGCACGAGGAGTAGCCGATCGAGACGAGCAGCGGCTTGTCTCGCTCGGCGGCACGTCGCAGCGCCTGCTCACCCCAAGGTAGCCAGTCGACCGGGTTCTCGGCGTGCTGGCGCAGGTAGGGCGAGGTCTCCTTGGCGAGCGCGTTGGTCATCAGGCACAGACGCGGTAGTGGAGGTGAACGACGCCGTTTCGGAACCGGCGCTCATCGAGAAGTTCGAGTTGCGCGCGGACGTTGTCTGGCAGGGCGCGCTTGCCGCCTCCCACCACGATCGGGCACAAGAACAGATGGCACTCGTCGACCAGCCCCGCGCCGATTGCGTGGCCAGCGAGCTCGGCACCCCCGACTGAGATGTCGGCCCCCGAGGACTGCTTGAGCCGCCGGACGGCGTCTCGATCGAACTCGCGCTCGATCCGCGTCCTCGCGCTGGATACCGTCTGAAGCGTCCGGGAGTACACGATCTTCTCAGCCGCCCGCCAGATCTCGGCATAGTCCCAGAACACTGCCGGCTCATCGGCCTCGGTGCTCACGGTCTCCCAGAACACCATCGTCTCGTACATCCGGCGCCCGTACAGGTAGGTGCCGATCGGCCGCTCGAGATCGTTGACGAACGCATGCACCTCGTCATCCGGCGCCGCCCAGTCGAACCTGCCCTCCTCGTCCTCGACGTACCCGTCAAGCGAGGCGATCGCCGCATAGATCAGCTTGGCCATCTCCACTCCGTGGCGCTCGCTCAGGGCAGGCCGTGCGAGCCGTCGCCGACGAGGCCGGGAAGGGGGAAGCGTGCGCGCTTGGGCCATTCGCTTTCGCCGGCGCCCGTGCGTGAGAGCTTGACCTTGGTGAGACTCACGTTGAAGCGCCGGCCGCCGAGCATGCCGGTGACGCGTTTGTCCGAGGACAGCCTGACGCTGCCGGGCGCTGCGTGGGCGCCGGAAATGCGGATCGTGGCCGGCTGCAGTTCGTGGTTCTTCACGGGGAACGTCCCGCTCAGTTTGACGCCGGCGACGAAGGAGAAGTTCCGCAGCGTCGCCGCGGCGGAGGTGAGCTTGGCGTAGCCGCCGCGCAGCCCGCCGAAGCTCGATCCACTCGGCAGTTCCTGCTCGGCCTGCAGCGTCGCCGCGACGACCTGGCGGTCGAGGTCGACGATCGCGTCGAGCACCGCCGTGAGCGTGCGCCCCGGCTTGCCGCCGAGCCCCGGGGGTGAGTGCAGGTAGGCGAGCTTGCGCGGCGCGACCGGCGTCGGCGCGAAGATGTCGCTCGTCGTCGTGCACGGCTGCACGGGCGTGCTCGTGAAGAACGCGCCGACCGCTGTCTGGGCGCATCCGCTGAAGTCGCTGCCGAGCACCGAGTGCCCGGTGTAGGGGACCGTGAGCACCTGTGCGTCTGGGATCATCGCGGCGACGGCCTTGGCGCCGGAGGTCGGCGTGCGCAGGTCCTGTTCCCCCGAGAGGATCAACGTCGGCACGTTCGGCAGCGGGCTGGCCGCAGGCGGCGCCGGCGCGGCGTCGGGCCAGGAGTCGCACACGGGCACCAGGCTGCTCCCCAGCGCCGTCGTCGTGTCGAACGGGTAGAAGTCGCTGCTCGGCAGGCCGTGCAGTGCGTTGATCGCTTCGGCTAGCTTCATCTGTGAGGTGGCCGCGCGCTGCCATGGGAAAAGCGTCTCCTCGCACGAAGTCGCGATGAAAAGGGCGTTGTTTTCTTCTTCGTTGCCGACCCGTTCGCGTTCGGGCTTGGTCGGCACGCTCGGGACGAGACCCTCGGCGATCAGGTTCAGGCGCAGCAGCGGGTCGGGGTCGCCCTTCAGCGCCGAGTGCACGGCGGCCGGGAACAGCGCGCGCAACGCCGGGTTCAGATCGCCGGCCTGCAGGATGTCGAGGACGTCGAGCTCGCCCATCGATACCGAGTGGCGCTTGCCGGCGCCGTCGTAGGCCGAGCCGCTGAGCCGGTGCTGGCGCAGGCGCGCCAGCAGCTTGGCGAGGTCGCCGACCGGGCTCGTCGTGATCCCCGCACAGGCGCGGTTGGCGCACAGCTCGCTCAGCACAGGCGTGACCGCCTGCAGCCGGTCGATCCCGAACGCTTCGGGTCCCGAGCTCGGCACGACCGAATCGAGCACGAGCGCTTCGACGTGCTGGGGGTAGCGTTCGGCGTACTCGAGCGCCACCTTCGTGCCGTAGGAGGTGCCGTACAGGACCAGCTTGCGGTAGCCCGCCGTGTGGCGGATCGACTCGATGTCTTCGACCGATTCCTGCGTCGTGAACGCTCCACGCGCCTGGCCGATCTGCAGCGCGCACAGTTCGATCAGCGAGCCGAGCGTGCTTTCGGTCGCCTTCTCGAGCGCCGCTTCGTCGTTGAAGACGGGGCAGTTCAACGGGCTCGCGTGCCCTGTGCCGCGCTGGTCGAACACGAGCAGGTCGTGCGAGGTGAGCGCCGGCGCGATCGCCGCCGCGAGCTGTTCGCCGAGTGGGTTAGCCGCCTGTCCCGGCCCACCGGCGAGCGCGATGACGGCGCTCTGGGTCTGGATCGTGCCGGCCGATTTGCGCTCGATCGGCAAGACGATCGTGCCTGGCGTCTTGCCGCTGCGGTCAAGCGGCACAGGCAGCGGGGCACAAGAGAAGCCGGCGACGCTCGAGCACGGAGCGAACGGGAGTGCCGCTCCGGCCGATGCCGCAGTCGTCGCGGCGAGCAGGCAGGCGGCGAACGACACGGCGAGCATCCAGGTGAGCGTTCGCCGTGACATGCCGGCGAACGTTAGCGGCAGCCGTGGTCGAAGAGACCCGGTTGCAGGGGAATTCGCCATGGTCTTCGGCTACCCGCCCGCACGAGCGCGGAACAGGCGGCGCGATAGCCTCTGCTCGATGGCGGGCAAACGCGAGATCGTTGACGCGGCCGGGGCGCCTGCCGCGGTTGGCCCCTATAGCCACGCCGTGCGAGCCGGCGGCCTGTTGTTCTGCTCCGGGCAGATCCCCCTGGACCCGGGCAGCGGCGAGCTCGTCGGCGACACGCCCGCCCAGCAGGCACGGCGCTGCCTGGAAAACCTCAGCGAGGTCTGCACGGCTGCCGGCACCTCGCTGGCGCAGGCCGTGCGCCTGACGATCTACACGACTCAGCTGAGCGCGTTCGCCGAGATCAACGAGGTCTACGGCTCGTTCTTTCAGCAGAGCCCGCCCGCCCGCGCGGCAGTCGGCGTGGCCGAGCTGCCGAAGGGCGCGCTCGTGGAGATCGACGCAGTCGTGGCGCTCTAAGCAGCGCTGACGGTGAGCGGCTCGACGGGCTCGCAGGCCTCGTCGAGCTCGGGCTCGGCGCCGCGCAAGGCGCGGCCGAGCAGGCGCCACAGCGTGGCGCGCTCGTCTGAGTCGAGCGCCTTCAGCACGTCGTCCTCGATCGACTCCTGCCTGTGCTCGGCGTCGTTCAGCGCCTTGGCGCCGACCGGCGTCAGGTCGACGAGGTGGCGGCGGCGGTCGCTCGGATCGCGGCGGCGGCTGATGTAGCCGAGCTCCTCGAGCTCGTTGAGCAGCAGTACGACGTTGTTGGCGTCCATGCAGAGCGCCTCGGCGAGCTCCTGCTGGGGCCCCCCGTCGTGGTCGCGCACGTAACTGAGCGACATCAGGTGGCGCATGTGCATGCCGAGCAGATCCTCTGAGCTGCGCCTGTAGACCTGCTTGGCCAGACGCGTCAGCAGGGCCATCGAACCAGGAGCACAAGGCCTCTCTGCACCCATCGCGGCGTATTTTACACCATCTCGCATCGCTTGTCACTATAACAGCGATGTTAAATTTTAGATTGATCTTCCTTGTTATAGGGATGATCCTTGCTATGGTGTCCCAGATCGCAACTGAAGGGAGCCACATGGCCACGATCATCGAACAGCTCGAGAAGAGAAATCCAGCCGGCCGCAAGCGTCACCGCGCGGCGCGATCGACCGGTCTCGCGGACGGTCAGACCGCCGGTGAGCCCTCGACGGACGCTCAGGTGCGTCCGGTCGAGCGGCTGGGAGAGGACGCGCAGCTCACCGCATCCGCCGCCGAGCTGGCGAGCAGAAACGAGCGCCGTCGCTGGATCGCGCTCGCCGTACTCTGCCTGGGCCAGCTGATGATGGTGCTCGACTCGACGATCGTCAACGTCGCGCTGCCCTCGATCCAGCACGACCTCGGCTTCTCTCAGGGCAACCTCACGTGGGTGCTCGACGGATACCTGATCACCTTCGGCGGCTTCCTGCTGCTGGCCGGGCGGTTGGGGGACCTCGTCGGTCGCAAGCGCGTGTTCCTCAGCGGGCTCGTGCTGTTCACGGTGGCCTCCGTCCTGTGCGGGATCGCCGACAGCCAGGGGCTGTTGATCGGCGCGCGCCTGTTGCAAGGCGTCGGCGGCGCGGTGGCCTCGAGTGTGATCCTCGCGATCATCGTCACCGAGTTCCCCGAGAAACGAGAGCAGGCCAAAGCGATGGGGCTGTACGCCTTCGTCTCGGCCGGCGGTGGCTCGATCGGCCTGCTCGCCGGCGGCGTGCTCACGCAATCGCTGGACTGGCACTGGATCTTCTTCGTCAACGTGCCGATCGGGATCGTCGCCTTCGCGCTCGGCTCGCGGCTGATCGTGGAGAACGAGGGAATCGGCCTCAAGGGCGGCGTCGACTGGTTCGGCTCCGTGCTGATCACGCTGGCGACGATGGCCGGCGCGTTCGCGATCGTGAAGTCCAGCGAATACGGGCTCACCTCAGCCCGCACGCTCGGCGTCGGCGGCAGCGCGCTGGTACTGCTCGCCGCCTTCCTCTGGCTCGAGTCGCGCCTGGAGAACCCGATCATGCCGCTGCGGATCCTGCGCCTGCGCGCGTTGATGGGCTCGAGCCTCGTGCGCGGGTTCCTGATCACAGGCATGTTCTCGGCCTTCTTCCTCGGCTCGCTCTACCTCGAGCACGTGCTCGGCTACGACGCGATCAGCACCGGGCTGGCGTTCATGCCGCTGACGATCGCCATAGCCGTCATGTCGATGGGCGTCTCGGCGCGGATCGTCGAGCGCTTCGGCGCGGTCAACACACTGGCGGCCGGGCTCGTGGGGATCATCGTCGGGCTCGTGCTGCTCGCCACTCAGGGCGTGCACGCCAGCTACTTCCCCGGCCTGTTCTTCGCGTTCCTGGCACTAGGCCTCGGCGCCGGCGCGTCTTTCCTGCCGCTCTTGACGATCGGCATGTCCGACGCGCCCCAGCGCGATGCTGGGCTGGCCTCGGGCATCGTCAACGTCTCGGTGCAGCTGTTCGGCGCGATCGGCCTCGCCACGTTGGGGACGATCGCGACCACTCACACCAAAGCGCTCGAGCTCGAGCGGGCAAGCGCTGAACAGCGCTTTGACCGGTGGCTACCACCTGGCCTACGTCGTCGGCGCCGTCTGCGTGGCGGTCGGCATCCTCGCCGCCTTCATCACCCTGCGCCCGCCGTCGCGCACTGTGATGCAGGAGGTCGAGGAGCTCGAGCACGGCTTCGGGCGCGCGAGCGCCGGCGCTCAGACCGCCGAGCAGCTCGTCTGAGCCGCCGCCCGACGCGCAGCCCGCCGCCCTTCCCCCGGGGCGGCGGGCTGCTTACGCCCCCACTGGGCGTCGCGGCGCTAACTCTCCGAGCGCAGCAGCGCGCGCCTGATCTTGCCGCTCGCCGTCTTCGGCAGCTCGGCGCGAAGTCGACGATGCGCGGGTACTTGTACGGCGCGGTCTGGCGCCTTGACGTGGTCCTGCAGCTCGCGCGCGAGCGTCGTCGGACGGCGCGTGGCCGTCGCGCAGCACGACGACGGCGCGCACGACCGCGCCGCGCTCGTCGTCGGGCGCCGCGACGACGGCGGCCTCGGCCACCGCCGGGTGCGCGACGAGCGCCGACTCGACCTCGAACGGGCCGATCCGGTAGCCGGCGGAGATGATCACGTCGTCGGCGCGGCCCTCGAAGTACAGGAAGCCGTCCTCGTCGCGCGTCGACGCGGTCGCCGGTGCGCCACGGCGCCGGTCGCGGCGGCGGCTCGTCGCCGAGGTAGCCGAGGAAGAACGTCGGGATCGGTGGCCGGGTCGGCGACCAGCTCGCCGTCGTCGACCCGCAGCCGCGACGCCCGGCAGCGGCGGCCCATCGAGCCCGGCGCGGGCCGCCTCGCCCGAGCGGCGCGCCGGTCAGCTGGCCGGTCTCGGTCTGGCCGTAGCCGTCGCGGATCCACAGGCCGGTCGCCTCGTGCCAGGCGCGCAGCACCTCGGGGTTGAGCGCCTCGCCGGCGGCGACGAGGCCGCGCAGCGTCGGGCAGCGGCGCGCAGCGTCGCGCGCTTGGCGATCACGCGGTACTCGGTCGGCGCCATGCAGAGCACGTCGACGCGCTCGCGCGCGAGCAGCTCGAGGCGCTCGTGCGGGTCGAAGCGCGCGTCGTGCAGCAGCGCCGCCGCGCCGCGCAGCCACGGCGCGATGAACACGTTGCGGGCCGACTTCGACCAGCCGCTGGCGGCCGTGCACCAGACGAGCTCGCCCGGCGCGCGGCGCCGAGCCAGTGCTCGGCCTGCAGCGCGCTGGCCGGCGAGGTAGCGCTGGCCGTGCAGCGACGGCCTTCGGCTCGCCGGCCGTGCCGCTCGTGAACGTGATCAGGCACGGGTCCTCGCGCGTCGAGCTCGACGGCCGGCGCCGGCTCGGCGCGTCGTACAGCGCGCTCGTCCGGGCACGCAGCGTCGACCTCGCACTCGGCCGGCGCGCGCCTCGAGCTCGTCGCGCGTTGCGCTCGTCGGCGACGATCAGCGCGCGGCGCGCCGACCTCGAGGCGCAGCCGCAGGTCCTTCGCGCGCAGCTGCTCGGTGCACGGCAGCACGACGAGCGCCGGCGGAAGCAGGCGACCATCGCGAGCACCCACTCCGGGCGGTTGCCGATCAGCGTCAGCACGACGTCGCCGCGGCCGCACGCCGCGCGCGTGCGAAGCGCGCCGCGCCAGCGCGCGCCGCGCGTCGCGCGACCTCGCCGAAGGTCCACTCGCGCCGGGTGCCCGTCGCGCGCCAGCTCGACCAGCGCCAGGCGCTGTGCGGGCGGCCTCGACGACGTCGCGGGCGAAGTTCATGCCGGTATTCTCCCTTTACCAAGACCAAAACGACTTTGGAGCGCTAATCCGCATGGCCGTAGCCGCCACCCCGTACACCGAGAAGACCGACGAGCAGAAGGCGATCATCGAGATGGTCCGCCAGTTCGTCGACGAGCAGATCCTCCCGCAACGCCGAGCACTACGACCACGAGGACGAGTTCCCCGAGCCGATCGTCGAGCAGATGAAGGAGCTCGGGCTGTTCGGCGTCACGATCCCCGAGGAGTACGGCGGGATGGGGCTCGACCTGACGACCTACGCGATGATCGTCGAGGAGCTCTCGCGCGGCTGGATCTCGATCTCCGGCATCGTCAACACGCACTTCATCGGCTCCTACCTGCTGATGAAGTTCGGCACCGACGAGCAGCGCAGAAGTACCTGCCGCGGATGGCGACCGGCGAGATCCGCGCGGCGTTCTCGCTGTCCGAGCCCGAGCTGGGCTCCGACGTCGCGGCGATCAAGACGACGGCGCAAGAAGCCGACGACGGCGACTGGGAGATCAACGGCCAGAAGATGTGGGTCACGAACGGCCTGCTCTCGGGCCTCGTGTTCGTGCTCGTGCAAGACCGACCCCGACGCCGAGCCGCCGCACAAGGGCATGACCTGCTTCATCGCCGAGAAGGAGCCGGGCGCCGCCGAGAACACCGGCGACTACGCCGGCCTGAACGTCCCGCCGAAGATCAAGAAGATGGGCTACAAGGGCGTCGAGTCGACCGAGCTCGTCTTCGACGGCTACCGCTGCCCGGCCGAGAACATCCTCGGCGGCGAGGAGGCCGGGCCTCAACAAGGGCTTCGCGCAGATGATGGACGCGCTCGAGGTCGGCCGCGTCAACGTCGCCGCGCGCGGCGTCGGCATCGCCCAGCGCGCGCTGGAGCTGGCGCCTGCGCTACTCGCAGGAGCGCAAGACGTTCGGCAAGCCGATCGCCGAGCACCAGGCGATCCAGTTCAAGCTCGCCGACATGGCCACCCAGGTCGAGGCCGCGCGGCTGCTGACGCTGCCGCGCCGCGCGCCTGAAGGACGCCGGCGAGCGCTCCGACCTCGAGGCCGGGATGGCCAAGCTGTTCGCCTCCGAGACCGGCACGCATCTGCGTCGAGGAGTCGCTTCCGCATCCACGGCGGCTACGGCTACTCCAAGGAGTACGAGATCGAGCGCCTCTACCGCGACGCGCCGCTGCTGCTGATCGGCGAGGGCACGTCCGAGATCCAGCGCATGGTCATCGGCCGCAAGCTGCTGCAGCGCCACAAGATCTGATCCGATGGCAGAGGATGCGAAGGCGCTGATCGAACTCGGCGACGAAGCGCTTCATCGAGGAGGTGCCGGCGCTCGCGCCGATCAAGCTCGTCGTCGGCGTCGAACTGCGCGGGCGCGGCGACGTGCAGCACTTCCGCCTGGAGATGCCCGACGTGAAGGTGACCAAGGGCCCGGCCGCCGACGCGCGCGTGCGCCTGGACATGCGCCGCGAGTTCTTCAACGTGATGGCGCGCGAAGGCAAGGTGCCCGACTGGGTCGAGGCCTTCGCCTACGGCCAGGCCAAGGCGACGGGGCCCGAGCAGATCCTCAAGCTGATCGTCAACGTCGTCGAGCGCCAGCAGGAGCGCGAACGCACGCGCAAGGCGCGCAAGCCCGCCTGAGGGCCGAGCGACTCAGGTCACTGGTGCGGAGGTGTAGCGCATCAAAACAGATGCTTAGTAGCTTCCACAAGCGACTATGCATCGATTCTGGCATATAGGGTCAAATATGCCTAAGCATCAGATATGATGGGTTACAGTTGCTGATGTCGCTAAGGCCTCACTTACGATGCTTGACGATCTTCTCACCAACGACGCGGTTCTAGCTGAGCTCGGACGCAGACTCGAGCGTCAGCGCCTGCAGCGAAACCTGACCCAGGACGAGCTGGCAGAGCGCGCCGGGATCGGCCGCGCGACCCTGCAGCGCCTCGAGCGCGGCGAGTCGGTGCAGAGCACCTCGATCGTCAAGCTGTTGCGCGCGCTCGGTCTGCTCGATGCGCTCGACGCGGCTTTGCCGCAGGCGCTGGAGCGTCCGATCGCGCAGCTCGAACGTGAGCGCCGGCGCAAGGTCCGCCGGCGCGCGAGCCCGCGGGGGCGCAAGGAGCGCGCCGAGCGGGCCTGGAGTTGGGGCGAGGAACCCGAGCCGGACGCATGACCGTCGCCGCGGTGATGCTCTGGGGCAGCCGCATCGCGGCCGTCTCGATCGCCCCGCGCGAGCGCTATGCGACGTTCGAGTACGACCCGGCGTTCGTCGGCAGCGGAATCGAGGTCTCGCCCGTGCGGATGCCGCTGCGCGAGGAGCCCTACAGGTTCGCCGGGCTCCCGCAGGACGCGTTCAGCGGCCTGCCGGGAATGCTCGCGGACTCGCTGCCCGATCGCTGGGGGACGGCACTCGTCAACGCGTGGCTGGCATCGCAGGGCAGGGAGGAGTCGAGCTTCGACGTCGTCGAGCGGCTTTGCTACGTGGGCATGCGGGGGATGGGCGCGCTCGAGTTCGAGCCGGCGCGCGAACCGGCGGCGAGCGAAGGGGCGGACCTGCAATTCGATGCGCTCGTGCGACTCGCCAGCGAGATGCTCGCCCAGCGTGAGCGGTTCGTCGCCGAGTTGGCGGCCGACCCGGAAGAGGACGCGATCAAGGCGATCCTCGCCGTCGGAACTTCCGCAGGCGGGGCACGCCCGAAGGCGATCATCGCCTACAACGACGCTACGCGGCAGGTCCGCTCAGGGCAGGTCGACGCCGGCGAGGGCTTCCGCCACTGGCTGCTGAAGTTCGACGGCGTCGCCCGCGCCGGCGACCACGGTCTCACCGATCCTCAGGGCTGGTGCGCGATCGAGTATGCGTACTCGATCATGGCCGGCGCCGCGGGCGTGCAGATGAGCGAGTGCGAGCTGTTCGAGGAGCAGGGACGCAGGCACTTCATGACGCGCCGCTTCGACCGGCCCGAGGAGGGCGGCAAGCTGCACATGCAGACGCTCGGCGGAATCGAGCATGTCAGCTACAACGAGCCCGGCTCCTACAGCTACGAGCAGGCGCTGCTGCTGTTGCGCCGGATGGGCCTCGGCACGCCGAGCGTCGAGCAGTTGTTCCGGCGGATGGTCTTCAACGTCGTTGCGCGCAACCAGGACGACCACGTCAAGAACATAGGCTTCCTGATGGATCGCCGGGGGGTCTGGTCGCTGGCGCCCGCTTATGACCTGACCTGGGCATGGCAGCCGGGCAACCTCTGGCTCGACAGCCATCAGATGTCGATCAACGGCAAGCGCGACGGCTTTACGGTCGCCGATCTGCGCGAGGTCGCTCGCCTCGGGGGGCTCAAGCAGGGACGGGCCGAGGCCGTGCTCGCTGGGGTGAGCGACGCCGTCGCCGGCTGGCGCGAGATCGCCGCGGCCGTCGGCTTGGAGGAGGCGACGACCGAGCGGATCGCCCGCTCGCACCGCCTCGCGCTGCCGCGCGGCTAAGCGCGTCCTGGGCCCGCGAGGACGTTCAGTGGTAGGAGGTCAGTTGCTGTGCGAGGAACGCCAGCGAGCCCAGCAGGAACAGGACCATCACTATCAGCGAGAAGTTCTCGTTCATGGCTCTGTGACCAAGATAATGCACGCGGCCGTCCGATGCACGCGCTGCCGGGAATCGGCCGGCTCCGGCAGATCGCAAATCGCGAATCCGGCCGGCCGAGGTCGCTCAGAGCGTCGCGCCGCCGTCGTAGAGCTTGATGATCTTGACGGCGCCCTCCGGCGCGGCGTCGAGGCACAGGCGGCAAAGCACGCACTCGTCGAGGTTCTTCTCCACGAGCTCGAGCGTGCCGTCGTCCTTCTGCGCGTAGATGTCGACCGGGCAGGCCTCGGTCAGCTTGCGCGCGAGCTCGGCGTCGGCCGCAGCGGCGTCGTCGACCTCGACGGCGATGAAGAGGGCGTCCTTCCTCATGCCCCGCTCCGCTCCGCGATCTTGGCCTTGACGAGGTCGGGGATCTCGTCGATCCGCTGCACAACGGGGATGCCCGCGGCTTCCAGTCGAGAGATCTTCTCTGTTGCGCTGTCCTCCTTGCCCTCGACGATTGTGCCGGCGTGCCCGAAGGACATGCCCTGCATCTCCTCGTCGTCCATGAACTTGCCCGCCATGAAGGCGATGATCGGCAGGCGCGAGTTGTTGTCCTTGACCCACTGCGCCAGCTGCGCCTCCATGCGGCCCCCGGGCTCGGTGTAGATCACGATCGCCTGCGTCTGCTCGTCGGCCTCGAAGTAGGGCATCAGCTCGGCATACGTCGAGCCGATGATCGCGTCGCCGCCGATCGAGACCGCTGTGGAGACGCCGAGCCCCGCGGCCGTCAGCGTCGAGGAGATCTCCGTCGTCATGCCGCCGGAGCGGCTCATCACGCCGACCGGGCCAGGCTGGTAGGCGACGGCGGCGTTACGCGCCGGGCCGCCGATGCCGCCCATCTTGGCGACGCCCGGGACGATCAAGCCGAGGCAGTTCGGGCCGATGATCCGCGCGCCCTTGCGATCGGCGAGCTCGACCATCATCGCGACGTCGCGGCGCGGGATCCGCTCGGTGACGATCACGATCGTCTTGATGCCGGCATGTAGCGCCTCGAAGACGGCGTCTCGCGTGCCTGCCGGCGGGACGGTGACGACCGAGCCGTCCGGCACGACGCCGCCGTTGTGCTCGACGACCTGCTCGACGGTGTCGAAGACAGGAACGCCGTGGACCTCGCGGCCCTTGCGACCCGGCGTCACGCCGCCGACGATCTTCGAGCCGTAGTCGAGGCACTCGCGCGTCAGGTTGACGGCCTCGCGCCCGGTGATGCCCTGGATGATGAACGTCGTGTCTTGGTCGATCAGGATGCTCATGCGGTCCCCTGGATCTTGGCGACGGCCCGGCCGGCGGCCTCCCACAGCGACACGGAGCGGTCGCAGTACTCGATCCCGTAGCGGTCGAGGATCTTGAAGCCCTCCTCCTCCCAGGCGCCCGGGATGCGGAAGATCGCGATCGTCTCGCCGGGGTCCTTGTCGAGTTCGAGGCAGGCCTTGATCACGCCGCGCGCGACGATGTCGACGCGGGTGTTGGAGACGATCGACATCATCACGGCGATCTTCTCGACGCCGTCTTTCTGCAGGACCTGCTTGGCCAGTCCGCAGGCCTTCGCGACGGACGGGTTGCCGCCGATCTCGGCGTAGTTCGCGGGCTCGCCGCCCTGCTGGCGCACGGCGTCGGTCAGCGTCAGCGAGCCGCCGCCCGCTCCGATCACGAGGCCGATGTTGCCGTTGAAGCCCGTGTCCTTGCCTTGGATCACGCCACGGTGGTCGGCTGCATCGATCGCCAAGACGGCCTCTTCGAAGGGGGTCGGCGTCGTGGCCCTCGCGCGTGCCCTCCTCCTCGCCGATGCCGAGCGCCTTGATCAGGCCCTTCTGGCGTGGCATGCCCTCGTTCTCCATCTCCATGTGCGCGTCGAGCGCGACGAACGAACCGTCCTTCAGCTCCGCCAGCGGGTTGATCTCAGCGAGCGTCATGTCGTTGTCGAGGAACAGCCGGGCCAGGCGAGCGAGCACCGGGGTGGCGCGCTGCAGGGCCTTACCGGTGACGCCGGCGGCGGCGATCACCTGCTTGGCCTGGAAGTCGGAGAATGGCTCGAGCGTTGAGAAGTGGCCGCGACCGACGTGGTCGGGGTGCTCCTCGGCGACCTGCTCGATGTCGATCCCGCCCATGTCGCTGAACAGCATCAGCGGCTTCTTTGCGGTGCCGTCCCAGACCACCCCGGCGTAGTACTCCTGCGCGACTTCGGCCTTCGGGTCGACGAGCACGCCGCGCGGCATGTGGCCGCCGATCTCCAGCTGCAGGATGTCCTTCGCGTAGGCCTCGGCTTCAGCAGGCGTGTCGGCGAACTTGACGCCGCCGGCCTTCATCCGCCCGCCGGAGAGCACCTGCGACTTGATCACGGTCGGCCCGTCGATCCGCTGCGCGATCTGTGCCGCCTCGGCTGGGTCGGTCGTGAAGCCGTAGTCGGTGACGGGGATGCCCGCGCGCTTGACGATCTCGCGCGCCTCGTACTCGAAGAATCTCATGCGGCGCGGAAGCCTACACGGCCGCCCGTTGAAGGGTCAGCAGTCGGCAAGGGCTCGCAGCGTCTCGCAAATCTCGGGGCGCCGGGGGCCGAGCGTGCCGGCTCTCTCGGTGAGCGCTGAGCGCAGTATCGGCTCGAGGTTGTCGAAAGACGCCGCGCATTCGACGTGCAGTCCCTCGCTCAGCCCAAGCGCTATCTCGGTCGGGATTCCGCGCACCGTGCGGCTGACCGGAGCGGCCACAACTTTGGTCAGGACCGGTACCGCCTCCGATCTTGTGACGATCAAGTAGGGCCGACGCTTATCTTCGGACTCTGCCCACCAGATCTCCCCCTGCTGGGGGGCATTCACCAGGGTTCCTCGGCTATTGAAGCGCGGGTCAACCGCTCCGCATGGGCGATCTCCTCGTCGGTCTCGGGGTAGCGTTCGTACCCGGCGACGATTTCAGCTCCTATCCGGCGCCTTCGCTGTTCATCTATCAGCCTCTCGAGTGCGACGCGAACGCCCTCCGAGCGACTGGCAAAATCGCCAGCGGCCACCAAGCTGTCGAGGTCGGCGACGAGCTGGTCGTCGAGACGTGTCACCACTTGCGTCATGCCTTTAGCATAGCAAATTGCAACACATCGGGAACGACAAACTTACGCTGGCACGGGCGCGAACCCGTAGGCCTCCGCCAGCTCGGGGTCCTTCTTCGCGAGCATTTCGGCGAGGTTGACCATCACCTTGCACTGCTTCCAGGTCGCGTCGTCTTGCATCTTGCCGTCGATCATGTGCACGCCGCGACCGTCCGGGATCGCCTCGATCACCTTCTTCGCGAATGCCACCTCGTCGGGCTCCGGCGAGAAGACCTTCTTGGCGATTGCGATCTGCCCCGGGTGAAGCGACCATGCGCCGACGCATCCGAGCAGAAAGGCAGCACGGAACTGCGTCTCGCAGCCCTCCGCGTCGGAGATGTCGCCGTAGGGGCCGTAGAAGGGGAGGGCGCCGACCGACGTGCACGCATCGACCATGCGCGCGATCGAATAGTGCCATGGGTCCTGCTGGTAGGAGGGACGCGGGGCGTCGGGGTTCTCCGGGTCCGGATCGGCGATCGTGCGGTAGCCCGGGTGCCCGCCGCCGACGCGCGTCGTCTTCATCCGCCGCGACGCCGCCAGGTCGGCCGGGCCGAAGCTCATTCCCTGGATGCGTGGCGAGGCGCTCGCTATCTCCTCGAGGTTGGCCACGCCCTGCGAGGTCTCCAGCACGCAGTGGATCAGGATCGGGCGCCTCACTTCCGCCTTCGCCTCTAGCTGCGCCAGCAGGCGGTCGGCGTAGTGGATGTCCCAAGGGCCCTCGACCTTCGGGATCATGATCACCTCGAGCTTGTCGCCGATCTCGGTGACCAGCTGGGTCAGATCGTCGAGCACGTACGGCGAGGCGAGCTCGTTCACGCGCGTCCACAGCGCCGTGTCGCCGAGCTCCATCTCCTTGCCGACCTTGATCAGCCCCGCGCGCGCCGCCTCCTTCTTTTCCAGCGGCACCGCGTCCTCGAGATTGCCCAGCAGGATGTCCACCTTAGGCGCCAGATCAGGCGTCTTCTCGACCATTTTCGGGTTCGAGAAGTCCATGAAATGGATCATCCGGGACGGCTTGAAAGGGATCTCGCGCGCCGGCTCCGGGGCGTCGATCGCGAGGGGCTTGAGGAAGTCGCGGGGGTTGCGCAAGTCGGCTCTCCTGGGTCTGCGGTCGGGTCTGCGGTTTGGGTGCGATGCCTTGCATCGCTGTGCACTGAACGCTATCGGCTCGGCTGCTCGTGGCGGATCGAGCTCCGAACGGAGATCCGCGCGCCGCCGCTCAACCGCCGCTCGGCTGAACGGTCTCCGCGCATCCACTCAGGCCGAGCGCCCCTGCCTGAGCGTTGACTGTGTTCGCGGCCATCCTTTTCGTGATCGCGCGATAGCGCGCGCGATCACCGTTCCGTACGGCCTGTCCCAGTTCGTCCAGGCTACGAGCTTCCTGCGCGATCGCGCCGAGGAATCGCCGATAGGCAGCGCGCTTGCTTGCGGGAGGTGCGACGGCCTGAAGTTCATCTCCGGCCTGCGCGACGATCGTGTGAGTGCTCGTGAAGAACGAGATTGACTCAGCGGTTCCCCGAGGACGACCAAGGGCTTTCCCCCGCCGCTCGGCCTTCGCGCAGACGGCATCGGCGCGCGAGGTGAAACGAGCTTGCTCGGAGCGACCGACGTCGCCCTTGGATGCGCCGCAGCCGCCGAGGAGCAGAGCGATCACGATCCCGGCGGCGGGGCTCCAGCGGGGCGGGCGCATACGAGGGGAAACCTTACCCGCGCTGTGCGCCGTAACCGGGTCGCCGGTGCGATCGGTCTCGCTACTAGGCGGGGTTCGCCGTGGCCCAGGCCGCGATCTCGCGCGATCCGTCGATCACTGCCCCATCGTCGAGCACGAGCGTCGGCACCTCGAAGTTGCCGGTCAGGCGCTTGACGTGGCGCCTGCCACCGAACAACGGGTCGGTGCGGTAGCAGCCGTATGTCCGTGACACCTTCGGCAAATGACCCGCCGCGACGAGGGCCTTGTGAGCACGGGCGCAAGCGTGTCGCTCGGCCGGGCCGAACGTGCCGTAGCAGACGTACAGCGTCACGCGCCGATCGTACTCGCTGTCTTGAGCGCTTCGCCTACTGTGCGAGACGAGCAGCCGAGAACGCAGCCTGCTCGTCGTAGAACTCCCTGTAGCGCAGGATCTTTCCAGCGCGGAGCGTGAGGATCGAATAGTGCTGGGAGCTGACGGTCGCCCCGCTCGTCGACCCACGCGCGTGTTCTCGCCCGACGACAAGCACGTTTTCGCTGCAGTCGATGAACCGCACCGCTTCATAGCCGTACTCGTCGAAGTGCTCGAGCCATCGCTCGAAGGACTCCTGCACGCCGGCGTGGCCGCGGTAGACCTTGCCGTCGGCTCGCTGGGGGTCCTCGATCCATTCGATCTCGGGGTCGCAGGCATTCGCGATCAGCTCGGGCAGGGCCGCGAGCAGAGCCTGCTTGTCGGCGTCCGCCGCTCCGGCTTACAGGCCTTCGACGAAAGTCATCGTTTCCTCAGACATCTCCCGGCCAGTATCGTCGATCGATCTTGGCACCGTTGGCTACGATGCCCCGGCGATACCGACCCCGGATCGCCATTTGCAAACGCCGAGACGCTAGGAACCCATGAGCGAGACGCAGACCGTCGAGACCGACCAGGCCGCCCGCGAGGCGACCGGCGCCCACCCCTACGGCCGCTACCTCGAGGAGTTCGAGGTCGGCGCCGTCTACAAGCACTGGCCGGCCAAGACGGTCACCGAGGCCGACGACCACCTGTTCTGCCTGATCACGATGAACCACCACCCGCTGCACATCAACGACGTCTACGCGGCGCAGTCCCAGCAGGGCCGCAACGTCGTCGTCGGCCCGCTCGTCTACTCGCTCGCGCTCGGCATGAGCGTCTCCGACGTCTCCGGCAAGGCGATCGCCAACCTCGCCACCGAGGAGCTCAAGCACCCGGCGCCCGGTCTTCCACGGCGACACGCTGTTCTGCGAGTCCGAGGTGCTCGAGAAGTCAGCGAGTCGCAAGTCCAAGCCCGACCGCGGCACCGTCAAGGTCCACACGCGCGTGCTCAACCAGGACGGCGTGCTCGTGGCCGAGTTCAAGCGGCTCGTGCTCGTGCCCGCGCGAAGTTTGAACGTCACTGGCAAAGCCGTCTAGAGCGACCTAGCGGCATCGTCTGGTGGCCGTCCGGGGTAGCCTCGCGTAGGCTGCACTCGGCGGAGCGATCGTACTGGCGCGTTCGCGCTCGCGGCGCGTCGATTCGATCGCCGTTCCGCGCCGGTTTGTAGCGTCCTGTCAAACCCCATCGAGGAGAGGCTCGAGCCCACAGTGACCATCGAAACCGACCGTCCCCGACCAAGCACACGAAGCTCCTGCGCCTGGGTCGAGGAGGTCGCCGCGCTCACCGCAGCCGGACGGCGATCCACTGGTGCGACGGCTCCGCCGAGGAGTACGACGCGCTCTGCCAGGAGCTCGTCGACGCGGGCACGTTCGAGCGGCTCTCGGACGCCAAGCGCCCGAACTCCTACCTCGCGCTGTCGGACCCCGGCGACGTCGCGCGCGTCGAGGACCGCACGTTCATCTGCTCGCGAGCGCGAGGACGACGCCGGCCCGACGAACAACTGGCGCGACCCGGCGGAGATGCGCGAGACGCTCGAGCGAGCTGTTCAGCGGCTCGATGCGCGGGCGCACGATGTACGTCGTGCCGTTCTCGATGGGCCCGCTCGGCTCGCCGATCGCCACGATCGGCGTCCAGCTGACCGACTCCGCCTACGTCGCGGTCTCGATGCGGATCATGACCCGCATGGGCCAGGGCGCGCTCGACGTGCTCGGCGAGGACGGCGATTCGTGCCCTGCCTGCACTCGGTCGGCGCGCCGCTCGAGCGACGGCGACGAGGACGTGCCGTGGCCGTGCAACGCCGGAGAAGTACATCGTCCACTTCCCCGAGACGCGCGAGATCTGGTCCTACGGCTCGGGCTACGGCGGCAACGCGCTGCTCGGCAAGAAGTGCTTCGCGCTGCGGATCGCCTCGGTGATGGCGCGCGACGAGGGCTGGATGGCCGAGCACATGCTGATCCTCAAGCTCACCTCGCCCGAGGGCGAGGTCAAGTACATCACCGGCGCGTTCCCGCAGCGCGTGCGGCAAGACGAACCTCGCGATGCTGATCCCGACGCTCGAGGGCTGGACGGTCGAGACGATCGGCGACGACATCGCGTGGATGAAGTTCGGCGAGGACGGCCGCCTGTACGCGATCAACCCCGAGGCCGGCTTCTTCGGCGTCGCGCCGGGCACGGGCGAGAAGACGAACCCGAACGCGATGGCGCACGATCGCGCGCGAACACGATCTTCACCAACTGCGCGCAGACCGACGACGGCGACATCTGGTGGGAGGGCATGACCAAGGAGCCGCCCGCGCACCTGATCGACTGGCACGGCAACGACTGGACGCCGGACTCCGACGACGCCCGCCGCGCACCCGAACGCGCGCTTCACGACGCCGGCCGCGCAGGACCCGGCGATCGCGCCCGAGTGGGAGGACCCCGACCGGCGTGCCGATCGACGCGATCCTGTTCGGCGGCCGCCGCTCGACCGTCGTGCCGCTCGTGCGCGAGGCGTTCGACTGGGAGCACGGCGTCTTCCTCGGCGCGACGATGAGCTCCGAGACGACCGCCGCCGCGGCCGGCGACGGTCGGCGAGCTGCGCTTCGACCCGTTCGCGATGCTGCCGTTCTGCGGCTACAACATGGCCGACTACTTCGCGCCACTGGCTCGAGATCGGCCGGCGCGAGGGCGCGCAGCTGCCGAAGATCTTCTACGTCAACTGGTTCCGCAAGGACGACGACGGGCAAGCTTCCTGTGGCCCGGCTTCGGCGAGAACTCGCGCGTGCTCGCGTGGATCTTCCGCCGCTGCGACGGCGACGGTCGAGGCGCGTCGAGACGCCGATCGGCCTGGTCCCGCCCGTCGGACCCGACGGGATCGACACGCGCGGCGTCGACGTCTCCGACGCCGACATGGCCGAGCTGCTGCGCGTCGACGTCGATCAGTGGAAGGCGCAGCTTCCCCAGCTCCACGCGCACCTGGCGCAGTTCAATCGTCTGCCCGACGCGCTGAACGTGCAGCTGCAGGCGCTCGAAGAGCGGCTCGGCTAGCAGTTCGGAAGCTGCCGCGCCGGCTCGCGCCGGCGCGCGCGGGAACCCAGGCACGGGTCGAAGCACAGCGGCGGGGAGAAGCGGCTACGCATCCGCTTGGGGCTGCAGGCGGTCGGCCACACGTAGTAGCAGTGGCGCGCGCGGCCGCGGGGCGGGGCGGGCTTGGTCTTTTGGCAGCCGCGGCGCATCATCAGAACTGGGTCGCCGTGCCGGTCGTGAAGACGGTGAACGTGTTGCCGAACGCGTCCGTCAGGCTTGCGTCTGGCGTCAGCGTTGCGGCGCTCGAGCTGGCGGTTTTTACCGTGCCGGCGCCGCTCCTGGTGCCGAGTTCAACCGCGAGAGTGTCGCTGCTCGCGGTGTATTTGACCGACGAGCGGTTGCCGTTGCCGCTGCCGCTGAAGGTTGCGTTGCCGCCGCTGATGTAGTTGCCGGAGCCGAGGTCGATCGTGCCCAGGTGCACCGTGCATTTGCTGGAGGACACGCTGATCGTGTCGTCTCCCGCGCCGCCGTCGGTCAGCGTGACGGTGACTTCGTTGTTGTTCGCCATCGACTGGTCGGTGGTGTTCACGCTCCAGCCCGAGCACAGCGAGTTGACGGCGATCGCGGCGTCGAAGTCGACCGTGAATGTGTCGCCGCCTTCGATTTTGCCTTTGCCCGAGGGGCCGTTGCCGTTCGTCAGCGTCAGCGAGGAGATCGCGCCGCCGGCGACCGCCACATTCAGGCCGGAGCCGTTGTTGAACGTGCCGTCTGTGACTGTGACTTTCGCGGTTTCCGCCGCGTAGAGCTTCATCACGCCGTTGTTCGAGCCGGAGACTTTCGCGACACCGCTGGAGAAGCTGATCGTCTCGGGGGTGCCGAAGTTGACCGCCGTGCCCGAGCTGTTGCTGACCGTCGGGTGGTTCGCGCCGAGCGTCGCGGCGCCGCCGAACGTCAGCGTCCTGTTGCTGGTGTAGCTCGTGACCGTGTTGCCGAACGCGTCCACGGCGGTGATCGTCAGGTTGTCGGCGACGCCGGCGCTCGGGCTCATCGTGGTCGCGGCGAGCGACAGGCCCGACATGCTCGCGGCGTTCACGGCGAAGTTGCCCGTTTTGTCGCTGACCGTGCCCTGCGTCGCTTCGATCGCGGTGCTGGTCGTGGCGTCGTAGAGCGTGATCGACACGGTGCCCACGCCCGCGGCGAAGCTGATCGAGGCCGGGTAGCTTGGCGTGTTGCCGGCCGGGCTCGTCCCGGGGCCTTTGAAGGTCACTGCCTTCGCCCCTTCGTAGCTGGTGACGACGTTGCCGAATTCGTCCTTCGCCGTGAGCGTCAGGTTGAAGGCGACTCCCGCGGTCTGCGTGGCGGGTGTGCCGAGCCCAAATTCTTCGGCGGTCGTGGGCGCGACCGTGAAGCTCGCGGACGTGCCGGAGACCGTGCTCTGGGTCACGGTCAGTGCCGTGGTCTCCGCCTTGTAGAGCGTGATCGAGGCGCTGCCGACGCCGGAGCTGAACGACACCGAAGAGAACGGGTATTTCGGCGAGGTGCCGTTGGGCGCTTTCGCCGGGCCGCTGAAGCTGAGCGTCTTGTTGCCGATGTAGCCAGTGGTGGTGTTGCCGTAAGTGTCGGTCGCCGTGACCGTCTCCGTGAACGATTTCCCCGCCGTCGGTGAGGGCGTCGAGAGTAGGAACTTGCTCGTCGTGGTCAAGCCGTTGACCGTAAAGCTGCCGGACGTGCCCGCGATCGAGCCTTCCTGCGCGGTCAGCGTCGTGGAGCCGGCGTCGTAGATCGTGATCGAGGCCGTGCCCACGCCCGCGGCGAAGCTCACGCTCGTGGGGTATTTCGGCGCTTCGCCGTCGGGACTCGTCAGCGGGCCGCTGAAGGCGATCGGCATGCTGCCCGCGTAGGCTGTGGCGGTGTTGCCGTAGGCGTCCTTTGCGGTGAGCGTGAGGTTGAAGGCGGTGCCCGCCGTCTGCGTCGATGGGGTGGAGACCGAGAAGCTCGCGGCGTTCGCGGGCGAGACCGTGAAGCTGCCCGAGCTGCCGGCGATCGTTCCTTCTTTCGCGGTCAGCGTCGTGGTGGCGCTGGCGTTGTAGAGCGTGATGCCTTTCGCGTTGCCGACGCCCGCCGTGAAGCTCACCGTCGCGGGATAGCTCGGGGCTTTGTTGTTCGGGCTGTTGGTGGGGCCGCTGAACGAGATCGCCTTGCTGCCGGCATAGCCCGTCGCCGTGTTGCCGTAGGCGTCCAGCGCCGTGAGCGTCGCTTCGAAGGGCGAACCGGCGGTCTGCGTCGATGGGGTCGGGACCGTGAAGCTCGCCGCACCTACGGGCGAGACCGTGAAGCTGCCCGAGCTGCCGGCGATCGTTCCTTCTTTCGCGGTCAGCGTCGTGGTGGCGCTGGCGTTGTAGAGCGTGATGCCTTTCGCGTTGCCGACGCCCGCCGTGAAGCTCACCGTCGCGGGATAGCTCGGGGCTTTGTTGTTCGGGCTGTTGGTGGGGCCGCTGAACGAGATCGTCTTGCTGCCGGCATAGCCCGTCGCCGTGTTGCCGTAGGCGTCGAGCGCCGTGAGCGTGAGTTCGAACGGGGTACCCGCCGTCTGTGTCGACGGGGTTGGGACCGTGAAGCTGCCGGCGCTTGCCGGGCCGACTGTCACCGAGGCGCCGGAGCCGTTGCCGAGCGTGCCGTCGCTGACCGTGATTTTCGCCGTCTCCGCCTTGTACAGCTTCATCGCGCCGTTGTCCCCGCCCGACACGCTGGCGACGCCACCGGAGAAGTTGACCGTCGTCGCGGTGCCGAAGCTCACGGCGTTGCCCGAGCTGTCAGTGACCGTCGGGTGGTTGCTGCCGATCGTGGTGGCGCCGCCGAACGTGAGGCTCTTCGCGCCCGTGTAGCTCGTGACGGTGTTGTTGCTCGCGTCCTGCGCCGTGATCGTGAGGTTGTCACTGGCGCCCGCGGTAGGGGTGGTCGTCGCAGGGGTCAGCAGCAGGTGCGTCGCCGCTCCGGTCGTGACCTGTGCTGCCGAGGCTTCGCTCTGCGCGGTCCACGACCGCCACACTGCCGTGACGGTGTAACTGTGTTTGCCGATCGAGACCCCCGTGTCGGTGCAGCTCGTCTGCGTCCCCGGTGTTCCCGAGCTCGGGCATGCGCTGCTCGCCGCGCCGCCGTCGCGGCTGACGTAGTAGCTGACCGTGCCGCTCGCGGGCGCGCTCACGGCCGTCCAGTTGAGCGTCACGGTGCCGCCGCCCGGAGTGGCCGAGTTGAGCTGCGGCGCCGCAAGGCTACCGACGTGCCCGCTCGCGCTGCCGCTGCTTTTCGCAGCCCAGAACGCCCACGCCGTCGTGCTCGCCAAGAGCACGGCGAGAAGCAGTAGGACGAGTGTGCGGCGGCGCCCGAGGACGCGCGTGAAGGCGGTTCTCATGAGTGCGCGCTCCCGCTGTAGGTGAAGGTGAACGACGCGCCCTTGCACGTGTCCTGGTTGGTCGGCAGATCCTTCATCAGCACCTGCGGGGCGCTGATCGCGCCCGAGGGCAGCGCGACCTGGCCGTTGGCCGGGATCGTCAGCGCTTTGGCTTCGGAGACGTTCGACTGGGTCAGCTGAAGGTTGCTCGGCCCGTCACAGCCGGCTTTGCTCGAGCCGGGTGCGACAGACGCGGCCAGTGCGGTGACCGTGATCGCCACGTTGTTGGGATTCGACAGCGTGATCGCCAGTGCTCGCGTCGTACCTGGCGCCAGCGGCCCGGTGGCATTGCCTGACACCGTGAACGGTTTGCCTGGCGTTTCTTTGGCGATTTCTTTGACGATCGTCCACGAGTAGCCGGCCGGTGCGCTCACGTTGCCGACTGCGTCAACGGCCTCGACTTCGAAGCGGTGCGAGCCAAGCGACAGCGAGGAATAGGACTGCGGGCTCGAGCAGGCCGAGAACCTGCCGCCGTCGCGCCGGCAGAGGAAGCGAGCAGTCGGCTCGCCGTCGAGGAAGCTGAACGCCGTCGACCTTGCGGTCGTCGTTGCTTCCGGCTTGCCCGTGATGCCCGGTACTGGCGGCGGCGCCGTGTCGATCGTGAAGCGCGAGACGGCCTGAGCCGAAGATGAGGTGGTGTTGCCGGCCTCGTCGGTCGCCCGCACGTGCAGTGTGTAGGTCCCGTCGGCCGGGAGGCGCAGCGAGTAGGACCAGCGAACGCTGTTGCGACCGCTGCCTGAGACGTCGACCGGCCCGAACAGCTCACTCGAGCGATCGAATGCGCCGCCGCCCCACCAGTTGCCGCCGCTGCGCTGGATCGAAATCAGCACGCTCTTTACGCCGTGCGCGTCGCTCGCGCTGCCGCAGAGCGATACGTGACCCGGGCAGTGCGCGCCCCAGTCGGCTGCGCCGAGCGTGATCCCGTCATTCGGGTAGGAGATCGAGGCGCTCGGCGCAGTTGTGTCGATCGTCCAGGAGTAGGAGGTGGTCGAGCTCGTCTTCGAGCCGCCGACGGCCTTCACCTTGAACGTGTGCTGACCCTGGCTCAGCGGGCCCGAGTAGTTGATGCCGCTCGTCGGGCACGAGCTGAACGAGCCGCCGTCGAGCTGGCACTGGAAGTTGACGCCGGACTGTCCGTCGGAGTAGGTGAAGTGCGCCGTGGCCTGGGTCGTCGGGTCGGCCGGGCGGCTCGTGATCGTCGGCGCCGGAGGCGTCGGCGGCTCCGGCGGGCGCGGCGGTGCCGGATGCAGCAGTGGCGCGAAGGCGCCTGCTGCGGCGAGCGAGATGCTCGCTGCCAAGAGGATCGTCAGCGAGGCCAACAGCACGAGGGAGCGGCGGCTGCCGATCAACCGGCGACGGGTCTGGTCGCGGGTGGCGCCTTCCGCTCGCCTCGCCTTTCTCTTGCTGTTGTCAGTTCGCAGGCCCATCTTGTTACCGCTCGTTCTCCTCGTTGAAGTTCAGACGTCGTAAGTTCAGAAGTTCAGAGCCGGCCAATGGCCGGCGGAAAGCTTGTGGAGGGGAGGCGTCCGTGCCTCCCCTCCACTGCCCCCTTCGCTAGCTCGTCAGAGCGAGCGAGATCGTGGCGCCCTTGCAGGCGTCTTGGTTTGCTGCCGTGTCGGCCATTGAGATCGAGCCGTTGTGCGAGAGGGACACGTTGGCTGACGTCGCCGGGATGACCTGTCCCTCGGCGGTGTCGGCGATCGAGAAGTCGGATGCTTCACAACCGGCTTTCGCGTGCGTGTCGTCGATCGAGACGACCGCTTTCACCGTGGCGACTTCCAGGCTGGACGACCCCGAGTTGTCGGCCGTGAACGTCACCGATGAGCTGCCGCCGGGCGTCAGCGCGTTGGTGATCGTGCCATGCAGCGCGAGCGTGCCGTTGCTTTCAGCGACTGCGCCCGAGCCGCTGCCCGAGCCGCTCGTCGTCCAGTAGGCGACGGCGATACCGGCAACTGCGAGAACGGCGACGGCGCTGAGCACCAGTGCGGTGCGCTTCTTGAGTAGTTTGCGGAACACAGGCTCCTCCTTGGTTGGTTTCCTTTCTTTGGAGCCGATGTGCTCCAGTGGCGGTCATGGTGGACTGCGCCCGGAGCGATCTCGCCGGAACTTCGGCTAGTTCCACCTACACCTTCCGCTAGGTCCCCGCCGGAGCGCCGCGTGCCGGCGGCCGGGCGAAGCCTCGATCTAGACCAAGGTGCAGTAGGCCGCGGATCGCTGCGGCGCAAAGCTGTCGGTCATGGATCGGGATGAGACATTGGAGGATGCGCAGGTGATCAGGCTGCACCCGATACGGGTACTCGTCGTCTCAGAGGACGAGCCCTTTCGTGCGGTCAACGCAATGCTCGTTGCACGGCGCGGCTGCCGCGTTTTCAGCCTCACGGGGGTCTATGCCGCGGCGGAGTTGATCGCGCGCGAAAGAATCGACGTAGTCGTCGTCGACGGTCCCGACCGTGCCCGCTCACTGATCCGCGAGCTCGAGCTCACCGCCGACCTCGTGCCGCCCGTAGGGATCGTCTGCGCCGGGAACAGCGGCGAATCCACTCCCAGCGGCGAGCCGGTGCTCGAGAAGTGGGCGCCCTTTGAGGATCTGTACGACGCGATCGTGCGGGCCGATCGTGCTCGAGTGCGCGGGTGTCTCCCCAACAGCACTGCCCCTCACAGCACAGTCGCGCGCGCGCTCGACTGACGCGATCGACCGCCCACACTCGGGTGCAGCTCAGCCGGGCGGGCGCGCGGGCGCTCGCGATGCCCTCCTCCCGTTTGAGCTTTGCCCGCGAGTTGCCGATAAATCCACCGCGCGCAGTCGTAGGACGGCACGCGTCACGGCGATGAGACACCAGACCCCTGCACAGGACACGCCAGTACGCGATCTCGACCGCGTCGAGCGCGCCTTCGCCGAGTTGGGCCTGCTTCCCGACGCGACGGCCCGCGATTGCGCACGCGACGCGGCTGACGCGGCGCTGCGGTCGTCTGGCTCGCCGGACGGCGAGACGCAAGCGGCGATGCTGCTGCTCGCGCGGGGGTTGTTCGCCCATGTGGCCGGCACGCTCGCGGAGGATCCGGTATTGATCGCGCGCCTCATAGACCGACTGGCCGAAGAGCTCGTAGATACACGTGCGCGCGTCGCCAGAGAGCTGCTCGGCGCGCCCGAGCTCGAGGGTCGGCGCCAGGGCTACGCCGCCGAGACGCTACTCGCGCTCGTCGAAGGCAGCGATCGCCGCCTCACCCGTCTGGGCTTCGATCTGCACGACGGCCCGCTTCAGGAGCTGCTGCTGCTCGGCGAGGATCTGCGAATGTTTCGCGGGCAGCTCGGCTCGGTGCTGGGCGAGGACCGTCAGGCGTGGCTGTTGCGGGGGCGTCTGGATGACCTGGATGCCCGACTCGTGGCGCTCGAGAGCGGCTTGCGGCGGATCTCGACGGCCGTTCACGCAAGCTTCCTGATCGAGCGGCCGTTCGCCGACGCCGTGCGGGAGCTGACGGAGGCCTTCGCAGCGCGCACAGGCATCGTTCCGGCACTCGGCCTGCACGGCGAGCCGGCGAGCATGTCGCCCTCACAGCGGATCGCACTCTTGAGCGTCGTCGGCGAGTCCCTCAGCAACGTCCGCGAGCACGGGCGCGGGGCGAGCGAGGTTGAGGTCTCAATCGCGCTTGGCGCCGCCGGCGTCAGCGCGCGCGTGCGCGACGACGGCTGCGGGTTCGACGTCGAGGCAGCGCTGCTGGGGGCCGCGCGCCGGGGGCGTATCGGGCTCGCCGGCATCCATGAGCGCGTGCGGCTGCTCGGTGGCGAGTGTGTCGTCGAGAGCAGGCCCGGCGGTCCGACGAGCGTGTCGCTGACGCTGCCGCGCTGGGAGCCGCTGATGGGTTCGATCGCCGCCGCCGGCGGCGAGTGACGACGCTCAGCCGTTGACTGGAACGAGCCCGTGCTCGTAGGCGTAGCGCACGGCGCCGCTGCGGTTGCTGACGCCGAGCTTGCGGTAGATGTTGGTGAGGTGGAACTTGACCGTGTGCTCGCTGACCCACAGATTGCTCGCGATCGCCTTCGTCGTCAGACCGCCGGCGACCGCCGCGAGGATCGTCAACTCGCGCTCGGTCAGCGTCGCCCTGGCGCCCTCGCCATCTCCTGACTGGTCGCCCGGCTCGTCCTTGGGCGAGTGGAACAGCGTGTAGCCGGAGGCCACCTGGCGCAGCAGCGCGGGAACGTCGAGCGCGCTGACGCTCTTGATCACATAAGCACTGGCCCCGGCCTTCGTCGCGGCGTCGATCGAGGCGCGATCGTCCGAGCCCGACAGCACGACGGCCTTCACATCGGGCCAGCGGCGCTTGAGCTCGGTGATGCATTCGACGCCGTCCATCTCGGGCATGCGCATGTCCAGCAGCACGATGTCCGGATTGCGCCGCTCCACGAGCGGCAGCACCTCGGCGCCGGAGCGCGCCTCGCCGATCACGTCGATGTCATCGCACGCCTCGAGCGTCCGGCGCAGACCCTGGAGGATCAGCGGGTGGTCGTCGGCGACCAGCACCTTCAGGACCTGCTCCATGCGATTTCTCCCGTAGTCGATGCCTACAGGAGCAGCATCGGCCGTCGACCGCGCCGACTCAAGTCACGGCGCTTGGAGCGGACGGAGCCGCTCGCGGCCCCTGGTGCCTATTCGTGACCGTGGCTGTCGCCGGCGGCTGCCGCCGGCGGGCGGGACTCCTCGGCCAGCGAGGTGATCGTCAGCGCCCCGCGCGCGGAGGACTCGAGCACCTCGGTGGCCTCCTCGAGCGACCGTGCATAGAGCTCGACGAGCAGGTGCACGATGATGCGCGAGTCGTCCTCGTGCTTGTGGAAGCGCACGTGCGTGAAGAACTCGCGCACGCCGTGATCGCCGAACGCGGCGTAGGAGAGCGCATCGCCGGCCTCCGGGCCTGAGCAGCTCTCGACCTCGTCGGCGTCGACCGCGACTGTGCAGGAAGCAACCCATGGCGTTCCCGCGATCATCCGTTCCCAGCGATCCTCGATTGGCTCGACGCGGATGTTGTTGAAGCCGAGGTGGGGCTGGTCGTGCATGCAGTCAAGGCACTGAACGACCGCCTCCTGCAGCTCGTCGATCACTTCCGCGCGCTCGCCCGTGTCCGGATCGATCTTGTGAATCCCCTCGTAGTGGACCTGTACCTCGAGATCCTGTGACCAGCAGCGGTAGCAGCGCAGCCAGCTGCGGGCGCCGGTCTCTGGGGTGGAGCCCTCCATGGCGCAATTGTAGGGCGAGGCCCCCCGCGCACCCTTTGCGAGTGCTGCGGGGGACGTCGCATCCCTGCCCTCAGTGGTGCTTCTTGTGCGCTTTCTTCTTCGCCTTCGGGCGCAGTGTGACGTGCTGCTTCTCGATCGCCACCACGGTGCCGTTGAGCGTGCGGATCGTGAATTTGACCGTCAGGTGCACGGACTTGCCCTTGAAGTGCCCGAGCGCGCTCTTGCCCTTCGCGGTTGGCTTCAGGATCAGCTTGCCCTTGCCGGCCTTGCTCAGCTTGACCTTGCCACTGCCGAGCAGCACGGGCTTGTGCTTCTTTTTCTTCTTCTTGCCGTGCGATGCGGCCGCTTCGGCCGTGACTTCGCCGTCGGCCGCCGCGACCGAGGCGATCCCGCCGAGCCCTGGTCCGCTGAACAGTTCGCCGCCCACTTCGCAGCCGAACTCGCAGCCGATCGGGATTTCGACTTCGCCGCCGGGCCTGATCGTGCCCAGTTCGGAGAGATCGACGTGGCTGGCGAGCGAGCTTGCCGGCCCGTAGTGGGTCTGTGCGTTGCTCGCGTTGTGGGTCGCGTCACCCGAGTAGGTCACCGTGATCTCCGGGAACGCGCCCGGTTTGGCCGGCGGCAGAAACTGCACTGAGCAGCTCGAGACGTTGCCTGACAACGGCGTCGGCGTGAGGCTGCATGTGTTGCCCGCGATGAACACGCCGCCGTTGGCGCTCGCAAACGTGACCGTCCCCGTCGGGTTCGTCGAGCCCGACGTGGCAGCGTCGCCGACCGTCGCCGTGCACGTGTCGGTGGCCGTCGCGATTACCAGGTTGCAGATCACCTGGCTGACGGTCGGGTGCGAGCTCGGTTTGCTCGCCACCACGCAGACGCCCGTGGCGCTGCGTTCCTGCCCCGCAGGGCAAGGTGCGAGCGGCGTCGTAGCGCCCGTTTCGATCAACGTCGTGAGGCTGACGGCGAGATTGCCGCTTGCGCCGCCGAGCGCGTGGCCGCCCGACAGCCCGGCCCAGTGTTCCCAGTACGGGAGATAGCCGGCCGGACCCGAGAAGTCGACGTCCTCGAGCGGCTTGCCGTCGAGCCCGAGCTGGATCATCGTCGATTGGAAGTCGAGGTTTGTGCTCGTCGCCCATTGCGTACCAGGGATCGCCCACGGTCCCGGCCGTTCTTCGCCTGTGTCCCAGGGGGAGGGGTTGACCCATAGGTTTTCCGCGATGCCTTCGTTGAGATCGTGGTCGTGCGGGACGTTGTCCGCGATCAGGACGATCACGTGGCGAGCCTCGTCGCGCCAGCCGACGTTCGGGTTCGTGTCGGTCTCCCAGAGGGCACGTCCGTAGGATTCGGGAAAGTCGCCTCCACCGCTCGCGACCAGTGGTTCGATCGCTTTTTTGACTGTTTCCGGATCGGCCGTCAGCGACTGATCGAGCTTCCAGGGTTTTTCGGAGCCTTCGGCTTGCGCTTCGCTGGAGGGAAAGTCGCGGACTTCGGCGACTCCGTAGCGCGCGTCGGGCAGCGTCGTGTTGATGTGTTCGATCACGCCGACGATTTCACTCTTGGCTTCGCTGAGCACCGATCCCATCGACCCGCTCGTGTCGAACAGGAACACCACGTCGGTGTGGGCCGGCGTGTCGGCGCTGGCGGAGCTCGTCGCGGGCCCGTAGCCCACGATCAGCAGCGCGGCAGCGGCCGCGATCATCGTCAGTCGTCGCGGCACGCTGAGAGCGCGCGCAGGTCGTTGCATACGCATTCGTCATCCCCCGGGTCTTGGTTTATCCGTCTCCCGAACAACGAGCGTATGCCACATGCCCTTTTGCGCCGGACCCGATGGCCCCGCGGCATACGCGCCGATACGTACCCCCAAACGGCGCGACTTCGTGCGGCTTAAAGCAGGCGGGGCGCCCGAGGGCGCCCCGCCTGTGAGCTAACTAGCCGCTCGCGGCTAATGGTGATGCTTCTTTTTCTTCTTCTTGGCCTTCACCGTGAAGTGGTAGGTCTTCACGGTCGGGGCGCCACCGAGGGCCGACTTGTAGGTCAGCTTGGCCGTCAGCTGAACCTTCCTGCCCTTGGCCAGCGCCTTCTTCACCTTGCTGGAAGGCTTGACCGTGATCTTCAGCGGCACGCCGGCCTTACCGGTGGCTGTGACCTTGCCCGAGACGGTCGTCTTGGGACGGCACTTGCCCTTGATGCGCACCTGGTTCTTTTTGCACTTCTTCTTGGCGATCGACGCGTTGCGCGAGATCGTCCCTGTCGGCACCGTTACTTCGACGGTCGCCGTGCCGTCCTGCGAGGGCACGAAGACGATCGTGAGCGTGCCGTCGGAGTTGGCTTTGATGCTCTGGACTTTGTAGGTGCTGTTGGGGGTCGGCGGGGCAGGTTCCCAGGTGAGTTGCGCAGCTGACGCCGGGTCTTGGGTCGTTTGCGAGCCGGTGCCGGCGAGGTCCAGGAACATCTGCATCGTGTCGACTCCTGGCGCAGTCCCGACGTAGCTGACCGTCGCCACACCGCTCGAGTTCGTTGTGACACTGCCCGATTTCGGATTCGCGCCATCGATTTTGTAAACGAGCGGACGGTTGGCATAGGGCGTACCAACGGTGTCGGTCGCCGTGACCGTAACTGTCCCGGTCTCGCTCACCCTGTGGGTTTGAGTCACCGGCTGCACGCCCAGGCCCGCCGGTATCTGCGCTCGGTTGATGATCGAGTAGGTCGCGTGTTCACCTGGTTTCAAAGCAGTCGAGAGGTGGTCGTCCCAGCTGACCCCAACTGCGTTGTCAATCAGGTTGGGGTCGATGTCCTCGTTGAATACCGGCGTTTGGGCGTCCGCGCCGCGTACGGCGTGCCAGATGCCCGCGTCGCTCGGACTCGTGGTGGGACAGCGGCCGAAGGGATCCGGCACTTCGTTCCAACAGCCTGTCTGGTAACTGTCCCAGGGAGGCGAGGGCAAGGAAGCTTCAATGAATCCGCCAAAGACGCCGGTCGTGTTGTTCTGGCCGCCTACGAACCTCGGCGGTCCCGCAAGGAACACGCCTGTGCCGAAGTCGCTGTTGTCCGTGAATAGGTCGCCCGCGTAGATCGCATGGAATTTAAGCGGGGCCATCGGAGCGTCGCTCACGCTCTGGCCGGTCACGTTCTCGACGTCGAAGGTCGACGTAAACTGCGGTTCGCCGTTCACGTATGTGGTTGTCTCGGTGATCACGGCGTAGTCGAGTTTCGCTTCGGCATCGGTGACCTTGAAAACGGTGACAAGCTTGTAGGGGTCGGTCGGCGTGCCGCTCCCTGTCGGCGAACCGGGGCTGACTTCGGTGTATTCGGTCGAGCCGAGGCCCGGGCCCGCGGTACCGCTGAATCCGTAGACGGTTTTCTGCAGTGCGGTGGGGTTGCCCGATTCCGGGAAGCCCAGGAAGAAGCCGCAATCACCGAGCGTGCCCGTTCCCGGAAAGAAGTTGTTGCCCGCGTTGAGGTAGTTCGATTGACACTGTCCCTCGGTGCCCACGGAGACGATCAGCGGGTTTCCGGGAAGCGTGACGGTGCCAGCTGCGCTCGCGCTGGCGGCTGCGGCGCACATAAGCAGCGCGGCTAGCGCGAGAGCTAGTGTCCTGACGCATTAATTCGGTCCTAGCAGGGTAGGCAGAATGTATGCCTATCTCTACGCCGGTTCAGATCGAATTGTCCGAGGATGAGCGCGCCCAGCTTGAGTCATGGGCGCGTCGTCGAAGCAGCGCACAGGCGCTCGCGCAGCGCTCCCGGGTGGTGCTGCTGGCCTCCCAGGGGCTGAATAACACCGAGATCGCCGCGCGTCTTGGGGTGCACCGGCCGATGGTGCGCAAGTGGCGCTCTCGTTTTGCTGAGTTCCGCCTTGACGGGTTGATCGATGAGCCGCGCCCGGGCAAACCACGGACGATCAGCGACGAGCAGGTCGAGCAGGTGATCGTAAAGACGCTCGAGTCAACACCTAAGGACGCGACGCACTGGTCGACGCGCTCGATGGCCGCCGAGGTCGGGCTCACCCAGTCGGCAGTGCACCGCATCTGGCGTGCGTTTGGGCTTCAGCCCCATCGCCAGGAGACCTGGAAGCTCTCCAAGGACCCTCAGTTCGTGGCGAAGGTCCGCGACGTCGTCGGGCTCTACCTGAACCCGCCCGAGCGAGCTGTCGTGCTTTGCGTCGATGAGAAGTCCCAGATCCAGGCGCTTGACCGCTCAGCTCCGATCCTGCCGATGCTGCCCGGCACCCCGCAGCGCGCCACCCACGACTACAAGCGCTCCGGCACCTCGAGCCTCTATGCGGCGCTTGACCTCACGAGCGGCAAGGTGATCGGCTCGCTGCATGCCCGCCACCGCGCGATCGAGTTCAAGAAGTTCCTGCAGAGGATCGATCGTGAGGTTCCCGCAGAGCTCGACGTGCACGTGATCCTCGACAACAGCTCAACTCATAAAACGCCGGCGATCAAGAAATGGCTGCTCGCGCACCCCCGCTTCGTGCTGCACTTCACCCCGACCTCAAGCTCTTGGCTGAACCTCGTCGAGCGTTGGTTCTCAGAGCTCACCAGCAAGAAGCTACGGCGTGGCGCGCACCGCTCGGTGCGCGAGCTCAACACGGACATCCGTGCCTGGATCGCCGACTGGAACGAGAACCCACGCCCATACGTCTGGACCAAGACCGCCGATCAGATCCTCGACTCGATCAGCCGCTACTGCGACCGAATTAATGCGTCAGGACACTAGTGCCCTGGGCCCTTCCAGCACCGTTCGGATCGTGCTTCGTGCGCGTCTTACGGCGTGCTTGCCACCAGTCATGTGCATACGGCATACCTCCTCGTCCCGCAGGTCGCTGGCGGACTGTGCCAGAGTTGGGCTAGATCGGCCGAGACTATAAGTTCTCGGGGCATCTTGGCCGTGCGCATTGGACGGCTTGGCATGGGCGCCGAACACGCACGCGTGCTACCCGAAAGTGAACGCATAGCCGCTCACCCCTGGTGCGACACGCAGGCTCAGCCGGTGGCGCTCGTCGTGGGGGAGTGACACGAGGGTGTAGAGCCGCTGTCCACGTACGGTTACGCTCCCGCCATGGACGTCTGAGCCGGCATCGGCCGCCGAGATGGGCTTCCCGTCGAGCAGCACCTGCACCTGCCGCGGACGTGCGCCGGCCGAGCTCAGCACGAGGTAGACGTTCTTCGCCTGGAACTCGACATCGATGCCGGCGTCGGCGACGGCTTCAGCCGGCTGCGCGGCGATCTTCCACGTGCCGCTGTAGGCGAATTCGTTCAACGAGAGGTGGCCGGTGGTGGGGGCGCCGTAGTCGTGCACGCCGTCCTTCGGGCGCGCCAGCCAGCCTTCGGCGCGCTCGCTGCCGAGATAGGTCTCCGGCGTGGCCTGCCGGCTCGGCACGACGACGTCCTTGGGCGCGCTGCGCCCGCCGAGCCGGCTGCCCGCTTCGGCGAGCAGCGCACGGATCGCCGTTTCGGTCTTGTCGTAGTCGCCCTCGCCGAACGCCGCGTAGCGCACCTGCCCGTGCGCGTCGATCAGGTAGTCGGCCGGCCAGTACTCGTTGCCGTAGGCGTTCCACGTGCCCATCTCATTGTCCTGGGCGACCGGGTAGCGCACGCCGAACTGCTTGATCGCATTGGACACGTTGGCCGCGTCGCGCTCGAACGCGAACTCGGGCGTCTCTACGCCGACGATCGTCAGCCCGTCGTGGCGATAGCTGGCGTCCCATGCCTTCAGGTAGGGCAGCGTGCGGATGCAGTTGATGCACGTGTACGTCCAGAAGTCGATCAGCACGACGTGTCCACGCAGCGAGGTCAGCGACAGCGGCTTCATGCCGGGCGTGTTGAACCAATCCTCGGTCTGCGTGAAGTCGGGCGCCGGGCCGAGCTTGCGCAGTCCACGCGCGTCGGCGAGCAGCGTCGCCTGGCTCGCGTTCGCCGGCGCCGCCTTCACGCTCGAGTCCGAGCCGTGGCAGGTCGAGGATCCGTTGGCCGGGGCGAACTTGGGCTGGCGGCCCGAGATTTCGTGCAGGTGCTTGGTGACCGTTTCCGAGCACTCGAGCGACGCAGTCAGGTTGACGTCGGGGATGTGCTGGGCGACGAACTGGTCGAAGTTGACGTCGAGGTTGGTCGCGATCGCGATCGCCGTCACGACCATGATCGCGCCGAGCGCCCGCTGCAGCGCCGGACCGCGGCCGGCCTTGCGAATGCGCTCGAACAGCCGCCGCCCGCCGAGCGTCAGCGCGAGCAGCACGAGTGCCGAGCCGAGCGCATAGGCGAGCGCGATCACGATCGTTTTCCCGCTGGCCGCGCTGACCGAGATGACGGCCGCGAGGATCGGGCTCGCGCACGGCGTGTAGACGAACCCGAGCGCGCCACCGACGAGCATGCCCGACCAGAAGCCCTCGCCGCGCGAGCGCGGGCCAAAGCGCGCCAGGCGCGACAGCGGCGCCTCGATCCGGTCGGCCAGCCGCGGCACGAGCAGCGCCGCGCCGAACACGAGCAGCACGACAATCGCCACATCGCGCAGCGGGTCCGAGCCGAGGCCGACGCCGTCGACGACCTGCGCCAGGCCGACGATCGTCACCGTGAACGTGATCGACAGGCCGAGCACGATGCCGAGCGGCCGGCGCCGTCCGCCCACGCCGCCGGCCGAGAGCAGCGCCGGGAGCACCGGCAGCACGCACGGCGAGAGGGCGGTGCCCGCGCCGGCGAGCACGGCGAAGCCGAGGAGGACGAGCATCGAAGGAGAGCCTACGCGCCGAGCTGTGCTTCAGGCGCCGATTCCGACGCGCAGCGTGGCTTCGAAGTCGGTCTTCGAGATCGGCCCGACGCACGGCGTTGTGGCGCCCGCCTGGCGGTAGCGCTCGATCCCGGAGCGCACGTCCGCCTCGGCGCCGACGGCCGTCAGCTGGGCGAGGAAGTCATCCGAGATCGCTGCCTGCATCGCCGCCAGATCGCCGGAGGCGGCGTCGTAGCGCTCGATGTCGGCGCCGAAGCCCGACCGCTCGATCATCGCGCGATAGAACGGCAAGCCGTCGGACGCTATTGGTGCTGAGGACTCAATAGCGCAGAACGGCAGGCCGATACGCGCTATTGGCTTCTGGGCGTTGAGCAGGCAGTCAGCCTAGCCTGGGCGCTCCGCGCGCAGGCGCTAGAACAGCATCGTCATAAAGTCCTCGCCCGTGGGCTGAGGCGGCGGTGCGGGTAGCTCCGCGAGCAACAGGGTTACGATCCAAAGGAGGTCAACAGCGCGGATCGGTTCTCCCTGCGCGACGGTGCCGGGCGAAATAATGTCTTCCACGCGGCGCATCACGCTCATGCTCGGCATAAAAGGACGCACCGCATCTAGCGCGGCGTCGACTGCCTGTAGTGCAAGACCGTGCACCTCCTGCTCTGGGTCCATTGCAGCCGTCAACTCAGCGTTACTTCTGAGGGTCGTTAGGTAGGTGCGTGCCTGCTCAACGGTCATTCGGAGCGACTATACGCCTGCGAGCCACGGCCGTTCCTGAGTCATCGCCAGGTCTTCCGGGCTGACTCACGTCGAGGTCAATCAGTAGATCGGCGGGCGTCGTGCCGAAGCCCTTGGCAAGCGCGGCGACAGTCTCCAGGCCGACGTTCCGTTTGCCGCGCTCGATAAGCGAAATCTCCGTCCGGTGCAGCTCGGCTTTGTCAGCCAAGCGCGCCTGACTCCATCCTTCCGCCGTGCGGCGCAGCTTCACGAGCTGCCCGAATGCGACCGTAGGGTTCTCCATCGGCTCAGCAGACGCCCCTGCGGGGTCGCGTAGGGCCGTGGGGATGCCTGAGCGTCCGCTTGTGGCCTTTGCGGTCCTGCGGCCCTCTACGGCCGCCTAGGCAGCTTCGTAACAGCGGGCGGCGCAGTCGGCACGGCATGGCTAGAGCGCCAGACGGCTGGTCGTGTGCAGCTCGCCGCTGCCCCGAACGATCCGCAGATGCCTGGGGTGCGTTCCGGGCTCGCACGGCGGCAGCGTCAACGCTTCGCGTATCAAGTCCTCGACGCTCATTCCCTGGGCGGCCGCGAGGTCCCTTAGGAGTCGTCGCTCGACGGGCGAGAACCGGACAAGCTGAGGCTCATACATCGATCAATCCGAGTTCGTCAATCCGTTGCAGGGCAGCACTGCCGTAGACCTTCTTAGGCGTCGCTCGGGTGACTCCTGCATCCGTCAGAGAGGCGATGGCGGTGTCAACTTGCTCAGGTGAAAACTTGGCCCTCAGGGCGGCGTACAGCTCAGCGCGCGGACGGCCGCTGGCGTAGCGGTCGGCCAGCTCCAGCACTACGCCGTATTCGGCCTTAGCCTCAATATGATCGCCCGGCATGACGAAGCTCGCTTTCGTCGTGTAGGGCTGCCGCGTGTCATCAGCACGCGGCAGCCCGCTTAGCCCGTATTGCGTGTTGGAACCTTACCGAATTGATACCGCTGGTACCAGTCCGACAAATGTCATCCCATCGAATCCCCAAGGGCTCCGAGTACGTCGCGCTTGGCGCTGCCCTGCGCAGATTGCGCCGAACAGCAGGCATGACGCAGGTAGAAGCGGCCGAGCTGGCCGGGATTCGCAGCGGCTTTGTCTCGGCCGTTGAGAGAGGGAAACGTGGCTTGACCTGGACAACCTTGCTGGCCCTGCTCGACGCCTACGGCGCGAGCCTGCACGATCTAGCTGATGCGCTGGACGCGGCAAAGTAGCTGCTCGGCTAGCGTTCGGCGGCGTGAATCAGCGCCTTCCAAAGCCGCCTGAGTACGCTGAGCTGGGCGGAGCACTCCGAGCGCTTCGTAAGACGGTCGGACTGACGCAGGTAGAAGCGGGCGAGAAGGCAGACGTCCGGTCTGAGTTCGTCTCGGCCGTTGAGCGTGGCAAGCGTGGCGTCCAATGGTCAACGCTGCTCGCCCTACTGAGTGCATACGACGCAGACCTGCACGACTTGGCTGACGAGATAGAGCTAGAGCAGCGCGGAAGATAGGGAGGAGGGCCGCAGGGCCATCGTGGCGGGCACTCGGCGGCCCTCTCGCCGCTACAGCCCTAGCTCGGCGCGGAGCTGCGCGAGAGGCTTGTTCTCGGCTGTAGCCAATCGGTAGAGCGCTGACTGGTGGGCAGCTTCCGCGTCGTCCAAGCGCTCGGCCGCGAGCAGATAGGCGAGCCGAGCGGCAGCCGTTCCGCCAAGGTCAAGAACGCTGTAGGTCCGAACGGTAGCTCGCCGTGGGATCGGGTGCGGCACGAGCGGACGTCGAAGGTGCGCATGGTCGCGCGACGAATCAGAATGACTAGGCATGACAAACCTCCTGGGGTTTGTTGTGCTTAGGCGGACGTCGGAGTTAGCGCTCTGGCGTTCGCCGCTTATTTGCGCCGGAGCTTAGCGGACAGTCAGGTAGTGCCGTAGTTCGACGGCTGGCCCGGATAGAACGCGCCACGATCTACTGCTCGGGCATTCGTTGGCGTTGCGGGGTTGCGCCTTGCCGTGCTGGCGCGGTTGGACTGTGCGCCGGGCAGAATGGCCGGTGTCTGAATTGCTGGCCCCGTTGTTGCAGCAGCCGTGCGTCGTGTACCGCCTGCGAAATGACGGCCGTCGGACGGGATGCTCTGTGTTGGGCGAGGTTGAAGTGCCATAGGTGAAGTATCGCAGCCGCTTCGCCCTAGGGAAGTGGTACGCGAAGCTATTTTGCCCCTCCCGTGTGTGCATACCGCCCCGTATCCCGCAATGTTCACCAAAAAGATTGGGTTTCTCGGTAACGGTTCCTCACTAATCAAGTCCGGTACTCACACCGGCAACCCCAGGATTACCTGTTTCACTCGCGCCGAGACAATATTTCAGTGAAAGCGCGCGAGCCGTGCCCGTTTCCCTGGGGTTGCGACGGCGGCGACCAGTGAACTGCGCCCGCGATACGTGGTGACAAGTGAATACCGGCCGGGCACCGGGCAAGCGATAGTGAAACTGCGCCAGTGCGGTCCAGCGATCAGTGAGCGCCGCGCGACCAGCTCGCCGCCGTCACCGTAGAGCGCGGCCGTGATTCGATGAGGACCGCCCGAGAACGCTTGATAGAACAGGCCGAGTTCGACGCATCGGCCGTCAACGGCGGAAGTGTCAACGCTGACAGTGGCACGCGCTGGCACTGCGCCGATCAAAGCGACGGCAGCGCCGAGTGTGAACGCGCGCCGAGCGGTCAAGCGGCAAGCGCCACCTTGCGCACGGTTGCCGAGTACCAACGCTTGCCGCCTTGCGCCGTTGGTACTCCCTCGACGTTGAGACGGTTAGCGATGGTCTGGAGTGCCACACGTTCAGCGCGTTCACTCTTGATCCGTTCACGGACAACATCGGGCAGCGTGCGAGGACGGCCGAGCGTCACACCTTCGGCGCGCTTCTCGGCCAGTGCCCGCCGTGTGCGTTCACCGATCAACCGGCGCTCATACTGTGAAAACACACTCAGCATCGCCGCCATTACCTCGCCTTGCGGCGTGCTGGGATCGGCCGGTGAGTCGAGCGCAACCAGTGTCCAGCCCTGCCGTTGCGACTCGTCAAGGATCGACGCGAAGTCGAGCAGCGACCGCGAGAGACGGTCTACCTTGTCAACGATCAGCGCGACCGCTTCACCTTTCAGCAGCATGGAACGCGCAAGCTCCAAGCCTGGGCGGCGTTTCACTGATTTACCGCTGGCCGTGTCGTCTACCCAATGCACGCTCCAACCGCGCGCCTTCGCCGCTGCTCGAATGGCTCGGCGCTGGGCGGCGATCCCGGCTCCGCTTTCCTCCTGCTCGTCAGTGCTGACCCTCAAATACCCTATGGCTTGCATGGCTGGTCCTTTCAGTCGTGCCACGGCCCCGGCGTTCGCAGCGCGCGGGGCCAACTTGTGCCCGAATCATAGCGCATACCAATCGGTCATTTGGGGCATTTTTCCAGGAGTTTTAGGGCTCTGGAGCGCCGATCCGAGACTGATTCGGCCGGGCTCTGGCAGGGCTCCCGTGAGCGCTCGATTGTGGGCCGCTGACGGCCACGATCCGAGCGCGTCGAGCACCGGGCAACCCCAACGACGCGGACGCAAACCGCGCCTGCCAGCGGACCCGTTGTCGGCAGCATCGCGGGCGGTCCTGGGGTTGCTGCCGCCTAGCGGGCGCTGACGGCGCTCTGAGGGGCCGCTGACGCCCGGCGCTGCCTGCCCTTTCGCGGCCCTCCAACGGCTCGGCCCTTCGGCGTGTGGTGTGCATGAATGTGTGAGAACGCGCGGCGCTACGGACTGACCCAAACCATGCTCTGACGTTTGCCAGGCGACAGCTTCACTACCACTACGCGGTCATTCGGAGCGGCTGCCGCTTCACCGGCTGCGATAGCTTCCGCGAGCGATTTGCCGAGGTAGTAGCGAACATGCCCGCCAAGCGATTCTGTGCGGAAAACGTCGCCTCTCATAGCTTTGAGCGCCAGTGTCTGACGGTTCGTTCTCCGATGCCGAACAGAGCGCCGATTTCCTTCGCGGTGCAATTCGCTTTATTGACGCGCTCAAACAGCGCCCTGCGGCGAGGATCGTCAAACAGCGATGGACGTCCGCGTTTAGGGTGAGCAGCAGGGCCAAGGTTGGCAAGCTCGGCAGCGACCTCTCTGCAAGCGCATTCGCGTGCTCGACGGCGCTCCGCGCGAGCTTCACGCCTTCGGCGCTTTGGCGCTTCGCGTTCGTCTGCAAGCCGCCTATGCTCAGCAGCGACGGCCGTTTCCATTTCAGCAGTCGCTGGGTCTGAGGACACTGGCACAAAATCGCCGGCGTTTGGCGGAAGTGCGCGCATTAGGCTAGTCCCGCTTCGCTCAGAATCTCGAGGACGGCGGCAGGCGTCAGTTGGACGCCACGGCTGCGAGCGGCCGCAGACACGTACTCGCGCAGCTCGGGGGCCGTGCTCCAACCCTCATACTCAGCGCGGAGCGCGGCTTCGATCAGTGCTTGTTTGTCGGCCGTCCTCATATCGGCAACCCCAGCGATCCAAAGCGTCCGGTCCTTACGCCGCAATCCTGGGTTGGTGCATCCCAGGCAAAATGCAGCAGGGCTGCTGCTGCATTCTCTGCTGCTTCCTATAGGGAAGCAGCAGCGATGCAGCAAGCCCTTTCAGCGGCCGAAAACCGTTGGTGCATCTTGGTGCATTCAGCCCTGAATGCAGCAATAGTAAGTGCCATTGGATGCCACCTTTTCGCGTCCGGCCGCTTCGGCTTGTGTCGGACTGAGTTTCCAGATTCGCTCCAGCGGGATCGCCCCTTGGATCGCTGACTTGACCGTCTTTTCCGACGCGCCGATCTTCGCCATGATTTCCTTGACGGTGCGCGGGTGCTTGTCGCTCAGCAGGCTTTCAATCTCGCCGAGATAGTCGCGGTCGTCTAGTAGGTCATAGCTTTCACCGTCGGCCCACGTGAGTTTCATCTTTTGATTGTGGTGCTCAGGGCTCCAACGCGCCTTCTGAATGTGCATTTCCGTGGACCCGTGCGCGTAGGTGGCAAGATGAATCAGCGTATCTCCCGCGCCCTCCCAAGCTCCGCTCACGTTGCCCGCCTTGTTGTCGTGATGAACAAGCACCGTCGCAACCGGACGCTCGGCTTTCGCGCGAACGTCGGCCACAAGTCCCATGAAGTCCCGCGTCTGTTGCAGCGTTCCGGCCTCGTTCATTCCCAGGCGAGTCACCGGCCCCGCGATCAGTACGTCAATCTCCTGCTCAGAGAGGGCGCTAGCCAACGCTGCGCGCCATCCGTCGTCTGCGAAGGTGAATGCTCCCCACGGCTCGCCAAGCATCATTAGACGGCCTTCCAGCGGCGAGCCCTGCCAGTCGGCAAGCTTGCGTGCCAGCTTCTTGCGGAACAGCGGGCGCGGTCCCTCGTTCTCCACCATAAGGACTCGCACCGGGCGCTCAATCGGCAACCCAAGCCAACCGGTACCGGCCGCAAGGTGAACGGCTAGATCGGTCGTCAGCGTCGTCTTACCTGCGCCACCATTTCCCGTGACCATCACGTCTGAGCCCTGCGGAATGAGATTGCTTGCGTCCGTGCCGACGAGCGGCTGCGCGCCCGGCTCGTCAACAGCCGCGAAGTCCTCAGCGGAGACAAGCTCTAGGCTGGCAATGGTCTGTGCATCGGCGTCCGATTTGCGTGCTCTTGCAACCCTGCAAACCGCGTCTGTGAGTAGCTGCCTAGCCTGCACCGGATCATCAGCACCATCGACCAGCGAGGACTCCAAACCAAACAGAGCGTCCGCCAGTTGGTTACGCACTTGCGCCTCTTGTGCATCGCGCGCCGTGAGCGTGTCTGTGTTACTCTGTAGTGACACGGTTGCTTTTCACTTCCCGGTTAGGCGTCGTTTGTTTTCTCTCAGCGACCTCGGCGTTCTTCGCGTCGGGGTCGTTCGTGTTTTCGGGCGCTAGCAGTACGGCGATAGGCGCTCCGAGGACCGCTTCCAATTTGCGCGCATTACGGGCGTATGGGTGCTTTGCGCCACGCTGCCATTCAACTACCGCTTGCCTACTGACGCCTACAGCGTCGGCAAGCCTAAGTTGGGTAAATCCGGCCGCTACACGGTGCCGCTTTAGTTGGGTTGCCACCATTGCTCAATTGTCCTCCTACGGTCGTTTTGTTTTCTGTAAACAGTGTACAGCGCGACTGTGACAAATGCTCTAGCGCATGAGCGGTCGAATGGTGATAAAATGGCGCTTCGTAACCCCAGGAATACACGCACACCGGGCAGCGTCGAGGGTTGCTAGGGATGCTGGGCGAGCACTGGCAGGGCGCGGGGTAATTTCACTTAGGCGCGCGCTCGGCAGCGTTCGGCTCTCTAGGTCTTCACTCCTTTCCCTAGGGTGTTGAGCGCTGCGCGAATGGCGCGCGAGAGTGTTACCCTTTTAGGTGTAGTTGCTGGAAGGCGCGCGGTGTAAGGGCTGGTGCGTCTGACTGAAATCCATCGACTCAAAGCCCGCCAGAGTTTTCCTTCGACTCTGGCGGGCTTTGATCGTTCTGGAGACTCTTAGATCAGTGAAGGACGACGCCCGCGCGCTGCGCGGTTGATCTCCAACACGTTCAATTCAAGCGCCAGCTTGTCTAGCGTTCGCTCAAGTCGGCGCTGGGCCATGTGCTGTGTGCGTGTCTCTACCTGATCGCGGCTGCTCATTGTGGAAGGAACCCATAGCCCAGCACCGAGAGACTTGACTCCGACGGCCGATTTGACGCCGGTCGCGGTTGCAAAGACGTTCGTCGGAATCGGCGTAATCGAACACTCCAGCCACCTCTCACACAAGAGCTTTACCTTGCCCGCGATGTCCAACCGTTTCCACAAGCCGCCGACGCTAAAGCTCAAATTGCCCATTGAGCCCGTCTGAATGGCAGAGTAGATGTCGAAGGCTTTTGTCCCGGCTACCGGCTTAGGGAGAATTAGAGAACCCCATAGCCCGCCCGGTCGAATCTCTGCCGACTTCACGAAACCGATCGGGGCGTCATTCTTTTGATGGTTGTAGAGCACCGGCACGCCCAATTTCAGCGCGGCCGGTAGAGCAGCGTTGAAAGCGGTTGGCAAGAATGCCTCATTGTCTGAGTCAAGATCCCAGGTCGCAAAAAAGCCAGAGAGTTCTAGTCCGGTGCCATCGACCGATTTTGACACTTCCCGAATTGTGGGAATGCCAAAGTTGGCCGTGGGCGTAGCGCCCATGAACCGTGGTGTAATCCCCTTGCTTTGGTACTCGTGCATTCTTCATAGTCTGAGTGCTCGCGTGCCATGTCGGAGCGCTTGTTACGGTTTAGAAGACATGGGAAAACAAGAGAAAACAAGAGTGTCGTAATGGTTGGCCTTCCAGCAGGTTTTGGGTCAAGCTCGGCCAAACCAATCCGCAAGCGTCCTCCTCCAAGTCCGCGCGAGATCTTCACCGGCTCCAATGACGAGCCGATGAACCCTGGACAGTTGGACGCACTCAGAGAGGGAACACGCGCGCTCAATCAAGCCGTAGCACGCGAGACGAGCCGACGCTATGACGAACTGGAAGCGCGTAAGAAGGCTGAACGCGAGGCGCAGGCCGCGCACGATGACGCGGTTTGGCAGCGCTACCTAGAGGGAGGAAGCGCGCCGGTATGGTGAACGTCCACGAGATTTGGAAACGTAAGGCTGCGCCCGAGGGAGACGATTGGCTGCGAGTCGAAGTCGTTGGCGTACAGCCTCTCACTACGGAATTGCCGGATGAGTATGTCTTGAGAAAATTGGACGGGATCGAGACAGTCCAAACGTCTGAGGCGAACTTGCGAGCCGCATTCGACCTTGAGTCGGCAGGCAGCGCGCCACCTATTCCACAAGGTGCATTCCAGCCCTTTACAGAGCTAGGCGAGGGCTTTCACTAATGCCTAGGATGGGACCGCAGACAGCAGCCGCTAAGCGTGTCTGCTCAGAGCATGTTTTCGAGTTTCACCGGGACAGGGTAAGCGCCAACCCAAGCGCCTACAGCCCGCTAAAGGTCGCACGCTACGCGGCAAGGCTGCGCCAAGCGGACTTGGCGGCAGCAGCGGGAGTTAGTCGCAGCCGTCTGTCGTTTTATGAGCAGGGCTCAACCCCGGCAACCGCGAAAACGCGGGTCGCTCTAGCCAATGCGCTAGGTGTGCAAGTGCAGGATATTTTCAAGCCATGAACATCGGAGACAAACTAAAACGGATCGACCCCGACAGTGACCTTCCGGCAGCGGCAACAATCGTAGGTACGCGCGATGGGCGCTGGGTGCTCCAGTCCGCCGTTAGCTTCTCCAGCCCATTCGAGTTGACGCCAAACGAGTTGCGCACGATCTACGGCGGGGACGGTGAGACTGTCGGAGAGGTTGACGAGTCGGCAGCGTGGCGCGAGTTTGGCTCGCGCGCTCTGGCAGACGCCGCGAACGCTGCCCAACGTCGATACGTCGAGGACCGCGAAACGGCGCTGACTCCTGAGGAACGACTCGCCGCCGATGCGCTGCAAGAGTCCTGAGTGCAGCGGCGATCGCGTCAAGCGCTCCCGGTTCTGCGAGTTTCACGGGGACCTATTTGCACGAGTCCGCGCGGAGATTGAGCAAGAAGGGAAAACGCGGCGTAACGGGGCCATCAGCAGGAAAACGGCTCCCGTTACTGTCTCGCACGTAGAGCCGTCCAAGCCTTCGCCTGGGCGAGTAGTTGAGGGCTATAAGGACAGCATCCTTGCGGCGCTAGAGGACGGCGAGCGCACGGGACGGGAACTGTCCGAACGGTGCGGGACTAAGGGCACGGATCGCAGCTTCGCCCGCGCACGGCTGGCGCTGTTGGAAGCTGGCGAAATCACTCAATCGCCCGGCACGAGCAAAGCGGCGAAACGCTACGCGCTAGCTGAGTCGTGACCTTCTACCACGGCACCGATGCTGTTTCCGGTGCGCTGATTGAAATCTATGGGCTCAAGGTCGGTTCGTATCTCACGACTTCGGAGCGCTGGGCCGTTAGAGCGGCCGAACGTCGTGCGCTGGAAGCCGACTGTGGCGGCGTAGTGTTTCGCGTAGCTGCGCGCAGCGGAGAGTTTCGCTTGACCAACGTCGGAGAGGCGCAAGCGTCCGTCCGTCTGGAAGTCCGCCGTGTGCGCTACGTCGGGCGCGAGCGTGGCGTGGATTTCACAAAAGAGGTTGCGGACAGAAGCCGCTACAGCATGAAACTTAGGGACTAGTAGAACGCGAGTCATAGGCCGGTGTGCATCCGGCACGATTTCCAGTCGTACATTCAGCGTTCTACGTCGAGCCATATCAAGGCGCAAAAGCGGTGTTGCGTGCTGCCAAGGATTACGGCTCGTGCTGCCCGCTGTAACCGGAGTCTGTAACGAACGTCTCGACTGCGGCGCGAGTCTGTCGAACAGCGGTCACGAAAGTAACACGTCGGCCCAGCTTTCGCAACGAAAATTGTATCCCCAGGAATACCCGCAGATACAGCCCCAGGAATACGGCGGGATACGTTTCGCCGTGTATTTCAAGCTCTATCTAGATGCAGATTTCACCGTGTAACTGCCAATGCGAAAACTGCGGCGCGGTGATACGGTTTGACTATCAATCGAGCCGAGAGGACAGACCCATTTGACCCAAGCCAACGGGAAGCGCGCAGACAGGGCCAGAACTGGTAGGCTTCGCCTATCAATAAAGCGCGGCCGCGACGTTGGAGCGCCCGGCCGCATGGACAAGGGAGGATAAGTCCCATGCCAAGCGCAATCGTAGCGGCCATCTACACGCGAGTATCGAGCCAGCGACAGGTAGATGAGGGCCATTCGCTAGCGGCGCAAAAGAAGGACTGCGAACGCTTCGTGGAGTCGCGGGGTTGGACCCTAGGGCGCGTCTACACCGACGAAGGCGTATCTGGTGGCAAGCAGTCCCGGCCGGAACTAGACGCGCTGACGGCTGCGATCAGAGCGGGCGAGGTTGGCGTGCTGGTGTCGCCCTGGATGGATCGAATCGGCCGCTCGGCTGCGCACAATCAAGCCCTCTATGAGCTTTTCGATAGCGCAGGGATCAAGCTCTGGACGGCGGACGGCAAGCAATACGACGGGGATTCGGCAGCGGGAAAGCTGACGCGAAACGCTATGGCGATGGCCGCTCAGTTTGAGCGCGACAGTATTTCTGAGCGCGTCAGGGCGAGCAACCCAGGCAAGGCGGAACGTGGCTCCTATCACGGCGGGCCGGTGCCCTTCGGCTATGAACTTGGCGACGACGGCGGACTAGTGATTTGCGAGTCTGAGGCGAAATGGCTGCGCCTTATGTTCAAGCGCTACGCCTACGAAGGTGCGAGCTTCCATGCACTAGCGCAGGAGTTCAAGAGGGAAGGCGTCGCAACTAGGCGGGGCGGTGCATGGCGCGGAAAGTCAATCTCACTTCGGCTCGAAAATGACATCTACATCGGCAAGGTCAGCGGCGGTCACGACGGCAAACACACACCGTTGATCGACGCTGACACTTGGAGCGCAGTCCAGACGCGCCTAGCGGCAACGAAGGCGCTGCAAGCCAACGGGCGCGGCAAGCGCTCCGCAAACCATTTGCTCGATCACGGGATGCTCAAGTGCTCGTGTGGCGTAACGATGAAACCGGCCGTTTACCAGTACGGGAAGATGGTCTATAAGTGCCGCGCGGCTTCCGAGGGGATCGACTGCACGACAGCGCAGAAACCGCTACCGCAAGAGAAGATCGACGGGGCGCTACTGACCTACCTCTCAGAGCACGTCATTAGTCCGGGACTGACGACGGGCGAACTAGAAGCGGAGCGCACGCGAGCGACGGCCGACGCCAAGCAAGCCAAGTCAGAGGCCGAGCGCACGATCAAGCAAACCCAGGCACGCACGGAAGCCGCTGAGGAAAAATGGCTGGACGACAAGATCAGCGATAAGCGGTGGGGCGAGCTACAGCAAAAGTTCGCGGTCGAACGCGCAGCGGCCGAAGGCGAGGCAGCGGCAGCGGACGCAACCCTAGGCGCACTAGAGCAGCCCGATACAGCCGCGCTAGAGGCCGTGGAGCGCCTGCGAGCCGATATCGGTGGGGTTGCCAAGGATGGCTCTATGCAGCTCTACAGCGAGCTTGTCAAGCGCCTATATGAGCGCGTCGAACTTGTGCGCGGCCCGATCCAAACGGCGGCGCATGAGCAGTCCGCTATCGACGCGCCGCAAGCGGCCGAGTATGAGGACGAACCGCTAATCAGTTTCGAGCACAAGGGCTGCACGTACGCACTGGTGCCGATCCTTCGGCACGAGCTGGCAGCGCTCTACGGCTCAGACCCGCTAGTAGGGGCAGCCGCTCAGTTGCAGCAGAAAGCGAACAACGGCAAGCCGAAATACGGAATCAGTTCCATGCGCATCGCCGCGAAGGCCGAGCCGCGATCGTCGGTCAGCGCACAGGGCACGGCCGGCACGACGTCGAAGCCATCGAGTGGCTTGCCGGCGCGCTCGCGTCCGGTGCGCACCTCCGGGATCACGACGTCCTCGATGTACTGCGGGCAGCACAGCCACAGCAGTACGCCGTCAGCGATCTCGCCGGCCAAGCGCAGCATTGCGGGGGAGAGCGCGGCTATGTAGATCGGCAGCTGCGGGCGCGGGTCGATCCCGGCGAGCTGGAAGCCCGTCTGCCACTTCTCGCCGCTCTCGTAGCTCTCGCCGCGCAGGATGGCGCACGATCGAGCTGTACTCGCGCATCTCGGCCACCGGTTTGTCGATGGTCTGCCCGTGCCAGCCCTCGACGACCGGGCGATGCGAGACGCCCATGCCGAGGTTCAGCCGCCCGCCCGAGAGCTCGTCGATCGTCGCCGCCGTCTGCGCCATCGTCGCCGGCGTGCGCGTGTAGATCGGCACGACGCCCGGGCCGACGCGGATGCTGCTCGTGGCGAGCGCGTACGCCGTGACGACGGTCAGCGACTCGCGTCCGGCGATGTGCGTCACGTAGGCCGCCTCGTAGCCGAGCGACTCGGCGAGCTTGACGCGCTCGATCGCGCTGTCAAGCGATCGGCCGGTCGAGACGAAGCATCCGGTTGCCATGCCCCCAGCTTATGCCAGCACGTGGCCTTGATGCATGACTCAAGCCGGTCCTGGCCGTTGCCGATGCGGTCGAAATGCCGGCCAAGATCGCAACCTACCTGCTTGCGCTGTTCGTGGCCCTCGGTGGTACGAGCTACGCCGCAGCGGGCGCCTTCGTGGCGAAGAACGGCCAGCTGTCAGGCTGCGTCGGCGGAAGCGGCGTGCTGAAGGTGCTGAAGCCAGGGCACCGGTGCCCCAAGGGTCAGACCGCGGTTGCCTGGAACGTGGCAGGGCGTGCTGGTGGCACAGGCCCCGCGGGTGTCGTGGGACCGACGGGCGCCCGTGGCGCCACGGGCGAGACGGGCAGCGCCGGCCCGAGCGGACAGAGCATCGTCGGCTCGGTCGGACCGACCGGACCGAGCGACGCCTACACGAGCAAATCTCACGGCTCGCCGATCTCCCTTCCGGCGGGCGACTACGTGCTCTTCAGCAAGGTCAGATGGCGCAACGGCCAGAAAGCCGAAACCGAGGAAATCTTCTGCGAACTGCGGGACTCCGCCGGGATCGTCGACTCAGAAGCAGTGAAAGTCCCTGCCGGCAGCCCTGTTGTGCTGGTTCTCGGGGGACCGATCCACCTGGACAGCGCAGACAAAGTCTCTCTGCTCTGCTCAGGCGAAGAAGGCTTGGCCGAAAAGTCCGAGCTGACCGCGATCCGCGTCGGCACGCTGCACGAGCAGTAGGAACCGCTTCAGCGCCTTAGTAGCACGTACACGGTCATCAGCGCCAGCCCGATCTGACCGAACGACAGCGCCGTGCCGAGGTTCGCTGCGCCGAGTGCGCCGGCGAGCGCGCTCGCGAGCACGAACGCGCCGAAGATCAGCAGCAGGTCCACGCCCGCGTGTGAGCGCCCGCGGGCGGGCTCCCGCGCCGGGCGCGACTCATCGGCCTCCCGTACTGGGGGGTCCTCACGCGTGGAGCGCCTGCTCATCGCCGGGTGCCTTCTTCGAGCGCGGCCACCAGCGCCGCCGTGTCGAGCTCTGGATCCTGGGCAGCGAGCAGCTGCTCGGCCGCGTGGCGGCCGCCGAGCGCGCGCAATCCGTTCTCACCATGCTCGTGCGCGAAGTCGGCCAGCGCATTGGCGCGTCGCGCACGCAGCCGGCGTTCGCCCACGTCGACGCTCGCACGATGCTCGTCGAGCGCCTCGATCAGCTCCTCGATCCCCTGCGGCGGCGAGAGCGAGGCGACGGCCACCACGCGTGTGTCACGCGAACCGAGCGAGCGCAGCGCTGCGCTGACGTCGCGTCGCGTGCTCAGCGCGATCTGCCCGAGATCGGCCTTGGTCACGACGAGCACGTCGGGGATCTCCATGATCCCGGACTTCAGGAACTGCAGCACGTCGCCGCTGCCCGGCTGCACGACGACCGCGACGGTGTCGGCGACGTCGGCGACCTCCGTCTCGGCCTGCCCGACACCGACCGTCTCGATCACGACCACGTCGAAAGCTGCGGCGAGCGCGTGCGCGGCGGCCCGCGTCGTCCACGCCAGCCCGCCGAGGCGCTCGCCGGCGGACGTCGAGCGGATGAACACGTCGCGGTCCTTCGGGTCGAACTCGACGCGCGCGCGGTCGCCGAGCAGCGATCCGCCGGAGCGGCGTGAGCTCGGGTCGACCGCCAGCATCGCCACGCTGCGCGCGTCCGCGCGCCAGGCGCGCAACAGCGCCGAGAGCAGCGTCGACTTGCCGGCGCCCGGCGGCCCGGTGATCCCGACGACGTGCCCCGGCGCCTCGCCGCCGAGCGCAGCGGGGGAGACCTCACGCAGCAGCTCCGTGGCCTGCTCGCGGTCGGCCGTGGTGGTGCTCTCGAGCAGGTTCAGCGTCGCCGGAGCGGCGCTCAGGTCGCGTTCGCGCAGCCGCGCGCCGAGCGCGGCGCCGACCCCATGGGCACCCAGACCGGAGGGACCCACCCCTTCAGGGCGTGTGCCCGTTGGCCGCGCTGCCCCGCTCACGCCGCGCCGTTGGCGGAGGAGCCGTTGCCGGCCACCGCCACCGGGGCGGGCGCGACGACGCCGTCGCCACCCGCGCCCTCGGCGCCTACGAGCTCGACGATGTCGCGCATGATGCGCGTGATGTCGAAGTCCTTCGGCGTGTACACGGCCGCGACGCCGGCTTGGCGCAGTCCCTCGACGTCCTGCTCGGGGATGATCCCGCCGACGACCACGGGCGCTGTCACGCCGGCCTCGTGCAGCGCGTCGATCACGGCCGGGATCAGCTCGCGGTGCGAGCCGGAGAGGATCGAGAGGCCGATCACGTGGACGCCCTCCTGCAGCGCCGAGGCGGCGATCTGCGCGGGGGTCAGGCGGATGCCCTCGTAGACGACATCCATGCCCGAGTCGCGTGCGCGCACGGCGATCTGCTCGGCGCCGTTTGAGTGCCCGTCGAGGCCGGGCTTGCCGACCAGGATCTTCGGCCGCCGACCGAGCTTCTCCTGCAGGCGCGCGACCTCTTCGCGCAGCTCGCCGAGGTCTCCGTCGGCGGGTGCGGCGGCGGCCTCGCCGACGCCGGTCGGCGCGCGATAGCTGCCGAACACCTCGCGCAGCGTGCTCGACCACTCGCCGGTCGTCGCGCCTGCTCGGGCGGCAGCGATCGTCGCGGTCATCAGGTTCGGTGCTCTGCTCAGGTGCCGCGGCGGCGTCGGCGAGCTCAGCCAGGGCCGCATCGACGGCGGCCTGATCGCGCGCGGCGCGCCAGGCGCGGACCGCCTCGATCTGCTGCGCTTCGACGGCTGGGTCGACGACGAGGATGCCGCCCTCGGCGTCGGCCGTCAGCGGCGATTCCTCGGTCTCGGCGTAGCGGTTCTGCCCGACGACGATCTGCTCGCCGGACTCGATCCGGCGGATCCGCTCGCGGTGGGAGTCGACGAGCGCTGCCTTCATGTAGGCGACGGCCTCGACGGCGCCGCCGTGCTCGGCGACGACGGCCATCTCGGCGCGCGCGCCCTCGAGCAGCTCGGCGACGAGCCCGTCCATCACGATCGAGCCCTCGAAGATGTCGGGATACTCGAGGATGTCGGTCTCGTAGGCGAGCACCTGCTGGATGCGCAGCGACCACTGCTGGTCCCACGGGCGGGGCAGGCCGAGCGCCTCGTTCCAAGCCGGTAGCTGGATCGCCCGCGCACGCGCGTCGCGCCCGAGCGTGACGGCGAGCGCCTCGAGCACGATCCGCTGCACGTTGTTCTCCGGCTGGGCCTCGGTCAGCCCGAGCGAGTTGACCTGCACGCCGTAGCGGAAGCGCAGGTGACGCTCGTTCTGCACGCCGTAGCGCTCGCGCCCGAGCTCCTCCCACAGGACGCCCATCGCGCGCAGCTTGGCGTGCTCCTCGACGAAGCGCACGCCTGCGTTGACGAAGAAGGAGATGCGCCCGAAGACCTGTTCCATCAGCTCCTGCGTGGCCTGCTCGTCGCCGGCGTGGGCGAGAGCACGCGCTCGCGCGCCGCGTCGAGCACAGCGTGCGCGTTGCTCATCGCAAAGGCGATCTCCTGCACCGGCGTCGCGCCGGCCTCCTGCAGGTGGTAGGAGCAGATGTTGATCGGGTTCCACTTCGGCACGTGCTCGACCGTGTAGGCGATCATGTCGGCGATCAGGCGCATCGAGGCGGCCGGCGGGAAGGCATAGGTCCCGCGCGCGAGGAACTCCTTGATGATGTCGTTCTGCGTCGTGCCCTGAAGCTGCTCCTGGGTGACACCCTGCTCCTCGGCGGCGACGATGTACAGCGCCAAGAGCCACGCGGCGGTCGCGTTGATCGTCATCGACGTGTTCATCTCGTTCAGCGGGATGCCGTCCATCAGCGCCGCCATGTCGCCGCGGTGGGAGACCGGCACGCCGACCTTGCCGACCTCGCCGCGCGCGAGCTCGTCGTCGGGGTCATAGCCGGTCTGCGTCGGCAGGTCGAAGGCGACCGACAGGCCGGTCTGTCCCTTGGCCAGATTGCGCCGGTACAGCTCGTTGGAGGCCTTCGCCGTCGAGTGCCCCGCGTAGGTGCGCATCATCCAGGGCCGGTCGCGCTCTGGCAGCCGCGCAGAATGATCGCCGCTCATGTGCTCAATTGTACGGCTGCGGCGCGCCCTTTATCCTCTTGGGCGTGGCAGAGACGATCGAGCTTCCGCGCGTCGGTGGGCCAGGGAGTGGCCTTGGCGGCTCGTGGCGGGTGATCGTACGCAACGACGATCACAACACGTTCGAGCACGTCGCGCGCACGCTGGCGCGCTTCATCCCCGGCATCACGGTCGCCCGCGGTCACGAGATCGCCGGCGTGATCCACAACTCGGGCCAGGCGATCGTCTACACCGGCATGCAGGAGCCGGCCGAGCACTACTGGGAGCAGCTCAAGGGCGCCGGTCTTACGATGGCGCCGTTGGAGCAGGGTTAGGCGGACTCGCCCTCGACGACGCCGTGCGGCGCGCCGTTGGCGTGACCTTGGCCGTTGCCGGCCGGCCCGGCGGCATCGGTGTGGATCTCCCCGCCGGCGGTCTTGTCCCACCAGCCGTAGAGCACGGGCACCTGGTACCAGCTCGATGTGCACGGTGCGGAAGTGCGTCATCTCGGGGCCGGCCCAGTAGCGGTCCCACTGCAGGTGGTGCTCGAAGGTCGCGAACTGCTGGAACTTGTAGCGGTCATCGCGTGCGCGGTAGACGGCGTAGGCGCTCGCGCCGTAGCGCAGCGCGGCGGCGGCGACCGGCTCGAGCTCCAGCTCGAAGGCGTCCGCGCGGAAGCCCGTGGCGTACCACGGGACGATCACGGTGCCGGCCACTAGGCGCCCACCTCCGCGTGGATCGCGCCTGGACCCTCGGCGGTCTTGCCTTCGCCCTCGGTCTCGCGCGCCGACGAGGATCGAGATCTTGCCGAGGTGCTTGTTTTCGAGCATCAGCTGGTGCGCTTCGGCGACGCCGTCGAAGCCGAGCGTGCGCCACAGCACGGGGCGGATCTGCCCGGACTCGATCAGCTCGTTGGCCTTCATGCACTCATACGCGTTGGCGAAGTGCGAGCCGAGGATCTCCTTCTGCTTCATCCACAGGTAGCGTACGTCGAAGTCGAGGTTGAAGCCGGTCGTGCCGGCGCAGATGACGACCTTGCCGAACGGCTTGACCGTGAAGACGGACGTCGGGAACGTCGCCTTGCCGACGTGCTCGAAGACGATGTCGGGCGCGTCGCCGAGGATCTCCTTCACGCGCTTGGCGAATTCGCGCGAGACGCCGAAGCGCGCCTTCTCCTCCTCGGGCGTCTCCTCGCCGCTTGCGCATCATTCCGGTGAACTCGGCGCGGTCGATGTAGTCGACGGCGCCGAGCCGCTTGACGAGCTCGCCCTTCTCGGCCGAGGAGACGACGCCGACGCAGTTCGCGCCGGCGGCGGCGCAGAGCTGCGTCGCGAACACGCCGAGGCCGCCGGCGGCGCCCCAGATCAGCACGTTGGCGCCGGCCTGCAGCTTGCAGCGCGTGATCAGCATGCGGTAGGCGGTGAAGTAGACGAGGCCGTAGGAGGCCGACTCCTCCCAGGTCAGCGCGTGCGGCTTCGGCAGCAGCTGCTGGGCCTGGACCTTGGTGAACTGCGCGAACGAGCCCCACGTCGTCTCGTAGCCCCAGATCTTCTGCGACGGCGCGGCCATCGGGTCGAGGCCATGCACCTCGGGGTCCTCGTAGGAGGCCTGGTTGCAGTGCACGACGACCTCGTCGCCCGGCTTCCAGCGCGTCACGCCGGCGCCGACCTTCCAGACGACGCCGGAGGCGTCGGAGCCGCCGATGTGGTGGCCGAACTCGGGGTGGTCGCCGTAGCTTCACACCGACGACCGGCTCGCCGAGCGCGGCCCAGACGTTGTTGTAGTTGACGCCGGCGGCCATCACGCGCACGATCACCTCGAAGGCGCCCGGCTCGGGCACCTCGATCTCCTCGACCTGGAAGGCGTCCTTCGGTTCGCCTTGGCGCTCCTCGCGGATCACCCAGGCGGCCATCGTCTTCGGCAGCTCGCCGGGCTCGGTGCTGACGTCGGATACTTGCTGCAGGTCGAGTGCCACGGGCCGATGAACCTCGCGTGTTAGGGAACAAGTTGCGCCCGCCATCCTACCCGGCCGGCGTGGAGCGGGCGGGGCCATTCCCCGGCTGGGCTACTCGCCGCAAGGCGCGCCCGCCTGGACATTCGGACGATTGGCGCCCGCAGCGTGCTGTAGCTTGCGCACGATGGCCAGGAAACCGGGGGTGTTGGTCGCATCGATGCTGGCGCTCGTGCTGGGGCTGCTCGCAGCGCCGGCGTCGGGGGCGGAAACGACCGTCAACTGTGCTGGTCTGCAGAGCGCGCTGAGCGGGGCGAAAGCCGGCGACAAGATCACGCTGAGCGAACTCTGCAAAAGCGGATTTCCCTACAAACTGCCTGCCGTCCAGATGACGCTTGCGGGCTCGCCGGGGGCGGGCTTCGACGGCGGCAGCACGGTGCAGCTGGAAGGCAGCGGGGGCGCGCCCACGATCGAAGGTCTGATCTTCGAGAACGCGCACAGTACGGCCGTGAACAGCGGCGGCGCACTGAGCCTCAACGTCGCTCCGGAAGGCTCGGCGGTGACACTGGCGCGCGACACGTTCGTCAACGATGTCGCGAGCGGCGGCGAAGGCGGCGGCGCGCGGATCAACACGATAGGCGCGGTCGTGACCGTTACGGATTCGACGTTCAGCGCCAACAGCGCCGCGGTCGGCTCCGGTGCACTCGCGATCTACGCGGCGAGTGCGCACCTGAGCAGCGACACGTTCACGGGCAACTCGGTCACGGGCGCAGGAGCTAGCGGTGGGGCTCTGTTCGCCTTCACGCTCGGTGGTCCGATCACGCTCGCGAGCTCGCAGTTCAGCGGCAACTCGGCGACCAACGAGGGCGGCGGAGCCCTGCTTGCCGCGGAGGCGGAAGGGGTTGCGCTCTCGCTGAGCGGCAACACGTTCAGCCACAACAGCGTCTCCGACCCGGCCGGGACGAACAAAGACCTGCGCGGCTACCTCGGTGGCGGGCTCTCGCTGCAGGGCGAGACCGCGACGCCGGTCCGCGCGGTGCAGCAGGGCAACACGTTCGACGGCAACAGCGTGAGCTTCAAAGCGGCGCCGATCATGGCGATGGGCGGCGGCGAGTCGACGACGCACATCGAACTGCAGAGCACGGGCGATCGCTTTACGAACAACACGCTGCAGCTCGCCGAGGGCCGCCGAAAACGCCGAACCGAAAAAAGTCTTCGGCTGGGGTGCGGGTCTGTCGGTGGCGCAGTGCGGCGACACGACCGAAGAACCGCCGACGGTCCCCAACGTCACTTCGACACTGACCGACGCAGTCGTCGCAGGTAACACGCTGCAGAGCGGCCCGAGCGCGAACGGGGCGGGCATCTACGTCGGCTTCGTCTGTCCGAACGCGTACGCGACGCTGCAACTGAACGACTCGACCGTCGCGGGCAACGTGGTCTCAGGCGCGAGCGGACGGGTCGCCGGGATCAGCGGCGGTCCCCACGACGTGCTCGCCCTGACGAACACGATCGTGTTCGGCGACGGCGGCGGCCCCGAGCTCGGCGGCTTCCAGGGCCTCGCGGGCGTGAGCGCGACCTACAGCGACGTCTGCTCGGGCGCGGCGCCGTTCGCGGGTGCGGGCAACATCTGTGCCGATCCGCTGCTTGCCGGTCCGGGTCCGGGCAGCGCGGACGTGCGCGAGACGGCGGCCAGCCCGACGCTCGAGCGCGGCTCAAACGGGCTGGTCCCGGCCGGGCTGAGCACGGACGCCTTCGGCGGCCCTCGCGTGCTCGGGCCGACCCTGTGCGGCGTGAGCCCGGCTGCGATCGTCGACATGGGCGCCGGCGAGTACGCCTACCCGGCGCCCTCGTGCCCGCCGACGATCCTCTCCTCGCATCCGCAGCCGCCGCTGGCGCCGACGCTCTCTGGCTTGGGTCAGACGGCGAAGACGTGGCGTGAGGGCACGAAGCTCGCACAGCTCAGCGCAAGGGGCGGCAAGGGCCGCAGGAAACTGCCGGTCGGCACGACGTTCTCGTTCAAGCTCGACCGTCCGGCGCAGGTGACGTTCAAGTTCACTCAGCCGGCACGCGGGCGCAAGGTCGGCAGGCACTGCGTGCCGCCGACGCACAGGAACAGGCACAAGCTCCGCTGTCCGCGCACCGTCCTGGCGGGCACGCTTTCCTTCGCGGCCCATGCAGGTGTGAACAAGGTCCGCTTCCAGGGCCTGATTTCCAAGCGCAAGAAGCTCAAGCCGGGTAGCTACAAGCTGCTCGTGACTGCCACGGCAGCGGGCAAGCGCTCGCGCACGGGCACGCTGAGCTTCACGATCGTCCGCTGAGCTTCGACCGGCTGCGGCTCAGGCCGTGATCGTCTCGGGCTCGCGCACGCGTTCTGCGCCCTGCGGGGATGCTGCACCAGAGCCGGCGGGCTCGCGGCCGGGACCGCTGGACGCCCCAGGCTCGGCGGTGTCGGCAGCGTCGGGCAGCTCGTCAGCGCGCTTGCGGATCAGCGTGAACGCGGCGAGCGCCCCGAGCAGCGCGACCCCGGCGCCTAGCAGCAGCCCGTAGTGCAGCGCGTAGACGAACGCCTGCTGTGCGGCATCGGTGACGCGCGCCGGCACGCCATGCGCGACGCCGCCGGAGCCGAGGCCGTCGGCGAGCTTGCCGCGGGCGGCGTCGGGCAGGCGCGGCAGTAGTTCGTCGATCTTCGAGCGCCCGAGCGTGGCGACGAGCGCGCCGAGGATGGCCACGCCGAAGGTGCCGCCGACCATCCGGTTCATCGAGAGGATGCCGGAGGCGACGCCGGCCTTGGCGCGGTCGACGGCGTTCATCGCGGCGAGGCTCATCGGCGACATCACGAAGCCCATGCCGACGCCCATCAGCATGAAGCCGGGCAGCAGCGCGCCGTATCCGCTGGAGACGGTCAGATGGGACTGCCAGAACAGCGCGCCGGAGACGGCGAGCAGGCCGAAGGTGATCAGCGGGCGCGAGCCGACGCGGTCGGCCAGGCGCCCGGCGAGCGGCGCGATGATGATGATCATCACGGTCGAGGGCAGGAAGCGCACGCCGGCCTGCAGCGGCGAGTAGCCGCGAATGTTCTGCATGTAGAGGGCGAGGAAGAAGAACATCGCGAGCATCGCGAAGCTGACGATGAAGGCGACGATGTTGGCGCCGAGGAAGGTGCGCGAGCCGAAGAAGCTGAAGTCGACCATCGGCACCTCGCGGCGGCGCTCGACGAGCGCGAAGGCTGTCAGTGCGACGGCGGCGAGCGCGAACATGGCGAGCTCCAGGCCCGAGTCCCAGCCCCAGCCGTTGCCCTCGACGAGCGCGAGCACGAGCGCGGCGAGGCCGGTCGTCAGCGTCAGCACGCCGGGGATGTCGACGGAGCGCTCGACGGTCTCATCGCGCGACTCGCGCACGGCGAACAGGGCGATCACGACGGCGCCGACGGCGACGGGCAGGTTGAGGAAGAAGATCGACTGCCAGCTGACGGACTCGACGAGGAAGCCGCCGACGACTGGGCCGATGGCGAGCGCCATCGCGGAGACGCCGGCCCAGGTGCCGATCGCCTTGCCGCGCTCCTCGGGAGGGAAGGCGTTGGTGATAATCGACAGCGTCGCGGGCATCATCAGCGCCGAGCCGACGCCCTGCACGGCGCGCCAGGCGACGAGCCAGGTGTCGCTGGGGGAGAAGCCGATGGCGGCGCTCGAGGAGGCAAAGATGACGACCCCTGCGAGGAAGATTTTGCGCCGGCCGAACAGGTCGCCGAGGCGCCCACCGGTGACGAGCAGCACGGCGAAGGACAGCGTGTAGGCGTTGACGGTCCACTCGAGCGAGGAGGTCGAGGCGTTCAGGCTGCGCTGGATCGAGGGCAGCGCGACGTTGACGACGGTGTTGTCGAGCATGATCATGAAGAGGGCGAAGCACATCGCCCCGAGCGCCCACCAGCGGCGGTTGCCGTCGTGCATCTGCAGGGCTCGAATTCGCTCAGTCATGTGCGGCTCTTTCGTCGGTTGGTCGGTAGGCGGCAATCTCCTCGCGACGCCCCAGGATCAGCTCGAGCGCGCGCGCGAGCGCTTCGGCCTGCTCGTCGTCGAGCGAGTCCATCAGCTCGTGCAGCGCGGACAGGCGCGCCTCGTTGAGCGCGAGCGGCGCGGCGCGGCCGGCGTCGGTCAGGCGCACGCGCTTCATCCGCCGGTCGACGGTGTCCTCCTCGCGCCTGACGAAGCCGCGCTCGAACAGCCCGTCGACGGCGCGGCTCATCGCTGGGAGCGAGACGCCAAGCGACTCGGCGAGCGCCTTCACGGAGCGCCCCCCACCGTCGTCGTCTGACTCGAGCACGCACAGCGCCTTGAGCTGCGTGAACGACAGGTCGAGCTCGCCGATCTTCTTGAACGTGCCGACGTTGGCGCTGCGCATGAGGTAGCTGGCAAGCGCGTACATGTCGCGCGTCAACGCGTCCCGCGCCGCTACGTCCAGTGGCGAAATTGATTGCATCTAATTAACTATATATAAATAGATAATCATTCCATCTGTGACGTGCATCACGTATATCCCTTGACAGTAGGTAGTTTTCTTGGGACAATGAGGCTATGGCCGACAGGAACAACCCAACTCGCGGCAAAGCCTCGTCGTCTCAGTACTCCCTCATGGAGTTCATGCAGACGTACCCGAACGACGCCGCCTGCCTGGACTTCCTCTGGCGCCAGCGCTTCGCATCCGACGGCCACACCACGCACTGCCCGAAGTGCGATCAGGACCGGCGCTTTCATCGCGTGAAGTCGCGCCCGTCCTACTCCTGCGACTCCTGCGGGCATCACCTGCACCCAACGGCCGGGACGATCTTCCGCAAGTCCTCGACATCCCTGCACCTGTGGTTCTACGCGATCTATCTGATGACGAGCACTCGCTGCGGGATCTCCGCCAAGCAGCTTGAGCGCGAGCTTGGCGTGACTTACAAGACCGCGTGGCGGATGTTCAACCTGATCCGCAACAAACTGATGACAGATGAGACAGGGCCGCTCTCCGGCGATGTAGAGGTCGATGAGGCGTCCGTCGATGGCAAGCCACGCAAGCGGCAAGGCCAGCATCCGCAGATCGCGCTCGGTCCGTCGCGGCGCTCAGAGGCGGCGAAGCTCCGCGAACGTAGTAGAGCGACGGTCTTCGCTGCGGTCGAACGCGGCGGGCGGATCAAGGCGACCGTCCTTGAATCCAGGCGCGGACCGGCGCTCAAACGGAAGGTCATCGAGTGGGTCGAGCCCGAGTCGATGATCTTCACCGACGAGTGGGGCGCCTACAACGGCTTGGAGCGCCACTTCATCGACCATAGTCGGATCAACCACTCCGCCGGAATCTACGTGCAGGGCGACACGCACACCAACACCGTCGAGGGCTTCTTTGGGAACCTCAAGACCGGCATCCGTGGGGACTACAAGAAGGTCTCCCACCGCTGGCTACAGGGCTATCTCAACGAGTTCACCTGGCGCTACAACCATCGTCACGACGCAAAGGCGATGTTCGAGACGCTACTGCTGCGCGCTGCCGAGGCTTAGCGGCCTTCGGCTTCGTCGGCCGCACCTTTGAGGGCCTCTTCGGTGCCCTGTCCTTCGCTTTCGCGCTGTTCGGCGTTGTGCAGGACGCCGTGGATCTTTTCGATTTCGTCGTCTTCGTGTTCCTTCGCCTTTTGGGCTTCGCAGGCGACGGGCTTTTCTTCAGCGCACGGGTAGCTTTCGCCGCAGCCGGCGAGGACACCGGCGGCGAGGATGCCGAGCACGAGCATCGCGCAGAGCTTGAGTCGCATGAGGTCCACGGGGCCGTATCGGCGCTCCGGTCATCTGGCTTGAGTAATTACTCCTGAAGAAGAATGCTCTGGAGTTTTCAGCTAGGCGGCCCGAGCATCGGTGCGTGCAAAAACGAACAACCCGTCGCGGACGCAAGACCGATCCAGCGGCCCAAGAGAAGCTCGGCCAGAACATCCGACATCTGCGCGAAAAAGCCTCGCTGACCCAGGAAGACCTCGCTGGCGCCTGCGACCTCCATCCGACCGAGATCGGACGACTGGAGCGCGGTGAACGAGACTTACGTCTCTCGACGATCATGCGCGTCGCGGCTGGACTTCGAGTCTCGCCCGAGAAGCTGCTCCACGGGATCGGCTGAGGGCTACTTCTTCGTCGGCTTCTCGGGTGCTGCGGCCTTGGCGAGATCGCGCATGACGTCCTCGCGCGTTGGGACTGGGATCTCGACCGGCTTGCCGCGCTTGGGCTGGGTCTTCTGCGTGGGCTCCTGCTTGTCGTCAGCCACGCAGCGAGAGTAGCGCGTTGCGCCCATCGCTTGAGACGTGCGACCTACGGCTCCGACGTGCGGACGAGCACCTGGCCACACTCGATCTCGAACGTCGCGCCTTTTTCGCGCAGGAGGATCGCCGCATCATCGGTCACTTCGACCACGATGCCAGCGAGTACGTCTTCCGTCTCAGTGGACCACCACCCGATCCCCGTATCGGACTGATCGTGGCCGAGCTTGGTCACCACCTGCGGGCCACGCTCGACAATCTCCTCTGGCAACTCGTCCTCGTCAACGATGCCGACCCCACCGGAAAAACGCAGTTCCCCATCTGCGTAAGCAGGAAGACGTACGAATCGCAACGGACGCGCAGGATGCTGAGCGGAGTAAGCACGAAAGATCGGGCACTCGTGGAGAGCTTTCAGCCCTACCAGTTGGGAGCCGATCTGGCGAAACGTCACGCGCTCTGGCAGCTCCGTTGGCTGAACAACACGGACAAGCATCAGGTGCTCCACGTCGGGTGCGCCGTGCCAATGATCGAGCCCGAAGATGGCTCGCTCCAGACCCTTCAATGGTGGCCACGAGCCGTCCGTGATGTAGCGGAGATCAAGTACGTCATCCCGAGCTCCCAGACCTCCACGGAGGACCGCACAGAGCTCCTCCGCGCAAGGATCGTCACGACGGGGCCTCACCCGGAGATGGAGATGGATGGTCGCGCAGCCGTCGATATATCGCTGAGCGATCGAGAAGACGTGCTGACCATCGCCGACTTGCAGAGGTTCAGGGACATGGTCCATTTGGTTGTAGATGCTTTCCGGTCCCGATTCATTCCTTAGCGGCGTCGATCTGCGGCCTACCTACCGCGAGGGTATATACGTGACGTGCATCACATTGGAGGCGAGAGGAGACCAGGGCGAAGGCAGTCGCTACGGCTGGAACGGCAGCTCGACGACCTGGGCGCTGGCGCCCGCGTCGCCGAGTCGCACCGTCTCGCCCGGCGCCGCCTCGCGCCGCACGAGCGCCAGCGCAATTGGCCCGAGCGTGGGGGAGACGGCGACGCTGCCGACGTGCCCGACCGTGCGCTCGCCCAGGCGCAGCTCCGCGCCGCTTTCGACGGGCGCCGACAGGCGCAGCCCGCGCAGGTGTCGGTTGGGCTTGCCCTTGTAGTGCAGGCGCGCCACCGTCTCCTGGCCGACGTAGCAGCCCTTCGTGAAGCTGACCGCGCGATCGTTCAGGCCGGCCTCCTGCGGGATCGTGGACTCGTCGATGTCGACGCCGTAGCGCGGACGGCCATGTTCGATACGCAAGCACTCGGCCGCAAGCTCCGAGACGGCCTGAGCGCCGCGCGCGAGCAGCGCATCGCGCAGGCGCTCGGTGTCGGCCGCGTCGCACAGCAGGTCGACGCCGACGTCGGTGCGGATCGCGAGCGCCGCGATGCCGTCGATCTCGACCGGCGCGTTCGTGTGCTCCGCCGAGGCGAGCGCCGTAGCGGCGTCGCCGGCTCCGTCCGTGCCCGCCACGCGGTCCGACTGCGGCCCGATCAGCGACAGCAGCCCGCGCTCGACCGTGCGCTTGTGCAGTTCCACGTCGTAGCCGACCTTGAAGCGGCGGATCATGTCGAACAGCTCCTGCAGCGCCACGCGCTCGGTGTCGAGCTGGAGTTCCGCCGGCGCTCCGTCCGCGCCCTCGCCCGTGACGAGGATGCGCAGGTCGCCGAGCATCTTGCCCTTGTGCGTCAGGAACGCCGCGTAGCGCCCTTCGCCGGGGGCGAGGTCGGCCAGCTCGTTCGTGACCTGCCCGTTGAGGAACTCCACGGCCCCGGCGCCGCTGAGCGCGAGCTTGCCGCGCTCGGAGCGGTCGAGCAGGCCGCAGCGCTCGTTCACGACGGCGTGCTCAGCGGCGAGCGCGCCTGCCTCGGCGGCGCGGAAGCTTGTCTCTGTCGCGGCCACTGATTCGAGCATAGCCACGCTAGGCTTGCGGGCAATGGGCTTGGCCGACACCTTCCAGCAGATCGTCGACTCGCTGCCTGACGACTGGACCGACCTCGAGCTCGACATGCGCATCGCCGACGAGTCGCGCTACGTCGAAGCGGCGCTGTACCTGACGACGTGCAACGCGCGGCCCTACTCCAAGCACGATTGGCACTGGCGGCTGCTGGTCGCCCACCGCTTTGGGCACGCCGCCTCGGCGCCGACCGTGCACGGCACGCTTGCGCTGCTCGACGACGCCGGCATCGATGCAGAGCTCGTCGTGCGCGAGACGCGCAGCGGGCGCGCCGAGATCACGCACGGCTGGGGCCGGCCCGAGTCGGCCCGCGAGGAGTTCCGCAGGCTGCGAGCGCAGTAGCCGATGGCGCTCGTGCTGGCGCTCGTGCCCGACCTGCTGTTCGGCTCGCGCGTGCAGGGCGCGCTGACGGCGGCCGGCGACGATGTGGAGCTGATCGGCGACGCGCCAAGGTTGCGCGAGCGGCTTTCAGCATCTGAGGAGCCACGCGCACAGGTGCTCGTCGTCGACCTGACCGACGCCCAGCTCGACGGCGCCGCCGTGCACGAATCGCTCGTCGAGGATGGGCTGCTCGATCAGATCAAGACGCTCGCCTTCTACTCGCACGTCGACGTCGAGACGGGTGCGCGCGCACGCGAGGCAGGCTTCGACCTGGTCGTGCCACGCTCGCGCATGGCGCGCGAGGGCGCCGAGCTCGTCGCGCGCCTCGCCGGCGATGGCTGAGCGCGCGCGCGGCCTGCTGTCGAGCCCGTTCTTCGACTTCGCTCCGTGGATCGTGATGTCCGTGATCGTCGGTCCGCAGCGCTTCGTGCTCGCTTCGGGGCTCGCCCTGCTCACGGCGCTCGCGATCGCCGCCGCCAACTGGCTCGTCGGGATCAAGCCGATGGTGCTCGACGTCGTCGGCATCGCCTTCTTCGCCGCGCTGTTCGTCATCGGCCTGTTCGTCGACGATGTCACGCGGCACTGGCTCGAGCGCTGGTCCGGCGACCTCTCGAACGTCGTCATCGCGCTGATCGCGATCGGCTCGATCGTGCTGCACCGGCCGTTCACCGTCCAGTACGCGCACGAGTCGGTCCACCCGCGCCACTGGGACTCGCCTTTGTTCATGCGCGTCAACTACCGCGTCACGTGGGTCTGGACGGGCGCCTTCCTGATCACGGCCGCCGTCGGCTTCCTCGGCGACGGTCCGCTCGACCAGCCCGACAACATGTGGACCAACTGGGTCGTGCAGATCGCCGCGCTGATCCTTGCACTGCGCTTCACCGAGTGGTACCCGCAGATGGCGCATGCGCGTGACGAAATCGAGCACGGCGAACGCGTCGAGCCGGCGCCGACCGTGCGCGAGCTCGCGCTGCCGCTGACCGGCTATCTCGTGCCCGTCGGGATCCTCGCGCTGGCGCTCGACACCGCGCCGTGGTGGGTCGGCGCCGCGTTGATCGCGATCGGCGTGCTCGCCACGCGGCTGCTCGCCGAGGAGGAGGCCGAGATCGAGTCGGGCGTCGCCGCGCGCTGAGCTTCGCCGAGTCCGTCAGGCGGCGGTTGCGCCTGCGGCCTCGCGCTCCGGCGCGGCTGTGCGCTCGGCCGCCTCGCGCTCGCGCCTGAGCAGCAGCGGGTGCTTGGGCGAGGCGCCCGGGCCCGGCAGCGCGCGCGACTCGCGCGCGCTCAGCGGCTTGCCGCACTTCTCGCAGACGCGGTGCTCGTCGACGGCGCCGCCGCAGCCGCGGTGTTCGAGCACGACAGCCGGCCCCCCCGCCGGCGGCGTGTGGCGGTCGCCCCACTGCATCAGCGAGACGACGATCGGCCACAGGTCGATGCCCTTCTCGGTCAGCTTGTACTCGTAGCGCGGCGGGCGCTCCTGGTAGAGGCTGCGCTCGAGCACGCCCTGCTCGATCAGGCGCTCCAGGCGCGTCTGCAGCACGTTGCGCGCGATCCCCAGGTTGGCCTGGATCTGGTCGAAGCGGCGCAGCCCGAGGAACACGTCGCGCACGATCAACAGCGACCAGCGCTCGCCGACGACCTCGAGCGCGCCGGCGATGCTGCACGTCTGGCTCTTGTAGTCGTTGCCGAGCATCTCGAGAGAGAGCATAGCGGCTTTGAGTTGCATCACGCAACCCTTGTGCTAGGGTGCGTTTCGTCATGCAACTGAAGGGGCTTCACATGCAACGGAAGTGGACGGTTTCCCTGATCGTGTGCGTCGGCGTGTTCATGTCGAGCCTCGACCTGTTCATCGTCAACATCGCCTTCCCCGCGATCGGCAAGCACTTCGGCGGCGCATCGCTCGACTCGCTGTCGTGGATCCTCTCGGGCTACGCGATCGTGTTCGCCGCGCTGCTCGTTCCCGCCGGGCGCTGGGCCGACGCGTTCGGGCGTAAGCGCGCCTTCCTGCTCGGCCTGGCGATCTTTGTTGCCGCCAGCGCCGCCTGCGCGCTGGCCCCGTCGGTCGGCTTCCTGATCGGCGCGCGCATCGTGCAGGCCGTCGGCGGCGCACTGATGCTGCCGACCTCGCTCGGGCTGATGCTGCCCGAGTTCGGCCCGCACGAGCGCCACGTCGCGATCGGCGTGTGGGCGGCGACAGGCGGTATCGCCGCCGCCTCCGGGCCGCCGCTCGGCGGACTGCTCGTGCAGGCCGATTGGCGCTGGGTGTTCCTCGTGAACGTCCCCGTCGGGCTGCTCGGGCTCAGCTTCGGCCTGCGCCTGCTCGCCGAGCGCCGCGAGCGCAGCGCGCTTCGCCCCGACCTGCTTGGCGCTGCCGGGCTGATCCTCGCGACCGGCGCGCTCGTCGTGGCGATCGTCAAGGGCCAGGAATGGGGGTGGGGCTCGGCCAAGGTGATCGTCCCGCTGATCCTCGCGGTCGTGCTGCTGCCGCTGATCTGGCAGCGCTCCAAGCGTCACGCCGCGCCGCTCGTCGAGCCCGCGATGCTGCGCGTGCGCAGCTTCGGCCTGGCCGTCGGCGCCTCGCTCCTGTTCTTCGCCGGCTTCGGCGCGATGCTGCTCTCGGGCGTGCTGTTCCTCACGGGCGTGTGGCACGAGAGCGTGCTCACGGCCGGGCTGATGCTGTTCCCGGGGCCGGCGATGGCGACTGCCTTCAGCATTCCCTCCGCCCGCCTCGGCGCCCGCCTCGGCTACCGCGTTCCCGGGGTCGCCGGTGCGCTGATCTTCGCGAGCGGCTCGATCTGGTTCATCGCGCGCACGGGCAACGCGCCGGCGTTCTGGTCTGAGTACCTGCCCGGTTCGTTGCTGACCGGGGCCGGTGTCGGTCTGATGATCCCGACGCTGACCGGTGCCGGCGCCTCCTCGCTCGCGCCCGAGCGCTTCGCCACGGGCGCGGCCGTGCTGACGATGGGCCGCCAGATCGGCGTCGCGCTCGGAGTGGCCGTGCTCGTCGCCGTGCTCGGTACGAGCGCCACGAGCGCCTCGGACTTCCACACGGCTTGGCTGATAACCGTCGTCGGTGGCCTCGCCGCCGGCCTCTCACTGGCTGCGATCGGGCCGCCCGCGCTGAATGCGGCGGGCGTGGGCGGCCCGGCGCGGCCGGTGATCTCAGAGCCGATCGCCGATCCGTTGATCGCAGAGCCGCTGATCGCAGAGGAGGCAGCATGAGCACGCAATCGCAGTTCACCGCGGCGACGCGCACGCGCACGTTCAGCTGGCAGGACCCGGCGGCGACGGCCGCCGAGGGCATGAAGCTCGCCGGACTCGACTACATCCGCGCGATCCAGACCGGCGAGCTCCCGCCGCCGCCGATCGCCAGGCTGCTCGAGATGGAGATCGTCGAGGCCGAGCAGGGCCGTGCCGTGTTCGTGCTCACACCGGCCGAGTGGATGTACAACCCGATCGGCATGGTCCACGGCGGCATCGCCGCGACGATTCTCGACTCGTGCATGGGCTGCGCCGTGCACACGACGCTGCCCGCCGGCGTCGGCTACACGACGACCGACGTGCAGCTGCGCTACATCCGCGCGATGGGCGGCGCCACCGGGCGTGTGCTCGCCGAGGGCCGCGTCGTGCATGCAGGGCGTCGCACGGCGACAGCCGAGGGGCGCGTGTTCACCGAGGAGGGCGAGACGCTGATCGCCCACGGCTCGACCGGCTGCGCGATCCTGCGCTGAGGTGAGCGCAGACCACGAGCGCGCTCAGCTCGCCTCGGTCGCCTGCGCGCGCCCGATCTCGGCCAGTTCGGCCTCGCTCGGTTCAAGCGGCACGATCGCGCCGTTGGGCACGCGCTGGCCGTAGGGCAGCCAGCGGCCGATGCGCACCGACAGCGCGGCGCGGATGACCATCCCGTGGCAGACGACGAGCGCCGGGATCGGTCCACGTTCGACCTCGTCAAGCGCGGCGCCGACGCGCTCCTCCTGCGCCACGAAGGACTCGCCGCCGGGGAAGGCGAAGTCGGGGTCGGCGCTGGCGAAGGCGGCGAACAGCTCGGGCGCCTCGGCGATCACGTCCTCGAACGAGCGGTTCGTCCAGTCGCCGGCGTCGGTCTCCATGAAGCGCGCGTCCTCGCGCGGCTGAAGCCCGATTCGCGCGGCGACGGCGTCCGCCGTTTCTCGTGCTCGCAGCAGCGGGCTGCACCACAGCGCGGCGAACCCGTAGCCGACCGCCCGCTCGGCGAGCTCGACGGCCTGCTCGCGCCCGAGCTCGTCGAGCGGGACGGGCTGTTGGCCCTGGAAGCGCCCCTCGTGGTTGTAGGCCGTGCGTCCGTGGCGCGCCAGGTAGATGCCGTTGGGGGAGGAGCCCGTCAGGATCGGTCGAAGCGGTCGAGGTTCATGACCTTCGCCCAGGCGGCGGCGAAGTCGCGCGCGAACTTCTCCCCGGCCTCGCCAGAGGCGAACACCTCGGCGAGGGCCCGCAGCTCCGAGTTCGAGCCGAACACGAGGTCGACCGAGCTGGCGGTCCACTTGACCTCGCCCGTGCGGCGGTCGCGACCCTCGTAGAGGTTGTCCGTCGACGGCTTCCACTCCGTACCCATGTCGAGCAGGTTCACGAAGAAGTCGTTGCTCAGCGTCTGCGGCCGGTCGGTGAAGACGCCATGCGGGGTTTGACCGAAGTTCGCGTCCAGGGCACGCATCCCGCCGATCAGCACCGTCATCTCGGGAGCGGTCAGCCTCAGCATGTAGGCCCGCTCCAGGAGCCCATGCTCGAGCGGGAGGGCCTCGCCGTCACCGAAGTAGTTGCGAAAGCCGTCGACGGCCGGCTCGAGCACGGCGAACGACTCCACGTCGGTCTGCTCCTGCGATGCGTCGGTACGCCCCGGCGTGAAGGGGACCGAGATGTCGTGTCCGGCGTTCTTCGCCGCCTGCTCGACGCCCGCCGATCCGCCGAGGACGATCAGGTCGGCCAGCGAGACCTTCTTCCCACTCGACTGCGAGTCGTTGAAGTCCCGCTGGATCTGCTCGAGCGCTGACAGCGCGCTCGCCAGCTCGGCCGGTTCGTTGACCTCCCAGTCTTTCTGCGGCGCGAGGCGCACGCGCGCCCCGTTCGCGCCGCCGCGCTTGTCCGTGCCGCGGAACGACGCGGCCGCAGCCCACGCCGTGGAGACGAGCCGCGAGATCGACAGCCCCGACGCGAGGATCTTCTGCTTCAGCGAGGCGATGTCGGCCTCGTCGACCAGCTCGTGATCGATGGCCGGCACGGGGTCCTGCCACATCTGCGGCTCGGGAATCCACGGGCCGAGATAGCGCGAGATCGGCCCCATGTCGCGGTGCAGCAGCTTGTACCAGGCCTTGGCGAACGCCTCGGCGAGCTGGTCCGGGTTCTCGTAGAAGCGCCGCGAGATCGGCTCGTAGATCGGATCGAGCCTGAGCGCGAGGTCGGTCGTGAGCATCATCGGCGCATGGCGCTTGGCGGGGTCGTGGGCATCCGGCACCGTGTCCTGGGCCTCGGGGTTCTTCGGCGTCCACTGCTTTGCCCCGGCCGGGCTCTCCGTCAGCTCCCAGTCGTACTCGAATAGGTTCTCGAGGAAGCCGTTGTCCCACTTCGCCGGCTCCTTCGTCCACGCACCCTCAAGTCCGCTCGTGAGCGTCTGCGCGCCGTTGCCGTTGCCCGCGCTGTTCTTCCAGCCGAGGCCCTGCTGCTCCAGTGGTGCGGCCTCGGGCTCGGGGCCGAGGTTGCTCGGATCGACGGCGCCGTGGGTCTTGCCGAAGGTGTGGCCGCCGACGATCAGCGCGACCGTCTCTTCGTCGTTCATCGCCATGCGAGCGAACGTCTCGCGGATGTCCTTGGCGGAAGCCAGCGGGTCGGGGTCGCCGTTCGGGCCCTCCGGGTTGACGTAGATCAGGCCCATCTGCACGGCGCCGAGGGGCCCCTTGAGCTTGCGCCCGTCGCTGTAGCGCTCGTCGCCGAGCCACGAGTCCTCGCTGCCCCAGTAGATCTCCTCGGCCTCCCAGATGTCCTCTCTCCCGAAGCCGAAGCCGAAGGTCTGAAAGCCCATCGACTCCATCGCCACGTTGCCCGTGTAGACGAGCAGGTCGGCCCACGAGATCTTGCGCCCGTACTTCTGCTTGATCGGCCACAGCAGCCGGCGCGCCTTGTCGAGGCTCGCGTTGTCGGGCCAGCTGTTCAGCGGCGCGAAGCGCTGCGCCCCCTGGCCACCGCCGCCGCGCCCGTCGGCGATGCGGTAGGTACCGGCGGCGTGCCAGCTCATGCGGATGAACAGCGGTCCGTAGTGGCCGTAGTCGGACGGCCACCAGTCCTGTGAGGTGCTCATCAGCTCGATCAGGTCGCGCTTCAACATCTCGAGGTCGAGCGTCGCGAACTCCTTGGCATAGTCGAAGCCCTCGCCCATCGGGTCAGAGAGGGGCGAGTGGCGGTGCAGCACCGTGAGGTCGAGCTGGTTTGGCCACCAGTCGTGGTTCGTCCTCGGGTGGGGCACCTCGGAGGTCGGGCTGGGGATCGCCGGGTTCTCGCTCTCGCTGACGCTCTCAGTCATGTCGTTCCTGTCCTTTTCTCTGCTCGGTGCGATGGGCGAGGACGAGGGTATCGAGGCTCGCGCGATCGAGCCGCCGAGTGCGAGGGGTTCCTGTCTACACGGCGACGAGTCGCCCATCGTCGGCCGCGGCCTCGGCGAGGGCGCCATCGAGGGTGATCAGGCCTACGTCGAGGCGCTGAGCGAGCGCAAGGTAGGCGGCGTCGTAGGTCGTGAGGTTGAAGCGAAGCTCCCATGTTGGCTTGAGCAGCTCCCGCATCGGGTACGTCAACGCCCGGAACCTGGCCAGCCCCGTCAGTGCGCTGGCCGTCCTCCGGTCGCCAAGCCTCCCCTGGAGCGAGTAGCGGCGCAGGGCAGAGAGCACCTCGACATGGAAGTGCGAGGGAACGTGGACCTCGCTATGGCTGCGGAGGACGGTACGGATAGCCGCCGTGCGGGGCCGTGCGAGCAGTAGCTCGACGAACGCGCTGGAGTCGGCGACGATCAAATCGGTTTGCGCGCTCGCTCTGCGGCGATCGCCTCGGCCGGCGTTTCATCGACCTCGACCGGCTCCCACGTTTCGCTGGCGTCCAGCCATTCCTGCATCGTAGGTCTGGTCGCGAGCACTCGCAGCTCCTCGAGCAGGTAGTCCGAGAGGGTCTTCCCATTCTCCGCCGCGCGCACCTTCAGTTCCCTGTGAAGGTCATCGGGGACGTTGCGAATCTGGATCATGGCCACGTTCCCGAGCGTAGCATGCGATTCGCATGTTGAAGACATGTGTCTGTCTTGCTCACCTTCCTTTGTCCGACAGGAGCGGGGCAGACGGGACGCCCCGCGCCCTCATGCGTGAAAGACGGCCTCGACGTTGTGTCCGTCGGGGTCGAGCACGAAGGCGCCGTAGTAGCCCTCGCCATAGTGAGGCCGTGGCCCGGGAGGCCCGTGTTCGCGACCGCCGGCCGCCAGCGCGGCGGCGTGGAAGGCGTGCACCTGCTCGATCGAGTCGGCCGCGAAGGCCACGTGGATCGGGGCGCCGGTGCCGTACTCGGTCGAGATCGCGAAGTCCATCTTCTCGGCGCTGCCGAACTCGATCTCGCTCGGCAGCACGTCACTCGTATTGGTTTCGTCGAAGCCGAGCGGCGCGAGCGCCTGCAGGTAGAAGTCGCGGCTGCGCTGCAGATCGCTGACGCCGATCGTGATGTGATCGAGCATGACGCGGCGGGTGGGCATGGCGGGGTGATACCCGATCACACGCGGGTCTGCACTTCGAGCCTTCCGGCGAGCCGGCCGAGCCGTCATAGACTCCACCCATGCGCCGCCGAGTCACCTTCTCGCGCAACCTGACGCTGTCGCTGTCGCGGACGTGCCGCTGCTACTGCAAGTACTGCGCGTTCGCCACCCACCAGGCGCACCTGTACGCGCCCGAGGAGGTGATCGAGATCCTCGACGGGGCGGCGCGCAGGCAGGTCAAGGAGCTGCTCGTGCTGACCGGCGAGCAGCCCGAGGTCAACCCGCGAGGTGCGCGCACGGCTGGCCGCGTACGGGCACGAGGACTTCACGGCTACGTCGTGTGGACGTGCGAGCGCGCGCTGGAGCGAGGCCTCTTGCCGCACACGAACCTCGGCGTGCTTTCGCGCGAGGACCTGGCGCGGCTGCGCGAGGTGACCGCCTCGCAGGGGCTGATGCTCGAGTCGGTCTCCGAGCGGCTGATGCAGACGGTGCACGCCGGCTCGCCGACGAAGCACCCCGCGCGGCGGCTGGAGACGATCCGCGCGGCCGGCGAGCTGAAGATCCCGTTCACGAGCGGGATCCTCGTCGGCATCGGCGAGACCGAGCGAGGAGCGCGTCGCCTCGCTCGAGGCGCTCGCGGCCGTGCACGCCGAGCACGGCCACATGCAGGAGGTGATCCTGCAGAACTTCGTCCCCCACCAGCGCTACTACGGCCAGGAGCCGGCCGAGATCGCCGACGCGGCCGCGCGCGACGTACTGGCGCACGGGCGTCGGCGACGAGCCGGCCCGAGCCTGCCGCTGCCCGAGTGGGCGTGCCCCGTCTCGATCGAGGACATGAAGCGGCTGATCGCCGAGACGCGCCGGCTGATGCCCGACGTGGGCATCCAGATCCCGCCGAATCTGGCCGACTGGTGGGGTGAGCTCGTCGCCGCCGGCGCGACCGACCTTGGCGGCCTCAGCGCCAACGGCGACCACATCTCCCCCGAGCACCCGTTCCCCTCGCCCCATCAGGTGCGCAAGGAGCTGCAGGCCGACGGCTATCGCGCTGACCGAGCGCCTGTGCGTCTATCCGCAGTACATCGACCAGCGAGTGGATCGCGCCAGGGCGTGCTCGACACGATCAAGGTCAAGTACTGGAGCTTCATCCCGCGCCGCGGCTCGGGGCCGCACCGAGCCGCCGGCACGCCGATCCGCCGCGATCTCGTGCCGGGCGCGATCGAGAAGCGGCCGCGACGGGCGAGCCGCTCAGCGCCGAGGAGCTGACGGCGCTGTTCGCCGAGACGCGTCCGGAGGCGATCGAGGAGATGCGCGCAGGCCGCCGACGAGCTGCGCGCGGAGCTGGCGGGGGAGACGGTCACGTTCGTCGTCAACCGCAACATCAACATCTCGAACGTCTGCACCGTCGGCTGTGCGTTCTGCGGCTTCGGCCAGGGCAAGCGCTCGCCGGACGCCTACGAGCACGACGCGCGAGGAGTTCGCGCGGCGCGTGCACGAGGCGGTCGACTACGGCGCCAGCGAGCTGTGCATCCAGTCGGGCATCCACCCCGACTGGTCGCTCGAGGACTATCTCGGCTGGCTGCGCTTCGCGAAGGCCAGCTCGGCGCCGCGAGCTGCACCTGCACGCGTACAGCCCGATGGAGATCGCGCACATGTGCGACATCTCCGGGCTGCCGCCGCGCGAGGTGTTCGCGCAACTGCGCGACGCGGGGCTCGGCTCGACGCCGGGCACGGCCGCCGAGGTGCTGCACGACGGCGTGCGCGAGCGGATCTCGCCGAACAAGCTGCCCGTCGCGCGCTGGGTGCGAGATCATCGAGGCCTCGCACCGCGCCGGCCTGCGCTCGACCTCGACGGTCATGTTCGGCCACATCGAGGAGCCGTGGGAGCTGGCCGAGCACATGCGCGTCGATTCGCGAGCTGCAGGAGCGCACGGGCGGCATCACCGAGTTCGTGCCGCTCTCGTTCATCCCGTTCCAGACCCTGCTCGGCCGCACGCACGGCGTCGAGGAGATCTCGCGCGAGGAGAACCTCAAGCACACCGCCGTCTTCCGCCTCGCGCTCGGGCGCACGATTCCGCAGCCTGCAGGCGAGCTGGGTGAAGATGGGTCTCGACGCCGCCACCGAGTCGCTGCGCTGGGGCGTCAACGACCTCGGCGGCACGCTGATGGAGGAGTCGATCAGCCGGCTCGCCGGCAGCTACCACGGCACCAAGCTCGACCCCGACGCAGCTCGTCGCCGCGGCGCACGCGCGCCGGGCGCCCGGCCGCCGAGCGCACGACGCTGTACGAGATCAGGCGCCGCTACGAGCAGGCTGTCGCGGCCTGAGCGCCGCCTGCTGCGCCAGTTCCAGCGCGGCGCCGGCGACCGCCGCCGGGTGCGCGTACGGCGCCATGTGGCCGCCCGAGACGATCTCCAGGCGCGCGTCGGGCAGCGTCGCCGCCAGCCGGCGGCCATGAACGGGCTTGACGAGCTGGTCGTCCGCGCCCTGGATCACCACTGCCGGCACGTCGATCGTGGCGAGATCCTTGTCGACGCCGTCGATCACGCCGTTGGCCGCGAGCTGCTCGCCGGCGAACGCTTCGAGGTTGCCGCGCGTCGAGTTGATCTCCAGCAGGCGGCGTTCATGCGCCGGGTCCACGGCGTGCGGGTGAAAGGCCTGATCGTCGCCCTGTTTGACCGAGGCCGTCGTCAGCAGCTGTGCGAACGTGGCGTTGGCGATCTGATGGATCACCGGCAGTTGCAGCACTTTCACGAGGTGCGCCTGCAGCTTGTCGTAGCTGCCCAGGTGCTGGCCGGCGGCCGCCGCGTCGACCAGCACCAAGCCGCCGACCTCCGCGGGATGGCGCTCGGCGAAGGCGAGCGCGAGCGTGCCGCCGTAGGAGTGCCCGACGAGGATCGGCCGGTTGACGTGCAGCGCACGAAGCAGCGAGTCGAGCGTCGCGATCTGGCGGTCGAACTTCAGATAGCCGTCGCCGGAGTAGCCGAAGCCGGGCCGGTCGAAGGCGATCGTGCGGTGGCCGGCCAGCAGCGGCGTGACCTTGTTGAAGTCTTCGGCCGTGCCGGGCAGGCCGTGTATGAGCACGACCGGCGTGCCGCTGCCTGGGCGTTCGAGGTAGTGGATGCGCAGCGAGCCGACGCGGATGAACGATCCGCTCGGCTTGGGCTCGGAGGGCAGGCGGCCGTAGGTCCAGTTGAGCACGACGACGATCAGCGCGAGCGCGGCCAGCACGAGCAGCGCGATCCGCCCGATCCTGCGCATCTAGGCGCGCCCCCGCATTGACGCGCAGCCTAACGGCAGGCCGAGCGGCGAGTATCGCGGCGTTCCTCACTCGCGCCCGTCGCCCCGCGCGTCCTGGCCCGGCTAAGCGCGCGCGAACTGCCCGTGAAAGCCGAACGGGATGTGGTGCGGCACGCGCGCCCGCGCGAGCTCGTGCAGGTCGGCCGCGTCGAGCACGAGCAGGAACGAGCTCTCGGCGGCGGCGTCGAGCACGACGGACAGCAGCGCGCCGTCGTCCTCGCCCGCAGCGTCGGGGCGCGCGACGAACACGGGCTCGCCGGGGTAGCTGCCCGGCTCGGCCCACGACAGTGCGGCGCCGTCGTGCGTGTCGATCTTGACGATCCGCTCGAGCCAGCCGCTCGGGCCATTGCCATTGCCCCAGACGTAGCGGTAGGGACGCTCGTTGCAGCGGCCGTAGTTGATCCGTGGCAGCTCGATCTGCTCGTCGGAGAGCCGTTCGCGCTTGACCGAGCGGTCGGCGAGCTTCAGCCGAAAGCGGGTCAGCTCGGGCGCGGCGACGGGCTTGCCCTCGCGCAGGCGGTCGAGGTAGAGATCCTCGATCACGCCTGCGTCGTTGAAGGCGCACAGGTCCACGATCACCTCGCCGCCGTCCTCGTAGGCGTTGACGTGGTGGAAGGCGAAGCAGGCATCGGTCTGAAAGCCGCCGGTGGTCTCGCCGGTGGCGCGATCGACGAGCGTGAAGCGCGTGCCGAGCTCGGGCTTCCACTTGTAGTTCTCGATGTATGGGCGCCCCGACAGTGCGAGCGCGAGCGGGTTGACGACGAGCGGGAACTCGGCGAGCACGAGCCAGCGCTCGGTCAGCCCGAAGGAGTGCATGTAGGCCGGCTCCTTGACCGGCAGCGAGCCGATCACGCGTGGCTTGCTCGCGTCGGGGTCGACGGCGAAGAAACGGTAGCTGCTGACGCGCCCCAGCTTGGCGGCGTAGTTGAGCATGCCGCGGCTCGCGCGGTCGGAGTGCGGGTGCGCCGTCGTCAGCTGTCCGGGGACTTCGTAGGGCTGTACGCCGGCCGTCTGCAGCGTGTGCGGGTCGAACTGCACGGGCATCGGCGTCTCGGTCATCGAGATGAAGCGCTCGCCGAGGCGCGTGACGTTGATGTTGGCGTTGTCGGGCAGCGTCTTACCGGGCGCGAACAGCGTCTGCACGCGCTTGAACAGCGAGCGGCACGGGTCGGTCGCGAACTCGCCGTAGACCATCTGGCCCTGCTCCTTCGCCGTGCGGTAGTTGCGGCTCTGCAGGTAGCGATTGCCGTAGGAGACCTTGCCGGCGTCGATCGTGAAGCGATGCAGCATCGCGAGCCCGTCGAACCAGTGGCGCATTCGCTGCTCCCCGACCTCGAATTTGGTCGGGCCCGTACGCAGCAGCGAGCCGCCGAGCCACGCCGGGAGCTCGCCGCTCAGCGCCAGCTCGTCGAGCACGGTCTCCTGCTCGAGCGTGGTGAAGCCGAGTGTCGGGGCGGCGCCGGCCGCGTGGGCGCCCCGGCCGGGTGCCTGTGTCGGGGCGTCTGCGGGCGTTGCTGGGCTGGCCATGACGATGCCTCCTGAATGGTTCGACTCGGACCATTCGCACCGTACGCTAGTCTGCGAGCTGTGTCAAGTGTCGAGCCGAAGCCGCGCTTCGCCGAGCAGCAGCCACGTCTCACGGAGACGTCGTACATCGTGCTCGGGCTGCTCGAGGAGGGCGAACCGGCGACGCCGTACGACCTCAAGCAGATCGCGCAGCTGAGCACGAACAACTTCTGGTCGGTGCCGCACACGCAGCTCTACACCGAGTGTGCGCGCCTAGCCGCTGAGGGGCTGCTGGACGAGCGCCAAGAGCAGACCGGGCGGCGCAGGCGCGTCTACCGGCTGACCGCCGCCGGAAGTCGGGCGTTGGAGGCGTGGCGCAATGAGCCGGCGACCGATCTTTACGAACTGCGCGACGCGGCCACGCTGAAGCTGTTCTTCGGGGGCGACCCGGCGACGCTCGCCGAGACGCAGCTGCAAGCACACAAGGCACGGCTGGCCGAGTACGAGCAGCTGCGCAAGGGCATCGACGCTCTGCCTCGCGGCCAGCAGCTGGCGCTCGAGTGCGGCATCGGTCACGAGCGCGAGTTCATCCGCTTCTGGTCGCGCCTGGCCGGCAGCGAGAGCTGAGCCTCAGCGGAACATGTCCTCGTGCAGCGGGCGCAGCAGCGCCGCCGCTCCGGGACCGTCCTCGTCGCTGAGAAAGCGCGCCAAGCCGTCGACGAGAACGACGGGCTCGCGCGAGTCCTTCGCGCGCACGAGCTCGCCGAGCGCGGCGGCGGCGTCGGCGACGGCGAGCCAGGTCGCGCGCAGCTCCATTCCGCGCGCGTCGCTGCGACCACGCCAGTCCTCGAGCGGCTGGATCCCGGCGAGCCCGAGTGCGACGTCGACTTGTCCGTGGCGCCAGGCGCGACCGAAGCTGTCGCTGATCAGCACGCCGACGCACGCGCCGGTCAGCTCGCGCAGCCGCGCGCGAATCAGCCGCGCCGAGCCGTCGGGGTCGCTCGGCAGCACGATCAGCGTCTCCTGGTCGGCCGCGTTGGAGGCATCGACGCCGGCGTTGGCGCAGAGGAAGCCGTGATGGGTGCGGCAGATCAGCACGCCGCGCTCGGCGCGTACGATCTCGGCCGACTGGTCGAGCACGACCTGCACGGCGCGCGCGTCGCGCACCTCGCCGGTGCCCTCGGCCGTCAGCCGGGCGGCCAGCTCGAGCGCCTGTTCGCCCGGCCGCACGTCGCCGAGCGAGACGACTGCGCCCTCGGCCTTCGAGACGACCTTGTGCGCGATCGAGAGGAGCTGCCCGTCGCGCAGCCCGTTGCCTTCGGCCGCGGCTGCCTCGGCGATCAGCACTGCGAGGTCGTCGCCGGGGTGCAGCTCGGGCAGGCCCGCGAGGGCTCTGGCGCTGAGGCGTGCCATCGAACGCTGCCGTTCAGCCGGAGTTGTGTGTGGTGATGATTTCCAGATTGCTCGCGGGCTGCGCGAGTACCGCCCGAGTACGCTCGGCGGGCGTCTCGGCGCCGGCCAAGCGGTCTCGCAGGGCGGCCAGGTCGGCGCCCGTGTCGACGTCGAGCAGCAGCGAGGAGGGATGTGCCACGCGAAGGCCCATGCCGGAGTTGCGCGCGAGCGCGCCGTGGCGCTCGCAGCTCCCCGGCCCGAACGCCGGTGAGATCGCGTCGGGCGGAGTCAGCAGCAGCCCGTTCGTGCCTGTGCCGTGGCGGTCGGGGACGATCACGACCGAGCGCTCCTCGGTGCAGGACAGCAGCACGTCGAGCTCGGCCGGGTCGAGCGCGGGGCAGTCGCCGGGGATGCACAGCACGCGCTCGAAGCCGTCGGCCATCGCGCGCTGCACGCCGAGCGTGACGGCCGCCGACTGGCCCTGCTCGGCCGTGTCCTCGATCAGCAGCGCACCGTGCTCGCGCGCGATCTCGGGCAGGCTCGGCTCGCGCGTGACGACGATCGTCAGCTCGATCGAGGCCGTCTGCGCGAGCGCCTGCAGCACGTCTGCAACCATCGCCCGCGCCAGGCGTGCGCGCAGGTCCTCCTCGACGCTTTCGCCGAGCCGCGACTTGGCCGCGGCGAAGCGCTTGACCGGGAGGATCGCTGCCGTGCGCATCAGGCGCCCACGATAGTGGCGAAGGTCCGCGTCCCGCCCGATGCCGGCATCGGGCGAGTCGCGCCTAGCGACCCGCCCGTATCACCAGCCGAGCAGCATCAGGCCGACGGTCACGCCGGGCCCGACGTGACGGTCAGGCCGCGCTGGCCGGGCTCCGGTTTGCGGAGCTCGATCGTGTCGCGCAGGACGTACATGATCGACGGCGTGCCGACGTTGCCGATGCTCGGAGAGCACGTCGCCAGCTGAGCTCGGTCTGCTCGCTGGTTGAGATCGAGCGCCGACTCTACGTTCTCGATGATCCGCCGCCCGCCGGGATGCACGATCCAGTGGTCGATCTGCTCGCGCTGCAGGCGGTTGCGCGCGAGGAAGCGGTCGACGACCTCGCCCAGCCCGGCGCCCGCCAGGTCGGGCAGCTCGCGCGCCGAGGTGCAGGTGGCTGTCGTCGTCGCTGCACTCGAAGTTCGACGGCGCCGAGCGTGCCGGCGATCTGATGAACCTGCGAGTCGAGGATCAGCGGCCCGTCGGCCTGCGGGTCGGCCGCAGAGCAGCGCAACGGCGCAGCCGTCGCCGAAGATCGACGAGCCGACGGTCTTCGCGCGCGGGTCCTCGTCGACGGCTCATCAGGAAGCCGCTCATGCTCTCCGCTGCGACCACCAGCGCGTGCGGTCGGGGTGCTCGCGCATCGCCTGCGTCGCGAGCTTGAACAGCGGCACGGCGCTCGCGCAGCCGACGCCGGTGATGTGGTACTTGTCGGTCGCCGGGTCCATCTCGTAGTGGTCGACGAGGCGGTGCGCGAGCGTCGGACAGCCGAGCGAGTAGAGGTCGAGCTGATCACGGTGCCGATCTCGCGCGGGTCGAGCGCGAGCTCGTCGATCGCGCGGATCGAGTGGTCGAGCAACTGCATCTCGACCTGCGCCGTACGTCCCTGCAGCGTGAGCGAGAGGAAGTCCTCGCTCAGGCTCGAGATGGCGGTTGTGCACGCCGCAGCGCGCGAAGACCCGCTCGGCGAACTCGTCGCCGGCGAGGCCGAGCCGATCGAGCACCTCGCGCTGGGAAAGGACATCGGGCGAGTCCGATACCGCCAGCCCCGCGATCCGCGTTCCGGTGCGGCGAGCGCGCGACGGCACTCGCGTGCGCGGCGTGACGGCCGGCCCGGCATGGGGCGAGCCGGCGTGCGCGGATCGGTCGCCAGGGCGGTGAATGCCGCTGTGCACAGTCTCAGAACTCCTTGATTCGCGTATGGGGCGCCCCGCTCTCCAGGTGGGGCGCTTGCGACGATATGACCCATATACACCGCACAACGGCACTTGCCGGTCGTTCTTATCCAGTTCTTCGGCAGACGATCGCGCCGATCTGGTGGCATGGTGCCCTGATCGGACGGCGTCTCGCCGCCCACGGCCACGACGGAGGGATGCGATGAAGGTAATAGGCGCAGGACTGCCGCGCACCGGCACGCTTACGCAGAAGCTCGCGCTCGAGCAGCTCGGACAGGGCCCCGCCTACCACTGGGTCAACGTGATCGCCGACCTCGACCAGGTCGAGCTGTGGGACGGCGCGATGGACGGCGAGGCGCGCTGGGAGCAGGTGTTCGAGGGTCACGAAAGCACGGTCGACTGGCCCGGTGGCTACTTCTACCGCGAGCTGATGGAGGCCTATCCGGAGGCCAAGGTGCTGCTCAGCGTGCGCGACCCCGAGAAGTGGGAGAAGAGCTTCCGCGAAACGATCTGGACGATGAGCCACGGCCGCACGCTGATGCCGCTGCTGGCGCACGCGCGGGCCGAGGTCGACCCGCGCTTCAAGCGCTATCTGGAGCTCGTCGATCGGATGTTCTGGGGCCCGCAGGGCACGTTCGCCGACGGGCATGAGACGCCGCAGCAGCTGATCGATCAGATGCTGCGCCACCACGAGCAGGTCACGCAGGCCGTCCCGCCCGAGCGCCTGCTCGTGTGGGAGGTCGGCGAAGGCTGGGAGCCGCTCTGCGCATTTCTCGATGTGCCCGTCCCGGACGAGCCGCTGCCGCACGCCAACGATCGCGGCGAATTCGTCGAACGGGTGATCGGCGGGGCGCTCGACACGCTCACGGCCTGGCGCGAGAGCGGCGCGTCGGTTCCGAGCTAGCCGGACGCGAGCGCTTCGGCGAACTGGAGCGTCTGCGCGGCGACGGCGGCGCGCTCGGTTGCGTCGGTCATGCGCGTGCCGGTCTGCAGCACCGGCACGTGCGGCCCGGCGTCCTCGTCGGCGACGATACCGTCGAGCAGATCGCCATAGAAGTCGGCCACGCCGTGCGCGCTGCAGTCGAGCGCCGCGAACGCCATGAACGCCTCCGTCGGCCCCTTCGAGCACCTCGCCGCCGACGATCGGGCTGACCGCGACGAGCGGCGCGGCGGCCTCGGCGAGCGCCTCGCGCATGCCCGGCACGGCGAGGATCGGCGCGATCGAGGCCAGCGGGTTCGACGGTCCGATCACGATCGCGCTCGCCTGCGCGATCGCCGCCAGCGCCTGCTCGCTCGCCCGCGCCTGCTCGGTGCCGCGGAACTCGAGGCCCTCGACCGGCCCGGCCGCGCGGTCGCGGATCATGAACTCCTGGAAGGAGCGCCAGCCGGCGGGCGTGCGCACCCACGTGCGCACCGGATCCTCGCTCATCGGCAGCACGCGGGCCTGCAGGCCGATGCTCGCCGCGAGGCGTTCGTGGGCAGCTGTCGCCGAGAGCCCTTCGTCCTTCATCCGCGAGCGCTCGATGCACCACGCCAGATCGCGGTCGCCGAGGTTGAACCAGATATCCGATCCGATCGCCCGGAGGGCGTCCATCACGAAGAAAGTGTCCCCTTGCAGGCCCCAGCCGCGCTCGTCGATGAGGTCGGCGAGCCAGAACGAGACGAGATCGGGGTCCGGCGAGACGTGCGCGCCGTAGATCTCTATGTCATCGCCCGTGTTGGCGATCACGCTGAGCCGCTGCGGCCCGACGACGTCGAGCATGCCGCGTGCCAGCTTCGCCCCGCCGGTCCCGCCGGCGAGCACTACGACGGCGCCGCTCACTCCCACTCGGGGTCGGCCAGCCCCGTCAGGCGGATGCCCGCGTGGACCTTGTAGCGGCTGTTGACGCCGATCAGCAGCGCCGTCAGCGACTCCGTGATGCGCGCCATCTCGAGACGCCCGCAGTCGACGCAGCGCAGCCCCTCGATCCGCTCGATCAGCCGCGCCGCCTCGGTCTTGTCGGCGCGCACCTCGCCGCACAGCAGCACGTCCTGCTCGAGTGGGTGGGCGAGGTCGGTCAGCGAGGCCGCGCTGATCGTGTGCAGCGCCGAGACGACGCGCACGCCGTCGGGCACCATCTCTGCCACCTGCTGCGCCGCCGAGCCCTGCCACACGCCGAGCATGCGCGTCGCCTTGCCGCTGACCGCCGCCGCCAGCGGGACCGTCGCGTCGATCACGAGCTGCCCCGCCTGGAGCGTCTCCTTGAGGTTGGTCAGCGTCTCGGAGTGGTTGCGGAACGGCACGCTGAGGATCACGATCGGCGCCGCCTGCGCCGCCTCGGCGTTGGCGTAGCCCGTGAACGAGCCGCTCCGGCACGACCGAGAGCGCGCGCTGGGCCGCTTCCTGCGCGCGGTCCGGATCGCGCGAGCCGATCGCGATCGGCACCCCCGCGCGAGCCAGCCTGATCGCGACGCCGAAGCCAAGCGCCCCCGAGGCGCCGATGATCGCGACCGGATCCGTCGCGTCGGGGTCGGCGTCTGAGGACGGCATCGCGGCGAGTATAGGCTTCGGCCCTATCGTGGGCACGGCGATGGACGAGAGCGAGCGGCAGTGATCGAGCAGGCGCAGCGGGCCGTGAGGATCCGCGAGGTCGGCCCGCGCGACGGCTTCCAGAACGAGCCCGAGACGATCCCCACCGAGCGACAAGGTCGAGCTGATCGACATGCTCGCGCGCACCGGTCTGCGGCGCCTCGAGGTGACGAGCTTCGTGCGCGCCGACGTGATCCCGCAGCTCGCCGACGCCGCTGAGGTGCTCGCGCGGATCGACGTGCCCGATGAGGTCGCCGTGAGCGTGCTGATCCCCAACGAGCGCGGCCTGGAGCGCGGCGCTGCGACGCCTAGCGCGAGTCGGCATTCGACGAGATCAACGTCTTCCTGTCGGCCTCGAGACCCACAACCGCCAGAACGTCAACCGCTCGGTCGCGGAGTCGCTGAGCGACCTCGAGAGCGTGCTCGCCCGCGCGCGCGAGGCCGGCCTGCGCTGCGAGGCGCGTGATCTCGACCTCCTTCGGCTGCCCCTACGAGGGCCACGTGCCGCTCGAGCGGGTGCTCGAGATCGCCGTGCGCCTGCGTGACGCCGGCGCCCAGGAGATCGGCTTCGGCGACACCACCGGGATGGCCAACCCGCTGCAGGTCGGCGAGTTCTTCGCGCGCTGCGCGCGAGCGCGCTGGGCGCCGACGTCGAGCTGACCGCGCACTTCCACAACACGCGCGGGCAGGGGCTCGCCAACGTGCTCGCCGCGCTGCAGGCCGGCGTCGACGAGCTTCGAGTCGAGCTTCGGCGAGCTCGGCGGCTGTCCCGTGCCGGCCGGCGCCACCGGCAACATCGCCACCGAGGACCTCGTCTCGATGCTGCACGAGATGGGCGTCGCAGACGGGCATCGACCTCGCCGCGCTTGCTCGCCTGCGCACGGCGCGTCGCAGGAGGTCCTCGGCCGCCCGCTCGGCAGCCACACGCTCGTGGCGGGGCCGGTGGATTGGCGCGCAGTCGCGCTGAGCGCGCGCTACCCGGCGCGCTGACGGGCGTCGGCCTCCGATCGCCGTGCTCGACCGTCGGCCGCGCTCTCGGCGCTCGGCGGGCTCGGCCTCGCGCGCCATGCTCGCGCGTCGCGGCGACGCAGTACTCCTGCACGGCGACCTCCATCTCGAGCGTCTGTGCGAGCGCCGGGCGCGCCGAGGCGTCGATCACGCGCTTGGCGCGGCCGACTGCGATGTGCGAGTTGGCGAGCAGCTCCTCGACGAGCGCCTGCGTGGCCTGCATCGAGCTCGTCGGGCGCTACGACCCGGTTGACGCAGGCCGATGCGCTCGGCCTCGGCGGCGTCGATCGTGCGCGCCGTCATGATCAGCTCCTTGGCGCGGCCGAGGCCGACGACGGCCGGCAGGCGCGTGGAGCCACCGACGTCGGGGATGATCCCGAACTTGACCTCCGGCAGGCCGAGCTGGGCGTCGCTCGAGGCGATCCGCAGGTCGCAGCCGAGCGCCACCTCGAGCGCGCCACCGACGCACGTGCGGTGGATCTGGCAGACGACCGGCTTGGCCATCTCTTCGCACGATGTTGGCGCAGTCGAGGAACACTTTGCGAAACGGGCGCAGCTGCCCGGCGTGCCGGCTGATGGGCGAGCTCGACGAGGTCGACGCCGGCCGAGAACACCGGTCCCTCGCCGCGCAGCACGACGCAGTGCACGACTCGCTGTCGGCGGCTGCCGCACGCAGCTCCTCGCCGAGCGCCAGCAGCAGCTCCTGGTTCATCGCGTTGCGCTTCTCCGGGCGGTTGAGGATGACGTGGCGGACGGCCCCGCGGTCTTCGGTGATGACGATGCTCATCGTTTGGCTCCTGGCAGTCGGATGCGGATCTGCGATCAGGCTACAGGCACGACGGAGCCGATCCCGCTGGCCCCACCCGGATCGGGGGCAGGACCAGCGGGACCGGCTCCGCCCTCGCGCCGCCGGGGGGGATGACGGCGCGGGGGAGGAGGCGACCCGGGAACTGATCGCCGCGGGTCGCCGCGCAGGCGTTCGTGCTTCCAGCACGCGCCGGCGCCTCACACACCCAGACGCTCGCCGGCGGCGAACCTTCCCGGTCCGACGCGGGAAATTTCCAGCGCGGCGAAACTTCCCCCTGCGCGTAATAGGCTGCCCCGAAAGAGGGTCACTCAAGCGGAGGTCAGATGGCGGAGATCGAGAAGGTCGGCGTGCTGGGCGCAGGGCTGATGGGTCACGGCATCGCGCAGGTGGCGGCGCAGGCCGGCTACGACGTCGTGCTGCGCGAGGTCGACGAGGCGACGCTCGCAAAGGGCATCGGCAAGATCGAGAAGCAGCTCGCGCGCGCCGTCGAGAAGGGCAAGTCGCAGCAGGAGGACGCCGACGCGGTGCGCGGGCGCATCCAGGGCACGACCGACTACGGCGACCTCGCCGACTGCGACCTCGTGATCGAGGCGATCACCGAGGACCTCGACGCTGAAGCTCGAGATGTGGCGCGAGGTCGACCAGATCGTCAAGCCGGAGGCGATCTTCGCGACGAACACCTCTTCGCTGGCCGTGATCGACCAGGCCGCCGCGACCGAGCGCGCCCGAGCGCTTCGTCGGCCTGCACTTCTTCAACCCGGCGCAGGTGATGAAGCTGGTCGAGGTCGTGCGCGCGTGACGACGAGCGACGAGACGTTCGACGCGGCGCTCGAGTTCGCCGCGCTCGCAGGGCAAGCTCGCGATCCCGACGCAAGGACAAGGCCGGGTTCATCGTCAACCGCCTGCTCGTGCCCTACATGCTCGACGCGATCCGCGCCTACGAGGAGGGCGTCGGCTCGATCGAGGAGATCGACGAGGCGATGAAGGCCGGCGCCGGGCACCCGATGGGACCGCTGACGCTCGCCGACTTCGTCGGCCTCGACACGCTCGGCTCGATCTGCGACGTGCTGTTCGACGAGTTCCGCGAGCGCCGCTTCGCGCAGCCGCCGACGCTGCGCAAGATGCTCAGCGCCGGCTGGTACGGGCGCAAGGCCGGGATGGGCTTCTACGACTACTCGGGCGAGGCGCCGCGTGCAGAACGCGGCGCTCTAGCCGGCCGGCTGCGCGCGGGCGGAAATGAGCTTCGGCGAGATGGACGACGCAGACAGCCGGCGCGCGGCGGCGCTCGAGGACGCGAGCGAGCGCGCCCTCGCGGGCGGCCCCGAGCGCCACCGCGAGAAGGCGCGCGAGCAGGGCAAGCTCGCCGTGCGCGAGCGGATCGCGCTGCTGCTCGACGACGGCTCCTTCGCCGAGGAGGCGCTGCTCGCCAACTGGGACGAGGACGGGCTCGGCGCCGACGGCGTCGTCACCGGCGTCGGCGAGATCGACGGCCGCCCGGTCGCGCTGATGGCCAACGACCCGACCGTCAAGGCCGGCTCGTGGGGGCCGAAGACGGTCGAGAAGATCCTCCGCATCCAGGAGCGCGCGCTGTCGCTCGCGCGTACCGATGGTCTACCTCGTCGACTCGGCCGGCGCGCGCATCACCGAGCAGGTGCAGATGTTCCCCGGACGCCGCGGCGCCGGGCGGATCTTCCACAACGAGGTGAAGCTGTCGGGCGTCGTGCCGCAGGTCTGCGTGCTGTTCGGCCCGAGCGCCGCCGGCGGCGCCTACATCCCGGCGTTCTGCGACATCGTGATCATGCGCGAGGGCAACGCCTCGATGTACCTCGGCTCGCCGCGCATGGCCGAGATGGTGATCGGCGAGAAGGTCACGCTCGAGGAGATGGGCGGCGCGCAGATGCACACCGGCGTCTCCGGTTGCGGGCACCAGCTCGTCAAGAGCGACGAGGAGGGGATCGAGACTGGCGCGCCGCTACCTCTCCTACTTCCCCGGCAACTGGGAGCAGGCCGCGCCGCCGGCCTCGCCGGCGGCCCGCCGCGCCGGCGGACGGGCAGTCGATCGGCGAGCTGATCCCCGCCGACGAGAACAAGCCGTTCGACATGAAGGCGCTGATCGACGCGCTCGTCGACGAGGGCTCGCTGCTCGAGATCCACGCGCGCTGGGCCAAGGAGCTGATCGTCGGCTACGCGCGCCTCGACGGGCAGGCCGATCGGGATCGTCGCCAACCAGCCGAAGCACAAGGGCGGCGTGCTGTTCGTCGACTCGGCCGACAAGGCGGCGCGCTTCATCTGGACGTGCAACGCGTTCAACGTGCCGCTGCTGTTCCTCGCCGACGTGCCGGGCTTCATGATCGGCACGCAGGTCGAGCGCGAGGGCATCATCCGCCACGGCGCGAAGATGATCAGCGCCGTCAGCGAGGCGACCGTGCCGAAGATCTCGGTCGTCGTGCGCAAGGCCTACGGCGCCGGGCTCTACGCGATGGCCGGCCCGGCCTTCGAGCCCGACTGCTGCCTCGCGCTGCCGAGCGCGTCGATCGCCGTGATGGGCCCGCAGGCGGCGATCAACGCCGTCTACTTCAACCAGCTGCAGGCGATCGAGGACCCCGACGAGCGCGCAGCAGCGCACCGAGGAGCTGCGCACCGAGTACGCCGAGGACATCGACATCCTGCACCTCGCCTCCGAGCTCGTGATCGACGCCGTGATCGAGCCCGAGACCCTGCGCGAGGAGCTGATCTGCCGCTTCGCGCATGCTGCCTCGAAGCGACGGACCTGGCCTGCCAAGCACAACGCGGTGACACCGGTCTAGAGCGAGGCGCTAGCTCGGCGAAGGCGTCTCGGGGATCGTCGGCCCGGGCGTCCCGGCGCTGCGCGTCGTCTCGTCCTGGAAGGGCGGGTAGGTCTCGGTCAGCAGGAACACGTAGGCGTCGCTGCGCGCCGTGTAGGAGTTGGCCAGCACCATCAGGTCGAACAGCCCGCGCGGCATCTTGCCGGTGAACAGGATCACGAACCACGCCGCGAACGCCCCGACCTCGAGCAGCAGGTTGATCACGTAGCGCAGCACCATGATCGGGATCGCGAGGATGATGCGGAAGAACGTCTTCAGCCGGCTGTACCGCTCGAGTGGCCCGGCGAAGCTCATACGCACCGGATAGGCCGGGTCGTCGGCGCCGCTGAACGGCGGATAGGCGTCGCTCAGCAGCACGGCATAGGCCGTCACACGTGCAAGGAAGCGGTTGAAGCCGGCGACGAAGTCGTACAGGCCCTGTGGATAGCGACCGGTGATCACGACCGCGAACCATGCGATCACGATCGCGAAGCTGGCGACGATCCCGAACACGTACAGCACGATCGCCACGGGAATCACCATCAGCAGGCGAAAGAACGTCGTCAGCCTGTTGCGGCGCTCGACGTAGTCGACCTCGAAGGTCACTGGATAGGACACGTGCACACACTCCCTTTTCGGTTATCCGTTTAGGACGCCCTGCGCCATGCGTGCCGTTCGATGGCCATGCGCCACACCCCGCGAGCTCGCATGACGCTCGGTGAGCATCCTATGGGGGCCATCGGCGGGTGGGGCGTGATTTTCAATAGATTCAAGGCACGATGGACGCTTACGAGGTCGCCTTCGCAGGGATCGCCCGCCAGGCCGAGCTGATCGCCGCCGGCGAGCTGAGCTCACGTGAGCTGGTCGAGCTGTACCTGCGCCGGATCGAGCGCACGCAGCCGGTGCTGAACGCGTTTCGCGTCGTGTTCGCCGAGCGCGCGCTGCTCGAGGCCGAGCAGGCCGACGCGCGGCGCGGCGCCGGCGAGCGCTCGCAGGTCGCCGAGCGCCCGCTGCTGGGCGTGCCGATCGCGGTCAAGGACGACATCGACGTCTCCGGGGAGGTGACGGCATTCGGCAGCAACGCCTACGGTGAGCCGGCCGCGGCCGACGCCGAGGTCGTGCGGCGCCTGCGCGCCGCCGGCGCGGTGATCATCGGCAAGACCAACGTGCCCGAGCTGTGCGTCTGGCCGTTCACCGAGACGGCGACCTTCGGCGCGACACGCAACCCGTGGGATCTGCAACGAGCCCCCGGCGGCTCCAGCGGCGGCAGCGCGACGGCCGTCGCCGCGGGACTCGTCGGCGCGGCGCTCGGCTCCGACGGCGCCGGTTCGATCCGCATCCCCTCCGCTTGGTGCGGCCTGTTCGGTCTGAAGCCGCAGCGCGGCCGCGTCTCGCTGGCGCCGCGCCCGCGCGCGTGGAACGGGCTGTCGGTCGACGGCGTGCTGACGCGCCGCGTGGCCGACACGGCGCTGTTCCACGATGTCGCCTCGGGCGCGATCGAGGTCGATGAGGACAAACCGCCCCCGCCGCAGATGTCGTTTGCGCAGGCTGCAGCGACGCCGCCCGGGCGCCTGCGGATCGCCTACTCCACGCGCATTCCGCCGGGCGTGCTGGCGAAGCTCGACGACGACGGCGCGCGGGCGTTGAGCGAGACGGTCGAGCTGCTGCGCTCGCTCGGGCACGAGCTGACCGAGCGTGCCCCCGACTACGGGATGGGCACTGCCACGGCGTTGATTCCACGCTACGTGCGCGGCGTCTACGAAGATGCGCGCGCGATGGCGCATCCAGAGCGCCTGGAGCGCCGCACGAAGGGGATGGCCCGTCTCGGCGCGCTCGCCGGGCCGCTGTTCGAGCGCGCGCTTGCCGGCGAGGCCGAGTACGCACGGCGCCTGAACACGATCTTCTCCGATCACGACGTGCTGCTAACGCCGGCCACGGCGACCGGGCCGCCGCGCATCGGCCAGTTGCAGGGACGCGGCGCGCTGTGGACGCTGAACGCGGTCGCCGGCTGGGTCCCCTACAACGGCGTATGGAACGTGACCGGCCAGCCCGCCGCCTCGGTGCCGGCCGGCTTTGGCGCCGACGGGCTGCCGCGCGGCGTGCAGATCGTCGGGCGGGCAAACGACGAGGCGACGCTGCTCTCGCTGGCCGCGCAGATCGAGGCCGAGCGACCGTGGGCCGACGCGCGCCCGCCCGAAGTCGCGTGAGCGAATCCGCCGAGCCCGCAAGGGGCGACGGCGCGGCAGGCGACGAACGGGCGCTGCTCGAGCTCGCGGTGCAGGCCGCGCGCATGGCCGGTGGCATGCTGCTGCAGCGCGCGCGCCACGGGGCCGAGCGCGAGGTGGCGAGCAAGAGCACGCCGACCGACCTCGTCAGCGAGGCCGACGTGAGCTCGCAGCGGGCAATCCGCGCGCTGTTGCGCGAGCGACGCCCCGACGATGGCTTCCTCGGCGAGGAGGAGGGCGACTCCGAGCAGGGCACGAGCGGTCTGCAGTGGATCGTCGACCCGCTCGACGGCACCGTCAACTTCCTCTTCGGCATCCCGCAGTGGAGCGTCAGCGTGGCCGTCGCCGACGAGGCCGGCACAGTGGCAGGGGCCGTGTTCGACCCCAACCGCGGCGAGCTGTTCAGCGCCACGCGCGGCGGCCCAGCCTTGCTCGACTCGCTCCACGGCGTGAGCGAGCTGAGCCAGGGCGCCGCCGGCGATGCATCACACGAGCGCCGCACGGGGGAGGACGCCGGCCCGGGCGGGGAGGATCTCGCCAGCGCGATGGTCGCGACCGGCTTCTCCTATGACGCGGGCGTGCGCGATGCGCAGGCGAAGGTGCTCGAGCGCCTGCTGCCGCGCGTGCGCGACATCCGCCGCCTCGGCAGCGCCGCGCTCGACTTGGCGTGGACGGCGGCCGGGCGCTACGACGCCTACTACGAGCGCACGGTCAAGCAGTGGGACATCGCGGCCGGCGCGCTCGTCTGCGAACGCGCGGGGCTGCAGGTGCGTGAGCTGCCTGCGCGCGAGGGGCTGCCGTGGGGAATCCTCGTCGCACCGGCCTCGCTCGCAGAGCCGCTAATCGAGCTCGTCGCCTAGCGAGCCGCTCGTCGCCCGGCCTACCCGGCGCCGACGAGCGCGTTGGCCTCGCGGTCGCGCAGCGCCGCCAGCGGCGCCTCGTACAGCCGGTGCTTGATCGCGCCGAGCGTGGCCGGGTCCTTTGCCGCGAGCGCCGCGGCCAGCTCGATCGCCTGTGGCAGCACGCGCTCCTCTTCGACGGCGTGCTCGACGATCCCGGCTACCTGGGCGTCGAGACCGCCGTAGCGGCGGCCGGTCGTCATCGCCTCGTGTGCGGCGTGCTTGCTCAGGCGCGCCGCGATCAGCGCGTTCATTCCGTGCGTGAAGGGGATGCGGATGTCGACCTCGGGTAGGCAGAAGAAGCCGCGGTCGGCACGCATCACGCGCTGGTCGTGGGCGAGCGCGAGCATCGCGCCTGCGGCGAACGTGTGCCCCTGAAGCGCGGCCACGCACGGCACGTCGAGCTCGAGTACGCGCGCCAAGAGCTCGTGCAGGCGCGGTACGAACTCGCCGATCAACTCCTGGTTGGCCGCCATCCACTCGAGGTCGAGACCGTTCGACCAGATCTTGCCGCTCGCCGTCGTCACGAGCGCACGCGGCGCTGCCGCCGCCTGAACCTCGTCAAGGCATCGCTCGATCGCGCCGAGCGAGTCGTCGTTGAAGCGGTTCTCGGCGTTGCCGAGGTCGAGCACGAAGACCTCGCCCTCGCGCGTGAGGCTGGGAAGCGTCTGCGCCTGCTCGTCTTGACTCACTCGCTGCTCCTGTCCGTTCGGCTGTCGTGGGGCGTCGCGGGTTCCGCCGCGGTGCCTGTGCGATCTTTTCATCCCGCGAGCGATCAGAGGAGGACGGATGAGCGAGCAGGCCGAGAAGGCGACCCGGTTCCTGGAGCTTCACCACGAGCAGCGGCCGCTGTTGCTGCCCAACCCGTGGGATCGCGGCTCGGCGAAGCTACTCGCCTCGCTCGGGTTTCAGGCGCTGGCGACGACGAGCAGCGGCTCGGCGGCCACGCTCGGCGAGCTCGACGGGGCGATCGGCCGCGAGCGGGCGCTCGCGCACAGCGCGGAGATCGTCGCGGCGAGCGAGCTGCCGGTCTCGGCCGATCTCGAGAACGGGTTCGCCGAGGATGCGGCGGGTGTCGCCGAGACCGTGCGCGCGGCGATCGCGGCCGGACTCGCCGGCTGCTCGATCGAGGACTACTCGGGCGACGACGCGTCTCCGATCTATGAGCTCGCCGAGGCGACCGAGCGCGTCGCGGCGGCTGCCGAGGCGGCACACGACGGCGAAGGTCGGCTCGTGCTCACTGCTCGCGCCGAGAACTACCTGCATGGGCGCAAGGACTTGGACGACACGATCGAGCGGCTGCAGGCCTACGAGCAGGCCGGTGCCGACGTGCTCTACGCGCCGGGGCTGATGGAGCTCGATGACATCCGAGGGGTGGTCGAGTCGGTCGGCGTGCCGGTCAACGTGCTCGCGCGACCCGGCGCTCCTTCGGTCGGCGAGCTGGCATCGGCCGGCGTGGCGCGGGTATCGGTGGGCGGCGCGTTCGCCTTCGCCGCGCTCGGTGCGCTGGTAGAGGCGGCCGAGGAGCTACAGGGGTCGGGCACCTACGGCTTCTGGGAACGCGCCAAAGTCGGCGCGAAGGCCGCGCAGGCGGCGTTCGGCTAGCTTCGGCGGCGAGCGCTGCTCAGCGAGTGCGGCGGGTGGGAGTCGAACCCACACGCCCTTGCGGACAAGGCCTTTTGAGAGCCTCGCGTCTGCCGTTTCGCCACCGCCGCACGTGCGGCTCTCAGTGTAAGTGAGCTCAGGCGGGCTGTGGCGGGGCGCCGGCGAATCCGCCCGGCGCGGCGGACGGGTCGCGACGCTCGAGCTCGACGTTCCAGCCCTGCTGGAAGCCGCGCATCGCGAAGGCGACGAGCAGGATCTGCAGGGGGGCGATCAGCAGCGTGAGCACGCCGAGCAGCCCAGCGTCGATCGACGGCTGTTCGAAGCCGAATTTGTCGCGGTCGAACCAGCCGGGGCCGGCGACGAGCGCGAAGATCAAGAGCAGCACGGCGAGCACGGCCGAGACGGGCAGCACGCCGCGGTTCCAGCGCATCGCGTAGAAGGCGAGCGTCAGATACACGATCACGTAGGCGATCTGCACGGGCAAGGCGCCCTGCAGCACGCTCCAGCCGCCGATCGTCACGATCAGGACGAGCGCAGCGCTCGCCAGCAGCAGCAGCACGACGGTGGCGCGCGTAGCCTGCACGACTGGCTTGTCGCGGTTGGGGTGGGTGACGATCACTCCGGCCGACGTGGCGTCGCCGGGCGACTGCGTGCCTGCGGTGGAGGACATCGCCGCATCACCATACAATCTCTCCCCGCGCCACGCGCGGGCGTGGTGGAATTGGTAGACACGCCGGCCTTAGGAGCCGGTGGGCGAAAGCCCTTGGGGGTTCGAGTCCCTTCGCCCGCATGGTGTTATGTCGCAAGACATCGAAGACAGATGTCGCACGAGATCGTAGACATCTCACCCCGCGTGGAGCGGTTGGTAGGCGCGGCTGGGGTCGAGCGTCAGCTCGCGGATCAGCTGGCCATCGAGTAGGTCGACCACGCGGATGCTCTTCTCGGCGATCAAGAGCTTGACCGCACGGCCCTTGTGCGCCCTGCCGACGCCGATTTTGTAAAGCCTGCTCTCGTAGCGCAGGCTGATCTTGCCGCTCGCATCGACCTTGTCCTGGCGCACCCTGAAATGCCTGGCGCTCTGCGATCGCCCGGCAGGGTGAGCCTTCACCCGCGCGCTATAGGCCTGTAGGGGCGTGCGAGCTCCCAAAGCCCGGTGCGGGCGAATCGTGTTGTAGTCGTGGGCGAAGATGTCGAGCTCCTGCTGGAGCTCTGAGAGTGTCTTTGAGGGGGTCTTCCTTGCCAGATAGCGCTTTAGCGTCTGGTGCAGGCGCTCAACCTTGCCGCAGGTCTGCGGGTGATAGGGGCGCGAGTTCTTAAAGACCACGCCCAGGCGCTCGAGCTCGTACTCGAGCAGGACCTTGCCGCCGCGGTAGGAGCCGGTGAAGACCGCGCCGTTGTCGGAGAGCAGCGCGGCCGGCAGGCCGTGCAGATCGGCCGCCCGGTGGAAGGTGTCAACGACATCTTTGGCTTTGATCGTGGGGAAGGCCTGCGAGGCCAAGAACAGACGCGAGTGATCGTCTATGAGATTGAGGATCTCCACGTCTGCCCCGCACGCAAGCGACCAATGCGTGCCGTCTGCCTGCCACATCTGGTTTGGCAGATCCGCTTCAAAGCGGATCTGCGAGCAAGCCGGTCGCTTCTGGGGCTGGGGCGTGATCAGCCCGGCTCGCCCCAGGATCCTGTGGATCGTCGAGATCGAGGGAAGGCGATCGAGACGGCGCAGGTGATAGGCAATCGTCGCCGGGCCGCAGTCATGACCTTCAGCGTGGAGCTGCTTGCGCAGCTCCACGATCGCCCCCACGAGCTCACTCGGAGTCTCGCGCGGACTGGAGCGTGGTTTTCGGGACCTCGGCTCGAGCGCCTCGAGGCCGCCCTCTCGATAGCGGGCCAGCAGCTTGTAGATCCAGCTGCGATGGACCCCGTGAGCGGCTGCCAGCTCGGCAACCGATCGTCCCTCCAACACGTGCGCCTCGACCAGGTACCGGGCCTTGTCCACAGGAAGACTCCCTCGTGTAGGTGTCTCCTATGTCCTGCCACATGTGTCGCCTATGTGTTGGGACCACACACCTTCGCCCGCATGGCGCGCGCCCGGTCAGCCGGTGAAGCTCAACGGCGCCGAGGTCTCGCGGCTGACTTTCCACGAGGTCGCGTTCGTCGGCGCGAGGAAACTCGGCGGCTGCTGGTTGGCGAGGCGGTCGTCGTAGTTGTAGTTCTTGATGTAGCCGCTGCCGCCGGAGGTTCCGACGGGACCTCGCCAGAACTGCGCGATCGAGCCCCACACGGTCAACGTGCCCAGCAGGTTGCCGCACTTGTAGTTGTCGACGATCCATGAATGGTTCGTGCTGAGGATCGCCGCGTCGATCACCGGATCTTTGAGCATGCCCCAACCGTTCGGATCTTCTGTTGCGTTGAGTTCGGTCGCCTTCGAGGGACAGTTCCCTGTGCCGAACACGATCTTGCAGAGCCCTTCGCCTTCATAGTTCGTCGAGCCGCCTTCGCACGTGTCGATGTAGCGGTTTTCGCTTTCGCGGTATTCTTCGTAGCCGGTTTCGACTTTGTGGCACTTTCCACCTTCGAACACCGGGTTGTAGGCGTAGCCGGTCGCGTGGTAGAACTTCAGTTTGGTGACTTCGCCGTAGAGCTTCAGTTTGGTGTTTTCCGAGACGGGCGAGAACGTGAGGGTAGGCGTTTCGCCGTAGAATTTGAGCGTCGTCGTTTCGGATTTCGTTGCCGCTTTGCTGAGTTTGATCGTTTTTCCAGCAGCGTTGATCGAGGTGATCGTGGTTTTCGCTTCGATCCCCGACCCTTCGACTTCCGCGCCGACGACGAGCCCAGCCGTGTTGATTTCTTTGACTTCGGTGGTTTTGTTGAGTTTCCCGCTGATCGATTTCGGCGAAGCTTTGGCCACTTTGCTCAGGGTGATCGTTTTTGCGGCCGCATTGATTGAGGAGATCGTGGTTTTCGCTTCGATTCCGGTCCCTTCGACTTCCTCGCCGACCGCGAGCCCAGCCGTGTTGATTTCTTTGACTTCGGTTGTCCGGACGATTATCCCGCTGGCTGTCGTCGAGCTGGTCTGTGCTGCTTTGCTCAGGGTGATCGTTTTCGCGGCCGCGTTAATTGCGGAGATCGTCGTCGTCGCTTCGATCTGACCGGCCACGGTCCCTTCGACTTCTGCACCGACGACGAGCCCGGTCGTGGTGATTTCCTTGACTTCGGTGGAGTTGTTGGTGATTTTCGCGCTGAGTTCTTTTGCCGGGGGTTTGGCGGCTTTGCTCAGTTTGAGCTTTTCGCCCGTTTTGATTTCGGAGATCGTCGTCCCCGCTTCGATCTCGCCGGCCACCGTACCTACGACTTCGTCGCCGGTTGAGAGACCGGTCGTCGCGACTTCCGTGACTTCGGTCGACTTGAGGACCTTGGCGCTAAGTTCTTTGAGCGTGACGCATTTGCCTTCGAGCGGCGGCTGCGTGGGCGCCACGACGTTTTCCGTTTCGTAGTTGGTCTTGACCGGGTGGTAGACGCGGACGAAGTTTTCGGCGATCAGGCCGAGCGTCGCGCCGCCGGTGGGTTCTCCCGAGGATTCGCTTGTCGTCGTGATGTTGCCGTTGACGATCACGTCGTCGGCCGAGGCGATTGTGAGCGATTCGGTATAGCTGCCGTGCACATAGACGTTGCCGCAGCCGGTGTCGTCCACCGTATTGGTGCCGAACGGCGTGTAGTTCGTGATCGCACACGCTTCGGATTTGGAGTTTTCGACGTAGACGACTCCGTTGCTCGGGAACGCCATCGTTTTCGCCGGTTCACCTTTGGTTTTGACGACCATCGTGTTGGGTGTGCCCGACTTCAGTTCGATTTCGGTGCGTCCGTCGAACGTCTGTCCTGCCGCTTCGAGCAGTTCGGCGTTGGTTTCGGGCGGGAGCACCGAGCCGGCTGTCGTCTTGTATTCGCCGACGATATTGGGCGAGTCCGTGCAGCCGCCCGCTGCGTAGTGGCCACCGTTCATCGCGATTTCGTCGTTGCGTCCTTCGCGTCCGAATTTGGGCGCGCTGCCGTTCTTGGCGCAGATCGCCGACGCATCGTTGGTGTGCATCGGACCGTTGACTGCGTCGGTCGGGGCGAACTGGATCACCGGGCACGTCCCGGTCAGACCGTGTGTAGAGCGGTATGCGTAATAGAATTCGCAGACACTCGGTTCGAGACCGAAGTTGACCGGGTCCTCGACTTCGTAGTTGCTCTCGTAGACGTACTTGGTGAAGCCCGGGTGGGAGAACGTCGCGACGATCTTGCGCGTGACCGTGTTGGCGCCTTCTTTGACCGTCCCGGTGGAGAGGATCCGAAACGTGCCTTTGGCGGCGCCGCCCGCCTCGAGCACCGTGGCCTGTTTGCCGCTTTCGCAGGTGTGGCCTGTCGAGGCTACGGTCTTGACCGTGTAGTACTCGTCGCTCGTGCCGTATTCGTCGCTCGTGCCGGTCACTTTCAGCGGCGAGGCTTCGCTGCCGAGCGACGGGCATTTGGTCCAGTATTCGGGCGAGCTCGTCAGCTGGTACTGGTAGCGATTGACGCCGGCGACGGCTGCGTAGTAAGCCTTCTCCTGGACTGTCGCACGGTGCGTTAGTTTGATATCGCCGTTGGCGGCCGTGAAGGCGGCGGCGACGAGCAGGGACCCGACGAACAGCGCAAGCAGAGCGAACAGCATCGTGAAGCCGTCCTCGCGGGCGAGGCGGGCGGCGAGCCGTCTGGGAAGCATCATGTGCACGTGAATCCTTCCGCGGCTGTTTCGGGTGGCGTCAGGCGGAGCAGGACGGAGCCGTTGAGTTCCGTCGTGTGCCCTTCGTGCGTATCGGCCTTTTCAGGCGCCTGCTTGAAGGAGATCGCGACCTCCGCGACCTTCTTGTTTTCGACGACCGACGCGAGTTCGCTTGGGCTGATCGCGACGAGCTCGCCGTAGGTGTTGATGTTTGCCGGGTTGGTGTCGTAGCGCGAGTATTCGAACACGGTCGAGCTTGTCAGCGGGACGACGTTCGTGGCCAGGACTCGCGAGGTGGCGTTGCTCGTCGCCAGCGTTGGGAACGTCCAGAAGTTCGGTTCGCCCGAGCCCGTAAAGGAGTAGTCGCGCAGCGTGCCGAGCTGTTGACCCGTGTTGCTCGTGCCCGTCGCGGTCCAGTTGATGTCGTGCAGGAAGATTTTCGTGACGGCCGGGCTGGGGCTCATGGAGCTTGCGTACGAGCTGAGGAACCAGAGGTCGGTCGCGCCGAGTCCGGCAAGCGGGCTGACCGGTGTCGAGGAGGGGGGCTGGATCGCGGTCGCTCCGAAGCCGGTGCAGCTCGAGTGGAGCTCGTCGACGATGTTGCTCATCGCCGTGCGCCCGCTGCGGTCGACCTGCACGCGGTCGGTCAGACGGGTGGTCTGCCGCAGGGAGATCTCGAGAATCGCGAGCAGCGCGCCGATCAGGACCAGCCCGGCGATCATCGCCACGAGCAGCTCGATCAGCGTAAAGCCGCGCTCGTCGCCCAGGGATGCTCGGATGGGCAGCGTCATTCTCAGCATCCCGTCGTGGTTTTGTAGGTAGACGTTTTCATGTACACGGTCAGCAACGAGGTGCCCGCGCGCGCCAGGTTCGAGACTTCGGTCGAGAACTTGTAGCGCTGCCCCCCGAACACTTGCGTGAGGCAGAGCGTGAGCTGTTTCATGTACGGCTGGTAGGGATATTCGAGCGCGCCGGTGCTCGTCGTTTTCATCACGCGGGAGGCCCCGCAGAAGGTGAGCTTCGCTTCAGCGCCGGCATCCGGCGCACCGGGTTTCGCCGAGGATTCCCCTTCGAAGACCTTGACGTTGACGGCCGGCAGTTCGACTTTGACGGGCGTGACCTGGCCCGGATTTACCTGCGGAGCGGGCGTGTTGACTTCTTTTTTGCCGCTCGTGATCGGGTTCGGGCTGGCCGTCAGGCCGGGGTCGAGCCCTTTGCATCCGGCGTACACCGTGTAGGGGCTTGGGCCCGGAGGCGAGCCGGCCGTCTGGTAGGGCCATAGCGTGGGTACGGAGATCGTCGAGCTGTAGGCGCCCGCCGTTCCCACGACTTTTTCGGGGGCGCCCGTGTGCGCCACGTACACCGTGTCTCCCTGTACGCCGGCTTTGCTGCCGGCGCTTTCGAATTCGACCAGGAGCGCACCTGGGTTGGCGATCACGAACGTCTTGTTGACGAGCGAGGTCAACGACAGCTGGGCTTCGGTCGCGGGCGGTTCGGATTCAAGTTGTTCGTTGATCCAGCCGGTTTTCGTTCCCGTGATGCCGACTTCCGTGTCGGACAGCGCACCGAAGATCACACAGCCCGAAACGGGCGTGGCCTGTTCGGCGGTCGTGCCCGACGATTTGCCGGTCACTTTGACGACCGCGCCTTCGACCGCTTCGTTGGCCTGGTTGCGAACGTTGACCAGCAGGCTCGAGCTCGTCGGCACGGGAACGATGCTCGACTGCGAGACCGCTTCACGCGAGCCGAGCGCCGGCCAGGTGACCTTGGAGGTCGTCTGCAGGTAGTCGGCGTTGCCGCCGCTCGTTTCGCACGCGTACGCTTCTTTGGCGGCCGAGACGAACTGCGCTTCAGAGGTGACCGTGTATTTCGTGCCGTCGATCGGTTCGGTAACTTTCGTCACGGTCCCGAGATGGCCCAGTTCGGTGACGTTCATGCCGCGCAGTTGTTCCTGATCCTGTCCGGCGAGCATGGTCGCCTGGTTGTGCTGGCGCTCGTCGGCCGTCGCACGACCGGCCGCGTCGAAGCCGGTGAGGGTTGCGATCGCGATGACCGCCACCAGCACCGCGCTGATCACGACTTCGATCAGCGTCACGCCCGACTCCGATCGGCCCTCTGCGGCGAGCGCCTCGAAGGCGCGCGAGCTGCGCAGCCGCGCGGCGCACCGGCTCACACTGGCGCGGGCGCCGTGGGCGGAGCGGAGCATGGCAGGGAAAGTGAGCATTGTTACGAGCGACCCCCGAAGGCTGCTACTCCCGATGTCGGCATCGAGCGCCTCTTGCTTGAGCGCTGGGGGGCGCCTGTAGGCACACGACCGGCCCGGCCTGCCGGGTGCCGTAGGGCCTACAATCCCGACTCCCCGGGGGACTGGTGTATCGGTAACACGGTGGTCTCCAAAACCGCAACGCCAGGTTCGATTCCTGGGTCCCCCGCTCGCCGCTCGAGCACGAACCCCGGCAGCCCTGCTATGACGGTTCGTATGCTAAAGTCCATAAAAGTGATCGACAAACATGGATTTAGCCGTTCGACCGCAAGGTCAGAGGGGAGATGAGAGCTTTGGCGACGGCAAGGATCGACGTCCACCAGCACCTTTGGACGGAGCCGCTCGTGCAGGCGCTCGAGCGCCGCGGCGAGCTGCCGTTCGTGCGCCACGAGCACGGCCTCACCGTGCTGTTCCTAACCGGCGAGCGTCCCTACGTGATCGAGCGCTCGAGCGAGACGCCGGCTAGTCGCGCGCAGCTCGTACGCGAGGACGGCCTGGGCGGCGCGCTCGTCTGCCTGTCGAGCCCGCTCGGCATCGAGGGCCTCGCGCGCCGACACGCGCTCCCGCTGATCGACGCCTACCACGACGGCGCGCTCGCGCTCGGCGAGCCGTTCGGCGTGTGGGGCGCAATTGCGCTCGACGGTGCCGGCCCCGATGATGTCGAGCGTGTGCTCGACCGCGGCTGCGTCGGCGTGTCGCTGCCGGCGGGCGCGCTCGGCAGCATCGAGGGAATCGGTCGGCTGCGCGGCGTGCTGCACGAGCTCGAAGCCGCCGACGCCCCGCTGTTCGTCCATCCAGGGCCCGGTCTCGGCGGTTCGCGTGCGCTGCCGGCGGCGAGCGGCGAGCCGTCGCTGACCGACCCGCTGTGGTGGTCGGCGCTGACGCTGTACGTGTCCGATATGCAAGCCGCATGGCTCGCCTTCCTCAGCGCCGGACGCGCCGAGCACCCGCGCCTGCGCGTCGTCTTCTCGATGCTCGCCGGCCTCGCGCCGCTGCACGCCGAGCGCCTGCGCTCGCGTGGCTGCCTCTCCGCGCCGTCGCACGATCCGCTGATCTTCTACGAGACCTCCTCCTACGGCCCGGCCGCCGTCGGTCAGCTGGCCGACGCGGTCGGAGCCGAGCAGCTGCTCTATGGATCTGACCGCCCGGTCGCCGACCCGGGCGAGCATGGCATCGCCGCCGCGCTCGACTGGAATGCGATCGACAGGGCCACGCGACGGGTGCTCGGGTCTGCGGCGCCCACCCCGGCGCGCACGCGGGCACTGCGTGAGGGGGTGACGGTGCCGTGAGCGGACTGAGCCCCGTCTCGCTCGCCGCGCCGGCGCCTGCGCTGCCACGCTCCGCGGGGGCGCTCGACCCCGTGGCCGACCGCGCGGTCGCGACCTCGGCGGCGCCGAGCTCGAGCGGTTCGTGCGCGAGCTGGCGGATCGCCCGGAGCTGTGGATCGAGCGCGTGCGACACGACGCCACCCAGCGCGTCTACGAGGAGTTGCTAGCCGACGAGCACCTCACGGCCTGGCTGATCTGCTGGATGGACGACCACGACACCGGCTTTCACGACCACGACATCTCCTCAGGCGCCGTCGCCGTCGTCGGCGGCCGTGTGCGCGAGGAGCGCCTGACGATCGGCGGCGAGCCACGCAGTCGCTCGTTTGTCGCCGGCGAGGCCTTTCACTTCTCGCCGTCGGACATCCACCGCGTGCGCCACGGCGGCAGCGACCCGGCCGTCACGCTGCACGTCTACTCGCCGCCGCTCGCGCGGATGGGTGCGTATGAGATCGACGGCGACGGCGTGCTCGCGCGACGGCCGATGGCCTCCTCTGAGGAGCTGCGCGCCGCTTAGACCTCGCGCTTGGCGCCGGCGCGGCGCTCGACGCCCTGATCGCCGGCGATCAGCACCGAGCTGACCATCTGCGGCGCGAACAGGCCGTGCTCGACGACGCCCGGCTGCGCGCTCAGCGTCTCAGCGAGCGCACGCGGGTCGCCGACCTCGCCCAGGTAGTCGGCGATCAAGCCGCCGTCCGGGCTGCGCGGCACGTCGCGCAGCCGGGCCTCCCCGAGCGCCCGCAGCGTCGTCTGCACGGCGAACGGCACGAGCTCGAGTGGGATCGGCGCGGTCAATCGCTCGACGACCTTCTCGGCCGAGACGATCACGACGAAGCGCTTCGCTGCCGCCGCCACGATCTTCTCGCGCGTATGCGCCGCGCCGCCCCCCTTGACGAGCCAGCCCGCCGGGTCGACCTGGTCGGCTCCGTCGATCGCCAGGTCGAGCTCGCCGAGCTCGTCGAGCTCCTCCACACCGAGTCCGTGCGCACGCGCCGTGCTCGCCGTCTGCGGCGAGGTCGCCGCACAGCGCACGCTCCTCAGCGAGGAGGCGCGCTCGCCGAGCGCCTGCAGCAGGAAGGCCACCGTCGAGCCCGTGCCGAGGCCTAGGCGCATGCCGTCCTGCACCTCCTCGGCCGCCGCGTACGCCGCCTCGCGCTTGCGCTGCGCGACCGGCCCGGCGTCGCTCAGCGTCGCCGGCTGCTCTCGCCCAGTCGCACGCGCGGACGCCATGGCGCGGACGTTACCGCCCCGGCATCGCCCGTGAGACGCAGCCGCTCCGGCGAGTCCGGCCGGTGCAGCAGAAAGCCCTGGCCGACCCTGCAGTCGAGCTCGCGCGCGAGCGCCAGCTGGCGGTTGGTTTCGATCCCCACCGCCACCGCCGTTAGCCCCGCCTTGTGCGCCAGCGCGATCATCGCCGCGACCATCGCGCGCGTCTCGCGGTCGCGCTCGAAGGCCTGGATCAGCCCGCGGTCGAGCTTGAGCATGTCCAGCGGCAGCTTGCGCGGCAGCGTGATCGAGGAGTCGCGCCCACCGAAGCTGTCGAGCGCGATCGCCACGCCGAGGCGGCGCACGTCGCCGAGCGCCGCGCGCGCCCGCTCAGGGTCGCGCAGCACGGCCTCCTCGGTCACCTCCAGGCACAGCGCGCGGCCGGGCAGCTGAAAGCGCGTCAGCTCCTTGTGCACGCGCGCCGCGAGGTCGAGCTTCTGACATCTCGCGCGCCGAGATGTTGATCGAGATCGGCAGCGAGATGCCCTGGCGGCGCCACTCGGCGGCCTGGGCGCAGGCCGTGTGCAGCACCCAGTCGCCGATCTGCACGATCAGCTCGCTTTCCTCCGCGCGCGGCAGGAAGGTCGCGGGCAACAGCTCGTCGATCTCCGATTCGGCCTCGCCGTCGGGGTGCCAGCGCACGAGCGCCTCACAGCCGATCGCGCGGCCGCCGCCGAGCGGGAGGATCGGCTGGTAGGTGAGCACGAGCTCGTCGTGCGGCAGCGCCCGCAGCAGGCGTTCCTCGATCTCCAGGTGCGCCGTCATCTCACGGCGCAGGCTCTCGTCGAACATCTCCGGGCGCTGCCCGCCGGCACCCTTGGCGCGGTACATCGCCACATCGGCCTCGCGCAGCATGCTCTCCGGATCGGCCTCCGGATCGTGTGTGATCGAAACACCGACGCTCGCCGGCATCGAGACCTCGACGGGGCCCACGCGGAACGGCTGCTGGAGTGTCTGCACGACGCGCTCGGCCAGCGCGAACGCTTCCTCGTCGCTTTTCATTTCCTCGCCGAGGATCACGAACTCGTCGCCGCCCAGGCGCGCCACCGTGTCGCTGTCGCGCATCATCTCGGCCAGCCTGTCGGCGACCGCGATCAGCAGCCGGTCGCCGATGTCGTGGCCGAAGTTGTCGTTGACCGCCTTGAAGCGATCGAGGTCGATGAACAGAAGCGCCACGACGCCGCCGCTGCGGTGCACGCGCGAGAGCGCCTGGCGCGTGCGGTCCATCAAGAGCAGGCGGTTGGGCAGGTGCGTCAAGGGATCGCGCAGCGCCTGGCGCTCGAGCCACATGCGGTCGGTCACGTCCTTGGCCGCCGCGTACCACTCGTCGCCGTCGCAGCGCGCGCTCCACAACAGCCAGCGCCACGAGCCGTCGCGGTGGCGGTAGCGGTTGGTGAAGTTCTCCAAATGCGCCGGGCGATGGTTGCCGGCGAGCAGCAGCGCGAGCGTCTGCTCGACGTCATCGGGGTGGATCAGCTCGTGGATCGGGTTCGCTTCGAGCTCCTCGAGCGTCCAGCCGAGCACCGCCTCCCAGGCCGGGTTGAGCAGCGTGAATCGCCCGTCCAGCGAGATCGTCGCGAGCAGGTCGCTCGTCATCTCGAACAGCCGCTCGATGCGCTCGTCGGCGGGCTGCGCATCCACCTGTGAGACAGGCTTCACCGGAGCCAGCGCCGGTCCGCCCGCGGCCGCCGGGGTTGCCGCGCCGGTCCCAGCCGCCGCACCGGCCGGCTCGGCGCTCGTCATCGCGCCGGCCACAGAGGCGCTCGGGCCGGCCGCGTTCGGGCTGACGCTGTGCAGCGGCTGCAGGCGCGCGACCTCGGCGTGGGTGCTTGAGTGGGATCGACGCATTCCTGTCCACCACGTCGGCGGGCCCATGCGCGTGCGAGCGCCACGATCGGCTTTCTGGACGGATTTTCTATCGAGAAAGCCCGTGTTTTCGGGCTCTATGCGGCTTACGTGCCCAGTGGCGCGGCGGCCTCGCCGGGGCCCAGATCAGACCGCCTGGCGGCCTCGCGCAGAGCCGGGTCGCCCCGTAGGAAGCGCCACACGGCGAGCAGCATCAGGATCGTCACGAGCACCGCGCTCGAGACGCAGTACTCGCAGATGTGGTGGATCGAGAACAGCTCGCGGTAGGTCAGGTAGCCGCTGAAGCCGCAGCCGACGACCGTGAAGGCGACCGTCGCCAGCCGCGAGGTCTCGCTCTCCGGCACGAGCAGCGAGCCGAGGATCGCGATGTAGCCGAGCAGTCCGATCAGCGCGACCGGCACGCCGACGAGCTTCGAGTACTGCGAGGTCTGCACGATCTCACAGCCACCGCCGTTCGTCCCGCACAGCGGCTTGATACCCGCGTAGTGGATGTACGTCAGGTAGCTCGCCAGCGCGATGCCGAGCACCGTCAGGACGGTCATCGCGATCCTGAGCGTGCGTGCGCTCATCGCTCGTACCGCGCTACTTCAGCAGCGAGTTGATCGCCGATTCGAACGAAGACGGATCGGTCAGCGAGCTGTATTCGAGCTTCTGCAGTTTCTGGTCCGTCTTACCGAGCAGGAACGACGGTGTGCCCGTGAAGCCCGCGTTGTTCGCCGCCTGTGCGTCGGTCGTGATCGTGTTCGTGAACTCGCCGTTGCCGCGGTCGGCCGTCCACTTCGCGAGGTTCATGCCGGGCACCTGCTTGGCCAGTTCCTGGAGGTATTTCTCGGTCACGTAGCCCGTGTCCTCCTGGCCCTGCTGGTGGTAGAAGAGCTCGATGTAGTCCCAGCCCTTCTGCTGCTTACCGGCCGCCAGCGCCGCGATCTGCTGCGTGCGGAACGTTTCCGGTTCGCGCGTCGCCGTCTCGAGGTTGCGGTATTCGATCTTCAGCTTGCCCGGGCGCACGTACTTTTCGATCAGCGGCTTGAGCGCGCCGTCGCTGAACTGCTTGCAGATCGGGCACTCGAGGTCGCCGAAGTACTGCATCGTGACCGGTGCCGTCGGGCTGCCGAGCGTGTTTCCAGTTTGTGGGATGCCACCGAGCAGGGCGGTCATCTCTGTCACCACCGGCAGCGTCTTCGGGGGGCCGCCCGTCGACGTGGTTTTTTCGAGGCCCGACTTCGAGCCGCCGCCCGTGGCGACGAGGATCACGACGATGATCACGACGACCGCGCCGATCACCGCTCCGAGCTGGATCAGGCGCTTGCGACGCTGCGCGCCGGCCGCTTCGGCTTCCTCGATCGCCTTGCGCTCGGCGCGCGCCTGCTCGCGCCGTTGCTTGCGCGTGAGATCCTGCTCGTCGTCCTCCACCGTGCTCATGGCCCGAACTTTTACAGATTTCCGATCAAGCGTGCCTAAGTTCGTGCCACGATTGCAATCGCGCGCGTGTGTAAAGGGCGCCGGACGGCGTGTCGAAGCCTTGCCAGGCGCGCCGTGTGCAAGCGTTCTTGCGTCACGTGCCCCCGTAGCTCAACTGGATAGAGCACCGGCCTTCTAAGCCGGGGGTTGCTGGTTCGAGTCCAGCCGGGGGCACTCTCAACGAAGCGGGTTTCTCCGTCGGCGGAGCGGGTACGAAGCAGGACGGGGCCCCGCACACCCCGGCATTGGGGCCTCGATGGGGACGGGACCGAATCCCGGCCGCTCTCGCCAAGCAGCCCCAATCCCCCGCGCGGGGCTGTCGAGAGCGGCGGGGGCGGTCCTGGATCGCTGCGGCGCGTCCGGCACCACGCCGGGCGCGCCGCGAGGTTTTCCTGCCCGATCGAGGATGATGGCGCCGTTGTTCGCGCTCACGGTGTTCGCCTATCCGCTCGTGCTCGCGCTGCTGTGCCTCGGCGCCGGCCTGGCCGTCGACCGCTGCAGCGGTCGCTTCCTGCCCGCGGCGCTGCTGCCGAGCGTCGGCGCGGCCGTGTTGATCGCGCTCTCGCAGCTGAGCACGTGGATCGTCGCGCTCGCGCCGGCCACGCCATATCTGATGCTCGCGCTCGCGCTGCTCGGCTTCGCGCTGGCGGCCCCGCGCGAGCTGCTCGCGCGGCTGACCGCGCGCCGCCGCCGCGCTGTGCTGCTGCTCGTGCCGCTGCTCGGCTACCTGCTCGCGCTCGCCCCTGTGCTGCTCTCCGGGCGCGCCGGGTTCTCGTCGTTCATGGCGCTGTCGGACTCGGCCGTGCACATGATCGGCGCCGACTACCTGATCCACCACGGCCAGAGCTACGGCCAGCTCGACCTGCAGAGCTCCTACGGCCAGTTCATCGAGGCCTACTACGGCACCGGCTATCCATCCGGCGCGGACACGCTCCTCGGCGGCAGCGCGCTGCTGCTCCGGCTGCCGCTGATCTGGGCCTTCCAGCCGTTCTGCGGTCTCGTGCTCGCGCTCGGCTCGGGCCCTGCCTGGGTGATCGCCCGGCGCTGCGGGCTGCGTGGAGGCTGGGCCGCGCTCGCCGCCTTCACGGCGACCGTGCCGGCGATCGTCTACGGCTACGAGCTGATCGGCTCCGTCAAGGAGCTCGTCGCTGTGCTCATGCTGCTCACGCTCGGCGCGCTGCTCGCCGTGCATCGGCGCTGGCTCGCGCGCTCGCCGCGGCGCTCCGTTCCGTGCGCGCTCGTGCTCGCCGCCGGCGTCTCCGCGCTCGGCGTCGGCTTCGGCGCGTGGGCGCTCGCCGCCGGCGTCGTGCTGCTCGTCGCGCTCGTGCAGGGCGTGCGCGGCGGGCGGATCGAGGTGCCCGCCGCCTGGGCGAGCGCTGCCGCCGGCGGCCTCGTGCTGCTGCTCGCGGCGTGGCCGACGTGGCGGCACATCTCGCAGTCGCTGCACGTCGCGCAGAGCATCTCCTCGACGGCCAACCCCGGCAACCTGCACGAGTCGCTCAAATGGACCCAGGCCTTCGGCGTCTGGTTGCGCGGCAGCTACAAGCAGGAACCGACCGGCGCCGCCGCGCTCGCCACGTATGCGCTGGTCGGCGTCACGCTCGCCGCCTGCCTGCTCGGTGCATTGCAGCTGCTGCGCCTGCGCCGCTTCGCGCTGGCCGGCTGGATCGCGCTGACGCTGCTCGTCTGGAGCGTGCTCAGCCGCACGGCCACGACCTGGGTCGACGCCAAGGCGCTCGTGCTCACTTCTCCCGTGCTCGTGCTGCTCGCCTGGGGCGGCGTGGCCGCGCTGCTCGGCGCCCGGCCAGATCGAGGCGACGATGCCCGCGCGCAGCGCCGTGCTCGCCGCTCGCGCTGGAGGCCGCTGGCCGCCGTCGGCGCTGCGCTGCTCGCGCTGGCGCTCACCGGCGGCGCGCTCGCGTCGGACCTCGCCCAGTACCACAGCTCGAACCTCGCGCCGACGGCGCGCTATGAAGAGCTCGCGGCTGTCGGCAAGCGCTTTGCCGGGCGCGGGCCGGCGCTGTTCACGGACTTCGACGAATACTCGATGTACGTGCTGCGCCGGCTCGACGTCAGTGGGCCCGACTTCGTCTATCCGCCGCACCCGGCGACCGGCGAGCTGGCCGTGGCCTACGGTCATCCCGTCGAGCTCGATCGCCATCCGCCTGGCGCGCTCGCCGCCTATCCGCTGATCGTCACGCGGCGCGACCCGAGCGCCGCATCGCCCCCCGCCGCCTACGCGCTCGCCTGGCAGGGCAGCTACTACGAGGTGTGGGCCCGGCGCGCAGGCGCCCGCCCGGCGCTCGTGCACGCCCCGGCCGGCGAACGCAAGCGCCCGCTGTCGTGCGCGCGCGTGAAGCGACTCGTGCGGACCGCGCAGGCCGACCACGCCCGCGCTGTCGCCGCGATCGCGCCCGAGCTCGTGCGCGTCCGCCTGAGGCACGTGCGCCGGCCGGCCGGGTGGGGGCGCTCGCACGGCGGCTTGACGATGCGACGCGCGGGGTCGGTGTCGCTTCGCTTCAGCCTGCCGCGTTCCGGCACTTGGGAGCTGTGGCTGCAGGGGCAGTTCATGCCCCACATCCGCCTCGGCGTCGACGGCCGCCCGCTCGCCACGCTCTCCGGGCAGCTCGCCGGCAACTCGCTCGTCCCCGACACGGCCACGCCCTTGCGCGTGCGACTCTCCGCCGGCAGGCATCACCTGAGCGTCGCCCGCGCCGGCTTCAGCCTCGCGCCGGGCAACGGCGGCGCGGCCGTGCTCGACGCCGCCTTCCTCACCCCTGCAGGCGCACCCACTCGAGTGCTGAGAACGCTTTCCGCCGGCGCCTCGCCGGGCGTCCTTTGTGCCCAGCCTGTGGAATGGATCGAGCTCGTCCGTCGCTGAGCGTCGCGTTGCTGCACGACGCCGTCATCTTTTATCTCAATTAATAGAAAGAGAACCCGCCCGAGGCGATTGCTCCATCGGAGGTCGGGCGTAGGCTCTCGCTCGGTGCGCCCTGGAGAGGAACCTCAGACCGATCAGATCCTGCTCGGCGAGAACCTGCAGCTGCTGCCGTCCTTCGCCGACGGGTGCTTTCAGCTGATCTACATCGACCCGCCGTTCAACACGGGGCGCGCGCAGGTGCGCAAGACGCTGTCCGTCGTCGGCGATGAGCACGGCGAGCGCACCGGCTTTCAGGGGCGGCGCTACCGCACGCGCCTGCTCGCCGAGTCCTCCTACGGCGACGCCTTCGACGACTACCTCGGCTTCCTCGCGCCGCGCCTCGAGCACGCGCGCAGGCTGCTGTGCGACGACGGCACCTTGTACTTCCACATCGACTACCGCGAGGCTCATCACTGCAAGCTGCTGCTCGATCAGATCTTCGGCCGCGAGTGCTTTCTCAACGAGCTGATCTGGGCCTATGACTACGGCGCCCGCGCCAAGCGCCGCTGGCCGGCCAAGCACGACACGATCCTCGTCTACGTCAAGGATCCCGCCGCCTACTACTTCGACTCGGCCGAGGTCGACCGCGAGCCCTACATGGCGCCCGGGCTCGTCAGCGCCGAGAAGGCCGCCCGCGGCAAGCTGCCGACCGACGTCTGGTGGCACACGATCGTCCCGACCAACGGCGCCGAGAAGACCGGCTACCCGACGCAGAAGCCCGAGGGGATCGTGCGGCGCATCGTCAACGCCTCCTCGCGCCCCGGCGACTGGTGCCTCGACTTCTTCGCCGGCAGCGGCACGCTCGGCGCCGTCGCCGCCAAGCTCGGTCGCCGCTACGTGCTGATCGACTCCAACCCCGAGGCCGTGCGCGTGATGCGCGAGCGGCTCGGCTCAACGGTCAAGGCCGTCAGCGGCTGAGCCGATCAGGTGAACGTGTTCGAGCATCCGGTACGGCTGCAGCTCACCGACGACCTCGAGCGCGACCGCCTGACGGTCTTCTTTCGAGTGATTCTCGCGATTCCGCACTTCATCTGGATCGCGCTTTGGGGCATCGCCGCTTTTCTCGCCGCGGTCGCCAACTGGCCGGCGACGCTCGCGCTCGGCCGCTCGCCCGAGGCACTGCACGGCTTTCTCGCCGCCTACGTCAAATACGCGACGCAGCTCTACGCCTACTTCCACCTCGCCGCCAACCCCTACCCGACGTTCACCGGCCAGGACGGCTATCCGGTCGACCTGACGATCGCCGCGCCGGTGGCGCAGGGCAGGTGGACCGTCGCGCTGCGCGGGTTGCTGTTTCTGCCTGCGCTGCTGCTCTGCGCCGTGCTCGCCGGTGCTCCCAGTTACAGCTCGAGCTTCATCCGAGGCAAAGGCAACTACGCGCTCAGCTCCGGCCTGCTGTACATCTTCTTTTTGCTCGGCTGGTTCGCGATCATGGCGCGCGGGCGCATGCCGCGCGGTCTGCGCGACGGCGCCGCATACGCGCTCGGCTACGGCGCGCAATTCTGGGCCTACGCCTTTCTGCTGACCGACCGCTATCCCGACAGCGACCCGCTGGCGGCCGTGCCCGACCTGCCCGCGCGCAGCGATCCGATCCACCTCGAGCTCGCAGACGATCTGCGTCGCTCGCGCTTGACCGTGTTCTTCCGGCTGCTGCTCGCGCTGCCGCACCTGATCTGGCTCGAGTTGTGGGGCATCCTGATGATCGTTTGCGCGATCGTCAACTGGTTCGCCACGCTGTTCGCCGGGCGCTCGCCAGCCTGGCTGCACCGCTTCCTGTCGGCCTACCTGCGTTACGCCAACCACGTCTACGCGTTCCTGTACTTGATCGGCAACCCGTTTCCGGGGTTCGTCGGCAAGAGCGGCAGCTATCCGTTTGAAATCGTCGTCGCGCCGCGCCAGCGCCAGAACCGCTGGAAGACCGGCTTTCGCATCGTCCTGGCGATCCCCGCGCTGATCCTCACCAGCGCGTACGGCGCGCTCGCGCTCGTCGTGGCGCTGCTCGGCTGGTTCAGCTCGCTCGCGCGCGGGCGCATGCCGCAAGGGCTGCGCAACGCCGGCGCGCTCGCACTTCGCTATCAGGCGCAGACCCACGGTTACCTGCTGCTGCTGACCGACGCATATCCGTACAGCGGGCCCGTGCGCAGCGAGGGCTCGGTCGATCGCCCCGACGCGCCCAACGCCCCCGTCTTGCTCGACGCTCCCGCGAGCGCGCTCCCCGACGTCGGCCTGAGCTGACGCCGTGCCGGGCGCTCGCGCGGCATGGGGAGGCCTCGCCGCACGGCCCGTCCGCTCGGCCGCGGCGCTCGGCGTGCTCGCGGCGCTCGCCGTCGCCTGGGTGCTCGCCGCGCACGCGCTGTGGCACTCGAGCGTGCCCGCGTCGCTTGACCTGCCGCACGTCGATCCGCGCAGCCTCTTCTCGCCGTCCTTCCTGCGGCGCAGCGCATCCTTCGAACGCTTCCTCGACATCGACGTCGTGCTCGCCGACATCACGCTGCTCGTCGTGCTTGCGCTGTACGCGCGCTACGGGCACCGCTTGATGCGCGAGTCCGCGGCCGGGCGGATCAGCACGGGGATGATGCTCGGGATGCTCGGCTTCGCCGTGCTGTGGCTCGCCGAGGTCCCCCTCAGCCTCGCCGCCGTTTGGTGGGAGCGCCGCCACGGGATCTCCCACCAGGGGTATCTCGCCTCGCTGCTGTCGAGCTTCCTCTCGCTCGGCGGGACCTTCCTGTTCGTCTCGCTCGCGCTGCTCGTGACGATGGCCATCGCCGGCGTCCTGCGGCGCTGGTGGTGGGCCGTGGCCGCGCCGATCTTCGCCGGCCTCGCTCTGCTTTCGACCTTCCTCAGCGTCTACCTGATCCCCGACACGCATCCGCTGCAGCGCGAACCGACCGCCGCCGACGTGCGCCGCCTCGCGCGTGCCGAGGGCATCCCCGGCACCCGCGCCGACGTGCAGGACGTCAAGCGCCAGACGACCGCGCCCAACGCCGAGTCCGTCGGCTTTGCCTCCACGCGTCGCGTGATCCTCTGGGACACATTGCTCGACGGGCGCTTCGATCGCCGCGAAGTCGACGTCGTCGTCGCCCACGAGCTCGGCCACCTCGCCCATCGCCACACGCTCAAGCGCGTCGGCTGGCTCGTGCTGTTCCTGCTCCCCGCCGCTGCGCTCGTCGCGCTGTTCACGCGCCGGCGCGGCGGGCTTGCCCGGCCCGAGGCCGTGCCCGTCGCGCTGTTCGTATTCGTTGCCCTGCAGTTGCTGACGGCGCCCTTGATGAACATCGTCTCCCGGCGCGACGAGGCCGAGGCCGATTGGTCTGCGCTGAACGCCACCCACGACCCCGTCGCTGCGCGCTCGCTGTTCAAGAAGCTCGCCAAAGCCAGCCTCGCCAATCCCGACCCGCCGACGTGGTTCTACGTGCTCTACGAGGATCACCCGACGATCGTGCAGCGGATAGCGATGGTCGACGCCTGGCAGGCGCGGCGCTCGCGCTGATTCTGCGAGCCTTTGGCGCGTGTACCACCTCGAGCTGCGCAAGTTCCCGCACGTCGTCTGCCGCTTCAACCAGTCAGAGGCACAGCTCCGCTCGCTCGTCATCCCCTGGACGCGTCAGGAATGGATCGAGGAGGGCGAACGCAAGTGGAACGTCAACGAAGCGACGCTGACGATCCTCGAGGGCCCGAAACTGTCGATGCCCGACCTGGCCATGGGCAAAGGGTGGCGCAATGCGCAGAAGCGCAGCGAGGACGTGACCGAGCGCGTGCTCGGCGCCGTGCAGCAGAGCGCGGGGCAAGAGCAGCAGCAGGATGTCGGTGCTTCGCCGGGTGCCGGTGCCGGCGCCGGTGCTGGAGCGGCGGATGGCGCGGCGGCGGCGACCGCGCACGTCGCGCAGGCGGGCGAGGCTTCCCCTGCGCGCCACGAGGCGCGCGATCTCGACCTGCTCGCCGACTCGCTCGGGCTCGAGCTGCTCGCGCTGCTCGACCGGGGGGACGTCGCGCCTTCGCGCGTGTGGTTGATGGCGCAGGAGCGCTTGGGCGAGCACGGCAGCGTCGCTTCAGCCGCTGAGGCGCTTGCGCTCGCCGAGCGGGCCGTCGGCTCTTTGCTTGGGCGCAGACTCGCGGTGCTGCGGGGCGATGGCCGCGGCGAGGGCGATCGGCGGCCCGGGGGCGACGAGCAGGCCGGCGACGATGGGCGACCCGTGCATACGATCGCGCCCGAGCTGCAGGAGGCAGTTCTCGCCGCGATCGACACGTGGGCTGGTGGCGGCCGGCAGCCGGTCGTGATCGCTCGCAAGGTCTGATCGCGCGGCGCTAGACTTCGGTTCCCGTGGTGGGCGTAGCTCAGTCGGTAGAGCTCCTGGTTGTGGTCCAGGCGGTCGGGGGTTCGAGTCCCCTCGCTCACCCTTTTGTGAAGTCTCGGGACATGCTGGACGCGTGTCCCGGGAGATAGTGGACAGCTTAGGTGGCTGTGATGGGCTGGTAGGCGCGGTTGGGGTCGAGCGTGAGCTGGCGTAGGAGCTGGCCGTTGAGGTCGATGACGCGTATGTCTCGGTCGGCGATGAGGAGCTTGACGGCTTGGCCTTTGTGGGCTCTTCCGACGCCGATTTTGTAGAGCCGGCTGAGGTGGCGCAGGCTGACCTTGCCGGTGGCGTCAACCTTGTCTTGGCGGACCCGGAAGTAAGTGTTCGCTGGCTGGCCGGCGGGCAATGCCTTGATGCGGGCGCTGTAGGCCTGCAGCGGTGTGCGGCCTTCTAGTGCCCTGTGCGGGCGGATGTGGTTGTAGTAGTGGACGAACGCGTCGAGCTGGGCCTGGAGGTCCTCGAGCGTGGCTGCGGGCAGCTGCTTGTCCAGGTAGCGCTTGAGTGTCTGGTGCAGACGCTCGATCTTGCCGCAGGTCTGGGGGTGGTAGGGCCGTGAGTTCTTCGCCGCGACGCCGAGCCGCTGCAGCTCTGTTTGCAGCGCCACCTTGCCGTGGCGGGCAGTGCCGGTGAACACGGCGCCGTTGTCGGACAGCAGCGCGGCGGGTAGCCCGTGGAGCCCCGCGGCACGGTGGAAGCTCTCAACCACGTCGCGTGCTTTGACGTAGCTGTAGGCGTGCGAGCAGATGAACAGCCGCGAGTGATCGTCGATCGCGTTGAGGATCTCGGCGTGCTCGTTCTCTGCGAGCTGCCAGTGGGTGATGTCGGTCTGCCACAGCTCGTTCGGGAGATCGGCCTGGAAGCGGATGAGAGAGCTGCGCGGGCGCTTCTGAGGCTGGGCAACGATCAGTCCTTCGCGCTTGAGGATCCGCCAGATCGTCCCAGGCGAGGGAACCGGCAGCCCAGCCTGCTCGAGGTGGTGTGCGATCGTGACGGGCCCGCAGTCATGGCCCTGGGCGGCGAGCTCTGAGCGCAGTTTGAGGATCCGCTTCACCGTCCCCGCCGGCGTCTGATGCGAACAGGAACGAGGGCGCCTGGAGCGTGGCTGCAGCGCCTCATAGCCACCAGCGCGAAAGCGCTCGATCAGCACATAGATCCAGCTCTTTGAGATCCCGTGAGCAGCCGCGACCTCACGCGCGCTCCGGCCCTCCAGCAACACCGCATCCACCACATACCGCGCCAGCCCCATGCAAGCCGCCTTTCGTAGGCGTCCAGCATGTCCCGAGGCATCAGTCCACTATGTCCTGCAACCAGACACCTTCGCTCACCCTTCACGAAGGCCCCGCTACGGCGGGGCTTTCACCTTCCGGCGCTCACAGTGAATCGGCGCGTCGAGGCCAGGGTGCTAGCGCAAGTGCGAACACACGCCGTCGTCGTCGCGCCGAACCGAGAAAAGCTCACGTCAGCGCCAGCACCCGAGCGGGCTGTTCGAGCGACTGCGGGATACTGGCCGGGCGATGCCTGAGGAGTCCACGACCCCCGACTTGGCTGAGCTTACGCGCCTTGTCTTCGAGGCTGTGAATCAGCGCGACATCGACACGGTAATGGGCTTCTTCGCTCCCGATGCGGTCCTTGACGGGCGGGCGGCTGACGAGCCTTACGAAGGCCGAGCGGCAATTCGTGGCTTCTTGGACGAATGGTTCGGCTATTTCGCCGAGCTTCGCTTCGAAGTCGAAGAGTTCGTCGTCCTCGACGACGGGGTCGTGCTTGCCGTGGTCAACCAAGAGGGTCGCCCGGTCGGCGTCGATGGTCAAGTCCATCAGCGGGAGGGATGGGCCATCCGCTGGTCGGCCGATGGCCTCCTCGTGCGATTGACGACCCACACCGACATCGACGAGGCTCGCGTCGCTGCCGAACGCCTCGCCGAGGAACGGGGGTAGGCGATGTTGGCTGGGGCCGAGTACTTGGGGGCTGACGGGATCAAGCGGTTCTTCACCGATATCGAGGACATAGGCCCTGACTTTCGGATCGAGGTGCAGCGTGTGCAAGCGATAGGCGACAGCAATGCGATCGCCTTTCTACGGGTCGGAGCCACTGGCCGTGCCAGCGGGATCGTAACCGGCACTGAAAGCGCAAACGTCTACGACTTCATTGACGGCAAGATCAGTCGCGTCCGCATCTTCCTCGACCGCGATGAGGCCCTCAAAGCCGTGGACTGGCGAAGTAGGCGATGTCGCGCCGGCGGTGTCTAACGCAAGTGCAAACAAGCCCTACACCGGACATCAGAACGTCTTCAGCAGCGTCCCCACCGATACGTGAGGCCAGTGCAGCCCCTTGAAGTCGAGCAGCACGGTCTGCACGTATTGGAGCTGCAGGAAGGTTCCGTTCGGCCCCTGGACGCGCTCGATCCAGAAGATCGCGCTCATGAACGACGCGTTTGCGTTCTCCGTGACGAACGGGATGTTGTTGATGCCGCCGCCTTTGTCTTTGTGCGTCGTCACCGAAAGCGTCGTCGTCTCGATGATGTTCTGGTTGTGCAACGCGTGGCGCAGGGCCACGGTTGGGTCGTTGACCATGTCCTGCGTGATCTCGCCGAGCAGGCTCGGGTCCGTGCGGAATTTCGTCGGTGTCGAGAGGTCATACTCGGGAAATTCGTTCGGGCCGCCCGGCGCCGGCGCTTTTTCGCCTTCGCCAAAGGGCACGGTGTTCACGGGCTCGATTTTCGGTTTGCCGCTGGCGTGGGCTATGCCGCCGACCGCACATACCGCATCCCCATGCGGGATGTTGGCCAGCCGCGAGACGCTCTCGGGCTCCGCAGGAGCCGTCGTCGCTGGGATGTGCAGCCAGATGCCAGGCTCGATGTGCAGCGCGCCGTTGGTCTTCGCGTCGCTGATCTGCTGCAGGTAGGTGACGCCGCGCAAGTTGATGTCTCCCTGATCGCTACCGCGGTTGGGGATCGGGCTGCCGATCGTCGTGAATTCGAGCGTCTCGTGCGTCAGGTTGAGCTCGATGAAGCGGTCGGGGCCCTGACCGAAGTGCGGTCGCGCGATCAGATTGAAGCCCGCGCCATTCCAGCGGCCCGGCAGATCGTTTAGCGGCCCGAGCTCGTCCGCGAGCGCGGCGCGCTCGGGAACCCCCCGGAACGATGTGGTCGTGTCCGAGTCAGCTACGGGCGCGTCGAGATGCGCTGCTCCAAGTCGTACGTCTGGCTGCGGCGAAGCGGTGGCCATGCCTTCCCCTTTGATTGAAGACCGACAGCCCGACCGAGCATAATCGTGGCCTACTGCTCATGTCAACAACAGCGATAGTTCGAGTAACCGGGCGATAACATCCGTGCGTCCGCTGGCTCGCCCACCCTGCCGCCTCCGCCGCCTGCTCTGCGTAGGGAAGGGAGCTCGGGACGCCTCGACGGTATTGCCGTTTTTTTCGATTTTTGGCAACTCATCTGCTAGGCTTCGTCGATGAGTCTGGTGAGCCACAAGCAGGAGCTATTCGAGAACGTCATCCGGCTTCGTCGCGTTGGGCGGGATCTGCCCGGTAACCCCGATCTGGCGGCTGTGCGCGTCTCGCAAGAACGCGAGTTGGGAGAGGCCGTATCGCGACGCCTCGCCGCTCGTGTCCTCGGGGTAAGCCATACGGCACTCGAACGTTGGATCGAGACCGGCGACCTCCCCGTTGTCTATTCATCGGGTGGCAGGATGGAGGTGCCGGTGCCGGCGCTTCTCGATCTCCATGAGGCGGTTGAGGGTGATCGCGCCAAGGGACCCATTCGGTTTCCATTGGCCCCGACGATGATGCGCCGGCGCGAAACTGCGCGGCGCCTACGGGTTGACTCCCGCAAGCGTGGCGATGACTGGAGCGGCCACGGTCGCGCGAGCGCGCGCAGTCTCGCCTATCACCGAGCGGTTGCGAGACGGCTGCGCAAGCCGATGGTTGACGAGGCGCGACACGTACTCTTCCGATGGCAAGAGCAAGGACGGATCAATCCCCGCTACGCCAAGCGCTGGGAAGACGTCTTGCGCCTGCCGGTGCGCGAGATCCGAAAAGCACTCGTTGAAGAGGGCCCCACTGGCGAGGACCTGCGTCAGAACTCGCCCTTTGCGGGGCTTCTCAGCGAGCCCGAGCGACGTCGGATCTTGCGCGAAGTTACGTAGTGCGACCCGAGGAGTTCGAGCACGTCGTTGCCGCGGCGGCCGAGGTGACGAAACAGGACGAATTCGTCGTCATCGGGAGCCAGGCGATTCTCGGTACCGTCGCGCAGCCACCCGAGGCGTTGTTGGATTCGCTGGAGGCGGACATCTATCCCTTACGAGACCCCGGTTTGGCCGATGCGATCGACGGCGCGCTCGGTGATGGATCGCAGTTCCAGCTTGCATACGGCTACTACGCACACGGAGTAGGCCCCGAGACGGCCAAGGCTCCCAAGGGTTGGCAGGACCGCTTGGTTAGACGCGAGATACCCAGGCGTGTCGGCTCAACACGAAACGCAGTGGCGTGGTGTCTAGAGGTCCACGATCTGGTGCTGTCCAAGTGCGCCGCCGGGCGCGATCGCGATTGGGAGTATGCGGCTGAGGCTCTGAAGGCCGAACTCGTCAAACCGGACGTGCTTCTCAGCCTTGTCCCGGATCTACCTGTGACCGTCGATCAGCGAGCCCAGATCGAGCGGATGCTGCGGAGCATCCTTTCAACGCGTTGAAGAGGCAGATGGCCTTGCGAGCGTAGGTCGACCACCGGCCATCAGGAGAGTTGAGCGACCGTCCAACGGCGCCTCCACCCCTCAAGCTTGCGCCGCTACTTGGCGATGCATTGACAGGGTGTTTACACGCATCTCCGCTCCGACGCACGAGTCGCGCTCCGAGTCGCGCCCGCGGCTGCTGCTCGTGGGCTTCTCCGCGCTCGCCGTGGCGCTCGCCTTCCACGCCACGCACGCGTTGACCCACTTCGGCGGCGCCGGTCTCGACACGTTCTCGAGCGACTACCTGTACACGGCGATCGAGCTCGTCGCGGTCGGCCTCTGCTTGGCGCGCGCCGTGCGACGCCCACAGGATCGCGTTGCCTGGCTGCTGATCGCGACCGGCCTGCTCGCGTGGACGGGCGGTGATCTCGTTTGGACGCTGTGGCTCGATCACGTCTCGAGTCCGCCGTACCCGTCGATCGCCGATGCGCTCTACCTGACCGAGTACCCGACGGTCTACGTGGGCCTGGCTCTGTTGATGCGCTCGCACTTTCGCCACACCGGCGCGGCGATCTGGCTCGACGGCGTCGTCGTCGGTCTCACGCTGGCGGCGCTCGGCGCGGACCTGGTGTTCCCGGCCGTGCTCAGCGCGAGCGAGGGCTCGGCGGCGTCGGTCGGCGTCAACCTGGCCTACCCGTTCGCCGACTTCCTGCTGCTCGCGTTCGTCGCGATCGGCTTCGCCCTGGCGAACTGGCGGCCCGGCCGGCAGTGGACGCTGATCGCCGTCGGCATCGCGCTGAACGCGATCGCGGACATGATCTACGCATATCAAGTGGCGAAGGGCAGCTACGTCGAAGGGGGCGTGCTCGAAACGATGTGGCCGGCCTCGATGGTCGTGCTCGCGGCGGCGGCCTGGCAGCGCGCGCCGTCGGTGTCGGCGCGCGCGACGACGGGACGGCACACGATCGTACTGCCGGCCGGATTCGCGCTCGTGGCACTGGCCTTGCTCGTGAGCGCATCGCTCGACCGACTGACGCCGCTCGCCGTCGGCTTGGCTGCCGCCGCGCTGCTGGCGGCCGGAGCGCGGGCCTGCATCACCTACATGGAGAACGTCAAGCTGCTCGAGCGCGAAGTCGAGGGAGCGACGACGGATCCGCTCACGGGGCTCGGCAACAGGCGCCGGCTGATGGACGAGCTCGATGCCGCTGTGAGGGGAGCCCTCGCCGGCACGCCGGTGACACTGGCCTTCTTCGACCTCGACGGGTTCAAGCGCTACAACGACAGCTTCGGCCATGGCGCGGGCGATGCGCTGCTGATCCGGCTCGGGCGCGCATTGGCCCAAACGGTCGGTTCCGCCGGCGAGGCCTTCCGCCTCGGCGGCGATGAGTTCTGCCTGCTCTTGCCAGGGAGCTTTGAGCGCGAGGACGCGCAGATCGCCTGCTGCCGTGCGGCCCTCTCCGAGCGCGGGAGCGGGTTCGCGGTCACGGCGTCCTGCGGGGTCGTCTCGCTGCCCGAGGATGCCGATTCGCTCAGCGCTGCGCTGAACCTCGCCGACGAGCGCATGTACGCCGACAAGGCGGCCGCCGGGCGCTCGACCCGCGCCTACGTTCAGAGCGTGACGATGCAGCAGCAGGTGCTGATGCAGCTGCTCAACGAGCGCCAGCCCGACCTGCACCAGCATGTGCGCGACGTCGGTCTGCTCGCGACGGCGGTCGGGCGCACTTACGACCTCGACTCAGAACAGCTCGACGAGCTCGGCAGGGCGGCCGAGCTGCACGACCTCGGCAAGCTCGCGATCCCGGATCGCATCCTCGACAAGCCCGGACCGCTGAGCGAGGCCGAGTGGCGCCTGATCCGCCAGCACACGATCATCGGCGAGCGCATCCTCAACGCGGCCCCAGCGCTGCGCCCGGTCGCCCGGCTCGTGCGCTCGAGCCACGAGCGCTGGGACGGCGAGGGCTATCCGGACAGGCTCGCCGGCCGCGCGATCCCGCTCGGCTCGCGGATCATCGCCGTCTGCGACGCCTTCGACGCGATCACCTCCGAGCGCGCATACGACGCGGCGCGCTCGCGGGGCGAGGCGCTCGCCGAGCTGCGGCGAAACGCCGGATCCCAGTTCGACCCGGAGGTCGTCGAGCGTCTCTGCGAGGCGCTCGAGCAGCCGCACGTGGCTCGTGCAGGCCAGTTCACGTCGGCCTAGCCACGGGTCCGGTCGAGGGGTCGCATGTGCCCCGACTGACGTCGCAGAGTCCGAGCTGAGCGCGGTTCGAGCTGCCGGAACCGTCAACAAAGGTGGTAAGAAACGAATATTACTTTGACCGACTCGGTATGAGAGGCTGCTAGAGGACGATGGCGAAGCTCTTGTTCACTGCCGACGGTGTACTGCGCGAGCAGGCGCGTGGGGCCGAGCCGCGCGTCCTGTCACACGTCGTCGAGGGGCCAGGTGGCACGGAGGCACGGCTGCTCGCCGGCGAGCACGAGTACGAGATCGTGCCGTTGGCGCAGGTCGGCTGGGGGTTCGAGCTGCACGACGGTCACGGCGCGCGCAGCGGCGGCTTTCAGCCGTTTCGCCTGCGCCGCGGCGGGCGTCTGCGAGTTCGCGAGATCGGAATGTCACTCCACGGCAGACCGTGGAGCCACGAGGGCTGGGCGTTCTCGCTGCCGGATGGGCGAAGGGTGGAGGCGACCGTCACGCCGATGGATCAAGGCACGTCGAATGGCGATGGCGCAACCGCTGAGGTGGCTACCGCCGCCCACGCCGATGCGGGGTCGTTCGTCGTCGCGCTGGAGGCGGTCGCATCGCTCGAGCTACTCGCGCTCACGGAGGTCCTCGCCCTCGGCAGCTGGCTGATCGCACGCTGGCACGTCTCGCCCGCAGCCGATCACGTACTCGCCTCGGCGGCTACCGGGACGGGTCTTGCGAGGGCATCTGCCAAGTCCCCCTCCGCAGGGATCCGCGCCCAGACGGCGAACTAACAGCGGTCCCTCACCGGCGATCTCGAGAAGGAGGTTGGGATGGCTCTGAAGCGTGCTTCGGCAGAGTTTTTGGGCACCTTCGTGCTCGTTTTCGGCGGTGTTGGAACGGCGGTCCTCGCGGGCGATCACGTCGGCTACCTCGGCGTGGCGTTCGCCTTCGGCCTCTCGCTCTTGGCGATGGCCTACGCGGTCGGCCCGATCTCGGGCTGTCACATCAACCCGGCCGTCACGATGGGCCTGCTCGTCAGCGGCAAGGTCGAGCTCGGCGAGGCCGTGCGCTACTGGATCGCGCAGATCCTCGGCGCGATCGCGGCGGCCGGCATCCTGCTGGCGGTCGTCTCGGGACGCAAAGGCGGCTATGACGTGCGTATGGAAGGGCTCGGCGCGAACGGCTACGCGGCGCACTCACCGGGCGGCTTCCCCGTCGGCTCGGCGCTCGCCGTCGAGGTGATCCTCACGGCCTTTCTCGTCTTCACGGTGCTCGCCGCTACCGACCGGATCGCCAACGTCGCGTTCGCGGGCATCCCGATCGGGCTCGTGCTGACGCTGATCCACTTGGTCGGCATCCCGGTCACGAACACCTCGGTGAATCCGGCGCGCAGCATCGGCCCGGCGATCTTCGTCGGCGGCTGGGCGCTCAGCCAGCTGTGGCTGTTCATCGTGGCACCGCTCGCCGGCGGTCTGCTCGGCGCGCTCGTGCATCGGCTGCTGTTCAGCGGCAGTCAGCAGATCGCGCCAGGTGAGTCGGCCGTCGAGGCCGGCGTCTGAGGCAGGCGCTCCGGCGTAGTATGCGCGCCGCGCGCCGCCGCCTCAGCGCGCGAACATCTGCCCACGGAACGGAGGGACCGCCCACATGCTCACGCTCAACGGCCTGGACGAGGTCAAGACCTACATCGGCAAGGAGCTCGGCGTCAGCGACTGGCACCTGGTCACGCAGGAGAAGATCAACGAGTTCGCTGAGGTGACGGGCGATGATCAGTGGATCCACATCGATCCCGAGCGCGCCAAGCAGAGCCCGTTCGGCGGCACGATCGCGCACGGCTACTACACGCTCTCGCTGGCACCGCGCTTCTCCTACGACATGGTCAAATTCGACGGCTTCGCGTTCGGTGTCAACTACGGCCTGAACCGCGTGCGCTTCCCGGCGCCGATGCCGGTCGGGGAGAAGGTGCGCATGCGCTCGAAGCTCGTATCCGTCGATGACATCCCGGGTGGTGCGCAGATCGCGACGGAGCTAACGTTCGAGCGCGAGGGCGGCGAGAAGCCGGTGTGCGTGGCCGAGTCGCTCGCACGCGTGTACACGGGCTGACCGCAGGCTGCCGGGCTGACGCCCGTCGCTCGGATACCCTGCGCAAGATGGACGACCAAACGATCCTCAGCCGCATCGAGTCGCTTGTCGCGGAGGAGCACTCGCTGCAGCACCGCGAGCAGGACGACGCCGAGCAGGCGCAGCCCGAGCCGCTGGCGGCCGACAGCGAGCGCCTGGAGCAGGTCTCGATCGAGCTCGACCAGTGCTGGGACCTGCTGCGCCAGCGCCGGGCACGCCGAGCGGCCGGGCAGGACCCGGACGAGGCGCAAGCGCGAGAGCCGGGCACGGTCGAGAAATACCTGCAGTAGCGGAGCGCTCGTCCCCGCCGGAGCGGGACTCTGAGCGATGAGCGCGGGGATCGCCGTGGCGTTCGCGCTGGCGCTGTGCTCGACGACGCTGACGAGCCTGGCCTACCTGCGCGAGCACGACGCGGCGGCGGCGATGCCGGCGCTGTCGATGCGCAGGCCGCTGCACTCGCTGCACGTGCTGCTGGCCGATCGCAGCTGGCTGCTGGGCTTCGCGATGGAGTCGAGCGGCTTCGTGCTCTACGCGGTGGCGCTTGCGCTGGCGCCGCTGGCGCTCGTGCAGAGCATCGTGGCGGGTGGCATCGGACTGCTGGCCTACCTGACCTACCGCATGGGCGGACGTCAACCGCTCGGCACGCGGCGCATCGCGGGCGCGGCGCTCTCGGTGCTGGGCCTGATCGCGCTGGCGGTCTCGCTGGCGCAGGGCACGGGCGAAGGTCACAGCGGCTCGACGGCGACGGTGCTGATCTGGATCTTCGGCACGGCGGCGCTGGCGCTGGCGGTCTTGCTGCTCGGCCGTCGCATTCTGGGCGTGGCGGTGTCGAACGCGATTGCGGGTGGACTGCTGTTCTCGATCGGCGACATCTCGACGAAGCTCGCGACGCAGGGCGGCGCGCGGATCGCCTTCGTGCTCGGGCTGATCGCGGGCTACACGCTCGGCACGACGCTCCTGCAGCTCGGCTACCAGGCGGGGGCGGCGCTGACGGTGGCCGGCCTGGCGACGCTCCTGACGAATGTGCTGCCGATCCTGGCGGGCACGATCGTGCTCGAAGAGCCGGTGCCCTCGGGCGCACTTGGCGCGCTGCGCGTGCTGGCGTTCGTCGCGGTCACGGTCGGGGCGGTGCTGCTGGCTCGCCCGGAGGCGCAGCCGGCGAAGGTGGCGGCGCCGGAGCTCGAATAGCGCTCGGGCGCGGCGGCTGCGCTCAGCGGCCTTTGGGCGCGACGATCGCGACGGCCGCCTCAGGCGTGAGCACGCGGAAGCTGTAGGACTCCTCGATGTACAGCGACACGCTCTCGGCGTCGTGTGACTCGTAGCCGACGGACAGATCCTGACCGCAGTCGAAGGCGAAGTCGCCGCCGCGCATGCTCAGCACGATCGCGCCTTTGACGCCGGGCGCCCACACGAGCGGTCCCTTGACGATCTCGCGCAGGTGTTCGAGCAGCGGGTAGCCACCGTGCTCGGCCGTTTCGACGACGCTCGTGTAGTCCTCGCGGCCGAGCGCGATGCCATAGGGACCGGCGATGCCGTTGCGCAGCAGCAGCTCGACGGCGCGCGCGACGCAGCCGGGGTAGTCCTCGAAGCTTTTCTTGCGCACGATCGGCGGGTGCGGCGAGCTGCTCGCGATTCCCTCGACGCCGGCCTTCGGCCAGGAATGGAAGACGGCGGTGTTCTCGGCCTCGACGATCCGCTGTGCGGCCACGTCTAGGTCGTCGAAGTCGACATCCTCGGCCCCGCGATCGCCGGCGCGCAGCTCGGCGCGCGAGACTTGAAAGCGCGAGCGCAGCTCGAGCAGCGGCAGCACGACGCGACGGTTTGCCTCGATCCCTTTCAGCGCGTTGACGTTGGCGTCCTCGACGCGGCCGAGGTTGGTCGCCGAGTACTCCCATCCGTGCGGGCCCGAGAAGTCGACGAGTCGTCGCGCGGCGAGTCCGGGCGTGAGGCGCTCGCGCGCCTCCTCGTCGATCAGCTTCCACCCCTCGGCGGTGATCGGCGCGTGCTCGCGCAGTAGATGGCTCACAGTCCCTCCCCCCGTAGGCTGCCGATCCCGAGCGAGCCGCCGGACACGCTGCCGCTCGCTTTCGAGCCGGCGCCGGGAGCGTCGCTGCTGCCGGGCTCGCCGCCGTCGTCGGCGCCGGCCTCGGCTGCCTCACCGTGCTCGACGATGTCGCCCTCCCGGAACAGCACGCCCTCGGCGATCTCGCGCCACTTGGGCGTGCGGCGCAGCAGGAACTCGAGGTCCATGCTGAAGTGCTTGTACTCCTCGCCGACGGCGTCGGACATCACGGCGACCGCCTCGGGGTCGCGCTCGACGGCGAGCCGCTGCTCATACCAGCCGATCGCTTCGGCCTCCTCGGTCAGCGAGGCGCACAGCCGCGCGAACGTGCGCGTCTGCTCGGGGAGCTCCTCGGGCGGCTCGTGGTACTGGTCGAAGCCCATCGTGCGAGTCTATTGCTCGACGGCGCTCGGGCTCAAACCGAGGACGAGTGTTCCGGCTCGGTCGACGGCGCGGCGTCGCCGTGGCCGTGCAGGGAGCCGCCGACGAACAGCACCGCCACGAGCAGTGCGCAGAGCGCGAGCGCGGTGTCGAGGCGGAATGCCGTGTGCAGCCCGGCGACGAACGAGTCGCGCACGAGCGAGGAGAGCCGGTGCGCGACACCGGCGGAGAACTGTCCGAGCACGTGCTTGCCGGATGCCGTCCCGGCAAGGATCCCGTGCACGAGATCGGCTTGGACTTCCGTGACAGCCGCTCCGACTTTGTCGAGATGATTATTTAGATTCGTCTTCGACGACGACGTGAAGATCGTCGTGTTCAGGCCGAGGCCCACCGATCCACCGGCGATCTGGAACATGTAGACGATCCCTCCGGCGAGTCCCGCGCGCGAGGCATCGAGCGCGGTCACGCTGGCGGTCGTGATCGAGGAGTAGAACAGGCCGATGCCGACGCCGAGCACGAGCATCCCGGGGACGAGGCCGGCGTACTCGGAGTCGTTGCTGATCAACGAGAGCAGCAGGATGCCGAGCGTGATCGCGCCACAGCCGAGCGAGACGATCAACTTGGCGCCGAGCTTTTCATACAGCGGTCCGGCGATGAACGAGGTGAGCGCGAAGGTGCCCATCATCGGCACGAGCCCGACGCCGGACTGAAGCGGCGAGTAGCCGAGGATCTTCTGCATAAACTGCGGCAGGTACAGCAGCGAGGCGAAGAACACGGCCGACATCAGCAGCACCGCGAGACAGGCCGTGGCGAAGTTGCGGTTGGCGATCACATCACGCGGGATCAGCGCCGACTCGCCCATCCGCCGCTCGACGAGGCCGAAGCTGAGGAGCATCGTCGCGCACAGCACGAGCAGCACGACGATGCGCGGGTCGCCCCAGCCCCAGTCGGTCACCTGGTCGAGCGCGACGAGCAGCGAGACGAGCCCGAGCGAGAGCGTCGCAACGCCGGCGTAGTCGATCCGGTGGTCGGCCGGTTCGGGTTCTGACTGGTGAATCGCGAGCCACGTGGCGAGCACGCCGAAGGCGGCGATCGGAACGTTGACGAAGAAGATCCAGCGCCAGCTGAGCAGGTCGGTCAGCACGCCGCCGAACATCGGCCCGACGGCGTTGCCGATCCCGGCGGCGCCGAGAATCAGGCCACCAGCCAGCCCGGCCTTGCTTGCGGGCAGCGCGGCGAACGTCATGCCGAGGATCGCCGGCCACATCAGCGCGCCGCCGATGCCCATCAGCGTGCGGCAGGCGATCAGCCAGTCGCTGTCCTGGGCGGCGCCGCCGAGCAGCGAGAAGGCGGCGAAGATCGCGGCGCCGATCACGAAGATGCGCTTGCGCCCGAAGATATCGGCGAGCCGCCCGCCGACGACGATCAACACTCCGAACGTCAGCGCGTAGGCGTTGATCACCCACTGCACCGTGCCCACGTCGGTGTCGAACTGCTTCTCGATCGCGGGCAGCGCGACGGCGAGTGCGGTGAAGTCGTTGGCGATGATGAACACGGCGACGCCCATCGCGACGAGCGCGAGCACCGTCGTGCGGTCGAGGCCGCGCCCGGAATCCTGTTGGCCGACCGTTTCCACGGATGACATGCGGCGAAGATATCCGCGACCCCCGACACTTCGCTCGCTCTGGACGAGCGATTGAATCCACGGGCGTCGGGCTGCGTATGCTGAGCGTGATGGAGGTGCGCTCCTACGGCGAGCTGGTGGCGTTCACGACGCTCGACGGCTCGGAGATCCGCGAGTGGGCGGGACCGGTCTCGGCGCCGGCGCGCAACCAGAGCCTCGCCGAGGCGACGATCCCGGTCGGCGGGGCGACGACCGAGCACTACCACCGCGTGACGGAGGAGCTGTACCTTATCAGCGCCGGCCGCGGGCGCCTGGTGATCGACGGCGAGGAGCGGCTCGTGGGCGAGGGCGACTGCGCGCTGATCCCGCCGGGCGCGCGACACAAGCTCTACAACGTCGGCGAGCAGCCGCTGCGGGTCGTGTGCGCCTGCGCGCCGGCCTACTCCGACGAAGACACCTGCCTGACCGAGTGAGCGCGCGCCTGGATCCGGCGAGCAGCCCGCGCGAGCCGCTGGCGCTGCTCGAGCGCTGGCTCGCGGACGCGCGCGAGGCGGGGCTGCCCTCAGCGCACTCGGTCGCGTTCGTCACGGTCGGCGAGCAGGGGCGCCCGACGGCGCGCACGGTCTCGCTCAAGCGCGTGCAGGACGGCGCGCTGCTGTTCAGCTCGGCGCTGTGGACGCGCAAGGCGCGCGAGCTGATGGCCAACCCGCACGTGGCGCTGCTTTTTCACTGGCCCTCGCTCGGGCGCCAGGTGCACGTCGCCGGCGATGCCGAGCTGGCCGAGCGCGCGCTGGCCGAGCAGCTGTTCGCCGAGCGCGCGCCGGCGCACCAGGTGCAGACGCTCGTCTCCCGCCAGGGCGAGCCGATCGAGGACCTCGCGCCGCTGCAGGCGCGCCACGCGCATCTGCTCGAGGCGATGGAGGCGCCGCCGGCCTGTCCGCCCGACTGGGGCGCGATCCGCGTGCGCCCGCAGGCGGTCGAGTTCTGGCTGGAAGGCGATGACCGCCTGCACGACCGGCTGCTGTATCAGCGTGACGGCGAGTGCTGGTCGCTGACGCGCCTGGCGCCCTGAGCGCTCTTCAGCGTCGCGGCGCGGTCACGAGGATCGCCTCGTAGGGCATCTCGAAGGACCCGCCGATCGAGTCGATCGCCTCGCCGATCGCCTCGAGCAGCCGCTCGCGCTGCTCGATCGGGAGCGCCTGGTGGTCACTGTGGGTCTGCAGGATCTCGAGCCATTCGCCGGTTGTGTGCGTCTGGCGCCACGCGTACGTGCTCGTCTCGGCGGCCTCGAACTGTCCGGCAGCGGCGATCCCGGCAGCGGCCGTCTCCGCTCGCGCGTCCTGCCCGCCGAGCAGCACCGAGTAGCCCTCCAGGCCAGGCGCAAGACGCTCGTAGATCGGATCGAAGCGCTCGGCTACCGCGCGTGGCTGGAGGCCGAAGTTCCAGAACAGGGCGAGGCGCCCGCTCGGCTCGAGCACGCCTGCCGCCTTCCGCGCTCCTGCGAGCGGATCGATCCAATGCCACGCCTGTCCGGAGACCACGAGCTCGAAGGTGCGCCCGGCCGGCTCCCAGCGCTCGAACTGCGCAACCTCGACGGGCACACCGTGGGCGCGCGCGAGGCGCGCCATGCGCTCGTCGATCTCGACGCCGAGCACCTCGCAGCCGCGTGCGGCGAGCAGACGGGAGGCGATTCCGGTGCCACAGCCGACGTCGAGCACGCGTCGCGGCTGATCAGCGTCGGGGCGCTCGCCGCGGGCAAGCAGCGCGTCGACCATCGCCGGCGGATAGGACGGGCGCACGCGGTCGTACAGCTCAGCGACCGCGCCGAAGGACTCGGCACGTGAGCGCTCGCGATAAAGCATCCTCGCCAATCATCCCAGCTCGCATGTGGCTCTGGCGCAGATGCCTTGCGTTTCCGTGCGCCAGCGATAAGTCTGCGCTGGTGGCATTGCTCGGGCGATCGGAGTCGACGTCGAAGAAGCACAACCGTGCTGCGTTCAGCCGCGAGGACGTCGAGGACGCCAAGCGCGGTCACCCGGACTTCGACCTGCGCGGCTACGCGGCCGGCCGTGGCCTCGAGTGGCTCGACCACGCCACGCCGGCGGGCTACCGCGCCGCGATTCCAGGCAAGGAGGAGCTGCAGTCGAGCGTGCTGCGCGGGACGCTGCCGGGTGGCGAGTACGGCGTGCTCGCGCACGAGGGTCTCGAGATCGGCTACAGCGCGGACAGCTTCGACTGGGGCGGCACCTACTACGGCATCAGGGTGGTCTCGGGCGGCGTCGGGCTGAAGGGCATGCTGCCGCTCAGCGGACGCGCCAACGAAGCGCTCGTGCGCGTGCCCTGCACGGTCGCCGCGGCGCGGCTGTCGCAGAGCGTCGGCTGCCAGCTCGGCATGCGCATCGACACGCGCCACTCCTCGCCGCCGTTCAGCTTCGGCAATCGCGTGAAGCTCGATCGCCTGATCGGCGTTGAGGGCTGGAGCATCTGGGGCAATCCACAGGTCGAGCCCGAGACGGTCGCGCGGATCTTTGCCGAGCCGGTTGATGCGCTGCTCGCAAAGCACGCCGAGGACGGCTTGTTCCAGGCGGTCGTCTGGTGGGGCACGCTGGTGGTGCGACGCAACGGGTTCCTGCGCGACTCCGACGAGCTCGACGAGCTCGCTCGGGCCACGAGCCTGCTGGCTGGGCGCCTTCGCGAGGTGTGTCTGGCCCAGGCGGAGCCCAAGGCGTTCGACGTCACGCTGCCGCCGCACAGCTCGCGCGAATTCGGCGACCCGGCGACGGTCTTCAACCTCAGCGACCAGTGGAACCTCTGGATTCGCGAGCTGGCGGCGCGCCTGAGCCTGACGCGGGAGGACCCGCTCGCCTACCATCGCGCCTTCCCTTCGGTGCCGATCCCCGGTCAGGCCTCGGTTGTGCTGCGGGGCACGATCGCGGGAGTGGGCGAGGCGCGCCTCGTTGTGCACCGCGAACGCGAAGCCAGGCGCCCGGCGCTGCTGCTCGCGTCGCCGCCTGGAATCGAGCCGACGCCGCCGGGAGGCGTCGCAGATCGCGAGCGCGGCGTGCGCCTGGAGGTGAGCGACGGTCTGCTGGCGGTGTGGGCGACGGGCAGCTACTGGGGCAACGCGATGGCCGGCGACATCGACTCGTTCCTCACGGCCGCAACGGAGCTCGTCGCCGGGGCGCGCGCGGGCGTGCGCCCCGCCTCTCAGCCCTGATCGTTCGAGGCCCGGTGGGTCGGCGCGGCGGCGGCCCACCCGGTAGGCTCGCGCCCAGGGCCAACGCCGAGGGAGCCGAGGGAGAGATGGCGATCCGAACACAGAGCATCGGCACGAGCGAGTCGCCGCTGAGCGCGGCGCAGCGGATCGCGCCGCGCGCGGCAGAGCTGGCCGAGCAGTCAGAGCGCGAGCGCGCGCTGCCGGGCGAGCTGGTCGGCGAGCTGCTCGACGCGGGGCTGTTCTCGCTGTGCCTGCCGCAGGTGCTCGGCGGGCGCGAGGCCCAGCCGGCCGAGATGGTGCGCGCGCTCGAGGCGCTCGCCCGCGGTGACGGGGCGAGCGCGTGGTGCGCGATGGTCGCCTCGACGAGCAGCCTGCTCGGCGCGTACCTGCCGCAGGCCGACGCCGAGCTGATCTTCGCGGGTGGGCGCAACGTGACCGGCGGCGTGTTCGCGCCACGCGGGCGCGCCGAACGCCGCGACGATGCATACATCGTCAGTGGGCGCTGGTCGTTTGCCAGCGGCGTGCAGCACTGCGACTGGGTGCTCGGCGGCTGCGTCGTGCATGCCGGCGAGGAGCCTGAGCTGCTGGCGAGCGGCGCACCGGACGTGCGGCTGATGCTGATGCCGGCGGATGCCGTCGAGGTGCTCGACACGTGGTCTGTCTCGGGCCTGCGTGGCACGGGCAGCCACGACATGACGGTCGTCTCGCAGGTCGTGCCGGCGGCTCGAGGGATCTCGCTGATGAGCGATGCTCCGCGGCATCCGGGCGCGCTCTACGCCTTCCCGCTGTTCGGCCTGCTCTCGATCGGGATCGCGGCGGTGGCGCTCGGCATCGCCCGTGGCGCGGTCGAGGACTTCCTCGCGCTGGCCGGCGCGAAGACGCCGGCAGGCGGTCGCCGTACGCTCGCCGAACGCTCGACCGTGCAGGCCGAGCTCGCGCGTGCCGAGGCGGCGCTGCGTGCAGCGCGGGGGCTCGTGCTCGAGGAAGCCGAGCAGGCATGGCAGGCGGCGCAGGGCGAGGGTCCGATTCCCGAGCGACACCGCGTCGGCCTGCGCATGGCGGCGACCCATGCCACGACCATCGCGGCCGAGGTGACGACGTCGATGTACCACGCGGCCGGCGGCTCCTCGATCTATGACTCCAGTCCGTTGCAGCGCCGCTTCCGCGACGTGCACGTTGCCACGCAGCACGTGATGGTCGCACCGGCCACGTGGGAGCTGACCGGCCGGCTGCTGCTCGGGCTGAGCACGGACACGACGCAGCTCTAACACGCGGCGTGCGCCTGCTCACCTACGACGACGGCTCGGGCCCGCAGGCCGGGATCCAGCTCGAGCAGGAGCTCGTCCCGGTCGCGGCGCTCGGCGCGCCGGTCAACTCGGTGCGCGGTCTGCTGCACGCGCTCGACGCCGACGGCCTGGCTGAGCTGGCAGCGCGCGCGGGCGACGCCGAGGGCCGCGTCGCGCTGGCGGATGTGCGCCTCCTGGCGCCGGTGCCCGACCCCGAGAAGATCGTCTGCCTCGGCCTCAACTACCGCGACCACGCGGCCGAGGCGGGGCAGGAGATCCCGGCGGCGCCGATGTGGTTCGCCAAGTTCGCGAACTCGCTGATCGGCAGCGGCGAGCCGATCGTGCTGCCGCCGGCGCATGCCGACCACGTCGACTACGAGGCCGAGCTGGCGGTCGTGATCGGACGCGCGGCGCTGCGCGTGAGCGCCGAGCGGGCGCTCGACTACGTCGCCGGTGCGATGCCGTTCAACGACATCACGGCGCGCGACCTGCAATTCCAGAACCCGCTGTGGACGAGCGGCAAGGCGATCGACACGTTCGCTCCGTGCGGGCCGGCGCTGGTCACGCTCGATCAGATCGATGACCTGCAGTCGCTCACGCTGCGCACGCGCGTCAACGGCGAGACCCTGCAGGAGGGGACGACGGCGAACCAGATCTTCGGCGTGGCCGAGGTCGTCGCGTGGCTCTCGCGCACGATGACGCTGCTGCCGGGCGACATCATCGCGACGGGCACGCCGGCGGGCGTCGGCGCCTCGAAGAACCGCTTCCTGCGCGGCGGCGACAGCGTCGAGGTCGAAGTCGAGGGCCTCGGCGCGGTCACCAACCCCGTGCGCGCGTAAGCTGGCGCAAGCGCAGGCGAAAGCGAGGAGCAGGGAATGTCACAGGTGCAAACCGTCCAGGGCCCGGTCGAGGCAGATGAGCTCGGCCTGACGCTCGTGCACGAGCACGTGCGCTTTCGCGACGAGGCGGTCGCGGAGCAGTGGCCGGGGCGCTACGACGAGCAGCTCGAGCTCGACGCGGCGCTGCTGGCGGTCAACGACGCGAAGGACAGGGGCGTGCGCACGATCGTCGACCCGACGGCGATGTTCGGCGGGCGCGACGTCAACTTCATGAAGCGCGTGGCCGATCAGACGGGCGTTCAGATCATCGCTTGCACGGGGATCTACAGCTACGACTACCTGCCGCACTACTTCGAGAACCGCGACATCGACGTGATGGCCGATCACTTCGTCGAGGACATCGAAATCGGCGTGCAGGGGACGGGCATCCGCGCGGCGTTCCTCAAGTGCGCGGCCGACGCGGCCGGCGTGACGGAGCGCGTCGAGAAGATTCATCGCGCGTGCGCGCGCGCGAGCCTGCAAACGGGCGCGCCGATCATGGCGCACTCGATGCCGGCCGTCGGCACGGGGCCACGCCAGGTCGAGATCTTCCGCGAGGAGGGCGTCGAGATGGCCAAGGTGCAGATCGCGCACTGCGGCGACACCGAGGACGTCGGCTACATCGAGGGGCTGATCGAGCAGGGCGTCTATGTCGGCCTCGACCGCTATGGCCTCGAGATGTACCTGCCGATCGACAAGCGCAACGCGACGGCGGCGGAGCTGCTGCGCCGCGGGCACGCCGAGCGGCTGATGATCTCCCAGGACTTCTGCGCGACGATCGACTGGTTCCCGCGCGAGGCGGCGGAGGTGTTCGAAGGCCAGGGGGCGATCCGCAACTGGTCGATGACGCTCGTGTTCGACGAGGTCGTCCCGGCGCTGCGCGAGGCGGGGGCGATGGACGACGATTCCTTCCAGACGGTGTTCGTCGAGAACCCGAAGCGCTGGCTGACGGCGTGAGGCGCACACTGCGCAGCCGATCGAAGCCGCCGGCGCGCCCGGCCGCGATCGACGGGCTCGTGCTCTCGGGTCTGACCGAGCTCGCGCTCGGCGCGCTCACGGGCTGGCCGTACGCGCTCGCGATCGCCGATCCGGCGCGTGCGCGGGCGCTCGGCATCCGCTCGACGGCGAGGATGCGCCAGTGGCACCTCGACCTGATCGCGCTCGGCGGTCTGACGGTGCTGGCGGGCACGGCGCTGCCGGACATGCCGGCGCGCGTGAAGTGGCCGCTCGGGGTCGGCGCGTGGACCAACGCGATGTCCTTCGGCGTGCTCGTGGCAGCACCGGATGCGAAAGACCACCCGCTCTACCGCGCGGGCGTGGTCGGCTCGTTCGTGGCCACGAGCACGGGCTTCGTCGGCATGGCGGTGGAGGGCTACAAGCGCCGGGCGCTCGCTCGCTGAGCTGCCGCGGCCGCGGCCTCGGGGGGCCTTGGTAGGGTGGCCGAGAGGTGCCGCGCTTGAGACGAAGAGAGGGCAAGGGCGATCGCGAGGAGCAGACGCGAGCGGTCGCGCGGGACACGCCCGCACCGGCGCCCGTGGCGACGCTCCCGGCGCAGTTCGACGAGTGGCAGATCGAGCTGCACGGGCGGCGCGTGATCTACCGCGTGGCCGGCAGCGGCCCGCCGATCGTGCTGATCCACGGGATGCTCAACTCCTCGAGTCACTGGCGCTCGGTGGCGCTCAACCTGGCGAGCGAGTACACGGTGATCGCCCCCGATCTGATCGGCCACGGCGACTCGGCGGCGCCGCGCGGGGACTACTCGCTCGGCGCGCACGCGGCGAGCATCCGCGACCTGCTCGCAGCGATCGGGATCGACCGCGCCACGATCGTCGGACACTCGCTCGGCGGTGGCGTGGCGATGCAGTTCTTCTACCAGTTCCCCCAGCGCGTGGAGCGCCTCGTGCTGGTCTCGAGCGGCGGCCTCGGGCGCGAGGTCAAGCCGACGCTGCGCACGGCGGCGCTGCCCGGCATCTCGGGCCTGTTGGCGCTGACGATCCGCCCGCGCCTGATCGCCGCGCTGTACCGCGCGGGCGCGCGGATGCGCGAGCGTGGGGTGGGAGCAGGCGTATATCTGCAGGCCGCGGCCCGCGCGCTCAGGCCGCTGCAGAACGCCGATGCGCGCGGCGCCTTCCTGCACACGCTGCGCTCGGTGATCGATATCCACGGCCAGCGTGTCAGCGCGACCGACCGCCTGTACCTGCTCGAGGCGCTGCCGACGATGATCGTGTGGGGTGAGCGCGACAACACGATCCCGCTCGCGCACGGTCAAAGCGCGCACGAGGCGATCCCCCACAGCCACTTCCGCACGCTTCCGACAGCGGCGCACTTCCCGCACATGGAGGACCCCGACGGTCTGTCGGGGCTGTTGCGCGAGTTCATGCGCACGACGCGGCCGGGTGTGATCGAGGACGGCGACTGGGGCGCGATCCTGGCACGACGCTCGCTGCCTTCGAGGCGCATCGGCAATGCGGCATAACGCGCCGCGCGCGCTCGTCTTCGCACTGCTCGCGGGCCTGCTCCTGGCTCTCCCCGCGCTTTCCTCGGTGGCGCCCGCGGCAGCCGTGTCGGCGCCGCGGCCGGCGGCCGCTGCGAGCTGGTGGACGCCGCCGCAGCAGCTGACGTGGTTCTGGCAGCTGCAGGGCAAGATCGACAACAGCGAGCACGTCGCCGCATACGACATCGACGGCTTTGAAAATGAAGCCTCCGAGGTGGCGGCGCTGCACGCGCAGGGCAAGCGCGTGATCTGTTACGTCGACGTCGGCACGGCTGAGAACTTCAGGCCGGACTACGACCGGTTCCCACGCTCGACGCTCGGGCACTCGAACGGCTGGCCGGGGGAGCGCTGGCTGGACATCCGCCGGCTGGACGTGCTCGAGCCGATCATGACCACGCGCTTTCAGATGTGCCGCGAAAAGGGCTTTGACGCGCTCGAGCCGGACAACATGGAAGCGTTCTCGAACAACTCGGGCTTTCCGATCACGGCGGCGCAGCAACTCGAATACGACCTGTGGATCGCCGGGGCGGCGCATTCGCTCGGCATGGCCGTGCTGCAGAAGAACGACGGCGAGCAGTCGGCAGAACAGCAGCCGTACTTCGACGGCGCGCTCAGCGAGCAGTGCAACCAGTACCGCGAGTGCGCGAGCTTCGAGCCGTATCTGGAGGCGGGCAAGCCGGTCCTCAATGCGGAGTACGCGAAGCAGAACGCCAAGTTCTGCCCGGCGGACGAAGCGCTGGGGATCATGGGCGTGCGCTTCGCCAAGAGCCTGAACGGCAAGAAGTTCCTGCCCTGCTGAGTGCGCTCGTCCGACGGTCGGCCCAAATCGCAGACCGGGGCGTGGGGCGTGGGGGCCGCTAACGTGAGCGTCATGATGATGAGCACCGAGCCGATGGTCGCCCGCAGCACGAACTACACGGCGTTGATCGAGCTGCTCGACCACCACGGCGCCACCAAGCTGCATCCCGGCGAGCGCGAACAGCTGCTCGAAGCAGCCGACGCGCTGCTGTTCGGCGAGCCCGAGAGCGAGCGTCTGGTGCGCCTGGCGGAGACGCAGATCGAGGCGCTGGAGACCAGCGGCCGGTGGTCGGCGGAGAGCTGCGACCAGCTGCGCGAGCACCTCTACGGCTGCGACGCTCCCGGCGAGACTCACTGAGAAGCGCGATTCGCCAGCGCTCTTAGGGGTACCTAAGTAGGGCTCCCTAATCTGCTAGCGTGCCGGCCGATGGCGGGTGCGCGACAGATGACGATTATCGCGTGAGGTTTTCCGTGGCGCAGACCCAAGCCGCAACGATCCCGAGATCGCCCGTCAAACGCGTGCACGAGCGCGCGAGCTTCTACCTCTGGACGGTCGTCGTGCTCGCCGTCTCGGTGACGGCGGTCGTGCTCGGCTGGCACGCGAGCGGCGGCACGGCCAACCCGACGGCGCTTCCGGCGGGGCGCAGCCTGAGCCACACGACGGTCGTTGTCAACAGCGCGATCCTCGTGTTCCGCGAGGGTCTCGAGACGATCCTCGTGCTCGCGGCGGTGACGGCGAGCTTCCTCGGCGCCAACAAGCTCTACCGGCGCCCCGTGGTGGCCGGCGGCGCCGGCGCGATCGCCGCGTCGATCGCGACCTGGTTCGCCGTGATCTGGCTGATCGGGCAGTTCCACGGCGGCGAGTTCGACGTACAGGCGGCGACAGGCCTGCCGGCATTGATCGTTCTCTTGATCGTGATGAACTGGTTCTTCCACAAGGTCTATTGGACCGGCTGGATCTCCAACCATCACAAGCGCCGGCGCTCGCTGCTCTCGGCCGACCCGGAGACGAACAAGCGACGGATGCTGCTCGGCCTGGCGCTGCTCGGCTTCACGTCGGTCTATCGCGAGGGCTTTGAGATCGTGATCTTCCTGCAGAACCTGCGCGAGCTGTACGGCTCGAGCGTCGTGCTCGAGGGCGTCGCGATCGGGCTGCTGTTCACGGCCGCAGCGGGCGTGCTCACGTTCGCCCTGCACCAGCGCCTGCCCTACAAGCGCCTCTTGATCATCACGGGCGTGATGCTGCTGTTCGTGCTCGTCGTCTCCGTCGGCGAGCAGGTCAACGAGATGCAGCTCGCCGGCTGGATCGGCACGAGCGAAATCACCTGGCTGCACATCCCCGCCTGGATGGGCACGTGGTTCTCGCTGTTCAACAACTGGGAGACCTTCATCGGCCAGGGTCTCGCGCTGCTGCTCGTACTCGGCTCCTACGTCGCCGCGCAGTACGTGCGCGTTTGGCGCCCGCGCCAGCGCGGGCTGAAAGGCGCCACGCTCGCGGCGTCCCCGCCGGAGACTCCGGCCGAGCGCCAGCCCGAGCGCCCCGCTGAGCCTGCAGCCGCACCGGCTCCTCGCGCGCCGGTCGCACTCGCGTAGCGTAGGGAGAGCTCACCGGCGCGCCGCCTGTCTGGGGTTAAGCGTTCAACAGCTTCGCCAACTGTGCCTTCCATCGGGCGCGCCCCGCTGCGAGTATGAGCGCTGATGAGCGAGCCGACTAAGGAAGCCGTCAATCGGGCGGGTCGCCTGGTCGCGGAGCTCCTCGCTGCCTACAAGGCAGATGACGCTGAGACGCTTGAGCGCCTCGAAGTAGACGAACTCGAGCGTCTGGAGGCTGCGGTCGAGGTCATCGAGTGGTGGCGCAGCCTGCACGCCAAGCCGCTTACTTCGCTTAGCGCGAATCTTAGGCATTACCTCAAGGAACAGGGGCCGGTCGTTGTAACACAGCGCCTGAAGCGCGCGCCGACGATGATCGACAAGCTACTTCGCGAGCCGACCATGAATCTCACGCAGATGGCCGACATCGGCGGCTGCCGCGCGCTGCTCGTCGACCAAAACAAGGCTTACGCGGTTGCTGCCCGCCTACGCCGGAACTGGGACGTCACACGGACCCGCGACTATGCAGCCGAACCGAAGGACTCCGGCTACCGCGCTGTCCACCTGATCGTTCGGCGCAAAGGCCGGCTGATCGAGGTGCAACTACGAACCCCGCTGCAGGACGCGTGGGCGAATCAAGTCGAGGAGGACTCAAGACGCGTCGGGCGCAACTTCAAGGGCGGGGAGGGACAGCGGGAGGTCCACGACTACTATGCTGTCGTCTCGGAACTTCTTGCGCTCAGGGAATTGGACGTGGAGCCCGATGAAGATCTCCGACAGCGTCTTCTTGCAGCATACGAGGCAGCCCAGCCCTATCTGACGACCGACACGGGAGGGAAACGATGAGCAGCGCAGACATCCACCACTTCCTCGTCATTTACGACATAGCCGCACGTGAGGCACACGTCGACGATCACTTCGGTAGTGACTACGAGGCTGCGCTTGAGGCGTACTCGCAGGCTGAGGAGACCTATCGAGGTCGCGGTGACATCGAGGTCGTGTTGCTCGGTGCTGACTCGATCGACACGATCAAGAAAACCCACTCGAGCTACTTCAGCACCCGTGAGCAGGGCTTCGAGCGGTTCTTCTCGGTCAATGATCTCGTCGCGTCTCTGGCCAAGTAGTTCCGGCCGGTCCGCCGTCAGCGGACCTGATTGACGCTAGCGCTTGCCGCTCCACTCCTTCTTATGCTCCCGCTTGGCCGCTTGGTAGTCAACCAGCGCCTGCGCGGAGTCGACGTCCCCGAGCGTCGGATGCCACGGCACGAGTTCCTTGGCGGCCTTCACGCGAAAGCGCTTGGCGAGCACTGCGCCGAGCGCCTTGATCTTCATCTCGCCGAAGCCCGGTAGCGCGGCGATGTTCGCGCGCAGGGCATCGGCGTCGGCAGCGTCGGTCCACACCCGTGCGGCGTCGCCGTCGTACTCGTCGCGGATGTACACGGCGAGGTCGTGCACGCGCCCGGCCATCGAGCCGGGGAAGCGGTGGATCGCCGGTTTCTCGCGGAAGACAGGCTCGAGGTCGGCGTCGGCCAGCTTCGCCGCGTCGAGTGTGCCAAGGCGCTCGCGCAGCGCGAGCGGGCCCGAGAACGCCTTCTGCACCGACACCTGCTGGTCGAGCACGAACCCGATCAGCAGCGCCATCGGGTCGGAGGCGATCAGGCGGTTGGCCTCTGCCGACTCCGTGAAGTACAGCTGCGCGGGCACCCGGCGAATGCTATCCCGAGCGCGCAACGAGCTGGAAGATCGGGATCGTGCGCCCCGCCTTGGCTGCCTGCTCGCGGTAGTCGACGTACTCGGGGAAGACGCGGTCAGCGAGCTCCCACAGCCGCGCGCGCTCGGCCTCGTCCTCGACGAGCTCGGCACGGAACGGCAGGCCGCCGTAGACGACGTCGGGGTGCTTGCGCAGGTTGTAGTACCAGGCCGGGTTCTCCGGCCAGCCGCGCTTTGACGCGATGATCGTCACCCGCTCGCCGTCGTGGAAGTAGAGCGTGGCGTTGCGGCGGGGTCGGCCCGTTCGCGCGCCGCGCGACTCGAGCAGCGCCGTGGCGAGCGGCCCTGCCGTGCTGAAGCGCCCGCCCGTGAGCTGCAGCAGGTACGGGTCGAGCTTCCACGCGACGTTGACCGAGAACCAGGCGCCGAACTTGGTGGCCGAGAGTCGGGCCACCGCCAGATACAGGCGGCCTCGCCGCCGATGTGGATCCACGTAGGACAGCTTCGCCGTGCGTGCCATGGTCGATGGCGCCCCGCTTTCCCTACAGCTCGTCCGGGGGCCGCTCTTGCTCGGCCTGGGGCGGGCGGCCGCCAAGCGACATCGCCATGCCGATGATCAGCACGATCGCGGCCAGCCCCAGGATCACGGCGACCAGACCGCCGAGGCCGCTGTTGCCGGCGATCTTCACGCCGGCCACGACGACGAACACGCCGAGCATCGCCGGCAGCCCGAGCACCTGTGGCCCGAAGGCGAAGTACAGCGCCCAGAGCAGTAGGGCGATCAGGACGACGTAGATCGCGACGCCACCGACGGCTTCCAGCAGTTCGACCACAGCCTGACCGTAGCGCCTGGGGCGCAGGCGGTGTCGACGGAGCGCCGTTCGGCCGGGGGACGGGTGGCGATCGGCGACCGCCACCCGTCTCACGCCTACCTACCGCCCGCTACGGCGTGTGCCCGTATTCGGTGCTCACTTTGTTGAGTTTGCCGCCGAGGATGGCGGAGTCCTTGCCGCTGGCTTCGTTGCCGTCGCCGCCGAACACGCCGGCATCTTCACCGCCGGCGATGTTCAGTTCGCCGCCGAACACCGACGCGCCCGGCCCGGTGGATTTGTTTTTGCCGCCGCCCAGGACCGTCCCGTAGTTGCCCGGGGAGGAGTTTTCGAAGCCACCCGCGACGAACGAGGCGAAGCCTTCGGCCTTTGCGCTGTAGCCGCCACCGACGGTCGAGTATTCGCCGGCGGCAGTGCTGTTGCGGCCTCCGAGAATCGAGGCGAAGTGGAAGCCGTTCGCATTGTTTTCGAAGCCGAACACGACGTTGCTGTTCCCGCCGAGCGAGTTCTTTTCGCCGCCGATCAGCCCGCCGATGCTTTCGACGGTCTGCTGGCTGCCGAGCACGATGTTGTGCGAGCCGGTCTGCGACCCGGGCGATTCGTCATAGCCGACGACGAGGTTGCCCAGCCCGTTGGCCGTCGCCTGTTTGCCCGAGCCGTTGACCACCTGCACGTTGACGCCGGAGAACTGGATCGTCGGCCTCCCTCCTGCGCCCGCGCTCAGGTATTTGATGTGCGGCAGGATCGCTTTCAGCGTCGCCGTTTCTTCTTCTGTGAACGGCGATTTGCCTTCCGGTCCCGCTTTGCCGGCTTTTCCTTCTTTGCCGGCTGGCCCTTCTTTGCCTTCTTTACCGGGGAGCCCTTCTTTGCCCGGGGGTCCTTCTTTGCCTTCTTTTCCTTCCGTGCCTGTGCCGCCGAGTTCGGTCATCGTGTAGCCGGCTTTGCAGACTCCGGCTTTTGGCGTGATGACCGGCTTGCCTTCTTTGGCAGGCACGCAGACTTTCAGCCCGGCCGCCGCGGCCGCGCCCGTTCCGAACGCCGTCAGCAGTCCAATTGCGACGATCGCGACGACGATCGCACGCAGATTCCTCGTTCCGTGCATTTCAGATCCCCCCAGTAGTCGGTGGTGGGCGTCCGATGCCGCCCACAGGGGAGTCAATCAGCTTCGCTAGACAGCGAGCGTCTCGGCCGGAGCCGCGGCGAGCACGGCGTCGAGCAGTCCCGGGAAGCGCGCGTCGAGATCGTCGCGGCGCAGCGAGTTCAGCCGCGAGGTGCCGAGCTGGCGCTGCTCGATCAGGCCGGCCTCGCGCAGGACGCGGAAGTGGTGCGTGCACGTCGACTTGCTGACGTTCACGTCGAAGCCGCCGCACGACCGTGGCTCTGGGTCGGCGCTCAGCTTGCGCACGATCTTCAGCCGCTGCGGGTCGCTCAGCGCGTGCAGCACCGTCGGGAGGTCGAGGTCCTCGGTTGCCGGGTGGTACTGGTTCATCAGACTCATTGTACGACGTTCGTCAAACTTATGCTACGATGATCATCGAACTTACGAACAGAGGATAGCGCCATGCCCCAGAACGCGAGCGAGAGCACGAAGGTCACCGCCAGCCCGGCCGAGCGCCAGCCGCTCTCGGCATCGACCGAGGCGCGCCTGGCGGCAGCCGTCGAGGCCGCCTACATCCTGCAGGCGCGAACGCGATGAGCGTCGCCGCTGGGCCCGGGCGCGCGCGGCTTCAGTCCGACGCGGCGAAGGCGCCGAGCGCGGCCACGTAGGCCTCCGGCAGGTCACGTTCGCGCGCGCCGTCGAGCAGCGCCTGCAGATACTCGCGAGAGGGCTGCACGTGCTCGGCGTCGGGCGCGATCACGGCGTAGGCGAAGGCCTCGAGCTCGCCGTCGTCGGCGATCACGCGCACGGCCCGGCGCTCGTAAGCCCAGCCGGCGCCCTCTTTCTCGTCGATCGTCGCGAGGTGCGCCTGATCCAGCGCGTACAGCGCTCCCCACACGCTCGCGCCCGGCGCCGCGAGGACGTCAGCCACGCCGGTGCCCGTGCGCAGCGAGCGCCGCGTGAAGGCGAGGCGATGATCGCGCAGCCCGGCCGCGCCGAGATAACGGTGCCCGGGGCACGCGAGCTCCATCGCACCTGAGCCCATGTTGCGGCCGTAGGCGAAGTAGAGGGCCGAGGGCGCGGAGTGAGACGTCACAAAGGGAGTTTGACGTGGTCGCCCCCCGCGGCGCGACGCCATGCCGGGCCGTGACTTTACACACTGTAGGTTCGTTTGTTATCGTCCGGCCGGCCGGAGAGGGCCGGCTTTGGCGCGTGGCGCTCGAGGACGAGGGCGCGCTCATAGGACGAGAGTGGGGACCGGCCTCCCACGGAGCCCAGAGGGGGGTTCAGGATGAGGATTCGCACTTTGCTGACGGCCACGATGGCCGTCTTCGCACTCGCCGCGATGCTGCTGACGGGGGTCGCTGCGGCGGCCCCGCAGCGCGAGCGCGCGGCAAAAAAAGCCGAAGAACCGCTACCGCCGATCGAAACGGCCGGTGGCTGTGAGTTCATTGTCAACCCGGGCAGCCCGGTCTGCATGCTGCCGTTCCCGGACGACTACTACACGGCGGCCGACCCGAGCAGCGCGACCGGGCGGCGGATTGCCTTCAAAACCGAATCGACGCCGACGAACGTCGAAGGCAAACACGTCGAAGCCGCGCCGTACAACGCCGCCGACGGCTTCAGCCCGGGCTCGGTGATCCTGGCCAAGGTTCCCGGGATCGAAACGACGGCCGACGTCAAAGCGATGGGCGCAGTGCCGATCAACAAGCTGCACCAGTACAAGAAAACGAACGCGCCGGTCGTCGTGATCGACACGAGCACCGGGGAGCGCTGGCCGATCTGGGTCGAGATCGACTCGACGGCCAAAGAAGCCGGCAAAGCCGACCTCGAGATCCACCCGGCGGTCAACTTCACCCCCGGCGATCGCTACATCGTCGCGCTGCGCAACCTGAAGAACGCGGCCAAAGAAAAACTGCAGGCCCCGGCCGGCTTTCGCTACTACCGCGACAACGTCGCCTCAGAACAGGAAGCGATCAACGAACGCAGGCCGCACTTCGAAGAAATCTTCTCGACGCTGCAGAGCGCCGGGATCGAACGCAGCAGCCTGTACCTGGCGTGGGACTTCACGGTCGCAAGCGACGCCAGCAACACGGGCCGCGAGCTCGCGATGCGCAACGACGCGTTCGCCCAGCTCGGCGACACGAACCTCGAAGACGGCGTCGTCCAGGGGACGGCGCCGACGTTTGCCGTGAGCAAAGTCGACAACGAACCGAACCCGGGCCAGATCGCACGCCGGGTCAAAGGGACGTTCACGGTCCCGTGCTACCTGACGCCGAGCTGTGCGGCGGGCGGCAAGCTGAACCTCAACGGCGAAGGCGTTCCCGTGCAGAACGGCACGTGGACGGCCAACTTCGACTGCATCATCCCGCTGTCGGCGACGAGCGGACCAGCCGAATCGGCGCGTCCGTCGCTCTACGGTCACGGCCTTCTGGGCAGTGCCTCCGAGGTTGCCTCGAGCCCGCAGCGGAGCCTGTCTCAGGAACACGAGATCGTGCAGTGCGCGACCGATGAGATCGGCATGGCCGAATCGGACGTTCCGGCGGTGATCAACGCGCTGAAAAACGCGTCGAACTTCCCGACCGTCCCCGACCGGCTGCAGCAGGGCCTGCTCGACGAGCTGTACCTCGGGCGCTTGCTCGACAACCCGGCGGGCTTCGCCACGAATGCGGCGTTCCATCAGAACGGCACGCTGGAAACGGGCTCGGTGCTGAACACGAGCCACCTGTTCTACAACGGCAACAGCCAGGGCGGGATCATGGGCGGTGCGTTGACGGCGGTCTCGCCGGACTTCACCCGCGCATCGCTCGGCGTGCCGGCGATGAACTACTCGGTGCTCTTGCCGCGCTCGGTCGACTTCGACGAATTCGCTCAGGTGTTCTACCCGTACTACCCGAACGAAACGTCGCGGCCGCTCGTGCTCGACATGATGCAGATGCTGTGGGACCGCGGCGAGCCAGACGGCTACGCGTCGCGGATGACATCGAACCCGCTGCCCGGAACGCCGGCTCACCAGGTGCTACTGGACATCGCCTTCGGCGACCACCAGGTGACCGACTACCAGGCCGATGTCGAGGCCCGCACGATCGGCGCCTCGGCGCACAAGCCAGTGCTCTACAAAGGTCGCTGGCCGAACACGAACCTGCTGTGGGAAGTGCCGAAGATCAGCGGTTACCCGTACACCGGCTCGGCCGCGTACTACTGGGACATCGGCCCCGTTCGTCCGAACCCGGCCAAACCGGAATCGACGATCGGCACCGAACCGCCGCCGTATGAAAACCTGCCCAACCGCACCGGAGAAGATCCGCACAGCGCCCCGCGCGCCGCGCCGGCCGAGCAGCAGCTCGTGTCCGACTTCTTCAACGGAGCGATCCAGGCGAGCGACAAGTGCGGTGGCAAAGCCTGCTACGCAGGCAGCTTCACCGGTCCGTAGCGAGTAGCAGCAGATGGTCCTGCGGAGAGGGCCTCGGGAGCGATCCCGGGCCCTCTTTGCTCAGCGCCCGCCGGCTTCCAGCCGCGCGATCGGCACGGGCTTCTCCGCGCCGAGCCCGTTGAGCACGCGTGCGGCGCCGACGATGTCGCCGCTGTCGTAGAAGTCGGTGAGGATCAGGTTGGGCAGCTTGTGGCGTTCTTGCTCGCACCGGCGCGCGCGTTTGAGGATGAAGCGGCGCTTCACCAACGGCAGGTTGGGGCTGCGCCGCGGCGGGAACACGTCGGCCCAGTTGTTCATCATCAAGAGCGGACTGCTCGGCAGCCCGCGGGCGAGCTTGCACGTGAACTGCTTCGGCTTCACAGCGCCGAGCGGCGTGTCCTGGATGAAGCCGCCGAAGGCGTACATGTCCCACGGGTAGCGCCCGCTGACGGGCTCCTGCGTGAACACGAGCACGTTGTGCTGCGAGCGCACGAGCTGGCCGAGCGTCGGCATCTGCTGGCCCTCGCGCAGCACGGCGAGGTGCGAGAACAGCCCGGCCGCCTTGAAGACCCCTTCGAGCGACTTCTCCGAGACGTAGTCCTCGTCGAACAGCACGATCACCTGGCCGGGGTTCAGCTGCAGGAAGTGGCGGATCGTCTGAAAGAAGCCGACGGCGTTGGTCGCGCCGAGCTCGCAAAGCGTGTGGCACAGCCACACTTCGCGCTTGCCCTTGCGCGGGCCGAAGCCGACGGCGCCGCTGAAGCGCTGCAGCGCCGCGCGCGCTTCTTGGGAGAGCTTCTCCGAGACGCGGTTGGCGCGCGCCCCCTCGGCCTTGATGTCGGTGCGCACGTTGCCCGGCTTGCCCTCGCCGTAGTGCGTCGAGATCTTGAACGCGCGCAGGCCGTCGTCGAGCTGGCGCGCGATCGCGTGCTGCTGGTTGGCGATGAACCAGCCCGGCGAGTCGGCGGCCGACATCGCGTTGTGCGTGCCCGCGAGCACGACCTGGTCCAGGCGCCGCGCGCACAGCTCGGCGTAGCCGTTGCACGTGCTCAGCGCCTGTGCCGACGGCGGGCGCGAGACCGAGTGACCGCTCACGCCTAGCGCGATCGCGACGCCGCCGATCAGCACGCCGAGGCTGACGGCGCTGCAGGCGAGCAGCGCGCGGTAGCGGCGCAGCGAGGGTCGCTCCTGCTCGGGCGGGACGCCGGCCGCCGAGAGCAGCTCGCCGGCGCCGAAGTAGGTGAGCAGCACGCCGCCGAGCACGCCGATGATGTCGACCGACAGCGACGGGTCGCCGACGAGCGCGAGGCCGAGCGCGAGCGCCAGCGCACCGCGCACGATCACGCCGCGCTGCGTGCGCGGCGTCAGGCGGGCGCGCAGGCGCGCGAGGCCGGCGTCGGCCGTGTATGGGCGCAGCACGCTCGCCGAGGCGCCCGCCACGATCACCGCGACGGCACTCAGCCCGAGCGCCCAGTTGGAGAGGTTGCCGAGGTAGGAGTCCCACAGTCCTCCGGCCGCAGCGCGCACGTCGGCGTTGCTCAGCTCTTCGGCGCCGAACAGGTTGGCGATCGTCGCGTGGCGCAGCAGGATCAAATCGAAGAAGACGGCCGCGCCGGCGATCGCGAGTGCCACGGCGCAGCGCGTCACGGCCTGGCGGCGGCGCGGCGCCACGGCGACGGCGAGCGCGAGCAGGGCGAGCCCGAGCAGCGGCAGCACGAGCGCGAGCAGGCGCACTTTGCCGGCAATGCGCAGCGTGCGCACGGCGAAGCTCTGGCGGCGCAGGTCGAGCAGCTTGCCGTCGATGTTCTTCGGGATCTTCGACGCGATCGTGGGGGAGAGAGTGCGCAGCGCCGAGATCACGACGGTGCTCGCGTCGGCGATGTCGAAGACGACGTTGCCGCCACGGTCGAACAGCAGCCGGTGCGCCTGTTCGGCGACGAGGTGGATCGCGCGGCGGAACTGCGAGGTGGCGGCGAGCGTGTCGACGACGGACGTGATCAACGGACGCGCCGCGATCAGGTCGGGCGAGCTCTGGTCGATCACCTGCACGACGATCTCGCGCGAGACGACGCGGCGCACGGGCTCCTTCGCGAGCGCCGAGACGGTGCGGTCGGCGAAGGCGTGCGCGTCGAGCAGCTCCTCGCGCGCGTACAGGCACGTTCCGCCGACCACGATCGCCACGGCCGCGAGGATTGCCAGCGCGAGGCTGCCGGCCGAGCGTGCGCGCCTCGCCGGATGCGCCTCAGGCGAGCGCGCGGCGGCGGGCGACGCGGACATGCGCCGATCCTATACCGAGCCCCCGGCGCACCGCCGTGTCTCGGGCTTCGGGCCGGGTCGCCGGGTGGTGCCGGGCTGTGGAAAACCCGCTAATCCATATATTAATAATTAAAATAGAAAATATGATCTTCTCGCGAATCCACCGCGGTGTCTTGACGGCCGTCTGCCTGCGAGGTTAGGTTGGGCCGATCCGCGCTTGGGGGAGCAAGGGATGCGCGACGGGGACCCCTGGGCGTACTTGAACCGCAGTGCGAACAGGGGAGAAGTCATGAAGAATCAAGCCCGCCTGGTCGGCATCCTCGCCGTCCTCGCAGCAGTCCTGATCCCGGCGGCCTCCGCCGCCGCCTCGCAGTACGTCGCGCTTGGGGACTCCTACTCCTCAGGCGTCGGCACGCGCACCTTCTACGAAGAATCTCCCAGCTGCAAGCGCAGCCCCAAGGCCTACGGGCCGCTCGTGGCCGCCGCCAAGGGCTACACGCTGAGCTTCCAGGCATGCAGCGGCGCCAAGACGACCGACGTCAACGCCAATCAGCTCGGCACGCTGTCGAGCTCTACCGCGCTCGTCACGATCACGATCGGCGGCAACGACGCCGGCTTCTCCAACGTGATCGTCAACTGCGCGCTGTACTTCTTCACGTGCGGCTCGGCGATCAGCGAAGCCAACAACTTCATCGCGACCAAACTGCCCGCTCTGCTCGAAGCGACGTACAAAAAAATCCGCGAAAAAGCGAGCACCGCCAAAGTCGTCGTGCTCGGCTACCCCAAGCTGTTCACCAAAGACGGCAAAACGTGCAACGTCAACTTCCTCACCTCCGGCAACGAGAAGAAACTGAACGAAACGGCCGAAAAACTCGACTCCGTGATCAAAGGCCGCGCGGAAGCCTCGAAATACACGTTCGTCAACCCGACGGCGCCGTTCGAAGCGCACGAGGTCTGCTCGGGCGCGGAGTGGCTCAACGGCCAGTCCAACCCGCTCGAAGAAAGCTACCACCCGAACGTCAGCGGACAGGCTGAGTTCACGACGCTCGTCGAGGGCGTTCTGTAGAGGCCGCTGCTCGATGCCCACGCCCCTGTCGGCGATCCGCCCGCGGCCTTCGTGGTCGCGGGCGGAGCGGCATTGGCGTTGGGCCGCCCCGGCGTGACCGTCGATCTGGGCGCGACACTCGGCCAGTTGCCTGCAGCGCATGTTTGGAGGGCCCGCCGGCAGGCTAACCCTGCTCTGTAGGATGGCGCCAGAGCTACAGCGACGGCGCCAAGGTCAAGCGCGCCGCGCAGGTCGCAACCACGGATCGGGACAAGGAGGCTGATGATGCGTCAACCGGTGATCTCCACATTGGCATCGGTGATGCTCGGGCTCGGCCTCAGCGCCGCCCCGGCACTCGCCGCGAGCGCGAGCCCTTCCGCCGCCTCGGCCAACGCCGTCCCGCTGCAGGGCAGTGCGCCCGACGCCGCGCGTGGGAGCGCCGTCGCTGCGACGCCCGCCGCTACGCCGATCGAATTCGACGTCGGCCTTGAACTGAGCGACCCCGCCGGCGCCGTCGCGTTGCAGCGCGCCGTGTCCGACCCGAGCAGCCCGAGCTACCGCCACTACTTGACAGCCGCGCAGTGGGAGAAGCGCTTCTCGCCGAGCAAGGCCTCCGTCGACGCCGTCAGCGGCTGGCTGCAGTCCCATGGCGTGGTCGTCGAAGCCGTCAGCCCCGACCGCCTGACCGTCCAGGCCACGGCATCGGCGGCGACGATCGAACGCGCCTTCGGCACGAGCCTCGCCCAGTACAGCCGCGACGGGCAGGTGCTGCGCTCGAGCACCGGCGCGCTGTCCGTGCCCGCCGCGATCGCGCCGCTGATCGCCGGCGTGAGCGGCGTCGACCAGCGCCCGCAGGCGCCGCGACGGCTGACCGGCGCGAGCCTGCCCGTGCGCAAGAAGGCGTCCGGCGCCCCGCGCGCGAACGCGCCGCTGGCGAAGAAAGCGCCCGAAGAAATCCCGCAGCCCGAAGGCTTTCGCAACGCGCCGCCGTGCTCGCCGTCCTACGGCAAGATCTCCGACACGAGCGACCCCGAATACGGCGATGGCTTTCCCAGCCCGCTGCCCTACGCCGTGTGCGGCTACACGCCGCCGCAGCTGCAGGGCGCCTACGGCCTGAGCACCCCGATCGCCTCCGGCCTCGACGGCCGCGGCTACACGGTCGCCGTCGTCGACGCCTACGTCTCGCCCACGTTGCTCGCCGACGCGCAGCAGTACAGCACGCGCCACCAGCCCACCGAGCCGCTGAGCAGTGCCCAGTACGGCCAGCTGCTGGCGAGCAAGTTCAACAACGCCGCCTTCTGCGAAGCGAGCGGCTGGTTCGGCGAGCAGACACTCGACGTCGAGGCCGTGCACGCCACCGCGCCCGGCGCCAAGATCCTCTACGTCGGCGCCAAGAACTGCGAAACGGCGCTCTATCGCTCGGTGCAGCAGGTCGTCGACGGCCACCTCGCCGACGTCATCACCAACTCGTGGGGCGACGGCGGCGGCGACCTGCTCGACTCGCCCGGCTCGCGGCGCTCGTTCGACAACATTCTGCTGATGGCCGGCGCGACCGGCATCGGCGTGCAGTTCTCCTCGGGCGACGAAGGCGACGAGTTCACGACGCTCGGCATGACCGTCGCCGACTACCCCGCCGCCAGCCCGTACGCGACGTCGGTCGGCGGCACGAGCCTGCAGGTCGGCGAAACAGGCGAACGCCTCGGCGAGCTCGGCTGGTCGACCTCGCGCAGCTACCTCTGCACAGCGCTGCTGCATGAAGAAGGGCTCCCCGGCTGCAACAAGAACCGCTTCAACACATGGACGCCCAAAGCACCAGGCGAATACCTCTACGGCGGTGGCGGTGGCACGAGCTACGAGTACTCCGAGCCGTGGTACCAAGAAGGCGTCGTGCCGGCGCCGCTGGCCGAACGCAACTCGGCCGTCACCGGCATTGCCAACCGCGTCGAGCCCGACATCTCGATGGACGGCGACCCGACGACGGGCATGCTCGTCGGCGAGACGCAGACCTTCCCCGACGGCACCTACTACGACGAGTACCGGATCGGCGGGACGAGCCTCTCCTCGCCGCTGCTCGCCGGCGTGATGGCCGACGCCGACCAGGCCGCCGGTGCGCCGCTCGGGTTCGTCAACCCACTGCTGTACGAGCTCTACGCCTCGCCCGGGGGGGCCGCCGCCTACTACGACGTCTTGCCCGGTGGCAAGCAGGCCAACGTGCGCAACGACTTCCTCGACGAAGTCGACGCCGAAGAAGGCATCCTCACGAGCGCGCGCGTGCTCGGCTACGAAGGGCGCGAGAAGTTCTGCAGCGGCACCGGCAACTGCACGCACCAGAAGGTCGCGCTCAATGCCGCGCCCGGCTTCGACTCGATGACCGGGCTCGGCACGCCGACGGGCGGGTTGCCGGCGGCGCTTGCGACGACGACGCCGTAGTCGGAGCACCGTCGCTCGCAGCGGGCCCCGCGCCGGTCATCCGGCCACTCGGTCAGCGCTCGCCGCGCGCCGTCCTCGAGCGGTCGGCCGGCCTATCTCCCGCGAGCTGCTCGTCGATGAACTCGTCGCCCTCGCGCACGCCGAGGAACGGGGTCAGCCAGAGGTGCGCGATGTGCGGCAGCATCGCCGAGACCTCGGGCTTGCCGTGGTCGCGCGCCTGCAGGTAGATGATCTCGAAGATGCTCGTCACGATCACTTCCATCGCCAGGCCCGACGGAGGGTTGCGCTGCCTGCGGTAGACGAGGCCTTCCTGCAGGAAGAAGGTGAAGGCGATGTGGCTGTCCTCGACGCGCTGGATCGCCGTCGGTCCGACGGCGTAGGCCTCGACGAAGCCGACATGGGCCACGAGCGGGTTGTCCTCGATCAGCTGGGTCAGCGCGCGACCGCCCTCCCAGCTGCGCACCGGCCATGTCTCGCCCGAGAAGAACGCCTGCGAGGTCAGGTCCATCACCTGCGCGTAGCCCAGTTCGTGAACCGAGAGGAACGCCTCCTGCTTGTCCGCGAACAGGCTTGCGAAGACGTCGTCCTCGACGCCGGCCAGCCTGGTGATGTCGGCGACGCTGGTCGCGATGTAGCCCTTCTGCTCGGCCATCCTCGCCGCCGCGTAGAGGATCCGCAGGCGATTGTTCTCGGCGACTTCCTCCTCGGAGATGCGCGGGCGACCCGGCGCATGCACGTTGTCCATCCGCTGGATCGGCTCCTCCGGCACATACGGCGAGGGGGCCAGGCGTGCGGTCGGGCGCAGCGCGCGCCAGCGATGGTTGCGCAGGGGACGCCGGTAGCTCGCCAGCCATCGCTCGAGCTCGTCGGTCAGCCGCGAGATCGCCGGCTCGCTGCGGCGCAGGCGGGGCGCGATCAGCCGGTACACGCCGCCGATCACGACGCGATGCGCGACGTCCGGGGCGAGGTCGTCCTGATCGGCTGCCGCGAGCGCACGCTCGATCGACTCCGCGATCGCCACGATGCCTGCGTCGCGCGCCTCGCGCCCCAGCGCGCCCCCGGCGAGCGCTTCGCTCATCGCGAAGCGCGCCCGCGCCGGCTCGGTGCTGGCGAATGAGACGATCGCTTCGACGGCCGCGCAGGCGGCCTCGCTCGAGAGCCGCGCCGCGATGCTCTCGGCGACGAGCGTCGCCAGCTGCAGCTGCACATCCTCGATCGCCGCTCTGAAGCACTCCTCGCAGCTCGTGAAGTGCTCGTGGAAGCTCGCCTGTGGGACTCCTGCGCGCTCGCTCACCGCCGGCACGCTCACGCCGGCATAGCCTGTGTGGTTGGCCACATCGATGATCCCGTGGAGCAGCCGCTCGCGGTCGGCGCTCTGGCGTGGCTGTTGCATCTCGCTGTCTGGTTGCCCGCTTCCCGCGATGCGGGCGCCGGCGGTGCCCTCTGGTCCCGGTCGATCGCTACCCCACCGACTCTAGCGGCGCTCACCTCGGGCGCCTCGGATCTGCATCGACGGGCTCAGCCCGGTGAAAGTCGCCGCGCGGCCACAGTCGAGTCATCCGAGGTGTGAATCTGCGATCGTCCTGCGGGCGTCGCTCGCGCGCAGGACCTCAGGCCTCAGAACAAAAGGGGATCGTCATGCCCGGCTCGCCGACAGCCAAGCTCCGCCGCCCGTGGCGCGCGGCTCCTCACAGCGTGCTGACCATCCTGCTGAGCGTGCTGGGAATCTCGATGCTCGCTCCGGCCGGTGCCGGCGCGAGCGTCAGCTTCGAAGTGAAGGGCCAGTGGCTGTGCAACAACCACGGCACCGTCAGCCCGCTCGCCGGCGCGCGCGTCGAGCTGTGGAAAAGCAACACGCTGTGGTTCGATGACAACCTCGGCGCGACGCACACGAGCGCGGCTGGCTCCTACAGCTTCGGCGTGCGCGCCGATGAGAACTTCGACCTCTACGCCAAGGTCGTGATGAACGACGATCAAGGGGTGCATCTCGGCGAGTGGTATTCGCTGAGCGACTGGGACACGGAAACCGCGACGACGGGCAGTCACGCGGGCACGATCAATCTCGGCACCTATGAAATCGCCAAGGACGGCGGTAGCGGCACGCCGAAGTGCGCCGTGTTCCAAGGCGCGCACAACGCCTACCAGAACTACAAACAGGCGATCGGCAGCGCTCCGCCCGACTCCAGCTACCTGATCAACGCCGACTTCCCCTGCTGCGGCGTGCCGTTCACGACGCTCGACAGGACGCAGTGGCCGGGTGGCTACGAAACCGGCTATCGCGGCGACGCCGACGGCGGCTACTCGGTCAACTTCCACGAGTTCGCGCACTCCGTGCGCCACAGCTTCGACGGCAGCTTCCTGCACTTCCTCTCCGATGCCGCGAGCTACGGCTACGCGAAAAACCACGAACTCTGCCTCGTCTCAAACGAAGGCTTCGCTTTCAACGAGGGCTGGGCCGAGTTCTGGGCGCACACGCCGGCTACGTGCGGCACCGGCACGAACTTCAACCAGGAGGGCAATGTCGCCGCGGCGCTCACGGGTCTCGAAAAATGCGCCAGCCGGGCGACGATGGTCAAGGTGCTGAAGGAAAGCCCCGGGACGATCCACAGCTACGAACAGTTCAAGACGAAGTTCTTCGCCCTCGTCGGGCAGCGCGCGTGCCTGATCTCCTCGATCGGAGGGATCCAGGCGGTCGAGGGCACGATCGCGGCGGCGCCGCTACTGGCCGGTGGCGAAGCGCAGATCGCCACGCTCGGCAAATCGATCGCCACGCTCTCGCGCCGCACCGCGCTTGCGCGCGCGCACGCTCAGACACCTGCCAGGTGCACCAAGCGCAACTGCCTGGTCGGGCTCGAACAGGCGACAGAGCCATCCGCGCTCGCTGCCGAAATCGCTCAGGCCAAGCTCGTCAAGGAACGGATGCAGAGCGGGCTCGCGGCCGCGCGAAGCGCGATCGACGGCCCTGAATCGGCGCAGCTGAAGCTGTTTGAAACGCTCGACGCCGAACGGGCCTCCTTCGAACGCGCCAACCAGGCGATCCTGATCGCCGGACTGCAGCAGGCCGTCAAGGCGGTCAAGTCCAAGCCGGGCCTGCTCGCCGCGCGCTCGAGCTCGGGCTATCGCACGATCAGCCGGCGCCTGGCGAGCCTGATCGCCGCGCGCAAGCGCGGAGCGACGACGCCCGCCGGGCTCGCCACCCTGTTCGCCACGCCGCAGATCCCGACGGACTCGGTTCGACGGATTCAGCGCTGACCGCGCCATTGCAGCAGCTCCGCGGGCGAAGTCGGCGGCTGAGCCGTCGCCGTCGTGCGACCCGCCGGGTGAGCGGGTTTCGTACAAATGTCGAACATTGCGCGCGCGACGTCGACTGAGCGGCCTGCTCTGCCAATGTCGAGCGTGTGGGGGGCGTCGCACAAACACGCGGGGGCAATTCGGCATCGCACAGCGCGGCGGCGCATCCGCTGAGGGGCAAGCCCGGCAAGCGCACGCACAAGGCGGGTAAGCACAAGCCCGGTAAGCATCACCGCAAGCATCGCCGCCATCACAAGCACCGCAAGCCGGCGCACCCGATCGTCAAAGCGCCCGTGGTCACGGTCGCGCCAGTCCCGGCCGGACTACCCGGCGCCCCGCTCGCGCCGGCGATCCCGGCCAACCCGCCGGCACCCTCCAACGTTCCCGCTCCAGTGCTCAGCGCACCGATCACGCTCGCCCAGGCCCGGCGCCTGCTGTGGCGCGCCGGGTTCGGCCCGGCGCCCGGCCAGGCCGAGGCGCTCGCCGGCCAGCCGATCGAAGCCGTCGTTCAGAGCCTCACCCGACCGAGCGGAGCGCCGGCGCTGCACGGACCGCCGCCGACCGACGACGATGGCAACGCGCTCGCGCCGGCCGACTCCTGGGGCCACGATCACTGCTGGTGGCTCGATCGCATGGTCCGCTCCGACCAGCCGCTGATCGAGCGGATGACCTTCATCTGGCACGACTGGTTCGCCAACTCCAACGAGAAGGTCAACGACCAGCAGCGGATGCTCGACCAGAACGCCCTGTTCCGCGAACAGGCGCTCGGCAACTTCCACGACCTGTTCACGTCGGTCACGACGAACCCGGCGATGCTCGTGTTCCTCGACGGGATCTACAACGACAAGTGGGACCCGAACGAGAACTACGCGCGCGAGATGATGGAGCTGTTCTCGCTCGGCGCCGATCGCGGTGCGTACAGCGAGGACGACGTACGCGAAATGGCGCGCGCGCTGAGCGGCTGGACGGCCGACTGGGTCGAAAGCGTTGGGTTGCAGAACTTCCGCTTTCTCGCCTCCCGGCACGACAACGGCAACAAGAGCGTGTTCGGGCAGACCGGCAAATGGAGCTGGGAAGACGCCGTGCGCCTGTGCGTCGCCCACCCGCTGCACCCCTCGTTCTTCGTCGGCAAGCTGTGGGGCTACTTCGTGCCGACGCCTCCCTCCGAAGCGACGCTCGCTTCGCTTCAGGGCCTCTATGTCGGCTCGGGCTATGAGATCCGGCCGGTCGTCGAGGCGATCCTGCAGCACCCTGACTTCCTCGACGGACCGGAGCTCGTGACGCCACCGGTCATCTACAACGCCGGCCTGCTTCGCGCGGTCGCCCGCCCGATCGACACGACCGCGTGGGCGTGGCTGGGCTCGGGTGCCGGGCAGCAGCTGTTCTACCCGCCGAACGTCTCCGGCTGGGACTTCACGCGCTGGCTCGACACCTCGACGGCGAAGGCGCGCTGGGAACTGGCGAGCTACGTCACGGCGAAGACGTATCCGAACCCGTGGCCCTCGGCCGGCGAACCGAAGTACAGCGAAGGCGAGGAACCCGCCGAAGCGCTCGCCAGCGCGCTTGGCTACTGGGCCAACCCGGGACTCTCCAGTGAATCGCAGGCCTCGATCTCCTCCTTCGCCCAATCGTGCCTGCAGGGACTCGTCACGGCCAAATGGCAGAAGAGCCCGTACAAGGCGATGCGCCAGAACGCGCTGCGCATGCTGATCGCGACCTCGCCCGACATGCAGGTGAGCTGAGCATGGCCCGAAGCTGCTCCTGCAACGACTTCACGCGTGCGCAGCTCCTGCGCCGCGGCGTAGCCCAGGCCGGGCGCGGGCTGCCCTCGGTCGAGCCCGGCCAACCGATCCCGGCGGGCAGCGGCATGGACCGCCGCTCCTTCCTCTTGCGCTCGGCCGGGGCCGTGCTGTCGGTCTACGGCGCCGCCGCGCTCGCGCCCCACCAGTTCGAGCAGGGCATCCTGCAGGCCGCCGCAGCCGCGCCGCCGAACGAGCCGGTGCTCGTCTCGATCTTCATGGAAGGCGGCTGGGACGCGCTGTCGGTGCTCGCGCCCGTAGGCGAAGCCAAGTACCACGAACTGCGTCCCTCGCTCGGACGCCAGGAAGGCGAAGGCGTCGAGTTCTCAGAGGACGAAGCGCTGATGTGGCATCCGCAGGCCGGCGGTCTCGCGCAGCTGCACGGCGAGGGCAAGGTCACCGTGTTCCCCGCAATCGGCTACGACCCGCCTGATGAGAGCCACTTCACGAGCCGCCACTACTGGGAGGTCGGCGAGCTCAACGCGCAGACGCGCTCAGGCTGGATGGGCCGCTACCTCGACGTTGCCGGCGATCCCGGCAATCCGCTGCAGGGCCTCTCGCTCGACTACTCGCTCGCGCCGGCCCTGGCCACGACGAGGGTGCCCGTCGCCGCCGTCTCCTCGCCGTCGGACTACGACTTCTGGGCATACGGCCTCGGCGACCCGCTGACCTCGCCGACGCTCGACGCATTCGGTGCGCTCGGCGCTCTGTCATCGCCCTCGCCGGCGTTCGCGCAGGCGCGCACGGCCTCACTGAACACGAACATCATCCGCAACCAGATCGCTCCATTCGGCGAAAGCGAAGGCAAACCGGGCTTCACCTCGCCCGTCACCTACCCGACGGGCGGCGGAGAGTTCCCCAAGCGCCTCGCCGCGCTAGCGGCGATGCTCGACGACGAAGCGCTGCCGATCAAATGCGTCTCGCTCAGCGCCGTCGGCTCCTACGACACGCACTCCGACGAGGTCAACACGCTCAGCACGAACCTCGGCGAGACCGTCGAATCGGTGCTCGCCTTCCAGCGCGATCTCGAAGCGCGCGGCCTCGACGACCGCGTGCTGATCCAGCTGTGGTCCGAGTTCGGCCGTCGCCCGCGCGAAAACGGCTCCGGTACCGATCATGGAGCGGCCGGCGTGTCGTTCCTGATCGGCTCGCGCGTAAAGGGCGAAATGGTCGGCGAATTTCCGGGCCTGTCGAAACTGGACCCGAACGAAAACGTCGTCAACACCTCCGACTTCCGCGCGATGTATGCCGGGCTGCTCGCGCAGTGGTTCCAGACCGAAGCGGGGCTCGTGATCCCCGGAGCCGGCACCGGCGAGCCCGGGTCGAGCGCCTACGGCACCGTGCCGCAGCTGATCGCATGACGCGCCCGGCCGACAAGCTTCGGCGGCTGGACGCGCGCCTGCCTGCGGGTGTGGTCTCGCTGACGATCGCGCTCATGCTGGCGACGATGACACCGCCCGCGCTTGGCGCCTCCGCGCCTGCAGCTCACGACAAGGCGCGCGGCTCGCACTTGGCTGATCGAAGCAAGTGCGCGCACCATGCGCGCCGGCACAAGCGCCGCCATCGCCGCTGCCCGGCGGCGCACCATGGCGTCCCCAAGACGCCCGCCGCCTCGGCGCCCGCGCTCGTGCCGCCGTATGGACCCGTCGCTCAGCCCGGGTCGTTGGTCGCTGCACTGCCCGTCCCCCTGGCGCCGGCCGCGTCCGGCCCGGCGAGCGAAGTCGCCCCGCCTGGGCCGGGCGGCGGCGAAACGGGCGAAACCGGCGAAACGGTTGAACCGCCGTCGGTGCCACACGTGCAGGTGAGCGCCGTCGAGTACGCATTCACGCTCTCGCGTACGACCGTGCCGGCGGGAAAGGTCATCTTCCAGTTCGTCAACAACGGCCAGGACGAACACAACCTGCAGATCGCGCCGACCGAAGGACCGCTCGTGGGCTCCTTCGCCGACACGCCCGCCAAAGGGATCAGCGACCTGCAGCTCGAAATGCAAGCCGGCCAGTACAAGTTGTTCTGCTCGCTGCCGACGCACGAGCAGGAGGGGATGAAAGCGACGCTCACCGTCGAATGACGCGATGCCCACGGAGCGCTCGCGAGCGCTCTGCCGGCGCGTCAGTAGCTGTCGGAGGGCAGTGGGTCGATCGCCGTGGAGGGCACAACCGTCACCGGCACCGGCGAGTCCTTGAGCAGGCCGCTCGTGACCGTGCCGATCGCCTGGTGCACGCGCGAATGCTGCTGGGAGCCGAGCACGATCGCCTCGGCGCTGTGACGCCTGGCGGCCTCGCGCAGCGCGCTGACCGGGTCCTCTTCTGAGATCTCGGTGCTGATCTCGCAGTCGAGCACCGCGCCGTCGGTCTCGAGCAGCAGCTCGTCGATCGCGGCGCCGGCGAAGCGACGCCGCTCGCCGGCCGAGGAGAGCGGCGACTGCGGTGCGTGCAGTGGCTTCTCGGCGAACACGACGACGAGCCGGCCGTCGGTGGGCAGCTGGCGCGCGGCCCACTCGACCGCTGCCCGCGCGCTCTCGCCGCGGTCATAGCCGACGACCAGGCAGCGATCGCTCGCGCCGTTGGGCGCCTTGCTCTCGCGTGCGCCGGTTGCTTCGCGCGCGCTCATGCCGCTGCCCGGCGGCTCTCGAGCGAGTCCAGATAAGGCGCCAGGTACTTCGCCGCGATCTTGCCGACCGGCTGCCACAGCGGCTCGCTGCTGAACTCCGAGCTGTAGCCGTGACCACCGGTGATCTGCGCGCTCATGAAGTACGGCTTGTCGTAGGTCATCAGCATTCCGCGCAACACCGGGTGAAACGGCTCGGGCTCGACCTGGGCACCGGCCAGCGCGGCAATCGACTCGGCCACGGCGTCGGCCTGCTGGGAGCTGACGCTGCCCTGCTTGATCGGGAAGTCCGTCGCGTCGCCGGCCGCGAACAGCGGCCCGCAGTCGGGCACCCGCCCGAAGCGATCGACTGGGATGAAGCCGTCGGCACTGAGCGGGAAGCCGTGCACGGACGGGCCGAACAGCTCGGGCAGCGCGACGACGCGTGCTGCGCGCACGTGGCGCTCGCCCGGGCCGATCACGATCTGACCCTGCTCGGGGATCTCGGCGTAGGCGTTCGTGATCGTCTCGATCTTCGCCTTCGCCAGCAGCTCGGCAACGCCTTCGCTGGCGCGATCGCCGAAGATCGCCAGCGGCCGGTCCTCGGGCGTGACGATTGTGATCGGGAGCTCGACGTTCATGTCGTAGGCCCGCCCGGCGGTCATCAGCGCGAGCTCGTACAGCGGCAGCGGCCAGGCCATGCGGCCCGGCGCGACGAAGGCGACGCTGTCGACGTAGCCGAGCTCGACATCCTGGATCAGGCCGTGCAGCGTCTCGTCCATCGTGCGATCGTCGATCGTCAGCGCGTGCTTGTAGCGCGGCGAGATGCGCGTGCCGAGTGCGAGCACGAGCGCGTCGTATTCGAACTGCTGCTGGTGCTCGGTGTGCGCGACGCGCAGCTCGTGGTCGACCCACCCGAGCTTGTCGCAAATGAGCTCGGCGCCGATCTCCTCGAGGATCGGCTCGAGCGGATAGTGGCGGGCACCGAGGAAGGAAAAGGGCTCGCGCACGGTCATCGGGCGGTAGACGAAGTCCTCGTTGGGGGCGATCACGGTCATCTGCACGCGGTCGCCCGCGAGCTGCTTCAGCGCGAGTGCCGTCTCGAGCGCCGCGACGCCGCCGCCCGCGATCAGCACCCGGAACTTCTCTGGGTGGGTGTCTTGAGTGGTCATATCCCGCAGGCTAGGGTCGGGCCCGGCCAGCGCCAGCCGAGGAAAGCCGTCGAGTGGAGTGGAGAACTACGTAGTCGTGCCGGTCGCGTCGCTGACGTGCGCGTCAGCGCCCTGGGCCTCTCCTCCCAGCTGGTGCAATGATCTATGTGCGGGGAGCGGTCGGCCGAAGGCGTCGACATGAGCCCGCTCGCGCGCTACAGCCAGGAGCAGCTCACAATGGATCGCGCCACCCAGGGGATTCTCGACGTCGCGCGCGGCGTGCTTGCCGACCTCGACCTCGACGTGGTGCTCGAGCGTGTGCTGCAGTCGGCACAGGAGCTGACCGAGGCGCGCTATGCAGCGCTCGGGGTGCTCAACGAGCAGCGCACGGAACTCGTGCGCTTCCTGACGCGGGGGATCGACGAGGAGACTCACGCGATGATCGGCAGCCTCCCTCGCGGGCGCGGTGTCCTCGGCGCGTTGATCGACGATCCGGCGCCTTTGCGCATTGCCGAGGTGAGCGATCATCCACGCTCCTACGGCTTTCCCCATGCCCACCCGCCGATGCACACCTTCCTCGGCGTGCCGATCCTCGTCGAGGGCGTCCCCTTCGGCAACCTCTACCTGACCGAGAAGGCCGGTGCGGGCGAGTTCACCGAGGCCGATGAGGAGTCGGTGGCCGTGCTCGCGGAATTCGCGGGAGTGGCGATCGACCATGCGCGCAGATATACGGGCACCCGTGAGCATCGTGACGAGCTGCAGCGAACGGTCGATGCGCTCGAGGCTACGACGCAGATCGCACGTGCCGTCGGAGGGGAGACCGATCCCGAGGTCGTGCTCGAGCTGGTCGCCAAGCGAGGACGCGCGCTGGTCTCTGCCCGGACGCTGGTGATCGAGCTCGAGCGTGGCGACGAGCTCGAAGTCGCCGCGGGAGCCGGCGAGATACCGGCCGGACTGATCGGGCGCTGCTTCCCGTTGACGGACACGGTCGCTGCCCACGCGATCCGAACCAAACGCGTTCAACGCCTGGAGGATGAGCTCAACCGAGCGCGCTTCGACGAGCACGGTCTCGGCCAGGTTGGCGTCGAAGCTCGTGGGGGGCTCGTCGTACCGTTGATCTTCCGCGGGCGCAGTCACGGCGTGCTGCTCGCCGTCGATCGGCTCGAGCACGGCCCAAGCTTCTCCGCCGAGGATGAGCGCCTGCTCGAATCCTTCGCAACCAGTGCCGCGACGGCTGTCGCGACGGCGCAGTCGGTCGCCGCCGAGCGACAGCGACAGCGCGTCGCCGCGGCCGAGGACGAGCGCCACCGCTGGGCGCGCGAGCTGCACGACGACACGCTGCAGAGCCTCAGCGCGCTGCGCTTCGGACTCTCCGCCGCGCGACGGACCGATCGCGAGGGGGGGCTGGACCAAGCGGTGGCGCAGGCGATCGAGCAGATCGAGGAATCGATCGCCAACCTGCGCGCGTTGATCACCGACCTGCGGCCCGCCGCGCTCGACGAATTGGGCGTCGAGGCCGCGATCGAGGCGCTGGCCGAACGCAACGTGCGTCACGGGCTCGAGGTCGACGTGAGCATCGAGCTCGCCCATCAACAGGGCAGCGCGCCGCAGCGCCTCTCGGGCGAGCTCGAGAGTGCCCTCTACCGTCTCATCCAGGAGGCGCTGACGAATGCGGCCAAGCATGGGAAAGCGTCGCGCGCGGTCGTCGAGCTTCGCGAGCAGTCGGGCGAGGTGAGCCTGCTCGTTCGTGACAACGGCAGCGGCTTCGACCCGAAGGCTAAGAGCCGGGGGTTCGGGTTGCTCGGGATGCACGAGCGTGTAGCGCTGCTCGGCGGAGAGCTGCAAGTTGAGTCCTCGTTCGACGGCGGTACGACCATCCGTGCGCGGATGCCAGCGCAGCGGCGTCAACCAGGCACTGACGATCGAGCAGTCGGCGGCGCTCGCTCATAGAAGCCGCGTAGGACTGATCCGCCGCAAGCCGTCTCAGGCGCGGGTCTCCCTCAGGCGTCATCGAGCACCGCAGGCTCTGGGAGGCGAGCTCTGAGGAGTCGGCTCAGAGCTGCTGTCGAGCAGCGCAAAGCAGTCCGCGTGCACGCGGCGAGCGTGTGCCGGAATCGGTCGATTCGCAGCCGCACCGGAGGTCACGCGCGCCTCGTCGTCGAGCAGCAGGACCATTGGCTCGTAGACGCCGATCACGTCGCCGCACAGCCGGCATCGGATGGTCTCACTGCTCGACATCAGCGGATCACGACTCGAGCAGGCCGCAGCGCAGCGCATAGCGCACCAGCTCAGCGCGTGTGCGCAGCTCGAGCTTGCCGTGGATGTTGGCCCTGTGTGTCTCGACCGTACGCGCCGAGACCCCGAGCTGGCGCGCGACCTCGACGTTGGTGTGACCGAGGGCGATCAGTCGCAGCACCTCGGCCTCGCGTGTGGTCAGACGCCCGTCGGTGCGCGCCTGACGCAGCGTCGCCAGGCGACGGGCGACGGGCGCACTGATGTACTCGTCGCCCTGAGCGACCGCATGGACGGCATCGGCGAGATCCTCGTCGGCGAGCTCCTTCAGCACGAAGCCGCCGGCGCCGGCAGCGAGGGCCCGCTGCGCGAACCCAGGCGCATCCTCCATCGTCACAACGACGATCCTCGTCTGTGGCGACCTTGCCCGCAGCTCGCCGAGGATGTCGATCGCGGATCCGTCGGGCATCGTCAGGTCGAGCACGAGCACGTCAGGCTGACGCTCGATGACGACTTGGGTGGTCGACTCCAGGTCGACCGCCTCGCCGGTGAGTGTGATGCCACGCTCGTCTTCCAGAAGCTGGCGCAGCCCGCGGCGCATCATCGCGTGATCGTCGGCGACCACGACGGTGAGGGTGGCCAGCGTGCTCGCGTTGTCGGGGGGAACTGCCGTGAGCGTTGGACGGGTGGTTGCCATGAGGGACACGCTAAGCCCAGTCGGCAGCGCGGCCGAGTGGGTAAACAGCCCTTTCTGCTGCGGTAAAGGACTGAGCGTGGGAGGGGGAAACGGTCGGCGGCCGGGGCATCTCAACGCTCCATGGGGGCGCGGGCGCTCGCCCTGACAACCGCCCCGGTCACCTCTACACCGCGCGGTAGCACCAGCACAGGGCAGTGCGCACCGCGCATCACGGCAGCTGAGATGCCCCCCAGTAGCGCGTGGCGGAGTGGGCCATATGCGCGCGATCCGAGTACGAGCAGATCCAGGCGCTCGCTGGCTTGGAGCAGCAGGCGGCAGGCGGCGCCGCGGCGCACGTCGCACTCGTAGTCCTCGCCGGCCAGCAGCTCGGCGGCGACGCGCTCTGCGGCGGCCTTCGTCTCGACGTAGATTTCGTCTTCGGCGGCGGGCAGAGCCGGCGAGCCGGCTGCGTAGCTGAGCAGCTCGGGGCTGAGACCGGCACCGGCGATCAGCTGAATCCGTGCGCCGGCGAGGTCGGCCACCGCGTGCGCCAGCGCGACCGCCGCATGACCCTCCTCGGTGTCGGCAAAGCCGACTCCGATCGAGCGAAACGCGTGCTCGGCGCTGTCGGCGTAGCCGGCCGGCGCGACCGCGATCGCGCACGGCGCGCCGTGGACAGCCCGCTCCATCGCACTCACGTGGCGGCGCTCGAGCCGGACCTGTGCGGCGCCGAGCACGATCAGCTCCGCGTCCTCCCAGTCCGCCAGCTCGTGCAACGCGTGAATCGGCCAAGACGAGCTCGCCCAGTGGTAGCTGGCGCCCGCCAGGAAAGGGCTGTCGCCAAGCAGCGAATGAAGTTCGTCGCGGATGCGTTGCTCGCTGACTTCCCCCGGGAGGGTGGCGAGCATCGGGTGATAGGGGAACGCGACGCTCAGCTTGCAGTTGCAGACGCTCGCGAGCTCCTCGGCGAGGACCGCTGCGTCCCGTCCGGCGCGGTCGCCGGCGAAGCCGAAGAGGATCCGCTTGAACATGCGATGACCTTACGTTTCGCGGCAGCCTCCGCAATCGGCAGTTGGCCGTTGGCGTGGCGCGGCGTACTACTGAGCTGAACCCGCGAGACGTCCAGGCGGGCCCTCTCGACGCGCGACTGGCAAGCTTTGTAAAGGTTCGCCGGCGCTTGCCCAGCATTGATCTACTGACTCGTGTTAATCCAACAGTCGGTACTACGGGCAAGTACGGTACCCGGCGGTCGTCTGACCCTCGATGCTCAAGACATGCTCGAAAGGACGCGAGAGCTAGGACGCAAGTGCATGGGCGCGCTTCGGCTCGAAGGACTTCGCCGGCGCGCGACGCCGGTGGCCTTCGCGATCCTCCTGATCGGGACGATCGTCTCGGTGGCGGGCGGCCTCTGGTGGCGCTCCAGCGTGCAAGGCGAGCATCGGCGGGCTTTCGAGCGCACCGCCTCCGATGTGACGACGACGCTCGGGGCGATGCTCCGCCGTGACGCCGACTTCGTGACGACGCTTCGCGCGATCATGTCGATGCAACCGCAGATGAGCGCATCTAGCTTCGACCGCTGGTTTGCCGAGCTGAACGGCCACGAGCGGCAGGTCGGAGGCCTCGGGACAGCGATCATCGCCCGAGTGCCGGCCCGCGAGTTGTCGAGCTTTCTCGTGCGACGCGACGCCGACCCGGCATTCCGCGCGCTGATCGGCGGCAGGCCCGAGCGCGTCCGCGCCGGCGGTGGTCCCGCGTGCCTGCTGGCGGCCGGCGTATCCGAGCCCGGTGGGCTCGGCGCGGCAGTTGCGCACACGCTGCAGGGCGACTGGTGCGAGCCGTCTTCGCCGATCGGCATCTCGCAGGCGGTTGCCATGCGCGCGCAGGCGAACACGGGCGAGATGCTGGTCCTGCCGGTGACGGCGCAAGGTGTCGAGACGCTGTTCTTCCAGAGCGCCTTCTACCGCAGCGACGCGCCCCTGCGCAACGCCGCGCAACGCCGCCGGGAGCTCGCCGGCTGGATCTCGAGCTCGTTCGATATCCCCGCGGTCGTCCGGGCGTCGATGAACGGACACAAGGGCTTGAGCCTGGCGCTCTACCACGCCAACCCGGGACAGCCCGTCGAGCTCATCGATCGCGTCGGCGTGGTCACGCACACGGATGCTCCCCACTACCGCGCGAGCTTCCAGATCAATGGTCCGTGGGCACTTGTCGTCTCTCAGAGTGCAATCGCCGGCGGTCTCTCGCCCGAGCTCCAGGCACTACTTGTGATGCTCGTGGGGATTGCAGTGAGCGGATTGCTCTTCGTGCTCGTGCTCGTGCTCGCACGCTCACGCGAGCACGCGCTCGGCATGGTCCAGGCGAAGACGGGCGAACTGCGCCACCAAGCGCTTCACGATGCGCTGACGGGGCTGCCGAATCGACTGCTGGCGCTCGACCGGGCCGGGCAGATGCTCGCACGCGCTGCGCGCGCGCAGCGGCCGATGGCCGCGCTCTACGTCGATCTCGACGGCTTCAAGCACGTCAACGACACATTCGGTCACGCCGCCGGGGATGAGCTGCTGTGCGCTGTCGCTGCGCGGCTGAAGACGGTCCTCCGCAAGGGCGACACCGCCGCGCGACTCGGCGGCGATGAGTTCGTCGTGCTGCTCGAGGCCGGCGATCTGGACGCCGGGCCGGAGCTCGTCGCCGAACGGCTGCTTAGGGTGCTGCGTCGTCCCTACGAGGCACGTCGTGCCCAGGGGAGGCGCCTGTCACTCACGGCCAGCATCGGGATTGCGCTCGCGCTCGACGGCACAGCCGACGAGCTGCTGCACGCGGCCGATCTCGCGCTCTACCGCGCGAAGGCCGGCGGCCGCGACCAATGCGTCGTGTTCAGCTCGGAGATGGAGACCGCCTCGCGCGATCGTCTGACGCTTGAGATGGACCTCGTGGACGCGCTCGAGCGTGAGCGCCAGCTGTTTCTGGAGTACCAGCCGATCGTCGACCTGCACACCGAGCGCATCATCGGCGTCGAGGCGCTTATCCGCTGGCGGCATCCCACGAGGGGCGTGCTCTCGCCGGGCGAGTTCATTCCGCTCGCCGAGGAAACCGGGCAGATCGCTGCGATCGGCCGGTGGGCTCTGCGCGAGGCAACACGGCAGGCCGCGCGATGGGCGCGCGACGGGCACGAGCTCGGCGTGGCCGTCAACGTCTCGGCACGGCAGCTCGACGCAGACGGGTTGGCCGGCGATGTGCGCCGTGCGCTCGACGAGAGCGGGCTTCGTCCGGGCGCTCTCACGCTCGAGATAACCGAGACGGCATTGATGCGCGACGCCCGCGCCGCGGTGCAGCAACTGCGCAGCCTCAAGCGCCTTGGCGTGCGGATCGCGATCGACGACTTCGGCACGGGCTACAGCTCGCTCGCCTACCTGCGGCAGTTCCCGGCCGACTCGTTGAAGATCGACCGCTCGTTCGTCGCCGGCGTGGCGAGCAATTGCGACTCGGTGGCGCTGATCGAGACGCTCGTCCAGCTCGGCTCCTCGCTCGGGATCAAGACGCTTGCCGAGGGGATCGAGGACACCGCGCAGCTACGTGCGCTGCAGCGAGCCGGCTGCGATCTGGGCCAGGGCTTCCTGTTCTCCCGGCCGGTCGGCGCCGAGACGATCACGGGGCTTCTGTGCGAGGAGCATGGACGTCCGCAAGTGGCGGATCGGGAGTCTCGTTCGGGCACAGCGCTTACGCCGTCCGCGCACTAGCTTGCAGCGAGCGTCGCACGTGTCTGGCGGGCGATCTCGAGATCCTCGCGGGCGGCGATCACGGCGACTGCGACCTCCGCGTCAGCCGAGGAGATCAAGCGGTCGGGCCCGTCCTGCTCGTTCGCGCGATCTGCGAGCTCGACGCCGAGAAAGCCGAGCTCAGCGCATGCCCGCCGGCGCAGCTGCGCCGAGCGCTCACCGACGCCTCCCGTGAAGCACAGCGCGTCGAGACCGTTCATCGCCGCGGCCATCGCCGCAATCTGCGCGCGCAGCGAACGCAGGTAGACGGCGACGGCCAGCGCTGAGGAGGCATCGCCTTGCTGCTCGCGTGCGAGCACCTCGCGCATGTCGGGTGTGCCCGCCAGGCCGAGCAGCCCGGAGCCGTGCTCGAGCGTGTCGGCCAGCTCGCCGATCGAGAGACGCTCGTGCTGGGCAAGCCACAGCAGCGCCCCCGGATCGATGCTGCCCGAGCGCGTCGCCATGACCAGGCCCTCCAGTGGCGTGAAGCCCATCGTCGTGTCGATCGAGCGGCCGTCGTGGATCGCGCAGAGCGAAGCCCCCGCGCCGAGGTGGCAGCTGACGATCCGCAGCCCCGTCTGCTCGCGCTCGAGCAGCTCGGGCGCGCGGCGCGCGACCCAGCCGTGGGAGAGCCCGTGGAAGCCGAAGCGGCGCACGCCGAGCCGCTCGCGCCAGGCGACCGGCAGCGCGTAGGTGCTCGCGGACGGCGGCAGCGTCGCGTGAAAGGCTGTGTCGAAGCACGCCACGGCCGGCAGTTGCGACAACCGCTCGCTGACGGCGTCCAGCGCGGCGAGCGACTTCGGCTGATGCAGCGGCGCGAGGTCGCTCAGCTCGCGCAGCGCGCGCTCGACGGGCGCGTCGATCCGGACCGCCTCGCGGAAGCGCTCGCCGCCGTGCACGATCCGGTGCCCGACCGCCTCGGCGCCGGCCAGCGGGGAGCGCAACGCGTTGGAGAGCTCGTTCGCGTCGATCTGTGCCCGCGGCGCCTGCAGCTCGCGCTCGGCGAGCGTTTCGTCATCGTCGCCCAGCAGCGTCAGCTTCAGGCTGCTCGACCCCGCATTGACGACGAGCACACGCACGTGCTCAGCCGACGTCGTCGGCGCCTGCGCGCGCTCCGGGTGCGAGTCGCGCCTCGGCCGGGTCCGGCCATACCCAGTGGCGCAGCTCTGGCGGGTCGTCGCCGTGCTCGCGCGTGTAGGCGCGATGGCGCAGGCGCTCGTCTTGCATGTGCTGGCGCAGATGCGCCGCGCGCTCGCGCAGGTTCGGAACGCGGTCGATCACGTCGATCACGAGGTGGAAGCGGTCGAGGTCGTTGAGCATCACCATGTCGAAGGGCGTCGTCGTCGTGCCCTCCTCCTTGTAACCGCGCACGTGGATGTTGTCGTGGTTTGCGCGCCGGTAGGTCAGGCGGTGGATCAAGAGGGGGTAGCCGTGGTAGGCGAAGATCACCGGCTGCCCGGTCGTAAAGAGCGTGTCGAACTCCTCGTCAGAGAGCCCGTGGGGATGCTCTGAATCGGGCTGCAGGCGCATCAGATCGACGACGTTGACGACGCGCACCTTCAACTCGGGCAGCTCGCGCCTGAGGATCGCCGTCGCGCCGAGCGTCTCGAGCGTCGGCACGTCGCCGGCGCACGCGAGCACGACGTCGGGCTCGGCGCCTTCGTCGTTGCTCGCCCAGTCCCACACGCCGATCCCGCGCGTGCAGTGCGCGATCGCCTGCTCGATCGTCAGGTAGTCGAGCGTGGGCTGCTTGCCGGCGACGATCACGTTGACGTAGTCACGGCTGCGCAGGCAGTGGTCGGCGACCGACAGCAGACAGTTGGTGTCCGGCGGCAGGTACACGCGGACGATCTCCGCCTTCTTGTTGACGACGTGGTCGATAAAGCCGGGATCCTGATGGGAGAAGCCGTTGTGGTCCTGGCGCCACACGTGCGAGGAGAGCAGGTAGTTGAGCGAGGCGATCGGCCTGCGCCAGGGGATCTCGCGCGAGACCTTCAGCCACTTGGCGTGCTGGTTGAACATCGAGTCGACGATGTGGATGAACGCCTCATAGCAGTTGAACAGGCCGTGGCGGCCGCTCAACACGTAGCCCTCGAGCCAGCCCTGGCAGAGGTGCTCGGAGAGCGCCTCCATCACACGCCCGTCGGCGGCGAGGTGGTCGTCATCGGGGCGGCGCTCGGCCTCCCACGTGCGGTCGGTCGCCTCGAACACGGCGCCAAGGCGATTGGAGGCCGTCTCGTCGGGGCCGACGATGCGGAAGTTCTCGCCGTTGAGCGAGATCACATCGCGCAGCCAGGCCCCGAGCACGCGCGTTGCCTCACTCGAAGCGCTCGCCGGCGCGGGGACCTCGACGGCATAGGCGCGGAAGTCGGGCAACTCGAGGTCGCGCAGCAACAGGCCACCGTTGGCATGCGGGTTGGCGCCCATCCGCAGCTCGGCGCTCGGCGCGAGCGCTGCCAGCTCGGCCCGCAGGGCGCCGCCCTCGTTGAACAGCTCCTCGGGGCGGTAGGAGCGCATCCATTGCTCAAGCTGTCGCAGGTGCTCGGGCTTTGCCTGCAGGTCGGCGAGCGGAACCTGATGGGAGCGAAACGAACCCTCGGCGGGCAGGCCGTCGACCTGCTTGGGGCCCGTCCAGCCCTTCGGCGTGCGCAGCACGATCATCGGCCAGCGGGGGCGCCCCTGGGCGCCCTGCTCGCGCGCGGCGCGTTGAATACGGACGATCTCGCCGGTCACCTCGTCGAGCGTGGCGGCCATCAGCTGGTGCATCTGCTCGGGGTCGGAGCCCTCCACGAAGCGCGGCGCGTAGCCGTAACCCTCCAGCAGCGAGCGCAGCTCCTGCTGCGGTATTCGCGCGAGCACCGTCGGAGCGGCGATCTTGTAGCCGTTGAGGTGAAGCACCGGCAGCACCGCGCCGTCGCGGACCGGGTCGAGGAACTTGTTCGAATGCCAGCTCGCGGCCAGTGGGCCCGTTTCGGCCTCGCCGTCACCGACGACGCAGCAGACGAGCAGGTCGGGGTTGTCGAACGCCGCGCCGAACGCGTGCACGAGTGAGTAGCCGAGCTCGCCGCCCTCGTGGATCGAGCCGGGTGTCTCGGGCGCGACGTGACTCGGGATCCCGCCCGGGAAGGAGAATTGGCGAAACAGGCGGCGCAGACCCTCCTCGTCGTGGCCGATGTGCGGGTACAGCTCGGTGTAGGTGCCCTCCAGGTAGGTGTTCGCCACCAGACCGGGGCCGCCGTGGCCGGGTCCCGTCACGTAGAGGACGCTCAGCTCGCGCGCGTTGATCACGCGGTTGAGATGGGCGTAGACGAAGTTCAGCCCAGGCGTCGTCCCCCAGTGCCCGAGCAGTCGCGGCTTGACGTGCTCGATCCGCAGCGGCTCGCGCAGCAGCGGGTTCTCGAGTAGGTAGATCTGCCCGACCGAGAGATAGTTGGCGGCGCGCCAGTAGGCATCGAGCGTCGCGAGCTGGTGTGGTGATAGCGGTGGCGTACCGGCGGCGGTCGAGGATGAGCTCACGGAGTCAGACACGGTAGTCCGTTCTCCTTCGCCGCAGGTGACGAGCGCGTGATGCGCGAGCGGGTGCCGGCGGCTCGCCGCTCAGCCGATGCGATTGGCGCTTGCAGGTCGTGACACGTCGACCGCGCAAGGCGCTACGGTCAGCTCGATGCAGGCAGGCGACGAGAGGAGCGCCAATGCCGGACCGATCATCCGGATCGTGCTCGCCGACGATCACCGGGTAGTACGCAGCGGACTGCGGCTGCTGCTCGAGAACGAAGCGGGGCTGGAGGTCGTCGCTGAGGCCAGCGACGTCGACAGCGCGCGCCGCTACGTGCGCGGGCACCACCCAGACGTGCTCGTGCTCGACCTGAACATGCCCGGCGGTTCGAGCCTCGAGGCGATCCCGCAGATCCGCGAGGAGTCGCCCGAAACGCAGATCGTCGTGCTGACGATGCAGCAGGAGCCGGCCTTCGCGCGCGAGGCGCTCGGCGCCGGTGCACTCGGCTACGTGCTCAAGGAGGCCGCTGACGACGAGCTGGTCGAAGCTGTGCGCAACGCCGCCGCCGGCGAGAGCTACCTGAACCCGCGCCTCGGTGCGCGGATCGCGTCCGAGCCGCCGCCCGGGCCGCCGGACGACCTCTCAGAGCGCGAGGTCGAGGTGCTGCGCCTGATCGCGCTCGGGCACACCAATGCCGAGATCGCGGAGCGGCTCTTCCTCTCGGTGCGCACGGTCGAGACGCATCGCTCGCACATCCAGCAGAAGCTGAGGCTCTCCACGCGAGCCGAGCTGGTTCGCTACGCGCTCGAGCGCGGGCTGATCGACGCCGGCGGCTGAGCCCCGCGGCATCGCGTCCCGCGTCGTGGGGGCGGCTTACTCAGCCGTGAGGACCTGCTCAGATCGCGTAGCGCTCGTGCGCCAGGCGCCAGGCCGCGGTTGGGAACTCGACGCTCTCGATCCCCTCACGCCAGTGGACCTCAGCATCGAAGCCGTCACGGAAGACATCCAACATCGCGTCGTTGTCGGGCAAGACCTCGGCGATGAAGGTGCCGATGCCGCGGCGCTCGGCGATCTCGCCCAGGCGCTCGATCAGGATCGTTCCCAAGCCCAGTCCGTGCAGCTCGTCGGCTACCTCGACCGCCACTTCGGCGCGGCTGGGCTCATTTGTGCCGAATTGGATGTACAGAGCATGGCCGACAAGGTCTCCATCTTCGTTGAATGCGAGCAGGCCGGCACGGTGCGGATCGCTTTCTGCACTCAGATGCGCCGCCTCGCCAACGTCCACCGCGCCGGTGAAGAAGCGCAGCCGGCGCGCGTCCGGGCACAGGCGCGCGAGGAACCCAAACAGCGCCGGCTCGTCGTCGGTCGTGCTGAGGCGAATCGTGACTCTCGATCGGTCTCGCATGCACGCGCTGCTCGACTCATCCAGCCTCATAGCTTGAGCGCGTTCTCGCCGATTACCACCACGACCAGCATCACTGCTCGTAACGGGCTTGCCCGCAGGCGCCCGCCCGCGTGAGCGTGTGCTGCGGAGCGAGCGGCGAGCAATCACGCTGAACTTCGCGAACATGGCCCCACCGATTGCCCCGTGCCGGGCATTTTACGGACGGCAGGGTCGCCGCACCACGCGCAAGATGGCGCGTGGCTCCCGTCTGTAGGCGCTGCAGCGCGGAGCTGCTCCTGCGGCGGCAGGCGGCTCGCCCGAGAAGGCGCCCGATCTCCGTCTCCCGTGCCGATGCTGCATTCCCGTTCCCACAGGGCGTGCGCCCGGAGACGGCAGCCACGCTGAAGGACTCGCTCGCCTTCCGCGCGGCCTTCGCCAACGCCGCGTCACCCCGACTTGCTGCCTGACAGACAGCGATGACGATCGCCGTCGCCATCATCCAAATGAGTGCCGCTATCACGAACGGAAGCATGGCCCCACGCTACGAGCGGGGCCTGTGGCTGGCCTCCGTAAAACGCCACATAGGACGCAGAGCAACTACGCAAGACAGCCGGCGAGTGCGCGGCTCACGACGGCAGGGCCGGCACCTGCTGGGTGATGCAGTGGATGTTGCCGCCGCCGAGCAGGATCTCGCGCGCCGGGACGCCGACCACCTCGCGCTCGGGGAAGCAGCCCGCGCAGGATCGCAGCGGCCTCGCTCGTCGTAGCGCTCGTCGAGCAGCGGCAGGACGATCCGCGAGTTGGCGATGTAGAAGTTCGCGTAGGAGGCCGGCCAGGCGGTCGCCGGCGCGGCGCGGCAGGGTGCCCTCGACGGCGTCGACGCCCGCGCGCCTCCTCGGCGCTCGATCGCGAGCGGACCGGGGGAGGGGAGCGTGATCACCTCGAAGCGAGCGACCGCGGGCGTCGCTCGCGGCTTCCAGCCGGCGCCAGCGCGTCGCGCGAGATCGCGTGCTGCGGGTCTGACTCGTCCTCGCTCCAGGTCAGCAGCACGACGCCCGGGCGGGCGAAGCAGGCGAGGTTGTCGACGTGGCCGTCGGTCTCGTCGTCGTAGACGCCCGCGGCCGAGCCAGATCGATCTTCTCGGCGCCGAGGTAGTCGAGCAGTGCCCGCTCGATCTGCTCGCGCGAGAGCTCCGGGTTGCGGTTGGGGTTCAAGCAGGCACTCTTCGGTGCGTCAGCACGGTGCCCTCGCCGTCGACGTGGATCGAGCCGCCCTCGAGCACGAGCGGCGCCCGGTAGCGGTCGGCGCCTTCGATCTCGAGCACCTTGCGCGGCGACCCGCTCGTCGCGGTCCCAGGGGAAGTAGAGCCCGCCCTGCAGTCCGCCCCAGGCGTTGAAGTGCCAGTCGACGCCACGCCGTCCGCCGTCGCCGTCGACGACGAAGGTCGGCCCGATGTCGCGGATCCAGGCGTCGTCGGTGGAGATCTCGACGACGCGGATCGAGGCGGAGAGCAGCGCGCGGCAGTGCTCGAACTGGGCGTCCGAGACGGCCATCGTGACCGGCTCGGAGACGGCGATCGCCTCGGCCACGGCGGCGTAGGCCTCCTGCGCGGGCTTCGCGCCGAGGCGCCAGTTGTCGGGGCGCTCGGGCCAGGCCATCCAGCAGCCGGAGTGCGGCTCGAACTCGCCAGGCATGCGGTAGCCGTCGGCGCGTGGTGTCGAGTCGATCGTGGCGCTCATCGCGCATTCACCACCGTGACAGTTCACTGAGGTGGCAGACGCAGCACTCCGGAGTCTGATCGTGTCGTCGCGGGTCCGCATCGTCGCTCGCCCGCCGCGCAACGCGGCCGCCCAGGCGTGCGCCGTTCCGCATCGGCGCCGTGCAGGAGCGCTGGCACGCCGATCCTGAGGAGCATCAGCAGGCGCTGCGCCGAAGGCATCCGCTCGCGCGCCGAGCAGGGCGCGCAGCTCGTCTGCCTGCAGGAGCTGACGCTGAGCCGCTACTTCGCCATCGACCCTGGCGGTCCGAAGGCGGCGGGCGCCGAGCCAGAGGAGCTACCCGGCGGCCCGACCTTCCAGTTCGTCGCGCGGATGGCAGCCGAGACGGGGTCGCACGTCCACGCCTCGCTCTACGAGCGCGCCGACGGCGACGGACGGCCTCGGCTTCAACACCGCGATCGTCGTCGCGCCCGACGGTGAGCTCGTCGCGCGCACGCGCAAGCTGCACATCCCGGTGACGGCCGGCTACCACGAGGACCGCTACTTCCGCCCGGGCCCGGCCGAGGGCGAGCAGCCCTACCCGCTGCTCGCGCTCGGCGAGGCGCATCTCGGCCTGCCGACCTGCTGGGACCAGTGGTTCCCCGAGGTCGCGCGCGCCTACAGCCTCGAGGGCGCCGACGTGCTCGTCTACCCGACCGCGATCGGCTCCGAGCCCGATCACCCCGAGTTCGACACGCAGCCGCTCTGGGAGCAGGTGATCGTCGGCAACGGGATCGCCAACGGCGTCTTCATGGTCGCCGTCAACCGGATCGGCGAGGAGTCGCCGCTGCGCTTCTACGGCTCCTCGTTCATCTCCGACCCGTACGGGCGAATGCTCGTGCAGGCACCGCGCGAGGAGCCCGCCGTGCTAGTCGCCGAGCTCGACCTCGATCAGCGTCGAGGACTGGCTCGAGCTGTTCCCGTTCCTGCAGACCCGCCGGCCCGACACCTACGGCCGGCTCGCCGGGTAAGCGGCGAGCTCTTGCCTCCTCGGGTCTCTGCCTCCGAGGAGCAGCCTCCGGGGAAACCCGCAGCGCGTTCGCGTGCTCCACACGGAGGGGGCGCTGCGCCGGCATACGTAGCTTGCAGGTAGGCAAGAGCCGCGACGCGATCACGCGACAGAGGAGACCGACGATGTTCAAGAACGTGCTTGTGGGAATCGATGGGAGGTCCAATGGGCGCGACGCGATCGCGCTCGCGTCGCGGCTGCTCGACGACGACGGCAAGATGACGCTCGCCCACGTGCACAGCACCGACCTGCGCGTCTTCGCCGCTGTCGGCCCAGAGCTGCTCGTTGAGGAAGCGGCCAGCTCGAAGGAGCTCTTGCAGCACGAGCGCGCCGAGGCCGGCGTGGAGGCGGAGCTGGTCAGCGTGACCGCGCCGACCCCCGGGCGCGGGCTGCACGAACAGGCCGAAGCGCAGGGCGCCGATCTGATCGTGGTCGGCTCGTGTAGCCGGGGGCTGCTCGGTCGCGCGATGCTCGGCGACGACACGCGAGCGGCGCTGAACGGGACGCCGTGCGCGGTTGCGGTCGCCGCGCGCGGGTACGCAACGGCGGTGACGCCGTTGATGCGGATCGGCGTCGGCTACGACGGCTCGCCTGAGAGCACCGCAGCGCTTGCCACGGCAAGGCAGATCGGCGCGGAGAACAAGGGCTCGGTCAGCGCGCTGCAGATCGTCACGATTCCGCCGGTGATCTACACCGGGCTGATCCCGCCTATCGTCGGCGAGAGCGTCGACAGTCTGATCGAGGAAGCGCGCGGTCAGATGGAGGGAATTCCCGATGTGGAGGGCCGCGCCGTCTACGGCGTGCCCGGCGAAGAGCTCTCGGCTTTCGGCGATGAGCTCGACCTGCTCGTCGTCGGCTCGCGCAACTTCGGACCCGTGCGACGCCGCGTGGTCGGGAGCACGTGCGACTACCTCGAGCGTCACGCCCGCTGCTCGCTGCTGACGCTGCCGCGCGTCGGCGCGGCCGACGGGGGTCAACGGCCGAGCCGAGTCGACGTCGGCCGTCCCGGTGTGAACCGCGCCCTGCCGTTGAGCTGAAGCTCAAGCGACTGCGTTGAGCTCTACTTGAACACGCTTCTCGCACGACGGCTCGCGCCGTTCCACCGAGCTCGCCGGTAGACCAACCGGCCAACCGGTCCGCGCTCGCACATGCCCTAGCGCTTGTGCTTGGCCGTTTGACCGTGCTTCTTGCCCGCCTTCCTCGCCCCATACCGCCTGCGCGCCGTCTTTTCGCAGGCACCGCGCTTCTTCTTGCTGTGCGTGAACTGCTTGCGGCACTTCCTCAGCGCTTTGGCGAGCAGTTGCGCACGGGAGGCTTTCGTTCCCTTGACGGCGCCACAGCCGGCCACCGGGATCGGCGTGTTCTGCTGGATCACCGTGCCGTTCTGTCCCGTGATCGTCGTCGGCATCGTCAGCTTCTGCCCACACAGGCTGAAGTTCTTGCTCTGGGGCACGTTGGAGGTCAGCGCCGAGTGCGGGCCCTCGGGCAGCACGGTTTCGAAGCTGCTCACAGGCGCGTCGGGAACGCTGTTGAAGGTAGAGGTGGTGATGCCTTTTTTGATGTCCGTCTGCCCGTCGAGGATCAGCGTGATCCCTTCGCCCTGCAGCACGAACTCGACGTCGGGGAAGGCGGCATTGCCGTGTGAGACGAGGTAGGCAGGGCCAGTCAGTGGGTTCTTCAGCACGGGCGTGTGCACGGTCGCCGAGCCGATGTTCGAGCCTTCATCGCAGGCCGCCGGGTTGACCTCGAAGATCGTGTCGGGGCAGGCTTTCTGGATCGTCGTCAGCCGCGCCGGAAGCGCGATCGGCAGCACGAGCTTCGTTTTTGCGATGTTCGCCTGTCCCGGCGAGGAGGTCACCTTGACGGTGAAGCTGGCGCCGTTGGCTTTGCTCGCATTGCCCTGCGTCTTGGCCGTCAGCGTCGGATGGAACGGCAACGCGGAGCAGTTGCCGACCTGGAAGGGGCTGGAGACGGAGGCGCTGGCACCCTGGGCGCCCGTCAGCGTCCCCGTGATCGACATCGGGCTGCAGTTAGTCGGGTTGAACTGAAAGTTCGGGCGGTCGACCGTGACCGTGATCCGTTTGATCTGCGCCGGCACGCCCTTGACGAACGTCGGAAACGGGTCGCTGATGATCGTCACCGCTGCCGTGCTGCGGTCGACCAGGATCTTCGAGCGCACTGTCACATCTCCGAGGTTGAATGGGCCTGCCACCGCCGGCGTGACGACCGATAGCCCGAAAGGCGCGCCGCCGTAGGGTCCGGTGAGGTACACATCTCCCGGCAGCGTCACTGGTTCGCCGCCGAGCCCCGAGCTGGCGCTCGAGTGCCCGATCAGGCTGTCGGCACCGCACTGGTTGCTCGCGGCCAGCGGTTCCGGGCACGGAGTCACCGAGGCGAGCATCGCCGCGACACCCGCTGGGAGGTGCATCGCGATCGCGCTCAGCGGCTGATCAGAGTCGGAATGCTCGAGCGTCAGCGTGAACGGTGTGAACGCGCCCGCCTGCGTGTTGGTAGAGCCGGCCTGGAAAGAGGGCGAGAAGGCCAGTGGGTCGGGCGGGCAGGGACCTGCGCCCGCGCCGGAGGTGATCTCAAAGGAGCCCGGATCGGAGCTAGCCTGCACCGGCGTGGTGCCCGACCACGGTTCGAAGGAGGCCGTCGCCGCGTAGGAGCCGCAGAGCGCCGGCGTGGAGAGCGACCCGCGCGGTCCCCCGAACAGGTTCACCTCGAGTTCTTCAAAGGGAACCTGCGGCGTGTCGGTGAAGCTCGTTGTGACTTGCCCGGTCGTTTCGTCCAGGCGCCCTTCGCCCGCGAGCTTCGCCCGCAGTCCGAGCTTTTCGTTTTCGGCCACGATGTAGAGCGCGATCAGCGAGTGAAACGGGTTGGCGTCCTGGGCGGCGAGGTAGACGGTGCCGGTCAGTTCGTCGGCTAGCAGCGGGGTCTTGATGCGCACGGTGCCGAGCTTCGAGGCTTCAGGGCATTGCACGGGACCCGAGGAGAAGTGCAGCGGTTCAGGTGCGCCCGGGGCGAACGGGTCGCCGCCGCCTTTGCCCTCATAGCCGATCTGCTGCTCAGAGCAGGCTTGCAGACCGTTGGCGGCCGAGGGATTCAGCGTCACCCCCTGCGGCAGGGTCACAGTCGCGCTGCGGAGCGCCGCGTCGCCCAGCGCTCCCGAGGTGAGCGTGCCCACCTGGGAGACTTTCACCTTCACGTCCAGCCCCGTCGGTGTGCTCGCCGCCGTCGTCGCTTCGCCCGTTTCCCGGCGGGGCTGGACTTCAAGGGCGGGGTCGAGCGCAAGCTGATCGCAGCCGCTCAGGCGCGTAAGCGGTTCTCCGGACTGATCGCCGAAGAGGTATGTGCTCTGGACCGGCTCCCCGGTCCAGTCGATTCCCGCCATCGTCGTGGCCAGCTGCCCGGTGCAGGAGGTGGGCAGCGTCAAGAACGGGACGTTAGGGCGAGGACTCGGCGCCTGGCAGGTTTCGCCCTTGCTGAAGAGGCCTTCGCGCAGGCACGCCCAGCCGCGTGAGCCGTCGTGGCTCTGATCGCTCGGTTGCCCCCAGAAGATCACCTGCGCTCCCAGCACCTGCGCGGCCGCGGTGGCATTGTTGACGCTGGCCGTCACGCCGTAGTCGCCGTCGGTGCGCACCGCCACGTCGACCACGACCGGCACGCCTTCGACCTCGAAGCCAAAGCGACCGGGCTCGCCCTGTGCGGGTTCGAGGTTGAACAGCGGCACCGCCACGGTCGCGTATCCAAGCGGGCTGGGCGCCAGGATCGTGACCGTCGCCACGCCGATCGCCGAGGGGGTGGGACAGAGGTTTCGCGCGCCCCCGACCGAGGTCGCAAGCGAGGAGAACTCCACGGCAGAGCACTGGCCGGCCGCCGTCAAGTTGCCGAGCAGGCCGGGGGGCAGGCTGAAGCCCACGTTCTTGGTCAGGCCGGGCGCGCCCGCCTCGAGCCGTCGTGGCTGTCCGGGCAGCTGCACTTCCTCGAGCGTCTGGTTGAAGTTGACGGTGCTCTGCAGCTGGTAGGGATGGGAGCCGGCCTGGGTGTCGATCGAGCCGTCTTCGTTTTCCAGGGCGATCGTGTAGCCGCCCGGTTCGATCCCATACTTCACGGGTTCGCCGCTGACCTGTAGCGCCCGCGTGAGCGAGGCGGTGGCGATCGGCCCACCGCCGATCGCCTGCCCGCCGTGCACGCTGAGCTGGTTGGGCAGCGAGAGCACCGCTCCGGAGGGCTCCCCGACCGTGACTGGGATTTCCACTTCCAGGCGTTCATAGGGCGGGACTTCGCGCGAGGTGGCGCACGTCACGAGCCGCTGTTCGCTCACCGAGCATTCCCAGTTTTCTTCCCTTTCTTCGGCAGATTCTCTGGCGCGCGCCCAATGCGGGATGACCCCGGCGGGATCGCTCACCTGCAGGCCGACGGGCAGCGTGTCGGTGATCGTGATCTTGCTAAAGGCGCCGCTGACTGCGACGTCTCCCAGCGGATCCGCCGCGACCACGATCAGCCCTTCACCTCCCGGCGGCAGGTTCGTCGGCGCCGCGCGCGAGGAGAGCTGCCAGCGGGGCGCCGCCAACGCCGGGCTGGCGCAGGCCAGCGCTGGGAGCAGCGTGATCGCGGCGAGCAGGACGAGCACAAGCGACCCTCTGCGCGAGCAGCCTTCGCGAGCGCGCGAGGATCCTCTTGCGAGCAGGGCGGCGAGCTTGCAGGCGAGCACGATCATCGCTTCTGCCTGCCCTTCTTCTTGGCGCCCTTGTGCGTGTGCTGGGCGTACTTCTTGTGCGCCTGTGCTTCGCAGCGCTTGCGCTTGCTCTTTGAATGCCGGTGCTGCACGCGGCAGCTCTTCAGCGCTTTGGCGAGCTCCTGCGCGCGCGTCAGTTTGGGCTTGGTGGTGGTTTTGCTCGCGCCGACCGTCTGCCTGGGCGTGCCCACAGGGCTTGCGGGTCCCGTGAAGGCTGCGCTCGCGGGAGTGCTCGTTGACGGCGGGGGGACCGTGCCCGGGCGGCATTCGCCAGCCGATTCGCACTGCTGGGTGGAGCCTTCGGGGTATTTGAGGCACGGCGAGGAGGAACTGCAGAGGTGCGCGTCATAGATGTCGATCGACCGGTCGCTGTCTGCCGCCACCAGCGGCGCGGAGCTCAAGAAGAAGACGTCATCGCCGTTGGCGCCGGCATCCAGGAACGCCGATTCGTGCTCGGAGGTGCCCGAGGAGATCAGCCCCGTGCAGCCGCCGGAGTCCGGGCAGGAGCCAACGCTTCCGGGGCTCATACTCATAGACGTCCTCCTTGCCGTTGGTGTCCTGGGCGACGAGCGCGTCGGGGCTGTTGAAGAACAGGCGCCCGGAGTCTGAGAGATAGCGCGGCTCATAGAGGGCCGCAGGCGAGGAGCTGCCGTTGAAGTTGTAGGCCCAGCCCGGGAGCGAACCCGCAAGCCAGCGTTCCTTGAGGATCTGCGGGCGGTCGACCAAGAGGCCCACGCCTTCGCCTGAGAATTCCGTGTCGAGGACCCCGTGCGGGCGCTGCCAGGCTGAGCCTTCGCCGCCGGCGTTGCAGGAGGCGCACAGAAGGCGCCCGGCTGCGGCGTCGTAGAGGTAGACCTCCTCGTCGGGCTGTCCGCTCTGCGCATCGCGGTTGTCATAGCCGGTCAGGCTGCGCTCTGACATGAACGCCAGGTAGCGCCCGTTCGGGGAGACGCTTGAGCTCAGCACGCTGAGATTCGCCTCAAGCGGCGTGAGTTCCGAGGTCGGGCTCGAGCCCCAGTCGCCACCGTCTTCGCTTGAGAGCGTCGCGATGAAGCGCACGAGACGCTGGTCGGGATGCGCGGGGTCAACTTCTGAGAGATACAGGTTGCAGGTGGCGCCCGGCGGCGAGGGTTCGCCTTCGGGGTTGCGCGAGCAGCGCCCGGGCACTGCGCCGGGCGCGAGCACGGAGTTGGCCACGAAGTAGACGCTCGCGCCGTTCTGTGAGCTTCCGGGAATCACGTTCAGCACATCGCCGCCGGCTGAGGATGCGCTCACCGTCAGATCTTTCAGGCGCCCGCGCAGTGGACCGGTGCTCGTCAGTTCGAACTCATAGAGATCCGCTGGTGATTCCTCACCCGTCGGTTCCTGCGTGGAGTCTTCTGTCAGGCGCGCGGTGTCGGTGAAGAACATCTTCGTGCCGTCGGTGCTCGCGCTCTGGAAGTGCACTTGCCGTCCGTTTAGTTCTTCGGGCGGTTCGGAGACTTCCCGGCCTTCGGGGCCCGCTTCGATAGCGCCGTGGCCCTGCGCTGAGTTCAGACGGATCGTCTCGCCGAGCGCGAGGTCGCGCAGGTAGAGGCTCGTGCCCGTGCCGTCAGTCCAGAACAGGCGCGAGCCCTCGGAGGAGATCGCGCCGCGCATGTTCAGGCCTCCGCCATCGCCCAGCGAGGATTCGTTGAGGCCGCTGTCGGGCGCCGGGCTGCCGTCGGGGAGCACGCTCACCAGTTCGAGCGGTTTGCCCTGCTGCCACGTGTACAGACCGCCGGCTGTCGGCGTGGCCGAGCTGAGGGCGGGCTTGGAGTGGAACACGACGCGGCTGAGATCGCCGGTCGCGTCCTGGAAGTCCAGGCCGCCGCCGAACTTCGTGTTCGCCGTGTCGTTCTGCGCGGTCACAAGCGGGGTGAACTGCCCCGGCGAGGAGGGCAGGTTTTCGCGCACGTACATCGTCTTTTCGCTGGCCAGCGGGGAGAGCGGCGGGTGTTCGACGACTCCTTCGGTCTTGCCCAGGTCGTATTCGGTCGGTTGCACGAGGGCGGCCGAGAGATCGGGGGTGAAGTAGTGGTACTCGCCCGGCGAGGGCAACAGCAGGCCCCAGCCGTTTGTGTGCGGCGTTTCCAGGCTGCTCGTCTGCCACCCTTCGCCGCTGCGCACCGAGATCTGCTGGGCCAGTTCGGAGCTGCGGTTGCCTTCGGGTTCTGAGAGGACCGGGCCCGAGGCCAGCCACGCCAGGCGGCTGCCGTCGAGCGAGGCCTGGACGGCGCCGGCCCGTTTGGAGAGCATTTCGACCGTCGAGCCGTGCTTGTTTGCCGGGGAGACCAGCTCCCAGCCACGCCCGTCGGGCAGCACGCCGGGCGAGGGCAGCGTCTGGAAGGTGCTCGGCGAGGGGATGCCCTGCGCTTGACCGTGGGAGTTGCTTGCGAGCACGCGGTAGTAGTAGGCGGTGGCGGGCGCGAGGCCCGTGACTTCGCCACCGACGGCGACATCGCCGTAGCCCGCGGCGATCTTGCCCACCGGCAGATCCGTGCACGCCTGCGGGTTCTGCACGCAGTCGCTCGTGCCGTACTGGAAGTGGTATTCGGTTTCGGCCCCGCGCGGGTCGATCTGTGCGTGCAGCTCGGCCGAGCGAGGCGTCGGGTTCTCAGAGGAGACGCTGTCGATCACCGGCGCTTCTTCGGTATCTTCGGGGCCGAACACGACCACCCGGTCTTCGCTTGTGTCGGCGGCGAGCACCTCGCCGCTGGCGGAGTCGACCGCCACGCCGCTGCCCGAGCTCAGCTGCCCGGTGCCGAAGCGCTGGATCAGCACGCCGTCGGGGGTGTAGGCGGCGAGGCTCGAGACGTTGTCCAGGTAGAGGTCTCCGCTTGTGGGGTCGACCGCCGCGCCGGTCGTGTTGCGGTGGTCGATTTCGGAGATCAGCGTTTGCGGGGAGGGGACCTGGCCGTCGAGCTTGGCCACGACGGTCGGATCGGGCGTTTCTTCAGATTCGCCGGGGCAGTCTTCTTCTGAGTTGCGCCGTTCGTAGCCGACGTAGAAGGCCTTAGCGTCGGGCGCCACGGCGAAGGCGGGCCGCGCCCAGCATTCAAAGCGCTCTTCCATGCTGCGGCGCAGCGAAGGCAGCCACTGCAGCTTGGAATTGCCCACGCCGGTCAGTTGTTTTTCAAAGGCGTCGATCACCCCTTCTTCACCCCAGTAGACCCACAAGAGCCCGCTCGCATCGACCGACACGCCCGAGATGCTTTCTTCGAATTCTTCTTCCTGTTCTTCCCCGCCTTTTTCTTTGAATTTGAATTTGCGGATCTTGTGGATCACTTCGCCCTTGGCCGGGGAATACACGAACAGCGCGTTGCGCTCGGCTTCTTCTGCTTCTTCGGCGTTGCCGGCGCCCGCCACGTAGACCTCGCCGCGCGAAGGGTCCGATTCACTTGTGGAGTTGTCCACCGCGATCGGCCCGGCATCGAGCACTTTGAACTGCGAGACGTATTCGTATTCCCCGTCCGCGCCGCGCTTGAAGACCTCGACGCGGTTGTTGGCGGTATCGGAGACGTAGGCGAGCCCTTGCGCTTCGTCCACGGCCACCGCCGAGGGCTGCGCGAGCTGAGCGTCGCCCGAGCCCGGCGTGCCGAAGGATGAGCTGTAGAGGTGCCCGCGAGATGGCAGCGCGAGGGCCGCGGGGCACCAGAGTACGACGGCCAGAGCCGCGAGGAGCACGGCGAGGGCTGCACGAGGCGCAAGCGCGCCCTTCCCACGGACAACCGGACCGGTCAAGGCCGCGATCCTCTGCTGCTTAGCGCTCCTCACTTCTCTCACCCTTGTCCCTTTACTCGCCGTGGCCGACGGCGTGTGCGGGGCTTGTGAGCGCCCCGCACACGCGTCGCCTTAGAGCATCACACGTATGTGTTCAGCTCCAGCGCTTCTTCATTTTTCACCGTCGAGGTAATGCTCTGGCCGGCTTTTGCCCAGCCTTTTTCTGCGAAGTTGGCTTCGAGAATGTCTTCTACGAGTTTGCCTTCTTCATTTTCGTAGAATTTCGTTTCCTGGAAGCCGTTTTTCTGCTTGTATTTGAGTTTGAACGTCGTGCTCATCTTGTTCGCCTGCACTGGCACGAGGATCGAGCCCCGCACCTCGACGTGCAGCGCACCGCAGTTGAAGGAGATGAACTTTTCTTCGCCTTTCGCTGGGAACAGGTCGAGCCCGGCTTCGTGTTTGGCTTTGTTCAGCCACACCGCGCGGCCTTCGAGTTCTTTGGTTTCAAGCTCCCCTTCGGGGTGCCCGGCCGAGGTGCAGATGTAGGGAGGCACGTGGCAGCCCTCGAACTTCACGAAAAGGCCCTTTGCTTCTTTGGTGCCGACGTATTCGCCCACGCTCGACTCCGAGGTGCAGCCGACGGCGTATTTGCCGACTTCCTGTAGCGTCGCTTTGCCGCCTGAGCTCGTCTGGCCCAGTTTCACGCCGCCCGGCAGCCAATTGTACTTGTTTTTTTTGCCTTCTTCTTTTTCTTTCGCCGTCGCTTCTTTGGTGCAGCCTTTGTCCGTGAAGTTGCCGGTGTAGACTTTTCCAACTTTCGCCAGTTTCACGCACCGGCCGTATTCCGGCGGTGTCGCCGAAGCGCTTGCGACGAATGCGCCCAGCGCCACACATGCGGCTACCAGACACACTCCGAACGCCCTCGTATATCTCATTGAAAAGACTCCCTTCTCGTCCGACTCATACTTCATTTACAGAACAAGCGTCCCTGCGCCTCCCCGTAGTCCCTCGGTTCCGCTTGGCGGAGCCCCCCCGTTCGACTGGGGGGCTCCGCCGTGGCGGTTGTTGCTAGGTGTTGCGGTTGGCTAGCCTGCGTTACGGAAGTTCGCCGCTTTCTTTGCCTTCTTTCGCGACGTTTACAGGGATACCCGTGTACAGGTCGCCCTTCAGCACGACGATGCCCTTCTTGTTCGGGTTGCGGTCCAGTTCGAGCACGTGCTTGAGCGAAGCCTCGATGTAGGACGCGTACGGGCCGGTGCAGCCGTTCGGGTAGGAGCCCGGTTCGATTTTCCAGCCTAGATCGATGAGCCTGCTTCCGACGATCGCGATTTTGCTGAAGCTGTGATTAAACGCGAGTTCGCCAGCCGTCCCCGACCCTTCGGTCGTCAGGTTGATGTGGATCGGGTTTTCGTCGCTCCCGATGTAGCATGGTTCGCTGCCGAGTTTTTCAAGCCACGGCGAGGTGACTTTGACCTTCAGCGGCAGCTTGAACGCGACGCCACGTTCTTCGAGGATGTGTTCGGTGTCGAGGCAGCCAAGTTCTTCGTAGCAGCCGTTTCCGGCCATTTCAATCTTCGCGTTGACGGCCGCTTCTTTGTTCTTGATCGCTTCGTTCCAGCTTTCGGTCAGCGCCGCGGGCCATTCCTCTTGTTCCTGCGTGCTTTTGTCGAACAGCTTGATGCCGCCGGTCACCGGTAGCTCTGGCGCTTCCAGCGTTTCATACCCGTGCGCGGCCGGGAAAAGTTTGACTTCTTCTTCTTCGCCTTCGAACGTGCCCTGGAGCACGATTGATTTGCTCAGCGGGACGAGGACTTTTCCGAATTCGAAGAAGCCACCGGTCTTACCGCCAAGCGTGACGCCGAGATAGCAAGTTTCCTGCAACGCCACTTTACGTTCGTCTTCGCAGGCCCTGAACTGCGCCCAGGTGTTGACGTTGAAGGGGTCGCCTACGAGCTTGGTTTCCCACCTTTCGCGCCGTGCTTTGTTCTGTGCAAACGCCTTTTCGGCCTGCGCTTTTTCCTTTTCTTTTTCTTTCTGTTCTTTAGCTTCCTGTTTTTCTTTTTCTTTCTGTTCTTTGCATTCGGTGTTGCAGCTCGCCGAAGCCGGCGAGGCGACAACGAGAGTCGTTGCGCTCAGGGCGAAAACCGCCACGAGGCAGAGCACGGCCATCCTTAGATGTCTC